>OZ242021.1:1875000-2623764 GCA_965204925.1 Candidatus Poriferihabitaceae bacterium | reverse complement strand
TGTCGTCGCTGGGGCGTATCAACTCCAACAAGGTCAGGACTGGACGTTTGCACGATGAGGACTGGCCGAGGTTGACTTCTGCAGTGGGTATACTGGACAAGGCCCCCGTCTTTATTGATGATTCCGCCGGCTTGAACACGTTGGAGCTGCAATCGAGGGCTCGCAAATTGAAGCGTGAGAACCCGCAACTGGGACTGATCATCATTGATTATTTGCAACTGATGAATTCGCCGGAAAGCAATGAAAATCGCGCGACGGAGATTTCCGGCATCACACGGGCCCTGAAAATTCTCGCCAAGGAACTGTATATCCCCGTGGTCGCGCTCTCACAGTTGAACCGCAGCCTTGAACAAAGACCCAACAAGCGCCCCGTCATGTCCGATTTGAGGGAATCGGGGGCCATCGAACAGGATGCCGATGTCATCTTCTTTATTTATCGGGATGAGGTTTATAACGAGGATACCAGTCAAAAAGGAGTGGCTGAGCTGATCATAGGGAAACAGAGGAATGGACCGATCGGTACCGCCCGACTCACATTCCGGGGAGAGTTTACCCGCTTCGAAAATTTCGCGCCGTCCAGCATGACCGCCCCGTAAGCCCGCGGCCGGATAACCATGCGGATATCGAATTGTCCCTGATCACGAAATGTCCGCCGCCAGACAACAGGCTTTGGCGCGCCTGGGCAGCGATTGACTTGAAAGCGCTGCACCATAATGTTTCCGTCATACGGAAACTGGTCCCGCGTTGCAAGATTCTGGCGGTCGTCAAGGCGAATGCCTACGGGCACGGCTTGCCCGCCATTACGGAATCAATACATGGGCAGGTAGACGGGTTTGCCGTGGCAACATTGTCCGAAGGTATCCTTTGCCGGCAAACCCAGGACTGCCGTCCGATTGTTGTGTTGTCCGAATTCTGGCATGCCTCGCAGTTGGCGGATTTCGCGAGATATGATATGCAGCCCGTAATCCATAGCGATCAGCAGGTTGGTTGGTTGCAGGCCTGGTCGGGGGCGCCGTTGACTGTTTGGCTCAAATTCGATACGGGCATGAATCGGCTGGGCATTGCCGCCCGGCAACTGGCGCAGACCTGCGCCTTGTTGCAGGGGTTTGGGTCGGTGCGGACGGTGCGGGTCATGTCCCATCTTGCCAATGCCGATATTGTGCATGATCGATATACAGACAGACAGCTGGAGAACTTTGAATCCGCCTGTTCGGCGCTGCCGTACGAATTTTCCTGTGAGAAGAGCCTGGCAAATTCGGCCGCGCTCCTGTCCAGGAAAGACACCCACAAGGACTGGGTGCGCCCCGGTCTGATGTTGTATGGGGTTTCACCGTTCTCTGACAGGGGGGTGGACGGTGTCGGCCTGCGCCCGGTCATGCAACTCAAGGCCAGACTGATCTCGCTCAGGCTCGTTGACAGCAATCAGCCGATCGGCTATGGTGGCAGCTACCATACCCGACGCCGCTCACTTATCGGCCTGGTCGGACTGGGTTACGGGGACGGCTATCCATGGAATGTGGATGCGAGGGCCTGTGTCCTCATTGACGGCAAGAGGGCGCCGCTCACAGGCCGGGTTTCGATGGACATGATTGCGGTCGATGTTACGGACCATGAGCCGGTCAGCGTCGGTGATGAAGTCACATTATGGGGGGACGGTTTGCCGGTTGAGGAGGTAGCCGCGTGGGCGCAGACCATTCCTTATGAATTATTGAGCAAGGTAGCTCCTCGCATTCCCAGAATCGGGACCGCGGACGGCGATTCGCAACATGGCTAAATCATCCGGAACGGTCTTCCTCTGTTCCGATTGTGGCGCTGAAAGCCTTCAATGGGCGGGACAATGCGGGAATTGCGGCGGCTGGAACACGCTGGTCGAGCGACTGATTGAAAAACATGTTGCAGCAGCGCAACGATTTCCCGCACTCGCCCCACAACCCCGGGTGCACAAGCTGGGCGATGTCAGGGCCAGTCGGGCGCAAAGGCTGTCCTGCGGCAGCGCCGAGTTCGACCGCGTGCTGGGAGGCGGACTGGTAGCCGGTTCTGTTGTGTTGATCGGCGGCGCCCCGGGAATTGGCAAATCCACGTTGTTGTTGCAAAACCTGTGTCGTATCAGCCGCAATTTCCGGGCGCTCTATGTGACGGGAGAGGAGTCCGTGGAGCAAATCGCACTGCGCGCGCAACGGCTCGGCCTGGACTCGGACAGACTTGACGTCGTGGCTGAAGACAGGCTTGAGAATCTGCTTGCCGTCGTCAATGAACAATGTCCCAGGGTTCTGGTGGCGGACTCGATTCAGACTTTTTACAGCGACGCCCTGGGATCGGCGCCCGGCAGCATTTCCCAGGTGCGTGAATGTGCGGCGGGATTGGTGAGGTATGCGAAACACAGGGGCTGTTGCGTGATCCTGGTCGGCCATGTAACCAGGGAAGGGTCGCTGGCCGGCCCCCGTGTGCTGGAGCACATGGTAGACAGCGTACTGTATTTCGAAGGGGACGGCTCACACAGCTTTCGTGTGGTGCGGGCTGTCAAGAACCGTTTCGGATCGGTCAACGAGATTGGCGTTTTTGCAATGACGGAGCGGGGACTGAAGGACGTGAGCAACCCCTCTGCAATGTTTGTCAGCAAGTACGGCGCCGAAAGACCGGGCAGCGTTGTTCTTGCGACTCACGAAGGGACCCGCCCCCTGCTCGTTGAAATTCAGGCGCTCGTGGATGAGCGCGTCCTTGCCAATCCCGGAAGGCTGTGTGTTGGGCTGGAACAGAGCCGGCTGGCCATGTTGCTCGCCATCGCTCATCGCCATGCGGGCATCTCGCTAAACAATTATGATGTGTTCGTTAATGTCGCCGGAGGGATCCGTGTGGCCGAGACCGGCTCCGATCTGGCCGTTTTGCTGGCTATTCTGTCGAGCGTCAGGAACCGGGCGCTGGGCAGCGATCTCGCTGTATTCGGTGAAGTGGGCTTGTCCGGTGAGTTGCGTCCGGTACAAAGAGGGAGCGAGCGTCTGCGGGAAGCGCAGAGATCAGGATTCAGGCGAGCGTTGATTCCTGCGGCGAACAAACCGAAATCGCGTATGCACGGCATCGAAATCACTGCGTCGCGAAGAATAGAAGATGCAATACAAATACTGGAAACCCGGGACCGAATGACCAACACGGGGTTAATTCAGCAGTAACCCGGTCTGGCTGCGCATATTTGCGGATGCGCTTTTATGGCACAGCAGGGCGGAACCGGGGTCGCTATACACTTCAATCCGGTGATTTTTGCGAACGCCCGGAACGCTTGCATTCGAGGTATTGTCAGTCGATCAGGTTGACCAGTTTTTCCAGACCCTGCCGGATTCCGGATATCCCGATCGAAGAAAATCCGAGCCTGAAAAAATTCCGGGGAGGGTCGGGTTGGTGAAAAAAAACATCACCCGCTTCAAACAGGATTCCGCATCGCTCCGCTTTTTGCGCCAGTTGTCCGGCATCAAGATGGTCGGGGCCTTCCACCCAGAACGCGGAGCCACCAAAAGTGGAAAAGCGGCGGCTTCCGGGGAAGCGCTGTTTCAGCAGTTCTCCCAGCACAGACCAGCGTTCATGCAGTGTCTGGCTCAATTTCGCGATCAGCGCATCGTGGTATCCGCGTTTCAGGAACTCGGCAATGATAAACTGGTTGTTAGCCGGTGGATGGCGCAACATCAGTCTGCGCAGTGCGCGGGCTTGTCGAATGAACTTGCGTGGGGCCACCAGATAACCGAGGCGAATACCGGGCGCCAGAGTTTTCGACAGGCTTCCGATATAGATCACTCTGCCATCACTGTCCAGGCTCTTTAACGCGCGCGTAGGATCGCCGACATAATTGAATTCCGATTCATAGTCGTCCTCGATAATGAGGACATCATGCTTGTGGGCTTGCTCCAGTAACTCATTACGCCGTTCCCGGGGGCATCGTCACCGTGGTCGGATAGTGATGGCTTGGAGTCGTGTATATGCAGTGACACTGTGCGAACCGCCAATCCGGGATCAACCCGGCATGATCGACATCCAGGGAGCGAATGTCCGCAGTGAAAACGGCAAACGTATTTCTTGCATCGACATAACCCGGATTCTCGAAACCGACAGTCCGCCCGGGACCGAGCAGAAGCTGCGCCGCGATATACAAGCCCTGCTGGGCGCCGACCGTTACCAGTATTTCATCTTCTTCCACCCACACGCCGCGCCGGGGGAGTATTTTCTTGTGGATCTGGTCGATCAGTTGCGGATGGTCCTGGTCAATCCGGTCGTTTGCCCAGTTGTGGATCGCGTGGACGGTCATGGCCTCCCTGGCGCATTCTCTCCAGTCGGCGATCGGGAAAATGTCCCGGTCATACTGCCCGCAAATAAACGGATAGGGGTATTGATTCCAGTTGACCGGTTTCAGGTTTTGCCGAAAAACATCCGGCGCAACGGTCAGTTTCCTGCTCCAGTCCACCGTGCTGTCAAAAAGCCGGGATTGCCTGGGAGCGCGGATGCGGCCTTTCAGTATTTCGCTGTTCACATAGAATCCGCTTCTTTCCCTTGAAATCAGAAACCCCTCATCGACCAGATGCTGGTAGGCGTGGACAACGGTATTGCGCGCAACGGACAATTGACGGGCCAGCTTCCTGGTCGACGGCAGCGGCGAGTCCAGCGCCAGATGACCTCCCAGAATGGAATTGACGATCATCTCCTGGATGCGGGACTGCAACGTACCCTTGCCGGCCGATGAAAATTGAAACAGATATTCAGTCACAATGCACGCATTCTAGTGCGATTAATGGCTGTTTTACAGTAGATCGAGACAGTATTCGTCAGATACCCGATACCACAATCCTCATCGTTCCTCGTGTCCGTCTATTCTAGGGAGTTCCTGCCGTACAGTGGCGTCTGAATTTGCTCGCTACGCGAGACTGGACATCTGCGTTGAAGCCTTATATGATCATCGCTGAATTGTGATGCAGTTGCTCGGACTGTGTTAGAATGACAGCCCCCCTTAATCTCGCCCCTGGTCGATTCAGTGATGGACTCTTGAGCGTGGGCGTGCAATTACCACCATATTACACTTTCTTTCATGCCAATCAATATTCGCGACCTGAAGTTGAAAACTCCCACGGAGCTTGCTGAACTTGCCCGTTCCCTCAATCTCGACAACACTGGTCGAATGCGCAAGCAGGATCAGATATTCGCAATCCTCAAAGCTCAGGCCAGACAGGGTCAGAGAATAGTCGGAGAAGGAGTGATGGAGATATTGCAGGACGGGTTCGGGTTCCTGCGTTCTGCTACGTCCTCCTATCTGGCTGGTCCGGATGACATTTATATGTCTCCGAGCCAGATAAGAAGATTCAACTTGCGAACCGGCGACACGGTAGCCGGACAAATTCGTCCACCCAAGGATTCCGAACGTTATTTCGCCCTGCTGAAGGTTGAGGAAATCAATTTCCAATCTCCCGAAGACGCCAGAAGGAAGATACTGTTCGAAAACCTGACTCCGCTCCATCCCGACGAAAGGATACGCCTTGAACGCCGAAACGGGTCTGCGGAAGATTTGACCGGACGTATTATCGATTTGATCGCGCCGGTCGGCAAAGGACAACGGGGGCTGATTGTTTCCGCCCCGAAAACCGGAAAGACGGTCATGCTGCAGCAAATTGCCCAGTCAATCGCTGTGGTTAACCCGGAGATCATTGTAATGGTTCTGCTGATCGATGAACGTCCGGAGGAAGTGACCGATATGCAGCGTACTGTGCGTGGTGAGGTGGTCTCGTCCACGTTCGATGAGCCTGCGTCACGTCATGTGCAGGTATCGGAAATGGTGATCGAAAAAGCGAAACGTCTGGTTGAGCACAAGAAAGATGTCGTTATTCTCCTGGATTCCATTACCCGGCTGGCACGGGCCTATAATACCGTTGCCCCGGCATCGGGCAAGGTCTTGACGGGGGGGGTCGATTCCAATGCGCTGCAGAGACCGAAGCGGTTTTTCGGGGCTGCCCGTAATATTGAAGAGGGAGGCAGCCTGACCATTCTGGCTACGGCGCTGATTGATACGGGGTCGAAAATGGATGACATCATTTATGAGGAGTTCAAGGGTACCGGCAATATGGAGATTCACCTGGATCGCAGGATTGCCGAGAAACGGGTCTACCCGGCTATGGTGATCAATCGTTCCGGTACACGAAGGGAGGAATTGTTGACCGACCCGCCTGAGCTTCAGAAAATATGGTTGTTACGAAAACTGATCCACCCGATGGACGATTTGCAGGCGATGGAATTTTTGATCGACAAGATGAAAATCACGAAAACCAACGAAGAGTTTATAAAATCAATGAACCGCTAGACTGAAAATCATCATGAAACCTGAAATACATCCCCGATACGCTGATATAAAGGTGGTTTGTGCATGCGGCAACAGCTTTGAAACGAAATCCACGATGGGGCGGGACCTGCATGTGGAAATCTGTTCCGAATGCCACCCGTTCTATACCGGCAAGCAGAAAATCATTGATACTGCCGGCCGTGTAAGCAAGTTCCGGAACAGATACCAGCGAACTTGACCGGATACATTGATTGTTTGTAAATGACAAGCAATTCAACGCTTTTTTCTGATGCCCGAAAGTTCATATCCGGAGGGGTCAACTCCCCGGTCAGGGCTTTCCGGTCTGTTGGCGGAGACCCCGTATTCATCCGGCATGCAAAGGGCGCGATCGTTTATGCGGAGGATGGCCGGGAATACATCGACTATGTGGGATCATGGGGGCCGATCATTCTTGGTCATGCGGACGAGGATGTAATCAACGCGGTCAAGAATCAATGTGATTGCGGATTGGGTTTCGGGGCGCCCACGATCCTTGAAACCGGACTCGCCAGGCTGATTTGCAGGCAGATGCCGTGGATTGAGAAGTTGAGAATGGTCAATTCAGGTACTGAAGCGACCATGTCCGCGATTCGCCTGGCGCGTGGTTTTACCGGTCGTGACAAGATACTCAAATTCGAAGGCTGTTATCATGGCCATGCTGACAGCCTGCTGGTAAAGGCCGGGTCCGGAGCGTTGACGTTCGGAGTCCCCACTTCTCCGGGGGTGCCGGCGACAATCGCCGGACATACGCTGACCGCGGCCTATAATGACCTTGACTCGGTTCACTCGATCTTTGAACAGGTTGGTGAGCAGATTGCGACAGTCATTGTTGAACCGGTTGCCGGCAACATGAATTGTGTGCTTCCCGTAGCGGGATTCCTGCAGGGACTGCGCGATATTTGCGACCAGTATGAAAGCGTATTGATCATGGATGAGGTTATGACGGGGTTCCGGGTGGGTCCCGGGGGGGCGCAAGGACTGTATGGCGTCCGCGGCGACCTGACGACTCTGGGAAAGGTCATTGGCGGAGGATTGCCGGTAGGCGCATTCGGGGGCAGGGAGGAAATCATGGACTGTCTGGCTCCGGACGGCGCGGTCTATCAGGCGGGTACGCTCTCTGGAAACCCGATAGCGATGGCTGCGGGCCTTGCGACACTTGAAAAAGTTTGCGTGGATGGATTCTTCGAACGTCTTTCGGAGAAAACCGGCCGCCTGGTAAATGGCTTGTCGGATTCGGCTGAACGGCATGGAGTAAAGCTGGCGTTGAACCGGGTTGGCGGCATGTTCGGGTTGTTTTTCACGGATCGGCAGTCTGTCCGTTGTTTCCAGGATGTGATGGCTTGCAATCAGGCGCAGTTCAATCAGTTTTTCCGCTTGATGCTTGATCTGGGTGTCTATTTTGCTCCTTCCGCATTTGAAGCGGGGTTTATCTCTTGCGCGCATACGGAAGATCTGATTGATCGCACAATCGACTGCGCTGGCCGCGCTTTCCGGCAAACAGGGTAGACTTGACCGTATCAGTCGCGTACTATCCGGTTTGAAACATGACGAGGAAATTCGATTATGACAACTGAATTGCAACTCTCCGGACGCCGGAAATTCCTTAAAAATGCAGTGGCGGGCGCTGCTACCGTAACGACCGCAAGTCTCCTCCCTGTCCGCGCTTTTGCACAGAACAAGACGTTAACCGTGGGCATGAACATTCCGATGACGGGTGATTATGCGCCGTGGGGTTTGCCCGGGCTGTATGGCTGCGAAATCATTGCCAGCAACATCAATTCTTCGGGCGGCGTGACGATCGGTGGCGAGACCCTGGATATCGACATTGCATCCTATGACCATGGCTACGATACCGAAAAAGCTGTGCAGGGATTCAAGAAGCTGGTCAATGAGGATGATGCCAGGATGGTTATGATGCTGGGCGGGTCAACGGTTGCTGCCGTGCTGCCGTGGGCAACGCGCAAAAAAGTGCTGACCACCACTCTTCTGCCGAGCGATATTACCCCGCAGTCCGTATATCTGGTGGCGACCTGCGAATCCCACCCGTTGTATAACGTGACCGGCGTTGAATGGTTGGCGAAAAACTATCCTGAAGCGAAGACGGCTGCAATCATTACCAACAACGATGTCGAATACGGCTTGCAGTCCGCCGCAACCTATAGCGCCGCGTTCGAGGTGGCCGGTATCGAGGTCATTGATACCACCCTGCACGGATTTGATATCACCGACTTTGCGCCTGTTGTCGGCTCTCTGCTCGCCAGCAAGCCGGATATTATCTGTATGGCGACCAGCTTCTACGTTACGCCGATCATGGAGCAGCTGTTCCACCAGGGCTATGAGGGTTTGATTATTTCCTGTACGCTGGATTACTACGAGGAAATTATCGCAAAGACCAGCGAAGAATTTGTCAATGGAACGATCTACCAGTTCCCGGACTTTGATGATCCGAAGTTGCAAGAAGAAGGGGTGAACTTCCCGGATCCGGCGGGCTTTTATGCCGCATTCAAAAAAGACCATCCGAACGACTGGTCTGCCGTCGCCTGGGAGTATCCTGCAATCCTGCTGAACTGGCTCGAAGCTGCGAAGGCTGCCGGAAGTGTAGAAACAGAGGCTGTCGCGGCAACGATGCTCGGGCAGAAACAGGATTTCGTGTTCGGCGGCGGCGACTGGTGGGGCAGCCAGTTATGGGGCCTTGACAACGCGCTGGTCGGACGCTGGCCGGTAGTCAGAATTGTTGACGGCAAGGCGCGTATCCAGGAATACGGCGATGTGGCGGGCTGGCTCGGGAAAAACATGGAGGTGTTGATCAGGCATATGAAAGCACTGGGGTTGCGCACTGTCTGATTTTTACCGGGATCTGTAGAAGGGGAGGGGTGACGGCCTCTGCCTGTGACTATGGAGTTATGACTTGGAACTGCTGCTGCAGTCCATCGTGTACGGCATTATCCAAAGCGGGTTTTTCGCGCTGGCGGCGGTTGGACTCGTTTTGATATTCGGCGTTATGGGTGTGGTTAACTTTGCCCACGGTGAGTGGGTCATGGTCGGAGCCTATACCGTCTGGCTGTTGCATGCCCAAAACAACGTCCCGTTCCTGCTGACTGTTGTCATCGCCGTCATTGTGGTGTCGGCTATCGGCCTGGTTATGGAACGGTTCCTGTTTCGTCCGACTCGTGATGATCCGCTGGGCGGGTTGATTTGTTCGATCGGGGCGCTGTTCATACTTCAGGTGATCGCGACTCTGGCGGGCGGCGATGGGCCATCCAAACAGGTGCCTCCTCCTTTTGGAGGGACGATGACCCTGCTCGGTTTTCTGCATATCCCGAATCAGCGTGTGTTCAGTATTGCCGTCGCTGCAATCGCGTTGGCCCTGCTCTGGTATTTCCTGACACGGTCGAGACTGGGCTGGTCTTTGCGCGCAGTCTCGGAGGACCGCGAAGCTGCCGAACTGCAAGGTATCAACGGCGACCGGATTTCAATGATTGCGATCGGCATCGGCGCTGCGATGGCAGGGCTGGCGGGCGCCCTGATGGCGCCGTTGGCCAATATCAATCCGCATATGGGCCACAATGTCATCATCACCGCGTTCATCGTTACCATTGTCGGTGGGGTTGGCAGTTTGTCCGGCGCGGTCATTGCCTCTCTGCTCTATGCGTTGTTCCATACGCTTGTGACCACTTACTTCAGTGGTACTATCGCTACCATCTCCGGTCTGCTGATCATGGTATTGATGTTGATTATCCGGCCTTCGGGGATCATGGGCCGCAGAGTAAGCGAATAGTATGACTGCCGCCCGCTTTATCAAATCATGGGGGGTCGCTGCGAGTATATTGGTCATTCTGGCCATCCTGCCGCATTTCCTGAAATATCATCATCAGGACTTCATGATCTTTCTGGTGATCAATGTTCTGGTCGTAGTCAGCTATCGACTGGTTACCCTGACCGGGGAATGGTCTCTGATTCATGCCGTGATGATGGGGGTCGGAGCCTATTCCAGCGCTCTTGTGACTAAAAATCAGGGGTTTTCGTTCTGGCTGGGCTTACCCGTCGCAGGCATGACCGCCGCAGCGATTGCTGCGTTACTCTGTTTCCCCTTGTTCCGGATGACCCGGTTCTACTTCCTGATCGGCTCTTTTGCCGCCGGAGAAGCCATTCGTCTTTGCTGGATACACTTTATCAAGCCCTTTGGCGGAACCGGGGGGATCAGCGGTATTCCGTCTCCGGAACTCATGAATATCGATTTTCTGGAACCTGTTCCGTATTTTTATCTGGTGCTGGTCATCGTCTCTGTGTGCCTGTTGGCGCTGTACCGTATTGAAATATCGCGTATCGGCCTGATCCTGAACGCTGTTCACTGGAAAGCGCCTCTGGCAGAATCAGTCGGTATCAATGCCTGGAACTATCGTTCTCTGGCCTTTGTGACCGGCTCGTTGTTCGTTGGTATCGCCGGGGCGCTCAAAGTCCACTATCTCGGTACGGTATCGCCCAAGCAATTCGATATCGGTTTCATGGTGTTCATCCTGATCTGGGTCATCGTGGGCGGCTACAGAACTTTTTATGGCGCTATCCTGGGCGCCGTTGTGTTATCAATTCTGGATGAAGCGTTCAGGGAGTTCGACCAGCTCCGCCCGGCGCTATATGGCGGCTTGTTGATTGCTTCTATCCTGTTTCTGCCTGCCGGTCTTGAAAGCCTGCCGCAAAAGCTCGGGGGTATTTTCAGACAGGGAAACGGATCATTCGAAAAAACTGATGCCAATTCTTGATATCAGAAACCTGACCAGGAAATTTGGTGGTCTGACGGCGCTGAACGAGGTCAGCTTTACGGTGGAGGCAAACCACATACATGGACTTATTGGTCCCAACGGGGCGGGCAAGAGCACCCTGTTCAAGAATATCTCCGGATTCTGTGTCCCGACCAGCGGGGACATCCTGTTCGACGGAGTCAGCGTAAAGGGACGCCACCCTTCGGACATTTCAAAATTGGGTATCGTGCGTACTTTTCAGGAAGCCACCCTGTTTCAGGAACTCAGTGTTTTCGACAATGTCCTGGTCGGTACTCATAACAGTATGAAGATCAATGTTTTTTCATCCATACTGGGGCTTGATCGGAGCGAGCGCGACAAGGCTGCGCGCTCTGCGATGCAGATGCTTGATTTCATGGGGCTTGCCGAGCGCAAACACCAACTGGCATCGGAACTGCCGTTCGGTTCCCGGCGTGCTCTGGGGATAGCCGTAGCGCTGGTTTCCAAACCCCGGCTGTTGCTCATGGATGAACCTTTTGCCGGTATGAATCCGGAAGAAACCGGGCGTATGATGGAACTGACTCGCAAGGTACACGAATCCGGTGTTACCATTGTGCTGGTTGAACACGACATGAAAGCCGTCATGGGGTTATGCGACCAACTCACGGTATTGAACTTCGGTTCCTTGCTGGCCCAGGGAACGCCGGAGCAGGTGAGATGCAACCCCGCTGTTATCAGCGCTTACCTTGGAAACGGATCAACGGGATGAAACTGTCCATACAGGATCTGGAAGTCAAATACAATAATGTAGCGACTCTCAGAGGCATCAATTTCGAAGTTGATGACGGGGCATTCATTACTCTGGTCGGGTCCAATGGCGCCGGGAAAAGTACCATACTGAGAGCGATATCCGGTCTCGTCAAACCGGACAACGGAACGATCAGGCTGAACGGTAAACGGATTGAGCGGGTGGGTGTCGACCGAATCGTACGAATGGGAGTCGCTCATGTTCCGGAAGGGCGCCGTATTTTCAAGGATTTGAGTGTTCGTGAAAATCTGTTTCTGGGCGCTTATATTCATGACGACAAATCCGTGATCGACGAGGAACTGGAAAAGGTATTTTCACGCTTCCCGCGGCTCGTTGAACGGCAAAACCAGCACGCCCGCACCCTGAGCGGGGGTGAGCAGCAAATGTTGTCCATTGGTCGTGCGCTGATGTCGAGGCCACGGGTCCTGTTGCTGGATGAACCGTCATTGGGTCTTGCCCCTGTTATTGTTCAGGAAATAGGCGAGTTTCTCAGAGAAATCAATGAGCGGGGCGTGACGGTAATTCTGGTGGAACAGAACGCCGGTCTTGCCCTTAAACTTGCAGATTATGGTTATGTGCTGGAAATGGGTGAGATTTCCCTGGAAGGGTCGGCCTCTTTTCTATCGGATAATGAGCACGTTAAAAAGGCCTATCTTGGCATCTGATCGTTCCCGTACGCGGGCTGCAAGCCTCATGCAATACTGTACCATCCCGAATACCATGATCGTTGCAACAGGGAAGAGTTGCGTCAAAATGCAATCCGAGCGTTGAAACCCAAGTCCAGTTCGAAATGGGTGGTCGTAGCGGCCATGATTTGTAATGGCTTGATTGCCACTACCAAAATGATCGCTTCTGTGGTTACCGGTAGCTCCGCAATGTTGAGCGAGGCGGTGCATTCGATTGTAGATACCGGCAATCAGGGCTTGTTGCTCTGGGGCATCAGGAGATCATCCAGACCGGCCGATGAACGCCATCCGTTTGGGTACGGGATGGAATTATATTTCTGGACTTTTGTGGTCGCGATCCTGATTTTTGCCATTGGAGCCGGAGTTTCATTGTATGAAGGGATCAGTAAGCTCAATCAACCAAAGGAGATAAAACATATATATATCAATTATATAGTTTTGGGATTTGCAATGACATTCGAAGCTTTCGCATGGATTATTGCATTCAGGGAATTTCGCAAGCGAAAAGGCAAGCTCGGATACCTGAAAGCCGTGCAGGTCAGCAAAGATCCGACGGTTTTTACCGTGTTGTTCGAAGACAGCGCCGCAATGCTGGGATTGGTTGCCGCTTTTGTCGGTCTGTTGCTAACCCAATGGACAGGCAATTCGGTCTATGATGCGCTGGCATCCATCGCGATCGGGCTGATCCTGAGTTTCACGGCAATGCTGCTCGCGTACGAGAGCAAGGGATTACTGATCGGTGAAGCGGCCAGTCGTGAAGTCGTTTCCAGTATTCGTGAAATCGTGAGCCAGAATCCGGAGGTTTTGAGTATCAATGAAATCCTGACCATGCACATGGGACCGGAAGATGTGCTTTTGAACATTAGCCTGGATTTTCACGACTATGACTATATCAGCGCGGGTGAGGTGGAGAGAACCATCACACAACTGGAGATCCAGATCAAGAAAAAGCATCCTGAAATCGCCCGTATATTTATCGAAGCGCAGAACCGGATAGCGCATCTGAAAATTATTGAAGACTATAACAACAATTCGTAGCTGTTCCTCCATATAACTTCTAAAAAAACCTGTAATTTATTGTATTAAAACAATAAATTATTAAAAAAGAGCTCTTGAAACAGATATTGATCCTGTATTTTTCTCAAACAAAATAACTTCGTATAAGGTATGTTATGTAAAGTAAAAGAATTACATCAGAACCGAATAACTCCTCCTCTTATGGGGAGTCGAAGAAGCCGGGGCGTCCCGTCGGTAGAGGAGTGATATTTTGCCCTGATCGTATACAATCGGAATCAGTGTTCCCGATATCTGTATTTCAAAGAGTGCACACAACCGAAATAAACAAAGCTGTCGTCTTCAAGCGCGCCTTGCCGCTGTTCATCCTTCTCTGGCCAGCCCTGGTCCTTGCCGACCACGAGCTTGACGACCGTGATATCAACAACGGACAGGTTCTGTACATGGAGCGCTGCGCCTCATGCCACGGCGTCCAGCTTGAAGGACAACCGAACTGGCAACGGCCGGGCAAGGACGGGCTCCTGCCTGCGCCGCCCCACGACGCGACTGGCCATACCTGGCATCACGACAACCGGTTGCTCTTCGACTATACCAAACTCGGCGGCGAGGGGCTGATGGAAGCCAGGGGCCTTACCGGATTCAACAGCGGTATGCCGGGCCTCGGCGACGTCATGAGCGATGATGAGATATGGGATGTCCTCGCCTACATTCGCTCAACCTGGCCCACCCGCATCCGCGATATCCAGGCGGCCAGAAACCCGGAGCACGCGCGATAACCGGCCTCATGAGGCCGGCAAGCGCCCTGCTTTCCGTCTGCATGCACTGTGATCAATCAGGTTCTTTCCGCAGTTGATTTATCCCCTTTCACACTGGTTTTCTGCCTGATTTGTGTTTTCCTGGGCGGGTATCTCAAAGGGTTTACCGGTTTTGGCGCTTCCATGCTCTGGATGACCAGCCTTTCCCTGACACTTCCTCCGCTGCAACTGGTACCGATGGTGCTGATGTTCGAGGTCGCATCCAGTATCTACCTCTTGCCCGGAATCCGCAGGCAGATTGACTGGCGGTCGATAGGGTTACTGCTTACAGGCACCTGGCTTGCAACCCCGGCAGGGATTTACATTCTCACGGCATTGTCGGCTACGCCTGTACGTATCGCATTGGCTGTAGTCGTCCTGTACTGCGCAGTCCTGATCCTGCGCGGCTTCTCGCTGGAGAGAGTCCCGGGCAAGACCGCTACGGTTGGCGTTGGCATGGCGGCAGGTGTACTGAATGGCAGCATGGGTATTGTCGGTCCGCCGGTCATACTTTTCTATTTTTCATCACCGGTCGCCATGACCGTGGGCCGCGCCTCAATCATTGCCTATTTCATCGGCGCTGATAGCATAGGAGCCGCCCTGTTCGCGTCACAAGGCCTGATCGACCCCTCGGTCTACTGGCGCACTGTGTTGTTTCTGCCAGCAATTTTCCTTGGTTCATCACTAGGCAGCAAGAGGTTCCTTGACACCGACCCGGATAAATTCAGAAAAATCTCACTATACGTACTGTTGACTCTCTCAATAGTCCTGATGGTCCGCGCCTTGATTGGGGGTTGATCTTCGTGGTATTTGCTACTCCGTTCTGTTCGCGATCAGATCATCCACTACGGCCGGGTCAGCAAGGGTGCTGGTGTCTCCCAGGCTGTCAAATTCCCGAGCGGCAATTTTCCTCAGGATGCGGCGCATGATTTTCCCGGATCGGGTCTTCGGCAGGCCGGGCGACCATTGAATGACATCGGGTTTTGCAATCGGCCCAATCTCCTTGTTGACCAGATCCAGCAGACCAGCGCGCAGTTCATCCGAAGGTTCCGTTCCCACCATCAGGGTGACATAGGCATAAATGCCCTGCCCCTTGATTTCATGTGGATATCCGACAACCGCCGCTTCTGCCACCTGATCATGCAGCGCCAGGGCGCTCTCGACTTCAGCGGTGCCCATGCGATGCCCTGATACGTTGATTACATCGTCCACGCGGCCGGTAATCCACCAATACCCGTCTTCGTCCCGGCGCGCCCCGTCTCCGGTGAAATAGGCGCCCGGCCAGGTTTTGAAATACGTATCCATAAAGCGCTGATGATCGCCGTATACGGTGCGCATCTGCCCGGGCCAGGATTGCTTGATGATCAGATTCCCGGAAGCCGCCCCCTCCTGTTCGGTACCATCCGGTCCCATCAGGGCGGGCTGAATACCGAAAAAAGGACGGGTAGCCGAACCGGGTTTCAGGCGTGTCGCGCCAGGCAACGGGGTAATCAGGATACCCCCGGTTTCCGTCTGCCACCAGGTATCGACAACCGGACACCTGCCCTCCCCTACTACATGATAATACCACTCCCACGCTTCAGGGTTGATCGGTTCTCCGACTGTACCCAATATCCGTAAACTGCTTCGACTCGAACGCTTGACCCAACTGTCCCCTTGCGCCATCAGCGCCCTTAAGGCAGTGGGCGCCGTATAGAAAATATTGACGTTGTGTTTATCCACGATTTGCCAGAATCGCCCTGCATCGGGATAAACGGGCGCCCCCTCGAACATCATCGTGATTGCGCCATTGGCCAAAGGGCCATAAACAATATAGCTGTGCCCGGTCACCCAACCGACATCGGCGGTACACCAGTAGACATCCCCGTCATGGTAGTCGAATACGTATTTATGGGTCATGGCGGCATAGAGCTGGTAGCCGCCTGTGGTATGCAGCGCCCCCTTGGGCTTGCCTGTAGAACCCGATGTGTACAGAATAAACAACGGATCTTCGGCATCCATGGGTTCCGGTGGGCATTCGCTTGCCGCTTCACTCATTGCTTCGTGATACCACACATCCCGTCCGGGACTGGCAGTGACCGCATTGCCGGTTCGCCGTACGACAACAGTCGTATGTACGTTCGGACAGTCTGCGAGCGCCTTTTCCACATTTTCCTTCAGCGGTACATTTTTACCTCCTCGCGGTCCCTCATCCGCTGTAATCACCACTTTGCAATCCGAATCAAGGATTCGGTCGCGTAACGCATCCGGAGAAAAGCCGCCGAAAACAACCGAATGAATGGCGCCAATCCGCGCGCAGGCCAGCATCGCCACCGCAGCCTCCGGGATCATCGGCATATAGATTGAAACCCGATCCCCCTTGCCCACCCCGCGGGATTTCAGGACATTGGAAAACTTGCAAACAAACTCGAAAAGTTCATTGTATGTTATTGACTTATCTACATCTGGATCATCTCCTTCCCAAAGAATAGCAATCTGGTTTCCACGACCGGGCAAGTGCCGATCCACACAGTTATAGCAGACATTGAGTTTCCCTCCGGTGAACCATTTGATATCTGCGGAATAATAATCCACCGACATGACAGTATCCCAGGGACTGAACCAATCGACAAAATGCTTTGCTTGTTCTGCCCAGAAACCTTCCGGGTCGTCGATGGATTTCTGATACATTTCCAGATACTGCGCCTCTGTCAAATGGGCTTTTTTGGCAATATCGCGATTTATCTCATAGACTTTAACTTCGGACATGGTTTGGCTCTTGTTTTGTATGATCTTCAATTTTACTTTACGGGGAATTCAAGGATTTGGCAACCATAATAAAGAGATGTTAAACCAGAGTAGAAACGTCCGGTTCACGATAAATCAGCCATTTCGCTATTGACTGTGATTATTTCCCATTGAAAATACCCTTCATTCTTCAGGCTTATGTTATTGGACAATTCTCCCGGACCAACTCCCCGAACTGCCGTTGTAAAGGCAGCGGCAGATTTTCTTAATCAGCCCCTGGAGCGACACAAAAAGGAAGGTAATCTCCAGTCCGATCTGGAAGCGCTGCTGAGAAAAATCGGCGTTGGCTCACTGGAATCTCATTATGCCACTTCCAACGGAAAGGCGGACATATATTTGCCTAACCGCAGGGTATTCATCGAACTGAAAGCGTATCCACTCGCTGACACACCGAACGAACCTCAACAGGGAAAACAGTCAGAATCTCCGCGAGAGCAACTGGACCGTTACGTCATTAGCGAAATCAACCGGGAGCATGGCAGGATTTCCGAGGATGAACCAGAATATGCTTCTGGTCACTGGAAGGGAATCGTCACAGATGGCCGCCACTGGCATGTTTGGGAGTATCCTCACAAAATTCAGTCTGTCGGAGAGCAGAAAGCCCCTTCCCGGCACTTCGTGAACGAGGCCGAAGCCTTGGCCAATGTTCTTGAATCTCTATTTGGTGAGAGCAGATTTGGTAAGGAATGGATACCCAGTGACCCCGGCAGCCTGTTTACATCGCTCAAGGATGACCTTACACGCCTGTATCAGGATTTACCTGCCAAAGCGACAGCAACCACCCGCACCAAAAAAGAGCTCTGGCTGGATATGATGCACACTTCCGGTATGACGCCCGAAAGTGATGCTCAAACAGATCGGTTGTTTGTTACCCACAGTTTTTTGATAGCTGTAGTCCGCTTTGTCTCCTGGTCACTGCCATTCAAATCACACTCTATACACTCCGACTGGCTTTCATCCTTGAAGGATGGGTTTTGTGCATGGGTACTGGAATTCCAGCGCGGGAAAAGATGGGCCGGAGAATTGTACAGGCTGGTTTCAGCCTATGACTGGAAACGGCGCGAGGAAGATGTCCTGCGCAGCCTGTACCAGCATAAATGTGATTGCGGAGGACCGCAAGGTCTTCGGTGAATTCTATACGCCCGACTGGCTGGCATCCCTCATGGTAGAAGAAATTCTTGACGATGAGTGGCTGAAACATTCCATCCATGCCACGAAGGTCGCTCGCCGTGCGGGGCAGGAGGTTAAAGGCATCGGTGTTTTGGATCCGACCTGTGGTTCCGGAACGTTTCTAATCCAGGCAGCCAGCCGACTCCTGAATGCTTCTGCCATGCAAAATTTCACGCCGGTGGAAAAGGCGGATACTGCTTGCAGCCTGATCCACGGTATGGATATCCACCCCGTGGCAGTCGAACTCGCCCGCGTCAATCTGGAGCGGATGTTGCCGGCGCCCCCATCTCGTGGCTCAATGGCATTTCAGATCTATCTGGGCGATTCCCTGCAGGCCGACGCTGGTAGCCAGAAGTCCCTCTTCGGACATACAAAAAATCACATGAGACTGACGACCCCGAAAGGGAGAGATTTACTACTGCCCATGAGATTCGTTCGGAGCAGCTCCTTTGCCAGCGATATGCGGGTTATTGTCAATGCGGCCACGGAGAAAGCCCCATTACCGCCTTACCTGACGGCTTGTTTGACCCGGGAAGAAGTCCGACAACTGGAAAAGTGTCGTACTGACCTGACGGACATTATTGACAACGAAGGTGATTCAGTCTGGACCTGGTACATAAACCAAATCGCCGCTCCGCCTCTGCTGACCCAACGCAAGGTCGACCGGATCGTGGCTAACCCGCCCTGGGTCAAGCTGGCAGATATTCAAGTAAAGCAAAGGAAAGAGACCATGGAGCAACTCGGTCGTGATTTGAAGTTGGGCGCTGGTGGCAAGCAGGCCCCGCACACTGACATTGCCAGTTACTTTATCCTGGCGGCCCGCCGTCTGTACCTGGCCAACCCGGACAGCGACCCCGCTTGCTGGCTGGTCAAGAAGTCAGCCATTTCTTCTGGCCAGTGGGCGCCATTCCGGGAA
Organism: Candidatus Poriferihabitaceae bacterium; assembly: GCA_965204925.1. GTDB lineage: Bacteria > Pseudomonadota > Gammaproteobacteria > Arenicellales > Poriferihabitantaceae. Next base: position 2,604,504 of record OZ242021.1, on the reverse strand, counting down.
GCCCACAAACAAACTTTGCAACAATCAATAGAGTCGAAGTCAGGGTTTCTGCGTAACTGTTGCAGGATTTGCTACATTGCCGGGCGCCATCAGTTCCTGATGCCATATTTTGCATTTTTCCTCGAATTTCAGTCGTGCATGCTTCGGGCTGCTGGAAGGCAGCCCGATAAACCGGATACCGGTAATATGTGAGCGGCGCAATTTTGGCAGAATATGATAGCTGAAGGATTGTTCGGCTTTTTTCCCGTTGAACAGTACCGTCCGGATGCTGTCATGGCGCCGCAAAAATCCGACAAGGTCATTGGCTTCCTCGCTGTCTCGTTTGATGGCGCTGTCCAGACTGCCTTGTCTTTCACAGCGTTTCAACACATCCCATAACGCAATGTGGCATTGTTTGAGAAACCGGGTGCGTCGCTCATAGTCCAGGCTGTCTTCAAAGCCAGGAAGTTGACCGATGATTCCCCAAAAAGCGTTGCGCGGATGTGCATAATATTGTTGTTGGCGTAATGATTCGTTGCCGGGCATTGAGCCTAAAATCAGGATGCGCGGCTTATCCGGCGCTATCGGAGGCAATCCGGTAATTTTCACGTCTGGTTCCGGGGTTGAGATGAAACAGCGTGCTCGCGGGCGGCGCGACCGGTATTTTCCGTGAACTCCACAGAGCGCAATGTTGTTAGCAAGCCGCTCTCTACCTCTACCAAATGCTCAGCCAGGGGCGCCATACCAAGCCGACTGTCAGTATCAGCGGCGTGCGCTGTTCCTCGTTCAGTTGTTTGCCTGCATCTGTCATGACTTCAAGTGTACCTCGCTCCGTTCACTTGTGCAATTTCAGGAATTTCCCTTTCCATCAGACGCCTGACCATCGCCACTATACCAGGCTCGACCGCCGCATCATTGGCGTGCGCCCGCGTATTTCTGAGTTGAGAATGTGGTGGATTGGCGGCGGCGGACGTTGTGCCAAAAGTTGGCGAAGGGTTAGCCGTTTTCTGTTAGACTGTCGATAAAGCAAGCATAATGCGACTTAAAGGAAAGAAGATGGGCAATCCGGACTTGAAGCGCTTGTTCACGCCCGGTACCGGGGTGATACCGCCTTATCTGGCCGGGCGCAAAGAGGAACAGGGGTATTTCCAGGATTGTGTCGAAGCCCTGAAAGGCAGAAAACCGATTAGCCGAGACCTGATTTTCTACGGCCCGCGTGGTAACGGCAAGACCGCCTTGCTCCGTCATTTACAAAAAGAGACGCTTCGCAAAGAAGGATCGAAACTGAATATTATGTGGGTTAAGCCATTTGAACTGGAGAGCCGGTCAGGGGTGGAGAATCTGATAAAAGGCAACGATAAGAAAACAGGCGACAAGATCAAAACTGTTCAGTTATCCGCCAACATAGGGATTGCCGGGGGTAGCGCCGAACTGGATTTTTCTGCCCCTGCCTTTACTCTGATCGATCTGTTACGGTCAAAGAGTCGCAGCAAGCCCTTAATCCTGATCATTGACGAAGCGCATACACTAAAGCCCGAGATTGGGAGAATCCTGCTGAATACCAGTCAGGATCTACGTTCGGAGGGGCGTCCGTTCCTGCTGGCGCTGGCGGGTACTCCGAATTTAAGGGCCGCGTTGAGAAGGGCCAATGCCTTCTTCTGGGAACGTAGTGAAAAATTACCTTTGGGACGGCTGTCACCTGAAGAGACCAGACAGGCGATCACAGTACCGTTGCAGGGAGCGGGTATATCCTTTGCGGTCGGTGTCACTGAAGGAAGCGATTAAAAAAGGGATGGAAAACGATGAATCAATCACCCATGTACGTATATGGAGAAAATCGAACAACTTTCCCGTCTGGGTTATGTATGGAGGGTGAACTACTCCGGGAGGTATAGTTACGAGCCCGGTATCCCAAGCCTGATGTCCTGGGTACATGCTAATTCGCAGGAGCAACAACAAGCTGATCATGGATAGCGGCACAAGGAATATTCTTCAGCAGGTCTTTGGTTACGACCATTTTCGCGGGCGGCAGGAAGAAATAATCGACAGCGCAATCGCCGGGCGGGATTCTCTGGTTTTAATGCCTACCGGCGGGGGCAAATCGCTGTGCTACCAGATTCCCGCTCTCGTTCGACCGGGCACCGGGCTTGTGGTATCGCCGTTGATCGCATTGATGCAGGATCAGGTCAATGCCCTGAGGCAGTTGGGAGTGAAGGCCGAATTTCTGAACTCGACGCTGACCTGGCAGCAGAGACAGGATGTCGCCGAGCGCGTGAACAGCGGTGTAACAGACCTGATTTATATCGCTCCGGAAAGGCTCTCGAAAACGGGCACGCTGGAATGGTTGAGTCGCTACAGAATTTCCCTGATTGCGATCGACGAAGCCCATTGTGTTTCCCAGTGGGGGCATGATTTCCGTCCCGACTATTTGTCTCTGGGGCAACTTGGCGCCTGCTTTCCCGATGTGCCGCGCATGGCGCTGACGGCGACCGCTACGCCCAAAACCCGACAGGAAATTCAGCAGAACCTGCAACTGCACGAACCTGCTGTCTATGTCAGCAGTTTTGATCGACCGAATATCCGCTACAGCGTGGCGCCCAAACTGGATACCAGAAGTCAACTGTCCGGATTCCTGCAAAATCACCGCGAAGACTGTGGCATCGTTTACTGTCTCTCAAGAAAAAAGGTCGAGTCTACGGCTCTCTGGTTGGCCCGCCGGGGGTTTAACGCTCTGCCCTATCATGCCGGCCTGCCGGATTCGGAGCGTGCCGAAAATCAGTGCAGGTTCATGTTTGAAGACAGTCTGATCATGGTCGCCACAATCGCTTTTGGCATGGGCATAGACAAACCGGATGTGCGCTTCGTAGTCCATCTGGATCTGCCGGGCAGTATTGAGTCGTACTATCAGGAAACCGGTCGCGCCGGGCGCGATGGTCAGCCTGCGGATGCCTGGATGGTGTATGGACTGAGCGATGTGGTGCAACGCGCCCGCATGGTGGAGCGTTCTGACGCCGACGAAATCCACAAACGCAATGAACGCGGCAAGCTGGATGCGCTGCTGGGCTGGTGCGAAGTGACGCAATGCCGCCGCAATTCCCTGCTGGAATACTTCGGGGAGAAACGGCAGGACCCTTGCGGCAACTGCGATACCTGTCTTGACCCGCCACAGACCCGGCATGGAACTACAATCGCGCAGAAGCTGCTTTCCTGTATCTATCGGACCGGACAGCGTTTCGGGGCGTTGCATGTCGTTGATGTTTTGCGCGGCAAGGATACTGAAAAAATCAGGCAGCACGGTCATCACCATTTGAGCACTTTTGGCATTGGCGCCGACCTGTCGCCCAACCAGTGGCGCTCGGTCATCCGGCAGTTAATCGTGCGCGGATTCCTGATATCCGACGCCGAACGATTCGGAGCGCTGCGTTTTACCGGGGCCACCCGCCCGTTGCTCAGGGGCGAAATTGACCTGATGTTGCGGGAAGATGCAGGAAAGCAGGCAATCGGCAGAGAGACAAAAATCAGAACGGTTGTTGGCGAGGAAAATCAGGAGTTGTGGGAAGCATTGCGAACCTGTCGCAAGCGACTGGCGGAGCAATATGGCATCCCGCCTTATATGATTTTCCACGATAGTACCCTGAAAGAAATCATGCTGCGAAAGCCGGCGCGGCGCAAGGAGATGTTGACTATCAGCGGAGTCGGTCACGCCAAGCTGGAAAAATTCGCAGACGAATTCCTGGAAGTGGTGCGGGGTTATACGCGGGACCCGTCTGTGCCATCAGATATAAAAAACACTCTTTAGAACCTCTTCCTCCACCCCGCAAGGATCATCCATTGTGGCGGCGTGTCCGCCTGATGGCCAGGCTGTCGGCTCCAGACTGACTCAAGTGCAAACGTGCCGCCGGCCAGAGGATAGTCGACTCGCGCGCTTACATCCAATTGTTGACCAGTCGGCGCAAGTCCAATGCCAAAGGCTTCGCCCGCTACCTGTCCACCGCGGGTACGGCCTGTCGGCAGATCCAGAACCGCTATCCCGCTGGTGACAAGGGTTGGCTGCTCTACGGAAAAGCGTACGGTTGCTCCGCGCAGAGAGCGTACGGCTGACACGCGAAAGGCGCGCGTGCGCAATGTGGAGATATCGCGGATAAGCGGCCCGCGAACCAGGTCCGGACTCGCGGCGCCCAACTCTCCCCGAGCGGTCAGCAGCCACCCTTGAGGGTCGCCCATCTCCAGTCGCGCCGCAACAAATGCCGTGCGACCGGCCAGCCGTCCGAAGCCCCCGGAAGCATAACTGCCCAGCAGACTATCGCGCTCTACAAGTCCGCCAGCCTGTAAAGCAATCATCGGCAGACCGGCGGAGCGCCACTCTGTGGCAAAACCAGAAAGAGGCCGGCTTCCTCCCTCCTGCGGGCGGTGGAAGAGGGAGGCGGACCAGTCGTAGGGCGTGGACAGGTCGAAGCGAGCGGCACGATCGGCAAGCGCAAGATGACCGGACTCCCCGGCTTGCCCAAGGGATCGGACATTCAGCCGCCAGACACTGTCCGGCACGCGGACACTTGCGGAATCGGCGAAAAGCCGGGACAACCGGATGGCTGCGCTACTGCGCGGAAGCGGTTGCACAAAGTTGCCGGCCGCGAACCAGAAGGGAGCGCCCAGTTCATCAAATGCGGCGACCTCGCGCTGCCCGAGAGCATGGGCGAAACTGTCTCCCAGGGCGCGCCCCGGGCGCACAACGGAACCGGCAACACTGAGACCCGCCTGCGCCCTGTGGGCCACTGTCTGGCCGGTTCCCATGAAGGCGGCAATGCCCCAGGGGTTGGTAGCGGCGCCCAGGTCGAGGAGACCCTGGCCGTAGATGGCGCGGTCGGCGTAGATGCCTGTCTTGTCGGCCGTGGCAAGGAGGCGGCTCAACAACTCCGTGTTGGAAAGCTGGCCCCGGAAGAGCTGCTTCATGACGGCCAACCCGCCGCTGACCATTGGCGCGGACAGCGATGTCCCACTCACGTCCTTCCATCCCCGAACACCGTTCACTCCACCGGCAGGACCGAAATGGGCAGACCGGACGTCCACGCCCGGCGCGGCAACACAGTAATCGGCGGCAATGCCGCAGCGATTGGAAAACCACGCAATGGAGCCGTCCTTCTGCACGGCAACGACTGCAATATAATGGCCCCGTAACTCCTCAATGCGGGCGGGCAGGGCGGCTGCAAAATGCGGGGAAGAAGCATTGACCCTGCCATTGGCGCACTGGTTGGCGTCGAATTTGTTTACGTCGCAAGAACTTCCGTGTTCATTGCTCGCGCTGCGGACAATAATTTTTTTCTCCCGAGTATTTGCCTGGGCAAAGGCGGCGATCGTTCCGGCATAGTTCGCGCGCAACTGACTTTCGCTATAGTCTTCGATATTTCCATCAAATCCGATGCTCAAATTCAGGATGTCGATTTCTTCCCCTAAAACGGATTGAAACAAAGCGGCATCCCGGGAATCCAGACCGCTCAACGCTGCAAGCGTCAGTGGCGCATAGGGACCGCCTCCACTGCCCAACGGGATAGCGAACATGGCGATATCGGCGCCCCATGCCACTCCGTGATGGGCTTTGGGACTGGATACCCGGCCTCCGGCTGCAACGCTGGCGACGAGGGTTCCGTGAGACTGCTCATCGCCCGTCTCGTCTGTTGCTTGTCTCATGAACCTCTCGGTAAACGCGGTATCCGAAAAGGCAGGATGGTTCTGGTCAATACCGGAATCGACAAAGCCGATAGTGACGCCTGCCCCGGGCTGTGCATCGGCTCCCTGGAGGAAACGCAGATGAGCATAGGCGCGGTCGGCGTGAATGGCTTCCAGACCCCATTGGTTGCGGTAACCCGGTTCGTTTCTGTAACTTGCGGACTGTTCCTCCACTTTCCTCATGAACTCCTGCCTTGTAGTACAGCCAAGTCCAAGGGAAGGGTGGGCAGCGATGGTGTCGACCGGGCAGGATGACGGCCTGCGTTGTCCGGCGTCCCCGGGATCAGAAGTTTGTGGCGGTGGAGGTAAATGAATCAATCGTTCGGTTGGTGGGTTACTTGCGGCGTCCCCGGGATCAGAAGTTTGCGGCGGCGGAGGCGGCGGAGGGGGTGGAGGCGGAGGAGGTGGAGGCGGCGGAGGAGGCGGCGGCGCATCATCGACAGGTTCAGGAACTTTCGTCTTGGGGGGTGGCGTCTCTTCAGGCGGTGGGGGCGGCGACCCGCCTTCTCCGGAACCTCCTGCGCAACTCGCCAGAGCGAGGGACAGGAAACAGATAATAATCCCCTTCAATACCCGGCGCCTTCGTTTCCCTGTCCACCGTTTTCCATGTCCAAGTGTATCCCGGACGATATCCTGCATAATGATCGGCTGTTGCCCTGTCGAATGTCTGTATGTGAGTGGCGTCCGAATCAGCTTATCCCGAAATACAGTCTGCGTCAATGGCCTGATCTTCCCGCATGACGGGAACGCCTTGCCTGATACAGTAAACGGTTTTGTTGTTTCTGGTGATCAGCGCTTCTGTCAGGGGCCGGGTCACAGCATGCCCCCCCAGGGTTTCGATCGATCCTTCATCGATCAGGCGATTCAGTTTTTCCAGCTTGCCCGAATCAAGCATTGAAACAGGCAGTTTTGTAACGGGACAGACCAGCGCCTTGAGCAATTCAGGATGAATCGGCATTTGCTGGTAACTCAAGGGTTCCTGAATGGCTGGCTGATCAGCTTGTCGAGCCGGGCTTCCCTGGAGTCATTGAATATATCAAGGCCGATGATCATCGTCTGGTGCCCGTCTTCAGGCTGTGGAGTGTAGCTGCAAAAAAGCCTGTCCCAGACGGACAGGGAAAACCCGAAATTATGACTGTGTTCCTTTTCATGAATGGAGTGGTGCACCCTGTGCATATCGGGAGTTACGACCACCCAGCGAATAATGCGGTCAAGCCATAACGGTATGCGAATGTTGCTGTGATTGAACATAGCGGCGCCATTTAATATGATTTCAAAGAGGATAACCGCCAATAGCGGAGCGCCAAGCAGGATGATCATGCCTGCTTTCAGAACCAGGGACAGGAATATCTCTATTGGATGGAAGCGCAAGGCCGTGGTCACGTCAAAAGCGGTATCGGTATGGTGCATACGGTGAACCCGCCACAATATATGAAATTTGTGGAATAGCCGGTGTTGCCAGTAAACCAGCAGATCAAGCGCGAGCAGGCAGAAAATAACTTTCGGCCAGAACTTCGCTTCAATCCAGAAAAACAGACCAAATTTATATTCTATCGAAATCAGGGCGGCAGATATTGCGGATACCGGTAACGCAACCAGCATCGCCACGTCAACCAGGAAAATCCCGAAATTTGACGGCCATCTGAGCAGACGCCGGGATTCTGCCCTTCTCGGCAGCAGTAACTCCCAGATAATCAGCAAGGCCAGAATAGCGATAAAAGGAACCGCTCTTAGCAATGTCTCGAAATCCGGGTAATCAGGCATAAGCCATCCACTCCGTGCGGTTTCGGTCAAGTCCCGCAGCCAATCCTGCTGCATCTTCCACCAGCTTCAATGCCTGTTGCACCACTTCCAGACCGGCGCCTGCCCCGGGGCTGTGTGTGGACAGATACCGCCTCCAGGCTCTGGCGCCGGGCTGACCGTGATACAGCCCCAGCATATGCCTTGTGATATGGCGCAGATAAACGCCTTTGGCAAGCTGGTTCTCAATATACGGGAAAAAAGCGCGAACAAGGTCGCCGCGCAGCAGGCATTTATCCTGTTTTGCGGCATGTCCGCCCGGATGGCCGAAGAAATACTGCTCGATTTCTGTCAATATCCAGGGATTGCGGTAAACCTCCCTGCCCAGCATGACGCCATCCGTGCAACGCAAGTGATTCGTAATCTGAACCAGGTTGCGGATACCGCCGTTAATGATCACGGTCAGTTGCGGATATTCTCTCTTGAGCCTGTACACCATACCATAATCAAGGGGAGGGATAGTCCGGTTCTCTTTCGGGCTCAATCCTCTTAGCCAAGCCTTGCGCGCATGAATAATAAAGATTTTGCATCCGCCGGCGCTCACCTGACCGATAAAATCCGACAAGTTTCGGTAACTGTCCATATGATCGATTCCAATCCGGGTTTTCACGGAGACCGGAATGGATACGGCGTTCACGATCGATTCCACACATTTTGCGACCAGTTCGGGCTTTGCCATCAAACAGGCTCCGAACTGCGCGTTTTGTACCCGGTCACTCGGACATCCTGCGTTGAGATTGATTTCGTCATAGCCCCATTGTTCAGCCAGCCTTGCACAGAAGGCGAGCTCGTCCGGGTCGCGCCCTCCTATCTGTAGCGCCAGGGGACGTTCTGCGCTATCAAACCCGAGAGATCGTTCCCGATCTCCATAAATAATCGAACCGGCCACTTTCATTTCTGTATACAATCGGAAACTTCGTGAAAGAAGCCGCAAGAACGAGCGGCAGTGCCGGTCCGTCACGTCGAGCATGGGAGCAACCGAAAAAGATTTTTGTACGGGCGGACGAAGCATGGCAGCGCTGATTCTACCATGCCGTCACCGCTCCCGGACCCTGATGGGTTCAACATGTTTTCATCAACAGAGGAAGCTGTTTCAAGTGACAACAACAATAGAAAAGACACTGGATTCCCTGGTATCCCGATCCATTGACAAGCATCTGAAATATCTGCAAAGAGGATTGGAGAAAGAAAGCCTGCGTGTAGCCGTGGACGGAACGCTGGCGCAAACCCCTCACCCCCGGGCCCTGGGATCAAGCCTTACCCACCCCTCAATTACGACAGACTATTCCGAGTCCCTGCTGGAATTTGTCACCGGCGTGCATGACGATATTGATACCCTCCTGGAGGAACTCCATGACATCCACCATTTCACCTATCGGTATATCGGTGAAGAAAAACTGTGGGTCAACAGCATGCCCTGTATCGTACAGGGTGAGGAGAAAATTCCGATTGCCAGATACGGCAGCTCCAACATAGCAAAAATGAAGGAGGTCTATCGGCGGGGACTGAGCCATCGATACGGGTCGTTGATGCAAACCATTTCGGGAATCCATTTCAATTTCTCCATGCCCGACCTGTTCTGGAAAGATTATTTCAGACTGGATGACGGACAACAGCTACAGGACGCCATATCGGGAAAGTATTTCGATCTGATCCGCAATTTTCACAGAAATTCCTGGATTGCGACCTATTTGTTTGGCGCCTCTCCCGCAGTATGCAAATCTTTCTTAAGGGGACGGAAGCATCTGCTTGAGGAGATCGGAGGGCATAGCTTTTATGCGCCCGATGCAACATCATTGCGATTGAGCAGGCTTGGATACAGCAACGAAGCACAAACCGACATTCAAATCAGTTACAATAGCGTGCACGATTTTGTGAAATCGTTACGTACCGCTATCCTGACCCCTCACCCCGAGTATCAGAGGACAGGGGTAAAGGCCGCTGACGGCTATCGACAGCTGAACGCGAATCTTTTACAGATTGAGAATGAATTTTATTCTTCAATCCGGCCCAAGCGGGTCACCCCTTCCGGACAAAGTCCCTCAAGGATATTGAAAAACCGGGGCGTGCAATATGTTGAAGTTCGCAGTATTGACCTGAATCCGTTTGAACCGATTGGCATTCATGCTGATTGTATCCGGTTTTTTGACCTGTTCCTGTTGTATTGCCTGTTTGAGGACAGTCCGGAGATGACCGGGGAAGAATTTTCCACGACCCGAAAGAACCAGCAAACAATGGTCATGTATGGCAGGGACAGCCGGTCAGCTATCGACCTGCCAGAGGGTAGCGTGAATGCTCGCAGGCAAATGGATGCCTTGCTCGACAGAATTTCCCCGATTGCCTGTTTGCTTGATCAGGTGAACGGGCATAAGGATTACTCTGCCACCCTCGAAAAGCAGTTTGCCAAGGTATCCGATGCCGATGCAACCCCTTCCGCCAGAATTATCAACCGGATGTTTGAACAGGGGCTAAGTTTCTATGAGTTTTCGATGCAGGCATCTGAAATATCCGAAAGCAAGTTCAAAAAGGAACCGTTATCTGATGAAATCAATCAAAAATACGCTGCGCTGGCACAACAATCACATATTGATCGCCGGACAATAGAAGAAAGCGATATGTTGTCTTTTGACGCTTTCCTCGAAGATTATTTCCGCCGTCAGAATGAGGACTGATTTTTTCGCCGGAACCGGATCATATTCCGCATTGAATATCCCCGGATCAAAAACCATGATTCGGGAATCGAATGATAGAATCGCCTCTTTACCAACAACGACCATCCCTGAGACAGAAACATCATGAACGACGACAGACAACCCGATTTCAAAACCCGGGAAGTGCACGCAGGCGTAAAACCGGATCCGGTTACTGGCGCCATATTGACGCCGATCTACCAGTCAACGACCTATGTTCAGGAATCGGTCGACACGTATATGGAAAAGGGGTATTCGTACAGTCGATCGGGAAACCCGACCGTAGCCGCTCTGGAAAACCGTATAACTGCCCTCGAAGGCGGTTTTGGCAGCGCCTGTTTTGCTACCGGTATGGCTGCGACCAGCTGCACTTTGATGGGACTGCTCAATGCAGGAGATCATGTCATATTATCCGATGTGGTTTATGGCGGCACTCACCGGGTGACAACGAAAGTGCTCAACCGGTTCAATCTGCAAGCCAGCTTCGTGGACACATCGGAACCGGATAACGTCAAGGAAGCGATGCGCGGCAATACCCGGCTGATCTTCACCGAAACTCCTGCCAATCCCACTTTGAAACTGACTGACATCGCTGCGGTTTCTGAAATCGCCAGAGCGAATGGAATACCCCATGTGGTTGACAATACATTTCTGACTCCCTGGTACCAGCGTCCGCTGGAGCTGGGTGCGGATATTACACTGCACAGCACGACCAAGTTCATGGAAGGGCACAACATCAGTGTCGGCGGCTCCATCACCGCTGCAAGCGAGACCCACCTGGAAGACATCAAGTTCGTCAGAAATTGCCTGGGGTCAAACATGTCTCCGATGGTTGCGTTCTATACCCTGCAAGGGTGCAAAACGATGAGTACACGGCTTGAGGCACAATCTGCCAGCGCCCTGCAAATTGCCGCATTCCTCGAAACCCATCCGATGGTTGAGCGCGTTGCCTATCCGGGACTGGATTCTTTCCCGCAAAAAGAACTGGCGGACAGACAGGCAAGCGGACATGGTTCAATGCTCTGGTTCGAGGTGAAAGGTGGTGTCGAATCCGGCAAAAAACTCATGGACGCACTTCAGCTATGGAGTCTTGCCGAGAACCTTGGTTCAGTCGAATCCCTCGTTACCCATTCGGTCACCATGACCCATGCCGACATGCCGCGCGAAGAACGCCTGGCGGCAGGGATCACCGACGGTCTCGTGCGCCTCTCCACAGGACTCGAATCCGCCGAAGACCTGATCATCGACCTGAAGCAGGCGCTTGACGGTCTGTGAAAAAAACATTCTATCCGGTTTTATCGACACGACAAGATTGCCTTGCTGACAGGGACTGCCAGAATGTGTAGACTGTATCAGATAGCGAGACAATCAACAATCAAAGATGAGATACTTCAGGTTAACTTGTCCGTCCACTCACCCCAAGGGAGAAATGTAGCGCGATACGCCAAGTCTCTCGCGTACTCTATCACAGCATACCGCCGTTCTTCGCTATCCAACGGTACCGGAATCAGAATATCTGCATGATAGGGATTGTTATCCAGTGGAGACGGCCTGACACTACAGCCGGTCGCCTCTTTCTGAATTACGAACAATACGCCCGCCCTGCCCTCACGATTTCGAAAGTCGACCGCGATACACCCCTCGTCCATCGGGTAAATATCCGGACGGTCAGCCACGTAATTGGAGACTTCCTGCAATAACCGCTTCGCTTTCGCTAATCCAGTTTCCGAAGGTACTTCCATATCTTCATCAAGCGCCTCGGAAGTACATGCAGCCAATTCATCCAGGGATTCATCCAGCCAGATTGCGCTTGTAGTCACCGAGGTAGCTGAGCCGAGGTTGTCAAAAGAGATGGTTGTTTCGGTAGAATGACCGCGTAATTTCAGCCCATGCAAGATATGTGGAAAAACCGGTTCAGGCAATCAATTTTAATTTGTAACTGTACCTCGCTTGACCCAATTCCAAACGGGTCGGGAGTTTCAGAAAGCCCACCAGGATTTCTGATCAGCGCTTCCACTGCTGTCATACCGCCGTCTACCGTTAGCCAGTATGAAGCGGCCAGATTTCGCCTTGCTGGATTTCCGTCAGTCAGGAATCCGCGAACGGCATCCTCAAAATACATCGTGTGACGTTTAGCCTGACTGATCGTTTCTGGTGACCGAAGGTCGAGAAAGCGAGCCTTGTAACCGTCCAGTTTCGCCTCAAAGAACCTTAAGCCGGACAACAGGGTGATGGTGACACCAGCAGTGGCGATAGTGTCTCCGGTTTCCACCTTAATCGCTTCGGATGGAATCTGTACTTCCTGACTAAAGGCATCGTAAATGGGTTCTATAATTTGCACAAATGATGTAATACGACTGAAAGCCGGGCGGGAGAAACCCACTTCGTAGTGTGTATCAAAACGAGCTATACGAGTTTCCATTTTTCAAATCCCGGGCCGGACATACTGAATTAATACATCTCATAATAACTCATCAGAGAACCTTGTAACAGCGAATTGTCCGGGCAGCAGATGCTCCCGGTTTTTGACAATGCCGTGCAATTCGGGCGTTCCAGACCTGATGCTCCGGGCACATAATAATTCGCCAGGGTAACAACCCACGCCCCTTTGTCGTCTCCAAATCAACGGATAACGCCAGCCATATCCTGCACAGAAACCCGTTGTAGCCGGGTGGCGGAGAGAGAGGGATTCGAACCCTCGATACGCTATTAACGTATACTCCCTTAGCAGGGGAGCGCCTTCAGCCGCTCGGCCATCTCTCCATTACTGATGAAGACAACCGTCCCACCCGTCCCGCGCGCCATTTGCCCGATCAGGCTGTCCGCGCTAAAACCGATCAGACATTGTGCGGGTCGCCGCCATCCCCGTATTCATAGTGATGGTAATCCTCATCTCTATCACCATCAATATCCTCAATACCGTCTTGCTCATGTTTGATGCGGTAATAAATTTCTTCCCTGTGGACAGGAACGTCTTTTGGCGCGCTAATTCCGATTCGAACTTGTGTTCCACGCACACCCAGAACGGTTAAACGAATATCATCACCAATATACACAGATTCACCGATTCGGCGGGTCAGGATCAACATTGTTTGTTTATGCTCTCGTTCAAATTACAGTTCACTGATATCCACATCCGTCAAATTCTGGTCTGCCTTTGACACCCTGGTACCAGCTTCCAACAAAAAACCTGTGTGCAGCTCTATGCTTTACAATATCTTATTTGCAGATTTGATCAAGTTCAAACGCATTGTGCAATGCCCGAACCGCCAACTCTGCATACTCTCTGTCGATGGTAACAGAAATCTTTATTTCTGACGTGGAAATCATCTGAATATTGATCCCCTTTTCCGATAGGGCATGAAACATCCTCGTTGCAATGCCTGCATGGGAGCGCATACCGACGCCAACGACTGAAATTTTTGCAAGGTTGGTGTCCCCGGCCAGAGTTTCGGCGCCCAGTGATTCGACTATCGGTTCCAGTATTTCAAGACTTCTTTGCAGATCATCCCGATTGATCGTAAATGTGAAATCCGTTAATCCATCCAGCCCGACATTCTGTACGATCATATCGACAATGATATGGGAATCGGATATCGGACCCAACAGGCTGTAAGCAATTCCCGGTTTATCCGGGACGCCGCGGATAGTGACCTTGGCTTGATTATCTACGGAAGTAATACCCGAAATCAAAGGCTTTTCCATTTTGTTGTCCTCATAACTGATCAGTGTTCCCGGGCCGGGCTGAAAGGAAGAAAGCACTCTCAACGGGACATTGTATTTGCTGGCAAATTCCACAGACCGGATCTGCATGACTTTTGCTCCCGATCCTGATAATTCCAGCATTTCTTCAAATGTGATCCTGTCCAGCCTGCGTGCATTTTCCACCACTCTCGGGTCGGCGGTATAAACGCCGTCCACATCGGTGAATATTCTGCATTCATCGGCTTTCAGCGCCGCAGCCATGGCAACGGCCGTAGTATCGGAACCTCCTCTACCCAAAGTGGTAATATTGTCCGTGTCGCTGATCCCCTGAAAACCGGCCACAACGACCACTCTGCCCTGTTCCAGGTCGCAGAGCACTTTTTTCGTGTCTATGTTTTCTATTCTTGCCTGGCCGTGAAGGCCGTCAGTCAGAATCGGAACCTGGAATCCGGTGTAGGATCGGGCCGGCGCCCCGAGTTCCTGCAACGACATCGACAATAATGCAATGGTAACCTGCTCTCCCGTAGTTATCAGCGTGTCCATCTCTCGCGATGAGGGACGGGCGGAAACCTGGTGAGCCAAAGCAACCAGACGGTTGGTTTCACCGCTCATCGCGGATACTACCACTACCAGCTTATGATTATTTTCCCTGCTTTTAACGATATTTTCCGCCACTGCCCGGATGCGTTCCACAGAACCAACCGATGTGCCGCCGTATTTTTCAACAATGAGCGCCAATTTATCGATACCGGCCGCTACATGTTGAGGTCGAGCGTGTTTGATTCCACCCATTTGAACGCTGCTTCAATCGCCAGTTCGATACCTCCAGCGTTGGACCCGCCTCCCTGGGCCAGGTCAGGGCGGCCTCCTCCCTTGCCATCGATAATCGGGGAAATAGCCTGAACCATCCTGTTGGCCGGAAGTCTTGTGGACAAATCCTCGCTCACCCCGACAATCAATGCCACTTTGTCGCCGTTTGTCGATACGACCAGCACGACCCCGCTCTTCAGCCTGTCTCGCCACTGGTCTGCAACCATGCGCATGGATTTCACGCCGGCGCCGTCCTGGCGGATGACGATGATCTTGATACCATTGATTTCCCTGAGGTTCTCCTGGCCGGTCAAGCCGGTAGCCAGGCGTGTCTGCAAGATCTGGATTTGTCTCTGTTGCCGCTTCTGGCTCTCCAGTATTCCACTGACTCGCTCGAGTACCTGGGCAGGCGAGGTCTTCAGCGAAGCAGCCAACTGCTCCAGAAGCGATAGCTGTTTGCTGACGTATTGTTCGGCAGCGGCAGCGGTTACCGCCTCGATCCGTCTGACTCCGGCCGCAATACCGGTTTCCGAGAGAATCCTGAACAACCCGATATCACCGGTGCGCGACACATGCGTGCCGCCGCATAACTCGCAGGAAAAGTCCCCCATTCCGATCACCCGCACCGGGTCTTCGTACTTTTCTCCAAACAACGCGACCGCGCCCCGGGATTTTGCTTTTGCCAGGCTCATGACATCCACTTTGACCGGATAGTTAGCGCGGATTTTCAGGTTAACCAGGGATTCGATTTCCCGTAAACTTTCATCGCTAACCGGTTCAAAATGCGAGAAATCGAATCGCAATCGGTCGGGTTCAACCAGAGAACCCTTTTGTTCGGTATGTTCTCCGAGGACTGCCTTGAGAGCTGCATGCAACAGGTGGGTCGCAGAGTGATTATTCGCGCTGTTGTAACGGGAGTCCGCTTCAACACGAGCGCTGCCCTTGTCCCCGACCCCGATTCTTCCGGATACGACCGAGCCAACGATTCCAATCACCCGGTTGGCCAGGTATCGGGTATCGGAAACGGCAAATTCACCCTGTTCCAGGAGAATCCGCCCCCTATCCCCGGTCTGTCCTCCGCTCTCGGCATAAAACGGAGACCTGGAAAGAACAACAATGCCCGACTGTCCCTGGCGCAATTCCTCCACCGGTTGTTCATCCGCGAGAACAGCGAGTATTCGTACCTGACATTCGAGATTGCGGTACCCTACAAAGGGGGTCTTTTCCATGCCTGCGACCCTCGTTCGGGAACTGCTCACAAACCGGTTTGCAGAACGTGCGCGGTTGCGCTGGGCTTCCATTGCGGCCTCAAATCCTTCACTGTCGATTGTCAGGCCGCGCTCTCTGGCAATATCGGCCGTCAAATCCACCGGGAAACCATAGGTATCATAGAGTTTGAACACGCTTTCCCCGCTAATTACACGACCGGCAAGGCCTGCAATTTCCTGGTCGAGAATCTTCAATCCCTGATCCAGGGTTTCATTGAATTTCTCATTCTCCTGCCGCAATGCCTGCATGACCCGTTCCCGGGCGATGGCAAGCTCCGGGAATACATCTCCCATTTCCACAATCAACGGGTCAACAAGCAAGTGCATGAATGGCGTCTTTCGCGCCAACTGGTAACCGTGCCGGATCGCACGTCGAATAATTCGCCGCAGAACATATCCGCGCCCTTCATTGGAAGGTATGACGCCATCGGTAATCAGAAACGAGGTTGAACGGATATGGTCGGCAATCACTCGTAATGACTGGTTATCCGGGTCCTTGACGTCAAGAATCCGGGCAGTAGCGGCGATCAGGTTTTCAAATAAATCGATTTCGTAATTGCTGTGCGCCCCCTGCAGAACGGTTGCCATTCGCTCCAGTCCCATTCCGGTATCCACCGAGGGTTTTGGCAGCGGCGTCATCTGCCCGTCGGCATTGCGATTGAATTGCATGAACACCAGGTTCCAGATTTCAACGTAGCGGTCTCCGTCTTGTTGCCGGGAGCCCGGAGGGCCGCCTTTGATTCCTGGTCCATGGTCATAGAAAATCTCCGAACAGGGGCCGCATGGACCCGTGTCTCCCATCTGCCAGAAGTTGTCCTTTGCGCCAATTCGGGTAACGCGGTTCTTCGGAACCCCGATTTGATTGACCCAGATCGACTCCGATTCATCGTCTTGTTCAAATATCGTCACCCAAAGGCGATCGGGAGGCAGGGCGAATTCAACGGTTAACAATTCCCAGGCATAGCGGATCGCGTCTTCCTTGAAATAGTCGCCAAAGCTGAAATTTCCGAGCATCTCAAAGAAAGTATGATGTCTCGCTGTATAACCGACATTTTCAAGATCATTATGTTTGCCGCCCGCTCTTACGCAACGCTGGGAAGTAACCGCTCGCCGGTAATCTCTTTTCTCCTCTCCGAGAAACAGGTCCTTGAATTGAACCATCCCGGAATTGGTAAACAGCAATGTACGATCATTACCCGGGACCAGGGAACTGCTCGGCACTTCCTCATGGCTCCGGTTCCTGAAATAATCGATAAACCTTTGACGGATTTCCGTTGTTTTCATCGTTCGAAGCGATACGCGCTATCCTTCATAGTACCCAAAATGGCTGGTCGAAAACCCGCGCTGCTTAAGGAACCGCGCCTGCCTGCTCCATTCCTCTATAGTTGTGGGCGCTGCCTCACCGAATTTTTTGACTCTCACCTGATTGGCAAGTTCTGTCCAGCGGTCCTCGTATTCCAGCATCGCAGCAGAAATGATTCCATCGTCAATGCGGTGTTGTTTGAGTTCATGCAACAATCTGACAGGACCCTTGCCACTATTGAATCGTGAACGACAGAGCATTTCGGCAAATCGGGTATCGGATTGTTCACCACGTTTCTGCAACCGGTCAATGACCCGTTCCACGGCGGCCGGTGAACCATGATTGTTCAGCTTTCTGCCAAGTTCCCAGGCGCTGTATTCGCGTCTGGCCAGATACCCGCAGGCACGATCAGTCAATGATTTGATCAATAATTCGTCTTTTGACTGTTCTCGGTTATAATTATCCTTTTTTATCAATGAATTATGTATTAAACCTTAACAAGCCGGGTTAATTGTCATACGGATTCCGCGTTTTTTTCGTTGCCGATACCTTTCCTGTCCCTGATAATACGTTCTATCTGATCGGCAATCTCCTCATTTTCCTTCAGGCAGGATCGCACATTGTCTCTCCCCTGCCCAATCCGCTCCGCTCCGTAACTGTACCAGGCGCCCGATTTTTCAATTGCCCCCACTTCCACGCCCAGATCAATTAGCTCACCATGCCTGGAAATTCCCTCGTTATAGAGAATATCGAACTCGGTCTGCCTGAACGGAGGCGCAACCTTGTTTTTAACCACTTTGACGCGGGTCTGGTTACCAAGCACTTCATCGCCCTTTTTGATCGCGCCGATACGCCGTATATCCAGTCTGACCGAGGCATAGAATTTCAGCGCATTACCGCCTGTCGTGGTCTCGGGATTGCCAAACATGACACCGATTTTCATGCGGATCTGGTTAATGAAAATAACCATCGTATTTGAACGCTTGATATTGGCAGTCAGCTTGCGCAGCGCCTGGGACATCAAGCGCGCTTGCAGGCCGACATGATGATCTCCCATTTCTCCTTCTATTTCGGCTTTGGGCGTCAACGCGGCTACCGAATCCACAACGATTACATCAACGGCTGCGGAACGAACCAGCATATCGGCAATCTCCAGCGCCTGTTCGCCGGTATCCGGTTGGGAAACCAGTAAATCGTCGATATTTACATTGATCTTTTCCGCATAGCCCGGATCCAGCGCATGTTCCGCGTCAATAAAGGCTGCGGTGCCTCCGAGTTTCTGCGCCTGGGCAATGACCGACAGGGTCAGCGTCGTTTTACCGGAGGATTCGGGGCCATAAATCTCAATGACCCTGCCTCTCGGTAATCCGCCAATGCCCAGGGCGATATCAAGACCCAGAGAGCCTGTGGAATACGACTGGATATCCTGGGCGACGCCGGAATCACCCAGACGCATTACCGACCCTTTGCCGAACTGTCGGTCTATCTGGCCCAGCGCAGCTTCCAGCGCCCTGCGTTTATTATCATCCATTTGCATTTGTACCGGTAAAGTTTGGTCGGGAATTTTCGATTAGTGTCCGCGCGGACTGAAACAGCAGTCCTCCCGCGCCCGCGCCCGGATACACTGACACGAATAAAAGGTCACCGTAAAGATCGAATGCAAGCCGGCAGCGTCCGCGCGATTATCTTTTAATCCTGCTATGAGATCAAGTTGCGCAGAGCGTGGGAAACATTGCGTAATCCATTCTGACTGATCGAGGGTATGGAATCGGGTGTCGGGTCAGCGTTGTCCAAAAATCCGGTCAGGGAATGGAGAAAGCTCCGAACATTCGATAAGGGCAGAAGAAATACGGAGCTTTCCTGTCTGTTTGGGTGAATTCACAGTGAGCGTAGTGCGAAGAGGTTAGTCATATTACTGGCTGTCATCGTCATTACCTGTAGTCGGAGGACATAATCCGTTTCTGTATATCCCGGTTCACGGTCTCCGGAAGTCGGTTAATGAGGGGTTGGTCAGGCTTTCGTCATCAAAGCGGATGACCGCGCATGCGGCGGTGGTCATCAGCTTGCCGTTTGTACCCGGTTCGAGTTGCGGACAAAACCGCATAACCAGTATATCAATGCCCGGATTATGACCCACGACCATCAGGGAGTCGCATGATCTGAATCCGGTAGCAATACGGTATGTGAGAAAAGATTCATCGGCGTGGTACAGGTCCTTTGATACATCAACCGGAATATGTTCCCATTCACTGCCGTCAATCAGCAGGCTCAATGTCTGTCGGGTGCGCCTGGAGCTGGAACACAATATGTATTGCGGTCGATAGCCATGTTGCCTGAGCCATTTGCCAACCGCGGGAGCGTTCTTGCGCCCCCGATCATTCAATGGACGGTCATGATCGATGCCGACTCCACTGTACCAGTCGGATTTGGCATGCCGCAGCAGGATAAGTTGTTTTGTCGCCATGACTGATTCGCCAATGAAGTGAACTCAAGTGGTATTATTGTAACTGACCGCCCTGCGTTTCCATACCCGTCCTGTATGTCCGGCGGCCGAAAATAAATTTATAATGCTGGCTGATCGCGATAAATCGCAAAATCATTTTGAAAATTCACGTTAAGGAGTGAAGTGGTTATGAATAAAAAAGGCGTGCAGACTATCGCTGTCCATGGCGGGGAGGCTCCCGACCCGCAGACCGGCGCCTCGGCGCCCAACATTGTTATGTCCAGCACCTTCGTCGTTGAGGAACCCGTCAGTTTTTCGGTAACGAACGTGGATGAGAGTAGCCCGTTCATCTACACACGCTGGTCCAATCCCACCGTACGTCAGCTGGAAACGAAACTGGCCCTGCTCGAAAATGCCGGGCAATGTATTGCCTTTGCCTCGGGAATGGCCGCCTCGGCCGGGGTTTTACTCAGCCTGCTGAAAAGCGGCGAGCATCTGGTCATCAGCAATACGAATTACCCCGGCACCGCAGAAATCGCCAGAGACCTGTTGCCGGCGCACGGCATTGAAACATCGCCGGTCGACACGTCCGACCCGCACAATATCGCCGGGGCTGTTCGGGATAACACCCGAATGATCTGGGTCGAAACCCCTTCCAATCCCTTGCTGCGTATAACCGACATCAAGAGAGCGGCTGCGATTGCTCATCAAAATAATGCGATCCTCGTTGTCGATTCCACTTTTGCCAGCCCGATTGCAACCCGGCCGCTGGATTTGGGCGCCGACCTGGTCGTGCATTCCCTGACCAAGTATATTTCGGGGCACGGTGATACGCTGGGCGGGGCGGTCCTTGGCAGCGGCGCACTGATTGCAAAAATGCGCGCCTCCGGGGTCACACACTGCGGCGGCGTGCTCAGTCCGTTCAACGCATGGCTGACCATGCGCGGCGCCGCCACCCTGCCGTTGCGGATGCGGGAACACCAGAAAAACGCCCTGGAGATTGCGGAATTTCTCCACCGGCATCCGCGAGTCGACCTCATGCTGTATCCGGGGCACGCGTCTCATCCCCAATATGATCTGGCGAGGGAGCAGATGAGTAATTTCTCGGGCATGATCGCTTTTCGCGCCAGGCGACCACAGGCCATTGCCAGAAAAATGATGAAGGAACTGAGGATCATTCACTACGCGGTGTCCCTCGGTCATCATCGCAGCCTGATTTTTTTGCTTGATACCGCGGACCTGATCGAATCTTCTTTCCGGCTGACCGGTTCCGAACTGGAAAAATATCGGGATGTGGCCGGCGATGGATTGTTCAGACTATCCGTCGGGCTGGAAGACGGCCAGGATTTGATTGACGATCTGGCGCGGGTTCTTTGACTTTCTCATGCCGGTTATCGTAAACGGAACCAGCGCGAAAGACTGATGCCTGTTGCCGCTCCGCCGAACTCGACCAATGAACTGGGAATGGCCGTCGGGTTCGAAGTCAACGACTGGAAAGGCGCCGGGTCTCCCGGTCGCAGGATTCTCCGCGGGCAGTATTGTCGATGTGAGCCTCTCAGCGTTGAACACAGTGAACAGTTGTTCAATGCCTGTCGGCGGGATACGGAAAACCGTATCTGGGTTTATTTGCCTTACGGACCATTCGGGACTCTCGAAGATTATCGGCGGTGGATGAATGAGGACTGTTACACCGGGGACCCTTTTTTCTATGCGATTGTGGACAATCAAACCGGCCTGGCATCGGGGGTCGCCAGTTACCTGGGAATCAGGCCGGCTACCGGATCAATCGAAGTGGGGCATATCAACTATTCCCCTGCCCTGCAACGTACACGCGCAGCGACCGAAGCCATGTATCTGATGATGGAAAACGTATTTGACATGGGGTACCGGCGTTATGAATGGAAATGTAATGCGTTGAATCAAAAATCCTGTGACGCCGCCAGGCGCCTGGGGTTTACCTTTGAAGGTATTTTTCGTCAGGCGGCAGTGGTCAAGGGACGCAACCGGGATACGGCCTGGTTTTCCATTCTTGACCGGGAATGGCCGGAGCTCAGGATATCGTATGAAACCTGGTTATCCGCAGATAATTTTGATCCCGGCGGTGTGCAGAAACGTTCCTTGTCTGCCCTGACCAGAATGGCGTCAGGCGGTGGATTCGCACGATGAATCCGTTGGTAAACACAGGAATCAGGGCGGCGCGCAACGCCGGAAGCATCATAATCCGGTATATGGATCAGGTAGACCGGCTTGCTGTGGAGAAGAAGGGAAGGAATGATTTTGTCTCTGAAGTGGATCAGGCTGCGGAGGATGAAATCATTGATGTCATCCAGCGCTCCTATCCGAACCACCGCATCCTCGCGGAGGAAAGTGGAAGTGAGCGCACATCTGCAGAAGCTCACAGCAACAGGGACGAAGTGGAGTGGATTATCGACCCGCTGGATGGCACGACCAATTTTCTGCACGGCTACCCGGATTATGCGGTGTCGATTGGCATCCGCTGCCAGGGCAAGATGGAGCATGGAATCATATTCAATCCATTGCGCAATGAACTGTTTACCGCTTCCCGCGGACAGGGGGCCCAGCTTGACAACAGAAGAATTCGGGTCAGCGGCCAGACTCATCTGGAAAACAGCCTCGTGACGGTGGGCTATCCTGCCCGGGACTTGCCGCATTTCGAACTGTGGATCAAGTGTCTGGATACGGTGGTCATGAAGTCGGCCGGTATCCGCCATACCGGTTCTGCCGCGCTTGATCTGGCCTATGTCGCCTGTGGACGTACGGACGCTTTCTGGGAGCCGCGATTGAAAATCTGGGATGTGGCTGCCGGAAGCCTGATCGTACGTGAGGCGCGCGGCCTCGTTGCAGATTTTGAAGGCAGGCAGAATTTTTTGGAAAACGGCAACATAGTCTGCGCAAACCCCAAAATATTCAATGAGTTGTTGCTCCTTATCAAAACCGGCCTGGGTAGTGTTTTATGACTTTGCCCGCGCCGTCTCCGGCGCACACTCCGATCATGCAGCAGTATCTGGGAATCAAGTCCGACTACCCGGACACATTGCTGTTCTATCGCATGGGGGATTTCTATGAACTCTTTTATGATGACGCCAAAAAGGCAGCGGAGCTGCTTGACATCACGCTGACTTCCAGAGGGAAATCGGGTGATGTGGCTATCCCGATGGCCGGGGTTCCCTGGCATAGTGTGGATCAATATCTTGCCAGTCTGCTAAAGCAACGGGTATCGGTGGCAATCTGTGAGCAGGTCGGTGACCCGGGCGCTTCCAAAGGTCCCGTGGAAAGGAAAGTCGTCCGGGTTATTACTCCGGGAACCCTGACCGAAGAAATCCTGCTGGCCGATCGGGTGGAGAATATTATTGCCGCGTTGTTCGAAAATAACGGCAGGACAGGTATGGCTACACTGGAAATTTCCAGTGGACGGTTCAAGGGTTATGAGATCGATTCCCGGGAAAAGCTGGATAGCGGGCTGATGCGGTTCAATGCCGAGGAGGTGCTGGTCGCGGAGAATCAGACAAAATTATTTAATATTGGCCATGAAACCACGATACCGGACTGGTATTTCGACCGGGCCCGCGCCGAACAGGTTTTATGCAGTCTTTTCTCGACACGAACCCTGGAGCCTTTTGACTGCCACCGGTATCCATCGGCAACCCGCTGTGCGGGCGCCCTGATCCACTATGTCAAGGATGTGCATGGGCAGGCCATGCCACATATCAAGGGAATCGAGTTTGAAAGTCCGAACAGCGCCATTGTAATTGACACGGTCACGCGCAATAACCTTGAAATAGAGAATCCCGGAAGCGGGCGGGGCGCCCTTTCCCTGATCGGGCTGTTTGATCGCTGTGCTACGCCAATGGGCGCCAGAATGCTGCGACGGTGGTTCAATGGTCCGATCCGGGATATTGATGAGCTTCGCAAACGGCATGACGGGGTGGAGTGGTTGCTGGACAGTCAGTATTACGCTGATTTGAAATCTCTTCTGAAGCAGGTCGGCGACATTGAGCGGATTCTTGCCCGGGTGGCCATGAAATCAGCGCGCCCCAGAGACCTCGTTCGTTTGAAGACGGCGCTGGATGTGTTGCCCGCGCTTAACGAATTGATCAGAGACACTCCGTCGGCGTTGATTGATTCGTTGAAAGAACAGTTACGGCCGAGACCGCATATTCGGGAGTTGCTGGCGCGGGCGGTAAAGGATGACTGCCCTGCCCTGATACGCGATGGCGGCGTATTGCGGGACGATTATGATGATGAACTGGGCCAGTTACGCCGCCTTCAGCGGGATTCAGGCGACTTTCTCATCGATCTGGAAGGCCGGGAAAAACAACGCACGGGAATCGGCAACCTTAAAGTGCGCTACAATCGGGTACACGGCTATTACATTGAGATCCCCCGCTCACAATCGGAGCAGGCGCCGCAGGAATATATTCGCAGACAGACCATTAAAAATGCAGAAAGATTCGTTACGGAGGAACTGAAGGAACTCGAAGACCGGATTCTGGGCGCAAGGAGCAAGGCGCTGTCCAGGGAAAAATGGTTGTATGATCAGTTGATCGAAACACTGGTTCCCGAAGTCCCGGAGTTACTGCAATGCGCCGATAACCTGGCCATAATTGATTGTATCGGCAATTTCGCAGAGTGTGCGGCCGCGTTACGACTGAACCGCCCCGAGTTGGTTGATTACACGTCACTTTCCATCGTGGATGGACGGCACCCTGTTATAGAACAGGTACTCGAGAATCGTTTTATTGCCAATTCTACCGACCTGACCGAGCGCTCCCGCATGCAGATCATCACTGGTCCCAATATGGGAGGCAAGAGTACGTATATGCGTCAGGTGGCGATCATTACCCTGCTTGCCCATACCGGTTGCTTCGTCCCTGCCCAATCAGCCCGGATCGGGCCGGTCGATCGAATATATACCCGTATAGGCTCGGCGGATGACCTCGCCGGAGGCCGTTCGACGTTCATGGTCGAAATGACGGAGATGGCCCATATCCTGCGCAATGCGACGAAAGACAGCCTCGTTCTGGTAGACGAAATAGGCCGTGGAACGAGTACTTATGACGGACTGTCCCTGGCTTGGGCATGCGCCAGATACTTGGCGACCCGGGTGCGCTCATTTACCCTGTTTTCGACTCACTATTTCGAGTTGACGGCATTGGCGGACCATCTGCCGGGAGCGGAAAACATTCATCTGGATGCGGTCGAATACGGCAACGATATTATTTTCCTTTACAGTGTAAAAAACGGTCCGGCAAGCCGGAGTTACGGCCTTCAGGTGGCCAGACTGGCGGGTATCCCTGATGAGGTGATCGAGGAATCACGAACCCGGATGCGGGTGCTGGAAGAGCGTCATGCAAACCGCGCGGACACGGACAGTCCCGGCGCCGTCCGGCAGCCTGGTCTGTTTTCTGAAAACCGGGCCGCGGAACAGGCGGTCATTACCCGGTTAAAAGAATTTTCAGCGGATGACACATCCCCGCTGGAGGCGCTCAATATGTTGTACGAACTTACCCGGTTGTTATGGGAGAAAGGCCGTTAACGGGATTGTATGCCTGTTATCCAGACGCCGGAAAATTTATAATACACCTTCCGAAATCAATTATTCCTGTCTGTGGAGCCGGACAAATGACCTATGTGGTAGTCGAATCCTGCATTCGTTGCAAACTGACAGATTGTGTTGAAGTGTGCCCGGTGGATTGTTTCCACGAAGGCCCCAACTTCCTCGTGATCGACCCTGAAGAATGTATCGACTGTAGCTTGTGTGAACCGGAATGCCCCGTCAACGCGATTTATTCCGAAGATGAATTGCCGGAGGAGCAACGGCATTTTCTGGAGCTGAATAGCGACTTGAGCCAAAAATGGCCGGTCATTTCGGAAATGAAGCCGCCTCCGGCTGACGCGGACAAATGGCGGGACGTAAAGGACAAACTGAAATATCTTGAAAAATAAGATCCCGCTTGCCATGGAACCCGGCTCTCCTGTTACTATCTGGCGGTCGGCTTACCGCAAGCCCGATTATCTGATCACCTGTTCGCGCCTCGACATCCGGCTTGATTTCCGGGACTGCCGGGTGGAGGCCGTACACAGGGTCAGCCGAAGTTCTCCGGATGCGGTTGATCTGAAACTGGATTGCGAGTTGATCGATATTGATTCGGTCTGCCTTGACGGGCGTATGCTGGACCGCGGTCAATATGAAGTTTCCGATCGTCACCTGACTGTTTTCAACGTGCCGGAGCGCTTCGAACTGAAAATCCGCAACACGCTTGATCCCTCAGGAAACACCGCGTTGATGGGGTTGTACAAGTCCGGGGATATGCTCTGCACTCAGTGTGAAGCCGAGGGTTACCGGAGGATTACTCCGGCTATTGACCGTCCCGACAATCTGGCCCGGTACCGGGTCAGGCTGAGCGCCGACAAAACCCGGTTTCCCGTTTTATTGTGTAACGGCAACCTGGTCGATCAGGGAGACCTGGAGGGCGGCAGGCATTTTGCAGTCTGGGACGATCCTTTTTTGAAGCCGACTTATCTGTTCGCTATTGTCGCCGGTCGCCTGAATTGCCTTGAAGATCATTTTCTGACCATGGGTGGGCGGAATGTCACGTTGCGATTTTTCGCCAGAGGCTACGATATCGACAAGTGTGCTCATGCGATGCAATCCCTGAAAAAGGCTATGAGGTGGGATGAGCAGGTATATGGACGGACATATGATCTGGATTTGTTCAATGTGGTCGCGGTGGACGATTTCAACATGGGCGCGATGGAAAACAAGAGCCTGAACATATTCAACACAAAATATGTGCTGGCGGACATGAGAATGGCTACAGATTCCGATTTTCAAAATGTGGAATCAGTTGTCGGACATGAGTATTTCCACAACTGGTCCGGGAACCGGGTCACTTGCCGGGACTGGTTCCAGCTTAGCCTCAAGGAAGGCTTCACCGTTTTCAGGGATCAGGAGTTCAGCGCCGACATGGGGTCAAGAGCGGCCAAGCGCATTGAAGATGTCCGTGTGTTGAGGTCTCACCAGTTCAGGGAAGATGCCGGCCCGATGGCGCACCCGGTTCGTCCCGAATCCTATCAGACAATAAACAACTTCTACACGGCGACCGTATATGAAAAAGGGGCTGAAGTAGTCAGGATGATACATACGCTGCTGGGAGCCGAGTTGTTTCGCAAGGGAACCGATCATTATTTCGAGACTTGGGACGGGCAGGCGGTGACGGTCGAACAGTTTATCGCATCAATGGAACAGGTCAGCGAGCGCGACCTGACGCAGTTCGGGAACTGGTACGATCAGGCGGGCACCCCGGTCGTTTCGGCAAAATCCCGCTACCATTCCGATAACAGGACATTTGAACTGGTTCTCTCGCAGAGGTGTCCCGACACACCGGGTCAATCCGCCAAAGAGCCTTTCGTGATACCGGTCAGGACAGCGTTGTTCAGCGAATCCGGAGAAAAACTCGATCTTGGCCGCGGTGAGAGGGAACGGGTGTTGTGTCTGGATAAATCCGAACAGACATACCGGTTTTCAAATATTCAAAGCCGGCCGGTTCCTTCACTCCTGCGTGGATTCAGCGCCCCCGTTGAACTCGAAGCGAATCTTTCCGGCCAGCAACTGAAAACGCTGCTTGAGCATGATGACGACCCGTTCAACCGCTGGGATTCAGGCCAGAGACTTTATCTTCACGATCTTCTTGCCAACCTTGAAAGATGCCAGAATAGCAAAGACCTGAAATTCAATCCTGAGCTGAACGAACTGTTCGATGCAGCATTGGCGAATTACAACCCTGATCCCACGTTCACAGCCCTGTTGCTGTCCTTGCCCACGATCGCCTACCTGAGCGAACAGGTCTGCCCGATAGATCCCCAGTCCATTCAAAACGTTCACCGGGAAATGAAAGTCTTTCTTGCGGCGCGCTCGGAGGCGGCATTGAATCGGGTTTATCATGAATGCCAGAGCCTGAACAACGGAAACCCGCTGGCGCATGAAATCAGGGCGCGTGATTTGAGAGACCAGTGTCTGGACTACCTCATTACGCTGGATAGCGGACAGGCCCATGCCTTGTGTATTGAACAACTGGACAATGCGAAGTGCATGACCGATTCAGCGCAGGCAATGACGCTCATCTGCAGATCGACGTGTCCTGAAAAGGAACAAATACTGGATGATTTCTATGAACGGTGGAAAGACGAACCACTGGTCGTAGACAACTGGCTGAGAGCACAGGCCGCTGTACCTGACCCGGGCACGCTGGAGCGGGTCAGGATGCTGACCCGGCATGAAGGGTTCGATTACATGAATCCGAACAAGGTCTACTCGCTGTTGCTGGGTTTCACCCACGGCAATCCTGCCTGCTTCCACGCACAGGACGGCAGCGGATACGAGTTCCTGCTGGAATGGGTGGAAATACTCGATCCGGTCAATCCCCAAGTATGTGCCCGTCTGGCGTCTGCCCTGAGCAACTGGGGGAAGTACAAACCGGCGCTGAAAGAAAAAATGCACGAAACGCTGAACCGTATTCTGAACGTTAACGGCCTGTCGACCGATGTCCGGGAGATCGTTACCCGCAGTCTGGGATGAGGATTATGCCACGCAGACAGCGTCAGCAGGTCAGTGGTGAAACGAAATGACGCGGGGGCGCTAAAATGAATCGGTTGCGGGCACAAAATGAGAATTGCTCGTAATCCGGTTTTTGATGCCCTCGACTGACAATCCGGTTTCATGCAGTTGTTGCTGTTGGGTGCCGTGTTCAATGTGCCGGTCCGGAACACCCAGATTGAGTATCGTCGCCTGTTTGCCATGTCTGGCCAGACATTCGTTGACTGCCGAACCGGCTCCTCCCATGAGGACATTTTCCTCGACTGTGACCAGTAAGGTGTGACTTGCAGAAAGGGCCAGCACCAGTTCTTCATCCAGTGGTTTCACAAACCGCATATTGACTACGGTGCAATCCAGTTCATGGCCCACTTCGACTGCCGGATAAACCATGCTTCCGAACGCCAGGATCGCGACCCGGCCAGTGTCGGCTTTTCTGCGGATTTCGGCCTTGCCAAGCGGCAATGAGGCCATTTCGCTCTGCTCGATAGCGCCCGGTCCGCCCCCCCTGGGATAGCGCACGGATGCCGGGCCGGTGTGGATGTACCCGGTATATAGCATGTTGCGGCATTCTGCTTCATCGGCCGGCGCCATGATTACCATTTTGGGGATACATCTCAGATAGGAATAGTCATAGACCCCGGAATGGGTAGCCCCGTCAGCGCCGACCAGTCCTGCCCGATCTATGGCGAACAACACATCCAGGTTCTGGATCGAGATGTCGTGGATAAACTGGTCATAAGCGCGTTGCAGGAATGTCGAATAAATTGCGACTACCGGCTTGAGTCCTTCACAGGCCAGACCGGCAGCGAAAGTCAGGGAGTGCTGTTCGGCAATCCCGACATCGAAATAGCGGGCAGGAAACTCATCGGAAAAGCGAACAAGGCCCGATCCCTCCCGCATTGCAGGAGTGATACCGACCAGGGATTGATCCCTGCATGCCATATCGCAGATCCAGTCACTGAATACATGGGTATAGGTCCTTGTTTTTTTTCCGATTTCGAATTTTCCGGTATCCCGATCGAATGGAGAAACTCCGTGATAGGCGGTCGGCGCCCCTTCAGCGGGTTCAAAGCCGTGACCTTTCTGGGTAACCACATGGAGGAGTCTGGGGCCTTTCATTTTTTTCAGGTTTTGCAATGTGGTGACCAGGGTATCGACATTGTGTCCATCAATCGGCCCGATGTAATAGAAACCGAGTTCCTCGAAGAGTGTGCTTGGCATTACCATACCTTTCATGTGCGCCTCCAGACGCCGCGCATATTTCTTGACGCGGGGAGGTAAGGTGGTCAGTACGGTCCTTCCTTCCCTGATCGTCGAATAGGCGCGTCCTGACATGAGTCTGGCCAGATAACTGGAGATCGCGCCTACATTCGGAGAAATCGACATCTCATTGTCGTTCAGAACCACCAGCAGATCGACATCAAGGCTGCCTGCGTTGTTCAGAGCCTCGAACGCCATCCCGCCAGTCAGGCCCCCGTCTCCAATCACCGCGACTACTTCGTGTTCCGCTTCCATCAGTTTTGACGCGACCGCCATGCCGAGAGCAGCGCTTATTGAAGTACTGGCGTGTCCCGCGCCAAACGTATCGTATTCGCTCTCATCGCGTTTAAGAAACCCAGATAACCCTTTGTATTTACGAATAGTGCTGAATTTGTTACGGCGCCCGGTCAGAATCTTGTGCGGGTACGCCTGATGGCCGATATCCCACACCAGACGGTCAACCGGAGTATTGAAAACATAATGCAGCGCAATGGTCAGCTCGACCGTCCCCAGCCCGGCCGCAAAATGTCCGCCTGTTCGGGACAAGATTTCAATCAGATAATTTCGCAGTTCGCCGGCAAGCTGGCCGAGCTGTTGCCTGCTCAGCTCGCGTAACCGCGCAGGGTCGTCAATGCCGAACAGCAAAGGGTAACGGGCAGCGAATTCCGACATCAGTGACTCCTTGTTACAACAAAATCCGCAAGTTGCGCAAGGAAAGCCCGCCCGACCCCCGGCCCCTGAATTGCCCGAACAGCCTTCTCGGCTAACTTCTCGGCTTCCGTTCTGGCGGCGCCCAGCCCCAGTATCGACACACAGGTTGATTTGTTCATAGTCCGGTCTGCGCCGCTGACTTTGCCCAAAACCTGACTATTTTCAGTGACATCCAGTATATCATCCAGTATCTGGAAGGCAAGGCCGATACAGGAGCCGTAGGTGCGTATTCCGGCCAACAGTTCGTCGCTGGCGTTTTCTGCGGCCAGGCAACCGACTATAGCCGATGATTCAATGAGGCTGCCGGTTTTGAGGCTATGAATTCGCACGAGGTCGGTGTAGTCAACGGACTGCCCCGTAGCTTCCATATCCAGGGACTGCCCGCCTGCCATGCCGAGAGACCCGCAGCCTTTGGCAAGTTGTTCGATCATCGCTATCTTGTTTTCGCTGGCTATATTGTTCCACTTGCGGGAGGCGAGAATTTCAAAAGCCCGGCTCTGCAAGGCGTCTCCCGCCAGAATTGCCAGGGCCTCGTCAAATGCGATATGGCAGGTTGCCCTGCCCCGTCGAAGATCATCGTCGTCCATTGCCGGCAAATCATCGTGGATCAGGGAATAGGCATGGATCATTTCCACAGCACAGGCCGGGGTGTCCAACTGTTCCATTGTTGCCCCGGCGACCTGTCCGCACGCATAGACCAGCATGGCGCGCAGACGCTTGCCGCCGCCAAGACAGCAGTAGGCCATTGCCTGATGCAGTCTTTCGGGGACCACCGAGCCTGCAATCAGTCGGGCTTCAAGAGCGCGCTCAGTCCGTTTACTGTAGCGATTGCAAGTGGATTGAAACACGCTCACCCATTAGTCACTGTCGTCACGCGACTGATTATCCCTGGTCCCGGTCAAGTCATCAGGAAAGGTCTCCAGGCGGTAGCCGCCATGTTTTTTGACCAGAATCTCCACCTTTTGCTGGGCCTCGTCCAGCCCTTTCCGGCACAGCCCGGACAAAATCATTCCACGTTCGAAGTCCTTGAGCGTATCTTCCAGCGATTGCTCTCCCTGCTCCATACGTCTTACAATTTTTTCCAGTTCGGTCAGGGATTTTTCAAAATCGGCTATCGGTTTTTTCTTCGGAGCTGTCATAAAATACGTATAATCAGGTTTGATACTGCAAGTATATTAACAAAGCCGGATTGTTGACAGGGGCAAATTCCCAAAAATCCGGTGAATACTTTGCCGGAACGGGTTTCTGCTGTTCCTGTTCACCGAAACCGGATTTGCCTCTGGTTCCGTTTTGTCTGCTGCGAATTTTATGGGTAACCGTTACAACGCATCTGCCATTGAAATTCTGACCGGGCTTGAACCCGTCCGCAAACGGCCGGGCATGTATACCGAAACCGACCGCCCCAACCATCTCGCTCATGAGGTCATCGACAACAGTGTGGACGAGGCGATCGCCGGATATGCGGACTTGATCGAGGTCCATTTGCATGAGGACGGGTCCCTTACCGTATCCGACAATGGACGGGGTATGCCGGTCGATATCCATGAAGAAGAAGGGGTCAGCGGTGTCGAGTTGATTCTTTCCCGCTTGCATACGGGCGGAAAATTCTCGGGAGAACATTACCAGTATTCAGGCGGGTTGCATGGGGTCGGGGTCGCGGTTGTCAATGCCCTGTCGGAAAAAATGGATGTCCGGATTCGGCGCAACGGTAAACAGTATCATATCCGCTTTGCCCATGGAGAAAAACAAACCGAGCTGAAGGTTACGGGCAAATCCGACAGGAAAGACACGGGAACGAAAATCCGTTTTCACCCGCACCCCGACTACTTCGATTCTCCTGAATTCCATATTGCCGGACTGAAAGGGCTTCTGAAAGCGAAAGCGGTTTTATGTTCGGGGTTGCGGGTGCGTTTTTTTGACGAAAAGACTCCGGGAAACAACGAGTCCTGGTATTACGATCATGGTCTTCCCGAATATTTTGGCGCAGCTCTGGCAGACGCCGAGCTGGTTCCATCCTCGCCTTATGCCGGCAAATTCCGCGGCGAATCGGGAGAACTGGATTGGATTGTGGCATGGGTTGCGAATGGCGCCGCGGCTGTCACGGAAAGTTATGTCAATCTGGTGCCTACCCCGAGAGGAGGCACCCATGCAAGCGGTTTTCGCAGCGGCCTAACCGAGGCAATCAGGGAGTTTTGCGAGTTCCGGGATATGCTGCCCCGCGGTATCCGCATTTCCACGGAAGACGTTGCCTGTAATTGCGCCTGGGTTCTTTCCGTACGCATCCGGGAACCGCGGTTCAGCGGCCAGACCAAGGAGCGTCTTTCATCCCGGGAGACGACTGCAATGGTTCACGGAGCGGTCAGGGATGCGTTCGGATTTTGGCTCAACCACAATATCACCGAGGCACAAAACATTGCCCGCATTGCTATCGAAAACGCTCAGCGCAATTTACAGGCGGGCAAACGTGTGCAACGCAAAAAACCGGGCAGTGGTCCGGCCCTGCCCGGCAAACTGGCCGACTGTATCAGCGATGACCCTGGAAAGACCGAGTTGTTCCTCGTCGAGGGAGACTCTGCGGGAGGGTCGGCCAAGCAAGCCAGACAGCGTGATTTCCAGGCGGTAATGCCGCTCAGAGGAAAAATTCTGAACACTTGGGAAGTAGATTCCACCGAGGTACTGGCATCCCGGGAAGTTCATGACATTGCGGTGGCGCTGGGCGTGGACCCGGGCTCTGATGACTTGTCCGGATTGCGCTACGGTCGGGTTTGCATTCTCGCGGATGCCGACTTTGATGGGGCGCACATTGCAACGTTGCTGTGCGCCCTGTTTCTGCGCCACTTTGCGGCGCTGGTGGTCGAGGGCCGGGTCTGTGTAGCGATGCCGCCGCTCTATCGAATTGACGCTGCCAAAAAGGTCTTCTACGCTCTGCATGAAGAACATAAGGACAACATATTGAAACATATAAAATCGGAGAAAATCAGAGGCAAGGTCAATATCCAGAGATTCAAGGGGCTGGGTGAAATGAATCCGTTGCAGCTTCGGGAAACCACGATGGCCCCGGCGACCCGAAGCCTGCAGCAACTCGAAGTCTCCGACGGGGACGGGACGTATTCATTACTGGATATGCTGTTAGCCAAAAAGCGGGCGTCTGACCGCAAATCATGGCTCAGCGACAAGGGGGATCAGGCGGAACTGATATAAGCCCGCTATCAAACCCGGCGGTGGACGCAACAATAGGGACGCTCCCCTACGATAATGCGAGCCGTTGCAGCATGTATTACGGCGACAGGCGTGTTATTTTCCACTGTTCCTGATGCCTGCGATAAAGTATGCGATCATGCAAACGGTGGTTTCTGCCCTGCCAGAACTCGAATCGATCCGGTTTGATGCGGTAGCCTCCCCAAAACGGAGGCAATGGAATCGGCCGATCCTGAAATTTCCTTTCCATATTCCGAAATTGTTCCTCCAGCAGCGAGCGCGAAGCAACGATTTCGCTTTGACGTGAAGCCCAGGCACCCAGCTGGCTGGCGCGGGGACGCGAATGGAAGTAGGCGCCGGAACGGGCTTCATCAATTCTTGACACTTCTCCCTCAATATTGATCTGGCGATGCAATTCATACCACGGGAACAACATCGAAACCCGATTGTTTGCCATGATGTGGCGTCCCTTTCTGCTGCCGTAATTCGTATAGAAAACAAATCCGCAATCATCATATGATTTCATCAGGACTGTGCGCTGGGTCGGTCTGCCTGTGGCGGATACGGTGCACAGGGAAAACCCGTTCGGCTCGGCAATACCCGAATCGACCGCCTGCGCGAACCATGACGCAAATTGAACGATCGGGTCCGGGTCAGCGCTGTCCCGGTCGAGCCCTGCATCCGAGTATTGCCGTTTAAGCCGCC
The DNA here is from genome assembly GCA_965204925.1 of Candidatus Poriferihabitaceae bacterium. Classification (GTDB taxonomy): domain Bacteria; phylum Pseudomonadota; class Gammaproteobacteria; order Arenicellales; family Poriferihabitantaceae. The sequence goes on along the minus strand of OZ242021.1, from coordinate 2,570,291 downwards.
CCAGGTCTTTCATTGCCCTGCGCTACAGCGCAAGTGGCTCCGGTCAAAACGGAATGTCGTCATCAAAATCATTTGCATCCGCTGAGGGCGCCGTGTCGGGCGCCGTAGCCGGTTTTTCGGTCTGTCGGGGTTGCTGATAGTCATTTGACGGAGACGCTTCCAGATCCCGGGCGCGACTACCGAGCATCTGCATCTCATTGGCCACGACCTCCGTGATATAGCGGTCCTGCCCGCTTTGATCCTGCCATTTACGGGTTTGCAATCGTCCCTCGATATAAACCTGCGAGCCTTTCCTTAAATACTCGCCGACAATCTCTGCAAGACGGCTGAAAAAAACCACCCGGTGCCATTCTGTCTTTTCCTGCTGTTCCCCGGTCTGCCTGTCTTTCCATGAGGCACTGGTTGCAATAGTGACGTTGGCTATTGCCGAGCCATCCGGAGTGTAGCGGATTTCGGGGTCTCGCCCCAGATTTCCGACCAGTATAACTTTGTTGATACCTCTCGACATATTGATTTCCTTGAACATTGATTGGTTTTTGAGCGTCGGCGCTGTTATAAGCGACTCGTCTGTTGCGAGTCGAACAATCGCTGCGCCGGTTCCGGTACTGACTTCCCTGATTCCATTCATGGCTCCTGTTCCGGCAATCAGGCCGTTTTTTCGCTTATCGCTTGAATGCCTGTTTCAACCACTTTCTCGCCAGCCAGCCTGAACCTGAAAAAAATACAACTGATCAGTAGCCAGATTGTAATGATCCCGCAGCTGAAAATAAATACCCCCAAGCTGCTATATTGTCCATACACCCAGCCTCCTGCAACTCCCCCGAAAAAAACTCCGGAAAACTGAAATGTATTATAGACGGCAAGCGCTGTTCCCTTGCTGTCAGCCGGCGCGACTTGAGAAACGATCGAAGGCAACAGCGATTCAAGCGCGTTGAAGGCGCTGAAAAACACCACGGTTCCAACCAGTAACCAGATTATCGGGCGCGATTCACTGAGCGCCAGTATCACGAAAGAAACCAGTAAAAGCAGGACAGACGCGCGGTAAGCATGGTGGATCATTGGCGCCCGTGAACCTGCTATAATAAATGGCGCCATTGCGAGCACGGATAGCAGTAATATCGGAAGGTAGATTTTCCAATGGTCCGCCAACGGGTAATTGCCGCGGGAGATTAGTAATGCGGGCAGAACCAGGAAAAGCGCGCTCAGGACCGCATGGGACAAAAAGATACCCAGATTCAGTTGCATCAATTGAGCGTCCGCCAATAGCCTGCCGAGTTGAGAGATGGCCGGCGCTACAGGTTTATGGTGGGTTGCGGAGCCTGTGTCGGGGACGATCCGCAATACGGCAAATATGGCGGGCACGGAAAGAGCGGCTGTTAACCAGAACAATCCGGGGACTCCGATCCAACTTTGCAGCGGGGGAGCGATAACGAGCGCCAGTATGAATGAAAGGCCAATGCAGATACCGATTACGGCCATGGCCCGGGTGCGCTGGCTGTCTCGTGTCAAGTCCGCCGTCAAGGCCAGCGTAGCCGCCGAAATTGCGCCGCACCCCTGAATACTCCTGCCGATAATCAGGCCATGGATCGAATCCGACCATGCGGCAACAACACTGCCAAGAGCAAATACGAAGAGACCGAAAGCGATCACATGCTTGCGGTTGAGCCGGTCGGACAGCAACCCGAACGGAATCTGAAACAGGGCCTGGGTCAAGCCATAGGAGCCGAGCGCCAGCCCGATCAATAATGGTGTACTGTGCGACAAGTCGCCGGCATATACGGATATAACCGGTAACAACATGAACAGCCCGAACATCCGTAACGAAAAAATGCCCGCCAGGGAAGTGATGGCACGCCGTTCCGACGGAGTCATCGCAGTATCGGGTTGCGTCATGTTCCAGGTGGCAATCCGGTGGTTTTGCACGGCACCGGGCAGCAGAACTCTTTGCACAGCAGGGTTGCCCGGTAGACGAAAGAGCGCGTATAGTATCAGTTTTATTTTGTGAAAATCATCTTCCTTGTCAGCTCGAAACATCCTCATTCGCGGCGCGCGCACGCATAATCTGAAATCCATTGATCTCGATTTGCCGAGAGACAAACTGATCGTCATCACCGGTTTGTCGGGCTCCGGAAAATCTTCGCTGGCCTTCGATACCATTTACGCCGAGGGACAACGGCGCTATGTGGAGTCGCTGTCAACCTATGCCCGACAGTTTCTGTCGCTGATGGAAAAACCCGATATTGATGTGATCGAAGGGCTCTCGCCGGCCATCAGCATAGAGCAGAAGTCTTCTTCCCATAATCCCCGTTCTACGGTAGGCACAGTCACCGAAATCTACGATTATCTGAGACTCCTGTTCGCCAGGGTCGGCGACCCGAAATGCCCGGACCACCGGATTACGCTGGAGGCCCAGACGGTCAGTCAAATGGTCGATCTGGTCATGCAGCAACCTGAAGGTACCGCAGCCATGCTGCTTGCCCCGGTCGTCACAGATCGCAAGGGAGAATTTCAGCAATTGCTCGGCGAGCTTCATTCCCAGGGATATATCCGCGCCATTATTGACGGCGACACGGTGGAACTGGATGACCCGCCAAAGCTGGACAAACGCTACAAACATCATATCGACGTGATTGTGGACCGCCTGATTATCCGGCAGGACAACAGACAACGTCTCGCCGAATCTTTTGAAACCACTCTTCAGCTTGCTGCGGGCAAAGCGAAAGTGGCTATTCTTGATGAGCAGAGAAATATCGGGGAGATACAGCTGTTCTCCAATCGGTTCGGCTGTCCTTACTGCGGGTACAGTCTGGACGAACTGGAGCCGAGACTGTTCTCGTTCAACAATCCCGCTGGCGCCTGCGAACAATGCGATGGTCTGGGGATACGCCGGTTTTTCGACCCGGAGCGTATCGTGCAAGACACTGAACTGTCCCTGTCCGCCGGCGCGATTCCCGGATGGGATCGGCGCAATGGCTACTACTATACCCAACTCGCTTGCGTTGCCAGACACTATCAGTTCGATATGGAAACCCCGTTTGCAAGCCTGTCGAAAGAAAACCGGGAAATTGTGTTGTATGGCAGCGGCAATGAAAAGATTGCTTTTGTCTATTCTCGCCCCGGCCGCAAGTATGAGAAACGGCATGCGTTCGAGGGCGTCATAAACAACTACGAACGACGCTACCGGGAAACCGACTCTTCTCTCGCCCGCGAGTATCTCAGCAAATATATGAGCTCACGGGTTTGCTCAAATTGCGGCGGCAGCCGGCTGTGCACTCAGGCCCGCCATGTGTTCGTCCGCGGCCAAACGATCGATCAACTGACCGCGTTACCGATTGGCAAGGCCCTGGAGTTTTTTGAGAACCTGAGACTGCGCGGGAGACGAGCGGAAATTGCGGCAAAAATCATTCAGGAGATTCGCGGCAGGCTCGGTTTCCTGATTAATGTCGGATTGAATTACCTGACTCTTTCGCGCGCCGCGGAAACATTATCCGGCGGCGAAGCCCAGCGTATACGACTCGCCTCGCAGATTGGTTCCGGCCTGGTTGGTGTGATGTATGTCCTGGATGAACCGTCTATCGGGCTGCATCAACGGGATAACGGGCGATTATTGAAAACACTGGTTCACTTGCGGGATTTGGGTAACACGGTAATCGTTGTCGAGCATGACCAGGAAGCGATCACAAGCTCGGACTACGTTGTCGATATCGGGCCGGGCGCCGGCAAGGACGGAGGGCAAATCGTGGCGCAAGGCCCCCCTGAGGCAATCAGAAGCAGCAGCCAGTCGATAACCGGCAGATACCTGAGTGGCAAGGAAAAAATAGAAATCCCGCAAAAGAGGACTGCGGGCGACCCGCACCGGATTTTGCGGATTCACAATGCGACCGGAAACAATCTCAAAAGCGCTTGTGTGGAAATACCGATCGGTTTGTTCACCTGCGTTACCGGAGTATCCGGATCGGGGAAATCCACCCTGGTCAACGGCACCTTGTACCCCGCTGTTGCTGAAAAACTGCACCTGATCCGAACCAGACCCCAGCCTTACCGGTCGATTGACGGACTTGATCACTTCGACAAGATCATCTCTATAGACCAGAGCCCGATTGGCCGCACCCCCCGCTCGAACCCGGCTACTTACACTGGACTGTTTACCTCAATACGCGAAATATTCACCAATATCGGGGAGTCCCGGGCCAGGGGCTACAAACCCGGACGGTTCTCATTCAATGTCAAGGGCGGGCGCTGCGAAGCCTGCAAGGGAGACGGCCTGATTCGCGTGGAAATGCATTTTTTGCCGGACATTTATGTGCCTTGCGACAGCTGCAAGGGCAAACGCTACAACCGGGAAACGCTGGAAATCTGTTTCAAGGGCAAGAATATTGCCGAGGTACTGGCCATGACTGTTGAGGAGGCGGCGGAATTCTTCTACGCCATTCCATCTATCAAGCGCCAACTGGACACACTGATCAACGTTGGGCTGGGCTATATTACACTCGGCCAAAGCGCTACTACCTTATCCGGGGGCGAAGCCCAACGAGTCAAACTGTCCCGCGAGCTGTCCAAAAGAGATACCGGCAGGACTCTTTATGTGCTTGATGAGCCGACTACCGGACTGCATTTCCATGACATCAGGCAACTCCTTGCAGTCCTTCACCGACTACGCGATCAAGGCAATACGGTGATCGTCATCGAGCACAATCTTGATGTAATCAAAACGGCCGACTGGATTGTGGATTTGGGTCCTGAAGGCGGAGACGAAGGCGGAGAAGTGGTTGCGTCGGGCACCCCGGAGCAGGTCGCCGGGGAAAGCCGGTCTCATACCGGCAGGTATCTCAAGGCTTTGTTCACAGAACAAACCGGGATAAGGCACGAGCGATTTGCCTAGATACTGTCGTCACAAGATGGCGGTCCACAGAACGAGGCATCGGATATGAATCGCGGCGAGGAAGGAGTTGGCATTCCTGGTATAACGGGTGGCGATGCCCCGCCAGCGCTTGAGATGCAGAAAAGCATTCTCAACCAGATGCCGCAGACGGTAGAGATACCGGTCATGCTCCCGTGGCTCCCGGCGATTGCGCTTCGACGGAATCACCGCTTCCATCCCCTGCTCGGCGCAGTACGCCACAATGGCATCGGTGTCGTAAGCCCGATCCACCAACAGGACGCCCGCATCGACCCGTTCCAACAACCCTTCCCAAATCCCCTTGTCCCGCTAACGGCAGAAGCGCCGATGGGTGTTCTTCCAGTCGCCGTAATCCGGCGACAGGTCCCGCCACGGCGCCCCGCTACGAAGAATCCAGAACACCGCATTGAGGAAACGCCGATTGTCCTCGGCGACCCCTCCCCACTGGTCTCTTCAACCGGGCAGATGAGGCTCCAGCAGGGACCATACGTGGTCCGAAATATCGTGTCTACGATGGGAATCAGTCATCTCAGTCGTCCTAAAGGTTTGCTTCCCTCAATTATACCATACATTGACCTTTTCTTGTGACGACACTATCTAGGTCCAATTCTCTCTTTAGTCAGCCATCTCGCCACCCGGGGCCACGCTGCCACCGAGCCCGTTGCACGAAGCGGTACTCAACGCGCCCCGGAAGATATTGGCCACATCATGCGGTGTTGTCGGGCGGGTAGTGATCGCATGTTCGGCAGAGTTATCCGTTACTCGGTCATCCGGCGGCCACCGAAAGAGCCGCGGAACTCGCCGTTTTTCCGGCCTTCGGACGTGACGTAGAACACGCCACCAACCTCCTCCGCATCCGGTCCGAAGAAATTTCCGCTGTACTCCTTAACCTGATACCCGCTGCCATCCAGGCTCGGAGCTACCCCAAAGGCGTTGCGAGCTATTCCACGAAGTGAGGCATTTAGTTGGAATCCGAGGCGAATTTGCGGGGTACTGTAACCTGCGCCTTCGCTATTGACAAGGGATACCCTGTCTCCAGAGAACCGGCTTCCGTCAATAGTGCCATGCAATCTGGCAAACAACACGCTGATTACGGTGTTGATTCCAGAAGCCGTAAAGTCATCGACAAGATCGGTGGTAATGGTGTTTTCCCCGAAATCCGCCACTGTCGTTGATTCTATCGTATGTGCTCTGACTCCTCCTTCACCCTCAGCGTGCTTTGCGCGTCTTACTAATGTTCCATGTCCCCGCCATGTGGCCTTGCCGAATCCCGGCATGTCGGCGGGTGGGGTTATGCCCTGGCCGCCGGGCAGCACACTGACAAACGCTGTGCCCAGTTCCACCACTTCGGCTCCTTCTTCAGGTTCAGATTTTTCTTTAGGCATCCACATACCATAGTTCATGTGCTCATAGGCTTTTGCCCCCGGGAAATCCGGCACATCGTAGACAAACAACTGCCGATACGTGATTTTTTTGGCGCCCGACAATTCGACTGTAGAACTTTCGCGCAACAACCACGTTTTATTGCCGCCTGCTTCGTAGTAGTAGACACCGGTGGACTCCATGGCGTTGGCGTCCTTCGTGCCGGCGGGAATATTGTCCCCGGCATTCGTATGGTCGAATTTGTCTCCCTCTTCAACGGTGACGCGGTAGAACTCACCCTCCGCCCGCATGATCTTGTAGGTTTTACCTGCAACCGTAGCCACGCCGTACGGATTGGCTACGGTTGCAGGCGCGTCGGTCACCTTTATGGCATTACCGTTTTTCGTTGCCTTTCTGTAGGACCTCACCAGCTTGCTGTTGCTGATATATCTGTCGTAAAGATGAAGTATGCTATCAACTCCGTAAGTCTCGGTCCCGATCTTGCGGTACACCCCATAGAAACCCGTCCGGGATACGACTTCCGGCGAAAGGTTGCTTTTAGCCATATATCCAACCGGGGCTTTGCTGTAAGTTCCCGAAAGGCGTTGCAAGTCGTTGTTCTTCCCGGTCGTTACCGTCTTGCCTCCGGTCGTCGTGACTTTCTTCGGCGCACCCGGCATGATCGTCGTGTCCCCGACGCTGTAGTTCTTCACCTTGCCGTCATCGTCGTAAGAGACCTTCACCTCCATTTTGGCGGCCTCCACCGCCTCAGCAGCCTTGTCCCTGGCGATTTTGGCCTGTCTCTCGGCTTCCATACTGGCTGCCTCGGCGGCGATTCTGGCTTCGACCGCCACCGTCCGGCTGCCTGCGGCCCTGGTCTTGTCGTATTCCTTCTTGGCCAGGTTGTAGGCTGCCAGGGCTTCGTCAGCCGCTTTGCGGGCTGCTTCGGCGTGTGTCTTGGCCATGGGGTTTCCGGTTTGTATTTCGGCCAGACCCATGACCGCTTCTTGTGCCCCATCGGCTGATGTTTTGGCCTCATCGGATTTCGTTTTGGCCATGTCGGAGGCATCCATGGCGGCCTTTTGGGCTTTCTGAAGTTCGGTCATCTCCGGTGTCCCGGAGGTGGAAGAACTGCCTCCGCAGCCGGCCAGCAGCAGAGTCAGGAAGGTGGCCAAAGCCCATATCGGTTGGTTAGAGTATTTCATGGTGATTTCGCCTTATGATTGAAAGTTGAGTGAATTAAGGTTGAGTCGCGGTCCGGTCCACCAGCTTTCCGGCGGGGCTGTCGCCCTTGCCTTGCCGACTCCCCTCAAGGGAGAGTGACGGGAGCGGGTTGGATCGGGGTCTGTATATCGGGCAGCCGTGAAGGGGCGCCCGGGCGCTGGCGCGTCGTAAGGGGCGTGCGGGTTAGTTAAGTAAAGAGCGCCCTTTTGGGTAGAGACGCTTGTGCCGTGTGCGGCGCTTGCGCGGCTGCGCTTTACCGCGTGGATTAGCGGGATTTCAGAGTGTTCAGACCCTTGGAAATTGAGGGGGGGGGGGGTAAGCTATTGTAATCATTATTATTTTTTATTTGTCTTTGCATTCAGGGCCGTCTTTGGGGTTTTTGGACTCGGGTGACAGAAGGAATTATATCCTAAATACAGGCTGATTATACTATATGTAAATTGATTCAGAAATATTCTACCTCTTTTCTATGAAAAGTCTGCGAAAAGATTGTTTAACAGCCCCCTGAAAACCACGGATTTACTGGCTTCCTGAATTTAGCGGGAATTGCTGAAATTGATTGGATGGACGTTGCTTTATATTAGATACTGTCGTCACAAGAAAAGATCAATGTATGGTATAATTGAGAGAAGCAAACCTTTAGGACGACTGACGATGACTGATTCCCATCGTAGACAGGATATTTCGGAGCGCGTATGGCTCCTGCTGGAGCCTCATCTGTCTGGTCGAAGAGGCCAGATGACAGCCATGGTCAAGGAATGCGTCAACCAGTCCTGCTGGAGCCTCATCTGTCTGGTCGAAGAGGCCAGTGGGGAGGGGTTGCCGAGGACAATCGGCGTTTTCTCAATGCAGTGTTCTGGATTCTTCGTACCGGGGCGCCGTGGCGGGACCTGCCACCGGATTACGGCGACTGGAAGAACACCCATCGGCGCTTCTGCCGTTGGCGGGACAAGGGGATTTGGGAGGGGTTGTTGGAACGGGTCATGGAAGAACCGGATTACGAGTGGCTGATGATCGATACGAGCCATATCAAGGTGCATCCTCATGGGACTGGAGCGCGGGGCGGGAATCAGGCGATGGAACGCACAAAAGGGGACTCAACACGAAACTGCATCTGGCCGTGGATGCGCATGGTCTGCCGGTCCGAGCGGTTGTTACGGAAGGTGCCACGGCTGATTGTAGCCAGGCTGACTTCCTGATCGAGGGGATCGATGCCGGCGCTCTGCTGGCGGACCGGGCTTATGACACCAATGCCATTGTGGCATACTGTACCGGGCAGGGCATCAAGCTGGTGATTCCGTCAAAGCGCAATCGCCGGGAGCCACGAGAGCATGATGCGTATCTCTACCGTCTGCGGCATCTGGTGGAGAATGCCTTCCTGCATCTCAAGCGCTGGCGGGGCATTGCCACCCGCTATGCGAAGAATACCAGTTCTTTCCTTGCTGCCATTCATATTCGATGCCTTGCCCCGTGAACCGCTGTCTTGTGACGACAATATCTAGTAACCGATCCGGCGGATATTCAGCATATTGTCTATTTGCCCAAGCCGGGAAATCAATTTCCCGGGGCGTATTCCGCTCTTGATTTCGAGTCGAACATTCAATCGGGTTATCTGGACGGAATCGGTTTCCATGTTCACTTGCAGCACATCGACCCTGTTCGACTTCAGAACTTCGGTTATATCATGCAACAGTCCGCTGCGGTGACTGGCGACGATTTCCAGTCTCAGTATATAACTGGAATTGCCTCCACCCCACTCCACCTCAATCAGCCGCGCATCACCCTTGATAGCGGAGACGTTGTTACAACCCTTGCGGTGTATCGTGACTCCCCTGTTTGAGGTTACAAAACCGACAATGTCATCCCCGGGAACAGGAGCACAGCATTTCGCCATGCGGGTCAGCAGATTGTCCAGCCCGGAAACGATAAAACTGCCTTTCGCGCGAGTGTCCGAAGCTGTTTTCGTTTTGACCGCAAGACTATCCGGATCATCGTCTTCGCGCTCCCTGAACGGGTACAGCAACTTCGATATTTTATAATCATTGGAACCGATTGATGCCAGAAGGTCATTGACTTTCTGGAAATGGGTATGCTGGTTGAGTTTTTCGAAGCTCAGGCCGTCAAGACCCAGCCGTCGCAGTTCACGGTCCAGCATAGACCTGCCTTCAGAGACATTCTGATCGTATTCACTGCGTTTATACCACCGGTTGATGCGGTTTCTGGCGCGGCTGGTTCTGACGTAGCCCAGATCCGCCCTCAGCCAATCGCGGCTGGGGCCTCCGCTTTTTACCGTCTGAACACTGACCTGGTCTCCGGTCTGCAGCAGATAGTTCAGGGAAACCATTTTCCCGTTGACCCTGGCTCCGCGAGTCCGGTGCCCCACCTCGCTATGAATGGCATAGGCAAAATCAATCGGGGTCGCTCCTTCAGGAAGGACAATGATCTTGCCTTTGGGTGTGAACACATAAACCTGCCGACCGCCTTGTATTTGACCCGCAGCAGGATCTGCGCCACGCGCCGCGTTCGCATCAACAGCGGGCTCGACAGTCCGGCCGCTACGTATGGAAGAGGCCAGCGCTTCACTCTTCCATTCCAGCAACTGCCTCAACCAAATCAGCTTTTGATCGAAATTACTGTCATACTCGGCTGTTTCCTTGTATCGCCAGTGGGCGGCGAACCCCAGTTCGCTTTCTTCGTGCATGGCAAGCGTGCGGATTTGCACTTCCACTGTCTTGTCGCCGGGACCGGATATGATGGTATGGATGGACTGGTAGCCGTTGGCTTTCGGCATGTTGATATAGTCGCTGAACTCATGCCTGTAGTGATGCCATCTTTCGTGTATGATACTCAGCGCAGAGTAGCAATCCTCAACGCTGTTGACCAGTATGCGGACGGCCAGAATATCTTTCAGTTGACTGAATTCGAGGCTTTTTCCTTGCATTTTCTTCCATATGCTGTAGATGTGCTTGGCTCTTCCCTGAATACGCGACTCAATTTTTCTGGCGTCCAGCAACGTTGCGATCCGATCGGTCAAATCGGTAATGTATTGCTCCCGCGCCTGTCTTTTTTCTTCGAGCGTTCGCGCCAGTGTCTGGTAGATTCGGGGGTTGAGACAGCGAAAGGCGCAGTCTTCGAGCTCCCATTTCAACTGCCCTATGCCGAGTCTGCTGGCCAACGGCGCGTAAATATCAAGAGCCAGTCTGGCATGATACCGATCGGTCTCACCCGCTTCCTCCTTCAGGCTTCTCAGTTTCAACAACCGGCTGACCAGAAATATCACAACGACGCGCACGTCATCAACCATGATAATGAGCATCTTGCGCAGATTCTCTTCATTGGTTCCTGCGACGAAATCTGCGGATTCGGGGTGCTCTGGCGCAAGCATATCCGATAATTGAGCCATGTGATTGACGGCGTCATATAACTGCATGACTTTCGGCTCCATGATTGCCCGGAGCTGCTGTAATTCATCTCCGCCCAGCGCTCCCAGAGCATGGATGTATCCTGCGGCCTGCCCGTGTCCGTCAACGCCGAGGCGGGACAGCATGTCCACAATCCGTTCGGCATGCGCCCGACTTTTCCCGTTTTCCGATACGCGGAGCAAGCGAACCTCGTCCGGCAATGCGGCAGCGGTCGACTCCTTTTTTTCGGGGTTTTTTCCGAAGGACACTGGAAATCAGCCTTATAGTTGTTGGATATCTACCCTCTGGGGTGGTGCCGTTGATGAATATTTTTCAAGCGTGTCGTGGTAACGAGTGTGTAAATCTGTGTAGTGGATAAACTCGAATGCCCGAGGAACATTTGAACGCTGCGCAGGTCGGCGCCATTGTCCAGTAAATGAGTGGCAAAGGCATGCCGTAGTGTATGTGGCGAAATGTTGCCGTTCAAACCGCTTGACAAGGCGTAACGTTTCAGGTTCTGCCAGAATCCCTGACGGCTTATCGCCTTTCCACGGCTACCCGGAAACAAGGCCGCGTCCTGTCTGTTGCCCAGGATATCCGCTCTCGATTCATTCAGGTATCTTTTAATCCAGTCATTTGCATGATCGCCCAAAGGAACCAGCCGTTCCTTGTTGCCCTTCCCGACTACACGACAGACACCGACTGTCAGATCAATCTGGTCGACCCGCAAGCCGGTCAGCTCCGATACCCGCATTCCTGTGGCATACAGGGTTTCAATCATGGCCCGGTCCCGCAGACCGAGGCGGGTGTTCACATCCGGCGCCTCGATCAAAAGCTCAACCGTTTGTGGGGAAACAGGCTTCGGTAATGTTCTTGTGATTGCCGGATTCCCGACATTGGCGCAAGGGTCATAGTCAATTATTGATTTATCAATCAAATATTTATAGAAACATCTTAAAGTTGATAAAGAACGTGCCGCAGTGCGGTTGGAGGCTTGTCCCGCTCGAAAATCAACGTAATCGGCAATACTGTCAACTCCCGGGTTTTGCGGTGACAGCTGCCTGGCCGCGAGCCATTCAAAGAACAACAGGAGGTCTGTACGATAAGCGCTCAGTGTGTTGTCACTCAATCCCGATTCCATCCAGGCCGTGTCCAGGAAGCGGGTCGCCAGGGTCTGCCACGCAGCGTCCGGTTTGCCCCGCTGCGCAGGCAATGCCCGTGAATATTCACTGCGTGATTTCAACGGTATTCGGTCTGAACTCCGGCAGCCAGAGTTGCTGGAGCTTTTGTTTCAATTGGGCCCGGCGCCTGTCATCAGTGGTGCGCGCCAGCAAATCTTCAAGCAATGCCCTGGCATCGACAACGAGATTCGCCGATTGTAATGATTCCGCGGCGCGATAGCGGGCCGCCACCCCCCAGGGGTCCCAGCCGCCGTCCTTTTGCAATGCGGAGAACAGGTAATAATCCGCTGCGCGAACAAACTGCCGCATGGCTTGAAAGGACTCTGCCTTCCAATACGCAATTTCCCGGATATGTTTGCCACTGGCTACCCGCTTGCCGGTCTCGTCCAGCAGTTCCAGCGCCCGGGTATGCTGACCGACTTTTTGCAGGTCGAAGACAGGTTGCAACACCCGGTCCGCCTGTTCTTTGCTCAAGTGATCGTGAGCATGGAGCCATTCCATCAATTCCTGTGCCCCCTTTTCATATTGGCCAGCCATAATTGAAATCCGTGCGATATACAGCAGCCACCGTAAACGCTCGATGCCCTGGGGGATCATCAGGATACTATTATTGATTTGTGCGCTCAGTTCAATATCACCCATTTCAAGAGCGCGGTTTGACAGAACCAGCCCGACATTACCGCTCAGATCGAGCTTGCCAAACGCTTTGCCTTCGCCATACAAATATGAAATGACTCCCGATTGAGCCGTGTCCATAAGTTCGGTGACGAACAGATCGTTCAGCTGCCGTTTTACCGCTGGTCTGTTTTTGTCTTGTAACAGGTATCCGAAAATGGCTTTGCGAACGGGGCGCGCTTCTTGCGGCAGTTGCAGGGCATGAATCATAAGGCTGTTCGAGTCACCCGCGGGCAACCCCAGACGGTTGCTTTCGTTCAGCGCGACTCTGCGATAGGCATTCAACAAGTCTGTCACCCCGAAATCCGGATAAGCGCTATTGGTTCTCGTTGACGACCGCCCTGCCGCAACCAGATACTGTTCAAGATCGGCCAGAGCTGATTGCGGAGTATCGCTCAGCAGTCCGGCGTATGCCCTTACCGCAAGAACCTGCCAGAGCGGTAACGGGGTCTGCTCCGAGTCGCCGATGTCTTCAATCAACTCGTCCATTTTCCTGAACGCCTGAGTCGGGGTTATCGTATTGTTCTGCAATCTGGCGTAGATGCGCAATAGTCTGGCAGGGGGTTGGTCGAGGGGCGCCAGAATATTCACGGCGCGGTCCGGATCATTCAGTTGCAGGTGAATGCCGGCGCTTGACAACAGCCATTCCTGTTCCCGGGAACGGAAGTCGAATTGATAATGACGCATGGCAACCTCCGCATCGCTCAGATAGTGATCGACGAGATAACTGTCAAGCAGTAATTCGCGGAGTTTTCTGCTGTCCCGCTCGTTGCTGTCCGTTGACAACAGGCGCTTGCGCAACAGCGCTCTGGCCTGCGCTCCCTGCCCCAGTTCGATATGCGCGTTAATAGCCTGAAGGTCCGCCTGGTACAGGATTCGGTACGGGAATGTATCGGGTATCTGGCGGATTCTTTCCAGTAATTGCTCCCAGCGGCCGGTAGTCCGGTAAACAGCCCACAACTGGCGTTCCCAGTTGAGCCAGTCCCGGGTCGGCAAGAGCGGCGGCCCTCCGGTTTCGAGTATGGAGCGGGCCAATTCCAGCACGTTTGCCTTGATCAGGATACGCACCCGCTCCAGGTCGCCGCCCGTAATTTCACTGCCAGCCTCGCGGTTGCCCGGATTCGGCTGGGCTGCGACGCTTCTGACCGCAAGCAGACTGGCGCAGCAAAGCAGCGAAAGAATAACCAGGCCGCGGACGAAACAAATATATGCAGGGCCTGTTCTGGTCACGATTTTCTGGCGCCGACGCCGGATCAGCGCCTGATTTTCTCCTTGATACGGGCCGATTTCCCGGAACGCTGGCGAAGATAGTAGAGCTTGGCGCGTCTCACATCACCGCGACGGACGACCCGGATATCGGCAATAAGCGGGCTATGGGTTTGAAAAACCCTTTCCACTCCTTCTCCGCTCGCCACCTTGCGCACAGTAAACGAAGAGTTCAATCCCCGGTTTTTCTTTGCGATCACGACGCCTTCATATGCCTGCAAACGTTCCCGGCTGCCTTCCTTGACGCGAACCTGAACCTTGACCCGGTCCCCGGCGCCAAATTGCGGGATCCCCTGCTTCAGTTGTTCGGCTTCAATTCGATCAATAATATCAGTCATATTTCTGCTCCAGTTGGTAAGCATTCAATAGTTCAACCTGCTCATCATTCAGCCGGGACCGATCCGGGATGAGATTCGCAATCAGATCCGGGCGGCGCTCACCTGTTCTGACAAGCGCCTGGGTCAGGCGCCATTGTCGTATTTTCTCATGGTCGCCGCTCAACAGTACCGGCGGCACATTGCGCCCCTCGAAATACTCGGGACGGGTAAAGTGCGGACAATCAAGAAGCCCGTCGCAAAATGAATCCTGTTGCGCCGACATCCGGTTCCCCAACACCCCCGGCAGCAGTCGCGCAATGGCTTCAACAACGACCATCGCCGCCAGCTCTCCTCCCGCCAGAACATAATCTCCGATTGAAACCTCCCGCTCTACACGGCTTTCAACAATTCTCTCATCAATGCCTTCATAACGACCGGCAAGCAAAATCAGGCCCGGTAATTTCGATAATTCCTCCACCATGGGCTGGTTCAACAAGTCACCCTGGGGTGACAGATACACTACCGGCCCCGGCTTCGATATTCTTGCCGCATCTATGCAGGCCGCTAATGGCGCCGGCTTCATCACCATACCCGGACCGCCGCCATAAGGACGGTCATCGACCGACCTGTGCGCTCCCCTGGCAAAGGCGCGAGGGTTGAGCACGTCGAATTTCAATGCGCCTGCCAAAGCCGCCTGACGAATGACACCGCACTTGGCAATCGAATTGCACATATCCGGGAATATGGTAATTACACTTATTTCCAGCATACCGGCGCCCCGCCCTCAATAACTCTCATCCCAGTCCACGGTGAGCACTCCGGCTTCGAGATCGACTTTGCTGATCACCTGTGGCACCCAGGGTAATAACCTTTCACAGCCGTTACCATAAGCGACGACCGCCACATCGTTGGCGCCGGTCTCCAGCATGCTCGTCAGCTTGCCCAGTGCGACATTCTGCTGATTGACCACGTTGAGCCCAATCAGGTCCACCCAGTAAAATTCACCGTTATCCAAAACCTCAAGCTGCGACCGCTCAATAGCAATTTGGCAACCGATCAGGGTTTCTGTCGCTTCCCTGTCAGGATAACCATACAATTGAACAACAAGACGCCGGCCGCTTCGCCCGCAAGCGCAAACCTCCACCGTTTCCCAGTCGGGGCTTCCTTTCTTGCCGACCTTCCAGACCGAATACTCGAATATCTGCTCCGCCGGCCGGGTGTGAGACCGTATCCTGAGTCCACCCCTGATTCCGTGATGAGCGTCGACCATGCCCAGGACGACAGGCGGAGTATGCGGTTTGCCGCCAGCCATACCAGAATATCCGATCACTCTGCGGACAGACCGGTCAGCGCCCGGCCGCTCATTTCAGGTCACGCAACCCGCAATCCGGCGATCAGGCCAAAGATTCAGGTCACAGACCCGAACCCGGTATTCGCACACAGTTGTTTCACCCGAGCGCTCATTTGGGCGCCTTTTCCCTGCCAGTATTCGAGCCTTTCCCGGTCGAGGCCCAGCCTCTCTTCCTTGCCTCGCGCGACCGGGTTGAAAAAACCGATTCTTTCAATAAACCGTCCACGGGTAGAGCGCCTCTGGTCTGCGACCAGAATCGAGTAAAAGGGCCGTTTCTTCGAGCCGCCCCGCGCCAAGCGAATTACTACCATAAATGTATCCGTCTGCGTTGCAATTCATGCCGTTATCAACCGGGCACCACTATAAAAGCGGATTCTACCATAAAACCGTTCGCATGAAATACTTCAGGAATTGGAAATGCTCCCGGAATTGCTCTGACCGCGATCGTTATGATATGTCAACTCAATTTGGAAATGTCCTTAGCCGGAGCCTGCCTTCCTGAAGCACCCGGTACGCAAGCTCCCGACCGCGGTAGAGCAGCGTCACCTCCCCGTTGAAGGACTGGCACACGGTCACGTTTGCTCCGCGCAGGGTATAACCCGGCCTTCAAGTCCAGACCGGGTATTCCCGGTTCTCGAACGGGCTGCGGTAGAGCTTGCCGGCGAGCGCCGCGGACGCAGTGGGCGAACCCGAACACACCATACCGGCTAGACCTGAGATTGCGCTTCTGAAGGCGGGCGCACGCACAAAGAGCAGTAAAGACCCTGTGCACTGCCCATTGAGAGGGGAGCTCCGCCGTGAGCGGGGCGACGGTCGGGCATCCGGGAGAAGGCGTCCGGCCGCCGTTTCCCCTCACCCGCAGGATGCGCGACCGCGCCGACGCGCCTGCAAATAAGTACGGTCTTCAGCCCCCGAACCGGTTCTCTGGCATCAACCGCCCCGCCATTGGTGAGGCGCCCGTTACAACAGAATTTTCCCGATGTCGTTCGGATCAATCCGCTTTTTCAACAGAGTGCCGTTCCCTTTATAATCTGCGCCCCATCAGTCAAGCGCACCTCTGATCCGATCGCACGAAACAGAGGCGACCAAGCCTTGTAGTGAAGAACACGTCCGACTGGCAATTCTCAAGACGAGGGTTCGCCCCCCCACGGGCTCTAAACGGCTTTCGGCTTATAGAGCAGGACGGGCTTCGCCCCTGCCTGGGGTCGCGCTCCTGTAATCAGTCTTGAGCAGTTCTTTCTTGGGTGGTTTGGTCATCAGATTCTCCCTTATGGCGATAACTACCCCACAATCTCATTCCATGTTCGCTTCAGGTCAAATGGTATCTCTTTGTCTTTCTCAATCGAATCGACATATTCATGGATGAATCTATCAGCATCAGATAGTAATCGTAAATAATACCTCAGGGTTGATGCAACTCCATTTATAATTACTTGACATCCGTAGCTATTTCGTATGGAAAGCAGAAGATTCGTTATTTCCGGCATATCATCCGGGGGAATAACTTCATCCGTGCTGAGAATGTAGAATGTTTTGATACCTGCTCCAGCGATTTTTTCACGTAATTTGCCTAGCATGGGGAGTGAGATACTAATCATATGTTTTACTTCTACGGCTTCAAACGGATTGTTGTTGACGTCACGCACCTCTACATCGCCGAGGCGTTCCGTTCGGGTGTCTGCGCTTGTGTGCGACAAGAGAGGTAACAATGTGCAATCGCGGTATTTTGCGACTTCTGAAACAAGGCATACATAAGCCGCATAGGTTGCAAGCGTGGGCAACTTGGAAACACCAGGGATATCCGATCTCCAATGGTCTTCGACGTATTTCACGATGTCTATAATCCGTTTCCCGGTTGGCTTCGATAGCTTAAGCGACGCATTTAGCGAACGCCAATCAGCCAGTTTCCGTAACAGGAATAAGAGGCAAGCCTTGGCGTCAAGTCCATTTTGAATATCGGAAACAATGAAGAGGAAATCAGATTTCAGGCGTTTGGGCGTAATCCTTCCAGTGTAGTTCTGATCGTATGGAACAGCTTGTTCCAGAGAACGGGTCAGCCATCCTGATTCGCGCATATGAGGAAAGTGTTCACTTCTGAGAAACGGGGTGATTTCGTGGGTATCAAGCCCGCGTCCGGAGAACCCGCCTGGCATATTGGCCTGATGTAATCGAATATCCTGTCTAGGGGAAGCAACTTTTTTTGTCAATAGCGTGACAAGAACAGTGAGAACCGCCTTCTGGTTTCCGTTACATGCCTGTTCGGATATGTAACGGAGGGATTCAAGGTGGTCTTTGCTCAAACCGAAATCGGGATCGGTCGAAACAATCGCCTGTTCGAGTAATTCTGCTAACACAATTTAATTCTTCTCCGAGCAAGCTCGCAATAGGACGGGTCAATATCTATCCCGATAAAGTGCATCCCCTCTTTGAGTGCGGCTATAGCGGTCGTCCCGCTCCCGATATACGGATCAAGGACAATTCCTGATTTTGGGCACAACATCTTGATCACTTCGCGTATAATTCCCTCTGGAAATATCGCGCAATGATTGACTCCCGGAGTTGTCTCTACACGATGATTTATCACGTCGCGCTTCATGGCTCGGCCATGAAGTTTGATGATAGTGAATCCATTCTTATCCATTTGCAGTTTTCGGCCACCCTCTTGGCCACCAAATGCTTCTGCATGAATCCCCTTTATCTTCATCCGGAAACTATGAATTTTTCTCTCGTGAACTTCAGAAACAACATCATCCAGAGCTTTGTGAGCTTTCCGTTTCTGACGCTTGGATAGCTTGGAATTGTCAATCTTGATTCTGTAGCTTGCGCCTAACTTCTCTGTGGGTTTGCAAACCTTGCCGCCGTCATTTGCAGTCATAAAAAGATTTCGCGCATAGTAGTAATCCGGCCCCTTGGCGAAATGGAAAAATGGTTCGGTACTGCTTACAAGACGCCTGTTGAATTGACGCGGCGTAGGATTTGCTTTCACCCAGGTAATGTTATTTACAAGCCGCATATCTTTTCGCTTCGTGGCTTCAATAGCGAAACGAAAAGGAACCAACAGCAATGAACTTTCGATATATTTGTCTCCGATATTGTAAACGATATTCCCGGTCGGTTTCACAACCCTTACCACTTCATCAAAAACTTCTAGAAGGGATTCAATGTAATTTTCTACAGATTTTTCGCCACCAACCCCCATGCCTGCCATATTGTAATGACGTTGAAGGTAGTATGGTGGAGAGGTAACAACGAGATCGATGGATTCGCCAGGGAGTTGTTTCAGCAAAAAAGTCGCATCACCACAAAGAATTGTATCAAGCAACCCGGTGGCTAACCCGTTCACTACGCCACCAAATCCTGATACCGAAGCCGTCTGCCCGGCATCCCTTTGGACAAAGGCCTTCATCAGGTATCCGCGCTTCCGCACTCGGGGCAATATCGCAACCCGCCCGGCCGGATGACTTCTTCCAACCACTTGTGGGCCGATTCCTCATCGGGGATCATCCGTGCCAGTTCAATGATGGGGATTCCCTTGCAATACGTTTTACCGGGTGCCGCTTGCGCCATGCTTTATTCTCTCCATGATAATGTGTATTTGAATGTTACCGAGTATATTTTTATTTTCGGGAATTGTCGACCCTTAGATTTGTCCAATGAGAAATGAGCCTGAAGGTCGGGCGTATTTCCAACGAGAAATGAGTCTGAAGGTGGCGATTTTGGGATCATTGGAGAATGATCTTGAAATTGCACAACAAACGACCACAGACGGTGGAAGAGATCCGTTCATTCCTGAACGGCGCCACCACTTTCGACTTTGAACCCCAGTCCCGACAGGCGGCCTATGAACGGGTCCAAGGCCGCCTGCGAACACTCCGCTACCCCTCCCTCGGCAGGGCGGACCGGGGGACGGTCAGGGCGTACCTGCAGAAGGTCACGGGGCTGTCCCGGGCTCAGGTGACCCGACTGATCCGGCAGTACCGGGACACTGGTGGGATTCGGGACCGCCGCGGGAAGCCGGTCAGACCGTTCCCCAGGCGCTACACCGAGGCGGACGTGATCGCCCTGGCGAAGATGGACACCCTGCACGGGAATCTGTCCGGGCCCGCGACGCGGAAGCTCTGCGAGCGTGCCTGGGCGCTGGACGGGGATGCCGCCTATGAGCGTCTGGCGACGATCTCCAACGGGCGCCTGTACAACCTGCGCAAGACCCGTTGCTACCGGGGGCGCAGACGACGCTTCGAGAAGACCCGGCCGAAGCGGGTGCGAATCGGCGAGCGGCGCAAGCCCCGGGCAGAGGGTCGGCCAGGCTGCCTGCGCATCGACACGGTGCACCAGGGAGACCTGGACGGGATCAAGGGGGTGTATCACATCAATGCAGTGGACGAAGTGACCCAGTGGCAAGTGGCCGTCAGCGTGGAGAAAATCTCCGAGAGCTACCTGCTGCCGGCGCTGGAGCAACTCCTTGAGGCCTTCCCCTTCGAGGTCCTCGGGTTCCATTCCGACAACGGCTCCGAGTACATCAACCAACGGGTGGCCAGACTGCTGGAGAAGCTCCACATCGAGCAGACCCGGAGCCGTCCCGGCAAGAGCAACGACAATGCCTTGGTGGAGGGCAAGAACGGTTCTGTCATCCGCAAGCAGTTGGGCTACGAGCACATCTCCCAGCGCTTCGCGGGGGCGGTGAACGAGTTCCTGCTCGGGGCGCTCACACCCTGCCTGAACTACCATCGGCCCTGCCTGTTCGCCAAGGAGCGGGTCGACAACAAGGGCAAGCGCAAAAAGCGCTACCCCTACGGACTCGTCATGCCCCCCCACGAGAAGCTCCGATCCCTCCCGGACGCAGAGCACTACCTCAAGCCGGGTATTACCCTCAAGCGGCTGGATGCAATCTCAAGGGAGATCAGCGATAATGAGGCGGCTCTTCGGGTCAACCAGGCCCGGAGGAAACTGTTCAACACTACCCGAAATCACGCCACCTGAAGGCGCATCGACCTGGCTATGACATGGCGCCGTGAAAAGATTGTTCGCGACTCGCGCCCCCCAAATACGGGGCATCTGGCGGGAGAGGCCCCAAGGAGCTTCAACAGCAGATCAGTCCTCCGGTACCAAGCCTGGAAAAGCGTTTGAATAAAGACCAGTAAATGCTCTCTCTTCAGGCTCACTTCTCGATTGGAAAAGACTCCCTTAAGATATCATTCCAGCAATTCCCGCCAAGTACATCCCCCCGTGGATTCGGCGGGATTTTCGGATGCAAACGCAGGCGTCGGGAGTATGCGGATAAGGCCACCCCTCCGGCGGGTTGCCGGGTCGGCGGTTGGCCATGGGTTTTCCTGAAGAACCGGCCTGTCACATACTCGGTCACGGCACCGGGTCAGGATGTGTCGAAGGGCTCCAGATCAGGCTTGCGGCGCCCGAACGCGATACCCTGATACAAGGTTTCCCAGTCCGGAATGTGGAACCCCAGGAACAATCCGCGCAACTTTCTCCACAGGCGGGGTAAACTACCCGCCTTGGCCCGGGCGGCCCGGAACAGCGAGCAGCGCCGTTGCTGCACCTGATCAATGAGGAACGCCAACATTATCAGGTGGGCGAACACCGTCGCCAGATGCCACCGGCCGTGACCCAAGAGAAATGCAGCGTCCGGCCGTCCGCGCAAACCTCCCAGTACTCCAAGAAGTTCACCTCCAAAATCGAAGCTCGCATCGATGAAGTCCGGCGGGAACGGGTTGGCGCGGTCGGGTAGACTTGGCCGGGCGTCGCCTGCTGCGGGCAGAGCCGTTTCTCCAACACAGATCGGCTCACTCCCAAACGATCCGTTTCCCGATGACTCATCGTAATCGTCCCACTCGCCATACGCCCCTTCCTCGAAAACAAAAGAGGACATTTCTAAATTGGACTAACAGCGATCGTTATGATATTGGTTTACTGAACCCGATGGAGTATGATCGACAATATATAGAGCGCTCGTTCAGTCTCACAGATGACCTTGCAACACGACAGACAGCAGTCGCGGCCGGAGTCCTGGCGCGCCGGGCCGGATGACAGCGGACGCTTCGGGATTTTTGGCGGCCGCTTCGTCGCGGAAACACTGATGCCCCTGATTCTGGAAGTCGAGTCCGCTTATAACAAATATAAAAACGATCCCGCGTTCATGGAGGAACTGGATTACTACGCGCGCGATTATGTGGGCAGGCCCAGTCCGCTTTATTTCGCCGAACGCCTGACTGCCGAACTGGGCGGGGCAAGGATTTACTTCAAACGTGATGAGTTGAACCATACCGGCGCCCATAAAATCAATAACACACTGGGACAGATATTGCTTGCCAGACGCATGGGCAAGCGGCGTATCATCGCAGAGACCGGAGCCGGGCAACACGGGGTTGCGGCGGCGACCGTATGCGCCTTGTTCGATCTGCCCTGTGTAGTCTATATGGGAGAGACCGATATCAAGCGGCAAGCGCCCAATGTTTTTCGTATGAAGCTTCTTGGAGCTGAAATCGTACCGGTGACGAGCGGAACGGCTACCCTGAAGGATGCCATGAATGATGCGCTGCGAGATTGGGTCGCCAATGTGGAGGAAACCTTTTATATCATTGGTACGGCTGCCGGTCCTCACCCTTACCCGGAGATGGTTCGGGATTTCCAGGCGGTCATTGGCAGGGAGGCGCGTCAGCAAATCCTGGCTGCAGAAGGCCGTCTGCCGGATACCATACTGGCTTGTATTGGAGGAGGTTCCAATGCGATTGGATTGTTTCATCCTTTTCTTGATGATCATACGGTGTCGATTATCGGCGTGGAAGCGGCGGGACTCGGCATTGAGACAGGCAAGCATGCGGCATCGCTGAGCGGCGGGAAACCCGGCGTATTGCATGGTAACCGCACATATCTGTTGCAAAATGACGACGGGCAAATTTATGATGCCCACTCGATTTCCGCAGGACTGGATTATCCCGGCATTGGCCCGGAACATTCATGGCTGCATGAAATGGGTCGTGTCGAATACGTATCCGTTACCGATCAGGAAGCGCTGGACGCATTTCAACTGTGTTGCAGAATGGAAGGAATCATTCCGGCGCTTGAACCTGCCCATGCCTTGGCCCATGTGGTAAAAATTGCGCCGCATATGGATACGAACCAGCTCCTTGTCATGAACCTTTGCGGGCGCGGAGACAAGGATGTTTTCACTGTGGCCAAAGCGCTTGGACACGGTGATATCTTATGACCGGCAGCCAGTCGTCTAGCATCAGACAGACCGGCCTGAACGACGGCCGAATCCGTAAAAGATTTGCCGGATTGAAAGCACAAGGCCGTAGCGGGCTGGTGACGTTCATCACAGCCGGCGACCCGGACCTGGAAACGTCCCGCAAGATCCTGAATGGCTTGCCGGCGGCTGGCGCCGACCTTATTGAACTGGGGATGCCGTTTTCCGATCCGATGGCGGACGGACCAGCCATACAGCTTGCCAATCTGCGGGCGCTGGCAAACGGTATCACGCTCGTAAAAACCCTGGGAATGGTGGCCGAATTTCGCAAGGAGGATGGCGAGACCCCGATCATATTGATGGGCTATTACAATCCCGTTCATTGCTATGGGAGCCGGCGTTTCATCGACGACGCCATCAACGCAGGGGTGGATGGCCTGATTGTAGTGGACTTGCCGCCCGAGGAAGACGACGAGTTATGCCATCCCTGCATGACTGCCGGACTGGACTGGATCAGGCTGACTACCCCGACCAGCGATGAGACCAGATTGAAGAAGATACTGAGAAACAGCTCCGGATTTGTCTACCATGTTTCGATAGCCGGAATAACCGGCACCCGTTCGGCTGCCCTGGCTGACATCAAATCCGCCCTGAACCGGATCAGGACCCGGACGACCCTGCCGATAGCAGTCGGATTCGGTCTTAAAACCCGCGATCAAATCCGTGAAATGGCTTCGGTTGCTGATGCCGCAGTGGTCGGGTCGGCTCTCGTGGAGACAGTCAGGAAAGGCCTGGAAAACGGCCATCCGAGAGACCGCATCGTCTCGGATGTCCATGAACTGGTCCGTGATCTGGCGTTGGCTTGTGGATAAGACCTCAGGCAACGCGGCGCTTGCGGTTATCCTGCTTCCTCGTTAAACAGCCAGGGCGCATCCTTCCTGCGGCCGTTTTCATATTCCCGTATCAAATCTGCTTTTTCGAGTGTCAGCGCAATATCATCAAGGCCATTGAGCAAGGCATGTTTGCGGTCAGGCTCAATCCCGAACCCGAATGTTGTCCCGTCCGGTAGCTCAACAAATTGATTCGGGAGGTCGACGCGCAGTGAAAATCCTCGCTGGTTCTCCACAAGGACAAACAAGTTTTGTATTTTTTCTATTTCAAAAACAATAGGTAGTATACCATTCTTAAAACAATTATTGAAGAATATGTCTGCAAAGCTCGGAGCAATAATACATTTGAATCCGTAGTCGAGCAGAGCCCAGGGGGCATGCTCCCTTGATGAGCCGCAGCCGAAATTTTCTCTGGCGAGCAGAATTTGCGCATTCGCGTAATGGGGAAAGTTGAGGATAAAATCGGGATTGGGTTTGCGCTTGCTGTTGTCCATACCCGGTTCGCCATGATCCAGATAACGCCATTCGTCGAACAGGTTGGGGCCGAACCCGGTCCTTTTGATCGATTTCAGGAACTGCTTTGGAATAATTGCGTCCGTATCCACATTGGAACGGTCCAGTGGCATGACTATTCCGGCCAAGGTGGTGAATTTTTCCATGCTCATAACCTCGCCGGGTCGATGAAGTGACCTGCAACGGCGGCGGCGGCGGCCATTGCCGGTGAAACAAGATGGGTGCGCCCCCCCTGCCCCTGGCGTCCTTCAAAGTTTCGGTTGGAGGTCGACGCACAGCGCTCGCCGGGCTTCAGGCGGTCGGCGTTCATGGCCAGACACATCGAACAGCCAGGGTTTCTCCATTCAAAACCGGCATCAATAAAAATCCGGTGCAAGCCCTCTGCTTCAGCCTGCGACTTGATCAGGCCGGAACCCGGTACGACCAGGGCCTGTTTGATACTGTTTGCAACCTTGCGTCCGTTGACAACGCTGGCGGCCTCCCTCAAGTCTTCAATACGGCTGTTCGTACAAGAACCGATGAACACCAGGTCGAGGCCTGTTTCCACGATCGGGGATCCAGCGGACAACCCCATATATGCGAGCGCTTTTTCCATTCCCTCCCTCTTCACCGGATCCGGTTCATCATTCGGGTCCGGCACGGAATCATCAATACTTACCACCATCTCGGGTGACGTGCCCCAAGTCACCTGGGGAAGGATTGCAGAAGCATCAATATGGACTTCCGTGTCAAAAGCGGCGCCCTCATCACTGTGCAGATCGACCCAGTCGGCTGTGGCCCGGTCCCAGAGCTCCCCGACCGGCGCGTAGGGGCGTCCCTCCAGATAATCAATGGTTGTCCGGTCGACCGCGATCATGCCGGCTCTCGCTCCCGCCTCAATCGCCATATTGCATACGGTCATCCTGCCTTCCATAGTCAGCGCGGTGATGGCAGAACCCGTAAACTCAATGGCATGCCCGGTCCCGCCCGCAGTGCCGATTTCACCGATAACGGCCAGCGCCATGTCCTTGGCGGTGACTCCTTGTCGCAATTTCCCTTGCAGCGCCACTTTCATGTTTTTCGATTTTCTCGTGATCAGACACTGGGTTGCCATGACATGTTCAACCTCCGATGTGCCGATGCCGAACGCCAGCGCGCCGAAAGCGCCATGCGTCGATGTATGGGAATCGCCGCAGACAATGGTCATACCCGGCAATGTTGCTCCCTGTTCGGGGCCGATTACATGTACGATCCCCTGACGCGGGTCCGACATGCCAAATTCGGTAATGCCGAAATGATGGCAGTTCCGGTCGAGGGTGGCAATCTGGATACGGGAAACCGGATCGTCGACCCCGTGGCTTTCGGTAGTCGTCGGCACATTGTGGTCGGGTACCGCGATCATGGAACCGGCGCGCCAGGGTTTGCGTCCTGACAGGCGCAGTCCTTCGAATGCTTGTGGAGAAGTCACTTCGTGAACGAGGTGGCGATCGATATAGATTAATGTCGCTCCGCTATCTTGCGCGTGCACCACATGCTGGTCCCAAAGTTTGTCGTACAGAGTTCGAGGAGTCATTTTATTATCCATTTACATCGTGTTTACAAATTGGCGAATGTTCTGTGCGCGGTCTCGCAGCAGATGATCGATCAATACTAACGCCAGCATTGCTTCTGCAATCGGAACCGCCCGTATCCCGACACAGGGATCATGGCGTCCGGTGGTGACGACGTCGACCGGTTCGTTCTCCACATTGATCGTTTGTCCGGGTATCCGGATACTGGACGTCGGCTTGAACGCGACCCGCACCCGGATATCCTGCCCACTGGAAATTCCTCCCAGCATTCCTCCCGAGTGATTCGACCGGAAGCCATCGGGCGTTATCTGATCACGGTGTTCGGAACCATACTGGCCGATCACACTGAAGCCCGCTCCGATTTCTACACCTTTTGCCGCGTTGATACTGATCATCGCTTTGGCGATATCGGCGTCCAGCCTGTCGAAGACCGGTTCCCCCAGTCCAACCGGCATCCCGCAAGCCTCGACATAGACTCCGGCCCCGATTGAGTCTCCGGCTTTGCGGGTTTCACCGATCAGTCTTTCGAGATCGGGAACCCGGTCGGGGTCGCCGGCGAAAAAGGGATTATTCTCTACCTCGTTCCAGTCCCTGAGCGCGACCCGTATGTTCCCGATCTGATAAACGCATCCCCTGACGACAATGCCGCAGGTTTCCGACAGATATTTCCTGGCAATGCCTCCGGCGGCGACCCTCATCGCGGTTTCTCGCGCCGAAGCCCGTCCGCCGCCGCGATAATCGCGTAATCCATATTTGCGCATATAGGTAAAATCGGCATGGCCCGGGCGGAAACGATCTTTTATTTTTCCATAGTCCCGCGAGCGCTGATCCTCATTATGAATCAAAAGACCAATCGGCGCGCCCGTCGTTTTCCCCTCGAATACCCCGGACAATATCTCGACCCGATCGCTTTCCTTCCTCTGGGTTGTAAACCCTGATTTCCCCGGCTTTCTGCGATCCAGGTCCTTTTGCAAATCCTCTGCGGACAGCGTGACTCCCGGTGGGCATCCATCAACGATAGCGCCGAGCGCAGGACCATGACTCTCTCCAAATGTGGTCAGGGTGAATAATTTTCCGAAGCTGTTTCCGGACACGTCAACTTGGTCGAGGATTGGCCATGCGCCATATTTTAACTGTTGAGGTACTCACGAATAGCGCCATGGGTCACTTCGTATACCACCCGGGCAATATCGATCTGATCCTGCCTGCGGCTGATCAAATCCTGTCGAATTTCCAGCATCGCCATATTTGCCCCCCAAGCCTTGGCATGAGCCTCGTAGGCATAACCGCGGGGGTGATTGACGTGATACGGCTCGTTGTCCCCGATTATACGGTCAGGCAGTTTTGCAAAGGCGGTCAGCAGCTGTTCGGCGAGGGCATCTTCTTTTTCGTGAAGCACTCCGAAGTGCCAGGGACGGTCGAATCCGTTCATACGGGGCGTAAAACTGTGTACGGAAATAATGAACAGGTAAGGATGTTTCCTGATCATGTGGCCAACCATGTCGTTATAATATTTATGATACGGATCATAAAGCCACTGGATACGCCGTTGTCTGTCCGCATGCCCGAGGTTGCGGTTGCCCGGCACGGGAATATGGTCGGATTGTTCCACAATGAGGGTCGGGTCGTCGAGATGCCGGTTCAGGTCAATGACCAGCCTCGAAAATCCGCCCGCAATCAGTGGCGCATCAAACAACACGGCCAACTCTCCCGCGACTTGTTTTGCGCCAATATCCCAGGCAATATGAGTTTCCAGCTGGTCGTCGCACAGACCCAGATTTCCAAGGTATGCCGGGATAAGGTTTGACGCATGATCGCAGGCGATCAGTACCGGAGCGCAGCCTTGGGCATTCAGGATTTCGAACGGGGGGCTTTCTCTTTCCAAAAGCATATTCGAGGTTCCAGGGAACGATCAGTAGCGGTTTTTCAGTAAATCAGAACAGGGCGCGGGCACAGCAATGCACAATCATATTACAGAGTACGTCTTTTTGCTATTGCTGGCAATGATCTGGAGCGCTTCATTTCTGCTGATCAAAATCGGTATTGAAACCATTCCTCCATTTACCCTGACGGCTTTGCGGCTGGGTATTGCCGCCCTGATTTTTTGTGCGTTTCTGGCAATCAGAAGAGAGTGGATTCCGCTACATCCCCAGGCCATCGTGCTCTATGCCGTCACCGGCCTGATTGGAAACAGCCTGCCATTTGTGCTCATCAGTTGGGGAGAAATCCATATAAGCAGTTCACTCACCGCCATCTGCATGGGAATTATGCCGATCAGCACCTTTATTCTGGCTCATCTGTTCATTGCCGACGAACCCATGACGAAACGGAAATCCGCCGGATTGGGATTGGGGTTTTCGGGCTTGCTGACACTGGTCGGAGTATCGGCGCTTTCCGGAATCGGTGAATATCTGATTGGCACGCTGTCCGTATTCGCAGGCGCGCTGTGTTATTCTTTCACTACCGTTTTTGTGCGCTTGCGGCCCGCCTTCGCTCCCCACAAAATGGCAACCGGAACCACGCTGTGCGCAGCCCTGATCAGTATTCCTCTGGCTTTTCTGGCTGAAGACCCCCTGCTAATCCACCCGTCAGCCTCCAGCCTTGCCGCGGTGTTGATACTCGCCATATTCCCTACAGCGATCGCCGCTATTTTGTACTTCCGGATTATCCGGACATTGGGGGCGACCGTGTTCGCGCAGATCAACTATCTGATACCGGTACTGGGCAGCCTGTGGGGAGCGCTGATACTTGCCGAGTCCCTGAACTGGAAGATGGCGCTGTCACTGATTCTGGTCCTGTGCGGAATTTACCTGATCCAGAGTAAACGAGGGCGCTCACAAAGAGTTTGAAATGCGGACTAATTGGGAGAGTTTTTCCAGTCCTGCCCCGTTTGCAAGGATTGTACGCGCCTGCCGCACTCCGTCAACGATTGAATCTGCCAGATCCGCCGCATAAATCGTGGCGCCGGCATTAAGCGCCACCATGTCGAAAGCCGCGCCTTCCTGCCCGCTTAACGCTTGCCGGATCAGGTTCAGGCTTTGTCCGGAGTCCGCGACGGTAATAGCGTCAAGGCTGGCATCCTGAATACCGAACTGCTTTGGGCTGATTTCATATTCAGTGAAAGAGCCGTCCCGGAACTCGGCGATTCGGGTATTGGCGGCAATGGAAATTTCATCCAGCCCGTCATCCGAGCTGACCACCAGAGTGTGAACGCTGCCCAGTTGTGCGTAAACTTCCGCTATCGGCCTGACCCAGCGCTGACTGAACACGCCGGCAAGCTGGTAGCGGGCAGCGGCCGGGTTTGTAAGAGGTCCGAGCAAATTGAAAACGGTTCGAATTCCAATCTCTTTTCTCGGGCCGATAGCAAAACGCATGGCCGAGTGATGCGACGGAGCGAACAGGAAACCGATCCCGCATCGATCGATACACTGGCCGACCTGTTCCGGCGAAATCATGATATTGACACCGGCTGCCTCAAGCGCATCGGCGCTGCCGGAATTGCCGGTAGCCGCCCGGTTCCCGTGTTTGGCAACGGTAGCGCCTGCCGCGCAAGCTACCAGAGCGCTCGCGGTAGAAACGTTGAACAATCTGGCGCCGTCCCCCCCGGTGCCTGCGCTATCCACTATTTTATCCGAGCGGGTAGATACTTTTACGGACAGGTCCCTCATAATGGTTGCCGCTTCTGTAATCTCATCAACCGTTTCACCCTTTATCATCAACGCGGTGAGAAAAGAACCGATTTGCGCGTCGGTGGCCTTGCCCGACATGATCCGTGTCATGACGTCACGCATTTGCTCACGCTCCAGGTCCTGTCCGGCGGCCAGTTTGCGATTTGCGGAGGGCAAGTCCATCGTGCTGGAATTCCTGTTCGGGCTAATTGAGATAGTTCATCGGGTCGACCGGCTGGCCATTCTTGCGTAATTCGAAATGTAGCATGGTTGATTGCGCCCCGCTACTGCCCATCGTAGCGATTTGCTGGTTCGTCCGCACAGCCTCTCCTTCCTCTACCAGAAGTTCGCGGTTGTGGGCATAGGCGCTCAGGAACTCGGGCGAGTGTTTGAGGATAACGAGGTTGCCGTAGCCTCTTAAACCCCGGCCCGCGTAGACAACCTCCCCGGCCGCAGTGGCCTTGACCGGACTGCCTTCAACCCCTGCGATCTGGATACCTTTATTGCCTTGCCCGAGAGAATACTTGCCGATCAGTTTTCCCTCGGCTGGCCAATTCCATTGGGCCGGAGATTCGCTAAAAGCAACCGACGGCAACGCCACGAGTGGGGCGGCTGCCGCTTGAGGCAGGTTTTTTTTTGCGGGCAGTTCTCTCGCAACCGCAAGCCGGGGTTGCTCGTCGTCCGGAGTGACAACCCTGGCTTCACGCTTTCGCAGATAAACGGTTTGGCCGGGCTTGAGCTTATAGGGTTTTTTCAGGTTGCTGAATTTGGCGATATCCTTGAAATCGACACCGAATGCAAAGGCAATTTCATAAATCGACTCACCCTGTTTCACTTCATAGGCTGGTGGAATATTGCGTCCCGGGGATTTATTGATCACCGGGATCGGGACAGCGGGCGACACGCATGCCGTGAGCAGCAAGATCAGGAATCCGCAAAGGAGGTACTGTCTCATAATAATTCTGTGATCAGGAAAATAACCGCGGCCAATACCAGAGCGCCCCAACCAATCCACTCAATCCATTTATCGATCATGGCAGTTATCCTCACCCCGCCCCACCGGATCAGGGCGCTGACCAGAAAAAACTGGGACGCGCGTCCGACCAGGGAAGCCAGTACGAACGGAAACAATGCGAGGCTTAATACCCCGGCTGTGATTGTGAACAGCTTGTACGGAATCGGAGTGATTCCGGCGACGAGTACGAGCCAGACACCATATTGATCGAACCAGACCTTTATTCTTATGAATTCTTCATGAAGACCATAAAAGCCGAGAATCGGATTGCCAACCTGATCGAACAGGAAATATCCGACCAGATAGCCGCTCACACCGCCCGCTACGGAGGTAATGGTGGTAATCAATGCCAGACGCCAGGCCCGCTCCGGTCTGGCGAGAGCCATAGGCGCCAGCATCAATGAGGTCGGAACCGGGAAAAATGAGGATTCTGCAAAACTCACTGCGCACAGGTATTTTTCCGCATGACAGGAACCTGACCATTCCATGGCCTTGTCATACAATGGAGTAAAGACTTTCATTACGTTATTGTCTGCCCTTGAGCATCGGAACGAAGCGAACCGGTTCTCGCTGTTGTTCGGAAAAACCGGATTGGGCGCGGGTAATGATTCTCAGCCTCTGGCTGTCGTCGTTGCCTACCGGGATCACCAGCCTGCCTCCGGGGGCGAGCTGATCGAGTAGCGCCGGGGGTACGGTTTGCGGCGCGGCCGTGGCGATAATTCTGTCAAATGGGCGGTTACTTTCCCAGCCCAGGTAACCGTCGCCGTCAAGATAACTGATATTATGGTAGCCGAGTTCCAGCAATCGCTGTCGGGTTGCAACCAGCAGGGACCTGATTCGCTCAATGGTGAATACCCGGGCCGCCAACTGCGAAAGTACAGCGGTCTGGTAACCGCATCCAGTACCGATTTCCAATACTTTTTTGACTGGTTGCGGGCCTTCCATGACCAGATCGGTCATCAGCGCCACGATATAGGGTTGTGAGATCGTCTGCTTTTCCCCGATTGGCAGCGCGGTATCTTCATAAGCCCGGTGCGACAGCGCCTCATCAATAAAAAGATGGCGGGGCGTATTCAGCATAGCCTCAAGCACCCGCTCGTTTTTGATCCCCCGGCTACGAATGCGATCCGTCAGACGTTTCCTCGTACGTACTGAAGTCATGCCGATGCCTTCGCGTTTTCTGTCGTTCGGGGATAGCATGGTTGAATTCGGGACTGGTTTTTTTGTGATCCGGGGCACAGAAAGCGCTTTTTCGAAGCTCATAGCGCCCCCGAGTATATCGCAATCTGCCGCACGCGCAGCCGCCTGCGTGCGAAACAATCGTTCTTGTGATAAAAAGTCGTATTCATTCGATACCCTTGGGAGCCCGCTCTTGTTCGACACCTTGTTCACATGGTTTGAGAAGTACAGGACTCCCTTTCCCGAGCATGCTCCCGGCAAACCTCCGCACACATTGTTCGGATTCCTCAGCCACTACGCAAGGCCGTTCTGGCCACTCATTCTGTTCGGTTCGATCCTGTCTGCCCTGATAGCGCTTATCGAGGTCTATCTGTTTTCCTTTATCGGCGACCTCGTTGATTGGCTGTCGGCAGCCGATCGGGACACTTTCTGGGAATCCCGCAAATTCCGGATCATCATGATAAGCGCTCTTATCCTTGTGATCATGCCGATGCTGAAATTGTTTTACGAGGCCATTATCCATCAGGGCCTGTTGGGAAACTTCGCGATGCGCACCCGGTGGGAGACCCACCGCTACCTGCTCAAACAGAGCGTAAAATTTTTCCAGGATGACTTTGCCGGAAGGGTGGCGGCAAAGATGATGCAGACCTCTCTTGGAGTCAGGGATGTGGTTATCAAAATCACCGAAGTCCTCGTTTATGTTTCCGTCTATTTTGTTGGCGCGTTGATCCTGTTTGCGGCCAGCGATATACGACTGACGTTACCGATGATTGGATGGCTGGCCGGGTATGTCGCAGTTTTGTGGTACTTTATACCGAGGCTGCGTCAGTCTTCGATGGATCAGGCTGAAGCGCGCTCGATGGTAACGGGCCGGGTGGTTGACAGTTATACCAACATCACAACGGTCAAAATGTTCGCTCATGCCAACTATGAGGACGATTATGCCAGGGAAGGGATGCAGAAATTCCTCGTTCCCGTATATGGGATGATGCGCCTGTCTACCCGTCTTTCCGTGTATCTGACCGCGTTGAATTCCTGCCTGCTGTTCAGTGTCGGCGCCAATTCGGTGTGGTTGTGGTATGAAAACGCGGTCTCCCCCGGAGCGATCGCTTTTGCCATCGGATTGGCGCTTCGGCTCCAGGGCATGTCGCAGTGGATACTCTGGGAAGTCTGGGAGCTGTTCGAGAATATCGGTGTGGTGCAGGACGGAATTGAAACCATTTCCAATGAAATCGATATCGTTGATAACACAGGAGCGAAAGAACTCAACGTTTCCAAAGGGCATATCAAGTACCACAACATTACATTCAACTACGGCAAAAGAGACGGCGAAAGAGGAGTTATCGAAAATCTGTGCCTCGACATCAAGGGCGGAGAAAAGATTGGAGTGGTCGGACGCTCCGGCGCCGGCAAATCAACCCTGGTCAGTGTATTGCTGCGCTTCTATGAGCTGCAAGGAGGCCGCATCGTGATTGACGGACAGGATATCAGCCGTGTGACGCAGGACAGTCTGCGAGCGAATATCGGCATGGTTACCCAGGACACTTCCCTGCTGCATCGCTCGGTATACGAGAACATCCGCTACGGCAACGGTTATGCAACAATCGATCATGTGATTGCCGCCGCCAAACAGGCCAAGGCCCATGAGTTCATACCTGATCTTGAAGATATGCAAGGTCGCCGGGGCTATCAGGCGCATGTCGGTGAGCGCGGCGTAAAGCTCTCTGGAGGACAAAGACAGAGGATCTCGATTGCCCGGGTGATCCTGAAAAACGCGCCTGTCCTGATTCTGGATGAAGCGACCAGCGCCCTGGATTCCGAAGTTGAGGCGGCGATTCAGGAAAGCCTGTATCACCTGATGAAAGGTAAAACCGTAATTGCGATCGCTCACCGGTTATCGACTATCGCGCAAATGGACCGGCTTGTCATCATGGATGCCGGGAAAATAACGGAGCAAGGCGCCCATGAGCAATTGCTGGCAAAAAAGGGCTTGTATGCAGAGCTGTGGGCAAGACAATCCGGCGGCTTTCTGGCCGGAGACGAAGAGAAACACGAATCAGCAGTCCCTTAACATGCTCTCGTAAGCAACTCTGTGGCGAGTACCTGCCTGTCCACTTTTTCAGATCCGGGGTACGGGGTTATGATGATCCGGATTGAATCAGTCAAGTTCCATATTGCCGCCAATCTCCCGCCAGTGATGACAGGCCACCTCATGTCCGTCCCCTGCATGATGAAGAACAGGCTCCTGTTCGCTGCAAATGTCCGTGGCATAAGGGCAGCGGGTGTGAAACTTGCAACCCGGAGGCAGACGTGTGGGTGACGGAATTTCTCCCTGGAGCTTCTGTACCGTTCCCTGGTGGTCGGGGTCAAGGGAAGGAATCGCTGACAGGAGCGCGATCGTATAGGGGTGGCGCGGCGTCGAGAACAGTTTTCGCGTCGGCGCTGATTCCACCAGGCGCCCCAGATACATGACTGCGACGTGGTCGGTGATATGGGCAACAACGGAGAGGTCATGGCTGATGAACAGATAGGTCAGTCCCAGAACAACCTGAAGTGATTTCAGCAGATTCAGAATATCCGCCTGGATAGAAACATCAAGCGCCGCAACGCTTTCATCTGCTACCACAAACCGCGGGTTGCAGACCAGCGCCCGGGCAATGGATATTCTCTGTCTCTGCCCGCCTGAAAAAGCGTGCGGGAAACGCCGCAAGTGTTCCAGGTTCAACCGGCACTTCTCCGCAATGCTGCGCACCTTTGCATCCGTCTCTTCCCGGCTTGCGGTAATCCCCATAACCTCCAATGGTTCGGCGATAATATCACGCACCGTCATTCTTGGGCTGAGGGCGGCATAAGGGTCCTGAAAAATCAACTGGGCGCGCCGGCGGTATTCCTTGAGCTGATCCTTTGGCAGGTTGACCAAATCATAAGATGCCTCATGATCCTGATAAATCACTTTGCCCGAGGTGACAGGCGCCGCTCGCAATAACGCCCTGCCCAGTGTCGTCTTTCCTGAACCACTCTCACCCACCAGTCCGAAAAATGAGCCTCTCGGAATCTCAAGGTTTACATTCTCAACGGCGCGCAGGGTCAGATTTTTGGCAAAAAGACCTTTGCCGATCGTGAAATGGACGGACAGGCTGTTCGCTGAGATAATGCTGGCCGAAGCGCCGGATTGATTGGGAGTTTCGCTATTATCTGCCGGTATCGTTGCGCTCATGACGCTTCTCCTGATCCCGTAGTGACAAAGCAAGCGGCGCTATGCCCCCTCCTGTTGCAATTTCTACCAGAGAGGGGACTGACTGCTGGCAACGGGCTTCAACGAGGGCACAGCGCGTATGAAACACACAACCACCCGGACGTTCCAGCGGGCTTGGAATATCTCCGGGCACCGGAGTCAGCAAGGCATCCAGATCATCCAGCTTGGGCAAGGCGTTCATGAGGCCTCTGGTATAAGGATGGCGGGGGCGCAGAATTACGTCCCTGACTGACCCCTGCTCGGCAAGCCGGCCGAGATACATGACCGCCACCCGGTCTGCGGTCTGGGCAATAACGCCCAGATCATGGGTGATGAAGATGATCCCCATCCCGTATTCCTTCACCAGGTCCTTCATCAGGTCAATGACCTGTGCCTGTATCGTGACATCCAGCGCGGTCGTGGGTTCATCCGCGATCAACAACCGCGGATTCGTTGACAGCGCCATGGCAATCATGGCCCGCTGACGCATGCCGCCGGACAATTCAAACGCATATTGATTGAAACGATGCGGAGCATCGGTAATACCCACACGCTCCAGCATTTCGATAGATATGCGGGCCGCCTCCTTTTGGCTAATGGATTTATGCAATAACAGTTGCTCTACCATCTGGGCGCCAATGGTAATCGCCGGAGCGAAACTTGCCATGGGCTCCTGAAATATCATGGACACGGCTCCGCCCCGGACAATCTGCATTTCCCTTGCTTTTTTCAGGGACAGCACATCCACGGGACCATTTTCGAGATTCAATGTGATGCGGCTGTTGTCGCTATAGACCGCATTTTCCGGATTGAGTTGCATGATCGATTTCGCGGTAACTGATTTCCCGGACCCCGATTCTCCCACCAATCCCAGAATCTCACCCGGGTTGACTTCAAAGGAGACCTCCTCAACGGCAAGAATACGCCCTTCGTCGGTATCGAACTGGAGGGTCAGGTTTTCAACATTCAGAAGTGTCATTTCCGGGTACGGGAATACGGGTCGGCGGCATCACGCAAACCATCACCGACAAATACGAAAGCCAGAACAAAGGCAATGAAAAAGATCACGGGGATGAAGTACCACTGATAATTCAACAAAACATCTGCCTTTGAAACGTTCTGCATCAGGGTCCCCAGTGAGTTTACAGGATCTGTCAATCCAAGCCCGATAAAACTCAGCGCCGTCTCCGAGCGTACGACATAGGGAAAGGTAATCATCAGGTCCACGATAATGTAGCTGGTAAAACTCGGAAGCAGATGCTTTCTGATGATATGGCCGGCGGAGGCGCCGCTGAGTTGGGCAGCCAGAACATATTCCTGGGCGCGTTCAGTCAACAGATGTGTCCGTATGCGGCGGGCCAGAGTCGGCCACCCGATGAGGCCGAGAATGGTCGCGATAAAGAAAAACCGGGTTTCCGAGCTCCACTCGTCCGGCATGAAGGCTGCCAGAGCCATGAACAGTGGTATTGGCGGCACGGTTCGAATAGCATCCGTGATCATTTGCAGAACAGAGTCGATCCATCCGCCGAAATACCCGGCAATCCCTCCGATGATCAGGGCAAGAATAAATGAAAGCAGCACCCCGAGGGCGCCAACGGCCAGCGAGGTGTAGATGGCATGCAGGGTACGGGACCAGATATCCTTGCCGGCGCTATCGGTGCCAAAAATATGGATACTGCCCTTGTCCACACCGAATAGATGCTTGTCCGAAGTAAACAACGTAAATTTCACATCAAACGCATCTCCCGGAAGGTCCCAGTCGATATCCAGAAGGCTGTATTCCCACCCGTCAACGAAGAACTGGAGGTACCTCCGCTCATCGCGGTTTTGTGTAATTACCCAACGGAAATTGGTCTCTACTCCTCTCGTACGCTCAGTAGCGTAAATGAACGGACGCCAGGAAAACCCGTTTTCATCCCAAAACTTCGGCAACTGCGGCGGGCCGTTCTCGTATTCCTTGTCACGACCGGATATATCCGGCGCATAGGGGGAAAGAACCGGGGCAAACAACCCGATCAGAATCGTGACCGTCAGCGCCCAGGCCGCCACCATGGAGGTCCTGTTACCTCTGAACCGGGCGCGAATCAACTGCCCCTGGGAGGCTGTAAAATAAGCTTCCTTCAGCTTCTGCTGGTCAAGTTCCCTTTTTCTCCAGAATAATAGTCGCATAACAATACCTCGAATCAACCGATCATGCCCTTGCGGATTCTCGGATCCATCAATGCCAGCAAAACATCTGTCACAAAATTGACGATAACAATACTGGCAGTCAGCAGGAAAATAATCGCTCCGGCCAATTGCTGGTCATTCGAGCGGGCGAGCGCTTCAATCAGCAGCGCTCCCGCTTCCGTGAGGGTCAGGATCAATGCTACCACGGGCAATTCGTTGAAAATCCGGTTCAGGTCGAACCCCAGGGAATTAATCACCGGTCCCATGGCATGACGGGCCGGATAGCGCCATAAAAGCCTGCGCCCGTAGATGCCGCGCGCCGAGGCGGCGGTCACATAAAGTTTCCCGATTTCATCCAGCATCAGCGCCCGTACGGTCTGCATGGCGAATGCGGTTGCAGACCACCCCAACACGAATATCGGCAGCCATGCGCGAGACATGAAATCCTGGAACTTGGCCAAGGACCAAGCCGCATCCCGGTATTCCTTGGAGAACAGCCCGGTCAGCGAGTCACCGAACAGGACGGTACTTAGCAACATGATGATCAGCGCCAGAAGGAAGTTCGGCAAAGCCAGTCCAAGATAGCTCAGGAACCTCAGCACGTTGTTGGTAACGGGAGCACGTTGTTGGTAACGGGGCTGGAAGAAGAAGCCGAATAGATGCCCACGGGTATGGCAATCAGATAGGCGAGTATCAGCGCGGCGAGACATATCCCCAGGCTGATCCAGAATTTGTCGCTTAGCAACTGGTTGATATTCAGGCGAAGGATACAGGAATCGCCGAACTCGCCCTTGAAAAACACATTGCCGACCCAGCTTGCCCAGCGTATGAGAAACGGTCGGTCGAGGCCCAACCGCCTTTCCTCCGCCTCTATATCCTCTACCGTAATCTGCTGTCCCTGGGTGTTTTTGAAGGCAAGATAACGTTCGGCGCAGTTGCCGGGAACCATCTCCATCAATGTGAAAACAATCAGGGAAACGGACAACAGTGTGAACAGCGCCATCAAGGCGCGGCTCAGGGTGAATTGGATAAACTGCCCCATGCTTGTGACTGAATCTGGCGCTCGTTACCGACCGGGTTCCCGGGGACGGCCGGGGCCGTATCCCGGCCGTCCCGTGCGCTTACCCCTTGAGCGGCCTACTCATCAAGCCACCACTGGGTCGCGCGATACGGATAGGTACGGTAATACTCGTAGGAATGGGTCTTGAAATCCGTAAAGTTCTTCAGGTTGTTATGGTGATAGATCGGCGCCGGCGCCTGGGCCACTCCGAGAAACAGCAAATTGCCGGTCATGTTTTCTACCATACGCGCCCCCAGCTCATTGAACTCGTCCGAGCCTACCGTTGCTGACTGGAAGGCATTGACATCCGCAATGAGCTGCTTCACATAATCCGGTGGTTCGACTCCCTTCTCGCCGCCGGAATCCACCCACTCTGCCCACAGCATGCCGGTACGCACCCCGAAATAATTTTCAAACGGCGGCACCCACAATTCGTTGTTGCCGAGGACAATGGCCAAAGGCTGGCTTTTACGCCACATCACGACATCCAGCTGGTTGGAGGACTGCGCCGAGCGGAACTCGTCCGGCGTAACCTCCTTCACTGTCGTCTGGATGCCAACGTCAGACCAGAACTGTCCCACCATTTCGACCAGTTGTCCGGCAACTCCCTGCGTGGAAAACTGCAAGTTCAGAACCATCTTGTCTCCGTTGGGCAATTCCCGGAAGCCATCACCATCCGTGTCCTTCATACCGACCTGATCCAGCAGTACGCGGGCGCCGTCCGGATCATATTCCGTTTTGTAAGTTTCCCATTTCGGGTCGACGAACTCCGGCGTCGGCGAAAACCCGATGTACTGCCTGGGCTTGCCTTGGCCAAAGTTGGCCACTTCATTGATTTCCTCCCGGTTAATGGCAATGGACATGGCTTCACGGAAACGCAAATCACCAAACACCTTGCGCTTCTCCATGTCCGTCGAGGTCACATTGAAGGCAAAAGCAGGCAAGGTAATCTCCGGGCGAAGCTGAATACGGTAGTTTCCCTTCTCCTGGTTTTCCAGCAGAATGGGCGCTGAAGGAAGTTGCAGGGATTGGGCCTTGTAATCCACTTCACCGTTGACCAGTTTCAGAATACGCACCTCGTTATCATTGATGTAAACCTCATCCTGTTCGTTGATATATGGAAGCTGGTTGCCCTGCGTATCGATCATGTGAAAATACGGGTTGGCGACCAGATGGCGGCCTTCCGTGGTATCAGTCACATAGATGTGGCTCTCCAGGGTCGGCATGGTATCCGCCGGCAAGTTGCCTACCTTGTCGGGGGCATTCAGCATCGGCGTAGGGGTATCGGTCCAGTCGGAATTGCCGAAATAGGCCTTGATCACTTCCAGTCCGTTTTCGAATCCGGCCTCTCTGGCAAGCTGGTCAGCGTCCGGGTTGATATCCGGGTGATATTGGCCGAGAAAATGCTTTGGCTGAAACCCCGGGGCGAAAGACGTAGCAAAATGCGCCAGCAGGCCCGGTTTTGGCGCCGGCAGATTGAAGCGTACGGTCTGGGGGTCAAGCACATCAACCGTCATGGGCTCACCCGCAACCAGCACATAGTCTTTCGGTTTTTCGATTATCTTCGAGTCCAGCGCCAGATTGTCATACCAGAACTTGACATCTTCTGCTGTAAACGGGGCTCCGTCCGACCATTTGTGCCCCTGCCTCAGGAAGAAGGTGAGTTGAGTGTAGTCATCATTCCATTCCCAGTCTCTGGCAATGTTCGGCACAATAGTCTGGAGATCGTCCAGATAGCGCACCAGATTAACATGGCGGACGGACAGGAAGTCGGAAGTACCCGCCTCGGTCGCATTGGACAAGGCATCAAGCGTCCCGCCATACCGTCCGATCGAATCATAGGGCGCGGTGACCAGTGGCTCTGCCGGTATCCGTTCCGCCAGAGGCGGTAAATCCGGATTCCCCCGGATTCGTGCGTTCAATGTACCGATATCCGGGTTTTCGCTGAACGAAAGCCGACATCCGGCGAGCGATTCAAATTCGGCAAGTTCATATTGCTGGGGATATTTTCCTGCCGCGACGCCCATGCTGTCGGCAACAGTGACAGCAGGACAATTCGCCTGGATGGCGCCCGCGTAAAAAAAACCACTCAGCGCGGTGAAGATGATTTGTTTTTTCATGTACATACCTCCTCTTCTATATTTTGATGAAACTGTTTACCTTAAGCGAGGCGTATCTGGCCGAAGAGTCCCCGCGTCCTTTGATGCTGTTGCATTTACATATACATAACCGTCGGCCCGGTTCTTGCAACCTTGAATAACGGAAGCACATTGTCATGATTACTGATCCCATTGTCAATAAATATGTTGCGAACAGTCTACAGGAGGACGCCGATATCCGCTCGGAAGGTTTGGGTACAGTCAGCGAATAACGGATATTGATGCCGATAATCGGGATCAGATCATGGAACGCAACGCGCTGATTTCGGTGATTTTATGGTCGGCGAGCTGCGGCCATTCGAATTGACCGGTTGAATCGAAATGCACCGTCCGTATGCCAGCGTCAAATCCGGCCTGTATGTCGTACAGATAATCCCCGACGATCACTGTTTCCTCCCTGGAGGCATTCCAGTGATTGAGTAGCAAGTGCACCCCATCGGGCCTGGGTTTTGGCGCACAATCATCGCGGCTGATCACGCTGTCTTTTTCAAAGAAAGACGACAAGCCGGCTTCGGCCAGGGTGACATGGGCAATTTCCCGACTGTTTCTGGTCAATATACCAAGCCTTTTTCCGGTCTGGCTCAAACGGGTCAGGACATCCTCCACCCCGGGCTGCGGTCGCGCCTCACGGGCCAACTGCATTTCAATCCGGTGCAGCTGCCGGGTAACCTCGGCGGCGCGAGCAGCAGGCATCTGCCCAATGGATTCAAGAATCGACGACTCGGCATGGATACCAAGCCGGGAGCGCATATCCGCGAAATCATGGATTGGCAGGGTCAGAGTCCCATCCATATCGAAAATCCAGAAATTCACGCGCTCAAGCGACATTTTCCATTATAGCAGAATATGGATTACAAAAAGAGCGCCGCAAGAATACCGGTTACCAGTAGCTCAATGCAGCGCTGTAGATACGCTTCATATCAGACAGGTCGGCAACCCGCGGCGCGTTCAGGATTGCCCGCTGCTGACGAATTGACGAATCCGCAAGCCGCCCGACATCCTCTGCCCTGAAGCCGACACCGCCCAGACCGTTGGGCATGCCGGTTTTTTTCATCAGTTCGATCAGTCTTTGAGCCAGCATTTCTCCGACCTCGGCTGCGCCGGCATCGGTATGGCTCGCGCACAGCCACCTGGCTGCGTCCAGATGACGCTGCGGCTCGGAATCAGCAAGAAAACGGAATATCGCCGGGGCGCTGACTGCCACACTGATGCCGTGGGGAATGAACGGCGACGGCACGCTATATCCCCGGGTAGTGATGTTATCCATCAGGTGGGTAATGCCATAGGACATGGCATGCGCCAGATGTGTACCGGAATTTCCGAACGCCATGCCGGCCAGCGACGCTCCCCACATCAGAGCGTCCCGGGCTTCGTGGTCGCTGTTGTCCGCTACGCCCCGTTGCAGATACTGGCCGACAATTCGAAGAGCGCTGCGCGCCGACATATCGCTCCACGGATTGGCGCCTTGCAACATGGTTCTGGCCCGCGGGTCATCAATGCGCTGCCATTGGGTATAGGCTCTGGCGGTATAGCATTCGAGTGCATGGCAGAGCAAATCAAATCCGGTTGACGCTACCGCGTTCTCGGGCAGCGTATCGCAAACTGCCGGATCAACCAGCGCTTCTGCGGGCAGCAGTCGGGGGCTTCCCATCACAAATTTTGTGTTCAGGCTGTTGATGCGGATGACCGCTACCGACGTACATTCAGAACCGGCGCCGCAAGTCGTTGGACAAGCCAGATGAGGCAGAAGCGCCCCCGGGACCGGTTTGCCGATGCCCACCGGCGGGGCAAAATAATCGCTGAACGGCGCCGGGTACAATGCGCAGACCATAGCCGCTTTGGCCGTATCAATAACCGAGCCGCCGCCGACCGAAACCACTCCATCGAATTTTCCCTGTGACAGGAAGCGGCAGGCTCGCGTAACCGTATCTTCATCCGGTTCAATCCTGATGTCGGAGAAAATATCATATTGCAGTCCCTGCGCCCGGATTGATTCACAAACCGTTGCGACGTATTCGCTGCTTGCGAGATATGGATCGGTGAACAACGCGGCGCGCCTCATGTTCAGGCTTGCGGCGCGTATACCCGCTTCCGCCAGACAACCACGGCCAAAAGTATATCTGGGCATCGCAACCGTAAAGCTGCCCGCCCCTCCCGCTACCGGTTCAAAATACTGGCAACCCATAATGGTTTCAGTAATGGCCTTGTTTGTACTTGAAACAGATGTTCCGGTACTTCTTCATAGAGGGAAACAAATCGGACGCGGATATTCCCGGTGATGTAATGGGCAACTTCCCGGACGTCGCGACGGTTGGTTTTCGGCATGACCGGATTATGTATTTTCATTCTTCTGGTTGCAATCGTTGATTCAATTTCCGAGGAGTCGCAACGAACGGTTTTCGATCTTCAGAATCGTACCCATTTGCCGCGCCAG
This sequence comes from Candidatus Poriferihabitaceae bacterium, assembly GCA_965204925.1. GTDB lineage: Bacteria > Pseudomonadota > Gammaproteobacteria > Arenicellales > Poriferihabitantaceae. Next base: position 2,527,541 of record OZ242021.1, on the reverse strand, counting down.
CGACAGGTCGTGGGTCGCTATAACCAGGCTGGTACCAATTTCCTGATTCATTTCCAGCAGCATCCGGTGGATGGATTCGGCATTATCCGAGTCCAGATTGCCTGTCGGTTCATCAGCCAGAATGCATTGTGGCCGGGTAACCATGGCTCTGGCGATTGCTGTGCGTTGACGCTCACCTCCGGACAATTCCGCAGGTTTGTGGTCAAGGCGGTTGCCAAGACCGACACGAGCGAGAGTCTGCCGGGCCGCTTCAAATGCTTCGGTATCGCCGGGCTTGCGGATCAGCAACGGCATCGCAACATTTTCCAGAGCGGTAAATTCAGGTAGCAAATGATGAAACTGGTACACAAATCCGAGCGCCCTGTTTCTTAAAATTCCCCTTGCCTTGCGTGACAAGCTACCGATATCCTGCCGGTCGATGCGCACACTCCCGCTTGTCGGGTCAGCCAATCCACCGAGAATGTGCAGCAACGTACTTTTCCCGGAACCGGAGGAGCCTACTATAGCAACCTGTTCGCCCGCACTTGCCTGAAAATCGATTTTCCGCAGCACTTCTACGTTGAATGGACCTTCGTCAAAGGTTTTCGACACCTGCCGGCACTCGATAACCGGGGCATTTTTACGGTTCAGGTCATTCATTCTTTATTCATGGCGTAATGCTTCGGCGGGCTTGACCGCGGAGGCGCGGCGGGCCGGATAAACCGTCGCCAGAAAACTCATCAGCAGGGATGCGCCTGTAATCCTGACTATGTCCATCCAGCGCATCTCAGCCGGGAATTCACTGATCAGATAAACGTCACCCGGGAACAACTCGGTATTGAATAAACGCTCAATAGCGGGAATCAGGGTGTCGGCGTTAAGAGCGGTAATTACTCCCAGGATGGCGCCGACCACGGTACCGGCGATACCGAGAAACACTCCCTGAACCATGAATACCCTCATCACGCCGCCGGGACTCATTCCGAGTGTTCTCAATATCGCGACATCCGACTGTTTGTCGGTCACAACCATGACCAGAGTGGAAACGATGTTGAACGCCGCTACTGCGATAATCAGTAAAAGTACAATAAAGATGACCCGCTTTTCGATCTCGAGGGCGCGAAAGAAGTTGGCATGTTCCTGGGTCCAGTCACGCACGCGGTATTGGCCGAACACGGAGGAAAGTTCCTGACGCACCCTGCGAGCCTGATCAACATCATTGAGCTTGAGGCGCAGCCCGCTAATCTCGCCTTTTGAACCCAGCAGTCTGGCGGCGTCTTCAAGATGGACCAGCGCGATGCCGCTGTCGTATTCGTACATATCTATCTCAAACAGCCCGACCACGGTGAAGCGTTTCAGACGCGGGATCAGGCCTGCGGGAGTGACATTGCCTTTGGGCACGATCAGGGTGACTTTTTCACCAACCCCCACACCGAGCGAGAGCGCCAGATATTTGCCCAGGACGATTCCAAAGGAGCCGGGTTCAAGTTTATCCGCGTCTCCTTCGATAATGTGTTTCATGACTTCGGACACTTCCCGTTCCTTACCGGGCTCAATTCCCCGAACCAGAGCCCCGGACACGTTTTTTCCCCTGGTCAACATACCCTGTACCAGAACAAACGGAGCTTGCGCCTGCACATCCGGATAAGCCGCAAGCTCTGCCGACAGCGGCTGCCAGTCACTGAAATGCCCGCTGTAACTGCCGATCGTAACGTGGGGCACTACGAACAGAATGCGGCTTTGCAGATCCCTGTGAAAGCCGTTGATGATCGACATCACTGTAATCAGGGCCCAGACACCAAGTACGATACCCAGCATGGATGTCGTCGAAATAAACGAAATAAAGTGATTCCGCCGTTTGGCCCGGATGTAACGCAGGCCGATCATCAATTCAATTGACTTGATCACTACAGGGCGGTCGTTGCATCCCGGGTCATTCCGGCTTCATCCCGCATGTGCGGAAACAGGATTACATCACGGATGGAGGGGCTGTCGGTCAGAATCATGACCAGCCGGTCGATACCAACCCCTTCTCCCGCTGTCGGCGGCATAGCGTATTCCAGGGCGCGAATGTAATCGGCGTCATAATGCATCGCTTCCTGATCTCCGGCCTCCATTTCCTCCATCTGCCGCCTGAAACGGCCAGCCTGATCTTCTGCGTCATTCAATTCGGAAAACCCGTTCGCAATCTCCTTGCCCGCCATGAAGAACTCGAAACGATCACTCAACTCCGGCTGCCCGTCGTTCCTCCTGGACAACGGCGACACTTCGACCGGATAGGCGGTTATGAATGTCGGGCTGATCAGTTTTTCTTCCACCCGTTTTTCGAATATTTCCATCTGTATCCGGCCGATACCATAGCCAGGCCTGACTTCAACGTTCATACTTTTTGCCAACCGGGTGATCGCGTCCAGGCTGGTCAGCTGATGATCGGGTATGTCCGGATTGAAATGCATGATTGATTCCAGCAATGTAAAGCGTTGAAACGGCGGCGAAAAATCCAGCCGCGCTCCCTGATATTCGATGACGGTAGCGCCCTTGACAGTCTCGCAAACGCGGCGCAGCATAGTCTCGGTAAAATTGATCAGATCCCGGTAATCGGCATACGCCTGATAAAGCTCCATCATCGTGAACTCGGGATTATGGCTGGTTGACATGCCTTCGTTTCTGAAATTCCGGTTGATCTCGAACACCCGTTCAAATCCACCGACAACCAGTCGCTTCAAATAAAGCTCCGGAGCGATGCGCAGAAAAAAATCCCTGTCCAGCGCATTGTGATGAGTCCTGAAAGGTCTCGCGACCGCCCCCCCGGGAATCGGATGCATCATAGGCGTCTCTACTTCAAGGAATGACCTTTCGGTCATAAACTCCCGGATACACTGAATAATCGCGGCCCGGGTCCTGAAAACCGAACGGGTTTGCCGGTTCATGATCAGATCGACATAACGTTGCCGATAGCGAAGCTCGGCGTCAGTGACACCGTGGAATTTTTCCGGGAGCGGACGCAGCGCTTTGGTCAACAATCGAATTCCCTTGACCCGAATGGTCAGTTCGCCGGTTTTGGTATGAAACAATTCTCCTTGCGCAGCCACGATGTCGCCGATGTCATATTTTTTGAATTCTTCGTTGTAGACATTCTCCGGCAAATTTTCCCGTTGCAGGAATAATTGTATCCTGCCGCCGGCATCTTCTATATGCGCGAAAGCCGCCTTGCCCATCACGCGCCGCGACATCAGGCGGCCGGCCACCTTCACCCGAATCGTTCGCTTTTGCAAGCCCTCAACATCATCCGCATATCTGTCCAGCAATTCTCCGGATAGCGCGTCCCGGCGAAAATCGTTCGGAAAAGGATTTCCCTGTTTTCTCAATGCGGCCAGCTTTTCCCGGCGCTGCCCGATTTGCCGGTTTTCTTCAGTCATAAAATTGCTCTTGAGGACCGATAATGGATACGTCACAAACCGGCTTTCAGACTGGCTTCGATAAACTGGTTCAACGACCCGTCCAGCACCGCCTGGGTATTCCCGGTTTCAACCCGGGTTCTTAAATCCTTGATACGGGACTGGTCAAGAACATAGGATCGAATCTGGCTGCCCCAGCCAATGTCCGATTTGTTGTCTTCTTCGGCTTGCCGCTGCCGCCGTTGTTCCTGTATGCGGGCTTCGTACAGACGCGCCCTCAGCATTTTAAGCGCCTCTTCCCTGTTCCTGTGCTGGGAACGATCATTCTGGCACTGTACCACGATCCCGGTTGGCAGATGAGTCAGTCGGACGGCGGAATCCGTTTTATTTACGTGTTGGCCGCCAGCGCCGCTGGAACGATAGGTATCGACCCTCAAGTCTCCCGCATTCACTTCAATTTCAAAGCTGTCATCTATCTCCGGATAGGCATATACAGAGGCGAACGAAGTATGCCGGCGGTTACCGGAGTCAAACGGGCTTTTCCGCACCAGGCGGTGGACTCCGGTCTCCGTTCGCAAACACCCGTAAGCGTACTCTCCGGTGAATTTGACGGTAGCGCTCTTGATTCCGGCGACATCTCCTGCAGACTTTTCCACCACTTCCATGTCGTATCCCTGGCTTTCCCCCCAGCGCAGGTACATCCTTAATAACATTTCGGCCCAGTCCTGGGCTTCAGTGCCGCCGGAGCCGGCCTGTATGTCAATAAAGGCATTGTTCGGGTCGGCCTCGTTGCGGAACATGCGCCGGAACTCCATTTTTTCGAGTCGGGACTCAATATGATCCGCTTCTCTCGCTATCTCATCAAGCGTTTGCGCATCTTCCTCGAGCGCAGCCAGCTCCAGTAATTCGGCGCAATCGGAAACATCGGTTTTCAGCCGCTCCAGGCCGCGTACCAGTTGTTCCAGTCTGGCTCTTTCCTGTCCCAGCTTCTGCGCCTGTTCCGGTTGCTCCCAGATAGCCGGGCTCTCCAGTATCAGGTCAACCTCCTCAAGCCGTTCCCTGTTGCCGGCATAGTCAAAGATACCTCCACAGTGAGGTAGTGCGCTCATTCGAACGGTTCAGGGACTCCCTGATTTCATTTGCTGTGGCCATATTCCCGATCACTGTTTTTTGAGGCGCCAAGTATATCGCTGCGCAAGACATTCCGCTATAGAATATCCGGGTTTCATATGGGTGAGATTTCACGGCCGAATTTTTTTGGTCGCTTCTCGCGGGAAAACTGTTATATTCAACCGCAGAAAAACAGCCTTATGGATAAAGACCGATGAAATTACGCAATGGCGGGAAGTTGCTGGTCGACTGCCTGCAGGCGCTTGGCGTGACGAAGAGTTTCGGCGTGCCCGGTGAGAGCTACCTCTGCGTCCTGGATGCGCTGTATGACACACAGGGGACGCTGGACTTCATTCTGTGCCGCCACGAAGGCGGCGCAGCCTTCATGGCGGCGGCCTGGGGCAAACTGACCGGAGCGCCGGGTATTTGCTTTGTTACCCGAGGACCGGGCGCAACCAACGCATCAATTGGTGTGCACACTGCCATGCAGGACAGCGCACCGATGATCCTGTTCATCGGACAGGTCGGAACAAGAATAAAAGGACGCGAGGCGTTTCAGGAAATCGATTACCGCGCCTGTTTCGGTAGCGTGGCGAAATGGGTAACGGAGATTGATCACGTTGAGCGAATTCCCGAGGTTGTTTCCCGCGCCTGGACAATGACCTTGTCCGGCCGTCCCGGGCCGGTCGTTATCGCGTTGCCAGAAGACATGTTGACAGAGCGGAGCGGCGCGCTGCCGCTCTCGCGCGCCATATCGGTAGAGGAGGCGGCGCCCTCGGACATGACAATCGACAAGGTCCTGTCGGCGCTGTCGCAAGCTGAAACCCCCCTGATCATAATGGGCGGAGGCGGCTGGAAAGCGACCGGGAGCGCTGCCTTGCAGGCATTCGCCGAAGCCAGTGACTTGCCGGTCCTGGCCGCGTTTCGCTTCCAGGATCGCTATGACAATCACAGCGAAACGTATGTCGGCGACGCCAGCGTTAGCATGACTGCCGCGATAAGGGAATTAATCCGATCAGCCGATTTGATCATTGCGATCAATATACGTTTCGGCGAAATGACGACGGACGGCTATTCGCTTCTGAACATACCTTCGCCAGTGCAAAAACTGGTTCACGTTCACGCTTCAGATCGGGAACTTGGTAAAATCTATGCCCCGGAGATTGCCATCCATGCCGGCCCCAACACCTTTAGCGAGGCGCTTGCCGAAAAGAGGGTCCGTGGACCCTGGGCGGCCTGGCGTGAGAAGGCGCGTTCCGATTACCTGGCGGCTTTTGAGGTTCCCGATCAACCGGGCGCGGTCGATATGGGCAGAGTCATGGCCTCGTTGCGCCGCCTCCTCCCCGACGACGCCATTTTGACGAGCGGCGCTGGCAACTTTACGGTCTGGCCCAACAAATTTTTCAGATTCAGCGCCGGTCAGCGCCTGCTGGCGCCGCAATCCGGCGCCATGGGTTATGGCCTGCCGGCGGCGATTGCCGCCAGGATTGCATCGCCGGAGCGGACTGTCGTCTGCTTTTGTGGAGATGGAGATTTTCAGATGACTTGCCAGGAACTGGGAACCGCGGTGCAGTCTGACGCACAACCGATCATCCTCATTCTCAACAACGGCATCTACGGCACAATCCGTATGCACCAGGAATGCGCCTGGCCCGGGCGAGTCATTGGAACCACCCTGAAAAACCCGGATTTCATCACGTTAGCGACGTCCTATGGCTACCACGGCGAACACGTGACGAGGACGGAGGATTTTGAAGCGGCATTCGAGAGGGCCCAGGAATCCGGGAGCGGAGCGGTTCTGGAACTGGATATTTCCCCGGAGGCTCTGACACCACTCCAGACGCTCAGCCAGATGCGCGCCAGTGCGCTGGCTGCCAGCAAGCAATGACTAACGACTGCGCCCTCGCAAAGCGGAGGTCGGACGGGTTTATACAAACACCTTTTTGGGCGCGATTTTTCCTTCTGTCGTCTGACCGATCCCGAGAAAGCGGTTGTTTTTCGAATATAACCGAACCAGTCCTTCAGGGCCGCGGCAGTAACCGGAATGCTGTTCAGGACAAACCGGGCGCCCCTGACAGAAAGCCGCTGCATTACCTCGCGACAGCTCAATTTTCGGCAACCCGGCGAGAGCCCGGTCTGTGGGTATAAGCAGAGCTTGCCTGTTACAGGCCGAGCCCAACGCCTCAAGCCGCTCCAGGCTGACACACTGATCAATCCTGAAATCATGCACGGCCACCCTCTTCAGATGCTCGACGTGCCCCCCGCAGCGCAGTGCAGCGCCAATATCCACCGCCAGACTGCGTATGTAGAACCCTTTTGAACAATGAACGTGCAACTTGAGGTAATCGCTGCCGATACTCTGAATCGAAAGCTCATGCACTGTGACCGTCCTCGGTTCACGCTTCACTAGCAACCCCCTCCTCGCCAGCTTGTACAATCGCTGTCCGTTATATTTCAACGCGGAAAACATCGGCGGGATCTGCTGAATTTCCCCCCTGAATCGGGACAGCGTGTCATCCAGTGCCGCCGCATCGTATTCGACAGCTTTTCTTGACAGCGTCTTCCCCGATCTGTCGCCGCTATCCGTAGTCACCCCAAGCCGGATAACGACTTCATAGCGTTTGCTTGATTCAAGGAACATACCGGATATTCGGGTCGCATGACCGAAACAGACTGGCAGAACCCCGCTTGCAATCGGGTCCAGATTACCCGTATGGCCAGCCTTGCGCGCATTCAGCAACCGTTTGGCAATCTGAAGCGTCCTGTTTGAAGTAATACCGGCCGGCTTGTCGACCAGCAATATACCATTGACCGCTACAGTTTTCCGGCTATCCGACATCCCTGCCGTTCAACCGGTCTATCAAACGGGACATGTCCATACCACGCTGGATGCTGTCGTCATACCTGAATACCAGACTCGGAGTTATTCTCAGATTAACGGTCCGGCTCAAAAGATAACGTATATAACCGGCTGATATATTGAGTAATCCCTCGATTCGGGCTGATTCGGGGGCGGAACGGACTGACAAAATCCGGGGAGATGACACAAAAACGGTGGCAACCCTGAGATCCCTGCTTATGGTAACACCGGTTACTGTAACCGAATTGATACGACTGTCGTTCAGTTCCCGGGCAATCAATAGCGCAATCTCCCTTTTCAGCAACTCCGCGACCCGGCGAGTTCGGTCGATTTCCTGCATGTTGACACTCCTACGGCCAGGCAGATTACAGTTCCCGGGCAGTGCGGATGACTTCAAATACTTCTATCTGATCACCTATCCGTATGTCATTGTAGTCGCGGATTCCGATTCCACATTCATAGCCGTTTTTAACCTCGTTGACATCATCCTTGAAACGCCGCAGGGAATCGATCGCGCCTTCGAATATGACCGTATTTTCCCTCAACACCCGTACCGGCAGGTTCTTTTTGACGATCCCCTCGGCAACATAACTGCCTGCAATCGCCCCTATTTTCGGAGCGCGAAATATGTCTCTCACCTCGACAAGACCGACATGGCGCTCCTTCGACAGCGGTGACAATAACCCTGACATTGCGTCCTTCACCGCATCAATGACATCATAGACCACATTGTAATAAAGAACTGTCACCCTTTCTCTCTCGATTAACTTCCGGGCTGTTCCATCCGCTCGCACATTGAATCCCACAATCAATGCCCCGGTCGCCATCGCCAGATTTACATCTGATTCATTGATACCGCCTGCCATGCCATGGACCACATTGACATTGACCGCGTCCACGGACAATTTTACAAGTAATCCCGTGAGCGCTTCAACAGAGCCTTGCACATCCGCCTTTATGAGGATGTTCAGGGTCCTCGTATTTCCTTCTTCCATACGGTTAAAGACGCTTTCCAATTTTCCCTTTTGCTGTCGGGCGAGTTTCAGCTCTTTGGATCGCCCCTGACGATTGGCCGCTATTTCCCGGGCTTTTCTCTCATCGCCGACTACGGCGATTTCATCGCCCGCCAGCGGCGTCCCTGACAATCCCTGTATTTCAACCGGCGTGGACGGCCCGGCCTCGGAAATTTTTCTGCCGTCGTCATCCAGTATCTCGCGGACCCGCCCCGTTTCCCGGCCAGCCAGAACAATGTCACCCTGTTTCAACAAACCCTGCTGAACCAGCACAGTGGCGACCGGGCCGCGCCCCTTGTCCAAACGAGCCTCCACCACGAGTCCAGTAGCGTTGCCCGCAGGCCGCGCTTTCAAATCCGCCACTTCGGCCTGTAGCAATACCGATTCGAGCAGGTCGGGAATGCCCTGCCCGGTAATTGCCGATACCTCATTGATCAACGTATCGCCACCCCACTCTTCGGGTATGATTCCATGGTTGGACAGCTCCTGCCTTACCCGATCCGGGTCTGCCTGTTCACGATCGATCTTGTTCAAGGCGACAACGACCGGGACATCAGCCGCTTTAGCGTGGTTGATTGCTTCAACTGTCTGGGGTTTGACTCCATCATCTGCGGCCACGACAAGAATAATAATATCGGTCGCCTGGGCTCCCCTGGCCCGCATTGCAGAAAAAGCCTCGTGGCCCGGCGTATCCAGGAAACAGATCGCATGATCATTGAGGTCGACCCGGTAAGCGCCAATATGCTGGGTAATGCCTCCAGCTTCGGCGTCGACCACTTTCGTGCTCCGCAGATAATCAAGCAGTGAGGTCTTGCCATGATCGACATGGCCCATGACAGTAACTACCGGTGGACGGGGAACCGTTTCGATTACTCCATCCTGATCGGATAATATGGATTCCGGGTCTTCCTTTTCCGCAGGTTTTGCCACATGCCCCATTTCTTCAATAAGCAACATGGCCGTATCCTGGTCCAGGATCTGGTTAATCGTGACCATTGATCCCATATTTATCATCGCCTTGATTACTTCACTGGCTTTGATCGACATTGCCTGCGCGAGTTCACCAACTGTCATGGTCTCTGATACATGCACTTCATGGACCACTGGCGCGGTCGGTTTTTCAAATACATGCTGGTTCGAGGTGGAGGAGGATATCCTGCCCGGCTTTCCGAACAGGGGCCTGTCTTTGTTGCGCCGGCGTTTGGCCGCGTGCAACTCTTCCCTGACCGACAGAACCTCCGCACTTTCCTCTCGTTCCCGCTTGCTTTTTTTGCCTCTTTTCGTCTTTCCCGGTTTTTTTCGTTCGACCGTTCTGCTGTCGGCATCGCCGGCGCCGGCGCCGGCAACAGGTTTCGGCGCCGGCGGTTCAGCGTCTTCGGCAACCGTTTCCGCTTCAGTTGCAGGCGGCGGCTTGTCGTCTTTCTCCAGCGTTGCCTTCCCCACTGCGGTTGCCTGCACAGGTTCCGGCAATTGTCCCGCCGGTGGTTCTTCTTGTTGCAATACCTCTTGCGGCGCTTCCGCCAGCGGCTCTTTGCGGCTGTCTTCCTGCGCAAGGATCGGAGCTTTTTCTTTTTCAGCCTGTTCCCGGGCAGTCCGTTCTTCCCCCTGGCGAACCTGATTCGCTTCCAGGGCGCTTCGTTTTACAAAAGTCCGGCGCTTTTTTACCTCGACATGGACGGTGTGCGCAGCCCCCGTTCTTGAGGTCTGCCGGATTTGCCGGGTCTGCCTGCTTTTCAGAAATATCCGGTCTTTGGAGGCGGTTTTCGTCTCGCCGCTTTTCAGATGCTGCAATAACCGGAATTTCTCATGGTCTTCAAGCAAGTCATCCTTGCTTTTCCCGGAAACCCCGGCCTGTTCAAGCTGGTCCAGCAGCTTTTCGATGCTGACATTGATTTGTCTGGCAAAAGTATCAATGGTCGTCTTGGACATGATCGTATAAGCGCCGGTTACTGAATCAGGTTACTCGAACCATGATGCCCGAGCTGTCATAATCAATTCGCTTGCACGCTGATGTCCCATATCGACAATATCAAGCACCTCATCGACCGCGCACTCTGCCAGCTCTTCGCGGGTACACACCCCGCCCATGGCCAGAGACCTTGCGGTATCTTCATCTATCCCCTCCATGGCAAGCAAGTCCTCCGCAGGTTCTTTTCCCACCTGGCTCGCTATGGCGCTGGTCAGCAGACTGTCCTGCGCCCTGTTGCGCAACTCGTCCACCAGCTCTTCATCAAACTCCTCGATTTCTATCAGCTCCTGTCTCGGAACATAAGCGATTTCCTCAAGAGTATTGAATCCCTCCTGGGCCAGGATGGCTGCCGTATTTTCGTCTATCGACAACCATGACTTGAACTTCTCGATCAGCGCCGACTGCTCCGCATCCTGTTTTTCCCGGGCGGCCTTGTCAGTCATCAGGTTCAACTCCCATCCGGTCAATTCCGACGCAAGACGGACATTCTGCCCTCCCCGTCCGATCGCGCGGGAAAGATTCTCTTCGGTCACGACCACATCCATCGCCCTGAGCTCTTCATCGATATATATCGACTCGACTTCTGCCGGCGCCAGAGCTTGTATGACAAATTCATCAATCTTGTCGGACCAGACGATGATGTCCACACGCTCTCCGGCAATTTCGTTGGAAACACTTTGTACCCTGGACCCGCGAATACCCACGCAGGCGCCTACCGGGTCAACATTGGCATCGTTGGTTCGAACTGAAATCTTTGCCCGTGATCCCGGATCCCTGGCGGCTCCCGTAATCTCTATGATACCCTCTCCCGCTTCTGGAACTTCCAGTTTGAAAAGCTCAATAAGAAACCGCGGGGAAAGCCGGGTCAGGATCAACTGGGGGCCTCGGGATTCGACGTCGATTTCCTTTAACAGCGTCCGAATCCGGTCTCCCGGGCGCAGACCTTCTCGCGGAATCATCTCGTTCTTTGGCAGAAGCGCTTCAGCATCCCCCAGATCAACAATGGCATTACCATGATCGAGTCTTTTCACCGTGCCGGAAATAAGAGCGCCGAACTTGTCCCGGTAGCGTTGGGCGATCAGGTTTCTCTCCGCTTCCTTGACCTTCTGCATGATCACTTGTTTGGCAGCCTGGGCCGCGATACGGCCGAACTCCACCTTCTTCATCGGCTCCTCGATCAAATCACCGATATTCAGGTCCGGGTCGCTTTCATGCGCTTCCGACAACGGGATCTGACGGTCGGGAAACTCCAGCTCAGCATCGTCATCAATGATTTCCCAGACACGGTACGTATCATAGTCACCAGTATCCTGATGGATACTCACCCGCGCATCAATATCACCCGGATGCCATTTTTTTGTTGCCGTAACCAGCGCCGTTTCGATCGCGTTGAAAATGACTCCCTTGTCAAGGCCCTTTTCCCGGGAAACGACCTCAACCATCATTAGTATTTCGTTATTTGTAATCGCCATATTCAATCGACAGGAAAAAATTAAAATACCGGTTCAAGCCTCGCAGTTTCCATGTCTTCATAAGCCAGTTCGTAACTTTCGCCGTCTGCTTCAAGGACAACATTGGCGTCATTCGTTTCAACCATTTTTCCGGCAAACCGTTTTCGTCCCAGCACATGGGTACGCATCACTATCCTCACGTTCTCTCCCTGGCGCTTCCTGAAATGATCGGGCTTGACCAGCAGCCGATCCAGTCCCGGAGATGAAACCTCAAGCACATACCCCATGCCGAGCGGGTCTTCAGCATCAAGAATGGCGCCGATCTGCCTGCTTACCGTTTCGCAGTCATCGATCCGGATTCCGCCTGGCGCATCAATATAAAAACGCAGCACATTGCGGTTGCCCTGACTGCCCTGTTCAATGTACAACAGTTCATAGCCAAGGTTTTCCACCGACGGCTCAAGCATCGTTCTCAGTTTGTCAATCGTGTCGCGCAACGGTCAATTCATACTGTATTCACGCACTGCATACAAAAGCGGGGCGGCCAGCGCAAATTCATTACAGCCTCCTGACAAGAAAAACCCCGCCTGAAGCGGGGTCAAGGCGCCTTTTCAAAGAGCAGACCGTCAAAACCGGATCATGCAGCCTGATTTCCAGTTATCTGCTTCCACAATGGTTACCACTAACCTGTCTCACATTGTCATCGTACGCTCTCAAGAGACATCCCGCTCCGCTACCTCGGAGTATAGCGATAACTCCCCCGTTCTTCAACAGGTTATTGTCCCGTGTGTGAAACCAGATCAGGAAATGCCTCCTTCGGCTTGCGTGGACGAAGGGACAGGGCTGGGCATGCAAGGCGTGCGATCAGTCTTTTTGTTCTTCGTCGTCGTTATCGTCCGGGTCGGGAATAGTGAGGAATTCAGCATAGGCTTCTATGCCCAGTTCCGCTACGTCCTGACCCAGCTCCTCAACTTTCCGGGATATTCTCACACCCATCATTTTCTCCAGCGCAATCCAGACAACGTATGAGGAAACAAATACAAAAGCGCCGATTGCAAGAATGCCAACCGCCTGGGCGACAAAACTGCTGTCCGCCTTGTTGATACATACGGCCAGGGTTCCCCAGATCCCCGCTATCAGGTGAGCCGGGATTGCGCCGACGACATCATCTATCTTCAGTTGCTCCAGCAATTTCACTCCTGCCGTACATAAAAGCCCGCCAATCACCCCGATAATGATGGCCCAGGCAGGACTGGTAATGTCGGGGCCAGCCGTAATCGAAACGAGACCGGCCAGGGCGCCATTGAGAACAGCCATGAGGTCAATGCGGCCAAGTAACATACGGGATACGCCAAGCGCGGCAATAACCCCGCCAGCCGCAGCCAGATTGGTATTGACCAGCACGATACTCATGGCCACAGCGTCACTCACGCCGGCAAGCGCGAGTTGCGACCCGCCATTAAAACCGAACCAGCCAAGCCAGAGGATGAATACACCCAGCGTGACCGCCGGTACGTTGGAAGGGGGGGTCGATTTGACACTGCCGTCAGCACGAAACTTCTTCATCCTCGGTCCAACCACGAGGGCGCCTGCCAGAGCCGCCCAACCGCCCGTTGAATGCACAATACTGGAGCCGGCAAAGTCCTGGAAGCCCATCTCGGCAAGCCATCCTCCACCCCAGGTCCAGGCCCCCACTACGGGATAAATAAATGCGGTGAGGACAACGGTAAACGCGAAAAAGGACCAGAGTTTTACTCTCTCGGCCAGTGTACCGGAGACAATGGAGGCCGCGGTGGCAACGAATACCATCTGGAAGAACCAGTCCGACATAACGGAATAGCCGTTCTTTGCTACAGCCGCGGTCCGCTCCGAAGCGCCGTCCAGCAGAGCAATCTCATCGGCGGACGGACCGTAGAATGGAATGAAGCTTCCAATCCATCCGTTGACGTCGACATACATCAGGTTGTAACCGATCAGATAAAAGGTCAATCCCGATATGGAATATAACCCGATATTTTTCAGGCAGATGACAGAGGCGTTTTTCGTACGCACCGAACCGGACTCCAGCATGGTGAAACCTGCGCACATCCACATGATCAATGCTCCCCAGATCAAAAATGAGAAGGTGTTGAGCACAAAGGACAAATCCTGCCCGATCGCTGCCGTATCTGCTACTTCAACTAAATACATAGGTTAGCTCCCGTTTCTACAATTACGATAATCACCATTAGCCCGGCGCCGGTATGCGGGTTAATCCCGGTCTCCGTCTCTTGCGGTATTGTCCCCACGTTCATTTTGCGCCGGCTGTTCCAGCGGCAATAGAATACACATTTCGGTGAAACTGCCTTCCTCGGAATCCAGTTCAATGGAACCGCGATGACGCATCATGACATCGCTGGTCAGCGACAGACCCAGCCCGGTGCCCTGGCCTGCCGGCTTGGTCGTCACAAAAGGCTGGAAAATCTGTTTTTGCAGCTCTTCCGGGATACCGGCGCCATTATCACGGATACAGAGCCTGACATGATCATCAAAACGGCGGGAACTGATCCTGAGTTCCGGTTGCCAGCCCTTGTCCGGCTTCAGTCTTTTCTCGTTGATCGCCTGACAGGCATTGGTGGCCAGATTCAGGAATACCCGGGACATGTCCTGGGGAATGACCTCCACCTGCCCCACCTCCGGATCCAGATCCTCCTTTATGACCATGTTGAAACCGGGTTCTTCAGCGCGCAATGAGTGATAGGCGAGTTCAACATATTGTTTTAGCAACGCATTGAGATTGACTTCCCTCCACTCTCCCTCACCGCTGCGGGACTGGTCAAGCATACTCTGTACGATGCCATTGGCGCGTTTGCCGTGCTCAAGAATTTTCCCAAGGCTGAGTCTGAGCTCACCAAAAATCGACTGGATTTCCTGCATTACCCCGTCTTCCCGGAAAGCGTCCGGATTGTCCTCTCTTTCTTCCTCGATCAGTTCCTCTATTTCATCAACCAATTCACCGATAACGATAGAAAAGTTGCTGATAAAGTTCAGGGGGTTCTTGATTTCATGGGCAACACCCGCGGTCAGCTGCCCCAGCGAAGCGAGCTTTTGCTCCGCAACAATCTGTTCCTGGGCCTTCTTGAGGTCTTGCATGGCGCGCTCCAGCGATTCATTCCTGGCGTCCAGTTCCGCCGCCAGTTTCTCCACCAGGTTCAGCCGCTGCACCTCTTCGGCATTCCGCCTGAATACTTCCAGCGCCATGGCCATATCAGTGACCTCGTCACGCCCCCCGATCTTGATCGGCACCTTCAGGTCACCGTCCGCCATACGGCGCATCGCCGCGGACAAACCGACCAGACGCCGCAGCAGGTAGCGTCCCACGAAGAGCCATGCGAACAGCAAGGCGGCAACTGCCCCTGCCAGATTGATTATAATCAGCCATAGCGCTCCGGCCCTCACCGATGAACGCGAAGCGGCGCTGGCGTTGCGGGCGTCTTCGTTGATTTCCGCGACCAGCCTGTTGACCTCGGTAACGAGCCTGCCCGATACGATACGCGCTTTCGCCAGCTCACTGCGCTCATCTTCCAGGCGTTGCAGGGCCTCCCTGCGCAGTGGAATGATACCGTTCTCTCCCTCACCGATTTCGGCAAGACGCCGCAGGTTTTCGCTCAACAGATTGAGGGAAAAATGACGTTGCTCTTCCACCCTGAACATTTCTCCGAGCCGTTGCAGAAGAGAGCGCCCCTGCAAATCGCCGGTCCGGAAACCGGACAACTTCGCAAAGATGGACTGGGTGTTTTCCACAGCGCTGTGGAAGCGATCCTGCAACGGCGGCAGGAACTGGCGGTCCGCAACCGACATGACTTCATCCAGCAGCAGCGCCGCCAGATTGGTCTGGTGATTCAGGTTTGCCAGATTGCGGTAGATCGTCAGCTCCTCCTCTGATGCCCGTTGTTCGATACGGTGGGCAATATCATCCAGGCTGCGCAGACCCTCCACCAGATAAAACCCCTGATCATCAAGCGACTTTTCCAGAATATGGTTGATACTGCGATTCAAATCGGCCAATTCTTCGCCAAGCCCTGCCAGGATGCGCTGGGTCACCAGACGCTGCCTGGATGAATCCCGTATTGCCTCCAGATGGGTGTCCAGTTGCACCAGATAATTGCGGATCGAATGGGTGCGTTCGCCAAATGCCGAGCGCGACTCCAGCTCCCCGATGATCGATTCCAGCGATGCCCGCTCTCGCGCCACCGAAGTCACTGCCTCCTCGTGTTCCCGCTCGGAACTGGCCGACAGCAGTCGAAAAGCGCCGCCTACCACAACCGCGCTCTGCCGCGCCACTCCCGCTGAATTGATCAGGTTCGGCATACTGTATTCCGCCAGATAGGATGCGTGACGCAAGGTTTCCCTGAACGAAAAATAGGCCACCAGACTGGCGCTCAGCGTAAGCAGTACGCCGACAAACAGGATCAGATAGATCTGGGAGCCGATCCCGCCCATGAACATCCTGTGCCCGGCAACGGGTGCGCGCCCCGATTCGGCAGTGACCGACGATTGTTCCGATTGAACGATCCGCCTGTCCTGTACATCAACCGCTGAATTATTCATGCAACATCGTCTCTACCGGACGGACATGTCCGGCGGCATCCAGCCGCGTCAGGTAAACCTGGTCCGAACCCTGGTTGTCTTCCATGCCGTAATCAAGCACAAACCCGTCCAGATCGATCGTGCCCGCTTCCCTGAGCGCCTGCAAGAAACCTTGCCGGGTAACGTTTTCTCCTGCCAGCCGTACTCCTTCTATGACGAGACGACCCGCCAGATAGCCTTCCAGGGAAACAAAACTTGGACTGCTTGCGGGATCAACCTGTGCCAGGGCGGCGCGGTATTTTGCGACCACCGGCGGTTCCGAACCGAACGGAAACGGGACCACTTGCGTAATATAAACCCCGGTTCCGTCGGTTCCGAGCTCCTGGGCCAGCGCGGAACTGCCGGTGAACGAAATATTGATAAAATAAGGGTTGAAGTTGAGCCGCCTTGCCCAGCGTATCATAGTGGCAGCGGGCTTGTATGCGCCGATAATGACCACCGCCTCGACATCTGCCCGCCGCAGATCCAGCACGGCAACCTTGACTACTTCGGTATTGCGTGGATAGGAAGCCTCTTCAATAAGGTTCCAGCCGCGACGCTCCACTGCCATGCGCAATCCCTGCAGGCCGGCACGTCCAAAAGAATCATTCTGGTAGAAGATGCCGATCCGTCGTATACCCAGATCCTCACTGAGACGGGCCACCATTTCTTCGGCCTCCTGGTAGTAGGAGGCGCGCAAATTGATCACGTTGGGCGCCTGTTTCGTATGACGCAGGAACTCGGCTCCCGTATACGGCGCAATATAAGCTACGCCCGCCTCGGCAGAAACCGGCTGGGCAGCGATTGAAGTCGGGGTGCCGACCGCGCCGACCAGGGCAAACACCTCGTGCTCATCGATCAGGCGGCGGACGTTGCTGATCGCAAATTCAGGCTCGTAACGGTCATCCAGCGATTCGAGTCCGAGTGTATAGCCATTGACTCCGCCAGCGCTGTTAACCTCCTCGAATGCCGCCAGCAGTCCCAGACGCATGCCGGCGCCGAGCGCCTCTGCCGGGCCGCTGAGCGCGGCGGACTGTCCAAATACAAGGGTCTTGTGAGACTCTTGCCGGGTTTCAGCAAGCGCCGCCGGAGCCAGCGCGGCCAATATCAGCAACCACAAGAGGCATGGCCGGTATCTTTGACAGCCTGAGCGCAAATGATGCTCTCTGAATTCCTTACGCTCCCCGGGACCGGTGATCGCAACTACCGCATCCACAGCATATTTTCCATCAGGGTATGGACTATTGAGGCGCCGGTCAGTTCGGCAAGCTCATCCAGCAATGGAGTCTCGAACGTATAGTTGACCAGCTTCTCTGCACCGACAACATCTCGCGCGATCCCCTGGGAACTTCCGAACTGATCGATCAATCCCAATTCCAGCGCGCTTGAGCCACTCCAGAACAATCCGCTGAATATTTCCGGATCGTTTTTCAGACGATCTCCCCGGCCGGCTTTCA
Source organism: Candidatus Poriferihabitaceae bacterium (assembly GCA_965204925.1). Lineage (GTDB taxonomy): Bacteria > Pseudomonadota > Gammaproteobacteria > Arenicellales > Poriferihabitantaceae. The sequence continues at coordinate 2,509,696 of OZ242021.1, read as the reverse complement.
CGGCCGCCACGAATTGCCTGTGAACCTCTGCAAGTACGGACTGCGCATGCTCCACATCTGCACGCCGTGAAGGGCTGAACGGATCAAGAATCCCCTTGTTCTCTCCAGCCTTGATCAAGCGCCTTTCTATACCCAGCTTGTCCATGGCTTCAACAAATCCGAAACCACCCATCAACACACCGATAGAACCGACGATACTCGAAGGGTGCGCGAAAATCCGGTCTGCGGCAGCGGCAACATAGTAGCCTCCCGAGGCGCAGATATCCATGATCGATACATAGAAAGGTTTGTCCGGGTAGAGCGATTTCAACCTTCCGATTTCCTCATTGATCTGCGCGGCCTGGACAGGAGCGCCGCCGGGACTGTTGATCTGCAAGATCACGGCAACCGAGTTTTCGGCGGCAAAGGCGTCCGCAAGACTACGGTTGACAAGCCAGGCTGAATTGGAATCGGGGCCGATCACCCCTTCGAGTTCGACGAGAGCCGTATGCTCATCGGGAAACACGCCGGAGTCGGCCTTGAACCAGGCAAAAAGAGCATATCCGAGACCAACAACGATCAGCGACCGGAAAAAGATTCCCCAATGTCGTTTCGATTTCCGTTCTTTCAGGTAATCCTGTGCCAGCAGGGAAAGGACTCTGGTATTTTCCGACTGTCGGAATTGTTCGCCCGTATCCGCGCTGTCGTAACCGGAACGGTTCGATTTCCTCTGGAACATCTGTTTGTCCGCCTGTTGAATCAGTAATCCGGCATGTTCAGGTTTCCCGCTCGAAAAGGCCGGCAATACCCTGGCCGCCCCCGATACACATGGTCACCACCGCATATTGTCCACCGCTGCGCTCCAGCTCGGAAACAGCTTTTTCGGCAATGATTATACCGGTTGCGCCGATCGGATGACCCAGTGAAATGCCGCTGCCATTCGGGTTCAGTTTATGATCCGGAATGTCAAGGTCGCGCGCAACTGCAATAGCCTGGGCGGCAAAGGCCTCATTGACTTCCCAGACATCAATGTCGTTGACGGACAATTCGGTATTTTCAAGAAGATTATGTACTGCCGGCACTGGCCCGATTCCCATGTACGCGGGTTCAACTCCGGCAAAGGCATACTTCACCAGGCGGGCTCGCGGTTTTATACCCCGCGTCTCACACTGCTGTCGGCTCATCAGGACCATTGCCGCAGCGCCGTCGTTGATTCCGGAGGCATTGCCCGCGGTGACCGTGCCGTCCTCTTTGAACACAGGCTTCAGCTTTTGCATATCCTCGATCCTGGAATCAAAACGAACGTGCTCATCCTGATCGAACATTTCCACGCCTTTCCGGGTCTTCCGCTCGACTGGCAAAATCTGGGTCCTGAATCGCCTTTGCTCAATCGCATTTTGTGCCTTGCGGTGGCTGTTGAGCGCGAAGGAGTCCTGATCATCACGGGACACGCCCCATCTCTCGGCAATATTTTCTGCCGTGATCCCCATGTGGCAGCGCTCCATCGGACAATGCAGGGCGGCCAGCATCATGTCCTGCAACTTGCCGTCGCCCAGACGATTTCCATAGCGCGCTCCGGTTGCCAGGTATCCGCCCCGACTCATCACTTCGACGCCTGCCGCCAGCGCCGTATCGCACAATCCCAGCTCAATCTGTTGGGCCGACGTGATGATAGCCTGCATGCCGCTTCCGCACAGGCGATTGACAGTAACGGCCACCGTGCTGTGATGCAAACCGCCAGCAAGCGCAGCCACTCTCGCTATGTAGGCATCCTGAGGTTCGGTATGAATGACGTTGCCGACTGTGACATGTCCCACCGATTGTCCATTGATCCCCGCTCTTTTTACGGCTTCCGATACGACGGCGGCGCCGAGTTCGGCGGGAGAGTGATCCTTCAGGCTGCCGCCGAAACTGCCGACTGCCGTTCTGACTCCACTCACGATTACAACTTCATTTTTTTGCATACTGACTACCCGGCCTGTGATTATGCCGATTTCTCCGAAGAGCCCGCTGAACGGATACCGTATCCGGCGTACCGCGGCCCCCGGCAGATTATTCAACCTTGCAACTCTTCCACGTTCCTGAAATATTCAAGCGCCTCGGGATTGGCCAGCGCCCCCGTGTTTTTGACCTCTTCGCCATGCACAACGCTGCGCACCGCAAGTTCCACGATTTTACCGCTTAATGTCCGTGGTATGTCAGCCACCGCTATAATTTTCTTCGGCACATGTCTCGGCGTGGTATTTTCCCGAACCGTCCGTCGAATGGAATCTTTCAGAGAATCGGTCAGTTCCACGCCGTCGCGCAATATCACGAACAATACCACACGTATATCCCCGTCCCATTTTTGCGCAATACAAAGGCTTTCGAGCACCTCATCGATTTTTTCGACCTGGCGATAAATTTCTGCTGTGCCGATCCGCACCCCGCCCGGATTCAGCGTCGCATCGGAGCGGCCATGGATAACGAACCCGTTATTAACGGTGATTTCAGCGTAGTCTCCCTGGGCCCACACATTGCGGAAGCGGGAGAAATAAGACTCATGGTAACGTTTGCCGTCCGGTTCATTCCAGAACCCCAGAGGCATACTGGGGAAAGGTTGGGTGCAGACCAGCTCCGCGCATTCCCCCTCAAGCGGGGTTGCATCGTCATACTCCCCGTCGTATATCTCAACAGCCATACCCAGGCCAGCGCCCTGAATTTCGCCCCGGTATACCGGCCGCATCGGGTTGCCAAGCACAAAACACGAAACAATGTCGGTACCGCCGGAAATTGAGGAAAGCATGACATCGGTCTTGACATTCTCATAAACGTAATCGAAATGCTCCGGCAAGAGCGGAGACCCGGTCGACAGGATCGTCCTCAAGTCCGAAAGATCATGTTCTTGCCGCGGCGCCAGAGCGGATTTGGCGCAGGCGGCAAGATAACGGGCGCTGACGCCGAAAATGGAAATCCTCAACGAATCCGCCATCTTCCACAACGCATTGCTGTACGGATAAAACGGCGACCCGTCATACAGGATCAGAGTGCATCCACTGGCCAGGCCGCTTGCCAGCCAGTTCCACATCATCCAGCCACAGGTTGTAAAATAGAAGAACCGGTCCTGTCTCCTTACGTCGCTATGCAGCAAATGCTCCTTGAGGTGTTGCAGCAGTGTGCCGCCGGCGCCGTGCGCAATGCACTTCGGCTTGCCCGTAGTACCGGATGAATAGAGGATATAAAGCGGATGATCGAACGGCAACTGCACAAATTCCATATCTTCCGATATACACTCGAAATCCCGAAAAAGCATGGCGTCTCCCAGACCACCGATATCGGGTTCGGGATTGAGATACGGAACCACGATCACTTTTTCTACGGAGGGAATATGGACTGCAACAGAGCGCACCGCTCCGGTCATGTCATAGCGCTTGCCGTTATAGTGATATCCATCCACACAAAACAGGACTTTCGGCTGGATGTGAGTAAAACGCTCCAGCACTCCGTTGACCCCGAAATCCGGCGAACAGGATGACCATATCGCCCCCAGGCTGGCCGTCGCCAGCATCGCAATCACGGCTTCAGGGCTATTGGTCATATAGCCGGCAACGCGGTCTCCCGGCCGGACCCCAAGTGTTTTCAGCAATTTCGCGCAACGAACGACCTCCCGGAAAAGCTGGCGGTAGGACAGTTCTCGCCCCGATCCGTCCTCGTTGCGGAATATCAGGGCCATATGATCATCCCGGAAACGAAGCAGGTTTTCGGCGAAGTTCAGGCGCGCGCCCTCAAACCACACGGCTCCGGGCATGGCGCCCGCATTGGTCAGAACACGGTCACAGCGACGGCTACTGACAACACCCGAGAAATCCCATAGCGCCGACCAGAATTGATCGCTGTGCGCTACACTCCACCGATAGAGGGAGTCATAGTCCTCGACCTGTGGATGAGCAATCGTTACCCGCCGGATGAATTCATTGAGATTGCTCTGCCGGATTCTTTCTGCAGAGGGCTGCCAGAGAGGCGTCACGGGAGCCACGGGGAGCGCCTCTCAATACTGGGATTCGGGCACATGGACGATCAGCCCGTCTATTCTTTCCGTAATTCTGATCTGGCAACTCAAACGGCTGAACGAATCGACGTTTTCCGCAAACTCCAGCATATCGCGCTCGTCATCCTGCATCGCATCCAGTTTTTCGATCCAGCTCTCGTCGATATGAACGTGACAGGTTGCACAACAACAGGCGCCGCCGCACTCGGCCAGAATACCGGAAAGTCCATGACGTCTGGCGAGCAACATGACGGACGTTCCGACCTCACCTTCGGCGTCCAGTTCACTGCCATCCGCCAACCTGAAATTTATAACAGGCATTATGATGATTACGGGTTGTTTTACCGGATTTTCGTGGATTTAATAAAAGTTCATTTCAAGTCAATGGCGGAGAGAGAGGGATTCGAACCCTCGATACGCTATTAACGTATACACACTTTCCAGGCGTGCTCTTTCAACCACTCAGACACCTCTCCGCTAGCGCTGATTATGTCACAACAGGGCGGATTTTATACATAGCTAAGCAAGAACGCTATTATAGTTGACGTTTACGTAAACGTAATGTAATTTAGTATCCCGTTACTATTGACACCATAAAAATACCGGTAGCCGTGGACTATCCTTCGCTCAACTTCTATCCTGGCGAGGAAATCGACTTGCTCAGCGAGAGCCTGCATTCATTCTGCCAGACCGAAATCGCGCCCCGCGCCCGGCAAATTGACCAGTCCAACGAATTCCCCGGTGACTTGTGGCGAAAATTCGGCGATCTGGGGCTGCTCGGCATCACCACTCCGCAGGAGTATGGCGGCGCCGATATGGGTTATCTCGCCCACATTATCGCCATGGAAGAAATCAGCCGGGCCTCGGCTGCCGTGGGCCTGAGCTATGGGGCGCACTCCAATTTGTGTGTCAACCAGATCCGGCGCAATGGCTCGCAACAACAGAAGCGAAAATATTTGCCGGCGCTGATCTGCGGGGAGCAGGTTGGCGCTCTCGCCATGTCGGAGTCTGCATCCGGGTCGGACGTAGTCAGCATGGAACTTGAAGCGCAGCGCAAGGGGACCCACTATGTATTGAACGGCCACAAGATGTGGATCACGAACGGACCCGATGCCGATGTCGTTGTCGTCTACGCAAAAACCGATCCGAAAGCCGGATCAAAAGGGATTTCCGCTTTCATCGTGGAAAAAGGTTTCGGTATACGGACTGTGCAGAAACTGGACAAACTGGGAATGCGCGGCTCCAATACCGGTGAACTGCTGTTCGAAAATGTCGAAGTGCCGGCCGGTAATCTGCTGGGACAGGAAAATCGCGGGGTTGAAGTGCTGATGAGTGGTCTTGATTTCGAACGCGCGGTACTGTCCGGGGGGCCATTGGGAATCATGCGCGCCTGCATGGATGTGGCCGTGCCGTATGTCCACGAACGCAAACAGTTCGGGCGGGCGATCGGCGAGTTCCAGTTGATGCAGGGAAAACTGGCTGATATGTACAGCACGATGAATGCGTGCCGCGCCTATGCCTACGCGGTAGGCCGCGCCTGCGACCACGGCGCAACGACGAGAATGGATGCCGCCGGGTCCATTCTCTATACCGCAGAGAAAGCAACGTGGATGGCGCTCGAAACGATCCAGGCGCTGGGCGCCAATGGATATATGAATGACTACCCTGCCGGCCGCTTGTTGCGGGACGCAAAATTGTACGAGATTGGAGCAGGCACCTCGGAAGTACGCAGAATGCTGATTGGCCGCGAACTTTTCAACGAAAGTCGCTGATTATGAAAGGGAATAACGGGACCCGCAACGGTACTGATCATGCGGTCGTCATTACCGGATACGCGCGTACCCCGATCGGCAGTTTCCAGGGTTGTTTCAGCGAAATGAGCGCAAGCGAACTCGGCGCTTGTGCAATTCGGGCTGCCGTACAGCGTTCCGCTCTTGAGGCGGACGATATCGGGGAAGTGATCATGGGCAATGTTTTGTCTGCGGGACAAGGACAGGCTCCTGCCCGCCAGGCGGCGCTGACGGCAGGTCTCCCTTTCACCACCGGCTGCACAACGATCAACAAAATGTGCGGTTCCGGAATGAAAGCCGTCATGCTTGCCCACGACCTGTTGATCGCTGGCAGTCATGACATCATGGTTGCGGGAGGCATGGAGAATATGACGAGGGCGCCGTACCTGTTGCCGAGAGCGCGCGGCGGTCAACGATTGGGGCACGGCGAGATACTGGACCATATGTTTCTGGACGGCCTGGAAGACGCTTATGACAAGGGCGTCCTCATGGGTTCGTTCGCCGAATCGTGCGCCGACAAATATCACTTTACCCGGCGCCTGCAGGATCGATACGCGATTGAATCTCTGCGCCGGGCGCGGCAGGCTAGCGACAGCGGCGCATTCGATACTGAAATCATTGCAGTAACCGCACAGCGCCGCAAAGAGCAACTCACCATTACCCGGGACGAGCAGCCGTTCACCGCCGCGATCGAAAAAATCCCGCATTTGAAGCCAGTCTTCAAGCGCAACGGCACGGTTACTGCGGCCAATTCCAGCTCGATTTCCGACGGCGCCGCAGCGCTGGCGCTGATGCGCGAATCGACCGCGCGCCGGCGGGGAGTGAGGCCGATTGCCAGAATTTCAGGGCATGCCACTCACGCCCGCGAGCCGGCCTTGTTCACGACCGCTCCGATTGGCGCGATTGCTTCACTGCAAAAAAACCTGCGCCTGACTGTAGAGGACGTTGATCTGTTCGAGGTCAATGAGGCGTTTGCCGTGGTTGCCATGGCTGCCATGCGCGAACACGCCATCGAACACGGGAAAATCAATATCCATGGCGGCGCCTGCGCTCTGGGGCACCCGATTGGCGCGTCCGGCGCGCGTATTCTGGTGACCCTGTTGTCGGCATTGCAACAGCATAACCTGAAAACCGGAATAGCCTCACTGTGCATAGGCGGTGGTGAAGCCACGGCCCTGGCGGTAGAGTTGATGTGAGCGCCTCGAACCTGTCCAATGGCGAAAATTGAATCCAGCGTCGATACCGGTTCAGCCGAGTTTGTCGCCAATGCCGATGCCATGCGCAGGCAGATTGCGGATTTTCAGGACGCAGCTGCAAAGATCGTTGCGGGTGGCAGTGAGAGCGCCCGCAAAAAACACACGGAACGGGGCAAATTGCTGGCGCGTGAACGTATCGCCAATCTGATCGACACCGGCACCCCGTTTCTTGAACTGTCCCTGTTCGCCGGTTGGGAAATGTACGGGGAGGCCGTCAACGCAGGCGGAATCATTACCGGTATTGGCCGTGTGCAAGGCCTCGAATGCGTAATCATTGCCAACGATGCCACGGTAAAAGGAGGAACCTATTATCCGGTTACCGTCAAGAAACACCTGCGCGCTCAGGAAATCGCCCTGCAGAATAACCTGCCCTGTATCTATCTGGTCGATTCAGGCGGAGCGTTCCTGCCGTTGCAGGACGAAGTGTTTCCGGACAAGGAACATTTCGGTCGGATTTTTTACAATCAGGCCAACCTGTCGGCAGCCGGCATTCCCCAGATTGCAGTAACGATGGGGAGTTGTACTGCGGGTGGCGCCTATGTGCCGGCAATGTGCGACGAAAGTATCATCGTGCGGGGCCAGGGCGCTATTTTTCTGGGCGGCCCCCCGCTGGTGAAAGCGGCAACGGGAGAAGAAGTCAGCGCCGAAGCGCTCGGCGGCGCTGATGTGCATTCCAGAATCTCCGGAGTAGTCGACCATGTCGCGGTCGATGATTCGGACGCGCTGCGCCAGGCGCGCAGGCTCGTCGGCCATCTCAACCGCGTTAAACAATTCGATCTCAAACTCAACCTCCCTCGGGAACCGGCCTGGCCGGGCGAGGAATTGCTGGGTCTCGCCCCCTTGCCGGGCAAGCATACCCGATTCGATATTCGTGAAATCATTGCACGCCTCGTGGACGGCAGCGACCTGGATGAGTTCAAGCAAAACTACGGCGCCACCCTGGTATGCGGGTTTGCGCGTTTGCATGGATATCCTGTCGGTATAATCGCCAATAACGGTATCCTGTTTTCCGAATCGGCGTTGAAGGGCGCCCACTTTATTGAATTGTGCGCACAACGAAAAATCCCGCTGGTTTTTTTGCAGAACATAACCGGATTCATGGTCGGCCAAAAATATGAGTCCGGAGGTATTGCCAAGGATGGAGCGAAAATGGTAACTGCCGTCTCCAACGCAAGGGCGCCGAAATTTACCGTTATCATCGGCGGCAGCTTTGGCGCCGGCAATTATGCAATGTGCGGACGAGCTTTCGGGGGCAGATTCCTGTGGCTCTGGCCCAATGCCAGAATTTCGGTGATGGGCGGAGAGCAGGCGGCCAATGTCCTCGCCCGGGTCAAGCTTGAGGCCCGCGCCACATGCCGTGAGGAGAACAGCGATGATCGGGTGATGCAGGATTTCAGGGACTCGATAAGACAACAATATGAAACCCGGGGACATCCTTTTTACGCCAGCGCCCGACTCTGGGATGACGGCATTATTGATCCGCGGGATACTCGTCGCACGCTGGCGCTTGCCATCTCGGCATCACTTAATGTACCGATAGAAGAAACCCGCTTCGGGGTTTTTCGCATGTAGTGTTCATGTTTCGGAAAATCCTCATAGCCAACCGCGGGGAAATCGCCTGTCGCATAGCGAAAACGGCGAGCAGGCTCGGAGTGGAAACGGTTGCTGTTTATTCAAACGCCGACCGTGAAGCATTGCATGCCGGTTATTGTGACCAGGCGGTTGCGATTGCCGGCAATACCCCGGCGGAAAGCTATTTGAATGGCGAAAGGATCCTGGCTGTCGCAAAGGAAACAGGCGCCCAGGCTATCCACCCCGGCTATGGATTTTTATCCGAGAATGCAGAGTTTGCCCGCAAGTGCGAACAGCATGCGATCACGTTCATTGGTCCGTCAGCCGAATCAATACGCATCATGGGGTCGAAGAATACGGCGCGTAAAACCGTATCCCGGGCAGGCGTTCCAATCCTTCCCGGCTATGACGGCGACAATCAGGATAGCGGCTGGCTGCTGGAAATGGCCAGGCAAACCGGCTATCCTCTGTTGATCAAGGCGACGGCGGGCGGCGGCGGCAAGGGCATGCGGCGGGTCGAACGGGCCGCAGACTTCCACTCATCGCTGGAGTCGGCCAAGCGCGAGAGTCTGTCCGCCTTTGGCGATGACACCGTCCTTCTCGAACGGTTCCTGCCAGTCACCCGGCACATTGAAGTGCAGATTTTCGCCGATCACCACGGTAATATCGTACATTTGCATGAGCGCGATTGTTCGATGCAGCGCAGGCGCCAGAAAGTGATCGAGGAGTCTCCGGCTCCGGGTATCAGCGACAGCTTGCGGGCAAGGATGACCGCTGCGGCCATGGAGTGCGCCCGCTCAATCGACTACCTGGGCGCAGGCACTGTCGAATTTTTGCACACGTCCGGCGAACACTTTTATTTCATGGAGATGAATACGCGGTTACAGGTAGAGCATCCCGTGACTGAAATGATAACGGGCCTGGACCTTGTGGAATGGCAGCTCAGGGTTGCAGGCGGTGAACCCCTGCCCTGTCGGCAAGAGAGCATCGGTCGCAATGGCCACGCGATCGAAGCCAGGGTTTACGCGGAAAATCCACGCACCGGATTTCTGCCCTCACCCGGGAAAATCCGGTACCTCAACCAGCCCCGGACTTCCCGCAATTTACGGGTAGATACCGGCATCCGCGCAGGCGATGTGATCACCCCTTACTACGATCCCATGGTAGGCAAGCTCATTGCTCACGGCAAGAACCGTGAAGAAGCGCTTGACCGTATCGCTTGCGCTCTCGACGACTACCGCATTGTGGGTGTAAACAACAACATTGCATTTCTTGGCAACCTGATCCGGGAAGCCGATTTCAAAAAAGGCTTGCTTGATACCGGGTTTGTAGAAAGGAAACTGGCAACCCTGACTGATGACAGCGCCACTCTGACCACGGCGGCGCGGTTTGCCGCAGTTTTTTTGTACTTGTCCGATATCGGTCGTCAACAGACTGAACAACGCAAGCAAAACGACAAGTGGTCGCCCTGGGTAACTCCTCCCGCAAATGAAGCGGGGCGCCTCTCGCGGGAAGAATACGGCAGAGAATATCTGTTCGACATGGAAGGGCAAGCGGTTGTGGTCACACTCACATGCCGCGGATCCGACTTCCGTTTCGATGGCGATGAAGCGTTTGACGTCATACGGGCAACATTGGACGGAATGCGTCTGGAGTTTCAGTCAGGGCGCCGCCGGGAAGTGGTGATGGTAGCCAGATCCGGCTCCGTTGTTTCACTGTGTTTCCGGAAACATCATTTTAATTTCAATATAGTAAATCGTATAATTAAACCAGAATCGAGCTCTCAGTCGAAACAGCGGGACAAGACGGCGCTGCACTCTCCGATGCCCGGTACGGTAATTGACGTTAAAGTGGAATCCGGTCAGCGAGTAGCGTCCGGAGAGATCCTGATCATTGTCGAAGCGATGAAAATGGAACATCAGATAAAATCGCCCCGTGACGGTACCGTGGTCAGCGTCCACTGTTCGAAGGGAAGTCCGGTCGCAGAAAGCGCTGTGTTGATCGTGATCGAATAATGAGCCTGCCTGCCTTCGATCTGCCGTCTGCGGCCCGCCTTGTCGAAGTCGGGCCAAGAGACGGTCTGCAAAACGAGCCTACCGTGCTGGGCAGCGGCGCCCGCTGTCAATTCGCCCGTCAATTGGCGGCGTGCGGCCTGAAACGAATCGAGGCGGGCGCTTTCGTGCACCCGCAACGGGTACCGCAAATGGCAGACTCGGACCAGGTGCTGCGGGAGCTCGTGTACGACACCGGAGTATCCTGGCCGGTACTGGTACCCAACAGACAGGGGCTTGAGGCGGCTATCGCAGCCGGCGCCCGCGAAATTGCGGTCTTCGCCGCGGCTTCGGAAACATTCTCGTGGCATAATATCAACTGCGGAATTTCCGAAAGTATCGAACGCTTCCGTGAGGTGGTCAAGCTGGCCCTCTGCGAAGGTCTGCAAGTGCGCGGCTATGTTTCCTGTGTGATGGGCTGCCCTTACGAAGGCCCGGTTGACCCGCAAACGGTCGCCCGCGTCTGTGTACAGCTGGTCGAACTGGGCTGTTACGAGATTTCTCTCGGTGATACGATTGGCGTCGGTACGCCGCTACAGACCCGCAAACTGATTGCCCGGCTGCGCGACCTGATTCCGGCAGACCGGCTTGCCGTACACTTCCATGATACTTATGGGCAAGCGCTGGCCAATATCCTCGTTGCATTGCAGACCGGAATCACAACGATCGACAGTTCCGTTGCCGGTCTTGGCGGCTGTCCCTATGCCAAAGGCGCCAGCGGCAATGTGGCCACCGAAGACGTAGTCTATATGCTCAATGGACTGGGCGTCAGGCATGGAGTGAACCTGGAAAAACTGATTGACACAGGGCGCGGTATTTGTAAGATACTGGAGCGGCCGGTGATGTCGAAAGTCAACCTGGCTTCAAAACCCTTGCAATCCATGCAACCCGACCCATTACAGGGCAGATCATGAATACCGCAATCGGCTTTGATGTATACGGCACCCTGATAGACACCCACGGTGTCATTGTACAGATCGAAAAGATGATCGGTGACGATGCTCCCCTGTTCTCTCGCGCCTGGAGAGAAAAACAGCTTGAATACACGTTCCGCCGTGGTCTCATGGAACGCTATCGGGATTTTTCTGTCTGTACCCGGCAGGCGCTCGACCATACTGCCGCCGCCCTCGGTCACAACCTGTCCGGACAGCAGAAACAAACCTTGCTGGCGGCCTGGTCGACCCTGCCCGTCTTTGCCGATGTTGTCGGGTGCCTTGACGACCTGAGAGAAGCCGGCATCTCTCTTTACGCCTTTTCAAACGGCCAGCCGGACGCGGTCGGCTCAGCGCTCGATCATGCCGGTATTCGCGATCGCTTCGAAGGCGTAATCAGCGTAGACAGCATCGGTACGTTCAAGCCGGCCCCGGCCGTTTATGAGCATTTTGTAACGACCACAAACAGGGATAGCGATCATGTCTGGCTCGTTTCCAGCAATGCGTTCGATGTCATCGGCGCTATTGCTTATGGCATCAAGGCCGCATGGGTTCAGCGCTCCCCGACCGTTGTCTACGATCCTTGGGAATTTACCCCAACCGTGACCCTGCCCACCTTGGCAGATCTGCGCGAGGCGGTATCATGACTCCGGCGCCACAACAGACGCTTCGCGAGCAATATGAGCATAGCGGGTTTGTTTCCCCGGTCGAGATCATCGATGCGGAAACGGCGTTGTCACATCGCCAGAGACTCGAAGAGATCGAGTCGAGAACGGAACCTCTCCATTACAAGGCAAAAATCCATACGATGCTGACCTCGCCCTATGAACTGGCCACGCTGCCGCAGGTTCTCGATGTCGTTGAATCCCTTCTCGGCCCCGATATTCTGCTCTATGGCGCCACATTCATCATCAAGGAGCCGCACACGTCCAGTCTGGTCAGCTGGCATCAGGATCTGACCTACTGGGGATTTGACTGCGACGATCAGGTATCGATGTGGCTGGCTCTGTCTGCCGCTACGCCTGCAAGCGGGTGCATGCAGGCAATCCCGGGCACACATAAAACCGGCAAGAGAACTCACGTTGTTACCGAGGATGAAAATAATATTCTGTATAGCGGACAAACCGTCTATGGGGTGGAAGAAAGCGAGGCGGTCGCTCTTGAGTTACAACCCGGCCAGGCGTCGTTCCACCATGGCTGGTTATTGCACTCTTCCATGCCCAACCGGAGTGATGATCGCCGTATTGGCCTCAATGTCCAATATATCGCCCCTCATGTCAGACAGACCAAACATGACGAGGATTCTGCCCTGCTGGTGCGGGGTACGGACTCCTGCGGCCATTTTCAGACCGACATTCCGGCAGCGGCCGACTTGACCGAAGAAGGCATTCGGCGACAGAAATTTCTGCAAGAACGCTATAAACAGATCGCAGGAACCGTATAGGGATACCGCCCCTGCAAACCCCTCTCCGAAGAACTGAAATCGAATGAACAAACCGTTCGTAACCCCGACCCAAATTGAAGCGATTACAGCCAGCGGCGGCTGTGCCACCGGACTGCCGAACCAGGCCTATACGTGTCCCGATTTTTTCCAGTGGGAACGGCAATCCGTGTTTGCCAATACCTGGGCCTGCGTCGGCCATGCCTGCACAGTTCCATTGCCGGGGGATTTGAGACCAATCGGATTCCTCGGAGCGCCGTTGCTGATGCTCCGTAACGACCGGGGCCAGGTCAACGTATTTCATAACGTATGCAGTCACCGTGGTAACGAACTGGTCTGGCAGCCTTGTCACGTCGACAAACTGATTCGATGCCCCTACCACTGCTGGACCTACGACCTGGAAGGCAACTTGATTGCGACTCCCCATGTAGGCGGCTCCGGAAAGAATGACGTGGAAGGGTTCGACCGATCAGGATATGGTCTGCACGCGGTTCGTTCACAGGTCTGGCTGGATTTGGTATTCGTCAATCTGTCGGGAACGGCGCCCCCTTTCGAACAGTTTATCGCTCCCTTGCAACGCCGTATTGACAGGCTCGGCAGCCGGTCGCAATTTGCACAGCTCAGGGCAGCCGGAGACTACGGCAGACTGACCATTGATTTTGCCGGTAACTGGAAACTGGACATGGAAAACAACCTGGAGAGTTACCATTTGCCCTGGGTGCATCCTGACTTGAATACAGTCTCAAGGCTGGAAGACCATTATCATTTCTATGGTGAGGATCTGTTTGCCGGGCAAGGCAGTTCCCGATACGACCACAACAGGATAAACAGCAAGCCTTTTCCACTGTTCGAGGGATGGCCACAACAGGAAGCGGAGTATCCATCACTTTACCCCAATGTCTTTCTGGGACTTCATTGCGACCATTTCTGGAGCCGGATTCTGGAACCGGTTGGAGTTAACCGGACGCTCGATCATTTGCAAATTTATTATCTTGGAGACGCCGCCGAATCGGAAGAATATCGCGAAGAACGGGAAATTCGCCTGAAATTCTGGACAAAAGTATTCAATGAGGACGTCGGAGTCATTGAAGGTATGCAGCGCGGAAGACATTCCCCGGCATTCCGGGGCGGAGTGTTCACTCCGTTAATGGATGAGCCTTCACACCATTTCGCCAAATGGATTGCTGGAAAGCTGCCAGCGGAACCGGCGTGACCGGCCGCAACCGCGGGCGCTGACTTCGTTGCCAGGCAGAACCCTCACGTTCGACAGGAGTCCGGTAAATATTTTCGCGGTCTGCCTGCTCAAACTGTATGGTGCGATCAGTCGTCCGTTCGGCTATAAATGGCTGGCGTGGGTGGGTGTATGGGTCGGCAGGTTCGTCGAGCGGGACTCGCCCTGTATCGTCCGCCTCAACCCGGATACTCGCTTCCGCTTCTATCTGGCCGACTCTTACTGGAACAAACTGGTTTGCCGGGGATTTTCCTACGAACCGGAAATTGAACGAGTGTTGAAAGCGGTTGATTCGCTTGATTATCTGTTTCTTGACCTCGGCGCAAACCACGGCTACTGGAGTGTTCTCGTTTCATCTGCCGCCTGTTCCTGTAAAAAAGTGGTCGCGGTTGAGCCGGTCAAGTCGAATTTTTACAGTCTGCGTCTGAATAACCGACTCAATGATTGCCGGTTTACCACGATCCGGGGCGCAGTCTGTGAACAGCCCGGGAAGCCGGTCAGGATAAACATCAATCCCGCTTCGCTGGCCAATGAAGCCGCCTCAATCCTTCCCAAACCCGGCTACGCCCTCTCGCAAAGTGAATGGGTCGAGTCGGTATCGGTAGACCAGCTGGTTTCCCGGTTCGCTGCAAAAGACCAGCCGGTAGTGATAAAGCTCGACATCGAAGGCCTGGAAGTCGAAGCGCTCCGCGGCGCGGCGCAGACTCTGCGAGGGGAGTTTCTGCTTGTCTATGAAGATCACGGGGGCGACCCTGCCAGCGCCGTAAGCCGGTATGTGCTCGACTGCGGATTATCGGTATTTCACGTTGAATACGGGAACTGTACGGCTGTTACCGATGTCAGGGATGTCAACTCCATGAAAACAAATCCGAACAGGGGTTACAATCTGTTCGCTTGCCGGGAGAACTCGAAAACTTTTGCAATGATACAACGTGCCTTGCAAACTTGCTGATAACTGCGGACTTCCATGTTTTTGGCTGGCCCGATCCATACTGGCGATTGCGCTGTCGCTATCCCTGTGTCTCTCCGCTGCCCATGCCCGGGCACTGCGTCTTGCCCATGATGCCGGCTTCGGTGGCGCCGAGTCTCTCGACCCCTATTCCCCCACCCGATTTTATTTCACGACACTGACCCTGTTCGACCGACTCGTTCACCAGAATGAAGATGGTGGCGTCGAGCCGGGTCTGGCTGCTTCCTGGGAAATGTCCGAAGATGCCCGCACCTGGACGTTCAATCTGAGACCGGGAGTCAGGTTCCATAGCGGAAAACCGCTTGTAGCCACGGATGTCGTTTACTCGATCAATCACGCGCTTGATCCTGATAGAGGCTCCCCGGTCGCGTCTGCGCTGGCAGTTATTGAGCGGGTCGAAGCGCTTGATGAGCTCACGGTCCGCTTTCATCTGCAATCTGCCCATGCCGACCTGCCGTTGCTGCTGATTGATCCGCGCTGCGCCGTGATCGCGGAAAACAGCGCCGCCACGATTGAACAGACTGGAGACGGAACCGGACCGTATAAATTACTTGGAAATGATCCCGAGGGCATAACTCTGCTCGTTGCCAATCGGGAATACTGGCAAGGACCTCCCCGGATCGGGCGCATTGAGGTCGTTGCCATTCCCGATCAGGTGGCACAGATCCAGGCCATGTTGGCCGGACAGATAGACTACCTGCCCTCAATCGATCGAAGACAGTTGAGGCTGTTTGAAAACAACCCCGATTTCATCGTACAGACCGTGAGAACCGGCCATTGGACGGGAATGGTCATGCGAACCGACCAGCCGCCGTTTGATGACGTCAGGGTGCGCAAGGCAATGCGTCTGGTCGTTGATCGACCGGATATGGTCAAACTGGCGCTTGGTGATGGCGGGGGCGAGCCTGCCTGCGACACTCCGGTATGGCCCGGCGACCCATATCACGCAGATATGGAGTGCCAGCAAGATATTGCCGCCGCCAGAGCATTGCTGGAAGAAGCCGGTTATGGCAGCGGAATAGATGTACACTTGTATACCTCACCGGTTGAAAGGCTGTTTCTCTCAATGGCCGAGGTTTACCAGAGCCAGGCTGCCGAAGCCGGTATACGGGTGCATATTCATCAGGTTCCCGCCGACGGTTACTGGACCGACACCTGGATGCAGGAATCGTTCGTATCAACGCGCTGGAACCAGCGCCCGGCAGACCAGATTCTGAACGAAGCGTTTCGCTCGGGCGCTCCCTGGAACGAAACTTACTGGAGCAATCGCGACTTTGATCATAGCCTGGACATGGCCCGCAAGGAAACCGATCCGCTCAGGCGCCACTCGATGTACGCAAGAACCCAGCACATCCTGTTTGACGAGGGCGGCGCGATCATTCCGTTCTATCTCAATATAAACCGGGTATTCAGCGCCCGGATTTCAAGCCTGCCTTCTGAAAAAACGCTATTTGTCGACTGGCACAAGGTAGCCACAGAATAAAGAGGGGTTGTCTTGCTGAAAATTCTCCCGCAGCGACTGGTCATGGCGGTATTCACGCTGGTGTTTGTCGCAATCGTGGTATTCACAGTGACCGAAGCGTTGCCCGGCGATGCCTGTACAGCCTACCTCGGTAAACTTGCCCAGGGCGAACGATTATCCAGGTGCCAGTCCGCGCTTGGGCTTGACAAACCTTCTGTCGAACGTTTCTTCGACTGGTCCGGGAAAACCCTGCGGGGGGATTTGGGAGATTCGCTGAAACGCAAACGCCCTGTCCGCGACATCATTGCGCCGCGATTCCGCAATACGGTCATACTGGGGTTGTCCGCTGCCCTTCTTGGCATCCCTCTGGCAATCATACTGGGGGTGATTGCTGGAGTTTACCGGGAGCGCTTCCCCGATCATGTCGTATCCGGCATTGCGTTACTGGCCATGACAATCCCCGAATTCGTGATTGCCACCGTATTGATCTTTCTGTTCGCGATCACACTGAAGTGGTTCCCCGCAGTGACTATATTGCCGACTGATGCCTCGGTAACTGAAATACTGCCCAACATCATACTGCCGGTCATTACGCTGGCCTTTGTAATGACCGCACACATCCTGCGTATAACGCGGGCGAGTGTGATCAATACCATGTCCAGTGAATTCGTGAAGATGGCAATATTGAAGGGGACGCCATTCAAACGCCTTCTGTTGCGACACATGCTGCCAAGCGCCTTGCTGCCAACGATCAATATCGCCGCCCTGACCATGGCCTGGCTGCTCAGCGGAGTTGTTGTGATAGAAAAGGTTTTCAACTATCCGGGACTGGGCGCCCTGATAATCCAGAGTATTTTCGACCGCGACCTGCCACTCGTTCAGGCCATCACGCTGATGTTTGCAGTCATATACATCGCTATCAATCTAATCGCTGATTTACTGGTTATATTATTGGATCCGAGACTGCGGACAAAAGTTTCCGCGGAAGGGATTCGATGATTGCGAGCGAGCCTCCGGTGAACCCGGTCAAAAATACAATTTACCCTTCGTTCGGACATTCACGTCTCGCGGGCGGGGTTACCGTCCTGCGTGACATCATTTCCAGACCGGTCGGCGCGATTGGCCTGTTTCTTGTTGCGTTTCACCTGCTGCTGGCAGCGGCCGCTCCGTTGATCACCCCTTATGATGTTGCCATGCAAAATGCGGACCGCATCCTGCAGGCGCCCTCGCGGGAGTACCCGATGGGTACAGACAGCCTGGGCAGAGACGTATTCAGCAGAACCATTACCGGCGGGCGCATCTCCATTGTCATCACCCTGATCTCCGCCGTTATCGCGGCCCTGTGGGGTGGAATGACCGGTATTCTGCTCGGTCTGTCGGGCGGCCGCGTCGACGAACTGTGCATGCGTCTGGTCGATGCGTTTCTCGCTATCCCCGGACTTCTGTTCCTGCTGTTGATTGTCAGCTTTACCGACGGCGGAGTTTACGCCTTGATCCCGACCCTGGCCTTCTTCAACGGTATTTCAGTCATTCGCATCGCTCGCGGCGCCGCGCAAAGCATTGCCGTCAAGGATTACATTATCGCCGCCCGCGTACGCGGGCATGGTTTGGCGTTCATTGTTTTCAGGGAGATTATGCCGAATTTGCAGGACATTCTGCTGGTGGAATGGGCGATGCGCTGGTCATGGATGATGCTGGCATTCAGTTCCCTGAGTTTTCTCGGCTTTGGCGCCACGCCGCCAACACCGGATTGGGGGTTGATGATTTCCGATTCCAGGGAATTCCTGACTGTAGCTCCTTGGGCCGGTGTCTGGCCGGCAGTATTCCTGTCCACGCTTATTATCGGGATCAACCTGTTTGCCGACGCGCTGGGCAGGGCATTACGTGTCGACGTTCAGCAAGTGGTCACCTGAATGAATCGACTGATTCATGTTGACAGCCTGTCTGTCGGAGTCAAGACCGGCGGCGCTGCTCCGGCCCCGGTGCTAAGGGAGATCACACTGGATGTCAGGCCAAACGAAGTTCTGGGCATCGTTGGAGAATCCGGCTCCGGCAAAAGCACAGTTGCGTTGTCCATGATGGGCTATCTGGATCGGAGACTTGAGTTGCTGGGCGGCAACGCCATTTTTGATAATGTCTCCATGTTCGACATAAGCCGTCGTGCGCTTGAAGCGCTCAGAGGCGGAGAGATCTGTCTGGTTCCACAAAATGCAGGGCAATCCCTGACCCCTACCATGACGGTTGGCAGACAGATTGAAGAGTCCCTGATGCTGCATACCGACCTCACCTCCGCGAACAGGAAAACGGCAGTAACGGACCTTCTGGGGCAAGTCCGGTTACCCTGCCCCGAACAGATCCGCGAGCGTCATCCGCATGAGTTGTCGGGCGGTCAGCAACAGCGTTGCGCTATCGCCATGGCTCTGGCCGGTCGCCCCCGCGTACTGTTGCTGGATGAGCCGACTACCGGACTTGATGTCACCACCCAGGCGCATATTCTCGAACTGCTCAAGGTTCTTTGCCATCAACATGGCGTGGCCATGGTGTTTGTCAGCCATGACTTGGGAGCGGTTGCCCGTATCAGCGATCGGATCGCGGTGCTGTATGCCGGAGAACTGGTGGAACTGGGAAACAGTTCCGAAATTCTCAAAAACCCGTCTCACCCCTATACCCGCGGATTGCTGTCTTCAATCCCGAAAATTGACGACGCCCGGATTCCGCAAGCCCTGCCGGGTTATCCGCCGAAACTGTCAACAGCCGGAAGCGCGTGCGCCTTTGCGCCCAGATGCACACATCGACAGACGGTATGCCTGCTCGAATCGCCGCCGTTGAACAAAACAGTGAGCGGAGCCCTCGTACGTTGTCACTTCGATTCCGGAAAATTCCCGCAAAGACGTTTTCAGGGGAAAAGCCGAGCGACGAACACAAACGGTAAAAACCACAGTCTGCTTGAACTTCGCAACCTCGCCATATCTTATGATCGTCCGAGCCTGTTCAGACGCTTCACGGGATGGAGAGACAGGCCGCAGACGCTCACCGTAAACAACGTAAACCTGATCCTCAACAGAGGGGAAACGATTGCTGTGGCAGGGGAATCAGGCAGCGGGAAATCGACCATACTGCGAGCGGTCGCGGGCTTGATCTTGCCCTGCAAGGGAAGCATGCGGATGGCCGGAGGAGAGGAACTCGATTGTCTGGCGGATGCCCGCTCGTTACAGTGCAAGAAAGACATCCAGATGATTTTCCAGAATCCTGATTCGTCGCTTAATCCCCGCAAGACCATTGCCGAAATCCTGTGCGCCCCGCTGCGACTCTACTTTGATATCGATCGGGCCGAGGCCATCGACAAGGCGGTCGGAATTCTGGAGAATGTGCGTCTCACCGGAGACTACCTGGGGCGCACACCCGATCAATTGTCCGGTGGAGAAAAGCAGCGCGTGGGTATTGCCCGTGCCTTTGCCGCAGAACCGATACTGGTATTATGCGACGAAGTCACTTCAGCGCTGGATGTTTCCGTTCAGGCCGCGGTGCTGGAACTGCTGTCCAAACTGCAACAGGAGAACGGAGTCGCGTACCTGTTTGTCTCACATGACCTCGCCACAGTACGGGCAATTGCCGACCGCGTGCTCGTACTGTACCACGGGCGAATTTGCGAAATCGGCCCGGTCGACGCAGTTTACAAGCCCGCCTTTCATCCCTATACCGAAGTGTTGATGGAAGCCGTGCCCCACGCAGACCCCGATATACACTTCCATATCAAGAGCAGTGATGCCGTCGAAACCATTCCACCCGACACGGGGTGTCCATTTCAACTCCGATGCCCGCGCAAGGTCGGAAAAATCTGTGATGATACCGTCCCGCCGGCGCAAACCGTCAACGGTCACACCATATTCTGTCACATTGACCGCCGCCAACTGTCCCGGCTGCAAGACAAATGCTGAATGCCGCGGCACACTTTTCAGCTTCAGCATGAGCGGGCTGTCTTACAGGCTGCACTGATTTTTGACAACACCACTGAATTGGGGCAGGATGGGCGGCTTGGGGAATAACCAGTGAGCAAGCAAGATTTGAAAAATCTGTTTACGCCGGGTACCGGGGCGGTGCCGCCCTATCTGGCCGGGCGCAAACGCGAACAGGAATATTTCCGGGATTGTGTCGAAGCCCTGAAGAAACGGAAAGCGCTCAGTCGGGATATGGTCGTCTACGGCCCCCGTGGAAACGGCAAAACCGCCCTGCTCCGTTACCTGCAACAAGAGACGCTCCAAAAAACAGCAAAAACGCTGGAAATTGTGTGGGCTACTCCGGGAAAAATGGAGACCCCGGAGCAATTAACCAGCTTGTTATGGGGTAAAAAGAAATTCAGGGACAGGCTTCAGAAGGTGACCGGTTCTGTCGGGTGGATGCCCGGAGCAGCGGGCATTGAAATAGATTTATCCAGTTCATTATCGGCAATAGAAAATCTGATAAGCGAAAAGTGTAAACGCAAACCTCTTATCCTGATCGTTGACGAAGCTCACAGATTAAGACCGGAAATTGCAGAAAACCTGTTGAATGCCAGCCAGACGGTACGCAGCGAAGGCCGCCCGTTCCTGCTGGTACTGGCCGGCACCCCGAACTTGAGAGCAACCCTGGCAAGCGCAAATGCCTCATTCTGGGATCGCAACGAACTGTTTCCATTAGGGAGATTATTACCTGAAGAAGCCAGGGACGCGATCATCGTACCGTTACAGGAAACAGGCGTATCCTTTGCGTCCGGTGTCGTTGAGGAAATCGTGGAGCGTACCCACTGCTATCCTTTTTTCCTGCAAGTCCACGGTGATTGTCTGGCGCGGCGGATGCAACAGAGCGGGGCGCGGACAGTTTCCATGGATATGCTTCAGGAGGTAGAGGCGGAGACGGTAAGCAAACGCGATGCCATGTATCAAATTCGGTTCGATGAGATAAAAAAAGCGGGTTTGCTCACTGTAGCTGCAAACGTTGCAAATGCCTTTATCCAGAACAAGCAACCGCATCTGCATGAACGCACGGTAGAGGAAGCCATTCGAAAAGGTATGGCGGACGATGGTGACCCTGTCACAGACAGAGACATCATGGGGAAACTGGAGCAGCTTTCCCATCTGGGTTATGTCTGGCGAATCGGGGGCTACAACTACGAACCCGGTATCCCGAGCCTGATGTCGTTCGTGCAGGAGTATTCGCGGTCCTGACCCGGGGAGGGAATCAAATAATGAAACACCTTTTCATCTTGTTTGTGCGCCACAAAGGGTGAAGAATCACGGTATCGGCAGAAATGTAGTTCCAAATAATACTTGTGCACTCTATTTCTAACCGACAACATCAAACCCAAGACTCTTCAGATGCTGTCTCGCTTGACCAGCTTTAAACGTTCCCGGACCGGAGGGGAGGCGGCCCAGACCTTGCAGCTCATGAGCTGCCCGCAATAGAAGCTTCTGGTCATAGAGCCTGCCACGATAGCAAACATACCATCTCGTTGAGGCCCCTCTACCGTACTTCTTCAGCATAGCATCCTTTCCGCGTTGATCGAACTTCCGGATAGCTTCCTCCACGGATTTCCTGACAACATCATTATATGACATCGACCACGCTCCTTATTACATTGACTGATCACAAAAATTCGCGCCTCTGTTTTTAACAGAGGCGCGAATCCGGTGGATGATCTGGGGACACCGAGCCCACACAAAGGATCAATTTGCTACAGGCTAATCCTATACTTTTGATTTTATGAATGCAACAGGGTGGTTTGCATCTTTTTCGCTTTCAGTCTTATTTGCATCTGAACCCGGACAAGGACAATCAACATGCAACGAATTTTTGGCCTTGATATCGGCACAACTTCAATCGGCTTCGCCGTGGTCGACTACGCCCCAAAACTTGCCAGTGGAAAAATCCACCGACTTGGCGTTCGCATCTTCCCAGAAACCCGCGACCCCAAAACCAGCGTACCGTTGAATCAGGAGCGACGGAAAGCACGTATGCGCCGGCGCCAGTTACGACGCAGGTGTGATCGGCGTAAAGCACTGGGAAAGACTCTTTTCAAAGCAGGATTGCTACCATCTCGGGGGTCCCCGGAATGGGATACTGCCATGAGGCTCGATCCATATGATCTTCGCAAAAAAGCGTTCGCAGGTGAGATATTAACCCGGTATGAAATCGGCCGCGCAATTTATCATTTGGCGAAGCGTCGCCACTTCAAGGGCCGGGACATTGATGAGATTTCCGACAATGTGGAAATGACCGGCGATGATGCGGATGATAAGAAAGCAAACTCCGAGCGAAAGAAAATTGCTCTCACATTAGAACGCGAAAGGAAGACGCTTGGTGCTTGGCTGGCAGAGCGAGGCCCGCATGAACGCAAGAGGGGCGGGCACGCAGCGCGTAAAATTGTTGAAGATGAGTTCGATCGTATCTGGTCACCGCTCGTGCCGGAGTCATTTCGCTCCGACATTCGGCATACCATCTTCTTCCAACGCCCGGTGTTTTGGCGTCTGAACACTCTGGGGCAGTGCCGGTTCATTCCTGATGCGCCACTTTGCCCAAGAGGATCATGGCTTTCGCAGCAAAGGCGCATGCTCGAAAAACTCAACAATCTTTCTATTGTCGGGGCGAATCAGCGTTGTCTTGACCCGGAAGAGCGGCAGGCAATACTCTCAAGACTTCAAACACAGAAATCAATGACTTGGGCGGGTGTTAAACGTGCGCTGGCGCCCCTTTACCGCACTCGCGGCATGTCTGGCGAGGAGAGAGGACTGAAATTCAATTTGCAGGAAGGCGGAGAAAAGATGTTGTCCGGTAATGTTGTGGAAACGAAACTCGCTGACATTTTCGGGAGCGCATGGGAGAGCCATCCACGTAAACAGGAAATTCGGGACTCGTTTCCCCACTCTATATGGCAAGCAGACTACGAAGTAGTCGGTCATCAACGAGTGGTCATTCGCCCCGAATCTGCTCGCCAGACTTGCAGGGATGAAATCGCGCATCGCCTGGTCACAGAATTCGGTCTGTCGGACTCGGAAGCGACCAAAATCAGGGAATTGAATTTCCCATCCGGATGGGAGCCGTATTCCACCAAGGCCCTCCAGGTAATGTTGCCGTATCTTGAAGGTGGCGTGCGATTTGGTGAAATCATCAATAGTCCTGATCGGGAAGAATGGCGAGTCGATACTTTCCCGGATCGTGAACGACCGACTGGTGAGGTATTCGATCGGCTTCCCAGTCCTGCCGACCGTAAAGAACAAGAGCACATTAAAAATTTACGCAATCCCACAGTCGTGCGTGCCCGAAATGAACTACGCAAAGTGGTAAACAATTTGATTGATATGTTCGGGAGGCCGGACCTGATTCGCATTGAAGTCGCGCGTGACGTCGGCAACTCGAAACGCCAGCGCGAAGAAAGAACAAGTGGCATTCGCCGTCAGGAGGACCGCCGGAAGGTGGCGCGAGAGGAACTACAGCAGAAGGGAATCGCAGAACCTTCCCGGGATCAAGTCGATAAATGGATGCTATGGGAAGAGTGTGGGCGGCGTTGCCCGTACACGGGAGACATTATCTCGTTCGACGCCCTGTTCAACACGAATGAGTTCGAAGTGGAGCATATCTGGCCGCGCGCGCTCCCTCGACAACAGTTTCAGAAATAAGACTCTCTGTCGCAGGGACATAAATCTCTCAAAAAGCAACCAGACACCGTACGAGTTCTTCCGTAGCAATCCGGAAGAGTGGGAAGCCTTCGTGAACCGACTTAACGGCATGAAGGCTCCCAAGGGTGGAACAGGCATGTCATCCGGCAAGATCGCGAGGTTCCGCGCTTCCTCTGTCCCTAAGGATTTCACGTCGCGGCAGTTGAACGACACCGGATACGCCGCCCGTGAGGCCGTTTCTCACCTCAAGAAGCTGTGGCCGGATCTCGGGCCGGAAGCGCCTGTCAATGTGCAGGCTGTGCCGGGCCGCATTACCGCACATCTGCGTCGCCTTTGGGGGTTGAACAACACTCTGGCCGACGACGGCAAAAAAACCCGTGCCGACCACCGCCATCATGCAGTTGATGCACTGACCGTTGCCTGTTGTCATCCGGGCATGGTGAATAGACTTTCGCGATATTGGCAGAAAGAAGACGACCCTCGTGCAGAGAGTCCTTACCTTCCTCCGCCTTGGGACACAATTCGAGATGACGCTTGTAAAGCAGTTGCAGACATAATCGTTTCCCATCGTGTTCACAAGAAACTTTCAGGTCCGCTTCACAACGAGACAGTCTACGGTGATACAGGTGCAGATCACGTAAAAACGAAGGGTGGGCCAACTTACCACTATTTCGTATCGCGCAAAAATGTCAAGAATCTTACCGAAAGCGATCTGGCAGAAAAGAACAGGGATATGTGGCCAGACCAAAAGTTGCGAGAAATTATTGTGGCTTGGGTAAACGAGCGCGGCGGCAACCCCAAGAAGTCTTTTCCGCCTTATCCAAGGCGAGGACGAAAGGGTCCCGAAATTCGTAAAGTCCGATTGCGTATGAAGCGGCAAACCGCCCTTATGGAGAAAGTCTCCACAGGCTATGCCGATTCCGGTAACAACCATCACATCGCAGTCTACCGGTTGGACAACGGTGACGTTGATTACGAAATAGTCAGTTTGCTGGAAGCGTAACGGCGTTTGAGAACAGGGATACCAGTAGTCAATCGTCGTGGGAAGCCTCCGTGGAAGTTCATAATGTCCTTATCAATTGGCGATACGCTGATATTCTCAAATGCACAAGACAGTAGCGAGATTTGGGTTGTCAAAAAGCTTTCGGCGAACGGGCAAGTGTCTCTCCTGAATCATACTGATGCAAACGAAAAGAAAAGACACTGGTCGCCATCGGCTAATACATTCGTAAAGAAGGGTGCGAAGAAGATTTCGGTAGATCCGATAGGTCGCATACGTCCGGCGAACGACTGAGTTTACCCGACCGATGATCCGCAAGACTGTGGAACTTTCGACACCCGGCACCAGACTCTCGGTCGCCCACTGCCAGCTTGTGGTCGAACGGCCCAACCTGCCGAGGGCGACTCTTCCCATTGAAGATCTCGGTGTGGTTATTGTGGACGACATCCGGGCGACCTACACGCAGTCCGTCTTTCTCTCCCTGCTTGAGGCAGGCGCCACGGTACTGGTTACCGGACGCGACCATCTCCCCGCCGGAATGATGCTTCCCTTGGATGCACATCATATCCAGACCGAACGTCATCGGGCGCAGGTCGAAGTCAGTGTACCCATTCGCAAACGCGCGTGGCAGGCAATCGTGCGAGCAAAGATTGTTCAGCAGGCTGCCGTGCTATCCCATTTCACCGGAGAACATGGCGGACTTGTCCCGATGGCCCGGAGAGTGCGCTCAGGCGACCCGGACAATCTTGAAGCGCAGGCTACACAGAGATACTGGCCTCGTCTGTTCGGCAAGACATTCCGCCGTAACCGCGAGGCGGGGGGTGTAAACGCGCTGCTGAACTACGGCTACGCCATCGTTCGAGCGGCGGTGGCCCGTGCGGTCGTCTCGGCTGGCCTGATTCCTTCTCTAGGGGTGCACCATAGGAGCCGCAACAATCCGTTCTGTCTGGCGGATGACCTGTTGGAACGATATCGACCCTATGTGGATTGGCGGGTACGGCATATGGTCGGTAGTGTTACCGACCCCGCGCCCAACCTGACCACGCGGGAGACTCGCGCCGGTCTTCTCTCCCTGCTCAACGAAACCATCTACGTCGGTGGGCGCCGAGAACCCTTGCTGCTCGCTTTCCACACCAGCGCCGCGTCCCTGTGCAGAACTCTGACTGGTGGTGACAGGACGCTCGCTCTGCCGGAAGGGCTTCCGTTAGAGCTTGATCTCTTTGATGTCGCAGAAAAGAGTTGATGCCTCAGTTTCTGGGGGGGGGGGGGGGGCATGAAAACAATTCCATGGGGTTGGCGCACGATGTGGGTAATCGCGATGTTTGACTTGCCCACAGACACGCCAAGGGCGCGTAAGGCTTAGCAGGTTTCCGTCAAGCACTCCTCAAAGACGGCTTTACGATGATGCAGTATTCGGTCTACATAAGACATTGTGCATCAATAGAAAACGCTAAAATTCATGAACAACGAATGGGTAGTTGTGTTCCGTCAGCCGGAGAGGTGCGATTCCTTACAATAACTGACAAACAATTCGGGCCTATCAAAACCTATGTTGGAAAAACTCGCAAGAAGCCACCGAATCCATCCGCCCAACTGGAACTTTTTTGACCAGTGGGCGGACAAAAACGGCGATCTTTCAATACCCTGTGTTTAGGGTAGTGTAGCAAATTAAGAAGCGACCGCAATCCGCAGCAAACAGTGTGTCAAACCAAAGTAGAAATGTCCCCTTTTGGTCTTGCACGGAGGGAGCGAAGCGACCGAAGTGCAAGACCCCCGTTATCGGACGACTGCATGTCCACCGGTCTTGAATGCACGCCGCCAAGGGTGGTCCGGTGGCGGCTTCCAAACTGGCCGAGACTGCTGTCGCGCTTTCGCCTGATCCACCCTGAACCGGACGCTCTTGCCCTCCTCGACCGCAAGGGGAGCCTCTCCCTCGACAAGCAGCCGGACCGACAACTCGCGACCGCCCTGTAACACGGTCACCCGGCCATCATAGTCCTTGCACACGGTCACCGTTGTACCGCGTAGCCGGTAGCCCTTTCCTTGACCCATGATCTGGTACGTGTTCCCGTTGAAGTGGACCGCCAGGTGTCGGGTCACCTTGCGGATGTGCTGTTCGCACAGAATCAAATCCAATTCCCGGTCGTTGTGCCACACCGCCCGGCGCGCATCCGTAGGGTTGCGTGGCGCCACAGCAAAACGCCGGTTGTAATCCGCCATAAACGCGGGCAGGCAGGCATTGCCCGCTTCCAGGCTACCGATGCCACGCAGTCGCATCTCTTTCACCAAGCGGTCTTGCAGCGTGCGGTTGGCGCGCTCTACCCGTCCCTTCGCCTGGGGGCTGTTGGCGTGAATCGACTCAATGTCCAGCGTGCGCAGCGCCCGTACGAACCGCGTGACCTCGCCCTCCCGCTCGAGCCGGTTTACCCGGAACACCCCATACCGATCCGAGTAGTAGGCTACCGGGCGCCCGTAGACCGAAAGATGAGCCCGCGTCGTCTCCATGCAGGCTTCGGTCGTCTCCGCCGACCAGAATCCCGCCGCCAGCAGCCGTGAGGTCGCGTCACCCACATACACGATCAGGGTACACCGCGACCCGCGTCCCTCGAACCAGTCGTGCGAAGAACCATCAATCTGTACCCACTCGCCCAAGCGCTCCCGGCGCTGACGCAGAGGATGCGTTCGTACCTCGTTCCGTACCTGCGGGCGCCACAGCCCGTCTTCAATCATCCAGCGGCGTAGTGTCTCCGCCGATAAACGGTGACCATGTACTTCGACCAACTTCTCGCACGCAAAACTCGGACCAAAATCCGCATAGCGCGCCCGAACCAGGCCCAAGACCTCCCGGCGAACCGGCGCAGCTATGGCATGGTTCGACCGCTTGCCCCAGCGATTCGACACCAAACCCGACAAACCCTGCGCCCGGTAACGCGCCACCAAACGCTTCACCTGACGCACGCTCAACCAAAGTCGCAACGCCGCCTCACGCTGCTTCAACCGCTTCTCCACCACTTCCTCAATCACTCCAATACGATCCGACTCCCGCATGCTCAACAACACCCCCATGCCCAACATAACTGCCCCTCCCAATCAAAAAAGGGGACATTACAACTTTGTTTTAACACCGCAGCAAACAGTGAATCGAAACCTTCCAATGGAACATGAACCTGAACGATGAACGGTATTTCCAAAAAGAAATGATCATTAAGGCGGTGATTTTTGGATCATTGGATGATGATCGTAAAATCACATTGGCTACCGACTACAGACTGCGAAAGAGATTCTTCGTTTCTTTCTGGCGCGGCCACCTTCGACCTTGCATCCCAATCTCGTGCGAGACCTATCTGTAGATAAAGGAGTATTTGAGATAGCTGTGCTATGTTTCAGGTTACTGTTATCCGATGCCGGATACGAACAAGCGCTTAAGACCTGTTCCTACAGTCTGTAAGTTCGCGTGATTGCCCCAACGCGAATAGTCTGCCCTTCGGAAGTACTGTTTGTCTGGTTGTTGCTGGCATAAAGGCTGTTAACCGCCATGCTGATTTTTGACAACACCACTGAATTGGGGCAGGATGGGCGGCTTGGGGAATAACCAGTGAGCAAGCAAGATTTGAAAAATCTGTTTACGCCGGGTACCGGGGCGGTGCCGCCCTATCTGGCCGGGCGCAAACGTGAACAGGAATATTTCCGGGATTGTGTCGAGGCCCTGAACAAACGGAAAGCGCTCAGTCGGGATATGGTCGTCTACGGCCCCCGTGGAAACGGCAAAACCGCCCTGCTCCGTTACCTGCAACAAGAGACGCTTCGGGAAGAAAGAACAAAACTGGATATCCTGTGGGCGACTCCGGACGAGATGGGAACCCTGGCCGAGTTATCGGACCGCCTGACGGAGGACAACCAGAAATTACGGGGAAGGTTCCGCTCTGTGGAAGTCTCCGGCGGCATCGCACTGGCCCAGGCCAGCGCTGCAATAGACTTGTCCCGCCCATCGGCGACCATCCGCAAGTTGTTGCAGGAAAGGAGCCAAAACAAACCCTTTATCCTGATCATTGACGAAGCGCACAGATTAGATCCGACAATTGCAGGGGCGTTGCTGAACGCCAGCCAGATCGTGCGTTCAGAAGGCAATCCGTTCCTGCTGGTACTGGCCGGCACCCCGAACTTGAGAGCAACCCTGGCAAGCGCAAATGCCTCATTCTGGGATCGCAACGAACTGTTTCCATTAGGGAGATTATTACCTGAAGAAGCCAGGGACGCGATCATCGTACCGTTACAGGAAACAGGCGTATCCTTTGCGTCCGGTGTCGTTGAGGAAATCGTGGAGCGTACCCACTGCTATCCTTTTTTCCTGCAAGTCCACGGTGATTGTCTGGCGCGGCGGATGCAACAGAGCGGGGCGCGGACAGTTTCCATGGATATGCTTCAGGAGGTAGAGGCGGAGACGGTAAGCAAACGCGATGCCATGTATCAAATTCGGTTCGATGAGATAAAAAAAGCGGGTTTGCTCACTGTAGCTGCAAACGTTGCAAATGCCTTTATCCAGAACAAGCAACCGCATCTGCATGAACGCACGGTAGAGGAAGCCATTCGAAAAGGTATGGCGGACGATGGTGACCCTGTCACAGACAGAGACATCATGGGGAAACTGGAGCAGCTTTCCCATCTGGGTTATGTCTGGCGAATCGGGGGCTACAACTACGAACCCGGTATCCCGAGCCTGATGTCGTTCGTGCAGGAGTATTCGCGGTCCTGACCCGGGGAGGGAATCAAAGCCTGATTTTTGACAATGTCGCTGAATTGGGGCAGGATTGGTGTGGCGCGGCGCGACAAACAAGATGGGGAATCCACGACCATCTCGATCACCTGGAAAAAGCCAATGAGCAAACCAGACTTCAAACATCTGTTTACGCCGGGAGATGGCGGGATACCGCCCTATCTGGCCGGGCGCAAGCGTGAACAGGAATATTTCCGGGATTGTGTCGAGGCTCTTAAAAACCGGAAACCGATCAGCCGAAATATGCTCGTCTACGGCCCCCGTGGTAACGGCAAGACCGCCCTGCTCAGTTATCTGCAAAAAGAGACCTCCAGAAAAGAAGGAAAAACCCTGGAAATTGTGTGGGCTACTCCGGGTAAAATGAAGACCCCGGAACAGTTAATCAATTTGTTATGGGGTAAAAAGAAATTCAAGGACAGACTCCAGAAGGCAAGCGGTTCTGTCGGAGGGGCGCTTGGAGCGGCGGGTATTGAAATAGATTTATCCAGTTCATTATCAGCAGCAGAAGACCTGCTAAGCGAAAAGTGTAAACACAAACCACTTATCCTGATTATTGACGAAGCTCACAGGTTGAAACCGGAAATTGCAGAAGACCTGTTAAACGCCAGCCAGACGGTACGCAGAGAAGGCAATCCGTTCCTGCTGGTACTGGCCGGCACCCCGAACTTGAAGTCAACCCTGGCAAAAGCCAATGCCTCATTCTGGGACCGTAGCGAACTATTCCCATTAGGAAGATTATCACCTGAAGAAGCCAGGGACGCGATCATCGTACCGTTACAGGAAACAGGCGTATCCTTTGCGTCCGGTGTCGTTGAGGAAATCGTGGAGCGCACCCACTGCTACCCTTTTTTCCTGCAAGTCCACGGTGATTGTCTGGCGCGGCGGATGCAACAGAGCGGGGCGCGGACAGTTTCCATGGATATGCTTCAGGAGGTAGAGGCGGAGACGGTAAGCAAACGCGATGCCATGTATCAAATTCGGTTCGATGAGATAAAAAAAGCGGGTTTGCTCACTGTAGCTGCAAGCATTGCCGATGCTTTTATTCAGGGCACGCAGCCATACCTGCACGAACGCACGGTAGAGGAAGCCATTCGAAAAGGTATGGCGGACGATGGTGACCCTGTCACAGACAGAGACATCATGGGGAAACTGGAGCAGCTTTCCCATCTGGGTTATGTCTGGCGAATCGGAGGCTATGACTACGAACCGGGTATCCCGAGCCTGATGTCGTTCGTGCAGGAGTATTCGCGGTCCTGACCCGGGGAAAAGGCTAACCCGCACTGTCCGACCCATAAACAGACAAACAACCCATTACTCGCTACATAACCGTAACGACACCAGTCTTTTCCAATCAAGAAGTGAGCCCAAAGGAGAGAGCATTTACTCGTCTTTATTTATAATCTTGCTAACGGAGCCTGATATTCATACCATAGCAACTCCAATCAAGCTCTTGCGTACCCAAACCCGAAACCCGGCGCCATATCTTATGTCAAACAAATCCATCGTCAGCCCGATTTCCATCGATCTTGGCGCTAAAAATACAGGGGCTTACTTTGCCCACTATAAGGCAGACAGCCTGATTGAGAATATCGAAAGGGAAGGCAAGGTCTATCAACTTGAGAAAAACAACTATACGCTGTTAATGGCGAACAGAACCGCGGCACGCCACCAGCGGCGTGGTTACGACCGTCGCCAGATGGTTAAACGTCTGTTCAAACTGATATGGGAAAAACACTTCGAACTGGAGTGGAACAAGGACATTCAGCAGACCACCAGCTTTCTGCTCAATCGTCGGGGATTCACCTTCGTGACTGAAGAGTATAACGAAGAAATATTGAGGCGGTTTCCCGAAGAAGTGTATGAACTGTTGCCGGACGAGTTGAAAATTGACGCAAGTAATGGTGAATACGACTTTGCCGGCGCCTTGATCGAATGGGCTAATGAGGGCAAGGAAAAAGTAAGTAAATTTTATGGGGCAATCAACAAGGAGCCAAGCCGTATCAAAGAAAGACAAGTATTTGCCAGCAGGACGAAAAAACTCCGGGAATACTGCGAAACCAGGAAACAGGGTGAGAGAATAGAAGAAAAATCCAGTGCGCCAGTCAAACTTTCCCGGTTATCCAAATGGATATGGGATAAATGGAAACAAAACGGAGTACAGGGACTGGATGAAAACTTTGTTGCCAAAAACGATGACGGTTCGGAAATTGAATGGAAATCCGCTTCTTCCTCTTACGACCTCGTTACCTGGCTCAACAAACAAAGTCCAGAAGTTGTCTGTCAAATACTGAACTCTCTGCCCGATACCTCGAGAGAATACGAAGATTTGAAAGCATCGGTTTGGGATTTCACGACAGAAAACTTCAAGCCGGAAGAACAGGATTTTAGGCAACCCGAATCACCACAAAACGCAAACAAGAAAGAGAGAGACAAGTTTGAGAAAGAAAAACGTGAGTGGAAAAAGCGTCATATCTGGCACTTGGCATATGCCCTGCACAAGACGCTGGATGAACTCGAATCGGGTGGGCGTCACCGTAGCCAATACTTTAAGGAAGTAAAACAAGTATTAAATGATAAGAACCATACTTGTGGTTATCTCAAGAATTTTTGCGTGACACTGCAATCAGGCGGTTACCCGGGCCTGAATAAAGAAAAACTCGTCAGATTGATCGGCCACCTCAGCAACCTGGAACTCAAACCATTACGCAAATATTTCAATGATAAAAAGCATGCAAGCGTCGACTGCTGGAATGATGAAACTCTCTTGAGAGATATATTTGACCGCTGGATTCTGAGAGAGTGGCGCGTCAATCTGGAAAAGGACACAAACAAAGGCTGCGACAAACCAGGCGACTACAAAAAACTGTGCAAAACCTGGGATGACTATAAAAAAGCCAGACCGGACACAATCATCAATTTCTGGCTGGAAACTGACCCTGTTCTCACTATCCCGCCCTATCAGGACAACAACAACCGCCGTCCACCCAAATGTCAAAACCTTATACTGAATCCGAAATTTCTGGACAAAGAGTATCCTCAATGGCAGACATGGCTGACAGAACTCAGGAAACTGCAAACTGTAGAGTGCTATCTGGGTGATTTTGAAAATCAACTGCAAAATCTGAAAAGCGGTAAAGGCAGTTCGTATTTCCCGGACCATGAAAAGGATACACAAAAAACTCTGGACGCCCGAACCCTGCAATTCATTTTTGACCGGGTAAAAGCGAATGACCCGCTTCAACTCAACGAAATTTACAGCCATGTCAAAAAGTGGCGGCAAAAGCAATCGACCGACCAAGAGAAGAAAAAAGCAAAGAGCAATCTGGAAAAAGCGATTGGAGAATCTGAACTGCCGGATGAACTGAAAACACGCAGGGATTACAGTGATGAAGGGTTACTGAAGAAAGAGACATTTCTGCATCTGGTTTGCAAATACTACAAATGGAGACAACGCGCGAAAGACGGCAGATTGTTCATCCACCCGCAATACCACTATGTCAAGGAGCGAGGCTACGAGAGCGCCGGACGTTTTGATGACAAAGATTGCCTGCTGACCTACTGCAACCAAAAGCCGAGGCAGAAACGACGCCAATCCGTTGATGATGTGGCGGGCGTACTGCAAATCCCGCCTGATGAATTACGGAAAATTGTTGGCTGTCAAAGTGATGACGATCATCATGATTTAGTGTCATGGCTGGAAGGGGAAAGATTTCGTGGATTAAAGAGCTTATGCGAAAAATCCGCTAATGCCCAAAAAGAACATAGAGGCGAGCTAAAGACACGCTTGAATCTCGCCATCCAGAATAAAGACGAAAAAGACCCACTTTATAAACTGCATACATCCTTGGGAAAAATCTCCGGGAAAATCGGAGAGGATTTATTCCGTGGAGATGAACAAGAAGTACGCGATCAAAAAACCGGGAAATTCCGTTCCCCTTTTTCATTCGCGCAAATCTACAACATTGCTTTCAAGGACCGCAACGGATATTCCAATACCTGCCCGATTTGCAGCGCCGACAACGCTCATCGTATGCAGTCTATTGCGATCCCCAACGGTAATGACTCGAATAAGTACTCTGCCAAAGCCAGCCGCTTGCCGGCCATCCCCACCCGACTCATTGATGGCGCCGTCATGCGTATGGCGCGGATTGTCGGCGGCGCCATAGCGGAAGACAAATGGAAGAAAATCGAATGTGAACTACAGGCAGGGAAACATGTTTGTGTTCCCATTATTACCGAATCGAACCGCTTTGAGTTTGAACCATCGAAAGAGGAATTAGTAAAAAGTCAAAGGACAAAAGCAAGAAAAGGCAAGGCTCTGGATCGTTCCGATGCCCAAGATTTTCTTAAAGAAAAAGATCAGCGCATCAAAGAGGCCAGCCGGGGGAGATGTCCATATACAGGTCAATCTCTGGGGAATAGTAGCGATAAAGACCACAT
This sequence comes from Candidatus Poriferihabitaceae bacterium, assembly GCA_965204925.1. Classification (GTDB taxonomy): domain Bacteria; phylum Pseudomonadota; class Gammaproteobacteria; order Arenicellales; family Poriferihabitantaceae. The sequence goes on along the minus strand of OZ242021.1, from coordinate 2,475,119 downwards.
TATTCCCCGCTCTTCCAAATGGGGCGCTTTGAATGACGAAGCGAATCTTATCTGGGCAAGCGGCCGGGGCAACAAGGAAATCAAGCAAGACAAGGAATTTTCACTGGCAGATCTTGATTCGACCTACAAACAAAAACAGTTTGGAAAAAGTACCGACGAAGAGATTGAAAAATGGATTATTGAACAGATCGGCGATGGTGAGGGAGAGACATTCAAATTTGGGCGGTACCGCAGTTTTATTAACCTGACCCAACACCAACAAAAAGCCTTCCGCCATGCCCTGTTCCTGAAAGAACATCCCTTGCGTGAAAGAGTCATCAGCGCCATTGATAACCGCACTCGAACGCTGGTTAATGGCACACAGCGCTACTTCACCGAAGTCATCGCGAACAACCTCCACAAAAAAGCCAGAACTATCGGCAAACAAGGCTTACTGTCTTTCGACTTTTTTGGTGTGGAAGCGCAGTCGAACACAAGGGGTGACGGTATCCGGGACCTGCGCAGTGAATATGAAAAAGCCGGCTTGTTAGACGAAAAATACTCCAAAGAGAAAGGGGCGAGACAAGAACCCTACTCTCACCTTATTGATGCTCAACTGGCATTCGCCATAGCCGCCGACCAGCATAAAAATGAAGGGGGTCTCAGGCTCACTATCCCTGACTCTACGCGTCTATATCCGGCGGACAAGGATACAGGAGAGATATTTCAGAAAACCATATTCGGTTCAATCCAAATCAAGCCGGACGAAATGGGATATCCGAGGGAACTAAAAAGAAGAAAGACCTATGATGTCGAGACACACCATCGGCAAATGATTGCCAGAAACAGAAAACCCTCTATCAGTTATCAAATCCATCGTGACAGTATCTTTAGGGAAAACTTCTTCCCGATTTTGAAACTCAAGGACGGAACATTCAGGAAGGGTTTCAATCACTCCAACTCTGTGAATTTTGACGCCGAAGACTTTTTGCTACTACAGGAAAATAAGTTTGTCCTTCAAACATCCGGCAACGAGCGCTATGAAACGTGGAGTATCCTGAAACAAAACTGTCAACAGTTTTTGATGGAAACAGGCGCTACTGGTGCGAACAAACAAGAAATCAAAATTGCAAAAATTCTGGATAATTTGTCCTATCAAACCATCAAAAAACCGCTGGAGACAGTGCTTATCAGGCCGAGGGAAAATGATCGTCCCCCCAAAACAGTTAGGGAGGCTCTTGACGGATGGGCTGACTGTGTTCAGGAAAAAAATTTCAGAAAGGACGGAGTTTTATTACCTGTCTGGAGTGAGTGGTGCAAATTTCATCAATTGCTTTTGAGGGCAGAAGAAGAAAGGCCTTTCTATGAATTTGTAAAAAATTGCTCGCTATTTGCAAACAAGCAATCTAAAAATGGGCATAACAAAATAAGAAAAGTCTTCTCTTTACCCGTTAAAGCAGACATTGGAAATATTCGTCTGCAAAGGGCATCTTGGGATAAAACCCCGATCATCCAGATAGTTTCCGAAGAGAGTCTGTCAAAATACGGGTATGACGGGAAAGGCAGACCACACACTATACTGAGTAAACGATCAGTACCCATAAAACATTACACCGGTATTCCCGACAGTTTGGATGTGGAAGGTCGTGAATGGAAGAAAATTCCTTTAGAAGAAATCAACAAGCTATCCGATAATCTGAAAAAGATCGGAATCAAGCACGCGGAAATTATATACCAGGATGCAATTAGATGTATGGTACGTCTCACCGTTCCCTCGGTGGAGAGTTTATCTCTCCCGCAAAATAAGCCTGACTGGATCGGAAAAATCATCTGTCATGAAAACGAAGAAGAAATGGAAAAAGCACGGAAGCAGGGTAAAAATGACAACTACCATTGCCTGTCTTCGCAGTATAAATGGTTTGATGCTCCTTTTGCGCTACCCAGAAACCGGCGAAAAGTTAGCATTAAAACTACCCTGGAAGGGCAGATGATTGAATTCACAATCAGCAAATCCCGCCAAGCAAAAGAGTGGTTGGCGGGTTAATACCATGCGTCAACACAGTCTTTATGAGCCCCACAATTTTCAAGGCTGATGGATACCGGTTTTTCTTTTTTTCAAGAGAAGAAACACGCAGGCATGTTCATGTGCTTTCAGCAGAGGGAGAAGCGAAATTCTGGTTGACCCCGGAAATTACACTCGCAAAAAATTTCCGTTATTCGAAAAAACAGATTAAGCATATCGAAAAGTTAATTGAGGAACACCACCATGAGATCATCAGCGCTTGGCAAAAACACTTCGGAAATTGAAGTCACCCATGTATCCGCATACGGAATATGGCTGCTTACTCAAGACGAAGAACTTTTCATGCCGTACGAAGACTTCCCCTGGTTCAAGGAACAAACCATCGGAGCTATTCTGAATGTAGAGGAACTGTCCCCTGACCATTATTACTGGCCGACAATTGACGTTGACTTGACCAAAGAGATTATCAAACATCCCGACAGGTTCCCGCTCAAGGCGAAAATCACGTAATGAAACATCTTGTCATCTGTGACTACGGCTCTTTCCTGGGGCTGGACAGTCACCGCCTGGCGGTCAGGCAGGATGGCAAAACCCGACACTACCCGCTCAATCGCCTTTGCACAGTCTCTATCGCCAAGCGCGGAGTCAGCCTGTCCAGTGACTTGATTGAGTCATTCAGCAGCCGTGGAATCAAACTGTTCTTTCTGGATTTTCGCGGCGTCGCGCATTCAACCGTTCTGGGACAATCGCAACATGGCGTGGTTGCCGTGCGTATGGCTCAAATGACATTCTGTCAGGGAGATACCTTGCCACTGGCCAAGCAAATCGTCATTGCGAAGATCAAGAACCAGCGCGCCGTACTGAACTATCTGGGTAAATATCACCGCCACCCGGTATTGCAGTCCGCAGCCGATGAATTGCTGCTCAACGCCGCCAAAGCGAAACAGGCGCGAAATATCGAGACCCTGCTGGGATTTGAAGGAGCCAGCGCCAGCGCCTACTTTCATGGATTGCGTCAGGCAGGATTATTTTCTTCGTCTTTTCGGAAACGGGAAGGCCGGGGCAGCCGGGAAATCAACAACGTGATGCTGAATCTGGGCTATGCGGTATTAAGCAGCTATATTCTGAACTCAATAATTAATGCCGGACTGGAACCTTATCTCGGTATTATGCACAGACAACGACCAGGCAAAATGGCCTTGGTACTGGACATGATGGAAGAGTATCGCGCTTGGGTGGTGGACCGCGCCGTAATCAAATTACGCGCCCAAAGCGAAAGAAAAAACTTCCTGGACACTACTTTGAAAAAAGCGCTGATTACCGAAGTACAAAGCACATGCGCCAGAAAGTACATATATCGCAAAAAGAAACATAAACTGGAACACATAATACAGCGCCAGATCTATCGGCTGTGCGGGCAGTTTTACAGGGAGAAACCCTATAAGCCTTATTTGTTCAAATGGTAACCGGACGACCATGACCTACCCATTGCGACAGGAATATCTCGTCAGCTACGATGTGGAAAACAACAAAATACGCACGAGCGTCTTCAGGGAATTGGAGAAACACGGACTCAAACCGGTACAGAAATCCGTATTCTGGGGTTATTTGACGCTGGCCGAAATGGAAGCGATCAAACGCTATCTGAATACCAGACTCGAAAGCGCCGATAAGGTTTTTATCACACATACCAATTTTAATGGCAGGGGGCAAAGTTATTTTATCGGCCATAATGACGGAGACTTCAAAGACTGGGAAGAAACCGATGTTATCTAGCGTCCCGGTCAATCTGATTCGTCAATGGTGCTATTGTCCAAGGGTCGTGTATTACATGGAATTAACCGATATTTCCGTTCATCGACCAATCTGGGTTAAACAGGGTGAGGACTTCCATATGCTTGAAGAAAAATTGTGGAAACGCCGTAACTTGTCCAGATTCAAACTGGTATCCGGAAAAACACACCACAATCTGGTTATGCGTAATGACACACTCGGACTTCACGGTATCGTTGATATGGTTGTTGAAACCGAAGACGCGGTTTATGCCGTTGAATTCAAACTGTCGGTCAGCAATAAAAAGCGGGGAGATATACTGCAACTGGTAGCCTACGCCATGCTATTGGAACATCATTTCTCCAAACCGAGTCGAATCGGATTCCTGGTTGGCAAGGGCACAGTTTTGCACACCCTCGACATAAATTCAGAAAGACGAAAAGCAGTGCTTGCGATGGCCGACCAAATCAGGCAAATGTTGCAACTTGGAGCAAAGCCGGAATCCAGTGCAACGGTTGTTCAATGCTGCGCTTGTGAATACGTCAATCATTGCAACGACCGGTTATAAACACCGTTCCACCGTCCCTGCGGAAACAGCAATCCGCACAACGATATCCTCATGTGCACCCGTCAATTTTCGCAATGATTCAGACAGCAAAAAAGCCACCCGAAAGTGGCTTCTTGCCCCTTGTCAAGCAAGGGCAGACGTGCAAAATGCAGAGGTCCGTTCAAAATACTTTTAGATGATTACAATGCATCAGTAATCGACTATACTGGTACTGTGAGTATAGTACTAAAACTTCTTTTTCGCAAACAATTTCTGCTATCAAGCAGAAGAACTATTTTCGAACAATACAACCCTCTCACCCCCACCAAACCGTTGTACTGCAAGACTCCGATAAGGGGGCTTCACCAGTATAGCCGAACACCCAGCAATTGAAACTATGACCGAACAAACGAATGACATGCTCGATTATGGCTTCACCAGTATAGCCGAACACCCAGCAATTGAAACGATTACCGGCGGGCAGATCTAGCTCATAAGCTAGGCTTCACCAGTATAGCCGAACACCCAGCAATTGAAACGAACAAGAACTCTTGCCTTGAGCGACGTGTACAACAGCTTCACCAGTATAGCCGAACACCCAGCAATTGAAACATTTCACGTTTTCCGGCTGGTTCCTCCAGTCAGAAGCTTCACCAGTATAGCCGAACACCCAGCAATTGAAACGTTCGTCAGCCCTGATAGAGTCGAGTGCAGCCAACGCTTCACCAGTATAGCCGAACACCCAGCAATTGAAACCTTGCGCGGTGGGATGTCTAAGATGATCCCACTCTGCTTCACCAGTATAGCCGAACACCCAGCAATTGAAACTGCAGGACACTGTCGACAATCTCTTGCGCGTTGGGGCTTCACCAGTATAGCCGAACACCCAGCAATTGAAACTATACCGCGGATGCGATATGCGGAATTCCGTATGTGCTTCACCAGTATAGCCGAACACCCAGCAATTGAAACATGCGCCCAATCGACACAGCAATTCCCGCTAAATCCGGGAAGCCAGTAAATTCGGGGGTTTCAGGGGGTTATTAGACAATCTTTTCGCAGATTTTTCATGGAAAAGCGGTAGAATAAGGGCCGTTTCTTCATAGTCGGAGGATACCATGCCCAGGACCCTGTTTCGCAAGACCCTCAGCGCGCCGGGCCTCCTGCGGCTGGTGCGTGGGGATTTCGATCGCATCGAAGACCCCGTAGCAAGCCGTGGCCTGGGTCTGACGGACTGCCTGATGTCGGCTTTGGCGATGTTCAGCCTGAAGTACCCGTCGCTGCTGAGCTTTGAAAAGGATGCGCGCGACGAGGACCGTATCCGGTCGAACCTCAAAAACCTGTACGGGGTGGTTCGCGCGCCATCGGATACGGCCATGCGTGAGCGTCTGGATCTGGTAGACCCGCGCTCGCTCCGCCGTGTTTTCAAGAGCGTGTTTGCCGCTTTGCAACGGGGCAAGGGTTTGGAGGGTTTCACCTGGTTGGGTCACCATCTGCTGTCGGTAGACGGCACCGGGTATTTCTCATCGAAGAAGGTGCATTGTGAGCGCTGCTGCGAGAAGCATCACCGCGATGGCAGCACGACCTGGTACCACCAGATGCTGGCGGCGGTGCTGGTTCACCCGCAACACCGGGAGGTATTTCCGCTCGCCCCGGAGCCGCTCCTGCGGGCAGACGGGTCGCGCAAGAACGATTGCGAACGCAATGCCGCCAGGCGGCTGTTGCGGGACGCGCGGCGGGAGCATCGGCGCCTGAAGTTGCTGGTGGTGGAAGATGCGCTGGCCTCGAACGGCCCGCACATCCGGCTGCTGGAGGAACTGGATATGCGATATGTGCTGGGGGTGAAGCCGGGAGATCATGGGGAACTGTTCCACTGGGTGGGCGTCACGGCGGCGACCCGTAGCGTGGAGATGGAGAAGGACGGCGCCCGCTTCCGCTTCCGATTCCTGAACGGCGTGCCGTTGAATGACGCGAATTTCGATTTGGAGGTGAACTTCCTGGAATGCCAGGAGACCCGCGCGGACGGTCGGATACTGCATTTCTCCTGGGTCACGGACCTGGAAGTCACGGAATCCAACGCATACGAACTGATGCGGGCGGGACGTGCTCGCTGGCGCATCGAGAATGAAACATTCAATACCCTGAAGAACCAAGGCTACGGCTTTGAACACAATTTCGGTCACGGCCGGCAACATCTGGCGACGGTGTTCGCCCACCTGATGATGTTGGCGTTCCTCATGGATCAGGTGCAGCAACGGCGCTGCTCGCTGTTCCGCGCCGCGCGCGCCAAGGCGGGCAGTTTGAGGTCCCTGTGGGAGCGGCTGCGCGGGCTGTTCTCGGGATTCCACGTTGCGGACTGGGAGACGCTGTACCGGGGTATCGCGTTCGGGCACCGCAAGCCTGATCTGGAGCCCTTCGACACATCCTGACCCGGTGCCGTGACCGAGTGTGTGAAAGGCCGGTTCTTCAGGAAAACCCATGGCCAACCGCCGATCCGGCAATCCGCCGGAGGGGTGGCCTTGTCCGCATATCCTTAACGCCTGCGTTTGCATCCGAAAATCCCGCCGAATCCATGTGGGGATGTCCTTGGCGGGAATTGCTGCAATCGACATTTTGGCCGGCGGCATCATGCTTCACCAGTATAGCCGAACACCCAGCAATTGAAACAACCAGTCAGCGCGGTCAATTTCACGAGCTTTCGCGCTTCACCAGTATAGCCGAACACCCAGCAATTGAAACGTACGGCGGTCATGTCGTTGACATCGAAGGATTTGTGCTTCCAGCAATTGAAACGCCGGGGGGGGGGGGGGGGGGGGGGCTGGAGATACAATTATAATTGGCTATTACACGAGAAATTGACTACTTTAGATCCGGTAGAGCCGGTCATTTTCCCATTCTGATTGTCACGCCGCATGGGAAGCCCGATCACTTCGGGGAAACGCAAGCAAACAGATATTCCCTGCGCCCGTAATAACCGGTAATCACGCTAATGGGAACCGCCTCTCGCCTATGTAGTGCACAACCTTCTTGAGCCAGCCTTTCAATATCTTCAATTCTGGACCGCATATCACCAGTTTCTGCTACAATAACTTTGTCTTCTTCCAAATCCTTGATGGCCTGTGACGGCGCACACCCGGCAATTACCAGCGCAATAGCGATATAAGACAAGCACTTCATAATCTGCCTTAAGCAAGTAGTGGAGGGTTCGCAAAATATAATCATGGCTTATCGGCCCGCTCAACGCCGGTACTTGATTTCGTCAGGAAAGCAGGACGAATGCTCTTCCAAGAGTCATATCCCCTACCATATGAGCTTCATTTATTATTATAGTTGAAAGTATACTTGGAAAAAGCCAATGAGCAAACCAGACTTCAGGCATCTGTTTGCGCCGGGAGATGGCGGGATACCGCCCTATCTGGCGGGCCGTAAGCGTGAACAGGAATATTTCCGGGATTGTGTCGAGGCTCTCAAAAACCGGAAACCGATCAGCCGGAATATGATCGTTTACGGCCCCCGTGGTAACGGCAAAACCGCCCTGCTCAGTTATTTACAAAAAGAGACATCCCGAAAAGAAGGAAAAACCCTGGAAATTGTGTGGGCTACTCCGGATGAGATGGGCACCCTGACCGAGTTGTCAGATCGCCTGACGGAGGATAACCAGAAATTACGGGGAAGATTCCGCACTGCCGAAGTCTCCGGTGGCATCGGATTTGCACAAGCCAGAACTGAAATTGACCTGACCCGTCCATTGACCACCGTCCGCAAGCTGTTACAGGAAAGAAGCCAGAACAAACCCTTTATCCTGATTATTGATGAAGCCCACAGGTTAAAACCTCCGATTGCAGAATCCCTGTTGAACGCCAGCCAGACAGTACGCAGAGAAGGCAATCCGTTCCTGCTGGTACTGGCCGGCACCCCGAACTTGAAGTCAACCCTGGCAAAAGCCAATGCCTCATTCTGGGACCGTAGCGAACTATTTCCATTGGGACGGTTGTCCCCCGAAGAGGCCAGAGACGCGATCATCATACCGTTGCAGGAAACAGGCGTGTCCCTTGCCTCCGGTGTCATTGAAGAAATCGTGGAACGCACCCACTGCTACCCTTTTTTCCTGCAAGTCCACGGTGATTGTCTGGCGCGGCGGCTGCAACAGAGTGGGGCGCGGACAGTTTCCATGGGTATGCTTCAGGAGGTAGAGGCGGAGACGATCAGCAAACGCGATGCCATGTATCAGACCCGTCTTGACGAGATAGAAGAAACGGGTTTGCTCACTGTAGCTGCAAGCATTGCCGATGCCTTTATCCAGAGCAAGCAACCGCATCTGCATGGGCGCATACTGAAAGAAACCATTAAAAAAGGCATGACAGAAAACCGCGAACCTGTCACAAATGCAGACATCATGGAGAAACTGGAGCAGCTTTCCCATCTGGGTTATGTCTGGCGAATCGGGGGCTATGACTACGAACCGGGTATCCCGAGCCTGATGTCGTTCGTGCAGGAGTATTCGCGGTACTGACCCGGGGAAAAGGCTAACCCGCAACCCGGGCGAAGCTCTGTCCTGGACAATCATGGCTACCGGAATCCGGTGAAACGATAGTCCCGGCTACTGGTTCGGAAAAAACAAATCCTTGAGTCTTGCGCCCGGGTCGGGGGCGCTCATGAAGGCTTCGCCGACCAGGAAGACATGCACATTATGTTCACGAAGCAACGCGACATCTTGCGGCTCATGGATGCCGCTTTCTGTCACGACCGTTTTGTTTTCGGGTACTTGTGGAAGCATTGCGATCGTGGTTTGCAGGGAGGTCTCGAACGTTCTCAAATTGCGGTTGTTGATGCCGATCAGCCGTACAGGCAGTTGCAGGGCGCGTTCCAGCTCCCGGCGGTCATGAACTTCGACCAGTATGTCCATTCCGAGGCCTACAGCGAGTTCACTCAATTCCAGTAGCGCTGAATCTTCCAGGGCGGCAACGATCAGTAATATGGCATCCGCGCCGATCGACCGCGCTTGCCAGACCTGGTACGGGTCGATCGTGAAATCCTTGCGGATTACTGGCAAGGAGCAGGATTGCCTTGCCGCTACGAGATGGTCGTTGTGTCCCTGAAACCAGGTTTGATCGGTCAGCACGGACAGACAGGCCGCTCCACCTCCGGCATAGCTGCGTGCGATCGCAACAGGATCCAGGTTTTTCCGGATAATGCCTTTGCTGGGCGAGGCTTTCTTGATCTCACAAATGACAGCCGGGGCGCCCCGTGCGATACGGGACTCAATAGCATCGACGAATCCGCGGGGGGCAGACAGGTCGGCTGCACGACTCTTCAGCGCCTCGAGTGGGGTTTTTCGCGCCTGTTCAGCGACCTCCGCCCGCTTGCTTGCGAGTATACGTTGAAGAATATCGGTCACAGAATCGAATCAATGCGATACGGGCGGTTATTGATCGAGGAAATTACGCAGTAACGCATGTCCATTTTCGGTAATGATTGACTCGGGGTGGAATTGCACCCCTTCAATGGCAAATTTCCTGTGTTTGACGGCCATGATTTCTCCGTCATCGGTCCATGCCGTGACCTCGAAGCAGTCCGGCAGGGTCTCTTTCTCGATCACCAGGGAGTGATAACGGGTTGCCCGGAAAGGACTATCCAGATTTTTGAACACCCCTGCCCCGTTATGGTGTACGAGGGAGGTTTTGCCGTGCATGATCTGTTGTGCATGGACAATGTGTCCACCGAATGCCTGACCGATACTCTGGTGCCCCAGACAAACGCCCAGAATCGGGATCGCTCCAGCGTATGTTGAAACCAGGTCCACGGAGATTCCCGCCTCATTCGGGGTACAGGGGCCTGGTGAAATAACCAGAAAATCCGGTGACAATGCACCTACCTGTTCCACTGTGATCTGGTCATTGCGGTAAACGTTCACCTGCTGACCGAGTTCACCGAAATACTGTACCAGATTCCAGGTGAACGAATCGTAGTTGTCGATCATGATCAACATGACGGAGCCTTGTTGTCCAGGGTATTGTGCAGACCGGCATTGACCATCGCCACCGCCTTGAATACAGCGCGCCCTTTGTTCATCGTTTCTTCCCATTCGGTTTTTGCAACGGAATCCGCAACCACTCCTCCCCCGGCCTGAATATAGACCCGATTGTTCTTGATCAACGCAGTGCGGATTGCAATGGCCATATCCATGTTTCCATTCCAGCCAATGTAGCCTATGGCTCCGGAATAAATTCCCCGCTTGTCCGGCTCCAGTTCTTCAATTATTTCCATGGCGCGAATTTTGGGAGCGCCCGACAATGTGCCGGCGGGGAAAGTTGCCTTAAGTACATCCACTGCGTCAAGGTCGTTCCTGATTTTTCCGGTCACGTTGGAAACGATGTGCATTACATGAGAGTATTTTTCGATCGTCATTCTGTCGGTTACCCTTACGCTGCCGATTTTCGATACCCTGCCAACATCGTTTCGTCCGAGGTCAATCAGCATCAGGTGTTCAGCCAACTCCTTCGGGTCGGAAAGCAAATCCTCTATCAGCCGGGCGTCTTCATTCTCATTGTCACCGCGTTTTCGTGTGCCGGCGATCGGACGCAAGGTGATTTCGCCATCCTCAAGACGCACGAGAATCTCCGGGGAGGAACCGGCAATATGAAAATCACCGAGATTCAGGTAGTACATATACGGCGACGGGTTCAGGGTGCGCAACGCCCGATACAAATCAAGCGGCGGCGCGCAATAATCAAGGGACAGGCGCTGTGAAATTACGATCTGAAACGCATCGCCATCAAATATGTACTGTCTGCACTTCTCTACCGCGGCTTCGTAGTCTTCCCTGGAAAATGAAGAATCAAAATCGGATTCATTCGTTACGGAAGGAACGAGGGTCCTACCACGTTCAGGCAGTCCCCGGTTGAGTTTGGCAATAATTCCGGCAAGGCGATCCTGCCCGCTTTCCCAGCCGTTTCCAATACTCGAATCAACCAGAACAACAGCGTATAAAATACTGGAAAGATTATCAAAAATTATCAAATTTCCCGATACCATAAGCAAAATATCGGGGGCGTCAATCGGATCCTTTAGCGGATTCTTGCCCAGATGCGGTTCAATATAACTGACCGTATCGTAACCGAAATATCCAACCAGTCCACCGTTGAAGCGGGGTAGCTGCGGTAACTTGGGAATGCGGTATCCTTGCGCAAAGCGCCGGACTTCGGTCAGCGGGTCGGTGGTTGTCCGCTTATCCGTCAACTTATTGTCTTCAAAGATGCGCAGTTCCTGGCCATGGATTTCAAGACGTCTGCCGCAAGGTAATCCAATGATTGAGTAACGCCCCCATTTCTCCCCTCCTTGTACCGATTCAAGCAAATAACTGTAGGGCTGGTCGGCCAGCTTCAGATAGATGCTCAGCGGCGTTTCCAGATCGGCAAGCACTTCACACACTAGTGGAATATGAGTGTAGCCATCCGCCGCGAAGCGATCAAAGTCTTGCTGGCTCAACATGTCGGTTTGCTCATGTGGCCTTTGCCAGAGTGAGTCGCGAGCGCATCTTTGAAATAATATGGCTGTAGCGGCGGCTGTCCTGATCGTTTCCCGCATTGAATATCGCGCTGCCGGCAACAAACGTATCGGCGCCCGCTTCAGCAATCTCGGCAATGTTGTCCACTTTGACCCCTCCGTCCACTTCCAGTCGGATATCGCGGCCACTGGCGCGGATGATTTTACGGGCCTGCTTGATCTTGTCCAAAGTGGACGGGATGAAACTTTGCCCGCCAAACCCCGGGTTAACGGACATCAGCAAAATCATATCTACCTTGTCGAGCACATATTCCAGTACATCCAGGGTTGTGGCCGGGTTGAAAACCAGCCCGGATTTGCATCCGCATTCACGAATCAGTTGCAGGGTGCGGTCGATATGTTCGGAACATTCAGGATGAAAGGTGATCCAGGTCGCTCCGGCGCGGGCAAAGTCAGGAATGATTCTGTCAACCGGCCGGATCATCAGATGGACGTCAATCGGGGCAGCAATCCCATGCTTTCTCAGGGCCTCACAGACCATCGGTCCGATTGTCAGATTCGGTACATAATGGTTATCCATGACATCGAAATGCACGATGTCGGCGCCGCATGCCAGAACATCTTCGACTTCCTGCCCCAGACGCGCAAAATCCGCAGACAGAATCGAAGGAGCAATCCAATAGTTGTTCATATCCGGTTTGGACAGTAATGGCAGATAACAGTCCGGCAACAAGTGATCGCTATTGAATAACGATGAAAAGCATGCGGTTGCCTCGAATCAGCTTTATCAGCAAAACCCCGCCGGCCCTCTCCAGCGCCCGATTCATATCTTTCGTATCGGTGATCTTCTCCCGATTGATGCTGATAATGACATCCCCTGCTCTCAGTCCTGATGAAGCCGCCGGACTGTCGGGTTCGACCCGGGTTACGATTACCCCGCTATCCATACCGGAGCCCGTCGCCGCCGTTTCAAAATATGCCCCTCGCAATCGCTCAGTGACAGCCGGGGAGTTACCGGTCATCTCACCGGGGGCTTTGATCCTGACCGTAACTTCACGGGGTTCGCCTTCCCGATAAAATTTGACCCGCGCCCGATCTCCGGGGCGCAACAAGCCTATCGCGTTTCTCAAATCGGCGCTTCCCTCGACATGGGTATCATCGACCCGGACGATGACGTCGCCTTCCTGAATGCCTTTTTCTTCCGCTGCCGAACCGGCGATGACCTCGGATACAACGGCTCCTTTTTCTCCCTGGATTCCAAAAGCGCTTGCCAGAGACGGGGTCAGATCCTGCATCTGGACACCCAGCAATCCACGTTTCACTTCCCCGAATTCGAGCAATTGATCCATGAGGCTGCTGACCATGTAGCTCGGAATGGAGAGACCAATTCCGATACTGCCGCCGCCGCGAGAGAGGATGGCGGTATTGATACCGACCAGTTCTCCGCGCAGGTTAACGAGCGCTCCCCCCGAGTTTCCGGGGTTGATCGAGGCATCGGTCTGAATGAAATCTTCATATCCCTTGAGACCCAGACCGCTACGCCCGAGAGCGCTGACAATCCCGGAAGTCACCGTCTGACTCAGCCCGAATGGACTGCCGATTGCTACGACGAAATCACCGACCCTCAAATTCCGGGAATCGCCCATGCTGATTTCAGTCAGGTTTCTGGCGTCGACACGGATCACGGCAACATCGCTGGCAGGGTCGGAACCGATCAGTTGCGCTTCCAGTTCATAGCCGTCCACAGTGGTCACCGTAATCATATCCGCCTTGTCGATAACGTGGTGGTTGGTAATGACGTAGCCTTTTTCGGCATCGACAATGACTCCGGATCCAAGACTGCTGGACGGCCGTCGCCGGGGAAACTCGAAAAACCTGCGGAAAAAGGGGTCCTGCAATAATGGATGTTCGCGGGCCTCGATAAGGGTAGTTGTTGAAATGTTTACTATGGCCGGTCGTACCTGTTCCAGCATCGGCGCCAGACTGGGTAATTCTTCACCATTCAGCGCTGCGGGCAATCCGCCCTGACCCGCCGGGATGACAGTCATGACAACGAGGAAAATCAGGAATCGAATGCAGGACATGGGGTTTCAGCAATGTGTCAGGCGGATTTTTGTGGCGGGATATTGTAATCCGAATAACATGGCCGCCGGTAGAATATTTTCCGAGGGGCTGCACCGATCACTAAACACGTATGGCCGGTTCGAGCATTTCCGGCTACACACTCCGCAAGCGGTCAATTCTTTGTTAAGATGAAGCGACAAAACAGAATAAACGTTGCCGTTACCAATGCCATACGGGGAGCGTCGCCATGCAAAAATTTGAAGTCATTATTATCGGGAGCGGGCCGGCCGGAAAAGCGGCGGCAATCCAGGCCGCCAAAATGGGCAAGCAGGCCGCGATCATTGATGGCATGGCGCAAGTCGGCGGGGTCTGTGTACATACCGGCACTATTCCGAGCAAGACACTGCGGGAAACTGTGCTCAATTTGACAGGATGGAGGGAGCGCGGATTCTATGGCCGGGCTTACCGGGTAAAGTCGGATATCAAGGCGCAGGACCTGCTGCAAAGACTTCATCTTACCTTGCAAAGCGAAGTGGACATTCAACAGGATCATCTGGTGAGAAACGGCGTCCATACCATTCAGGGTTTTGCGTCTTTTGTCAACGAAAAGATAATCAGGGTCCGCACTCCGACAGGAGATACGGTTTCCCTGACCGCGGACAAATTTATCGTCGCGGTAGGAACCAGAACCTATCGGCCCGATTATGTGCCGTTCAATCATACGACAGTGATCGATAGCGATGAGGTGACGTGTATGGAAAAACTTCCACGCTCCATGATCGTGATCGGCGCTGGCGTGGTCGGCGTTGAGTACGCGACTATATTCAGGACTCTGGACATCAACGTGACCCTGATCGAGCCTCGTGATTCGATGCTGGACTTCATGGACCAGGAAATTCTCATGCACTTCCGTCATGACATTATCAATGACGGGCTCAGATTGCAATTCGGCCAGAAGGTAGTCAGTATTGAAAGCCGCAAGAATGGCTCTTGTGTCGTGCGCTTGGACAGCAATCGCGCCATGGCGGCCGATATGGTTTTGTTTGCTGCCGGCCGGGTAGGAGCGACGCAGAACCTGGGACTGGAAAATATCGGACTTGAGGTCGATCATCGCGGCAGATTGTCGGTCAACGGGAGTTTCCAGACCGCCTGTCCGAATATCTATGCCGCGGGGGATGTCATCGGATTCCCCAGCCTCGCCTCGACATCACTTGAACAGGGGCGGATTGCTGTGTTGCATGCCCTGGGAGGCAAATCTCACAGGCAACCGGAGTTCTTCCCCTACGGCATCTACGGGGTTCCGGAAATGTCGAGTGTCGGCATGTCCGAAGAAGAAGTAATCAAAAGGAAGTATCCGTACGAAGTGGGCATTGTCCGCTTGCGGGAAACCTCACGCGGCAAAGTCATGGGGTTACAATCCGGGTTGATGAAAATGATATTCTCGATCAAATCAAGACGGCTGCTCGGGGTCCATATCGTTGGCGAGGGCGCCACCGAATTGATTCACATCGGCCAAGCCGTATTGACCCTGAAAGGAACGCTGGATTATTTTCTCGAGAATGCGTTCAACTATCCGACTTTGGCGGAGGCGTACAAGGTGGCGGCGTTGCATGCGCATAACCGGATGATGGCGCTTGACGAATAATCGGTACCTTTCCATGAACATGTTGAAATTTCTCAAATCAATCTGCAAACCAGGCAGCGGAATGGCGTCAGGCAAGGCCCGTGGCTCTGATGAGGCGCTCTCCCCCGTTGAATATCAGGGTTACCGCATTCAGCCTTCCCCCCGGCAGGTGAAAAACGGATGGACGACGGAGGCCGTTATCACGCGGGAAACAGGCGGCAAGTTACAGACTCATCATTTCATTCGCGCCGATACGGCGCCGCACCGGGAAGGCGCGGCCGCTCTCTCCATAACCAAATCGAAAGCCACAATCGATCAGGTCGGTGAGCGCATCTTTTCCGGGTAAAGTCCGGTATATCGCCGTGCATGGCGATGTAAACACGCCGGCAGAACAGGCAGGAGCAGAATGAAAGTTGTCGATATGAATACCTGGGTTGTCGGTAACCCTCCTCCGCATTTCGGTGGACGCTATTTCATTTTTCTGAAACTGATCACGGATGGCGGTATAGAGGGCGTGGGAGAAGTGTATGCGGCCACTTTTGGACCACGGGTCATAGAACAAATGATCCGGGATGTCGCCGCTCGGTTCGTTATCGACGAGGACCCGTTCACAATCGAAAAAATGTGGCGAAAGGTATACGGCAGTGGTTACAACCTGAGACCCGATGTGTCGTTGATGGGGGTGTTGAGCGGTCTGGAAATGGCTTGCTGGGACATCATCGGAAAAGCCGTTGGTAAACCGGTCTATCAGTTGCTCGGAGGAAAAGTACGGGAAAAGCTGAGAAGCTATACATATCTTTATCCTCGGGAAGGTGACCGAACCGATGTTTACGAGGACCCTGATCTCTCTGCCCAGCGCGCGGCCGAGTATGTCGAACAGGGATTCACCGCAGTCAAGTTTGACCCGGCGGGGCCTTACACGATCTATGACGGCCGCCAGCCCGGTCTGGCGGATATTGAGCGCAGCGTCGAATTTGTCCGCAAAATCAGGGAAGCGGTCGGTACGCGCGCCGATCTGTTATTCGGGACTCACGGCCAGTTTACCGCGGCAGGCGCTATTCGTCTGGCCAGACAACTGGAACCGTATGATCCATTATGGTTTGAAGAGCCGACTCCTCCGGAGAACCCTGCCGAGATGGCGCGGGTAGCGCGGCAGACCTCGATCCCGATAGCTACGGGGGAACGGCTTACGACAAAATACGAGTTTGCCCGCGTACTGGAAAACCAGGCGGCATCCATTTTACAGATGGCGCTGGGCCGCGTCGGAGGCATCCTGGAAGCGAAAAAAATCGCTGGAATGGCAGAAACCAGTTATGCGCAAATTGCGCCGCACCTGTATTGCGGGCCGGTTGAGAGTGCGGCCAACATACAGCTGGCTGCCTGCACTCCGAACTTTCTGATTCTGGAAAGCATACAGACCTGGGGGGGATTTCACAGCGAGATTCTCCTTGAACCCGTGCAATGGCAGGACGGTTATGTGATTCCACCCGTCAAACCGGGGCTGGGGGTGGAACTGAATGAAGCCGTAGCGCAAGCCAACCCGTATACCGGCCAACAACTTCACCTGGAAATGAAAGAAAGCGTTTCATGAAAATCGTCACGGCCGCACAGATGCTGTCGATTGAAAAGAGGTCGGCGCTGTCCGGGGCGCCGGCTGATACGCTGATGGAAAATGCAGGCCTGGCAATCGCTCGCCAGGTATCGGCCCGGTTCGGACATGTGCCCGGCGCGCGCGCCGTGATCCTGGTGGGACCGGGAAATAACGGAGGCGACGGACTGGTCGCGGCTCGCCGCATACAGCAATGGGGAATGGCTGTCACTGTTTTTCTGTGTGGTCAACGCTCCCCGTCTGACCTGAAACTTGATTCTGCCCGTATGGAGGGTGTCGAGATCATGGGAATTTCTACCGATCCGGAATTATCAGGATTGGGACAGCTGTTCGATTCGTGTCACGTGGTCGTGGATTCCGTGCTCGGAACGGGACGTTCAAGGGCAATCCGGGCGCCATTGCAAGGGATTCTGGAACGATTGGCTACCGCCAGAGCCGCACGGGACGACCTCGGCTTGCTGGCAGTCGATCTTCCGACCGGGCTTGACTGCGACACGGGCAAGGTTGACCCGGCCTGCGTTGCGGCTGACATCACGGTAGCGCTGGGGTACGCCAAGCCGGGGCATTTCGAGTTTCCGGGCGCCGACTTCACCGGCTCGCTGGAAATCGTTGACATCGGCATACCGGAAGGCCTGGACAGTGATATTGATGTTGCCGTAATGACTCGCGAATGGGCGCGGACAATGCTCCCGTATCGGCCTGCCAATTCGCACAAGGGAACCTTTGGACGCACGCTCATGGTCGTTGGGTCATACAACTTCCCGGGCGCGGCGCGGCTCGCCGCCATGGCTGCAGCCCGTGCCGGAGCCGGACTGGTAACGATTGCGGCCGCACAATCGCTCGTTCCTGTACTCGCCGCCGCATTGATTGAGCCGACGTTCCTGCCGTTGCCGGAATCGGAACCGGGGCTGCCGGCGCCGCACGCGGCTGAAATCATACTGGAGTCGTTGTCTCATTACCGCACACTTTTGATCGGTTGTGGTCTCGGGCAGTCGTCCGGCGCTCATTCACTCGTTACCGAAATCCTTTTTTCAAGCCATCCACTGCCTGCGACCGTGGTGGATGCCGACGGCTTGAACGCGCTGGCAGGCATTGATGACTGGCCCCTGTGCTGGCAAAAGCACGCTATCCTGACCCCCCATGCCGGCGAAATGTCACGGCTGGACGCCCCCCCGGGCGCCACCCGCCTTGACCTTTCCCGTCAACGTTCCGCCGGATGGAACAAGACGATCGTTTTCAAGGGCGCCCATAGTGTAGTCGCCCATCCGGACGGAAGCGCAATGCTATCACCCTGGGTCAACCCGGGACTGGCGACCGCGGGGACTGGCGATGTACTGGCCGGCATCATTGCCGGACTGCTGGCGCAAGGTCTGCCGCTTGATCGGGCAGCGGCGCTTGGCGTCTATCTTCATGGCGCCGCTGGCGACAGGGTTGGTAAGCGCATCGGCAACACCGGTATGATCGCCAGTGACCTGCTTGCGTTCATTCCCCGGGTGATCGCCGACCTGCGCGCCGCGGGCCGGCAAAACCCTGCAAGGCGCGCCTGATTGCCGCTATGCGGGATGTCATGGACAAAGCGGTTTATTCTGTCCGGCAAATCAATAATGAATTACGGAATTTACTGGAAACCCACTACCGTTCCATCTGGATAGAAGGAGAGGTTTCCGGATTGTCGACTCCGGCTTCGGGGCATATCTATTTTTCTCTCAAGGAAGGGAACGCAATTCTCCGTTGCGCGTTTTTCCGTAACGACCTGCGCAGATCCGGGACGCGCCCCGAGGAAGGAGCCCGGGTACTGGTTCATGGACAGATTTCTTTTTATGAGCCAAGGGGCAGCCTCCAGTGCATTGTTTCCTACCTGGAAGAAGCCGGTGAAGGCGCCCTGAGGCGGGCGTTCGAGATTCTTAAAAAGAAACTGTCTGCCGAAGGCCTGTTTGATTCCGAGCATAAATCCATGCTGCCGGAAATTCCCCTGACGATTGGAATCGTGACCTCGGGCAGCGGAGCGGCCTTGCACGATATCCTGGCAACGCTGAAAAGAAGATACCCGATCGCCCGTGTGATCGTTTATCCAACGCTGGTCCAGGGGGATTTGGCAGTGGACAAAATCATCGACTCGATCGACGTAGCCCGGCGCAGGGGCGAGGCAGACCTGCTGATCATCGCCAGGGGCGGTGGCTCGCTCGAAGACCTTCAGGCTTTCAATGATGAAAGGGTCGCGCGCTGTATTTTCGAATGCGAAATTCCCGTGATCAGCGGGGTAGGCCACGAAACGGACTTTACGATCTGTGACCTCGTGGCAGACCACCGCGCCCCGACCCCGACTGCGGCCGCGGAACTGGCGGCGCCCGACCTGGAACAGTTGCAACAGCGGTTCGATTATTTGCAGGAGCGAATCCGAGGCAATACGGAAAATTTAATCCGCTCCTGCCAGCAAACGCTGGATTACCAGGCTGCCCGATTGCAAAACCCGGTTGAAAAGCTGAACGGCTACCGCAGTGAGCTCAAAAACCTGTACCGACAAATCTGTTTTCTGGCAGAAACCGGGATCATGCACAGGCGCTCACTTTTCCAGCGCTGGGAAAGCGCCATGCGTACGCCCTTCCCGGCCCGGAAAATACAACACTCCGGAGCATCGCTTGGAGCCTTGCAACACAGCGCCCTCAACCATGCCCGACTGAGAGTATCGGCGCTGGCCCGGGAAGTAGCCCACTTGCAAGACAGTGTTCAATTAATGAGTCCCCAACATACGCTGGACAGGGGCTACGCGATTGCGCAACATGAAGATGACCGGGTCATTACCAGTCCACAGCAGGTCAAGGCGGGCGAGACGCTCAGGATATCGGTCTCGCAGGGACGTTTCGATGTGACGGCCAGGGAGCGCTGATCAGCTACCTTTTTTTCCGGCGCAGCGGTCGTTCCCGGAAACTCTTTTTTGACCGATTACGCCGTTTGAACGGGTTTTCACTGACCCGGGTCAGGATTCTGACCGGAGTCCCCGTCAAACCATAGGCTTTCGAGAAATAACGGGACAGGTAGCGCAGATAGGACTTCGGCAATGCGTCGACCTGATTGCCGTGAATAACGATCACTGGAGGATTTCTCCCTGCCTGGTGAGCAAATTTCAATTTCACCGACCGCTGATTATTCAACGGAGGCGGCGTTTTAATGACAGCCTCCGACAGTGTCCGGTTCAGGCTGGAAGTGGCGATACCGCTCATCGCCGAACGGCAGGCGCGATTGGCGGCCGGGATCACTTTCCCGATATTTGAACCATGCAGCGCTGAAATCGTAATCACTTCGGGATCGGGCAGGAATGAAAACTTCGACTTGATATCCTTGATCACCCGGTTTCTTTTTCCGCTGTCCAGTCCATCCCATTTATTTACGATAATGACGATCGAGCGCCCGCAATCATTGATGAGGCCTGCAATGGCCGTATCCTGGAAACCGATTCCGGCAGAGGCATCGACAACCAGCAGAGCCACCTGGCAATTTTCGATTGCCTGCAATGTTTTTATCACGGAAAACTTTTCAATGGCTTGTTCAACTTTCGACTTTTTCCGCACCCCTGCCGTATCAATCAGAATCATGTCATTTCCTTCGATCGTCACCGGTATGATGACACTGTCGCGGGTCGTACCGGGCAGGTCGCTGATGATCATCCTGTGTTCACCGAGCAGTTTGTTCGTCAACGTAGACTTGCCGACATTGGGTCGCCCCACCAGGGCAAATTTCGGGATGTCCGCCTCTCCGGGCCGCTCCTGCGCCGCTGCCTCATCACGACCATGCAGCGCCTCGCGAATCACGTTCTCGACTCCGTCGCCTCTCTTCGCCGAGACGGCAATCGGGTTTCCCAGCGACAATTCCTGAAATTCCGATGTTGCCAGGTTCCGGCCAAGCCCCTCCGACTTGTTTACCAGCAGCCAGGTCTTTCTCCCGCTCTGTCTGAGTCGCTGCGCTATGTCCCTGTCCCGGGCAACGAGTCCGGCAAGCGCATCAACAAGGAACAGCACCGTATCGGCTTCTTCGATAACCTGTTCCACCTGTTCTTCGACAATCCTGCCAAACAGGGGATCTCCGGATCCAATGCCTCCGGTATCGACTACGAGAAAAGGAATACGGCCGATACGCCCTCGCCCATACAACCTGTCCCTTGTTACACCTGGCTGGTCGCCGACAAGAGCGTCCCGACTCCGGGTCAGTCTGTTGAAAAGCGTTGATTTGCCAACATTGGGCCTTCCAACCAACGCAACCACGGGGAGCACTTGCTGATCCTCATCAAAGCGATAACGTACTCAGTTCGCCCTTCGAAGAATAGAGCGTGAATTGATTGCCATGCCGGGCAATGCCGGTAATAGCGCCGGAAACGCTCTGCCGGGTCTCGACCAGGCTGCCATTTTCCGTATCCAGCGTATGTACGTTACCATTGAGGTCGCCGATGACAACGCGGTTGCCAATGATGACGGGCTGACTGACCCCGTGTCCCTGAAATGCGGCCTGTCGCCAGAGAATATTGCCGCTGGCGGCGTCAAGGGCGATCACTTCGCCAAGTTCCCCAATGACAACCAGCAAACCATCTGCAACGGCCATTGGCAATCGGGTAGAAATATCTTTCCGCCACAATAATCTGGCGTCGACCAGTTGTACGGCAACGACGCTGCCCTGATAATTTCCGGCATAGACCGTGTTTCCCTGGATTATCGGAGGGGTATCGGCATCGCCCAGGCGTTCAATTTCGTTGCGCCCCCCGATATAGGATATATCCATTTCCCAGTAATCCCGCCCACTGATCACGTTATTGGCAATCAGTTTCCCGTTCGACAAGCCGACCAGAACGACATCTCCCGAAATCAGGGGCGTCGAATCACCGCGCATACCCAAACCGGGGACCGCTTTTTTGACCTGCCATTCGACTTCACCCGATTCCGAATCCAGTCCAATTAACAACCCGTCCGCAGTGCGCACGACCACCCGGCCATTGCCCACCGCCGGAATTGCCGATATCTGGCGTTTTATACTGGAGCGCCAGATTATCTCACCATCGGTTACACGCAGCGCCGCCACATCACCATTGTCGTAGGCAGCCACGGCGATTCCGTCGCCGACGCCTGTCGCTGCATAGACCGGGGTTCCGGTGTCACTTTTCCACAAGACCTTCCCGCTGGCGGCGTCAATCCGGTAAACGTCGCCGTTGCGTGCAGATACATACACACTATCTTCATAGCGGGCCGGTTTGAGGATGGCAACCCCGGACTCTGCGCCCTGCCCTGCCGATTGCTTCCACATCAAGTGGATTTCCCGGGCCCCGCTGTCCGCGGGCAGTTCCTGCGCCGCTATCGGTTCCTGCCAGGCGCTCCAAAGTGTCTCCTTCGGAGCTTTTTCGCTGCATCCCGTAACCAGAACCAAAGCAGTCAAAAGAACAGCGACGCCTTTCATTGCATGACGTTTGTTGTGGGTCACGGGTCAACCTTCCCCGGTATTTTGCAGTTTCAATTGCAGTAGCGTCCTGTCGGTCTCGTTGCCGGAGGTTTTGTCGAGGCTGCTCTGGTAAGCGCGTCTGGCAAGCGCAGAGTCGCCTCCCTGATTACGTTTCATGAAAGCGTCGCCCAGAATTTCCTGGTATCTTGCCTCAAAACTTCCCATGCGCTCAATGTCCAGAATTTCAATTGCCGATTGCGGGTCGTTATTGGCGATATAAACCAATGCAAGCCGCTGCCGGGCGATATGCCGGATATGTTCTTCCTCGCTGTTCTCAATCGCCCATTCCAGTTGCCCGATTGCCGCATCATAATCCTTGTCCTGTACAAACACCCTGGCCCGGGAGAAGGCGCCGAGAGTGGCATAGACGGTGTTGCCAAACTCCGTCTTCAGCTTTTCATCCGCAGCTTCCGTTTCGGACAGAACCTGCTGATAGAGGCTGGATGCCTGTTCGCCCTGCGACCGCTCATGGTATTGCCAGAAATTGACCCCCCCTATACCGGCCAGTCCCAGACCAATACCGAACAGGATGGATTTGCCGTTTTCCTTCCAGAACACCCTGGCCCGGGCTATATCATCACTTTCTGGAAGTCGGGGATGTTTTTCGTCTGCCATAAAAAACCGGACCATTCAGGGTTTCAATTCCCGCTGCGAGCAGTCGTTACCGTCTGCCAGATTGTCCGTGCACCATTGAACCAGCTGATCGAAATGCACTTCTGCCGTCAACCCGTTGCAGCGCAAATTCCTGATCTGCACGGT
The DNA here is from genome assembly GCA_965204925.1 of Candidatus Poriferihabitaceae bacterium. GTDB lineage: Bacteria > Pseudomonadota > Gammaproteobacteria > Arenicellales > Poriferihabitantaceae. Next base: position 2,451,754 of record OZ242021.1, on the reverse strand, counting down.
CTCGGCGCGCCTTTCATTATCGCCCAGGATCATGGCGGTTGAAGCTCCGCATCGATCGGCTCTTTTCAGCTGGTTCCTGAGTTTTCCACCGCCATGATGACTGATTACGCGAAACCCGTTATCTCTCAGGCGTTCGGCCAGAATACCCGAATGGGCAGATGCCGTATCGCAGACATCAATGAAGTATATCGTTTTTTCAGGCGCAAACCGGATGTTCTGTTGCAATTTTACCAACTCGATCAAACGCTCTATCCCCATTGCAAAACCGATGGCGGGTGTTGCTTTGGCGCCCCTGCTTTCTACCAGTGTATCGTAACGCCCTCCGGCGCAGACCGCAGACTGGGCGCCCAGCTGTTCGGTCGTCCACTCGAACACCGTGCTCGTATAGTAATCCAGGCCGCGAACCAGTTTTGGATCAAGGATATACGGGATCGCATGATCTTCCAGCGAACAGCACAGCGCTTCGAAGTGCCGCTTTTCCTCATATTCCAGGAAATCCATGATGCCCGGAGCCGAGGCAATCACCTCCTGTGTGTCCGGATTCTTGCTATCCAGTATTCTCAGCGGGTTACTTTCCAGCCTGCGCAGGCTGTCGGCGTCAAGCGCGTCCTTGTGTTGCGATAACCAGGCGCCCAGCGCCGCCCTGTACTTACTTCTGGAGCGCCCGGAACCCAGCGTATTGATATGCAGGCTGATTCCCTGAACCCTGAGTTGCTTCCAGATTCTCTCGCCCATCCGGATCACTTCCGTGTCAACATCCGGTCCGTTCCATCCGAAAGCCTCGATTCCGAACTGGTGAAATTGCCGATAACGGCCTTTCTGCGGGCGCTCCCTGCGAAACATCGGCCCCATGTACCACAGTCGTTGCCGGCGATTATGCAACAGTCCATGTTCAATACAGGCTCTCACTGTACTTGCCGTCGCTTCAGGTCTCAGAGACAGGCTCTCTTCACCACTGTCCGTGAACGTATACATTTCCTTTTCTACAATATCGGTCAGATCACCGATCGACTGTTTGAACAACGCCGTTTTCTCCAGCATTGGCGTTCTGATTTCCTGGTAACCATAACGCCAGCCAACCTCCCGCAACGCCGCTTCAACATGGTGCCAGATATCGATTTGGGCAGGCAACAGGTCGTTCATCCCCCGTACCGCCTGAATTTTCTGGTTCATATCGCTAGTTGGCAGGCGGTTTCGGGTATTTACCGACTACGGATCTTGAAGACAATCCGCTGCTGTGAGGAGAAACATCGACGGATTCGCCAAGATAAAACACTTCTACACCGTCCAGAGAACCGATAAATACATAAAAAGGAGGCAAGCCGTTTATTTGCAGATTTTCCCCGGCATCCACAGTTCGAAAAACCAGTTTCTCCTCCCGCCCGTCCCGGATATCGATCCAGGTTGTTTTATTGACATTGACCCGGAGCCATTCGGGCGAGTCCGGATCGTAAACGCCGCCCGCCCTGAAAACCTCCTCGGCTGATGAGGAAACCTGCTCCGCCTCCTGTATGTTTGCCGCCGCGCCACTTGCCGCCGCTTCCCGGTCATCTGCGGACGAGCCGGATTGATCATCCGGCACGGATGGCGCCTCCTGTGAAACCGGGGGTTCGGATTGCCTGTCTGCGAACAGACCGGAATCTCCGGAATCCGCTCCGCTTTCCTGGTCGGGACCGCGCTCGGTTCCTCGTATGTTCGCCTCCGTACCGCTTGCGGGAGCTCCTTGTGCACCCACAGACAAGCCGGATTGGTCGCCTGGCACGGATAACGTTCCCCCCGAGACTTCAGCCGGGGGCGGCGTATCTACAGGCAAAACCGGTTCTCCGGGCTCCGGCAGAAGCAAGACCGGGGCGGTTGCAGCATCGTCCGCCGCGTTATTTCCCTGTATCGGGAAAGGCCTGTCGGCCGGCTTTTGCCAATACCACAACCCTGCGAGGAATCCGGCAAACAACAAAACAAACAAAATGACGGAGCCTTTCCTGGATTTCTTCTGATGTACATCTGTGTGTTGTTCAACATGATAAGCGGCCAGTACATTGGATGACTGCAATCTGTTCTTGTGAATCCCGATTTCATCGGAAATATCAATATCCAGAATATTGGCGTAACTTCTCCAGTATCCGACGATGTAAGTCAAACCGGGAAGTTCTTCGTAACGGTCGTCTTCCAGCGCACCCAGGCTGCCAACCGGGATCAACAAGGCATTGGATATTTCCTCAAGGCTGATTCCAAGTTCGATACGTTTCGCCTTCAGCCGCTTGCCCGGACTGGAATCGGGTGTGAAATACGGTTCTTCCTGTGTCATCGCGGGTACTGCAACGGCTTGTCCGGATCAGTTCTCATGCGAAAGCAACCTCTTGCCGGGCCATTCTCTGCAAACGGTTGGTCCGATCAATAAAATCCCCTGCCAACTGGCCGCAGGCGGCGTCAATATCGTCTCCGCGAGTTTTCCGGATCACGGAAAATATACCCCTTCGATGCAGTACGTCCTGGAAAGTGTCTATAGCTGATCGATCGGAGCGCTCAAATCGGGAACCCGGGAACGGATTGAACGGAATCAGATTCACCTTTGACGGAACTTCCCCGAGGATTTCAGCCAGCGCCCTGGCCTGGGCCAGGCTGTCATTGACGCCTTTCAACATGACATATTCGAACGTAATGCGTCGGGAGCCCTCATGACCGGCGTACCGCTTGCAACATTCTAGCAGTTCCCCGATCGGGTATTTCCGGTTCAACGGCACCAGTTTGTCACGCAGGTCGTTATCAGGGGCGTGCAGTGAAACGGCCAGACTGACCGGGCATTTTTCTTTCAACCGGTCGATCGCAGGCACCAGGCCGGCTGTACTGAGGGTCACCCTGCGCCGCGACAGACCAAATGAAAAATCATCCATGATCAGTTTCATCGCGGAAACGACATTGTCAAAATTAAGTAGCGGTTCCCCCATACCCATGAGCACCACATTGGTCACGGGATGCCGCCTGTCGTCAGTACCCCCGGCAGAAACGGGAACCCGGCTCTCTGTCCGGATTCCAGAAAAATGATTGGCGATCCAGACCTGGGCGATCATTTCATCGACCCGCAGATTACGGTTGAATCCCTGTCGGGCGGTGGCGCAAAACGTACAACTCAACCCACAACCGACCTGGGACGATATACACAGTGTGCCGCGCCGGGTTTCCGGAATATAAACGGTTTCTATGCAGCTGCCGTCATCCAGTTTCAGCAGCAGCTTGAGCGTACCGTCACGGGAATGGGAATGGGTCACCAACTCCGGCAGGTCGATACGGGTAGTCTGGCGCAAGCGTTCTCTCAGGGACTTGCTGAAATCGGTCATCTCGGCATGGCTCATGACACCGCGTTGATAAATCCATTGCAGTAACTGTTTGGCGCGAAACGGTTTTTCTCCAATATTCAGGAAGAACTGTTCCAGCGCCGAGCGGTCGAGCGACAACAGGTTCATTGCGCGGGTCCCCGGGAACTGTGCATCCGCTAACGGGTTACCGCGTGCGCGGACAAATGTCCGCACGACCGAAGAAAAATGCAATCTCCACGGTTGCCGTTTCCGGCGAGTCGGAACCGTGCACTGCGTTCTCCTGAACACTGGTTGCGAAATCGGCCCTGATCGTGCCCGCACCGGCATCTGCCGGATTGGTTGCCCCCATGATCTCCCGATTTCTCGCTATCGCGTTCTCGCCTTCCAGGACTTGTACGACCACCGGACCCGAAATCATGAATTCGACCAGATCACGATAAAAAGGCCGGGCCGAATGTACCGAATAAAACTGTTCTGCCTGGGGGCGGCTCATATGCAGCATCCGCGAAGCGACAATGGCGAGGCCAGCTTGCTCAAGACGTTGGCAGATACTTCCGATATGGTGGCTGGCGACCGCATCCGGCTTGATTATGGAAAATGTGCGTTCGATGGTCATAATGACTCCATTGCAAAAATAACGATACTCAATGTGACGGGTGACGGCTTTCTGTACATTTTATAAAAATTACCTTTCACAATATACCAGCGGTTCGCCAGTTAGCCGGTTCCCGGAAACTCCCGTAATTTGCACATCGATCCAGGGTTCCGTCGCCGCATTGTGTGTATTGAATTCCACCGGATAATAGTTTGCCGCTCTGCCGAACGCCCGCCTCGCTGCGATACGTTGCGAACCTGCAATCGCGCCCGCTTCGCAAGATTCCATCAGTATCCGAAATCGTTTGCCGATTTGCCCGGGAGCGGACCGTTCCCATACCCGCTGTCCACTTTCACGCGCCCGGCGGGCGCGTTCCTTCCTGACAGATTTGGGCGCTTGCCGGGGAATTCTCGCCGCCGGGGTTCCCGCGCGGGGGGAATAGGCAAACACATGAGGCCAGACAATCTCCAGCTCCTCGATAGCGCTCAATGTATCGGCGAATTGCTGATCCGATTCGGTCGGGAATCCGACCAGAATATCGGCGCTCAGGACGAGGTCCGGCACAGCCAGCCGCAAGCGCGAGACACGCTTGTCAATGATTTCACGGGTAGCCCGTCTTTTCATTCGTTTCAGGATCAGGGTATTGCCGCTTTGTAATGACAAATGCAGCTGCGGGCAAAGTTTTTCACTGGCGCCAAGCAATTCGATCAGCGGCTCGTCAATATGCGCCGGGTCAATCGAGCTCAACCTGATCCGGTAGTCCCCGTCAATACGGACCAGCATTTGCAGAAGCGCGGCCAGATTGCAATCGGGAGAATCAAGGTCCCTGCCGTAAGACCCGATATCCACCCCGCACAGCACCAGCTCGGAATAACCGTTCATGATCAGCCTTTCACATTGACGGTAAATGATCGCGGCTGGAAACGAGCGGTTGGGTCCGCGCGCCGTATGAATGATACAAAATGTACAGCCCTGGTCACAGCCCTGCTGAATTTGTACAAACGCCCGGGTGCGCCCCTCATATCCCTGCAACAATCCATCCGGCAGACTGATTTCTTCGTCAATATTGCGCATGATCACCGCTGGCAGGGTATCCCGACAGAGCGCGTCAAGCAAATCGGGGATATCCAGTTTCCGGCTGTTGCCAACGACCAGATCAACGCCCGGAATAGCGGCGCAGGCTTGCGAGTCCATTTCGGCATAGCAACCGGTAACCACTACACGGGCATCGCGGTTCTGCCTGATGACGCGGCGCACCAATTGCCGCGCCTGACGGTCCGCTTCTGCTGTAACGGTGCAGGTATTGATGATATACAGGTCGGCGCGCTCCCGCGGACTCACCCGAATCCAGGAGTCCGCGGCCAGCTTCTGCGCGATAACTTCGGTCTCGAACGTATTGACCTTGCACCCCAGTGTGGCAAGCGCAACCCGTCTGCGTGAACGGGAAGCCGGCACAGGCAGGCTCACCGCGATTGAGGTCACGGCGTCCGTCAGTTGACGGTGAAACTTTCCCCGCAGCCACATTGTTCCGTGACATTGGGATTGTTGAAGTGAAAAGCCGAAGACAATCCGTCTTCAATATAGTCCAGTTGCAGCCCCTGCAAAAAGTGCAAATGATTTTTCCGGACAACTACCTTGACACCATGACTTTCGAATACGACATCGGTATCGTTTATCTCATTGGCATAGTCCAGTTGATAAGAATAGCCGGAACAGCCTGAAGTCTTTACGGCCACCCTCAGCCCTTTCCCCTCGCCGCGCGAAAGCAAATGGTTACTGACTCGTCTTGCAGCGGATTCGGTCAACGTGATAGACATGATAGTAGCGTTGGCGTGGTTCATTTATGCTCGGATTATACCATGTTGCCCGACATTTTCCGCGTTTTTTGGCATCGTTGTCCGTCTGTCAGGTATTCCATACGGAGTATAATCGGTTGTCCACCCCGGTCAACCGTTTATCTATGAATGAGCCGCGCAGCGCGAAGTTTGCCATCTTTGATGTCGATGGGCTGTTGCTGGATACGGAACCTGTCTACACACAAGTTACGCGACAGATCACGAGTCGGTTCGGCAAGGTTTTTGACTGGTCGATCAAGGGCCACATGATTGGTCGCCCGCAACTGGATGCCGCCCGCTATCTGGTCGAGACTCTGGATCTTCCGATCAGCGCAGAGCAGTATCTGGATGAACGCAACGCGCTCCTGCGTCAGGCATTCGTGCAAAACAATCCCCTGCCCGGCGCCGAACGCCTGATCCGGCATCTGCGCCGGAAGAGGGTTCCGATTGCCGTTGCGACCAGTTCGGACCAGGAAATGTTCGGGATCAAGACAACCCGCCACCGGGACTGGTTTGCATTATTCGACATCGTAGTGACCGGAGATGACCCGGAAATCGAACGGGGCAAACCGGCCCCGGACATCTTTCTTGCCGCCGCAAGACGTCTGGAGGCAGCGCCGCAGGAAACGCTGGTTTTCGAAGACGCCCCCGCCGGTCTTGCCGCCGGTCTTGCCGCCGGCATGCGGGTCATCGCCGTGCCCGACCCGAACATGGACCGCTCACGATACCACGGAGCGGAACAGACGCTCGACTCGCTGGAAGACTTTCAGACCACTATTTTCGGAATTGAAGCGCCATAGAGGCGACTCCCCGGGTTCAGCTGATATGAACCGCGGGGCAGTGTAAATAGCCGATAATACTGCGCTGAAGCGCCGGGGCGCCCCTTGTGAACGCCCGTACACAACCGATCACTCCCCCTTGAGGGGGAGTCGCAGAAGCCGAGCCGCAGACGAAGGCTGATGCGGTGGGGGTATAACAGCGGTGCTGGTGGAGACATGGTGAGGGCATCCTGTGCCAATTACCAGGAAGGCCTGATCTCGGTTTTGCGACGTACCACATACTCGTCCAGATGCTCCCTGATGGCCGGATCAAGTTCAGGTTGCTGATATTCACGCAACAACTGTTTGAATAATCTGTTCGCGCGCTGTGCAGTGTCAACCGCCCCCCTTTCCTGCCAGTTTTCAAAATTGCTCCAGTCCGAAACCACAGGATTATAAAACGCATTCCTGTATCTCTCGATCGTATGCGCGGCGCCGAAAAAGTGACCGCCCGCGCCAACCTCGGCAATCGCCTCGAAAGCCAACTCTTTCTGATTGACCGCAATGGGCTGCAGGAATTCCGACATCATCTGCACCATCTCCATATCCACAATCAGTTTCTCGAAAGAGGCGCACAATCCCCCTTCGAGCCAGCCGCCGCTGTGCATAATCAAATTGCCGTGGCCCATGACTGCCGACCATAGTGACATGGCCGACTCCCAGGCCGACTGGGCATCGACACAGTTTGCCGCGTTCACATTTGAAGTACGGTATGGAATGCCATAGCGCCGCGCCAGTTGTCCGCCGGCCAGAACCGCCTTTGCATATTCCGGCGTACCGAATGCCGGAGAGCCGGATTTCATGTCCACATTCGATGTAAATCCCCCATACATGGCCGGCGCTCCGGGATTGACCATCTGCGTAATGGCGAGCACACCGAGCGCTTCGGCGTTTTGCTGGGACAACGCTCCGGCCAGGGTAACCGGACTCATGGCGCCGCACAACGTGAATGGAGTCACCACCACCGGTTGACCATATTCGGCCATAGTCATGAGTCCGTCCAGCATTGGAACATCCACTTTCAGCGGTGAGTTGGTATTGACCACCGTTATGATGCCGGGCTCGGCTTCAAGCCGCTCCTTGTCAATGCCTCTGGCGATACAGATCATTTCCAGCCCGTCCTCGACTTTGCCGTTGCCAAGACAATAGACGCCCCACGGCTTCTCGGTCAGGGTAATGAAGGCATGGTAGGCATCCAGATGCCTCACATGCGGGGGCAGGTCTGTCGGTTCGACCGGATAACCCGGATAGCAGTCAACCACATTGAAAATCTGGCCGAGCTTCAGGAACTGACAATAATCCGCGAAATTTCCAGCACGGCGACCGGCGTCCAGATCGGAGCAGTTCGGGGCGCTGGTAACCGGTGAGAAGTTGATATGGTCGCCTCCGAAGGTTGAGTTGAATTGCGGATTTCTCGCATACAACGTAAACCGGGAAGGGATCGTGGAAATCTTTTCCCGCACCATCTCCCGCGACATTCTGACATAGCCGGTTTTCGGGTCGATCCCGGCGCCATGCTCCACCATGAGCGATCTGGCGCGGTCATTCATGATCTGCAAACCGATCTGCTCAAGAATACGCATGGAACCGTCATCGATCATTTCCAGGGATTCTTCGTCGAGCACACATAGCGGAGAGTATGGATTGGTCAACGACCGCACCGGAAGTTGACTGAACGCAGGGAAAGGCGTTGCCCGGACGCGCCTTTTATGTCGTGGCATCAGGTAATCCCAAGGAAAATCCAGCTAAATATAAACCGGACAACGGCTCAAATGCCAGCATTACCCGGATCTGGCTGCCCGGAGACCCGCGACAGCCTGCTACAGCGAATCTAGCGCTGCCTTTGCCGCCAGTCGTCCGCAATACCGACCCCGGCGGCGGCGGGCGCGAGCATACCCTTGCCCTTGATCAAATCCGCGGCGCGTTCGGCCAGCATGATAGTCGGCGAATTCAGATTACCGTTTGGAATGGTGGGGAATACGGAAGAGTCCACCACTCTCAGGCCATCAATACCCCTGACCCGGGTTTCGGGGTCGACCACAGCCGACTCGTCATTGCCCATCCTGCAACTACAGGAGGGATGATAGGCGCTTTCTACGTTCTGCCTGACCCATGCGTCGATTTGATCATCATCACATATCGATTCGCCCGGCTGTATCTCGTCGCCGCGATAATCCCGCATGGCCGGTTGCGCCATGATCTCCCGGGTCAATCTGACACATTGCCTGAATCCCTGCCTGTCCGCTTCTGTTTGCAGGTAGTTGAACAAAATGGACGGCTTGTCCATCGGGTCGGAAGAACGGATATGGATGCGGCCGCGGCTGGACGGCTTGTTATGCCCCACATGAACCTGGAATCCGTGACCATCGAAGGCCGCCCTTCCGTCGTATCTCATGGCCGCCGGCAAGAAATGATATTGAATGTCGGGCGCCCGGATTCCGGCGCGGGAGCGAATAAACGCACAGGACTCGAAATGATTGGTGGCGCCCAGCCCGCTCTTGAACAAATACCATCTGGCGCCAATCAGAAACTTGTTCCAGAAATCGAGTTTGCCGTTCAGGGTGATTTTCTTGCGGCAACGGAACTGGAAATAAAACTCCAGATGATCCTGCAGATTGCCGCCCACTCCGGGCAAGTCATGAAGCACTTCCACCCCGGCGCGTTTCAGTACATCCGGCGGACCGATTCCGGATATCTGTAACAACTGCGGAGATCCGATCGAACCGGCGCTCAAGATAATCTCTTTGTTGACCCGGACTGTATGCAAACGGTCACCGATCCGATATTCGATAGCGGTCGCTTTCCTGTTGTCGAGGACAATGCGGCGGGTCAGCGCCCGCGTTACCACGTTCAGGTTGCGGCGTTGCATGGCCGGTTTCAGATAGGCGTTGGCGGCAGACCAGCGCGCGCCATTCTTGACGGTCATGTGCATCGCGCCAAAACCTTCCTGGCGGAATCCGTTATAATCTTCGGTGCGGGCATAGCCGGCCTGAATACCTGCGTCGATAAATGCCCGGTACAACGGATTCCTCATCTCGTTTCCATTATTGACCGCAAGCGGCCCACCCTGGGCGCGATACTCGTCGCTGCCGAACTTCCAGTCATCAGCTTTCCTGAAATAAGGCAGACAATGTTGATAGTCCCAGCCCTGCGCTCCCTGTTCGGCCCATTCATCATAATCCAGCGCATGCCCGCGGACATAGACCATGCCATTGATGGAAGAAGAACCTCCAAGCACCTTGCCTCTGGGGCAGTGCATTCTTCGATGATCAAGGAAGGGTTCCGGATCGCTGTAAAACTGCCAGGCAAACCGGTTCGTATTCATCGGAATGGATAGGGCAGAAGGCATTCGGATGAACAGGCTGTTGTCCCGACCGCCGTATTCGAGCAGCAGGATGCGCCTGTCAGGATTTTCCGAAAGCCGGTTGGCCAGCACACAACCGGCGGAACCGGCGCCAACAATAATGTAATCAAATTGTTCTGTCATGATCGGACTATAGCAATTAACCGGCAGGCGACGCCCAGGGATTCAGGAAACCTGTGTCCGGCAATCGGGGGTTGTCTGCACATACGGGCCGGATTATATTTACCGTAGATGAGACGCACAAAGCGCCTGTTTTACGGTCAGATTATACAGACAAAACTGCCAGCCACTCGACAAACAACAGACAACACATACCAGAGATGACTACAGCGCGATATGCCCTTCCCGGTATTTTTATCCTGTTAGCCGCATTCTCCTGCCATTCATTCGCAGATGCGAAACTGGCGCAGTACTGGAGCCGCTCACAGGCAAACAGTGAAATTACGATAGATCACAGCAGTTGGGAGCGCTTGCTGGCTGCCTATATTGAGGAAAAACAGGGGGTGAATTACTTCCGTTATGCGGCGGTCACCCCGGCAGACCGGGAAACGCTGGAAAGCTATCTTGACAGGTTGCAGTCCATTATCGTCACACAGGCAAGTCGTCAGCAGCAGTATGCCTACTGGATAAACCTGTATAACGCCCTGACGGTAAAAGTGATTCTCGATCATTATCCGGTGAAGAGCATTCGCAGTATTTCCTACAGTCTGCTGTCACGCGGTCCGTGGAAAAAAAAGCTGGTTACGGTCGAGGGAATGAGACTCGGCCTGGATGATATCGAGCATGAAATCCTGCGCCCCATATTCAGGGATAACCGTATTCACTATGCAGTCAATTGCGCGTCCATCGGATGTCCCAACCTGCAGACGACGGCCTTCACGGCAGACAACATTAATGACCTGCTGAATGATGCCGCAAGGCAATATATCAACCATCCGCGGGGGGTCACCGTGCATGCGGACGAATTGGTCGTATCCAGTATTTTCAAGTGGTACGCAGAGGATTTCGGTGACAATGACCGCGAGATCATTGAGCATTTCATACAATTCGCGCAGCCTGGCCTGGCCCTGAAGCTGGAGGCTTTCAGGGAAATCAGCGGCTATGAATACGACTGGAGACTGAACGAATAAAGCCATGCTCCATCATTTGTATCCGGCGCATTATTTCCATGTCCGGGGGCATGTACAGGGGGATTGCAGTACGATAGTGTTTCCCGGGGAATCCAATATTTACGGACAGGTATTAATTTACCAAATGTGAGGAAAACAGTATGAAAATCATAGTCACAAGCGTATCAATTAAAGACCAGGACAAAGCGCTTGAGTTCTACACAGAGATTCTGGGATTTGTGAAGAAAGAAGACCAGCCACTCGGAGGCGGAGCCCGTTGGGTAACTGTTGTGTCACCGGACGCAAAAAATGGCGTCGAACTTCTCCTTGAGCCGAATGCCGATTATCCTGCGATGAAGGCCCTCAAGGAATCTCTGATTAAAGATGGTATACCTTTTACCATGTTTGGTGTGGACAATGTACAAAAAGAGTACGAACGACTCAAAGCGCTTGGCGTCAAGTTCACAATGGAACCGACAGAAACGGGAGCAGTGACCATTGCCATATTTGACGACACCTGCGGCAACCTGATACAGATTATTCAAAAGTAACGACTGGCCCGGCGCTCCGGGCGGGTGGAGCAGGCGCAAAGAGCCGCTACGCCTCGGGTATCCTGTCTTGCGGCAGAAGGGACAGAGCGCCGCTCGACCCGGCCTGAAGCCAAGGGGGTCATCCGACAAGGAATGAGGATGTGTCAGCGAGTCCGGTTCAGTGATCCAGCTGTCCGGGCAGCCATGTGACCAGCGTTGGAAACCACACTACCAGTACCACCGCCACCGAAAGCAACAGAAAAAACGGAATCGCGCAACGTGTCACATACAGAATATCCCGACCGGTCAGCCCTTGCAGGACAAAGAGATTGAAACCTACCGGCGGGGTAATCTGTGACATCTCGACAACCAGGACAAGATAGATCCCGAACCAGATCAGATCAAGCCCGGCCGCCTCGATCATTGGTATCACCACGGAGACCGTCAGCGCCACCACGGAAATGCCGTCCAGAAAGCAACCGAGTATCACAAAGAAAATCGACAATACGAAGATCAGCATGCCGGGAGACAACTGCATCATCTCAATCCCCAGGGCAAGTTGCCGCGGAAGGCCCGTAAAGCCCATGGCCACCGAAAGAAAGGACGCGCCGCCCAGAATGAAGGCAATCATACATGAAGTCCTTGTCGCGCCCATCAACGCATCAAGAAATATCTGCCGGGATAGCGAGCCGGTTATCCAGGACAGTAGAAGGGCCAGCACAACTCCGATGGCCGCCGCTTCAGTAGGCGACGCAAATCCCGAGTAAATGGTACTGATGACGCCAATTATCAAAACAACAACCGGAATCAGTCTCCGAACGGCCCGAATCCGGGCAATAAACCCCATACGAATGCTATCTTGCGGAATCAATTGCGGGTTAATCCACGACCAAATCACCACATAGGTCATAAAGAGCACAATCAACAATCCGCCTGGAATCACGCCGGCCATAAACAGCCGCACGATGGACTGGTCCGTACTTACTCCATAAACTATCAGAATAATTGAAGGGGGAATCAGCAGACCGAATGTACCGGAACCCGACAAGGTTCCAATCATCATTCGCTCATCGTACCCGCGCTTCTCCAGTTCAGGGATGGACATCTTGCCAATCGTTGCTGCCGTTGCAGCGGAAGAACCGGATACCGCGGCAAAAATCCCGCAGCCCAGAATATTGACATGCAACAGACGTCCTGGCAGCCGGTCGACCCAGGGGGCAAGCCCGGCGAACATATCCTCCGACAGCCGTGAACGAAACAGTATTTCACCCATCCAGATGAACATGGGTAATGCGGCCAGTTCCCAGGAGTGGCTGTTGCCCCATACCGAAACCGCCAGGATCGGTCCTACCGGCACCGAAGTGAATGCGGCTACCGCAATGGTTGCCACCCCAAGCAGGGAAAAAGCGACCCACACTCCACTTCCGAGCAAAATGAACAACGCAACCAGAAGCGTCAGGGCCAGAATGTTCAGTTCCATCCCTTTCTTCGCAGCGACGAACCCGCTCCCGGACTATTTATATTTTCATCCGGAGTACCTTCAAATTCCCGGTATGAAGGCTCCCCCCCGGCCAGCACACAGATCAGATCGTCCAGAACAGAAATAGTCAATACCACCAACCCGAGGGCCATGAAGCCCTGGGGAATCCAGAGCGGAACGGGTACGATTCCAACAGACATCTCGCCAAACAAGAGGCTGTCCAGAGCAAGCAGAAATGCGTGGAACGCAGAGAATCCGGACAAGCCTGCCGCGAAGACAAGACACCCGATTTCAATCCTGAGCCGGACGCTGGCCGACCACCGCGAAAGCAAGAGAAATACCCGGATATGACCACCGCGGCGAAATGTACAGGCCAGTGCGAGAAACGAAGATGCCGCAAACAGAAATCCTGAAAATTCGGCTGCTGAGGGAACATGGAACCCGTAGCTGCTCCCAAATACGGTCACCGTCACCGCATCTGTGATTCTGCCTGCAACTTGCACCGCAACGATCAAACAAATGAACACAAGGCACAAGGCAGCGAACCCTCCGCTGATACGATAGAGGCGATCCAGCAGTATCCGCATCCGGAGCTACCCCAGAGGACAAATCGTTTGGCTAACGGTCTCTTTGGTCTACTGGCGGTATACTGCCAGAATTTCCTGGCCGAGCTGTCCGGCTCGCGTTACCCATTCTTTTGTCATCATACGGCCAATCGCCCTGAATCCATCCATAAGCTCGGCGTCGGGTATCACAATGGTCATTCCGTTGCCCTCCAGAACCCGGATCGAATGATCCGTCTCCCGCATGCTGGAGGCCCAACCTCGTTCTTCCGCGTTGCGCGCCGCGCCCAGAACCGCCTCCTGAATCTGGCTATCAAGCCCGAGGAACGCTTTTTTGTTTACCACCACCATATTCTTTGGAAGCCATGCCTGCGTGTGGTGAAAATGTGTAACGTAGTCCCAGGCTTTTGTGTTCGCTCCCGTAACTGGCGAAGTAATCATGGCCTCAACGCGGCCACTGGCAAATGCAATCGGAATATCGGGCGCTTCTACCTGGGTCGGCAGGGCCCCGGCAAGTTCTGCCACCCGCTCTGTGGCGGCGTTATACGCCCTGAACTTCAAACCGGACAGATCGTCGATAGTCCGGATTTCCTTACCCGCATAAATTCCCTGGGGGGGCCAGGGAACCGCATACAGCAACATCAGTCCTTGCCGGTCCAGTCTGGACTGCAAGACCGGGAGGCTCGCTGCCCAGAGTTTCCTTGCCTGACCGTAATCAACCGCAAGGAATGGCACAGAATCTACTTCAAACAATGCATCCTCATTGCCAAGTCGTGACATCAGCATTTCACCGATAGGGACCAGACCGGATCTCACAGAACTCTTGATCTGGGCATGCCTGATCAAGGAACCTGCACTGTGTACAGCAATCGTGAGTCGGCCGCCGGTTGCCTCCTGCACGTCCTCGGCAAAGGCACGTACATTGGCCGTATGAAATGTTTTATCGCTATATGGTGTGGGCATATCCCAGACCTCCTGAGCGACAATACCGTGGCTCCATCCTTGCAGGAAAGCATAAAGCAACCCACTGATTACGAATCGGTTCATACTACATTCTTTCTCCGTGGTGATGGATATGATCGTGTGCCGGTGGGGACATTCGACAGCATAACCCGGGTCATTCTTTGTCCATAAAGTATAGCTCGCCGGGTAGTTACATACAACATCCTCACTCAAGACAGCCACACCCCCTGAAGGGTTCGAACCTGAATAACAGCGTCTGCCGCGCGCCGGCAGTTTCCCTGGATCCTGTTCGGCGCATGGTATTTCGCAAAACAACGCTTGTAAACTGACAATCCTGTACAATCCCCACTGAACCCGCCTATAAAGCCTGCTGTCCGGATTTAGATATATGTGAGACTGAAAAGCGAGATAGCCAGTCTATTCCCCGACATCCTCCGCTTTCCACCTTTATCGTAGGGGGTAAGCCCTTGTGCTTGACCCGAACCGATTGGCGGTAAGGGGAGGCTTGGACAATAAGAGAAATTAAGCGGGAAGAATCATGAAAATTTGTGAAGTACCGAGTTCAATCAATACATATCCAAGATAGAAGCAGAAGGAAGCCGTGTTAAATTGATTGAAGAAAATGACGAGTAAAAACACAAAAAACCCGAAGGTCATATCTCTTCCTTCCGGTGAAGCGTTGCTCATTCGAAAAATTCGGCGTCATCTCCAAAATCTGGGGTTTTCTGAATCAAATGTGGGAAATCTGAAGTTCGACAAGGAAAACAAAGAAATTATTCGCGCCTTGCATCGCCCCCAAAGAGAAAATCGCTTAGCAACTAATAATGACTTTATCTCTCGACGAGCCCCAGAACTGCTTCAGTATTTCGCCTCGGGTAACGAGGTAACCCCAACATTGATCAAGCCGGTACTTGAAAGAGTCTTTGCCCAAACATGGCAGGCGGAGTTGTTCCGTCTGGCTTCCCTCACTTGGTCAGTACCGGTGTCAAACGGATTCGGTCGACGGCTCAGATTTCTTGTATGGGATGGTCAGAATGATAAACTGATTGGGTTGATTGCTATCGGAGATCCTGTTTTTAACTTGGCCGTTCGTGACCAACTAATCGGTTGGAATGCTACCGAACGTGCCGCACGTCTGGTTAATATCATGGACGCATATGTTCTTGGGGCGGTGCCTCCATACAACTTTCTTCTCGCTGGCAAGATGATCGCGTGCCTCGTGCGGAGCCGTGATATTTATGACGAATTCTTTCACGCCTACGGTAATACTGTCGGCATTATATCAGGACAAGAGAAAAAAGCTCGGCTCCTTGCAGTAACAACATCCTCATCCATGGGGCGTTCTTCTGTTTATAATCGACTAAAACTGGGCAATGTACCGTATTTCCAGTCTATCGGGTACACACAAGGATGGGGACATTTTCATATCCCCGACAACCTGTTTCTTGAGCTACGAGCATATCTGCGCACTATTGGTCACCGCTACGCCGACCTCCATCAGTACGGACAAGGACCCAATTGGCGATTAAGGACCTCGCGTGCCGCCCTTCAAACTTTGGGGTTCAAAAATAACTTAATGCGACATGGAATCAAGCGAGAGGTATTTTTCTGCAATCTTGCTTCTAACGCAAATAAACTATTGCGCACAGGTAATGGGAAGCCGGACCTTTCGACGTTACTTTGCTTTCAGGAAATTTCCGAGCTTGCGTTAGAACGGTGGATATTGCCCAGAGCAAGCCGATGTTTTGACTACCGATCCTGGTCCAACTCCGATATGCTAAATTTTTTATATTCATACCATTCCAAAGAACAAAAAGCATACTTCGTGAACACTGATTAAAGAACGCATTGTATTGAGCCAAGTAGCCATAATGCCCGCATCTCTTGATCTTCTACGGAAACAGGTTGAGTGCCATTTCAAGGCTCTCGCGAGTTTTCGAAAAAGTCAAGATATTCCCGTGTTCGCGATGGAACATGGGTTATGCCAAGAGGACTTGAGGTTCCTTTGTACAACATTACGGTCACAGCGAAAAACGTGCCAACTGCAAGACATTGACTGGCTACTGTGGGTAATCTACGCTACGGAGGTCGGTTACAGTTACACTGGAGAAGAGTACTGGCAGTCATTCGAAGAGCGGGTTCCGGGCTGGCAATATCATGACCGCAACAGGATCAGAACCTGGTTCAGGAAGTTCCAGCGAACCTACAACGGTGTAGAGCCGTCCGGCCCTTGGGCCGAACAATTCACCATAATCGCTTGGCCGATCACCCATGCAATATTGCCCATCTATCTCCAGCGGCAGTTTGCAAGGGCACTGCACGATCTCCGTTATCGCCTTGTCCGCGTGACTTCACTCGACCCGGGGACGATCGGCCGGCTCATTGCCGTCAACGTTCACATGCCTTCCACTCGGTTCCGGGAGTTCCTTGAGCAGGAGGAGTTGATCGGTCGAATCGTCCTTGCACTTCTTGGCGAAGAAGCCTCCCTGGACAATCAGCCCATCTATCCGCAGACCCTCGACCGCATTGTCGCCGGTCTCGACAGCGTACGTGCTTCTCGCGAATGGCTCAGAGAAACGCGACGGGTCGTCTCCGACCGCTTCAAGGGCATCGGACACGGCTCCTGGCTTCCCCCGAACCGCCCTCTTCATGGGCCGATCCTTCGCGATACCCCGCAGTTTGCCATTCGCCCGAAGTTGCTTCTGCGTCATACCGGAGGGGGAATTTGGTCTGTCTTGATGGACGTGCCTTCGTTCCGTGGCGTGTCCGCTCTCGACGCAGGTATCCACGCGTTTCTGAAGACCGCCCGATGTCGGCTGAATGGCGGAAGCGACATGAAGCCACGCGGATGGATCCTGTCCGGCAGCAGGAAAGGGATCGTGCAATCTTGGCCGGATACAGCAATGCCGCTCATCCTTCTGGAGCAATCTCACCCCGCCGTCGATCAGCTTCTGGACGCCGAATGCCGACTCGATTGCGGGCCCATCTGGCTTTTCCGCATCGGCGCCGACGGTGCCGCACGGCACATCATGGGCGGTACTGTCCGCCCAAGCTGCAACTATGTGCTGGTGACGACCGGGAATCCCCCGCGGGCACACGAGGTTATGACGCCATGTACCCTCAACTGCGACGGCGTTGCAGCCTTCCGCCTCGCGATACCCGACCATGTATCCGAGGAGTTGCATTCCTGGATTGGCGATCTTGATTTGCATGTCGCCCGCACCGTCCGGGTCTGGCCCGCCGGCCTGCCGGGCCGCGGTTGGGATGGGGAAGGCAGCAGCGAGTGGCTCACCACGGAGGCGCCCTGCCTCGGCGTTTCCCACGACCATCCCGTCGATGCCTACGCCTTCCGCCTGAACGAAGGTTCCGAGCATCTTGTCCGAACAGACGGCGCCGCTGAGCCGCTGTTCTTGCGGCTCCCGCCGTTGCCGGCCGGAATCCATTCCCTGACCGTCAAGGCGCACCGCAGCAGCGCTTTGGATGCCGTTGCATCTTCACCTCCTGCCGAAGGCTTCGTCCGGCTCACTGTCCGCGAACCGGAATCATGGACGCCCGGGGTCGTTTCCCATCAAGGCCTTGTCGTCACCATCAATCCCGCCGAGCCCGACCTCGACACATTCTGGCGGAACGAAATCCGTCTGTCGGTATTCGGTCCCGAAAAGTACTCCGCATTGCTGACCATTGAACTGGAGGCTGCGGATGGCCGCCGAATTCTCAGGGAACATGTTGGCGCCCGTTTCGACCTTCCGATCTCCTCGGACATATGGCGCCGCAGGTTTGAGCAATTCCTGAACCGTCAGGGATGTGCCGAGAGCTACCTCGAAGCGGCCAAATGCACGCTCATCATCAATGGAGAGACACTCGGCAGACACTCGGTCGTGTTCGAGCACGATGTAAAGCCGCTGCGATGGCGGACTCGTCGTACCCGCAATGAGATCTCCATCCGACTCGTGGACGATACCGGTCATGAAGGAACGGAGGCAAAGATCTGTTGCTACGACATGGACCGTCCGCTGAAGATGTCTCCTCTCGCGCCCGACAAGGCCCGCGCAGGGCTGGCGGTTGAACCGCCAGGCAGTCTCTTCCATGCCGAGCATGTCGAACACAAGGACACCGTCGCAGTCGCCAGGCCGCCAACCGATAAAGGCCTTCAAGGCCTCAGCCTGTTCCCCAAGGTCGACAAGCTGGCGCGCGATTCCCAGGCTCTGTCTGATGCCTTGACCATACTCGCGAGGTGGCAAGGGGCCCGGCTGTCGGGCGTCCTTATCAAGATCCGACATCGGCAGGTTGTCGACGGCATACTTGAAGCCCTGTATGAAGCGATATGCGGACAAAATTGGGCAGAGGCGGAGACCGCATATCGGAAGAATCCAAAGTCCCCGGAAGCACTTGAAATCTTGAAATCGCATGTAGACAGAAAGACTCCAGGCTTCGCCGCGGCTCTGACTCATAACCGATCGGAAATCAAGTCGGCCCCGGATCAAAGGACGGCATGGTTCGCCGATACCGCTGCACGCTACAGGATCTGCGACGGCCCCAAACTCTGCGGGTTCGCGCTTCGACTCGCCAGTCAACCGCAGGCAGTCGGCACTCTCTCGTCCTCGGAACTCGGCGCTCTGACTTCCCAATTACTGAATTGCCCGGCCGTTCTGCGAGGCGCGCGCCTGCTGGCGCTTCTGACGGCTGCGAGCGGCGATGACATCCCGGCCCCATCGCTGCCAAGGTGGCAATGGTGATCACCCGCGTCACCGCGCAGGAGGTCCTGTCGGGCTGCCGTCAGATTCTCGGGTTGACGGCGGAACCTGACCGGATCGTAGACGACATACTGCTCGCCGGACTGTTGCGGCGCAGCGCCGGCATCCATTGTCCATGCTCTCAGACAACATTGCGCGCTTCACTCCTCGAAAGCCTCGAACACCTGTCAACCGGCGAAGATGCCTTATCCGACCGCTTGGATGATGCCATTGAAGCCCTGATCCTGGGCGGCGATCTTCTCGAACTCAACGATGTGGTTACGAGAGATATCGCCGCAAAGGGCACCTGGGTATTTGCGGCGCCTCCCAGTTTCGTCCTGCGCCCGAACGGCGGAGTGTTTCTCTTCGGCATCGTGCCTGACCAGGATGCCTTTCTGCCGGCGTCCATAACCGAACACATCACCTACGACGGCTACACACGAACCATCCCCCCGCAGCCCGACCGCGACATCGCTGAAGAACTCGAAGAACAGGGGCTGCAGAAACTTGGCGAAAGCGCTTGGCTCAGGGGTCCCAAGAGGGAAGACGCGGGGGCGATGTTCAATCGGTTCGAACGCTTGCTCGCCAAGCAGCCCCCATCGGGCGCCATCAGCAACCTGAGCTTCCTCGACCCGGAGCGGCCGGTCACATACTACAAAGGTCGATGGACGGTTCATACGAACCGGACCGGAACGTTCGTGGCCCGGAGACCTCAGGAGTTCGGGGCGCCGATCTGGTGCTTCGCCCGCCTGGAAGATGGTATTCCGGTTCGCTTTCTTGACCTCCCCCTTGAGCGGTCGAGATGGCGCGGTTGCGATACGGCCTGGCATCTGCAGATGGCGATCGATCATATCCGCGGCGCTCCGCAACGATACAGACGTACCGTCGACCGCGACGGCCTGCGCTTCGACTTCTTCTCTCCGCTCCCTCAATGGTCCCAACGGCGCTTCATGATTTTCGGCCGGCAGGTGCCGCGGGAACGAAGCCTCTTCTCCTACCTGTTGCCCTTGTCGGAAGCGCAAGAGGAAGAACGGCTTTTTCAGCAAGCGCTCTGGCTCTCTCCAACCGACGATTCGGATTAGAGGGCGCAATCGATGCAGACCATACAGGAGACGATCGAGCAGTTGCATGGCACGCTTTGCGACTATATTGAGGCCACCTATCACGTCAGCGCCAGATCGCTGATTGCTCAGCGCAAACGACTGCTGGACCGGCCCGGGGTGATCCACCAGATACCTTATCTGGAATCCACACCCCGTTATCGGACAGGCAAGCGGTTCTCCGACATGGCAGGTTTGTCGCCGGCGGTGCTTGAGGCCTTCCTCACGCTCTCAAGACCGGAAGGCGATCTGCCCCGATTGATCTACGATCCTCCCTATCAGCATCAGTCGGAAGCCATCGACGGCACTCTGGTTCGGGGTAGCAATCTCATCATCACGACGGGTACGGGTTCCGGCAAGACCGAATCCTTTCTGCTTCCGATCCTCGGCAAGCTGGCCCACGAAGCGAAGCAGACACCGGACACCTTCGCCAACCAGCCGGCCATGCGTGCGCTCATCCTGTATCCGATGAACGCACTGGTGAACGATCAATTGGGGCGGCTCCGTGCGCTCTTCGGCGATCCACGCCTAGTCGCCCTTTTCAAGAGTTGGGCGGGTCGGCCGCCCCGTTTCGGCCGCTACACGAGCCGCACACCTTACGCCGGGGTCCGCACATCCAGCAAGGATTCAGCGAAGTTCCGGGCTTTCGACGAATTCTACGGCGAGACCGAACGGAGCGCGCGCAACCCCGAAGCTGAGGATCACGCTGACGCTCTGCGTCTCATGAGGGCACTCAAGGACCGGGGCAAGTGGCCTGCCAAACCGGACCTGTCGGCGTGGCTGGGCGAAAAGGGCAGCAGATGGCAGGACCGCAAGACCGGGGCCTTCTGCAGGGCCATTACATTGCCAGACGATTCAGAGTTGCTTACGCGCCATGAGATTCAGGCTTCGCCGCCCGATCTCCTCGTGACCAACTATTCGATGCTCGAATACATGCTGATGCGCCCGGTCGAGCGCACGATTTTCGATGCGACTCGCGCCTTCCTGGAAGAGAACACGGCGGAGAAGTTTCTTGTCGTTCTGGACGAGGCCCACCTCTACAGGGGGGCGGGCGGCGCCGAAGTCGGGCTTCTCCTGCGGCGGCTTCGCGACAGATTGGGAGTTTCCCCGGACCGCTTCCAGGTCACCTGTGCAACCGCCAGCTTCAATGATCTCAAATATGCGCCGCAATTCGGGGCACAGCTCTCGGGCCTCCCTGCCGACAGTTTCACTCCCATTTCCGGTACGCTCGATCGGCGGCCGTTCAGTGCTGCCGGGTCGGATCATGACGCCAATGTGCTCTCCAACATCGGCCTCCGGCAATACTACAAGGCCACAGCGGACACCGAACGCCTCGAAATCCTGAAGCCGCTCTTGGATCATCGGCATGTGACGGGCGACCACTGCCCCGAGGCTGCTCTCCATCATGCCTTGGCAGGGTTTGAGCCGATGGGCCTCCTCATCAACGAAACCATGAAACGGGCGATCCCGATTGCCGATCTCGGGCGGATGCTCTTCCCGACCATCCCTCCCGCCAAGGCCGATGCAGCGGTCACGGCCCTGATGGCGCTGGGAAGCATGGCGCGTCTCGACCTCCGGACTCCTGGTTTGCTGCCTTGCCGCATTCACAGCTTCTTCCGCGGGCTCGCCGGTCTTTGGGTGTGCATGGATCCGGATTGCAGCGAAATCGCGGACACGGAGAAGGATGGAATCTGCGGAAGGATGTACAGTCAGCCGCGCGATAGCTGCGAATGCGGCGCTCGGGTGCTGGAACTGTATACCTGCCGGAATTGCGGCACCGCCTATGCGAGAGCCTACACGAACGATGTCGACTCCCCGACGGCCCTATGGTCGGAACCGGGCCAGAGCATCCGTACCGCGGACGGCCAGACTTCTCCCCTGCTGCCGCTGGACCTTCTGCTGGAGGACCCTCTGATCGAAGAAGCCGCGGAACCTGCGGACTACGATCTGGAGACCGGACGTCTCAATCCCCCATCTCTGGGGTCCCGCACCCGCCAGGTTCATGTCCGCAGCGGCCGTTTGGCCGACTCGGTCGAAGAAGATGACGAAACCCCGGTGGGCTTCGACATGCGCGGCCAGTTCATTCCATGCGCCGTATGCGGCAAGACTGCCCCCTTCGGTCGGTCCTATGTTCAGGACCATCAGACCAAGGGCGACCAACCTTTCCAGGCCCTGGTTGCGCGCCAACTGCAGACCCAGCCTCCGAGCCCTGCGCAGCCCACGCCGTTCGCTCCTCTTCAGGGAAGGAAAGTCCTGACTTTCTCAGACTCCAGACAAGTCGCGGCCCGCCTGGCGCCCAACCTTCAAATGTACTCGGTCAGAGATTCCCTTCGTCCTCTCATCGCTTGGGGGTATCGTCGGCTGCAAGAGGCGCCTGTCCTTCTCCCCAACCTCAATCTCGAAGATGTCTATCTTGCCATCCTGCTCGCTTCGAAGACGCTCAATGTCCGTTTGCGCCCTGAAATGAAGTCCGGTGAGAGCTTTGCCGCAGCACAAACCGTGGAAGACGCAGTCCAGAATGGATCAGCCAACGACGATGCCGGTCTTCTCTCGCTTTGCATGGAACTTCGCAATGAACGTCCGCCCGAGGCGTTGCTCGAAAATATCGTCACGACCATCCAGGATCGCTTTCTTGGCTTCGAGGCGTTGGCGCTTGTTTCGGTCGCCGAGAGAACTAAGCACACCCCCGAACTCGAACGCTTGCCGCCCCTGCCCGGTGTCGTAGAAACTCTCGACGCAAAGGTCGCTCTGGCGCGGGCTTGGTTGCGCTGTTGGCAGAACTACGGGTTTTGGCTGAGTGCCATGCCGCCTGTCTGGTGGAGGCGGCCTCGTACGGAAGGAACCAGCGTCCGCGGTCACAAGGGGCGCTTCAAGGCCATGGACCGGGTGCTCATCGACAGGAGGACGCAACAGTTGTTCCGTGCGGAATGGCTACCGAAATTGCTGGATCTGTTCACTCAGGATTCGGACAGTGGCTACAAACGTCTGCGTGGTAGCGAATTGACACTCCTGTTCGAGGGCGACTGGCGTCATTGCTCGGCATGCAAGTCGGTCCATCGTCCCATCCCTGGTATCGAACACTGCCTTGATTGTGGCGGCATAGGTGTCAGGAATATGAACCCGAACACAGACCCCGTGTTTCTCGCTCGGAAGGGATTTTACCGCAAGCCGGTCGTGGAGGCTCTTGATACATCGCCGCGTCAGCCGTTGGTGCTTGTGGCAGCGGAGCACACGGCCCAGTTGAACGCGCCTCAAAATGAGGACGTATTCTCCAAGGCCGAGGAAAACGAACTGCTTTTTCAGGATATCGAACTCGGTGAGCGAAGCAAACGATCCACTGCCATCGACATCCTGTCCAGCACCACCACGATGGAAGTGGGTATCGACATCGGCACCCTGTCGGGTGTTGCCCTGCGGAACATGCCCCCTGGCCGCGCCAACTACCAGCAGCGCTCGGGTCGGGCAGGCCGGCGTGGTAACGCCGTGGCCACGGTCGTCGCCTTCGGCAGCGCCGACAGCCACGATGAGCATTACTTCACCGAGCCGGATGAGATGATTCGCGGCAATGTAGTCGATCCGCGATTGACCTTGGACAACCCTGAGATCGTTCGCCGCCATATCCGCGCTTTTCTCCTGCAAAACTATCATCAGGCCCGACTCCCCGAAGTCGATCCAAATCAGAGACATGACCTGTTCGCCGTCCTCGGGACTGTTTCCGAGTTCCGCAGCGGCGCGGCTATCCTCAATCGTGAGGACTTTGCGGTCTGGCTGTCCGTGAACAAGTCTCAGCTACGACAGCGTGTGGCGTCCTGGATCCCCGCTGAACTCTCCCCTGACGAACGGTTTGCCCTTCTGGACGAGATGGTGGACGACTGTCTGACGGCAGTCGACGAAGCCATCCGACCTGCGCCGAAAGAGGCGGGGAGTGCCGACGAGAACGAAGACGCCGCGGCATCCGAAGACGCTGCCGAAGAAGGCGAAGAACGACCGCAACAGGCTTCCAGTTCCAGCAAACTTCTGGATCGGCTTCTCTATTGTGGCAAGCTGCCCCGCTACGCCTTTCCAACAGACGTTGCGACCTTCCACGTCTTCGACCGTGACCGTTCCTCGCGCTTTCGGCCGATCATGCGCTTTGCGCCACAACAGGGCCTGTCTGTGGCATTGACGCAGTACGCGCCGAGCAAGCAGGTCTGGATTTCGGGGAAATGCTATACCTCGGGCGCGATCTATTCCATAAACCCCGATGAGCGATACGCAGCCTGGGACGCCAAGCGAATCTACATGGAATGCAGCGAGTGCGGCTTCGCAAAGACATACCCTGCAAGCGAAGCTGCGCGGAATGACACCCGCGATTGCGAAGCATGCGGGTCTGAAGAAGCCTTCGGTCCCGGCAGATACTGGTTCCGTCCGCCTGGCTTCGCACATCCGATCGATGTTCTCGAAGTCACCTCGCCGGACGATGTCCCCGAAACGAGTTACGCCACCCGCGCCAAGCTCTCCATGGGAACGCCCGATGAAGACGCCGGTTGGCTGGCAGTCAATGAGCGCGTTCGCGTTCTCCGTTCACGCCAGCATCTGCTGGTGTCCAATACGGGCCCCGGGAAAGAGGGGTATACCTACTGCACCGGATGTGGCCGCATCAAAGCAAGCGCAGATCCATCACCCACGCTGTTCGGCCTCCATCCCAAACCGTTTCCCGACGATGATTCCAATCAGATGTGCGAAGGCATCAACTCAACGAGGCACATCGTTCTCGGCACTGACTTCATTACCGACATCGCGCTCATTTCGCTTCATGTTGCCCCTCCTCTCAGCCTCAAACCCGGATACACGTCAACCAATGTAGTTCTCAGGACCGTCAGCGAGGGTCTCGCTGCCGCTGCCTGTCGATTGCTGGAAATCGAACCGGGGGAAATCATGGCCGAATTCCGCCCGGCGCTGACCCCCGGGGGCAAAGCCGGCTTGGAAGCAGAGATTTTCCTCTATGACACTCTCCCCGGAGGTGCGGGGTTCTCAAGTCAGCTGGCCGACCGAGGGCTTGAGCTGTTTCAGTTGGCCCTGTGCATCATGGAAACGTGTCCCGAACAGTGCGAGACGTCGTGCTACCGATGCCTGCGGAGTTTCAAGAACAAATTCGAGCATACCCTTCTCGACCGCCACGTCGGCGTGGAACTGCTCCAGTATCTGCTTTCAGGCGCATATACTGAATTTAACCGCGAGCGTCTTCAGTCCTCGTCGAGGCTGCTTTATCATGACCTTTTGCGCCAACCTGTTAAAGGCGTACAATTTTCGACGAACATCGCCGTAAGTGCGAACAGAAAAACATTTATCGCCCCCATCCTTGCTGAGTTTGAATCTGGACAAAAGACCATCATTGCGCTTTCTGGCGCATTGACTCCCGATTACCCTTGCGACCCAACTCTCGCAGACTTAGGCTCCGATAGCTATCCCGTGCTGCTTATCGTCGAAAACGAACTGCTGATACGCAGCAATCTCCCTGCAGCTAGCCTAAGTGTGCTACGTAAACTGAGATGCTGCAATCTATAAGAATTGTCCAATGGAACATGAGCCTGAAGGATGAGGGTGCGTTCCCATTTACTGCCCTCGGATTGCATTCCGATAACGGCTCCGAGCACATTAATAGACGAACCGTACCTTGAACTACCATCGCCATTGCCTGTTTTTACAAGAGCAAGTCGACCACAAAGGAAACGTACCCGCACTATCCCTACCGACTGATCAACACTCCTTTCGAGAAGTTCCATTCTTTAGCCAGAAGTTAAGCAGTACCTGAAACCCGATATCACCCTCAAATAACTGCATGTAATCTCCAGAAAAATGAGCGATAATGAAGCCGCTCGCGGAGTCAACCAAACTCGCAACAAACTGTTCCAACTATTCAACACAACCTGAAATCAAGTTGCCTGAACACAGACCGATATGAATACGCTATCCCAAGAAAAACTTACCCCTTCAGGCTCATTATCAGGATTAGAAAATACTGACATAACTGATTTCGTTAAAAATTCCATCGCAGAGAATCGGACAATATGCACAGCCCGGCTTGGCTCGGGATCTGGAGGTTTTCAGGAAAATCAGCGGCTATGAATACGACTGGGGGCTGAACGAATAAGGCCGTGGTTCATCGTTTCAATCCAGTGCATTTGTGCCGGATGAAAATCTGCTTTATATTTTCCTGAATTTAATCATTGAACACAGATTGCCACAATTCGGCTCATTAATTCGAGTTAGACTACAGTTAAATTTATTTAGTATATTATTTCTTTATATTCTTGTTTTTATTTATAAAATAGAAAATTCTTTTCACTTTTTTCTGGCCAGAAACAATCCGTCGCCAATCGCAATCATCGAAATATCCACCCTCCGGTCACGCGAAATCAACCGATTCATATTGCGAATGCTCACCGTGTCCTCTTCCTGGTTGTGTTCGTCAATCACCGCCCCATCCCAAAATACATTGTCTACGACAATCAAACCATTGGTTTTGAGCAATTCGATGCCACGCTCGTAGTAATGCGGGTAATTCCCCTTGTCGGCATCTATGAAAACCAGATCAACCGCTCCCGCCAGCCCTTCAGCCAGTAATTCATCCATCGTGTCCAGCGCAGGACCGATTCTCAAATCGATCCGCTCTGCCACTCCCGCTCGTTCCCAGTAAACCTGTCCGGTACGGGTCCACTCCCGGCTGATGTCGCAGGCGATGAGCCTGCCATCGTCCGGTAATGCTTGGGCCATCGCCAACGCGCTATAGCCGGTGAATGTACCCACCTCGACGATATATTTTGCATTCATCAACTTGACCAGCAAAGCCATGAATTGTCCTTGGTCCGGGGAAATCTGCATGTTTGCCTGTTCCATGCGCTGCGTCACCTCTCTCAATGCTCCGAGTGTTTCCGACTCTCTGAGCGCAACGGACTGCATGTACTGATACATCTTTTCATCATAACTTATCGGGTTTTTGGACATCATGGTTCCTCATTCAAATCATCGTCAAAAAAACTCCGGGCGCACCGATCATTCCTCACGGAAGGCGTGGCGGATATAGTCGGTGAAGGGATCAAGCAGGAAGGCCAACGGCGTACGCGCGCGGGTGCGGATGCACGCCTCAACCGGCAGGCCGGGCACGATTCCGCGCAGGCGGGCCTCTGCCCCGACCCACGACAGGATACGTCCGTGCAAGCCGTCGAGCAGACCCATCAACCCGAACAGATAGACCACAATGGCGAGAAGTATAGCTCGCCGGGTAGTTACATACAACATCCTCAGCAATTCCCGCCAAGGACATCCCCACATGGATTCGGCGGGATTTTCGGATGCAAACGCAGGCGTTAAGGATATGCGGACAAGGCCACCCCTCCGGCGGATTGCCGGATCGGCGGTTGGCCATGGGTTTTCCTGAAGAACCGGCCTTTCACACACTCGGTCACGGCACCGGGTCAGGATGTGTCGAAGGGCTCCAGATCAGGCTTGCGGTGCCCGAACGCGATACCCCGGTACAGCGTCTCCCAGTCCGCAACGTGGAATCCCGAGAACAGCCCGCGCAGCCGCTCCCACAGGGACCTCAAACTGCCCGCCTTGGCGCGCGCGGCGCGGAACAGCGAGCAGCGCCGTTGCTGCACCTGATCCATGAGGAACGCCAACATCATCAGGTGGGCGAACACCGTCGCCAGATGTTGCCGGCCGTGACCGAAATTGTGTTCAAAGCCGTAGCCTTGGTTCTTCAGGGTATTGAATGTTTCATTCTCGATGCGCCAACGAGCACGTCCCGCCCGCATCAGTTCGTATGCGTTGGATTCCGTGACTTCCAGGTCCGTGACCCAGGAGAAATGCAGTATCCGACCGTCCGCGCGGGTCTCCTGGCATTCCAGGAAGTTCACCTCCAAATCGAAATTCGCGTCATTCAACGGCACGCCGTTCAGGAATCGGAAGCGGAAGCGGGCGCCGTCCTTCTCCATCTCCACGCTACGGGTCGCCGCCGTGACGCCCACCCAGTGGAACAGTTCCCCATGATCTCCCGGCTTCACCCCCAGCACATATCGCATATCCAGTTCCTCCAGCAGCCGGATGTGCGGGCCGTTCGAGGCCAGCGCATCTTCCACCACCAGCAACTTCAGGCGCCGATGCTCCCGCCGCGCGTCCCGCAACAGCCGCCTGGCGGCATTGCGTTCGCAATCGTTCTTGCGCGACCCGTCCGCCCGCAGGAGCGGCTCCGGGGCGAGCGGAAATACCTCCCGGTGTTGCGGGTGCACCAGCACTGCCCCCAGTATCTGGTGGTACCAGGTAGCGCTGCCATCGCGGTGATGCTTCTCGCAACAGCGCTCACAATGCACCTTCTTCGATGAGAAATACCCGGTGCCGTCTACCGACAACAGATGGTGACCCAACCAGGTGAAACCCTCCAAACCCTTGCCCCGTTGCAAAGCGGCGAACACCCTCTTGAAGGCGCGACGGAGCGAGCGCGGGTTCACCGCGTCCAGATGCTCACGCATGGCCGTATCCGACGGCGCGCGAACCACTCCGTACAGGTTTCTGAGGTTAGACCGAATCTGGTTCTCGTCCCGGGCATCCTTTCAAAACTCAGCAGCGACGGGTACTTCAGGCTGAACATCGCCAGCGCCGACATCAGGCAGTCCGTCAGACCCAGTCCACGGCTTGCCACGGGGTCTTCAATGCGCTCGAAACTGTCCCGCGCCAAACGAAGCAGACCCGGCGCGCTGAGGGTCTTGCGAAACAGGGTCCTGGGCATGGTATCCTCCGACTATGAAAAAACGAACCTTATTCTACCTCTTTTCCATGAAAAATCTGCGAAAAGATTTTTTACCAGCCCCCTGAACCCCCCGAATTTACTGGCTTCCCGGATTTGGCGGGAATTGCTGCTCAAGACAGCCACACCCCCTGAAGGGTTCGAACCTGAATAACAGCGTCTGCCGCGCGCCGGCAGTTTCCCTGGATCCTGTTCGGCGCATGGTATTTCGCAAAACAACGCTTGTAAACTGACAATCCTGTACAATCCCCACTGAATTCTGCCTTGCAACCGCCGAGCCGGATAGCGTGATACTGCTTGAACACCTGCCTTTCGAGATGGATCAGGGGATCGCCGTGCGTGCAAAAGTCGGGCTTGTTGTGCTTGCTACGGACTACACGATTGAACAGGAATGGCGGCAGATATTTCATCATGTGAATGGCGTCGCGTTGTATCACAATCGTATTGCCAACGATGATGTGATAACCCCCGAGTCGCTGCGCGCCATGGCCCCGCGGATTGCCGAGAGTGTCCGATTATTTACTCCGGGTACGCCGCTGGATGTGGTTGCTTATGGCTGTACTTCAGCTAGTATGGCTATCGGAGAGGAAGAGGTGTTCAGGAACATCCTTGCCGTGCAACCGGAGGCAAGATGCACTACGCCAGTCACCGCAGCCTTCGCGGCTTTTCAGGCGCTGAAAGCGAAGCGGGCAGGAGTCCTGACCCCCTACCGCGAATCTGTAAATCGAATCGTGGCCGAATACATGGCTGAGCGGGGGCTGGATGTTCCGGTATTCGGATCATTCAATGAGGGGCGCGATTCCAATGTGGCTCGTATCACTGTGCAATCCATTGCATGCGGAATCCGGGAAATCATCAAACATGCGGATATTGACGCTGTTTTCGTTTGCTGCACGTCGATACGACTCGTCGAGGCATGCCGGGAACTGGAATGCCGTCTTGATCTGCCGATTACGTCCTCCGGCCACGCTATGGCATGGCATACACTGCGCCTCGCCGGAATCAGGGACAGGCTGCCGCAATTCGGATCGTTGTTCGATCTGGATTGCAGTTAAACCGAATCAGGGCGAGCGGCCCGATCGAGTGGTAATCAAAGAATAAAGCTGTCGCTGTCCGGTATTTCGTCCACGTCCATCAATAGTATGGTACCGCCATTCAGTCCGCCCAGATCAATGGTCACACCCCTGGCGCTGCGGGTCATGCCGACAGCGTCAAGGCTGTCCAGGTCGAAGGCGGTGAGGTCAATGCGGTCATCCCCGTTGCCGAAATCCTCGATTTCAACGGTCCCGGCAAGGGATGGGGCGAAAACAAAAACGTCATCGCCGTCGCCGCCCATTAGCCGGTCATCACCGCCGCCGCCATCGATCCGGTCGTCACCGGCATTGCCCGAAAGCCAGTTCTTTCCCGAATCGCCGATCAACACATCGGCATGGTTGGACCCTCTGAGAGACTCAATGCTGATCAGCGTATCACCCTCGGCAGTTCCACCCTGGCCCTTGCCGGTCTTCAAATTCACTGTCACGCCCGCTGCCGACCAGAGATATGAAGCAAGATCTATGCCGTCACCGCCGTCAAGGGTATCACTGCCGTCTTCGTCTGCACCGAAACTATCATTGCCGGCGCCGCCGTAGAGTTTGTCATCTCCAAGGCAGCCGGTCATGCGGTCGTCTCCGTCACCGCCGTAGATTTCGTCGTCCCCGCCATCGCCCCAAAACTGGTCGTCGCCGGCGCCGCCATACATTCGGTCGTCACCCTCGCCGCCATAGATGCTGTCGTCCCCGTCACCGCCATGGATCACGTCATCGCCGTTATCGCCCGAAAACCAGTCATCCCCCTTGCCGCCATAGAGTTTGTCGTCGCCAAAGCCGCCCCAGATCGTGTCGTCTCCGTCCCCGCCGTAGACCGTGTCGTTGCCCGTGGCAAGGGAGTCCGGGTCCGAGTAGTGGGAAGTGTAGTAATAGACTTCCACCTGCATGTCGCCGTAGATCGTGTCGTTTCCCTTGCCGCCGAAGAGGGTGTCGTTGCCAGCGCCGCCGATAAGCGTGTCGTCACCGGCGCCGCCTTGCAGCGTATCGTCACCGAAGGCATCGCCGGGGTTAAGACGAAGACGAGTTGCCACGCCCGGATCACCGTAGATTGTGTCATTGCCCTTCCCGCCGAGGAGCCTGTCGCCGCCAGCGCCGCCCCGGATCTCATCGTCGCCGTCGCCGTGCCTGCCCAGGACAAGAAATCGGAAACTGTCCCCGCCGAGGGAGTCTGCCGCTACGTCCGTCAGCTTGAGGGTATCGCCGTTACCGTAGCGAATGACTGTATCGTCGCCGTTCTGTTCAATGATCAGCCCCGGGAACCCATCGGACAACCCGTCGAAACGTATTGTGTCGCCTTCCCCGAAATCGTCAATGGTGTCATGTCCGTCTCCCGCCTTGAACACGAAGGTATCGCGCCCCCGTCCACCTGTCAGAGTGTCGTCGCCCTTGCCGCCATACAGGGTATCGGCGCCATCGCCGCCCTTCAGGATATCGTCACCCTTGCGCCCGTTCAGTTTATTGTTGCCCTTATTGCCGGTGATCAAAATATCTTGTGTCATCGTGTTGTTTCATATCGTGTGAAGCCTCTCCGTCCACTGCATTCGCGGATCGAAGTAACAGAAAATACATTACCCCCCCCCGTTGTCAACCCCCAGATTTGTCCAACAGCAATTCCCGCTAAATCCGGGAAGCCAGTAAATTCGGGGGTTTCAGGGGGTTATTAGACAATCTTTTCGCAGATTTTTCATGGAAAAGCGGTAGAATAAGGGCCGTTTCTTCATAGTCGGAGGATACCATGCCCAGGACCCTGTTTCGCAAGACCCTCAGCGCGCCGGGCCTCCTGCGGCTGGTGCGTGGGGATTTCGATCGCATCGAAGACCCCGTAGCAAGCCGTGGCCTGGGTCTGACGGACTGCCTGATGTCGGCTTTGGCGATGTTCAGCCTGAAGTACCCGTCGCTGCTGAGCTTTGAAAAGGATGCGCGCGACGAGGACCGTATCCGGTCGAACCTCAAAAACCTGTACGGGGTGGTTCGCGCGCCATCGGATACGGCCATGCGTGAGCGTCTGGATCTGGTAGACCCGCGCTCGCTCCGCCGTGTTTTCAAGAGCGTGTTTGCCGCTTTGCAACGGGGCAAGGGTTTGGAGGGTTTCACCTGGTTGGGTCACCATCTGCTGTCGGTAGACGGCACCGGGTATTTCTCATCGAAGAAGGTGCATTGTGAGCGCTGCTGCGAGAAGCATCACCGCGATGGCAGCGCTACCTGGTACCACCAGATGCTGGCGGCGGTGCTGGTTCACCCGCAACACCGGGAGGTATTTCCGCTCGCCCCGGAGCCGCTCCTGCGGGCAGACGGGTCGCGCAAGAACGATTGCGAACGCAATGCCGCCAGGCGGCTGTTGCGGGACGCGCGACGGGAGCATCGGCGCCTGAAGTTGCTGGTGGTGGAAGATGCGCTGGCCTCGAACGGCCCGCACATCCGGCTGCTGGAGGAACTGGATATGCGATATGTGCTGGGGGTGAAGCCGGGAGATCATGGGGAACTGTTCCACTGGGTGGGCGTCACGGCGGCGACCCGTAGCGTGGAGATGGAGAAGGACGGCGCCCGCTTCCGCTTCCGATTCCTGAACGGCGTGCCGTTGAATGACGCGAATTTCGATTTGGAGGTGAACTTCCTGGAATGCCAGGAGACCCGCGCGGACGGTCGGATACTGCATTTCTCCTGGGTCACGGACCTGGAAGTCACGGAATCCAACGCATACGAACTGATGCGGGCGGGACGTGCTCGCTGGCGCATCGAGAATGAAACATTCAATACCCTGAAGAACCAAGGCTACGGCTTTGAACACAATTTCGGTCACGGCCGGCAACATCTGGCGACGGTGTTCGCCCACCTGATGATGTTGGCGTTCCTCATGGATCAGGTGCAGCAACGGCGCTGCTCGCTGTTCCGCGCCGCGCGCGCCAAGGCGGGCAGTTTGAGGTCCCTGTGGGAGCGGCTGCGCGGGCTGTTCTCGGGATTCCACGTTGCGGACTGGGAGACGCTGTACCGGGGTATCGCGTTCGGGCACCGCAAGCCTGATCTGGTTCCCTTCGACACATCCTGACCCGGTGCCGTGACCGAGTGTGTGAAAGGCCGGTTCTTCAGGAAAACCCATGGCCAACCGCCGATCCGGCAATCCGCCGGAGGGGTGGCCTTGTCCGCATACCCTTAACGCCTGCGTTTGCATCCGAAAATCCCGCCGAATCCATGTGGGGATGTCCTTGGCGGGAATTGCTGATCACGTTAATTTGCGATGGACGCACCCCATAGGACCGGTTTATGATGTCGAACTTTGCGTAATTCGACCGTATCTCGCGCGATATCAGATCGTCAACCTGTTGCCGCCTCGCCGGCAACACCGATATCAAGAGTTCTAACCGCTCCCCCAGTTCGCCCTCCTCGACCTGATCTTCGGTAAGGTTCGTCGCGACCGGGATGATAGTGGCTCCCGGCGCTACACCAAGACGGGTTCCGGCAGCAACAGAAGTCACTATGGTTCCGTGGGAGCCGGAGCCGTAAGGCGTTGGAACTTCTCGCCATCGAAGAATCTCCCCAAAAAAGTCATCCTGACTATAATACTGATCAAGAAAGAAGGTGGCATCGTCCCGCGCTGGCCAACCGTCCTCACTGACGATTTGCCGGACCCAGCGGTTGTACGCCTCGTCGTCGTTCTCGCTGTTGCCTCGCCAGATTTTACATGCGGGGTTTCTGCGGCAATAATCGACCTTGCTGAACGGTTGATCACCGAGCGGATGAAGGTAGGATAGTTGCGCGCCATCCGCGTGCAACAGTTTCACCCTGCTCCCGAATTCGGCGGTCTGTGTATAGTCGACGATGCTGTCGTCGATGCCGATGCGCACCCCCCGCCCGCTCAACCCCCGGGCATAGGCATGATGAGCGCCGATCTGTTCCAGCACATCGGGCTGGTGCCTTGTGAAACGGGGGGTGTCGAGATGATACGCCGGGTCGGATGTCACAGGTTGACGCGGTGGTGCAGGAGCGGGGATATTCACTCCGGGACCCGGCCCGCCGCTGCCCGAACCGCCGCCACAGCCATATATGATAAAAGAAACGGCAACGATCAAGCACGCCGCGAACAGCTGGCGGGAAGAAAATGGGGGTATCATACCCATTGCTTTAATTGTAATAGTTTTCCCCGACAGGTTTCCCTATGGACAGTAATTGAATCCTGGGTTGTCCAATGGGCATCCGAACTGGCATCAACCGCCGCCCCAACGATCCCTCCGAAAATAATATTCCCCCAGACCATTTCTCCGCTCGTTGGGGTCACAGTAGCGCTTGCCACAGAATCCTCGTCCTCGCATGCGATATGCAGGGCATTATCGCTTTTCTGGAAACGCACCGAACCCGGGGCAGTAAATTCCCAAGTTCCCTTTTTGTTGGTGGCCGTGCATTTCACCGTTTCGGAACAGTTGGAAATATCTACATAGATAGAATCCTCCGTGCCTTGGGTAATGCTTGCACAGCCGGTAAGGATCAAGGCCGCCAAGGCGACGGCAAGGACAAACGAGTTCTTTATCATGGTGCTTCTCTGACAGGTGATTGGCAATCCCGGCAATCTGGTGCCGGGCCGGTTGCACACAATCGGAATCGGAACGCTGAGGATTCCCGCGTATTCACCGGACCTCGGTTCTAGGGGCCGGGGTCGCGTAAAGGCTGTTTCATTTCACGGGCGACCCGACAAGGGGCCGCTTCCGAAGTGTGCAGAACGGATAATAGCACAAGAACTTAACGTAGTCCCCATTCAGATTTGTCCAATGAGAAATGAGTCTGAAGGTGGCGATTTTGGGATCATTGGAGAATGATCTTGAAATTGCACAACAAACGACCACAGACGGTGGAAGAGATCCGTTCATTCCTGAACGGCGCCACCACTTTCGACTTTGAACCCCAGTCCCGACAGGCGGCCTATGAACGGGTCCAAGGCCGCCTGCGAACACTCCGCTACCCCTCCCTCGGCAGGGCGGACCGGGGGACGGTCAGGGCGTACCTGCAGAAGGTCACGGGGCTGTCCCGGGCTCAGGTGACCCGACTGATCCGGCAGTACCGGGACACTGGTGGGATTCGGGACCGCCGCGGGAAGCCGGTCAGACCGTTCCCCAGGCGCTACACCGAGGCGGACGTGATCGCCCTGGCGAAGATGGACACCCTGCACGGGAATCTGTCCGGGCCCGCGACGCGGAAGCTCTGCGAGCGTGCCTGGGCGCTGGACGGGGATGCCGCCTATGAGCGTCTGGCGACGATCTCCAACGGGCGCCTGTACAACCTGCGCAAGACCCGTTGCTACCGGGGGCGCAGACGACGCTTCGAGAAGACCCGGCCGAAGCGGGTGCGAATCGGCGAGCGGCGCAAGCCCCGGGCAGAGGGTCGGCCAGGCTGCCTGCGCATCGACACGGTGCACCAGGGAGACCTGGACGGGATCAAGGGGGTGTATCACATCAATGCAGTGGACGAAGTGACCCAGTGGCAAGTGGCCGTCAGCGTGGAGAAAATCTCCGAGAGCTACCTGCTGCCGGCGCTGGAGCAACTCCTTGAGGCCTTCCCCTTCGAGGTCCTCGGGTTCCATTCCGACAACGGCTCCGAGTACATCAACCAACGGGTGGCCAGACTGCTGGAGAAGCTCCACATCGAGCAGACCCGGAGCCGTCCCGGCAAGAGCAACGACAATGCCTTGGTGGAGGGCAAGAACGGTTCTGTCATCCGCAAGCAGTTGGGCTACGAGCACATCTCCCAGCGCTTCGCGGGGGCGGTGAACGAGTTCCTGCTCGGGGCGCTCACACCCTGCCTGAACTACCATCGGCCCTGCCTGTTCGCCAAGGAGCGGGTCGACAACAAGGGCAAGCGCAAAAAGCGCTACCCCTACGGACTCGTCATGCCCCCCCACGAGAAGCTCCGATCCCTCCCGGACGCAGAGCACTACCTCAAGCCGGGTATTACCCTCAAGCGGCTGGATGCAATCTCAAGGGAGATCAGCGATAATGAGGCGGCTCTTCGGGTCAACCAGGCCCGGAGGAAACTGTTCAACACTACCCGAAATCACGCCACCTGAAGGCGCATCGACCTGGCTATGACATGGCGCCGTGAAAAGATTGTTCGCGACTCGCGCCCCCCAAATACGGGGCATCTGGCGGGAGAGGCCCCAAGGAGCTTCAACAGCAGATCAGTCCTCCGGTACCAAGCCTGGAAAAGCGTTTGAATAAAGACCAGTAAATGCTCTCTCTTCAGGCTCACTTCTCGATTGGAAAAGACTCCCCCCTCGACAACTGCCGGGAGCAACTTCGTGGTTGTACTGATATCACCGCCCCGTTCCAAAACACATTGTCTACGACAATCAAGCCATTGGTTTTGAGCAATTCGATACCGCACTCCCGGTAATGCGGATAATCGATCCGCTCTGTCGCTATCCGGCTATTGCCGATGTCATGATGAAGCGTACGGGCAGTTACAGTTTATGTGTTACATTAACGTTTGCCATTGGGGGCAGCGTCTGGACGGGAGCGGGCAACAATGAAACGTTTGATCAAATTTATCCTGCCGATCGTGGTACTCGGCTCAGGCTTTGGCGTCTGGCGACATCTCCAGGATACGAGAGCGGAACCCGACCCTGTGGCACAGGTCCTGCAGCCTCCGGTAGTAGCCGCAATGTTCGCCAGACACCAGAATCTGGCTCCGCAACTGAAATTGTTCGGCCGTGTTGAAGCGCCCACCAACAGTGTTATCAGCGCCGGCATCACCGCAGATGTGATTGAGGTTGCTGTGCAGGAAGGAGACACTGTCCAGGCGGGTGATGTCCTCGTGCGGCTGGATGACACGGACGCGGCTCTGAATGTCCGGCAAAAAAAGGCTGGCGTGGCGGAAATTGCAGCGCAAGCCGATAGCGACCGCCGGTCTTTCAGGGCAGACCAGGAAGCGCTGGAGCGTGAACAGTCCATGCTCGCGCTCATCAGAAAGGGGGTAGCCCGGGCCCGCAAACTGGCCAGCAGCAATGCGGGCACTGAGGCAACCCTGGACG
Organism: Candidatus Poriferihabitaceae bacterium; assembly: GCA_965204925.1. Taxonomy (GTDB): domain Bacteria; phylum Pseudomonadota; class Gammaproteobacteria; order Arenicellales; family Poriferihabitantaceae. The sequence continues at coordinate 2,414,462 of OZ242021.1, read as the reverse complement.
AAGTGTTGCAACAGGAAGAACAATTATTGCTTGCCATTACCCAGAGAAAACGCATGATTGACGACTATGAACTGCGTCAGGCTCTGTGGAAGGCACGCATGGAAAATGCCAATGCTGCGCTGAGTCAGGCTGAACATGATCTTTCCCGAACCCTGATTCGGGCTCCTTACAGCGGCAGGGTTATTGAGGTGCGCGTCTCGCCGGGAGACCGGGCAGTGATTGGTACGTCCCTGGTCAGGATATTTGACCACCTCAATCTTGAGGTTAGGGCGCAGGTACCGGGTCGTTATGTACCTGATTTGAGAAAAGCCGTTGACCGGGGACAGGAAATCCTGGCGATGCTTGACACTGGCCAAGAGAAGAGTTGGCTCGAACTGGATCGGCTGGCTGCTGTCGTGGCGCAGGGGAAGGGCGGGCTGGATGTCTTTTTTCGCAATAAGCCGGGGGTTTTTCCGGTTCCCGGCAGTACCGTCCAGCTGATGCTTCGTCTGCCCTTGCTGGAAAATGTGGTAGCGCTCCCGCAGGACGCCCTTTATGGAGATAATCGCGTCTATCGGATTGTCGAAAATCGCCTGCAATCTGTGGACATTCACAGGCTCGGTCAAAACACGGACGAGAGTGGGCAGCCGCAAATGATTGTTGATGGCAGTCAATTTCCGCAAGGCGGCCTGGTTATGATCTCAAGGCTTTCGAATGCCATAAACGGGCTGGCTGTGGAGCCCGAGATTATCAATGAGTAATCCTGCTGCGGGGTTCACCGCCCGCAATGACGGAACGGGTTTCATCAGCCTCATGGCAAACCATCCGGTTGCGGCAAATCTGCTTATGATCATGATGCTGCTGGCCGGACTGTGGGGAATGCGGCACCTCAATACACAGTTTCTTCCATCTTATGACATCGCTCGGGCAACGGTGCGGGTGGTCTGGAGCGGGGCCAGCGCGGAAGATGTGGAGGAGTTGATTACCGCTCCGCTGGAACAGACGTTGCGGGATGTGGATTTTGTCCGCAGCATGACATCCACTTCATCCGAAGGCGTTTCTGCTGTCTCGCTGGAATTCGACGAGGGTACTGACATAGGGTTGGCTATGGACCGTGTCAAGCAGAGCGTGGATCAGGTGCGTAACCTGCCCGAGGATGCGGAAGAACCCGTCGTCAGGCAGGTAGTGCTCTATGAGGAGGTGGGCAGGGTTTTGGTTACAGGCGGCGCCGCTCTGGATCAGCTGCGGCCGATAGTCAACCGTATGGAGCAGGAGTTGCTGGACAGGGGGATCGTCAAAATAACAGTCCGGGGACTGCCCCTGGAACAAATCGCTATCGAAATTCCTTCCTGGCGGCTCCACGAACTGGGGCTCTCCCTGGACGAAGTGGCGCGCCGTGTCTCTGCCCGCTCGAAAAATGCCCCGATCGGCCTTATCGGCAACGCTGAAACATCGCGGCAATTACGCTTTCAGGAACGGCGGGGTTCCAGCCTCGAATTCGAATCCATACCCATCATAGTGAGCGACCAGGGCAGACTGATACGGCTCGGAGATATTGCAGAAATCAGCCGTAAACCCCTCGACGGCCAAGAGACAATCAGCAAACAAGGGATGCCGGCTGTCGAACTCGGCCTGCTTCGCGCCAAAAACAGCGACGGCCTTGAAGCCGCAAGCATCATGAATCGCTGGGCAGAGGAAACCGCGCCGTTGCTTCCTCCCGGCGTGGAACTGATTCTCTACGATCAGCAGTGGGAATTACTGGATGCACGGATCAATATCCTGATAAAAAACGGTATAAGCGGCCTGATCCTGGTCCTTCTGGCGCTGTTCCTTTTCTTGCGAGGTTATGTTGCATTCTGGACTGCGGTGGGCATCCCGGTCTCGTTTATGGCTTCACTGGGGGCGCTTTATGCGATCGGGGGTTCTCTCAACATGGTGAGTACGTTTGGCATGATCATGGCGCTTGGCATCATTGTTGACGATGCAATTGTGGTCGGAGAGGAAGCCATGACCCGATTCTCCCGCAGCGGCAACCCGGTTGGCGTCGCGGAGAACGCGGCAAAGCGAATGCTGGGACCCGTGTTTGCGTCTTCCCTGACCACGATCGCCGCGTTCTTTCCCTTGCTCCTGGTCACAGGAGTTATGGGCGCCATTATGAAAGCAATCCCGGTCGTGGTGATTTGTATCATTATCGTCTCCCTGGTCGAATGCTTTCTGATCCTGCCGGGACACCTGAACCACTCTTTCCGCAGAATACGTCCCAATCGTAACTACCGTATTCGGCAGAGCCTCGACCGCGCTTTTGAATTTTATCGGGATCGGTTATTCCGGCCATTGATCCGGATCGCCGTGAAAGCTCCCATGACCATTATGGCCATGGCCCTGGCGATGTTGATTGTAACGATTGGCTGGCTCAGCTCGGGCCGGATTGCCTTTGAATTTTTCCCTGCCTCAGAAGGAACCAGACTTTTTACGAACATCAGTTTCGTCGCAGGAACTCCTGCCCATGTACTGGAAGAATACCTTGAGGACGCGCAACAGGCGCTTTACGAGGTGGAACGGGAATACGGTCAGCCCTTTATCAAACTGATGCTGGCCACACAAGGTTCTCATCAGGGCTTCGAGACGCGAAACCCCACAACAGGCGACCACCTCGGAAGCATCAGTGTGGAATTGACCGATCCGAACGATCGGACGGTCCGTAATCGCCAAATCATCAGTGCATGGGAAAAACGTTTGCCGCCGGCGCCCGGACGTGAAATGCTTACTGTTCTGGAGCCAAGGGCCGGCCCTCCGGGAGCCGACCTGGATATCCGGATTGTGGGGGAGGATATCTATCGGGTAAAAGAAGCGGCCACCAGGCTGAGCGCCACCTTGCAACAGATTCCCGGGGTCTACGGCGTGTCGGATGATACCCCTTATGGCAGGGAACAAATGGTACTGCGCCTGACACCTGCCGCCCAGGCGCTGGGACTCAGCGTTGCCAGCGTCTCGACCCAACTCCGCGCAGCCTATGATGGCATCACGGTTCAGGAAATCTCCGATGGCTACGATGAAATAGAGGTGCGGGTATCACTGCCGCAAGCGGACCGCTATTCTCTGGCCAGCCTGGAAGAAATGAACATTGTCCTGCCCGACGGACAGCCCGAGTCTCTCGAAAATCTGGTCAATGTCCGTCTTGAGCGAGGGTTTGATGAGATCCGTCACTCCGGCCTCCAGCTTGCCATTACTGTCAAGGGAAGCGTTGACCCGGCTATTGCCAACACCAACCGGATTCGCGCTGAGCTTGAGCGATCCGTGTTTCCGGAGCTGTCCAGTGAGAAATCGGTGCGATTCAGTTTCGAGGGAAGACAGGCTGATCAGGAGAGCGCCCTTGCCGATATGAAATTCAGCCTGATACCGGCGCTCGGCATGATCTATCTGGTCCTTGCATGGATATTCCGCTCTTACACATGGCCTCTGATTGTCATGTCCATCATTCCTTTTGGCGCAATCGGCGCTATTTGGGGACATATTGCACTGGGGCTCGACCTGACCGTTATATCGCTCATGGGCATTTTTTGCCTGTCCGGGATCGTTGTGAACAACTCCATCATCCTCGTGGTTTTCTATCGTGCGCTCAGATCCCGCGGAACGACTCCCGAAGAGGCCATCGTGGAAGCCGCATGCCAGCGCCTGCGGGCGGTGACCCTGACCTCCCTGACGACTATCGGGGGATTGACCCCACTGCTATTCGAAACGGAGCTCGCCGCCCAATTTCTGATTCCGATGGCTGCCGGCATCGCCTTCGGCCTGATGTTTGCCTCCCTGCTCGTCCTGTTTCTTGTTCCGGCCCTGCTGCTGACTCTTGAGAGAGCCGCTTTGAAAATAGCGGGCAATATACAACAACACGTTGAATGGGACGCCGCTGAATGATCCACAGGAGCGCTCCGTAGTCGCTCGCATGATTACCAGTCGATAATCGACATGGACTTGACCGTCAGATGGATACCGGCATGGTCTCCAAAACCTGGAAATGCACTTATACCAGATCCCTCTCAATGTTCTCGGACCACGTCTTTTCCGCGACAATGCCGTCCCCGTCGACAGCGCGCAGCGCGGCCTCAATCTGCCAGATCGTTTTCAGCGCGCGTACGTTAACCGACACGTCCAGGTCTGCGCGCCATTCGTCGCCGCGCGCATAGCTTCGGGTCCAGACACAAGAGCCGACCGCCGAATCGGGTTTGTCGGCGTGGATGGAAAAGCGTTCATGGCGGACCGAGCGAATTTCGAGCCCGCTATGCTGATGACGTTCAAGTCCGCTGTCTTCGATGATCTCACAAGTTTCGACTCCACTGACCAGATCGATCACGCGACGGCGTTCATAAACGCCTGCAGACAGGGTTTCTGTGACCAGGGGCGCGGCGCCTTCGGGTTCCTGAAACCGGTGAGGCGCCGGGCCGCCTGGCCAGACGGGAAGTGAAATTTTCGTGCCTGACAGGACCAGACGGGCTTTGCTTTGGGATGGCCAGATAACAGGCCAGTACGCATTCGACAGAGCCAGGCGCAGGCGATTCCCCCGGCGGATGCGCTGCCCACAGGCATTCAGTTGAAGTCGAAAGGAAACCGGCGTCCCGGGCAGGGGTTGCGGGTTTGCATGGCTGTCCCGATGAGTCAGGTTCAGTACCCCGTAACTGATACGCAGCGCCTTACCGTCTGCCGCCACCTCTGAAAGGACTGCGACCAGATTGGCCTGTGGAACGTCGCTTGCGACATCGCCCGTAAGAACCGGGAATCCGAGAAGTTCCAGATCGTCTGTGAGGGGCGCCGTGTCGAAGCGAACCATGCCGGTTTCTCCTCCCTGATCGACGGGGCCGTCCGGCGCCACAGCATAGCCGCACCAGTTGCCTGCCGTGTGCCCCGCGTTCTCCGGCGTCGACAGTGTGATTGGGGCGCGCGGCTTTTCTGCCAGCATGCCGCCGCCGGCAAACAGCGATTTTGTCGTGACAGCGCTCCCGCTCCAGCCAGAAACAGCAACCCAGTGTCCGGGACGGGTTGGGTAAAATGGCGATGGCGCCACCGAATGCTGGATCCAGGCGCGAAGCGGCGGCTCATCCATGATGCCGGTGTCGATACCCTTGAGATGCTGATCCCACCAACGCAAGCATTCCTGGAGAAAGCCGATGCGCGGACCCGGCAATGCGAAATGCGGATACTTGTGCCCCCAAGGGCCGATCAGCCCTTTCCCGGGACAAGTCAAATGCTCAAGCATACGGAATATTGTATTGGTATAACCGTCGGCCCAGCCACCCACCAGATAAACTGGAACGTTGATATCTGCGTAATGCTCGCAGACCGAGCCGTGCGCATAGAAATCGTCGCGGCGCTGATGCCTGAACCAGTCAAGCAGCCAAAGGCCGTTATTCTCCAGACGTTTCACCCACATATCGCGCCAGCGTTTGCCAACGATTGCCGGGTCTGGCGGCGTGTGAGCGATGGAAAACGCGGTAGCCCCCCATGCCAGCTTATCGACAAGCATGGCCCCGCCCATGAAATGAATATCGTCAGCATAGCGATCGTCCGTGGAACAAAGCGATATCACAGCCCCCAGCGCTTCGGGCTGCAAGGCGGCTACCTGGAGTCCATTGAATCCGCCCCAGGAGATGCCGATCATCCCCACTCGGCCGGAGCACCACGGCTGCTCTGCCAGCCATTGGATGACAGCCACACAGTCTTCCTGCTCCTGTTGCAGATACTCACCGCGGCAGACCCCTTCGCTGTCTCCGGCGCCTCGCATATCGACACGGACCCCGGCATACCCGAAACCTGCAAAATAAGGGTGGGTCAGATGGTCCCGTTCCACCGTCCCGTCGCGCTTGCGGTAGGGCAGATATTCGAGAATGGCCGGAACCGGATCATGCCCGGCGTCTTGCGGCAACCAGATGCGGGCGGCAAGGCGCGTGCCGTCCGGCAGCGGGATCCAAGTGTTTTCAATTTCGCGGACCTTGCGCGGAAAATCAGTCCGGGTCAACAGATCAGAGGTCATGGGCTACTCCGAAAAAAAGCTGATCGTTACCGCGGGTATCATCGAACGCCGACAGTCGGCGCGATGAACCCGGCATGAGGTTCATTTTAGTCGGGAATCCCGACCTGGAATTTCGGCTGCCAATCTTCTCCCCAGACCTCCTTCCAAAAAAACGGTCGGCTGGAATTGGATTTGACGCTGCCGCCCTGCCAAAGGTTCCATTTTGCATCCGAATACCGGGCAAAATACGTATCTATTTTCTCAACAAGCGCCGCTTCGACCGCGGCATATTCCGGCTTGCCGGCGAGGTTGACCCGCTCGTTCGGATCGTTTGCGAGATCATAGAGCTGGTTGCCGAAAAAATATGGCGCCGCGGCGAACCGGCGCATGTAAAGCCAACCGCTGGTTCTTACTGCGCGGGTTTCTTCCTGTTCCATGAAAACACAGTTGCCGCCGGGAAAATTGCCAGATTCGACAAGAGGTTTGAGGCTGCGCGAAGGGCGGGCGGAAAAGCTTTCAGCAGAAATACCGGCATAGTCGAGAATGGTGGAAAAAATGTCGATCGTTCCCACCAGGTGACCCAACTCCTGCGGTCGCCGCCGGCCTCCTGGCGGGCGAATAATCAACGGCACATTGTTCGCTTCACGATGCGTATTCGAAGGCCAGGTGTCTTCACCATGCCCCCAGAAACCATGCTCCCCGAGGGACATTCCGTGGTCGGACGTGTAGATGACCAGAGTGTTTCCGAGAAGGCTTGTCGTCTCAAGGGTCTCAAGCACATGGCCCACCCCTTTGTCGAGGATGCTCATCTGGGAGTAGTAGTTTCTCAACGTCGGCAGGTCGTTGGGGATGCGAAGCAGGTCGCGATATCCCTGAAAATCATGCTTCGGCAGTTTTTCATTTCGCAGCAATACCCAATCGATCAGAGCATCGCTGATGCCTTCACGAGGGATCGAGGCAAAAGGTGTTTCGCGATAGAGCTCTGCAAACTCATTTTCGGGTTCACCCCGGATTGCCGGCCAGTGTCCGTAAGGCGCAGGGTAGGTCAGAAACAGAAAAAACGGGCTGCTGTCTTCGGAAGCATGATCCAGAATGTAGCCTGCCGCGCGGCGGGACAAAAAATCGACTATGTGGCCGCGATGGATAAATTTTTTATCGTTTTCTATGATCTCATAATCATGGAACGACTGGATGTGCCCGATCTGGAATGTTGTCCAGTGGTCAAATCCATTTTGCGGGTGATCGGCAACACCCAAATGGTATTTTCCAATCAGCGCCGTATCATAACCTTGCCTGCCCAGAATTTCGGGAATGGTGTCGAACTCTTTGATTGAGTTCCATTGTTCGGGCCATGTGTCTGAACAGGAGTCGTCAATCCAGGTATGAACGCCATGTTGTGAGGGCATCAGTCCGGTCAACACAGAAGCGCGGCAGGGTGAGCACATGGCGTTCGGACAATAGGCTTCGGTGAACCGCGATGCGTGCCTGGCCAGCTTGTCCAGATTGGGAGTCGAAATCTCGGAGTTTCCAGCACAGCCCAGCATTTTCGCTGGTTGATTATCGACGAAAACGAGAACGATATTCGGTCTGTCAGCGCGCACGAAGAGTCTCCGAATTGATGAAGGTAGTCGAGTGTTCGCCCGTGACTCCCGAGACGCACAGGGGGAATTTCGTCAGCGCCTTGCTCATGGTTACATCGGCGTGAAGCAGCGCAGTCCATGTCCATCCCTGGTAACCCATTGAGGGGTTTCCCGGCAGATGTCGCCGGCTTTCGGGCAACGGTCCCGGAATTCACACCCCGTGGGTCGGGAAATCAGGCTTGGAGGTTCCCCTTTCAAAGCGACCCGTTCAACAACGGCATCCGGATCGGGCTTCAGATTGGCTGACAGCAGGCAGTGGGTATAGGGGTGAGCGCAATCGTTGAATATTTTTTCCGACATACCTTCTTCGACAAACCTCCCCAGATAGAGGATGGCCATCCGGTCGGCGATGTGGCGTACAACATTAAGGTTGTGGGTAATGAGCAGTATAGAAAGCCCGAATTTCTCTTGCAGGTTATTCAGCAGGTTGAGGAGCTCACCTTGTACGGAAACATCCAGACCGGCGGTAGGCTCGTCGGCAAGAATCAATTTTGGTTCCAGCGCCAGAGCGCGGGCGACGCCAACACGTCTGGCTTGACCGCCGGAAAGCTGATAGGGATAGCGATCGGCGAAGTCGGCAGCCAGGTTGACCAACTGCAAAAGCCGTTTCGCTTCTTCGTCAAGGTCGCGCCCCGACATGCCCCAAATACGATAGGGTTCGGTGATTAGATTGCGCACTGTCAACCGTGGCGACAATGAGCCTGAAGGGTCCTGGAACATCATCGCCATGTTTTTGCGCAGTGGGCGCATGACCTTCTCGGGCGCCCCGCGGATTTCCTGGCCGTCGAACTTGATCGAGCCTGCTTGCGCTGGCGCCAATCCTGAAATCGCCCGCAAGACCGTGGTTTTCCCGGAACCCGATTCACCGACCAGCGCATAGGTCTCGCCTTCGGCAACGTCAAAACTGACCCCGACCAGAACGTTGACGCGACCGTAAGAACAGTGCAGATCCCGGACTTCAAGCAGCTTGCTCACGGGCGCCCTTCCGCTGTGTTGAGCCAGCAAGCCGCGTAGTGATCGACACCGACCCTGGTTAGTTCTGGCGCCGTTTCGCACAACTCCATGGCTCTGTCGCAGCGATCACGAAAAATACAATGACTGGGTAAATTCGCAATATCGGGGATCTCGCCGGGGATCACCGGTAAAATACGCAGGCGCTCTTTGCAACGGCCTGGGTCGCATTCGATCAATCGCCGGGTATAGGGATGTTTGGGGTTGTGAAAAATTGTTCGCACATCTCCGTGTTCAACAACCATTCCCGCATACATTACGACTACTCTTTCGCATAATTCGGCAATCACTCCCAAATGATGCGAAATGAACAAAATAGCGCAACCGAATTTGCGCTGCAGCTCCTTCAGACGTTCTATGATCTGTACCTCAAGGGTTGCATCAAGCGCCGTGGTGGGTTCATCTGCAATTAGCAAATCGGGCTCCGACATCAGCGCCATTGCAATTGCGATGCGCTGGAGCATGCCGCCAGAAAACTCATGAGGATACAAAGACAGGCGCATGTCCGGATCGGGAATACCGACTGCCCCCAGGATTTGAGCGGCCCGTCTGCGCTTTTCAGCCCGGCTGACGGAGGAACGGTGTTGAATATCCACCATTTGCCGCCCGATGCTGATCACCGGATTATGGGCCTGCATCGGATCCTGAAATATCACGGAGATCTCGGCCCCGAGCAGATTGCGCATCTCCTGTTGCGAACAGGTGAGTATATTCTTTCCCTTGAAGCGGATTTCACCCGCGCCAAACCTTGCATTCGGGGCCATCAACCCGAGTATCGCTGAAACAAGCGTCGATTTCCCGCATCCGCTTTCACCAACAAGGCCAACAATCTCACCGCTTTTCAGGTCAAACCGGATATTGCGCAAAGCATGCAGATCACCACGTTGCGTATCATAGTCAACTGAAAGATTGTCTATTTCCAGCAACGCCGTTGTCATCGTTTTTTCCTGATCTTCGGGTCCACGACATCACGCAATGTCTCTCCGAGAAAGGTAAATCCCAACGTCGCCAGCACGATAGGCGCCCCACCCCCGACGATCAGCCATGGCGTCTGTCTGATCAAGGCATAACCGTCTTTCAGTAGTGACCCCCAGCTGGGTGTCGGTGGTTTGACCCCGAGGCCAAGAAACGAAAGACCTGCCTCCAACGCGATGACGGTCGGGATATCCATTGCGGCCAGAACGGCCAATACTCCGCAGATATTGGGCAGCATATGCAAGCCCAGAATACGTTTCATATTCGCGCCCATCGAACGTTCAGCCAGAATGAACTCCGAATTTCGCAATGACAGGGTTTGCGTACGAGCAACCCGGGCATAAGTCGGCGCTGATGTCAGAATCACTATGAAAACGACAGTTGTCAGGCTGGGGCCCATCAGCGCGACCACTGCGAGCGCGAACATGACCGTCGGAAAAGATCTGATCGTGTCGAAGATCAGCATCAGGAAATTATCAAGCCACCTGGGGCCGTAACCTGCGATCATCCCGAGAGTCAAACCAAGTGTCAGGGCGCCGAATACCGCCGGGAGCGCCACCTTCAAGGCGACTTGCCCCCCCATGATTACGCGCGAAAATGTGTCTCTGCCCAATTGATCCGTTCCAAGAATATGAGAAGGGGATGGGCCTTGCAGCCTGTTGGGGATGTTCAGAGCATTTGGATCATGAGGAACGATCCATCCGGCGGATAGCGCGCTCAATACGAGTGTGCCGACAATAAGCAGTCCCGACAGACCCAGTGGATCCTTGATAACAGCGATGAGGATGGCTTTCATTGCGGAGCGCGACTCGGGACTCTATAGTTACGTCATGCCCTGTCCCCGCCCGCTAAATTGCGCACGCGCGGATCAAGAACTGCATTCACCAGATCCGCTATGGCCGTCGATAGAACAAACAGCCCCGTCGATACGAAAACCGCGCCCATTACAACCGGGTAGTTACGGGTTGTTATGCTGTCTATCGTCAGCTTGCCGAGGCCCGGGCGGGCAAAGACAATTTCGGTAAAAACCGCCGACGACAGGAAGAACCCCATCCCGACGCCAATCACGGTGACCACAGGAAGCAGGGCGATGCGCAGGGCATAGATCATGATGATACGGCGATTGCTGATGCCAAAGGCACGCGCTGTTCTGATATGCGGTTCGCCCAATACTTCCAGCATCGAGGCTCGCACCAGCCGAGCAATATATCCAACCCAGGCCAGTCCGATCGAAAAAGCCGGCAGAACCAGATGGTAAATTCGATCCTTGAAACCATTTCCCACGCCGATTGCCGGAAACCACCTGAGTTCAACCGAAAAGAAGAGTAACCCGAGCAACGCTACGACAAACGCGGGCGCCGCGACGAAGCTGACAGAAAGGACGGCGGCAAGACGGTCGAACCACGAGCCGGGAAAGACCGCAGCCCAGGAGCCAAGCAACACGCCAAATATCGCCGAACTGACGACCGCGGCAAAAATCAGCTCAAGCGTAAATGGAAGCTGCTGAAACACGATCTCGGTGACCGGGCGCCCGGAGAAAACGTCGGTCCCCAAATCTCCACGGAGCAGCCCGCTAAAAAACGCTATAAGCTGCTTCCACATGGGCTGATCCAGCTTCATCTGCCGGACCAGCGATTCCTTGAGTTCGGGAGTGGCGCGCGGGCCGAGCATGATCGAAACGGGATCGCCCGGCACCGCGCGGACCATAAGGAATACGAGTATTACCGCGACGAAAAATATGAGCCCCGCGAGAGCAAATCTCCTGATGGCGAACTTGATCAGCACGACGCCTGTTTACTATATTTTGCCGAAATACCGGATCAGAGGAATCCCGTCAGGGCGCAGCGCCGGCACGACGTTTGACGAATGAACGACGGGGGTAGCTTCGTGGGTGATAAAGCGATAGGCGCCGCTTTCTTCCATCAATTCCTGCGCCCGTTGATACATCTCGGCACGCCTGGCGATATCGGATTCGGCCGCCGCTGCCTTGTGCAGCGCATCAAATTCCGGATTACTGAAACGTTCCCAGTTCCAGATTCCGACTTGCTCGGTCGTGAACCAGGCGGTCGCATAATATGGATCGGGTGTCATCGAATACCGGTTCAGCACCATCTGAAGGTCTTTATCTTCGCCCAGGGACCAGAATGTACCGGACTCCAGAAGGTTGATTTCAACTGTGATCCCGATCTGTGCGAGAGTCGCCTGAATGACTTGAGCGGCGCTGACAAATGCGGTCTTGTTAAGGATTGCCAGAGTCAGGGAAACATCCCGCTCACCAGATTCTTCCAGCAACGCGGCAGCCTTGACAAAATCTGCCTGAACGGGAACGCTGCTATGAGCGCGGTTGCCCGGCAAGCCCGGAGCGATAATGCCGGTAGATGGGGCAACCGTCCCGAAATAGGCTGCATCCAGGATCGAAGGGATATCAATCGCATGTTGAATGGCTTGACGCAGTTTCGGGTTTTGAAGTTTCGGATGTTCGACATTCATACCCAGCCAGACATAAAACAGCGACGGGTACTCCAGAAGAATTCCACCATTTGGAACTTCTTGACGATAACGCTCAACCGAGCCGAGAGAGAGAATTGTATAATCCAGTTCCCCGGCTTCGAAGGCAATTTCAGCGGTGTTTTCATCGTCAATGGGATAAATCTCGACTCGTTCCCATGCGCCCGGCTCCCCTTTCCAATCGGGATTTCGAATCAAAACCGTTTTTTCCTTCGGACTCCAGCTTGCGCGGAGGTAAGGCCCGGACTCGGCCACCGGATCGGTTCCGATTCGCCCTCCGGCCGCCTCGACAGCCTTGCGGGAAACGATATTGCCTGTCGAATATGGCAACGCAATCGACCATATCGGGGCAAAAGGTTCCTTGAGGACAATCGTTCCCTCCCGCTCACTGGTCACCTCCACGTGGCTGAGCGAACCCATGTCACCCTTGTTCGCCGATTCCGTTGCCGGGTCGATGATACGCTCGAACGAAAATTTGACGTCATCAGCGGTCATTGCCCCAAAACCGTTGGTAAAGCCAATGTCGTCACGCAGGGCGAACTTGATATGAGTCGGGTCTGCCTGCTCGATCATCGCTGCGGCGTCCAGTTGCCACCCCCATTCACGTCCGGGTTTGTACTGGATCAACTTGTTGTAAACCGCGGCCTGGGCAGTTTCATCCACAATACCGATGCTGTGCGCCGGGTCCATCGTAGTCATGTCACCATGTAATCGAATGCGAAGCGCCCCGTCACTGCTTGCCATCAACCGGGAAGGAAAGCCGCCTGGCAAGGCGGCAACAGCGCTCATAGTCGCTATTGATTTCAAAAAGTTGCGTCGCTGAACAAGCGATTTGTTATATTTACGTTTCATTAGTTTTCTCCCGGGTTGGGTTTGTCGGGTTTCAGGCAAATAGCCCTCCGGGCGATTATAACTGTCGCGCAGATTCAGAAACAAGTAACACTATATCACGTTTGCGATACGGAATGGATTCCAGGATTGCCGGAATCGGAACCGGGCCGCCGGTGGCGCGCGGCTGCAATTATATCTTTTCCGACAGGAGTCCGCTTTGCTATAATTCTATTGCAGGTTCGGCCGGATTCCAGCCGATCCGATCATAATCGGTTTACTAATCTGAAAATTCCTGCCATTATTATGGCAGTCCGACCGCCCGGCCGATGGGCCGCGAGTCGGAACTTTCTGTTTTTCGGGGAAATCCGAGTGTTGCAATGTGTGGAATAGTCGGTCTGTATACAAAATCGCCGGAACTTGAGAAAAATCTGGGGAGTCTGGTTTCCGCCATGCTGCTCCAAATGACGGAGCGCGGGCCGGACAGCGCCGGTTTTGCGATTTACCGTGATCCCGCGCCGGACGGCTCCGTCAAGATAACACTCCAGGGCGCCGATGACACCGACTGGAGTCGGATAAAAAAACTCATCCGCTCGGATATTGACCCGGCTGCATCACTCCACCCGGTCGTTAACCACGCCGTTGCCATCATTCAGGGGGAGGCGGACACGATCTGCGGCTGGATAGAAAACAATATCCCGGAGGCGAAAATCACCAGCACCGGAAGCGCAATCGAGATCTTCAAGGAAAAAGGCCTGCCTGATCAAGTAATCCGCAAATTCAACCTTGATTCAATGAGCGGAACTCACGCCCTCGGCCATACCCGTATGGCGACAGAGAGCGCTGTCACGACCGAACATTCCCACCCGTTCAATACAGGACTGGACCTGTGTCTGGTACACAATGGCTCGCTGTCCAATCACAACAGATTGAGGAAGAACCTGAAGGATGAGGGCATCCGCTTCCAAACCGACAACGATAGTGAAGTAGCCGCCGGCTACCTGACCTGGCGCCTGGGCCAGGGGGCCACATTGGCCGAAGCAATGGAGGCGGCGCTGGTCGACCTGGACGGATTCTACACTTTTGCAATCGGCACCAGGGATGGATTTGCCGTATTGCGAGACCCGATCGCCTGCAAACCCGCCGTGATTGCGGAGACCGATGACTGGGTAGCAATGTCTTCGGAGTACCGCGCCATAGCGCAACTGCCGGGCAATCGCAATGCAAGGATCTGGGAACCCAAGCCCGCCTGTATTTACAGTTGGGAGAGACACTGATGAAAACGTTTGATCTGGCCAGCGACAGCGTGCGGGATTTGAATCAGGCGCTGCACAGTGATTCTGCATCGTCACAGCAATTTGTCGTGCTGAATCCCGGCGGCAAGCACAATGTCGCCGCCGGCGCCATGTATGACACGGATATAAGTATTAACGGCCATGTCGGCTATTACTGTGCAGGCATGAACAAATCCGCCAATATCGTGGTCAATGGCAATGCCGGCCCCGGTCTTGCGGAAAACATGATGTCGGGATCGGTCAGGGTCAGGGGCAACGCTTCCCAGTACTGTGGCGCAACCTCTCATGGAGGCTTGCTGGTAGTCGAAGGAGACGCGGCTGCGCGTTGCGGTATATCAATGAAAGGAGCGGACATTGTCATTGGCGGCTCTATCGGCCACATGAGCGCCTTCATGGCGCAAAGTGGACGACTGGTTGTCTGTGGCGACGCAGGCAGCGATCTGGGGGACTCGATATACGAAGCGCGGCTCTACATATTGGGAACGGTATCGAGTCTGGGCACGGATTGCGTCGAAAAACCGATGTGCGATCAGCATCGGGAAGAGCTGGGCGCATTGTTACGGAAAGCGCAGTTTGACTATTGCGCAAGCGATTTCCGCAGATACGGATCAGCCCGCAGACTTTACAATTTTGTGGTCGACAACGCCGACGCTTATTGAACACGGCTGCCGTACGCGAGGGAAATGAGGACGAACAGACATGGGTAGAAAAATCGATCGTTCATGGTTAGTGGAGTCGGCCGCGTTCTCCCGCCCCGTTATTCGCGAGATCCAGAGAGCCGCAAGGGAAGGGGTCTATGATATACGGGGATTTGGCGCCAAACGCACGGTGCCGTCTTTTGATGATTTGCTGTTTCTCGGCGCCAGCATGTCGCGTTATCCGCTGGAAGGCTATCGGGAGAAATGCGATACGTCAGTGACCCTGGGAGCCCGATTCGCAAAAAAACCGGTCACCATATCTACCCCGATCACCATTGCCGGAATGAGTTTCGGAGCGCTTTCAGCGCAAGCCAAGGAAGCGCTCGGACGCGGCGCGTCGGCGGTGGGAACCAGTACCACTACAGGCGACGGCGGCATGACAGCGGAAGAACGCAGTCATTCGGATATTCTCGTTTATCAGTATCTGCCCTCGCGCTATGGTATGAATCCCGACGATCTGAGGAAAGCGGATGCCATTGAAGTGGTAGTCGGCCAGGGCGCAAAACCCGGCGGTGGCGGCATGTTGCTGGGCCAGAAGATCAGTGACCGGGTCGCTGAAATGCGCAACCTGCCGAAGGGGATTGACCAGCGCAGCGCCTGTCGGCATCCTGATTGGACAGGCCCCGATGATCTTGAAATCAAGATACAGGAACTGAGGGAACTGACCGACTGGCAAGTACCGATTTATGTCAAGGTTGGCGCCACTCGCACCTTTTTCGACGTGCAGCTTGCGGTCAAGGCGGGCGCGGATGTCGTGGTGGTCGATGGCATGCAGGGCGGTACTGCCGCCACCCAGGATGTTTTCATTGAACATGTCGGTATTCCCACGCTTCCTGCAACCCGCATCGCCGTTGACGCATTAAGAGACATGGGAATGCAGCGCAAGGTGCAACTGATCGTATCGGGCGGCATACGCTCCGGCGCGGATGTAGCCAAGGCGCTTGCGCTCGGCGCGGATGCGGTTTCCATCGGCACCGCCGCGTTAATCGCAATGGGAGACAACTCTCCGGAATTTGAAGAACAATACAACGAACTTGGAACCAGCGCCGGATTTTATGATGACTACCAGGACGGCCAGGACCCCAGCGGAATTTGCACCCAGAATCCGGATCTCGGGAAGCGGCTTGATCCGAAACTGGCCGGGCGGCGTGTTGCCAACTACCTGCGAGTGCTGACGCTGGAAACCCAGACCCTGGCGCGGGCGGCCGGCAAGACTCATGTACGCAACCTTGAACCCGAAGACATGGTTGCCCTGACTGTCGAAGCCGCTGCAATGGCAGGCATCCCCTTGGCCGGAACAGACTGGATTCCGGGAACAAAATACTAGCTGAATGCGTTATTATTCCTGTGTTCATGTCTACTGAAGAGGTATAGAAAATGACAGCAGATTTGGCGGCAATCGCGCAACAAAACAAAATCAAATACTTTTTAATCAGTTTCGTCGACCTGTTTGGCGTACTCAGGTCGAAGCTGGTACCAGCCAGGGCGATTGGGGGAATGCAAAAGGACGGCGCCGGATTTGCCGGGTTTGCAGCCTGGCTGGATATGAGTCCGGCAGACGGCGACATGTTTGCCATGCCCGACCCCGATAGCCTGATCCAGTTGCCCTGGAAGCCCGAAGTGGGTTGGTTGGCCGGGGACTTGTACATGGACGGGAAAGCCATCGAAGCCTCCCCCCGCGTGGCCCTGAAAAACCAGATTGCCAAAGCGGCCGAGAAAGGCTACCGGCTTAAAACCGGAGTTGAATGTGAATATTTCCTGATCAACGAAGACGGCACATCCATTGCCGACAGCCGCGACACACAATCCAAGCCCTGCTATGACCAGTCCGCGTTGATGCGCAGATACGATGTCATTTCACAAATTTGCGATTGCATGCTGGAGCTTGGATGGGGCCCGTACCAGAATGATCACGAAGACGCAAACGGCCAGTTTGAAATGAACTGGGACTTTGATGACTGCCTGAAAACAGCGGACCGGCATGTGTTTTTCAAATATATGGTCAAACAGATTGCCGAAAATCATGGCCTTCGCGCTACATTCATGCCCAAACCTTTCAGTAATCTGACCGGTAACGGCTGTCATGCCCATGTCTCGCTGTGGGATGAATCGGGAGCGGAAAATCTGTTCCTTGATTGCAGTGATGAAATGGGTCTCTCGCAACTGGCCTGGCAGTTTCTCGGCGGAATCATGCACAACGTGGAAGAGTTGGCTTCCATTTTCAATCCTGCGGTCAACAGCTACAAACGGATCAATGCGCCGCGCACCCTGTCGGGCGCCACCTGGTCTCCGAACGCAGTCAGTTACGGCGGCAACAACCGCACGCACATGGTGCGGATTCCCGACGCCGGGCGCTTCGAACTGCGTTTGATGGACGGCGCCGCCAATCCGTACCTGTTGCAGGCGGGGATTCTCGCAGCTGGACTGGACGGTATTGAAAACAGGCGCGACCCGGGCAAACGTCTCGATCTTGACATGTATACCGAAGGCCATACCGTAGAAGGACTGAAGAAACTGCCCTTGAACCTGCTGGATGCAATCCGGTTGACCCAGCAAGGCCAGTCGCTCAAAACCCAGCTTGGGGCGCCCCTTGTGGATGCCTGGTGCAAACTGAAAATGGAAGAATGGAACGACTACTCCGCTTCCCTGTCACAATGGGAACGGGATCATACCCTGGATTGTTAGCGGTAATTCTCATTGCGCTTTAATCTACCGGTTTCCGGCTTGCGTGCGGCAGACAGAGAACCCGCCCTTGCGGAAAATGGCATGGAATGGCGGCGGGACCGCTATCCTGCAAAACCGTTTATTGTCTCTATGGCGGTGAAGGAGGATCTCCCTGATGGCGACAGGTCGTGAACCCGGTCAGGTCCGGAAGGAAGCAGCCGCAGCGGCCATTTCGGGTGTCAGGACAAGGTGCTCCGGATCCGCCACCATAATTGAGAGGGACGCTCCCCTGTCTGTATGGATATGTATACAAGCCGGCGCCGTTGTTGCCTGATCCTGTCCGTGGAAAATCGAATCACATGAGTTATCTGGCGCTGGCGCGAAAATGGCGGCCAAAGGCTTTTTCCGAGGTGATTGGTCAGGCGCATGTTGTATCCGCATTGACCAATGCGCTGACCAGTCAACGTGTCCACCATGCGTTCCTGTTTTCCGGAACGCGGGGAGTAGGCAAGACCACGCTGGCGAGAATTTTTGCCAAGGCCGTAACTTGCGAGTCCGGGATCAGCGCCGAACCATGCGGTCAATGTACCGCCTGCCGGGGAATCGATCAGGGTAATCTGATTGATATGATCGAAGTGGACGCCGCTTCCCGCACCAAAGTCGAGGACACTCGCGAGCTGCTGGACAACGTTCAGTACACTCCGACGATCAGCCGATTCAAGATCTATCTGATCGACGAAGTGCACATGTTGTCGGCGCATAGCTTCAACGCGCTGTTAAAGACCCTGGAGGAACCACCCGAGCATGTCAAGTTTTTGCTGGCCACGACCAATCCCCGCAAACTGCCGACTACGATTCTTTCCCGTTGCATCCAGTTTAACCTGAAATCCGTTGATATCGCGCGTCTCGGCGCCCACCTGGAAAAAATACTCACGGCGGAAAAAATTGGCTTCGAGCCCCAGGCATTGCTGATTCTGGCAAAGTCTGCCAACGGCAGCGTGCGGGACTCCCTCAGCCTGCTGGACCAGGCGATCGCATATTGCGACGGCGATATTACTTGCAAACAGATGCGCAGCATGCTTGGCATGATCGATGATCAATGGATCAATGAACTGTTCGATCACATCATTGCCGGTAACGCGACCGGCGCATTTGCCATTATTGAGCGGATGTCGGAGAAATCGGCAGATTACGCGACGGCGCTGGACGAATTGATGTCCCTTGTTCACAACGTTTCGCTTTTTCAACTCAGCCCGGAATCCCTGCAATACAAAGGCATTGATAGTAAGGAAATCGGCAAGTTCTCCAACCGGATTGACGCCGAGGAATTGCAACTGCTATACCAGATTGCATCGCTCTCAAAAAGGGACTTCGATTACGCGCCTGACCCTGCCTCAGGATTTGAAATGACGGTCATGCGCATGTTGGCATTCCAACCCCGAAAAGGCGTCGCCGACGATCGTTCAGACCGTCAGGAGCAGACAGGCGGGCCGGATTCCTGCAGGGAGGATTCGTCTGCAACGCCTCCAGTGTCCGCGGCTCCTGTGGTATCCACGGTTCCTGCAACCGGGAAACCCGAACCCGGGAAAGTTGGAACACCACAAGGATGGCAGGATTTCATCGACCAGTCCGGGCTGACCGGTGTCAAACGCGAACTACTGATGAATATGTCACCGCTCTCCGTTGACGGCCACGTGATCACGCTGGCGCTGGAATCCTCGCGCCGCGCTGTGTTCAGTGAAGACAGAGTGCGAAACATCGAACGGCATTTCAGGGAGCAGCTCTCCATGGACATACGGTTCAACGTCGAACTGCAAGACCTGAGTCGGGCCGCTCCTGAAAATAACACCCCGACGCAGAAAATCGAACAGCAGAAACTGCAAGAGCGGGAATCTGTCCGCCAGGCATTTGTCAATGACCATAATGTGCAGAAGATAATCGAGGTTTTTGATGCCCGGGTGATCAGCGATTCGATCGGTAAAATCAAACAATAACGAGATCGGTCGGCTGTCGACTGAGTCGTTCGGCCCCGCTTTCTGCGACCCTCACTGTTTGCCCCAGCGTCATCGAGTTTCCGCTGTCGCTGTTCATGAGGATGATGTGCACAAAAAGAATGTTGTTGACCTGCATCTCATACGGGTTGTTCGCATAGAACATCAGGTAATCCATCCACATGGGCGCATACATGGCGCCGAGGCTGTAGCCGCAGGCATTCATACGGTGTTCCCGGTACCCGGCTTCATCCAGCACCCTGGCATGTTCTGCAAATACGGCGCCCATTGTCTCGCCGGGACGGATTGCCTGTAGACAGGCCTCCAGCGCATCCGAGCAAGCCCGGTGCATATCCAAGTGTTCGGCGCTCGCAGAACCGGTCAGAAAAGTCTGCATCAGGCAGGCATGATAGCGCCGATACGAACCCGCATACTCAAGCGTCAGCTGATCCTGTTCGCCGAGCGTTTCCCTGCCGGAAAAGTAACGGCACAACAGGGCGCCTGCGCCACAGCCGATAATGAATTCATTGCCCGGATAATCTCCTCCTCCCCTGAATACGGCGCCCTGCATCGCCGCCAGAATGTCCCCCTCAAAAACCCCCGGCCCGGCCGTCTCTATGGCCGCATCCATAGCCTGATCGGCAAGATTTGCAGCCTTGCGGACATATTCGATTTCAGCATCGCTTTTCACTACCCGCAGTTTGCTTACCAGATCGGAAGCATCCTCAAGTACGCAAAATCCGTCCAGCCCGGCTTCCAGCATTTTTCCGTAGGCCGCAGACAGTCCGTAGGCATTGTATTCGCAACCCAGTCTGTTTCCCGCAACCCGGTAATCCTGCAATGCCTGTTTCAGGTCATTCGACGGGTCGACTCCTTCACCGTCCACCCATATCCGGATATCTCCAATGTCCGAAGTATGTTTCGCCTGTCTCAGGTCAGGCGCTCGTGTCAACAGAAAATAGCGGCCATCCACACCCAGGTACAGACACTGGAAAAAGCAATAGCCGAACGTGTCATAGCCGGTCAGGTAATACATGCTTTCCTGTTTGAACAGCAAAATCCCGTCCAGCTCCCTGGATTCAAGCAAGCGGACCACTGCACTGCGGCGGGCGGCAAGTTCTGATTTCTCGAAATGCAAGGGCATGGCAGATTCCTGTAAGAATGAATGGTAAGATAATATCGGGTTGATTATGGCATAAAACAGATATGGATAATGCGTTTGATCGACTCACGATTATCGACCAGCTGAGCATAAAACAGGAACAAGCAGATGGCGCGACCGATTAAGACCCGTTTTGATACTCTGGCGCTGCATGCCGGACAACGACCGGACCCGGTTCACGGCGCCCGGGCAGTGCCGATTTATCAAACCGCCAGCTATGTTTTCAGAGATAGCGTCCAGGCCGCCTCGCTGTTCAACATGGAACGCCCCGGCCATGCCTACTCCAGATTATCCAACCCCACGACAGCCGTACTGGAAGAGCGTATCGCGGCGCTGGAGGACGGTGTTGGCGGTCTGGCAACGGCCAGTGGACAGGCGGCCTTGCATCTGGCTATTGCAACGATTATGGACGCCGGTTCTCATGTGGTTTCCTCAAGCGCGATTTATGGAGGATCGCATAATCTGCTGCAATATACCCTGCCCCGCTTCGGCATCAGGACGACTTTTGTGCCCCCCCGTGATATTGACGGTATCCGCAATGCCATTCGACCTGAAACCCGCCTCATATTCGGCGAAGTGGTCGGCAATCCGGGTAACGATGTCATGAATCTGCCCGTCGTAGCCGAGATTGCCGAACAGAACCGGATTCCGTTACTGATTGATTCCACGTTCACTACTCCCTGGCTGATCAAACCGTTCGAGTACGGCGCTCATCTGATTATGCACTCCGCTACCAAGTTCCTGTGCGGACACGGTACCGTGATCGGCGGCCTGCTGGTCGATCAGGGGCGGTTCGACTGGGAGAAAAGTGGAAAATTCGACACCCTTTCCGAGCCCTGGGACGGCTTTCACGGGATGTCATTTGACGAAGAATCGAGTCAGGGGGCGTTTTTGCTGCGCGCCCGCCGTGAAGGAATGCGGGATTTCGGCGCATGTATGGCGCCCACTGTAGCATTCTACATACTCCAGGGTATGGAGACCCTGTCGATCAGAATGGAGCGTCATGTATGCAACACTCGCAAG
This sequence comes from Candidatus Poriferihabitaceae bacterium, assembly GCA_965204925.1. Classification (GTDB taxonomy): domain Bacteria; phylum Pseudomonadota; class Gammaproteobacteria; order Arenicellales; family Poriferihabitantaceae. Next base: position 2,392,684 of record OZ242021.1, on the reverse strand, counting down.
ATTATCGAGTTCCTGCAAGCCTCGGACCAGGTTGACGGGGTCAGTTACCCGGAACTGCCGGAGCATCCCGACTATCGGCTCGCCCGGCAATTGTTGCCGAGGGGCGCGGGAGCGGTATTCAGTTTCAACCTGAAAGGCGGGCGCGCGGCAGGCCGCGCATTTACCGAAAGTTTGGAGATCTTTTCGCATCTGGCCAATGTTGGCGATGCAAAATCCCTGGTCATCCATCCGGCCAGTACGACTCACTACCGCATGAGCGAAGAAGACTTGCACAAGGCGGGAATCGGCGAAGGCACGATCCGTATTTCTGTGGGTCTTGAAGATATTGACGATCTGCTGGAAGATCTTTCCAAGGGTATTCATCAAGCGAAGAAGGCAGCCTGTGACTGAGCAATGTATATCACGATCAACAATACCGATTACTACGCCTATACCGGGACGCATGAACCGAACGAAGACATGGATACCGTGGTTTTCCTGCATGGCGCGTCGATGGATCATACTGTCTGGTCGCATCAAAGCAGATATTTCGCATACCATGGATATAATGTTGCGGCGCTTGATCTGCCGGGACACAAATTCAGCAAAGGCGCCCTGTTGTCCTCCGTAGAAGACATGGCGCAGTGGCTGAATACTGTTATCGGAAGAATTCCGGCTGCCGGTATTCATCTGGTCGGACACAGCATGGGGTCGCTGGTCGCGTTACAGGCCGCCGCCGACTTCAGCGATGAAAGACAGAATCTGAAGACGCTCTCCCTGATCGGTTTCAACTACCCGATGTCCGTTACCCCGCAACTGATGGACGCCGCCCGCAACGACCCCGACCAGGCCTATTCGTTCATGACCCAATGGAGCCACGCCTCCGCAATCGGAGGCGAACCGGTTCCGGGATTCTGGTCTGCCGGAATGCAGATGAGCATGATGAAAAACAGCCCGCAAGGGTCAATCTGCCGCAATCTGCAAGCCTGCGATAACTACAAGGGTGGCAAGGCCGCGTTTGAAAAAATAACTTGCCCGATTCTGTTCATCAGCGGGAAACTGGATCGCATGGCCCCGGCCAGACTGGCAATCATGGAAGCCGAACGGAACGAACAGGCCGAAATAATCCTGATTCCCGGCTGCGGCCACAACATCATGTCGGAATCTCCGGATGGCGTTCTGTATGCGTTGACCCACTTCATCGGTGGTATGCTGCCTGAAGTGGAGTCCGGCGCCCTGTTTCGTCTATAATCCGGGTATCGCACAAACCCCAGACAACCCGGAATTTCCGATGCAGGAAATTGATCTGTTGATCACGCCGAAATGGATCATTCCCGTTACTCCGGACGAACGGATCCTTGAAGGATATACTCTCGCGGTCAACCACGGCCGGATTATTGATCTGGATCGGTCCGCATCCATTTCCGGCCGCTATACGGCCGCAGCCCATGTTGTATGCGATCAGTCCGTCCTTATGCCCGGATTGATCAACACCCACACTCACGCAGCCATGACCCTGTTCAGGGGTTATGCAGATGATTTGCCGTTATCGGAATGGCTGACCAACCGGATCTGGCCGGCGGAAGAGAAATGGGTGAACGAATCCTTTGTACAAGCCGGAACCGATCTGGCATGCGCGGAAATGATCGAAAGCGGCACAACCTGTTTCAACGACATGTATTTCTTTCCCGATGTCGTAGCGCGGCGGGCGGAACAGGCCAGGATGCGAGCCTGTGTCGGTATGATCATCATTGATTTCCCGACTGTCTGGGCGAGGGACGCCGATGAGTACCTGAGGAAAGGACTGGCGATGAAAGATGACATCCGTCATTCAAACCTGATCACTGCCAATTTTTCTCCTCACTCCCCTTACACGGTATCCGATGAGCCGCTGCGCCGGATTGCGGCCCTGTCGGAAGAACTCGACTGCCAGATACAGATGCACATCCATGAAACCGATCGCGAAATAAACGAGTCGATGGCCAGATACGGCGTCCGCCCTCTGGAGAGGCTGGGACAACTCGGACTGCTCGGACCGCGTCTCATGGCGATACACATGACCCGGCTTCTTGATGGCGAGGTCGATACATTGGCCGAACAGGGGGTTCACATCGTCCATTGCCCGGAATCCAATCTGAAACTGGCAAGCGGATTCTGTCCGGTTCGGACCCTCGTCGGCGCAGGCGTGAATGTGGCTATCGGAACCGATGGCCCATCCAGCAACAACGATCTCGACATGTTATCCGAAATGCATACGGCCTCCTTGCTGGCCAAGGGAGTCAGCGACGACCCCACCGCGCTGAATGCCTGGGCGGCCCTGAAGTCGGCAACGCTGAATGGCGCGAAAGCGCTTGACATCGATCACCTTGTCGGCTCTATCGAAGTTGGCAAACAGGCCGATTTGATTACACTGGATTTGTCCGATTGCGCTACCCAACCGGTTTTCAACCCGGTCAGCCAGGTTGTCTACAGCGCCGCCCGAAGTCAGGTTTCCAATGTCTGGATAAACGGGGCGCGGGTACTGGCCAACGGTGAACTGACGACAATAGATAAAGGCGAGGTCTGTTATAACGCCCGCCAATGGCGGGATAAAATAGCTTCATGAAGCGTCGGGCATGATCGGAAACAGGCGTAACCGGAACAATGTGGATGCGGCGGAAGTCGAAAAATTCAGCCGTTCCGCCGCGCGCTGGTGGGATATTGAAGGCGAATTCAAACCCCTCCACCAAATCAACCCCCTGCGCCTTGATTATATTGAGCGCCATTCCCGGCTTTCCGGACGCCGCGTTCTTGACGCAGGGTGTGGCGGAGGCATCCTGAGCGAAGCCATGGCGTTGAAAGGAGCGGATGTGACCGGCATTGACGCGGGTGAGGCGCAACTTGAAGTCGCCCGCCTGCATGCCGTGGAAAACGGGGTCGAAAACATCCGGTACCTGAAAATTACTGTTGAACAACTGGCGGAAGAAAAACCCGCTTGCTGGGATATTGTGACCTGTATGGAAATGCTGGAACATGTGCCGGATGCGGCCAGTATCGTGCGGGCCTGCGGGAAACTGGTCAAGCCGGGTGGAACTGTCTGGTTTTCCACAATCAATCGCCATCCGAAAGCCTTTTTGTTTGCCATATTGGGCGCAGAATATATGCTCGGGTTACTGCCTGTCGGCACGCACCAATACGAGAAATTCATCCGTCCGGACGAACTGGACCAATGGGGCGCCGATGGTGGTCTTGAGACCCGTGACCTGATCGGGTTGCATTACAACCCGCTTTTGCAAACGTTCCGTTTGGGCAGAGGGCTGGAGGTCAACTACATCGCTCGTATGGAAAAGCCCGCCCATATTTGCCCCTGAACCGGAATTTCGGACGCCCGGGATATGAAATGCCACCACCCGACGTCAGAATCGGGTTCCCGTACCCGCCCGCAAATCGAAACCGTATTGTTCGATCTGGATGGTACGTTACTTGATACCCACCTCGACCTGGCCGGCGCCCTCAACCGGGTTCTGGGAGACCAGGAACAACCTCCCCTGCCGGCAGAAACTCTGCGTCCTTTCGCCTCGAAAGGCGCCATGGCCATGATATGTCAGGCATTCGGACGCCGGCCCGAAGACGATCAGGCGAAATTATTACTGGAACGGATGCTCGGCGCCTACGAAGAAAATATTGCCGTCCACACCCGGCTTTTCCCCGGTATGGACACCGTCCTTGAGAGGATTGACGCAAGCGGAAGGAGATGGGGGATCGTGACCAACAAGCCTGCCCGGCTGACCGACAGGCTGCTCAATACGCTTACGCTGCCCTCGACTCCGCAAGTGGTGGTCAGTGGTGACACACTGAACGTCAAAAAACCGCATCCATTGCCATTGTTGCATGCCTGCAACTATCTGCAAGGCAACCCGGCCAACGCTATTTACATCGGAGACGATGAGCGCGATGCGCAGGCGGGCAAAAAAGCGGGAATGTTTACGCTGGCTGCATCCTGGGGCTACATCCCTGCGGGAGAAGATCCCCATACGTGGGGCGCCGATCAGGTAATCGACCGGGCCGCCGACATTCTGCCCTGGCTGCCGGCTTGCCTGTCGAGCCATTGATTACCCGATTGTCCTCACCCCGGGACGCGGCCGTATGGTGCGACCGCATGCGCCGCAACGGACTGTCGATCGGCTATGTCCCCACCATGGGGGCGCTGCATGAGGGACATCTGGCGCTGGTCAGAAATGCGGCGGCAAACAACGATGTCTGCTGTGCCAGCATTTTTGTCAATCCGTTGCAATTCAACGATCCCGCAGACTTGGAAAAGTATCCCGTGGACCTGGAAAAGGATTGTCTGCTGCTTCATAAAACCGGCTGCAATATGGTCTACACGGGCAGTCTCCGGCAGTTTTTTCCGAACAGCCCGGATACAGGCGCTATTCCTCTGCTTGATGCCGGGAGGGGCGCATCGGGGCTGGAGGGGGACTGGCGCCCCGGACATCTTGAGGGGGTGGCTACGATTGTGGATCGACTGTTCAGAACGGTCGGAGATTGCTCGGCGTATTTTGGCGAGAAGGATTTCCAGCAAACCCTCGTAGTCCGGGAACTGGCGAACAACCTGGCGTGTGAGAACATAAAGATCAATGTCGTCGTACATCCAACAGTACGCGAGTCGTCGGGACTTGCCCTGTCATCGCGCAATCAACGTCTGTCGCAGCGCCAGAAAACCATTGCGCCAAAAATCCATGAAGCGCTCTGTGCCGCCCGTCACGCCTGGCAAAACGGGTCAAGAGACCCCGCCGGACTGGAAAAGATCATGCGCCGGATTTTACGGCGCCCCGAAATCCGGCTGGAATATGCTGTAATTCGCGATGGAGCCCACTGGTCCAGGCACACACCGTCAGCCGGGATTCAATCCCCGCGAGCGCTGATTGCCGTCCGGCTGGGTGAAGTCAGATTGATTGACAACCTGTTTCTTGAGGAAGAATCGGCATTTCGCGGATTTTCCACCTCTACAGGAAAGACGAGGCGGAATACCGCCTCTTCAGCCAAGTGCAGTCGCTAATTGGCCACCGCGCCTGATCAGTTCAACTCGTCTTGATTTCCCACGAAACTGTACATTCAATGCCTGGACAGCTCCGCTCATTTAGAGCCTCTGAAAAAGATTATTTATGGCTGTTCGCCATGACCAACTGGGGTACACTTCAGGATTGCACCCTGACCATGCCCGAAACGTTATGTACCCCGCTGAATCTTGCCTGGAAGTTTCCGGGTTATCCTGCGAAAGAGGATACAGGACGTTATTCGACAACTTGTGTTTCAGGCTGGAAGCCGGAGAGATTGCTCATGTTACCGGACTGAATGGGGCCGGAAAAACTACCCTGTTACGCGCAATCGCGGGATTATTTGAACCACAATCCGGTAACATCTCACTGAATGGGCATGCTGTTGCCGAACGACCGGCCGGGATCACATATCTGGGGCATAAAATCGCGTTGAAAGGCAGCCTTACAGCCAGAGAGAACCTCGAATTCACTGAAAAAATCCAAGGCCGACATCCACAGATCTCTGTAGATTGCGCTGTTAACATTTTGAATGCAAAAGATTATTGCGACACACCGGTTGTACAACTGTCGGCCGGTCAAAAACAACGCATTGCCCTTGTCAGGGCGCTGCGGGCAGACGCCCAACTGTGGCTTCTGGACGAACCCGCCACAGCGCTTGACAGAGACGGAGTCCGCATACTTGAGCAACTGATCGAACAACATGCGAAAAAAAACGGCATGATCCTGTATACCGGCCACCAGCCATTGCGCTTGCCGGAAAGCTGTCTTAAAACAATTCCTGTCTGAAATCGATCAACAACCTTCTTGCCTTGAAACCGCCTCCGACCTCCTTGCCCTGTGTATTATTAAGCGTAATCAGGCGAGACACGTTCCTGGCTTCGCGGAATATCGGAGAATTCGCTTGGCCGATCCTGTTTTTCGTGATTACCGTGTGTCTCTATCCGTTCGCAATCGGCCCGGATTCGCAACTGCTTGTAACGGTCTCTCCGGGTATCATCTGGGTGTCGGCATTGCTGGCTGCCCTGTTCGCCCTGGATAGGATATTCAAGTCCGACTATGATGACGGCAGTCTGGAACAGCTCATTTTAAGTCCATACTCTCTTTCCCTGCTGGTCTGCGCCAAGGTTTTCGCGCACTGGGTAATGACCGGATTCCCGCTCATTCTGACTGCGCTGCTGCTGGGATGGTTGATGAAACTGCCCGCTTGTGCGTTGCAGGCGCTTTTTTTAAGCCTGTTGATCGGAACTCCGGGACTGAGCATAGCCGGCGCTATCGGTTCGGCGTTAACGGTCGGACTGGGAAGAAGCGGCCTGCTGCTCACCCTGATTGTCATGCCGATATACGTCCCGATACTGATATTCGGCGCCGGCGCCGTCCGCGCCGGGCTGCTGCAACTGGACTGGTCCGGACAAATCTGGTTCCTGTCCGCTATCGTTGTATTCTTCATGACCCTGGCTCCGATCACGATCTCCAGCGCGCTGAGGATCAGTCTGGACTGAACCGGCAGTTAGCCCTGTGCAAGGCTCACATTCTTGCCAGAGCGGCCATCGTCTGCTCGCAGAGAATGCGCCCCATCAGGGCAAGGTCAACCTGCCGCGCGGCTGTTTGTTCTTCGACTTCTTCATAGACTCCCTTGACCGCTCTCAAGACCTTTTTCGCCGGTGGTTCCGGGAAAGCCAGCGAAATGTGGACATCAACGAAAATCAGTGCGGTAAAGAACAAATATCCTGATGCTTGTTGTGTATTGTTTCCAGGTACTGTTTATTTTACAATATTCACGTATTGCCTCTTCCCGGCGCTTGTGGTATCCGGCCGGATACCCGCAAGACGGAAAGTGCGCGTGGAGCTGGAGCGCGTTTTTCAGTAATGACTGTCACAATCTGGATTCATGGAGAATATGTCATGTACAGTAAAGTAATTGCTTTCGTTATCGCGGTCAGCCTTGGTTTTGTCTCTTCCGGTACGCTGGCGGCAGACAAGGTTGCGAAACCGGATGTTGTCGGCCAACATATGATCGCAGAAGCGACGTTGACCGCACATTTTGTCGCCGCCGCGCTCAAGGCCGGCATGTCACGCGACGAAATCAACGCAACGCTGGCGGAAGTTGCCGCGAACACGGTGATAACCGAGTTCTGGGTCAGCGACCACAATGGGCAGGTAGTCTTTTCCAATGTCGATGGCGTTTCATTCAGCTTTCCGACCGACACTGGCGCCGGCAACCAGGCAGCGCCATTTGCCGCTTTGCTTGATGGCAGTGCGCAGGTTGTGATCCAGGACTCGCAGCCGCGTGAACTCGACAATGCAGTCTACCGCTATATTGGCGTCGCCGGCGTCGATCAGCGCCGAATTGTCCAAGTCGGAATTTCCGCCAAGGATATGGAGAGCGACTGAAAATAACGCGCTGTGTCATCGCGCATCAACGGCGCGGGTACTTCGACCAGATAGCTTTCCACTGCGACGCCCGCTGTCGAGTGCGTTGTATAACTGACCAGTTCATTCGGGGACGCATGCAGGCGTAAACCCCGACCGGGAGGAGTCCGGCGGCCAAGCGTCCCGAAGGTCTTTCTGACTGTCATCATTCAGCGCCCCCGACAGTCCGAGCCTGCCGGAATACCGCCCGCTTACAAATGATTCTGACACTTGTGAATTTTCCTCCTGTTTTTTGAATTACTGTGTCCAGTCTGACATTCGGCCGGACTTGATTACCCCGGATGTGGCCTGCTCCAGGGAAACACTGATGAGCGCTATAGACTCCAAACTCGTAGCCCCCCAGACCACAGAACCAAGGTGCCAGTCTCCTTCCGCCAGGGCCCCGCATCCATTACTCCAGGAATAAACTCTGCAATTTCCCGTCCTGCTGTCCCTTCTGCACCTCGAAAGTGAGTTGTTCTCCACCGATGCACGACCACCCCGGGAGCCCACTCCCCAAGTGCCTGCAGAATGCCTGTCCACACAACCAGGATACACTTCCTCCACGGCTATGGCCCCCAGAGGTAGTTGGCTCGCGACTTTCCCTCAAAGGGTAATAATGCCTGAAACTGTCTGTAATCCCGAAAAGCTCATTGTATTGCTACGCAGCGGGGCAAGTACCGGAAAGTACGATGGGCGCTATTATGCTATGATTAACGTCATCACCCTGATAAATGATGACGATCATGAGGACAATGAACAGGCGCAGACTGCCGGTCGGCATGCAGTCTTTTGCGGGTATTCGCGCCAGGGATTGCTACTATGTGGACAAGACCTTCCACATCGGGCGGTTGATCGATGAGGGCGAATACTACTTTCTGTCGCGCCCGCGTCGCTTCGGCAAGAGCCTGTTGATCTCCACGCTGAAGGAGCTTTTTCGAGGGCAACGAGAAACTGTTTCACGGGCTTTATATTCATGACCGCTGGGACTGGAGTGTCCGGCATCCCGTCATACTCCTGAGCTTCGACTCGAACTACAGCGAGCCGGGGAATCTTGAGAAGAACATCCTGAACCAGTTGGACATCCACGAGAGACAGGCCGGTATCCAGTCATACCCCGAAGCCCGCCGCTCCCGACCGTCTGCAAAACCTGATTATCAGTCTGCATGATGCTTCTGGCGAACAGGTCGTCATTCTCATAGACGAATACGACAAACCGATACTGGATTTGTTGGAGAAGCCGGAACTGGCACAAGCCAATCGCGACTTCCTGCGCGGGTTCTATGGCATGATCAAGGGCAACGCTGACTACATTCGTTTCGTCTTTATCACGGGTATCAGCATGTACTCGAAGGTCAGCCTGTTCTCGGTACTGAATAATCTCAACGACATCAGCCTGTTACCCCGCTATGCCACAATCTGCGGCTATCCCCGACCGGATTACTGCGACCACATCATGTTCCACTTGCGGGAAGGCGGCGTACGATTATACCGGTTGCCGGTACGATTGGTTATAATTCGCGATTTTATATTCTGCGTCATTGAAATCTCCTCGCCACTTGCAATGAAACCGTCTGAAACCCGATTGAGAGCCGGGAAAGCGTCGTGGTTGTGGTTCCACCGAATGGGTTCTCCCTCCTGGCTTTATCGTTTTGCGTCGAAGTGGGCGCCCGTTTTTGCTGTTCTCGCCCTGCTCTTTCTCGTTGCAGGATTGTACTTCGGCCTGATTGTGGCCCCGCCCGATTACCAGATGGGGGACAGTTACCGTATCATGTTCGTGCATGTACCGAGCGCCTGGATGTCCATGTTCGTCTATGTATTGATGGCTGTTGCCGCCGGCATTGGATTGATCTGGAAAATCAAGATGGGGCATGTCGTGGCCCGTTCCTGTGCGCCACTGGGCGCGGCATTTACGTTTTGCGCTCTCGTCACCGGCTCCTTGTGGGGGAAGCCGACCTGGGGCGCCTGGTGGGTCTGGGATGCAAGGCTGACATCCGAGTTGATACTATTGTTCCTTTACTTTGGCTATATGGCGCTGGCGAACGCGTTTGACGACAGAAACAAAGGCTCGCGGGCGGCCGCCTTGATCGCTCTCGTGGGAGTAGTCAATATCCCGATTATTCATTTCTCCGTTGAATGGTGGAATACCCTGCATCAGGGGTCCACTGTAATGAAACCGGGGCGGCCCAGTATGGACATGGCTATGCTGGTCCCGCTGCTGATCATGTTTGCAGCGATCAATTTTTATTTTATAGCCTGTTTATTGAACCGGGTTCTTTGCGAGTTGCTGGTTTCGGAGCGCCGCACCCGATGGGTCCGGCAAATTGCCAATGGCTGATTTTTTCCACATGGGAGGATATGCCTTCTTCATCTGGACAAGCTATGGAGTGACTTTGGGTCTGCTGGGCTACCATTTCCTGTCTCCGCTACTGAAACGGCGGAAACTGATTCAGCAGTTGTCATGCCGGGGCCAACATAAAAAATCGGATGCGGTATAAACGCAAACGGCGACTGATCGTGACTGCCCTGATACTGGCCGGAATCGGTGTGTCTGTTGGTTTGACCCTGAAAGCCCTGGAGCAAAATATCAATCTGTTTTTCACTCCCAGCCAGGTTGCATCCGGCGACGCGCCCGTCAATACAAACTTCAGGGTCGGAGGAATGGTCGTCGTTGGCAGTGTTGAGCGGAATCCGGACAATCTGGCGGTCACGTTCGATCTGACCGACACAGCCGAATCGGTTACCGTGACCTACAGTGGCATACTGCCCGACCTGTTCCGGGAAGGACAGGGTATTGTAGCTCTTGGAAGCATGCAGGACGGGCGCTTTGTCGCAGACCAGGTATTGGCAAAACACGATGAGAACTACATGTCGCCTGAAGTGAGCGCGGCTTTGGAAGCCGCAAACCGGGATAATTTTGCAACTCCGGCGCGCACAGGTGATCACAGCCTGATCCGGGAGCCGGTCAATTGATCCCGGAACTTGGCAATTTCTCTCTGGCTCTGGCGCTGATACTCAGCGTCATGCTCGGCGTCCTGCCGGTCATCGGCAGCCGCCTGGGAATTCATTCGTGGATCGGTTTTGCCCGCCCGGCAGCTCTGACGCTGCCTCCCCTGATCGGGCTCTCCTATGCCTGTCTGACCCTTTCGTTTTTACGGGATGATTTTTCGGTCTCTTATGTAGCCAACCACTCCAACACCCATCTACCCCTGATTTACAAGATATCGGGAGTGTGGGGAGGACACGAAGGCTCATTGCTACTCTGGGTTTTCATATTGAGTCTGTGGACTGCGGCGACAAGCCTGTTTTCACGCGGGATTCCATTGCGATTGAATGCCGTTGTGCTCTCGGTACTCGGCCTGATTACAGCCGGGTTTTCAGGCTTTGCACTGTTCACCTCCAACCCGTTCGAACGGCTGTTTCCCGCCCCGTCCGAAGGCATGGACCTGAACCCCTTGCTTCAGGATATTGGCATGGCCATGCACCCTCCGATACTTTACATGGGATATGTCGGGTTTTCAGTTGCTTTCGCTTTCGCCATTGCGGCGCTGGTAAACGGGAAGTTCGACGCAGCCTGGGCGCGCTGGACACGCCCGTGGACCAATATCGCCTGGATGTTCCTGACTGTTGGAATCGCGCTGGGTTCCTGGTGGGCCTATTACGAGCTCGGATGGGGTGGATGGTGGTTCTGGGATCCGGTGGAAAACGCCTCGTTCATGCCATGGTTGGTCGGTACGGCATTGATCCATTCTCTGGCGGCAACGGAAAAGAGAGGGGTATTCAAAGCCTGGACCGTACTGCTGGCAGTCGTTGCCTTTTCATTGTCATTGCTGGGCGCTTTTCTGGTCAGATCCGGCGTACTGATCTCGGTGCATTCATTTGCCAGCGACCCTGCCCGCGGATTATTCATACTGATGTTCCTTGCCGTCGTCATTGGCGGGTCGCTGTTATTGTACGCCTGGCGCGCCCCCGCGATCGTTTCTCGTGTCCGTTTCAGCGTCGTCTCCAGAGAGATGGCGATTTTGCTGAACAACATCCTGTTCGGCATTTTATGTTTCGCTGTATTATTGGGTACGCTCTATCCCCTGATCATGGACGCGCTCAATCTTGGCAAGCTCTCGGTGGGGCCGCCGTATTTCAATTTTGTATTCACCATAATCGGCTTCCCTCTGGCCCTTCTGGTTGGCATCGGAGCGTTACTGCGTTGGAAAAAAGATCGGGTCGGGCGTATTGCTCCGGGTATTCTGATTTGCCTGTTCCTGGGCCTCGTCACTTCGACCGCTATTCCCCCGTTGCTGTTCCACCCATCCCCGGGCGCCTCTGCAGGCCTGTTTGCCGGTAGCATGATCATCTTTCTCAGCTTGAAAAACCTGATTGACCGCACCAGACCGGGTAAACGGATCGGGGCAATCCCGGGTACTCCAAAAGGAATACTTGGCATGGTGGTAGCGCATATCGGCATGGGAGTATTTATCATTGGAGTAACAGTGACCAATGTCTACAGTATAGAGCGGGATGTCCGACTTGCCCCCGGGGAACACTACCGGATTGGTGAGTACCAGTTCATTTTCGACGGTACCGACAAAATTTCGGGACCCAACTATGGGGCCGTGCAGGGCAGCTTCAGAGTTTTCAGGAATAACAAGGCGGTTGCCCGGCTTTTCCCGGAAAAACGAACCTACCTGGTCCAGAAAAACCCCATGACAGAAGCCGCGATAGATGCGAACATGATCCGGGATTTGTATATTTCCCTGGGTGAACCCTTGTCACAAGCTACAGACGGCCGCGAACCCTGGGCCGTTCGCATCTATTACAAGCCATTCGTCCGTTGGATATGGCTGGGCGCCCTGATTATGGCGGCCGGCGGCCTGATCGGAGCTACCGACAAACGCTACAGGCGCTCGCGCGCAGCGGCCCTGATCGGCAACAGAGCGAGGAGTTGACCCTTGCAGAAGAAAACATTTTTCCCGTTTATCGTCTTTATTATTATCGCCGGCTTTCTGGCAGTGGGCCTGAACCGGGATCCCGGTCATGTGCCGTCCCCGTTTATTGGCAAACCTGCTCCCGCATTCAGCGCGCCGGCGCTTTTCGGGGGGGCAGGACTCCCGTTGACCAACGAAACGCTGAAAGGCAAGGTATGGATGTTCAATGTCTGGGCCTCATGGTGCGCCGCCTGCCGCGATGAGCACCCGCTGCTGGTCGGACTGCAACGCGACAGAGCGGTCAGTATTGTTGGACTGAACTACAAGGATCGGGAAGAAGACGCCAAAATCTGGCTTGAAAAATTCGGCAACCCTTATGATGCAATCGTCCTTGACCCCACAGGCGACATTGCCATCGACTACGGGGTATACGGCGTCCCGGAAACCTTTGTCATAGACCAGCAAGGCATCGTTCGTTACAAGCATGTCGGGCCGCTCAGTGAGACGGAGTGGATTGAGGAAATCAAGCCTCTGATCAACGGGCTGCAACAGGCGGATTCATGAAAGCGGTCAAACGGTTCTTCTGGTTTGCAGGCCTGCTTTTCGCGCTTGGCGGCCACGTTTGCGCGCAAACTGAAATGGTTTTGTTCGACCATCCGGAACAACGGGAACGCTACCAGGCTCTGATAGCCGAACTGCGCTGTCTCGTATGCCAGAATCAAAACCTGGCCGACTCGAATGCCGACCTTGCGCGCGATCTGAGAGCAAAAACGTATGAAATGGTACGTGCCGGGAAGGGCCGGGAAGAGGTGATCGACTATATGGTGAATCGGTATGGAGATTTTGTCCTGTATCGACCGCCATTCAAAAGTACCACTGTTGTTTTGTGGGCGTCCCCGTTTTTGTTACTGCTCATAATCGTTTTTATAGCCTGGCGAAAAATCCGGTCCGGCGCCCAATCCAGTCGAAACGTCCTTTCTGACGAACAGTTGCAACCGATAAAATCATTACTGGAGCGAGGCCGCGAGTGATTCTGTTTTATTTGCTCCTGCTGGTCATTGCCGCGTTGCCCGTCGCTATGTTATTGCCGCCCCTGCTCGGAAAAACCCGGCGCAAACCGGAAAACACGGAACTTGTGGACCAGGAGGCGGCCGATCAAATGAATATCGAAATTGCGAGAAACCGGATCGACGAAGTTCAGCAACATCTCGAAACTTCCTGCGAGCGAACGCTGGCCGAACGAGAGTTGCAGGCGACGCTATTTGATGATTTGCAGAACCGGAACAGTCCCCAAGGAAGGACAACGACTGTTCCGGCTGCCTGGAATATGGCGTTGCTGCTCGTCATTCCCGTTGCCAGCCTGATCATCTATAGCCGGGTCGGTAATCCGCAATTTATCGATACCCGCAGCCCGCTCATGGCAGGCAACCCGAATCCCGTTGTACATCCGGACCTTGATACCTTGCTTGTACAGCTTGAGGAAAAAATTGCCGGGGATCCGGAAAACCCGAAAGGTTGGGAACTGGCCGCCTCGACATATATGAGAATCGGTAACTACGCAAAGGCCGAAAACGCTTATGCGGAACTCAACCGGCTTGTTGTCGGCAATCCTGACCTGTTAGCCGCCTGGGCCGATGCCTCGATCATGAACAATGGAGGTTATACCCCGGTCGCGAGGAAGCAGGTTGAAAAAGCCCTGTCGATTGATCCGTTCCATGTGAACGCCTTGTGGCTGGCGGGGCTTGGCTCCCTGAACCTCGGTAATCAGGCTGAAGCGGCTGACTACCTGAATCGCCTGAAACCACTGCTCGGAGATAATCAGGAGTCGCTCGACCGGGTAAATGATCTGTTAAAAAGAAGCGCCGCCGGCAACGTCCGTGAAGAGCAGGCGTCTGCGACAACCGGGGAAGGGGCGTCCGGCCGCAACATAAAGGAAATTGCCGAATAAACAGGCGGACTATGGCTTATAATCACGCCTTTGGAAAATCTGTTCTGTATCATCATGAATCACCTTGAACAAAGCATCGTCCGGGCCTGGGAACGGCGCTCTGAAATAACTCCCCGGAATGTGGATGCAGCGTTGAAAAAAGCGATCAACCAGTCCATTGCATTACTTGACAGCGGTCAGGCCCGTGTCGCCGAACCGCGCCGGGAAGGAGGCTGGAAGGTCAATCAATGGCTGAAAATGGCCGTTCTTCTTTCCTTCAGAATAGAAGAAAATCAGGTGATACGGGATGGCGTCTCCGGATACTACGACAAGGTAGCCACCAAATTCAGCCAGTATAGTGACGATGATTTCTCGCGCTGCGGTTTCCGGGTCGTACCGCCGGCCACAGTGAGAAGGGGCGCCTATATTGCCGAGAATGTGGTATTGATGCCAAGCTATGTCAATATCGGCGCCCGGGTAGGGGCAGGTACGATGGTGGATACCTGGGCAACGGTCGGCTCATGCGCTCAAATCGGTTCGAACGTTCATTTGTCGGGCGGCGTCGGAATCGGCGGCGTCCTCGAACCCTTGCAGGCATCACCGACCATAATCGAAGATAACTGTTTCATCGGCGCGCGCAGCGAGATTGTCGAAGGCGTGATTATTGGCGCCGGCGCCGTCATATCAATGGGTGTATACATCGGTCAGAGCACCCGCATTCTGAACCGGGAGACGAATGACATCAGCTACGGCCATGTGCCGCCCGGATCGGTCGTGGTTTCCGGGTCAATCCCGGCCAAGGACGGCAGCCACAGCCTGTACTGCGCGGTCATCGTCAAAACCGTGGATGAGAAAACCCGCAACAAGGTGGGAATCAATGAACTGCTCCGCGGGATATAACATGTCTTGACTGTGATGCGCGCCATGCAAACCGTTACCCGGTTCCCTCCAAGCCCCACCGGAGACCTTCATATCGGAGGCGCCAGAACCGCCCTGTTCAACTGGTTATATGCCAGGAAAGCCGGAGGCAGCATGGTATTGCGCATTGAAGACACGGATCGCGCGCGCTCCACCCGCAAAGCCGTCGACACGATTCTTGATTCAATGAAGTGGATGGGGTTGACCTGGGACCAAGGGGTCTACTACCAGAGCGAACGCTTCGATCGGTACCGCGCGGTCGTCCGGCAACTGCTTGACCAGGGCAAGGCATACCATTGCTCATGCAGCAAGGAGCGGCTCGATCAAATCCGCGAAGGGCAACGCGCGCGGGAGGAAAAACCGAGATACGATCGTTACTGCCGGGACAGGAAACTGGACCCGGACATTTGCGAATCCACTGTCGT
This sequence comes from Candidatus Poriferihabitaceae bacterium, assembly GCA_965204925.1. Lineage (GTDB taxonomy): Bacteria > Pseudomonadota > Gammaproteobacteria > Arenicellales > Poriferihabitantaceae. Next base: position 2,377,065 of record OZ242021.1, on the reverse strand, counting down.
CCGGTTCAAAAATCCGCGGCAAGGTTCGGTTGTGTTCAATGATGTGGTGCGGGGCAGAGTGGGGTTTGCCAACGATGAACTGGATGATCTGGTCATCGCGCGCAGTGACGGTACCCCCACCTATAACCTGACGGCAGTAACAGACGATATGGATATGGGCGTGACCCATGTGATCAGAGGGGCGGACCATATCAATAACACTCCGCGGCAGATCAATATCCTGAGAGCGCTGGGGGCGCCCTGCCCGGTTTATGTCCACGTTCCGCTGATTCTGGGAGAAGACGGGCAGCGTCTTTCCAAACGCCACGGCGCCGCCAGTATTCTTGAATATCGTGACATGGGCATTCTTCCTTCGGCCCTGCTCAACTATCTGGCGCGGCTGGGCTGGTCCCACGGTGATCAGGAGCTGTTCGACATTGACGAGATGATCGAATTGTTTGATATTGGTAAAATCAGCAAATCTCCGGCGACATTCGATCCGGACAAGCTGTTATGGATCAATCAGCAATACATTCAGGCAATGGATCCTGTCCTGTTGGCGCGGGAAATATCGAAACGTCTCAATCAGCGGGGGATCGGGCTATCCAATGGACCTCGCATGGACGAAGTCATTCAGATCATGCGCCAGCGGGCACAAACCCTGGAAGAAATGACCGACAGGGTTGTCTACCTGTACGCCGACTTCGATGGATATGACGCACAATCCGTAGACAAGTACGTAAACCCGGCGACCAGCGGCATTCTGTCGCTTGCCATGATCGAACTGGAGGCGCTGGAGGCCTGGAGCAGCGCCGCAATCAATCGAACCGTCAAGGCGTTTGCCACTGAACAGGGACTTCGCTTTCCCGAGGTCGCCCAGCCTCTTCGAATCGCGGTATCCGGATCGGCCGCCACGCCCCCGATTGACCAGACACTGTGGCTCGTGGGAAAAGACCGATCATTACGGAGAATTGAAAAAGCAATCCGGGTGTTCTCGAAAATGACTGGATAATCAGGTAAAAACCTCTTGATTGACCCTCACTGTAACCTTACAATAGACGCCCTCTTCGGGGCCATAGCTCAGCCGGGAGAGCGCAACACTGGCAGTGTTGAGGTCGGCGGTTCGATCCCGCCTGGCTCCACCAGCTTCTCTTGCCGGGCGATCGCCGGTTGCTGATTCCTGAATGAGGAAAAGAGACGGATATTGAAGTCTGCGACAATCTTGTTGTCCCCATCGTCTAGTCGGCCTAGGACATCGCCCTTTCACGGCGGCAACAGGGGTTCGAATCCCCTTGGGGACGCCACTTGCTGACTGTTGACAGGTCCGCAACCTGTCCCTGCATTCAGGCATCTGCACAGGCAGACTATAGTCTGCTCCCTGATTTCGACGGTAAACCGGCTATGCAGACCCGTTATCCGGGTTGCGGACGTTGCCGTCTGATCGGTATCAGGACAGTAACTCCAGACGTATTCGGGTTATCCTGCCTTTCACCGTATCCAGCTTTTCCACTTCCGCCAGCGCGCTGTTCAAATTTCCCTCCAGGGTTTCCTGTGTCAGAAAAATGATATTTACATCCTCATTTTTGCGGCCGCTGCCTTTCTGCATCACGGAATCAATACTGATGCCGCTTTGTCCGAATATGGTTGCAATGGATGCCATCACGCCGGGTCGATTGACCACGTACATTCGCAAATAATAAGCCGTCCGGATCTCCGCCATATCAAGTATGGGAAGATCAAGGATCGAATCCGGCTGAAACGCGAGATGTGGAACCCGGTTTCCAGGGTCCGTGGTAATCATTCTGACTACATCAATCAAATCGGCTACGATGGCGGAAGCGGTCGGCTCCGAACCGGCCCCCGCTCCATAATAAAGAGTCGGACCCACCGCATCCGACTGTACCAGCACAGCGTTCATGACCCCGTTTACGTTCGCGATCAACTGTCTCTCGGGAATCAGGGCCGGATGCACACGCAGCTCCACTCCGCGCTCCGTCTTTTTTGCGATTCCCAAATGTTTGATGCGGTAACCCAGTTCCTCGGCCCAGGCAATATCTTCTACAGTAACGTTAGCGATACCTTCGATATAAACCTTGTCAAACTGTAATGAAATGCCGAATGCGATGGATGCCAGGATGGTCAGTTTGTGCGCGGCATCAATACCTTCAATGTCAAACGCCGGATCCGCTTCCGCATAGCCCAGCGCCTGCGCTTCGGCCAGGACATGATCAAAATCCCGACCGCTTTGGGACATTTGCGTCAGAATATAATTTGAAGTGCCGTTGATTATGCCGGCGAGCCACTCTATGCGGTTTGCGGACAATCCTTCCCGGATCGACTTGATGATCGGAATCCCGCCCGCCACCGCAGCTTCGAATGCGACCATTACCCCCTTGTGCTGCGCTTTTTCAAACAGAATATTGCCGTGAGTCGCGATCATCGCCTTGTTGGCGGTCACCACATGCTTGCCATTGTCAAGCGCCTGCAAGACCGCATCCAGGATAACATCCCCCCCGCCTGCCACTTCAACCACCACCCGGATATCCGGGTGATTGACTATTTCTGAAATATCTTCAGTCAGGCAGAGCCCGGTTGTATCCACACTTCTTGATTTTGCAAGGTCACGGACAGCAGCGCCGATGATTTTGATTTCCCGGCCGGCGCGTCGGGAAATCTCTTCGGCATTACGTTGCAGAACAAGTACTGTGCCACTTCCTGCCGTACCCAGCCCAATCAGACCGATGTTCACTGCATTCATGGATGTATATGCTTTATAATGTTGGTGAAATCAAGAATTGACTGACCGGTATCACCTATTCGATGGAACTTCATCCTGGCAATCCTGATCAGCGCCACCGGATAAAAAGCTGCGAAAAACACGGGCAAGGCTATCAGATCAGGATTGGCGATACCCTGTATACGAGCAGCCTGATCATAACACCTGAAAAACTCGAATTGTGGCCCGTCAATCAGGTTTCCGACCTTGCAACAGCCGATTTTTCCCGACTGGCCGAATTTGACAGCGAAGTCGTCCTTCTTGGAACCCGCTCCGCGCTGACCTTCCCGAATCCGCGCCTGACGCGGCCGCTGATTGAACTTGGGGTCGGCCTTGAAGTAATGGATACCCCCGCAGCCTGCCGCACCTGGAATATTCTGCTCGGCGACGGACGCAACGCCGCCGCTGGGCTGATTTTATGACAATCACCTCGTGATTGAATTTGCGCCGGTTGTTTCTTCGAAGCGCAATGCTGGTCAACGCGGATGAATTACCCGAAAACTCAAATGGTATCATTAAATATCGTTAAGTCAGGGAACTATCCGGACTGATTGCTTTCTATCAGTCAGAACTACAATCAACGCAACCCGACACTTGTTATCATGAAACGCATTCTTCTACTGGTTACAATACTGGCGGCTGCCCTCGCCGTGACCCGCTTTGCAAACAGCCAGAACGGTTCCGGCTCTGCAAATCAGGCATCTGAAATAACGGCATCCAGCGCGGTTCAACCCTCTTCCGGCAAATCAGGAGCGGTGGCTACATTTGCCGGTGGATGTTTCTGGTGCATTGAATCCACTTTCGAGAAACTGGACGGAGTTACAGAGGCCGTATCCGGGTACAGCGGCGGTCAAACCGAAAACCCGACCTACCATGAAGTGGGCAAAGGCAATACGGGACATACCGAAACGGTGCAGATCCATTATGACCCGGAAGTAATATCCTATGAGGAATTGTTATTCCATTTCTGGCGCGATATTGATCCTACGGATTCGGCAGGGCAGTTTGTCGACCGCGGGGAGCATTATCGCCCCGCCATTTTTTATCATAATGAACAGGAAAAACAGCTGGCTCTTGCCTCCAGGGAAGCTCTTGACCGGTCGGGGCGTTTCAGTAACCCTGTCACGGTGGAAATCGTCCCGTTTGACAAATTCTATAAAGCGGAGGGTTACCACCAGAATTATCACGTCACAAACTCTCTTCGTTACAAACTGTATCGAAAGGGTTCAGGCAGGGACCAATTCCTTGAGAAAGTGTGGGGTGATGATCTCCATGCAGAATTCAACAAAAGCGGCGAGACGCCGGATTCCGCCCCGCAGGATAGAAGAAGCGGGTCGAACCCGAAAACAACCTGGATCAAACCCGACGATGAAACGTTGCAGCAGATCCTGACCCCCCTGCAATACCGGGTTACCCAGCATGAAGACACCGAACCTCCTTTTCGCAATGAATACTGGGACCACAAGGCCGAAGGGATTTATGTGGATATAGTCAGCGGAGAACCTCTGTTTTCATCTACGGCAAAATATCGCTCCGGCACGGGCTGGCCCAGCTTCCTGGAGCCGATCGATGAACATTTCATCGTCAAGAGCACGGACTACAAGTTGCTCTATCCCCGCACAGAAATAAAAAGCAAATATGGCGGCTCCCACCTTGGGCACGTGTTCAAGGATGGCCCGGCGCCGACCGGGCTGCGCTACTGCATCAACTCCGCGTCACTCAGATTTATCGGGAAAAACCGGATGGAAGAGCAGGGATACACACAATATCTGGCCCTGTTTGAACAATAGCCCGGAATTTGCAGGGAAAAGGAAAAAGGACGCCAAACGGAAATACCGTGGCGTCAGCAGGACTGACGGCGCTGGCGGACCACCTCAAACAGAAAGATTCCGGTCGCAACGGAAACATTCAGGCTTGACACGCTCCCGCACACCGGGATATTCACCAGATAGTCGCACTTTTCGCGAGTGAGCCTTCTCAGCCCCTTCCCTTCGGCGCCCATTACAACCACCACTTTCCCGGCATATTTATACCGATAGAGTGATTCGGGGGCCTGTCCATCCGCCCCATAGACCCAGAATCCGCTGTTTTGCAGTTTGTCGAGAGCATGCGCCAGATTGGGCGCCTGCAAGATATTCAGATACTCGACAGCTCCCGAGGAAACCTTGCGTACAGTTGGAGTAATCCGGCATGCGCCATTTTTTGGCAAGATTACCGCATCGACACCGGCGCATTCCGCCGTTCTCAGGCAGGCGCCCAGATTATGCGGGTCCTGAACCTGATCGAGCGCCAGAACCAGTCTCTGTCCAGTCTGTCCGGACAGCAGATGCTCCAGTGTGACTGCGGGCGCCGAATCGATTCGACGGATTAGCGCAACCACGCCCTGATGACTGCCCGGATGATTCTCTGGACGAATCCACTGACTCAATTCCTGTCTGCCCCGCAATCGAATCGGGACGCCGGTTTTCATAGCCAGCGCACGGATGTTATCCATACGCTGTCCCGATTTTCCACGATCCGTATGGATCTCGAGAATTCGGTGCGGATTCCGGTTAAGCATGGACTCAACCGCATGAAAGCCGAAAACCACATTGGCTGTCGGTTTGTTTCTTGTGTTCATGATCGGCTATCACCCGCAATGAGCCGAGACCAGTTCGAAGTCAATTTTCGCCTGATCCGTGTCCACCCGTACTACCTTGACCCTGACCTTGTCCCCCAGCCTGAAGCGCTGACCGCCATGCGCGCCTTGCAGCTCGATGCGGAGCGGATCAAAATGATAATAGTCGCTTCCCAGGGCGCTGACATGAACCAGTCCGTCGACAAAAACTCGGTCCAGTTGCACGAAAATGCCAAACTCCCTGACCCCGGAAATAATACCGTCAAATTGTTCCCCGATCCGCTCCAGCATCAATTCGGCCTTCAGACGGGCGATCACATCATAAGACGCATTATCCGCCCGGCGTTCAGTGAGAGAGCACTGCTCGCCAATGCGCTTGAGGTTGATTCCATCCAGGGCATTCATTACGGCGTCCGAACCGGAAAGAGTCTGCTTGATCAGTCGGTGCACAACCAGATCGGCATAACGGCGAATCGGCGAAGTGAAGTGCGTATAGACCGGAAATGACAGAGCGAAGTGGCCGCATTGCTCCGAACTGTACACGGCCTGCCCCAGGGTTTTGAGCAGTACCGTTTGCACGACTCCCGCAATATCACCGCGCCCCGCGACACTTTCAAGCAGAGCGCTATAATCACGCGCCCGCGGCTCATCCCCTCCTCCCAGAGTCAGCCCCAGCCCGGCCAGAAAACGTCTCACATCGACAAGTCCCTGTTTGTCCGGCCCCGAATGATTGCGATAAATCGCCTCGTCGCGGAAACGCCGCTCAAGATAGCGGGCAGCGCTGACATTCGCGACCAACATACACTCTTCTATCAGTCTGTGTGCATCATTTCGCGGCCGCGCTGTGATGCATCTGACTTTCTGTTTGTCGTCAAATTCGATGAATGGTTCGGGAACCTCGAAGTCAATTGACTCCCGGCATGAGCGCAAGACCGGACATAACCGGTAGAGCCGCTCCAGATGAGGCACAATTTCTTTCCATTGCTCGCGCTTGGCCGGAACCCTGCTCACAACAATGGCGTTAACGGTCTCGTAGGTCAATCTGGCCCGGGAGCGCATCGTAGCCAGGTAAAACCGGTAATCCATAACCTCTCCGCACGGGCTCACAATCATATCGCATGCCATGCAGAAACGATCTTCCCCGGGATTCAGGGAACAGATTCCATTGGACAGGGCCTCGGGCAGCATCGGAACGACCCGGTTCGGGAAATACACGGAAGTCCCCCGCCTGAACGCCTCCCGATCGAGTGCGCTGTCTGCCCGCACATAGTGGCTTACATCCGCAATGGCAACAATTAGCCGAAAACCCTCGCCAGCCTCCTCGCAATAAACGGCATCATCAAAATCCCTTGCGTCCTCGCCGTCAATGGTAACGAGAGGCAACAGGCGCAGATCAACCCGGCCGCAGTCATGTTCCGCAACCTTCAGGGCATCCTTGATCGCCTCCATTTCCATGATCGTCCCTTCGCTCCAGACATGCGGGATTTGATGCTTGCGAATGGCGATTTCCGTTTCCATTCCGGGCGCCGCATTCCTGCCGACAACCTCAATAACCTCACCGACCGCATGATCATGTTCTATCGGATGCCGGGTTATGCGCACGACCACAATATCGCCATTGTCGGCGCCGTTGCACTTCCCTCTGGCAACCGTAATATCCGCGGCGAAGCGGCTGTCCTCCGGCTGAAAAAGTCCGATACCGCCTTCCTTGAGAAAATAGCCGACAATTTCCCGGCCGGTTTTCTGCAACACCTCTGCGACAGACGCTTCCTCACGTCCCCGGTAACGGGTCTTGCACACGCGGACACGGTCACCATGCAGTAACTTCCTCATCTGCCGCTTGTGCAGATACAGATCTTCTCCGCCCTCATCCAGCCTGACAAACCCGAACCCCCTGGCATGACCGATCACGGTACCGGTAAACTCGCCTTTTTTATCTGTCATTCCCGGCTATATGCCTGTTCAGTATCTGTTCCGTTTCACAAGGACAGTCGTGCAGATCGTCTTTTCTATATATGTGGCATTCGATTCTATTGATTAGCGTCTGCCAGCAAATCCGATTTTGCCCGACAGACGACTGTTTTGGAAGCATTTGTCCGGGTTCCGGTTTCCAAAGGACAAAACCGGATGCTCAATGAAGCGGGGATTCCGCTCTGCATGGAGCGGAATCCCCGTTCTTCGGTGTATTTCAATCAGAACCGTTTTTGCGCTCCGAACACGACCGCATACCAGGATTCATCGTCGACAACCGCGCCGCCGAAGCCCATCTTGACCCTCCAGCTGTCAGGCGCCCTGGACCTTGCCGCATCCACAGTCGCAGTCATGCCAATAACCGAACGAGGCATGTCCGCTGCCTTGGCCGGCATGGTGAAACTCGTGATGCCGGCACGGTCCGCATAGCGCAGTTGACCTTCGCTAACAAAGTCTGTCGTGTACAGGCGGTGCGCCGTCCACTGCATCTGCGGCCGCCAACGCCAGTCGCTGCCGGTCGGCAACCAGCCGCGGGAGGCGACACTCAGTCCACCGCCCCAGCCACGATACGAGTGTGTCGTAGCCGGCGCCGCCGCTCGCATCAGGGAATTGGCAGCCTGATATTGACTGCCGTCCAGTTGCCCGCTAAACCACATGACCTTCGGTTTCACACGCATACGGTGGATATCCTGCACCAGTCCCATGGTCAGTGCAGATTGCCTGTTCCGCACCTTCACAAGACCGGCAACCGTACCGCCCGACAGCGGGTCACTGAGGGAGTTGTAGGCGTCATAGGAACCTTCTGTCCTCGTCGCCCGAGCGAAGAAAACGCCCCCTCTGTAGCCACCGTGAATGGCATGACCGCTACCGCTGAACAGGGCGTTCTGCCGACTGTCGGGCGCCTTGCCCAGCGCCGTTATGGATACCTCCGGTGTAGCCGAGATGCCCGCCTGGAAACCCTTGTTCGGTCGAGTGTTGATGCCGAGCGACCAGCCGGTTGCATTGGCTCGGACGCCTGTGGCGCGCGCTGTGGGCAGGTCATCCTGAAAAGACCGGGTCCAGAACTCCATTCCACCTTGCCGGACACGATCGTACTGTTTTGAATCGACCGCTGTAACGCTCAGTTCGGTCGCGGTTTCTTCATCTTCCGACATGGGGTCGTCCGCCTCCGGGGAGCGGTTGATCATGGCCAGGATCAGGGCAACGCTACCCAGGGCAGCAATGCCGCCACCCCCGCTGCCACCGCCGCTACTACCCCCACCGCCACCAGGGTCGTCAGGCGTATTTGTTCCGTCGTTGCCACTGTCGCCAGGATCGGGAGCAACGGGTGTACGTGTACCCGGGTCAGGGTCGTTCTGTGTCACCAGGATTCGGTTCACATCTTCGACATTGGTGAATGACAGCTTTTTACGCGAGCCACCGGCATCACTAACAGTCGATGTGCCGACCACACCGCCTTGCGCATTGGTGATCGACAGGGAACCGCTCAACGGCGCGGCAGAGCCGCCCTGCGGTTTGCCCAGAATGCTTCCGGCATTGATGAACTCAAGCCCGGTCAGGCTCGTTTCACTGACACTCGCGCCGCTCTTTTTCGAGACCTGGAGATTCGGCGTCGCGGTTGTATCCGTATCACTGTCATCATCCTCGAATGTGACCGTCCCCGCGGTCACCCGGCCATAATCCTGGTCGTTTTCCCCGATGCGAAAGCGCAGCGCGGCGCGGTCCTTGACCGTCAGCGTGCCGCTTGCTCCCAGATTCATGTGGTCGCCCAGGATCAACAAACCATCTTCAATCGAGGCCTGACTGCCCTTGAAGCTGATCCCCTGGTGCAAAAAGGCAGCCCCCTTGCCCCCCTTGCAGAAACGGTTGGCATTGCGCACTTCACCATGAATATGTACAGTCGGAGCATTCCTCTCGCTCACCGTGATGCGCAATACATCACCGCGGGACGGAGCGTCAAGGTCCACTGCACAGCCCGCCGGCAGCAACGCCGACTGCTCCGGAGTCAGGGTGATATAGCCCCCGCTGTCCTCACCGAAATCAATGTCTCCACGGATTACAGCGCCAGCATTGAGCGTCAAACGATCCCGTCCGCGTCCGAAGTTGATGTCGCCATGAATCTCACTGTAGCGCAAGCGCAAGCGATCGTTGCGGTTGCCGAAATGTACCGCGCCACGCAGGATGTTCCTGCGGGTCTCCGCGCCCATCGCTTTGACGGTGGCTCTGCCGCCCACGAATCTCGCTGCCGTCTCGGCGGTCACCAGCGCCCCCCCGCTGATGTCCACGGTGATCGTGTTCGTCCCATTGTCGGGCGTACTCGCGTACAGGCCAATATTGTTACTGCCCGCGACGTTTATCGTTCCACCGTCCAGGATGATGCGCGCATTGCCCTGTTCCGCCATTGCCGCCACACCCGCTACCCTTGCACCGGGCGCTCCGCTGCCTTGCGTGGTGACCGTCCCCCGATTGACCGCCTCGGCGTTCCCTTGCGCTGACCATGCGAATACTGCATCCGCATCGGCGCCTCGCGTGGCGACGGTGCCCGTGCGCTCATTGACCGCCAGCGCATTGCCGCTCCCGGCGGAACTTGCAGTCATACCATAAGCCGATCTTGGATTCTCTTCAGTAGCCTCAAGCGATCCAGTCGTCGCAAGCGCTCCAGTCGTCGTCACCGTTCCATGGTTCCTGACTTCTGCCGACCCGGTCGTTTCTGTGATTGCAACCAGACCTCGCGCTCCCGCGCCAGAGGTAGTGACCGTGCCCGTGCGCTCATTGACTACCAGCGCATTACCGCTCTCGGCAGTGCCCGCGACCACGCCGTCTGCCGACCGTGTCCGGCCGCCGATGCTGGCGCGCCCTCCACTCGTCGTCACCGTTCCATAGTTCCTGATTTGTGTCGATCCGGTCGATTCCGCCCATGAAAACAATCCTCGCGCTCCCGTGCCGGAAGTGGTTACCGTGCCGTAGTTCAGGGTCTGCGCGTCCCCTCTGTCTGTCCAGGAACCGACCCCAACGGCAGTTCGCAGAGACGACCCGCTCACTAAAACGGCGTCACCGGCGGTTGAGATAGTCCCCCGGTTGACTGCCAGGGCATCGCCACCGTTGTCGCCCGCATCATTGGACGACCCGACCATAAGCCCGCGGGCCGAGTCACCGGTTGTGCGGATAACCCCGCCGGCTTCGTTGTGCACTTCCACATTATTAGTCGGATCCGACCACCACTCGACTCCATCCTCGCGGGCGCCATCGGCGCTAACCTGACCGAAATTGCGGAGCACAAGTTTCACGCTGAGCTCTTCGTCGTCCTCGTACAAACCAATGCCTCCACGCTCTGTTCCACCCGGTGTTATGGTCGCACGGTTATTAACCCGAAGCTCGTTAGCATCTTCCGAGTCGTCAATGGCGCTTTCCACGATAGCGTTGTCAATATACTCACCCTCTCCGGTGCACTCTATCACTTGAACGGGCGCCCCTTGTATCCGGGAGCAGGTCACCTCGGCAGAAGATAGCGGAACCACAAAAAGCAGACACAAAAAAACCGCAATCGAAGCGGCGCAGGCGGGAATAAAGGATGGAAACGTTAACGCATGGGTGTTGCGAATATTATGAAAATTCGGGGGGGGGGGGGGGGGGGGGGGGGGCACAAATCATATCAAACTTCCTCCTGAAAAGAAATAAAAAATTCGGTAAAAACCGTCACTTGTTTGCGAGCTTTCATGAAGTTGCCCGAAAATTCGCCAAATTCCGCAACGCTTTCGCTTCAGGCAACCCCGGGTTAGCCCGGATAAATCACTACGGGCTTCAATATATACACGATGAATATGCCGGAATACAACCATTCCTGATGCGATCACAATGAAAAGATATGAAATAGTATTAAAATACAGGCTTGCAATTCAACAGGAACGGGCCGATATACAGGAAATCGGGTTTTCCGGCAGACGCGAAATGAGTAAGATACGCTATCAAGCGCTATCTTCGCGCTTATAGTTGTACCGGCTGACCGCCGCTACAGTCCGATCAAGCGGTTGACAGACCGTTCGGCCGATGACCCTCGAATAACCACGCTGATGAAAATAGGAATACCCGGAGAAATTTACGAAAATGAATGTCGAGTGGCATGTACACCGACAGAAACTGCCCGGCTGATCGATCTCGGTTTTTCGGTCGCAATTGAAGATAACGCCGGACTGACTGCCGGATTCGGCAACTCGTCCTATATCGACAACGGCGCTGAAATTTGCGCTTCGGCGCGGGAGTTGTGGGCAGAAGCGGACATCATCTGCAAAGTGCGCCCGCCCCGCTATCATCCGCTCGAAAAGACTGACGAAGCGGGTTGGCTGAACGGCGATAAAACGCTGATCGGTTTCATCTGGCCCGGACAAAACCCCGACCTGATGGAGCGCCTGCGCGCCACCGGCGCCACTGTGCTGGCCATGGACGCCATACCCCGAATTTCCAGGGCGCAAAAGATGGATGCCCTGTCCTCCATGTCCAATATAGCGGGATATCGCGCCGTGATTGAAGCGGCCCAGCATTTCGGGCGCTTCTTCACCGGGCAGATTACCGCAGCCGGCAAGGTGGACCCGGCCCGGGTTCTGGTAATCGGCGCCGGCGTAGCCGGTCTGGCAGCAATCGGGACTGCGGTCAGTCTGGGCGCCGTCGTGCGCGCGTTCGATACCCGGCTGGAAGTGAAGGAGCAGATCGCAAGCCTGAACGCGACGTTCCTCGAGCTGGATTTTGACGAGGACGGCGGTGGCGCGGGCGGGTACGCCAGGGTGATGAGCGATGAATTCATTGAGGTGGAAATGGCTCTTTTTGCCAAACAGGCCAAAGAGGTTGATATCATCATCACGACTGCGCTGATCCCCGGGCAGCCGGCCCCGAAGCTGATTACCCGGCAAATGGTGGACAGCATGAAGCCCGGAAGCGTGATCGTCGATCTTGCGGCGGAGCAGGGCGGAAACTGTGAATATACCGAACCGGGCGAGGTAATCCGGGCTAACGATGTGTCCGTGGTCGGCTATACTGACCTTCCAAGTCGTATGGCCGCGCAATCCAGTCAGTTATATGCAACCAATATTCGTCACCTGATTACCGACCTCACGCCCAATAAGGATGGCGTGATCCACCTCAATATGGAGGATCCGGTAATCCGGGCAACAACCGTAGCGCATCGGGGAGAGATCACATGGCCTCCCCCGGTGGCAGAGTCTGCGCGCGAACCACAACAGAAACCCGATGCGCGCGAAACCATGCCCCCGCGCCCGCAAGGCACGCCGGGGAAACGCCGCGCCGCCATAACCGTGGCCGGCATGGCGGGCGGAGCGCTGGCTATTCTGGGGGTCGGCGCGGTGGCTCCGGCCGAGTTCATGAGCCATTTCACCGTATTCGTTCTGGCATGTTTTGTCGGATGGCAAGTGATCTGGAACGTCACCCCTGCCCTGCATACTCCCCTTATGAGCGTCACCAATGCGATCAGCGGAATCATTGTGATTGGCGCTATCCTGCAAATCGACTCTTCATCCTTATTGGGCGCGGCGCTTGCCATTACGGCCGTGACCATTGCCTCCATCAATATCGCGGGCGGGTTTCTGGTTACCCAACGCATGCTCAACATGTTTCGCAGGTAGGGGCTCCCCGGCCATGGGCGGAAATATCACTTCAGCAGCCTATATTGTGGCGGGCATTCTGTTTATCCTGAGTCTTGGGGGGCTGAGCAGCCAGAAGAGCGCGCAAAGAGGCAATCTTTATGGCATCGCCGGCATGTGTATCGCTATCGCCGCTACCTTGTTCAATGACTCCATATCAAGCTATGGCATGCTTGCGGCCGCCATGATAACAGGCGCCATTGTCGGCACGATTGTCGCTCTGAAAATCCGCATGACCTCCATGCCGGAGCTGGTCGCGATACTGCATAGTTTTGTTGGGCTGGCGGCCGTATTTGTCGGTTTTTCGACTTATATGGATATTCGCATCCAGCCCGTCGGCGTCGCCAGAACCATTCACGATATTGAAGTTTATCTGGGTGTCCTGATTGGCGCCGTGACCTTTACCGGGTCTGTCGTCGCGTTCGGGAAACTCAGTGGCGTGATTGGCGGCCGCCCGCTAATCCTGCCCGCGCGTCATCTGCTCAATCTCGTAATCCTGCTGGCCTGCCTTTATCTCGGATTCGATTTCATTCGGGCGGAAAACCCGGAATCCGGGTTAATTCCGTTAGTCATAGTGACAGCGCTCGCCTTCCTGCTCGGCATACACATGGTAGCCGCTATCGGCGGCGCCGATATGCCGGTCGTCATTTCGATGCTGAACAGTTATTCCGGCTGGGCGGCGGCGGCGACCGGATTCATGCTCTCCAATGACCTGTTGATTGTCACCGGCGCCCTGGTCGGATCAAGCGGGGCGATATTGAGCTATATCATGTGCCGCGCCATGAACAGAAGGTTCCTGAGCGTAATTTCCGGGGGGTTCGGAGTATCGGACTCCACGACAATGGCTGCTGTGCAGGCCAACGGTGATGTCGTCCCTGTTTCGGTTGCGGAAACCGCGCAATTACTTTCGAACATTGAATCGTTGGTGATTGTGCCGGGATACGGTATGGCGGTTGCCCAGGCGCAACATCCGGTGGCCGAGCTGGCCGGCAAGCTGCGAGACAGGAATACGCGGGTATCGTTCGGCATACACCCGGTTGCCGGACGGATGCCCGGCCACATGAATGTGTTACTGGCTGAAGCCCGCATCCCGTACGACATTGTTTTCGAGCTGGATGAAATAAACGGGCAACTCCCGCAGACAGATGTCGTACTGGTGATTGGCGCCAACGACATCGTCAATCCCGCCGCCATCGAATCTCCTGACAGCCCGATTGCGGGTATGCCTGTGATTGAGGTCTGGAATGCGAAAAGCGTGATCATATTGAAGCGCAGCATGGCGAGCGGTTATGCGGGCATAGAGAATCCGCTGTTTTATAAATCCAACAGCCGCATGTTGTTCGGAGATGCCCGCGACAGTATCGAGGCGCTGGTACACGGACTGTAATCCGGTTCAAGTTATAATCCCCAAGCCCCGGCAAGCCCCAGCTATTGACCCGATTACCGGATCTCAAAGTATGACAACCAGACTCAAACTCGGCATCCCGAAAGGAAGTCTCGAAACTGCAACCAGAGAATTGTTCGCGCAAGCCGGATGGAATATAAACACCAAATCGCGTAATTACTTCCCTTCCATTGATGATCCTGAAATCACCTGCTCTCTGGTGCGCTCACAGGAAATGGGAAGCTATATTACCAACGGGGTTCTGGATGCCGGATTGACCGGCCAGGACTGGCTGGCTGAAACCGGAGCAGATGTGGAGATCATGTCTCATCTGGTTTACTCAAAAGCGTCCGACCAACCCTGTCGCTGGGTCCTCATTGTAAAGAACGACTCGCCCATTCAATCCATTGCAGACCTCCAGGGAAAGAGAATCTCGACCGAGCTGGTCAATTTCACGGAACGCTATCTCAAGGAAAGGAACATTGACGCAACGATTGAGTTTTCCTGGGGCACGACTGAAGCCAAGGTCGTCGAGGGACTGGCCGACGCCGCAGTGGAAATCACGGAAACCGGCAGTACCATCAAGGCGCATGGACTGCGCATCGTCTGCGATTTGATGGAAACCCATACCGTGTTTATCGCAAACCGGGCGGCGCTCGAAAATCCCTGGAAGAAAAAGAAAATCGAACAAATCGCGCTGTTACTTGAAAGCGCCTTGACGGCGCGTGAAAAGGTACTGCTGAAAATGAATGTCCCCGGAGACCGCATTGATCAGCTGGTAAAACAGCTGCCGAGTTTGCACGCGCCCACGATCAACCAGTTATATGACGAAAGCTGGCTGGCGGTAGAAACGGTGATCAGCAAAAAAGAAGTAAGAAAGATCATCCCCACACTCAAGGCGGCGGGAGCCGAGGGTATTCTGGAGTTCGAGTTAAGGAAGATGGTCGTGTAGATGTCCGGGTTCGAAAAGCGCTATAATTTGTCGGTATCAGAATTTCTCCATATTCCGGTCGTTTGTTTTCACGCCCGGCTTTTCATACACGGCGCCGGTCGCGAGCGCACTGATTGAGGTCACGAAATAATGTCAAAATCCTGTTTGTTTACATCGGAATCGGTCTCGGCAGGTCACCCGGACAAGGTCGCGGACCAGATCTCGGATTCGGTACTCGACGCGTTACTGGCCGAAGATCCAAAATCCAGAGTCGCATGCGAAACGATGGTTACGACGGGCATGGCGATCGTTGCCGGAGAAATCACGACCAGTGCAGTGGTGGATTTCCAGGAAGTAGTGCGCAACATGATTGGTGAAATTGGCTACAATTCATCCGACATGGGGTTCGATCACAAAAGCTGCGCTGTGCTCGTTTCGCTCGACAAGCAATCCCCCGACATTGCCCGGGGCGTTAATGAAGGCGAAGGGGTGGACCTCGATCAGGGCGCGGGCGATCAGGGCTTGATGTTTGGCTATGCCTGCAACGAAACTGATGTGCTGATGCCCTTTCCCATTACTTATGCCCACCGTCTCGTTGCCAGACAGTCGCAAGTTCGAACATCGGGGAAACTGCCCTGGCTGCGTCCCGATGCAAAATCCCAGGTGACAGTGAAATATAAAGGCGCCGACCCGGTTTCGATCGACACCGTAGTGCTGTCAACCCAGCACGCCCCGGATATTGGTCATGACGAATTGTCCGAAGCAGTGATTGAAGAAATCATCAAACCGGTACTACCCGCCAATATGCTGGATAGCGATACCCGTTTTCTGGTCAATCCGACTGGCCGGTTCGAGATTGGCGGTCCGGTCGCTGACTGCGGCCTGACCGGTCGGAAAATCATTGTGGATACCTATGGCGGGTCGGCGCATCATGGAGGCGGGGCATTTTCCGGCAAGGACCCCTCTAAAGTGGATCGTTCCGCCGCCTATGCTACACGCTATGTAGCGAAAAACATCGTAGCCGCCGGTCTGGCTGATAAATGTGAGGTTCAGGTAGCCTATGCAATCGGTGTCGCCAAACCGGTATCGGTCATGGTCGAAACTTTCGGCACCGGGAAAATTGATGATACCCGGATCGAGGAGTTGGTCGACCGGCATTTCGACTTGCGCCCCAAAGCTATTGTCCGGAGTCTCGACCTGCTTCGCCCGATCTACCGCAATACCGCAGCGTATGGCCACTTTGGCCGTCCGGAACCCGAATTTTCGTGGGAAAGAACAGACAAGGCGGACGCATTGAAAGCCGATGCCGGAATCCGCTAATCGAAATCCAGTATCACATTGCAACGAGAATTCACTATGTCTACACAAGCCGCAGAAGCCGTTCAGGCTGACTTCCATGTAGCCGATCTGACCCTGGCCGGGTGGGGGCGAAAAGAAATCGGCATCGCTGAAACAGAAATGCCCGGACTGATCTCGGTTCGAAACAAGTACGCAGACAGTCAACCGTTGAAAGGGGCGCGAATCGCGGGTTCATTGCATATGACGGTGCAAACCGCCGTACTGATCGAATCACTGGTCTCGCTCGGCGCGAAAGTGCGCTGGGCTTCCTGCAACATTTTTTCGACCCAGGACCACGCGGCGGCAGCGATTGCCGATCAGGGAATCCCGGTATTCGCATTCAAGGGAGAATCACTGGATCAATACTGGGAATACAGTCACAGAATTATGGACTGGCCGGACGGCGGCGGCCCCAACCTGATTCTGGATGACGGCGGTGATGCGACCCTGTTGCTGACTCTGGGCAGCAAGGCGGAAAAACGCCCATCCGTTCTCGACAACCCCGCAAGCGAAGAAGAGATCGCCCTGTTTTCCAGCATTCGGGGCACTCTTGCCAAAGACAATTCCTGGTACAGTCGCCGATTGGCAAAAATCAAAGGAGTAACGGAAGAGACGACGACCGGCGTCCACCGCTTGTATCAAATGGCAAACAACAATGAGTTGCCCTTTCCCGCCATCAATGTAAACGACTCCGTAACCAAGTCCAAGTTCGACAATCTGTATGGTTGCCGCGAGTCGCTGGTAGATGGAATCAAGAGAGCCACCGATACGATGATTGCCGGCAAGGTTGCGGTTGTTCTTGGTTATGGTGATGTCGGCAAGGGCTGTGCACAGTCCTTGCGTGGCCTCGGCGCTATCGTATGGGTCACCGAGATCGACCCGATCTGTGCCTTGCAAGCGGCAATGGAAGGATACCGTGTAGTCAATATGGATGAGGCCTGCTCACAGGCAGATATATTCGTGACCGCCACCGGTAATTTTCATGTCATTACCCATGAACATATGACCCGCATGAAAAACCAGTCGACCGTCTGCAATATCGGCCACTTTGACAATGAAATCGATATTGCGTCGATGAAAAAATATCCGTGGGAAAATATCAAACCCCAGGTCGACCAGATCATTCTTCCCGACGGCCGTCGTATTACCCTGCTGGCAGAAGGCCGTCTCGTCAATCTCGGTTGCGGCACCGGCCACCCGAGCTTTGTGATGTCCAACAGCTTCACCAACCAGGTACTGGCGCAGATCGAAATATGGACCGACGGGGATAAATACGAGAACGATGTTTATGTATTACCCAAGCATCTGGATGAAGAAGTCGCCCGCCTGCACCTTGAGAAAATTGGCGCCAGACTGACCGGACTCAGCCCCGAGCAGGCCGACTACATCGGGGTTCCCATTGCCGGACCCTACAAGGCCGATCATTACCGGTATTAGAAGGATCCGCCCCCTTGAGGCGTTGCTTTCGTTTAATCGTACCCCGGCCGCCGCAGGGCAGGCAGCTCTCCTGTGTCTGCCCTGCGGCGGCATCAAAACTGCATACGTTCTTTATTTGTATTTCCTGATTTCTCCGCTGCTGACCCGTTCGAAGTAGGAGTTCATTTCCCGCTTGACGATCGGAGCCAGAAAGTACAGACCCAGGATGTTGGGTACGCAAATCAGGAACACGAGAGCATCCGATATATCAAGAATCGGGCCTAACTGGACCACACAGCCCAACGCGACAAAAGCACAAAAAATAATCTTGTAGACATTCTGCCCCCTGACACTTTCACCGAACATGTAAGTCCAGCCCTTGAGGCCGTAATAGGACCAGGAGATCATCGTAGAAAAGGCAAACAGCAGCGCCGCGAAAGCCAGAGGAATCGGGAACCATGAAAATTCACGTTCGAACGCCGCCGAAGTCATCGCAACACCCTGGGCATTTCCCGCAAAACCGGGATCGGCAACCTGGGCGGTACCGATTACGAGGGCGGTAATGGTACAAATTACGATCGTATCGATAAATGGCTCCAGCAAGGAAACAATTCCTTCAGTAACGGGTTCATCCGTTTTAACGGCGGAGTGCGCAATGGAAGCGGAACCGATACCCGCCTCATTGGAAAATACCGCGCGCTGGAAACCGATAATCATGGCCCCCAGGGCGCCGCCCGCGACTCCCTCTCCGGTGAATGCGCCATTGAAAATATTGACAATGACCTGCGGCAGTGTGTTTGCGTTCATCAGAATCACGATAATGGCAAACAGGCAATAAAAGATGGCCATGAACGGCACGATTTTTTCAGTGACTCGCGCAATGGATTTGATGCCGCCGACAATGACGGCGAATACGACCGCAGCCAGAAGCAGCCCTATCAGCCAGCCCAATCCGTCCAGCGCTCCACCGGACACATTGTTAAGCTGTACATAGGCCTGATTCGACTGGAACATATTGCCGATCCCCAAAGCGCCGATAAAGATGCCAATGGCATAGAACGTACCCATGAACTTGCCGAACCCTTCCATTCCCCGATCGGAAAACCCTTTCCTCAAATAATACATCGGGCCGCCGGACACATGTCCGTCCTTGAATTCCTGCCGATATTTAACACCCAGAGTACATTCGACAAACTTGGTCGACATCCCCAGGAAACCGGCCAGAATCAACCAGAACGTCGCCCCGGGGCCACCTACAGTAACGGCAACCGCCACGCCGCCGATATTACCGATACCGACAGTCCCGGAAACGGCTGTAGCCAGCGCCTGGAAATGGGAAACCTCACCCTTGCTGTTCGGGTCGGCATAATCCCCTTTGGCGAGCGAAATCGCGTGCCTGAATCCGCGGAGATTGATAAAACCCATGTAAAATGTAAAAAATACGGCTCCGACCACCAGCCACAAAACGACTACCGGCAGCTGGGCGCCGAAAATCGGAATTTTGAAAAAGACCACCCGGCCGATGAACTCGGCAACAGGCGCCGTTGCGGAATTGATGGCGTCATCAATTCCCGCATGAGCATGGGTCAACGAAACAATCATCAAACCAAGTGTCGCAAGTATTTGTCGCATCTTAGTTTCCTCTATTTGTTAAAGTGTAGTTCAATCGGCTGGTCAAACTCTTTGGCGAGGTTCCCCACAGCAGCGTCAGGGAACAACAGTGACGGGTACGGAAGCAGTTTGTACCAGCGCGGCGGTAACACTGCCGAAAATCATCGAACGCATCCGCGATTCGCCCAGCTTGCCGATATAGATCTGTGAAGTATTGTGTTCTTCGCTGAGCTCAACGAGAGTTTCGGCAATTTTACCATGCCGAACCACGGTCTCGACGTGGACCCCGGAGTCTGCAAGCGCAGACGCTTCGGGGTGAAGAACCGAATCATTGGCCCGTTGAATTTCCGATTCACGCCGTTTATGACGCTCGGATAATTCTTCGGGGGTATGGAAGCTGTAGGGTGACCAATCAATGACGTAGGCCAGCAGAAGACTTGATTTGGTAAGTCTGGCGTGTTCAACGGCGACATCCAATGCGCGTTTACCACCTTCACTTCCGTCCAGAGCTACAAGGATTTTATCAGACATACTCCCTCCAGTTTTCGGGTTGCGAATCCTTGACATTAAGGATCCGGTTCATAAAAAACCGGGCGTAACCGAAGGTCTGTTCGCTATCGCATATAGACAGACATCCATTAGCGCCCACACTAATCGCCATTATATAGATGTCAAATTGCCGAGACAAGCAAGCTTATCCGGGTTCGGACATATACCTGCAAGGCAGTCCATTCCGTCCGACATCGCTATGATGACCACTGCCGGTCATCCCACTTGAGCTGGTATTTGAACACTTCCAGCCCCATCATCGGAACGACACTGCTGATATCGGGTTGTCCGTAACACATCTCCAGAATGAAGTCCCGCATGTCCTCATCGGTCTTGCACAGAACCTCAATGAGCAAATCATAATGCCCGCCTGCAAACAAGACGAACATGACTTCCTCCCGATCTACAAACGGCTTGGCAACGATACGCGGGTCTGCTCCGGCCGACAGCGTCAACCCGATAAACGCATAAGCCGCATGATCGAGCGCCATCGGATCTGCCACCGCTACAATCCTCAGAACGCCTGAATCGACCATTTGATTCACCCGATTACGTACCGTCCCCTCGGATGTCCCGAGTTCGCGCGCGACCGCCGAGTAGGGCAAGCGGCCGTCTTCTTGCAACAGTTCGATAATAGACCGGTTAAACGGGTCGGACAGCAGGGAACGGGGTACCATTTTGGCAGCGGTTCTGCCGGGTTCACTCTTTTTATCAACCGGTGCGACACGCAGCGGCCGGATAGAGAAGGCTCGTTTTTTCATGGTTTTTTGTTTGTTCAATTTACGAAAATCGTAATAATAATCGGACTATAAGGACGATTCAGATAATTTTCACGAAACCTGATCGTTGACTTCATGAACAATATTCATTATACAATTTGACATCCGCAATCCATACCTGTAGAATTACCGCATCTTGAGCCCAGTCGGGCGCCCTGTCCTGTCGGATACCGGTACAGGACTTGCCGGATACAACAGGGATAGAACAGATGTACATTATTTATCGTTGCGGTTCAATGATCTGATGCACGAACTATCCATGGCGCAGAGCCTGATTCAACTCGCATGTGAGCATGCCGAACAGTGCGGAGCGCAAAAAATTGGACGAATCCGTGTCAGACTGGGCGTGTTGTCCGGCATGTTGCGATCTCTTTATTTTTGCTTCGGAGCGGCTTCCCGAGGCACAGGCTGCGAGGGAGCCGTACTGGAAGTAGAAGAAGTACCCCTGACCGTATATTGTTCGCGATGCGACGAGGTTCGCAAACCCGGGTCGCGTTACAGTTTCGCCTGCCCGGTCTGTAGTACTCCGACACCGGATATTATTACCGGTCGTGAAATGCAGCTGGTCGCCATTGAGCTGGACAGGAACGAACTTCAACGTCCGGCGCCCGCCCGCTATTTTGACGATCCCTCGACAGGAGAATTTATGGTATGAATAAAAGCGGTTTCAATACCTGGGAGTTCGTGCCCCATCAGCATCAGGGTCCGGCGGCGCATAGCGGCAAGGACGATCATGTCCATTCTCCGACCAGGCATAACGGCGTATTCAAATCCCGCGGCCTTGCAACGTTCATGGGCGCCCCGTATTGCCCGCCGGATCGGGATGCAATCAGGCGGATGGGGGCAAAAATCTGCTTCCTGGGAGTGCCTTGGGACCAAGGCCAAATGGTGCGGGCCGGCACATCACAGGGGCCGTCCGGTATCCGCGAAGCGTCAACACAATACTTTCCTTACATGTTCGAGTTTGATGTCGATCTGATGACATTTTTCAGGCCGGTGGATTGCGGAGACGTGCCTGTCGTTCCGGGAAACAACGAGCGCAGCCACGAATATATATACCGGTACGTGACCGAATGTCTTGCGGGAGGAGCCAGGGTCATACTCTGTGGCGGCGACCATTCCGTACCGATCCCCGCTTCCAGGGCGCTGTCCGATTTTCACAAGAACGGCAGGATCGGATATCTGCATGTCGATTGTCATCTGGATTCTGCGCCCGACTGGGAAGGATCGCCCTATACCAACTGTTCGGGCCCGGCGCGCGCCTTCGACCTGCCGAATTGTGACGGCAGAAATATGGCGCATATGTGTTCACGCAATGGCTTGAACCCGAAAGACTGGGTGGATTTCTGGGTGGACAACAAAGTACGCATGATCCCGATGCAGGAGGTTGCAGACCGCGGTATCGAGGCTTGCAGCCGGGAAATCTTCGAAATCGCCTGGGATGGAACGGATGCGGTATACTGGTCCTGGGATACCGATTCGATTGACGCCAGTTGCATGCCCGGAACCACCGCTCCGGAAACTTTCGGGCTTAAACCGAGAGAGGTTATAAAACATGCCCGTATCGCCGGAATTTACGGCGCCGACATTTTTGAAATATCGGAGCTGAGCCCCCATTTCGATGTCAGTGACATGAGTATCAAGTTGGCGTGCTGTATGGTTTATCAGTATCTTGGCAGCCGGGCAAGGACATTGCTTGACCGCGGGGAATCTCCCTGAATTCGCATTTCTGTCGAACTGGAAACAACCTGTTAAAACCTGAAACCGTTTTCGAGGCTATTTATAGATTTCATCCATGAATCCAGCAAAAAATTTCGATCACCTGTTTTCTCCTTTGGGCGACCCGGAAAATTTCAAGACTCTGGGAGTTATAACGTTTCTGCGCTCCCCCCAGGTCAGCATGCAAACCGATGCGCTCAGGGATAGCGGGGCGCGTTTTGCATTCATCGGGATTCCCTACGACGAAGGGAATGTGGGAAAACCCGGATGTGAAGAAGGCCCGCAGGCATTTCGGGTGGCCAGCCATGAATACTTCCCGTACTGGTTTGAATACCAGGTCGACCTGGAAGGCAGTTGTGTCGATTGCGGTAATGTCCGCATACCCAAAGTTATGCCGCAACTCGCTCACGACCGGATTTACCGTGCGGTCAGAGAGGTGCTGGCATCCGGAGTAGTACCGGTGATCTGCGGCGGTGATCACTCCATTTCAATTTCTGCCGCGAAAGCGCTATCCGATCATATCGGTGAAAGCCGGAAAATGGGATACCTGTACTTCGGCGCTCATCTGGAGATGGCGGACAGCTGGGCCGGAGAGAAAATGGCCAGCCCGTGCACATTGGCGCGAATCAGTGAATTACCCAATGTTGATACGTCAAATATGGCTCATGTCGGCGCCCGCAATTCAATGAACCCGAAAGATCAGGTAGAACTTGCCAGGCAACGGGGAATCCGTTTCCACGCAATGGACGAAGTACTGGAGCGCGGACTCGAAACAGCGCTCGCTGAAGCGGGTGAACAGGTCTGGGGCGGCACGGACGCGCAATACCTGAGTTTCAACATGAACATCATGGATGCCTCGGCGGCGCCCGGGGTGACTGCGCCCGAACCCGGTGGATTCGAATCCCGCGAGATCATGCAGATAACAAACCTGCTGGGGCAGAGAGGGTCTGTAAGCCTGATCGAAATATCGGATCTGGCTCCGGTCTTCGATGTCAGCGGCGCCACTTCAAAACTGGCGGCCTGCATCGTCCTTCGCCTCATGGCTTCAATGGCAAAACAACGGGGTGAGTTTGTCGATCAGGCTATCCGGCGGCCGCGCCCGGCCTGATTGCGCCGGCCTGCGCGCAACAGACAATCGCACGAGTATCCAGGCAAGGCTGGCTAGGCAAGGCTGGCGCTGGCATCATCAAGTTCCGGAATCGGCCCCTCGTAATAAGGAAGATTATCGACTCTCGGGGTCCAGGAACCGTTATCCATACAAGCCTGAACGTGTGTGGCAATTTCTTCCATAGTGGCAAACCATACCCCGCCCCGGTTCTGCATCTCCTCAATCATCTGCCCTATCCGCTCGCACCGCGCCAGACGTCCCGATACAAACGGATGCCATACCGTGACCCATAAGCCTCTGTTTCTGTACATGGCCTCGAATTCCGACATAAATACGTTCATGGCCTCATCCGGGGATTTGATTGGCATCATGTAATGCATGTCGGGAGCATGAGTGTAATGCGGCCAATCATCCATCGCCCACTGACTGGGCAATTCGATCACTGAGCCCTTTTCAGTCTGAAGTACATACGGGATATCATCTCCCATCAGACTGGCATCGTATATAAATCCCTGCTCGATCATGTAGTCAATCGAATGCCTGGAAAAATTGTACAACGGCGCACGCCAGCCTCTGGGGCGTTTTCCGGTCATTTTCTCGATCACCCCGATCTGCCGCTCAAACCAGTACAATTCGTCTTCGGGGCTGAGTTTGTTCGGGTTCTCGTGCAAATACCCGTGAGCGGCAATTTCGTGTCCTCCTTCCAGGATCACATCAACCAGATGAGGATAACGTTCCATGCACCATGCCGGATAGAAAAAAGTCTGTTTGATTTCATAACGCGCATACAACTCGACCAGCCTCGGGATGGCCACTTCGTCATACTTCAACCAGGACATCGTTGAAAGCATGGTCGGCGCCCGTTCCCGATGCTCAAGATGTAAAATACTGTCGGTGTCGATATCAAAAGTAATGGCACAGGCAACTTTTGCGCCGTTGGGCCAGGGTACCGGATTTTTGATCATGTGTCCTCCTGTTCTTGAGTGAATTGGTTATATCAAGGATTATCCGGGGTTATCCGTCCTGTTTCAGGGCAACACAATCAGCCTGGAGCAACAACCCCGGTTTCGCCGGTTCGTGCACACGCACCGCCGTCATGGCCGGATGGCCATTCGGGCATAATCCGGCCCATACCCGGGACACCTGGTGAAAAGCGTCCGCGCTCTCGTCATCCTCACCGACCAGAAACAGATTGAGTTTGACGACGTCCTCCAAAGCTGCTCCGGCCTGTGCCAGGATATGCTGTATGCGTTCGAATACCACGTTGCTCTGGCCTCCCAAATCACCGACCGAGATGACTTCCCCGTGATCATCAAGCGCGCTTTGTCCTGCTATATAAATTTCCCCTCCGGCTGATATGCCGTGAGAAAAAACATCCGGCTGGTAGCGGCCGAGCGGGCGCTCAGGTATGAGAACTTCCCGTTCTTCATCGACAAGAGCCATGGCGTCAATTTCGAGGTCAAGACCCGGATAAAGCAAATCCACCGCGAAGGCCGTGACCGCCGGAGCCGCGCCCGCGCCGCCGACAATTTCTCTGGTGATTTCCAGTATACGGTCGGCGAAGCCCGCCCCGGTCGCCAGGGCGCGGCTATCGTATTTGAAACAGACCTTGATATGAACGATATCTTCAAGAGAAGCTCCGGCATCGGATAGTATGTTGCCGATATATTGATAGATATTGCGAGTCTGTGCCTCCAGGTCGCCAACGTGAACCGGGGTTCCGTTGCCGTCGGCAGATATCTGGCCGCCGACAAATATCCGGTTACCTGCCTTCCATCCCTGTGACAAGGGTACCGGGATGCTCCAGTCCCAGCTTCCATCCGGCATGATACGCTGCCGGTTTTTCCAGGATTCTCCGCGCACTGCCACGCCTTCTATCTGGATCAACTGACCCGGATAAGGCATGCCCCGGATACGTACCGCCGTAGCGGCCGGCCCCGGGTCCGGGAAGTACTCAAGCCGGACACGGGTCATATCCTCCCAGTAGCGGGTCGCGTCAGCGTCATCGCCTGCAAACACGTACCAAGTATTCAGTCGAACCAGATTATCCAGCCCAAGGCCGACCCGGGCCAGGGCTCGCTTCATGTTTTCAAACACATTCCGTGTTTGCCCGGCGATATCTCCCGGATTCAATACCGCGCCATGGCGGTCCAGCGACTGCTGACCGCTGATAAAAACCTGATCGCCAACAACGACGGTCTGTGCAAATGGCGCCGGTTCTTGCCAATGCCATGAATCCGCGTCCGCATAGTTGATTTCCCTGTGCATGGTTGCGCGCTTCCCCATGATCATGCGCGGCGCCGGACGTCAGATTTCAAGACTGCGATGCCAGGCCCGCATGCGCGAAACGGCAGCGTCAACGCTTCCCTCGCTTTCGGGCAGGGCCGCGCAATATGTGGACACGGCGCTGATTGCCAGCGGCATCCATTTGTCTATCCAGTTTCCGATCACGACCTTGTTCCGGGCTTTCGCTTGCGTACAGAAGCGTACCAGTTCTGCACTCCACCTGCGTGAACGGTCACTGTCACGCAGCTGATTGTCAGCCAGCAGGGCAAGCAGGGAGTCACTGAATCGGCGCGCGGTCGCGGCCAGTTCTCTCAGGCTTTCATCTGCGGCCGGCTTTGCCACCAGATTGATCGCTGTGAAACTTTCACCGTAGTCGTAGGTAGCCAAGGCTTTTTCCAGCAGTTCACGCAACCCTTGTAACGCCGGCTCCCGCTCCCAGTTATCCCGCTCGGTTTTTCCGAATCCCCGTTTCGGGTGTGCGATCTGAAGTTCCCGGGTACGGTAGGCAAGCCGTTGCAACCATCGAAATTCATCTCCCTCCTGAAATCCCGCGCAGCAAGTAATAGTACTGGCTGGAGCGATTTGTACGATGTATGACGCCGACATCTGCAATGCAGCCTGAAGATACCTTCTGGGAGTATACAACCGCTCCAGAACATCCAGCCATTCGGGCTGCAGTTCCGTGTCATAGCCAATTTCGTTGTGTTCATCAAGCAGGCCGTCGACATATTCTTCCTGGCTGTCCCGGGAGCGGGTATAGACACGGTAAATCAACGCATCGGGATCCCGGAATTCTTCCCAGTCATCATGTTGCAGGGGGCTGTCGAAGACATTCTTCCGATACCATTCGTTCATTGCCAGACCGGGAGCCGGGGAAAGCTCATAGGCAGAGTCGCGATGCCGATGCCGGGTTTGCAAATTGGTGGCAACGATTTCATATTCACTGGGGCGACGCCTGTTCCCGGACAGCTTGCTCCAGGTTTTCATTCCCGTCACTTTTACAGCCATGCTATAACCCCGATGTCTTTATTGCATCCCGAATAATCGAAAATCATCCCGCTCATTCGTCGCTTGCCGTTGCGAGAAACCGCATTTTTTCAGAATCAACCCGAATAAATCCTTCCAGCGCCGGCATATTGGATTCTATGTCGCTGCGGGTCACCTCCCTGCCCAGCATGTCGGCAACCGTATCAAAGCGCAGGACACATTCTTTCTCTACCTTGATGCGGATGTATGATGCGTGTTCTTCCACTTCAATCTTTCGGTCCGGATTATCTTCATAAATGGCCTCGAGAACGGCATCGCCAATTTCACTATTTTTGATTACCGGCCCCACTTGCCGGCTGGACTGGGAGTTCTTCATTTGTTCTCGCGCGAAATAAAATGATCCGAAGCCTGCAGGATTCAGCTGGAATCGGCAGGCATCGCGACCCAGACCGCATCGCCTTCAATCCTGACCGGATAGTCGGTCAGCGATACTCCGGTGGGATTTACACCCGCTCCGGAAATCACATCAAACTGCCAGAGGTGCGCGGAGCAGGTCAGAATGCAGTCTTGCAGTTCCCCCTCAATCAACGGGTATTGCTGGTGGGGGCAAACCGGATCATATGCTCTGACCTCTCCTCCGGGCGCATGCACAATCAGCACCTCATCGCCTCCTGACTGGAAAACCTCCATTTCACCCTCCCAAACCTCGTCCAGATCACAGATTCTGCGGAATTCGGGGCGCTTATTCGCCATGATTCTGTTCCGTGTAGATCTGCAAGGCCTCCATTTTCAACAGTCCGGCCTGTTTGACAGTACGGCTGTTGTCCAGCGGACTGTCGGAACCATGCAAGCGGGCTCGCAACACGGCGCCTGCCGAAAATTTCGGGACGAGGACGCCGGCAATCTGGTCAACCGCAGTCCGGAGCGCTTCTTCTATGGTGCTGCCGTCATCAACGACAACAACCTTGTACCCATAGTCACCCTGCACATTGACTGCAAGTGGAAGTTCGGCCATTTCAATGAGATCCCGGACTATTATGGTATTTCGTATGATTATCCGGCGGCCTGCCGCAACGGCTCGCGGGGCATGTCCACCTCATCGTCGTAACCATCCACCCACCGATAATCATAGCCGTCAACACCGCGCTCGGCCGGGCTTTGCCCCATATATTCATAAAAATCGTCCGGCTCCGGCCCGATAGTGCCGTCAAACACGCGATCGATGATGCTTTTGTGTCCTTTGTAGCGCTCCGGCTCAAGTTCGAATATCCACTTGCACGGTTCCGAGCAAAAATGGTATTTGCGCCCATCCAGATCAACCTGGTGATTGACCGGCTGCCACTTGTCGCCCGCTATTCCGGTCACTTCGAGACCGCACATATTGCAGATCAGCGGAGGAGCGACCGGCGTGGTCCTGTCATAGTTTCCGTTACGGATGTTTTCGATTATCACATCCCAGCATTTGCCGTAAGTCTCATTCCAGCCCGGATATTTTTCTTCCAGCCATTCCCGTTCTTGCGGCGCTACCCCGGCTATCGGCCGCCACCACTCGGTAGCCCGATAAACATAAACCCCGATCTGGTTGGCATGATGGAATGTCGAAATATCGTGCTTAAGGAGGTCCCAGTACCAAGGCAGATCCAGTCCGAGGGCCTCGACAGTACGACCGAACTGGCCGATGACCCACTCTTCCATAAATTCTTTCAGGGAATTTTCACGATGCTCCAGTGGAGTGTAGTAATCCATACCGATACCGCTCAATGCCGAAAACTGTTTCCACATGCGCCAGAAAGCAATATCGACCAATTGCTGCGCTTCCTTCTTCCTGCCGTTTGCAACCATGATACGCACCATCGGTTCACCGATCTGGGCATGCCTGGCTTCGTCCGTTTGTATGCTCTGCAACATTGTTGCAAAGGAATGATCCCCGCATTTGGCGGCATCGGCCGAGAGAGCGACAAACTGCAAATTGGTGAATGCCTGTTCCAGCCCCATATTGAGCATGATCGCGGCGCTCGTCGCATCACGCGTATGGGCAATGTCATCAAGGGCATGACGCAAACTGATTATGATCCAGTTTTCCGTTTTCGAGGACTTGTGGCACCAGTCGAACACAGCGTCATGTTTCAGGAACTCATAGGCGAAATAGATCTGGATCTGGCCATGGCGAATCTCGTCCAGGGTGCCAAATGTCGCCATGTTACGCATGCCGGGGCTCAGGGAAAACCGGGTCATGCGCGCGAATGCGGAAGCCGAATGAAATTCCGCCCAGCACACTGCACTGAAATGCAGGGCCAGCAAGGCCTTCCAGTGTGGTGACGCGTTCCTGAAAAAATCGGCCCGCGCCAGCGCAGCCTTGACAGAATAAGCCCCGATATCCTTGTCACGCTGTGACTTCACATAATCGCGGAAAGTAACCTTGTACGGTTCATCGAATGTCTCCCACTCCTCAACCGGTATGCCAAAACTGTCGGACATCGGCTCGGGAAACAACTCATCCGCAGAAACATAACCGGGAGTCCAATTGGTCTCGCGCGCCAGGTCATACCAAGCTTCCATCTTCAGTAATGCCATATCCCGCCTCTCCCGAATTATGGACTGATTGTAATTCAACAGTATCACAACCCGACCCGCATAAATCGCCGATCATTGATACCACACGGAAGTTTATGATATTGTCTGAAGCCAATCAAGCGAAATTTATCAATAATTACTTTAATTATCATATATATTTATTTTTAGTCGCATCCTGGTGCGAAATCCGTCATAATTTCCCATATATATTGAGATTTTCGAGAATTATCGGTTGACCCTGTCCAATGGAGTAAAGAACAATGAAAAATGAGATACTGACAATGCCAACAGCGCCGGGCGACGCTCTCTGATCCCGATGCAGATCCGAAACGGCAAACAGGTAATCGGGGAAGCGCCACTGTACAGGCCGCCGCGGGAACGCTTTCTGGAGATCAGGGGCTCGGTAGGCAGAAACGAAGGCTTCATCCTTGGAGTCCTCGGTGTCGCCGCATTTTTCGCTATCTGGGAAATCTGTCACTGGTTGACCCCGGTATCGCAACAAAAATTCCTGCCCGGAGTCGGGCAGGTCGTCGGAAAGATTTACGTGCTGATACTCGAAAAAAGTTATATGGCAGATATCGGCAAAAGTGTCTGGCGTATCTATGTCAGTTTTTTTGCAGCCTGCCTGCTGGCCGTGCCTCTGGGTCTGTTGATGGGCTGTTTCGTGAAATTGCGTGCGCTGATCAACCCTACCATTGGCGGCCTGCGCTACCTTCCGGCAGCCTCATTCGTACCCTTGTTACTGGTCTATTTCGGACCGACCGATTTTGCCAAACTGGCGCTGCTGTTTCTCGGCTGTGTGTTTTTTCTTATTGCGCTGATTCTGGATAATGTGCTCTCCGTACCAAGAGAGTTGATTGAATCGGCCCAGACTATGGGCGCCAAACGCACGCATATCGTGCTCAAGGTCGCCTTCCCGGCGGCAGCGCCGCAAATTCTCGACTCGATGAGAAACATGATTGCCGTATCGTGGACCTATCTGGTTATAGCGGAAATCGTTGCGGCCACCGACGGTATCGGAGCCGTCATGATGCGTGCGTCCCGCTTCCTGCACGTAGATATCATCATGGCCGGGATTCTGACGATCGGAATACTCGGCGTCCTCACCGATATTTCGTTCCGCGTTGCAGCCCGCTTTCTTTTCCCCCACGAATATACCCGTCGTTAGCAACCGGTGGCATCAGACCTGGACAATACCTTAACGAGGAACAGCGCTCTTGAACAGGGGCGTGACGCGGGTGAACCCCCTATCCGCGCCAATCGCGTGACCAAGGAATATATCGGTGGGAGCATTGTTGCGCTCAATGACGTATCGGTGGATATTCAGGAAAACCAGGTTACTGCGCTGATCGGGCCGTCCGGCTGTGGAAAAACGACGCTTTTGCGTTTGATAGCAGGACTCGAATACCCGACGCGGGGCAATGTCCAGGTATATGGGCAGCCTATAACAGGTCCCGGACCCGAACGCGGCATGGTGTTCCAAGCCTACACATCTTTTCCGTGGCTGAATGTCCGGGAAAATGTCGAGCACGGCATGAAGATTCAACGCATCCCGAAGGAACAAAGGGTAAAGCGCGCGCAACACTTCCTGAAACAGGTTCATCTCTCCGATTTCTCGGAATCCTTTCCGGTTCAGCTTTCCGGCGGCATGAAGCAGCGCGTGGCGATTGCCCGGGCGCTGGCGCAGAACCCCCGGTTATTATTGCTCGACGAGCCTTTCGGTGCATTGGACGCGCAGGTCACCTGGGAGATGGAAGAGATGATCATCGAAATCATCGAAAGTGAAAACAAGACCGTTATTCTGGTCACTCACGACATCCAGGAAGCCATCTATCTTGCTGACCGGATTCTGTTTTTCACGAGACAGCCCGGGGAAATAAAAGCCGATATAGCGATGGAATTCAAGCAGGGAAAACGCTTCCCGAGAAAGGAAGACCTGCTCGTGAAACCGGGGTACGTCGAGATGGAAAAGCGTCTTTACCAGATGATGAGAGAAGAAATCCAGGGACGCATCAGCTAGCGGCTCTGGCGAGCAACCAGTTTTATCAATACTTTTATCAATACCGGAGACAATGACATGACTTGTAAAACCGATAAAAATCAAAATTGCTATTTCCTGTATCGCCTTCGACTGTATTTGTCGAGCTGCGCATTGGGCCTGTTTTCACTCTTTTTCGTGCAGGTTGCAAACGCCGCGGACACAGTCCGCATCGGGCATTTCAGTTGGCCGGGTTATGGGTTCCACTATGTCAGCGAAGCGAACAACCTGACCGACCTGGAATTTGAAAATACTATTATTGAAGACCCGGTCCAACTGTTCAGCCTGCTGGCGACCAATCAGCTGGATGTGGTGTTCAGCACAATAGAGTTCGGCCCGATCGCGGCAGCCGAAGAAATGGGATTCAAACTGATCAACCTTTCCAATCTGGCGCATGGTTCGGACATGATCATTGTCCACCCGGACATCAAGAGCGCCGCCGACCTGAAAGGCAAGCAGGTTGCGGTACTTGAAGGCGGACTGTCCCACATCATGATGGGGATATGGCTGGAACAGAACGGGGTCAGAGCCGATGAGGTCGAAATGGTGAACCTGATTGCCGGCGACGCGGCGGCCGCCATGATAAGCGGTCAGGTTGCCGCCGCCGAGCTTTGGTCGCCATTCAATTCACAGGTGCTTGCAGACCTTGAGGGATCACGTGTAGTCGCCCATTCCTTTGACCCTTACTGGCTGGGAACGGCGCTGATTGCCGACGGCATTTACATGTCGGACGACTTTCTCGAGAACAACCGGGCGCTGGCCGTAAAAACCTTGCAGGCAATTTACGCCGGAGTGGAGCACTGGAGAGCCAATTCCGCTGCCTCCAACGCGGTCATCGCTGATGCGGTCGGCTTCTCGCTGGAAGATGTCACTGCCATTTTAGGTAACGGTTCACTGACAAGAGACGCGGCGAACAATGATCCGGCAGACGGAGAACTCTATATTTACAGCCTTGAGGATACGGCGCGTTTTTGCGGCGTTGCCGACGGGGCCCCGCCTTTTGGTCAGAAAAACGGGCAGCTCAGGGATCACTGGGAGTTAACCAATGACTGGTGGATCAAGTTCGGCTTCATAACCAAACGGGGAGACTACCAAACCGGCACCGATTGCGCGCTGGTCAGAGAGGCGCTGGGCAGTTGATAGCGGTCAGTCAATTCGTGAACAACGCGGCAATCGCGTCCGGGTTGGAAGGGAAATAGAAGTGCAGATAGCTGGCGGTAATATTGCCTAGCTGATAGATGGGTTCGCCCGGCGCTTTGTGATACGCGCGTCTTCCGAAGGCGACAGGCCGGGCGGTTCCCTCACAGCGGGTGCGGTGGTGGGCATGGGCGCGGACATCGCCGCCGGGTAACGGCGCGGTCTGCATGCCCTGGCAACCGCCCCGCTCCCGCATGGTAGCGTGCCCCGGTATCAAACCGAGCATGGCCGTACGTCTGCCGTTTATATCCGTCAGTGATTCCATCAGATACAGCATGCCGCCGCATTCGGCGAGGACTTTCCTGCCGCTGTTGCAAAAACGGGTAACCTGGTCAATCAACCGCCGGTTTTTTGCAAGCCGCTCCTGATGCAATTCCGGATAGCCGCCGGGCAACCATAAAGCATCGGCGGCGGGCAGGGTTTCATCGACCAGGGGAGAGAACCAGACGCACGCGGCGCCCATATCCTGCAACAGTTTTATGTTGGCCGCATAGATAAAGGTGAAGGCATCGTCACGGGCAACCGCAATGACCCGCCCCTGTAATTGCCGTTTGACGGACGGGGTTCGGCCGGGATAGAACTCCACTTGGGGAGGCAGTTTCGTCAGCCCGCAGCGGTGCATGATTTCGGCCAGCCGATCCAGCCGCCGGTCGATATCATCGACCTCGCCAGGATGGACCAGCCCGAGATGGCGTTCCGGCAGCAGCGCATCCGCATGACGGCGGACACAGCCGAGCAACGGAATCGGGGACGGCATCGCTTGTGCGACCAGATCCTGGTGACGCCGGCTGGCCAGGTTGTTGCCGATAACACCGGCAATGCTCACTTCCCGCCGATGGTTGGCGAGCCCCAGAGCGATCGCGCCGAAAGTCCCGGCCATTGCCGTTGCATCAATCACGATCGCCACCGGTATACCGAAACAGGCCGACATATCGGCCCCGCTCGGATTCCCGTCAAACATACCCATGACGCCTTCGATCAAAATCAGGTCGGCTTGCGCGGCCGCTTCAAACAGAATCTGCCGGCACTCCTTTTCACCGACCATCCACAGATCCAGCTGCGCTACCGGGCTTCCGGCAGCGCGTTCCAGAATCAGGGGATCGAGATAATCCGGTCCGGTCTTGAATACCCGGACATCCCTGCCCCGGTTTCGGTGATATCTGGCGATACCTGCGGTAATCGTCGTCTTGCCCTGCCCGGACGCGGGGGCGCAAAAGAAAAGAGCGGGACAGCTGACCCTGCCCAGGTTCACCATTCGATCCCCGGTTGCGCCCTGACGCCTTTTCTGAACGCATGCTCGACATCGGCAATCTCACTGATCGTGTCGGCGATTTCCATCAATCGCCGATGCATCGTACGCCCGGTAATGATCACATTCTGACGCCCCGGCCTGCCTCTGATCGCGTCGACCACCGGTGCAACGTCCAGATATCCGTATTTGAACATGTAGGACATTTCATCGAATACCAGAATATGGTAAGCCTCGTCGCATAGCATCTTCCGCGCTACCTTCCAGGCTTTGCGGGCGGCGGCAATATCGCGCGACCTGTCCCGGGTTTCCCACGTAAAACCATGCCCCATGACATGAAAATCTACCCGTGGATGATCCTTGAAAAAGAGGGATTCCCCGGTTTCCAGCCTGCCCTTGATAAACTGCACCAGACCAGCGCGCTGACCGTGCCCCAACGCCCGCGCCATTGTCCCGAACGCGGAAGTGCTCTTGCCCTTGCCATTGCCCTTGAGCAGGATCAGCACGCCGCGCTGCCCGGTCGCCCGGGCAATTCGTTGATCGACCACCGCCTTTTTCTTTTCCATCCTGGCGGCATGGCGGGCTTCCTCATCAGCATCGACTCCGCCCCTGTCCTTGTCCTGCCTCGTCCCGTCGTTCATGAGTTCATCCTCGTTGTTGCAAAGCCCGCAGCGCACCCCGGCAACGAAAGACTGGAAATATGCAGATAGTCGGCATCAATCTGCCGCGCCAGCTGCCGCCCCCGGCCCAGTGGCGCCCGTCCGCACTCCGTGTCGATCAGGGTGACCGGGTATGAATGAATGGATCGGCACCCGCTGATCGACTGCTCGAACCTCCCGTCCGTAATCAGATAAATATGGCAGTTCAAGCGCCTGTATTTGCGCCTCGCCAGTATGGCGTCAATACGCTTCAACGCCTGACCGACCGGGGTTCCCCCTCCGGCCCGAACCTGCCCAGGCACAGCCTCAATGTTCTTCGGCGCTCTTTGTATCCCGACCAGCGCCCGGACCTCATCATTACCGAATGTAACCAACCCCAGATGCCTTCTGGCGCGGTAACTTCGTCCGGAGAACGTCCGAATGGCGCCGTATGCCCGAGCAAGCCCCTGACCACCCAGGGTAGAAGCCGATGTATCCAGCACAATCATGTCCAGGTTGACTGCTCCGGGCAGTTGAAAGCGGTATTTGAGAGCCTCTCTCCTGTCCTCACCGGGCAGCGCCCGGAAGCGGGCATTTCTCAACGTAGCGCCCCAGTCTATTTTCCTGTTTTCGGCAGAGTTTCGGACCCCGTACTTGACGCCTCCAGCCAGACCCTGCCGATCCCGGCTCCCGTTGCACGCGGCCATGCGCTGCCGCGCCGGAGGTTTGGCTGCATACTTTCGCGAATCCGGCAGAGGCAGCGCCGATGCCGGCAACGGCGCGCAGGGTACGGGCGGCATGCTTCCCCAACTACCCTGGATGGATGATCCGGGCCGACTGCCGCCGCGGTTCCTTGCGTTTTGCCCTCCCTGTCCGGGATTATCGTCCCCGGATTCGTCGTTTCCCGATTTCCCGGCATCTTCCGAATCGGCGTTGCGGCGGTGATTCATGACCATCGGCTCAACGACATCAACATCACCGCTCATGACTTCCAGTCTTTGATCGAGCGCGCACCGGGCAATTACTGCACGATGGAACACAATGTCCGCGCGCATTCCCTCGACCCCGGCCCGAAGGCACCTCTGCGCAATTTGCGTGGCAATCGGTTCCGGTAATTCGACCCGGTGCAGGTTGTCCCTGGCCCATCGTATTTTTTGCCGGATGAGATCGGATTCGGAGCGACTGTCCTCAATCATTTTCCCCGGATCATGGTCAAAGGCGAGACGCCGCCGGACGATCTCCTTCCTTTCCTCTACCGTGAAGTCCGACTCCATCTCGACGCTCAGGCCGAAACGGTCCAGTAACTGCGGCCTTAACTCACCTTCGTCAGGGTTCATCGTACCGATCAGAACGAAGTTCGCGTCATGCCGGTGACTGATGTTGTCCCTCTCGACGATATTGACCCCGGACGCAGCCGCATCCAGCAACAAATCGACCAGATGATCAAAAAGCAGATTGACTTCATCGACATAGAGGAAGCCATTATGCGCGCGGGCCAGCAAACCGGGGCAAAACCGCACCTCGGAATTACTCAGGGCGCTTTCCAGATCAATCGACCCGGTGATCATTTCTTCGCTCGCGCCCAGAGGCAATGTTATGAATGGCTTGTGCGGCTGCAAGTCCGACAGCCCGCGCGCGATCGTCGATTTCGCGCTGCCGCGAGCGCCGCTGATCAACAGGCCGCCAATTCGCGGATCTATGCTGACCAGCAGCAACGCGGTCTTAAGCAGCGATTGTCCGACTATGCGGCAGAACGGGTAGTGATCCGGCATGATAACTGGTTTGCAATATTGCAACTTTCCTCAGGCGGGCATATCTGAAAAGCACAGACGAAGGAGCGCATTATACCCCAAGGGGTATCTGACGCGCAGTATTATGGGCAGTTTACCGCACCCTGATTTTGTCGCATTCACGTGAACCCGAACATCATGCTGTTCCTGTTTGAGTGGTATAATTACCCGACTCATCACAGATTAACTCCCGTAAAATCAATCCCGTAGCCCTGTGAAATCAATATGAATCCACGCAAGACCAGTATGAGCGGCCCGGGGCCGCTGCCGCAGGATTCCGGTGTCCTGATATGCGGTCATGGCAGCCGGGCCAAAACGGCGGAACAGGAATTCGGGTTGCTGGCCGCGGGGTTGCGCGCCCGTTGCCCCGGGCTGCCGGTTAAATACGGGTTTCTCGAATACTCGTCCCCCAATATCCATATGGCGCTGGATGACCTGACGGCGTCCGGGGTCAAGCGTATCTACGCGCTCCCGGGTATGCTGTTTCGCGCGACTCACGCCCGCAATGATATTCCTTCCGTACTGACCACCTACATGCAAAGCCATCCCGGACTCGACATCCGGTATGGCCGTGAGCTCGGACTGCATCCGGATATGATCGTGGCATTCGAACATCGAATACTGGAGGCCCTCGGCTTTGACGAAAGACCGCGGCCGGGAGATTTGTACGACACCATGCTGGTCGTCGTGGGACGCGGCACCTCGGTGGCGACAGCGAATGCCGAAGCGGCCAAACTGACCCGTATTGTCACCGAAAACCTGGGCTTCGGCTGGTGTGAAACGGTTTACTCCGGAGTCACTTTCCCTTCGGTCGGCAGAGGACTGGAGATGGCGGCAAGACTTGGGTTCCGCAAGATAGTGGTAGCGCCCTACTTCCTGTTCTCCGGGCGTCTGATTGGTCGAATCCGGGCATATGTCGAGAAAGTGGCATCACAACGCCCCGAAATTTCATTCCGGGTCGCCGACTACCTGAGAGACCAGCCCCATGTCATCAACACCTTCATCGCCCGCATCCGGGAAGTGGCCAACGGCGCAGCGAGCCACGATGATCTGATGGCGGATTTCAATGACCGTCTGGCAGCCGGAGAGGTTGCCGTTCATCACCACCACGCCGAATTCCAGCCCGGGCCTGCTCATGATCGCAGCGACGGGCAGGACCACAGCCACGACCATGTTCACACGCCTTACCGGCATATTGCCCACCCCCATGGCCCGAGAACCATGATCGGAGAAAATATATGCTGCTGCTTCATGGGTCAATTCCCGCAATCGGTGATTGACGAAGAACTGGCGCAAAGAGCAGAGAGTAGCTCACCGCTCCATGACCGCATCCCGCAGTGTCGGCAAGATATTTTACATCCCCGTTTTCCTGCGGAGGCGTAAACGTAGCATTGGCTTACGGTTCGCAGACAATGACGACGGAAAGACTTGAACTGTCGGTCGGATGAACTGTCGGTCGGAAACGCATCTTTTCGCAGTATTCTTGAGTCTAGTGAATACCTGCCATGCTCAACAACCATGAGAGCTCAGGCATAGCAGAAGAGTTTCTGCGTTGCGGCATCATCTCAAGTCTTTGAGTTTGCGTTCAGCGCCGGGGTGTTCCCACCTGGCAGCTTCGCGATACCACTTGCACGCTTCTGCATGATCCCGGGGCACTCCCCGGCCATGTTCATACATGCCTCCTAGTCGGTACTGTGACTGTGATATGCTGGTTACGGAGTAAGAGACGTCACCATGGCCATATGACACACTTCCTGCTCCGTACTGTTCTCGCTTCTTCTGCTCCGATTCCCGAAAATGTGCTGCGATGCCAACGACATACGCGACCCCCAGTTCGTGCTGTGACTTGGCCAATCCCTGCTCGGCTGCCTTGCGGTACCATTTGACCGCTTCCGCGTTATCCTGGGGCACTCCCCGGCCATGTTCATACATGTCCCCTAGTTCGTACTGTGCCTTGGCCAATCCCTGCTCGGCTGCCTTGCGGTACCATTTGACTGTTTCCGCATCATCCTGAAGGAATGCCCGGTGCTCAATTTCCTGTTCGTGGACAATCTCGTATATTGAAGCAAGGAAGATATCGTTCACACCATACGCGTACCCCAGTGCGTACTGTGCGTGAGCCAGCCCTTGCTCGGCCGCTTTGCGATACCACTTGAATGCTTCTGCATAAGCCTCAGAAACCTCATACCAATCTAAAAGCCTAAACCAAAATACCTGCCCGATCAGGTACTGTGCCTCGGCCAATCCCTGCTCAGCCGCCTTCCGCAAACACAGAACCGCCTGTGCATCTTTTCTCTGAAGCTCAAGCTTACTTCCCAAATTATGACCTATTGTAAGAATACCGAGATCATTAGTACGCCCGAGACGCTCCACAGGTCCCCATTCATCTGTCGAAAGGTCGGGATGGAGTGTGGTCCCGGATTTCATGGCCCCGAGCTCCGGCTCGCCGAACTCCCGTGCTTCCTCAACGAACTTTTGGGCTTCCGCATAATCCGAGGGTACTTTCAGGTCGCCGAAATACATATCCCCGAGATAGTTCTGTGCCTGGAACAATCCCTGATCGGTGGCTTTCCGATAATACTCGCTCGCTTCCTCATAATCCTGGGGGACTCCCTCGCCATAAGAATACATATCCCCGAGCCAGTACTGTGCCTCGGCCAGCCCCTGATCAGCCGCTTTGCGCAACCACCGAACCGCCTGCACATAATCAACACGAACTCCCAATCCCCGGCGATATTTATCGCCCAGCCGGAATTGCGCTTCGGCATGACCGGATTCCGCTGCCATTCGGAACCAGTCGAGCGCCCCTTCCCGGTCCCTGGCAAGCTTCACGCCAGACTCACACAGGCAACCCAGACCATTCATCGCCCGGGCGTCTCCCTGGTCCGCCGCGCGGCGAAACCAGTATTCGGCAGATTCGAAGTCCTTCTCGCCGCCTTCCCCGTCCACCAGCATCCGTGCAAGGCGATACTGGGAGTCCAGATGCCCCAAACCGGCGGCGACCCGAAAAGCTTCCACCGCCTCCCCGTACCGCTCGTCATCATACAAGGCAACCGCTCTCTCATAATAAGGCTGCGCGGCGGCATTCTCTTTGAGCCGCCGTTCGTGAGCAATGGGCAGGATATCCGCCACCATCCGCGTCATGATACGGCCAGCCCGGGACGAAACCATTTCCCGGCCCTCGGAAATCAATACGGGATGGGAAGATTCTCGCTCGCTCATGACAATGTCGGTTTGTTGAATTTATGATAATACTTCATCGGGGTGAGCAAACCAATACCGTCATAAGGGCGTCAGGTATTGTAGTAATTCTGGTAATTGGTCAGATACCCGTTTGATAGCTTCTGTAATCAAAATCCTTCACAGAACAAATAAAAATAAATCAAATAAACTCAAGTAAAGAAAATCGAACAAAGCTATAATATTAATTTTTAGTGATGTCCGACTTGCAATAATATACTGTGATAGAATAAACATGCGCCAACGAGTATCGGGTTAAGTCATGCTCTGCCGGCCCTTTCAACTGATGTCTCAAGAACTGTTTTGCGCCGAATCTTATCTATCCGGATTAATTTGAGTTTGCAAGAAAAGGAAAATACATGGCCCTGCTACACGATATGCTGAAGAGCCAGTCTATGCTCTGTTTCGACCCGACCGGGAGATTGTATTATGAGCGCCAAATCCACAATTGAGTGGACCGATGCCACCTGGAATCCGGTCACCGGTTGTACAAAGATCACCCGTGGCTGTGACCACTGCTACGCAGAGCGTTTCGCAGAGCGCTGGCGCGACATTCCCGGACACCCTTACGAGCAGGGATTCGACCTGCGGCAATGGCCTTCACGACTTGATCAACCGGCAAGATGGAGAAAACCGCGAATGATTTTTGTCAACTCCATGAGCGACCTGTTTCACAAGAATGTGGAGCGCAGCTTTATTGACAGAGTATTCGAAACGATGGAGACCGTAGACAGACACATCTATCAGCTTTTGACAAAGCGCAGTTCGCTTATGCGAAGTTATCTGCGGCGCAGGTATGCGGACGGTTCGGTTCCCGATCACATCTGGTGCGGGGTGTCTGTTGAAGACAGTTCGGCAAGCGTGCGAATTGGGCATTTGCGGACCACTCCGGCTGCCGTGCGGTTCCTGTCGATCGAACCGCTACTGGGACCTATTGGAAACATCGAACTGGAAGGAATATCCTGGGTCATCGTCGGGGGGTGAAAGCGGTCCCGGGGCGCGCCCGATGCGGCTGGAATGGGTTTTGGACATACGCGACATCTGCGCCCGGGCCAGTGTGCCATTTTTCTTCAAGCAGTGGGGAGGGCTTACGCCAAAAGCTGGAGGCCGCAAGCTGGAAGGAATTGAGCATAACGCAATTCCCGAGTATTTGACCGAGGAAAACGACCATGCAATTCCAGTGGCATCCTGACGAACCGCCACCCACCATCGAACTGCATAGCAAGGCGAAGCTGGAGGTCTTGCGATACTACCTTCGGGCATACTTCGACGGTCAATTTTTTGACGGAAAAACATCGTATGATCGAGATGATGGCAGCGCTCCAACTGACCGAGCCGCAGATACATGACCTGATCCAACGAAAGGACGGAGATGGTGGTAAAGCGCTTGTGCAAAGAATACTTCGCGACCACGTTCTGAAAGTTACCGGCGCCACGTACGACACACCTTTCTTCATT
This sequence comes from Candidatus Poriferihabitaceae bacterium, assembly GCA_965204925.1. Classification (GTDB taxonomy): domain Bacteria; phylum Pseudomonadota; class Gammaproteobacteria; order Arenicellales; family Poriferihabitantaceae. The sequence continues at coordinate 2,335,779 of OZ242021.1, read as the reverse complement.
CGACCACAGCAGTCCAGGCGCGCTTTGTGGTTTCTCCATCTGTCAAGGCATCCAACAGCGCGAGATGTGATGATTCAACAGCACTGGGACATTCACAATACCTTCGAACACTACGGCCGAGGGGACTTCGGTATGCTGGGCTGGGATGCCTTGAAGGATACAGAAACTCTCCCGTTATTCCAGTTTGGTGAACTTGACCATCAGCAAATGCAACAGGCCCTCTTGCAGTCTCTACCCGCAGAAATATTTTCTCTGGTGTCGGAACACCCGGTCACTATAGACGCTTTGCGTCATGCGTTCGCGAATCGGACCACAGCCCGCTTCTCCGATCTTGACGAGATGATTGTCAAGCTTGCCCGAGAAAACGAATTCGAGATCATCGGTCCAGACGGCAAGAGGCGGTCCCAAACATATTCACGGTTAGCTCCCACGGACCAAGTGGTACTCCCCCGCCAACAATTGATCCTGGGAGTGTCTCGTCGACCGTAAATGAATCACGATATCCGGGAGGGCAGATTCGTGCGTCCACAAGGTCGTAATTCCCCCAAATTTTATGGAACGCCCTTGTGCATTGCTTATTCTGTGGCCGCCATCGTTGATCCAGTTGCGAAGGTGACAGTTTTTCCAGAACTCAAGATATCCCAAATCAGGTTTTTGAGAAACGACGATTGTTTGGTGGTTGTACCGACCCAAGCCTTGGCAACGAGTCCGGCAAACTCAGTATTGTTGATGTGGCGACGGACATTGTCATAGGTCAGAACCTTGCCTCCGTACTTCCCCTTGAAACAGCCTGCCACATCCGCTGTTTTCCAATAATTCAGTGGCAAATAGATGCCCGGGAATAACTTTTTGTCATCCGGCTTGAAAACTACACGTGAGCAGAATTTCAGAAAGAATGGATTGTCAGTGAACCTGAAGCTGTGCGGCTCATGGCCACCAGGCATACTTTTCAGTCGCTGAAGGACACTCTCCGTCCGAGCGATCTCTTTGCAGAACTGATCACCCTTTTGCCAACGAAATTCCTTCTGCTTGCCACGCTCTTCCATAGCCTTGTATTGGACCATGACGAAGCTGCGATAGGTCTCATTAAAATAGATCAGGTCTACCCCGGTCTGCTTTTCGAGGGGTTGCCGGTTGGACATGATCACGGTCAACCGGATTATAGGGCCCGAATCACTGGAAAAGACCTTGCTCGCGTAGTGGATGTTCTTGTTTTTCGGTAAGCCCGGAAAACTGGAGAAATCCCGAAGTACCATGATGTCTTCTGTGACCTTTGCACCCGGCAAACTATCAAGAAAGGACTGTTGCTCGTCATCTGTAGGGGACCAAGCAAGAAGATCATCCGCAGGCAAACCTGCGATCTTTAACGCGAGGCTGAGAGACTCCTTCTGATAGGCCAAGTTCTCCTTTGCCCGAGGTTCCAGTCGTTTCAAAGCCTGTTTGCGACGGGCTGAAAATCGCACGATCCGATCCTTGGTCGCGGGGTCCAGTTCAATGATGCGGTCAACGAATGCGGTCAACGAACGCGCTCAACGACTTTCGAGGAAGGATTCCGCCCTTTTCGAGTAGTCCCTTCAGGTGATATCGAACACTTGCCTCAATTCCCGAGAGGACCTTGTCAAAAGCAACCGGGTGCGTCAAAGGCTGTAGATCTTCAAGCTTCAGTTTAACCAGGCCAGTTCCAGCGGACTGTCCCTTCCTGCCGTCTGCGATATGAGTGATAAACCCTGCCTTGAACGAAGCAAAAACAGATAGGGGCGTACTACGGTTATGGCCGAAACGTGGGACCGGCTCCGAAATATAGGGCGTCGATTGATAAAACGAATCACCGCACTCAGCCGCGTCCAAAAGCATCCCTCTTCTATGCTCAGGTACCAGCAGAATGTAACCTCCAGCTACCATTATTCAACAACCCATGAATACCTGCCTACGCTCAACTATCCTGAGAGCGTCAAGTATACCAGAAGAGTTTCTACATCGGAGCATTGTTCCAAACTAGTCCAGGTTTGAATTTGGCGAGGAAGTTTCCCTGCGCCCTTCCCGGTCTTCGGAAATCAATACGGGATGGGAAGATTCTCGTTCACTCATGCCGATTATACTCCCCAGTGAGCCGCCGGCGAACCGGTCATTTCCTCAATTTGCGAAGCCAGGTCCTCCGCCTCCCTCTCCAGCTCCTCACATTTTCGGCGTATCTCTTTTCTATAGTCTGCCGCCACCTCCTCCAGATAGCCGGGGCGTCTCGCGGACAACCGCGCCAATTCATAGTCAGGGTCGGACCGCAACTGACTGATTCTCTCCAACACCAACACAATCTGAACCTGAAGGCCTCGGTACACTTTCAACAGGCCATCAAGTTGTGAATCTTCGGAAAAGTCCAACCTTCCCAACCCCCGCTTTTGCAGCCATGCGGATGGATCGTTGGCAATCTCCCGCAGTGTCTGGATATCTCCCCGGTCCCTCGCGGTATTGATTTCCTGGGTAAGTTTCGTATACGTATGGAGTTTGTCCGGGTCGGATGCGTATCTGTCCGGGTGGTACAGACGACAGAGCTTCCGGTAGATCTCCCGAATCTCCGCTTGTTCCGTGTCCGTCAGGGGTTTTTTCGAGTGAGCCATCTCCCGAGCCTCCCGGTACTCCTCTTCCTGATTTTCCCGGGCCCGGGAAAATTCTTCCTTTACCTCCTCGGCGCTATCCTCGTCCGCAGTATACAGGGTGTCGATGAAATGCTTCCGATAATGCACGATCAGGGCAAGCCGATCCCGCTCCCGGTAGTCACCCTCAAGCAGGGAGAAAAGCGTCGCCTTGACTGTCGAGACGATGTTTTGTTCCTTCGCATGGACGGACTCCAATTCCGCCAGACGTTCCCGTGCGCGACGGACAAGCTCCCTGACACGTTCCAGTTCCGGATTACGGTAGATGCTAATACCTGAGCCCGGTTCCCCAAGGTCGTTGCCAGACTCGCTGGCGGAGTCGGTCATTCCGGCATCGGCTATGCTAGCCGGTACATTCAGCATCCCTGCCGTTCGCTCCGGCCCCGTTTCTCCGCTCTCGGCAAGCCTGACGAGGTACCATGCGCCCATCCTTGCAGTGCGCTCGATTCTTGAGTCGGACAGCCACTCAATCCAGTCCCGCAGTTCCCGGTCGTGGCGGGCCTCCAGGAATGAGCGCCCGCGGAATTTGCCGAGTGGCAAGATGGTCGGAAACCATTCTTCCTCGGCGAACCGCAAGATCTGCCTGAAGCTATCCAGTCCCCGTTCTCGGGCAAGCGGTCGAAGAACCGTCCCGAGAAACGCCCGGACCGTTTCCAGCGCTCCGGGAGTTGCATCTACCGGCGGTTCAGGCAGGCCATAATACTCTGCCAGTGTTGCGAGACGGCAGTTTGATACCGGCACAGGATCCAGAAGACGTTGCGCCAGATGCCGGACGCAAAATCCCCGCCCCCCGATAGCCGTAATCCCCAGTCGCTCCCACTCCGGAATCAGTGCACGGTCCAGATCGAATTCGAGGTCCCATGAAACGAGGGGCAACTCCCCGCAATAAGACCGAAATGCCTCATGAACCTGACTCGCCGGCTCGCCGTCCCGCTCAAGCATATCCCGGGTGTAACCGTTAAAACCGTTAAGCCGCGTGGTCTGGGCAGGAATATCAACGTTCCGATTCACAAGCCGCCGGAAGGGCGCTCCCTCCGCTTCCCAGCCCTGCATCTTCCAGGCAGCCAGACCAATCACACAGATCGGTTCCGCAGCGCCATTTGTCTCAGTACCAACCAGGATCCATGGTTCTTTGTCCAGCATGTCTCTTTGCTACGTTTTGAGTATGTTGCGGGCGCTTCGAATCGGGATTATGTATGGGGATCGGTGATTTCGTCAGTGCCCGCCGAACATCAGGAATCCTGCTGCCAGAAGTCCGCCCGCCACCCACCACAACCACTGATTTCCGTCGTTCTCCGTGACGTTCACCGGAGCCGATTCCGAAATACCACTGATCCGATCATCCATCTTGACCGTGACCCGGTGCTTTCCAATCTGCAGAATCTGAGCCGCATGGGTAGTCAGCGCTCCCCCGGAACTGTTCAGGTGATCCAGAAGAATCGGCAGCTTTTGAGCCAATTCCATGCTGAGCAGACCCTTCTGGCGTTGCTGAAAATGGTTTAGCAGCTGCTGCTTGACTCCCACGTCTCCCTCCGAAAGCCAGTCGAAGCGGGATTCCATGGATTCCGGGATGGTGTACTGCGCCACGACATCCTCCAGATGATTCTTAACTACTTCCACCACCTCGCCGGGAACCGCGTCCAGTCCCACATAATAGGTTTTGTGCGAGGAAGGTCCTACATGCTCCCACAAGCTCTCGACAAGTCGGTATTTTGCCTCAAGGGGCATGATCGGGGGCAGCAGGTGAAACAGTCTGGCCGCATTCATCCCGCTCATGTGTACTTTCCCCGAACGCCAGACAGGCAGGGTCTTTTCTGCATACTCCCGGGCTCTTCGGCCGTATGCCTTTTCATAGGCCTCCAGAACCGACTTCTGTTTCTTCTCAGACAAGGAAAAGAAATAGTCTTTTACGTCCCGATCCGTGCCACCGAGCTCTCGGGAAAAGGCTTCAGCCTCCCGGATGTGCTGAATCGCCTTCTCATGGCCGGGTGCCCTCCAGGAGGAGGCATGCCGGGAATAGCTGCAAAGGATCAATCCGGGTGGCAGATACGGCTTCACTTCCTGCCTTTCAGAACTGCTGACAGCTTCCCGAGCATACCCGATTTCTCGGGATATTCCAGGATCACCTGTACGGTGGCGCTCCCGGGCAGCCGATAATCCCGGGTCATCCGGATCGTGGTTCCGGCCCGCGCCAACATCCGTGCCCGCTCACTGAACTCCTCTACTGTAGACCGGATTCCCTGGCAGATCAGCGGAAATTCCGGATTGCTCCGGGTTTTTTCAGGAATCTCGTCCAGCAATTGTTCCATCCTGGAAGCCGGGCAAGTGTCATGCGAGACCCTGACCGAAATCACCTTAGCCATTGGCCAGAGCGACCATGATGATCAGCGTCACCATGCCCGCAAAGATGTAATAGGGCATCATGTCCTTTTCCCCAGTCTGGCTTTTGGTGAGTTTCCCCCCGTATCGCCTGTCTGGTATTTCCTATCATAACCTCCGTTCTTCCCAATGAGCTGTCTGTGGTGTGGGTAATCGTGAGGGTAATCGTGATCGAATTGCCGTTTTCCGACGTCTCGCGGGTAATGGCTAACAGGTCGTCCAGCGTTCTTTTCAGCGTTGCCCCATCCACATCCAACTCCTTTGCCTTACGGCCGATGTCCAGCATGCCCCGACTGTAATCCATGAGCAACTCCTTGCGTTGTTCTTCCGGCAACCAAGACAGGTCCATGGTAGTTCCGGGAGACAGGCTGACCTCCGTGGGAACCCGACTCTCTGCCTTGTCTGAACCACGGGATCTTGTATTTTCAGTCGTGCGCCCGAAAAAATGTTGCGACCATTACAATACCAGCCATATACCAGTATCCGAGCCTGATTGCAAGGTTGTTGGGGTTAATCTCCATACAACAGGACGCGAGGGAAATCAGGCAATTGCTCGCCCTGTAGAGCGCTATCTTGTGACGACAGTATCTGATATTGAGACCAGGTTGTAGCCATAAGCCATGTTTGTGGAAGCCAGTCCATCAGGACCGAACACTGACGCTTTCTCGCAACCGTTCGCGCACACGCTCATAGACCGGTACGGCAACATCCTGACCAACTTAGGGTGGCGACTACGGCATAGGTGATTGAATCGTCCAGTTGACCGGCCGCTGGTGAGCAGCGGTCAAGCACATGGCCACCCAGTTCGCGCAGCTTCTCCGTGAATGTGGTTTCTGCTGTCTCGCGGCGTACCGCATTATCGCGATACCAGAACCCAACATCCAATCGGATCGGCGTATCAGGCGCGAATTGTAGCCGTTCCCGCCAGTCCTCGTTCAGGGGATATTAATCTTGTGGAGAATGTCGCTGAAGCCCTCTTCGAATACGTCCTCTGGCTGCTGCGGCCTGGACATATCGTTTGGCGATCTGCGTCGCAACAACCTTTGGCTGCTTCACTTTTTTCACCACCTCATCAAATACCCTGTCACGGTATTGGCTTTGATATCTATCAATAGTGGTTTTCACAGGAGTTGGTGAAAATTGATTTTCACTGACACAAAATCTCAGTATATAAAGGGACAGGGTGGCGGCTAATGTGTTTTTCATAGTGAAAAACGGGTGCGCACCAACGCACCCCCCAGTTCACTTGATTCGATCGTCAGCGCGCCCCCGTAACGCTGTACAATTTCCCGCACTACGGCAAGCCCGATGCCCTGTCCCGGAGTCTGCCGGTCCGCGCGTACTCCCCGCTCCAGAACCGTCGTTCGTTCCGCCTCGGCAATTCCCGGACCATCATCGTGAATTTCAATGATCAATCCCTTGCGTTCCCTCCCCTCGACCCGATCTGTCCGGCAAACAAGCAGAACCCTGGAATCCGCCCATTTGAATGCGTTATCCATGATATTGCCCAGAAACTCGTACAGGTCGCTTTCGTCTCCGTAAAAGACAGCGCCGGATTCGATTTCCCAGGCGCTGTCAATGTTCTTGTGCATGTATACCTTTTTCAGCGAAGCAGCCAGTTTCCGCATCACTTCTTCGCAATCGACCGCCCTGTGTATTACCGACAACTGTGATGACGCGGCCCGATCGAGCTGATATTCGACAATCCTGTTCATGCGATCCACCATTTCGTCGATGTTTTCAAGATCGGGGGTTGCCCGGTTTTCTGTAATCCCTTTTATCATGGCAAGCGGGGTTTTCAGACTATGCGCAAGGTCTTCGAGGGTATCCCGGTAGCGAGTCAGATTGAGGCGTTCATTCTCGATGAACGAATTGATCCGGTGACTCAAATGGGCGATTTCCTGTGGATAGCGGCCGAGAATCTTGTCCTGCTTCGCCTGCTGCACCTGTTCCAGTTCCCGGGTCACCGCAGCCAGCGGTTTCAGTCCCCAGCGCAAAATGACCGCCTGCATGATCAGCAGTATCACCGTGGCCAGACCTAACCACAGGAACAACTCCTTTCTGTACAATTCAACGGTATCCTGATAGTAGGCGCTGTTATCGACCATGACCCAGGTCAGGTCGATATGCCGATTCCTGCCGGTTTCCCATTCGACCCCGTAACTGTAACGGAACCCTTCTCCGACCCGGGCAAAATTCTCCTTGCCGCTTTCGGCTACTTGCAACTTGCCCGGAGTTATACCGACCGACGATCGTGAACGCCATAATATGCCACCCTCACCATCCAGTATGAACGCATAAAGCTGCGAATTGAGACGGTTCAGACCGGCCAGTCTGTGCGGCATGACATCGGGAATAATCGGTGTGCCGTCACCTGAAAAATCAAATACTTGAAGAAGAGTGTAAACGCCGGTTCTCAACTGATTCCTGATCGCCTCCCGGGCCGGGGAAACAAAGGCGCGATCGAGCGCCAAACCGGCCAGACCGAGAAACGTGACCAGCAGGAACGTTGCCGCCAACAGCAGCCTGCTCCTCAGGGACAGCGCGCCCAACCGGCTCCGGGTCTTCAAGTCAGCGAGACAAACCGGTACCCGCGCCCGCGCAGTGTCTCGAATGGATGAATCCGCCCCCCGGGATCGAGTTTTCTTCTTAGTCGGCCTACGAACACTTCGATCACATTGCTGTCCCGGTCCACATCTTCGTCATACAGATGATCGATCAGTTCAGTCTTGGATACCACCTTGCCGACGTTGATCATGAAATAATGTAGCAGCCGATACTCATACGCGGTCAGTTCCAGCCGTTGATCGTGCACAGAAACATCCTGGGTACGGGTATCCAGGGCAATCGCTCCATTATGCAATACCGGTGTGGCATGACCTGCAGAACGCCGGATCAATGCCGACACCCTGGCCTGGAGCTCTTCGAAAAAAAAGGGCTTGGTCAGGTAATCATCCGCTCCCGCGTCAAGCCCCCTGACTTTTTCCTGCCAGCGCGAGCGCGCCGTCAAAATGATAATCGGCCACGTCTTTCCACCGAAACGCAGCTTTTCTATGACCTCGACCCCGGTCATATCCGGCAATCCCAGATCAATGACGGCAAGATCGACAGGATACTCAAGACCATGATAAAGACCGCTCTTGCCGTCAGCGGCGCAGTCAACAACATAGCCCGTCTGTCGGAACTTGTCCGCCAACTGCCCTCTCAGGGTCGCCTCATCCTCAACGACCAGAATTCTCATTTATCCAGATATCGCAGGTTGGGATTCCCCGGATCAATGAGGATGATCCTGACCTGGCCGCTGCTGTTTATCAGTTTGAAGCGGTAGCGAAGCCCCGACTCTTGCTGTGAAGAGCGGGCATCCAGGATTTGCCAGCTTTTATGCTGGTGGCGGATCTGTTTCACAACCTCATTGAAGCTGGCCGGCGTTGCGGACGCATTGCCGGCAGCTCCGCCATTGTCATTCACCGCCGGTTGATTGCCCCAGGCATATCCGGCCAGCAGAAAAACCAGGCAGGGAATATGAAAAAGATGTTTCAACAATCCGGGTCGGGCTTGCGCCTCGTCAACGCTGGTTAGCGGCCGATACGTTGAAATTGACCTTGATCGAGCTGCCCGGCTCATTCCTCATGCGTGTAGTATACAGACGATCATTCAAACTGAACGTCACATCGTAGCCTTGCAGGCGTTCTTCGTTCCGGTATTGATCGACCATCTTGCACCGTTGCTGGTACTGGACCTGGCTGCCGGCATTCTTGTTCTCAAGATCGGAACCGATTGAACCACCGAGAATCGCTCCGGCCACCGTTGCCGCATCCTGGCCACGGCCGTCTCCAAACAATCTGCCAACCCCGGCGCCGACAAGGGCGCCCAGGATTTCCGGCGTATTGGAATTCGACTTGGTGGAAACGGTAACCGCCTCCTGCCAGCATTCCTCTCGCGGCGTATTGACCCGGACGACTTGATATACCGGACTGGAACTGACCACCGGAGCCTCGATGCTATAACCGGATTGGGCGCTATTGGCGCCGCCTGCAACGGCGGCCATGGCGCCAGCCGCAAAAAAAGCCGGCAACCTTTTCCTCATGTTCATTTTCAACCTCCGATTAACGTTCGATTACAGTTGTCGAGCAAATTGCTTCTGCCTGAAACGCAACCTTAAAGCAGAAGCATGAACCACGCATGAACAGAACGAAAAGCCCGAAAAATCAGCATCGCGGCCGCTCATTGGCAGGGTCCCGGACCGCTTCGGAAAGCACGACGGCTTTCCTCGTTTCACCGATCAACAGTATATCAAACTGTGAACCCGGGGCGGCATGAGATAATCCGACATAAGCAAATCCCAGGCTGCGACCCGTAATATGCCCATAACCGCCCGAAGTCGTGACGCCGATCACTTCCCCGTTGGCGAGTACCGCCTCCCCGCCCGTTATATCGTTATCCCCCTTTTCCACTTCCAGATACACCAGTTTCAACGCGATGTTGTCCGCATCGATATCAAGAGTTGCCTGACGACCGACAAAATCTCCCTTGTCAGCCCGGAAAAAGCGCATGACATCGGCTTCCACCATGCTGATTTCATTGGTCAATTCTGCGCCCCAGCCCTTGTAGGCTTTTTCCATTCTGAGCGAGTTCAGCGCATAACCGCCAAAATTGGCAATACCATAATCCTGCCCGGCCCGCCACACGGCGTCATAAATCGCTGACATGTCCTCCATCCGGCAATGCAGCTCCCAGCCCAGTTCGCCGACATAATTGACTCGCAGCGCCCATAGCGGGCGGGCGGCAATTTCGATTTCCCTCGCGCTCAGCCATTTGAAGGCCTCGTTGGACAGGTCTGCGCCGGTCAACCCGGACAGGACGTTCCGTGAACGCGGCCCGGCCACGACCAGAACTCCCCGCTCATCGCTTGCGTCAGTGACCGAAACCTCTTCGTGCGGCCTTATTCCCGCGGTCAGAATATCAAGATCGCGCTCTTGTGAAGCGGCGCCGGAAAGCACATAGTAATGCTGATCGGCGAGGCGGGTAACGGTCGATTCTCCGTTCAGGCGGCCTGCGGGCGACAGATAATGAGTAAGAATAATGCCGCCTGTCCGCTGCGGCATGCGGTTGGCGCTGATACGGTTCAACAACGACTCCGCATGCCTGCCGGTCACCTCATACTTGGCAAACGCGGACAGGTCCATGATACCGACCCGTTCGTGCACTGCCCGGCACTCGGCAGCCACGACTTCGAACGTATTGTTGTGCCGGAAACCGATTTCTTCCTGGCGTCCATCAAGTGAAAACCATTTGGCGCGCTCCCAGCCGCTGACCTCGGTAAAGACGGCGCCAGCCGACTCCAGCCGGTCATACAACGGCGTAATTCTGCTTTTCCGCCCCGCCGGGCGCTCCTCTCCGGGCAGATGCAACTTGTACATATGCTCATAATCCTCGTGGGATTTGGCAGCGGTGTAATGGCCAAGGGCATAATCGCCGAAGCGCCTCGGGTCTACTCCCGCCATGTTGATTTCCGCATCGCCGTAAACCATCCACTGGGCGAGATATTTGCCCGAGCCCGCGGCGGCGGCAATACCGATCGAGGCCCCGTTGCAATGCCAGAAATTCCTCAGCCCGGCAGCCGGTCCCAGGAAAGGATTGCTGTCCGGGGTATGGGGTATCGCTCCGCACACAACCCGTTTGATACCCAGTTCGCTCCACATGGGAACCCGTTTCATCACCCGCTCCACATAAGGCATGATGTTATCCAGATCCGGGTCGAACAACTCGTTCTGCGCATCCCATTCCGGCCACCCGCCCCGGTGGGTCCAGCAGGCCTGCGAATTCTGTGTCTCATAGATGCCGATCAACCCCGATTTTTGTTCCTGCCGGTAATAGGACGATGGCCAGGGATCGCGGATTACCGGCATTTCATCCTCCCGGTCCAGAAATTCCTGTACCGTATCGGTCACCAGATAGGTATGTTTCATGTTGATCAGCGGCACATCGGCGCCCGCCATGCGGGCCACTTGCCGGGCGTAACATCCGGCGGCGTTGACCACATGCTCGGCGACCACGTTGCCCTGTTCGGTGAACACCTCCCAGTCTCCCGATTTGCGCTGTTTGATGTCTGTCACGCGATTGCCCGTGACGATATCGACTCCCATCCGGCGCGCCCCTTTCGCCATGGCATTACAGACTCCCGCCGGGTCGACATGACCGTCCGCCAGTGTCCACGCTCCGGCCAGCGCCCCGTCGATATTGGCGTACGGGATAAGCGACCGGATCTTGTCCGGAGCAATAATCTCGCACTCGAAACCGATCAACCGCCCTACCCCGGCAACATGGTGGAACCACTCCACTTCCGCCTCGTTATAAGCGAAACGAATGCCGCCGCAACCATGCCAGCTTACATACTGCCCGGTCAATTCTTCCAGCCGGGGATAGAGCCTGACCCCGTAGTCGTGGATTTTCGCCATATTGTAATCGGCGATGAAACTTGGACACTGGCCGGCGGCATGCCAGGTCGAGCCGGAAGTCAATTCGCCCTTCTCGATGAGCAGTGTGTCGCTCCAGCCTTCCTGCGCCAGATGCCATGCCAGCCCCGCTCCCATGATACCACCACCAACAATAACCACCCGGGCTTGCCCCGGCAGAGATTTTTCACCCATAACCGCTTCCTCCCGCTATATCCACGGATAAAATCCGGCAACTCTCATTCTGACCGGATCCCGGCCCGCAGACCTTCACCCATTTCCCCGGCTACCGCCATTGATTCTTCGTTTCATTTGCATGCGCGGCAGACGAATATCGAACTTCTGCCGCAAACAGGCATCCAGATCATCGGATATATGGGAGGGGAAATGCGTGTCCAGGATTTCTCTCGTTTTTTCTTCTGCCACCTGTTCCACCGTTCTTGCTCCATATTCCTTCCATTCTGCCGGGGTCAGCCGGTTTCCGACCTCGGGGTAAACGTAATCGCTTTCCATCCTTGACAAGGTCGCCGGATGACCGAGAAAATGCTCGGGGCCGTTGAGACAGACATCAGCGATCGTATCAAGAGCGAGGTTGTCGTGATCGACTTCAATGCCGCGGATACTGCGGTTAAGGGCGCCCAGCATATCGTTGTCAATCGTTGCGCCGGTAAAACTGAAGCCCAGCAGGCTGCCTTGCATGCCGGCTGATTCATAGACCAGATTGGCGCCGCTGTGACCGGCCAGGGATAGCGTATAAGCCTTCTCATAACCCGATTGCGCGTCCGGTATTTTCGAGTCGGCCATGCCTGCCGCAATGCCTGTCGGCAGGTCCAGATAGCGACCCACCTGACCGCAGGCCGCCATCAGCGCCGCTTGTTCACCGCTGCCTCCGCTCATGGCGCCGGTGCGCAAATCGGAAACGAATGGCCAAGGGCCGAAAATCGCGGGATGGCCTTTTTTGATCAGGTTGACATAGCAAAGCGCTCCCAGCGATTCGGCGCATTCCTGGACTACAGCGCCTGCCAGCGAGGCCGGACTGGTTGCCCCGGCCTGGCCCGCCGCCAGAAGCAGGATCGGCATGCCTCCCTCTATGCAAACCTCCATGACGCGGCAGGCATCGGCTGCAAACCGCAGCGGCGGAACGACGAAACAACAGGACAGGCTGGCAAACGGCCTGGCCCGCCACCTGTCCTCTCCACCCGCGATTTCAAACAGCATTTTCAAGCCCTCGACCGCATGTCCGGGCTCGACATAACTGACTCCGCAATGCTTGGTCGTCCCTGCTATCGCCGCGTAGGTGGTATTGAGGTCCATGACGGCAGGCTCCTCGATATCGCGAGCCACCATGCAACGCTGGAAAAAATGAATATGTTCGTGATAATCAACAAGACGGGCCGCATCGTACAAGTCCTGTACCGTGGATTCCCGGTAAGACTCCGCGCCGGGATATTTGTCATGATGTTTCCACCGGTCGACAACATGAACGGCAGCGCCCGCCGTCCCGAAATAAACCTTGTTGCCGCTCAGGTGCAGATCATGTCGGGGGGACTGGCCATACAACAAGATATCCCTTGCGCAGTTCTCCATGGTCCATTCGATCAGATCCCGCGGAAACAACAACCGCCCGTCATCGGTATACTTGCCTCCGGCGCCGGTGACGACCTTGATACAGGACGGAATCGCCCTCGAAAAACCGACATTTTCCAGTACATCCAGCATGGCCTCATGCACCCGCCGTAGCTGCTCTTCGCTCAGCGGCATGAACCGTCCACCGGACTGGCCCGGTCTGACCGGCCTGTTTTCCTCCGCCAGGGGCGCGGCCCTCAATGCTTTCCTGGCCTCTCTGCCGCCTGCTCTTCGACCCATACAGCGCTGCCTGTGAAAGAATCTGGTTGTAATCGGCGCGATTATCCGCGATATGGATATTTTATTGCAATAATCACTTAACAGATGAGGAGTATAAAAGTACAATCCATCCTCATCATTTCGACCACAGAACCTGCACGTGACTTCCATTAAAACAGACCGTCAGGCAATCCGCACAGACGATCTGCGAATTGCCAGCATCAAGAAGGTAATCAATCCGGCGAAAATCAATGCCGAATTACCGATAACAAACCGCTCGATCGCAACGATATTGACCACCCGCGAGGCAGTCCGCAACATACTGACAGGAGACGACGACCGACTGCTCGTCATTTCGGGGCCCTGTTCAATCCATGACCCGGTTGCAGCGATCGAATATGCCGAACGACTGCTTCCACTCAGGGAAAAGCACGAGGAAGAGCTTGTCATCGTCATGCGAGTGTATTTTGAAAAGCCGCGAACAACAGTAGGCTGGAAAGGACTGATCAATGACCCCGATCTGGATAACACTTTCGATATCAACAAGGGGCTGCGAACGGCGAGAAGGCTGTTGCTCGACCTCAACGACCTCGGAGTTCCGGCGGGCACCGAGTATCTTGATATCATCACTCCGCAGTATGTCGCCGACCTGATCTCCTGGGGAGCGATCGGCGCGAGAACGACCGAAAGCCAGGTGCACAGGGAGCTGAGCTCGGGGCTGTCCTGCCCGGTCGGATTCAAAAACGGAACCAATGGCAATCTGGACATCGCAGTAGACGGATTGCGGGCAGCCGCCAGGCCCCATCATTTTCTGTCCCTGACCAAATCCGGGCAATCCGCTATTTTCAGTACCACCGGCAATCCGGACTGCCATATTATTTTGCGCGGGGGCAAATCCCCGAACTACGACAGGCAAAGTGTGAACGAAGCGTGTGACAAACTGGCCGCAGCCGGCCTGAGACCCCGGGTGATGATTGATTTCAGTCATGCCAACAGCCGGAAAATGCCTGAAAACCAGGTGAGAGTCTGCACCGATGTGGCAGGACAAATCGCGTCCGGAGACCGCAGGATCAACGGCGTCATGATCGAAAGCCATCTCGTGGCAGGCCGTCAGGACGTCATTGACGGTCAAGCGAAAACGTACGGCCAGAGTATCACCGATGCCTGTACCGACATAGACACGACACAGGAAATGATGGCCGCCCTTGCAGATGCTGTCAGGCAGCGCCGCAACTGTTGAGGCAACTGATCAAAACAGCCTGTTTTGCATTCGCCCCGCCCCCGATAATCAGAATTCGGCATGATCAAACCCCACGCTTCAGACGAATTGCATCCGCTTTATGTCAGTGATGCCGGGGAAAGACAGGATCTTGCAGACCACGCGCGCGCGCTTGACAGCGTACTCATGAGTTCCGCGGGGGCGGCCAATGCCGTTATGCTGGGAGCGGGCTATTTCACGCCGCTTGCCGGATTCATGAACAGGGCGGACAGCATGAGCGTCGCCCGGCGCATGCGTACCACGGACGGCTTGTTCTGGCCGGCGCCGGTGGTTTGCCTCGTTGAACAGGCCGGGCATATTGAAATCGGGCAGCCTGTCGCATTGCTGGACCCCAATGTGCGTGGCCACCCCGCCCTGGCGGTCATGCAGGTCAACGGCATCGAACAGATGCCGGAAGACGACATGCTGGAAATCTGTGATCAGGTTTACCGCACCCGCGACCGGACGCACCCCGGGGTTTGCGAATTTCTGACCCAGGGCAGAACCCTGTTGTCCGGGCCGATACGGGTCCTCAATTTCAGCTACTTCAGAACGGAGTTTCCACGAACATTCAGAACGGCCGGGGAAATCCGCGAGCGAATCAATGCCAACGGCTGGCGCCGGGTGGTCGCATTCCAGACCCGCAACCCGATGCACCGCGCGCATGAGGAACTCTGCCGCACTGCCATGCAACGGGTGGGAGCGGACGGCTGCGTTATCCACATGCTGCTGGGCAAACTCAAGCCCGGAGACATCCCTGCCGATGTCCGCGATGAGGCGATCCGGGCCATGGTTGAAAACTACTTTCCGAAGAATACGATGATCATTGCCGGGTATGGCTTCGACATGCTCTACGCCGGGCCGCGGGAAGCGGTATTACATGCCATTTTCCGTCAAAACATGGGCGCCACGCATTTCATCATAGGCCGCGACCATGCTGGCGTCAGCGATTACTACGGAGCTTTCGATGCCCAGACCATTTTTGATAACGAAATCCCGCATGGGGCGCTGGAGATCAGGATATTCAATGCGGATCATACCGCATACTCGAAAAAAATGAACAGGGTCGTCATGATGAGAGAAGCGCCTGACCATGAACTGTCGGATTTCGTTATTTTGTCGGGAACCCGGGTGCGGGAGATGCTGTCCGAAGGAACCCCTCTTCCGCCCGAATTTTCACGCCCGGAAGTCGCCGCGATCCTCATGAATTACTACCGGTCTGCCCGTTCTGGACAGACCGGGCAGACGTAAATTAACGTGGAAAATCCGTTCAATCCCACCAATCAGCGAACATACATTCTCATGCGACAATACGATACCGCCGAACTTCAGACTCTTGACCGCAAGCACTATATTCATCCGTTTACCAACCACACGGATATGTATAAACAGGGAGCTCGCATCATTACCGGCGCCGAAAATATCTATATCCATGACAGCGACGGCAAAAAGTACCTGGACGCCATGTCCGGCCTGTGGTGCGTCAATATCGGCTACGGCAGAACCGAGCTTGCCGAAGCGGCGAAATTGCAAATGGAACAATTGCCCTACTACAACAGCTTCTTCCAGACCGCCCAGCTGCCTGCCGTCGAGCTTGCGGAAATGCTGGCAAGCGTTACCCCGCCGCATATCAACCGTGCGTTTTTCGGCTGTTCGGGCTCGGACGGCAACGATACCGTAGTAAGAATGGTGCGGTATTTCTGGGAACGCCAGAATCAACCGGAGCGTAATATCGTAATCAGCCGCCATAACGCTTATCACGGCAGCACCCTGGCCGGGAGCAGTCTCGGCGGCATGAAAGGGATGCACGCCCAGGGTGGACTGCCGATTCCGAACATCGAGCATATTGCCCAGCCTTATCACTACCGTGAGGGCAGCGGCATGGATGCAGATGAGTTCGGCGTGCAATGCGCCAGGGCGTTTGAAAACAAGATACTTGAAGTCGGCGCCGACCGCGTGGCGGCTTTTATCGCCGAGCCGGTACAGGGCGCCGGAGGCGTTATTGTGCCACCGCGAACATACTGGCCGGAAATCAACCGAATCTGCCGAAAATACGATGTGTTGCTGTGTGCCGACGAGGTCATTTGTGGATTTGGACGTACCGGGGAATGGTTCGGTATTGATACCTATAGCATTGATGCCGATCTGATGACCCTGGCAAAAGGATTGTCTTCCGGCTATCAGCCTGTCGGAGCGGTCATGATTGCGGACCGCGTGGCGGAAGTACTGGATGCAAAAGACAGCGAGTTCATGCACGGTTATACGTACTCCGGACATCCGGTGGCATGTGCGGTAGCGCTGAAAAATCTCCAAATCCTGCGCGAGGAAAGGATTATTGAGCAGGCAAGGGACACGACGATGGATTATCTTCAGTCGAAAATCGCTTCTCTGGGCGATCATCCGCTAGTCGGTGAAGCACGGGGAGTCGGCTTCCTCGGCGCATTCGAACTGGTCAAAAACAAGGATACAAGGGAGAAGTACGACGAAAAGGGAGGAGCTGCCAAAACCTGTCGCGACGTGTGTATGAAAAACGGACTGATCATGCGCGCCATAGGAGACGCGATGGTCATCTGTCCTCCCTTGATCATCAGCAAGGCGCAAATAGACGATCTCCATAACCTGATCGAGACAAGTTTCGACGAAACGTTGCAAGCGCTGGGTAATTAGTCCTTGCATTCCGTCTGCATGGATACAGGTAGCGGGCAATTCAGATGGCTGCGAACAGAACAGGGCCTGCCGAAAATGGTGAAATCCGCCAGTTTGCCAATGTCGATCATATTTATTTCGACGGCTACTGGATTCGTTATTACGAACCGCCGCAAGAGTCGCTTTCCGAAAAAAAGAAACTGCTGGATGCCCTGACCCGCAGAACGTTCCATCATACCGAACCCGGAATCAACACTCCCGGAGACAAGCTGGAGTCGGTCAGACTGGCATGGGAACAGGAAACGGATGAACAGCGCAAGCGGGTAAACGCTGCAATGCTGGCCGGCGCCCTGTTCAATCGCGCTACCGATATATTCACTACGATCGTGGACCTCGAACAACGCGGCGTACATATCACCCCGGACGACGAGCTGATGCGCCAGTGTTCCAGTTGTTTATCGGAAGCGCTGTCCTTAAGCAATAACGTCAAACATCACAGTGGAGAAGAAGGGGTCGATGAACTGTGGGGAGAACCGGTCAAGGTATTTACCATGTCGATTGCCGAGTACTATTGCAGCCGCTACAGAAAAATTGCACAGGCAATGCGCGAGATCGACGAAATCGGGCTGGAAATAAAACGCTCGATCTGCTGCCTCGAATGGTTTGCAGGCTCCGGCAAGCTGATCGATGACTTTATCCGGATCGCGAAAAACGAAAGTGAAGTCCTGCGCAGTGACCCGGATTACCTGACAATCTGGCCGGAGTTCGTCGCGGACGGCGAGAAAATACTGAATTTCCGCGCGAACATTCCCGCCGCGGCGCCCTCCGGACTGGAGCGCCATATCAAACACGGCACAAGGCTGCTCCACAACGGCAAGGAATTGATCACCTGGATATCGAACGTTCGTGTACCCATGCCGGTCAGTTCCGCCCGCTATCTGCAAAAATGCGCGGCCTATCGGGAAAACACAAAGCAATTTTTATCGGAATCGCGCCCCCTGCCCCACTTTTGATACAGAACCGACACGGAACCGGATTCAAGACTCACTGCTTGATCGCATGCCAGACAGATTCTTCACAGTGGAGCGCGCGCGCGCGGCGGCGAAGCGGCGCCTGCCGGCGATCATATTCGATTACATTGACGGCGCGGCAGGAGACGAGATTGCGGCCGGCATGAATCGCCAACGGCTCGAACGGATCCGCTTGCAACCGCGGGTATTGCTCAATGTCGAAAACCGCAGCATGAAAAAAACATGCCTCGGCCGCGAGTGGGACCGTCCGTTCGGAATTGCCCCGATGGGTATGTGTGATCTCGCTTGGCCCGGCGCCGACAAAATGCTGGCGGCAGCGGCGGTCAGGTACAACATTCCGCTGGGACTGTCGACGATGGCATCCAGCAGCATCGAGATTACCCGGCAGCGCGCCGGCGAATGCGCCTGGTTTCAACTGTATGTAGGCCAGTCGCAAGAAATCGCTTTTGATATGGTCCGGCGCGCCGAAGAAGCAGGCTACGACGTACTCATGCTGACCGTCGATGTGCCGACGGTCGCGGTGCGCCCGCGTGAACAGCGCAATGGTTTCCAGGCTCCGTTGAAAATCGGCATGAAGCAGTTTTTCGATTTTGCAACCCATCCCGCGTGGTCCATTTCAACCCTGGTGAAAGGCGTGCCGGCAGTAGCCAACAACGCTGGCGATAATACCCGCGGGAAGTTTGTGCGCAACGAGAGCCGCGGCAAGGTCGATCTGCAATTTCTCAAGCGTCTGCGCGCACGCTGGAACGGCAAGCTGGTTGTCAAGGGAGTGCTGTCAGTGGACGATGCCGTGCATATCCGGGAAGCCGGGGTGGACGCGATTTACGTATCCAATCATGGCGGCCGGCAACTGGACGGCGCCCCCGCGGCCATACAGGCGCTGCCGGCGATTCGGGCCGCCGTAGACGGTAACTGCACAATCATTTTCGACAGCGGTATTCGCAACGGTGAAGCAATCATCAAGGCGCTCGCGTTCGGCGCTGATTTTGTGATGCTGGGCCGCCCATTCCTGTATGCCGTCGGCGGCGGCGGGGAACGCGGCCTGAATGATGTCATGGATATCCTGACCGAACAGGTCGATACTACGCTGGCGCAAATCGGCAAACCGGATATCAATGATGTGGACCGGAGCGTGGTGGTGGGTGCAATTTGACAAAAACACAATGAAAGTACGCGGCGGCGCATTACTGGCGCGAGCCCTCAAGGAAAAAGGGGTTACCCGGGTTTTCACTCTGAGCGGTGGATTTTGCAATCCTGCGCTCGAAGGATTTATGCAATGCGATATCGCGGTACTGAATGCTCCACATGAGCAGGTTGCCGGGCATCTGGCTGACGGATATACACGCATCACCCGTAGCCCGGCGGTCTGCCTGGTCGGACCGGAAGGATTCGCCAATGCCGTTCCGGCCATGATGGAAGCCTGGGGCGAGCGTTCCCCGGTCATTTTCGTCACCGGCTCCAGTACACTGAAGCGGCAGGGAAGCGGCGGCTTCAAGGAAATTGACGATGTCGCGATCGCGGCGCCGCTGACAAAGTACAGCGCCTTGATAACCGATGGCGAGCGCATACCGGAATTTGTGGACCGCGCCTGGAAAATTGCGCTAAGCGGTTATCCCGGAGCGGTACATTTGAGTGTGCCGGTGGACATCATGTTCAGTTCGTACGAAGAAAACGCAATGCGCGGCGAACGCCCGTTCGACCGCACGGCAAAAAAACCACCGCGCGCATGGCCATGCCCGGATGATTTGTCCGCGGTTCTGAATGTGATACGCAACGCGAACAAACCGGCGCTGATTGGCGGACACGGAGTGTGGTGGTCCCGAGCCGAATCACAACTCGAAGATACTGCCCGCCTGCTCGGCATCCCGGTTTTCAATGTGCCATACCATCAAAAACTTCTGGGTGAGGAATGCAACGCCTGGATGGGACTGGCCGACATTCATCAATACGCGCCGTCCGACTTCGCCCTGCGCGAGGCGGATGTCGTAATCATGGTCGGAGGGCGCCTTGATAACCAGATGAATTTCGGGAACCCGCCGCTGTTCCCTGAATCGACGCAGCTGATCTGCGTCAACGGCTCGCATGAAGAGATCGGGCTCAACCGCGCAGCCGATCATGTGCTGCTGAGCGACCCTGGCGCATTCTTCGAGGCGCTGAAAACGCTCGCGCCTTTCAGACGAAGCTGGCTTGCAAGCAATCGACAAAAACGGGGGCAGTGGGTAGAACGAATGCTCGCCGATATTCCGCTATTGGACAATGACAGAATCCATCCCCTGCAACTGGCTCTTGACGTGCAAACCGTGATGCAGGAAGAAGACTGTCTGGTGATTGACGGCGGCAACACACATTTCTGGTCGGAAATCGCCATCAACATCGCGGGCTGGAACGGGCAGAAGTTTGGCAATATTCTGCATCCCGGCAGTTTCAGCATGCTCGGTGTCGGTGTCCCGTTCGCCATCGCCGCAAAGCTGGACAATCCACAGCGCAATGTAGTGGTCATCAGCGGAGACGGCGCATTCCTGTCCGGCGGCTCAAGTATCGAAGTCTCGTTTCAGGAAAATCTGCCGATTGTTGTCGTGACCGACAACAACGGCGGCCTGGATTGTATTTCCCAGCAACAGGAGCGTCTGTTTGCCGGTGGCAAACATTTTGCCACTGATTTTCGCGATATCCCCTTCCACACATTGTTTTCGGGACTGGGAGGATACGGGGAACGTGTGGAAAAGCGCCAACAGATTGTACCGGCGCTGAAGCGGGCAATTGCCAGCGGAAAAACTGCTTGCGTGGATGTAAGGACAGTCGGACATATCAGCCCGATTGTGCTGGCAACAACCAGCAAACGTGACAAGGCATCCATCGAATGAGCGACATGGGCGGCATAGCGGCAGTTTCTTCACACATTCTCGATTCCGTCACGGGCGGCTCGGCGGCAGGAATTCGCGCCCGCCTTTTTCACTGTGACGCAGGGGGCGGCAAAACACTGGTATTCGACGTATTCGCTGACACCGAAGGCCGGATTTGTGAATCGGTCGAGGCAGACAACGCTGGCGGCGAATACGAACTGGTATTACACAGCGCCGATTATTTCTCCGGGGCCGTATCGAAGAACATGAATGAGCGCTCAATCGTCGAATCAGTGGTTATCCGTTTTGTCATACCCGCCCCTGGAATGCGCTGCCACATACCGGTCATGTTATCACCGCATTCGTATTCGGTCTGGTGGTCGCAGTAATTCCCCCCGAACTGCTGAAGTCGCGTCGTATACGGGCGACTCCGTATACACCGCGCATTGAGTCGCTCGGCGTTTCGGGTTATTCGGTGGTCAATCACACGATCCTGCCAAAAGGGTTCCGCCGCTCTGTTGCCGAAGACTACTGGCACTTGAGAAAGCACGTACAACTGTGGGATGTAGGCTGCCAGCGGCAGGTTGAACTGCGCGGCGCGGACGCAGCCTGGCTGACGCAATTCATGACCCCGCGCGACTTGCGCCGGGCGCAGCCGGGACAGTGCCTGTACGCCCCGATCGTCGACGACAAGGGCGGTATGCTGAATGACCCCGTTATCCTGAAACTGGCCGAAGATCATTTCTGGCTGTCCACTTCCGACTCCGACCTGCTGTTATGGGCAAAGGGGCTGGCGACCGGTATGCGCCTGGATGTCGCGATTGACGAACCGGATGTCTGGCCCTTGTCGATACAGGGGCCGAAGTCGGATGACCTGATGGCGCGTATTTTTGGCGGGACGGTGCGTGATATCCGTTATTTCCGCTTTGCAAAACTCAAATTCCGCAAACATCTGCATATCGTAGCCCGATCGGGTTATAGCAAACAGGGAGGGTTCGAGATTTATCCGGCAAAACCGGAACCGGGGCTTGAACTATGGGATGCCTTGTGGAAGGCAGGTTCCGATCTGAATGTCGCTGCGGGCAGCCCGAACCTGATCGAACGCATCGAAAGCGGCCTGCTTTCCTACGGCAACGACATGACACGCGCAAACAACCCGCTGGAATGCGCGCTCGACCGTTTCTGTAAGCTGGATGGCTCCATTGACTTTATCGGATTGGGCGCATTGAGAAAAATTGCTTCTGACGGAGTGGCCCGAATCATTCGCGGAGTATTATTTGACGGTGACGCCTGTCCACCGTGTCAAGCGCCTTGGCCGGTCATGGTTGGCGCGCGCCAGGCCGGCGCGATAACCAGCGCAATCTGGTCGCCGCGCTTCAAAAACAATGTGGCCCTGGCGATGATCCACAAAGACTACTGCCTGCCCGACACCCTCGTCCGGGTACAGATTCCGGACCACGGCGCCCGCCACGGACGGATCATGCCGCTGCCATTTCCCGGCCCGCAGTGATTACAGTACAATACGGCGCCGCAAGAACTCGTCAGAAACACTGTTGAATTATATGGAATCACGGAGACATTACTTTTACTTTATGAAATATCTGGCTTAAGGAAGGCTCATGATCAAACTTGAAGACATCAGGAAAGACAGCCAAATCCGCGGCATTCAAGCCGATGAGATCGTTCGGATCGTGCAAGTGGAACCTGTCGGCGATAGCGCCCTGACCGTCTACTATAAAGACAGCCGCGGGCAACTTTCAGAACAGATGCTGTTTCGCTCGGATGAAGAGCGGTTGCGTCTGGCAGAGTCTGGCCGTCACTGGGCCTTCGACGCTCCGGGCGAAGACTTCAAGCTGGGACTGGAAGCCTGGCGCATCAGTCTGGCGCATCTCTTTGACCCGATGATGGCGGTCCATACCTCCAATGTGGAACCATTGCCCCACCAGATCTCGGCTGTCTACGAAGCCATGTTGCCCCGTCAACCCCTGCGCTTTGTACTAGCTGACGATCCCGGGGCAGGCAAGACCATCATGGCCGGCCTGCTCATTCGCGAACTGCTGATACGAGCCGATGCCAGGCGCATCCTGATCGTGTCACCCGGCTTTCTCGCCGAGCAGTGGCAAGACGAGTTACTGGAGAAATTCGGTATCCAGTTCGAGATTTTCAGCCGTGAAAAGCAAGAGCAATGTGCCTCCGGCAACTACTTTGATGAGCAGAACCAACTTATCTGCCGCCTTGACCAGCTCGCGCGTAACGAGGAATATCAGCAGAAACTCGGGAGCGTCGAATGGGATTTGATTGTAGTTGACGAAGCCCATAAGCTCTCTGCCAGATACTTCGGTAACAAGGTCAACAAGACCAGACGCTTCCTGTTGGGAGAATTACTCGGCTCTGTCACCCGCCACTTCCTGCTGATGACTGCCACACCGCACAACGGCAAGGAAGAAGATTTTCAAATCTGGCTCTCGCTTCTGGATGGCGACCGCTTCTACGGCAAGTTCCGCGAAGGCGCTCACAAGGTGGATGTCTCCGACATGATGCGCCGCATGGTGAAAGAGGAACTGCTGAAGTTCGACGGCGCCCCGTTATTCCCCGAGAGACGCGCCTATAGCGCTAACTATAGACTGTCGGACGCGGAAGCGGAACTCTATAAGATGGTAACCGATTATGTCACGAATGAGATGAATCGGGCGGAGCAGCTCATTGATGGCAAACGCAAGGGAACAGTCGGATTCGCTTTGACCCAACTGCAGCGCCGTCTCGCGTCCAGCCCGGAAGCCATCTACCAATCGCTCAAGCGCAGACGCAAGCGTCTGCAATCTCGCCTGGAGGAAATGAAGCTACTCGCCCGCGGCCAGGGCGCCCGGCAAGGCAATGTGGCCGAAACCCTCGGCGAATACAAAATCAGAAAGCAGATCGAATTGCCGGAGAAGATCGACGAACTGGATGACGCGCTGAGCGCCGAAGAGTATGAACTCTACGCCGATCAGGTCGTTGACCAGGCCACAGCGGCGGAAACCATTGCCGAGTTGGAAGCCGAAATCCGGACACTGGAGGACCTGGAGCGCTCAGCCCTGGATGTTGTGCAATCGGGTAACGACAGAAAGTGGGAGGAACTGTCGCGCCTCCTGCAAGAAAACCAGCATATGTATACCACCGGAGGCAACCGCCGCAAGCTCATCATTTTCACCGAGCATAAGGATACCCTCAATTATCTCGTCAGCCGCATTGGTGGAATGCTGGGAAATCCGCAAGCGGTAATTACTATCCACGGCGGCGTGAACCGGGATGACCGGCGTAAAGCCCAAGAGGAATTTCGCAATAATCCGGATGTGCTGGTACTGGTCGCAACGGATGCCGCAGGCGAAGGAGCAAACCTGCAAAACGCTAGTCTGATGGTCAATTACGACCTGCCCTGGAACCCGAACCGTCTGGAGCAACGCTTCGGGCGCATCCACCGTATCGGTCAGACCGAGGTCTGCCATCTGTGGAATCTGATCGCCAACGAGACTCGCGAAGGCAATGTATTCCAGACACTATTCGACAAGCTGGAAGCCGAAAAGCAGGCCCTGGGCGGCAAGGTATTCGACATCCTCGGCGAGGCTTTTGAAAACCGCTCCCTGAAAGAACTGCTCATTGAGGCCATCCGCTATGGGGAATCACCAGAAGTACGGGACAGGCTCAGGCAGGTGATTGACGACACGCTGGATAGCGAAAAATTGAAGGAGATCCTGCGCCGCAACGCCCTGGTTGAAGAACACATGAGTCCGGAAGATCTCTATGCCGTCAGGGAACAGATGGAAAAGGCCGAGGCCCGCAAGCTGCAACCCTGGTTCATTCGCGCTTTTTTCACCGAAGCCTTCCGGCGCCTGAACGGTGAGATGCGCCCGCGTGAGTCGGGGCGCCTGGAGGTTCGCCATGTCCCGGCCGCCATCCGTGAACGCGACCGCGTCATCGGTGAGAGCCGCACACCGGTATTGAAGAAGTATGAACGCATTTGTTTTGAAAAGAACCTGATACAGATCCACGGCAAGCCGATGGCTGATCTGATTCATCCCGGCCATCCGTTGATGCAATCCGTCACCGATCTGATTCTCTCGTCGCACCGCAGTAAACTCAGGCAGGGGGCGGTACTTGTAGACCCCAACGATGACGGGTTGGAACCACGTATCCTGTTCATGATGGATCACAGTATTCGTGAAGCGAACGGCGACTCCTCCAAAGTGGCGTCAAGGAGGTTGCAATTCGTGGAGATTGATCAGCACGGCAACGTTTCCCAAGCCGGTTGGGCGCCGCACCTTGATCTCCAGCCTGTCGACGACTACGACCTGCAACGGGTGCAGGACATACTTGATGCCTCCTGGATTCGCGCCGATCTTGAATCTCTGGCGCTCAAACACGCCTCCGGGTATCTGGCGCCGGAACATTATCAGGAAGTGAAAGACCGCCGCGAGCGACAGGTCAATAAAATACTGGCTGCAGTGAACGAACGTCTGGTCAAGGAGATCGCTTATTGGTCTGATCGTTATATCAAACTCTCTGATGATGTCTCTGCCGGGAAACAGCCGCGCATGCAGCCGGAAATGGCGCGCCGGCGGGTGGACGAACTGAGCGAGCGCCTGAAACAGCGCAAACGCGAATTGGAAGTAATGAAGAATGTTGTCTCCAGTACCCCTGTGGTGATCGGCGGCGCGCTGGTGATTCCGCAAGGCCTATTGGCCCAGCGTAAGGGTGAGACCACCTTCTGCGCCGATGCCGCAGCCCGCTCACACATCGAGAGGGTCGCGATGAATGCGGTCATGGAGGTAGAGCGCGGCTTCGGGTACGAGGTCAAGGACATCTCCGCCGAAAAATGCGGCTGGGATGTCACCGCTCGCCCGCCAGCCAATACGGACGGTTCAATAAGCCCCGATCGCCATATCGAAGTGAAGGGGCGCGCCAAAGGTCAAGATACCATCACAGTCAGCCGCGGGGTTTGGCGTCAACAAAAAGGATGCAGAGGTCAGGCGAGAAAAATTGTTCCAAATCATCCGTGACCTGGTGAAATGGGAAAACACCAACAACGAGAAGGTCTTGAGCCGTGCCCGAGAAGCAATCCGGGCAAGCTGGCGCGAAACCTGTCACCTGAATAGAAATCACCCCGAAGCCGCCAGGTTGTTCAACCCGGACAAGCTGCCCGCCTTCCACGACCCGTTCGCCGGTGGCGGCTCCATTCCTCTGGAAGCGCAGCGCCTGGGGCTTGAAAGTTACGCCTCCGATCTCAACCCCGTAGCGGTTCTAATCAACAAGGCAATGATCGAAATTCCTCCCAGCTTTGCCGGACAACCGCCCGTTGCCCCGATACCAGAAGGAAGAAAGCAGCCGCATTTTTCAGAAGACTGGTCTGGAACCCGTGGCCTGGCAGAAGATATCCGCCGTTACGGGGCCCTGCTCCGGCAGGCTGCCTTCGAGAAAGTCGGTCACTACTACCCGAAAGTACAACTTGACGAGTCGTTCGGTGGAGGCGAAGCCACGGTACTGGCCTGGCTATGGAGCCGTACAATAACCAGCCCGAACCCGGCTGCACAAGGTGCGCGTGTTCCTCTAATATCAAGCTTCTGGCTATGCAGAAAGAAAGGCAGGGAAGTCTGGATCGAACCTGTAGTGAATGGCCTTGAATATCACTTTGAGATAAGGCGTGGCATTCCCGAAAACCCCGATGCAGTGAAATCTGGCACAAAGATGACCCGAGGAGCAAATTTTCGTTGCCTGATAACAAATGTCCCGATATCTGCAGGTTATGTAAAAACCGAGGGTAAATCCGGCCGTATGGGGTGGGAATTGATGGCCATTGTAGCAGAGGGCAATAAGGGCCGCGCTTATGTTGCAGCCACCAGGGAACATGAAAAGCTCGCTTTATCTGCGAAACCTGTCTGGCGACCTGAATTTCCGTTGTCTACAAACATGGGCATCACAAACTACGGTCCAACAGTTGTCGCGGATCTGTTCATGCCACGGCAAACCATGGCATTGGCGACGTTCTCCGATTGCCTTCATGAACTGTATGAACGTGTCAGGCGGGACGCTTTGGCGGCCGGTTGGAAAGACGATGCAGCAAGTCTGGCTAACAACGGAAACCAGGCAACGGCATACGCAGACGCTCTTATGGTCTACCTCGGCTTGGGTGTCAGTCGGCTCGCCAATCGTCAATCTACCAATAACTTTTGGGATACAACTGGTGAAAAGATACAACAAGTATTTGCCCGACAAGCATTACCGATGGTATGGGATACCGCCGAGGGGAATCCGTTCAGTTCTTCATCCGGCAATTTCCTCGGTCAGTTGGAATATCTTGCGAAATCTGTTGAAACATTACCGGCGTTTCCACAGAGAGGATTTGCGTATCAGTGCGATGCCCCATTTGCAGATTATGAAAACCAGATTGTTTCTACGGACCCGCCGTACTACGACAACGTTCCGTATGCAGATTTGTCCGATTTCTTCTACGTCTGGCTAAGGTATTCACTTCGTTCTTGTCTGCCCGACTTGTTCTCAACCATGTTGGTACCAAAGAGCGAGGAGTTGGTAGCCGACCATAAACGCCATGCAGGCAAAGAAAATGCGAATCAATTCTTTACGGGCGGAATGACAGTGGTCATGCACAATGTTTCTACCCATGCGTATGCCGCTTTCCCGGTAACAATTTATTATGCCTTCAGACAATCAGAAACAAGTAATGAAGGAACCGCCTCAACAGGATGGGAGTCTTTTCTTGAAGCGGTGATCAAAGCAGGTTTTACCATTACCGGAACATGGCCGATTCGCACGGAGGCAACAAGCACTCTTAAGAAAAAAATGAATGCGCTTGCCTCATCCATTGTTCTGGTATGTCGACGTAGAGCGACAGGAAGTATTCGACCGCCTTTATGAGGACTGGTCCACGCTTGAGAAATTCCAGCGAACCCGCGGTGTTCTTCAGTATATGGCCATCGTCATTCACCGTCTCTGGAATTCGGATAATAAGGATGCGTTGATCATGCCCGGCTCTCTGCCACTGGAAGACGGCAGTGTCCTCAACAAAAGCATCCACTATCTGCCCCAGGGTTGGGAACCGGTAATCGAACGGGAGGTGGACGGTCCGCAGTCCGAACCGTACAGAATCGACGGTCACACTCCCCGGTTTGGCAGTGTACAGGCTGCGCGGCGCACGACCCGCACCCTCTTCCTGGGCAGCGCCCCATCCATGCAGGAACAGACGATCCGCGGCATCGGAATGGAACGCATTCTGTTGGGCGCGGTACAGCCCGGGCAAGCCATCGGCGTATTCGAGGATGTGCTCAGGAGCTTGCGTGACCGCCTGCACTATCTTTATTCCGCCAAGGACCGGTATTGGCTGGATACCCGACCCAATCTTCGCCGGGAAATGGAAAGCCGGAAACAGAATATTAACGAACACAATGAGTTGTTACCACTCTTGAAGACTCGTGTTACCCGGGCATTCGGACGCGGTCATCAGCTGGGCGGCGTGCATGTATTTACACCGTCTGTCGATGTACCTGATGACTATGGCAAGGGTCCCCGACTGGTTGTATTACCGACAAATAAAGCTTACAGCCGCAGTGAAACTAACCAGGCATTCACTGCCGCACAGGATATTCTGAGAAATCGTGGTGATCAACCGCGACAAAGGCAGAATCGCCTGATCTTCCTGGCGCCGGACTACGATGTCGTCAGCCGCCTTAAAGAACAGGGACGGATTTTCCTGGCATGGCAATCCATTGTTGCCGATATCGAAAGCGGCGCCTTGAACCAGGACCTCTCGCACCTTAAACAGGCCAAAATGAACCGCGATGGCGCCGACCAGTCCCTCTCCCAACTGGTGCGTGAAACGTGGAAATGGCTGATCCATGAGTGGTCACCCATCCACTTATGCAATATGCTAAAGCAGTGGTATCTGAAGGATGGAGCGCAGGACATCAGCGCTGTGAAAGTCTGGCAGGATAGCTGTCACTACCTCTACCTGCCGCGTCTGCTCAACGACCATGTTTTCCGCAATGCAATCAATCGGGGCCTTGAGAACGAAGGCTACTTCGCCTTTGCTGCCGGCAAGGAGGGTGACCGTTATTTCGGGTTTGCCTTCGGCAACGGTTCGGTCTCCGCTTTGGATGAATCATCGCTGTTGATTGATCGTGAAGCTGCCGTAACCTACCGCGAACGTATCCGGCAAGCGCCCCGGCCGGGTACCGGTTCCAGTGGCGCGAGCAGTGAGCCCGCAGATATTACAGCATCAGATGCTGAAACAGGAGACACAGGAGCATTGGCCTCAACGCCCGAGGTAGCGGAAGGGGCTGGAGCCACTTCACTCGGCGCAACCAAAAAACAGTTCTATGGCGCTATTTCTCTCGATCCGGTTAAAGCCAAGATGGATTTCGCCACCGTCATGGATGAAGTCGTACAGCAGTTTACTACCAGACTCGGCGTCGATGTGACGATCTCGGTGGAAATCGAAGCCAACAGCAACGCAGGCTTCGATGAAGGGCTTGAGCGTACCGTAAAGGAAAACTGCAACGTATTGCGATTCAGAAATGCGGAGTTCGAGTGAAATGAAGAAGGCGCTACCAGCCGAGCCGGCAGCGGCAGATCGGCAGCAATTCCCGTCAAGCCTGCCGGATCAGTAAATCCGGGGGTTTGAGAGGCTGGTAAAAAATCTTAAGGATGGCGGTTGTCACGCCAGTAACATTCTTGCCGGGAGGAACAGCCCGGATATAGGCCGGTTCAAATCTGACCCCGGGTACCGTGATCAGGCTCGTTTGGTCAAAGCCCGAGTTCGGCGCATTTTCGGCCGTGCGGATTTTATGGACAGCCACAGGAGTTATCCCTATGGCTGCGCTGCCGCCCGCATCATCGCCAGATTGCGCTTGTCGCGGTCGAATACCAGGGCAAGCAGATGAACCTTGCTGTTGCCCGTGCGGTACTTGCCGGCATAGTCCCTGTGCCTCATCTGAACAAGCGCCTCCTCCAGCCTCGCCTGTACTTGCGCTTCCCGCGCTACCTTCAATTCCAGCACAAATACCTGACCACCACGCGCCAGAACCATGTCAGAACGACCCCGACTCGTGGAATCCTCAACCCGAATGTCCATACCCAGTATCACAAAACACGAATACAACAGGGAAGCATAATACCCCTCGCCATATTCTCCCGCTTCACGAGCGACCCACTGGTACGGAATACCGGCGAAGAACGCCTGCAATTCCCGTTCAAATCCCGCAAAGTCGTTGCCGTCCAGCAAGGCAATCAACGCCCTGCCGTACTCCGATACCCGCACTACATCCCCGGTAACCGCCTCCAGCAATTGCCGGTTCAGACTCAATCTCACTTCATGATTGGGATAGTCCAGTGTGTAGAAAATACCCTCGGGACGATCTTCCTCATCCACAAGGGTCAGATAACCGCACTGGAATAACAGGGCGTTCAGATTGACCCGCTCAACCTCAAATGTGGACAGGTCGCTGTCGTACATATGCAGGTTCTCCAAATCCAGCGTATTGACCGCCCCGCTTGCCATGCGCTCGTACAAAAAGGAAGGCGTGCCGGTCTCATACCACCAGGGTTTGAACTTGCGGTTCCTGAAATACAGCAGGATGTCGAACGGGTTGTAAACCTTCTCGTTGCCCAGCCAGTGGTAGCCGTTGTACCAGCGCCGGATTTCCTGCCGGTCGGATTCGGACACCCCCGCCAGTTCCGCGGCAAACACCGTTTCAAGGTCATCCTCGGTATAACCGCAGATTGTGGCGTATTCAGGGTTCAGGCTGAGGTCGTAGAGATTGTTCAGTACCGAGAACAGGCTGATCTTCGAGTACATGCTGATGCCGGTGATGAATACGAAACGAATGTAGCGGGCGCAACCCTTGATCATGCCGTAGAATCCGCGCAGATAATCACGGTTCTCGCGCGCCAGTTGCGGCTTCTCCAGTACGTCCAGTATCGGCTTGTCGTATTCGTCTATCAGAACCGCCACCTGCTCGCCGGTCTTGTAATAAAGACGCTCTATCACATTACGAAGACGTCTCGGACCGCTATCGGACCTCACCGCCGCATCCAGCCCGTACTGACGCTCCGTACTCTCCAGTTGTTCGATCGTGTCCTTCTCAAGTTCCCCGGACTCACTGTAATTACCGTCAAAACTCAAGCGAACGACCGGATGCCTGATGCCCCAGCCCCAACGCTCATGAATGGAAAGCCCCCGGAACAGTTGTTCGCTGCCCGCAAACAGTTCATGCAGGGTATCTATCAGCAGGCTCTTGCCAAAACGCCGCGGGCGCGACAGGAAGTAGTATCGACTTCCGCCTTTGGTCAAACTCCACAGATGGAGAGTCTTGTCGACATAGTAGCAGTTGTGCTCCCGCATATTACGGAAGGAGGAGTCACCGATCGGAAGTTCCAGTCTGTCCATTCTCGTCTTTTGTCAGGGAAGGCTTGCGATTATAGCATTTTCGTTTCATAGTGGCTCTCGCGGAGCGCTCCACGCTACTATCCATTCTAACGATCATATCGCCTGCTCGCCTGTGCAATCAGGCGCCCTTCGACACTTCCTGATGCGACAGCCTTGTCCGCATACCCCTGACGCATGCGTTTGCATCCGGAAATCCCGCCGAATCCACAGGGGGATGTCCCTGGCGGGAATTGCTGCCTCTGTTTTGACACAGATCGCCAGCGGCTGCATTCTTTCTGCATTTTGTGTTATGTTCCTTATCTGAGGATTTCGTCCGTTTTGTTGATTAATCTGAATGGGGGCTGTGAGTGAGTGAATCCGGTCAGTTGAAGAGAACCCGGTTGTACGGCTTGCATCTTGCAGCGGGCGCGAAAATGGTCCCGTTTGCCGGTTATGACATGCCGGTCAGATATCCGCCGGGGATCATCCGCGAGCACCTTCATACCCGCCGGCAAGCCAGTCTTTTCGATATCTCGCATATGGGGCAGATTTGCGTTTGCGGCGTTGATGCTGCAATCTGCCTCGAATCATTGATTCCATCGGACATCGTCTCCCTTGCTGTCGGCAAGCAGAGATACGGACTGTTGCTGAACGAACGCGGCGGGATTATCGACGATCTAATCATTACCCGCACTACACACGAAAAATTCGTCCTCGTTGTCAACGCATCTCGAAAAATCATTGATTTCAATTATTTGAAAGGGAAACTTGGTAAAGAGCTTGACATGGAACTGGTGCATGACCGGAGTATGCTGGCATTACAGGGGCCAAAGTCTTTCGATGTAATGAACCAATTGGGGCATGACTTGTCGGACATGGAATTCATGTCGGTCAACGAAATTACTCTGGACGGCGTCCCGTGTCTGCTTTCCCGCTGCGGCTATACCGGCGAAGACGGATTTGAAATCAGCATGCGCAACGATCACGCCGTCGCGGTTGCCGAATTGCTTTTGTCACGCCCGCATGTGGCATGGGCCGGACTGGGCGCGCGGGATTCATTACGCATGGAAGCCGGGCTGCCGCTGTACGGTCATGAAATTACCCAGGACACCACACCGGTAGAAGCGGGACTGTCGTGGACGGTTGCAAAAGCCAGAAGATCGCAAGGGGAGCGCGCCGGCGGATTTCCGGGAAGCGATATTGTTCTTGCACAGATTTCCGGGCAGGTTTGCAGACGACTGGTGGGACTGCAACCGCTTGGCAAGGCGCCGGTCAGGGAGGGCGCGGCGCTGGAAAATGGCAACGGGCGCACAGTCGGAACAGTAACCAGCGGAGGATTCAGCCCCAGTCTGGACAAACCGGTTTGTCTGGGTTATGTGGACCTCCAGTATGCTGAAGCGGCGCATGCGGACACTGGACACGGCCCTGAACGAGTGGCGCTGCATGCAGTGGTTCGCAACAGACGCTTGCCGGTACGGGTAACCCGCTTGCCTTTTGTTAAACGCAACTACTACCGCAAGCGATAGTCCCGGATTATTTGATTTTTCCTGAGCAAACACAGCGACTGCATAAGCATAAAGAGAGGCCTGAAATGACGATTAAATTTACCGATGACCACGAGTGGGCGCGCCAGGAGAATGATCTGGTTGTAGTCGGAATTACTGATTTTGCCCAGCGGCAATTAGGGGATATCGTGTATGTGGATCTCCCCGACGAGGAATGTGAACTGGAACAGGGGGAAGAAGCTGCCGTCATAGAGTCGGTCAAGGCCGCGGAAGAACTCAAATCCCCGCTCAGCGGGGTCGTTATCGCAGTCAATGAAACACTGGCGGACGCTCCGCAAAAAATCAACGACGACCCCGACGGAGAAGGCTGGATATACAAGATGAAGCCGAGTGACCTGTCGGAGATGGATGGATTGATGGACCCGACTGCTTATCAGTCTCTGGTTGAATCGCTGGAGTGACCCCCGTCGGAACCGGCCTGAAACCCCGCTATATCCAACACTCGACAGAAATCCGGAAAATCCATGTCCAAAGCAGATGATTTCGCTACTCGCCATATCGGCCCCCGTCCTGAACAGATTGCGCGGATGCTGGAGGCGCTTCGACTGGACTCTCTGGATGAACTGATCGAGCAGACTATTCCCGCCTCCATCCGTAGTCGGGCTGATTTCGACCTGCCGCGCTCTTTGAGTGAAAATCGCCTCAACAAGCTGAGCCGGCAAATCGCGTCCGGCAATACCCTGGCTGTTTCGATGATCGGGCTGGGCTATTACGGAACGGTCACGCCGCCGGTGATTCGCCGTAACGTCATGGAAAACCCGGACTGGTATACGGCATACACACCCTACCAACCGGAAGTCAGTCAGGCCCGCCTTGAAATACTGATCACTTTTCAGCAAATGATCATGGATCTCACCGCAATGGAACTGGCCAACGCTTCCCTGCTTGATGAGGGCACCGCTGCCGCAGAAGCCATGATGGTCGGACTGCGGGCATCAAAAAACAAATCGAAACGCTTTTTCGCAGATCAGGATTGTTTGCCCCAGACCATTGCCGTGATACGCACCCGAGCCGAGCCGTTGGCGATAGAGGTGGTAGTCGGAGATTACCGCGTGGATGGCGAACAAGGTGATTTTTTCGCGGGGCTGTTCCAGTATCCCGCCGCATCGGGAAAAATCCGGGACTATAACCGCCTCATCGCTCAGCTGAAATCCCGCAACACGACCGTGATCATGGCGGCTGATCCTCTGGCTCTGACCTTGTTGACTCCTCCCGGTGAAATGGGCGCGGATATTGTTGTCGGCAGTACCCAGCGATTCGGCGTTCCCATGGGGTTCGGCGGCCCGCATGCCGCATATATGGCCACCCGTGAAAAATACAAGCGCCTGTTGCCGGGCCGCCTGATTGGCGTCAGCACAGACTCAAACGGCAATCTGGCCTATCGCATGGCATTGCAAACCCGGGAACAGCACATCCGGCGGGACAAGGCGACCAGCAATATCTGCACGTCGCAGGTTCTGTTGGCTGTTATGGCCACTCTTTATGCCATGTATCATGGCCCCGAGGGTCTTACCCGCATAGCCAAAAACATCAACAGAATGGCGCGGGCGCTGGCGCAGGGACTGACCGGGCTAGGCTTTGAAATAATCCACGAGCATTTCTTCGATACCATTATGGTACGGACACGGAATCAGGCCAAAATGCTCCTGGACAAGGCGGAACAGGCGCGCTACAACCTCCGCCTGATTGACGATGACCATATCGGCATCAGTCTGGATGAAACCCTGTCCCGGGAAAAGGTGTCCGGCTTGCTTGAAGTATTCGAGGGCATCACCCCGGGGCGAATCAAGGGCGACCTGTTCAATGTCGATCTGGCCCCGTCTATCCCGTCGGCGCTGCAACGAAGCAGCGATTTTCTGACTCACCCGATATTTCACCGCTACCGCTCGGAAACGGAATTCATGCGCTACCTGAGAAAGACGGCAAGCAAGGACATTACCCTGGCGCGCGCCATGATCCCTTTGGGGTCGTGCACGATGAAGCTCAATGCCGCCAGTGAAATGGAACCCATATCGAACCCGCTTTTCGCGCATATCCACCCTTTCGCGCCGGCCAAACATACCAAAGGCTACCACCGAATTATCAACCGCCTGGATTCCATGTTGTGTCAACTGACCGGATTCGACGGGTTTTCCTTTCAGCCCAACGCCGGCTCCCAGGGTGAGTACACGGGACTGTTGTGTATTCGCGCCTGGCATCGCTCGCACGGTAACATGGAAAGAACGGCATGCCTGATTCCGTCTTCGGCGCATGGCACCAATCCAGCCAGCGCAGTCATGGCGGGAATGAAGGTGGTCGTGGTCAAATGCGACAACCAGGGCAACATCGACCTGGACGATTTTCGGAACAAGGCGGAAGAACACAGGGAGACTCTGGCTGCGACCATGGTGACCTACCCTTCGACCCATGGCGTATTTGAGGAGTCCATTCGGGAAATTTGCCGCATTGTCCACCACAATGGAGGACAGGTATATATGGACGGCGCCAACATGAATGCGATGGTCGGTATCTGCCGCCCCGCCGAAATCGGCGCCGACGTCATGCACCTGAATCTGCACAAGACATTTGCCATACCACATGGCGGCGGCGGACCCGGCATGGGACCGATCGGAGTCAAAAAACATCTGCTGCCCTTTTTGCCCGATCATCCGGTAGTCAGTTGCAATCGCGGCGGCTCGAGTTCGATAGGAACCGTTTCGGCAGCTCCCTGGGGTTCGCCGCTGATATTGCCTATCTCGTGGGCCTATATGAGATTGCTCGGCAAACAGGGGCTCAAACGCTCTACCCAGGTGGCCATCCTCAACGCCAACTATATTGCCCACCGCCTTGATCCGTACTTCCCGGTTGTCTACAAGGGGGTGAACGGGCGGGTTGCTCACGAATGTGTGATCGATCTGGCGCCGCTCAGGGCGCGTAGCGGTATTACAGTCGAAGACGTCGCCAAGCGTCTGATCGATTACGGATTCCATGCGCCCACCATGTCCTGGCCGGTACCCGATTCATTTATGATCGAACCTACGGAGAGTGAGTCTCTGGAGGAAATCGATCGCTTCTGCGATGCGTTGATCGGTATTCGGGAGGAAATCAGAGAGATAGAAAATAACCCGGAACTGCAGGGAAACAACCTGCTGAGCAATGCTCCCCATGCATACCATCTGCTGGTCAGTGATGACTGGGACCGTCCCTACTCGCGGCAACGCGCGTTCTTTCCCGTGACAGAAACACGGAACAACAAATTCTGGCCGCCCACAGGACGGGTAGATAACGTGTATGGCGACAGAAATCTGGTTTGCTCCTGCCCTCCTGTAAGCAATTACGAATAAGCCGCAAGACTATGGACAGAAACTCACCCGCCGCGGCAGTCAACGTCCCGAAAAAAATTATACGCGGCGAAAAGCTGCGCGGCGCGGATAAAATGGCGCGCATTCCGGTCAGGTTCGAACCGCTGCCAAAAGAGAAACTGCTGCGCAAGCCGGCATGGATTCGGGCCAGTTTCACCGGCGCCCCGGAAGTGGCTGCCTTGAAGAAAATATTGCGATCAAGAGGATTGCATACCGTGTGCGAGGAAGCCGCCTGTCCCAATCTGGGTGAATGTTTTGGCAACGGCACAGCCACGTTCATGATCATGGGGGATATCTGTACGCGCAGATGTCCATTTTGTGATGTCGCCCATGGACGCCCTAACCCGCTGGATCCGGCGGAGCCGGAAAATCTTGCGCAAACTGTTGCCGGCATGAAGCTGCGATATGTCGTGATCACCTCCGTCGACCGCGATGACTTGCGCGACGGCGGCGCCGGCCATTTCGTGGATTGTATCCGGGCGGTGCGTACACACAGCCCGCAAACCCGCATCGAAATTCTGACCCCCGACTTCCGGGGCAGAATGGAGAAAGCCGTCGATATCCTGGCGCAGGCGCCGAGCGATGTTTTCAACCATAACCTGGAGACCGTGCCCCGACTGTACCGGGAAGTCCGTCCCGGCTCGGACTATCGGTATTCTCTCGATCTTCTGAAGCGGGTCAAGCGCGATCAGCCGCAGTTGCCGACCAAATCGGGCCTCATGCTGGGGCTGGGCGAATCTCGGGCAGAGGTCATCAAAGTCATGGAGGATCTCGTCAATCACGAGGTCGATATGCTGACGCTCGGACAGTATCTGCAACCGAGTCTCCATCATCTTCCGGTGCGGCGCTACTGGCATCCGGCAGAATTCGAAGCGCTGCGGGAAACCGCCGAATCGATCGGCTTTGCCAATGTGGCTTCCGCTCCCATGGTGAGATCATCGTACCACGCCGATGCACAGGCAAAATTTTCGTGATTTGACTGATTGATTTGCAATACGAATTGGCTATAATGATTGATGCAAGGCACAGCTTTATCCTTGGGAGACAAGCTGATCCGAGTCACTGATTATGAATTGGAGAACACTATGAAACTTATCAAATCCGCGGCGCTTGTTGCTGCCTCATCATTGATTACGATGACCGCCCAGGCTGGTACATTGCAGGATGTGCAGGCCAGGGGAGAGTTGAACTGTATCGTTACAACGGGTCTGGCGGGTTTTGCCGCGCCCGACGAAAATGGCCGTTGGGAAGGTTTTGATGTCGGATTTTGCCGTGCTGTAGCCGCTGCCGTGCTGGGCGACGGCGAGAAAGTCAAATTCATCCCTTCTACCGGAAAAACCCGTTTCACCCTGCTGAACTCGGGGGATGGCGATATTCTCTTTCGTAACACGACAGAAACCCTGAGCCGTGATGTAGACCTCAAACTGACCTTCCTGCCAGTCAATTACTATGACGGACAGGGTTTCCTGATCGGAAAGGACAAGGGAATTACCTCGGCAACAGAACTGGAAGGCGCGTCGGTATGTATCCAGACCGGCACAACCACCGAGTTGAACCTCGCCGATTACATGCGGGTCAATAATATCAACTACGAACCGGTCGCTATCGAAACCAACGAAGAAGGCATTTCCAACTATTCTGCCGACCGTTGCGATGCCTATACGACGGATGCCTCCGGTCTGGCTTCCACCCGCGCAGCGCTGGATGACCCCTCGGCACATATCATTCTTCCCGAAATCATTTCCAAGGAGCCTCTGGCCGGAGCGGTTCGCCATGGCGACGATGAATGGGCCGATATCGGAAAATGGGTGGTTAACGCCATCATCATTGCCGAAGAACTGGGTATAACCCAGGCCAATGCGGGCGAAATGGCCATGCAGGCGGGTGACAATCCGAGCATCAACCGCCTGCTGGGCACCGAAGGCGATATGGGCAAAATGCTGGGGCTGGACGCGCAATGGGCATTGCGGGCTATTCAGGCCGGCGGTAACTACGCTGAACTGTTTGAAAAAACGATTGGCCCGGACACCCCCCTGGGGCTGGCGCGCGGTCTCAACGCTTCCTGGAGAGACGGCGGCATCCTGTATGCGGCGCCGATTCGTTAACAGCTTCCCCGGCGCTTGATCCTGCAGGGAAAAGGGGCGCTTTCCGGCGCCCCTTTTTTATGGAAGTGAGCGTTATTGATGTAGAAGCGTAGAAGCGTTTTGAAATGACTGAAACTGCACTGCCGCGGCAAAATATCGTTTCCCGTCTGTGGAACAACAAGGAAGCGCGCTCGGTCATTGTGCAGATCATTACAGTTGTTATCGTCTTCGGCTTTTTTGCTTATCTGGTACGAAACGCGGTAATCAACCTTGAGGCTCTTGGCAAGGGATACAGCTTCGACTTTTTGACCCAGCCCTCGAACTACGATATCAGCCAGCGCTTCATCGAATACGATTCCAGGTCAACCCATCTGCGCGCCATGGTGGTGGGTATCATCAATACCCTGCTCGTGGCCGCTTGCGGCCTCGTGCTTGCCACCATCCTGGGGTTTATCCTCGGCGTACTGCGGCTCTCCGGGAACTGGCTGACGAACAAATTGGCATATATCTACATTGAATATGTAAGGAACGTCCCCCTGCTGCTCCACATCCTCATGATTCATGGCATTATCGTGCATACCCTGCCGGTTCCGAGACAGGCCATCAACCTGGAAGATGCCGCATTTCTGACCAACCGCGGTTTCTTTACGCCCAAACCGGTGTTCGAGCCGTTGTTCTGGGTTGTTGGCGGACTGGTTGCCGCGGGCCTTCTGTTCAGCCTGTGGTTTACACGCCATGCAAAAAAGGTACAGGATCGGACCGGAACCCGTTATCCGGTATTCTGGATAAACCTCGGGGCAATAGTCGGTGTGCCGTTGCTCATGTATTTCGTATTGGGTAGCCCGGTCACCTGGGATATCCCGGAACTGAAAGGTTTCAACTTCCGCGGCGGGATGGTTCTGCGCCCGGAATTCATTGCCCTTTGGCTGGCGCTGTCGCTCTATACCGCTTCCTTCATCGGTGAGATCGTACGCGCCGGAATTACCGCGGTCAGCTGGGGACAGACCGAAGCGGCCTACGCGCTCGGAATCAGTCGCGGCCGCACCCTGAGCCTCGTTGTCATACCACAAGCGCTCAGGGTGATCGTCCCACCCCTGACCAGTCAATATCTCAATCTGACGAAAAACTCCTCTCTGGCGATTGCGGTCGGTTACATGGATATTGTCGCCACGATAGGAGGGATTTCCCTGAACCAGACCGGTCGGGAAATGGAGTGCATGACCATTGTCCTGCTGCTCTACCTGTTTCTGTCACTGACGATTTCCGCAGCGATGAACTGGTATAACAACCGCATCAAGCTGGTCGAACGATAGGTATATTGCAGATAACCAGGCATGAACGGGAAAACATACAAGCCGGGTGAACATCCGGATCTGCCGCCCCCGTCAAACACGATCGGGCCGATTGCCTGGATAAAGGAAAACCTGTTTTCTTCCCCGACAAATGTCATCATGACCATTGTCGTGGTATGGCTCCTGTACAAGATACTCCCTCCGGCAATCGACTGGTTATTCCTCGACGCAGCGTATACCGGCGCAGACCGGGATGAGTGCAAGGCCAAGGGAAACGGCGCCTGCTGGGCCTTTATCACAGAAAGAATGAGACTGTTCGCCTACGGCTTCTATCCCGCCGGGGAACGCTGGCGGGTCAACCTGTCCTTTGTCCTGTTACTGGTCGCCACCGCCGCCGTTCTGTTTGACAACTTTCCTTACCGTAAATACGGTTTATACTTTGCGGCTGCATTTCCGTTTATCGCGGGCTGGCTTTTGATTGGCGGCGGCGGACTGACGCCAGTGCCAACGCATGAATTCGGCGGCTTCATGTTAACCCTGGTGATCGGAGTCACCGGCATTGCGGCCTCATTGCCGATTGGCATCCTGCTGGCGCTCGGCCGCCAGTCGAACCTGCCTGTAGTGAGGTTGTTTTGTGTCGGGTTTATCGAATTTATCCGCGGCGTTCCGCTAATCACCCTGTTGTTCGTAGCCTCGACGATGTTGAGTTACTTCCTGCCACCCGGCACCTCATTCGATCTGTTATTGCGCGTACTGATCATGGTGACCCTGTTTGCGTCGGCTTATATGGCGGAAGTTATCCGTGGGGGGTTGCAGGCGCTGCCTTCCGGCCAGTTTGAAGCCGCCGATGCCATGGGTCTGAAGTACTGGGCTTCCATGCGGCTGGTGATCCTGCCCCAGGCCCTTAAAATTTCCATTCCGGGAATTGTCAATACTTTTATCGGATTATACAAGGATACCACCCTGGTCCTGATCATAGGGCTGCTGGACCCGTTGGGAGTTGGACGTGCCTCCCTTGCCGATACCAAGTGGACCGGTCTTGCCTATGAGGTCTATTTGCTGGTCGCCGTGTTCTTCTTTATTTCCTGTTTCGCGATGGCAAGGTATTCTCTGTATCTCGAAAACAAACTGCAAACGGGCCACAAGCGATGACCCGAAAAAGCGACCGAATACTGGCGGGGAGCCGACAATGAATGATCAACTATCCACTATAGGCGACAGCGACCAACCCGAATACGCCATCATGATCAACGCCATGCACAAATGGTACGGCGAGTTTCATGTACTGAAGGACATCAACCTGAATGTGGCTCGCGGAGAGAAAATAGTCATCTGCGGACCGTCAGGTTCGGGCAAGTCCACGGTCATTCGCTGTATCAACCGCCTGGAGGAGCACCAGCAAGGCGACATTATTGTCGATGGTGTGGAGTTGACCAACGATCTTAAAAAAATTGAGATAGTAAGGCGGGAAGTGGGCATGGTATTCCAGCATTTCAACCTGTTCCCGCACCTGACCGTACTCGAAAACTGCACACTGGCCCCGATCTGGGTACGTAAAACCCCCCTCGCTCAGGCGGAAGAAATCGCCATGCAGTTTCTGGAGAGAGTGAAAATTCCCGAACAGGCGAACAAGTATCCGGGACAGCTTTCAGGCGGTCAGCAACAACGTGTCGCCATCGCCCGCAGCCTGTGCATGAAACCCCGTATCATGCTTTTCGATGAGCCGACCTCGGCGCTTGACCCTGAAATGATCAAGGAAGTACTGGATGTCATGATCGAACTGGCCAGCGAGGGCATTACCATGTTATGTGTTACCCACGAAATGGGGTTCGCCAAAACCGTTGCCGACCGCGTTATTTTCATGGATGGCGGGGAGATTATCGAGGAAAACAATCCCGACGATTTCTTCGACAACGCACAACACGAGCGCACCAGGTTGTTTCTCAGCCAGATTCTCGAACACTAGGCTCCGCACAGACAGAGCGGGCTGTCCGTCCGGTTCAACCCGAAAACCTGCCATGCGTATACTCATCATTGAAGACGATCAGGCAACCGCGTCCTATGTACAAAAAGGACTGCTGGAAGCAGGCCATGAAATTGATATCGCTTCCCGCGGCGACCATGGTTTCACAATGGCCAGGGATGGAGACTATCAGGCCTTGATCGTGGACCGGATGCTGCCGGTAATGGACGGCCTCACTATCGTCTCAAACCTTCGGCAGCAAAACAACCATACCCCGGCATTGATATTGAGCGCGCTGGGCGACGTCAACGACCGGGTTGAGGGATTACAGGCAGGCAGTGACGATTACCTGAGCAAACCATTCGCTTTTTCAGAGCTTCTGGCGCGTCTCGACGCATTGTTCCGAAGAGCGGCGGTCGAAACCCAGGAAACTGTGCTGATAGCGGGCGACCTGGTCATGGACCTGCTGAGTAGGGAGGTAAAGCGTGGGGACAGCGCGCTCGATCTCCAACCGCGCGAATTTCGCCTGCTTGAATACCTGATGAGACACAGCAATCAGGTGGTCACACGGACTATGTTGCTGGAAAATGTCTGGGACTACAAGTTTGACCCGCAAACCAATGTCATTGATGTGCATATCAGCCGTTTACGCAGCAAGATAGACAAGAATTTCGATACTCCCCTGCTCAATACCGTCCGCGGGACGGGCTATATCCTGCGTGCAGAAAAGACATAACCTCTTTCACAGCTATACGCTTCGGCTGGCGTTGCTTTACGCCTTCATTTTCAGCGTCTCAACTCTTTTTCTGTTCTACTTTTTCTACTTGTTCACCGTGTCCTACATGACTGAACAAATGGACAACACGATCGAGGCTGAAATCCAGGGTCTGGCGGAACGCTATGATCAGGAAGGCTTGCAGGGTTTGACGGTGCTTATCACCGAACGAATCAATCGGCAACAGGCTACAGGAAACTCGATTTACTTGCTGTCCACCTTTACTCTGCAACCCCTGGTAGGGAATCTCGACAGATGGCCGAAGAATGCCTCGGTCGAAAACGACTGGATTGAGTTCAGGCTTGAGGTCGACCGGCAAGCCGATGAAACGCATCTCGCCCGCGCCAAGGTATTTCGCCTTCCCGGCAACTATGGCTTGCTCGTAGGACGCGATATACATCAACTGGTCGAGGCGAAACAGCGCATTGTGCAGGCGCTGACCTGGGGGTTGGCGATCATGGTCCTGCTTGCATTGATCGGGGGACTGCTGCTCAGCCGGAGAACGGTCCGTAAAATCGAACGCATCAACCAGACGGCGCAGGTGATTATGTCCGGAGATCTAACGAGACGGGTACCCGACACCGGCCGCAATGATGATTTCGACCAGCTCGCCGCCAACCTCAACCGGATGCTCGACCGAATCCAGATGCTCATGGAGGATATCAAGAGAGTGTCGGACAACATTGCCCACGACTTGCGAACTCCCCTGACCCGCCTG
Organism: Candidatus Poriferihabitaceae bacterium; assembly: GCA_965204925.1. Lineage (GTDB taxonomy): Bacteria > Pseudomonadota > Gammaproteobacteria > Arenicellales > Poriferihabitantaceae. Next base: position 2,292,519 of record OZ242021.1, on the reverse strand, counting down.
CGCCAGCATCTGGAAGAAGCCCGACTGAGTCAAGACCTCTCACCGGGCGTGGAGGCCAACCTGGAACAATCAATAAAGGAGGCCGATTCCCTGTTGACGACGTTCAACGCATTACTGCGCATTGCCAGAATTGAGTCCGGACAAATTCGGGCAGGCTTCACGGAAATCGATTTTCATAAACTGCTGGCAGACATTATCGAGTTCTACGAGCCACTCAGTGATGAGAAACAGCAGATCCTGAAAACCCGTCTGGATAGCGGCGCCTTCTCTGTTGGCGACCGCGACCTGCTGTTTCAGGCGATTGCCAATGTCATCGAAAATTCGATCAAATACACGCCCGACCACGGCGTTATTTCAGTTACCCTGTCGGGCCGGGAGAACCGGCTGTCCATCGTCATCGCCGACAACGGGCCGGGGATTCCCGAAGCAGAAAGAGGGAACGTCTTTCGCCGCTTCTACCGCCTCGATCAAAGCCGCGGTAGCAGCGGCAATGGCCTGGGATTGAGTATGGTGCAGGCAGTAGTCGGCCTGCACGGTGGAACGATCATACTGGAAGACAATATGCCCGGACTACGCACCGTGATCAGATTGCCAGCGAGACAAGCGCACGTTGCCGGCAAGGAAGAAAACCGGGTTCCCGACCGTCGCCAAATTCACGCTACGGCCGAAATCACTCCCTGATTAGTAACCGCTTTCGACCGAACCGCTTTCATTTTGTTCCGGTATCGGAAACTGATACGAGGGAATAAACTTTTTCAAATCCGCCTGGAACCAGTAGCTCAACCCGAACAACGCTACAACGATGAACAACAACATAAGGACAAAAACCAGAAATTTGAACCAGAAACCGCGTTTCTTGGTGGCTGTCCAAGACCTCCTCCTGAATTTGGCAATCCCCTTCCCCGATGGAATTTCCATGATTCGCACCGGACTCCCGTCAAGCATCATAATCAGTTCATCGGGGTTCAGCCTGAGAAGATTGGCATAGGCCCGGATATAGCCTTTGACGAAAGTGGAGCCGGGCAGTTTGTCGTAATCGTCCGTCTCGATTGCCCGGATAATGCTGACACCCAGATTCAGGTTTTCCGCTACCTCCTGTACCGATATGCCGAAATCCTCCCGCGCAGCGGCCAGTTTTTGGCCGGCCGTTTCGGCAGAATCAGTCGTCGCGTCCTGCTTTATATCCTCGTGGTCTGTCATCAGCAAAACGGGTATATCCCGCTTAATTTTCTTCGACCGCCTTCATGCTGAGCCGTACACGACCCTGTTTATCCACCTCAAGGACTTTCACCCTCACCCGGTCACCCTCCTTGAGGGCGTCACTGACCTGATTGACCCGCTGATTCGAAATCTGTGAGATGTGAACGAGGCCGTCGCGACCGGGCAGGATATTGACAAATGCTCCGAAATCCATCAAGCGAACGACTTTGCCGTCATACACGGCATTGACCTCAACATCAGCGGTAATCTGTTCAATTCTGCGGATCGCTTCCTTTGCCGCCGTGTTATCAGTGGAGGAAATTTTTACGGTACCGTCATCTTCAATGTCGATATTGACACCGGTTTCTTCCGACAGCGCGCGAATGACTGCCCCGCCCTTGCCGATAACGTCGCGAATTTTCCCGGGATTGATATGGATCGTAACGATTCTCGGCGCGAACTCGGACATTTCCTGGCGCGGGGCGGCAATGGCCTTGTTCATTTCGCCCAGTATGTGAAGGCGTCCTTCCCTGGCCTGTTCAAGCGCTTTTCGCATGATCTCCCCGGTAATGCCATCAATCTTTATATCCATTTGCAAGGCGGTAATGCCGTCAGCAGTCCCGGCCACCTTGAAGTCCATGTCACCGAGATGGTCTTCGTCGCCCAGAATATCGGTCAGCACTGCGAAGCGCTCTCCTTCTTTGATCAGGCCCATCGCGACGCCGGCCACCGGTTGTTTGATACAAACCCCGGCATCCATTAACGCCAGACTGGTCCCGCAAACACTCGCCATCGAACTTGAACCGTTGGACTCCGTTATTTCAGAAACCACCCGCATCGTATAGGGAAATTCTTCGCGAGTCGGCAACACGGCCATGATGCCGCGTTTTGCCAGGCGACCATGACCGATCTCACGTCGCTTCGGCGAACCCACCCGTCCGGTTTCACCAACGCAAAACGGGGGGAAATTGTAGTGTAGCATGAAACCATCGCGGTAATCCCCTTCCAGCGCATCGACAATCTGGGAATCACGCTCTGTGCCCAGTGTGGCCACAACGATTGCCTGGGTTTCACCACGGGTGAACAAGGCTGAACCATGGGCTCGTGGTAAAATACCGGTTTCTATGCTGACAGGGCGAACGGTCCGCGTGTCGCGCCCATCAATTCTGGGGTTGCCGGCAAGAATACTGCCACGAACGTGGCGCTTCTCCAGATCCTGGATTTCTGCAATCACCTCAGCGGAAATATCATCTCTCCCGCCTTCCGCAACGATGTCGGCAACAACACTGTTCCTGATTTCTGCAATCGTGCCCAGCCGCCTGGCCTTGTCGGTGATACGGTAGGCTTCGGCAATACGCTCTGCGGCCAGTCCCGAAACCCGCTCGCTGAACGCCTCATCGCGGACGGCAGGCTCCAACCACTCCCACTTCGCCTTGCCGGCCTGCTGACCGAGTTCCCTGACCGCCCGGATCATGATCCGGCTTTGCTCATGACCGAACATGACAGCGCCAAGCATCTGCTCTTCGCTCAGAATGTCTGCCTGCGACTCGACCATGAGGACCGCCGATTCCGTGCCGGCAACGACGAGATCGAGAGACGACTGTTCGGACAATACCGAAAGGTTGGGATTGAGCACATATTCACCATCGACATAACCGACACGAGCCGCCCCCGTCGGACCATTGAATGGTATCCCGGATATCTCGATCGCCGCCGATGTGCCGATCATGGCAACGATATCGGCGCTGATTTGCGGATCAATCGACATAACTGTAACGATGATCTGGACTTCATTCATGAAGCCTTTCGGGAACAGCGGTCTGATCGGGCGATCGATCAACCGGCAAGTCAGGATCGAGTTCTCCGATGGGCGCCCTTCGCGCTTGAAAAAACCGCCGGGAATTTTGCCTGCGGCATAAGTCCTTTCCTCGTAGTCCACGGTAAGCGGGAAGAAATCGTGTCCGCGATAATCCCTGCGCGCAACCACAGTGACTAACACCATCGTATCTCCCATGCTCGCCAGCACCGCGCCATCCGCCTGTCTGGCAACGGCGCCGGTTTCAAGGCGCACCTCATTCTGACCATACTGAAAGGTCTTTACAACTTTATTCAATTTATTTGTCTCCTGTAAAGTCTGGCTGCTACTTGCGCAAACCCAGCTTGCTGATCAATGCCCGATAACGTTCGATATCCGTTTTTCTTAAATAGTTCAGCAGTTTTCTGCGGTGATTGACAAGCCGCAACAAACCCTGCCGGGAATGATGATCATGTATATGAGTCTTGAAATGATCGGACAGATCGAGAATACGCGCTGTCATCAGCGCAATTTGAACTTCAGGAGAACCCGTATCTCCCTCGCAACGCTGATGCTCTTTCACAACAGCGGCCTTGTCTTTGGCACCCAGGGCCATAACTTGTTCCTCTTTAACAGACTATCACCTGTGTCAAAGTAAATACCGGCCAGTAATCAGGAACCACCCAACCTGACCGGCAAAACCTCGCAACCCCGTATCCCTCACGGGGGGCGTATTCTAATAGACGACCCTGCATTCTACAAGCCGATATCGAGTTAATTACATAATATTCTTTGCGGAAAATCAGTATAATCATAATCCGATATTTGTTCCTGCATGAACCGGTTTCAAGGAATTTATAATGCTGTTACATCGTGTTGGTTTCGTCGGCTGGCGGGGCATGGTAGGTTCTGTACTTCTTGAAAGGATGATCAGGGAGCGGGATTTCGATCGGATAGACGAACCCGTCTTCTATACCACTTCACAGGGCGGACAGCCGGGCCCTGATATCGGCCGCGAAGTGAAACCGCTGGCGGATGCCCGCGACATTGAATCCCTGTGCAAACTCGACATCATCGTTACCTGTCAGGGCGGCGGCTATACCTCGGACATCCACCACAGGCTCCGTCAACAAGGCTGGAGCGGCTACTGGATTGACGCGGCCTCTACCCTGCGCATGGCAGAACGCTCAACGATCATCCTCGACCCGGTCAACCTGCCTGTGATCGAACAGGGGCTGGCTGACGGACACAAGGATTTTATTGGCGGCAATTGTACGGTCAGCCTGATGATGATGGCCCTGGACGGATTGTTCAGCGCCGATCTGATTGAGTGGATGACGGTCATGACTTACCAGGCCATTTCCGGGGGAGGCGCCCGCCAGATGCGGGAGCTGGTGGAACAGATGGGCGTGATCAACCTTGATGCCGGTGAATTGCTGGCTGACCCCGACAGTTCGATTCTCGATATCGACGGAAAGGTGGCCGCCGCCATTCGCTCTGCCGAATTGCCGAAACATGAAATCGGTTATCCTCTGGCTGGCAATCTGCTGCCCTGGATCGGCAACGATCCCGGATCCGGCGTCAGCCAGGAAGAACAGAAAGGCTCGATGGAAAGCAATAAAATTCTGGGACGTCGGGGCGACACGCTGGTTCCGATTGAAAGTACCTGCATTCGAATCGGGACGATGCGCTGCCACAGTCAGGCATTTACCATCCAGTTGAAAGCGGACCTGCCGCTGGATGAAATACAGGAAATTCTGTCCGGCGCCAATGATTGGGTAACCTTGATCAGCAACGAGCGCGAGGCCTCGCTGAATCGGTTGTGCCCCGCGGCAACTTCCGGAACGCTTGATATCCCGGTTGGTCGGCTGAAAAAGCTGAACATGGCAAAAGGTCTGATTTCCGCTTTCACGGTAGGCGACCAACTACTGTGGGGGGCGGCTGAACCCCTGCGCCGGATGCTGGGAATACTGCATCAATACTGATATACAGTCCTCACGGACAAATCTCCGGGGACTCAAGCGCAACAGCCGTGCAAACAGGATCGTGCAAATGCTTTGGCAAGGGCTTTTTATTCCTCTTGTACCTGGTTCATGCAACGGTATACGGCGCCGATGTCCGGGTTCAGGCACAGCCGCTGGAACAGCTTAAAATTACAATCACCCACTCGGCGCCGGCCCGTGCGCTAAGCCTGCGCCAATCCACCGTTGCCTCGCAGCTAACTGCAACAATAAGCGAACTGCCATTGGAAACGGGCGACAGGGTTGTCGCGAACCAGCTTGTCGCCCGCCTTGACTGCACCGACAATGAACTGAACCTTGAACAGGAAAAAGCAGAACTGGATGTATTGCTTGCAGCCAAAACTCTCGCCAGCAAACAGCTCTCGCGCCTCGCTCAGTTGAGGAAATCGAATAATGCGTCCGAAGAAGCGATCAATCAAAAGCAGTCCGAACTTAATTCAGTAACGGCCAGGATCAAATCCCGCAATATAGGTATCAACATCGCCCGAAGGCAGGTTGAAAAATGCAGCATCACGGCCCCCTTCTCCGGCATCATTACCGAGATACACAGTGAAGTGGGCAACTTCGTTATGCCAGGAAGCAAAATCATCTCGCTGACCGACACAGAAAGTATTGAGCTGGAAACGCACCTCAGCCACGCCGAAATGGAACAGGTAACAGCCTCCCCGTCTCTCATTTTTGAACACGAAAACGGGAGCTATCCGGTTACGATCCGATCCGCTCTGACCGTGGTGGATTCCACTTCCCAAAGCCGCGCCGTCAGACTCGGTTTTACGGGCAGCAAACCTCTTGCCGGCGCCGCAGGAAGATTGCGCTGGTCATTGCCCGGAAATATCCTGCCCGATTCACTGATCGTCGAACGCAACGGCCAAAGGGGGCTGTTCGTCGTTGAACATTCCGGCGTCCGCAGCGCGGCGCGCTTCATTGCTCTCGCAGACGCAAATCCGGGGCGACCCGTTCTTGTCAGCTTGCCCGAAAAGACCCTGATCGTGACCGACGGACGCTTCGCCCTGACCGATGGAGCCTCGATAATCGTCGATTGACTTATTGTACCTCTTACGGGTCATGTTCCAGCGTATTTTGCAAAATCATGTTCTGGCAAACCTGATGTTTGCCCTCGTTCTGGTCCTGGGAACCGCTTCATATCTGATCATCCCCAGAGCGCAGGATCCATCGATAAATTTCAACTGGATCAATATAAACACGATTTGGCCGGGCGCCTCAACCCCGGATGTCGAGAAGCAAATAACCAATGTCATTGAAGATGCGGTACGCAAGGTTTCCGACATCGAGTTCGTCTCCAGCGCCAGCCGGGAAGGCGTTTCCAGCTTGCTGATCCGCTTTCACGAGATTTCCGGGAGAACGTTTGAAAAAAGAGTCTCCGACCTGAGACGGGAAATCGAGGGCATCAGGGGCGAGTTGCCTGAAACCGCATTCGACCCGTTCATATTTGAAATTACGTCCGACAACGCCCTGCCCACGGCCACCGTTGTCGTCAGTTCAGTTGCCGATGACGAGAACCTGAGACGCCAATCAGCCCTGATCAGGCAGGACCTGGAACAGCTGAAAGGGGTCAGCAATGTATTTCAAAACGGATTGTCCGACCCTGAGATACACATCGTATTCAAACCGGAGTTGCTCGAACAGTTCGCTCTCGGACCCGCTGACATTGCAGACACGATCCGGCTTTACTTCAGGAATATCTCCGCAGGCACGCTGGATGTAGCGCAAAGCAATTGGGCAATCCGCATTTCCGGCAGCCGTTACGACCTTGATTACCTGAATAATTTACCGATCATCACATTGCAGGGAGAAGTTCTGCTGAAAGAAGTCGCCGATGTCATACAAGCCAGGGAACCCGCCACACAGCTGGTCAGATTCAACGGGCAACCCTCCGTGTTGTTCACGATCAACAAACGGGAAAAACAAAACATACTGCAACTGGTCGATCGGATTTCAACGTACATTGACGACAACCGGGTACTGTTCAAAAACACCGGTGTCACCGTAACTCTGGTCGACGACCAGACACAGATCACCCGCGATGCGATCAGTACCATGCAGGCCAATGCGACACTGGGCTTGATCATGGTGCTGGCCGTGACCTGGATTTTTCTGGGCGCTCCGATAGCTCTGCTCACCGGTATCGCGATCCCGTTCATACTGGCAGGCGTATTCTGGGTCCTGAACAGTATCGGGCAAACGCTGAATGTCACCGTGCTGCTCGGTATCGTGATCAGTCTCGGTATGCTGGTCGATGATGCCGTGGTCGTAGTCGAAGCGATCTACTACCGCCTGCAACGCGGCGCCGCTACATTACAGGCCGCCATTGAGGGCCTGCAGGAAGTAATCCGGCCTGTGACCACTTCCGTCCTGACTACGATTGCAGCTTTTTTGCCGCTCGCGTTACTGCCCGGAATACTGGGTCAATTCCTGCGTGTCATCCCTGTAGTCGTGATCACCGCTCTCATTATCAGCCTGATCGAAGCCTACTGGCTTCTGCCCGCGCACATCATAGCGGCGAAAGTAAATTTCAGGCGGTATTCCAGGCTCCATCAGGTCAGGGAGAAGATGCAATATTCTCTGAGACATGTTTATGTCCGAACCTTGATCCGGGTCCTCAGACACCCGATCATCGCCCTCCTTGCCCTGTTCACCCTGTTTTGCGCCGCTCTGGGCGCGGTCTATTACGAAAAAATCAAGGTTGACTTCTTTGTCAGCGACCCGATCCGGTTGTTCTACATCAGTATCGAAATGCCGGCAGGAACGGAACTGCACACAACCATGGACAAGGTTTTACAGGTCGAGCAGATCGTGAAAGGGGAAATCAAGCCCGGGGAAATCCGTTCGGTAGTAAGCTATGCCGGACAACTGCTGACCGACACCGAAATCATGTTCAGCAAACAATACGGGCAAATCCTGGTCTCCCTGAAACCGAAAGACGAAGCCAACCGCTCCATGGATGAGTTGATCGACTCCCTGCAAGGGAAACTGGCCGAGGTTCCCGGCATAGAGACGCTTTCTTTCCTGCGTCTGTCCGGAGGGCCTCCCGTTACCAGGGCAATCAGTGTCAAGGTACGCGGCAACGACCTCGACAAACTGATCGACGCCTCCGCAGAAATCAGGCAATTCATGGAGAGAGAGCCGATCTTTCGTGACATCTCGGACACGAACCTTCCCGGTCAAAAGACTCTCAACCTGCAAATCAACAGCGCCGCAGTGCAACGCACCGGCATTGCTCCGAACACTATTGGCAAAACACTCCGGCTCCTCGTTGACGGTGAAATCGTCACCAGCTTGCGCTATCTGGGCGAAAAAATCAACATCCGCCTGATAGCGGAAAACGACTTGAGTCAGATCGGGGAAATCCTTCAATACCGGCTGCCGGCAAAGGACGGAAAACTAGTCGCTCTCAGTCAACTGGTTGATACCGTCTATACCAATAGCCCGGACACCATTCGCCACTTCAACTATCGCCGCAATATCACGATCGAGGCGGATATTTACAAAGAAATGACAGATGAGCTCAAAGCCAATCAAAGAATACGGGAGTTCTGGGAGTCTATTCGCCATCGTTATCCCAATATAGACCTTGATTTCAGTGGAATCATTGATGATATCCAAGAGAGCCTCAACGCCATCGGATTATCTTTCCTCATGGGTCTGGGATTGATCTACCTGATACTGGGCGCCCAGTTCCGCAGCTATTTTCAACCGTTTCTTATCATCCTGACCATCCCCATGGCCGCAACCGGAGTCGTACTCGGCTTGCTGGTCAATCAATATCCATTGAGCCTGTTCAGCCTCTACGGCATCGTAGCCCTGGCAGGCATTGCAGTAAATGCGGCGATCGTCCTGATATCGACCGCCAACGCCAGACTGCATTCGGGCATGAGCGTCACCAATGCGATTATCTACGCCTCCCGCCGCCGGGTTATCCCGATTTTGATTACCTCCCTGACCACGATCGCCGGCCTGTTTTCGCTCGCCACCGGACTTGGCGGAAAATCACTCCTGTGGGGTCCGGTAGCCGCCTCCATGGTCTGGGGGCTGACCCTCTCCACCCCCCTTACATTATTTTATATCCCGTTATTTTTCCATCTGTTCATGCGTCCGTGGAAATTCCGCCTTTGCCGGACGCAAGGCGGAGCTGGCGGACCATATGCGGAAAACAATTCCCCTGACCTGCGCGATATCCGGTTCTCTTCCATAACAAAGCCAGTCGATCAACAGTGAATCGTCGTATTCCAGCAACGACCGAAACTCCATCCTGGCTTGTTCGGGCAATCCCTGATAATGGAATCTGACAAACTTTTCCAGGGTCAGATCGAGTTCCCGGGTCCCCCGCCGGCATTTCCACAAAATCCGTTTCAGTTCATCGTACCCGTGTTGCATAGGGACTTCGCCGAAATTTCGCTGTTCATGCCGTACCGCTTTGTCGTCACCGATTATTTCCGGCGCAGGATCGCCGACTTGATTTCTCCGATCGCTTTGGCGGGATTGAGGCCTTTGGGGCAGGTATTGGTGCAATTCATGATCGTATGGCAACGGTACAACCGGAACGTATCATCCAACTCGTCAAGTCTTTCGTCGGTAGCCTGATCGCGGCTGTCTGCAATCCACCGGTAAGCCTGCAACAGGGCTGCCGGTCCGAGATAGCGGTCACTGTTCCACCAGTAGCTCGGACAAGCTGTCGAACAACAGGCGCACAGGATACATTCATACAAACCATCGAGTTTCATGCGTTCCTGTTCCGACTGCAGACGTTCGTGGCCGGACGTCTCGTCTCCGGCCTGCAGCCAGGGTTTGATCGACGCATACTGACTGTAAAAATTACTGAGGTCGCAAACAAGGTCCTTGATCACGGACATGTGAGGCAACGGGTATATCCTGATATCCCCGTTGATTTCGGCGGCTGAACAAATGCAGGCGAGCGTATTGACTCCATTGATGTTCATTGAACAGGAGCCGCATATCCCCTCGCGGCAGGAGCGCCGGAAAGTCAGGGTGCTGTCTATATGGTTCTTGATCCGGATCAGGATATCCAACGCCATCGGCCCACAGGCCTTGACATCCACTTCATAGGTATCGATCCTGGGGTTCTCCCCGCTATCCGGGTCCCAGCGATAGACATGCACCCGGCGCAACTCACGATCACTCGTATCAGTGAACCGCTTTCCTTTTCCTATACGGGAATGGGCAGGCAGCCTGAACTCGGCCATCAGTACACTCTCTCCCTGGGTCTGATGTATTCAACCTCATCAGTCAGCGTATAATCATGTACGGGTCGATAATCAATGACCGGGATGCTGTCGATCGTGGTTTGCCAGACCAGCGTATGTTTCATCCAGTTCCCGTCGTCCCGCTGTGGATAGTCTTCCCTGGCATGAGCGCCGCGGCTCTCCTTGCGATTGATTGCAGAATGTATGGAGACCCTGGCCTGGCGAAGCAAGTTGTCGAGTTCCAGGGTTTCGACGAGGTCCGTGTTCCAGATCATGGAGCGGTCCGTGACCCTGACATCGGAAAACCGCTGGCAAACCTGCGCCATCTTCTCGATCCCCTCCTGCATGACCTCCTCCGTACGGAATACCGCACAATAATTCTGCATGACTTTCTGCATTTCCAGTCGAATATCGGCGGTCGTGGAACCTCCATTGGCATAACGCAGCCTGTCGAACCGTTCAACAATCTCTTCCCCGCTATTTTTCGCCAGACTCGGCCCCGCGCCGCCCGCGTCGATAATGTCTCCGGCACGCTGAGCGGAAGCCCGCCCGAAAACCACAATATCGAGAAGCGAGTTGGAACCGAGCCGGTTAGCGCCATGCACCGACACACAGGCAGCCTCTCCAATCGCCATCAGGCCGGGCACAATATATTCGGGATCACCGTCTTTCAGAGTGACCACCTGTCCATGGATATTGGTTTGTATGCCGCCCATATTATAGTGCACGGTAGGCAATACGGGAATCGGTTCGCGGGTCACGTCAACCCCGCCGAATATGCGGGCAGACTCGGAAATACCGGGCAACCGTTCAGCCAGCACTTCCGGCCCAAGATGCTCCAGATGCAGATGGATATGGTCTTTTTCCTCACCTACACCCAGTCCGTTACGGATCTCCAGCGTCATGGAGCGGCTGACCACATCGCGCGATGCCAGATCCTTTGCGTTCGGAGCATAGCGCTCCATGAACCGCTCCCCTTTGGAATTGGTCAGATATCCTCCTTCACCGCGGGCGCCCTCGGTAATCAGACAGCCTGAGCCATAAATTCCGGTAGGATGAAACTGCACGAATTCCATATCCTGAAGCGGCAGTCCGGCGCGCAGCGCCATCCCTCCGCCATCGCCGGTGCAGCTATGCGCCGACGTTGCGGAAAAATACACCCGCCCATATCCGCCGGTAGCCAGCACAACGAGCTTTGCCGCGAACCGGTGCAGTTCTCCCCGTTCCAGGTTCCATGCCATAACGCCCTGGCACTGGTCGTCCTGCATGATCAGATCAAGGGCAAAATACTCGATGAAAAATTCGGCGCGGTGTTTGAGCGACTGCTGGTAGAGTGTATGCAGGATCGCGTGACCGGTGCGGTCTGCCGCCGCGCAGGTGCGCTGGGCCTGTCCTTCACCATAATGTGTCGTCATGCCACCGAAAGCACGCTGATAAATGCGGTTTTCGGGAGTGCGCGAAAAGGGGACGCCGTAACGCTCCAGTTCAATCACCGCATTGGGGGCCTCCTTGCACATGTACTCGATCGCGTCCTGGTCACCCAGCCAGTCGGATCCCTTGACCGTATCATACATGTGCCAGCGCCAGTCATCTTCCCCCATGTTGCCAAGCGCGGCGCTCATCCCGCCCTGGGCGGCAACAGTGTGGCTGCGGGTCGGGAAAAGCTTGGTGATGCACGCCGTGCTCAACCCTTCCAGCGCCATACCGAACGTGGCGCGCAGCCCGGCCCCGCCAGCGCCTACCACCACCACATCATACTGATGGTCGACAATTTTATAGGTAGCTGTTGCGCTCACAGGGCTATCCCCAGCACCGCAAAACAGGATACCAGCGCAGACAACAACAGGACTCCCTTACTCAACAGGAGGCTGACACTATTCAGCCGCGGACTGTGAATATAGTCTTCGATCACTACCTGCACTCCGAGCCAGGCATGCCAGAACATCGCGGCGAGATACAGGACCAGCGACACAGCCACCCACGGACGTGCAATCCAGGCAGCCAATACGTCAAACTCACTATCCGTATAGTGGACGATCGAAAACATGAACCAGATCGTAAGCGGAACGAGCAGCATTGCCGTTATTCGCTGCCACTTCCAGTGCAGGGAACCGCGGGAAGTCATACCAACCAGACCCCTGCGGTCAACAGAATCGCTGCCGCTACCATAATCTTCCCGGAAAGATATACTCCGGAAAGCTCGAAACCATAACCGAAATCCCAGAACAAATGGCGAATACCGTTACACAAATGATAACTGGTACAGGCCGTCCAGACCACCAGCAATCCTTTTCCCGCCGGGGAACCCAATCCCTGTCGAAAACACTCATAAACCTCTCGTCCGAGGGCTGCCCCCAGTAACCACAATGCGATCGCCACAGCGCCGATGGCAATGACGACCCCGGTCGCCCGGTGAAGAATGGACAAAACCGACGTGAGCTGAGGCCGGTAAATCTGCAAATGTGGAGAAAGCGGGCGCCGACGCCCGTTAGCTGTTACGTTCATGACTTGATTTTAACTGATAAACGCGCCATATTATTCCTGATCTTATTGCCTGCCACCACAAAATTCCCGAAACCATCGCAAGCGTTCCTGTAACTTGATGACAACCGAAATCCCGCCCGCCGAACCTTCCCTGTCCGGGAAAACGAACCCGATAGCAAAAGCACAACTGGATGCCTTGCAGGACATCCGCAACACTGCCCTGCGGTACATTGACATGCAACCGCTGGCCCTGCTTCACATACAGGGGGAGGATGCCGAATCCTTTTTACAAGGACAGTTGAGCAACGATATTTCGCAACTGGGGTTGGCGCGGGCCCAGCTGCACGCCTGGTGCAACCCCAAGGGGCGGGCGCTCGCCATCCTTAGAGTCATGCGCAGCAAAAATGGTTTCCGGGCATTGCTCCCCGGTGATCTGGAAGCCTCGATCACAAAGCGCCTGAAAATATTTGTGATGCGCGCCAAAGTGACGATTGAAACCGAATCCGGATATCGCTGTCTGGCAGTGGCCGGCGCGGACAATGCGGCTATACAGGGTTTCGCCGAATGCGGTTGCCGCGTCTATTGTGTCGATGAAACCCGTTCACGATACCTCCTGATCGGCAACCGCGAGCGCATTGGCAAGATCGCGGGCAACGCCGGTTCCGCGCTCTTGCCAGGCGATTACTGGCGGGCGCTCGACATTCTTGCCGCCATCCCCCAGGTCTACGCGGCCACAACCGAGACATTCATCCCGCAGCATATCAACCTCGAACTGGTGGACGGGGTCAGCTTCAGAAAAGGCTGCTATCCGGGACAGGAGATTGTGGCAAGACTGAAATATCTTGGCAAATCAAAAAAAAGACTGATTGTCGCCAGAATCGATTCCTCCGATCCCGTTGCCCCGGGCGATGCAATCTACGCCAGTGGCAAACCCGGTTCGAAAGCCGGAGCGATCGTCGACTCGGTTGCGCTTGATAACCGGACCTGGCTGGTCTCCGCCATGGCGCCCGCAACCGCTGTCGGACACGGCGCATTGGCCGTTGGTTCGGCTGCCGGAGGGGCGCTCGAACAGATGAGGATGCCTTACGCGATCCCCGGTGACTGAACGGCCACTCCGTTGTTACAGCACGGGATAGCGATAACAGCCAGTACCCGGCTATTGTTTCTGCAACAGAATCGGGAATTGATCGCGGATGCGGCGGTCGCAAGCGCTGTCTATATAACAGGGCCAATGGTAGTCAAGAATCTCCCGCGCAACTTGCCGGCTGCGCGTATAAAGATCATTGGAACCCGCCTGCTCCCAGGCATCAGCGGGAGTTCGGTCCGATAACTCCGGGTACAGGTACTCTGTTTCTATATAGCTCAGGGTCTGGCTATGCCCCAGGAAATGGCCGGGGTGGATAACCGATTCGCGGATAACCTCTATCGACAATGTTTCATCGTTAACTTCAATACCGCGCGCCGCGCGCAAAACCAGCCCCAGAATCTCATTATCGATAACCAGGGACTCGAAGCTGCAACCCATCAGGCTGCCCATCATACCCGCCGCTTCACAGACCCGGTTGGCGCCCGCCATGGCAGACAACGCCAGTGAAACCCCTTTTTCAAATCCGTGCTGCACGTCAGGAATTTTCGAGTCCGTCATACCGGCTGCGACAGAATTGGGAAGATCATAAAAACGCCCCATTTGCACAGCGGCAGCTGACAGCAACGCCTCCTCGGCGCTGCCTCCGGAAAATGAACCGGTACGCAAGTCGGTAATAAAAGGCCACGCAGCGAAGGCCATCGGACAACCGGGGTTAATCAGATTGACGACGGCAAGACAAGCCAGCGTTTCTGCAATCACCTGCGCCAGGATACCCGCCAGCGGCGCCGGAGCCGTGGCCCCGCTCTGGGGCGCTACCGCAAGGTCACTGGTCAGGCCGAGCCGGCTGGCTTCCATCATCACTTGCAGGTTTTCCACTCCGAACCTGAGCGGTGAAACGATCGGACACCCCCCGAAAATGGCAAATGGCTCCTTGCGGAAGCGGCCTTCTCCACCCAGAACCATATCGAACATTTCAACCGCCGGGCGAACGCTGCCGGAACTGCGAAAAGCAAAGCAGAGAGGCTTCTCGGTGGCCAGCATCATCGCATACGGGATATTGATGTCATGCTCGAAATCGTCCGTGACATCGGTCGGAACGACAGTATCGCCAACCATGTGGATGTTGTCGAGCCTGTCGGTCAGCCGCGTGAAATCATAGACATCCCGCAGGGTCGACGGGCGGTAGCTCCTCGTTTCCGCCTCAAATGTAGTAACGGCGGACCCCGAGGTCGCGAAATAGACTTTCGAACCGCTGCATTCAATATCACCCGCCCCTTTTCTTGAGCCTCTTGCGTGCACTACGAAGTGACGGGCAGCCCCCGCGATAATGTCTTCCATCAGGGCTTTCGGGAAGCACAGCCGGTTGTGTTCATTGAGCCGGGCGCCCCCGGGCAAAACCGCATCCAGCAAGTCCCGCGTCGCATCCTTGATACCTATCGTTGCCAGAATCTCAAGAGCCGCCTGATGCACCCGCTCCATATCCTGTTCGCCAAGCGGTTTATAGCTGCCTCCCTGCATACCGGGCCAAACTGCCCGTGATGCGGTTTGCGCCTGTCTTTTCGTTCTGCGGGCACGACGCCCCCCTTCGCGCCTCTTGCCGGTGCGCACCCGTTAATCCCGACGCCGCAACATCGCCGGCCATCGGCTACGGGCAGAGCGTTGTAAAACCCCCTGCCCGTAACAGGTCAATGTATGTGGACGGTCTGCCATTCCCCATTACTCATCTCAAGCTCTTTATAGGTGCCAAACACCTCACCTGCATCGTTGAGCTCGACATTGGTAGCGCCCTGATAGTTGATCTCCCCACCGTCAGCCAGAATCTGCAATGCCTTTGCCAGTTCGCCGGGACCGATTTCCTGACCCGGAGCATTGGCCACGGCCATGACGCTGCCCTGAATGGCGGCGCGGTCGGCTGATCCCGCCGCCTGAATGGCGAGAACAAGGAGAGCGGACGCATCATACGCCTCGGGTACGAACGCGCCGTCCGCCTTGACGCCTTTCGAGTTGGCGTACTGTACAAACGCATCCGCCCCGGAGGCGCCGCCGGGCAGGGTCGCGACCGAACCGTCGAGAGCAGAACCGATCGCTTCTATCAGCGATTCACCGACCATTCCATCGCCCATGACAAAATTGCTGAACGCATCAGCATCAACCGCGGCCTGAATGATGCCCTTGCCGCCCTGGTCAATATACCCGAATACAACCAGATGTTCGGCGCCAGAAGCGGAAAGAGCGCCGACTTCAGCAGAGTAATCGGCCTTGCCGTCCTCGTGCGCCGCAGAAATCGCGACCCTGCCGCCATTAGCCCTGAACGCATTGCCGAATGATTGGGCAAGCCCCTTGCCATAATCGTTATTGGTATAGGTAATAGCCACTTCCTCAATACCCCGTTCCTTCATCAGTACATCGGCCAGCACCTGTCCCTGACGGGCATCCGACGGCGCCGTTCGGAAGAAGAAGCCATTGTCATCTATAGTCGACAGCGCCGGTGACGTAGCGGACGGAGAAATCATGACCACGCCATTGGGAATAGCCACATTGTTTGCGATGGCGGTCGTCACCCCCGAGCAATCAGCTCCCATGATGGCAACAACGGCGTCAGCGGTGATCAGCCGTTCGGCAGCCGAAGAAGCGGCCGCGGCATCAATACAGGTGGAATCACCGCGTACACCGATAACGGTTTTACCGCCCAGCAGTTTCCCCGACTCCGAGGCTTCGGCAAAGGCGAGATCAGCGGCGCTCGCCATATCCGGGGTCAGCGATTCGATCGGCCCGGTATAACCGAGGATAACGCCTATCCTGATTTCCTCGGCCAGTACCGGAGCAGAAAAAACAGTCAATAATGCGGATACAACCAGGGTCTTTTTCATCTTTTTCATCGTGTTTTTAACTCCAGCAGAAGACATGGATAATTGCAAAATACCGGCACACGGGCGCAACAGCCCGCTACCGGCAAGTATAAACCGGCTCGTCCGTAAAAACCAACCGCCTGCGCCTGCTTGTCAGAAACATCAGGCTTTTTTGGGCGTCTGTTCCGGTAATATCCCCCCGGGGCTGTAGCGCAACACCAGCAACAACACAAATCCCATGAAAAACAGGCGCATATGTTGTGCGTTTCCGATCAGATGCTCGCGCACCGGATTGTCGTCTTCCATCCACCCGGTCGCCGTTTCCATCAACCAGACCCCGACCGGTTCCGCCTCTATCCACACCAGCCAGATCAGGAACCCGCCGAGAACCGCCCCCATGTTATTCCCGGAGCCGCCGACAATGACCATGACCCAGATCAGGAAGGTATAGCGCAGGGGATTGTAAGTAGTGGGAGTGAACTGCCCGTCGAGGGTGGTCAGCATGGCGCCGGCAATACCGATTACGGCAGAGCCAATAACGAATATCTGAAGATGGCGCCGCGTCACATTCTTCCCCATGGCGCCCGCCGCCACTTCATTATCACGGATAGCGCGCATCATGCGTCCCCAGGGCGAATTCAACGCCCTCACACTGAGCCATAAGATAATGACGAGCACCGAGGCGAACAACCCACTGTAACAGAGCTTTACGAATATACCGGAACCATCAATAACATATTGTTTCAACGCAGCCGCACGCTCCGCCCCATCATTCAATGAAGACAATGCACCGGCGTTCCAGCGGGCAATCAAATCTGTAAACCGGACGCTGTTCTGCAACTCGATTTCATAGGGAACGGGTCGCGCCAGACCGGTGACATTCTTTACCCCCCGGGTCAGCCAGTCCTCGTTTTTCAGGATCGCGACAACGATTTCCGAAATCCCCAGAGTGGCAATGGCCAGATAGTCCGCACGCAGCCCGAGGGCAACCCTGCCAATCAGCCAGGCGGCTCCTGCGGCGAGCAATCCGCCGGCAACCCAGGAAAGCAGAACCGGCAACCCCATGCCACCGAGGAAACCCGTTTTTGCCGGCTCGACCGCCTCAATCGACTGAACCGCCGGATCCAGAAAATAACGCACGGTGAACAGGCCGCCAGTGAGTACCGCCGCCAGCGCCCAGGCGCGCGCCGCGCCGCGCGGCAACCGTCCATACAGAAACCACGCCAACAGGACGGTAATGACGAAGCAGACCAACGCCAGCAACAGGTCTGCCGCTCCCGCCTGCCAGGCGGCAGGGACAGGCGCTCGGGATACCAGAACCACACTCAATCCTCCCAACGCGGCAAAGCCCATTACCCCGATATTCAGCAACCCCGCGTAACCCCATTGCATATTGACACCAAGCGCCATCACTGCGGAAATCAGGCACAGATTGAAAATACCGAGCGCTACCGACCAGGATTGGACAAAACCGATAATCAGGAATAAAACACCAATGAAGGCAAATGACCAGCAGGCTTTTTGTGTATTTCCCATACCGCTCAGACCTTTCATAGTGTCTTGCCCTTGACAATGCCGGTCGGCTTGATCAGCAATACCAGCGTCAGGATCACGAACGATACCGCAAATTTGTAATCGGTAGACAGCAATTGCATCAGCCCCTGCGGCTCAAGGCTTTGCGGCAACAGGTAGATCAGCGCTTTCCTGTAGGCATAGGTGACGACCACTTCAGAAAACGCAATGACAAATCCCCCGGCGATGGCGCCGAGCGGACTGCCGATACCCCCGACGATGGCTGCGGCGAACATGGGCAGCAAAAGTTGCATGTAGGTAAACGGCTTGAAACTCTTGTCAAGGCCGTAAAGCGTACCGGCTATAGTCGCCAGAATGGCAGCCAGTATCCACGTGACCCGCACCACCCGATCCGGATCGACGCCGGATAACAGGGCGAGGTCTTCGTTGTCGGAATACGCGCGCATGGCCTTGCCGGTGCGGGTCTTGTGCAAGATCCAGAAAAGTCCGGCGACACAAACCAGCATGACCGCGACTGTCAGCCCCTGGGAGACCTTGACACTCAATCCCTCATTCAGTCCGCTCCACGCTTTGAAATCACGGGCATGAATAATAAAACGTTGTCCGTCGAGGAAATTCCGGTCCTGCGGGCCGATCACGAAACGCACGATACCGTTCATCATGAACATCACGCCAACCGACGCGATCATGAGCGTCACCGGCGCGGCCTTTTGATGGCGGTAGTAGCGGTAGACCAGTTTGTCCGTAATGATCACCATGGCGGCCGTTGCCAGGATGCCGGCCGGCAGCGCGAGTAATGCGGTCGGCAACGGCCCCGCACTGACCCCGACCGACTGCAACCACCACGTCGCCAGAATCGTTACCATGGCGCCGAAGGCCATCGTATCGCCGTGGGCGAAATTGGCAAAGCGCAGGATACCGAACACCAGCGTGATCCCCAGAGCGCCGAGCGCAAGCTGTGATCCGTAAGCCAGCCCCGGCACAATGACGAAGTTCAACAATAATATGATCGCGTTGAGAGCGTCGACAAGCGCCTGCATCTACCCTCCCAGAAATGATCGGCGTACTTCGGGGTCGGCCAACAACGCCTGACCGGTATCGGTATGACGGTTTTCACCCATTACCAGCACAAATCCGATATCGGCGACAGCGAGAGACTGGCGGGCATTCTGTTCGACCATAAGGACCGGGATGCCGGCTTTTCGCACTTCGAGGATACGCGCCAACAGTTCATCCATAACAATCGGTGAAACTCCCGCCGTCGGCTCATCAAGCAGCAATACCGAAGGACGCGACATCAGTGAACGTCCAACCGCGACCTGCTGGCGCTGTCCACCGGACAACTCCCCCACCAGTTGATCCTGAATAGAGGCAAGAGCCGGAAACAGCCGATAAACCTGCTGCAACGTCTCACCCGGGTCATCCTCCCGTAAAAACGCCCCCATCTCAAGATTCTCCCGCACACTCATGGACAGAAAGACATTGCCGGTCTGCGGCTTGAAGGCAATACCTCTCGCGATTCTATCCTGAACCGGCAGATGCGATATCTCCTTCCCCTGCAGGCGGACACTGCCGGCTCTCAATTTCAGCATTCCCAACAAAGCCTTCATGGCAGTTGATTTGCCGGCTCCATTGGGACCGACAATGACCGCAATTTCTCCTTCATCAACATTCACCGTACAGCCCTTGAGAATATCACTGCCACCGTAACCGCCAACCATTTTCTCGCCGGCCAGGGCGCCGTTCTCCCGCTCAGGTTTTGCCGCACTGCGCTTGCGCGGGGATTCGAATACGGCTTTGCTTTTGAGACCGCGCCCCAGGTAGGCTTCTATGACTGCTTCGTTATTCTGCACTTCTTGCGCACTGCCCGCAGCCAGCACCGCCCCTTCGGCCATACAGATAACCGGGTCGCACAGGCGACGGATAAATTCCATATCGTGCTCAATCATGCAAAAGGTATACCCTTTCTCGCGGTTGAGTTTGATCAGGGCGTCGCCAATATCGCGCAGCAGGGTGCGGTTAACCCCAGCGCCGACCTCATCCAGCAATACGATCCTGGCATCCACCATCATGGTACGCCCCAGTTCCAGCAATTTTTTCTGCCCCCCCGAGATATTACCCGCAAGCTCGTCAGCTACCGCCCCGAGGTTGAGGAAATCAACCACCTCCCGCGCCTTGCGGTAAATCGCCTTTTCTTCCCGTGCGACCCGGTCGCGGCGGAACCATGCCTGAAGCAGGCCTTCTCCGGATTGCCCCGCAGGAACCATCATCAGATTTTCAATGACCGACATTCGGGAATATTCATGCGCAATCTGAAAGGTGCGCAGCACTCCTTTGGCAAAGAGCTGGTGGGGTTTCAGGCCGGTAATATCCTCACCATCAAGCAGCACGGTTCCGGACGTGGGCGCATACAGACCTGCGATTGTATTGAATAACGTGGTTTTCCCGGCGCCATTGGGACCTATCAGCCCGGTAATGGAACCCCGGGGGATGCTGAGCGAAACATCGTCAATCACTTTCAACCCGCCGAAATGCCTGGAGAGATGCAGGATACTTACGATATCCGCCCGCTTGTCACACCGCGGCATGTACCCGGGTCCGGTTTTTTTACGCTGTTCGATCACAGTTGAACGATACTACAAAATCATGTAAATTGCCCCCATCGTTACCGATACCCGGGACTTCACCATTCCTCCGGCGCCGACGGCTTGCCGCAGGGCTGGCGCCCTTCTTGCCGAACAGGAATTGCCGCGCGATACCCCGCTCCGGTTCAAACCGCTCCCGATTTCCCATACAATCGGCAAAAACCGAAAGGACAGGAGCAGGTATTATGAGTTTCAGGAAAGTGGCAGTAATAGGCGCAGGTACGATGGGCGCGGGTATCGCGGGGCAGGTAGCCAATGCCGGAGTGGAGGTGTTGCTGCTTGATTTGCCCGCGAACGGCGCACGGGTCAACGAATTGGCCGAGCGGGGTTATCAACGGCTGCTGGAGCCGGAACAACCCGGATTGATGAGCAAACAGGCGGGAGAACGGATAACGCTGGGCAATACCCGGGACGATTTTGACAAGCTGGCTGGTTGCGACTGGATTGCAGAAGCAGTAGTTGAGCGCCTGGATGTCAAAAAAGATCTGTATAAACGCCTGGATCGAATCCGTAGCCGCGACACGATCATTACTTCCAATACGTCGACCATACCGATCCGGTTACTGGTTGAGGATATGCCGGAATCCTTCCGCAAGCGCTTCGCCATTACCCATTTTTTCAATCCGGTGCGATTCATGCGCCTGCTGGAACTGGTCCGCGGCGACTCGACCGAGCCTGAAGTGGTTGAACGGCTGGACCGGTTTTGCGAACGGCAACTGGGCAAGGGCGTGGTTCGATGCCTTGATACCCCCGGTTTTCTGGGAAACCGGGTTGGAGTCTATGCAATTCAGTGCGCACTGCACTCGGCATTCGAGCTCGGATTGGCGCCGACACAGGCCGATGCTGTTTTCGGACGCCCGCTGGGTATTCCGAAGACCGGCGTATTCGGACTGTATGATCTGATCGGAATCGATCTGATGGCGGATGTCGTGAAAAGTATGGTCAACATCCTGCCGGCGAACGATGTTTTCCATCTTGAATCCCGTGAAAGCCCGCTGATAACCCGCATGATCAAAAACGGGCAAACCGGCAACAAGCGAGGGAAAGGGTTTTATTGGCAGCAAGAAAATTCGACTGAACGGTTTGTGCTCAATCTGAAGACCGGGGAATACGAAAAGTTTGCAAGACTGAACATACCGGTTATCGCGGACGCGGAGAGAAACGGTATCCGGCGCTTGCTGGAAGACAACTCGGTGTATGGGGAATTTGCCTGGCGGGTATTGTCAAAAACACTGTGTTATGCGGCCTCCCTGATTCCTGAAGTGGGCGATAACCCGGTCGGCATTGATGATGCGATGAAGCTGGGCTACAACTGGACCTCGGGACCATTCGAAATGATGGACCGGATTGGCGTGGATTACATGATTGATCGGCTCGTCCCGGAACAGCGCCATATTCCCGCATATCTTTACCGAGGCAAAGAATCCGGCTTTTATCGGGTGGCAGACAGGAAACTTTGCGCGAGAACCTGTAGCGGCCAGTGGAAACCGATCACGAGGCCACCGGGAGTCGTACGGTTCAATGAGAAAAAGCGAACACTGTCTGCGCAAAACTCCAACGAAATGGCGAGCTGGTATATCACCGGTGATGCCGCCCTTGTGGAGTTCCACAGCAAGGCGAATGCGCTGGATGCCGATTCGATGGCTATCCTGACAGATGCCCTGGAGCAGGTTGCGAGCAGACGTTTGCGGGGGCTGGTGGTGCATAATGATGCCCAGCACTTTTCCTGTGGTGTCAATCTCGGCGCCGTCAGGAAGTATTATGAGCGGGATGATGCGGACGAACTGGGCGAGTTTCTGCACCAGTTTCAGCAAACTGTCGTCACCATGAGCCGCTGCGATTTCCCGGTTGTGTCGGCGCCGGCGGGTCTGTCGCTCGGTGGTGGTTTCGAGGTCGTTCTGCATACAAAACAAGTCATCGCGCATGCCAATTCGGTAATGGGACTGGTCGAATCCCGGGTCGGTGTCGTTCCTTCCGGCGGAGGATGCAAGGAAATGTTATACCGCTGGATTGACAAACTGCAATGCGGAGAGGACATACAGGCGGCAAGCTGGAAGGCGTTCATGAATATCGGGTTCGGGAAAACCGCGACCTCTCCGGCGCAGGCAGCAGCCCTGGGCATGACCCGGAACAATGATCGATACGAAATGAACCGCGATCGTATCTACCACTCCGCAATGCGGGCGCTTGATGACAATGCCAGCCGACAATCGTTCGAGCGTCCGCCCCTGGGCATGCCCGGCAAACCTGTTTTTGAAGAAATGGCAAGATGGCTGGACAAATCCCGCCGGGACGGCCTGTTGATGCCGCATGACGTCACAGTCGGCACGGAAATTGCTCGCATCGTATCCGGCGGGGAAATTGCAGCGGGGACAATCTGGTCGGAGCAGGATTTGCTGGACGCAGAACGCCGCTCGTTCCTGGCGCTGGTCAACACGGACGGCACACGGGCAAGAATCGACAATATGCTGGATTTCGGGAAAGCCCTGCGCAATTGAAGCGCATCAGGCGCCAGTCCAATATCCCTGGATGGAACGCGGGCGACCGCAGGAGGCGCCCTTCCGGGTTCTTGAGTATGCCCGTTTACTTATCTTCTTCGCCGCTACCGTGCACAGGAGTTTCTTCGCCGCGAGCGGCGTCGAATTCCTCAATATATACATCCCCGATATACATCCCCGATATTGCGCAAAATGGTTCTGTCGTCCGTGTGGCGCACATCTATCCCCTTTTCGATAAATACGATATGCCCGGCGATATTGCTGCTGTGCCCGCCAAACCGTTCGAGCGCGCGAATGCCAAGCACAATGTCTACAAAATGATCGACATTTCCGGAATCCTCCATGATGAATGCACCAAGCCGCCGCAGTATTGATTTCAACTGATTATCCAGCTGCGCGCTTTCGATCAGAACATCTGCCGCCAGATCAAGATTCAGACCATCGAATGCCTGCATGGACATTTCCAGCATGTTGATCACACAGACGGAAAGAGAATGGATATCCCGCAATATTTCTTCGCTCGGCGGGTTTTGACCGGCCTCGAAAAAACGAATGGTCAAGCCGGCAATTTTCCTGGCTTCATCACCGGCGCGTTCCAGTTCCGCAACAATTTTCCCGATCGAGATCAGCGCTCTCAAATCCCTGGCGACGGGCTGGCGCAATGCGATCAGACGGATGATTTCATTATCCGCCTGCACATCGAGATCGTTCAGTTTTTTATCGTTTCTGATGACCTCCCGGGCTTTCCCCGGATTCTCGTTTTTCAAGGTGCCCAGAGCATCCTCAAGCTGATTGACCGCAAGCTCGCCCATTTGTACGACCAAATCATGCAGATACTGCATTTCCTGGTCAAAACGCTTGAAAATATGACTGTCCCCCTGAATGTTCATAATGAATATCCTGCTGATGAACGATTGAATCCGAATCCGGTCAGCCAAAACGTCCGGAAATATACCCCTCCGTCAACCGGTGCCGGGGATTGGTGAAAATGACGCTGGTGGGACCGACCTCTACCAGCCTGCCCAGATGGAAATAGGCTGTCCTCTGTGAAACCCGGGCCGCCTGTTGCATGGAATGAGTCACAATGCAGATCGAATATTGTTTTCTCAACTCGTCTATCAATTCCTCGATCGCTGCCGTAGCGATGGGGTCAAGAGCGGAACAGGGTTCATCCATGAGTATGATCTCGGGACTGATGGCAATGGCGCGGGCAATGCACAGCCTTTGTTGCTGGCCACCGGACAGGCCGGTGCCGGGCTTGTCCAGCCTGTCGGCCACTTCTCTCCACAGATCCGCCCTGCGCAGACTGCTCTCCACAATATCGTCCAGTTCGGATTTGCTGCTTGCCAGCCCGTGCAACTTCACTCCGTAGGCGATGTTTTCATACAGTGACTTGGGAAACGGGTTGGGTTTCTGGAAGACAATGCCCACTCGGGCGCGCAACAGAACCACGTCCATATCCTTACTGTAGATATCCTCACCGTGCAACTTGATGCTGCCGGACACCTTGCAGGCGTCAATCGTGTCATTCATGCGGTTAAAACAACGCAAGAACGTTGATTTACCGCACCCGGACGGACCGATCATGGCAATCACTTCATTCTTCGCAATATCGAGAGACACATTGAAAATAGCCTGCTTGTCTCCATAGGAGACATCAACATTGCGGCTGGTCATTGCCGGATCATCGACATGAATGTCGCCGAATGTCCTGAAATCCGGGTGCAGGGTCGGATCGTCAAGGTTCGAGTCAACAACGGCCCGTTGCCGCCCCGGCGCCAGATTCGTTGTGTCGTTCATTCGATCGGTAATTGTATTCATGAATATCATTCCGCAGGCGGAGTTTACCAACGGCGTTCAAATTTCTTCCTGAGCAGGACAATAAGACCGTTGACGACAACGAGAAACAGGAGCAGAATCATGATCGCGGCCGATGTGCGTTCAACGAATGCGCGTTCCGGGCTGTCTGACCACAGGTATATCTGCACCGGCAGCGCCGTAGCCGGATCAAACGGGTCTGCGGGAACATCGACGATAAACGCCACCATCCCGATAACCAGCAGGGGCGCCGATTCCCCCAGCGCCTGGGCCAGGCCAATAATCGTTCCGGTCAGCATGCCGGGCATTGCCAGCGGCGCCACATGATGCAGAACGGTCTGCAAGGGCGAAGCGCCCAATCCAAGCGCGGCCTCCCGAATACTGGGCGGCACTGCCCCGAGAGCGGCGCGGCTGGATATGATGATCGTCGGCAGCGTCATCAACGCAAGTACCATGCCGCCTACCAGAGGCGCCGAGCGCGGCAGACCGAAGGCATTGATAAAGATGGCGAGGCCGAGCAGACCGAATATGATTGACGGAACCGCTGCCAGATTATTGATATTGACCTCAAGCAAGTCCGTTATCCGGTTCTTCGGGGCAAACTCCTGCAGATAAATGGCGGCCGCAACGCCAATGGGAAACGCCAGCAGCATGGTCACCAGCATCATGAAAATGGACCCCATTGTAGCGCCAAATATCCCGGCCTGCTCCGGCTCGCGTGAATCGCCCGCAGTGAAAAACGGGATATTGAAACGTTTTTTCACACGGCCGTTTTCCGACAACTGGTCTACCCATGCAATGGTATGGTCCTTGATCCGCCGATTCTTCTCGGGCGTGTCGCGGTCAATTCTTCCCTTTACAAAAACATCCACCTCGTCATCGGCCAGCAGCCAGTACATAACCGGCCCGCCGATCAGAGACGGATCCGCGATGACCTTTTCACGCAACTGATATTGCGCCCCGCCACTGATCATCGCGTAGAGCGCCTTTTTCTCCTTGCGTTCGGTTACTTGCGGGAACGTCTGGCGCAGCGCCTCCTTTATGAATCCGGAATAATCGGCGCCCGACAAAGACTCCCGGCTTAAATCTCCCCCGAAATCCTCGGCAACGAGAGTAATATCCAGCCCTATATACGTCTGCAATAATGCGCTGTATCCGTTGGAAATCGTGGTATAGAGCAAAAACAGGAGAAAAGCCAGCCCGCAAATAATGGACGACAGCCCGTACATACGGAATCGCTTTTCCCGCGCATAACGTTTGGCAAGTCCCGCCTTGATCCTGTCGACCCGGGTCATTCGTATTGTTCCTTGTATTTCTGCACAGTCTTCAATGCGATGACATTGAGGATCAGGGTAATGGCGAACAGCGTCAGCCCCAAAGCAAACGCCGCCAGTGTTTTCGGGCTATCGAATTCCTGGTCGCCGACCAGCAGGGTGACGATCTGCACGGTAACGGTCGTCACCGATTCAAACGGGTTGGCCGTCAGGTTTGCCGCCAGCCCGGCCGCCATGACCACGATCATCGTTTCACCGATTGCGCGCGAGACCGCCAGCAAAATACTGCCGACGATGCCGGGCAAAGCCGCCGGAAGAATCACCCTGCGAATCGTCTCCGAGCGGGTCGCGCCGAGTCCATAGGAACCATCGCGCAATGACTGGGGCACGGCGTTGATTACATCATCGGACAGCGACGAAACAAAGGGCAGAATCATGACGCCCATTACCACCCCCGCCGCCAGGGCGCTTTCGCTGGAGACACTCAAACCAAAGGATTCCAGTGACCCCCGGATCAACGGCGCAACGGTCAAGGCGGCAAAAAATCCGTATACCACAGTTGGAATACCGGCGAGTATCTCAAGCAAGGGCTTGCCGAATGTCCTTATGTGCCGGTTGGCATACTCCGACAGGTAAATGGCAGACATCAGCCCGAATGGCACGGAAATAAACATGGCGATGAGCGTGATCAGGAATGTCCCCGCGAACAGGGGCACGGCCCCGAACGAACCGGACGACCCTGCCTGGTCGGAACGAATGGCGGTCTGGGGGGACCATTCCAGCCCGAACAGAAAATCCGTTACCGGAATGACATTGAAGAACCGGATCGATTCAAACAGCACCGACAGCACGATACCGACCGTTGTCAGTATGGCAATACTGGTACAGGCAATGAGAAAAGTCCTGATAACCTTTTCAACCCGGTTTCTCAACACCCGGTTTTTCTTGCTCAGACTCAATGCGCCAAGCATCAGGCAGGGGGCCAGAATAAAAAACACAAAAAGCAGCGACAGAATGCTCATTTACCTGCGTTTGCTCCGTTTCTCAAAAAAAAGCGGCCGCCGTCAATACGGCGGCCGCATTATTACATGAGTGCGGATACAACTCACATCGAAAGTGGAGTCAGGCTGGCAGTATCCGAACGGAATTTGTTTCTTTCGCTGTCCGGCATCGGGATCAGGCC
Organism: Candidatus Poriferihabitaceae bacterium; assembly: GCA_965204925.1. GTDB lineage: Bacteria > Pseudomonadota > Gammaproteobacteria > Arenicellales > Poriferihabitantaceae. The sequence continues at coordinate 2,264,910 of OZ242021.1, read as the reverse complement.
TTTGTCAACGAGATAGCCTTCTTCACCAAAAGTCGCCTCATCGGTAAACTCCGCCATGAACTCGGCAATGCCCGGGATTACACCGACATGCGCTTTCTTGGCGTAGAAATAAAGCGGGCGTGAAACCGGATAGGAACCATCGGCAATGGCTTCGAATTCAGGCGGGACGCCTTCAATGAGCGAACCCTGGATCACATCCGAATTCTGGTCGAGGAAGCTGAAACCGAATACGCCAAGCGCCTTTTCGTTTTTGCGCAGTTTTTGCACGATCAGGTTGTCGTTTTCGCCGACCTCCACGTACGCTCCGTCCTCGCGAACGGTATGGCAAAGCACCTTGTAGGCATTCTTGTCTTTCTTTCCGATGGCATTGAGCCAGTCGAACGACTTGCAGCCGCCTTCAAGAACAAGCTCGACGAAGGCATCCCGGGTACCCGAAGTGGGAGGCGGTCCCAGTACTTCGATTTTTGTATCCGGCAGAGCGGCATTGACCTCTTTCCACGTAGAGTAAGGATTGGGAATCGTGGATTCACTGCCATCGGGGTTCGGAACATCTTTGGCAAGCGCCAGGAAAATGTCCCTTCGTGTCAGTTGCAGTTGCTCGGCTTCGCTGGAGTTACCCAGGACAATACCATCGTACCCGACCTTGACTTCGATCACGTCTTTCACTCCGTTGGCCTGACATTTCTCGAATTCCGAGGACTTGATTCGACGCGAAGCGTTGGTGATATCGGGATGCGATTCTCCAACTCCGGCACAAAACAGTTTCATACCGCCGCCGGAGCCGGTCGATTCGATGACCGGCGTCCTGAAGCCGCTCGTTCTACCGAATTTTTCTGCCACCACCGTAGCAAATGGATAAACTGTCGACGACCCGACAATCTGGATATAATCACGGGCCTGGGCAGAACCCGTACTTGCGACAAGCGCCACCAGGGCAACCGGGGCAATATTTTTTATTTTCAGCATGGAACATTCCTCAAATACAGTTAATCTGATGGGGCCAGTCCGGGAATTTACTGTATCCGGGATATGACTCCGACATTACGGTATTGTTACAAATGCGCTCCGAACCGGATCGGTACACAACGTCAGCCGATAGCGAAACAATGATATGATCGGGTTATAGCTCTGACTGCAACGCCCGAAAATGACCTCCAGATATTTTAACATACTGCTGGCATCAACCCTCGCATGCCTGCTCAGCGCCAATTCACCCGCTTCCGTGCTGGATGAACTCAAACAGGCCGAATTTCCGGAAGACCTGTCCACGCAAGTAACGATAACGACCCTGATCAACGCCATCGTCAAATCCCGCCATTTTCACCAGACTCCTCTTGATGACCGGTTTTCCGAGAGAATTCTCAAGAACTACATTGAGGGGCTGGACCCGACAAAGAGTTATTTCCTGCAGGAGGATATCAGCCGGATCGAAGGCCTGATGAAACATGAATTTGATGATTATATCAAAAACAGCTTTCCGAACCCGGCCTATGCAATTTTCAGAATATTCCGGGAGCGGGTGAACCAGCGGATTGAATTTGCCGTTGAAAGACTGAACCAACCCTTCGATTTCACCATTGACGAACATTACCTGCTCGACCCCGAACATGTCCGTTGGGCGCGAGATATTGACGAGCTGGATGACAATTGGCGCAAGCGCATCAAAAACGACATAAGCAGCCTGCGTCTGTCGAAAAAAACGGAAGATGAGATCAAGGACACCCTGAGCAGCCGATACATTCATATCGCACGGAGAACCGGGCAACTGAAAAGCGAAGATGTTTTCGGGGGGTTCATCAACTCCTGGCTTTCGGGGATCGAACCCTATACCCTTTACCGCTCTCCGAGGAGGGCCGAAAATTTCAATATCCAGATGCGCCTCTCGCTCGAAGGAATCGGCGCAGTCCTGCGTAGCGACAACGAATTTACCGAAATCATCAGAGTCATTCCCGGCGGACCCGCAGAGCGCTCCGGCAGGCTTGGCTCCGGTGATCGCATCATCGGAGTCGGACAGGGGAATGAAGATATCGTGGATGTCATCGGCTGGCGTCTTGATGATGTCGTAGCATTGATTCGGGGACCGAAAGAGTCGACCGTTGTCCTGGAAATCCTTCCTGCTGAAAAAGGCCCGGACAGCGAACCGCAAACAGTCGCTATCATCAGGGACAAAATAAAACTGGAAGAACAGGCCGCAAGCAGCAAGGTCATCGACATTGCCACTGATAGCGGTACTTCCAGGGTCGGCGTCATTCAACTGCCCTCGTTCTATACCGATTTCGAGGGAAAAAATGTCGACGACCCCGATTACCGAAGTACCACACGGGATGTCAGGAAACTTCTGGCCAGCCTGGAGCATGAAAACACGGACGGCCTGATCATGGATTTACGGGGCAATGGCGGAGGCGCGTTTGACGAAGCGGTCGCATTGACCGGATTGTTCATTCGCAAAGGCCCGGTCGTCCAGGTCAAGTTCAGAAAAGGCGCCAGCATAGACCGCGACCCGGACCCTGACATCGCATACGATGGTCCTCTTGCAGTACTCGTTGATCGTCATAGCGCCAGCGCTTCTGAAATTTTTGCCGGAGCGATCCAGGATTACAATCGCGGACTGATCCTCGGCGAACCAACGTTTGGCAAGGGCACCGTCCAGACACTGATCGATCTGAACCACCACCATGATTCGGATGTTGACCTCGGACAACTGAAGCTGACGATCGCCCAGTTCTTCCGGGTCAACGGCGACAGCACCCAGTATCGCGGCGTCATTCCCGATATTGTCTGGAACTCAAGTGAGATCGACGACGAAACCGGGGAACGCGGTAATGATAACGCCATTCCCTGGCGCCGCATTGGAGCCGTTGCCTTCGAGCCTTTTCAGCGCAAACCGGATTCCCGTTTGCTCGAGCGGATCGTCTCCGAGCACCACAAGCGGGCACAGGACAACCCCGAATTTACTTATTTCCGGGAAATAAACACAATCAACCGCAGTATCCGGCAAATGAAAACGGTTACCCTGTCTCAGGAAAAGCGCCGGCAACTGAGAGCGGCATGGGACCGCAAGCGCCTTGAAGCGGAAAATGCCAGACGTGCCGGATCAGGCAAAGAGGCATTGCCAACGATTGAATCGCTTGATGACGCCGACATGGAACCGGACAACGGCTTTGCAACCCTCGCCTCCGGAGATCAGCCGGACCCGTTCCTGATCGAAGGCGCAAGGATATTGCTTGATTTTGAACGCTACACGAAGCTGTCCGAAAACGGCAACTCCCTGTCCGGCGGATAACAAAAAAATGTCGAAACTGGTTGTCGTCAACGCGAAAGATGAAACACGAGTGCCCTTTTTGCGCGGTATGCTGACCAAATCCCTGCATCAGGCGGGCCTTGAGTTCATTGATGCCTACAGTGTAGCCAGCGATATAAGAGACGAGTTCGAGGATGACGGCGAAGTAAGTACTATCGAATTAAGGGAACGCATCGTGGAAATTCTGAAAGAGGACTATCCCGGCGCCATACTCTCCAGATATAAAAAGGAAGACATTACCAAAGAAAATATCCGTGTTATCAGCGAAGATGGCAGCTCGGATTCCTTTTCCAGGGGAGTTCATGTTCAAAGACTGCAAAGCTGCGCCATCGACATCACAAAATGCAATGCCATCACTCGCTATATCCACAGCCATCTGGTCAGCAATAAAACACGTAAAATCTCGACACAGGATCTGACCGGCCTGACCTACTCTGCGATCCGGCAGCGTGTCGATCAGAAGCATGCCGATTACTACCTGCTGTGGAGATTCTTCCTGCAGAATGGCTATCCGTTACTTCTGCTGATCGGAGGGGCGCCCGGCAGCGGTAAAAGCACGATCGCAACGGCAGTCGCAAACCGGCTCGGCATTGTGCGAACCCAGTCCACAGACATGTTAAGAGAGGTTATGCGAATCACGATTCCGGAAAAAATCTCTCCGGCGCTGCATACCTCCACGTTCAAGGCCGGAAAAGTGATACACATTCCCGAGGCCGGCGCCAATACCGACGACCATCTCTTGTACGGATTCCAGATCCAGTCGGAAATGGTAGAAGTCGCCTGCGAAGCGGTCATACAGCGGGCATTCAACGAAAACGTATCAATGATCATGGAAGGCGTACATGTTCGCCCCTCATTACTTGCCCGAATTGATTGCGGAGAGAACATGCTGGTCGTACCCGTATGTCTCGCTGTTCTCGACAAGAACAGACTGGAGAGGTTTATAAAAGGCCGTTCGTCCGAAAACAAGCAACGCCGGGCAAAACGGTATCTGCAGAACCTCGACAAAATCTGGCATCTGCAAACGGTACTGCTTTCCGAGGCGGACAACGAGGATATCGAAATTCTCGACAATCATGACATTGCAGAAACTTCGCTCGATATCATAAAAGTCATTATCCAAACGATATCGACCAGATACCAGGAGGAAATCAAATCGCTGAGGGAGCAGTACACATGAACGCGAACATACGCTTCGGGATTTATAAATGCAAAATCGCCTGAAAGGCCTGGTCGTCATTCTCGACGGGTTGGGCGATCGCCCGAATCCATATCTCGGCGGGCTGACTCCGCTTGAATATGCCCGCACCCCGACACTCGATCAGTTGGCAAAAAACGGACAGTCAGGATTGATGGACCCGTTGCTGCCGGGCTTGCCGGTGGAGACCCATACCGGCGTCGGCGTACTGTTCGGATTGCCTCCGCGCGAAGCGGTCAATCTGTGCCGCGGACCGATCGAGGCATGCGGAATCGGTATGGACTCGAGAACGGGAGACCTGATGCTGCGCTGCAATCTCGCTACCGTTGAAAAACGCGGCGATCAGTACCACATTGTTGACAGGCGCGCCGGCAGAATCAGCCAGCAAGTCGATGCACTGTGCGCTCCCCTGCGCAACGTTGAGGTCGGAGACGGCATCACCGCGTCATTGCGCCCCGCCACCCAGCATCGCTGTGTGCTCAGGTTGAGAGGTTCCGCTCTTTGTGCCCGTATCAGCGATACTGATCCGGGCGGAAAAAGCGCTGACCGGAGAGTTCTCGAATGTCGCGCCAACACAGCCACAGACAAGGACGCTGTGCGCACCGCGCAGGCCGTCAACCGCTTTACCCGATTATCCTGCCGCATCCTCGACGACCACTCGCTCAACCGGCAGCTGGTCGAAAAAGGAGAACTGCCCGCCAATGCGATCATTGCCCGCGGCGCCGGCATGCACCGGAACTGGAGCCGGCTGCCTGCCTGCCTGCGTCTGTCCGTGACAGTCGTCGCCGGTGAGCGCACCATTACCGGATTAGGCAAACTGCTCGGATTCTCGACAATAACCGACCCCGCATTCACCTCCCTGCCCGATACCGATCTCGACAGGAAATTCGAATTGGCCATGGAAGCGCTGCAAACCCGCGACCTTGTATACATTCATATCAAGGGTATGGATATCGCTGCCCACGACCGCGACCCGAAGGCAAAGGCAGCCCTCATTTCACGCTTCGATACGGCGCTTGCAAGAATCGATACCGGCGGTCTCGTAGTCGGGGTCTGCGCCGACCATTCGACCGATTCCCGTTCAGGAGAACATACCGGCGACCCGGTGCCCGTCATTATCCACAACCCCGCAGGAAGAAGAGACCGGGTCGAAAAATATAATGAAACCGACTGTATCGCAGGTTCTCTCGGCAGAATAACGGCACATGGCTTTTTGCTCTCGGTACTGGATGCCATGGGCGCCCTGTCCAGTTTCAAACCTGCTGAAGCCGGCCTGTACCAATAATCATCGATTAACCGCAATCCGCCCCGACGGCGGTTTGATCGCAACCTCCAGTCCATAACCCAGCGACTCGAAGACTGTTTTTTCATTTTCAAGATCGAATACGGTGAGGGGATGCGTCCGGCTCCAGTCCTCCGGCAATAGAACAATGACCTGCCGGGTGCAACCGGCCAATCAGATCATAAGCGACTCCCTCTCTCAGGGCGCCCTGGGATATATCCATGCGATTGATACCAAGTTCTCTGAAGATTGTCGCAAGGATTACGAAACCGGCTGCGAATACCGGCTTTCGCTGGTCGGAAACATAACCGAGTGACTGGCTGTTTTTTGAGGCCAGGAGCCACTTCTTCACTTCCGCCATGCTTTTTGCAGAAAGCCAGTCCTGTTCCATACCCAATTCCCTTGCAGCCCGGTCTACCGCTTTTATCGTTCCCGATGTACCGACCACCTCCTGCCATTTCAACTTGCGGTAAGCGCCGATGACGGGCTGCAACTCGATTGAGACGAGATTACGAGCCTTCCTGAAGCGTGACCCGGTGATACATCCATCGCCAAAAACCCTGCGGGTCAGACTGACACAGCCGATTTCAAGGCTGTCCATGTGCAACGGCCTATGGCTTTTTCCGACAATCAGTTCGGTACTGCCGCCGCCAATATCGACGACCAGCCTTTGTTTGCCGCGGGTGGACAGACCGAACGCCGCGCCAAGATAAATCAGCCGCGCTTCCTCATGTCCTGAAACGACGGAAATCGGATGGCCGAGAGCGGCTTCAGCGCGCTTCAGGAAGACCTCACTGTTCCGTGCATTACGCAGGGTATTGGTGCCGACTGCGCGTATGCGGTGGGCGGGAATGTTATCCAGCCATTGGCGGAATCTTCGCAAGCATTGCAACGCCCTGTCCTGGGCTTCTCCCGACAAGGTCCCCTGCGAGTCGAGACCGGCATTCAAGCGCACCATTTCTCTCATCTGGTCCATGATTTTTATACTGCCGCGCTCCCCCACATCGGCAATCACCATATGAAAGCTGTTCGATCCCAGATCGATTGCACAGACAAATCTCTTTTTTCCCATTCAAGACGCGTCCAGGAATGACCAGCGGCTATCATACCCCGAGCCGCTCCCGCCGTCATTGTGTATGTGTGCGGTCATCCCCTCTCCAATCCTCCCGCCGGCGCGCCGGCGGCCTTGACTTGCCAACCCCCTCAAGAGGGAGTGATCGAACCAGTATCAGCCCGCGCCGAACCGAACGCCTTGCGCAATCACCTTCACCGTTTCTGCAGGAACCTCTCCCATTACGGTAACCAGATGATTTCCGCTGCGCGCGCGGTAAGCATGTACGGCGCCCATACGGCTCGCTCCCATCATGACGTTTTGACCCTGGCTGCTTTCCTTGATGAACACCGAGAGCGATGACAACCCGTCGGAATAAACAAAGTGTTCCGTTTCCTCCTTTCCCATCGGCGACATCCTGCGAAAATAGCTGCTCAATTGATAGCCGTCCGGAATTTCTGTAAATAACCAGCGAGAGGCTTCGGAAGATTCGGATATCGGATCCAGATTATTGAATAGCTCCAGCTTGTCCATATTGGTGACCGGAGTGAGTCGGGCGTCTTCGATCAACCCGTTTATTTCGATATCGGCAAACAGGTATTGTCCGACAACCTCGCCGTCCCGAGCGACCAGGTCGGAACGTAAAAGCAGCCCGGACTGCTTGTCCGCCCACAACGTATATCCATAACGCCAGATGTCTCCGGGGCTCACCTTTATCATGATCGTCGTCCTTCCGGCAATACGCCCTTCGCCGCCCTCCTCGATGTCGTAATTCCTCCTGAGTCGATTCAGATCACCGGGAAGTATCCCCGGAAATCCGCTTTCTTCAGCCCGCCAGTAATCCTGGACAACCATGTTCTGGTCGGGCATATAGCACCAGATCCTGTTCTCGTTGCGGACGATCTCCCTGGGCTCTCCGTCAAGCGAATAGATACGTTCCCGGATCAAACCGTTCTCAACCCTGCGCGCGACATCCATGACCCTGATTTCGCCATCACTGGCATAAATCAGTGTGCCGGAAAAACTGGCGCCTGTCGCCGCTTCGCTGATTTTCATGATCCAGTCGGCTGCATCCGCCACAGCAAGGGGCGGAAAAACTCCGACTGCCAGAGCAACCACTATCCGGCGAACAAAACCCACGTCACGTTGCCTGCATTACGTCATGGATTGGAAACGGGTCGGACCGGTGTCTGGCTGCTTGCCAAAACCATATAGGAAAGCAAGCCATTAAAGGCTGGGGACGAGGTAAATTCTCCGTGCCCGGACAACATCTCGTTGAATTCCATGCCGGATGACTCCGGGCCGGGCTGTTCAACGGTGGTAGCCCTGCCACGTTGCGCTGAATCGTCGACCGGCCCCAATGCAATGACCACTGCGACAACGACCGATGCAGCCAGCGCGAACAGCCCGGCCGGTTTCCGGATAGCGGTATCGGCGCCATGATTTCGCGGCGCCGGCCGACGCGGAATCAGTACAGTCGGCTCCGCCTTTATACATTCACTGATCCTGTCCGCCAGATCGGGGCCAACCCGATCCACATCGCCGCGCATAATATCCCCGATCAGTTGATAACTCTGCCATGTCCTGCCCGCCGAATCATTACCAAGTATTTTTTCGATAGCCGAACTCTGCTGGTCAACATCCAGTTCCCGGTCAATCAGCTGTGAAATTGTTTCATTCATTTTTCGGGGTTCCGGCAAGCCCTTCGATCACTTGGTTAGAACGACCCGGGCGCAGCAAGTTCACACCAGTTTCTCACATTATGCCACATTTTTATCTGCCCCGATCGACAAGATGGGAGATTGATTTTTCGATCGTCTCACGCGCCCGGAATATCCTTGAGCGTACTGTTCCGACTGGGCAACGCATGACAAAAGCGATGTCTTCATAGCTCAGCCCATCCATTTCCCGCAACAGGATCGCTTCTCTCAATTCATCTGACAGATTATTGACGGCTTTCCTTATGGCTGCCGCCAGTTCGTCATTTTCCAGTATCCGCTCAGGGGTATTGGTCTCGATTAAATGCTCCCCGGCCTGTCCGTATGACAGATTATCAATATCTGATCCTTGCAGGGAAGGATGCCGCACGGAGGAAGACAGATAGTTTTTCGATACATTAACGGTGATGCGGTACAACCACGTATAAAATGTACTTTCCCCACGAAATTTTCCGATCGCCCGATAAGCCTTGATAAACGATTCCTGTACAATATCCTCCTGTTCCGATATGTTTTTTACGAATCGGCTGACCAGCTTGCGGATACGGTACTGATACTTGCGCACAAGCAAGTCAAAAGCCCTCTTGTCCCCCTCGCGTACGCGCTCAACGAGAGCCCTGTCCACATCCACCCTGTCGCCCATCAGCGCCCGCCCTGCTCCACCGTGATCGGTTCAAGATATTCGATGACCAGTTGCAGGGATTTCCTCCCCCGGAAATTCCGGATGTCCAGTTGATAAACGACACGCACCCTTTCAAGGTCGGGCACAACCTGGTCCGGTTCAAGCGCCCTGAAGGCGATTGCCGGGAGTTGCGTGGTCCAGTTTACCGGCTGTAATGTCATACGCAAATGAATCTGTCCGATAACCTGACAATCCAGAACGACAAACTCACCATCGAAGCAGGGCGCAGGAACCCCCTGGCCCCATGGCATAGTATTGCGAATCAGTTCCGCATTGGCAAGATTGATTTCCTGCGCGGGCAGTTCGCCGTCCGTATCGATCGTATTGCTGATACCGGCCCACTCATAATAGCCGGCTATTTTTTCGTGGAATCTTTGCCGAAACTGTTCATAAGCGGATGACCGGATAGTCAGCCCCGCCGCCATCGCATGTCCGCCAAACCGCTCGATCAGTCCGCTATTTTCCATGGCGATGCCCTCCAGCAGATCCTTCATATGCAGCCCGGCCACCGACCGGGCTGAGCCGGTCAAATTTCCACTGCGGGTTTTCGCAAAGACAATCACGGGCTGTCCGGTTCTTTCCCTTATGCGTGAAGCGACCAGCCCACTCACCCCCTGATGCCAGTCTGCGTCATAAAGACAGAATCCCTTGGGTCGTCGATCGTCAAAAAGGCCGCATTCGACTTGTTTTGCCGCCAGTTTCCTTACGATTTCCAGCGCCCTGTTTTGCATGTCTCGCTCAATCCCTTTCCTTTTTTCATTGATCCGGTCGAGTTGATCAGCATATTCACGCGCCACGGCAGCGTCTCTTGCCAGCAGACATTCGACCCCTGTCGAAATATTGTCCAGACGTCCAGAGGCGTTCAACCTCGGGGCAATCACGAATCCGAAATCGGAAGCAACCATATCACCAGGGTCCCGGCCTCCGGCTTCCAGTAGCGCCAGTATCCCCGGGCAGCATTTACCGGAGCGGATTCTGCGAACCCCGTTGGCAACGAGAATCCGGTTATTACGGTCCAGCGGCACCATATCCGCGACCGTACCCAGAGCAACGAGATCAACGAGGGCGCCCAGGTTGGGAACGGCAAGTCCCGCCTTTTCAAACCAGCCGGTCGACCTGAATTTCGCCCGTATCAATAACAACAGGCAAAACATCACGCCAACACCCGCAATGACCTTGCTGGGAAATTCGCAGCCGGGCTGATTGGGGTTCAGTATCGCGTCCGCAACCGGCATTTTCCCTACCGGAAGGTGGTGGTCGGTAATGATGACACTTACCCCGTTACTCTTCAACAGGGCAGTCCCTTCCACACTGCTGATGCCGTTATCCACGGTAATCACCATATCGGGGTTTTTCTGCAAGACGGCTTCAGCAATTTCCGGCGATAACCCGTAGCCGTGTTCAAAACGATCAGGCACAAAGTAATCTACATGCGCAAGCCCCATGGCTTTCAGTCCGCACAACGCCAGGGCGACAGCGGCGGCGCCATCCGTGTCATAATCTCCGATAACCAGAACACGCTTGCCTGTCTCGACCGCGTCACAGGCCAGAGCGGCGGCAACCTCCCCGTCCTTCAACGAGTCCGGTCTGCACAAACCGTCCAGGGAATGACTCAGATCGGATACATGATCGATGCTCCTGTTCTCCAGTACCCTCCTTAATAGAGGCGTTATCCGCGGCTCCCCCGTATTCCCGTCATCGTCAAGACGGCAGACGGAAACTCGACGCCGAATCGACTTTTGCCCATATGCGAACACGTTGCCTCTTGCCCGATTCAGCCTCTGAACACAGCTTTACAATGATGCCGTACCCGCCGACCCTGACGGAACCGGAGTTCGCGCGGCCGATCGGGTGAATTTCAGGAAACTGGACATAAATGGCAAGATTGCAACAAACAGGGTTTCATCGGATAATAGCCTTGATTACGGTAATGGTCAAAACTCGTCTGTAATACAGGAGTCCTTCTCATGAAACCAGACCCCTCCGGCTACCGCCCCGAAGAACCAATCCCCGTTCCACCCCTGTACGCGTGGCCGCCGAAGCCCCTGGAGGCGCTGCGCTATCTGTTCATCGGCATGATGTATCCCTGGGGATATATTTTTGCGGCCCTGTCCGTGATTCTGTGGCTATGGCTAACCCCGTCCATGGAAACGATGGCCGCGCTTTCCCCGGACTGGATGGCGCTGATCTGGCTGCGCAACGCCGCAGTACTCACCCTGTTCGCCGGAGGCCTCCACTGGTGGCTCTACATCCGCCGCCGCCAGGGAAACGATTACAAATTCAATACCGCCTGGATGGCACGGAAGGACGCGCGTTTCACATTCAACGATCAGGTCAGGGACAACATGTTCTGGAGTCTCGCCAGTGGTGTCACGGTCTGGACGTTGTACGAGTGCCTGACCTGGTGGTGGTATGCCTCCGGCCACATGAAGTGGGTCGATTTTCACGAAGCCCCGATCTATGTCGCGCTCATGGCTTTCGGCGTATTGTTCTGGTCGACTTTCCACTTTTATCTCAATCATCGACTGCTCCATTGGCGCCCGCTTTTCAACATCGCCCACGACCTGCATCACCGTAACTCCAATACTGGTCCCTGGAGCGGGATTTCCATGCACCCGCTGGAACACCTGATCTACTTCAGCCTGTTTTTCCTGTGGTGGGTAGTGCCGATACATCCTGTACTGCTGATCATGACCGGACTTTACCAGGGCGTCAGCCCGGCCGTATCCCACTCGGGGTTCAATCGCCTCAAACTGCCAGGCGGGTTCGAAGTACCGATCGGAGATTATTTCCACCATCTCCATCATCGCTATTTCCATGTCAACTACGGCAATACCCCGACGCCAGTCGACAAACTGATGGACAGTTGGCACGACGGCGGCGGCGCAGGCAGGGCGCTGGTCAAAAAGCGGATGCGCAGACTGGGCAACCCCGCCGTCTGAATCTTTTGCCGGATGACTGGTGGCCAGGGACAGAATCGAACTGCCGACACGAGGATTTTCAGTCCACTGCTCTACCGACTGAGCTACCTGGCCATTTCAAACGAATGAGCGGGCATTAAAAAACACGATGACGTATTAGTCAAGCGATTCGATCAAACCAGAAACTCCCGGTATCGCTCCCAGTCGAAGCGCGGGCCGGGGTCTGTCTTGCGGCCGGGAGCAATATCGCTGTGACCAACGATATGGTCGACGGTGATTTTCGGATATGCCGACAACAGGCAACGGGTCAGCCGCGCAAGGTTGTTGTACTGAGCGGATTCGAATTCGTCATGATCGCAGCCTTCCAGTTCGATCCCGATCGAAAAGTCATTGACCCGGGAGCGCCCCTGGAACATCGATTCACCAGCATGCCATGCGCGGTCATGGGTCGACACAAACTGGATCAGGCGTCCCGTCCTTCTGATATAGAAATGCGAGGAAAGCGCCAGCCCTGCTATATTTTTGAAATAAGGGTGCGCTTGCACATCAAGACAGTTGGTGAACAGGTCTTCGACATAGTGATTGTCATAACAACCGGGAGGCAGGCTGATCGCATGAATAACGAGAACGGACACATCCGGACGGTCGGGGCGGTCATCGAAATTGGGCGAAGGAATAAAGCGGATATCGTGTACCAGCCCTGAATCGGAGCAATGCACGAGCGCAGGAAGGATCAGGCCGCCAGATGCAATTTCCGGCATCACGGCAAGCGCTCTATTCTCAAACTGACAATGGCTTTTTCTGTGCGCTCTTCGACAATGAAGCGGTATCCCTGCTCAACGAGGTATTCACCCTGTTCCGGAATATGTCCCAACTGCGACATAACCAGTCCGCCGATCGTGTGCGCCACCCGGGTATTGAGGTTTATTTCCAGAATTTCATTGACTCCCGACACCGGCTGTCTTGAATCGACCAGATATTGATTTTCCTGCAATTTCTGGAAAAAGCGTTTTCGCCGCGGCAGATACTCCTCGAAATCATAGCCGACGTCAATGTCTCCGACCACTTCTTCGACAATATCCTCCATCGTAATGATACCGATTGCGGACCCGAACTCATCCACGACTACGGCCATGTGATCGTCGCGTTGCCGCAGAATGGGCAACAAATGATCGATCGTTTGAAATGGCAGGACATACCGCGCCGGTTTGATAAAGTCATCAAGGGACTTTCGGGAAATATCCGGGTCCATCAGGTCCCAGGTGGTCAGGGTTGCGATGCCGATGACATTGCTGGTATTGCCTTTGTAGACCGGCAACCGGTTATAGCCTTTACGTCTGACAGTGGCTATGGCGCGCAGAATATTGCGCGTCTCGCTGATCGCCGTTACTTCGGCAACAGGAATCATCGCCTCTCCCACCGTGGTTTCCCCGAAGCGGATTACCCGTCGAATCCGCCCGCGGTCGAAGGCATCCACAGAAGAGGTTTTCTCCGTCATATCAACGACCAGCCGGATCTGTTCACGGGTCATGAACAGGTTCTGCTCGACCTTGCCGCTGCCCGCCAGTCTGGCAATCAGGCGGGCAATGCGTGAAAAAATGAAGATCACCGGATAAAAGACAAGGGAAAATATCTTGATCGGATAAATGGCGATCGGAACGATCTCGTCCGACTTTTGCTGGAAGATGCTCTTCGGGACAATCTCACCGAGAATCAGGAGAAGCGGGGTAAGAACGAGGAACGCGTACAGATCCCCCTTGTCGCCAAACTCGTCAATGAACAGCAGGGTTCCGAGTGTGGTCAGCGCCACCGTTGCCACATTGGTGCCGACGAGGGTTGTACCCAGCATTACATCGGGAGATTTGAACAGCTTGAGCGCTTCGTTGGCGCCGCGGTTACCCTGATTGGCCCTCGCCGTCAGTTTCACTTTGTCCGAATTGACAAGGGCAATTTCAGATCCGGAAAAAAAACCCTTCAACAGCAACAGGACAATAATGGCAAGTATCAATACAACTCCGGTCATGGCGCTTTCTCTGTCAAATCCGGTTCATCTACAGACCTGTCGCCGACTGTTTCTTCAACATTTCCCGGAATTTCCCCGGATTCGGCTCTCTCTCCCCCGCTTGAACCGGCAACGGCGTCTTCTTCTGTCGGCGCCCGCTCCTGTGCATCGACAAATTCATGTTCGTCCATGCCCTTGGCAACGCGCACCCTCGCAATACGGTGATCATCCATCTCGACGATCCGGATCAGGATATCTTCGCTTTCCACCTGATCCCCTTCCCGAGGCAGCCGGTCCAGCAAGCGAAAAGCATACCCTCCGATCGTCGTCATGCGCGGGTCTTCAATCCCGAAATTTGTCAGGTTATTGAAATCATTGAGCTTCATGTCTCCGGGCACTTCGTAGATATTGTAGTCTTTTTCCGCATAAAGCCCCGCGGTCGCTTTCGACCCTCCACTGATGTCACCGAAAATGAAGTTCAACACGCCGCGCATGGTGATGAAACCCTCAACCCCTCCGAATTCGTTCAGGCAGGCCGCTGCCCGAACCTGGTTCGACTGAAAGAAATCGAACATCTCATCGACTTTTTTGGTCAACGGCACGACTACAGGGGGGTGCATGATATCTTCCGGCCTGAGTGCTTCAAGGTCTTCGTTGTCCAGCACCAGACGCAAAACATGTTCGGCATGGATGAAACCGACCAGGTTATCCCGGTGGGTCTTGAATACCGGCACGCGGGGGTGGCGATAGGAAATAAACTTCTCCACCATTTCCGGAACGCTCATCTCGATATTCAAAAACGCCATCTGCGTGCGCGGCGTCATGACCTCAACGATCTCAGTCTCGTTGGCCTCCAGCAAGTTATAGATCAGGGCGCGCTCGGTGTCTCCGAGGGCGCCTTCTTTGGAAACCTGCTCAACGAGGGTCAGGAATTCATCTACCTGCAGAATGTTGTCGGCAGTCTTGGATTCACCGACGAAAAGGGTCGTAATCCGGTCGGCAATGCCGCGGATAACCCAGCGAACCGGCGCAATGACCTTAATCCATAATGCCAGCGGGCGCGCCACGACACGGGTGCTGTAACGGACCGGATTGCCGACGGCAATAGTTTTTGGTGTCACTTCACCGAGCAACAGCATCAACGGCACCATGACCAGCAAGTTGATCGCCATGACCTGATCGACATCATAAAGAGCGATCAATATGAACGCCATGTTGGCGGTAGCGGCGATATTGACGAGTTCGTTCCCGCTCAGGATGGAAATAATCAGCCGGCGAGGCTGATCCAGCAACTCATGAATGGTTTTTGATTGGGGGTTCCGTTCGCGGCGAAGCTGCTGCAGGTCAAGTCTGGAGAGAGAGAATAACGCGATTTCAGAGCTGGAGAAAAACGCCGAACAGACCAGCAGGAAAAACTGCACCCCAAGCCGGACGATCATGTCCGGCTGTGCAAGCGCGCCCGGGTCGAATGCGAAGTATTCGACTACAGCCAGCCAGCGCTGGTTCAGGATATGCAGAAACTGTTCCATCAAGATTTTCGGTTACTAACGGACTGGGGGGGTGTTCGGACATGTAAAGGCATGCTCCTCAAGATTGAACGGCTTGGGAATATGACCGAATATGACATGAATTTCAATTAAAATTGTATAATTCACATGACACTTTTCCCATGGTATGACAAATGTCATTGAATTCAGTCGAAAAACCCGCGTCAGCCCGGATGCCGAACGACAAACCGGCAGCCGCGAACGTCATTGACCATGATCTGACCGCCTGTGATCTTTATCTGAACCGGGAAATCACTTGGCTCCAGTTCAACCGCCGGGTATTGTGCGAAGCGATGGACAATGGCAACCCTTTGCTGGAACGCCTCAAATTCTTCGCCATCTTTGCCTCGAATATTGATGAGTTTTTTATGAAACGCATTGGCGGTTTGAAACTTCAGGAGATGGCCGGCGTTGTCGAACTGAGCGTGGACGGACGCAATCCACAACAACAACTGAGCGAATGCCGGGCGCTGGTAAAGGAACTCGAAGCGATTAATGACGATGCGCTGCCCGAACTTCTGGCTGAGCTGGCCGCCAGGGACATCCGCATTCTGGACTATGACGAACTGGACCGGAATCAGCGGGACGCTTTGCGGCACCACTATTTCGAGAATATTTTCCCTCTCGTCACACCCCAGATCTTCGACCCGGCCCATCCTTTCCCGTTCATTTCCAACTTGTCACTGAACATACTGGTGACCCTGCCGTCGATCAATGACGAGGACTCGTTCCTGGCCAGGGTAAAAGTCCCGGTCGGGGCTGGCGTACCGCGCTTTGTCCAGCTTGCCGAGTCCGGCCATTTCGTCCCTCTGGAACAAATCATTGCCCACAATCTGAACCTGCTTTTCCCTGGCGAACAGGACTTCGAATTCGACTATTTTTATATTTCAAGGAATGCGGCGGCGGAAAGACAGGAATCCGGTGTCAGCGACCTGCTGGCAATGATCGAGTCCGAACTGCGCGACCGGCGAATCGCCCCGATCGTGCGTATTACCGTCAATCGGGGTATGAGCGATGACAGAAAGAAAATGCTGGCGGAGCAGCTTGGCCTGAATGTGGAAACGGATGTATTCGAATCCGCAAGCCTGCTCGCCCAGAAGGACCTGTTCGAGCTGGTATCGTTGCCGCGCCCGGAACTTCACTATCCATTGCATCTGCCGATCAACCATCACAGGCTGCAGGACGGGCAGCGCAGTATTTTCCACTCCATTCGGGAAGCCCGTTCGATACTGTTGCAGCACCCTTATGAATCATTCGATACGTCCGTCGTCCGCTTCCTGAGAGAGGCCGCCCGTGACGAACAGGTTCGGGCGATCAAGATGTCACTCTATCGCACGGACGAAGAAACACGTATTGTCGATTTGCTGATCGAGGCCGCGAATAACAGGAAACAAGTCGCGGTAGTCGTTGAATTAAAGGCAAAATTCGATGAGGCTGCCAACATCAAATGGGCCGAGCGCATGGAACGCGCCGGCATCCATGTCACTTACGGAGTGATCGGACTGAAAACCCATTGCAAGGTATTGATGGTGGTGCGCAAGGATGTTGATAAACTCAGACGTTATGTACATATCGGCACCGGCAACTATCATGGCGGCACGGCCAGACAATATACCGATCTCGGATTATTGACCTGCGACGATTATATCGGCAACGACACCACCGAGCTGTTCAACTACCTTACTACAGGCCATTTGAGGAAACGATCTTTCAAACAACTCCTCGTTTCTCCAAAACAACTGAAAAAAGAGCTGATCGAAAAAATCAGGCGGGAAATCGCCCAGGCTGCCGAGGGCGGCAAAGGGCTGATCCGCATCAAGTCGAATGCCCTTGAAGACCGCGATATTGTGGAAGCCCTGTACCGCGCTTCGGCCGCAGGAGTAAAAGTCGATCTGATTATTCGGGATACCTGCCGATTGCGCCCGGGGATAAAAGGACTATCCGAAAATGTGACCGTAATCAGTATAGTTGGCCGCTTCCTCGAGCACAGCCGGGTGTTTTATTTCTGGAACAAGGGCGCAGAAGAATATTTGATCGGCTCCGCCGACCTCATGAAGAGGAACCTCGAAAGCCGGGTTGAGGTCGTGACCCCGATCAACGGGAAATCATTGAAGCATGAACTCAACCTGATTCTGGACACATTGCTCAACGACGATGTCGATGCCTGGGAAATGCAGTCTGACGGCTCCTACATCAAGCGAGTCTGTAAATCACCGGGCGCCGTCGGTTGCCAGCACCAGCTGATTGAATACGCCCAGACCCGGCTGCAAACGAGGCGCCGCAAGAAATCGGTGAGAACCCGAGGCGTCAAAAAACGAAACTGACGGCAACGCCTGCCAGCCCAACCTCGTCACCATCCTTTTACTTGCAGAGAGAACTTACCATGCCTCCGAAACTTCCGGGAAAAGCAAGCGCAGTCATTATAGGCGGCGGCGTTATCGGCTCCAGCGTAGCCTGGCATCTGGCTAAAATCGGCTGGAGCGGCGTTGTGCTGCTTGAACGCAGCCAGTTCAGTTGCGGCGCCACCTGGCATGCCGCCGGGCTGATCGGCACCATGCGCGCCAATGAGAGTCACGCCAAAATGGCCCAGTATTCGATGTCGGTTCTGTCGGAAATAGAGAAAGAAAGCGGGCAGTCAACCGGGTTCAGACAAGTAGGTTCAATCAGCATCGCACACAGTGAAGGGCGGTTTGAAGAGCTGAAACGGGTCGCGGCGATGAATAACGCTTTTGGAGTAACCCGCGTCGATATTATTACGCCGCAAGAGATCAAGGAGCTTTATCCTTACCTTAAGACAGAGGATTTGCTGGGTGGAAGCTGGGTTGCTCAGGATGGCTACGCCAGTCCGGTAGATGTAACGGCCGCCTTTATCAAAAGCGCCCGTAACCGCGGCGCCTTGTGCCTGGAAGGAGTGAAAGTAACGGGCATCGTGGTTGAGAACGGCCGGGTTTGCGGGGTCAATACCAGTCAGGGAGATATCCAGGCCGAATTCGTCGTCAACTGCGCCGGAATGTGGGCGCGGGAAGTCGGCGGCATGGCCGGAGTAAACATCCCGCTCCATGCGGCAGAGCATTACTATGCGGTAACTGAAAAGATCGATTCGCTGCCTCCCGATTTGCCTGTAATGCGGGATCATGACAATAGCGCTTATTACAAACAGGATGCGGGCAGCCTGCTGGTCGGGCAATTTGAGCCGAATGCGATACCGTGGGGGCAGGACGGTATCCCCGAGGATTTCAGTTTCGATGAAATTGACGGCCATTTCGAAGAACAGATGATGCCCGTGCTTGAAAAGTCGATGGAACGGGTACCGATATTGCAGCAAGCTGGCTGGCGCAAGTTCTTCTGTGGACCGGAATCATTTACCCCGGACGACCAGTTCCATATCGGAGAAGCTCCCGGAGTGCGAAATTTTTTCGTAGCGGCGGGTTTGAATTCGATCGGCATCCAGAGTTCTGGAGGCATTGGCAAGGCGCTGTCGGAATGGATCGATCAGGGGCATGCTCCGCTGGACTTGTGGAGCGTGGATATTCGCCGCATGTATTCATTTCAGGGAACCCGCCGGTATCTTCGGAACCGGGTCAGCGAGACTCTCGGGTTGTTGTATGGGCACCACTGGCCATACCGGCAAATGGAGACATCAAGGAATGTGCGTCACTCCCCGATCCACGAAAAACTGGTTGAACACAATGCCTGTTTCGGAGAAGCGGCCGGCTGGGAGCGCCCGAACTGGTTTGCTCCGCGAGGCATCGAACCGAAATATGAATACAGCTTCGGCAAGCAGAACTGGTTCAACTATTCGGCCGCGGAGCACAAGGCGTTTCGTGACAACGTGGCGCTGTTCGATCAGAGCAGCTTTTCGAAATATCTGGTGCAGGGCAGGGACAGTTGCCGCGTATTGCAGAGGATCTGTAGCGCCAATGTCGATGTCCCGCCCGGCAGGCTCGTATACACTCATTGGCTCAACCAGCGAGGCGGCATCGAGGCGGACCTGACAGTGACGCGGCTTGACGAAAACCGGTTTCTGGTAGTGAGCGCCGCGGCAGTGACCCACAGGGACCTCGATTGGCTGGAGCGCAACATCCCCGATGACGCTTTTTGTACGGTTACCGACATCACCAGCAGCCTGGCGGTGCTGGGCGTAATGGGTCCGAACAGCCGGGCATTGCTCAGCGATGTTCTCGGCATCGACATGAGCACGCCTGCATTCCCGTTCGGAATGTCCAAACCGGTCGAAATAGGATGCGCAGTCGGACGGGCGGCCCGGGTCTCCTATGTAGGGGAATTGGGATGGGAACTGTATATCCCGGTGGATATGGCGCGTCACGGGTTCGATCAGCTGTGGCAGGCCGGCGAAAAATACGGTCTCGTAATGGCCGGACTGCATGCGCTGGACAGTGGCCGGATCGAGAAGAAATTCGTTCACTTCGGGCACGATGTGGCCGATACCGATACGCCACTGGAATGCGGGCTTGGCTTTGTCTGCGATTATGAAAAGGACATCCCGTTCATTGGCCGCGATGCCATGCTCCGGCAAAAACAGAACGAAAGCTGGAAAAAGAAACGCATGGTGCAATTTCTGCTTGAGGATCCGGAAGAGACGCTGTATCACCACGAGCCGATCCTGCGAGACGGCAAGCTGGTCGGACATTTAACGTCGGGCAACTATGGCCATACCCTGGGAGGAGCGGTCGGAATGGGGTATGTCTACGAACAGGACGGAGTGGATACGGACTATATCACTTCCGGGACGTTTGCCATTGATGTGGCCGGTCGCACCGTTCCGGCCCGCGCTAGTCTGTCCGCAATGTATGATCCGGCCGCAAAAAGAATGCGGGGGTGAGACACAGCGCGGGCGGGCTCATACGACAAATAACCTGCCCCGCAACGTTGATCAGGCAGCGCGTCGGAGTTTTTTCAGGTGGACGAGCAGCAGGGAAACGGCGGCCGGAGTCACGCCCGCAATACGGGCAGCCTGGCCGATTGTCTGCGGGCGGATTTCGGTCAATTTCTGCTGTACCTCGGCAGACAGCCCTCTCACCCCGGCATAATCGACGGACTGCGGGATCGTCAGCCTGTCGCTGTTTTTCTGACGCTCTATTTCGATCGTCTGGCGTTCGATATAGCCGCTGTAGCGGGCCTGAATCTCGAGTTGACGAATGCTTTCCGGGTCGTCAAGCGGGGAATCCAGCCCCGCCAGGGCAATCACGTCATCGTAGTCCGTCTCCGGCCGCCTGAGCAGGTCGAACAAGCTGGTTTCACGTTGCAATGGCTGTCCGAGAATTTTCTGAATCCGCTCGACATCGGTCTTGTCCGGGTGCACCCGGGTTCTCTCCAGACGCCCTCTTTCCCTGTCGATCCGATCTCTTTTCAGTTTGAAGGCGGCGATGCGCTCATGATCCACTACCCCCAGTTGAAAACCCTTCTCGGTCAATCGCAAATCGGCATTGTCTTCACGAAGCTGTAGTCGATATTCTGCCCGGGAAGTAAACATCCGATAAGGCTCGGCGGTGCCGCGAGTAACCAGATCATCAATCATCACCCCGATATAAGCCTCATTTCGGGCCGGGCGCCAGGGTTCCTTTTGCTGCACCCTGAGCGCGGCATTGATGCCTGCAATCAACCCCTGACCCGCCGCTTCCTCATAACCGGTCGTGCCGTTAATCTGTCCGGCAAAGAACAATCCGCCGATCGATTTGGTTTCCAGCGAGCTGTTCAGGCCGCGCGGATCGAAAAAATCATATTCGATGGCATAGCCGGGGCGGGTAATCAAGGCTCGTTCAAAGCCTTTTATCGTTCTGATGAAGGAATGTTGTACATCGAACGGCAGACTGGTGGAAATACCGTTTGGATACACTTCCGTTGTATTCAGTCCCTCGGGCTCAATGAAAATCTGATGACTGTTGTGGTCGCTGAAACGCACTACCTTGTCCTCGATCGAGGGACAGTATCGCGGCCCCACCCCTTCGATTTCACCGCCGTAAAGCGGTGATCGGTGCAAGGATTCGCGGATAATTTCATGAGTAGAGTCATTGGTATGCGTAATGTGGCAACAGACCTGGGCAGGATGATGTTCGGCGCTCCCGAAAAATGAGAACACGGGTACCGGTCGATCACCCGGTTGTTTTTCCAGCTCACTGTAATCGATCGTTTTTCCGTCAATTCGCGGTGGGGTTCCGGTCTTCAGCCGGCCAACGCGAAACGGCAGCTCACGTAACCGCTCCGCCAGTGCGATGGATGGAGGATCGCCCGCCCGCCCTCCTTGCAAATTGTTCATTCCGACATGAATCTTGCCGTTAAGAAAAGTCCCGGCCGTCAGCACCACGACCGGCGCTTCAATCTCCACTCCCGACCCGGTTTTAACCCCGGTCACCCGGTCTCCCTGCAGCATCAGGTCATCAACCGATTGCTGGAATACGGTCAGGCCGGGCTGATCATCGACCATTCGTCGAACCGCAATTTTGTATAACGCCCGGTCTGCCTGGGCCCGCGTCGCCTGTACCGCCGCGCCTTTGCGGGAGTTCAGTATACGAAAATGAATGCCGGACTGATCGATCGCCTGCGCCATAATGCCGCCAAGAGCGTCAATCTCCTTGACAATATGGCCCTTGCCGATTCCGCCAATCGCCGGATTGCACGACATCTGCCCGATCGTTTCAATATTGTGCGTAACCAGCAACGTTCGGCAATTCATGCGAGCAGCCGCCAGTCCCGCTTCCACGCCGGCATGGCCGCCGCCGATAACGACTATGTCGAATTTTTCCGGATACTTCATGACCGCGGCGTATCGCTTGCAGTCAACGACTATTGGTAATAATAATCATACTTTTGCAGGATCTCCCAGGTAAAACCCCAAGCCTCATTAAAAGTAAGGTTGCTGTCGTCAGGAATGACGATTTTCGTATACAGCGATGTACCCAGCCGGTTTTTCAGTTTCTGCAAGGTTGAATCCATCTGGCCTCGGGAAACCTGCGTCCATTGGATGTCGCCCGGTTGCTTGATCTCATATGACCAGGCCCCGGCGTTTTTCCCGACCCTGATTTCAGCCACTGTTTTCCCGGCCGGGCTTCTCGCGGGACGAACCAGCCTGCGATACTGGGCATCAAGACTTTCGTACTCCTCCTGCAGGGAGCGGTATTGCCGGGCGGACGTATCCACACTTGCCTGCAAAGCGGCAATTTCCGCTTCTCTTTGCCCGATCAATTCTTGCAGTGACAAAATCTCATCAGCCACGCGGGCATATCGTTCCGACGCGCTTTCATTGATTCTTTCCACTTGCGCCATTTCCTCACTCAGCAACCGATTCTCAAGAGTGGATCGGGCCAATAACCGCTGCAAATGCTCAAGTTGCCGGGACAGGCTATGGATGCGCTCCTCCAATGTGGCTCTTTCTTCAATGAGAGAAGAGATGCGAGATTCGGACTGTATCTCCAACTCGGCCAACGTTTCATTGAGCGATCCGATATTTCGGCTTAAAAGCAGTTCGTTGGCAGTCTGCCCGGCAAGCTCATCCTGCAACCCGCGCTCACTCTCGACAAGCGCGCCAATCCGCTCAAGCGCCTGCTCAAGCGACTCCGCCAGCGAAGACCGTTCAGCTTCCGTACCCCGCAACTCGGCTCTCGTGTCCTGTAACGCAACTTCCGTACCTTGCAAGGCAGACTCAAGCTCCAGCTTCTGCCGCGCCAGACTCTCCGTGTCGGCAGTCAGAGCCTCAACCTCCGTCAATGTCTCAAGCCGGGCCTGCCGCAGCCGCGCGTTTGCCTGCTCAAGCTCCTCGCGCGCCGCCGTCAACAACGCCACTTCATCCTGCAACCCGCGCTCACCCTCGACAAGCGCGCCAATCCGCTCAAGCGCCTGCTCAAGCGACTCCGCCAGCGAAGACCGTTCAGCTTCCGTACCCCGCAACTCGGCTCTCGTGTCCTGTAACGCAACTTCCGTACCTTGCAAGGCAGACTCAAGCTCCAGCTTCTGTCGCGCCAGACTCTCCGTGTCGGCAGTCAGAACCTCAACCTCCGTCAATGTCTCAAGCCGGGCCTGCCGCAGCCGCGCGTTTGCCTGCTCAAGCTCCTCGCGCGCCGCCGTCAACAACGCCACTTCATCCTGCAACCCGCGCTCACTCTCGACAAGCGCGCCAATCCGCTCAAGCGCCTGCTCAAGCGACTCCGCCAGCGAAGACCGTTCCGCCTCCGTACCCCGCAACTCGGCTCTCGTGTCCTGCAACGCAACTTCCGTACCTTGCAAGGCAGACTCAAGCTCTTCCCGCGTCGCCGTCAACAGCGCTACTTCATCCTGCAACCCGCGCTCACTCTCGACAAGCGCGCCAATCCGCTCAAGCGCCTGCTCAAGCGACTCCGCCAGCGAAGACCGTTCCGCCTCCGTACCCCGCAACTCGGCTCTCGTGTCCTGCAACGCAACTTCCGTACCTTGCAAGGCAGACTCAAGCTCTTCCCGCGTCGCCGTCAACAGCGCTACTTCATCCTGCAACCCGCGCTCACTCTCGACAAGCGCGCCAATCCGCTCAAGCGCCTGCTCAAGCGACTCCGCCAGCGAAGACCGTTCCGCCTCCGTACCCCGCAACTCGGCTCTCGTGTCCTGTAACGCAACTTCCGTACCTTGCAAGGCAGACTCAAGCTCCAGTTTCTGCCGCGCCAGGCTCTCCGTGTCGGCAGTCAGAACCTCAACCTCCGTCAATGTCTCAAGCTGGGCCTGTCGCAGCCGCGTATTTGCCTGCTCAAGCTCCTCGCGCACCGCCGCCATTGACTCCAGGTCTGCCTGTAGCTCAAGCTGATTCTCGGTAAGCAAGGCAATGCGATCAAACGCTTGCGCCAGCGATACGGCGAGTGAGGAGCGTTCGCTTTCCGTGCTTTGCAGGGAGGCTTGCAGTTCCGTGTTTTTTTGCGCCAGATCCTGGTTGGCCAACATCGCCGCCTCCCTGGCCGAGATATTGGTCAACAACTCACTGCTCAATCCAAAATTGCGCACCATGATGACGACCAGCGTCATCAGAAATATCATAACGACGACGGTCATGATGTCGGTGAAAGACGGCCATACGCTTTCATCCCCGATGCCTGTGGCGCCGTGACCGATCCGAAGATCGACAAAGCCGTTGGTTTTCAGCATTATACAGTCCGCGCTAGGGTTCCAGACCACCGGGGCGCAAGCGGAATCCTCGTTGCAACAGGGTTACAACCTCATTCAGATTTTCATTATTCTGGTTAGTCGTGGACATCTGCACTTCAATCATTTCACGAATCAGGGTCAGCATATCCTGGTTGCCCTTATCTTCCAGCGCCCGGGATTCCAGTAATTCCGTCAGTTTCTGCGTTATCCGCTCCTGCGCTTGCCCAAGCCTCTCAACCAATTCGCCGGCAGACTGAATATCGGAAAAATCCAGCGCGTCCACTTTTTGGCTGCTCTGGAGCCAGGGCATCAGAGTGGTCGCCGTCACTTCTTCGACCTTACTGATCAGGAAAGTCTGGGTATCGGTCAGCTTGATATAGAAATAACCAAAAAACAGGTAAGCAAGGATTGCTGTCAACGTCGTCGACAACGCGGTCGACATACCGAAAATCATCGTGCCCAGTCCTTTCGCGCTTTCCTGGTCGCCGCCCGGAAGAATATTGATCTGTCCGCTGCTCTGCAAAATATCGGAGGCACCCAGCAACGAAATCGACAGGGAGACAATTGTTCCGAATACTCCGGTCAGAATCAGTACATTATGGACAAATTTCAAAAAGCTGTTGCGGCTGGACTCCGAAGCCAGCAAAGTAGCGGCCAGAGCGTTCTGATTGACCGCCTCACGTCGATGGCTGAGTGACTGGAGGGTCAGAAAGCGTTCGGAGATCATCAGCTTTCGGGGAATCCCGAGCAATGGCTCACGGTCTGCGCCAATGTTGGACTGCAAGCGGTTGATCGCCTGCTCCTGGGTGCGGTATTCCAGGAAGCGTTTAATCAGCTCAAACAGACCACAAACAAACAGCAACAAGATACCGCCGTTGACCAGCCAGCCTACTGCATTGACCTGATTGTGGAAATAAATCTGCGTGATAATATCTCTCTGCCAAACCGCCGCAAGGGTCAAAATTACCAGAACAATCAGTATTTGCAACAAAATACTTCGGGTGTAGTTATGTGGGGTCGCTTCAATCATTCTATTTTTCCCGGTTCATTCGCGTCAGCCCCGGATTGCCCATGCGATGGCGCCGTTGCCAGAATTTCACCATATTATATACTGGATTATACAAGTAATTATTTTCCGCGCATGGAAACATTATCGCCGCCGGGCAGCCATGCGCATCGTCACTTGCCGATACAAAATGTACTGAAGATCATTCCAAGCAGATCATCACTGCTGATTTCGCCCGTGATCGCGGACAATGCGCGCTGACAACAATGCAAATCTTCAGCAAGCAACTCACCGGCGCGGAATGTTTTCTGCTGCTCCAGTCCATGGAGCAGGAACCTCTCGGCCCGCTCCAGCGCCTCAAGATGTCTTTCCCTGGCGAGGAAATGACTATCGTCAGCCTCACGGAAGCCGGCAATGTCCCTGATTTTTTCCTTCAGAATGTCAATCCCCTGACCGGTGAGCGCGGACACCCATACCTCGTTTTCAATCGCTCGCGCGGGGCGGCCGGTCAGATCGATTTTGTTTCGTACCAGCAAGACCGGAGCCGCTGTATCCGGATCATTCAAGAGGCAATTCGCCCCGGCATCGGAAGTTTCCGTATCATCAACCACTAAAAGCACGAGCCCGGCGCGGCTCTGCTGTTGTTTCGCCCGGCGCACTCCTTCCGCTTCGATTTCGTTGGTGGCCGGCCTGATTCCGGCTGTATCGACGATTTCAACAGGCAGTCCGTCGATATCGACAAATTGCTCCAGCACGTCCCGTGTGGTGCCGGGAATGGCGCTGACAATCGCCCGCTGTTCATTGCACAAATAGTTGAGCAGGCTTGATTTTCCGGCGTTCGGCAAACCGGTCAACACCACTTTCAGTCCCTCCCGCAACAGCATTCCCCGTTTGCCGGAGCTTTTCAATGATGCGAACAACGACGACAAACGCTCAAGCTGCCCAACAACGTTGCCGTCTTCGAGAAAGTCTGTCTCCTCGTCTGGAAAATCAATGGCCGCTTCGACAAAAACCCGCAGGCGGGTCACCTCCTCCACCAGTTCATGAATCCGCCTCGAAAAGCCGCCCTTCAGTGAATTGAGCGCGGACCTGGCCGCAGCTTGTGTACTGCTGTCGATCAAATCCGCAACCGCCTCCGCCTGGGCCAAATCCAGCCGCCCGTTCAGGAAGGCGCGTTTGCAGAATTCGCCGGGCTGGGCCAGTCTGGCGCCCGACGCGAGACAACTCTGCAACAGCATTTGCATCACCACAGGACTGCCATGGGCCTGGAGTTCGAGCGTCGATTCCCCGGTGAAGCTGTACGGGGCCGGAAAATACAAGACAATTCCATTGTCAATAGCCAGACCATCGCGATCCAGGAAATCGGTATGACAGGCATGACGGGGAGCGGGACACATACCGACCAGCCGCCTGGCGATACGGGGAACATCCGGCCCCGACAGACGAACAATACTGATGCCTCCGCGACCGGGCGGAGTGGCAACAGCGACAATGGTATCGGCGCTTGCAGAAACAGGCAAAACCGCGTATTCCGGCTCCGGCTCAGGGCATGCCCCTGGATCAGACACTCTGGTACTTGCGCGTAATATAGTATTGCTGTGCAATGGAAAGCAGGTTATTGACCACCCAGTAAAGAACGAGGCCGGCCGGGAACCACAGGAAGAATACAGTAAATACGAAAGGCAGCGCCAGCATGATCTTTTTCTGGATCGGGTCGACCGGGGCAGGATTGAGGAAGTGTTGGGCCAGCATGGAAAGCCCCATGATGATCGGTAACACAAAGTACGGATCGGGCAGCGAAAGGTCGTTCAGCCACCACATGAAACTGGCCTGGCGCAACTCTACACTCTCCAGCAGCGTCCAGTACAACGCGATGAATACCGGGATCTGCACGAGTATGGGCAAACAGCCGCCCGCCGGATTCACTTTTTCCTGCTTGTAGAGTTTCATCATCTCCTGCTGAAACTTTTGCTTGTCCCCGCTGTACCGCTCCTTCAATGTCACCATTCTCGGCTGAAGTTTTTTCATCTTCGCCATCGACTTGTAACTGGCCGCTGACAGAGGATAGAAAACCGCCTTGACCAGAACGGTCAGCAGGATAATAGCCCATCCCCAGTTCAGGGTTACCCCGTATATCTTGCTCAGCAACCAGAACAGGGGATTGGCGAGCGGGGTTAACCAGCCGTAGTCGACGGTCAGCTTCAATCCGGTCTTGTTCTGCCGGTCAAGACGCGCCTGCTCTTTCGGCCCGACAAACAGCGCGGTCGGAATTACCCCGGTCTGACCGGGCGGCACCACCAACGGCCGGGTTGTCTTGTAGCCAATGCGATACTCGGGCTTCGGCGTCTTGTTGTTTACGCCCGAGTACAACTGGTAATAATCGGACTCCATCGGCAGCCAGGCAGCTACAAAATAATGCTGCAACATCGCCACCCATCCATCCGCCGTGGTCTTGTTCAACGGGCCGTCCTGAATCTCGCCATAATCAATTTTTTCGTACTTGTCCTCTTCCGTATAAATCGCCGCCCCGTTGTAACTCGGGATTCGTCCCAGGAAGCCCAGTGACCCTTCCTGCTCGATTTCGGTTTGCTTCAACTGCCCATAGACGAAGCCCGTCCATGGCCGATCACTGTTGTTGGTAATACGAAAGTCAATCCCTATGCGATAGCTGTCCCTCTGGAAACGATATATCCTGGCATAATCCACCCCGTCCGCGGCGCTCCAGTTCAATACCACATCCAGATTGCGGTCATCTCCCAACCGGTACTCGAACTGCGGCGCGGAAAACTCGACATTATGATTGGGATACTCGCGGTCTTGTCCAATCAGCCCGCTTTGCGCGACAAACAGGTTCGGATTATTCCTGTGCATCAGCACAAACGGAATATCGGGCGTATCCACACTGACCGGATGCCTGAGCAATTCCACCCGCACCAGATCCCCGCCCCGCGTATCGATTTGCGCCTTGACGAGGTCTGTCGTGACATGAATAATACGACCATCGTTAACCTCCGTCTGTGCAACTGCGCCGCCCCCTTCATCCAGAACATCCACTCCGGCATTATTGATACGGGTCGTTATCTCGGGGGCTTCCGGAACATCCTCATTCAAATGGATACGGTCAACGCGGCCCGCGCCCTCGCCCCGCTCTGTAGCCGGAGCGTCTCCCGCCAACCTTTCTCGCTGGAATTCCACCCAGGACTGCCAGATCATGACCAGAACCAGGCCAAGCGCCGCGAACAGCATCATTTTTTGAAACGGCATGCTATTAAACTCTTGGGCCTCTTGGGGAGAACTCGTCCACTATCGATCCGGCGCAGCGCGGTCGGCTCTCCGGAACCGGGTCGCGCCCCCCCTCATGCCAGGGATGGCAACGCCCGATCCGTCTTAACGCAAGCCAGCCGCCATAAATGATGCCATGCCGCTCAATCGCTTCGATCGCATATCCTGAACAGCTTGGCTGGAACCGGCAATTTTGCCGCAGAAACGGGCTGACCCCCACCCGGTAAATCCGAATCAGGACAATCACGATTTTCCCTGGCAACTCTCGCATTTTCGCCTCGCTCTGGTCCACAAACTGTCCAGGTCTTTCTTCAGTATCCGATTGGGTTGTTCAACGCCGCCTGCCCTGGACACAACCACGCAATCGGTCGAACGATCTGCGAACGACAGCATCCACTGATTGGTCCGGAACGATTCCCTGATCTGTCTCTTTATACGGTTGCGTTCAATCGCTTTTTTGCTGACCCGTCTGGAAACGGACAGCCCCAACCTGGCGTGCAAAAGCGCATTGCTGGCGACATGCAGGACGAAATACCGGCCGCGAACTGAAATCCTCCGCTTGAAAACCGCCCTGAACTGAGCGCCGTTCAACAATTTTTGATGTCGTCCGAGGCCAGCCGCGAGCGGCGACATGACTCAATTTCGTCAAGCGCTTAAACGGACGCGCCCCCTGGCTCGGCGTGCATTGATAATCGCGCGCCCCCCGCGGGTACGCATACGTTCACGAAACCCGTGGGTTCTCTTGCGCTTCACTTCGC
Organism: Candidatus Poriferihabitaceae bacterium; assembly: GCA_965204925.1. Classification (GTDB taxonomy): domain Bacteria; phylum Pseudomonadota; class Gammaproteobacteria; order Arenicellales; family Poriferihabitantaceae. The sequence continues at coordinate 2,235,039 of OZ242021.1, read as the reverse complement.
TGGGTTGAAATGTACGTTTCATATCTTTGTTCGGTATCGATCAGAAGGGTCGCACAATTTACCCGGTTTGCCCGCGAAATTCAAGAGAAAACAACGGCTATGGCCGGGTCTCCGGACTCTGCACACATCGGTCCGGGCGATCATAGCTGAATTCGCCTTCAACGCTCCGGTACACAAGGGCGGCGGGAGCATAGCCGCCGGGAATCTCGAAGTTGTAAAGTACACATCCCTGCGGGCCGCGGGCCACAGGAGTGTAGACAACGCCATCTTCGACAAGGGCATCTGCCGGAACGGACACACTATGTGTTTCATGCGCCCCCCGGCAGGCGGCGCCGAACGCGACCACGGACGCCAGCGCAAAGCAGGAAATGCGATACCGCGCTACCATGTCATGCGGTACGCCACGCCGATGCCGGTCTCCGATTCTCCGGACACATAGCCGGCATTCATGGCATGGCTGGCCTCGACAGCGATACCGCCGCCGGCAACCTGCCGTTCATGACGCAAGGCAAGACGCAGTTCCCGCGCATCGGGGCGCAATGGAATACGGTACTGGTCATAAAGCCTTGTGCCGTTCTCTATCCAGCCGTTTTCGACGCGAAATGTTCCACTGCCCGACTCGGCCCGCAACGGCTGTTCAATCGTCAGCCCGGAGCTTTCTGTCCCTATGCGCATGACGGATATTGTCATCCGTGCCCTGGGTAATCGTTGCACAGCCGGAAAGGATTAAGGATGCCAGAGCGCCGACAAAGACAAGTGAGTTCTTTAGCATAGATGCTTCCGATAGGTGAGACAATCCCGGCAATCTGGCGCCGGGCCGGTTGCACACAATCGGAAGCGGAACGCTGAGGATTCCCGCGTATTCACCGGACCTTGGTTCCAGGGGCCGAGGTCGCGCAGAGGCTGTTTCATTTCACGGGCGACCCGAAGGGGGCGCTTCCAAAGTGTGCGGGACGAATAGTAGCACGAGAACCGGTAACCCAACAATTTTTTCTACTAAAAATCCGGGGCGCCTGGCCGCTTTCGGTGCAGTTCTGTAAATGTATAAGGAAGGGTATCGGTAACAGGAAATGCGAGGTCTGCGTTGTGCTATGATCGGCAGATATTCTCCTGACAAAAAACGACAATGGACAGACTGGAACTACCGATCGGCGATGCTTCGTTTGGCAACATTCGCAAGTGGAACTTTTACTATGTGGATAAAACCCCCCATATCTGGAATTTGACAAGAAGGCCCGGATATTACTTCCTGTCGCGCCCGCGCCGTTTTGGCAAGAGCCTGCTCATAGATACGCTGCATGAACTGTTTGCCGGCAGCGAGGAGTTGTTCCGCGGACTTCATATTCATGAACATTGGGACTGGAGTATCAGCCATCCGGTCGTACGTCTGAGTTTTGACGGCAAATACAATGAGTCAGGGGAGCTCGAAAAGGATGTCATGCTGCAGTTAAGGAATATAGAGTACCGCCAGGGTCTTGAGCCGGACACAGAAGCGGATACCGGTCCGACCCGCCTTCGCAGCCTCATAGAGCGTCTTTATTACAAGAGCGGGCAGCAGGTTGTCGTTCTCGTAGACGAATACGACAAGCCGATCCTCGATGTGCTGGAAAATGAGGAACTGGCTGTAGAGAACCGCGACTTTCTGCGCGGTTTCTATGGCATGATCAAGGGCTGCGCTCGCTACATTCGCTTCGTCTTTGTTGCCGGTATCAGCATGTACTCCAAGGTCAGTCTGTTCTCGAAGCTGAACAATCTCAACGACATCAGCCTGGACCCTGAGTATGCCACGCTGTGCGGTTATACCCAGAATGACCTGGAAACGGTATTCGCCGCGGAACTGGAAGATATACCGGAAGAAGAGCGCGAGAACATCCGCCACTGGTACAACGGCTATCACTGGCGCGGGCAGGAGAAAGTCTATAACCCGTTCGACATCCTGCTGTATCTCCAGAAACGAGAGTTCATCCCCTGGTGGTATGAGACCGGCACACCTTCATTCCTCTATGACCGCATGGCAAGCGGAGAGGTCAATACACTGGACCTTGAGAATCTGGTCATGCGCCGCAGCGACCTGTCCACATTCGAGGTCGGCAAAGTCAATCTCAACGCCCTGTTATTCCAGTGCGGCTATCTGACCATTGTCGATGAAGAGACTGGTCCTGCCGGAATCTCCTTCACACTGGACTATCCCAACCATGAAGTGAAGGTGAGCCTGAACAATCAGTTGCTGGAGGCGGTTACCGGGGATTTGGTGCAAACCTCACGGTACGTCAAGACTTGGCTTGCCTTGCTGGATGCCAGCGACTTTGCGGGATTTGAGCGGGAGTTGCAGGCGTTCTTTGCCGGTATTCCGTATCAGTGGCAACGCCGCAAGGATGGAGGATATTCCGAAGGTTATTACGCTTCCCTGCTCTATGCCTGTTTTATCACACTGGGTGTCAAGGTTCATCCCGAAGACTCCACCTGGCGGGGACGTTCCGACATGGTATTGGTACGGGATAATCAGGTATTTGTACTGGAATTGAAAGTAGCGGATGAAGCGCAGGTGGAAGCAAAGGCAGAACAGGCGCTTGTGCAGATAAGAGATAAGGGCTATGCCGACAAGTACCGCACGGGGAACCGACGCATTCATCTGCTTGCCCTTGTATTTGACCGCGACAAGCGCAACCTTGCGGCCATGCGGACGGGGTAACTGGATGCGCACAATCCTGACTGACAAAAAGGTAGTCGCCTGGGCATTGTATGACTGGGGCAACTCGGCATTCGCGACTACGGTCATTGCCGGATTCTTCCCGGTTTTCTATAGCGCGAGGCCAGCCGTGAGCGGCGACATGACTCAATTTCGTCAAGCGCTTAAACGGACGCGCCCCCTGGCTCGGCGTGCATTGATAATCGCGCGCCCCCCGCGGGTTACGCATACGTTCACGAAACCCGTGGGTTCTCTTGCGCTTCACTTCGCTGGGTTGAAAAGAATTCCCATCCGTCGATCATACCATACACTGGCCCTTTCTTGTGGCGACACTATCTAGTAATTGAATTCCACCTTACTCTGCAAGATAATTTCTTCCATAACGCTTCCCAATTCTCCTGATTCGACGATATCGTTGAAGACATTAACCAAGCACTCAACATTGATAATCTCTTCCACAGCATCCATGTACGCTTCGACGACTGCCCCAATCTTATATTTCTGTACAGCCTTTTCTCGAATTTCCCCTCTTATCTGTTCCACGCTTTGCGTAGATTTAACGACGAACGTAATTGGAAACTTTTGTATCTTATCAATATCCAAGAAGTACTTGTTTGCGTCTATGGTTTCAGTTACTTGAAAAAATCGACCCAGCGGCCTCATGACAAAATCGATACCTCCATCATTGGCATTTGTTCGTCCTGTCTTATACAGAACCAGAACCTCCTCCGCAACGTCCTCTCGCGTTTCCCCTATCCAAATGTTATCTTGTCGGTATTTCGCCTTCAGAATAGCATAGCTCACGATTTCAAAAACTCGCGCGTCCACATCAGGCGCAAGCTGCTCTATAACAAAATTGATAGCCTTCTGGGAAACCTCGCTTCCTGATTCTGCTAATTGTCGGCAGGTGTCAATAAACTTCTGGAACGCTGCCCTCTTGGTTTGGACGTATTTATCAATGATATCAATGATTGCTTGCGAAATATTGTAAGTGTAATCTTTACCCGTACTATCACGAATCGTCAATAAGAGAAGATCCTCTTGCACCCAATAGCGTTGCGTTTCCAAATTACGAACAATGGGTAACTTCCCCACTGTCGGGTAGAATTTTCGAAATTCATCATTGAGACGTGAATTAAGCGCGTGATTTTGCAACTTGGCGCCGAATGGCAATTCTCGTTGTCGCCGAAACAGATCGGAAAATCGAGCGCCTTCATATTGAGCATAAGCCGTACCGGCAGTCCTTTCCAGAAATCCTTTTTGAATATAATCTTCCACGACAACATACAATGCGTAGTGATTGGCGAACGATCCTCGTGCTTTCGACCCACGATGTGCAGATTTTGTTTTTGTGTTGAGATACCCGAGTATTGGACTACTCGAAAAGATGTCGGAAGCGCTTTCGCCGAAATGTTCTTCCAGGGTCTCCAGAATAGTTTGGGTGAAGTCGTGACGAGTGATTTCAAATGGTCCCATCGAAAAGCTCCTTTTGTACTCTCTTTTCCTCAGGGCCATCCACGTTCTTTCTGTTCTTGCGACGGTATGATTTAGTCGGCGAGTGGAGACGCTCACCCCTAAAACGATCAGCAATTCCAAGTCGGCGAATGCCAATCTTGACAAAATCTAACTGAAGTTCGATTCCAATTGATGTTCTATCTAGACGTTGGGACACTGCACATGTTGTAAATGTACCACCGAATGGATCAAGCACAATATCCCCAGTATTTGAACTAGCCTTGATTATCCTCTCCAATAGAGTTTCAGGCTTTTGCGTTGGATGCTCTTCGTACTCTGGCATCCGATATCGAACACGTGGAATATACCAGGTATTACCAGGAACCTTCCTTGTATTGTATGGAGTGGGGACTTCCTTGCGGTAGTCGATCAGATTCCGAACTGCCCCCGTTCTTGCTTCGACAGCGATGTCGTTGGCATTGAATGTGTAATGCTTGTTATCTTTTGAACAATGGAGTATCGGTTCGTAAAGGGAACCAAAGCAGGATTTCGCTTGTACACCTGAACTATCATAGTGCCAAACAATTCTCGACAAAATATTGACACGATCTCTCAGCCAAATATCAAGATAAGGCATCGACTGAGTACTCATCATCACATACATACTACCTGTTGGCTTTAAGATTCGGATACAATGTTCAAGCCACCTGTAGCACCAATCCATGTATTCGTGGATAGAGGACCATGAGTCTTTGAAATTCCTGAATTGTTTTCCAATGTTATACGGAGGATCTGCAAAAATGAGGTCCACTGAACTACTCGGGAGAGCCGGCAGAACATCCAGGCAATCACCGTGAATTATTGTTGCGTTTTTCCGAGAGTGGCAGGCGCCTGCGGATATCGTAATTTGTGTTGGCTCCGTTGGAGAACTTTGACGACCAAACAGTTGGTCTATAGGGGTATTCGGTGTCGAGGAACTGGTCAAGGGCGCTATGCTCCGAAGAAAGAGTGTGAACCGCCAGAGCGGTAGCTCTTGAAACAAGCCGCGCCACGCAAGAGGGAATCCGCGCTACAGCATCCAGATGACCGCTGTGCAGCAGGCATCGGCGCGCGCTGGAGCAATTGAAATTCGTTTTGGGCCACGTCGGGGGCGTCGTCCGATTTCAGTAAACACTTTGACCAACGCGGACAATCTAGCATAATTGTGCCTTGGGGCATAACGGTAATTGATCTGTTAGAGGAGACGGAAAGCTGAAGCTCGTCGGGACTAAGGATTAGTAAAGAAAGCACTTTCGGCTGAGAGAGCATCGCTTGGCGGCCAAATGTTAGAAGCATCAACTATGCATCGGGTCGGAGGATTATAAATTAGACGGGACACATGTCAAAATTGCGGTGAACCCATCCCAGCAATTCCCGCCAAGGACATCCCTTGGTGGATTCGGCGGGATTTTCGGATGCAAACGCAGGCGTCAGGAGTATGCGGACAAGGCCACCCCTCCGGCGGGTTGCCAGATCGGCGATTGGCCACGTGATTTCCTGAAGAACCGAAAAAACCGGCTGCCGCCCCGAAAACACAAACGATCGGACACTCCCGAAATGTTATAATCCGATCTGCTGTGGTAGTTCGAAACAGTCACCCATAGTATCGAATTTCGACATCAAAAAATAAAAAACCCTGCAGCGCCCTTCAAAACAAAGAGAACGAACTCGAAGCTGTCGGGACATCGCATATCAGGAGCCGCCATGACCATCCAACGCTACTCGGTCAATCAGCATCCGGTCCAGACGCTGCTCACCTGGATCAAGTCCGACGAGATTGCAATCCCCGAGATTCAACGACCGTTTGTCTGGAACGCAGCGAAAGCGCGCGATTTCATCGACTCGCTGTATTTCGGCTATCCGGTCGGGTATCTCATCGCCTGGCGTAATCCCTCCGTCCGGTTGAAGGACGGAAGCAAATCGGCGGGCAAGCGCACTCTTACTTGATGGCCAGCAGCGTGTCACGGCGCTCATGGCAGCCATGCTCGGGCAGCAGGTCGTCAACAAGAGCTACCGGAAGGTGCGTATCACGGTCGCGTTCCATCCCGGTGAGGAACGGTTCGAGGTGGCCAATCCCGCCATCCAGCGCGACAGGGCATGGCTTGCCGACATCGCAACCCTGTTCACCCCCGACACCAGACTGCTTCGAGTGGTCGACGCCTATTGCGAGAGCAACCCGGAATCAAACAAAGACCAGATCTACGAACGGATTGAATGGCTGCGGGGCATCCGCAACAATTTACTCGGCCTCATCGAACTCAATGCCGATCTGAATGTGGAAACCGTCTCGGAGATATTCGTCCGTATCAACTCACAGGGCGTTACGCTGAATGCGGCAGACTTCGCCATGTCGAAGATGGCGGCGAACGAAAGGTACAACGGCCACCAACTGCGAAAGTGCATTGATTATTTCTGCCACCTCGCCGTGGCGCCGGAAGCGTATTCCGAACTCGCTGGCGACAGCGAGTTTGAGGAGGTGATCGCCGAGGATGCGTTCAGCAGGCTTGATGCGGCGCTCCTGCGTTTCATGAACGAGACGAATTTCAAGCGCTTCGTGATGATCCTGCGCTCGGCAGGGTTCGTGAACGCATCAATGATCCGGTCGCAGAATGCCGTGAACTTCGCCTATATCGTCTATCTGACGTTACGCGCGCGGGACACGCATCCGACGCTCATCGAGACACTGGTGCGTCGCTGGTTCATCATGTCCGTTCTCACCGGCCGATACACGGGTTCGCCGGAGACCGCATTCGGTGTGGATATCCGCAACATCACGGAACAGAACGCACAGGACTGCCTTGAAGCGGTGGAGCAGGCCAGGCTGTCGGATGTGTTCTGGGACACTGGCCTACCGCAACAGATGGACACCTCAGTGGCGAGCAGCTCTTATTTCAAAGTGTTCCTGGCGAGTCAGGTCAAGGGAAACGACAAGGGATTCCTGTCGAACGGCCATACCGTTCGGACTCTGCTGGAAGGCGCCTCCCAGGTCCACCACGTCTTTCCACGGAATTATCTGAAGAAGCGCGGTCTGGCTCGCGGCGCCTACAACCAGATCGCGAACTATGTGGTGATGCAAGGCGAGATCAACATCGCCATCGGCGATGCTCCGCCCGCTTCGTATTTCAGCGCGTTGTGGCGCCAATGCGCGAATGGAGAATCCGGATACGGCGGCATCACCGACGCTGACGAGCTACGCGCGAACCTTCAGGCTCACTGCATACCCGAGGACATGGAAGAGATGGACGTCGATAACTACAACGGCTTCCTGAAAGAGCGCCGGCGTCTTATGGCCAGAAAAATTCGTGATTATTACCGGTCGCTTTAGAGTGGCTCTTTTACATGGCTGCGTGGGTCGTGTCCTCGTCTGATTTTCAGTGCGGGGTTCCCTCCTTGAAACATCGCTTTACGCAATATATGCTCCGCCCATGGAAACCCACATTGGCTGAACCCCGCTGCAGACCATCACGGATCACTTCATGCGCACAATCCTGACTGACAAAAAGGTGGTCGCCTGGGCATTGTATGACTGGGGCAACTCGGCATTCGCGACTACGGTCATTGCCGGATTCTTCCCGGTTTTCTATAGCGCATTGTCATCCGGCCTGAGCGTCAACGATTCCCAGTTCTGGTTCAACATGACCCTGGCCATAAGCAGCGCCCTGGTTGCCATCGCAGCGCCTGTTCTGGGGGCTATCGCCGATTCCGGCGGTTCCCGCAAAAAATTCCTGGCATGCTTCTCCCTGCTCGGAATCCTGATGTGCGTTGGACTGGCATGGGTAGGGGCAGGAATGTGGTGGATAGCGCTGATCGTCTACGGCCTCGGGCAGATCGGATTCTCCGGCTCCATGATCTTCTATGATGCGCTGATTGTCGAAGTATCGTCCGAAGAGGATATGGATGTCGTATCCGGCTACGGCTACGCCCTCGGCTATATCGGAGGCGGGCTGCTTTTCCTGATCAACGTAATGATGGTTACCCGCTTCGAATGGTTCGGCATCCCCGATCAGGCCAGCGCCCTGTCCCTGTCCTTTGTCTCTGTCGGCATATGGTGGACAGTATTTACGCTGCCTTTACTATACATTGTCAAAGAACCGGAAAAACCGGCTGCCGCCCCGAAAACACAAACGATCGGACAAGGCTTTTGGCGCCTGGCCGCAACCTTTCGGGAAATCCGCAAACTGAAATATGTCCTGTTGTTCCTGGTAAGCTACTGGCTGTACATTGACGGCGTTGGCACAATCTTCAAGACAGCGGTATTTTTCGCCGACCGCATCCTGAGCCTGCCGCCGGAAAGCCTTATTACGGCGCTGTTGCTGACCCAGTTCGTATCATTCCCTGCCGCCCTGTTCTTTGGCTGGCTGGGCAAGAAAATCGGCCCCAAACGCGGCATACTGATCGGTTTGCTGGTCTATACCGCAGTCGTAATCTATGCCTGGAAATGGCTTGATTCCGCCGCCGATTTCTACTGGCTGGCCGTTACCATCGGCCTCGTTCAGGGTGGAGTGCAAAGTCTGAGCCGCTCCCTGTTTGCCCGTTTGATTCCACAAGCGAAGACTGCCGAATTTTTCGGTTTCTATAATATGGTAGGCAAGTTTGCCAGTATCTTCGGCCCGTTCCTGATGGCATTCGTACCGATCATGATCGCAGGCGCCAGCGCCCGCGACAGCATTCTGGTTCTGGTCATCCTCTTTGTCGGAGGCGGCTGTATGCTCTGGCGCCTGGATGTCGACAAGGCGGTTCAGGCAACCCGGACGCTGGACGCTCACACCGAATAACCCGATACCAGTATTGGCGACAGACATGACCGCCCCTGACGTTTTTGAAACACTTGACCCCGAAAACTGGGACGAGATGCGTGAACTCGGCCACAGAATAATTGATGATGCGATCGACTGGCTGCAATCCGCGCCTGAACGCCCGGTCTGGCAGCGCATGCCTGAAGAAGTCACAGCCGCGTTCAGGCAACCCTGCCCCATGGAGCCTGGCGACCCGGTCTCCGTATATGAGGAATTCAGAAACAATATACTGCCCTGGCCCCTGGGCAATATCCATCCACGATTCTGGGCATGGTATATGGGGAACGGCACCGTAATGGGAGCGTTCGCCGAACTGATGGCAGCCACGATGAATTCCAATCTGGGCGGTGGGCATCATGCCGCGATCCTCGTTGAGAACCAGGTACTGGACTGGATGAAAACAATAATGAGGTTCCCGCAAGAATCCAGCGGCCTGCTGGTCAGCGGCGGCTCAATGGCCAATCTGGTGGGACTGGCTGCCGCACGCAATGACGTAGCCGGATTTGATGTGAGAAAGGAAGGACTGCAATCGGTTGACCGCAAACTGGCCGTCTATGCCTCTACCGAGGTGCACAGCTGCAACCAGAAAGCGGCCGAGCTTCTGGGTCTTGGCAGCGACTGTTTCAGGCGCGTTCACGTCAACGACGACTTCAGCATGAATCTTGATGACCTGCAATCAAGACTTGACCGTGATATTGCCAACGGTCTCAAACCGATCTGCATTATCGCCACATCGGGGACTGTCAACACGGGCGCGGTTGATGATCTGCCCGCCATTGCGGACATTTGCGAGAGCCATAACATCTGGTTTCATGTCGATGGAGCTATCGGCGCTATCGCCATGCTGTCGGATCAGGCCCGGCCGCTATTGGCAGGAATCGAACGGGCGCACTCGGTTGCCCTGGACCTGCACAAATGGATGCATGTTCCGTTCGAGGCCGGCTGTGTACTGGTCAAGGATGCCGCTGCGCACAAGGGCGCCTTCTCACTGATTCCGGAATACCTGCAACAATTTACCCGTGGCATTGCCTCCGGCCGCAATTGGCCTTCCGAATACGGGGTCGAGCTGAGCCGCTCCTTCCGCGCATTGAAAATATGGATGACGATAAAAGAACATGGCGCCAGAAAACTCGGGCGTATGATTTCACGTAATCTGGATCAGGCCCGTTATCTGGAACAACGGATAAACAAGGATCAGAGGCTTGAGCTGGTTGCTCCGGTTTCCCTGGACATCGTCTGTTATCGTTTCAATCCGGGTGGAATGGACGTTGAGCGCCTGAATGTCCTGAACCGGGACCTTCTCATCGAGCTGCAGGAACAGGGCATCGCCGCGCCTTCCGCTACGACTCTGCGCGGCAATTATTGTATTCGCGTCGCCATCGCCAATCACCGCAGCCGCCAGCGGGATTTCGATACGCTGATTGCAGAGACGGTTCGCCTCGGAGAATCACTGGCGGCTGCCCGCAAGGCTGGATAACAGGCCGATAATGGTTATAAAAGACAGGGGCGCCGCTAAAATCCAATAGCGATGCCGTCCTTGCGATGATCCGACCCACCCTCGTAGCCATTTTCAGTTTTCCTGATCAACTGCGCCCCGCCCATACTGAAAATCTGCTCGTTGTCGAACTCAGGGACATCGTGGCCGCGTTCTGTTAATCCGGCCCGAATACGCTGGCCATAACCCTGTTCCAGCAAAACCTGTTTTTCTTGCGTTATCTGCCACCTCGGGGCATCACTGGCGGCCTGCGGATTCATACCCTGGTCACAGACGCGCTGTATGATCTGTACATGCCCCTGCGCCTGCATATGCCCGCCCATGACGCCAAAACTCATGACCGCTAATCCGTCACGGGTCAGGAATGTCGGAATAATCGTGTGAAAGGGACGCTTGCCGCCCGCCACCCGGTTCGGGTGGCCCTCCTCAACGGAAAATCCCGCTCCCCGGTTTTGCAGACTGATCCCGGTATCGGGAATCACAACTCCTGAGCCGAAGCCGCAATAATTGCTCTGGATATAGGAAACCATCATGCCGGACTGATCGGCAGTCGCCAGATAAACGGTACCGCTCTGCGGCGGTACACCGTATCCCGGGTCCTGCGCCCGGTTTCTGTCAATCATTGCAGCGCGTGACCTGAGGTAGTCATCATCCAGCAGATCAAGCGCTGCCCTGTCGATACAATCCGGGTCTGAAACATAGCGCCGGGTATCGGCAAAAGCCAGCTTCATGGCTTCAATCTGGCAATGCAGGGCATCTACCGAATCCACCGCATACTCCGCTATCGGACTGTGCGACAGGATACCCAGCATGATCAGGGCGCCAAGACCCTGGCCATTAGGCGGGAGTTCATGGAGTTCATAGCCATGCCAGGGGTAAGAGATCAGTTCCACCCATTCGCATTCATGGTGATCCAGGTCCGCCAGCGTGAATTTTCCACCGTCCCGCGCCGAGGCCGCGACAATTCTGCGCGCGAGTTCACCGCGATAAAATGCCTCACCCTTGCTGATCGCAATCTTCTCAAGAGTGCGCGCCTGGTCCGGAAAACGGAACAGCTCACCCGCTTGCGGGGCCTTGCCGTTTGGCAAAAATGGCGCAAAATCGGGAAAACAGGCAAACTCATGCGGCGCGAAAGACCACAATCGCGCCGTGACCGGCGTAACCTGGAATCCGTAATCGGCATAATGGATGGCGTCCTCAAACAGAGACTCGAAAGAAAGGCTGCCAAATTTTTCCGACAACGTAACCCAGGCGCTGACTGCCCCCGGTACGGTCACGCTATCCCAGCCGGTCAATGGCATTTCCCGCAAGCCTGCAAAATCCCGCCTGTCGAGCGCCATCGGACTCCTGCCCGATGCGTTCAATCCATGTAATTGTCCTCCGTCATGGACGATGCAGAAAGCGTCGCTGCCGATGCCGTTCATCGTCGGCTCAACCACGGTCAGGGTAATTGCCGCGGCCAACGCGGCATCTACCGCGTTGCCCCCTCTTTTCATGGCCTGCAACCCGGCCTGCGCCGCGAGCGGCTGGGAAGTCGCCACCATGTTACGCGCCATGGCCGGCATACGCTGTGAAGGCCAGGGGAACTGTTGTTTGAAAGAACTCATGACGCGGCCGTAGTCAGTTTGCGTTCATTACGGATCGCGATCAGACTGTATGCAATCACGGAAAGCAGGACAATCGCGCTCCCCCAGAGAGTATAGCTGCCCGGAATCTCATTGACCCCGATCCACACCCACAGCGGATTGAGGATTGACTCGCTCAATGAAAACAGCGCAACCTCGGCCGCGGGAAGAAAGCGCGTGCCCACTGTGAGGAATAAAAATCCCAGACCAAGCTGGAAAGAACCCAGCATCACGCAGATCACCAGATCATGCAGGCTGATGTCGATATCGCCCACCATCACGGCCGCGACCGCAAAGGTGACGAGGCCGGACAAGGCGGTGGCGGGAACCATGTCGATATGTTTATTGGAGCGCACGAGTAGCAGGTAGGACGCGAACATGAAGACCAGCAACAAGGCCAGCAGATTACCGAACAGTCCGCCGCCCAACAGGCCATCCAGAAACATCAGACCAATCCCGATTACGGCGGTGAACATCGCCACGAGACTCCAGGCGCCCACTTTTTCCTTGAGAAACAACCACCCCATGAGCGCGGTGACCAGGGGCGCCGAGCCGATAATAAACACCACATTGGCAACCGTGGTGTTGAGCATCGCAAAAATGTAACAGACCGAACCCAGCCCGAGAAGAGTGGCCGCGAGAATGCCCTTGACGCCCACCGCCCGGCAAACCGGGAATGTATTTCTGCGGTAGCGAAAGCACAGGATCGTGGCGATCGTGATAAAAAACGCAAGTGAACGAAACAACGCTACCTGCCATCCGTCCGCATGCTCCAGATTGCGCAGCAATATCCCGGACGTACTGAGAAACGCCCCCCCTGTAAAAACAATGAGGATGCCGAGCAAGTAGCGGTTTTTGATGATTCCTGTCAAGGTAAAATCGGGGTCAAGCCGGTTCTGCTCCGCTCAGGCTCCCTGCCTGATGCCCATATCCTCCCCGCGAGCCTTGCGTTGCCTGGCGCGTTTTTCGATAGGAACAACAATCAGCGACATCATGGGAGGAACAATAAGCAATGTGATAATAGCGGAAAGACTGAGTCCGCCGACTACGACAGAACCCAGGCCGCGATAGAGTTCGGAACCCGCGCCGGGAAAAAATACGAGGGGGATCATGCCGAAAACGCTGGTCAGCGTAGACATGAAAATCGGGCGGATGCGGTTTCGGGTCGCCCGGCGAATGGCTTCGGTCTCCTCAACACCCTCGATACGAATATGATACAGCGTCTGGTGCACGAGCAGAATCGCATTGTTTACCACGATGCCGATCAGAATGACGAAACCGAGCATGGTCAGCATATCCAGGGGCTGCAGGACACTGACATTGAGCAACGCCAGCCCGCCAGCGCCGCCGGCCGCGGCGACCGGCACAGAAAGCATGATAATCAATGGATAGACAAAGCTCTCGAACAAAACGGCCATGACCAGAAATACGATGATGATCGAAAGCGCCATATTGACGGCCATGGCGTTGCGGGTTTGCACCAGCTTGTCGGCCGTCCCGGAAATATTGATCTGGACATCCTCGGGGATACCCTCTTCCTGCAACGGTTTTATGACCTGTTCACGCAGCAGGTCAATCGCCGACTCCAGGGTCAGATCGGGACTCGGACGAACCTCCAGGGTAATGGTGCGCAAGCCCTCACGGTGGCGGATTTCAGTCGGCCCGGCGGTAACGATCGTCTGCGCGAGCGAGGAAACCGGAACAATCTGGCCGCCCGGGGTAACCACAGGCAGGTTACCAATTCCCTGGGTCCGGTAGACGCTGTTTTCATTCCCCTTCAGCACGATATCCATCAACCGGCCGTCAATCGTGGACTGGGTCACGCGCAAACCATCGTTGAACGTATCGATCGTGCGCGCAAGTTCAGCCGCCGTGACCTCGCTGTCACTCAGCCTCAGACGATCCGGAATGATCCTCACTTCAGGCGCGCCCATCTCCAGCCCGGGTACGGGACGCCATTCATGCCCCTGTTCCCTGGGAAATGTTGCCGCAATCCTGCCGAATGCACGGTTGGCAGTCTGCAATGTCCCGTCAAAATCCGGACCCGAAACATCCAGCTCGATTTTGCGGCCGCCGCCGACCCCGCGGCCAAAAATCGAAGGCTGCGTGATGAAGCCGAACGTGCCGGGCTCACGGAAAACAGGCCTCTGTAATACCGGCTTGAGCTCCGCCACCCTTTCCGGCTCAATGGCGGTCACCCCGAGTATCGTTTGACCGCGGAAGGCCACATAGAAGAAGCGTTCGATTTTCGGCAGGCCATCCGCTCCCGGCTCGGGGCCGGTTTCCGAAGCCCATAATGGCCGGATTTCGGACTCGATCCCGCGGGCTATATTGCGCGTCGTCTCCAGATTATATCCTGGCGGCGGCAATACAAAGCCCAGCAGAAGGTTGCGATTGCCTTCCGGAAGATATTCCAGCTTCGGCAGAACCTGAACAGCGCTGGCGACGGCAACCAGCGTAACGACAACGGTAACCAGCAATGCCTTGAAGCGACTTTTTACCACGACGCCGACAAAGCCTGTGATCAGACGGGCAAGCTGGCGCGCCAGCCAGTCAATCACGGGAATGCCCGCCCGATGATGAGTCACAGCATTTGTGCCCTGTCTCGCGGAGCTTTTGAAAAACCGCTTCGCCATGGCCGGGATCAGGGTAATCGACACGAGCAGGGAAAGCAGCACCGAAACCGAAATGGCGACCGCAATATCGCGGAACAGCTGCCCCGCTTCCAGTTCCATGACGAGAATCGGTATGAAAACCATAACAGTAGTCAAGGCGGAAACCAGCACCGCGCCCCACACCTGTCTGGCGCCCTCATAGGCCGCCTTGCTGTTCGAATAGCCCTGCTCCTTCAGGCGGTAGATATTCTCCAGCACAATGATCGCGGCATCCACCACCATACCCACCGCAAAAGCGAGACCGGCCAGGGAAATCACATTGATCGAGCGCCCCAGAGCCGCCATCGCAACGAACGCGCCAATTACGGAAATCGGGATGGAAAAGGAAATCACCAGAGTCGCGCGCAGGGAGCGCAGAAACAGAAGCAGGATCAATGCCGCCAGCGAGCCTCCGACCCAGATATTCTGGCGCACCAGATCGATCGCTGAATTGATGTAAACCGTCTCGTCATAAACCTGCTGAAGTTCCAGCCCCGCATTGGGGATCGCATAGTCGTTCAATTCGCGGATCGCATCCTTCAGTCCGGCCATGATTTCGATAACATTGGCCCCGGTCTGCCGTTCGGCGCTCATGGCAATCGCAGACTTGCCGAGCACGCGGATACTGGAGGTGGGTTCCTTGTAACCGAATTGCACAGTGGCCACGTCGGACAGGGCCACCCGATCGAGGGCGCCCGCGTTATCCGAGTTCCTGACCAGTACATCGCGAATCACTGCCGGATCGCCCAGTTCTCCTTCTGTACGCACCACATAGCGTCTCTTGCCTTCATCAATGCTACCGGCGCCGACAGATACATTGGCATTGCGCAGAGCCGTGATCAGGTCGGTAACAGTCAGCCGAAAGCGCGCCAGCAGATCAGGATCGACCAGAATATGAATCTCACGCTCGCTGCCGCCGTAGACATTGACCTTGCCGATACCGGGAACACGCTCCAAACGTTCCTTTACGACATTATCAATGAAATCCCCGTATTCATGAATCGGTCGCTGGTTCCCTTCCAGTCGATGCAAGGTCATCCAGGCGACCGCATTATCCTCACTGCCGGACGTATCCAGAGTCGGTTGATCGACCTCATCCGGGTATTCCGGAACGCGGTCCAGTCGATTGGCCACGAGCAACAGGGCGCGGTCCATATTGGCGCCGACCTTGAATTCCAGACTGATCCGGCTTTGCCCCTGCTGCGCCCGGCTGGTAATGGCTTCCAGCCCCTCAAGGCCGGCGAATTGCTCTTCCTGCTGATTCACGATCTCCCGTTCCACCTCGGCCGGCGCCGCCCCGAACCAGTTCGTAGTGACGCTGATTACCGGTCGATTAACGTCCGGGGCCAACTGAATCGGGATGCGGGTCAACGCAACGAGACCGAACAGGATAATCAGCAACACCGCAGCCACCACTGCAATCGGGCGCTCGATGGCGGCGCGAATAATATTCATTGCGGTTCCGAGACGCTGACCGTCTGCCCCGGCCTGAGGCGCTCATTTCCGCGCACTACGACCACATCTCCCTCGATCAGGCCGGACAAAACCTCTACCCGGTTGCCCGTGGAATAGCCCGTTTCCAGTTCCCGGACTGCTACTGAATCCGGCTGTGCCCCTTGTGCATCCCTGACTACGACATAGACGATATCCTGCTGTCCACGCCGGATAATGCCATCCTTGTGCACGGTCAGAATTTCACGCGCCCTGGATACGGGAATATGTACAACCACGCTTTGTTCGTTGGCAAGGTCGTCCACCTCTTCGCCCAGAATCGGCTTGAAGCGCACTCGTCTTGTGCGCGTGCGGGGGTTCTCCTCGGGTATGATCGCGCGCATCGCAGCCTCATGCCGACTGCCATTTTCCAACTCGATTTGCACCATGAAACCCGGCGACAAGCCCTGCAACCGGGCAGCCGGAACATCCACCTCAAGTTCGAGGCTGCGGTTGGACAGCATTCGGAAAACAGGCTGTCCGACTTGCAGATAATTACCGACCTCGGTCAGTTTCTCCGTAATCGTTCCATCAAATGGCGCCCGGATAGTCGCACTGGCATGCGCCAGCGCGGCAATTTCAAAAGACACCCTGTCACTGCTGATGCCCGCTTCCGCTTCATTGACCCGCGAGCGGGCGATATTCTGCTGTTGCAGGGCGTCATCAAGAGCGGCCTGACTGATTGCCGCCGATCCCTTGAGGGATTTCAACCGCTCTACTTCCTGCCCGGCCAGAACCAGCTCGGCCTTCACTGTTTTCAGTCGCGCCCGCGCCTCGGTCAATGCGGATTCCGCCTGTTTCCTGCGTAATTCCAGGCTGGTCGTATCAAGACGCGCCAGCGCCTGGTTCTCTGTTACAACATCTCCGGGATCCACAAGAATTTCGGCGACCGGACCACCGACACGCGCAGCGACAGTACCCGATTGCCTGGCGATCAGCCGTCCCAGTATCGGTACCGTCTGCGTGAACTGCTCGGAAATCACTGCATCAACCGAAACCAGCGCGCCCTGTTGCTGGGCGCCTGCGCAGGAAACCCAGAGCAGCGTCAAGGTAAACAGAATTCTGGCAGGGTTTTCAAACAAGGACGAAGTACCGATCATTGAGGCAAGTGTGTATTATCCCGCAACCAGAGCGGATATGATAGTGAAATCACAGGCAGGCGAGCGTACACCCGGAGACAATATCTCAGTCCGTAACAGAGTTGCCCTGCAGATAAATGTCCCGCCTGGGATACGGAATTTCCAGATTGCGCTCCCGGAATGCCCGACGTGTGGCGAGATAAAGCTGATGCAGTGTCCGTCCGCGCAATTCAGGTTGGTCCACCCAGCACAACAGTTCGATATTGACCCCACTGTCCGCAAAACCACGCACGCGCGCCACTGGCTGCGGAGTTTCACACACCCCCGGATGCTTCTCGGCAATATCCGTCAATACACCACACACCTCTTCCAGATCAGCGTCGTATGAAGCCTGGACAGCGAGACGCAGGCGCAGCTTGCTCGTCGGGCCGCCGGTTTCATTGACGATTTTCGCGTTACCGATGACCCCATTCGGAATAATGACCTCAATATCATCGCGTGTGAGCAGGCGAGTGCTGCGTAGCCCGATATGAGTAACCTTGCCGCGCTCACCCGTATCCAGATTGATATAGTCACCCAGCTTGTAAGGCATATCAGCGATAATGAAAAAGCCCGAGAACAGGTTGGCCAGCGTATCTTTGGCAGCAAATCCGATGGCGATACCGGCGATGCCGGCCGAAGCCAGAAATCCGACCGGATTGATGCCCCACAGGACAAACAGGGTATACACACCGACCAGAATGACCAGAATCTTCAGTACGATATTAAGCAGAGGCGTGCTCTGGTCATTGATCAGTGTGACCCGCCTGCTTTGCGACATCGCAGAAGTAAAAACGCCCACCAGACGAAAACTGAAGCCAAGCCAGACCAGAACAAGAACCGAACCGGTCAGCAAAACCGCGATACCCGGGATAGCGCCCTGCGGCCAGGCAGAAGAAATGGCGAGGATCAGGCCCGTGCAGAAAATGGTCACAAAAACCGGCTGGTTCAGCATCGTGATGATTTGACTGTCCGCGACCCCGGACAGGCGCGCCGCGAGTTTCCTCCCGACCACATTCAGCGCGAACCGGCGAATGGCATACGCCAGCAACCAGAACAGCAACATAATGATGACAGCCTGCACAAACGGATACGCATCCATAATGTGCCAGTAAGATTGCAGGCGCCCGGGCAAAAGCTCCACAAAATCCGGCAGCTCGGCTGCCAGATCGACCGGCGCCAATTCCGGGGTCTTGTCCGTGCTTTGTTCGCTATCCGCCATCGCATCCGAATCCGGTCAGGTCAGGAATTCGATCTCGATGAAGGCGCACTCGAACCCGTTGCCGTTAATGACATCATGCTCAACTCCCGCGTTTCTGAAATAAGGAGCCATATCGCAAAACCGGGTAATAGCCGCTACAAAACGGACTTCTGTTTATTCGTATCACGATACTGCTCATATTGATAGTATAACCGATCACACAAACATGGCATGAACGACCGCAGCCAAATACAATGCAGAGCCATCAGAGCCAACCCCGGCTTCAACCAGCCCACAAACGGTTCTTGATGTTGTGCGGCGGTTCGGGGTAGACTGAAAATCATGGAAAGCAGTTACAAACAGCTGAATGAGGAACAGCGCACGGAGCTTGAAGAGTTTGTTGAAGATCGGGACCGGGGACGCGCCGCCATCTTTGTCGGACGCAAGGCAGAACTGGCTCATGTGCAGTCTTGCATCAACAGGCTCTTGAGAAGGCTGGAGGATGAGGCCCCCGGCATCGACCTGACCACGGTCATTCAGGGCGCTCCCGGCGCCGGAAAATCCGCCCTGCTTGCGAAGATTGCAGAAGACTGGCCGCTGGCAGAGAAAGGGAAGCCGGCCGCTATCCGTATTGCCGCCGGTTCACTGAAACTGCCCTTGTCCGAATTGCTTGGAATCGCCTCCAGGAAGGCAGGTGAACATTCCGGTGTCCAGAGAACCCTGACGCGCTTCCGGTCGTTATCGTTGGGCGTAGCCGGTATAGCTGATGTCGCCATCGGCATGGACTCTTCGCAAACAGACGGAAAACCGCTCAGACCAGTGATTCTGTTGTTTGATGAGATACAGACTGTGCTTACGGGCAGCATTTCCGATCAATCCCGGGAGTATCTGCTTGACAACCTGAGACTGCTGCATACCGGTGAACACGGGGCGCCGGTATTTCCAATCTACGGCGGTCTGGCCAACAGCGCCAGTCTGTTGAAGGCCGCCGGCCTGACCCGCCTTGCCATAAACTCGGAATGGACACTGCCGGGATTTAACGATGGTGAGATGGACGAACTCATGGGCAAGTTCATCGAACAGCATCTTTCATCGGCGCGACCGTCCCCGCCCACCCTTGAGCGTTGGGCTACGGCGTTTCGCCGCGACAGTCAGGGCTGGCCCATGCACTGCAAGAACTTCCTCATTGCTTTGTGTGAACAGATCAAGGCGGAGGACTGGCGCCCGCAAGCCGTGAATCTCGACATCGCGCGTATGCGCGCCCGGCAGTTGCGCTTTAGCTATTATGCAAACCGCATGGAAGGCGGACTGCAGAACCGCTATGTGTTGATATCGAAGGTTCTTGAGGAGATGAGAGAGATGCCGCCGGTACCGGAGGATATGATCGTCGACGCGATCGGCAGGGCGCATGAAGATCGTCCACCGAATGACTTCGGACGCGGCTCCTTGCCCGATGGCATGACAGTCATGCAGACATTTGAAGCAATGCTGCATGCCGGGGTTATACAGAAAGTCGACAGGCGCAGATTCACCTGTCCCATTCCATCACTGGCCAGTTATATCGCTGTCGGGGCAACACTGCCGCCGAGTCTGTTGCATGAAGCGGTACTGGACGGAAAGACAACGGATATTGATCATGCGTTGAACCGGCGCTGCGATGACAACGAACGGGCGAAACTGCTTCAGGCCACGGACATGCGCGGGCGCACGCCGTTGATACTGGCGATCGAGCTTGGCATGGTGTCGGTCGTGGAATATCTGGTACAAGCAGAAAGTCGGCTGCCTTTGGCGTTGCGCTCAACAGATTTCAGGGACCATAGCGGTCGCAGCGCGCAAGACTATGCCTCCGCGTTGGATGACGACCGTATGACAGCATTCCTGACTTCCGCGGTTTATGGGGATAAATGATTGGTTCCATTAGATTACATTGAAGTGCAGACCGGACTGGATCCGCAAGCCGCGGTAATCTGCCTGCATGGACTCGGAGCGGACGGCCATGATTTCGTGTCCATTGCCGATCAACTGGAATTGCCCGAAGATACTGCCTTCCGCTTTGTGTTCCCGCATGCTCCGCTGCGCCCGATCACGATCTATAACGGCAGTATCGTACGCGGCTGGTTCGACATCCATGACATGCCGGCCGATACCGATGAAACGGTGCGGGCAGAACGGGCGGGACTGGAAGAGTCTTGCGGCATTGTGCGGGATTTGATTGAGCAGGAGAACCGGCGGGGGAT
The DNA here is from genome assembly GCA_965204925.1 of Candidatus Poriferihabitaceae bacterium. GTDB lineage: Bacteria > Pseudomonadota > Gammaproteobacteria > Arenicellales > Poriferihabitantaceae. The sequence goes on along the minus strand of OZ242021.1, from coordinate 2,214,239 downwards.
TGCCACTCACCATATTTTCCTGGCCGGATTTTCCCAGGGAGGCGCTGTTGCGCTGTTTGCCGGATTGAGGTTTCCACGCTCCCTCGCGGGTATCATTGCATTATCGACGTGGCTGCCTTGGCCCGATTCAATCAAGGCCGAGCGTTCCGACCGCAATCTCGACACGCCGGTTTTCATGGCTCATGGCAATCACGACCCGGTGATTCCGGTCAATGTGGGACAACGAGGATACCGGGCGCTCACCGCTGCCGGTCATGATGTCAGTTGGCATACCTACGATATGCCACATTCCGTGCACGCGGACGAGATGCGGGATATCGCACGCTTTATCCGGCAACATTCAGGCGCCTGAAGCGCGGACAGGTATCAACCGTACCAGTCGTGGATAATAATAATACAGCGTCATGGCTCTCAATATCATGAAACCGGTCAGTCCGAGAAAGAGTCCGTGATTGCCATAGAGAGGCTGCAAGATAATTGCGAGGAGCAGATACCCGATCGTCGAAACGATCATGGCATTACGCATTTCCCGTGTATGTCCTGTGCCGATAAATAATCCGTCCAGCTGATAGCTCCAGCAGGATACGAGCGGGGAGATAACCACCCAGATCAAATACTGATCTGCTGTCCGGATAACTTCAGCCGCATCGGTAAACAGGGCCACGATGCCATTCCCGAACAGCAGATAAGCAACGCTGGCCAGCGCCGCCGCCACCACCGACCACAGGATAGTCAAGCGCGCCGCCCGCCTGAATGCGGCCCGGTCTCCGGCGCCGTAAGCGCTGCCCCCCAGGGCTTCAACCGCATGTGCAAAACCATCCAGCGCATAAGCCACCATAGTCTGGAAATGAAGCAATACCGCGTTCACCGCGAGAATCAATTCTCCGTGTCTGGCGCTTTGCGCGGTAAAGAACGCGAACGAAAAAACCAGACAGATTGTGCGAATAAAAATATTGCCATTGACGCTTGCCATTTCCTGCAATGCGCCCGCTTCGAATATGTCGGACCAGCGCAATCTGCCGCAAGCCTGAAAGAATGACTTTCGCAGCATAAAAAACCCGCAAAATGCGGCGCCGTATTCCGCGATCAATGTAGCCCGGGCGACCCCCGGAACCCCCATCCCGAGAACCGGGACGAACAACAGATCCAATACGATATTGGTACCGTTCAGAACCAGTTGCAGAACCAGCGCGAGACGGGTCTGGCGCATACCGATGAAGATGCCGGTGAAGACATAGACGCAAAGGGTTGCGGGCGCGCCCAGGATGCGAATCAGGGCATATTCGGCAGCCAGGGTTTCGACCGCCTCGCTGCTATCAACCAGATACAGCGCCAATCCGATCAGAGGATTACCCAGCGCGATCACAACCAGACCGAGGACAACACCCAGCAAGACAAACCGTAACATGGAGCCGGAAATCGCATCCTGATCATCGGCGCCGAAAGCGCGGGCAACGAATCCGGTAATGCCCATCCTCAAAAAACCGAACCCCCAGTAAATAAAACTGAAGATCAGCGCCCCCAGAGCAACCGCTCCAATATGGTGCAGTCCGGGCAAATGACCGACCACTGCGGTGTCCACAACCCCCACCAGAGGTACCGATATATTCGAGATAATCATCGGCCACGCCAGAGCCCAGACCGTACGATGGGAAATTTCCTGTTCTGGCGGCGTCATCGGGAAAGTTCAGGTCAGAAAAATAGCCGGATTACAACAAACCCGACACAAAACAGCTACCGGATTATTTGAAAATTAAATGGAAAACACAGAATATTATCTTTAGAATCCGCGCGATTATCGGCCGACCTTTTGGCATCACCGGGAGAAACCAACATGCTGAATGACCTCCGCGCTTCCTGGGCCTTGCTGATCGGCATTGGATTTATGATGCTTGGCAATGGACTTCAGGGAACGCTGCTCGGGTTGCGCGCCACCCTGGAGGGCTTCCCCACCTTCATTACCGGCATCATCATGTCCGGTTACTTTTTCGGAATCCTGGCAGGGTCCATGATCGCGCCCAGACTGGTGGGGCGAGTGGGACACATCCGTGTCTTCGCCGCTCTGGCATCCATGGCATCCATTTCCATTCTTGTGCATGGACTGCACATCAATCCGGCAAACTGGGTCGCAATGCGATTCGTTACCGGCCTGAGTTATGCGGGGCTGTATGTGGTCACGGAAAGCTGGCTGAACGATCGGGCGAGCAATGAGACGCGCGGTCGGGTTTTATCGGTTTATATGGTGATTACCACCCTGGGGCTTGGCGGCGGCCAGTTTTTGCTCAATCTGGGTGACCCGAGACAGCTTGAGCTTTTCATTCTGGTTTCGATCATTGCCTCACTCGGGCTGATTCCGATTCTGCTTACAGCCAAGCCTGCGCCCGGGTTTGGCCCGACCGAAAAATTATCGTTGCGGGAGCTCTATCGCGCTTCTCCGCTGGCGGTAATCAGCAGCGGCTTGACCGGAGCCGCGCACGGCACCATTTTTGGAATGGGCCCGGTTTATGCGGCCCAGGTTCTGGAAAGGACCGATCTGGTTTCAATGTTCATGGCTTGTGTTTTACTGGGCGGCCTGGTCACCCAGTGGCCGATCGGCTGGTTGTCGGACCGCATCAACCGGAGAATCACTCTCTCTGCCCTTTGCGTGGTATCAATACTCGCTTGCATCGCTGCGATGTTACTGATAAAGGGCAGTATTGCCTACTTTGTCGTTATGGTAATTCTGGGCAGCGCGGCAATACCCATGTATGCGTTGAACATCGCATATGCCAATGATCGCTTGCGCCCGGATCAGATCGTGGCGGCCAGCAGTAGCCTCGTAATGCTGACCGGAATCGGTTTGAGCGCCGGCCCGATTGTCGTATCGTTCCTGATGGGTCAGTTCGGGCCCGCTCTCTTTTACGTCGGCATCGCGCTTTTCTTTACCCTGATCCTGGCGTTTTCAGCCTGGCGTATGGGTGTTTCAGAGGCCATTGAACCGGGCGACCAGAGTCCGGTAATTGCGGCCGGGCTGATCGGAACTCCGGTTTCGGAATATATAGCGCCCGATGCGGAAGATTATGTAGAAGCGCTGCTCCAGGATGAATTGCACCGACTGGACGAAGACAGCGCCGATGAAGAAAAACCGGTTGCCCTGTGAAACAGGAGGCAACCTGAACAACAATCTGCACAAATGAGTGAAACCATGAAAGGAAGACAGATCATAAGAACCCGCAATACCGCATTTGGCGAATACTCCTGGGATCCGGAAAACACCCGCATCCGTATGCTGAGTCTCAGTTACGATCAGGAATCCAGACAAGGTTCCTATATCATGCGCATGGAGCCGGGCGCTGAAACTGAAGTCCACACACATGAATACAACGAGGAATATTTCATCATTGAGGGCGATCTGGTTGAACCGGACGGTACCGTGCTCGGCCCCGGAGACATGGTTATTTTCAAGCCGGGGACACGGCATAACAGCCGCACCGTCAACGGTTGTCTGCTGATTGCAATAGACTACGCCTGATCGTACAGGCCGGCAATCCGCGAGATTGGTTCAAATCAATCCGAGGAGCGCATACCCCCACAGGCCGGCGCTCAGAATCAGGGATACGAGTACCGCAGCGCTCCCCGCATCCTTGGCTTTTTTCGCTTCACGGTGAAATTTCCCGGTAACCATGTCCACCACGGCCTCAACAGCGGTGTTCAACAGCTCGGCAACCAGGACCAGGACATGGCTGAGCAAAATGACGGCCTTGACCCAAGGGTCGAAGGGCAGATACAGGCAAGCAGCGGACAGTAGCGCGGCAAGAACAATTTCCAGTCTGAAAGCTGCTTCCTCCCGCCAGACGACTCGCAATCCACTGATTGAATGAAGCAATGCCCGCCACAGCCGGCGCCCGGCAACAGATTCGGGAATTTCCGGCTGCTTGTTCATGCGGGGAATAATACCAGCCCCGCAAACCGTATGACAGAAGCGGATTTATGGTATCCCGCGGCTTCATGCAAGATCATGGCTCGCAATGACCGGGAAGGGCGGCCAGCGCGGTTGCATTTACCCACGGTACAATGTATAAAGTCTGTCATCGACCAACCGATTCACCAACTGACCAATGAGGACATCAGCAATTCCCGCCAAGGACGTTCCTTGGTGAGTGTACTCTTGCTTTTGGAAATTGCCGTCCCTTAAAATTAATCCCCGAAACCTTACTATTATGCCAAACATGCGCGCGACCTTCGTACCCCCCCCCCCCCCCCCGAGAATTTCAGCATGCGGGCGCGGGGCTGACCCGGTGGGCGCGCTTGGGAGACCCGCCCGCCGCCTGAGCGCGGCGCTTGCCGCCTTTCTGCTGCTGACACTCGCCGCCGTCCTCGCGCCACAGGCCGCGCAGGCGCAGCAATCCTGCCTAACGCCGTCAGCCCCGACGATAACGATCGCTTCAGGCGCCAAGCAACTGACCGTGAGCTGGGGCGCCCTGAGCGCTAACCAGAATGTGGTCGGCTCCTGGGAACTTCGATACCGCAAGACGGGAGCAAGCAACTGGATCACGCGAACGGTCTCGAGCGCCAGCGCACGCAGCACCCTGATCACCGGACTGGAGGATGGCACGACCTATCAGGTGAAGCTTAAAGCAATACATCAGACTGGCGCCTGCCCACCCGGTTCCGATTCAGCAATCGCCACCGGCACGACTCATCATGCTCCCGTCCTGACTGTCACGCCGGGCGACGAGCAGGTAGGACTTTCCTGGACCTGGACCCGCGGCACATTGACGGTCCCCACTTCATGGGTGTACCGGCAGAAGCAAGGCACGGGTAGCTACGGCAGTTGGCTGGTCATGACCGGCGGTGGGTCGGCCCGAAGTTTCACCGTGACGAGCCTGACCAACGGCACGGCGTACACCTTCCAGATTGCGCGCCGAACCACCCCGCCCCCCGGCTCACCGATCCCTGTTCTGAGACCCTATTCCAACGAAGTCACCGCCACCCCGACAGACGTCACCGCCCCCGCGGCCCCGACCGGCTTCACGGCAACCCCGGGCGATGGCCAAGTGGTACTGACCTGGAGCAACCCCAACGACGCCACCATCACCCGCTACAAGCTGCGCTACGACAAGACCAGCGCGCGGACCAGCGCCGGCCTGGAACCCGATTGCCGGGTCCTCCGCCAGCACCGTGACCTATCCGGTGAGCAGCCTGGACAACGGCGCCGAATACAGCTTCAAGCTGCGGGCAGTGAACGGCGCCGGCGACAGGACCGCCACGGCCTGGGTGACGGCAACGCCGGTGGCGGCGACCCCCGCCGGAGTGACGATCTCGACGTCCGACCTGACAGTGGCCGAGGGCGCCACCGGAACCTACACGGTGAAACTGAACACGGAGCCGTCCGGCACCGTGACGGTGACCCCGTCCAGCAACGACACGGGCGCGGCGACGGTCTCTCCGGCTAGCCTGACCTTCAACTCCGGCAACTACAACGTGGCTCAGACCGTCACGGTGACCGGCGAGAGCGACAGCGATGCGCGCATCGAGAACGTGACCGTCAGCCATGCGGTGGCGGGAGCCGACTACGCCAGCGTGACCGCCGCGTCGGTGACCGTGACCGTGACCGATGACGACAACCCGGCGGCCCCGGTGCTGACCAGCGCCACCTCGACGACCAACCGGGTGATCAACCTCACCTGGACCCATGCCGGGACGGGTGCGGGCGATCTCGTCAAAGGCGCCGCGACATTCTCGAACTGGCGACTGGAATACAGACGTAAGGGCGGCGGCTGGGGGGCAAGCGGGTCGCTCGGCAACAGCGTCGCTACCCGCAACGCAGCGAGTCCCCGGCTCAACTATCCCGACGGTACGGTGGTGGAGGTCAGGGTTCGGGCGACGGGGTATGTCGGCGGGCGCCCGACGCACGGCCCGGTTTCGAATGTCCGGGAGGTCACCTTCAAGAACGACGACAAGGCCGCCCTGACCTTCACCACGGGCAACTACAACACCGCGCAGACGGTGACGGTGACCGGCGTCGAGGCGGGACAGGCGACCATCGCTCACGCCTTCCGGCTGAGCGGAGCCACTGCGGACATGATACCCGATGCAGGTACGGTGAGTGTGACCGTCACTGCCGGACCGCCCGCCAAGCCGGCCAACTTCGCGGCGACCCCGGGCAACGGCCAGGTGACGCTGAACTGGAGCGATCCGGACGACGCCACCATCACCGGCTACCAGTACCAGCAGAAGACCACCGGCAATTTCGGTACCAGCTGGACCGCCATGTCGGGTTCCGGCGCGGCCACTACCAGCCACACGGTCGGGAGCCTGAACAACGGCACGCAATACACCTTCCGCATACGCGCGCTGAGCGCGGCCGGCAACGGCGCGGTGTCGGACGAGAAGAGCGCCACGCCGGTGGCGACAGTCCCCGCCGGAGTGACGCTCTCCACGCCCACGCTGACGGTCGATGAAGGCGGTAGCGCAACCTACACGATGCGCCTCAACACGCAACCGTCGGACACGGTGACGGTGACGGTGACGGTGGGCGGCGCTTCGGGAGACGTCACGGTAGATCCGGCCAGCCTGACCTTCACGACCACCAACTACGCCGACCCGCAGACGGTGACGGTCGGCGCGGCGCGTGACGAGGACACGGCGACGGATGCGGACGTGACCCTGACCCACGGCGCCACGGGCGGCGGCTACGGCTCGGTGACGATCGCCGCGGTGGTAGTGTCGGTGACCGACACCACGCCGACCTTGCAGTTACTGACCGACCCGCAGGCGGTGACCGAGGGGAGCGCGATCGCCCTTATCGTGACTTCCGACCGGGCGGTGCCGGGGACGCTGGCGGTGAGCCTGACCTTGGCCGATCGGGGGTCGAGCGGCTTCGCGGCGGCGGACATTGCGGGCGGACTCGGACCGCGCGCCTTCAACGCCGCCTTCAACGGCGCCATGACCGGGACGGTGACGATTGCGACCAGCCGCGATTCCGACACCAGCGAGGGAGCGGAGAAATACCGGATCACGCTCAACGACGCCACGGGCTACGCGGTGGGTACGGACGCAACGGCAGACGGTACACTCAACGACGGCGCGGCGCCCGTAACGACGCCCACGGGGGGCGGCGGGAACGTGACGGCGCGCGACACGGCGCCGACGTTCGGCGACGGGTCGGCGGCGGATCTGAACCTGACCTCGGGCGCGGCAATGGCGCCGGTGACGCTGCCCGCAGCGAGCGGCGGCAACGGCACGCTGACCTATACCCTGACCTCGGTACCGGCAGGCCTCGCGGGCCTCGCCTTCGACCCGGTGACGCGGCGGCTCTCGGGCACGCCTGCGGCGGCGGGCAACTGGACATTCACCTGGCGCGCGGACGATGCGGACGACAACCGGCGGGACGAGGACGCGGCCATTCTGACCTTCACGGTGATCACGGCGCGCGACACGGCGCCGACCTTTGGCGATGCGTCCGTGCCGACCCTGACCCTGGCCGTGGACACGGCAATGACTATGGTGACCCTGCCCGCAGCGAGCGGTGGCAACGGCGTACTGACCTATACCCTGACCTCGGCGCCGGCCGGTCTCGCCAGCCTCGCCTTCGAGGCAGGGACGCGACGGCTCTCGGGCACGCCTGTGGCGGCGGGCAACTGGACATTCACATACCGCGCGCACGATGCGGACGGCAACCGGCGGGACGAGGACGCGGCGATTCTGACCTTCACAGTGAGCGTAAAGGACGCGCGCGCGAGGCAGGTCAAGCGCACGGTGACACGAACACTGGCGGCGGTAGCCAGCCGCACACTGAGCGGAGCGCTCGACAATATCGGGGCGCGACTGGCGCAGGCGCCGATGAGCGGCCTGACGCTGGCCGGCGAGCGCGTGCCGTTGGGCATGTCCGGCGCCGCGGCGAACCTTGCGACGAAGCGCTCTTGCGCATCGGGCGCCGCGTGGCGGCACGCCAGCGCAACAACGCACTGCGGTGGTTCGACGAGCCGCAGCGTGACCGCCCACGAGATGCTCAAGGCGAGCGCCTTCTCGCTGGGTATCGGCGCGGAGGCGGGCTTCGACCCGCGGGCGCCGCGCTGGGTGGTATGGGGGCGGGGCGACTACGGCGCCTTCGAGGGGCGTCCCCAAGGGATGCGCTATGAGGGAAAACTGCGTACCGGCTGGCTCGGAATTGACGCGCGAGCCGGCGCCTGGGTGGCGGGTCTTGCGGTGAGCCACGCCACGGGCGATGCCGACTACGGCTTTACTGGCGATGTCTCGGGGCAGGGTCGTCTGGAGACCGAAGTGACGGCCATCTGGCCGTACGGGCGCTGGACGCTGTCGGAAGGGGTAGAGTTGCGCGCCATGCTCGGCGCCGGCTGGGGCGAGGCGCGCCACCGCCTGGGACGGCGGGGCAGAAGAGACTGGCGACCTCACCATGCGCATGGCATCGCTGGGCCTGCGCCACGAGCTACCCCCGCTTCACGGCATCGACCTTGTCGCGCGGGTGGAGGCCAGCGTGGCGCGCATGCAGACCGGCGAGGGGGCGCAACCTGTCCACGGGCTCACGGCAGACAGCTGGCGACTGCGCGCCGGGATGGAGGCCGCGCGGCGCTTTGCGCTGGATGACGCCACGGCGCTGACTCCGTTCGTGGAGGCATCCGCGCGCCGCGATGGTGGCGATGGGCTGAGCGGAAGCGGGCTTGAGGTCGCCGGCGGGCTGCGCTGGAGCGCCCCGCGGGTCGAGGTTGAGGCGCGCGCGCGGTGGCTGGCGGCGCATACCGAAGACGGCGCAAGGGAACGCGGCGTGAGCGTGACCGCGCGCCTCAACCCGCGGGCGCAAGGACGCGGCCTGTCGCTTGCATTAAGTCCGCGCTGGGGGGCAGACGCGGGCAGCGCGCAGGCGCTGTGGCGCGATGCGCTGCCGACGGCATCGACGGCGGGCAACACCACGGCGCTTGATGCGCGTATCGGCTACGGCCTCGCCATAACGCCCCGTGGGCCTGCTCACGCCGTTTCTGGAAACCGCGCTTTCCGGCAACGGCAGCGAGCGGCGCTTCAGGCTCGGAACACGCTTCGAGGCGTACCACGCCGATATGACGGTAGAGCTTGCCGGCGAGCGCCTCAACGGCGCAGCGGGCGAAGCCGAACAGACGATCAAACTGCGCCTGAGACTGCGCTTCTGAACGCATTGGCGCGAACCGGGAACGGAAAAACCCCGCAGACCTTTCGCGGCTTTGCAGGCGCCCTTCGACACCTCCTGATGCGACAGCCGTGACCGCATGTGTGAAAGGCCGGTTCTTCAGGAAATCACGTGGCAACCGTCGCTCCGGCAACCCGCCGGAGGGCTAGCCTTGTCCGCATACTCCCGACGCATGCGTTTGCATCCGCAAATCCCGCCGAATCCACCAGGGAGTGTCTTTAACGGGAATTGCTGTTTGAACAACAAATTCATATACAGTACCATTCATCATACTGTAAATACCCCTGCGGACTTCTGTCATGACCAGTATTAAAGCAAACGACCTCAAAACCGGGAGGCGTGTCCGTTTTCGAGGCTGCCCTCCAACAAGACGAAGAAGCCGTAATTACTGTGCGTGGTGAACGCAGGTATGTTGTGCTCGACCTGGAGACCTGCAACAGACTGCGCGAATACGAATTGGACAGGGCCCTCCAGGAAGCGCGTAACGACATGGCAGCCGGCAACTATCATACCGAAAGCGTTGATGATCATATCAAGCGAGCGCTGGGCTGATGCCCTGGACGATCATCTACCCGGACAGCTATATCAGAAGCGCCAGAAAGTTTTTGAGCAAGCGCCCGCAAATACATCGTCAATATAGAAAAACACTCGAATTGCTGGAGCTGGACCCTTATCATCCTTCATTGCGATTACATAATCTTGAAGGTCGCTCAAAAGGTTTATCCTCAATATCAATATTAGTTATCGGATCGCGCTGGATTTGCAAATCCGGGATAAGGAAATCATTCTTATTAAAATTGGTACCCACGATCAGGTTTATTGACTCAATGTACTTGGGCAGATACAAATACCATTACCGTACACCAATGCAAGCCATCCTTTGTACCCACCCATTACCGTAGGCCCCTCCCCGCGGTTGTCCGTTCTGCCTGGAACCCCGAATATTCAAACACTCGCGCATCCGTTAAAATGGGGAAACCTGGACAGTAAAATCAGAAAAAATCCGTTTATTCCCTGAACCGGCGCAAAACTGTGAAAGAGAAGGAAACGATGACCCGGATCCGCGCCGGTGACCCTGAAACCCGCTCCTCGGATATCCTCGCCGAAAACCTGGATCGACTGAAGACCCTGTTCCCGGAAGTATTCACCGAAGGGAAGGTGAACTTCGATGCACTCCGGCAACTTCTTGGCGACGCCCTGGACGATGGCGAAGAGAAATACGGCCTCAACTGGCACGGCAAACGCCGCGCCCGACAGCTTGCGCTAACACCCTCGACCGGAACGCTGCGCCCCTGCCCCGAGGACAGCGTCGACTGGGACACCACACGGAACCTGATGATTGAAGGCGACAACCTGGAAGTATTAAAACTGTTGCAGAAAAGCTACGCGGGAAAGGTGAAGCTGATCTACATCGACCCGCCTTACAACACGGGAAAGGATTTCGTCTATCCCGACGACTATCGCGACAATATCAGGAATTATCTTCGCCTTACCGGACAGACTGACGACGCCAACCGCAAACTTTCTTCAAACGTCGAATCATCGGGACGATTCCACACCGACTGGCTCAATATGATGTACCCAAGGATTAAAGTTGCCCAAACCCTTCTTCGAGAGGATGGAATTTTTGTTGCTTCAATATCCGACTCTGAAATTCACAATTTGCGTTCATGTCTTGACGAAATATTTGGAAATGACAATTTCCTGGCTTGTATTTTATGGAATTCCACAAAGTCTGTTACTAACACGGCATTAGCTTCAGTTTCACATACCTACAATCTCGTTTATGCGCGGCAGCTGGAATATTTTACGAGAAATCGCTCTCATTTTCGTTTGCCGGAATCGGGAGAGGGCTTTTCGAATCCCGATCATGATCCCCGTGGCGCCTGGAAAGCGGACCCTTTTCAAGTCGGAGGTGAACGCCCTAATCAACTATACCCAATAGAAAACCCGAACACAGGAAAGATTCATTATCCGAATCCGGGTAGCAGCTGGAAGAATCAACTAAGCGTATTTGAACAATTGCTGGCAGATGATCGAATTATATTCGGCGCTAGCGGTCAGGCTGGTCCGCAACGAAAGCGTTTCTCAAGCGAAGCAACCCAAAGAGGGAGGGTTATAAGCACATGGTGGAGTGATGTTGATACAACAACGAATGCTACCCGATTGATGAAGGTGTTGATGGGTGATTCTGTTTTTGATAACCCCAAGCCTGTTTCGTTGATGCAGAGATTTATACAGTTGGGAGTGCACGACCCGAATCAATCTATTGTGATGGACTTTTTCTCCGGATCGGGAACCATAGGGCACGCAGTGATCGAACAAAATGCTTCGGATGCCGGAGCTCGTCGCTATATTCTTGTTCAACTCCCGGAACCGCTTGATCAGAACAACAGGGCTCAACAACTTGCCACCGGATATTGCACAAGTTTAAGGAAGCCGCATAATATCGCCGAACTCACCAAAGAGCGCCTTCGCCGCGCCGCCGCGAAGATCAGAAACGAGAATCCCGATTACGCCGGAGACCTCGGTTTCCGCGTCTTCAAGCTCGACACGTCCAACATCCGCGCCTGGGATCCAAAGCCGGATGATTTGGAAGACGCGCTACGCTCCAACCTCGACCATATCATGCCGGATCGGACAGAACAGGACATCCTCTACGAATTACTCCTGAAACTCGGTCTTGATCTCTGTATACCCATCAAGACAAAGACGATCGCGGGCAAGTCCGTGCACTCGGCGGGTACCGGCACACTGATCGCCTGTCTCGACGAAGCCATTTCCCGAGACGATGCGGAGCCGCTGGCGCTCGGTATCGCAGACTGGCGGGACGCGCTTGCGCCTGCGAACGAGTCCACAGTCGTTTTCCTTGACAGCGCGTTTGCCAACGATGTCACCAGGACAAACCTCGCGGAGACCCTGAAACAGCGTGGCATCAGGAATATCCGAAGCCTGTGATCCCGACAAGACGAGTTGAGGAAAACCGCTTATGAAACAGTATGATCGACTATTGCGGACGATCCTCAGCGAGAGGTCGGACGCAAACATACGGTTCTCCGATCTGCGTGCTCTGATGAAACATCTCGGATTCGACGAGCGCATACGTGGAAGCCACCACCTTTTCGACAAAGCAGGTATCGTGGAAATCGTCAACCTGCAAAACCGTGGAAGCCTGGCCAAACCTTATCAGGTAAGACAAGTTCGGCAGCTCATCCTGAAATACAGACTGGGAGGAAACAACTGATGTACAAGTATGAAATTATTCTCTACTGGAGCAACGAGGATCAAGCGTTTGTAGCCGAAGCGCCCGAACTGCCCGGCTGCATGGCGCACGGCGACGATCAGGAAACCGCGTTACACAATATCAAGGACGCCATGCAATTCTGGATCGAACGAGCACAGGAGCTGGGACGCGCCGTCCCGCAGCCGAAAGGCGAGCGCCTGATGCTGGCCTGACCAAAGACGCAGAAGCCAGTTCGGACGATAAACTCATAATAGGGTACTATTCATCATACTTACAAATAACCCCCTACGGACTGCGATGACCCGGATCCGTGCCGGTGACCCTGAAACCCGCTCCTCGGATATCCTCGCCGAAAACCTGGATCGACTGAAAACCCTGTTCCCGGAAGTATTCACCGAAGGGAAGGTGAACTTCGATGCACTCCGGCAACTTCTTGGCGACACCATAGACGATGGCGAGGAGAAATACGGCCTCAACTGGCATGGCAAACGCCGCGCCCGACAGCTTGCGCTAACACCCTCGACCGGGACACTGCGCCCCTGCCCCCAAGACAGCGTCGACTGGAACACCACACGGAACCTGATGATTGAAGGCGACAACCTGGAAGTATTGAAACTGTTGCAGAAAAGCTACGCGGGAAAGGTGAAGCTGATCTACATCGACCCGCCTTACAACACGGGAAAGGATTTCGTCTATCCCGACGACTATCGCGACAATATCAGGAATTATCTTCGCCTTACCGGGCAGACTGACGACGCCAACCGCAAACTTTCTTCAAACGTCGAATCATCGGGACGATTCCACACCGACTGGCTCAATATGATGTACCCAAGGATTAAAGTTGCACGTAATCTATTGAGCGATGATGGTTTTATTTTAGTGTCCATTGACGAAAACGAGGAATCTCATTTGCGCGCTATCTGCGATGAAATTTTCGGTCCCGAAAATTTTCTCGCCATCGTGTGCTGGCGTCGCAAGAAAGAATCGTCCAATGACGGGAAAGGCTTCGCTGTAAAAGGTGAATTCCTGTTGGCATTCAGACACAGCGAAAAGGGGAAACCAAACCGTCTACCTCTATCGGAATCATATTTGCAATATTCATATAGAGAACCAACAACCGAATATCCCGAGGGTCGATGGCGTCCCGTTCCTATCGCTGTTACTAAAGGCCATCAGAGTGGTGGATACAGGTATCCCATTACAACACCGGGCGGAACCACTTATGATCGACACTGGCTTTATCCTGAGGAGAGCTTTCGAGCGCTTGTGGAACACCGTCGCATATATTGGGGGACAGATAATGATGGGATTCCTCAAAGGGTTATGTATGCTCAGGAAAGTAGCGGTGTTCTTCCTGACAACATTTGGCTTGATGTTGCTACAAACAAGGAAGGCAAGAAGGAGGTAACAGATCTTTTTGGAGTAGATGCGTTTGATACCATCAAACCCGTAGCGCTGATAAAGCACGTATTACGAATTTGCACCGACTCAGATTCCCTGGTTCTTGATTTCTTTGCGGGTTCAGGTACGACCGCGCCTGGGATCCAAAGCCGGATGATTTGGAAGACGCGCTGCGCTCCAACCTCGACCATATCATGCCGGATCGGACAGAACAGGACATCCTCTACGAATTACTCCTGAAACTCGGTCTTGATCTCTGTATACCCATCAAGACAAAGACGATCGCGGGCAAGTCCGTGCACTCGGCGGGTACCGGCACACTGATCGCCTGTCTCGACGAAGCCATTTCCCGAGACGATGCGGAGCCGCTGGCGCTCGGTATCGCAGACTGGCGGGACGCGCTTGCGCCTGCGAATGAGTCCACAGTCGTTTTCCTTGACAGCGCGTTTGCCAACGATGTCGCCAAGACAAACCTCGCGGAGACCCTGAAACAGCGTGGCATCAGGAATATCCGAAGCCTGTGATCCCGGTGGTTCAAGGAAACGATCATGAAGCTACGATTCGAACCCGACCTCGACTTCCAGCTACAGGCGGTGGAATCCGTTTGCGGCCTGTTCCGCGGTCAGGAAGTCTGCCGGACTGAATTTACTGTGACCTGTACAGTGAACCGGGATCCGACCGATCCTGAGGAAAGCTACCTTCCCCACAACGATCCGGGCATCGGCAACCGGTTGGCGTTGCCCAACGAAGAAATACTCGCGAACCTGAACGATATCCAGCTTCGCAACGGACTGCCACCGAGCGAATCACTGGACTCGGGCGATTTCACGGTCGAGATGGAAACGGGAACCAGCAAGACCTATGTCTACCTGCGCACGATTTTCGAACTGAACAAGCGTTATGGCTTCGTCAAGTTCGTCATCGTGGTACCGTCGGTCGCGATCAAGGAAGGCGTCTACAAATCTCTGCGCATGACCGACGAGCATTTCCGCACGCTTTACTCGGGTATACCGTTCGAGTACTTCCTCTACGACTCGTCGAAACTCGGTCAGGTGCGTGACTTCGCTACGAACCCGCAAATCCGGATCATGGTCGTGACAGTCGGGGCCATCAACAAAAAGGACATCAATAACCTCTACAAGGACAGCGAGAAAACGGGCGGCGAGAAACCGATCGACCTTATCCGCGCAACCCGGCCGATACTGATCGTGGACGAGCCGCAAAGCGTGGACGGCGGTCTGGCCGGACGAGGCAAGGAAGCGCTGAATGCCATGAATCCGCTCTGTACGCTACGTTACTCGGCAACGCATGTCGACAAACATCATATGGTCTATCGACTGGATGCCATTGATGCTTATGAGCGCAAGCTGGTCAAACGGATTGAGGTGGCATCGGCGACTGTTGAGGACTCCTTGAACAAACCCCGGGTACGGTTGATCTCGACAAGCAACAAACGCGGCGTTGTCAGCGCGAAGGTCGAACTGGATGTCGAGTTCAAAGGACAGGTACGGCGCAGGGAGAGAATAGTCCATGACGGCTGCGACCTCGAACAGGAGACAGGCCGCGCAGTCTATCGCGACTGTCGCATCGGGGAAATCCGGGCGGGGAAAGGAAAAGCGTTCATGGAGCTTCGCGTACCGGGAGGCGAGTATTTCCTCGCAGAAGGTGAAACCCGGGGAGACATGGACACCACCGCCGTGCATCAACAGATGATCCGGCGCACCATTCGCGAGCATTTCGACAAGGAGAAACGGTTGCGCCCAAATGGAATCAAGGTACTCAGCCTCTTTTTCGTTGACTCCGTGGGACATTACCGCCGCTATGATGAGGCAGGCAACGCGGTAAAAGGCGCCTATGCCCGGATATTCGAGGAGGAGTACCGGCGCCTTGCGCAAAATCCCGCCTACCGGTCGCTGTTCAGCGAAACGGATGGTCTCATGACAGCGGCCGAACAAGCCCATGATGGCTATTTTTCCATCGACAGGAAGGGCGGCTGGACGAATACTGCCGAGAACAACCAGATGCATCGCGACAATGCCGAACGCGCATACAATCTGATCATGAAAGACAAGGAAAAGCTGCTCAGTCTCAAGGAGCCGCTCAGGTTCATCTTCTCCCATTCAGCGCTGCGTGAGGGATGGGATAATCCCAATGTCTTCCAGATCTGCGCCCTGCGCGACATCGGCTCCGAACTTGAACGGCGACAAACGATCGGGCGCGGACTGCGTCTATGCGTAAACCGGCAAGGAGAACGCTTGCACGGCTTTGAGGTAAATACGCTCACCGTGATCGCCAGGGAGAGCTATGAAGAGTTCGCGGAAAACCTGCAAATCGAAATTGAGAAGGATACCGGAATCCGTTTTGGCGTCATTGATCCCCATCAGTTCGCCCGGGTCCCGGTGACTGTGAACGGCAGGGATAAAACAATGCTCGGATTCGACCGGTCGCAAGTCGTCTACGACCATTTGCAAGCGAAAAGCTACATTGACGCCGGAGGGCAGATACAGGATTCCCTCCGCGAGGCGATCAGATACAACAGTTTGATCCTGCCTCCACAATTTACCGATTTGCGGGCGGGAATCGAATCCGTTTTACGAAAACACGCGGGACGCCTGGACATCAGGAATGCCGATGAGCGCCGCACCGTCCGCCCACGCCAGACTCTGCTTGATAGCGCCGACTTCAAGGCATTGTGGGACCGCATCAAGCACAAGACCCGCTACCGCGTCACGTTCGATAACGAGGCCTTGCTGAATCATTCGGCCTCCCGGTTACGGGAAGCAAACCCAATCCCCCGCACCCGCCTGCAATGGCGCAAGGCGGACATGGCGATCGGTCAGGCGGGAGTCGAGGCAACCGAAATTGCCGGGGCAGCGACCATTGCTCTCGAAGAGACCGACATCGATCTGCCCGATCTGCTCACCGAACTTCAGGACCGGACACAACTTACCCGGCGCAGTATCCATAGAATCCTGATCGATAGCCAGCGCCTTGACGACTTCAGGCGAAATCCGCAACAGTTCATCGTGCTTGCCGCTCAGGCAATCAACAGTGCCAAGCGAGAAGCGCTGGTCAGTGGCATCAAGTATCAACGTATAGGGAACGAGGAATACTACGCGCAGGAACTGTTTGAACAGAAAGAGCTTGCCGGCTACCTGAACAACATGATCGATACCCAAAAATCGGTCTACGAAAAGGTCATCTACGAATCGGAGACCGAGCGCCGGTTCGCCGATGATCTGGAGAAGAACAACGCCGTCAGGCTCTATGCCAGGCTGCCGGGCTGGTTCAAGGTGCCGACACCCCTCGGCAGCTATAACCCCGATTGGGCCGTGCTGGTCGATACAGATGGAAACGAACGGATTTACTTCATTGTCGAAACCAAAGGCAGCATACGCCCTGACGATCTTCGATTCAGCGAAAAGGGCAAGACCAAGTGTGGCAAGAAGGCACACTTTCGGGCGCTTGAGATCCTGGAAAACCCCGCCCGCTATAAGGTTGCTGCCAGCGTCGACCAATTGCTTGCGGAGGCGCCGGAATTGCAGATTTGATCAGGCAAACAGGAAGTCGCTCTCTCCCAGGTCGCCGGCGGCCACATTCACGAGCGTAATCGTGCCCCCATTCTCTCCGCCATAGGTGATCACGGCATTGCCGTCCGCATCATCCACGATCGTCAGCCCGTCATAGCCGTGTCCGACCTCAAGCAGACGAATGAGGTCCCCGTCAAGGAAATCAGTGATGCGGTCATTGCCATCGCCATTGCGAAACACGAACTGGTCCGCTCCCGCGCCGCCCGTCATCGTGTCATTACCGGCCATACCCACCATCAGGTCATCACCCTTGCCACCGTAAAGTCTGTCATCGCCATCGCCGCCGAACAACCTGTCATTACCCGCCTGGCCGTACAGACGATCATTGCCGTCCTGCCCATAGAGCGAATCATCGTTGCCCTTGCCCTTGAGCTTGTCGTCGCCCTTGCCTCCGTAAAGTTTATCGCGCCCCGAGGTGCCATGCAGAATGCTCTTGCCGTCACCGCCGTATACCGTCACGCCCATGCCGGATGCCTTGAACTGCGCCAACGACATGTTACCGATAGTGACTGTGCCACCGCCGGCGCCGCCGTCCGGCGTATCAGCCTGGCGCCAGCAGCCATCTTCATCTACTTCGTAATAAGTGTAAACCGTATCATCATCAGTACCGCCATCACCGTAGACGATAACCGCATTACCATTACGTTCGACCATACTGAATTTAGCCGGGGTACCGTCAGCCCAGACAAACTTGAGCGTGTCATGTTGGTCGAGGGTATAGATATAATCGAAGCCGTCTCCGGGGCGGAAAACATAGGTATCCCGGCCAGAGGAGTCCCCGGAGTCATCCCCCTGGAGCCAATCATTGCCCTTGCCTCCAGCCAGCGAGTCATCCCCCTCTCCACCCTCCAGAAGGTCATGGCCCTCTTGCCCGTAGAGATAGTCGTTCCCCCATTGACCGCGCAGCAAATC
Source organism: Candidatus Poriferihabitaceae bacterium (assembly GCA_965204925.1). Taxonomy (GTDB): domain Bacteria; phylum Pseudomonadota; class Gammaproteobacteria; order Arenicellales; family Poriferihabitantaceae. The sequence goes on along the minus strand of OZ242021.1, from coordinate 2,195,929 downwards.
CCTGCCGCCACCGCCAAATATGAGATCCCCGGAGTGGAATCCCCTTATGTATTCGGGCGCGTCGGTGCCCTCGATCCGGTCACTTTTCCAACTCCCGTTGATACGCTTGAAATCTGTCATCTACAGGTTCCCCCGTTCTGTCATTGATTGAAGGATAGTATAACTTGCCCGGACTGGCCGCCTTGTCAGCTGGCCCGCGCACTCAGGATATCTTGCCCTATCCTGATATACAGGTTGACCTGCCCGATCACAGAAAGTTCAATTGATTTTGCCGGACGGAATTTCGCCAACGCCCCGTCCGCCCGGACAAAAATGTATTGTCCATTTTTTCATGCCGGGGTTACTGCAACTGGACCCCCGGCATCCGTTATTGCGCCTAGAACAACCCTTCTACAACACCCTCGTCATTGATGCGGATGCGGTTGGCCGCAGGGACTCTGGGCAGTCCGGGCATGGTCATGATGTCGCCGCATACTACCACAACGAAACCGGCGCCGGCAGACAAACGCACCTCACGCACGCTCACGACATGCCCGGTGGGCGCGCCTTTCCTGTCGGGGTCGGTCGAGAAGCTGTATTGCGTCTTGGCGATACAAACCGGCAGCTTGCCGTAGCCGCCAGCCTGCAAATCCGCGATCCGGTTGCTGGTTTTCTGGTCGGCGCTGATGCCGTCGGCGCGATAAATCCTCGTGGCAATCGCTTCGATTTTTTCCCATAACGGCATTTCATCGGGATAGGTCGTGGTGAACCGGGCCTCGCCGCTGTCTGCCATATCCGCCACCGCCTGCGCCAGTTCGATCGTGCCGTTGCCGCCTTCGGCCCAGTGGTTGGCGTCAATCGCCTGCACCCCATATCCTTGCGCAACCTCCCTGACCGCGGCCAGTTCCGCCACAGTATCGGCGCTGAACTGATTGATTGCGACTACCACCGGCAAACCGAATGACTGGATGTTTTCAATATGTCGCGCCAGATTCACGCATCCGTCCCTGACCGCCCGGACGTTTTCTTGCGCGAGGTCGTTCTTGCCGACACCGCCGTGCATCTTGAGCGCCCGCACAGTTGCAACCAGCGCCACAGCATCTGGTTTGAGTCCCGCCTGGCGGCATTTGATGTCGAAAAACTTTTCTGCCCCCAGGTCGGCGCCAAAGCCCGCCTCCGTTATCACGTAATCGGCCATTTTCATCGCCGCGCGAGTCGCGATCACGGAATTGCAACCATGCGCGATATTGGCAAACGGCCCGCCATGTACAAATGCAGGATTGTGTTCCAGGGTCTGCACCAGATTGGGCGCAAGCGCGTCTTTCAGCAAGACCGTCATCGGCCCGGGACCCATGACCGCCGAAGCCAGTACCGGCTTGCGCTCACGGGTATAGCCAATGACAATCCTGCCGAGGCGATCCTGCAGATCCTCCAGGTTTTTCGACAGGCAGAAAATAGCCATCACTTCCGATGCAACGGTAATATCGAATCCGTCTTCACGTGGATAACCGTTGGCAACGCCGCCGAGCGAATGGGTAATCTGCCTGAGGGCGCGGTCATTCATGTCCACTACCCGCCGCCATTCCACCCGGCGTGTATCAATGCCCGCTTCGTTACCCCAGTAGATGTGGTTGTCGATCAGCGCGGAAAGCAGGCTGTGCGCAGATGTGATCGCATGAAAATCACCGGTAAAGTGGAGATTGATATCCTCCATCGGTATGACCTGGGCGTAACCTCCTCCGGCAGCCCCTCCTTTCATGCCGAAACAGGGCCCGAGCGAGGGCTCGCGCAGGCACACCATGGCGTTTTTGCCGATCCTGTTCATGCCGTCGGTCAAGCCAACCGACGTTGTGGTCTTGCCTTCACCGGCGGGAGTCGGAGTAATCGCGGTAACCAGGATCAATTTTGCGTCCGGCCTGTGTTGCAGTGAATCAATGTAATCAAGGCCGACCTTGGCCTTGGTATGGCCAAAAGGCGACAGCGCCTCGCCGGGGATGCCCAACCTGTCGGCAATTTCCGAAATGGGTTTGATCTTTGCCGCGCGGGCAATTTCTATGTCGCTCATTGAGTGCTACCGTTCCTGGATTGAAAGATATTTTTAACGGATGGCGGGTCGGTCAGGCGGAAGCCTCCACACGGGCCGCGCAGAACTTGAATTCCGGTATCTTGCCAACCGGGTCCAAAGCCGGATTGGTCAGGATGTTTGCCGGCGCTTCTGCAAAGCAAAACGGAATGAAAACCATATCATCCGGCAAGGAGGCGTCCACACGGGCTTTCAGTTCGATGGCGCCTCGCCGCGTGGAAACCACCACCTTGTCACCGGCGCGCGCCCGTATTTTCTGCAATGCCCCCGGCGATAGCGTGGCAACGGCTTCGGGTTCGATGCGGTCAAGCGCCTGTGAACGGCGGGTCATGGCGCCGGTATGCCAATGCTCCAGTTGACGTCCGGTAGTCAGTATCATCGGATACTCATCATCGGGCATTTCATCGGGCGGGATAATGCTGGCAGGCGCCAGCCTGCCTTTCCCGCTCATCGTCGGGAAGCCATGTTCAAACACAATCGCATTGCCCTCCCGGTCAGGCGCCTCACACGGATAGGTTACCGAACTCTCATCCATCACCCGCTGCCAGGATATATGGTCGAGCGACGGCATCATGCTTGCCATTTCAGCGAACACATCGCCGGGACCGTCATAGCTCCAGTCCATGCCAATTCGTTTGCCAATCTCACAGGTAATCCACCAATCCGGACGGGCGTCTCCCGGCATCTTCAATGCCGCTCTGCCCATTTGCACCTGACGATTCGTGTTAGTCACCGTGCCGTCCTTTTCGGGCCAGGCGGAAGCGGGCAGAACCACATCTGCGAAAAACGCGGTCTCCGTCAGAAACAGGTCCTGCACCACCAGATGTTCCAGCCTGGCCAGCGCCTCACGGACATGGTTCAGGTCAGGGTCCGACATTGCCGGATTTTCTCCCATGATATACATGCCGGTAATATCACCCGCATGCGCCGCATTCATCACCTCAACCACAGTCAGCCCTTTTTGCGGGTCCAGAGGCGTTCTCCAGGCGTCTTCAAAACGGGCCCGTACATTCTCGCTTTCAACCGATTGGTAATCGGGCAGCATCATCGGAATCAAACCGGCATCGGAAGCCCCCTGAACATTATTCTGGCCCCGCAATGGGTGCAACCCGGTTCCCGGCCTGCCGATTTGACCGGTAATCAACGAAAGCGCGATCAGGCAACGCGCATTATCGGTACCGTGAATATGCTGGGATATACCCATCCCCCAGAAAATGATGGACGCCTTCGCAGTCGCGAAAGTTCGCGCCACAGCCCTTAGCACGGCGGCGTCAATGCCGCAGACAGGCGCCATTCTTTCCGGGGAGAAATCCTTGATATGCGCCTTCAGGTTTTCGAACCCTTCGGTATGTTGCTCGACGTACCCGGCGTCATACAGCCCTTCATCAATAATGGTATGCAGAATCCCGTTCAGCATCGCGACATCGGTACCCGGATTGAACTGCAATGTCCAGGTCGCATGACGCTTCAGTTGAGTCCCGCGAGGATCCATCACGATCAAGGTTCCGTTTCTGGCCGCCTGCTTGAAAAAGGTCGCCGCAACCGGATGGTTACTGATCGGGTTGGCTCCGATAACAACTACACAATCGGCATCCTCCACGGCATTGAACGGCGCGGAAACGGCGCCGGAGCCGATCCCTTCAAGCAGGGCTGCCACCGAAGAAGCGTGGCACAGCCGGGTGCAATGATCGACATTGTTGGTGCCCAGGCCCGCGCGTATCAGCTTTTGAAACAGGTAGGCTTCTTCATTGCTGCACTTCGCCGAACCGAACCCGGCAAGCGCCTTGCCACCCTTCCGTTCCCTGATCCTGAGCAGCCCCCGGGCGGCATAATCCAGCGCTTCTTGCCAGCTTGCTTCCCGGAAATGGGTCAGTGGATTGGCCGGATCCGGATCGTCTTCGGGCGACTTGGGCGCCCCTTCAAGCCGGATCAATGGCCGCGTCAAACGATGGGGATGTTTAACGTAATCGAAACCGAAGCGGCCCTTGACGCACAACCGGTTACGGTTCGCCGGCCCCTCCCGCCCCTGGACGGCGACGATTTCGTTATCGAACGTTTGATAGGTAATCTGGCATCCGACCCCGCAATATGGACATACACTGTGGGTCTCGCCCAGCGGAACGGTTTTCCCGACACCTTTTTCATCCACCATCGTCGCTTCCATCAAGGCGCCGGTGGGACAGGCCTGCACACACTCGCCGCAAGCCACACAGGTACTTTCACCCATCGGGTCATCAAAATCAAAAACGATGCTGGACTGATGCCCCCGAAAGGCCATGCCGATCACATCGTTTACCTGTACCTCACGGCAGGCACGCACACACAGATTACAGTGGATGCAGGCATCCAGCGCCACATACATGGCCGGATGGCTGATATCCGCCTGCGGCGCCTCCCTTTTCGGAAAACGGCTTGCGCTGATATTCAGCTTGTCGGCCCACTGCCACAGATGAGAATCCCTCTGATGGGCCACTGCGCGCGCGGGCTGGTCGGCAACCAGCAACTCCATCACCAGGGCCTGCGCCCGCGCCGCCCTGTCGCTATCGGTTCTGACTACCATGCCGTCTGTCGGTTTGCGCAAACACGAAGCGGCGAGGACACGCTCGCCCTCAATCTCAACCATACAGGCCCGACAATTCCCGTCCGCCCGGTAATCAGGCTTTGGCGCGTAACACAAATGGGGAATTTCCATGCCTTGCCGTTTTGCCGCCTGCCAGATGGTTTCATCTGCACGGGCCCGGACAGGCCGCCCGTTCAACGTGAAATCGACTACCCCGGACACTGGAGATCCTCAGGGAAATATTTCAGCACACAATTAATGGGATTGCCGGCGGCTTGCCCAAGACCGCATATCGAGGCATCGGCCATCACCGTGCTCAAATCCTGCAACAGACCGGCATCCCATTGCGGCTCGAGCATGACCCGGACCGCCTTTTCGGTGCCAACCCGACAAGGCGTACACTGTCCGCAGCTCTCATCCTGGAAGAAACGCATCAGGTTCAACGCGACATCCTTCATATTGTCGTGCTGACTGAACACCACAACCGCTGCCGAACCGATGAAGCAACCGTATTCCTGAAGTGTTCCGAAATCAAGCGGAACGTCATCCAGTGAAGCCGGCAGGATGCCTCCGGACGCCCCTCCCGGCAAATATCCCTTGAACGTGTGCCCCTCAGGCATGCCGCCGCACCAGTCATCGATCAGCTGCCGCACCGTCACCCCGGCCGGAGCCAGCTTGACCCCCGGATTATTAACCCGTCCGGAAACCGAGTAGCTGCGCCAGCCCTTGCGCCCGTTTATGCCGGCTCCGGCAAACCATTGCGCCCCCTTTTCGACGATGTCCCTGACCCAGAACAGGGTCTCGACATTATGTTCCAGTGTCGGTCTGCCGAACAGCCCAAGCTCGGCCACATAAGGCGGGCGGTTTCTTGGCAACCCGCGTTTGCCTTCAATGGATTCGATCATCGCGGACTCTTCTCCGCAGATATATGCCCCCGCTCCCCGACGAACCTCGATATCGACATGATCCGCCAGTCCAGTATCCTGAACCTTTCGTATTTCTGTTTTCAACAAGGCAATAATGGCCGGATATTCATCACGGATGTAAACGTAAGCGGTTTCGATACCCACCGCCCAGGCTGCAATCAGCATACCCTCAATAAAGCGATGAGGGTCGGTTTCCAGGTAGTAGCGGTCCTTGAACGTGCCCGGTTCCCCTTCATCGCCATTGACCGCCATGAGCCGCGGCGCCGCAAAGCCGCGGACAATGTTCCACTTGCGGCCGGCCGGAAACCCGGCCCCGCCGAGACCTTTCAATTCCGATTTGTCCAGACTGTCGATAATGTCCCCTGGCGTCCGCATTCCGGCCAAACAATCCCCGAGTAGTTTGTAACCACCCCCATCGGTATATTTGTGGTAGTCGATATAATCCGGCAATTCGGGCCGGGTCTGCCCGTTGTGCACGGCTGACAGCAGTTTTTCGCTGTTCGCATGACCGATATGATGATGGCCAACCTCTGCCACCGGCGCCATTTCACAACGTCCCATGCACGGCGCTGTCAGAACCCGCACCCTGTCCGGCGGCGCTTGTCGCTTGAGTTCACCAATCAGCGCTTGCGCTCCGGCCAACTGGCAGGCAATACTGTCACATACCCGGATTGTGATCGGCGGCGGTGGAGACTGGCCTTCCTTGACCACATCGAAGTGTGCATAAAAGGTGGCAACCTCGTAGACCTCACTCTGAGCCAGGCTCATGATCGACGCCAACGCTGCCAGATGAGCGCTTGAGAGGCAACCGTATTTGTCCTGTATCCGATGCAGATACTCGATCAGCAAATCACGCCGTATCGGCATGTCCTCAAGCAAGGACCGGATTTCCTGCAACGCGGAGGCATCAACCTGTCGCCCCTTCGGATGAATAGCGGTCTTGCCTTTGCCACGACCCGGATGACGACGCCGCGGCATGGTTTGACCGGCAGAACCCATATTCGCGTTACCTGAAATACTCATTCCTGTTGCGTTTGCCGCAATCAGGCGATGGCCTGTTTCAGGGTACGCCCCAGCGAGGCGGGAGAATCGGCGACTGCAATACCGGCGCTTTTCAGCGCCTCGATTTTTTCGGCCGCGCCGCCCTTGCCGCCGGCAATAATGGCGCCGGCATGTCCCATTCGTCTGCCCGGCGGCGCTGTGATTCCCGCTATAAAACCACAGACCGGCTTTTCGGTTTTGCTCTGGCGGATAAAATCGGCCGCCTCTTCCTCTGCGCTGCCGCCGATCTCTCCAATCATCAGGATGGATTCGGTTTCCGTATCCTCCAGGAACATCTCCAGACAATCTGTAAAGCTGGCGCCGTTAACCGGGTCGCCTCCGATTCCGATACAGGTGCTTTGTCCAAGTCCCTCGGCTGTGGTTTGCGCCACGGCCTCATAAGTCAATGTGCCGGACCGGGAAACAATACCGACGCTGCCCTTTTTATGAATATGGCCCGGCATGATACCGATCTTGCACTCATCCGGGGTAATCACGCCGGGGCAGTTTGGCCCTACCAGTCTGGTTGCCGAATTTTCGAGCGCGCGCTTGACCCGCACCATGTCCAGCACCGGAACGCCTTCAGTAATACATACCACCAGCGCAACTCCCGCGTCAATCGCTTCAAGAATGGCATCCGCGGCAAAAGCCGGAGGCACATAGATGACAGACGCATCGGCGCCGGTGGCGGCTACGGCTTCTTCGACGGTGTTGAAAACCGGCAAGCCGAGATGCACCATTCCACCCTTGCCCGGCGTCACCCCACCGACCATACCGGTGCCGTAGCGGATCGCCTGCTCGCTATGGAATGTAGCCTGGGAACCGGTAAATCCCTGGCAAATGACTTTTGTGTTACGGTCCACCAGTACTGACATCAGCCCTCTCCGTCAGCCGCCTGAACGATTTTGCGGGCTGCATCATCCAGATCATCGGCCAGCGCAACCGGCAACCGCGACTCGGCAAGAATGCGCTTGCCCTCATCTGCATTGGTGCCTTCAAGGCGAACCACCAGCGGCACATCCAGTTCCGCCTCCGTGGCGCCGGCCACAATACCTCCGGCAATTACGTCGCAACGCATGATGCCGCCAAATATATTCACCAGGATGCCTTTGACATTGTCGTCGGACAGGATGATTTTGAATGCTTCGGTAACCTGTTCGGTAGTGGCGCCGCCGCCCACATCCAGGAAGTTCGCCGGCGAACTGCCATACAGTTGAATCATATCCATGGTGGCCATGGCCAGTCCGGCCCCATTGACCATACAACCGATATCGCCATCCAGTTTGATATAGTTCAGGCCACATTCACCAGCTTGCGTTTCTGCCGGGTCCTCCTCATCCTCATCGCGCAACTCGACGATTCCGGGTTGGCGATACAGCGCGTTACTGTCAAAATTCATTTTCGCGTCCAGCGCAAGCAGGTCGCCGCCGCCGGTCACGACCAGTGGGTTGATCTCGATCATACTGGCATCCAATTTGATAAATGCCTCGTACATCCCCTGCATGAATTTGACCGCGGAGAGCGTCTGTGCTGCAGACAGATTCAGGCCATAAGCCAGCTTGCGGGCATGAAAGGGTTGCAGTCCAGTGACCGGATCAAGGACCACAGTGAGTATTTTTTGCGGGGTGTTTGCGGCTACTTCCTCAATATCCATACCACCTTCGGTGGATGCGATCACCGTGATTCGACCCGTTCCCCGGTCCACCAGCATGCCAACATAGAGTTCCCGCGCGATATCACAACCCTCTTCAATGTAAATTCGCTTGACGCATTGCCCCCGCGGACCGGTCTGATGCGTAACAAGCTGCATACCGAGGACATCACTGGCCGCGGCGCGTAACTCCCCGATTGAAGAAACCACCTTGACGCCACCGCCCTTGCCGCGCCCGCCGGCATGGATCTGGGCCTTGACTACCCAAACCGGGCCGCCAAGCTCCTGCGCCCTGGCAAGCGCCTGATCGACGGTAAACGCAACCCCGCCTTTCGCAACAGCAACGCCAAAGCGGGACAACAACGCCTTGGCCTGATACTCATGGATATTCATGATATGAATGATATTTAACAGGGTAGCCCGGAAAAGAACGCGAAGTATACTCCGAACCCTGCCCGGCAACAATCGCAATACGCAATCTGTCAGATTCGGACCGGGCGCTGGTATACAGTATACCAATGCCCGGAAACTCTTGTAAAGCGCTCAGAACCGTCCCGGCCGGTCATTCGATGCGGGCGATATGCAGCAGGTTGGTTGTCCCCGACTTGCCGAACGGCAACCCGGCCGCGATCACGACCGCCTCTCCGCGCACAGCGAATTTTTCCCGTACGGCAATCGCTTTCGCCGCCTCGATAATCTGGTCGATATCGGCCTGTTCATTGGCCACATCGACGGTCACGGCATGAATCCCCCAGACAACTGTCATGTAACGGGCAGACCGCACAGACGGGGTCAGACTCAGAATCGGCACCGCAGGCCGCTCACGAGCCGCGCGCAGGCTGGTACTGCCGGAATCGGTATAGGTCACCGTTGCCGCCGAGGACAATATTCCGGTCATGGTCTGCAATGCGTTGCAGATTGCATCCGCTGTTGTGCTGTCCGGCTGCGGACGCTGCGCCTCGATGATGGACGAATAGTCGGGGTCGCCTTCGACCTCTTCAATAATACTGTTCATCATCTGTACCGACCGCAACGGATACTCTCCGGCAGCCGATTCCGCCGACAACATCACCGCGTCCACGCCATCATAAATGGCGGTCGCCACATCGGACGCTTCCGCTCGGGTAGGTACCGGATTGAATACCATGGAATCAAGCATGTGGGTTGCCACCACGACCGGTTTGCCGGCCTGGCGGCACTGGCGGATGATTTCTTTCTGGACGACAGGTACTTTCTGCGGCGGCAATTCAACACCCAGATCTCCCCGCGCTACCATGATGCCGTCACAGATTCCAAGAATTTCATCGAGGTATTTGATCGCCGAGGGTTTCTCCAGTTTGACCATGATCTTGGCGCGCCCTCCGATAATAGACTTCAACTCTTCGACATCCGACGGCCGTTGTACAAAGGATTGCGCCACCCAGTCCACATCCATGCCGAGTCCGTATTCGAGATCCTCAAGGTCCTTTTGCGTGAGCACGGAAACGGGCAGGATGACTTCCGGCGCATTCACCCCCTTGTGGTTGCTGATTACCCCCCCCACAACCACCTCGGTATCGGCAAAGTCCGCTGTGCAATGAAGGACCTTCAGTCTGACCCGGCCATCGTCAATCATCAATTCATTGCCGGGCCGGAGGGCGGCAAAAATTGCAGGATGGGGTAATGGCGCCCGCTGCCTGTTACCGGGCTGCGCGCTCATGTCGAGGCGAAAAGCGCTGCCCTTCTTCAACGCGGCCTTGCCTTTCCTGATTTTGCCCAGCCTCAGTTTGGGTCCCTGAAGGTCGATCAAAATCCCGACCGGCCGGCCGGTCTGTTTTTCTATCTTTCTGCAAAGACCAATCCGCTTTCCGTGTTCCCGCCGGGCGCCATGGCTGAAGTTGATGCGAAACACATCGACCCCGCAAGCGAACAGTCTCCCAATCATTTGTTCGCTTTGGCTGGCCGGCCCAAGCGTTGCCACAATCTTTGCCTTTCTGTTACGTCTCATGTTTTCGCTGACTGATTGGCCGTCTTGCCTGGAATGGACTGTCCGCTTGACAATTGGCGGAAAATAAGATAGTGTAATTCACTCTATTGGTACTGGCTTTTAGCATAATGGGCACACCACTTCAATGGCGCCGCGCCGTGCCATTTTCGCAACTGGACGACGAAGAACCGACCCAGGTCAGGATTGATGACAAACTGATCGCTCTTTGCAAGCTGGGCGATCAGGTTTTTGCCGTGGATGATATCTGTACGCATGAACATGCCTCACTTTCGGATGGAATTATCGAGAACGGCTGCATCGAGTGTCCACTGCATCAGGCCTTGTTCGATATACGAACCGGCAAGGCATTAAGCCCTCCGGCCGTTATTGACCTCACTGTGTATTCGGCGAAGATCGAAGATGGCGTGGTCTGGGTCGGCGTGTGAAAATCGAGCTCAAAACAGTGTATAACCGGGTCCGGAATCAATTTGCCGCGAGATAAAGAAAACTTCCAGCCTTATTGTGGCTACCACCAGAGCTTTACCGGCGACCATGACCGGGAACTGGCCGAGACCGGCGCAGGCTCCGTCATGGGGGAACTGATGCGACGCTACTGGCATCCGGTGGCGATAACAGCGGAATTGAAAGATCGTCCACAACGAATCCGGGTCATGGGTGAGGACCTGGTACTGTTTCGCGATCGCAGTGGCCGCATCGGTCTCGTTCATAAAAATTGTCCTCATCGGCGGGCTTCGCTGGAGTTCGGGCGCTGTGAAACGAGGGGAATTCGTTGTTGCTATCACGGCTGGCTGTTCGATATTGATGGCGCTATACTCGAAATTCCCGGACAACCCGGGAATGCTGACAGTGTTGCAAGTATTCAGCAATCAAGGCGCCTCGGCGCCTATCCTGTCATCGAGTTCCGGGGATTGATCTTTGCCTGGCTTGGCCCACCGCAGGAAAAGCCCGACTTCCCCTACTACGATGTCTATGATCTGCCCGACACGATCATGACTCCTTATTCGGCATCGTTCAGATGCAACTGGATTCAGGCGCTGGATGCGATCGTGGACCCGGCGCATACCGCATTTTTGCACCACAACCAGTTCACGGACGGTTTTGGCATGGTTGGTCAATATCAATTTTATGAACGCGACCGTATCCGCTTTCTCGGCACAGCGACGAGACGAGTCGGCGAGAATGCCTGGGTACGGGTGAATGAGCTGATCCTGCCAAACTTCACCCAGTCGGGGGCGGCCTTTGCGACCGACGGCGCCCGCGTAAAATATTTTGGACGCAGCGCTTTCACGCGCTGGGTAGTTCCTGTCGATGACGAACATTGTATCGCTTACGCCTGGGGCAACTTCGGTCCACGCGCAGACCCGCCGGAATTCAACACGCGGGAAGGCCTGGAACGAATTGAGCAGGGCGAGGTCATTGACCGTACTTATGAGGAGAGACAAATGAATCCGGGTGACGTAGAAGCGGTCGAGGGAATGGGCGCCATTTCCGAACATTCCAGAGAACATCTGGTGGCAACGGACCGCGGAGTCGTTCTTTACCGGCGGCGGCTGCGACGACTTGCCCGCGACCTCGCCAGAGGCAAACTGCCACCCCAGCCCGCCGACCTCCAGCCAGGGCCGATCGCAACTTATGGCAGTGATACTGTGATACACGCGCCTGCCGGCGAATCAACAGACGACAACGAGTATCTGCGGCAGATAAACGACCGCGTTATGCGGATCATTTTCCGGGGAGACGGATACAGCGGCCAGGCGCGCGATCGGTTCATCATGGCCGAACTCGAAAAACCGCAGGAGGGGGCGCCCTCCGACTGGAAAGCGCAGTAACGGCTTGACCTCCGGCAGTTTCACCGATGAGCGACTCGCGCAAAACCAGGGTTCATATCAAGAACAACCATTTCTCCGCCGACACCTTCCCGAATACGCGGGAGGGAGAAACGGTTTTCACGATCACCCGGCAGAAATACGAAAAAAGCGCTGCGAACTATCCCGATACTGCCCGCCGGCTGGATGTTTTTATCGACTGGGATACGGACCATTTCGAAACATCAATGGCCGACTCGGAAGTACTGGTCACCTGGGACTTGCCGGTTGACAATCTCGCCGACATAGCGCCCGAGCTGAAATGGATCCATATCATTGGCGCCGGAGTTGAGCATCTGGCGCCGCTGGACTGGCTACCCGACGGAGTACAGTTGACCAATAACAAAGGCGTACACGCAACCAAAGGAGGCGAGTTCGGGCTGATGGCGATCCTGATGCTGCATAACGCTATGCCGGCAATCGTCTGCAATCAACGCAAGGCGCTCTACGATTCCATTTACTCAACCCCGATCGCAGGCAAAACCCTCGTCCTGGTCGGGGTCGGCAGCATCGGCAAGTCCGTGGCCGCTCACGCCAGGGCCATCGGCATCCGGGTAATCGGGGTCTCCCGTCATGGCCGCCCTGTCGGGCAGGTCGACAAAACAGTATCGGCAGATCAGCTGGACCAAGTGTTGCCACAGGCCGATTTTTTATTTGTCGTCACCCCGTTGACCGGTGAAACCCGGAACTTGCTCGACCGGCGCCGGCTCGACCTGCTAAAAGCGGGCGCAGGGCTGGTCAATATCGGACGCGCCGCGGTGGTCGATTACGAGGCGCTCACTGAAAAGCTGGAAAACGGCTCAATTTCGGGCGCGATCCTGGACGTGTTCGATCAGGAACCGTTGCCGCCGGACTCCCCCTACTGGAACGTGCCCAATCTGATTGTCACCCCCCACGTTTCCGCAGATGACGGGCACGCCTATGTCGCAATGACCCTGTCGGTTTTTTTTGAAAACATGGAGCGATATCTGGCCGGCAAACCATTGCGCAATCGGGTCAACCCCGTCCTTGGCTACTGAACATCAGCAATTCCCGCTAAATCCGGGAAGCCAGCAAATCCGTGGTTTTCAGGGGGCTGGTAAAAAATCTTTTCGCAGACTTTTCCCGGAAAAGCAGTAGGATAAGGGCCGTTTCTTCATAGTCGCGGGAACCTGTGGGGTGTCCGCGCGCCGTCGGATACGGCCATGCGTGAGCGTCTGGACGCGGTAGACCCGCGCTCGCTCCGCCGTGCCTTCAAGAGCGTGTTCGCCGCTTTGCAGGTGCCCTTCGACACTTCCTGATGTGGCAGCCGTGACCGCATGTGTGAAAGGCCGGTTCTTCAGGAAATCACGTGGCCAACCGCCGATCCGGCAACCCGCCGGAGGGGTGGCCTTGTCATTAGATACTGCCATCACAAGATGGCAGTATCTAGGAGCCATACGCGCTCCGAAATATCATGTCTGCGATGGGAATCAGTCGTCTCAATCAACCAAAGGATTTGCTTCCCTCAATTATACCATACACTGACCTTTTCTTGTGACGACACTATCCAAGGCGTTGATTTTTCCGCCGCCGCCCCGATCCCTCCATTCGGGCTATGCCCTCATTCCGGGATCGGGTCGACTGTTACACTTCGGAGTGGCGTCGGGGAAACCGGAACCCGGTATATCTGGGAATCTCTTGGCATCTGGCTTATCATCCGGCCTTCACACGCATTCGAAAATCGACTGAGCCGGGTACTTCCGTCTGTACAATGAACGGTCTGTCGGTCCGCTCCTATGAGGGGAACAGATGCCAGGGTCCACAGTGGTAACTTTGCCGTGGATCAGGTGGCAACCCGCAGCGTGGATCGGTTGGCTACTTTCAGCAATAGAATAGTCAAGATGGCCATACATTTCTGACTAGTCGTATAGGACGGATACCATTGGCAGACAAGTTCAGCCCCGAGATACGCTCGAAGGTCATGGCTGCGGTTCGTCAACGAAACACGGCCCCCGAAGTGTCGGTTCGCCAGATGCTCCACGAGATGAGATATCGATACCGTCTACACCGACGCGATCTTCCGGGATCACCCGATCTCGTCTTTCCTGCGCGCAAGAAAGTCATTTTTGTTCACGGTTGCTTTTGGCACGGCCACTCATGTCCGAAGGGCGCTCTCCCCAAAACCCGTCTCGAATTTTGGACAACCAAAATCGAGAAAAACAAGAAACGAGACGCTGAGGTACTGGCTCAACTTCAAGCTATCGGATGGCAAGCAACCATTGTATGGCAATGCGAAATCTCGAACCGTGCCCGCCTGAAACGTCGCTTGGTCCATTTCCTTGATGAGTGATCCGATCACCTTGCCCCGTCACTCTTCTCGTAATCCGGCCAACCGCTCATCTTCAGGCGCCCGTGCCACAAGCACGCCCAAGAATTCCTTCCACTGCGCCCCGGCCTGATCCAACAGTCCTTTCCACTCGATCGCTTTCATGTCGTCGCTAGCCAGCCTGTTAAGTACGCGTTCCATTCCCGGCCGTTGGCTCAGCCGGTCAGCTACAAGCAGTCCTGATACGATCTCGAAATCATGGTTCGTATTGCTACTTATCTTGCTTCTCAGAATATCGACATATTCTTGGTATCTGTCCACGTGTCCCCGGTCGACCGTCAAGCCAGGCCGCATGAACTCCACGACAAGGAGTTGCTTTCCTGACGAGAGAACCAAGTCGACTCGTTTGTTACCGGTCTCGTCGTCTGCATCAAGCTTCGCATCGGCGGCCGCTTTTTCGACCAGGTTTCGCACAGAGGTCTCCACCTTGAACGTTTCCCATTGCGGTGACAAGAGCCATGGATTTCTTGCAATGTAGTCGCGGACGGCATTTTCAAGGTCTCGTTCTTCGATCCTTCTACTTAGGCCCTTTATGATCTCCACCTTTGCCTTGACACCTTCCGCAACATTCAGTGCGCTCAACACCTGCGCTTCCGCGAGAAGGGAAAGAAGAACCCCCTCGTTCATATATTCGACACTCGAGACATTTTCGATCAACTCTCGTAGCCGTCCTCCCTCCCAAGCGGTCAGGATACCGCTCGACAGTTCCGCAAATTGTTCGTCCGAAAGAGCCTCTATTGTCGCTACCTTCTTCAATGCACTCATAACGGTCCGCTTCTCAGAAGAGCGGAGGCGGTCCAGCCTCTGTGCAAACGGAGCTACCTTCTCGTCGATTTGACGCAGTTTCTCTTCCGCGCGACGACTCTTCCAGATGCTCAAAAGCGACTTACAGCAATTCCCGCTAAATCCGGGAAGCCAGTAAATTCGGGGGTTTCAGGGGGTTATTAGACAATCTTTTCGCAGATTTTTCATGGAAAAGCGGTAGAATAAGGGCCGTTTCTTCATAGTCGGAGGATACCATGCCCAGGACCCTGTTTCGCAAGACCCTCAGCGCGCCGGGCCTCCTGCGGCTGGTGCGTGGGGATTTCGATCGCATCGAAGACCCCGTAGCAAGCCGTGGCCTGGGTCTGACGGACTGCCTGATGTCGGCTTTGGCGATGTTCAGCCTGAAGTACCCGTCGCTGCTGAGCTTTGAAAAGGATGCGCGCGACGAGGACCGTATCCGGTCGAACCTCAAAAACCTGTACGGGGTGGTTCGCGCGCCATCGGATACGGCCATGCGTGAGCGTCTGGATCTGGTAGACCCGCGCTCGCTCCGCCGTGTTTTCAAGAGCGTGTTTGCCGCTTTGCAACGGGGCAAGGGTTTGGAGGGTTTCACCTGGTTGGGTCACCATCTGCTGTCGGTAGACGGCACCGGGTATTTCTCATCGAAGAAGGTGCATTGTGAGCGCTGCTGCGAGAAGCATCACCGCGATGGCAGCACGACCTGGTACCACCAGATGCTGGCGGCGGTGCTGGTTCACCCGCAACACCGGGAGGTATTTCCGCTCGCCCCGGAGCCGCTCCTGCGGGCAGACGGGTCGCGCAAGAACGATTGCGAACGCAATGCCGCCAGGCGGCTGTTGCGGGACGCGCGGCGGGAGCATCGGCGCCTGAAGTTGCTGGTGGTGGAAGATGCGCTGGCCTCGAACGGCCCGCACATCCGGCTGCTGGAGGAACTGGATATGCGATATGTGCTGGGGGTGAAGCCGGGAGATCATGGGGAACTGTTCCACTGGGTGGGCGTCACGGCGGCGACCCGTAGCGTGGAGATGGAGAAGGACGGCGCCCGCTTCCGCTTCCGATTCCTGAACGGCGTGCCGTTGAATGACGCGAATTTCGATTTGGAGGTGAACTTCCTGGAATGCCAGGAGACCCGCGCGGACGGTCGGATACTGCATTTCTCCTGGGTCACGGACCTGGAAGTCACGGAATCCAACGCATACGAACTGATGCGGGCGGGACGTGCTCGCTGGCGCATCGAGAATGAAACATTCAATACCCTGAAGAACCAAGGCTACGGCTTTGAACACAATTTCGGTCACGGCCGGCAACATCTGGCGACGGTGTTCGCCCACCTGATGATGTTGGCGTTCCTCATGGATCAGGTGCAGCAACGGCGCTGCTCGCTGTTCCGCGCCGCGCGCGCCAAGGCGGGCAGTTTGAGGTCCCTGTGGGAGCGGCTGCGCGGGCTGTTCTCGGGATTCCACGTTGCGGACTGGGAGACGCTGTACCGGGGTATCGCGTTCGGGCACCGCAAGCCTGATCTGGAGCCCTTCGACACATCCTGACCCGGTGCCGTGACCGAGTGTGTGAAAGGCCGGTTCTTCAGGAAAACCCATGGCCAACCGCCGATCCGGCAATCCGCCGGAGGGGTGGCCTTGTCCGCATATCCTTAACGCCTGCGTTTGCATCCGAAAATCCCGCCGAATCCATGTGGGGATGTCCTTAGCGGGAATTGCTGAGCGACTTAACCCTTTCTTGTCCCCAAGCTTCAAGTTCTCTACACTCGGCCAGTTCCCAGTTAATTCGCTGTCGTTCCGTCGTGATCACGTCAGCCGTCAGCCTATCCAGATAGTCTGCCCGCACCTGTCCCGACAAGTACTGTTGTCCGTGCTGACCGGACAATCCTCCCGACAGATTAAAGAAGAACGGCGACTGGGCCAGCTTTATGCCGCAAAAGACCGATATTCCCCGTAGTTCTTCCGTCCCTATCGGTTCCTTCGTAAATCTTACCCGCCAGATGATTTCGTCGCTCCCAACAGTTTCGTATCCTACTTTGTTATCGACGCGCAGCCCCGACGGTTTCTCTTCGTCTTTGTAATCGATGGGGAAATCGAATTCCACGCCCGTCAGGGCGTTGTCGTCGGGGACTTCTTCGTCGTTGATTAGTATCTCGAATGTGTCAGCCACTTGATTGATCAAGAATCTTCGCGCCATCGAATTCAGGAATCCAGTTCTGCTCGGCGTCCTCCTTACCGTCAGACTCTTCATCGTCACGCTCGTGCCGGCTTGGGCCTTTCGAGTCTCGTTCCCCTGCTCTCGGCGGAGTACCGTTATTTCCTTCGCGTTCGTTCCGACGTAACTATCGCTACGAAGATCCTCAAGGTCCAGACAGAAGGTGGTCCTTTCCCCTGTTTTGGCGCTGGTCGTATCGATTTCCAACACCCTCGCAATTCCGAAACCCGCAAATTTACCGATTCCCTTTCGCCCTAATACCGGCCTTCCGTTGGGGGTCTTGTCCGTCCCTTCATCCAACCGCCGATTGCGTCCAATGTCAAGGTAGAGGTTTTGGCACTCTGCAAATGTCATTCCGATTCCGTTGTCCCGAACGACTATCGCCGGGTCTCCGCTGATATTCTCCGGCAAATCTACGTTGACGCGCGTCGCATCGGCATCCCAAGCGTTGGCGATCAGTTCCGCAACGGCGGCGACCGGGCTCTGATACATCTGGATCCCAAGCGAGTCGATGATCCGACCGTGGAATCGAAGGAAAAGCTTCTCCGCTTCATCCACCATTGGAAATACCCCCCTTTCCGGCCGCGAAAGCTGCCCGTCTCGCTATCGATTCCACGAGCCAATTCGCATAGAACGCCGCGAGCTTCGGTGGGACCGCGTTGCCGATCATCCGTGCGACCGGTTCGACTTGGTGTACAGGGTAGAACACGTAGTCGTCGCGAAACGACTGAAGCCGAGCCGCCTCCCTCATGGAAATCCCTCGTATCTGATTGACGTCAGGGTGTCCGAAACGCCCGTTCGTTATGCTATGACATCGCGTGGTAATGGTAGGAGACGGCCGGTCCGATGCCATTCGAGTGTAAACATCAGTGAAACAATTGACCCTGAGTTTCTCATTCACGCGACGGTGACATGCAAGAGACAAGTCGCCAACCGGCGTAGACTGCAGATAGCTGTTCGACCCTCCTGGAGTTGCGTGTGAAATTCTCTTCCTATTCAACTCGCTGAGATTCCTCGTGGCGTGGTTTGGGATATCTTCGTCTCGTTCTCCCGGACCAAGAGGAGGGAGACCGACTAATGCCTCCCTCACCGTCGTCTCGCGCGCGCCAAGGTCGCGGACAGGAAGTGACAACTCCATGTCAGTTCCTTCATTCCCCTCGCGAATTGCTCCGAGAATAGAACGTTTCCTATACTGTGCGATCCCAAAATCGGAAGCGCATACGCTAACCGTCGATACGACGTATCCCATGCCGCGTAAACGGCCGCAAAAGTCCTCCCATATGCCTCCGTATCTCGGGTCAGCGATGCCGACCACGTTTTCCGACAGCACAATGTCGGGCCGGTATCTCTCGACGAAGGCGCACGTGTGTGCCAACAAGCTCCTCTCACGATACCTCTCGACAACACGCTTCGCTTTGAGTTCGCCCTTGCTGAGCTTCGTGAACGGCTGGCACGGCGCACAAATGGCAAATAACAATGGCACTTCGGGATAAGCCGACCGCCATTTCTCAATTGGCCCGTCGAGCATCGCCACGGCTTCTGCTCGCTGTCCCACCGGATGCTCCTTCGTTGCCGGAAACAGGTCTAGCGCAAGGAACTCCGGATACGAGCGATCCCCGCACTCGTTACCGTTGTTCGCGACATAAGTCCTTCTGCACGACTCCTGCTTATCCAGTCCTGCGATAACGAAGCCGCCAGCATCGATCAACCCCCGCGTGGTTCCTCCCGCCCCACTGTAAAAGTCGACCGCCAGGAATCTTGGTTTTCTCCGTCTCCCGCATCGCGTTCTCTTCGGTAGAGTTTTGATCAGTTCGTCTTTTGCGTACACACTTGAGACCCTTCTACTTCGACCTTCGACAAAACCCACCATCCTCAGTGATCGTGTCTCGGTTCCTTACGTTCACTCTCCGTAGCCATATCAGCAAAGTCACCTTGGATATTCCGGCATTGACCGCCGTCTTTCTTGTCGAAAAGAACAGTTAGCCGTTAAACCTCCTGGGCGTGTACGGTTTCCGTAAAGAATTTGATAAAGCTTAACATGGTTTGACTTTAGTGGCGACATATAGATTTGTCCTGTCAAACCAAAGTAGAAATGTCCCCTTTTGGTCTTGCACGGAGGGAGCGAAGCGACCGAAGTGCAAGACCCCCGTTATCGGACGACTGCATGTCCACGGGTCTTGAATGCACGCCGCCAAGGGTGGTCCGGTGGCGGCTTCCAAACTGGCCGAGACTGCTGTCGCGCTTTCGCCTGATCCACCCTGAACCGGACGCTCTTGCCCTCCTCGACCGCAAGGGGAGCCTCTCCCTCGACAAGCAGCCGGACCGACAACTCGCGACCGCCCTGTAACACGGTCACCCGGCCATCATAGTCCTTGCACACGGTCACCGTTGTACCGCGTAGCCGGTAGCCCTTTCCTTGACCCATGATCTGGTACGTGTTCCCGTTGAAGTGGACCGCCAGGTGTCGGGTCACCTTGCGGACGTGCTGCTCGCACAGAATCAAATCCAATTCCCGGTCGTTGTGCCACACCGCCCGGCGCGCATCCGTTAGGGTTGCGTGGCGCCACAGCAAAACGCCGGTTGTAATCCGCCATAAACGCGGGCAGGCAGGCATTGCCCGCTTCCAGGCTACCGATGCCACGCAGTCGCATCTCTTTCACCAAGCGGTCTTGCAGCGTGCGGTTGGCGCGCTCTACCCGTCCCTTCGCCTGGGGGCTGTTGGCGTGAATCGACTCAATGTCCAGCGTGCGCAGCGCCCGTACGAGTCGCAACGCCGCCTCACGCTGCTTCAACCGCTTCTCCACCACTTCCTCAATCACTCCAATACGACCCGACTCCCGCATGCTCAACAACACCCCCGTGCCCAACATAACTGCCCCTCCCAATCAAAAAAGGGGACATCTCTACTTTGCAGAAAAGGGGACATTACAACTTTGGTTTGACAGTTCAAGCACGCTTGCCAGATACTGAAGCTGCTCCCGGTCGCGCTGGGGGACGTGTGAATACCAGACAAGCGGAATACCGTACCGATATTAAGCGACGGGCAGAGCGGACGGCAGAACGGTCAACCCGATTACCGCCATCTCGTACAATCAGACTACATACCCTCTCACAAAGGCATCAATCTGCGCTTTCTCATCTTGGTTGTCGCGCTACAGGTTTGAATGACTGCGCTACGCCCTATGGGTGGTATATAATTCGGTCATGTTCAGGTCCCTGCTAATTTGTCTGCTGTTATTTACATGTTCCGTACATGCCGCAGATGATTTGGAGGCTTTGAAAAGGGCTGCTGAACAGGGGGATGCTTTGGCGCAGTTCAATCTCGGGGTGATGTATGTGAAGGGCGAAGGGGTTCCCGAAGATGATGCTAAGGCTGTGTACTGGTATCGCAAGGCTGCTGAACACGGAGATGCTTTGGCGCAGTTCAATCTCGGGGTGATGTATGCCAACGGCGAAGGGGTTCCCGAAGATGATGCTAAGGCTGTGTACTGGTATCGCAAGGCTGCCGAACAGGGAGATGCTTCGGCGCAGTACAATCTCGGGTTGAAGTATGGGAAGGGCGAAGGAGTTCCCGAAGATTACGTGCAAGCCTATGCCTGGTGGAGCATTGCGGCTGCACAAGGCCATGATGGTGCACAAAATAATAAGGAAATTCTTGCCACACTTATGACACCGGCACAGATTGCCGAAGCGCAGAAATTGTCACGCGAGTACTGGGAGGCTTATGTCACCAACGCCGGGGAATAACGGCAGTGAATGTTGATTGCGGGAACGGGGGTTTCGTGTCGAGTTCAAGTACGTTTGCCGGATACTGAACCTGTTCCCGGTCGCGCTATTTCGAAAAGCTTCCGAATCAATAGCGACCCGGACGCTACAACAAGCAAACGTGTCGCTCAGGCTTTGTGGCCCATTGCGCCACTCCCGAATCTGGGCACACTGCAACTACAGGAGAACGTCATGAGTGGCGTAATCAAAGTCGAGACCTTCAGGAGTGAGGGCGATTGGATTAATGAGCAATTGACCAAATATGGCACTAATCAGGACGGGAAAGTGTCCATTGACCGGCTGAAAGCTATCGCGAAAGAAAACGGCCTAACGCATCAAAGTGATTACCCGAACCCGGGTATGTGGCGAATGGCTATTGGAAATATGCTACGAGCAAAAGCTAGATACTGTCGTCACAAGATGGCAGTCCACAGAGCGAGGCATCGGATATGAATCGCGGCGAGGAAGGAGTTGGCATTCCTGGTATAACGGGTGGCGATGCCCCGCCAGCGCTTGAGATGCAGAAAAGCATTCTCCACCAGATGCCGCAGACGGTAGAGATACCGGTCATGCTGCCGCAGCTCCCGACGATTGCGCTTCGACGGAATCACCGGCTCCATCCCCCGCTCGGCGCAGTACGCCACAATGGCATCGGTGTCGTAAGCCCGATCCGCCAACAGAGCGCCCGCATCAATCCCCTTGATCAAGAGGTCAGCCTGGCGACAATCAGCGGCGGTACCTTCCGTAACA
This sequence comes from Candidatus Poriferihabitaceae bacterium, assembly GCA_965204925.1. Taxonomy (GTDB): domain Bacteria; phylum Pseudomonadota; class Gammaproteobacteria; order Arenicellales; family Poriferihabitantaceae. Next base: position 2,173,978 of record OZ242021.1, on the reverse strand, counting down.
ACGGCTCGGACCGGCATACCATGCGCATCCACGGCCAGATGCAGTTTCGTGTTGAGCCCCCTTTTGTGCGATCCATCGCCTGATTTCCGCCCCGCGCTCCAGTCCCATGAGGAGGCGCCTTGACATAACTCGCATCTATCATCAGCCATTCGTAATCCGGTTCTTCCATGACCCGTTCCAACAACCCCTCCCAAATCCCCTTGTCCCGCCAACGGCAGAAGCGCCGATGGGTGTTCTTCCAGTCGCCGTAATCCGGTGGCAGGTCCCGCCACGGCGCCCCGGTACGAAGAATCCGGAACACTGCATTGAGGAAACGCCGATTGTCCTCGGCGACCCCTCCCCATTGGCCTCTTCGACCGGGCAGATGAGGCTCCAGCAGGGACCATCAGAAGGTCACGGGGCTGTCCCGGGCCTAGGTGACCCGGCAGTACCGGGACACAGCCGGCCTTTCACACACTCGGTCACGGCTTCTGGATCAGGATGTGTCGAAGGGAACCGGATCGGGCTTGTGGTGTCCGAACGCGATACCCCGGTACAGCGTCTCCCAGTCCGCAACGTGGAATCCCGAGAACAGCCCGCGCAACTTTCTCCACAGGCGGGGTAAACTACCCGCCTTGGCCCGGGCAGCGCGGAACAGCGAACAGCGCCGTTGCTGCACCTGATCCATGAGGAACGCCAACATCATCAGGTGGGCGAACATCATCAGGTGGGCGAACACCGTCGCCAGATGTTGCCGGCCGTGACCGAAATTGTGTTCAAAGCCGTAGCCTTGGTTCTTCAGGGTATTGAATGTTTCATTCTCGATGCGCCAGCGAGCACGTCCCGCCCGCATCAGTTCGTATGCGTTGGATTCCGTGACTTCCAGGTCCGTGACCCAGGAGAAATGCAGTATCCGACCGTCCGCGCGGGTCTCCTGGCATTCCAGGAAGTTCACCTCCAAATCGAAATTCGCGTCATTCAACGGCACGCCGTTCAGGAACCGGAAGCAAAATCGAACGCCGTCCTTCTCCATCTCCACGGTGCGGGTCGCTACGGTGGCATCGACCCAACGGAACAATTCTCCATGATCTCCCGGCTTCACCCCTGGCACATATCGCATATCCAGTTCCCCCAGTAGCCGGATGTGCGGGCCGTTCGAGGCCAGCGCGTCCTCCACCACCAGCAACTTCAGGCGCCGATGCTCCCGCCGCGCGTCCCGCAACAGCCGCCTGGCGGCATTGCGTTCGCAATCGTTCTTGCGCGACCCGAGATTTGTCCAATGAGAAATGAGTCTGAAGGTGGCGATTTTGGGATCATTGGAGAATGATCTTGAAATTGCACAACAAACGACCACAGACGGTGGAAGAGATCCGTTCATTCCTGAACGGCGCCACCACTTTCGACTTTGAACCCCAGTCCCGACAGGCGGCCTATGAACGGGTCCAAGGCCGCCTGCGAACACTCCGCTACCCCTCCCTCGGCAGGGCGGACCGGGGGACGGTCAGGGCGTACCTGCAGAAGGTCACGGGGCTGTCCCGGGCTCAGGTGACCCGACTGATCCGGCAGTACCGGGACACTGGTGGGATTCGGGACCGCCGCGGGAAGCCGGTCAGACCGTTCCCCAGGCGCTACACCGAGGCGGACGTGATCGCCCTGGCGAAGATGGACACCCTGCACGGGAATCTGTCCGGGCCCGCGACGCGGAAGCTCTGCGAGCGTGCCTGGGCGCTGGACGGGGATGCCGCCTATGAGCGTCTGGCGACGATCTCCAACGGGCGCCTGTACAACCTGCGCAAGACCCGTTGCTACCGGGGGCGCAGACGACGCTTCGAGAAGACCCGGCCGAAGCGGGTGCGAATCGGCGAGCGGCGCAAGCCCCGGGCAGAGGGTCGGCCAGGCTGCCTGCGCATCGACACGGTGCACCAGGGAGACCTGGACGGGATCAAGGGGGTGTATCACATCAATGCAGTGGACGAAGTGACCCAGTGGCAAGTGGCCGTCAGCGTGGAGAAAATCTCCGAGAGCTACCTGCTGCCGGCGCTGGAGCAACTCCTTGAGGCCTTCCCCTTCGAGGTCCTCGGGTTCCATTCCGACAACGGCTCCGAGTACATCAACCAACGGGTGGCCAGACTGCTGGAGAAGCTCCACATCGAGCAGACCCGGAGCCGTCCCGGCAAGAGCAACGACAATGCCTTGGTGGAGGGCAAGAACGGTTCTGTCATCCGCAAGCAGTTGGGCTACGAGCACATCTCCCAGCGCTTCGCGGGGGCGGTGAACGAGTTCCTGCTCGGGGCGCTCACACCCTGCCTGAACTACCATCGGCCCTGCCTGTTCGCCAAGGAGCGGGTCGACAACAAGGGCAAGCGCAAAAAGCGCTACCCCTACGGACTCGTCATGCCCCCCCACGAGAAGCTCCGATCCCTCCCGGACGCAGAGCACTACCTCAAGCCGGGTATTACCCTCAAGCGGCTGGATGCAATCTCAAGGGAGATCAGCGATAATGAGGCGGCTCTTCGGGTCAACCAGGCCCGGAGGAAACTGTTCAACACTACCCGAAATCACGCCACCTGAAGGCGCATCGACCTGGCTATGACATGGCGCCGTGAAAAGATTGTTCGCGACTCGCGCCCCCCAAATACGGGGCATCTGGCGGGAGAGGCCCCAAGGAGCTTCAACAGCAGATCAGTCCTCCGGTACCAAGCCTGGAAAAGCGTTTGAATAAAGACCAGTAAATGCTCTCTCTTCAGGCTCACTTCTCGATTGGAAAAGACTCCCGCCGGAGAGGTGGCCTTGTCCGCATACTCCCGACGCCTGCGTTTGCATCCGGAAATCACGCCGAATCCACCGAGGGATGTCCTTGGCGGGAATTGCTGACTGAACATCATTTCCGCTCCGTCAAACCCTCGGCAGGTGCTATAATCCCCCGGGATTACCCGAGATGGCTGTCGATAAATGCCGCGAGTTGGGATTTTGAGACTGCTCCCACCCTGGTTGCCTCAACGTTGCCGTTCTTGAACAGCATCAGCGTAGGGATTCCGCGAATCCCGTAACGGGGCGGGGTCTGCGGGTTTTCATCAATGTTGAATTTGGCAATCTTGATTTTTTCGCCGTACTCTTCTGCGAGCTCGTCGATAATCGGAGCAATCATTTTACACGGCCCGCACCACTCCGCCCAATAGTCGATCAGGACCGGCTCACTGGCATTGAGAACTTCCTGTTCAAATGATTCATCGCTCACATGTACAATATTTTTAGACATAGGTATTTATTTGCAGATTATTCGGATTGTCGAATATGCGGTGAAACCGGCGGTTAATCAAGACCCCGACCAAAGTAAATTTCAGCGCCGGCTCCATAAATATCTCCATAATATTCGAGAACATGACCGAAAAACATCTTACCGATCAGGAATTTGATCATTTCAATCTGGATGAGCGTCTCAAAAAAGGGGTCGCCGATGCCGGATTTTCATTCTGTACGCCGATACAGGCCAGCGCCTTGCCGGTTGCCCTCGAAGGGCGCGATGTCGCAGGTCAGGCCCAGACCGGCACGGGAAAAACCATTGCTTTCCTGCTAGCCTGTTGCAACCACCTTCTGGTCACCCCCATAGCGGAGAACAGACAGATCGGAGCGATTCGCGCGCTGATACTGGCGCCCACAAGAGAACTCGCTATCCAGATATACAATGACGCGAAAACACTGGTACGGCATACCGGACTGACGCTTGGGCTGATTTATGGAGGAACCGGGTACGAAGAACAAAAACAGATTCTCGCCAAAGATGTCGATATCCTGATAGGTACACCGGGTCGACTGATCGATTTCTACAGGCAGGATCTGTTCAGCCTGAAATCAGTCCAGGTAGCCGTCCTCGACGAAGCGGACCGCATGTTCGATCTCGGGTTTATCAAGGATATTCGATTTCTGCTGCGACGCATGCCGAAACCGGAAAATCGCTTGAACATGCTGTTTTCCGCCACCCTGTCCTTCCGGGTCATGGAATTGGCTTATGAGCACATGAACGATCCCGAAGAAATCAGGATCAACACCGACACAAGAATCGCCAGCAAGATAGAAGAGTATTCCTATTATCCGTCAGATGATGAAAAACCGGGGCTCCTCGTCAATCTGCTCAATCACGATAACCCGCAACGTGTTCTGGTCTTCATCAATACACGCCATGGGGTTGAACAGGTGGCAAATCTGCTGAACGCCAACAATATAAGCGCTGCCGCCTTGTCGGGAGATGTCCGGCAACACAAGCGGGAAAAACTTCTGGAGGGTTTCAAGACCGGGAAATACAACGTTCTCGTGGCAACGGATGTGGCCGCTCGGGGGTTGCATATTCCCGAAGTCAGTCATGTATACAATTACGACCTGCCCCAGGATGCCGATGACTATGTCCATCGGGTCGGGCGCACCGCCCGCGCCGGCAGTAGCGGCAAGGCCGTCAGTTTCCTCTGCGAAAAATATTCCTGGTCAATCCTTGATATCGAATCCGGTATCGGGCATAGCATCCCGAAAAGACAAATAGAACCGTGGATGATTGAACAGGTGGAAATGGACACAAAGCGGAAGAAGAAACGAAAATCGGCGAAAGCCGAAAAAACCCGAAAAGACAAAGAACAGTTCGACAATTCCGTTGCGCCTGACCCGGCGGAACGACAGAGGCCGGAATCACAGAAATCCCGGTGGCCGGAAAACCGGTTCAGTCGCCGGTTTGGCGAGACCCCGTTGATTGGTTGATATCCGGCTCAGATTTCACGCGCGACAGGATGCGCGCCCCGCGATTCAGAATTGTCTGGCTGCTTCAAACTTGAGCTGGGTGTCTTCGCTTCCGCCTCGGGAACCCTGTTTACTCTGGTCGCGCAGTTGCAGTCCGAACCGGGTACTGGGCCAGGGACTCCAGCTATAACCTATATGAATCGTATCCAGCGTATCAATGTCTGCTTCACCGCTGTCTTCCTCGGTAGTGGAATAGCGACCCAAAGCGACATGGAAAGTTGAATGATCATTGAGGCTGTAATACAGGCTCGGCCGGATTCCGAATGACATGCCGACCGGATCGTATCCGTCAGCGGCGGCTTCATTGGGCGTAACCAGGATATCGTTATCGAATTTTTGCAGCAAATAGCTGTTTATACCCTTGCCGAAAGTCACGGACAGGGCCGAGAAAAGGTCTCCGATCTGCCAACCTCCCTCCAGGTTCAGGCCCCAATTTGTAATATTGCTTCCATCGAACTTCTGACCACTGGCATCGGCGTCCAGCCTGCCGCTCATGGCAGTCACCCGATACTCCCCGCCGACATCGTCAGCGCCCCCCCCGCGCCAGGACAAGATGATGCTCGGTGAGCTTGCAAACAGATTTCCCGGCGGCTCTCCGCCAGTGGAGTAAAGTGATGTCTGCGACGCGTCTTCCAGAGCAATGGAAAATCCGTTCGGAGAGACCCATTTGATCTGGCTGGCTATGCTGCGGCCACCTTGGCCGGACACGCCATCCGGACTTTTATCCATGCTCAGCAGATCCTGGAAATTTGCCCAATCACTGCCCACCGTCAATGAGCCGATCCCGGAATTCCAGGATGTGCTCAACCGCCTGATTTGACCCCGGGGCCAATAGTTAGTAACCGGATTGTCCGGAGCGGCGGCGCGGTCGGGGTCGGTAGTAATATCCGAGATGATCCTGATTTCCAAGCTGGATTGAATATCCCTTCCGCGCTCCAGTATCGAGCGGCTGCGGAAATTCAGGCCCGGAGAAAACGGGTTCTCATCGGCAGTCGCAGAAAACCCCGAATGATCGACGCCCGAGCGTGTTTCACCGAACGCGGCCTCGCCCCAGGAGTTAACGGGGAAAACGGAAACGAGCAACAGCGAGAACATATAACCGTAACCGGCGCCGCAAGCCTTCAGCCTCTGGCAGAAGCGGACAGATGACGATGACATATCAATTCTCACTGGGGAAACTTGCGGCAACAATTAAAGTAGTTCGGATCCGTTACGGCCTCCTGCTGACTGATTATACCTCTTGAAAACCGGTCTGTCATTACAGTATACCAGTACCCCGGACACAAAAACAATAATCGGGGCCGGTCTTTTGTGCCTGCTGCAAACCGGAACCGGCATCGGCCACATACATGAAATTAAAGTATGAAAAGCTGCGAACAGGTTTGTTGCGCCCGGATTCAGGTCAGGTTCATCCTGGCGATTGTATTTATTCGTCCGTTCTGATAGGATCCATGCTTGTCTTGACTGACCGGGGTGATAGTTGACAGGTATTTGTGTTCTTGTACAACAAACCCGGGTTCGGCTCCGTATCAAAACAGGGTCATAAAGACAGAAAGATTACAGGGAGAACCGTCCCGTGGTCCATTGAATGGACCGTTGGCGCCGGGATTCGGAGTTTGATTGGGACGGGTTCGCCAATACAGGCGGTGATGGCCGCAGACGACCCTGCTCATAACGAGACAGGGTGAAATCAGTTCGCCCAGGCCCGGCAGTTCGGGGACACTGGACGATTTGCAGAAATCGGATAGAGAAAAAGTTTTTTTGCCAAACGTCCGGACATTGTGAAACGCCGCCAGGCACAACCACAATTGTCCGGTTTCCGGATCCGGACGGAAGAAGCCGGCTATTGAACCTGAAAGAATTATGGCGGCTGACGGCGAAATACAATTACAGGACTTGCGTGGCGATAACCACCGGCTCGCTTTTCATGAAACCAGTTCAACCAGGATCGCTTTCAACCTGTGCTGTCTTTGCAATCAAACGGGACGGGCGGACCACACGGGCCGCCCCTGCGACAGGATTCAGCCGCACTGTTGACATCAGGCTGTTGCGGGCGCAATGATTGATCCGGGCTTTACCGGGGTCAAATACGAAAAAGCGATCAGCCATGATTCGGATAAGCGGCTGTTCAGTTTCAAGGCCTTGGCCTTCTCCTCAATTTTCTGCTCTGATTGGATTTGTCGGGGCCATCCCATAGTTTTAATTTCCCCGTCTCTGAACGGGCCGGGAACAGTTGGGCGCCGCGGATACAGTTTCTGTGTCCCCGGCGCCGGGATATTTGAATGAAAAGAATGTTATTCAACGCGACCCATGCAGAGGAACTGCGGGTTGCCATTGTCGATGGACAAAAGCTCGTTGATCTTGATCTGGAAGCGGCAGTCAGGACAGAAAAGAAAGGAAATATCTACAAGGGCGTTATCACAAAAGTGGAACCAAGCCTTGAAGCATGCTTTGTAGATTACGGCTCGGAAAGACAGGGATTTCTCCCGCTCAAGGAAATTTATCGGGGATACTTCAAAAACTGTGATCCGGCAACCCGGATTACTGACATCAAAATTGATTCCGCCATCCGCGAAGGACAGGAGATGATCGTCCAGGTCGGCAAGGACGAGCGGGGTACAAAGGGTGCGGTGCTGACCACATTCATCAGTCTGGCCGGGCGATTTCTGGTATTCATGCCCAACAACCCGAAAGGCGGCGGGATTTCAAGAAGAATTGCCGGAGAAGAGCGTAACGAGTTACGGGAAGTATTGTCCAGACTTGACATCAGCGGCCAACACTCGCTGATCGCCCGCACAGAAGGAATCGGCAGGAGCCAGGAAGAACTGCAATGGGATCTGGATTTCCTGGTGAGGCTTTGGGATAACGTTGAACAAGCATCCTCAAACCCCGGAGCCCCTTTCCTGATCTATCAGGAGGGCAACCTGATCGTTCGCTCGATACGCGATCATCTATCCGAAGACATTGCCGAAATTATTGTTGATGACAGGGAGATCCATGAACGGGCGGAACGTTTTATTACCCAGATCATGCCCCATAAACTGAAGAAGCTCAAACTGTACGAGGACAGCGTTCCACTTTTTTCCAGATACCAGATCGAAGGGCAGATCGATTCGGCTTTCAATCGTGTCGTCACCCTGCCCTCCGGGGGAACGCTCTCGGTCGACCATACGGAAGCGTTGATCTCGATCGACGTGAACTCGGCGCGGGCCACCAAAGGCTCCGATATCGAGGAAACGGCGCTCAATACCAATCTTGAAGCCGTGGAGGAAATTGCCCGCCAGCTTCGCATCCGCGATATAGGTGGTCTGGTTGTAATCGACCTGATCGACATGACTGTCGGTAAAAATCAGAGAATGGTGGAAAGCCGCTTGAAGGCGGCTCTCAAGGCGGACCGCGCAAGGGTTCAGGTAGGGAATATATCCCGCTTCGGGTTGCTTGAAATGTCCCGACAAAGATTACGCTCCTCGATCGGCGATATAAACTATCAGGTTTGCCCGCAATGCGACGGCATGGGCACAATCCGAAACGTCGTGTCGGCCTCGTTGAATTTGCTCCGCATTATGGAAGATGAAGCGATCAAGGAGAATACCGAGGCAATTCAAGTGCTTTTACCGTTGGACATGGCGACTTACCTGTTGAATGAAAAACGTCATGAGCTGTGTCAACTGGAGGCAAGGCTGGCGTCCCGCGCCATTATGATCCCGACTACCGAACTCAGCAACCCGCATTTTCGGATTAAACGATTGAGATCCGACGATCTTGATCAGTTGATCGATACCGCCAGTTTCAGGCAAAAAGTAAATACCAAAAGCAAACGCAAGGCGCCAACGCACAGATCCGCAACTGCAAATCCGGCAAAACCTTATATTCAACTGGATCAGATCATGCCGCCTCCTTTCGAGCCACCGGCTTCCTCCACCGGTGGGGCGGAACCGGAACCGGATAAACCCGGATTACTGCCTCGTCTGATCCGCTCCCTGTTCAGAAAGGGTGAAAGTGTGGAACTCCCCCGGGCGACGGAAGGTCCCGGCGGGCAGAAAAGAAACGGACAACGAAGGCAAACGAGAAATGTCCGTGCCACTGGCGGCGGAAGGGACAAGATCCGGAGTCGGGTCAAGGATGCCGGAAAAGGGGACGACAACCGTGAAAAGCGTCCGGACAGGAGCAGTCGCAGCCAGCAAAACAAGGAAAAGCAACAACCGAAGGACCCGCGCCCGAAAAGATCCGGCGCCGCTCCCCAGCCAGGTCCGGATAACCGCCGAACCGGTACGAGCGCCCGCAAGCAGGGCAAGCCGCAAACCCCCAACTCCCCGGCGAAAAACGATTCATCGCCTGAGCCGCCCCTCGCAGCGGGAGACCAGAAGCGCTTCCCCCGAGCGAGGTCTCACAAGCCGCGATCCGGTTCATCAGCCTCGTCAAACGGGAACTACGGACAAAAACAGACCGGCAAACAGGGGTATCCCGGCGTAGTCGTCACACAGGGAGACATACCTGCTGACATTGCGGACGATATCGGCAACCGCAAATCCTGAAGTCCGTCCGGGAAAACGTTCCCGCCGGGCCGACGGGGGATCACGCCCCGTGCCCCGTATCACCGGTTGCCTTTATAAGGGACACCGCTGTGTCCTGTTTTCCAGGCGGCCAGAAACTCACTGAAGCGCTCATTGCCCGATTCTTTCAGAAATACTCGTACCTGATCGCATTTGGTACGATAGCTTTCCTCGTCAAGGACTCCCCGAGTCAATTCCCACCGCAAATAAACGAGGAATGTATTGAGGACATCAACCTCACAATAGTTCCGTATCTTGCCGATCTCGCCATGCTGGAAGGCGCCCCATACCCGTTCACCACTCATTCCGAGTTTTCCCGGGAAACCCAGCATTATTGCGATTGATTCCAGCGGCGCCGCGGCACGCAAATTGAATCCGGCCAGAATATCCATCAAATCGACATGCCGCCAGTGATAGCGGCTCAGATAATTGTTGAAGCGGAATTCGCGTTCACCTTCCCCGATTTCCCAATAGCGTTTCGCGTGAACTCCATGCAGCAACGAACGATAGTGCAATACCGGCAAATCGAATGCACATCCGTTCCAGCTAACGAGCGTGGGTGAATAGCGGGCAATACCATCGAAAAACCGGGTGATAATTTCTTTCTCCGGTGAATCCGGGGAGCCCAGCGACCAGACCCGGACCGCTTCTGCTGTACATAACAGGGTCGAAATGGCCACAACCCGATGCAGATGAAGGGGTAGAAAGTCCGACTTTCCGGTTTTTTGCGCCTGCTTGCTCGTCATGACCCTGGCCACATCGTCATCGGACAAATTTTCCAATTGATATAAACGACGACCGGTTTCAACATCGGGAACGGTTTCTATATCGAATACAAGGGTGTTCATATCAATGGGTGGATTCCACAACGTGAATGTTTGCCGTTTCGGCCGCCAGGTGATTGTCGGCCGGTTGCGGACCTTTGGCTTAAGGATACTGTTCATGCCTTGCCGGCACAACCCCGCGGCTGCGCGGAAAAGCGCCGGCAGGTTTTTACGAAATGGCCAACTTGTCATTGGCAAAAAACCTCGATCCGGCTAATATGTCAGTGACCGCTTTCAAGGACAAAAAATGAAAAATCCCGTTACTGAATCGTTGATTTCGACGTTGAACGAATCAGGCCGGCCGCCTGTAGCGGAGACCGAATACCTGAGAGCCTATTATCACCGTCTTTCCGGGCAAGACTATTGCGCAAGGAAGGCTTCGGATTTCAGAAATATCGCACTCACGCACCAACAGCTGGGGAAAATCCGCAAGCCCGGCGAAACGATTGTTCAGCTACACAACTTCAGTAGTCCGGATACAAACCCGATCGAGTATGAACCGCCACAGACAATTATCTATGTCATATCGGACGACTTTCCATTCATTGTCAATTCCCTGCGCATCTGTTTGAACAGGCTGGGGAAAACGCCTCATCGGACGATACATCCCGTATTCAGGGTCAACCGTTGCAGGAAAAACATCGCAACCGGATACAGGAGATACTACACAAGTGAGGACGAGCCGGACGATAACCGGAGCGGCGAGGTCCGTATCGAGTCGTTTGTCCAGTTTCTGGTCGACTGTATCCCGCAAAACGAACATCGGGAAATCACCCGGCTGCTGACCGGCGTACTCCGTAATATAGAAACGGTAGTTGAAGACTGGCCGCGCATGAAAGCACAGGTTCTCGAAAAAGCCGAGGTCCTGAAATCAGGAAAAACAAACCCGCAATTCTCCGAGTATCCGGAATTTTTCCAGTGGATGACCGACGATCATTTCCTGTTTCTTGGATACTGTGCGCTTGAACTGTCGGTCTCGGAAGGAACCCGCAAGTTTGCACTGGACCCGTCCTCGCCGCTTGGCATATTGGACACGGCCCGCAAGGATGGGGTTGATATCATGCAGGACATCCTGCCGCCTGTCGTCTTTCCCGAACATTCTCACGTTGTATTCACAAAAACACGGATGCGGGCAAACATCCACAGAGACCGTTATATGGATTGTATTCTGGTCAAACAGGAAATGAACGCACACAACTTCAGGATCAGTTGTTTTCCGGGGTTTCTGGCAGGCTCCACCGCGGTCCTTCCGACCCTTGATATCCCCCATATACGCAAAAAGGCAAGCTACGTCCTTTCCGCCAGCAAATTGCGTAAGAACGGACATTCCTACAAGGAGTTACGCAATATTCTTGAAACGCTTCCCAGAGACAAGCTGTTTCACATGGAACTGCACCAGCTCTATTCGCTGGGGATGACGTTACTGAACCAGGAAAGAAGAAAAACCCGCTTGCACATCCATAAAAACATCTGTGGTCATTTTTATTCCTGCCTGGTGTATGTACCGAAGGATTTGTTCGATACGAAATTAAGGACAACGATACAGAATTATCTGGCCGAACAGGTGAATGCACAGGAAGTCGAATTCGACGTTTATTTCTCGACTTCCATTCTTACCCGGATTCACTTTATTCTGCATACCGACCCCGAAGACAAAATGGCGCCGGCGCCGCCTGTCGACCCCGAAACCCTGGAAAGAGAAGTCCAGCATCTGGCCCGGGACTGGAACGAGAAGCTGTTTGAAAGCCTGAAAACGAAGTTCGGCGCGGTCAGGGCGAGCGCCTGTCTGGACGACTGGCGTGACGGATTTTCCGGCGCCTATCAACATGATTTCCCTGTCGAGCAAGCCGTTCTCGACATACAGATACTCGATCATATTCCGGCAACAGGCATCCGCGCGACCCTGAATCCGGCAACACGACAAAACAGCGGTACGGATAACAGGAAACGGGCCAGTTTCAAGCTGTATTTCCGCCAAAGCTCTACCGCCCTTTCGGATATCCTGCCTATCCTTGAAAACATGGGAATATTCATACACAGTGGACGGCCCTGGCGGATCCGGAAAACCGGCGGAGAAGAATTCGGGATACTGGATTTCGATATTTCGAGAATGGATGGAGCGGAATTCGACCGGGAAAGCAATACGGAGCGTTTCGAATCAACGTTCGTCCAATGCTGGAGCGGCGCTATCGAGAACGACGGATTCAATCGTTTGACCCTGCTGGCGGGACTGACCTGGCGTGAAATCAGCATGATCCGCGCCTATTATCGCTATCTGAAACAAATCAGACTGAGATACAGCGAGGGCTACATCATCGACGCATTGACCCGTAATCCCCGCCTCGTCGTCTGTGTAGTCCGGTTATTCGACAACAAATTCAACCCCGCTCATGCCGGCTGCGGGAACACAATCCCGGAGAGTCTGAACACCGAGATCAAGGGATTGCTGGAAGGAGCAGGCACACTGGACGAGGAGAGGATTATCCGTGCGCTTCTTGATGTGGTGGCTGCGACCCGACGGACGAACTACTTTCAACCGGACGCAGGCGGTGGACCAAAAAGCTGGATTTCGTTCAAGTTCAGCTCGCGTACGATCCCCCGCATCCCGGAACCGGCTCCCGAATACGAAATATTCGTATACTCGCCCCGCGTTGAAGGGGTTCATCTGCGCGGCGGCAAGGTGGCGCGCGGCGGTTTGCGCTGGTCCGAACGGCCGGAAGACTTCAGAACGGAAGTCCTCGGCCTGGTGAAAGCGCAGCAGGTAAAAAACGCAGTGATCGTACCGGTCGGTTCCAAAGGCGGATTTGTCGCCAGGCAGCTGCATAAGGCAAAACCCGGAGAAACCCTGAAGGAAGTGACCAGCTGCTACAGGATATTCATCAAAGGCCTGCTTGACATTACAGACAACTTGTCCGGAACGGAAGTCGTCCCGCCTGACAATGTAGTTCGACTGGATGGAGACGACCCTTACCTGGTAGTCGCAGCCGACAAGGGAACTGCAACGTTTTCCGACATCGCCAACCGGATTTCCGAACAATACGATTTCTGGCTCACAGACGCGTTCGCTTCCGGCGGTTCAGCAGGATATGACCATAAAAAAATGGGGATTACCGCAAGGGGAGCCTGGGAATCGGTAAAAAGACATTTTCGGGAACTAGGCAAGAATATCCAGTCCAGTCCTTTTACCGTTGTCGGTATCGGGGATATGTCCGGCGATGTGTTCGGCAACGGCATGTTGCTGTCGAAACAGACCCGACTGGTCGCTGCATTCAATCATCAGCACATCTTCATCGACCCCGACCCTGACCCCGAATCCAGTTATCGGGAACGCAAACGGTTGTTTGAATTGCCGCGCTCATCCTGGGCCGATTACGATCAGGATCTGATTTCGGCGGGAGGCGGGGTATTCTCCAGAAGTGAAAAATCAATCAGGCTCTCCGGACAGGCAAAAAAACTGCTGGACACGAATCTTGATTCCTGCCCCCCGGACGGTTTGATCAGCCTGATTCTGAAAGCGGACGTCGAATTATTATGGAACGGGGGCATTGGCACGTATGTCAAATCCTCTTCTGAATCACATAACAATGCCCAGGACAGGAACAATGACAGTGTGCGTATAGACGCTTGCGACCTGCGCTGCCGGGTCATTGGAGAAGGCGGAAATCTGGGCATGACCCAGCTTGCCCGCATAGAATTCAGTTTGAACGACGGATTATGCTACACCGATGCGATCGACAACTCTGCCGGAGTCGATACATCAGACCATGAGGTAAACATAAAAATCCTGTTGAACGCACAGATACAGGAAGGCAACCTCACGGTATCACAGCGCAATACCCTGCTTGCGGAAATGGAGGACCGGGTCGCCGACCTCGTGTTATCGAACAATTACCTGCAAACACAGATTCTGAGCCTGGAAACCTCCTTTCGGGCGGGACTCATGCCGGAGCAAATGCGGGCTATCAAAATACTGGAAGACAAAGGGCTGTTGAACAGGGCGCTTGAATTTCTGCCCGATGAGACAGCCTTGGCCGACCGCTTTGAAGCGGGAAATTATCTCACCCGGCCAGAGCTCGCGGTACTGCTGTCCTACAGTAAAATGGACCTTTATCAGACCTTGCTCGACTCGATTTTGCCGGATGCGCCCTGGCTTGAGCGTGAGATTATCCAATACTTCCCTTCGCTGCTCAGCGAAACATACAGCAGTCAAATCCAGCGCCACCGTCTCAAACGGGAGATAATTTCCACACAAGTCACCAACAATCTGGTCGGCACGATGGGCGCCACGTTCCATCTCAAGCTGGCCGACCTGACCGGCGCTCCGCCCGACCGGATCGTCGCATGCTGGATTGCCGTAAGGGATATCACCGACAACGAGCGGCTTTTTGCACAAATCCAGGAGCTGGACAATCAGGTCGATACGGACATACAGATGCAATGCTTTAATTATTTAACGTATGCTATCGAGTCTTCAATAATCTGGTTGCTTCGACACACAACGATATCAAGCGCTTTCGAGATCGGCCCCCTGGTCAATCGCTTCAGCGGCTGCTTCAACACGCTGATCGGGAATACCGCATCGGTAGTCGGTAATAACGATAAACGATACCGCACCCGGCTTGACAATCTGATGCAAAAAGGACTGCCTGCAGAGCTGGCCCACGAGGTCTCGGCCCGCGTAACTCTCGTTAACGGCTTCGACATCATAGAGATCGCGCTGGAGTGCGGACGGCCGGTGGAATCCATAGGCAGGATCTACTTCGGGATGATCAGAAGTCTCGGCTTGTCCTGGTTACAAAACCGTATTTCAACGATGAAAGTGAATAACATCTGGCACGAGCGGTCGAAGTTCAGCCTGTCCACCGACCTGCGCAATCATCAGGCGGACATTGCTTCGATGATCAGCAGGCAGTCCACTACGGATAATCCGGAAGCGGCGCTGTCGATCTGGAAGAAGAAAAATCGTGGTGCAATCAGGAAACTGAAATCAATGACAGAAGACCTCAGGAAGGAAACCGCGATCGACATGTCCATGCTTTCGGTTCTTGTCAGCGAACTGGGACAGCTTCGCAATTCTGCCTGATGTTTCACGGCCCGGCAATGACCAACCATTTCAGTAACGCCAATATCGAACTCCCGGAGCATGACCTGTGGGTGTTCGGATACGGCTCGTTGATGTGGAACCCCGGATTTGCATACGAAGAATGCAGTCCGGCGAGGATTTTCGGGCTTCACCGCAGACTCTGCCTGTGGTCGCACAAATACCGGGGAACCGCGGAAAGACCGGGACTGGTGCTTGGGCTGGCGGCGGGGGGATCGTGTAACGGGGTGGCTTTTCGGCTCACAGACGAAGACCGGGACGCGAAGCTGGATTATCTCTATGAGCGGGAAATGGTCAGTGACGCCTACAGGCCTGTCGTCAAACCGGTTTACCTTGAAAGCGAGCGCGTTGTTACGGCTCTAACGTTCGCTTCCAGAACGGACCATCCCCAGTTTGCTCCGGAAATGCCACTGGAGCAAAAAGTAAACGTTATCAGGCATGCCAGCGGCCCGAGCGGAACCAATATCGACTATATAATCAACACCGTCGCGCATCTGGATGCGATGGGGATCAGGAACTCCGATCTTCACCGGATTGCCGATACACTCTCGTCAGCCTGACGAATACGATCAACCTCAACCCTGGAAATACCATGACTGAACATACCCTGTTTACCCGAATAATCAACAAGGAAATTCCGGCGGATATCCTGTATCAGGATGACCGGGCCACCGCATTTCGTGATATCCACCCCCAGGCGCCCACCCATATCCTGATTGTCCCCAACAAACCGATTCCGTCAGTCAATGAGGTTACAGAAAAGGACGAGACCGCTCTCGGGCATCTGTTCATAGTGGCGCGCAAGCTGGCCCGGGAAGAAGGCATCGCCGAACACGGTTATCGGTTATTGATCAACTGCGGCCGGCATGGGGGGCAGGAAGTCTACCATCTTCATATGCACTTGCTCGGCGGGCGCCCGCTGGGGAGAATGCTGTCAAAATCCGGAGAGTAATTTCCCGGCGCCGCTATTCGCGGGCGCCTTGCCGGCGCTCTATGAGGACTACGGCCTGGGCCGCAATTCCTTTTCCCTTGCCGATGTAGCCGAGTCCCTCGGTCGTGGCGGCCTTGACATTGACCCGCTCCCGCTCAACCCCGAGGTCTTGTGCAATATGCGTAATCATGGCCGGGATAAAGGGGAGCAGTTTCGGCTTCTCGGCAATAATCGTACAATCGAGATTACTGACTGTCCAGCGTTCCCGACAGAGTCCGGCCGCTACTTCCCTGAGCAGTTTCCGGCTGTCGACCTCCTTGTATTTCTGGTCGTCAGGCGGGAAGTGGACACCAAGGTCGCCTGCTCCCGAGGCGCCCAGACATGCGTCACAAACCGCATGGATCAACACATCCGCATCCGAATGTCCGGCCAGTCCCACCGGCCATTTTATTTCAACCCCGCCCAATATCAACTTGCGCCCTTTCTTAAGAGCATGGACGTCATAGCCTGTACCTATTCTGATCACGGAAACGCCTGCAAAACAACTTCGATCAAGTCAAGATCACTCTGTGTGGTTACCTTGAAGCTGGCAGGATGCCCTCTTACCAGCATCGGCCGAAGCCCGATCGCTTCCACAGCCATGGACTCATCGGTAACTCTCACCCCGCGCGAACGACTCTCATCAATACCGTCAACCAGGTCCCGGATACGGAACATCTGGGGGGTCCAGGCTCTGTGAAACCGGTTGTACGGGACGGTACGGATTATGCCGCCATTTTCATCCGCGACCTTCAGTGTGTCTACCAGGTCCTCCCCCAGAACAGCGCCGTTCCGGCTTCTCGTCGCAATATCGACGAGAAGCCGGATATCCTGTTGCCGAATACAGGGTCGAACCGCGTCATGCACGAACGCCCAGTCGGATTCTGAAACACCGCGGTATTGAAGAAGATAATCAAGACCGTTTCGAACGGTATCCACCCGCTCTGCCCCGGCCGCATAAACTCCCAGCATACCGGGATGGGAAAATGAATGACGCGGCCACCAATGGTCGGTATCTGCAACACCCACGACAACGCCGTCGATCGACGGACTGGCGCAAATCCGCGACAAGGTATGGTGGATGATCGGCTGCCCGCAAACCGACAGGTACTGTTTGGGCTTGTCCGCCCTCATACGTCTACCCGTTCCGCCTGCTGGAACAATCGCCCATATCCTGTGTTTTCGTGTCATTTCATCTGTAGCGTTTTCGTTAAGAGTCGACCCATGCGGTACAATCCACTCCCGCTTTCCAAGGCTAACATAGATATAACGTACGAGACACCTTGCTCGCCCCCGGATTAATCGACCCCCCGCTGCCGAAAAAGGACGCCACGATAACCTGGCGCGGGCTTCACGGCTCCGCTGTCGGCATGGCGCTTTGTGAAGCGGCCAGCAAATATGACGGAACACTGGTCGTCGTAATCGAGGATCAGCGCCAGCTTGAAATGATCGAAGCTGAAATCGGATACTTTCACGGGAGTCAATCTGAAATACCGATTCTGGTTTTCCCGGGATGGGAATGTCTGCCTTATGATGTCTTCTCTCCGCATCAGGATATCCTTTCCGAGCGTCTGCGGCTGCTTGGCGCCCTGCCGAAATTGCGGCGCGCTATCCTGTTGATACAGACTGCCAACCTCATGCAGAGATTGCCGCCAGTGGACTATGTCACCGGCCACACATTCTCGCTCGAAGTCGGTCACAAAGTCCGAATTGATGAACTGCGGGATCAGTTGAACCATGCCAACTACACATCGGTGCACCAGGTAGTATCGCCTGGAGAATATACGGTTCGGGGCGGGCTGCTCGATGTTTTCCCCATGGGAGCCGAAGCGCCCTTTCGTCTGGATTTTTTCGATGACATACTTGATTCGATCCGCTGGTTCGATGCCGAGACCCAGAGAACTATCGACGAGGTCAGCCGCATCGAACTGCTGCCGGCCAGAGAGTTCCCGATGACCGCGGAGGGTATTGCCCGTTTCCGCTCGTCTTTTCGCAAGCAATTTGAAGGAGACCCCGGGTCCCAGCATATTTACAATCAGATTTCAGCAGGGCAGATACCAGCCGGCGCTGAATTTTTCTTTCCTCTCTTTTTTGAAAAAACCACGACATTGTTCCGGTACCTGCGGACAGATACCGTATTTGTTCTGTCGGCGCAATTCAATGCGGCTTGCTCGGCTTTCTGGACTGAAGTCAACAACCGCCACCGTAACGCCAATGAAAATTCGCTCAGAAAAGTACTGCCGCCGGAGCAAATCTGGCTGGACTACAGCCAGATACAATCGAAAATCTCACAGTACCCGACGATCCGGCTGCAGGATTCGGCGGTTACTGGAAGTTCGGGCAATCATTGGCATGCAACGAGCGGTTTTACCCGGCAGTTCCCCGTAAATCCGCGCAAGAAATCTCCATACGATGCGCTTCTTTCCCATTTGCGTCAGACAAGGAACAGAGTTCTCGTTGTCGCTGAAACTCCGGGCAGACGCGAAGCGCTCGACAGTATGCTTAGGGCAAACCGGATTTCGCCAAACCCGGTCAGTAATTTCCAGGCATTCCTGTCAACAGAGCATGACAAATTGTCCATTACAGTCGGTTCACTGCAAAGAGGGTTTCTGTCCGAAACCGCCGGAATCGAAATTATCTGTGAAAGCCAGTTATATGCGGACAAGGTTTATCAGCGACGCCGGCGAGAGCAAAAATACCGCGATCCTGAATCGATAATCAAGTCCCTGGAGCAGTTGGGCGTCGGCGACCCGGTTGTCCATATCAAACATGGAGTCGGGCGCTACATGGGGTTACAGACGCTTGATATCGCCGATCAGCAGACTGAGTTCCTCGTGCTCGAATATCAGAATAATGACAAATTATATGTTCCCGCTATTTCCCTGAACGCTATCAGCAGATTCACCGGCAGTTCCATAGAACACGCCCCATTGCATCGGCTCGGCGCCCGCCAGTGGGAAAAAGCGAAAATACGCGCCAGGAAAAAGGCGCGTGACGTAGCTGCCGAACTGTTAGAGACGGAAGCGATCAGACGTACCCGCAAGGGCGCCAGTCATACAATCAGCCCGCAGGAGATGGAGCGCTTCTCCGAGCGGTTTCCATTTGAGGAGACTGCGGACCAGAAACAGGTGATCGAAGAAGTCATGTCGGACCTGAGATCGTCTGAACCGATGGATCGACTGATATGCGGCGATGTTGGCTTCGGAAAAACCGAGGTTGCGCTGCGGGCCGCGTTTGTTGTCGCGAATTGCGGGAAACAGGTCGCCCTGCTGGCCCCGACCACCCTGCTCGCACAACAGCATTACCAGCTATTTGTTGATCGCTTCGCCGACTGGCCGCTCAATGTCGCAATGCTGTCCCGCTTCAATACGGCGGCACAGTCCGCTGAAACGCTGTCTCGCATGGAAAACGGCAACCTTGATATTGTCATCGGCACCCACCGGCTTTTACAGAAGGATGTCCGCTTCTCCGGCCTGGGACTGTTGATCATTGATGAAGAACACCGTTTCGGTGTCCGTCAGAAAGAGCGGCTGAAACGACTGCGAAGCCGGATCGATATACTGACCCTGACCGCAACACCCATTCCACGCACCCTGAACATGACCATGGCCGGGATGAGAGCTGTCTCGATCATCTCGACGCCTCCACCCAACAGGATGTCGATCAAGACTTTTGTCAGGCAATGGGACCGGACACTGATCCGAGAAGCGGTACAGAGAGAGATTCGACGCGGCGGCCAGGTTTTCTTCTTGCACAACACGGTGCGTACGATCGAAGCCATGGCCGAAGAACTGCGGGAACTGGTCCCTGAGGCCAGAATCGCGGTTGGTCACGGGCAGATGCCGGA
This sequence comes from Candidatus Poriferihabitaceae bacterium, assembly GCA_965204925.1. GTDB lineage: Bacteria > Pseudomonadota > Gammaproteobacteria > Arenicellales > Poriferihabitantaceae. The sequence continues at coordinate 2,153,919 of OZ242021.1, read as the reverse complement.
AACACAGATAGAAAGAGTCATGCAGGATTTCTACCACCAGCGCTTCAATCTGCTGGTATGCTCAACGATCATTGAAAGTGGTATCGACATTCCCTCAGCCAATACCATAATCATAAACCGGGCGGACCGCTTCGGTCTGGCGCAGCTCCATCAGTTGCGCGGCAGAGTAGGCCGCTCTCATCACCAGGCATTCGCCTGGCTCCTCATTCCTGACAGGAACCTTATAGGCAACGACGCCGTGAGACGCCTTGACGCCATCGTTTCCATGAACGATCCGGGCGCCGGATTTGCCTTGGCCTCGCATGATCTTGATATTCGCGGCGCCGGGGAATTACTGGGCGAGACCCAAAGTGGAGCGATTGACGAAGTTGGATTTTCCCTGTACAACGAATACCTCAATGACGCCGTCACATCGATCAGGAACGGCGCCCTTGCAAGCGAGAACAATCTGCTCCAGCCTGAAAAGCAATCACAGGCGGATTTACATGTTCCGGCGCTGTTTCCTCCTCATTACCTCGACAATGCTCATGCCCGCCTGATATTTTATAAAAGAATTGCAAGCTCGAAAAACCTGGAAACGCTGCAGGAACTGCAAATCGAAGCGATTGACCGATTTGGCCTGTTGCCGGACCCGGCCAGAAACCTGTTCAGGATTACAGCTATCAGACTATGCAGTGAGCGGCTTGGTATCAGCAAGATTGACATCAACGAGCAGGGCGGGCTGGTTGAATTTCACAACAATCCGGCGCTCGATCCGGCTGTCGTCTTCTCGTTGATACGGAATTGTCCCGAGCAATATCAGCTGGCCGGGCCGAATACACTCAGGATCACTGCCGACCTGATCGACCCCGAAAAACGGTTCGATTTTGTCGAACAGCTACTGACCGTCCTGTCCACCGACCTCCCGCCCTCCCGACCAGCGCCGCAGGAGCAACCCCCTGTGCGACTCGCAAACCGAAAACCGGAGCCGATCACATACGGGAAATAGCACGAACGGCATTGGCTTGAAGCCGCCCATCAAGTACTATCGGGCTTTATCCTGTTACCGGATCGGCAGACAGCATGAAATATTTGCCCGGCCTGTTTATTTTATTTTTCTTTTCAATCGCTTCGCAGACTGCCCAGGCGCGGGGTTATGCGATCGAAATGATTGTGTTCGAACAGGCCGCAGGCAATACAAATGCCGCCGAGGATGAAAAATGGGATTTTTCCGACAGGAAAATCACCGGCAAACAGCAGCGTATGGTAACGCTGGAATCCCGCGCGCATGACTTTCAAGGCAAAACCACCCTCGGCCGACTGGAGCAGACCCGACGCCGGTTGAGGCAGAAAGGACATCGTATACTGAAAACAGCGAGTTGGATACAGCCATCCGCCGTTTATCAGCATGCCCCGCTGATTGCATTAGGTCTGGTCGACACCCCCCTGCCCTACGGATTCATTCGGGTTTACAAGACCTCACTCATTTATGCCGATATCGATCTGCAATTCTCGCCGACTCCCGTACACAACATACTGCCGCCCTTGTCGTCCGGCGCGGCAACATCGGCCACTACCCGATCACAGATTGAAACCCTGTCTCCCGCCCCTCCCGACCTGCCGGAACACTACTTCCTGTCGGAAAAAAGAAGGATGAAATTCGGGGAAATACATTATTTCGACCATCCGAAGTTCGCGGTAGTACTCGGTATATGGCCGGTTTCCGATCACTGACAGAGTTCAATCCATTCAATAATACTCAAGGATTTTCAGGGCGCCCAGCGTCGCTTTCGAGAGATTATCGGCTATCGTTTCCATTGAAAAGCCATCGCAGCCCCGCCCGGCAGCGGCATTCACCACCAGGGCTATCGACCCGTAGGCAATACCCAACTCCCGCGCCAGCCCCGCTTCCGGCATAGCCGTCATTCCGACAATATCCGCGCCATCCCGCTCAAGCCGGTTTATTTCCGCCGCGGTTTCCAGCCGCGGCCCCGCGGTGACTGCATAAACCCCGTGATCGATACAGGATACCCCGGCCGACCTTGCGGCATCAATCAGCTTTTTGCGAACGGAATGACTGTACGGCCAAGTGAAATCAACGTGCTCAAGCGCCTTGTCGATGAATTCATTTACCCGCGCGGACCCGTCATAGCAGGTATGCGCCCTGTTGCAGGTATAGTCTATGATCTGATCCGGGATCACAATGGAACGAGGAGAGTAATGACGGGAGATGCCCCCTACCGCGGCCAGGGAGACAATTTCCCGGATGCCCAGCAACCTGAACCCGAACAGGTTTGCGCGATAGTTGATCCTGTGTGGAGGGATGCTATGGTTTTCACCGTGCCTTGGCAAAAAAACAATGTTCTTCTGATGAAAACGCCCGCTTGAATAAACATCCGACGGTTTTCCATAAGGTGTGTCCAGTTGCTTGCGTTCGCTTGAAGAGAAGCCTGCAAGCTGTTGAAACCCGCTGCCGCCTATCACTCCCAGCGCCGTCCCGCCCGCAGCCATCACAGCGCCCTGGCCGCGCCTTCGCGACTCGACAACCCCGCCAGATAGCAACCATAACCGGTACCCTGTAGTTCGTTGGCCAGTCTGGCAAGTTGCTCATGGTCAATATGCCCCATTCTCCAGCAGATTTCCTCCGGGCAACACGGCCTGGCTCCCTTGTTTTTCACGACAGCCTCAACGTATCTGGCGGCCTCCATCAATGTATCGGGGGTGCCCATATCGATCCAGGTCACGTCCTCACCCAACACTTCCACCCGTAAGGCATGTTCGTCCAGATAAGTACGATTCAAGTCCGTTATTTCCAATTCACCGCGCAGCGAAGGGACCAATGACCGCGCCCGCCCCACCACAGTATTATCGTAAAAATACAAACCGGTTACAGCATATCCGGCTTTTGGCATCGCCGGTTTTTCCTCAAGAGCAACGGCATTGCCGTTTCTGTCCAGCGTCACTACGCCGTAGCGCCCGGAGTCATCAACCCGACAGGCATATATTAATGCGCCCTGCTTCAGAGTAGCCGCCTTGCGCAGACTCTCCGTCAAACCGCCCCCATGGAAAATATTGTCCCCCAACGCCAGTGCGCAGCGATCGTTACCGATAAACTCGGAACCGATAATCAATGCGTCCGCAGTCCCCGCGGGGATTTCCTGAACCGCATAGGAGACGCTGATTCCCCACTTGTCGCCGTCAGCCAGTAATCTCTGATAGGCCGGCGTATCCTGCGCAGTTGAAATAACCAGAATATTCTTTATTCCGCACAACAGCAACGCAGACAACGGATAGTAGACCATCGGCTGGTCATAGACCGGAACGAGCGGCTTCGATATGGCAAGGGTGGCTGGACGCAAACGAGAACCTGTCCCTCCCGCCAATACAATTCCTTTCATGACAGATATCGGGCTATTCCGCTTTCGATATCGGCAAAATCTTCTTTGTATCCCGCCGACCGCAAACGAGTCAGATCGGCCTCGGTAAAACTCTGGTATCTGCCGACGAGTGTCGCGGGCATTGCAACGTAATTGATCCGGCGGGAATCGACAGCCTCCCGCAGATCGATCATACTCAACCCCCGCCGCTTCCTGTGAAAATTGATGACAGCCAGCGCCACTTCATTGAAACTGCGGGCACGCCCACTGCCAACATTGTAAATCCCGCACAGTTCGGGATGGTCCATAAAATACAGATTGACATTGACGACATCATCCACATGGACGAAGTCTCTCAGCTGTTCCCCATTTTCATAACCGTCCGTTCCGGCAAACAGGTTGATCGTCTGTTTTTCCCGATATTGATTATTGAAATGCCAGACAACGGAAGCCATCCTCCCTTTATGAAATTCGCCGGAGCCGTAGACATTGAAATATCTCAGACCAACCTGGCGAATTTCTGGACTATACAAACAGCAGCCGGCATGACGAATGTAGTTATCGAATAAAAGTTTGGACCAGGCATACACATTCAGCGCCGATTCATTGCTGCGGTCTTCGGAAAATTCCGATCCACTTCCATAGACTGAAGCGGAGGAGGCATAGATAAATTGCGCTTTATGCCGCCGGCAAAAATGGAAAAGCGTTTTCGAGAAGGTAAAATTATTATGCAGCACATATTTTCCATCCACTGCCATCGTGTCCGAACAGGCGCCCTGATGAAAAACGGTGGTAATGCTGTCGAAAGGATTGCCCGACTGCACCGACTCGAAAAATTCATCCTTATCCGTGTAGTCCCGGATCACCAGATTTGACAGATTGGCAACTTTTTCGGTATTGGACAGGTTATCGACAACAAGTATGTCAACGATACCGTTGCGGTTAAGCGCCCTGACAAGGTTCGAACCAATGAAACCGGCGCCGCCCGTAACGACAATCATAACGCGCGGCCTCTTTTGATCTCGGATATCAGCTCCGCGCGAGTCGCCGTAGTAGTGCCAAATTTTGAAATGACGACACCTGCTGCGCTATTGGCAATTTCAAGACCCACCGACTTGTCCAGATTTACGGCGCATGCCATGGCCATCACGCAAATCACAGTATCCCCGGCGCCGCTGACATCGTAGACCTCCCGGCTTCTTGCGGGGATATGCAGCGGTTCTTCGTTTCGCCAGAACAACGCCATACCCTTATCGCCAAGCGTGACCAGCAGCCCTTCAAGATCATAATCCCGGGTCATACGGTCCGCTTTCAATGCAAGGTCATCGGCGCTTTCCACCTTGCCGGCGACAGATTCGAATTCGGCCAGATTCGGAGTAATCAACGTAGCGCCGCCGTATCTGGAATAGTCGTTGCCTTTGGGGTCTATGAGGACCGGCTTGTCCGCCCGTCTGGCGGCAGCTATCATTTCCCCGGCATCGTCCAGCCCCCCCTTGCCGTAATCGGACAGGACGACAGCTTCGTGTCTCTCGACATGACGCCTGAAATCGGTCAGCATGCCGGCAAGAGTACGCTTGTCCGGTTTGTCTTCGAAGTCCGCGCGCAACAGTTGCTGGTTTTTTGAAACAACCCTTAGTTTGACAGTGGTCTTGCAGGCCGGATCGAACTGAAATACGGTATTGATACCCGATTGCTCAGCCAGTCCGGTCACACTCTTTCCGGCGTCATCCTTGCCGATAATCCCGATCAGTGTGCTGCTTGCGCCCAGGGAAACAATATTCCTTGCCACATTTCCAGCCCCGCCCAGGCGCACTTCCGATTTGTCCACCGTCACTATCGGCACAGGAGCCTCGGGAGAAATTCTGTCCACCCTCCCGATCCAGTATTGATCGAGCATTATATCACCGGCAACCAGTACTCTGGCGCCTGTCAGTTTCTTCAGACTATTTTCCACCGACTGCATCATGGGCCAACCGGCGTCGCGCCGTATCCCAGGCCTTGCAGCCGGGGCATTGCCAATGCAATGAATTACTCTGGAATCCACATTGCGTGCAATGGTAATTCCGACTCCTCTCAACAACATCCTTAAGCAGTTTTGCCACAATCGAATAGTCCTTGTCCTGTCGACTCAGTTTGCCTTTTCCCGCCCGGTTTTTCATGAGAATATATACCCCTTGCAGGCTGGGATACCGCCTTACCAACTCCAGCAGTTTCATCTCTCCCGCTTCCTCACCTTTATCATCACGAGTCAAATCAACGAGCGCCGACATGATTCTCGGGTCCGAATTTTTCTCGATTGCCTTTTCCAGAAATTTCTGTAATGACTTCTTGTCGCCAAGCGCCAGGTAACCGTTGACAATATGGCCCACCACCTCACCGAGGCCGAGTGGCGACCAGTACTCGACTCCGCGCCAGATGGCGATGGCATTGGCATGATTTCCCCGCATTGACGCCAACCTGCCTGACTGGATCACCGCCCGCAAACAACGGGGGTTATGCTGAAATGCGGCCGCGATATAATTTTCAACATCTGAATTATTGCCTTCAGCAATCGAAATTTCGGCCAGTTCACAATAAAACTGGGCAATGGTTTCCGAATAATCGTAGTCCGAAAGCCGATGCAGTTCCTCTGCGATATGAATCGCAGGAAGCCACTCCTTTTCCTGGTCGTAAATCTGCAACAGAAACCGGCTCGCCTGTTCCCTGTATTCAGTCAGCAGGTTCAACTCCCGGAACAGATCTTCAGCCCTGTCAAACAGACCCGCCTTGAAATAATCCTGTGCAAGCTCGAACAACGCCATGGAACGGAGGCTGTCATGAAGGTCTGAACGGGCAACGAGGTTCTGATGTATCCGGGTCGCTTTCTCTATTTCACCCCGGCGCCTGAAAAGATTGCCGAGAGCCATGTGCATTTCAATCGTTTCCTCATCGACTTCAGCGACCTCAAGAAACACTTTCAACGCCTTGTCGGGCTGTTCATTGAGCAGAAAACTCAGTCCCCTGAAATACGCTTCAGGAACACCCGGAGATTTGGCTGGGGTGGATTTTTCGCTGGCGGCCATCAACCAGCCGCCGGCTGCGGCAAGGGGTAAAAGCAGAAGCAGCCAGACAGGGTCCATACAGGTAGTGGTAGCAAGGCCTTGGGAAATTGGCCTTTCAGTTACGTCGGCCTGGATTGCGATGCCCGGCGTTTGGTCTTGCGCGCCGATTTCAGAGAAGACACGAGACGAATGACATATCCGGCAACTACGCCGGTAACCAGTGTAAAAAGCAGCAACACAGCCAGACTTGTTTCTTTATGAAACGAGAAATATTTTACTTCAACAGTCTCGCTGTTCATATAGGTGAAAGTCAATCCTGTGAAAAGAACAATAGTAATAATAAAAACATAAAGCGCTTTTGTCATATCAGCTATCGACGTTCTCCCGATTTACCTGTTTTCGCAAGCCGAGGCCAGGCTTGAAATGCGGTACATATTTCCCCGGTATATGAACCTTGCTTCCGGTTTTCGGGTTCCTTCCTGTTCTCGGCGGCCTGTAGTGCAAGGTCATGCTGCCAAATCCACGAATCTCGATACGCTCACCATTTGCCAGCGCCTGCGTCATTCGCCCGAGAATATTATTGACTGCCAGCTCAACATCAATTTCGGATAATTGGTGTTGCTCATCAGTGAGGCGGGCGATCAACTTCGACTTGGTCAAAGTGAATTGCCGGGAGACTTTTCTGGAATCGGCAGACACGGAAAAGATAAAGAAATGAATATCTACAAAGAGTGTTTCCCCAACTGTTCTTTCAGTTTGTCACCGAGAGTCGCGCCGATGACATTCGAACCCCTGGAATATTCCTGCGTCACCTCATCTTCCAGTTCAAACTCCCGAGCCTTGATCGATAACGAAAGTTTGCGGTCTTTTCTTTCGATACTGGTAATCTTGGCCTCAATTTCATCTCCTTCTTTCAATACTGTGCGTGCATCTTCGATACGATCACGTGATATTTCAGAAGTCCTGAGGTAGCCATTCACACTGCCGGCAAGTTGAACCAAAGCCCCCTTCATGGTAACTTCCCTGACTATGCCCGTAACAACGCTGCCTTTCTTGTTAGCGTTGACAAAAGCGGAAAACGGATCTTCGACTACCTGCTTGAGCCCCAGAGAAATTCGTTCACGCTCGGCATCCACGGCCAGCACGACAACGGTCAATTCGTCTCCTTTCCTGTATCGGGTAAGGACTTCTTCACCCGGCTCATCCCAGGAAAGGTCGGAAAGATGAACGAGGCCGTCAATGCCCCCTTCAACGCCAATGAATATACCGAAGTCGGTAATCGAACGGACATTCCCGGCCAGGGTGTCGCCCTTCTTGTGATTTGCCGCAAACTCCTGCCAGGGATTGGCAACGCATTGCTTCATGCCAAGCGATATACGGCGGCGCCCCGGGTCGATGTCCAGAACCATCACCTCGCATTCATCACCCACATGACAGACCTTGGCCGGATGAATATTCTTGTTCGTCCAGTCCATTTCGGATAAGTGCACGAGACCCTCGACTCCTTCCTCAAGTTCGACAAAAGCGCCGTAATCGGTCAGATTTGTTACCTTTCCAAACAGGCGGGTATTCACCGGGTAGCGCCGCGTCAGTCCCAGCCAGGGGTCCTCGCCCAGCTGTTTGAGCCCCAGCGAAACCCGGCTTTGCTCCTTGTCAAACTTGAGTATCCTTGTTTCAATCTCATCGCCGACTGTCAACACGTCCGAAGGATGCTTTACCCGCTTCCAGGCCAGATCGGTGATGTGCAGCAACCCATCCAGCCCGCCGAGATTGATGAATGCGCCGTAATCGGTCAGATTTTTCACGACCCCCTTCACTATCTGCCCTTCTTCCAGCGTATCGAGCAGTTTCGCCCGTTCCTCATTCAGTTCGTTTTCCACGATAGCGCGCCGCGACACGACAATGTTGTTGCGGGACTGATCGAGCTTGATGATCTTGAATTCCAGTTCCTTGCCCTTCATGTAATCGGCGTCCTTGACCTGTCTGACATCAACAAGGGAACCGGGCAAAAATGCGCGCAACCCTTCGACATCTGCCGTAAATCCACCCTTGACTTTCTCGGTAATGGCGCCCGTTACCACCTCACCATTCTCGTATGCTTTGGTCAAACCGGCCCAGGCTCGGGCACGCATCGCTTTTTCGCGCGACATTCGGGTATTTCCCGTTCCGTCTTCCACGGACTCAAGGGCAACCTCGACCTGATCGCCGACTTTCACTGTGCTCTCGCCAGCCGAATTCCTGAACTCCGACGCCTTGATTTTTGCATCGGACTTCAATCCGGCGCTGACGATTACGTAATCGTTATTTGCTTCGACCACTTCTCCGATGATCAATTCTCCGGGGCTCATAACAACACCGGCCATGCTCTCTTCCAGCAAAGCGGCAAAATTTTCAGTCATAATATTGGCTTCTGTACCCACCTCTTTTCCATTCACCCCGGCTGCAACGGGACATGCGGGCGATTATTCAATTCGCTATGCAGGAAATTGGAAAATAACGGGATATTCAGGCAGTTTTCATAAAGTTAATGTTCGAATAAACTGGCAGACCAGATTATTCACCGTTTGCAACAGCGTCCGGCTGCTACAGGCCGGTCACCGGACTTCCGATAACCGCCATGACGCTGGACACCACCTCATGTACCTCCAGATCGGTCGTATCCACCTGCACAGCATCCTCTGCCGGCCTCAACGGAGATACGGCGCGGCTTGCATCCCGCGTATCCCGCTCCGAAATATCTTTCGTGATCCTGCCAATGCTAACATCAAAACCCTTTTCTTTCAACTGCTCAAAACGTCTTTGCGCCCTCACCTCAACGCTGGCTGTAATATAGAATTTGTGAGTTGCCTGCGGGAATACCACCGTTCCCATATCTCTGCCGTCGGCAACCAGACCCGGAGGCCGCGCCCGGCTTCTCTGCCAATGCAGCAGGGCTTTCCTGACCGCGGGAATAGCGGCCACCCGGGAAGCCCGTTTTCCAGCCTCTTCGGTGCGGATCACGTGGTCCACCTCCTCCCCGTCGACCCGGACAATGCCGCCCCGGAATTCAATTTCCAGTTTTTCCGCGAGGGCAACGAGGCCCGCCGCATCTTCGGCGCAGACCCGATTTTTCTGCGCCAGATAACCGAGCGCGCGATAAACAGCGCCGCTTTCCAGATAATGGTAGCCAAGCAGACGGACAACAGCCAGCGAGACAGTCCCTTTCCCTGACCCGCCCGGACCATCTATGGTGATAACATGAACCGGGGAGGAGCGTTCAGCGGACGACAATGTTCACTCCGACTTGTCGGGCAATTCGACAAAAATCCGGAAAAGAGGTTGCGACATTTTCACAATTTGAGACGACTACCGCATCTTTCGCCGCAGTCCCGGCCATGGCAAAGGCCATCGCAATGCGATGATCTCCAAAGCTGTCCACCTCACCGCCCCGGAACTTTCCACCTGTAATCGTCATTCCGTCACGATGCTCAATGACCTCAATGCCCAATGCCGACAGCCCCCGCACAACACTATGGATGCGATCGCTTTCCTTGACTCTCAATTCTTCAGCGTTCGAGATTCTGGTTTTGCTCCCTTTCCCGGCGCAGGCCGCAGCAACCGCAATGACCGGGATCTCATCGATCGACAACGCGATATCGTCTCCATTGATTTCCACACCTTCCAGACTGGAACCCTTCACCCGGATATCGGCTACCGGTTCCCCGCCGATTTCACGCCGGTTCTCCAGATTGATCTGTCCACCCATCCGGGTGAGTATTTCCAATACCCCGTTGCGCCCCGGATTGATACCCGTATTTTTCAAAAGCAGTTCACTATCGGTCGTGATCAGCCCCGCCAGAATAAAAAACGCGGCAGAGGAAAGGTCGGCGGGAACACTGACAGCGCCACCCTGCAATTCCCCGCCGCCGCACAGAATGATTTTATTGCCAACGGAGCGCACCGGGTAACCGAACCCTCGCAGCATTCTTTCCGTATGATCGCGGGTCCGGGATTTCTCAATGACTGTCGTCTCCCCATCCGCGTATAACGCGGCGAGCAGAATGGCCGACTTCACTTGTGCTGATGCCATCGGCAGCGTGTATTTTATGGCGTGCAACGGCCCTGACGGATTGATTAGCAGCGGCGGCTTGCCCTCATTGGACCCGATTCGGGCTCCCATCAGGGTCAACGGCGTGATAATCCTGGCCATCGGGCGATTGCACAGATACTCATCGCCCGTCAGTACGGATGTCCACGGCTGCGCGGCGAGCAGCCCTCCCAGTAACCGAAGCGCAGTGCCTGAGTTCCCCATATCCAGCGCTTCATCGGGAGGTTCAAGACCATACAGTCCGACTCCTTCAATGACGTAGTTGCGGTCTGCCGGATGCGTACCGTCACGGGTAATGGAAACACCCATTTTCCGGAACGCGCCAATAGTTGCCCGTACATCTTCACCCTCGAGAATATCGCGGATCGTTGTTTGGCCATTGGCAATGGCGCCGAGAATGACAGAGCGGTGAGAAATGGATTTATCTCCCGCCACCTGGACCTCACCCTGTAGAGTGGAGGTCGGAGAAACCCGGAATTTCACAAGCGTCAACCCAAACCGTATAAGCGAAGCGAATCAGGACTGCTTCCGCCTTTCCGAGACCAGGTTTCTGGCTTGCCTGGCCGCGACAAACAATTCTTCAATGCCCTTTGCGTCCATATTGCGGATCATGCAAACCACTTCTTGCAACCTTTCCTGGTACTCCTGAATGTGTTTTGTCAGGCAGTCACTGTTCATCAACGATATGTCGCGCCACATTTCCGGGTCGCTTGAAGCCGTCCGCGTAAAATCATAAAAGCCGCCTGCTGTCATTTCATAACAACTGCGCCGGTCCGGCGATCTGGAAAGGAAGTCCATCATCACATAAGCCAGTATATGCGGGAGATGACTGGTAACAGATAACACTCGATCATGGTCTTCCACCGTCATATTCCTCACGCGAGCGCCCGTCGACTCCCACATTTCCCGTACCCGGTCAACGGCGTCCGCGCTCGTTTCCGGCAATGGCGTCAGTATCACCGTGTGATTTTCGAACAGGTCCCCGGAAGCGGCGTCAATACCCGATTTTTCCTTGCCGGCAACGGGATGGCCGGGTACGAAACGGTCGATATGATTATTGAGCGACTGTCTGGCGGAACGAACAATACCCTGTTTGACGCTACCCACATCGGTAACAATCTTTTCCTTCGAGATAGCCGGCGTAATAACGCTCATTAACCCGGCGATCGTACTGACCGGCGTCGCCAGCACAATGACATCAGCATCCCTCGCTGCCTGCACCGGGTCGGCCTGTATTTCGTCAATAGCGCCTGTATCCCTTGCCTTTTGCAGATTCACCAGGGCTCGCCCCACCCCAATGATACGGCCTGCCGCTCCCGATTCCTTCAACGACTTTGCCAGCGACCCGCCAATCAGGCCGACACCGAAAACAGCGACATTCGGGCTCTTCGGGGGAGCGGAATTTTTCAACGAAGATCGGAAGCCGGGCGTGGATTGGAGACTTGCATGGACGCGGGATATGAGCCGAGAATTTTGTAAAGACCGGCTTCGGTTTTAATCCGGCTCAGCGCCCTGCCAATGTGCCGCTCATCCTGGTGCCCGATAAAGTCGACGAAAAAGACATACTCCCACAAACTGATCCTCGACGGCCGCGATTCGATTCTGGTCATATCGATCCGCTCATCCAGCAAGGGACTCAACAAGTGGACCAGCGCTCCCGGTCGACTGCGGCACGACAACAATAAACTGGTCTTGTCATTCCCGCTCGGTGGCGTCACACGGTTGGACAGAACGAGAAAACGGGTCGTATTTCCAGACTCGTCCTCTATATTTTCGGACAGTATGTTCAGGTCATAACGGATTGCCGCCATTTCTCCGGCAATCGCCGCAGCGCCGGTCTCGGCATGCGCCCGTATTGCCGCATCGGCGTTGCTGCTCACAGGAACCCGTTTCGCGCTCGGCAAGTGCATATCTATCCAGCGTTTGCACTGCCCCAGAGACTGTGTATGCGCATAAATGGTGCGCACCGTGGAAAGCTCCTCTTCACGGCTCACCAGATTATGGTGAATGTCGAAGTTGATCTCCCCGCAAATAGTAAGGGATGTTGTGATCAGCCGATCCAGAGTTCCGGTAACCCCGCCTTCAGTAGAGTTTTCGACCGGAACCACTGAAAAGTCGGTCTGTCCGTTTTCCGTCGCCCTGAAAACTTCATCAATGATCGGAAAATCCACGATGTCGATACCGCTGCCGAAATGTTGCCTTGCCGCAGCCTCGCTATAAGTACCCGGGGGGCCAAGTACCGAGACGGTCAACGTGGCCTGGATGCTGCGGGTAATCGACATGATTTCCCGAAACAGGCGTTCCAGAGCGCTGTTCTCGAGCGGTCCCGAATTCAGCTTTTTCAACCGACTCAGCACCTGCGCCTCTCTTTCAGGACGGTAAAACGCAGGCTCATCCAGACCGTCCTTTATCCGGGCTATCGTCTTTGCCGCGTTCAGGCGCTCATTGAGCAGGCACAGAATATCCTCATCAATAGCATCAATCCGCGCCCGCGCCGCTTTCAGATTTTGATCGTTTTCCATCAAAAAATTATTGTTTGGCTGCGTTGTCCGGTTCAACTATATTACTGACACAGACAAGACTATCTTCATTTCCCAGCAAGATCAGGCGAACACCCTGGGCATTGCGCCCTGTCTTCGAAATCTCCCCGACGCGGGTCCGCATGAGAATTCCGCCGTCGGTAATCAGCATGACCTCGTCCGCCTCCCTCACGATATGAGCGCCGACCACCTTGCCGTTTCGGGCAGATGCCTTGATCGCAATCACCCCCTGCCCTGCCCGGCCCTGGCGCGGGAAATCCGAAATTGGTGTACGTTTGCCATAACCATTCTCGGTAGCAGTCAGTATTGCCGGCTCGCCGGTCCCGTTGTTTCTGCCTTCCCCTTGTCCAGCGGCAGGCAGCGCCATGAGCGCAATCACCTTCTGACACCGCATACGAATGCCCCGCACTCCCTTTGCCGTCCGTCCCGTCACACGAACGGCATGTTCGGAGAACCGTATCGCCTTGCCGGCGTCACTCACCAACAGGATGTCTTCCCTGCCACTGGTCACAACCACTCCGACCAGATGATCGCCTTCCTTGAGACTGACGGCCCGCAGCCCCGAACTCCTCGGCCTCGAAAAATCGCTCAGCTTGCATTTTTTGACGAAACCCAGGGCAGTTGCCATGAACAGATTCCTGCCTTCTTCGTACTTCTTGATGGGCAACATGGCCGTAACCTGTTCATCATGGTCCAGAGCCAGCAGATTAACGAGCGGTCTGCCTTTGGCCTGGCGCCCCGCCTGGGTTAACTCGAAAGTTCGCAGCCAGTAAACCTTGCCCATATCGGAAAAACATAAAATAATGTCGTGGGAATGCGCGACAAACATCTGCCTGACAAAGTCCTCTTCCTTCGTTCGGGTCGCGACCCGCCCTTTACCGCCCCGCTTCTGCGCCGAGTAATCGGATACCGGTTGGGATTTGGCGTAACCTTCATGGGAAATGGTAACGACCATATCTTCTTCCGGAATCAAATCCTCCCTCGAAAGATCGATCATATCCTGCACGATCTCGGTACGCCGGTCATCACTGTAGCGCTCCCGGATCTCTTTCAGTTCTTCACGAATGACCGCTACCAACCGCTCCGGGTCGCTGAGGATTCCCATCAATACCCTGATGTCCGTGATAATATCCCGGTATTCATTGTGGATTTTTTCCTGTTCAAGGCCGGTGAGCCTGTTCAATCGCAGATCCAGTATAGCCTGGGCCTGTTCAGGTGAAAGCCGATAACCGGCCTCATCCGGACCGTATTTCATGTTCGCGAATCCGGCGTCCGAACGCGCCAGCATCGCGGCAAGCGCCCCCGGTTTCCACCGCTGGCCCAACAACTTTTCCCTGGCTTTGGAGGGAGTTCTGGCTGCCCGGATTAACGCAATAACGGAGTCGATATTGGCCAGAGCGACTGCCAGTCCCTCCAGAACGCGCGCCCGCTCACGCGCTTTGCCCAATTCGAACACTGTGCGCCGGGTAACCACTTCACGGCGATGTTTTATAAACTCGTCGAGAGCGTCTTTCAGATTGAAAACACGAGGCTGGTTGTCACTCAACGCGACGATGTTGATCCCGAACACAGTCTGCATACCGGTTTGTTTGTACAGATTATTCAGTATGACTCCGGCCTGTTCACCCCGTTTGATTTCAATCACCACACGCATTCCCGATTTGTCGGATTCATCGCGAATCGCCGATATTCCTTCGAGACTGCGGTTTTTTACCAGTCTCGCTATCTTCTCTATGAGGCGCGCCTTATTGACCTGGTAAGGCAGTTCATTGATCACAATCGACTCACGTCCGCTATTGTTCGCTTCAATTTGAGCCTTGGCGCGAACATGAATACGCCCACGGCCGCATTCGTAGGCCTCGCGAATACCGCTATGGCCGTTAATGATTCCCGCAGTGGGAAAATCCGGTCCGGGCAGGTATTCCATCAGTTCCGGTATTGAAATATCCGGATTTTCCATCAAGGCAAAACAGGCGTCGATCGTTTCACCCAGGTTATGTGGAGGAACATTGGTCGCCATGCCCACGGCGATGCCGGTAGAGCCGTTTACCAGCAAATTGGGAATACGGGCAGGCAGCACCAGGGGCTGTGTTTCGGTCTCGTCATAATTCGGACCAAAATCAACAGTTTCCTTTTCGAGATCGGACAGCAACTCATGAGCGATACGGGACAGGCGAATCTCGGTATAACGCATTGCTGCAGGCGAATCCCCGTCAACGGACCCGAAGTTGCCTTGCCCGTCCACCAGCATACAGCGCATGGAAAAACTCTGGGCCATCCTGACGATGGCATCATATACCGCAGTCTCACCATGCGGATGGTACTTGCCGATTACATCACCGACCACTCTGGCGGATTTTTTATAAGCCTTGTTCCAGTCATTCCCCAATACCGACATTGCATACAGGACCCGGCGGTGAACCGGCTTCAAGCCATCCCGGATATCCGGCAAAGCCCGCCCGACTATCACGCTCATGGCATAATCCAGATAGGATTGACGCATCTCTTTTTCAAGATTTGTCGGCAGTGTTTCCTTTGCGAAAGAAGTTTCAGTCATCTGAATGTGTTTCGATGTTCATTGGAGAAATCAGGTATTATACCGCTTCACATATTCCGCCAGCCGGGCGTTCACCAACTCTTCACTGAATATTCCTTACCGGCGCCGGTTCGTAACGCGAAATCTGAACGATGGCGCCGGATGATGCAGCGCCGAACTACCGATGATTACCTGGCATCTTGCCGGCGCCGTATAGCCGGAAAACCCGAACGAGTTGGCCGTTCATGTGTCCCGACTCCACAACCCGCAATGCTGTTTTCGGGATGCCAGCCATCCCCATACCGCCGGCTCCATTTTGACGGTCATCAGGATACTGCCAAAATCATCCGTGCTTTCTTCCATGACCTGGCATTTCCGGTAAAGTTGTGACCGCAGGGCGCCGGCTTGCGGCGCCAGGGTAAGCCTGAATATCCGCTGTGATTTGGAAAGCAGGGTACGGATACAATCCAGCAACAGGTCAAGGCCCACTCCGGATTCAGCCGAAAGCCAGACCCTGCCAACCTCACCTTCCCTGTTGTTTTTTATACGGGGGCGGTCTCCGGTCCGATCAATTTTATTGAAAACAGTGATAACGGGAATGGAATCGGCGCCAATTTCCCTGAGCGTCTGCAAAACATGCTGGTGCAATTCAGCATGGTTCGGGTCGGAAAAATCATTGACCAGCAACAGGCAAGTGGCGCTCGCCACCTCTTCCAGGGTCGAGTGGAAGGCCGCAACCAGTGTATGCGGCAAATCCCGGATGAATCCCACGGTATCGGATAAAACGACACTTCCGAAATCAGGAATTTCCAGGCGGCGCATGGTCGGGTCCAGTGTGGCAAACAATTTGTCTGCAACCAGTACGTTCTCACCGGTCAGAGCCCTGAATAGCGAAGACTTGCCGGCGTTGGTATAGCCAACCAGGGAAATGGTCGGCACAGGCGTTCGGTGTCTGGCTCTTCTGCGCAGCGACCTTTGCGCTTCCACCCGTTCAAGCCTGCGGGCAAGCGTTTTTATCCGCTTGCCGATTAAACGCCGGTCTGTTTCAAGCTGGGATTCACCGGGCCCCCTTAATCCGATCCCCCCTTTTTGCCGTTCAAGGTGGGTCCAGCCGCGTACCAGTCTGGTTGACAGACGTTTGAGCTGCGCCAGCTCAACCTGTAATTTCCCCTCGCTTGATGTCGCGCGCTGGGCAAAAATATCCAGGATCAGCCCCGGTCGATCCAATACCCTGCAATGAATGATCCTTTCCATATTTCGTTCCTGTACCGGACTGATTGCATGGTCGAAAATAACCAGCGTCGCGCCCTCCCGCCTGACCCGATCCGCCAGCTCCCGGGCCTTGCCCTTGCCGATGAATGTCGCGGATACCGGCTTCGCCCGCACCATTACCAGACAATGGCAGACCTCGGCGCCCGCAGACCGTGCAAGTTGCGACAACTCTTCCAGCGAGTCTTCGGGGGCTGCGCAGGGCAAGACTTGCTGCCTGACCAAAATAGCGCGCTCTCCTGTCCTGTCCCGGCCGGGTTGATTTTCTGCCGCGCCAGACAAGGTCATAAATGCTCCGGCAAGCGGCAAGCGGTTCTAGCTGTTTCCATTACGGCTTTCGTTCTCTTCGCCCTGCGGCGCAATTTGTACCATTCGGGCAGGAACGATCGTAGAAATCGCATGCTTGTAAATCATTTGATTCACCGTATTTCGAAGAAGAATGACAAACTGGTCAAATGAGTCCACCTGGCCCTGCAACTTAATCCCGTTTACCAGAAATACGGATACCGGGACTCGCTCTTTTCTCAGTGTATTCAGGAATGGGTCTTGCAAAGCCGTTCCCCGTTGTTGTGTCATGATAGTCACCTTTTCTTATTTTGATCGCTTCATACCGGAGGTCCAGTCCCAAACTCCGCCCCCTGCGACCGGCTGGGCGAACCGACAGAGCCGCAAGTTTCATGCCATACTATCACAAAGTGAAATGACGGTCTGTAGTCCTTCTGAAATTCGCAACCTGCGGATGTGTTTTCAGATAAGTCAGTATCGACCCGGCCACGCCGGCTTTTTCGGTATCGAACCAGACGACATTCGCCTGATTCCTTAGCCAGGTCAGTTGCCGCTTGGCAAGTTGACGGGTTGCAGCGACGGCGTTTTCTGTCATCTGGCTGTAATCGGTATCTCCGCACAGATATTGAACAACCTGTCGATACCCTGCACAGCGCATGGACGGCAACCGGGAAAAATCATCCAGTTTCGATATCAGGGACTCCACTTCCGCCACAAGACCTCGCCCAAGCATCGCTTCGAAACGGGTTTCCACTCTCCTGTGCAGTACTTTCCGGCGCCCTGTAAACAACGCGATTTTCACGATCGGACGGTTTAGCCCCGGCCTTCGGGTTCGGGCGGCAAGCGCCGATGGCGGGATTCCGGTCAACCTGTAAATTTCGAGCGCCCGCTGAATTCTCTGCGAGTCTGTTGGCGACAGCCTGTGCGCGATGACAGGATCAATCCGCTCCAGCTGCTCGTAAACGGACTCCAGCCCCCGACTCCTGATCTCGTCCTTGACCCGCATACGGGTCTGTGCGTCAGTCGAAGGCAGCATGGACAGCCCATTTTCGATAGTGGAAAAGTAAAACATCGTCCCTCCCACCAACACCGGAAGATTATTTCGGCTGCTGACCGACTCGATGAGAGCGCCCGCGTCCCGGTAAAACCCGGCAGATGAATAAGTCTCGTCGGGGTCACGGATATCGATCAGGTGATGAGGGTGACGGGCCAGAAATTCGGGTGACGGTTTTGCCGTCCCGATATCCATGCCGCGATAGATCTGGGCTGCATCCACGCTAACCAGTTCACTTTCCAACTCATCCTGTATCTGCGCGGCAATCGCAGTCTTTCCAGACGCCGTCGGTCCCATCAGAAATACGACCGCTTGCCGGCTGCCTACCGGCCACGCATGAACCATTTATCTATTTCATTGAGCGGCACCCCCATCCAGGTTGGCCGCCCATGGTTGCACTGCCCGGAGCGCTCGACTTCTTCCATTTGCCGCAGTAACGAGTTCATCTCGGCCAATTCGAGCTTTCGATTCGCCCGCACGGACCCGTGACACGCCACCGACGACAGGACTTCATTCTGCGCGTCCTGTATTCGCTCGCTGAAACCAGACTCGATCAAATCCGACAGTGTATCCCGGACCAGACTCTCGATGTCCGACCGGTAGAGCAACGCTGGCATGGACCGGATCACCAGTTTTTCCTCACCCAGCCGGTCTATTTCAATACCGAGATTGCCAAAATCGTCCCGGTAATTCTCCGCGATGCGGGCTTCCGTTCGGCTCACATTGATCTGCACAGGCACCAGCAAAGGCTGACTATCGAGTCTGTTCTCCCTGCTCTGGGTCTTGAGCGTCTCATAAGTGATCCTCTCGTGAGCGGCATGCATATCCACCAGGATCAGGCCCTCACTGTTCTCGGCCAGTATATAGATTCCCCGCAACTGGGCAATGGCATAGCCCAGCGGCGGAACCCCCTGATCATTGTCGACCCGCCCGCATTCATGCTCCCGGTAACCGCGCGCCAGGACATCGTACCCTTGCAATTGTTCGTTGACCCGACCCTTGAGGTTTTGCTGAATCGGATAACGTCCACGTCCGCCCCTGTTGGCAGGAGCCGATACGATATCTGCCGGAACAGGCGAACTCATTTGATTATCCCCCGGGGTCAACCCGGAGATCGTGTGATGCAAGGCGCCATAAATATAATTGTGCACCGCGCGGCTTTCACGGAACCGGACTTCGCTTTTTGCGGGATGGACATTGACATCAACGAGGTCTGGACGGATGTCCAGGAACAGAACAAACGCCGGATGCCGGCCATGATACAGCACGTCGCTATAGGCGCGTCGAACCGCATGTGCGATCAGATTATCTTTCACGGCCCGGCCGTTCACATAGAAATATTGCAAATCCCGCGCGGCGCGCGAAAATGTCGGCAACCCTGCCCAGCCTGACAGGGTCAGGGTGTCGGCGCGGTCTTCCAGATAAACGCACTGCCCGCAGAACTGCGCCCCGCAAATGCCGGAAACTCTCTTTTCACGAGCCTGTTGCGTATGCGCCGGCAGCAGGTGAAAGACCGTTTTCCCGTCATTCACGAAGACCACTTCCACCGTCGGATGACTCAACGCAATCCTTTTTACGACCTGATCGCAATGATTGAATTCGGTTTTCCCGGTACGCAGAAACTTCCTGCGCGCCGGTGTATTATAAAACAAATCCTCAACTTCCACCGTCGTACCGGGTAGATGCGGCAACGGCGCCGGCGTCGAAATGCCGTGTCCTCCCTGTACCTCAACCCGATACCCCCTGTCCTGGTCCGCGCTGCGCGAAGCGAGCGTCAAGCGGGAAACGGCAGCGATACTGGGCAACGCCTCACCACGAAATCCCAGCGTCTCGACCCGGAACAAGTCTTGCGCGGCAACCAGCTTGCTCGTCGCATGGCGTGAGAGCGCAAGATGCAGCTGTTCCCGCGGGATCCCGAAACCGTTGTCTGTTACCCGAATCCGTTTCATCCCGCCCCGTTCAACCCGGATTTCAATTTTCGTAGCGCTGGCGTCAATACAGTTTTCCAGTAACTCTTTCAACAGGGATGCCGGGCGCTCCACTACCTCTCCGGCGGCAATCTGGTTGATCAGTTTGTCGTCGAGCTGCCTGATTTGGCGATTTTTCATTGTGCCGGGGCGCCGGGGTCAATAGTTTGCATAAATGTTCGGTCTGTTGCCGAGATATTCCCGGATTCCCGCCAATATAGCATCGGCGATGCGGTGTTGATGTCTGGCGCTGCGCAACAACTTTTCTTCTTTCGAGTTCGTAATATAGGCCGTTTCCACGAGAATTGAAGGAATATCGGGTGATTTCAGGACCACAAATCCGGCCTGCTCCACGCGCCGGCTGTGCACGGGTCCGATTTGCATCAATTCTTCCAGGACTTCGCGCCCGAGCGCCAGACTTTCATTGACCGTTTTCGTCATCGACATATCGATCATCGTATTGGCAAGCATATCCTCCTTGTCGGCCAGAATAACGCCTCCGACCAGATCGGAGGCATTTTCCTTGTCGGCCAGCCATCTCGCCGATTCGCTGGTCGCGCCTCTTTGCGACAAGGCATACACAGAAGACCCTTGCACATTTTTGTCCTTGAATGCATCAGCATGAATTGAAATGAACAAATCCGCCTTGAGCGTGCGGGCGATCCCGATCCGTTTGCGCAGCCCGACATAGTAGTCTCCCTCGCGGGTCAGCTGCGCGCGCATTCCCGCTTCCTGGTCCACTTTCCCCTTCAGTTTTTTCGCAATCTGGAGCACTACCGTTTTTTCCTGCGTCTTTCTGCCCAGAGCGCCCGGATCTTCTCCACCGTGTCCGGGGTCAATCAGGACCAACAAATCCTTTTTGCGATCATCACGAAATCTCTGCGTTTCCGGTTGAACTCTGTCGATTACGGGGTCTTTCGGGTAATAATCCATGACCAGACGATATTGATAGTTATCGACCGGCCTGAATAATTGCATCACATAGCGAACCGGCTTTTCGAGATCAAAAACCAGCCGCAACACCCCGGCAACGGGATAACCCTTGCGCATGCGGCGGATGAACTGCCCGGTCGAACCCGGGACAGGAAGCGGATGGGCCAATTTTGTTTGCGGCAAATCAAGTACAACACGATCAGGGGACTCCAGGGTAAACTCGCGGAAATCTACCCCCTCATCCATATCCAGCACGATTCTGGTACGGTCAGGAGCATGCCACATACGGATATCGTTGATCACGGCGGCGCAAGCAACGCTCCACGAACCGAACAACAAGCTGAAAATCAACAGGTTACGAATAAACGCGCTCACGAATCGTCAGGCGACATTGGTTCTTTGCCGGGCTATCTCGGCATATTGCACATCGGCCTCAATGCCAAACCATTGCCTGTCCAGTTTCCTGGCTACTGTCGTAGTAGTCCCACTGCCGACAAAAGGATCAATCACGACTCCCCTTTTGGCGAGAACAAACGAATGACACGGGCAGCAAGCTCCTGAGGAAACTCCGCCTCATGCCGATCATTGCGACTAACAGAGCGTATTCGCCACACTCCGCGGGAACCCCATTCGGCCCATTCAGAGTCGGTGAGGCGCCCCCGATCATACTCTACGATTCCCGGCATCCAGAACACATAGATATGTTCAAACTCATCTACCGCCCGATAACTGTTGGAATGCCATCGACTATTGGCCCAGCACGGGTCTTTATGCCACACTCGCTGATCGTAGAGATAAAATCCGGCCGCTTCGGCCCACTTGGCCACCAAACAGCCCGTCAACAATACCTTTGTCGGAACTTGATGCTTGCCACCTCTGACGTTATTGTGTTCGAGTCGTCTCTGAATAGTTTGCTCGCTGCATCCAAGCATGGCTCCCAGCTCTTTGCGGGTTGCATCGGGATACAGCTCGCGGGCCACGATTACTTGATTCCGTGTTACGGGATTTGTTTTCCCCCGCACGTTATCTGCCTGGAATCGTGGCATTGAGCAGTCCGGAAAGCATAGAATGTCTCCGATATTGACTACAAGAAAACCGCCGGGGTTCACGATTCGCGAATGACTGGCTATGACTTCCCGGATCAATACGCGCCAGTCATCAAACGACAAATCCCTTTCATATCGCTTGCCGACGTAATACGGCGGCGACCAGAAACTAAGATCAACGGACGCTTGTGGGAGGTCACGCAATTGTTGCCGCGCGTCTCCTGTCACAATACGATTAAAAGGACCTTTCCGTTTTAATTCGGTGGACTCCGACAGCATGGTTTGCTCGCGCATTGGCCGATACCGATTACCTGAAGGTATTCCTTGTCAATTTTTTGTCCCGGCGCATCCGAAAGAATTCAAAAGCGATGACAATAAAAGCTATCTTGCATAGCCATTACCAGTTTATTCTCCAACCATTTTACTTCGCCGCTTGAGTGGGTGTAAATGCCTGCCTTCAAGATCTGGTCCTGAAGCCCGCACTCTCATCCATATCCGGTACGATGCTGGTACGCTCAGGAGCCGGCCAGAGAAACCTGGCGAGCAGGATGATGAACAGAACGGGTCTCGACGCGGATGTTTCTACCCTCGCCCGCATATTCTATCGAAATTTCAAGATCGGGGCGCGGCAGAAACCCGTCTCCGTGAGCGGGCCACTCAATCAGGCTGATTGCCGTTTCGGTCATCATGTCGCGTATCCCGATCGTTTCCAGTTCGGCCGGCGAGCGGATGCGGTATAAATCCAAATGAACGATTTCCCGCCCCCCGGCATGATAAATCTCGGCCAGCGTATAGGTCGGGCTGGTCACCACGCCATCATACCCGAAACCACTGAGAATTCCCCGTACAAATGTGGTTTTGCCGGCGCCGGGTTCCCCATGCAGGAAAACTGCACTGCCGGCCCGGAGATACCGGCAGGTTTCCCGCCCCAGCCTGAGCGTTGCGGATTCGTCCCCGGCGTTATAAATACTCATACTCTTCCTTGCCGATTCTTTCGAGTCTTTTCACACACGGAATATAGTCCATATAATACATAATATGAACGATCATACTCTCAAGCGGCTCGCTGAACAAATCAGGATCCAGGGCGCGCAACTCGGCTTCTCGGGAGTCGCCGTATCGGACATTCATCTCGCAGAATATGAGCAAAGATTAAAACGCTGGCTGGCCGCCGGCTTCAACGGGGAAATGGCATACATGCAATCCCATGGACTGAAACGCACTCGCCCCCGTCAATTGATTCCCGGGACGGTCAGAGTGATTACAGTCCGGATGAACTACCTGAATCAACCGATGGCAGAGGCGCAAAAGACCCTGGATGACGCCAGCAAGGGGTATATTTCCCGCTACGCTCTGGGTCGTGATTACCATAAAGTCGTGCGTAAACGTCTGCAAAAACTGGCGAACCGGATTTCCGAGCTGATCGGCCCGTTCGGTTATCGCGCGTTTTGTGACAGCGCGCCGGTCATGGAAAAAGCGCTGGCGGAAAAATCGGGGCACGGCTGGATTGGCAAACACACGAACCTGATCAATCGGCAACAGGGGTCATGGTTTTTCCTCGGTGAACTGTATACCGATCTGCCACTACCGGTCGACCCGCCCGTCCGTCGGCACTGCGGCAGCTGCTCCGCATGTATTGATATCTGCCCGACCCGCGCCATCGTGGCGCCCTGGCAACTGGATGCCAGACGCTGTATCTCCTACCTGACCATCGAACTTCAAGGCTCAATTCCCGTGCAATTCCGCAAGGCCATGGGTAACCGCATTTATGGCTGTGATGATTGTCAACTGGTATGCCCGTGGAATCGTTATGCCAGACTTTCCGCCGAGGCGGATTTCAGGAGCCGGCACGCTCTCGACGCACCTTCGCTGTGCACATTGTTCAACTGGAGTGAGCAGGATTTCAAACGCATGACCGAAGGTTCCGCCATTCGCAGAATCGGATACCGGAGATGGTTGCGCAACGTGGCGGTGGCGCTCGGCAACTCGCCACGCTCCGAACAGGCCCGGGACACCCTGAAGGCACGCCGGACCGACCCTTGTGAGCTGGTGCGCGAACATGTGCAATGGGCGCTTGAACTCCAGACCCGGGCGGACAACACAGCCCGGCCTACATAGCGCCCGGCTGACCGGCCCGGATAAACGTCCTCCTGTAATACTTCAGCTCCTCAATCGATTCGCGAATATCCTCCAGCGCCTTATGGGTATTTTTCTTGCGGAACCCATCGCGCAGATCGGGGCGCCAACGCACCAGCAATTCCTTGATTGAGGAAACATCCAGGTTGCGGTAATGCAGCCAGGATTCCAGCCGCGGCATGTAATTGGCAAGAAACCGACGATCCTGGCAAATCGAGTTGCCGCACAGCGGAGAGCGGCTGGCCGGAACATATGCGGCAATAAAATCAAGCGTCATCTGCTCCGCCTGCCGTTCATCAAAAACAGACTCCCTGACACGTCTGACGAGGCCGCTTTTGGTATGGACATCGGTGTTCCATTCGTCCATCCCGGCGAGCCGCCTTAACGATTGCCTGATCGCGACCACCGGGCCCTCCTCAAGAATATTCAGGTCGGAATCGGTAATGATCGTGGCAATCTCGATAATACGGTCGGTCGCAGGCGACAAACCGGTCATTTCCAGGTCAATCCAGACCAGATTTTTTGCATGTACGCTAATTGGGCTACCCCGGTAAAAAATTACAGTTGACAGAACAGATATGAGTAGCGCGAATATAACACTGTCGGCTCATTCGTACCCGGACAGTATTTTTCAGACCTTTTTCAAACGCCAGCCGTACATCATACGCCCGTAAAAGTTGAACCATTTCTTCGCCTCGGGGTCCCGGAACGGATAGTCCGCCCCCATTTGCCTTGCTGTGACAAGTCCGCTCACAAAACAGGTCTCCTGACTGTTGATCAGAGTATGGGCGCCGCAGTGCCGGGTTCGCCTCCTGCCCTGGATGAACCGGAACAGATGTATGAAGAAAGCGATGTGGGGCACGTCATGCACGATATGCTGGAACCACCATTTCCGAATAATCTTTCCCTCGTCAATACGGCTGACCGGATTATAGGTCACCAGACAGGGTTTGTCCGACTGTTTCGCCCAGGGTTGCTGATTGTGCATGATATACGTGATTTCATAATTGTCGGGCCTGGCTCCGTACTGCTCGATATGGTTGCTGCGAGTAGCCAGCGGGCGCACCGGATTGTCCGGAAGAATCGAGCCATCCGCATGGACAATCGTATGGTTATGCAGTTCGCTTTCGTAACGGATCGAAGAAAGAAGCCAGCCCTCAAGAAAAGTCGGTTGATCGAGGATCATCAGCGTCTGGTTGGCATTGCAGGCAAAAACGACCTCGTCGAACCTCTCCGTATTCAAATCCTCGTCTTCCACAACGACTTCACCCGCATACCGATACACTTTGCGGACGGGCCGGTTGAGATAGATCTTTTCCCTGAATCCGGCGGACATGGCCGCGTAGACCCTTCGCGCGCCTTGCTCCCAGGTCTGCATCGGGGTTGCCGACTCGATATCAAAAAACTCCAGATAGCGGGCAAACAGGGACGCCGGCATGTCGAATACATTCGTAGCCATGAGGAAGTTGACGAACATGGGCTTCAGTATCTTGTACCTGAAATCGCCGGAGAAGCGACCGAGGTTGAGCACGAAACCCATACTGACATAGTTGAACGGGTTAAGAGCATTCAGCAACCGGGAACTGGATCGGTTGAGCTGGCCAAACCATTTCAGGCGCCCGAGGAGCCTGCGGAATTTTTCTATTTCCGGTTGCAGTTCCCTTTTGATGGCAGAGTCGAAATCATGCGCGTATAGCTCACCGCGATACTTCACGCTGTAGCTGAATCGGGTATCGACCAGATTGATTCCATGCTGTTTAAGGAAAAGGAGGATGTGATGGTATACTGAAGGGATACAGGCGGTGACGGAAATATCGAAAGGAACAGCCGAGCCGTCTTCCTGCGGCATATCGACCGTAACCGCATTGCCGCCAATCTCGGCATTCGCCTCGAATATCCGAAAATCGAAACGGTCAGGATGCCGGCTTAATGCCCAGGCTACCCCCAGGCCGGAAATTCCCGCGCCGATAATGGCAATCTTCTTTGACTTTGGACTGTTGCTCGTTTTGCTCATGGCATCTGTTGCTCCTGGCCTTGTGTGTATCCGAACCGCGGGTACGCCCCGTTACGCGGCTATTCCATCAACCGGTTTATTGCAGGGGTTCGAGTGTTCTACAATCCGGCATTGTACCAAAACAACTTCCAGACAGGATTCATACTGTCAGTCCGAATGATCAGATATCTTGCTTCCTGCTTCTGTTCCCTCTCTCACAGAAGGAGCAAGGGTGTCAGGAACGCTCTGTCACCATATCTCCACGTTATTGTGTTGTTCATGCCGGGAATGTCGGCCTCGCTTCCGGTAACCGGAGCATTCGCGGACAGCGGGTTGTTTGATTCATTTGGTCCAATGGAGATTTCCGGACGCCTTTCTGCGGATATGTGGCGCTATCCTGACCAGGCTGCCTACCCGGGCCAGCGCTCGTATGCAAGTGGCATTGCCCTGGAAACAACCCTCTACATGGCGGACGAAGAGGGCAGAAGCATTACGTTGACCCCCTTTTTACGATATGACGCCGCAGACCCGGAGCGTACCCATGTCGATTTGCGTGAGGCCTATTACCTGACCTATGGTTATATCGGCAACGACGAATGGGAATTGCGCGCAGGCGTCGATCAAGTATTCTGGGGTGTTGTGGAATCACGGCCGCTCGTTGATATTATCAACCAGACAGACTTGGTGGAACACCCCAATGAAAGAGCCAAACTGGGGCAGCCAATGCTTCATTTCACCCGCTCGGGTGAATGGGGCGCCTTTGAACTGTTCGGCGTCACGGGGCATCGCGAGCGCACTTGGCCGGGCCGGCACGGCCGTCAGCGAGCGGGGCTGGTGACAAGCCGGAATCTGGTCTCATACGAATCACCGGCAAAAGAATGGCATATCGATCTCGCCGGCCGCTACAGCGGCAGTTTCGGTACGGTGGATGTGGGACTCAGCGTGTTCGACGGCACAAGCCGCGACCCCCTTCTTGTGCCTGTACAAGCTGGCCCGAAATTCATACTGGTTCCGGACGAATTCATGCTGGCTCCATATTATGAACAAATTCGTCAATATGGGCTGGATGCTCAAATGACCACCGGCTCCTTGCTTCTCAAGCTGGAGGCCATTTACCGTACCGGTGCGCAATACAGCCGTCTGGATGAATTCATGAATCTGCGAATCGAGGAAAAAGATTTCGCGGCCCTGGTGGCAGGCGGCGAATATACATTCCACTCTGTATGGGGCAGCAACGCTGACCTTGGCCTGTTTGTCGAATGGGCTTATGACGAACGCGGCCGCTGGGCGCCCCATGCGTTCGAAAACGACCTGTTCCTTGCTCTGCGCCTGGGATTGAACGATGTACAGACTACTGAATTTGTTTTCAGTAGTTTGAGTTCACTCCATAACGACAGCCATCTCATCGGGGGCGAAGTCAAACGCCGCCTTCTGGATGATTGGCTGCTGCATATCGAATCTGTAAAATATCTCAAGACGGATGTAACCGATGCGCTGTATCCCATACGGCGCGACAGCTATATCCGGGTCAAGCTGGCCTATAATTTCTGAACATGGTTCATATGCGGCAAACCGGCTGTTTGTGTTACGATACGGATTCAATGGGCGGATTGATGGCGAATAACGGGGCCTTGAAGCGAGGGGCAACATGATTTCACGCGCAATACTGACAGCGGCCGGATTCTTTGTTGCCGTGTGTTCCTGTGCGGCCGACACATCCGGCCTGCTGGCTGGCAGCGCAGATGAAGTCGGAGCGAGGATTGCTGCTGAAGCGCGCGAACGGCAGAAGAATTTCGGTAATTTCACCGCAAAGCTGACCATGACGCTGCGCAACCGGCAAGGGCGGGAAACGACTCGCCAAATCCGCCTCAAAGTCCTTGAAATGGACAACGACGGCGATCGCACCCTGTTCGTATTTGACCGCCCGCGTGATGTCAAGGGCACAGCCTTCCTCATCCATGCGCACAAGGAAGAGCCGGACCAGCAATGGCTCTGGCTCCCGGCGCTGAAACGGGTCAAGGGGATCATCTCCTCAAAACAGTCCGGCTCGTTCATGGGCAGTGAATTCTCTTATGAAGATTTGAGCAGTGTCGAGGTTGAGAAATACACCCACCGCTACTTGCGTGACGAGCCCTGCGGCGACCTTGAATGCTTCGTTGTGGAACGCATTCCCAAAAGCACGGATTCCGGTTACTCCCGCCAACTAATCTGGTATGACCGGGAAGAGCTGCGCACCATGCAGGTACATTTCCATGATCACCGGGGCAAGCATTTGAAGACAATGGTCATAGGCGGCTACCAAAAGTACCTCGGTCACCTGTGGCGTGGCAACGAAGTCATGATGACCAACCATCTCACCGGAAAGAGCGCTTCACTACTCTGGTCGGATTACGAGTTCGGGACGGATCTTGAGGCCAGGGACTTTACGCGCACGGCGCTGAAACGGATACGGTAGGGGGTTGCCAATGATCCGGCCTCTTGCCGTTGGCATTTGATACTCACCGCATGCGGCGGCCAGGGCCGTTTCATCGGAAACTTCTATGGGACCACGGATCCGGTCAAGCGGTAGGCTGCCGGCAACGTCAATTTACACGGAGCCCGGTCACAATGGCGCAGTAGCCTCCGCTTCGTTCTGTCACGCAGGCAAATCGCGCCTTTGCCCGGCAATAAGAAACTGCAATTTCTTGCTGGGGGACATTGACGGAAACGGGTTGAAACGGAGCCTGAAATCCTCCGGTGAGACCTTCAGTGTAAAGTAGTGCGCGACCATGAGCAGGTTGACGATCAGTTGAAACTCTATCACCTGAAAGCCGAGGCACCTGTGGGTGCCCAGTCCGTACGGAGCGTACCCGGGGCTGCGATGCTCATTTCGGGGAGGCAGATAGCGATCGATGTCGAATAGTTCAGGATTCGGAAAAACCTCGCTCATGTAGTGAGCGGAAGTCTGGGCAATAAAGACACGCCCGCCCACGGGAAGTTCGTGATTCTCCACCACGCATGGATTCATGACGTTGCGAATGGACATGGGTACGATCGGGTACATGCGCATACACTCCATGATAAAGCGTTGCGTGACATCGGTAGACGACTCGTTGAAATCTTCGTGAACCGGATCTCCTCCTCCATCAAACAGGGCATCCGCCTCGCC
Organism: Candidatus Poriferihabitaceae bacterium; assembly: GCA_965204925.1. Lineage (GTDB taxonomy): Bacteria > Pseudomonadota > Gammaproteobacteria > Arenicellales > Poriferihabitantaceae. Next base: position 2,124,528 of record OZ242021.1, on the reverse strand, counting down.
CCGAATCCGCTCGTACAGAGCGGGCTGCGAAGCCATTGAGTAGAGTGCGAAAGCCAGGGCATCGCCCAGATACATGCTGGCCAGCATGGGCGCCGAAAGAGAGAAGCCCAAGTTCGACTCGGGCAGGAATTGCGGGTCGCAGGCATGCAGGTTAAGCAGGTCGTCCGCAAGGTTGCGCGGACACCCGGCGCGCTGGGCAGGCGTGTGCGTGTTGCGCACTCGCTGCGACACAATATCGACGGCTCTGGAGGAGCGTTTCATGCCCGGAGTGCGGAGCAGGAACTTCGGCAGGAGCCTTGCAACGTGAGTGGTGAGCGCCCGTTCCTTGAATTTAATCAGATCCTCGACAACATCCTGTGATTCGATGCCGATGATCATGGGAGATACTTGCGCGTTAATCATCAGCCTGCACATTCTGACCGCCTGATGAGAGGAGCCTGCTTTCCAATCCGCCATGAACGAACGAATCCGCGCATACAGAGAATCCAGTTGCTCCGCAAGTCTCTTGCGGGAATAGCCCGGCTGCATGGTCTTGCGCAGGCGAAAATGATCGGCGCCATCCAGAGAGGGTATGAGCCCGGAAGCGCCGTATACCTTCTCGATATCCGTGAAATAGTCTCTGGATCTCAGATACATCCGCCCGTTTCGGTGGACCCAGCGATTGACATTGGCTCCCACGAGGAAGATCATGGGTTCCTGAAATGGCGGACAAATCCGGAACACGGGACCGTACTCTTGCGCAAGCCCGGCAAAGAGCGCGGGGATGTTGCCATTTCGGGTATGCGGGTTGAGCGCTACCTTGCGAAGAGAGACAACCGGGATCTTCCGCGTGAAGGCGGTGCGCCGAAACAACGGGCTTGCAATGTTCTGCCTGACGGCAGCCGCTATGGAATGGCCGATCAGGTCCATCTTGCAGATGAGTTCAATACGCTTTTCCGCTTCATCATCCAGCTCGAATATGAGGCGCAGTACATCGCATGTGTCGGCAAGGCAAAAAATAATGATGTCTCTCGTATCGGGAATCAGATCGGAAAAAATATACCGGTTAATTCGCGCCCTGATGACGTCGCCTGCTGTGTATTCTGGAGAACCGTTGCTTCGCTCCCCGTCAAACCTGGCGGGAGCCATCGTCCAGAAATCTCCGTCGTGACGCTGCAATACCTTTATCTTTACCAGGCGCTCCAGGATGGAATCGATAATGCCTTCCGCATCGGGGGCAAACCGTTCTATCCAGAACTGGGCGTTTCGCTGCACCGGTTCGTCCGCGATTTTCTCCAGGAGGGTGTCAAGGACCGGGTCGCCCGTTTCAGTTTTATCCAACAGGAACAGCGAGTCCATATCCGTGTCGATACGCTTGAGAAGGGAAAGCTCGGCAAGCGCCGCGCCGATTACGGCGCAGTTCAGTTCCCAGCCGGACACTTGGTAAAAATAACCTGTTTGCTCGTTGAGAAGCAACAGTATGAGATCATCGGGTAATGTAAACCCGTAAACCGAAGAATCCCTGATCATTTTCAGCTATCGACCGAATGCAAGCGCCTTTCGGATATGGAAGAAGGGGCGCTGGACAATGAGGCTATAATGCTATCACTGGCAAAATACAGTTACAAGGCAGATGTGGCGAGTGTCAAACCAAAGTAGAAATGTCCCCTTTTGGTCTTGCACGGAGGGAGCGAAGCGACCGAAGTGCAAGACCTCCGTTATCGGACGACTGCATGTCCACCGGTCTTGAATGCACGCCGCCAAGGGTGGTCCGGTGGCGGCTTCCAAACTGGCCGAGACTGCTGTCGCGCTTTCGCCTGATCCACCCTGAACCGGACGCTCTTGTCCTCCTCAACCGCAAGGGGAGCCTCTCCCTCGACAAGCAGCCGGACCGACAACTCGCGATCGCCCTGTAACACGGTCACCCGGCCATCATAGTCCTTGCACACGGTCACCGTTGTACCGCGTAGCCGGTAGCCCTTCCAGAATCCCGCCGCCAGCAGCCGTGAGGTCGCGTCATCTTTGCTCAAAGGGGACATTACAACTTTGTTTTAACAGTACAATTTTTTCTGCTTGCGCTGCGCCAGGAACATGCAAAAGATATGAAACAGTGTACAGGCTTGCAATAACAGAACGAGCAGATATACAGGATCGGGTGTCAGCCCGATTTGGAAATGTCTTTTTTCAGGGAGCCTGTGGTCGGAGGACATTACCAAATTGACTAACATGACTTGGCCATACACTTGTTATCCATTGCCTGATACTTTATGATTGTCTGATGAACGAAGCCATTGCATTCGATACCCACCGCTTCATCAAGCGTCTGACCGCCTGCGGTTTCACCGAATTGCAGGCCGAGACCCTTGCCGATGAGCAGGTGACTCTGCTCAATACCAATCTGGCCACGCGGACAGATATTGAAAATATCCGGGCCGATACCGAAACCCTGAGGCAGGAGACCAAGGCCAACATTGAAACGCTCAAGGCTAACATTGAAACCCTGAGGCAGGAAACCAGGGCCGGCATTGAGCAGGCGAAATTCGATCTGATGAAATGGATGTTCGGTGGTCTGATTGCACAGGGTGGTCTGGTCGTTGCCCTGATCAAACTGCTGTAGCCACGGGACGCCGCGTCAACTGTATCGGGTCAGCGCTGACCCTCCCGCACCCGGACCTTTGCGAACGCAATGCCTCCTCAATGAAGCGGGGATTCCGCTCTGCATGGAGCGGAATCCCCGTTCTTCGGTGTATTTCAATCAGAACCGTTTTTGCGCTCCGAACACGACCGCATACCAGGATTCATCGTCGACAACCGCGCCGCCGAAGCCCATCTTGACCCTCCAGCTGTCAGGCGCCCTGGACCTTGCCGCATCCACAGTCGCAGTCATGCCAATAACCGAACGAGGCATGTCCGCTGCCTTGGCCGGCATGGTGAAACTCGTGATGCCGGCACGGTCCGCATAGCGCAGTTGACCTTCGCTAACAAAGTCTGTCGTGTACAGGCGGTGCGCCGTCCACTGCATCTGCGGCCGCCAACGCCAGTCGCTGCCGGTCGGCAACCAGCCGCGGGAGGCGACACTCAGTCCACCGCCCCAGCCACGATACGAGTGTGTCGTAGCCGGCGCCGCCGCTCGCATCAGGGAATTGGCAGCCTGATATTGACTGCCGTCCAGTTGCCCGCTAAACCACATGACCTTCGGTTTCACACGCATACGGTGGATATCCTGCACCAGTCCCATGGTCAGTGCAGATTGCCTGTTCCGCACCTTCACAAGACCGGCAACCGTACCGCCCGACAGCGGGTCACTGAGGGAGTTGTAGGCGTCATAGGAACCTTCTGTCCTCGTCGCCCGAGCGAAGAAAACGCCCCCTCTGTAGCCACCGTGAATGGCATGACCGCTACCGCTGAACAGGGCGTTCTGCCGACTGTCGGGCGCCTTGCCCAGCGCCGTTATGGATACCTCCGGTGTAGCCGAGATGCCCGCCTGGAAACCCTTGTTCGGTCGAGTGTTGATGCCGAGCGACCAGCCGGTTGCATTGGCTCGGACGCCTGTGGCGCGCGCTGTGGGCAGGTCATCCTGAAAAGACCGGGTCCAGAACTCCATTCCACCTTGCCGGACACGATCGTACTGTTTTGAATCGACCGCTGTAACGCTCAGTTCGGTCGCGGTTTCTTCATCTTCCGACATGGGGTCGTCCGCCTCCGGGGAGCGGTTGATCATGGCCAGGATCAGGGCAACGCTACCCAGGGCAGCAATGCCGCCACCCCCGCTGCCACCGCCGCTACTACCCCCACCGCCACCAGGGTCGTCAGGCGTATTTGTTCCGTCGTTGCCACTGTCGCCAGGATCGGGAGCAACGGGTGTACGTGTACCCGGGTCAGGGTCGTTCTGTGTCACCAGGATTCGGTTCACATCTTCGACATTGGTGAATGACAGCTTTTTACGCGAGCCACCGGCATCACTAACAGTCGATGTGCCGACCACACCGCCTTGCGCATTGGTGATCGACAGGGAACCGCTCAACGGCGCGGCAGAGCCGCCCTGCGGTTTGCCCAGAATGCTTCCGGCATTGATGAACTCAAGCCCGGTCAGGCTCGTTTCACTGACACTCGCGCCGCTCTTTTTCGAGACCTGGAGATTCGGCGTCGCGGTTGTATCCGTATCACTGTCATCATCCTCGAATGTGACCGTCCCCGCGGTCACCCGGCCATAATCCTGGTCGTTTTCCCCGATGCGAAAGCGCAGCGCGGCGCGGTCCTTGACCGTCAGCGTGCCGCTTGCTCCCAGATTCATGTGGTCGCCCAGGATCAACAAACCATCTTCAATCGAGGCCTGACTGCCCTTGAAGCTGATCCCCTGGTGCAAAAAGGCAGCCCCCTTGCCCCCCTTGCAGAAACGGTTGGCATTGCGCACTTCACCATGAATATGTACAGTCGGAGCATTCCTCTCGCTCACCGTGATGCACAATACATCACCGCGGGACGGAGCGTCAAGGTCCACTGCACAGCCCGCCGGCAGCAACGCCGACTGCTCCGGAGTCAGGGTGATATAGCCCCCGCTGTCCTCACCGAAATCAATGTCTCCACGGATTACAGCGCCAGCATTGAGCGTCAAACGATCCCGTCCGCGTCCGAAGTTGATGTCGCCATGAATCTCACTGTAGCGCAAGCGCAAGCGATCGTTGCGGTTGCCGAAATGTACCGCGCCACGCAGGATGTTCCTGCGGGTCTCCGCGCCCATCGCTTTGACGGTGGCTCTGCCGCCCACGAATCTCGCTGCCGTCTCGGCGGTCACCAGCGCCCCCCCGCTGATGTCCACGGTGATCGTGTTCGTCCCATTGTCGGGCGTACTCGCGTACAGGCCAATATTGTTACTGCCCGCGACGTTTATCGTTCCACCGTCCAGGATGATGCGCGCATTGCCCTGTTCCGCCATTGCCGCCACACCCGCTACCCTTGCACCGGGCGCTCCGCTGCCTTGCGTGGTGACCGTCCCCCGATTGACCGCCTCGGCGTTCCCTTGCGCTGACCATGCGAATACTGCATCCGCATCGGCGCCTCGCGTGGCGACGGTGCCCGTGCGCTCATTGACCGCCAGCGCATTGCCGCTCCCGGCGGAACTTGCAGTCATACCATAAGCCGATCTTGGATTCTCTTCAGTAGCCTCAAGCGATCCAGTCGTCGCAAGCGCTCCAGTCGTCGTCACCGTTCCATGGTTCCTGACTTCTGCCGACCCGGTCGTTTCTGTGATTGCAACCAGACCTCGCGCTCCCGCGCCAGAGGTAGTGACCGTGCCCGTGCGCTCATTGACTACCAGCGCATTACCGCTCTCGGCAGTGCCCGCGACCACGCCGTCTGCCGACCGTGTCCGGCCGCCGATGCTGGCGCGCCCTCCACTCGTCGTCACCGTTCCATAGTTCCTGATTTGTGTCGATCCGGTCGATTCCGCCCATGAAAACAATCCTCGCGCTCCCGTGCCGGAAGTGGTTACCGTGCCGTAGTTCAGGGTCTGCGCGTCCCCTCTGTCTGTCCAGGAACCGACCCCAACGGCAGTTCGCAGAGACGACCCGCTCACTAAAACGGCGTCACCGGCGGTTGAGACAGTCCCCCGGTTGACTGCCAGGGCATCACCGTCGCTGTCGCTCTCGTCATTAGACGACCCGACCATAAGCCCTCCGGCCGAGTCACCGGTTGCGCGGATGACGCCTCCGGCTTCATTATGCGCTTCCACATTGACATGCTCCGCCCACGCTTTGACTCCGTCGGTTCTATTGCCGTCAGTGGTGACCGAACCGAAATTAAGCAATCTAAGCCTTTTTCCGGCGCTCGGGTCTGTAGACCATAGATTGATGCCGCCTTTATCGTTTCCATTCTGCGTCAAGGTCGCGCGGTTTTCGAACAAATAATCGGTTGGCAATTCTCCATCATCCGAGGCATCGATGTGCGTACCTGCTCCGGTACAGACATCCTTTACATCTGAAACTTCATCACAGGTCGGTTCTGCCGCATAAGATACCGGCGTGACAAAAAGCAGGCACAAAAAAACCGCAATCGAAGCGGCGCGGACGGGAATGAAAGATGGAAACGTTAACGCATGAATATTGCGAATATTATGAAAATTCGGGGGGGGGGGGGGGGCAGATTCATCATGTCAGTCATCTCACTGGAAGAATATAGAAGATTTTTCGGTAAAAGACTCCGGGCATTATAAATAACCCGCGAATTGATCCTGTCAATCGGGAAATTGCCCGATAATGTCCAAATCCCGAAACGCTTTCGCTGCGCGTAACCCGGAAGCCAACCCATAGCGAGCCGCTCGACAGTCTAGCAATACACGATAGAACAGGCAAGTACAATTTTTTCTGTGTCAAACCAAAGTAGAAATGTCCCCTTTTGGTCTTGCACGGAGGGAGCGAAGCGACCGAAGTGCAAGACCCCCGTTATCGGACGACTGCATGTCCACGGGTCTTGAATGCACGCCGCCAAGGGTGGTCCGGTGGCGGCTTCCAAACTGGCCGAGACTGCTGTCGCGCTTTCGCCTGATCCACCCTGAACCGGACGCTCTTGCCCTCCTCGACCGCAAGGGGAGCCTCTCCCTCGACAAGCAGCCGGACCGACAACTCGCGACCGCCCTGTAACACGGTCACCCGGCCATCATAGTCCTTGCACACGGTCACCGTTGTACCGCGTAGCCGGTAGCCCTTTCCTTGACCCATGATCTGGTACGTGTTCCCGTTGAAGTGGACCGCCAGGTGTCGGGTCACCTTGCGGACGTGCTGCTCGCACAGAATCAAATCCAATTCCCGGTCGTTGTGCCACACCGCCCGGCGCGCATCCGTTAGGGTTGCGTGGCGCCACAGCAAAACGCCGGTTGTAATCCGCCATAAACGCGGGCAGGCAGGCATTGCCCGCTTCCAGGCTACCGATGCCACGCAGTCGCATCTCTTTCACCAAGCGGTCTTGCAGCGTGCGGTTGGCGCGCTCTACCCGTCCCTTCGCCTGGGGGCTGTTGGCGTGAATCGACTCAATGTCCAGCGTGCGCAGCGCCCGTACGAGTCGCAACGCCGCCTCACGCTGCTTCAACCGCTTCTCCACCACTTCCTCAATCACTCCAATACGACCCGACTCCCGCATGCTCAACAACACCCCCGTGCCCAACATAACTGCCCCTCCCAATCAAAAAAGGGGACATCTCTACTTTGCAGAAAAGGGGACATTACAACTTTGTTTTAACAGGCAGATGTGGCGAGGGTCAGGAGTAAATTATTGTCCCGGATTTATGCAACTATAGTATTATTAGACTCAAAAGCCGTAAAACACATCCACCACGAGAATTTCCCGACAGGACACCCAAGATGAATCCGCATCCCTGGATAGCGCGCATCATGGACCGCCCGCGGGTGACTATTCTGCTCTCTTTGCTGGCCATCATGATACTTGCCGCCGGCCTCTGGCGTCTCGTTGCAGTCGATGTCGATTTTCGTAATCATTTCAGCGAAGATGATCCGCATCTTGTCGAGCTGGATGAGTTTGAGGACACTTACGCCATTTCCGACACTGCGTTGATTGCCCTGGCTCCGCGCAGCGGGGATATTTTCACACGGGAAGCGCTCGTTGCCGTAGAAGAGTTGACCGAACAGCTGTGGCGAACACCTTACGTTACTCGTGTCGATTCGCTGGCTAACTACTCACACAGCCGCGGTATTGGTGACGAACTGATTGTCGATCCCCTGGTTGATGAAGCGGCTTCCCTGCCGGATAGCGATATTGAACATATCCGGGAAATTGCGCTCGGCAGCGAAGAGGTGGCCGGGCGTCTGGTTTCCCGTGATGGTCGTGTTGCCGGGTTTCATGTCAGTTTTGCGCTTCCCGAAAATCGACAACTGGCAAAAGTCGAAGCCGTTGATTCCCTGCGCGCCACGGCAGCTGCCGCCCAGGCGAAATACTCAAGCCATGAATATCACCTGACCGGGGAGCTTTTCCTCAATCGCTCCGTTCGCGATGCCCTGGACGAGGATATGGGCGTTCTTGCCCCTGCCGCGCTCGGGATTATGCTGCTGGTCGCGTTTGTTATGCTGCGATCGCTATGGGGAACGATCGCCATTTTCGTGATCATAGTCTCGGTTATCCTGCCTTCACTGGGTTTTGCCGGGTGGACCGGGATGAAACTGTATGGCGAGAGCGGAGCGGCGCTGTTCGTCATGATGGCAATCGCAGTCGCGCATTGTGTGCATATCATTGGAACCATGCTGGCGGGCCTGCGCCGCGGCATGGACCGCAAACAAGCGGCCATGGACTCTGTCAGGACCAATGTCTGGCCTGTTTTCCTGACTTCCCTCACCACCGCAATCGGTTTTCTCAGCCTGAATTTTTCCGAAATGCCGCCGTTTCGGGTGATGGGCAATATCGTGGCGTTCGGCGCGCTGATTGCCTTCGTCTTTTCGGTTACACTGTTGCCTGCAACCCTGTCCCTGATGCCTGTGCGCATTCGCCCCGAAAGCGCCGGAAAGACCGATATATTCGATCGTTTTTTTGACAGATTCGGGCGCTTTATCGTTTCCCGTCATGTCGCTGTACTCTGCACATTCGCCGTTATCATAGCGATTCTGATAGCCGGCATCCCACGCTTGGAGCTGGACGACAATCATCTTGAACTTCTCGGTGAGCAATACGAATTCCGGCAGGCGACAGATTTTGTCAGCGAAAATTTTTCCGGGCTGGAGCCATTCGAATATTCGCTCGATTCCGGGCGTGAGGGTGGCGTCACCGATGTCGAATTTCTCGCACAGGTTGATGATTTCTCCAGTTGGCTCAGGTCGCAGCCTGAGGTGACTCACGTCTTCAGTATAGTCAATATCATGAAGCGCCTGAACAAGAACCTGAATGGCGACGACCCGGATTTCTACAGGATCCCGCAACATTCCGATCTGGTTGCCCAGTATCTTCTCCTGTACGAGTTCTCGCTGCCAGTAGGTCTGGACCTGAACAATGTCATGAATATCGAGCGCTCAGCCATGCGCCTGACAGCAGCGCTGAAAAGCCTGACCACCAACGAGAAGATTGACCTTGATCATCGCGCCCGGGCCTGGCTTCGTGAAAATGCCCCCCGACTGGAGACCGGGGCTACCGGGGTTACTATTGTCGGGTCTTACTCCATCAAAAGGAACATCGTGAACATGCTGATCGGCACGATCATGGCAATGGGTATTGTATCGTTACTGCTGGTCTTTATATTCAGAAGCCTGCGATTCGGTCTGATCAGCCTGATACCGAATTTCGTTCCTGCTGCCATGGCCATGGGTTTATGGGGATACGTGGTCGGTCAGGTCGGGGTCTCCGCCTCGGTCGTTACCGCAATCGCGTTTGGCATCATCGTGGACGATACGATCCACTTCATGACCAAGTATTTGCGGGCGCGCAGTAATGGCTTGCTCCCGTCCGAGTCTGTCCAGTCTGCCTTCGGCGCGGTCGGCAAGGCCCTTCTGGCGACTACCGCTGTATTTGCACTGGGATTTCTGGTGTTTGGCGCCTCGGGAATAACCAGCAATCAGGCTCTTGGGCTATTGGCAAGCGCAACGGTTATCTGTGCCCTTTTGGCAGATTTCTTCTTTCTGCCGCCACTCCTGATTATTCTGGATGGCTCGGGGTTGAAGCGTCGGGGCAAGTCTTGAGCTGTGGGCGCAAACCGACTGTGCAGGGATTCCATCGCACAGGCGGAGTATAGTAGTCGGGATATTGTTAAAACCGGTTTGTTCACCAATTCGACCAGCCAGCTTGACATAAGGAGGTAGCAGAATGGGTTTCCTGTCTGGAAAACGGGCGCTGATCGCCGGAGTCGCCAGCAATCGCTCCATTGCCTGGGGAATCGCACAGGCCATGCACCGCGAGGGAGCCGCGCTGGCATTCACCTATCCGAACGTGAAAATGCAACCAAGGGTGGAAAAACTGGCCACGCAGCTTGGCGCGGAAATCGTCTTGCCCTGCGATGTTGGCAGTGACCGTCAAATCGAAGAACTGTTCACGGCGCTGGACAAGGCCTGGGATGGACTGGATATACTGGTTCATTCCATCGCGTTTGCCCCCCGCGAAGAACTGGAAGGTCTTTACCTGGATGCGGTGACTCGTGAAGGGTTCAGGATATCCCATGAAATCAGCTCCTACAGTTTTGCCGCGATGGCCCGGGCAGCGTTGCCGCTCATGAAAGACAGAAACGGAGCTATGCTGACATTAACGTATATCGGCTCGCTTCGTTCCATGCCGAACTACAACGTCATGGGGCTTGCCAAAGCCAGCCTGGAAGCCAATGTGCGCTATATGGCCCAGTCGCTGGGCAGGGAAGGCATCCGCGTAAACGGAATCTCGGCCGGACCCATCCGCACCCTCGCGGCGTCCGGGATCGGAAATTTCAAAAAAATGCTTGAACACTTCGAGAAAGTAGCCCCTCTCGGTCGTGCCGTAACGATTGAGGAAGTTGGCAATGCGGCCGCCTTCCTGTGCTCGCATCTGGCCTCGGGCATCACCGGAGAAATCACCTATGTGGACGCGGGATTCAACACCGCGGGAATCAGCCAGCGGCTCATACAGGAGGATGCCCAAGGCTGATCCTCCTATACCGGCATGGCGCCCGAAAAATCCTTGAAAAATTCTTGAAAGTTCATGTATGTTATAGTAATGTTGAGGAAATTTTCCGATACCGCACAACTGGAGGAACTCATGAACTATCTGACGCCCGAACGCCCCACCCACTCAGTCACCGTTCCGGTTCATGGTTTGCTGGCTGCTGTATTCATAGCTGGGCTGGCATTGTCCGCGTCACCTCCGGCACAGGCAATCGGGATTGGTAACGGAGAATGGAGCGGCAGTTTTGATACGACCATCTCTCACGGCCTTACCCTTCGCGTTGCCAGGCCGGATTATGGCTTGACTACTATCAATACCGACGACGGCACGCGCAACTACAGCCGCGGTCTGGTCAGTAACACCTCGAAATTCACCAGTGAGCTGGAGGTCAATCACGAGAATATCAGCCTGTTCACGCGCTTCACCGGCTTCCTGGACTTCGAGAACCGCAATGGAACACGCAACCATATCTCTTTATCCGAAGAGGCGAAAGAGGTAGCGGGCGACGACCTTGAGCTATTGGATCTGTATGTCACCAACACATTCGATGTAAGCGGAACACCGGTGGATGTACGCCTCGGCAAGCACGTGCTGAACTGGGGCGAAAGTACCTTTATCCCGGGCGGTGTAAACGTCATTAACCCGTTTGATGTGACCAAATTCCGCACGCCGGGCGCGGAATTGCGGGAAGGTCTGGTGCCCGTGCCAATGCTCTCGACATCCATAGCGCCAACCGACCAACTGACAGTCGAGGGTTTTTATCAGCTGCGCTGGGAGAAAACGGAAGCAGATGCGGCCGGCACCTATTTCTCTGCCAATGATTACTTCGGCGCCGGAGGCAATACAGCCTTCCTCTCCGGAGGGGCTCTGGATGGCGCGACAACGGACAAGGGCGGCGGATTCGGGGCGCTTACTCCGATCATCAATACCGCCCTCGCCGCGCAAGGCCTGCCACTCCAGAAAACGCATGATCCGAAGTTTCTGGGTATATCCCGCGGCCCGGATCGGGAACCGGATGATTCAGGTCAATGGGGACTTGCAGTCCGGTACTTCTCAGAGGCGCTGAACGATACGGAGTTCGGATTCTATTTCATCAATCATCACAGCCGCCTGCCGCTGGTCTCGGCGCTCCCCGGGAAAACGGGATATGACGCCGCGCTTGCCGCTGCGGCCGCAGTCGCCAACCCTGCAGGTCCGGTCGCAATGGCTCTTGAAAAGACTGTATCCCAGGCGGCGCCCGGTCGGGCTTGCACACAATCTCTCAACCTCCGGACGCCTTGTTCGGATGCGCAACTGGGGCAATTTCTCGCGGGACTGGACACCGCGCAGAGACAGCGTTTTGACGCCGGAGTCGCCAGACAGGTAGCCGCTGAAGTCGCCGCTCGCACTGCCGGAACCGCCAGCCTCATTGCCATTGACCGCTACGCCAAAGCGGCGCGCTACTACGCCGAATATCCAGAAGATATCCGCACCATGGGGATCAGTTTCAACACGGTGCACAGGAACTCGGGCTGGGCGTTTCAGGGAGAATACACGTTCCACTCCGATACGCCGTTGCAAAGAACCGAGCAGAGCCTGCTTGAGGAGGGACTGCAACCCATTACCGAAACCTTGCGGCTGCAACCTCTGATCGCGAACGCGGTTGCGCGCGGTGATGCCGCTGCCGCCGGTCAGTTACAGGCCCGACTCGCCGCCTTGAAAAGCCGACTCGACAAACCCGTCCAGGGCTACCTCAAACGCGATGTAAGCCAGTTTCAGGCTACCGCAACCAGGCTGTTCGGAGCTACCATGGGAGCGGATACCGCAGCAGTCATCGCAGAAGCGGCAGTAATGCACGTACACGATATGCCGGACCAGAATGTACAGCCGCTGGACAGCCACGGCATTGACGGAGAACTCGCCGATGCCACCTCTTTCGGATATCGCGCGGCTGTGATTCTTTACTACAACAACGCCGTCGGCGCTGCCCGCCTCTCCCCTTACCTGCAATGGCGGCATGACGTAAATGGCAGCAGCCCGACCCCTGGCGGAGCTTTTCTGGACGGGCGCAAGGCGCTCACGCTGGGGCTGGGTGTGAGCTATCTGGCGCGCTGGCAAGGAGACATCAATTATACTATGGAGACCGGCGACACTAACTTGTTGAGCGACCGCGACTTTATCACCACCTCGATCAAATACTCTTTCTGATGGCCCCGGAAAAGATAACGCGCCTCCTGCGGGTTGCACTCGTTACCGGTTTTATAGTGTCTGCTCCGGCGCACGCCGCGGCAAGCGCTGAACAGATTAGCCGTCTCGGCAAGGATCTGACCCCTCTCGGAGCGGAACGCGCTGGCAATGCCGCCGGCACGATCCCGGACTGGACCGGCGGTCTGACCGCCCCGCCGCCCGGCTATGTCCGCGGCGAACACCATCGCGACCCGTACGCAAAAGACAAACCATTATTCGTGATCAATGCGGATAACCTGGAGCAGTACCGCGACCGGCTCTCCGTGGGACTTGCGCGCATGCTGGAAATCTGGCCGACATTTTATCTCCCAGTCTACCCGACCCGGCGCAGCGCGGCGGCGCCACAACGTATCTATGACGCTACCCGGCGTATTGCCGCAACGGCCAGACTGGTGGACGATGGCAATGGGGTGGAAGGCGCGGTAATCGGCATCCCGTTCCCGATTCCTGAAAACGGGGAAGAGGTGATCTGGAACCATCTGCTGCGTTACCGCGGTGAAACTCTTGAATGTATCACGGGGCAAGCGGCAGTAACCCGTAGAGGCGACTATACCATGGTGAAGTACGGGCTGGAGTTCGAACTGCGTTACGCGCTGCCCGGCATGACGCCGGAACAGCTGGACAACACCATGTTTCTGTTCAAACAGAAGGTACTGGCCCCGGCCCGATTGGCCGGTGACCTGCTGCTGGTGCACGAAACCCTGAACCAGTTGCGTGAGCCGCGCCGGGCCTGGACTTACAATCCCGGTCAGCGCCGGGTAAGGCGGGCTCCGAATGTCGCTTACGATAATCCGGGCACCACCAGCGACGGGTTACGCACCTCCGACCAGTACGACATTTTCAATGGGGCGGTGGACCGATATGACTGGAAACTGCTTGGCAAACGCGAAATATATGTGCCTTACAACGCCTACAGGCTGCACAGCGATAAACTGTCTTTCTCCGATATCCTCCATCCACTGCACCTCAATCCGCAGAATCTGCGTTACGAACTGCATCGGGTATGGGTGGTCGAAGCAACCCTGAAGGAGGACGCAACGCATATCTACAAGCGCCGCACCATGTATGTAGATGAAGATTCCTGGCATATTCTGCTGGCTGATATATACGACAACCGGGACCAGATATGGAGAGTGTCGGAAGGCCATGTCATCAATTATTACCAGAAACCAATGACCTGGCTGACTCTGGAAGTACACACCGACCTGCAGGCCGGGCGCTATCTGGCGCTTGGTCTGAACAATGAATATGACATGTGCACCTGGGATGTGGATGTCACCAGCCGGGATTTCACTCCGGGAGCCCTGCGCCGTGAAGGCCTGCGCTGATTGGCATCCTTGACTTTCCCACATGACATTATGCCCCCCGGTTCACAATACAGCCATACTGATATTGATCCTGTGTCTGGCGGCGCAAGTATCGGCAGCGCACAGCAACGCGGCTGAACCGGCAATTTCGTCCTCGCCTCCGGCAAGCCGTTCACTGCTGCTGGACGGCGCTGTGGCCGGTTCGCGCCTGGTGGTAGTCGGTGAACGCGGGCACATCCTGACCTCAACGGATGACGGAGTCACCTGGCAATTGGCGCAGGTACCCGTCCGTACCCTGCTTACCGCAGTACACATGCACGACCCGCAAACCGGATGGGCAGTCGGTCATGATGCCGTGATTCTGCGCACCCGCAACGGTGGCGCAAGCTGGCAGTTGATGCACTATGCGCCCGGGGAAGAGCGTCCTTTGCTTGATGTCTGGTTCCGGGACGCGCGCACCGGCTTTGCCATCGGCGCCTACGGCTATTTCCTGGTTACCGAAGATGGCGGTGATACCTGGACTTCACGCACTATCAGCGAGGATGATTTTCACCTGAATGCATTGCTGCCGCTTGCACCGCGCCAGCTTTTCATTGCTGCCGAAGCCGGGGTAATCTACCGTTCCGACGACGGTGGAGACAACTGGCGGGAATTATCTTCTCCTTACCATGGCTCATGGCTCAATGCCCTGGCGCTGGAAGATAAACAGCTGCTGCTACTGGGAATCCGCGGGCGCCTGTTCCGCTCCGCGGACAACGGGGACCACTGGGTACAGGTACCGACCGCCACCACGGCCACTCTGACCAGCGCCGTGCAACTGCAATCCGGCGCCCTGCTAATCACCGGCCTGCAAGGAACCCTGCTCACCAGTATGGACGGCGGGCACAGCGTATCGCCGCAACAGCTGCCATCTCGTCAGGGCATCTCGACCGCCTTACCCCTGACCGACGGAAATATACTGCTAATCGGAGAATTCGGGATTCTTCGTCTGCCGTGGGCGCGTCTGTAGAATTATGGAGCCAACCGGGCCTGCGGATACATACCAGTCGATGAGTACGAAACTTTCCTGATTTCCGGATATATTTTTGACTGCCGCGATTGAAAAGCTGCTGTTCTCGAACCGCTTGCTTGTACTGGCGGCCTTTATCCTGCTTACCCTGCTCATGGGCTGGTTTGCAACCGGACTTCGGGTGGATGCCGGTTTTACCAAGCTCGTGCCGTTGCAACACGAATACATGCACACATTCGTCAAGTATCGCGACAAGTTCGGCGGCGCCGACCAAGTCGTGGTCGCGTTGATGGCAGACAGTGGAGATATGTTTACCCCGGAATTTTTTGACACATTGCGCGAGGTAACCGATGCCATGTTCTTTCTGCCGGGGATCGACCGTACCCAGGTATACTCAATACTGACTCCCAATGTGCGTTTCTTTGAGGTCGTCGAAGACGGCATCATTGCAGGCAATGTAATGCCCGCCGACTTCAGTCCAACGGCAGCCGGATTTGCCCGCGTGCGAGAAAATATCCTCAAGGCCGATATTGTCGGTCAACTGGTAGCCAATGATTTCAGCGGCGCT
This sequence comes from Candidatus Poriferihabitaceae bacterium, assembly GCA_965204925.1. GTDB lineage: Bacteria > Pseudomonadota > Gammaproteobacteria > Arenicellales > Poriferihabitantaceae. Next base: position 2,108,819 of record OZ242021.1, on the reverse strand, counting down.
CTCGTGCGCGGCAAATTGCAGGAATTTCATCCGGACACCGGGGAACGACTGGATTATCCGCAGGTTGCGCAGCAGCTTGAGGCCATCCGCACACAGGCCGAAAAGCGCCCCGGTATGAGTGTACACATCATTGGATTTGCCAGGATGGTCGGCGATATTGCAGCCAGCGCAACCCGTGTGATTGCCTTTTTCGGAATCGCTTTTTTCGTTACCGGCCTGTTTGTCTATATCCATACCCATTCGCTTCATCTGACGCTGGCGGCGCTGGCCTGCTCCCTGACAGCAGTAGTCTGGCAGCTGGGCGGAGTCACGGCGCTTGGCTTCGGCATAGATCCGCTGTCCATCCTTGTACCGTTTCTGGTCTTTACGATCGGGGTCAGCCACGGGGTACAACTGATCAATTCGGTCAGGGACGAAATCGTTCGGGGCGCCGGTGGACTGGAGGCTACACGTATCAGTTTCCGCCGCTTGTTACTGCCCGGCGCTGTGGCATTGCTTTCCGACTCGGTCGGCTTTATCGCCATCTCGCTGATAGATGTGCAGGTCATCCGGGAAATCGCAATCACCGCAAGTCTCGGAGTCGCCTTCATTCTGCTGACCAACCTGGCGCTGTTGCCGGTCCTGGTTTCCTGGTTTCGCGCCGATGCCGGGCAAATTCGCACGGCCCACGCAAGAGACGATCTGTTGCGTCCGCTATGGTCCCGAATCGCCCTTGTAGCGCGTCGCGGACCCGCGGCAATCGTAATCGCCGCGGCCTTCGCGCTAATGATGGCCGGGTCACACTTTGCGCCGCAGATACGGATCGGTGATGAGCATCAGGGTGTTCCCGAGCTTCGCGCTGATTCGGTATACAACACGGATACGGCTGTCATCACCGAAAATTTCAGGATTGGCGTCGACGTACTGACTGTAATCACCCGTACCGTACCCGACGGCTGCATCGACTATGAAGTGATGCGGACACTGGATGAGTTCGAGTGGGCCATACGCAATGTAAAGGGAGTGCAATCGGTACATGGACTGGCCGGAGTTGCCCGCGCGGTCAATGCCGGCTGGAACGAAGGCAATCTCAAATGGAAAACATTGCCGCGCAACCAGTATACCCTGGTACAGGCCGTCTCTCCGGTGCCGACCAGCAGCGGACTGCTGAACCCCGATTGCAGCGTGATGCCGGTTTCCATATATACTGCCGATCACAAGGCAGAAACCATTGAACGTGTTGTAGAGGCCGTGAAGTCCTTTCGCGCCGATAATCCCACCGACTCGACACGTGTCACTTTCGAGCTGGCATCCGGCAATGTCGGGGTGATGGCGGCGACCAACGAAGAGGTCAGAGCCTCCCGACTCCCCGTCTTGTTCTATGTCTATGTGGCTGTAATCCTGTTATGCCTGATCTTCTTCCGTTCACTGGCGGCGACCATATGTATCCTCGTACCGCTTGTGCTGGTATCGTTACTGACTTCTACGCTCATGGTATTTCTGGAAATCGGGCTTAAAATATCGACGTTGCCAGTAGTGGCGCTGGGCGTCGGTATCGGCGTGGACTACGGCATCTATATCTACAGCCGTATGCGCGCCTGGCTCGCCGAGGGTTTGGACTTCGCTCTTGCCTACGAACGCACCATGACCACGACCGGCACCGGGGTATTGCTCACCGGGGTTACCCTGGCAGCGGGAGTTTCCACGTGGATCATCGCCCCGTTAAAATTTCAGGCGGATATGGGCATCGTACTGACGTTCATGTTCCTCGCCAATATGGTCGGCGCCATCATTTTACTGCCCGCGCTCGGCGCCTGGCTGATCAGGCCGAAAACCCCTCCCGCGAGTCCCAACCGGCAGGCTGACGCCTCTGGCTAACCGGCTCCGCCCAAAAGAGAGGCATGGTTAACCGGCACAGATAGCCAGCGCCCACCGAACCGGAGTGAACCATAAATACTATATTCCCAGTGATTCCAGTTTTTCGCGGGAGGGAATACCTTCACTGGACCAGCCGCGCGCTTCATAATATTCAGGGAGCATCACATCCAGCTCACATACCCCGCCCTTGTTGAACCCCGCAGGAACCGGGTCTTTCAGGATGCGCGGCGGCAGGATGTCATCCCTGATCGTAAGACCAGCCTTCAGGTTGAACAGTTTCTCCAGGTTCCAAATCCTCTCCCCGGTCTTGCGCAGACGCTCTTCATCCCATTGATCGGGCATGCACGCATTCACCATTTTCGCGAAATCCCCGTAATCCCATGTACCGGTCGTAAACAGGCATAAGCCGGTGGAATCCACCATCGACACGAAATCCTGGGAAGTGGCGCAGGCTCGGGCCTTCCCTTGCGTACCGGGGCTTTCATAGTCTTCGGTGAACGTGTCATGTTTCAGATGGCATGCGCCACGGTTGCTGGTAGCATAACCAAGTCCCATGCCTTGCATCGAACGGCCATCATAACCGGCGAACTCCTGCCCTTTAGAGACCATAGCCAGATCCGGATGACCGTATTTTTCGCAAAGCAGCCTGGACCCGAGCCCCAGCTCCCGACCGAAACCTTCATAAAGGCCGGTTTTTTCAGACATGACAACCAGCGCTTCGGCGCTTCCGAAGCCAAGATCAATACCGTCGGTATGCTCTCTGGTGAGCGCCCCTATTTCAAACAATTCCATGGCCGCAGCCAATGTAACACCGAATGAGATCGGATCCATGCCATGCTCATTCATCATGAATCCGGCGAAGGTCAGCGCGTCCAGGTCATCCACACCCACAACGGGGCCGAAAGCAAACGCGGTTTCGTATTCGAGACCGCCAGATGCTATCCAGTATTGCGGCCTGTCCCTGACGCTGAAGTGGTTCGGGTCAATTTTCGCTATTCGTCCACAGCCGATCGTGCACCCGAAACAGGCGGCATTGCGCACCAGGTTGGTATGTCCATTACGGTTTCTGATCGTAACGGACTCATGATTGATTTTGTCGGCTCCTTCAAAAGTGACATCCTGGAAATTGCGGGTCGGCAACCCGCCGAATTCCTGCATACTGTCCAGCATCGCATGAGTGCCGTAACGCATCAAACCCCGTCTGCTACTGCTGGAATGCAGCGTAGCGTTAGTTTCCCGGATCGCGCCCATGAACATCTCAGGGTTTTCACTCCTCACACCCAGCGTACCGCGGGCGCATATCGCCTTCAGATTTTTGCTGCCCATGACAGCGCCGACTCCGGAGCGCCCTGCCGCGCGGTGCAGGTCATTGACCACACAGGCAAACCGCACCCGGTTTTCCCCCGATTTTCCGATCGCGGCTATTTTGACCTGGGAGTCTTGCTGTTTCTTGCGAATCCACTCATCGGCGAACCAGACGGACTGCCCCCAGATCTCGTCCGCCGGCAGGATTTCGACCTGTTCATCCCGAATATTCAGATAGGCGGGCGTCGCTGACCTGCCGGTCAGAAGCAACAGGTCATATCCCGCATACTTCAATTCAGCGCCGAATTTACCGCCTGAATTGGAACAGGCAATCGCCCCGGTCAGCGGACCCTTCGTTATTACGCTATAACGACCGCCGGTAGACGCCATCGTTCCGGTCAGAGGCCCGGTGGCAAAAATCAACACATTGTCAGGACCAAGTGCATCGACAGCAGGATCCATTTCTTCATACAGATACTTCGTTCCCAGACCACGACTCCCGAGATAGTGGTTTGCCCAATCCATATTGAGAGGTTCTGCCGAAATTGTACCTGATGTCAGATCAACCCGAAGAATTTTCTTTTGCCAACTCATTTTCTTAATCTCTCTTGTGTTGTTCCCGTGTGGCTGCCGCCCGTTATTCTATCCCACTATAAACAGTATACCAGCGCTGTGCAAACCATAATTGACCGGGTCTGTATCAACACCGCTTGTCGGCACAGCCAGTTCGGCCATCTCATAGAACACAGAGCGCGTTATCCTGGCATCCAGACCATCACGCACCTCGATATAAGGCGCAGGCTCTCCCGTTTCACGGTCCGTTTCAACGACAACAGGGTGATCGCGACCAGCCAATACGACTTCATCCATATTCGTACGAAAATAGAGGCTCTGACTAACGCCCTGCCCTTGCCTGTTCAGTTCAACTGCCAGAAACGGCGCATCATCTACTGAAATTCTATATTTGACCGGAGGGGTAACGAGATAAAAATCCTGATCTTCGCGGCTCAATACGGAGGCAAACAACCTTGCCATACGGTGGCGCCGGATCGGGGAGTCCTGATAATGCCAGATACCATTCGCATCAATCCGTATATCGATATCAACCGTTTTTTCCGGACGCCACCGGTCCACCCGGGCAGGAACAAGGGATTCAAGCTGATCGAACAGTGTTTCGACCCCGGCAAGGGATGACGCCAGCCGCCCGCTTTTGGGGCTGTCCGCTACAAAAGACCGTTTCTTGCCCATATCCGGCATTCCGGGATAAAGACCGGCGCTATTCAGGAGTGAGGGGCGGAGCTTTGTGCGCTCAACGCGCTGCCCAGCAATTTCGCAGTGATATCGACCGTCGAGATAACTTCTTCATACTGCATCCTGGTCGGGCCGATCACTCCGAGCACGCCAACCCGTCTGTCATCGACTATGTATGGAGCCGAGATAACGCTGCAATCCTGAAACGACTCATACCCTGATTCCTCTCCAATAAAGATATTCACGCCGCCGGCAAACATGCTTTTTTGCAGCAGATCGAACAGTATCTGCTTGGTCTTGAAGGCATCGAACAGCGCCTTCAATTTGTCCAGCTCCGCGAAATCAGGAACGGACAACAGATTGTTTTCGCCTCTGACCAGGACATTTTCAGCAACATCGTGATCCCCGTCGAATAACTGACCCGCCATGCTCACCGCCATCCTCATCTCGCGGTGCATGCTCTTGCGGTCCTGCTTCATGTGCAGGAGCAGTTGCGCCCTGACGCCCTCAAGCGTCTTGGCGCTGTACTCGTCATTAAAATAATTGGTAGCCTCAACCAGCTCGGACTTCGAGTACTCCCGATGCGCCCACAGAACCTTGTTTTGCACCCGCCCATCATCGGTAACGAGGATCGCAAGTACACGCTGGCCGGACAACTTGATAAATTCAATCTGCCTGATATGAGCCTGACGAGTGTCGGGAATGGACACAATGCCGGCATAGGAAGTAATCTGGGAAAGTATTTCCGTAGCGCTGGCCAGAACGCTGCCAGCGCCGGAAACGCTTGTCAGACTTCTCGAGATTTTCCCCACGGAACGCCTGTCAGTCGGCCCGACCTTGAGGATAGCGTTGATAAAAAACCGGTAGCCCTTCACCGTCGGTATTCGGCCCGCGGACGTATGCGGCGCCCGGATCAATCCGATTTCCTCCAGATCCGCCATGACATTCCGAATCGTCGCGGGGCTTAAGGACAGCCTGGTCTCCTTTGCCAGGGTTCTCGAACCGACCGGGATGCCATCGTCAACGTACCGATGGATCAACCCGCTCAGAACAGCCCGTGCTCTTTCGCTCAACTGAATATCATCAGTAGCAGGCATAAAACGGCAATCGCATTACAGATATTGTCCGGGAATTTGCATGACGGAGGCGCTCATTGTCAACTTCAACTACACCTGATCGGTCGCATTATCATGTAAACTTTTCAGCCGGTCAAGCATCGTGTCAGCCATCCAGCAATTCCCGCTAAGGACATCCCCCTGTGTATTCGGCGGGATTTGCGGATACAAACGCATGCGTCAGGAGTATGCGGACAAGGCCACCCCTCCGGCGGATTGCCGGATCGGCGGTTGGCCATGGGTTTTCCTGAAGAACCGGCCTTTCACACATGCGGTCACGGCTGCCACATCAGGACGTGTCGAAGGGAACCAGATCGGGCTTGTGGCGCCCGAACGCGATGCCCCGGTACAGCGCCTCCCAGTCCGCGACGTGGGCTCCTGAGAACAGCCCGCACAAACGCTCACGCATGGGCCATATCCGACGGCGCGCGAACCACCCCGTACAGGTTCCTGAGGTTCGACCGAATCTGCTCTTCGTCCCGGGCGTCTTGTTCAAAGCTCAGCAGCGACGGGTACTTCAGGCTGAACATCGCCAGCGCCGACATCAGGCAATCCGTCAGACCTGAGCCGCGGCTTGCTACGGGGTCTTCGATGCGCTCGAAACTGTCCCGCGCCAGCCGAAGGAGACCCGGCGCGCTGAGGGTCCCAGGCATGGTATCCTCCAACTATGAAGAAACGGCCCTTATCCTGCCGCTTTTCCGGGAAAAGTCTGCGAAAAGATTTTTACCGGCCCCTTCAAACCCCCGGATTTACTGATCCGGCAGGCTTGGCGGGAATTGCTGTCAGCCATCTTCAATCCTGTTGTATACTAACGGTTTAACTGTTGTCATCGTTGTGAGCATTACACATATAGGTCTGTTCGGGAAATTCAACGACCACAGCGTGGCGGACGCCATTGCGGTAGTCAAGGAATTTCTGGAGACGAAACAACTTTCAGTTTTGCTTGGCAATACCACATCCAGTGAAATTGAAGGAGACCGTATTGATGACCGCAACCTCGCTATAGGAGAGCAGATTGATCTCGCCATTGTGGTCGGAGGAGACGGCACCCTGCTGCACGTTGCCCGCCTTCTGGCGGACCAGGACGTTCCTGCCGTGGGTGTCAACCTGGGGCGTCTGGGGTTTTTGACCGACATCTCCTTTTCCGACCTTGAGACAGGTATCGGCGCAATCCTGGGCGGGCAATATGCGGTCGAAAAACGGACTATGCTCCAGTGTACGGTCAGCAGGGACGACAGCAGCGTTTTTTCCGGCAAGGCATTGAATGAGATCGTACTTTCAAAAGGCAACACCGGGCGCGTCATTGCGTTCGAAATCAGAGTCAATGGAAACTATGTCAGCCGCATCCGGGGCGACGGGCTGATACTGTCCACCCCTACCGGATCCACCGCGTATGCACTGTCTGCGGGCGGACCGATCATCTACCCGGATCTTTCTGTAATCAGCATGTCGCCAATTTGCCCGCATACACTAAGTAACCGCCCCATCATTCTGGATGAAAACAACACAATAGAGATCGCCGGAATCGAAACCTGCGAATCTCCGGCCAATCTCGCTCTCGACGGTGTTTTGGGTCATGCGGTCCTGGGAAACGAGACGATCAATATTTCCCGGGCTCCGGAAAAATTGAAACTGGTGCGGGTCGAGGGGTTCAACTATTTTGAAACACTCTATTCCAAACTTGGCTGGCAAAGACAAGAATCCGAAGACTGATGATCGACTGGCTTGAAATCAACCGGTTTGCCATCGCAGAGCGCATCGAGCTTGAGTTCGATCAGCGCTTCACGGCCGTAACCGGAGAGACCGGATCGGGAAAATCGCTGATTGTTGATGCAATCTCCATTCTGCTCGGCCACCGCTCCGACAACAGCTATATTCACCACGCCCACGATAGCGCCCTGATCCAGGCTGGATTCTCCATTCCCGATCAGCATCCTGCGATGTACTGGCTGCAAAAACAGGACATGATCACGTACAATGAATGTATATTGAAAAGGGTGCTGTGCAGAAACAAATCCAGTCGCGGCTATATCAACGGTCATGCGGTCACCGCTACCCAACTTCGCGACCTCGGCAGGGAACTGGTAGACATTCACGGTCAAAATGAACATCACTCCCTGCTAAAAAAGTCTGTGCAACTGCGTCTGCTCGACAGCGCTGCCGACAACTCGGGACGTGTAGCCGAACTGGGCCGTTGCCATGATACCCTGCGGGAACTTTCCAAACAGATTTCCCGAATTGTCGACGAGAGTGCCCTCAACCGTGACCGCGCGAAACTGCTCGAATTCCAGATCAGCGAGTTATCGGAACTCAACCCGCAACACGGGGAATGGGAAGAGTTGGAAATGACTCACAAACGACTCAATCACCAGCAGGAATTGACCGCTGGCCTGCAACAAATAGCCGACGATCTGTACGAATCGGACGGCGGCAGTATTGACGACAAGTTACTTAAGCATGTCGATCTGCTCAACCATCTTTGCAGATATGCGCCCGAACTGAAGCCGATCAGCGATATGCTTGACGAAGCCCGCATCACCGTTCAGGAAGCGGCAATCCAGCTACGCCCGTTTTACCGGGATACGGATATCGATCAGAAAGAAATGGACAGGATCGAAACCCGTTTTTCGCAATATCATTCACTGGCGCGCAAGCACCGGGTTGAACCGAATATGCTTTTCGAACATTTCCGGGCCATAAAAAAAGAACTGGAAAAACTGGAAACCCCGGAAGGCGAACTGGAGCGATTACGCCTGTTGCATGCCACGGAAGTTGAAAAATATCGGAAAATCGCGGAGCGAACCAGCGTATCGCGCAAAAAAGCGGCTGAAAAACTGGTCCGGGAAGTCACCGGGATCATGCAGGAACTGGGCATGCGAGGAGGACAGGTAGATATCCGCTTCACTCCGGCAGAATCCGACTCATTCACACGCCACGGCAACGAGTCGATCGAGATTCTCGTATCGGCAAATCCGGGACACCCGTTGCAACCGCTCAACAAAGTGGTTTCCGGCGGCGAATTATCCAGGATTTCTCTGGCCATACAGGTCGTACTTGCCGGAGAAGCGCAAGCGCCGACATTGATATTTGACGAAGTCGATACGGGAATCGGAGGAGAAATCGCCAATGAGGTAGGCCGAAAACTGAAAACCCTCGGACAATCAGCCCAAGTGATCTGTGTGACCCACCTGTCCCAGGTCGCCGCCAGAGGAGATCACCATTTCCACGTTAGCAAGCGCCAGAGAAACGGAAAAGGCAAAGTCGACGCGACCGTAGCCCGCCTCACTCCCAACCAGAGAATCGAAGAAATCGCTCGCATGAGCGGCGGCAGGAAAATCACGCAACGTTCCATGGCCTATGCCCGGGAAATGCTGGAATCGGCATGAACCCCTCTCCAACCGGACAAAAACAGAAGCTGGAAATCCGTCCGGCCAGTCTTGACGACGTCGACGGCATCCACGCGTTGTTGAAGTTTTACAGTGACAATGGGGTATTATTGCCGAGGTCCAAATTCGATATACTCAGCGCAACCCGGGACTTTTATGTCGCCGAAGACAACGGCGAAATTGTCGCCTGTGCGACATTATTGATCTACACCAGCGAACTTGGAGAGATCCGCAGTCTGGCAGTCAGCAAGAGCCATATGCAGAAAGGGCTGGGCCTCAGGCTGATTGAAAAACTGGAGCAAGATGCCCGTATGATCGGGTTGTCAAAGCTGATGGCGCTGACCTACGAAGTCGGCTTTTTTGAAAAATACGGATTTCAGGTTGTGGAAATGAGCGAGTTGCCCGAAAAGGTCTGGGGCGCCTGTATTAACTGCCCCAAATTTCTGAATTGTGATGAAATCGCGGTATTGAAATACTTGTAAACAGGATGAGGCGCTGATGGGCTTTCGTATTGCCAAATTTGCTGCCATCGCGGCGGCAATCATTTCACTGCACGGCTGCGGCCTTCTGTACCGGCCGGACATCCAGCAAGGCAATAAAATAACCGTACAGATGGTGTCCGAACTTGAGCCGGGAATGACCCGGCGGGAAGTGGTGCGCATCCTGGGAACGCCGTTGATCCACGATCCTTTTAACAAGAATCGCTGGGACTTCTACTACTCGCTGAAAAATGGAGAGACCGGGCAGGTCGAACAGTACCTGACCTCGGTGATCTTCACGGATGACCGGCTGACCCGAATCTCCACGACAGCGAAATAAATTATTCCCTGCTCCGGATTATCCCCCGCTCTGGTTGCCGTCGATATTGGCCAGTATCAGTAATTGTTCCGTATCCACCAAACCGGGAATAACCTTGCCGTTATCAAGTATCATCGTCGGCGTTCCCCGCACACCGATCTGCTGACCGAGCCGGTACTGCCGGGCCACCGGATTATCACAAGTCTGCGGTTCGACATAACCGCCCAACTTGGCAATCGTCATGGATTCCGCCTGATTCCCGGAACACCAGACGGAAACGGCTTTGTCGTAACTCTCCGATTGCAGACCCGCCCGCGGGAACATCAGATACCTCACCTGAAGTCCCCGACTCTGTAGTTCCGGTACTGTTTTATTGAATTGCCGACAATAAGTACAGTCAATATCTGTAAAAACAGTGACATGACGCCCGGTCTCCTCGCCCATCAGAATCATTTCGGATTCAGGGATATTCCCGACTGCACGAACCATGCCGACAGCCCGTAACTCCTCACCCAGATTCACTTCTCGCACGCTGTCGTATATCTCGCCGATCATCAGATAATCGCCTGCGCTGGTTGCAAAAATGGTTTGTCCGTCCACTTTCACAATGTAGGCGCCCGGCATGGGTGACGGCTCAATAGATTCAATAACCATACCTGCCGCCAGAATAGCCTCCAGGTTTTTCTTCAAACCCGCCAACTCCTCATCAGCGCTCACCACCGCAGAAGATGCCAGAGTGAACAGAAACGTAACTGCAAAAAACAACCGTTTTACAGGAATCGGGGTTTTTCTCGGGTTTTTCATCGGAACTCTGTCGGGAATATGCCGGCAGGCTGTGGGGGGCGCAAGCCGCCGCATACGTTGGTCAGGGAAGCAAGTGTGCGACTGCCATGCGCTCTTCCTGCAATTCTTGCTCTGTGATTCTCATTTGCTGTCGACTGAACTCATCTGGCTCAAGACCCTGAACTATTTTATACTCGCCGTCCTCACAAGTCACCGGGAAAGAATACACCAGCCCCTTTTCGACCCCATAACTGCCATCGGAAATGATCCCCATGCTCACCCAGTCCCCGGCTTTTGTACCTGAAATCCAGTCCCGCATATGATCAATGGCGGACGAGGCGGCAGAAGCCGCGCTGGAAGCGCTGCGGGCCTTGATAATCGCGGCGCCGCGCTGCTGAACCGCAGGAATGAAACTATCCGTCAGCCACTCCTGATCCAGACTGCCGGTGACCGGACTGTTATCCATCCGTACTTGCGAAACATCCGGATATTGAGTTGCCGAATGATTTCCCCAGATCGTCATTCGGGTCAACCGCTCATGATGGATACCGAGTTGCTCCGCCAGTTGCGACTTCGCGCGATTGTGATCCAGGCGGGTCATCGCGGTAAATTGCGACTGATGCAGACGCGGCGCATTGGCAGCGGCAATTAACGCATTGGTATTCGCCGGATTACCAACCACCAGAACACGCACATCAGCACAGGCATGGTCATTCAACGACCGACCCTGCACGGAAAATATTTTGCCATTATCCTTCAACAACTCGCTACGCTCCATACCGGGTCCGCGCGGTCTTGACCCCACGAGAAGCGCATAATTGGCGCCCGCAAACACAACATCAGGTTGATCGGACACGATAACATCAACCAACAGAGGATACGCGCAATCATTCAGTTCCATGACCACTCCATGCAACGCATCCAGCGCCGCGGGAATTTCCAGCAACTGCAAAATAACCGGCTGCTCCTTACCAAGCATATCTCCCGCTGCAATCCGAAACAAAAGCGCATAGGAAATATTACCGGCAGCGCCGGTTACCGCAACCCTGACTGGTTCTTTCATTGCATCTTTCCGGGCTGGTGATCTGTTTTACATACTTATTCCTCGTGATTATATCAGAACAGACCATCTGGTGCAGTGAGATATCTGCACCATCCGGCAACATCCCATATTCAACCTGCTTCAGAATAACAGGATCCCTTCTTCATCAGGGCAATCGGAATAACCCAGTAGTCGTAAAAGGAGAAGCAGTGTGGGGAAGGTCTTAATCCCTTCTTCATCAGGGCAATCGGAATAACTCAAAGCCGTCATTGAAACACGATTGGGAAAACGTCTTAATCCCTTCTTCATCAGGGCAATCGGAATAACGACATGGCAGTTTTAATTGTGATTGCGATTGTAGTCTTAATCCCTTCTTCATCAGGGCAATCGGAATAACAAGGCGGAAAACGGAAAGTTTTCCGCGACAACGGGTCTTAATCCCTTCTTCATCAGGGCAATCGGAATAACGCCGGATCAGAAATCGATCAAATCATGGAAGATATGTCTTAATCCCTTCTTCATCAGGGCAATCGGAATAACAATATCATTGCGTGAATTTCACGCCGTGATTTGTCTTAATCCCTTCTTCATCAGGGCAATCGGAATAACATCGGTACGCCGATAACGACACACGCGCGATTATGTCTTAATCCCTTCTTCATCAGGGCAATCGGAATAACCCCAAATGAAAATCAATAAAGAGAATTTCCTCGTGTCTTAATCCCTTCTTCATCAGGGCAATCGGAATAACGCGGTTCTCGAAACAAAAAAGGAGGATGCCCCGTGTGTCTTAATCCCTTCTTCATCAGGGCAATCGGAATAACATCACTATATGATCAAGTGATCCGCGTCTCGGCGGTCTTAATCCCTTCTTCATCAGGGCAATCGGAATAACAGACATGGCAGTTTTAATTGTGATTGCGATTGTAGTCTTAATCCCTTCTTCATCAGGGCAATCGGAATAACATCTTGCCTTACGTAGATAAGGAGCTACGTCAGTGTCTTAATCCCTTCTTCATCAGGGCAATCGGAATAACCGCAGGGCCAAGAAAATCGTTAGAAAAATTCTGTCTTAATCCCTTCTTCATCAGGGCAATCGGAATAACCCCCGCAAATAGAGAATCCATCCTTCGGATGGCACGTCTTAATCCCTTCTTCATCAGGGCAATCGGAATAACTTATGAGCTAGAGCTGCCCGCCGGCCCTTTGGCGTCTTAATCCCTTCTTCATCAGGGCAATCGGAATAACCGTCGAGCTTTTTAATTTGTACGAGTCTTCGATCGTCTTAATCCCTTCTTCATCAGGGCAATCGGAATAACGCCCTTGCCCTGGCGCCCCCCACTCCTGCAAAATGTCTTAATCCCTTCTTCATCAGGGCAATCGGAATAACAGACAGCGTCGAGCTCTTTAATATATACGAGTCGTCTTAATCCCTTCTTCATCAGGGCAATCGGAATAACTTGATCTTCATGACGCGATTGAAACCGTGGCGCCGTCTTAATCCCTTCTTCATCAGGGCAATCGGAATAACCGTTCGCGGAGTGGAGGTCCCTGCCGGAAAATGTGTCTTAATCCCTTCTTCATCAGGGCAATCGGAATAACACTGGCGAGCATTCGCTGATTTCAGGGACGCAAAGTCTTAATCCCTTCTTCATCAGGGCAATCGGAATAACAAGAGTTCTTTGATCTGTGCGCCGCGACAGAAGAGTCTTAATCCCTTCTTCATCAGGGCAATCGGAATAACAAGAGTTCTTTGATCTGTGCGCCGCGACAGAAGAGTCTTAATCCCTTCTTCATCAGGGCAATCGGAATAACCTGATCGCGGCTGGCTACCGCGACATGAAGATCAAGTCTTAATCCCTTCTTCATCAGGGCAATCGGAATAACGTCGAGCTGTTCAACGTATATGAGTCTTCGATCTGGTCTTAATCCCTTCTTCATCAGGGCAATCGGAATAACAACCGGGATCGGCAACCTGGGCGGTACCGATTAGTCTTAATCCCTTCTTCATCAGGGCAATCGGAATAACGAGTTGTTTAATATGTACGAGTCTTCGATCTGTTGTCTTAATCCCTTCTTCATCAGGGCAATCGGAATAACCGCGTCTTGCTTTTTTTCATTTAATATCAACTGTTTATTTCGGTGTTTGCACCCCATGGTCACTTGCAGATTGTTGAATGTCGAAAATGTATCTCATCGCCACTCCCGGTAATCATATACTATTTTTACCTACAGATATAAACAGATATCCAGACACTTGCCTATTCATCTGCTTTCTGCAAATAAACCGGAGCCCCGATCAGAACATCCAGAAAGTATAACTCCTGATGGCAGCCGGTCGTTACCGAATGTAAAAGCTGGAGAAGATCTCATCAATGGATATGCTCTCAAGTCATCATCTCGTATATCTATATGATCAACAACCTGATGAAGCACATTTTTGATATTTGGCTTTGTGGCCTCCACAACAAACACCGAGTACTGTAACGGTACTCCATGACGCATAATTTTTTTATGTACACGCTGCAAACGACGCGGGTCAGCTATGTCATAGCAGACAAGCCAGGTTGTCGGTCTGGAAATTGGCATTATTGGAAATCAATTAAAAATCGGTGTAATCTGAAAACTGTGTCGCGTAAATGGAAATCTATCAAACCGGAATTCTTTTCAAAAAACCTGACTATAGTTTTAGCGCCATTCACAGGAGCTTTTCGCTTTTTGTTCTTGACAATACCGGACAGGCATCGAAGATATTCAGGATATAACCCCCACTTGATTACCATCTGTAAAGTATGTTCCAGATGGGGCGTGACGACATCGGAAATCGGCAAACCCAGTTTAATAATTTTTTCGGTTATGCGAGTATGTGCCAGACCATACAGGCGGGATTCGAACTCCCTTACTAAAGACTCCTCTGCGTCAACCCTGGAGGTTTCCACAATTGTCTGTGACATAGTGTCCGTATTACTCGTTGGAGACCAGCCCATGCGCCATGCGCACATCCTGACTGCCCGGCGTTCGACTGAAGCGCTCCATTGCTTGTAGAGAGGCATCCAGTCCGGTCTGTCCAGAAAATCATTCCATCGCTGCATAAAATCGCCCCTGCTTGTTACGCGGCCAATCCAGCGCGCTCGGGGACAACCGTCTTTTGTCAGAAAAGTAACCGTGATCCCTTCATCCGCGCAGGCAAGGAGCGCATTCGTTGACCAGCCCGCATTACCGCTGACTACAACTCGTGAAATACGGCAAAGCGGAAACCTCCGGGTAGCTTTACCCTGAGCAACAATCCGTAGCGCAGGACCGTCCAGCGAAATACTTACAGGTTCACCGGCGGCAAGATACAAGGGTTTCATGGGGATGTGATCCTTAAGTGGGCGCGTGCGTCAGGGTATCGCTTCCTCTCATTTCAAACTCACGCACTACATGGCGCAATTGTATGCGTAACATGCGTTTCAGTGCAGCTCCAAGGGACTGATAGCGGGTATAAAACCTGTGTCGCGCTTGTTTGCCTAGCAATACGGCATCATTATCCCGGTTGAAACTATTGGCATCAAAAACCCTGGCTCTGAATAATTCCCACACCCATTCATCAATATGCGCGCGTAGTGGCTCCATGATGTCGGACGCCAGTGATTCCCTGCCATAGGCAGGTTCATGAAACAGACCGACAAGCGGGTCCAGGCCCGCCTCGTGGCAGCTCATGACCACTTCAAAATGCGCCATTGTATACCCCAGCGAAAGACAGGCGTTGACCGGGTCCCGGGGTGGCCGTCTGTTGCGACCTGTGAAATTCATGGACGGCGGGAACAACGTACAAAATCCACTGAAATAGGCAGAAGCGGCCGCGCCTTCCAGCCCCCGGATTCTGGCAACACTCATGGATTCATCCGGCTCCAACAATTGCTTGAGCAATCTGTCAATTTGCCTCGTGGCGCGCGTCAAGGCGAACCGCTTGTCTGCCCGTTTTTCCAGCGCTCGTTGCAACAAGCGACGCTGCGTTTGTAATTTCGACACAACAATTTTTCTGGACCATTCCACTCTGAAAACCGGATCCAGGTAGGAACCCAACTGCCCGAAACGCCGCACGACGTCATTATGCGGACGGCCTACACAGGTTGCGAGATGGCGATTGTGGCGGCCACTCAACGAAAGCACGCCCACTCCCGCTTCAGTCAGCGCGCCAAGAACCGAGGTGGAAAAATTGACCCGCCCCCGCAATACAACCCGCTCAAGCTGCGCTACAGGAACCGAGCCGCGTTTACCGTCCGGTTGATGAAACTCAAGCGCCCCGCCCTTGATGCGCAATTCAATATTTTTTCGGTCAACGTATAAGGTGTTCATCCAAATATTCCGTGCTGTAAATATTCTCCCCGGTGAAAAATTACCGGTACAGAGAGCGCTACCCAACGTAATAAAATTCCGGATCCTGCGCTGGCAAGGCAATACCATATAAAAATGGGCAGATTCGTTCCTCAACTCGCAACAAGGCAAAACGGTCTTCTTTTTCATCCATCCGCGTGCATGCCTGAAAAATAAGCTGCTTTCGCTCCGCTGGCGTAAGAAAACACTCGAAAACGGATTTTTGCCCGCCGGTAGCGAATCCTTTCACTTGATGATGCACCCTGCGCAATCGGGACGGGCTGGAGATATCATATGCGGCAATATACAAGGATCGTTTGGGCATTGAGAGCCTCCGTTGGGTAATTCATGCGAATTACAGCATGGAAACTCTGCTGAATCCCTGCCGGCAAGGTTGCCGTCTTGACCTGTTACAGACAAACTGTCCGATTTCCGGCAGGCAGAAAGCCGGCTGTGTCAATCACTCCAGATTGTTTCCGGCAACTCTTGCGGGAGTTGCTTCGGGGGATCGGTAATACCGGCCTCTTGCGCCAAACCATCAAAAACCGGCAGAAATTGCTCGTCCACCCAAGTTTTCATCTTCATCCAATCCTCGTCCTGCACCGGTTTATAGCCATGGGCGAGGATGGAGTTATTGCGTATATCAAGCAGAGCGCGCAATCTCCCGTCCGGCAATTTCTTCACCGGGCCGTCAAGGTGATGGGCAACCATCCGCCAGGCCTCCCAAAGACCAGTTTTAATTTTGCCGTCTCTATCGGGCTTCCCGTCTACACCCGGGGGCAGCTTTTCACCCGGTACATTCGCGGTATCAATGCCACACTTGCCGCGAAGCTGCCATTGCGCAGTCCACTCGATCAGGCGATAGGTTCTTGCCACCGCATCGTCAAAGCGGCCCTGGTGAGCGCAGCGCTCGGCATTGCGCCAAAGATCGTATATGCAGAGCGCCTCCCGTGCATCCCGTCTCTTGGCGCCTTCTCCACTCAAACATTTGAGATCACGTAACATCCATGGCCAAGCGCTGGCAACCCGACTTTTATCGACTTCCTGCAGGAGCTTTAGAGCGCCGGCATGATCAAAATTGTTCCATGACGCAAACGCCCGGCTCAGTATTCTGGCGTTATTTAACTGAGGCACATCCGGCGAAGAAAGACCCACATCAATCTTATCAAGACCTTCTGCCGCTTCTCGATATGCGAAGTGTTGCCAAGCCTTCAGGTGCAGCGCCATTTCCCGCTTGAAACGCAGTCGGGAAACCCGAACCCCCGATACTTGTTCAACACCGGATGTAACCCGATCAAGATTCGACCGGCTTCCGGTTACGAGTTGAAGATTTACATCCGGCGTTTCCAGAACGGCGCATACCAATGCCGCGCTCATCGTCTTCGTTCCCCCGGTATAGTCGGCAACAATACTGGCCCCGGGAAAGTCTTTATGCAGCCGTTTCAACTCCCAAGTCATTGTGAGGAAGGCGCCATCCAGATTATCGGCAGGAACTATGCAAACGCGAAATTTGTCTTCTTCCAGATTTGCCTGGACGGGGATGTTGGGCAGGGACGGTTTATCATCCTGTCGATGCGCCTTGATGATATTGCCCTTGCCGACTATCTGACTTTCCGAACCTGGCTTCCCCGATGTCGGATCTTTGCCTGTACAAAAAAAACACACATAGCCCGGCGACAGCGATTTGATTGCCTTGACGATCGGTTCATGACTGCCGCCTACAGTGCACAGAAGTATTTTTTCAGTCATTCTGATGATCCGCAGACCCGCACACCTTTGATTTCGTATTTTGCGGCGAGCGCCAGAATCTGTTCCCGGTGGCTTCGGATCAATCGGTGCATTTATTCTGGTCCCCGGCGGATGCGGGCTATGTCTTCACTCCTCTTTTTCTCCCGTTTTTCTCTTTGCGCTTTTTTCCCGCGTACGGGAACCTCTTTATAGTATTGCTCAAGAAGCAATACTGCCTCTTCACGGTCAGCATTGGGCCATTCGGGTGCATACTTGATAAGCAAGTTAGCCTGTTGATTCGCGTTGTCCTTGCGGAGCTGAGCCTTGAACTGGCCACCTTCCCTGAATTTCTCAAAATGCTCTTTCGCAATTTTCAACATCCTGCGGCTTTCCGGCAGGGCATCAAACTCGTCCTTTTTCCTTGCTTCCTCCTCCCTTGCCGCCTTTTCCTTTCGCTCCTGCTCCTCTTTCTTGCGCTTCTCTTCCGCTTTTTGCCTCTTTATGCGCTCCTGTTCCTTTCTCCTTTGCTGTTCCCGTTTTTCCGCCTCGGGGTCAAGCTGCATGGCTCCGTAACCGACCGCAGTCTTGGCGCCGAAACCGAGCCAGTCAAAGGCGTGCCGGAATGCTTTATTCAGCAGCTGCTTCCAGTGATCATTTGCCGCCAGATCCGGGGCGAAGCGTTGCAGTCGCTCCGTGTGGCAGACGACATGAAAGCCGAATTTTGATCCGGGAGGCACCGTCAGAAAGAAAATCGGTACAGGGTCGCTAAATTCGTCAGGGGGATTAGGTTTGTCGGAATTCTGGTAATACTTCGTCTGGTGCGGGGTCATAACCTCGACAGCCAAGTTGTTCTTGATTCGTGGAACTACATCCCAGAACGAGAGCACCCCCCGGAATTGATCTTGATCTCCAGACTTTGATTCATACCCAAAGAGAACATCGATCATAGAGTACTTTTTTCCGTTGTTCGCTGAGTACATCAGTTCATAATCCCAACCACAAGAATCTCCCCAGTCCCCATTCGCCAGTTCCTGAGCGGCCCGACGAACAACACCCTTTACCCCACTACCCGGAAGGTATGGCAGCCCATAGGGGTTGAGGAATGAAAAGCCGTTCTCCAAGGGGTGATCATTGCCGAGTCCGGTAGTGAACGGCGCTGTGGATTCGGCGTCAATGAAGTCTTTTCCCGAGTCATGCAGAGCGTCATGCAGAGCATTCTGCCGTGCGACCAGTTCCTCCATGCAACGAGCGTGGTCTCTGGCGACCCTGGTATGGATTGCGTTATATGTCTTTGTGGACTTATCCCATGCTTTACGACCCTTTTTGTCCTTTTTATCTTCCTTTTCCCCCTCCCTCATCCAGATTTTGAGCAGGATGCCAAAGTGAAGCGCGGGCGACGCATCCCCGAAGTCAGAACCGAGATATTTCGGTACGGCGGCTATCGGCATTTCAGTCACCTCCGTTTCGCGCCGCCGCCATCTGCCGCATCCAGCGCAGCCATGCGAATGCTTCGGTGGTTACCTCCTGAAAAAAGCAAGGCTTGGCTTTCATCAACTTCCCCATGAGGTCCTCGAAATTCCCGTTCAACGCGCCCGGATATCTTTGCTCCAACCATTCGAGAAGATGCCGCTCCAACCTTTCATAATGATTCTGCTTTTTACCCTTCTCATGCACAAATGCCAGCGTCTGCATCAGTCCGCTGTTCATGATCAGCGCCGGCAAGCCCTTGACCAGATTCACATATTCTTTATTACAATTTTCGCTCTTCGTCCAGGCATCCATTGCCCGCTTTTGCTCCAGTGTCTGTTCCGGCATGGCTATTCTCCTCCCGTCACTTTTGCAAACACCAGACCCCGCCCCGTTGTCGCATCCCCGCCAAACTGCAACAGCTCTCCGTCGATGGCAGTGCGTAATTTCAGGAAAGTATCGGTAGCGCATAAACGACCATCGTCCTGCCCGGAACCCTCACGGCTCTGGCTGGTTAAAACAGGCGCTACAAGTAAGGACTCCGGGGGCAGATTCTCCGTATAGAACAATCCGCCGTCTTTTGCTGCCCCGGTTTCATCGTCAATGCGGACATGGGCTTCGACCAGCGTGGCATGATTCACGAACCAGGAAAAATCGGTGTCGGACAGGACAACCAAATCTTTGAGAAACTTCTCACGAAAGTATTTGTGACTCTCTCCGACGGGGAAACCGTATTCGGCAATATCTCTCGCTATTTTTCCGACGGAATCGACGCCTTCTTCATTCGATTCTGCGGCCTCATATTCAAATGCTTCCAGATGCAGCCTCTTGCCATTCGCAAGCAAAGCCTTATTGCCAACCATACACTTGCCTTCCTCAACTTCGGGTATCTCCCAGTTTGCCGAAACCCGGGCTATGCCAAGCAGCCGCGCGGTTCTTGCCAGCGCCTGCGGGCAAGTCGCATACACAAATCCCCCGCGGATACTGCGCACCGGGAACGCCACCAGCTGGGCGTCGCCAAAACTGATGGCCCCGGCATGGAGACCGGCGCTGCCTGATTCAGGGCCAAACAACTTGTCTATCAGATCCTTATCGCCGCCTATGGAAGCGAAGCTGTGGCGTATCGCGCCCTTGATACCCGACCCCGCGAAACACGGATGCCCCGTGTGGCATTCACGCTGGATGGGGTTGTCCACGATTCCGGTAGCCGTGCCTGTCCCCATGTGGACAGGGCTGACCGCGTACAGGAAAACTGCTGCTCGTTTCTCAAACATAGCTACTCCGTAGGATAGGAAGCCAGGGTTAATCGGTTATATCCTTCTGCCCGCCTTGTGGAATCTTCTTCCTGGTCGGCCCAGAGTCCCTTGCGCACAAGACGGGAAAGCGCTTCCGGCGTAGCCTCCAGGTCTTGAAGCCAATAAACACTGCCGCAGGGAACGGCGCGCTGCGCCGGCTTCGGCGCCCATCTGGCAATGTCAAAACCGGATACGACCAGGGCGCGCGGCACTGCTGCGCAAACGAGCTTGCCCCGCACCCCGTGCAGGTCGAACTGCAAACCCGTATCCAGGCGGGTCGTTCCGGCAGGCAACCAGCCCTGCGGAAAGATGCCGGGGGAAGTCAGTATCAGGCGGCAGCGCCGATTGCGGCAGGTCTCCTCGTAGTCCGGTTGCGGGAAGCTGAATTGCACACGATGAGCAATGGCAGCCCGGCCGTCTCCACCCAGACGCAAGGGAAATTCTTCCGGGAATCCGGCGCCGACTGTTTCGGCGAGGAATCCAACGGCAAACCCCGTGTCACCTTGAGGCTCTCGGCAGCGTTTTTCACCGCAATGCCCATTCTGGCGCATCACAACTCCTTGAGTGGAGAAAAGGGCGCCGTCCAGCGCTCGCCTGCGCTCACCGTCCAGACCGACACCGACTCGCATATCCATTTTCCAAAGGTGAGAACGGCACACAAGATGTTCATCCGGGTCAATCGTTTCTCCGGCCAGATGTTTTTTCCAACCTTCCGTATTCAGCCAGAAACCCGGCGCTGGCTTGCCCCGTTCTTGCTCCGGCAAAACCGGCAATAATGGAGTGGCGTTCGAGCAATGGATACCGGCAGAGAGGCGGCAAGGGCGCAGTGTTTGCGCCTGCAATGTGCCGTCGGGTTTATTATCGTTGCCGGATTTCCTGATGAACAAATCGGCAGGAACCTGGAACAGTGGTTCAATGCTGTTCAGGTCGATGCTCTTACCCTCTGGCGTACCCTTGAGCCTTGCAAGGTGAAATGCCGTCAGCGTGAAAGGCCCCGGTTCCTGCGGGGTACCCAGTTCGGGTACGGCCTGCTGTCCTCTGGCAAACTGCACAGGGTCAATACCCTTGTGAACAAGCAATGCCGAGCGCAACGCGCCGGCGGCAACGGACGGCCATGGCGGCACATGGCTCTCGCCGAAGCTGCCCGGGTCTCCGAACAGCTTGTTGCCGCGAAGAAACAGGACATCAACAGGCTGGATGAAGTGTTGGGTCGCGCTCATTGGTTCTCCCTGTTGTTGGCGTGGTCTGCATCCGGCATCTCCGCCTTGCGGGATGAACCCTCACTCACGCTCTCATTCACTTCAGGAGCGCGAACCTCACGCGCCAGGAATTCGGCGACGCCGAGAAAGTCCTCCAGCCATTTCCGCCAATCCGGTGATTCGCGCTCTGCAAGCGCAAGCCCTGCGACCGCGGATACCAAACCCGGCAGATCGTGGTAGTCCCGCACAGTCTTTTTGGCAGTCTGCCGAGCTATCTGGTAGTAAAGCAGTTCCTCGAGCATGACAAAATCCGCGTTGTCAGGCAGATCCCGAAGCCAGACCAGACTATTGTAGACCGCTCGCCGTGATACCGATTTCTCGGCGAGGAAACGGCGGAGCCTGTGCAGAACCCCAGGCACGTCAATAGGTTTCTCGCCGTTCGAATTCCCCCCTTTCCAGTTCCATTTGCTGGTAACCGACAGGGCGCCACCGGAGCGCTTCATGATGTTCAGACTGAAGGCGTTACGTCTGCCCTCGTTCTTGGCGCGTTTCTCTGTCTGTCGCAGTTCCCGCAATACCGCCCCAAGCGGGGCCTGATGATGCGCAATCACTGCCCCGCAACTTGCTGTTGCGGAAGCGCCCATCATACGCATCAGCCTCTGCGGGGTTTTTGATGTGCCGGACAACAGGGCAAAGCCCTTCTTGAATTTCAGTTTGGACTGTTTTCCACCGGAGCTTTCGCCGCTATATGCCTCTCTCAGGCGCTGCATCGCGGGAAGCAGGTCAGCCACAGGGAGCATGGCAAGCACATCATCGCCGCCGGCATAGATCACCCTGCCCCGATATTCACACTCTACGATTTGCGGGACGATATGAAGAGCAAAATCATTGAGCGCCGCGGAGATTGCAAAATGCCGATTCGGTGAAATGGCGCGTTCCAGATTCCCGTATTCCCGGATTTGTGCTTCATCTTGCGCCCGCTTGTCAAATCCTTCGCGCACCGCGGGGTGGAAACTTTGCCGGTACGTTATGGCGCAGTCCTTATGTTCGCCGGAGAGGATGCGTCCCATATGATCGCCGTCAAAGAGAAGCAGGGCGTAGTAGGTTTCGGGCTTGTGTCCCAGTATATTCTTCAGGATTCCCTCAAATGTCTGAAGTTCGTCCTCGCTGTCGTCCTGCTCTCGCAGCCGGTCGAGGACGGCCGGTATCCGTGCAGCCTTGTGGCCACGAAGTCCTGCCAATTTTCGAGGCAGCGCCGGCGCGCGATCTTCGCCTTTTATAAACTTGTCGATTTCATGCTCGCCTTCGCCCGTTTTCTCATGGAGCCTTTCGAGATTTCCCGCCAGCGCCATCGTGTGGGTGGAAACAACGAAGCGGTCAGCTTTGCCAGTCTTCCCCGTAGCCTTCCCCACTTCTTCGGCATACAGGGTGGGCCATAACCGTTTGATCGCCGGCAACGCGCCCAGATGTTCGCCCTTCTTCACCCACGCCGGCTCCCTTTCGGCAACCTTACTCCAGAGGGTATCGGTCTGTTTGCGGAATGAGCGGCCCAGTTGCGCAGGGTCCGTGGTCAGCCATTAGGTTTCTCCCGTGAGGGAGCAGCGCCAACCCGTCTGCTCGGTCTGCTCGAAGGGACGGGTTGATTTGGCGGCAGACAGCGCCCGTTCACAGAGTTCATAAATTGCCGGGTACAACGCTCCGGGGTTCGGGGAGAAGAATGCGATATTGCCCTTGAATCTGGTATCGTTCTGGAGAACCTTCCACGCCGCGGAACCGAGGAAGCCCGGCTTTTGTCGGAGGTTCTCGTCCTCGCCGGCGCTGAAAAACGGCTTCATGGCTTCCGCCAGACCGGTGTCATTGACGTCGGTATCGCGGTCCGGATTGCCGGTTTTAATCAATGAAAAAGGAGTCGCGGCCCAGTGAATTTCGGGGAAACCGACAAGCTGCTCACGCATCTGGGTAAAACAGTACAACTTCGGGTCATTCGACAAGCCGGCCGCCTCAAGAAGTCGTTCAACAACGATTCTGCCCTGTTCCTGAAACCAGTCCTGCACAGTTTGCGTAATCTCTTGCGCCAACTGCTTCACTTCCGCTTCCGGCACAACGGCAAAGAAGCGGTTGGGCAAGGCGGCGGCAAATAACGGATTGGCGTCGGTACTGCGTTCAGTCCACCGACACTCGGAAAACCGGTCTGGCGCAAGCCCCATTTCATCACGCAGCCACAGGTCAACCTGAGGCAGTCCCCGCAGCCTCGGGAACAGGATAGCATCCGGCCCCAGACGCTCGCATATCACCTTCATGGCCTCCCACGAAAGCCGTGAGAGCAGGTGCGAACCGGCCCACAGATCGGAGGTGGTGCGGGCCGCCTCAATAAAGCTCTGCACCGGGCCGATGGAAAGCGCAAACAACGCCGCCTTTCCTTGCGGGTCGCGGGCAAACGCCCCAGCAAAGGCGGAAGTCAGATCGAGGTGATCCCAGATCGAATGATCCGGCACCCGGGTGTCGGCGGGCAATAATGGCCATAACGTTCCCAGTTTGCTGTTATCCTCATCTTCCTTAAGCTCCGTGCCGAAACGCCAGAATGCAAGCAACGTCTTTTGCCAGTCCACTTCTTCGTTATTGTGGTCGCGGTATACCGTCAACTTGCCGAAATGCTCCAGACTTTTCGCCTTGATCTGCGAGATTTCGGTATCGGCCAGCGTCTTGAGATCAATCTCTTTGCCGGTCAGGGGATGAATCAGAAACGGCTTGTTGAACCAGCGAACCTGCGCCCACGCAGCCACCTTGTACGTACGAACCGCGCCTCCCGTATTTACCTCTATCTCCTCAAGAGGCCACTGGGGTCTGTCCGCCGCTGCCGCCCACCAGTCGGCGCGCTTGACATGCTTGTACATCGTAACCGGAATACCCTTTTTGAAAAGAACGCCGCCCAGTACTTGATCGTTGTCAGGAGGCAACCAGTCCTTTACGGGCAGCTTATGGAAACCGAGGTCGCGGTGCAGCGCGCGGGACGTGCCATTCTCATGACCTTCGGGGTCGCGCAACAGCACCAGCGCCTTCTCCGCCGGATCGTGCAATCTGGCGTGGAGTTTGGTTTGCCAAAATACATCATTTGTCATTTGCTTCGCTCCCTTTGCAAATCAACTCTCTTCGTATTGCTGTCGTTATCAAGATACTGATGTATCCTTTCCAGCTTGTTTTCACCAGGATTCAGGTATCTTTTATCCTGCCTGGAGCAGGGAACATGAAAAATGATTCCTCGCAATTTTCCCGGTTGTTCGGTATCCCGACGAGCCTTGAAGCGGATAGTGTTCGGGACGCGATCGTCTCCTTTCGGGGTTTTGTGAATATTCCTGATTCCTTTTCTGATTCTTCCGAAATCCTTCATCAGATCCTGCCATCCCCCGTATGCCTGCCTCGTCTGCCAGATCAGGGCGTCTTTCTCGTCAGAACCGATCGCATGAGGCCACTCAAGAGCTAATGCCTGCTTCCAGGGTCGAATAATGGATGACGGGAGCTCTGACAGGTTTGCGGTGTCTCCATTTACATCCTTCAGGGCGATGGAACCCCAACCATTGCGGCTTCTCCCGCCGATCGTTCCAAACCGATCAATCAGGGCGAGGGTGAGACGAATATCCTTCAGTTCGCAGTCGGGCGCAGCAATTTTCAGAGTTTTGCACTCTCTAACGTTGATTGCACTTTCCCTCGACATTTTATCTGCGCTCTTCAACAACCCGTAGCCGATATACAACATGAGATCAGGCTGTCCGGACTTGGGTACATTCCAATTACGCCTGGTTAACCGACCCTCTTTCCATGCGCCCTTGCCGTCGCTCTGCCGGTCACTCAACCGAATCCTCACCCGGCTCATCCGACTCTCCGAGCTCTCGCCGGCGCCGGAGGCAGTTCCGAAAATCTCCCCTTCCTTCTCGCGCATCCGACTGACCTGATCTCCCCCGCAAGGATATCCTCCATGTCTCGCAAACCGGGCCACCCGCCACCACTGCCGCAGCAGGGCCTTGAACGGCGGCGTGCGCCATTGTCCACGCTGTTCAGCATTGCCGAGAAAAGCCGGAGTCAGGAATTCGATCCGGTACTCAAGCGCTTTCATTGGCGCACGGGTATCTCTCATTTCGGACATATTTCAATTATTGTCAAATTCACCAGTCACGATGCGGATGGCTTGCGGGGCAAGGGACAATCCAACACGAGTATAGCGGGTGCCCGCAATCTTTTCCATTGGCCGGATCAGGTAAGGCTCGGCGCGCCGACGTCCCAACTGTTGCTCCAGCTGTTTCTTGATATGCGCCTTGAGCGGATTGAAATTTTCGGCGGTCAGTCCGTGTGCATAGGCTTCTTCAGCCCGTTCGTAATTGCCGGAGAACCGCGGCGCCAGCCGCGCGCGGTAACCAAGAAACTCCTGTTCCATTTCGTCATCCGCCCAATGAATGCCGGGTCTGCGAAGTCTCGCCCTGTCCGCCAGCATCCAGTAGAACGCGAACCGCGCGGGCGACATGGCAAGAGATTCCCCACCGGCCTGAATGGTACGTGTCGCCGGCTCCAGCGCGAGAGCCACGGGCGGCAGTATCCCCTGCGCCTGTTCTATCGCATCCGAGAAGCTGGCATTGCCTTCCATCAACCCGGCGTTCAGTCCGTCGCGCAGGCGTACAAACGGAATATCCGCCAGAGTGACCTCGGCATTGCGAGTATCCAGAGGCCGCCGATCCGGTGACTGCGTATGGATTACCCGACTGCCGGGAGAGGGATAATAGAACTCCGGGTTGGATTCATAGGGCGCGCTTACCAGCACATGGGAAAGCCGGTCCTGTCCACGACCATACAGCGAAAGGGCATAGCCCAGATAGAACCCCATCGTCTTGCGCCCCCCGGCAATCGAAACATGTAATGCACAGTCGGAATCCCGGGTAAGCTCCCTGACCACTCCGGTAATGATGTCGGCGGCGCGGGTATTATCTTCCAGACTGCGAATATCGCAGAGCGGCTGCCCCGCGCAATTCTCAAGAACATGGATATTCTGCGCGCCGAACGCGATAGCGGGCAATTCGTAATCGGCGCACAGTCGTTGGAACCAGCCGACTTTCGGGTGCAGAAGCGACAGTTCCGCCCGCTCTTTGCCTTCCCGGGTAGTAATCAGCCGGATTTCGGTGGGGATGAACGGGGGACGGGACTTCACCGCCAGCGCGTACAGGGTTTCCGTAACCACTTGCGGCGAGAGTCCCGTTACCGCCACCAGAATGCGGCGAGGGTAGTCATGCGGCTGTTTCATGTCCAGTTCATCTATTGCCGGAGCGTTTCAATTCAGATCGAATAGCGCGGAGTATAGAACCTCAAGCCTCCGGTTCCAGTTTCGCAAGGTTGCCGTTCAAGCGTATTTTGAACAGCCGCACGACCTGACAGCGCCCCGGTATACTCACAATCCCGGAGGGGAAGACCCGTACAAGGTTTGCAGGCCGCTCATCTCAGTTCCACCTCCAACTGCATCCTCGGACGTATCTTCAGGCAGTGCGAGCGCATAGCGCCCCAGCCCCATTGAGCAACCGCGCCCGGCATGGGTCCATTGCCCCAGCCAGAGATAGGGCCAGATTAACTCCAGTTCTCCTTCCAGCATGAACGATCCGACCAGGCCGCCCATCGGAATTGTGCTTTTCTGCCGCGAGGAATAACGCGCCCATTCATGCCAGCGCAGTTCACTCTTTCGGAACGCTACCGATTCGGCTCCTTTGAGCAAGCCGGCAAAGTCGGTTTCCAGCGGCGTCTTGCTGAAAAAGGTAGTCAGCATGGAAATTCTCCTCACAAGAACCCCGGCGAATCCACGGAAATCGAAATTCTTTTCATTGACCAGGTGATTGTCTCGGCGAATCCTGAGCGGCGTCAGGATTCTCACGCCGACCGACTGCGGGCAAAGCGGTACCGGCGGATTTCTGGCTGGCACGGGAGACAGGCGCCCGCCCGGCGCATGGATAGTCGTCCAGGCATTGTCATGACTGCCGCCGCGCTCGGGCAGGCGCGCAGATCGGCTTGCGGGAAGGCTGCAACCGGTAGTATTCTCCGTCATGCCGTCACCTTGTTCGCCTGCATTCCTTGCCGTCTCAAGCGACCACCCCTCGACCTGCAAATCCTCAAGTTCCAGTCTGATCCGCCTTGAGGTCAGGCCTTTGCGGCCGGCCTGTTCCAGCGCATGTACCACGTAGGGCAGTTGCTCGTTTGCCTGCCCGAACAGAACGACACCCAGATTCAGGGTATCTGCCTCACTGTCGAATCGACTGTCTGCCGGTTCCAGGACAAAGGGGCCGGGGGTGCGCGGATAGCGGGTCAGCTTGGCAGAGTCGGGAGGAGTGCGGCTTTCAAAGAGCCAGGGATACACACAGGATTCCAGCAACATGCAGGAATCACAGACCGGCAGACTCGTTATGCAGACAGCCTTGCGCAGAGCGGTTCCGAAAGCGCCGCGCCAGGCGGAACCCGGATAGATACCTTGCAACCAGGGTCGATTTTGATGCCACCCGCTACCACTGAATCTGAACCGGTATCGGATCAGGGGCAATTGTGGTTCCATGCCGCTCATTTCACAAAGATACCCCGCACCGGCTCACCCCTCCAGCGCAGACAACAGAAATGGCACAACCCGGTCGCGAATCAGGGGTTGCGCGCGGTCGTTGGGGTGTATGTTGTCCGGCTGCATATAGAATGGATCCAGCGCCAGATTGCCGATGAAAAACGGCAGTAGCGGGGTTGCGGTATCGCGGGAGACATCCACATAAATTTGTGCAAACTGTTCCGTATAAGCCTTGCCATAGTTCGGCGGAATGCGAATACCGAGCAAAAGCGGTCGCACGCCATGCCTCCTGGAAATGTCCACCATTTTGCGGATATTCTGTTTGATGATCTCAAGGGGGAGACCGCGCAATCCATCGTTTCCGCCCAGCTCGATCAAAATCCAGTCCGGTGCAACGCGGTCGATGCCGTCCATGATACGGGCGACCCCTCCGGCTGTAGTGTCGCCGCTGATGCTGTCATTAACGATCTGCATGTCGATCTTGCGCTCGGCCAGTTGCCGGTTTGCCAATTCTACCCAGCCCGGCCCCTCCAGCCCGTATCCCGAACTCAGGCTGTCACCGATCAACAGGATTTTCGTTGCCGTCACCGGCGTAGCCCACAACAGCAGGAGCGTGAGCAGCCATGCACGAAACGGCCTCTCTGTCCGGCTTGACCAGAATGGCGGGAAGACATATCCGGAGCGGAGTTTTAGCGGGATTCGGATTTCCCGGAACATATATCGCATTTCCATATGATAGCATCAGATGTTGAAATTCCAACATCCGGCCGCATATTGCAGATCATTTATCGTGACGATCCCTGACCCCGTGTCCCCGACTCCCGAACCTGCTTCCCCGAACAACTTTCTGGTGCGCGCAGAAGGCGTAGGCAAGACCGTGCCCGTAGCATCCGGCACGCTCACAATACTGCAAGATATCAATCTCGCGGTGGAGACATCCGGGACCATGGCGATCATGGGAGCTTCCGGCTCCGGGAAATCTACGCTGCTCGGCTTGCTGGCAGGACTGGACCGCCCCACGCAAGGCTCCATCTGGCTGGCCGGACGGGATATTACCATGCTGGACGAAGACAGTCGGGCAGCCATACGCGCCGGCCAGGTCGGCTTCGTCTTCCAGTCCTTCCAACTCCTGCCCAATCTGACCGCGCTGGAAAATGTGAGCCTGCCCCTGGAAATCACGGGTATGGGCGACGCCAATTCGCGGGCAATGGAAATTCTGGGGCGTGTGGGTCTGGGCGAGCGGGTTACACACTATCCCAGACAGCTTTCGGGCGGGGAACAACAGAGAGTAGCCATCGCCCGCGCATTCGTTACCCGCCCGGCGATCCTTTTCGCCGATGAGCCCACCGGTAATCTGGATACCGAAAATGGCCGCCGGGTGGCAGACCTGTTGTTCCGACTCAACGCGGAGCATGGAACGACCCTGATTGTGGTCACCCATGATTCGGAATTGGCGGCGCGTTGCGCACGCTGTGTGAACATGGACGCCGGACGCCTGTATTGCGTATAACCGCGCCATATGCGATGCGTTGACTGACAGTTGACTGACAGAGTGTACAAAGTGGACAAGAGCGTATTACAAACATCACGCATACTGGTCCTGTCACCGCGCATGCTGTGGCGGGAGTGGCGCGGAGGCCAGCTGACTATTCTGATGCTGGCCCTGATTGTGGCGATCGGCAGCCACACGGCCATCGGACATTTCACGGATCGCATCAGCCGCGGCATGGCAGTCAATGCCCAGCATATCATCGGTGGAGATCTGGTTATCACCAGCGGCAGACCGTTCGACCCCGAGATACGCGATCAGGCGCGGCGGATGAGCCTCCGGACAGCCAGCACACAGCGCTTTTTCACCATGGCCGGGGTTGATGACAACATTCTCCTGGTATCGGTCAAAGCGGTGGACGATCAATATCCCCTGAAGGGTAGTCTGCGCGTTACCCGCGAGCTTTACGGTGACGAGGAAGCGGTCGCCAGTGGTCCGCAGAGCGGACAGGCCTGGGTAGAGGCGCGCGTGCTGCACGCATTGGGGATCGGACCCGGACAGTCGATCACGATCGGCGAGTCCTCCCTTGAAGTGAGCCGGGTGATCACGTATGAGCCGGATCGCGGCAACAGCTTCTACAGCTTCAACCCGCGGGTCATGATCAACGGGGACGATCTGGATGCCACCGGCATTCTTCAGCCCGGCAGCAGGGTGCGCTTCAAGGACATGTTCGCGGGAGATGCGGCGGCGATTGCCGCGTTCAGGGGCTGGCTGGAACCCCGCCTGAATCCAGGCGAAAACATCCGCAATCTGGATGAGGATCGGCCGGCTGTCAGCGAGGCCCTGGACAAGGCAAAACAATATACCGGTCTGGCCAGCCTGGTGGCCCTGCTGCTGGCAGCGGTCGCTATCGCCAACAGCGGGCGGCATTACAGCGAATCCCATTATGATACCAGCGCACTGCTGCGCTGTCTGGGGTGCAGCCAGCGCCATATCCTCGGTATTTTTGTCATTCAACTCCTGTTGCTTGCCCTGGTCGGGGGGGTCCTGGGCAACCTTGCAGGGTGGATGGCGCAAGCCGGTCTGGTCATGATGCTGGGATCGTTACTACCGGAAAATCTGCCCGCTATCAGTCCGGTACCGATTCTGTCGGGCCTGTTCCTCGGCTTTGTAGTCCTGCTCGGCTTCACCCTGCCATCCGTACTGCGCCTGCGTTCAGTCCCCCCGCAACGTGTCCTGCGCAAGGACCTGATGCCTGTGCCCCTGTCTGCGCGCGCAGTCTACGGCGCCTCATCCGCTCTCATTATCGCACTGATGTGGATATATACCGGTAATATCATTCTGACCCTGGGCATGACCGCGGGCAGCGCCGTGGTTCTTGGCATAGCCTCCCTGGGCATTGGCGGGATTTTTCGCCTGCTGGCGCAACTGCTTGGCCACGTCCCGGTCAGCGTACGCGCCGGGGTCAGGAATTTTCTGCGCAGACGAAGGGAAACCGTGGCCCAGACCATGGCGTTCGGTCTGACAATCATGGCCATGCTGGTGGTGCTGATGCTGCGCACGGAACTCATTGCCACGTGGCAGGAAACGGTACCTGATGACGCCCCCAATCACTTTGTGCTAAACGTTCAATCCGATGAAACCGACCGGTGGCGCGACTTCACCGTTGCCCGACAGATCGACGCCGACCCGCTTTACCCGGTAGTGCGCGGCCGGCTGACTCGCGTCAACGGCGCCGCGGTCAGGGATCATGTCAGCAAGCATGTCAGTGAAGACGATCAGGATCATGAGAGCCTCACCCGCGAACTGAATCTGACCTGGTCGCAGAATCTGCCCGCGGACAACAAGCTGGTCGCCGGCAGGTGGTGGCGGCAGGATGATCGGGGGAAAACCCGCGTTTCGGTAGAAGATGAGCTGGCCGATCAGCTGGGCATCGCTATCGGAGACGAGCTGACGTTTTTCACCGGCGACCGCAACTGGACTGCCGAAGTCGTCAGCCTTCGCGCAGTGAAATGGGACAATTTCAAACCCAATTTCTATATGGTGTTCAATCCCGGCAGTCTGGATGCCCTGCCCATGACCTGGATCGGGAGTTTCTTTCTTGAAGCCGAACGCAAGAAACTTCTCGTCGATATGATGCGCGCCTTCCCGTCCCTGACCCTTCTTGAGGTGGATGCCGTTATCCGGCAGGTAAAGACCATTATCGGTCAGGTGATTCTCGCAGTGGAATCCATTCTGCTGTTTGTTCTGCTGGCGGGATTTGTCGTTACCCTGTCGACGATTCAGACCAGCATGAGCGAGCGCTTTCAGGAAGGCGCCCTCGTGCGCACACTGGGCGCCGGACGCAGACTGCTGCGTATCAACCAGTGGAGCGAGTTCGCCAGCATGGGACTGCTTGCCGGCTTAATCGGAGTATTCGGCGCAGAAATCGTCATTTCACTACTATACTGGCAGGTTTTCGATCTGGACTATACCCCCACCTGGTGGGCATGGCTATGCGTACCTCCCGCCGCCGTACTGCTGATCGGTCTCGCCGGCCTGTGGGTCGGTCGGCGCATCCTGTCCCGCCCTCCGGTTACGATTCTGCGCGAGACCGGGGCTTGAGATTTTTGCACGCTCAAGCCCTGCCCGGTCGTCAGTCAGGCGTCCCGACAATGGATCTGGCAAGCAACAGATCCTGCCATGCCTTCTTTTTCTGTAGCGGGCTGCGCAACAGGTAAGCCGGGTGGTAGGTCGGAACCAGAGGGATACCGGATTCTCCATAGTGAAATACCTTGCCGCGAAGCCGGCCTATCGGTTCATCGGTCTTTAATAACGCCCGGGCGCTGACCGCGCCGAGGGCGACAATGACACCGGGGCGGATGATTGCCAGTTGCCTGTCGAGGTACGGCTTGCACTGCTCAACCTCCTCAATAGCCGGGTTGCGGTTGCCCGGAGGCCGGCATTTGATGACGTTGGCGATAAATACGTCTTCGCGGGTCATTTTCAACGCGAAAATCATGGCATTGAGAAGCTGACCCGCACGCCCCACGAATGGCAGTCCCTGTAAATCCTCGTTCTGCCCTGGCGCTTCACCTACGAACACCCACGCGGCAGAAGCGCTTCCGGTTCCGGGAACCGCCTTTGTCCGGGTCAGATGTAGCGGACATTTCCGGCACCCGGTGACAGTTTCCGCCAGTTTCCGCAGACTTTCGGATTCCTTGCCGGGGATCGTACCGGCCGCAACATCGCTACTTTCGGAGGCGCCGGAGATTTCGTCCGTAGCTGCGGGAACTCGCTTATGTTGCGTTCTCGTGGCGCGCCGCTGCCAGAGCTGAATTCCGATTCTATCAAGAATCCGGATCTGGCGGTCGTCAAGCCCGTTCATTGAATCAGATGGCTGCCGAGAGTTGCGGATGGGTGCGAAACCCGGCGACTGCAAGCCTGTTCAACGCATTGATATACGCTTTGGCAGAGGCGATGATAATATCAAGGTCTACGCCATGACCATTGACGACCACCCCGTCTTTTTCCAGGCGTACGCTGACTTCACCCTGGGCGTCGGTGCCGCTCGTGATACTGTTGACTGAATACAGTTTCAGCGTGCTGCCGGAACGTACAATGCGATCAATCGCCCGGAAGGTCGCATCCACCACTCCATTTCCCGTATCCGTTGCGCTGGACTGCTTGCCGTCCACTTCTATGGTAACCGTTGCGCTCGGCTTGCCGCCGGTTTGCGAGCTGGTCTGTACATGCACAATCAAGTATTTTTCATTCTCGTCCACACTGTCGGACTCAGCCACGAGGACCTTCAGATCATCGTCAAAAATTTCATGCTTCCTGTCGGCCATCTCCTTGAAGCGGTCAAATATCTCATTGACCTGATCGGCAGAATCGAACTCGAATCCCAGCGCCGCCAGCCTTTGTTTAACCGCGTTGCGCCCCGAGTGCTTGCCAAGAACCATACGATTGGATATCCAGCCAACATCTTCCGCCGACATGATTTCGTAGGTCTCGCGAGCCTTTATCACTCCATCCTGATGAATTCCGGCCTCGTGGGCAAATGCGTTGGCGCCAACAATAGCCTTGTTCGGTTGCACGGGGAATCCGGTAATACTGGAAACCAGACGGCTCGCGGGAACGATTTGAGTGGTATCAATTTCCGTATCGCAGTCGAATTCGTCCTGACGGGTTCTGACCGCCATGACTATTTCCTCAAGAGAGGCATTGCCCGCTCTCTCTCCCAGACCATTGACCGTACACTCGACCTGCCGGGCGCCTGCCATGACCGCGGACAGGGAATTCGCCACGGCCAGACCGAGGTCATTGTGGCAATGAACGGAAAAGACCGCTTTACCGGAATTCGGTATGGCCTCGATCAATCGTCCGATCAATTCGCCGAACTGGGCAGGGAGGTTATAGCCCACCGTATCCGGAATGTTTATCGTGCCCGCCCCTGCGTCAATGACCTTCTCGATAATCCGGCACAGAAAATCAAAATCGGAGCGACCGGCGTCCTCCGGGGAAAATTCCACGTTATCGGTGTAACCCCTGGCTTGGGTGACTGCGGCGACGGCATGCTCCACGACCTGATCCGGATGCATTCTCAGCTTGTGCTCCATATGAATCGGAGAGGTGGCGATGAAGGTATGGATGCGCCCGGATTGGGCTTTTTTCAGGGCCTCCCCGGCGCTTTCCACATCTTTCGGGTTGGCCCTCGCCAGAGCGCATACCGTGCTTTCCCTGACCAGTTCCGCAACCGCCTGCACGGCGCTGAAATCTCCGGGGCTGGCTGCCGGGAAACCGGCTTCGATTACATCCACCTTCATTTTTTCGAGCAACTGGGCGATGCGAATCTTTTCTTCCCGGGTCATGGACGCGCCCGGGCTCTGCTCGCCATCCCTGAGCGTCGTATCGAATATGATCAATTTGTCTTTCATTTTCTTGTCTGTCTTGACTGGTATCTATATCATCAGCGATTCCGCCTTTGCAGGCGGGATCGGGTAATCGGCGGATAAGGGGGAAGTATTAATGCGCCGACTGGCGCAGTAGCAATGCAGGCAGAAGAGACAACGCGGCAACAGCATCATCAGCATCATCGTGAGAATCATCACGGGCGACAGCATCAGCAATCATTGCGATTGCCAAAAAACGAACCGGTTTTGCATTTGCAGTTGCGTTGCTCATAGTAGACAGTCTACAAAACAAATCGGCAATGTCAAGCCCCGATCAGCAATTCCCGCTAAGGACATCCCCACATGGATTCGGCGGGATTTTCGGATGCAAACGCAGGCGTTAAGGGTATGCGGACAAGGCCACCCCTCCGGCGGATTGCCGGATCGGCGGTTGGCCATGGGTTTTCCTGAAGAACCGGCCTTTCACACACTCGGTCACGGCACCGGGTCAGGATGTGTCGAAGGGCTCCAGCTCAGGCTTGCGGTGCCCGAACGCGATACCCCGGTACAGCGTCTCCCAGTCCGCAACGTGGAATCCCGAGAACAGCCCGCGCAGCCGCTCCCACAGGGACCTCAAACTGCCCGCCTTGGCGCGCGCGGCGCGGAACAGCGAGCAGCACCGTTGCTGCACCTGATCCATGAGGAACGCCAACATCATCAGGTGGGCGAACACCGTCGCCAGATGTTGCCGGCCGTGACCGAAATTGTGTTCAAAGCCGTAGCCTTGGTTCTTCAGGGTATTGAATGTTTCATTCTCGATGCGCCAGCGAGCACGTCCCGCCCGCATCAGTTCGTATGCGTTGGATTCCGTGACTTCCAGGTCCGTGACCCAGGAGAAATGCAGTATCCGACCGTCCGCGCGGGTCTCCTGGCATTCCAGGAAGTTCACCTCCAAATCGAAATTCGCGTCATTCAACGGCACGCCGTTCAGGAATCGGAAGCGGAAGCGGGCGCCGTCCTTCTCCATCTCCACGCTACGGGTCGCCGCCGTGACGCCCACCCAGTGGAACAGTTCCCCATGATCTCCCGGCTTCACCCCCAGCACATATCGCATATCCAGTTCCTCCAGCAGCCGGATGTGCGGGCCGTTCGAGGCCAGCGCATCTTCCACCACCAGCAACTTCAGGCGCCGATGCTCCCGTCGCGCGTCCCGCAACAGCCGCCTGGCGGCATTGCGTTCGCAATCGTTCTTGCGCGACCCGTCTGCCCGCAGGAGCGGCTCCGGGGCGAGCGGAAATACCTCCCGGTGTTGCGGGTGAACCAGCACCGCCCCCAGCATCTGGTGGTACCAGGTCGTGCTGCCATCGCGGTGATGCTTCTCGCAACAGCGCTCACAATGCACCTTCTTCGATGAGAAATACCCGGTGCCGTCTACCGACAGCAGATGGTGACCCAACCAGGTGAAACCCTCCAAACCCTTGCCCCGTTGCAAAGCGGCAAACACGCTCTTGAAAACACGGCGGAGCGAGCGCGGGTCTACCAGATCCAGACGCTCACGCATGGCCGTATCCGATGGCGCGCGAACCACCCCGTACAGGTTTTTGAGGTTCGACCGGATACGGTCCTCGTCGCGCGCATCCTTTTCAAAGCTCAGCAGCGACGGGTACTTCAGGCTGAACATCGCCAAAGCCGACATCAGGCAGTCCGTCAGACCCAGGCCACGGCTTGCTACGGGGTCTTCGATGCGATCGAAATCCCCACGCACCAGCCGCAGGAGGCCCGGCGCGCTGAGGGTCTTGCGAAACAGGGTCCTGGGCATGGTATCCTCCGACTATGAAGAAACGGCCCTTATTCTACCGCTTTTCCATGAAAAATCTGCGAAAAGATTGTCTAATAACCCCCTGAAACCCCCGAATTTACTGGCTTCCCGGATTTAGCGGGAATTGCTGAGCCCCGATATAACGAATATCAAACCGAAGTAGAAATGCCCCTTTTTGCCCTTGCGTTCCTGTCTCTTCGCTGCCGGACTCACTGGTTCGCAAACCTGCATATTGTGACAAATTTGCTGGCGCCCCCGGCAGGATTCGAACCTGCGACCTATCGCTTCGTACCACTATAGCTTTCACTACCTCCGTTTCATCGCAACAATATCACGGAGTTTGTGGTCCGGACTTTATCTTCACCATGGAAGAACCCGAAGGCGCTGCCCGTCAAGTCTCTACACCTTCCCGGTCAAACCGGCTTGGCTCGGTATTGCCACCGACAATGTCGGACAGGTTTCACCGAATTTGAGCAGATTCACACGGAGGGTTTCCCACTCCGGTGCCCAATTTTTGACAATCAGGAGGCGATCGCTCTATCCCCTGAGCTACGAGGGCGTCAAGTCCGAGTATAGCACTGTTGCGTATTTTGACAATTATTGCGGGCTTCGGTGAAACGGATGTTAATATCAGCAAGCTACATAACTTTCAGGGGGAGGAGATTAAGCTATGGACCAGATAGATATAAAAATCCTGGATTGCCTGCAACATAACGCAAACATGACAACAGCGGAAATTGCCGAAAAGGTGAACCTGAGCAAAACACCTTGCTGGCGCCGCATACAGATGTTGGAAAACTCCGGTGTAATCGGCAAACGGGTTGCCCTGCTCAACCGGGAAAAACTGAACCGCAACATGGATGTATTTGTATCTGTGCGCACCAACCAGCATAACGCAGCCTGGTTCAGAAAATTCTCGAAAGTTGTAAAAAATATGCCGGAAGTAGTTGAATTTTATCGCATGAGCGGTGAAGTAGATTACCTGATGCGGGTGGTTGTTACCGATATGAAAGCCTACGATCGCTTTTATCAACGGTTGATTGAACAGGTAGATATTAATGATGTCAGCTCGAATTTTGCGATGGAGCAAATCAAATATACCACTGCAATCCCCCTGCAAAGCCTGTAGTCCGGAGTAAAATCAAGGATGCCCCGGTGCAATAGCCGGACATTAATATCCCCCGGATTCCAGAACAAGGTGACCCGGTTCGACTTCCTCATAGATTGACGGGGAAGGCTCATATCCCACGGGATAAATCGGTGAAGGGACGGGCTTGAATTGCACGTCGCGGCGCTGCTTGCGCTGCGAGGGGTCTGCCACCGGAACGGCTGACAGGAGCGACTTTGTATACTCATGTCGCGGATTCTCGAACACCGCCGCGCGGGGACCAATTTCTACAATGCGTCCAGCATACATGACCGCTACATGATGGCTGATTCGCTCAACCACTGCCATGTCATGACTGATGAAGATCAGCGCAATGCCGGACTGCGCCTGCAATTCCATGATCAGATTCAGGACCTGGGCCTGTACGGATACATCCAGAGCCGATACCGCCTCGTCAGCGACAATGAGTTTCGATTGCAATGCCAGCGCCCGGGCAATGGCAACGCGCTGACACTGCCCTCCCGACAATTCATGTGGATAGCGGCGCAGGAAGGAATGCGGCAGTTCAACCCGATCGAACAGGCTGGCAACGCGATCAACCAGCGCTTCTCCGCGCGCAATGCCGTAATTTCGCAACGGCTCCGCCACCTGATCGAGCAACCGTAGCTGCGGGTTGAGCGAGGCGAACGGATCCTGGAAGATCATTTGCATATTGCG
Source organism: Candidatus Poriferihabitaceae bacterium (assembly GCA_965204925.1). Lineage (GTDB taxonomy): Bacteria > Pseudomonadota > Gammaproteobacteria > Arenicellales > Poriferihabitantaceae. Next base: position 2,070,650 of record OZ242021.1, on the reverse strand, counting down.
CCGCGCCGCCCGCAATTCCCGATTGTCCATGGCAACCACATCGCGCCCGTCCAGCCGCACCATTCCGCGCAAGGGTTCGACCAACCGCAGTATGGAACGAGCGCAGGACGATTTTCCACAGCCCGATTCCCCTGTAAGCCCCAGCGTCTGGCCTCTTGCCAGGGAAAATGATACATCCTCAACCGAGTGCACATTTGCGATCACCCGACGCAGCAAACCCTTGCGCACCGGATAGCGGATGGTCAGACCCTCCACCTCAAGAAGTACCCTGCGCTCCTTGGGTGGAGCTTCATTGTATAGCGCGGCGCCGACTCCGATCGGTTCAGGGCCCGCCTTTCCCCGCATTTCACCCAACTTCGGGACGGCTGCGAGAAGCGACCGGGTATAGTCTTGCTGTGGGCGTTCGAAGATATCCCGGACCGTTCCCTCTTCAACCAGCCGCCCGCGTAACAGGACGCACACGCGGTCCGCGATGCGGGCGACGACCGCCATGTCGTGGGTAATAAAAAGGACAGCCATTCCATGTTCGCGTTTGAGCCGGTCAATCAATGTCAGAATTTCGGCTTGTACCGTCACGTCAAGGGCAGTAGTCGGCTCATCACAGATGAGAACCCGTGGGTCGCATGCCATCGCCATTGCGATTACGGCCCGCTGGCACATGCCGCCGGAAAGCTCGTGTGGATACTGCCCGAGTCTTTGCTCCGGTTGCGGCATGCGGACATCGCGCAAGAGCTCCAATGCCCGTTCCCGCGCCTGCCGGGCGCCCATGCCGAGGCGCTTGCGAAGCCCCTCCTGCAACTGATAACCGATCGTGAATACCGGATTCAGGGCAGTCATCGGTTCCTGGAATACCATACCAATGCAACGGCCGCGAATCTGGCGCATGCGGGCGCCGTGTGCCCGGGCGAGGTCAATCCGGCCTTCCCGATCGTGGTAAAACAAGGAACCGGCGGTAATTTCCCCTCCGTCAGACTTGAGCAGTCCGAGCAGGCTCAATGCCGAAACCGACTTCCCGGAGCCGGATTCGCCGACCACGCAAAGTGTTTCGCCGGGCATGAGCCGGAAGGATACATCCTCCACTCCCGTAACGGCGCCGAGGTCGGTTTCAAACCGCACCCTCAGGTTTTTGACATCGACAAGGGGCTGCATGGACATGCTGTTTACGAGGATTTTCCGTAATAGAATCAGGTCGCGACGAAAAGATCAACACTGACTGCAATATGTTCACCGCCTCTTGGGCCGGGTTATTGCCGCACAGCAACCGGCTTGCAATACGGCGCGCATTCAATCACTATTCTGCTGCCCTGCATCCGTATCTCACTGGAGGACAACATGAAACATTGCAAAACCGGCCTCATTGCATCCCTCGTTCTGATCCTGTCAGTCGGCGCTCACGCGCAGCAAGGCAGGGATGGCCATGTCAACATCATTTACTGGCAGGCTCCGTCTATCCTTAACCCGTTCCTCTCGGGCGGAACGAAAGACATTGAAAGCGCCAGTCTGATCATCGAGCCATTGGCTCGCTACGATGAACGTGGAAACCTGGTACCGTGGCTTGCCGCCGAAATTCCTACCCTGTCGAACGGAGGGGTCAGTAAGGACCTCAAGTCCATTACCTGGAAACTGCGTCATGATATCAAATGGGCGGACGGCGCTCCCTTCACCTCTGCGGATGTAAAATTTACAGCGGATTACTGTATGCACGAGGAGAGCGGCTGCGCCCGGCTTGCCAAATTTGGCGGCGTTACCGATGTCGAGGCCAGCGACCAACATACAGTCAGGATTACTTTCGATGCCCCCACGCCTTTCCCCTACGGGCCGTTTGTCGGCGCAGAAACTCCGATTCTCCAGGCTGCCCAGTTCGCCGACTGCCTGGGCGCCGCCGCGCCCAACTGTACCGAACAGAACTTCAATCCCGTGGGCACCGGCCCATTCAGGGTGGTCGAATTTCGCCCCAATGACGTGATCACGATGGAGGCAAACCCGAACTACCGGGAACCGGATAAACCGGCGTTTGCTACCCTGACGTTGAAGGGCGGCGGCGATGCCGCGGCGGCAGGCCGCGCGGTCATGGAAACCGGCGAATTCGACTATGCCTGGAATCTGCAACTGGCCCCGGACGTCATTGCCTCAATGGCAAGGGGCGGCAAGGGTATACCGGTCGTCGGCTTTGGCGCCCTGGTGGAGCGTATCATTGTGAACTTCACCGACCCCGACCCGAACCTTCCGCAAGGAGAGCGTTCGACAAGCGCGCATGCGCACCCGTTCCTGTCCGATATCAACGTACGCAAAGCGCTTTCCATGGCCATTGACCGCAATTTGCTCGTCGAGGTCGGTTATGGCCAGGCAGGGAAGCCAGCCTGCAATATCATTCCCGCCCCCGCAATCTACCGCTCGACGGCCAATGACGAATGCCTGATTCAGGACATTGCCGGCGCCAATGCGCTGCTTGACGCGGCCGGGTGGACAGATTCCAACGGCAACGGTATCCGCGACCGTGACGGCGTTGAACTGGAAATGCTGTTTCAGACTTCGACGAATGCGGTGCGTCAGGACTTCCAGACACTAATCAAGCAATGGTGGTCCGAAATCGGGGTGGGGGCAGAACTGCGCAATATTGACGCCTCTGTATTTTTCGGCAGCGATCCCGGCTCCCCGGACACCTACCAGAAATTCTATGCGGACGTTGAGATGTACGCGAACAATTTCAGTGGCACTGACCCCCAGGCCTATCTCGGTAACTGGCTTTGTTCGGACATTCCACGCCCCGAAAGCCAATGGCAGGGCAATAACATTCCGCGCTACTGCAGTTCCGACTATGACGCCCTGCACCGCAAGTTGACCCAGAGCGGAGACATTGATGAGCGGGCGCGCATTGCCCGGAAACTCAACGATATGCTCATGCGACAGTATGTCATAATCCCGTTGGTGGACCGCGGACGTCTGTCCGCGCATGCCAACACTCTGGGCGGAGTGGTCCTTAATGTCTGGGACAGCGAGTTGTGGAACGCGGCTGACTGGTACCGGATCAGGTAGTCTTTTTCACGCAAATTCCCGGCTCTTTCCAAAAGTCCATGCCGAAAACGTCAGCGCAGGACGGTTACAGGTGCTGACCTACACCTTAAGACGTCTGATTCTGTCCGTCCCGACGCTGCTGTTCATCAGCCTCGTCATCTTTTTGTTGCTGGAACTCGCTCCCGGCGACCCCATGGCCCAGATTCCCCTGACCGTACCGCCCGAAGTCAAGGAAAAGATGCGGGAGGCGCTGGGGCTTGGACAACCCATACCGGTCCGCTTCGGCAAGTGGCTCTATCAGTTCTTTGTGGTCGAGCCGGTAGTCCTCGTCGATACGCTGTTCGGAACCACATTCTCCGAGGGCCGGTTGCGTGTCATATCATGGCAGACCCGTTCACCGGTCATGGACATTGTCGCCCAACGCATCCCGCAAACCCTCTGGGTAGTGGGAGCCGCCTATGTGGTCGCCATCCTCATTGCCCTGCCAATCGGTATCTTTTCCGCATACAGGCAATATTCCATTTTCGATCAGGCCGGTACCTTTATCTCGTTGCTCGGTTTCTCGATCCCGCCGTTTTTCTCCGGAGTTCTCGTTATCGTGATCTTCTCGGTGCAGCTTGGCTGGTTCCCGTCGATCTATGACACGACGCATGTGGTCAATGACTGGGAAAGTTTCAAGGTCCAGTTGAACCAGATGATCCTGCCTGTCCTGGTACTGGCCCTCCAGATCACCTCCCAGCTCAGCCGCTTCATGCGCGCTTCAATGCTCGACAATCTGGGTGAAAACTATGTTCGTACAGCGCGCGCCAGGGGACTGCCGGAACGTACGGTGGTACTGGCGCATGTTCTGCGCAATTCACTGATACCAGTGGTGACCGTCATTGCGATTGGTGTGCCGTCCATCTTCGGAGGAGCGATTATCACCGAACAGGTGTTCAGGGTGAACGGAATCGGACAGCTTCTGATCACTGCCATTCAGGCCAATGACTTGCCCATGGTGCAGACATTGACGTTCATATTTGCCGTTCTGATCGTGCTCTTCAACCTGCTGGCCGACATCATCTACGGAATTCTGGACCCGAGGATTCGCTATGACTGACCGGCAGGAAGGGAGCGCCGCAGTCACCGGCAAAAACATGGTCAGCCACTCCCTATGGCGGGATGTTCGCAGACAGTTCAGGAAACACCGCGGGGCTATGGCGGGGGTAGCCGCTCTTTCCCTGATCGTCCTGATCGTCCTTGTCGGCCCCCTTGTATACTGGAACGATCCGCAGGCCGTGCCCCAGGGTCGGGATTTCGTCAACCTCAGGGATACACGCCCGCTCTATGTCGCGCTTTGGGATGAGCATGCAAAGGTTAATCGGGCGCACCCGTTCGGCACTGACAATCTGGGGCGGGACGTCCTTGCGCGTCTGCTGTCCGGTGGCCGGGTATCGATTGCGGTCGGCTTCTGCGCCATGTTGCTCAGCCTGTCAATCGGCGCTGTCATCGGTGTTCTTGCGGGTTATTTCCAGCGTCTTGACGGCCTGTTGATGCGTCTTGCCGACCTCTTCCTTGCCTTGCCCCTTTTGCCGCTTCTGCTCGTTGCGGCGCTACTTCCTGGATGCAAACCGCCCGCATCGTTCGCGGCGATGTGCTGGCGCTCAAGGAACGGGAGTTTATCCTCGCTGCTCGCTCGCTCGGCGCTTCTCCGCTGAACATGATCTTGCGGCACATCCTTCCCAATATTCTGTCCCCGATCCTGGTCTCTGCGACACTCGGCATCGCGACGGCGATTATTACCGAGTCGGCCCTCTCCTTTCTTGGATTCGGCTTCCCGCCCGATTTCCCGACCTGGGGGAAACTTCTCTTTGATGCAATGGATCGTATGGAACTTTATCCCGAGCGAGTCCTTTGGCCGGGGCTCGCCATTTCGATTACCGTGCTATGCGTGAACTACATCGGGGATGGTCTGAGAGACGCTCTGGATCCGAAGATTCGGAGACGCTGAAAATGGCTGTCCGGGTTTTCATTGCGGTTTTTTGTGCAGACTGACCTGCCGGCCCACCCAGTCCGGGCTCTGCGCGGTTTCGGCATGCTTCAGCATGGTCTGTACCGCATCGGGCATCCGTGCGGCGCGCTCCTGCCGGGTATCGTAATGCAGGATCATGAATTCGGCGGTAGCGCGAACTGTCCCGCCGGCAACCATCTGATGGGCAAACCAGATTTTCTTCGCGTCAGAACCCAGAATCAGGGTTTCGATTTCCAATAGCGCCGGCCGCCTGACTTCTTTCAGGTAGCGCAGATGCGTTTCCACCGTATACAGCGCGCACCCCGTTCTTTTGAAATAATCCACCCCCATCAGGAAATGCTCCTGCATCAGCCAGGTCGTATTGCTGAACGGAACCAGATAATACGCTTCGTTCAGATGTCCGTATGCGTCCAGCCATTCATCCTGCAAGGGTTCGGAGTGAAATTTGAACATGGCTCACGTACGACCGAATGCCGGGCAAGTATATCGCAACCCGGGCTAACAGCCCCGGAACAGGCCGGGGTTGTTACCCGACGGCTCAGTCGCCGCTATCCCCGGTTCAGGAATCAAGCCAGCAAAACTCCGGAAACTCGTAAGCGCCCAGGTTTCCGAGTGGATTGGCAGGCATGCCCTGTACACGATTACTCACTCCATCCAGTACATTCATGTGCATCGGGATAACCATACCGGACTCCTGATGGATCAGGGTCTGCATTTCGCAATACATCGCATGCCGCTTGTCCGTATCCAGTTCCGCGAGAGACAATGCAAGCAGTTCTCCGAACCGCTCATTATCCCAGTACGAATCATTCCACGGAGCTCCGGGCGCAAACGCAATGGACAGCATGATGTTAGCGGTTGGACGCATACTCCAGCTTGTCACATTCATCGGCTCAATCCGCCATACCGAACCCCAGTAACCATCATTTGGCACCTTCTTGATTTTCAGGTCAAAACCGATTTTCGCGCAGTTTGTCTGAGCCAGCAGGCAGGTATCAACAATGCCGGCTCCTACAGGGGCGAGGTACAACTCGGCACTGGAATACCCCGACTTTTCAAAGTGGTACTTCGCCTTATCCGGGTCAAACTCGCGCTGCGGCAACTCGTGACACCAATCAGATCCATAGGCGCTCATGATCGGTTGATCGTTACCAACGGAACCGTGGCCCCTCAAAATTTTTTCAACAATGCGTTCCCGGTCCTGGATATATTGCAGGCCCTTGACAAAATCCGCGTTGTTGCCGGGCTCGGAATTCTTTAGCGCACAAATACCATTCCAGGCGCCTGCCGGCAATGATACAACATGAGAATTATCGGATTTTTCGATTTGTCTGATCGCTTTTGGATCAATATCGGCTACCATTTCGAAGCTGCCCGAAACCAGCGCATTTATGCGCGCAATCGGGTCCGTGATCGCGGTAATTTCGACCGAATCCAGATGCGCGCCCTCCCGCCAGTAATTTTCGTTGCGTATGCTGACCGATTTCACACCGGGCTCGAAGGATTCCATAACAAACGGCCCAGTGCCATTACCATCCCCGCTTGAACCGTTCTTGATAATTTTTGTGTGAAACGTGCCAAGCAGGATCGGCAAATCCGCATTCGGCGTGTTCAGGATCGCCTTCACTTCATGGCTGTTCACCTTTTTCCACTCCTTGACTGAACTCAACAAATCCTTGATAACAGAAACGGAATCCTCACCCAGATGACGATTCATACTCCAGATGACATCATCAGCGCTAAACGGTGTACCGTCATGGAAGCTTACATTTTTGCGTAACTTGAAAGTCCATTCAGTCGCGTTACTGTTCGGTTCGAAGGACTCGGCCAGTTCTGGTTGCGGGACCAGATCGTCATCCAGTTGACACAGTCCGTTATAGTGCGCCCGGCCTCGTGAATAATCAATACCGGAGCCGAACCGCGCCGGGTCCAACGTATCATCCGGCCCGTGCAGGGCTACCGCAGCCCTTACCGTCCCGCCTTTGCGAGGCGTTTGCGCCATCGCGGCGGCGCCGCTCGACAAGAGGTTTTGCGCCGTCGCCAGAGTGACTCCGGTAGCCATCATCAGTTTCAGAGTGTCACGGCGACTGTAACCTGTGCGTATGAACCTCTCCACCAATGCCTTGTCTCCCGCATCCAGATCGTTGTAAACAAGTTTCTCCGCAAAGACGCGGTCATCATCTTGTTCTTTCTTTACTTTTTTCATTTCACTCGCCTCATAAGAAAATATCAGCAATTCCCGCTAAATCCGGGAAGCCAGTAAATTCGGGGGTTTCAGGGGGTTATTAGACAATCTTTTCGCAGATTTTTCATGGAAAAGCGGTAGAATAAGGGCCGTTTCTTCATAGTCGGAGGATACCATGCCCAGGACCCTGTTTCGCAAGACCCTCAGCGCGCCGGGCCTCCTGCGGCTGGTGCGTGGGGATTTCGATCGCATCGAAGACCCCGTAGCAAGCCGTGGCCTGGGTCTGACGGACTGCCTGATGTCGGCTTTGGCGATGTTCAGCCTGAAGTACCCGTCGCTGCTGAGCTTTGAAAAGGATGCGCGCGACGAGGACCGTATCCGGTCGAACCTCAAAAACCTGTACGGGGTGGTTCGCGCGCCATCGGATACGGCCATGCGTGAGCGTCTGGATCTGGTAGACCCGCGCTCGCTCCGCCGTGTTTTCAAGAGCGTGTTTGCCGCTTTGCAACGGGGCAAGGGTTTGGAGGGTTTCACCTGGTTGGGTCACCATCTGCTGTCGGTAGACGGCACCGGGTATTTCTCATCGAAGAAGGTGCATTGTGAGCGCTGCTGCGAGAAGCATCACCGCGATGGCAGCACGACCTGGTACCACCAGATGCTGGCGGCGGTGCTGGTTCACCCGCAACACCGGGAGGTATTTCCGCTCGCCCCGGAGCCGCTCCTGCGGGCAGACGGGTCGCGCAAGAACGATTGCGAACGCAATGCCGCCAGGCGGCTGTTGCGGGACGCGCGGCGGGAGCATCGGCGCCTGAAGTTGCTGGTGGTGGAAGATGCGCTGGCCTCGAACGGCCCGCACATCCGGCTGCTGGAGGAACTGGATATGCGATATGTGCTGGGGGTGAAGCCGGGAGATCATGGGGAACTGTTCCACTGGGTGGGCGTCACGGCGGCGACCCGTAGCGTGGAGATGGAGAAGGACGGCGCCCGCTTCCGCTTCCGATTCCTGAACGGCGTGCCGTTGAATGACGCGAATTTCGATTTGGAGGTGAACTTCCTGGAATGCCAGGAGACCCGCGCGGACGGTCGGATACTGCATTTCTCCTGGGTCACGGACCTGGAAGTCACGGAATCCAACGCATACGAACTGATGCGGGCGGGACGTGCTCGCTGGCGCATCGAGAATGAAACATTCAATACCCTGAAGAACCAAGGCTACGGCTTTGAACACAATTTCGGTCACGGCCGGCAACATCTGGCGACGGTGTTCGCCCACCTGATGATGTTGGCGTTCCTCATGGATCAGGTGCAGCAACGGCGCTGCTCGCTGTTCCGCGCCGCGCGCGCCAAGGCGGGCAGTTTGAGGTCCCTGTGGGAGCGGCTGCGCGGGCTGTTCTCGGGATTCCACGTTGCGGACTGGGAGACGCTGTACCGGGGTATCGCGTTCGGGCACCGCAAGCCTGAGCTGGAGCCCTTCGACACATCCTGACCCGGTGCCGTGACCGAGTGTGTGAAAGGCCGGTTCTTCAGGAAAACCCATGGCCAACCGCCGATCCGGCAATCCGCCGGAGGGGTGGCCTTGTCCGCATACCCTTAACGCCTGCGTTTGCATCCGAAAATCCCGCCGAATCCATGTGGGGATGTCCTTAGCGGGAATTGCTGAGAAAATATGTTATCCCTTGAAAAAGCCACTGAAAATAGTGTACTTTACAGAATGTACCTGTGTAATTTTACTATTGGATTATTTCTGATATATGGCACTTCACACGGTATGTTACTACAGCATGGATTACCGCGCTATAGAAACCACAATCCGTGATCAACGATACCGGCAACGCTTCCATGCTCCACTACGGTCAGAGTTATGCGGCAGGGATGTCTCCCCATGCCCGCCCGCTTCTCACTCCTCCCCTATCGCCCGAGCTCCGTACCCTCCCCCTCCCGGAGTTTCGATAACTACCCTGTCTCCCGGCATCAGGTCGATCCGATCTGTTCCGCCAAGCACGATTTGTGAGCCATCGGCGCGAATTACACGGTTTGATCCGGTCTTGCCGGGCTGACCTCCATGCAATCCATAGGGAGGCACTTTCCTGTGGCCGGAAATGATATTGGCAACCACGCTTTCCAGAAACCGCACTTTCCTGATCACTCCGTCACCGCCGTTGTACTTTCCCTTGCCGCCGGAACCCGTACGGATTGCAAATGACTCCAGGATGACCGGAAATCTCCATTCCAGTACTTCTGGATCGGTTAATCTGGAGTTGGTCATGTGCGTGTGCACGGCATCGGCTCCGTGATAGCCCTCGCCGGCGCCGGCGCCGCCGCAGATGGTTTCATAATACTGGTAACGCTCATTGCCCCAGATAAAATTATTCATCGTGCCCTGGGCCGCGGCAACCGCTTTCACGGCCCCCAGCAAGGTATCGACGAGATATTGTGAAGTCTCGACATTGCCCGCAATTACCGCAGCCGGATAGCGGGGATTGATCATTGAATCATCGGGAATAATGATCTCCATCGGTTTCAGACAGCCTTCGTTCAACGGAATGGGGTCATCCACCAGGCAGCGGAAAACATAGAGCACGGCAGCGCGTACTACCGCGGTTGGCGCATTGAAATTACCCGGATGCCGGGCGCTGGTTCCGGTGAAATCCACTACTGCCTTGCGGTCTGCCCGGTCCACTTTGATTTGCACCGAAATCTGGTGGCCGTCATCCATTTTACAGGTAAATTCTCCGTCTTCCATGGCGCCGAGCAGACGGCGCACAGACTCCTCCGCATTGTCCTGGACATGTTTCATATAGGCGTGAACCGTGTCGATACCATAGTGTGCGGTCATCCTGAGCAGCTCTCTGACCCCTTTCTCACAAGCCGCCAGTTGCGCCTTGAAATCCGCGATGTTCATTTGCGGATTACGGGCAGGCCAGGCGCCGCGGGTCAGCAAGTCGTATATCTCCTTTTCCAGGAAAAGGTCGTTTTCGACCAGTTTCACATTGTCTATGACCACCCCTTCCTGCTCGATGCTGGTCGAATCCGCCGGCGCTGAGCCGGGAGTTTTGCCGCCTATGTCGGCGTGATGCCCGCGTGAAGCGACATAAAACAGAATCCGTTCCTTTTCGGCAAACACGGGCTTGATGACCGTCACGTCCGGTAAATGTGTCCCGCCATTGTAGGGCGCGTTCAATATATAAGCGTCCCCGGGAAGAATACGCCCTGCCCTTTCACGTATGACCGTCTTGATGCTTTCTCCCATGGAGCCGAGATGCACCGGCATGTGGGGGGCATTGGCAACCAGCGCCCCCTGCGCATCAAAAATAGCGCAGGAAAAATCCAGCCGTTCCTTGATATTCACCGATACCGCCGTGTTTTCCAGCACAAAACCCATCTGTTCCGCGATTGACATGAACAGATTGTTGAATATTTCCAGCATAACCGGGTCTACTTGCGTACCAACGGCCCTGGTTGCCGCTCGCTGCCGGTAGCGCGTGAGAACCAGATTGTTGTCTGCTTGCAACACAGCCCGCCAACCCGGCTCAACCACGATGGTTGCAGTCGAATCCAGTACTACCGCCGGTCCGTACACCGCCTGCCCGGTAATCAGCGAAGTTCGCTGATAAAACGGCGTATCGACCCATTTATCCTCCATATAGCATTTCCGGGTCGCGTCCGGTTTTGCGAGCGCCTGTGAGTCATGCCCTGAGTTAGTCGAATTTTCAATTTTTGACGGTCTGGCCGCGGATACCACTTCCACCTGAATCGACTCTACGATCAATGGCTTGTCTGTCGAAACAAACCCGAAACGCATCCGGTGAACTCGCTCAAATCGCGCCCGTACCTGATCCGGGTCGCCATGAGATACAACCAGGGCCGTATCCGAACCCTGGTAGCGAATATGCAGTAACCGGTTGAATGACAGGCTGACGCAGGGGTCGCCTTGCTGTTTCAGTTCCTCAATACCACTGTTTTGTAATTGATCCAGGCGCTCGTCCAAATCCCCGATCAACGCCTGCTCCAGTACGGCCTCAACCGCCTGCTGCCGGTCTGCCACCGTATCCGCCAGGCCCATGCCATAAGCGGACAAAACTCCGGCGAACGGGTGCACCAGTATGGTCTTCATGGCCAGGGCATCCGCCACCAAACAGGCATGTTGACCCGCCGCGCCGCCAAAACAACACAGCGTGTAGTCGGATACGTCATATCCCCGTTGCACAGAGATTTTCTTGATCGCATTGGCCATGTTTTCCACCGCTATCGACAGGAATCCGGCCGCCACCGCTTCCGGGCTGCGTTGGTCCCCCGTATCCTGCCTGATGCGCGCTGCCAACCGTTTGAATTCATGCCGTACCAGCCCCGCGTCAAGCGGTAGATCCGTACCTTCGCCAAACACATTGGGAAACAGATCGGGCTGCAACTTGCCGACCATGACGTTGCAATCGGTAATCGCCAAAGGACCGCCGTTACGGTAGCAGGCCGGCCCCGGCCTGGCGCCCGCAGAATCAGGACCTGCCTGGAAACGCGCCCCGTCAAAATGCAGGATTGAACCTCCTCCGGCAGCCACGGTATGAATCAGCATCATCGGGGCGCGTAATCGCACGCCCGCGACACCGGTTTCAAAGGCTTTCTCGAATTCTCCGTTATAGTGACTGACATCGGTAGAGGTGCCGCCCATATCGAAACCGATCACCTTGCTCCTGTGAGCCGCCTCGCTAACCCGCGCCATACCGACTACACCGCCCGCCGGTCCCGAAAGAATGGCGTCTTTTCCCTGAAAAAATCCGGCATCGGTCAGCCCGCCGTTGGATTGCATGAACATGAGCTTGCCGTTGTGACGCTCAAATCCCTCCAGTTCCGCCTCGACCTGATCGACATAACGCCGCAGAATCGGGGACAGATACGCATCCACCACGGTCGTATCACCGCGTGGTACAAACTTCATCAGGGGGCTGACCCGGTGACTGACGGAGATCTGGGTGTACCCGATTTCCTGCGCCAGCTTCTGCAAAGCCAGCTCATGTTGGTGATAGCGGTATCCGTGCATCAGCACGATCGCAACACAGCGCAAACCCTGGTCGAAATATCGCTGTAAATCCACGCGCGCGCGCTCCCGGTCCAATTCGACCAGAACCTTGCCATGGGCATCCATGCGTTCTTCGACTTCCAGGATGTCGCAATACAGCATTTCCGGTAACCGGATATTCAACGCAAACAGATCAGGGCGAGTCTGGTAGCCAATCCGCAACTGATCCCTGAATCCGCGGGTGGTAACCAGCAGTGTGTCCTCCCCCTGTCTCTCCAGCAGGGCATTGGTCGCGACCGTTGTCCCCATCTTGACGGCCGCAATGCGGCTGGTATCCAGTTTGTCGGAAGAGTCCAACCCCAGAATCTCCCGTATACCCTGAATCGCTGCATCATGATACTGCCCGGGATTCTCCGACAACAATTTATGCGTAACAACATGCCCGTCAGGTTGCCGTGCGACAATATCGGTAAATGTGCCGCCCCGGTCAATCCAGAATTCCCACTTGTCGGAATCGGACGATGTAACCGTTTCCAAAAACAGGCCGTTTTTCATGGGTGTTGCTGAGCGAAAGGCGCCGTATGATGATTACCCAAGGCGGCTATGGATAATTTTCAGGGAAGAACGAGCGCTCTATCAACTCGATCAGGATGTGCAGTATCTTGATGTGCAGTTCCTGGATTTTGTCCGCATACGGATAGTCAAGGGCAGGGATATCGACCGTGGCCAGCCGCCCCAGGGGAGAATTTTCCGGGCCAGTCAGACTGACGACCGCCATATCAGCGGAACGGGCAAATTTGGCGGCCCGGATCACATTGGCGCTCCGCCCGCTGGTACTGATCGCAAGCAGTGCATCTCCCGATTTCGCGCGGGCTTCAAGATAACGCGAAAACACCTGTTCATAACCGTAATCATTGGCGACACAGGACAAATGTCCGGGGTCGCTGATGGCGGTGGCCGGCAAGCCGGGGCGGTCGTTGCGGTAGCGTCCGGTCAACTCTTCCGCAAAGTGCATGGCATCGGACATCGAACCCCCGTTTCCGCAACTGTAAATCGCGTTGCCCTTTCTCAACGAACAAATGAGCAGGTCGGCGCCCCGTACCACGGACGCAACCTTGCCACGATCACACAGAAAGTTTTTCAGGGCGCTTTTCGATTCGTTCAGTGAAGCCAATACCGCAGCCCTCATCTCCGGCGACTCCATTTTTTCAACCTTCATTTTTCCAGCGCCGCGATTATTTGATGATGATAACCAATCCGGTCGAATCGGCTCATTTCCTGCAGCCCGGTGGGGCTGGTCACATTCACCTCGATCAGCTGGCCGCCGATGATGTCTATTCCGGCAAGAAATATCCCCTGTTCGACCAGACCGGATGCAAGCGCCGCGCAGATTTCCAGATCACGGGCATCCAGCCTTGCCGGGTTCGCGGTTCCGCCTGCGTCCATGTTGTTCAGTTCGACCCCTTCCGCATGAACTCGCAGGATCGCGCCCAGGGGTTCGCCGTTGAGCAACAGAATCCTTTTATCCCCGTCCGCCGCCGCCGGCAAATACCGCTGTGCGATGACCCAATGCCTGCCGGCATGGGTTGCTTCCAGTATTTGCGAGGGGTCTCCTCCGTGCTCGTAAAACGTGATTCCCTTGCCGCCAAAACCATCTATCGGCTTAACCGCCACCCTGCCAAACTCTGCGGCCATGGCCTGGATCACATCGACCTCGGCAGTCACGCGGGTAGGCGGAGTGAAATCGGGAAAATGCAGCGCCGCCAATTTCTCATTCCAGTTCCGTATCCCTTCAGGCCGGTTCAATACCCGGGTAGCGGCCGGCAGATAGTCCAGCATCAGCGTCGTATAGAAATACCTGCGGTCGAACGGAGGATCGGTTCTGACCCAGACCGCGTCCATCTCCGACAACAGGACGGATTCCTGCCCTGAAACCGTAAAGGGTTGTTCCATATCGTCAAGTACATCTACCCAGGTCACGGTCGCTTTCAGATTCCGGTGATCCAGCCAGAGTTGCCGCTGTTCCAGATGACAGACCCGATGACCCAGTTCGCAGCAGGCCAGCATCAGGAAGTAACTGGTATCTTTCCAGGGTTTTATGGACTCCAGCGGGTCCATGATAAAGGCGTGCTTCATGTCTTGGCCCACATTTCAGCCTTGCGCGTATCCCAGCGCTTGCAGGTCCTGCGTGATTTCGCCCAGTATGGCCGGATCATCAATGGTGGCCGGCATTTTCCAGGGAGAGCTGTCGGCGATTTTCTTCATGGCGCCGCGCAGGATTTTACCGGATCTCGTTTTCGGCAATCGCTGCACTACGGTGACCAGTTTGAATGCGGCAACCGGACCAATTTTATCGCGCACAAGCTGGATACATTCGCGCACAATATCCTCATTGTCGCGCTCCACCCCGGAACTGAGAACTACGCAACCGAGAGGCAATTCACCCTTCAGGTCGTCCCGCACACCGATTACTGCACACTCGGCCACATCCGGATGTCCCGCCAATACTTCCTCTATCGCTCCGGTAGACAGCCGATGCCCCGCGACATTGATCACATCATCAGTGCGCGACATCACATAGACATAACCGTCCTTATCAATATAACCTGCATCCCCGGTTTCATAATAGCCCTCGAAAGCGGCCAGATAAGAGTCCAGATATCGTTGCCGCGCATTCCATAGAGTAGGGAAAGTACCGGGCGGCAACGGCAATTCAGCCACCAGTGAACCAATCTCTTCTGCACCGGCTTCCTTGCCGTTTTCATCCAGCGTCTTCAACCGCCAGCCGGGCACCGGGCGAGCGGCCGAGCCTTCCTTGACCGCGAGCGGCTCCAGCCCCAGACAATTCGCGCAAATCGACCATCCGGTTTCGGTTTGCCACCAGTGATCGATAACCGGGACTCCCAGCTTATCCTGCGCCCAGTTGAGGGTGTCCGGGTCGGTACGCTCACCGGCCAGAAACAACGACTGCAAACAGGAAATATCATAGTTACCGATATGATCGCCATTGGGATCTTCCTTGCGGATCGCGCGCAGGGCGGTCGGCGCGGTGAACAGGACCTTGACGTTGTGCTCGCAAACCACCCGCCAGAAAGCCCCGGCGTCCGGCGTTCCCACGGGTTTACCCTCGTAGAGGACAGTCGTGTTGCCATGGAACAACGGCGCATAGACAATATAAGAGTGCCCGACCACCCAGCCCACATCGGACGCCGCCCAATACACATCACCGGGTTCGACGTTGTAGATGTTTTTCATTGACCATTTCAACGCGACAATGCCGCCGCCCGTGTCGCGCACGACCCCCTTGGGCTGTCCCGTAGTACCCGAAGTGTACAGGATGTAAAGCGGGTCGGTCGCCAATACGGGAACACAATCCACCCCCTGCGATTTCTCAACGGCCTCGCGCCAGTCTGCGTCACGGCCATCGATCATGGACGCCTTTGTCTGGGGACGCTGCAGGATGATGCAGTATGCAGGCTTGTGTCGGGACAATGCGATCGCCTGATCCAGCAATGGTTTGTACTCGACAATGCGCCCCGGCTCCAGCCCGCAGGAAGCGGACACGATCACTTTTGGCTGGCAGTCATCAATACGCACTGCCAGTTCGTTGGCGGCAAAGCCGCCAAAGACAACGGAATGAACGGCTCCAATACGGGCGCATGCCAGCATGGCGATAGCCGCTTCCGGGATCATCGGCATATAGACGATGACCCGATCTCCATATTCGACGCCATACTCGCGCAGTACTGCGGCGAAACGCGCTACCCGGCTTCTTAATTCGCGATACGTGATTTTCTGCCGGCTTTCCGTGATCGGACTGTCATGGATGATGGCAGGCTGCTCCCCCCTGCCCTGCTCAACGTGCAGGTCAACCGCATTGTAACAGACATTGGTCAGCCCTCCTGAAAACCAGCGGTAAAACGGCGCCCCGGAGTCATCCAGTACTTTGTCCCACTTTTTGTACCAGTGTACATTTTCCGCAAGCCCGCCCCAGAACACTTCCGGGTTTGCGCTCGCATAGTTATAAATTTCATCGAATCTCATAGCATATCCGCCCGAACGACTGTCTTGTACCCTGTCAGAACCCGCTATTGTAAAATATTCCCGACCGAATTGGGTGCGGCAATGGAATCTGTCCGCGACAGGTCTCTTTATGCAGGAGCTTTTTTGCGTTATAAAGCCGGTCACGAAGTCATTGTACAAGAGGCAGGTCGGAACAACATGTCTGTCGAAAAACATTGCCAGCTATTAATTCTCGGGTCCGGACCCGCAGGCTACAGCGCCGCGGTTTATGCGGCCAGAGCCAACCGGAATCCGGTTTTGATTAGCGGTATCGAACAGGGAGGGCAGCTGGCCACAACGACTGACGTGGATAACTGGCCGGGCGATGACGCAGGCGTACAGGGGCCGGAATTGATGGAACGCATGAAGCGCCATGCACAAAGGTTCGGGACCGGGATTATCCTGGACCATATCCACACCGCCAGCCTGACGGAGAAACCCTTTCGGTTGACCGGAGATGATACAGTTTATACCTGTGATGCCCTGATTATCGCTACGGGAGCGTCGGCAAAATACCTGGGGCTACCATCGGAAGAAGCCTTCAGAGGGAAAGGGGTATCCGCCTGCGCCACCTGTGACGGGTTTTTCTACAAAAACAGGGAAGTCGCAGTCATCGGCGGCGGCAACACCGCAGTCGAGGAGGCGCTCTATCTGGCCAATATCGCATCACGAGTCACCCTGGTTCATCGCCGCGGCACGCTGCGCGCAGAAGCGATCCTGGTTGATCGCCTGATGGCAAATACCGTGGAGGGGGGGGGGAACATTGAACTGCAATGGGATCATATCCTCACCGAAGTGCTTGGCGATGACAGCGGGGTCACCGGTATCCGTATTAAAAATGTAAAATCGGGGATCATGCAGGAAATCAGCTTGCCGGGAGTGTTCATTGCCATTGGACATACGCCCAACACCGCCGTGTTTGCCGGCCAACTGGAAATGCAGGGCGACTATATCATTACCCGGGGCGGCACAGGCGATGCCACGATGACCAGTGTTGATGGAGTATTTGCCGCAGGTGATGTAATGGACCCTGTATACAGACAGGCGGTGACCTCTGCCGGCAGCGGCTGCATGGCCGCGCTGGACGCAGACCGCTATCTGAAAAACCGGCCCGCCTGATCACCGGATAACCCGCTAATGGCGCCCCGATATAATCAGAATAGTCGAAATGACGACGAAGATGAAGTTGCGTTGTTCAGAAAAGCCATGTCCGACCTCGGTACGCAGCCTGGAAATTATCACCGGGACCGCAACAACCCGCTTGCCGATCTCCCCCGGCCTCCCGCCAACCCCGCGCGAACCCGCCCCCTCAGGCGGGGCGGAATATCTGCAAATATCCCCGGAAATACCACATACCGGGCGCAATCCCCCGGCTCCGACCAGTTCATCCGCCCCGGCTTGCAGAAAAATATCATAAGAAAATTAAAACGCGGACAGTACCCGATCTCGGCAAACCTTGATCTGCATGGATACAAAAAATTTGAGGCGGAGAATATCCTTGAGCAATTCATTGCAGAAGCCCGGCAAGAGCGTCTGGCCTGCGTGCTGATCATCCACGGCAAGGGCAACCGCTCGCAAGGCGGGCAAGGCGTGCTCAGGCAATTTACGTTCGAGTGGTTGCGGAAGGTCTCCGTCGTCAAGGCTTACTGTCCCGCCCAGTCCCGACACGGTGGCAGCGGCGCTACCTATGTCTTGCTGAAAACCGGCGGCCGATAGCCCGCCTGTCCGACCGCGTTCTCACGGCGACCAATATCCGCGGACACAATATTTCTGAACGTCAGATTGATGCGGGGGCCGACCGGTTTTTTCGACTTCGGCACTGAATGTTTCCACTGACGCTGGCACAGGCCCGACATGATCAGCATTGAACCATGGACCAGATCGATACGGATACTCGCGGCACTGTTGAATTTGCGCGGATGCAAGATAAAACGCCGGGTCGCGCCCAGACTGACCGATGCGATCACCGGGCGCGCCCCCAGTCCCTGCTCATTGTCGCTATGAGGTCCCACCCCGTCATTCCCGTCCCGATAGTAATTCAACAGCACACTGTTAAAGCGGCAGCGGGTAACAGTCTGCACCCGCTCACGCAGGCTCTGCAAATGATCGAACCAGGGGAGCGGAACATTCACCTTGCCGGAATAGCGGTAAAGCGCATGCGGGTCTCCATACCAGGCGCTGAGCCGCGGCGCTTGCCAGACCTTGCCCAGCGCTCTTACGCTGCGCTGCTTCCAGTCGGTCTGCTCAAGAAGATGATCATAGAGATCATATCCCTGTGCAGGTTCGAGAAAATAAGGGATATAGCGGCACTGGTCGGGAATAACAGTAATGACGCGGGTCACTCGATTATCTTGCCGGGATTGAAAATGTTATCCGGATCCAGAGCCTGCTTGATCAAACGCATCGTATTGACTGCCTCCCCATGTTCCAGCTTCAGAAAGCCGAGCTTGCCATAACCAATGCCATGCTCACCGGTACAGGTTCCCTCCATTTCCAGCGCCCGCAAGACCATTCTTTCATGCAAGGCTTCGGCCGCTCGCACTTCATCCGCATTGTCATGGTCAACCAGCATGATCAGATGAAAATTTCCGTCCCCGACATGTCCGACAATCGGAGCCAGAATTTGCGACTGTTCTATATCGGCCCGGGTCTGCCCGATACAGTCCGCGAGACGGGAAATCGGTACACAGACATCCGTCGCCCAGATCTCTCCCTTCGGATGGAGCATCTTGTGCGCCCAGGCGGCATCATGACGCGCGCGCCACATTCTGCTGCGCTCCTCGGTACTGGTAGTCCATTTGAATTCGCTGCCGCTATTCTGGCTGGCAATTTCCTGGGTCAATACGGCCTGCTCCTCAACACCTTGTTCACTGCCATGGAATTCGAAGAACAAAGTCGGCGCTTCGTTAAAATTCGTCTTCGAATACAGATTCAGCGCCTTCACGCTCAACGCGTCAAGCAATTCAACGCGGGCAACCGGAATACCATACTGGATCATTTCAATCACAGTATCCACGGCGCCCTCAACGCTTGCGAAATTGCATACCGCGGCGGACATGGACTCCGGCGCCGGGTACAACTTGACGGTAAGTTCGGTAAAAAACCCCAGCGTGCCTTCGGAACCAACCATCAACCGGGTCAGATCATAACCGGCAGATGATTTTCTGGCGCGTCTGGCCGTTTTAATGATCGAACCGTCTGCCAGTACCATTTCAATATTGATGACATTATCCCGCATCGATCCGTACCTGACCGCATTGGTCCCCGATGCCCGGGTGGCGGCCATACCGCCAATGGTGGCGTCCGCCCCGGGATCAATCGGAAAGAACAACCCGCTTCCCTTCAGTGACTGATTCAACTGCCGCCGGGTTATGCCGGGTTGTACGACCACATCAAAATCCTCTGCATTGAGCCGGACAATCGAATTCATACGACCACTGTCGATACATATACCTCCTCTCAACGCCGCGATATTGCCCTCAAGCGAGGTGCCGGCGCCATGTGGAACAATCGGCATCCTGTGCTTGCGGCAAATCTGCACAATACGCTGCACCTGTTCGGAGTTTTCAGGTTGAACCACTGCATGAGGCGGAGACGCAGGATGAAATGACTCATCCTTGCCATACTGGCGACAAACAGATTCGGTAGTTTGTACCTGATCGCCAAAAGCGCCGATCAGTTCATCAAGACCCGCGTCATAGTTATAAACCTGTCGCAATTTGAGCATGGTTGCCAGCCTCCTGATTATTATTCAAACGCCAACCGGACTTTATCGCAATCGAAGAAATAGTGGCATATTTGTTCATCGTTGATAACCAGGGCAGGCACGTACTCGCCATATTTTTCACACCATTGCCGGTCATCGTCCACATCCCGCATATCAATGCGGATATCCGAATCCGGATGAAACGTAGAAATATACTCCCTGATCTCGAACTCCATCTGCTCGCAAAGCTCACATTCTTGCCGATAGTAGAAAAGGATTTCAAGCGGGCCGCTTGTCTGTAACGTCTTTTCCATTTGGCAATCAACCGTACTCATTGATTCACCCCGCCCGCAGCATCGCCAGATTGCGCGTCTTGCGATTGAAAATCACCGCCAGTAAATGAATGCGCTGATTCCCCGTACAGTACCTACCCGCATAATCCTTACTTACTATCTGCGCAAGCGCCTCATCCGCCTTCACCGCAGCCTGCGACTCATCATCCGCTACCTTGAACTCCAGCACAAATACCTGACCCTCACGCATCAATACCATGTCCGAACGACCCCGACCGGTAGACTCCTCTACCCGCATCTCCAGACCCAGGGCGCGGAAACAGGCGTACAGCACGGTCGCATAATGACCCTCGCTACGACCTCGCTACCGCCCTGTAACTCGTCCAGCACAGGCAATTGCCATCCTCCGAGGCTTTCAATACCAAATGTCCGGTAACCGACGTCCGCCACTCAGGCGCACCTCGATATCGGAATACCGGCGAAGAAGTCAGATACCCGCACTGCCTGATACGTGGATTCCCGCTCGAATCCCGCAAAGTCGTTGGCGTCCAGCAAGGCAATCAGCGCCCTGCCATCCTCCGAGGCTTTCTCCAAATCTCCGGTAACCGCGTCCAGCAATTCCTGGTTCAGACTCAGGCGCACCTCGTGATTGGGATAGTCCAGCGTGAATAAGATTCCTTCCGGACGAACTTCTTCCTCGACAATAGTCAGATACCCGCACTGGAATAACAGGGCGTTCAGATTGACTCGCCCTACCTCGAACGTGGACAAATTCCTGCGGGACATGCTCAGGTTTTCCAAATCAAGTGTATTGACCGCTCCGCTTGCCATGCGCTCGTACAAAAAAGAAGGCGTGCCGGTCTCATACCACCAGGGAATGAACTTCCGGTTCCTGAAATACAGCAGGATATCGAACGGGTTGTAAACCTTCTCGTTGCCCAGCCAGTGATAGCCGTTGTACCAGTGGCGAATATTCTCGCGGTCATCGTCCGTCACACTCGCCAGTTCGGGGGCGAACACGGTTTCAAGGTCGTCATCGGTATAACCGCACAGGGTGGCATAGTCGGGATTCAGGCTGAGGTCGTAAAGGTTATTCAGC
Organism: Candidatus Poriferihabitaceae bacterium; assembly: GCA_965204925.1. GTDB lineage: Bacteria > Pseudomonadota > Gammaproteobacteria > Arenicellales > Poriferihabitantaceae. The sequence goes on along the minus strand of OZ242021.1, from coordinate 2,049,265 downwards.
ACCGAGAACAGGCTGACCTTCGAGTACATGCTGATGCCGGTGATAAAGACAAAACGGATGTAGCGGGCGCAGCCCTTGATCATGCCGTAGAATCCGCGCAGATAATCGCGGTTCTCACGCGCCAGTTGCGGGTTCTCCAGCGCATCCAGTATCGGCTTGTCGTATTCGTCTATCAGTACCACGACCTGTTGTCCGGTAGCGCGCCAGAGACTGATAATCAGGTGTTGCAGGCGGTCCGGGGCGGTAGAGGCCTCCGGCGGCGGCTGAATGCCTGCCTCTATCTCATGCGTTGCCAGTTGGCTGAAGATATTGCTCTTCAGGTTCCCCGATTCGCTGTAGTTCGCGTCAAAGCTCAGACGCACCACCGGATGTTTGTCGTTCCAGTCCCAACGCTCATGAATATAAAGCCCGCGGAATAACTCCTCGCTGCCGGCAAACAGTTCATGCAGGGTATCTATCAGCAAACTCTTGCCGAAACGCCGCGGACGCGACAGGAAGTAGTATTCGCCTTCATCGACCAATCGTTCTATATGGGCGGTCTTGTCTACATAATAGCACTCCCTGCCACGCAGGTTACGGAAGGCCTGCGTGCCGATCGGCAGTCTGCGCTTGTCCATGTTCGTTACCTGTTGGAGGATATCTGCTGATCATAACACACGAGAGGTAGCATATCCTCCGTGGCAGGTTCACAGGAGGATAGCGGACAACGCGCGCTCGTCTTTCTACCCTCGATATTGTCGTCACAAGATGGCAGTCCACAGGGCGAGGCATCGGATATGAATCGCGGCGAGGAAGGAATTGGCATTCCTGGTATAACGAGTGGCGATGCCCCGCCAGCGCTTGAGATGCAGAAAAGCATTCTCCACCAGATGCCGCAGACGGTAGAGATACGCATGGCGATTGCGCTTCGACGGAATCACCGGCTCCATCCCCCGCTCGGCGCAGTACGCCACAATGGCATCGGTGTCGTAAGCCCGATCCGCCAACAGAGCGCCCGCATCAATCCCCTTGATCAAGAGGTCAGCCTGGCGACAATCAGCGGCGGTACCTTCCGTAACAACGGCTCGGACCGGCATACCATGCGCATCCACGACCAGATGCAGTTTCGTGTTAAGCCCCCTTTTGTGCGATCCATCGCCTGATTTCCGCCCCGCGCTCCAGTCCCATGAGGAGGCGCCTTGACATAACTCGCATCTATCATCAGCCATTCGTAATCCGGTTCTTCCATGACCCGTTCCAACAACCCCTCCCAAATCCCCTTGTCCCGCCAACGGCAGAAGCGCCGATGGGTGTTCTTCCAGTCGCCGTAATCCGGTGGCAGGTCCCGCCACGGCGCCCCGGTACGAAGAATCCGGAACACTGCATTGAGAAAACGCCGATTGTCCTCGGCGACCCCTCCCCACTGGCCTCTTCGACCGGGCAGATGAGGCTTCAGCAAGGACCATACGCGGTCCGAAATATCATGTCTACGATGGGAATCAGTCATCTCAATCAACCAAAAGATTTGCTTCCCTCAATTATACTATATACTATACCTTTCTTGTGACGACAGTATCTAGCGAAGAAAAAGGAAGGAAAGCATATAATCGCGGAAATCGTCCGCGTTCATGGCTCCGCGAAGTTGATTTGCGATGTTCCAGAGAGTATCACCGAGTTTTTTCTGTTCTTGCTCGGTCATTTTGCGCCTGCCTGTTTGTCTACACGCGGGCAAAAAATAAGGACATATTTTTTGTTATCCAATTTTTGTCGCAAATGCTTCGCCACAGAACCCGGATCGGGAAGCGTTCCTTCTCTCATGACCTCACCGCTCATAAGCTCCAAGCCCGGAGATTTCCCGCCCATGGGCCATTCTGTGCAGATGGGGTATCAGATCTTTCATCAATGCCAGTTCTTTCTGCGTTCGCGCCTTCCAACCCAGATCAAGCGGGGCGAGCAGGTCGCTCAACTGTTCTCCGTCAAAGATCATGCGCCGCAAAACGGTGTCCAGAAAATTCTGAAGCGAGGACAGATCCAGGCCGTGACTATCGGCGATTGCGGCGAGGGCGCTTGCCCTTTTCTCTTCCCTGAACTGTTCAAAGCCGCTGCGAATTTCTTCCTTACTTAACCCCGCGCCCACTTGCAACGTATTGACGTAGGCCACGATGTCGTCGCGGTCATCCATGAATTTCGCATCGGACTGAATTAACCCGACAAGCTGGTCGCGGGTCATTCTCTGTTGCTCCGGTTCCTGCTGCGAGTAGTCGGCGATCAGAGCCATGATGTAATCATAGTCGATCATCGCAGAAGCAAACAGGGCCAACTCGAAGTCGAGTTGCGCATCCTCTCTGCCGGGCGCGTCATATCCATCACTCTGAAGCGCAAAACGTTTCGATCATCAATAGCATGCGTGATCGTATAGGCATGCAGCTCATGCTGGAAAATATCTTTGGTGGTGACATACGATGCCTGTTTTCCTGTGATCTTCTGACAGGTCGCGTTTTCTTCAAAAATCGGCGTGCCGGTAAACCCGAACAGTTGAGCGTTCGGGAAAAACTCTCTGATTGCCCTGTGGTTCTCACCGAACTGCGAACGATGACACTCATCAAAAATGAACACTACGCGCTTCACACTCAAAGGGGCCAGGCGTTGTCTGTAGCCCTGCGCGTTTCCGGTATCCAGAGCTAGACCGAGCTTCTGGATGGTCGTGACAATGACTTTGTCGGCGTAATCATCCGACAGCAGGCGGCGAACCAGAGTTTCCGTGTTGGTATTTTCCTCGACACAACCTTCCTGAAACCGGTTGAATTCCTCCCGTGTCTGGCGATCCAGGTCCTTGCGGTCCACGACAAACAGGCATTTCTCAACTTCCGGGTTGTCCCTGAGCAGTATTGAGGCCTTGAAGGATGTCAACGTCTTGCCGCTGCCGGTTGTGTGCCAGATATAGCCATTCCCGGAATTCTGGTTAATGCACTCCAAAATCGCCTTGACAGCATAGATCTGATAGGGGCGCATCATCACCAGTCGTCGTTCACTGGCGACCACAACCATATAGCGGCTGATCACTTCAGCGAGATGGCATTTGACCAAAAACATCTCTGCAAAGCTGTCCAGATGAGTGACCTTCTGGTTATTTTCGCTGGCAAACTGATAGAACGGCAGAAACCGCTCGTCCGCATTGAAGGTAAAGTGACAGCGGTTGTTGTTCGCGAAATACCACGTATCGCTTCGGTTGCTGACCACAAAGAACTGCAAAAAGCACAGCAGGGTGCGTCCGTAGCCACTGCCTGCGTCGTTTTTGTATTCGACAATCTGCTGCATCGCTCGCCGCGGACTCACATTGGGAACCTTGAGTTCGATCTGAACGACCGGAATGCCGTTCATCAGCAGGATTACATCGTAACGGTGGTGGCTGTAGTCGGTGTTGATACGAAGCTGGTTGATCGCTTCAGAATGTGTTTTTGCACCAGTCCCCGGTATTGATCAGCGTATAGAATAGCGGGGTCCCGTCCTCGCGCTCAAAACTGTTCCGCTCTCGAAGCAAACGCGCTGCCCTGTAGACATCCGGCGTGACGACCTGCTCCAGAAGCCGCGCAAACTCGCCGTCGGTCAATCTGACCTGGTTCAAGGCCTCAAAGCGCTGCCGGAAGTTATTCTCCAGAGAGAGGCGTCACGGATATCCGGGCGGTAGAGATACTTGAGAGCCTGTAGCCTTTCGATTAGATCATCTTCCACCCGTCTTTCCGATACCCCTGAAAAAACAGGCGGCTCCGGTTCGTATCGGGTGCGAGGATTGGTTGGCCGGGGAGTGATCACTGTCCTCTTCCGGATTTCATGGCCGCCCATCTTCCCGACCGGCTATCTCCAGGAATTGCCGTTCATCCAGAATTTCAATACCCAGCTGCACGGCTTTGATTGCTTTGGAACTGGTATTCGTGGCCGCAATCACGTATTCCGTATTTCCGGTGACGCTGCTGCCGACTTTGGCGCCCAGCGACTGTAACAGGGAGGTTGCCTCTCCTCTCGACATATTCATCTTGCCGGTCAGTACCACTGTCTTGCCTGCAAATATATTATCACCACCCCCGGCTGTTGGCCTGGGCGCAGGCCAGGAAACACCCGCATCCAGCAGTTTTCTTACTACCGCAAGGTTGTGACCCTGCCCGAAAAAGGTCATTACACTATTGGCGACCAACGGGCCGACATCGGGAATTTCCTGCAATCGCTCTGTTGACGCCTGCTGTATCCGTTCCAGTGAACCCAGGTTGTCTGCCAGAGCTTGCGCGGTAGCCTCTCCGACCAGCGGGATTCCGAGAGAATACAAAAATCGGGCAAGGGTCGTGGTTTTACTTTTTTCGATTGCCTGTATCAGGTTCGCAGCCGATTTGGAGTTCTTATGGTATCTCGACTCCAGACTTTCTGCCGATAACCGGTACAAATCGGACACATCGGCAATTCTGTTTTCGGCAAGCAGCCAATCCACCCATTTATCGCCCAGTCCTTCGATATCCATGGCTTTACGACTGGCAAAGTGCTGGACACTCTGTTTTTTCTGCGCTTCGCAAGCCAGGCCGCCGCTACAGCGGGCAATGATTCCTTCACCTTCATATACGATCGGACTTGCGCATACCGGGCAGGTTTTCGGGAATACGAACGGTTCAGCCTCGGCAGGTCGGGCGGACATGACGACTGACAGCACCTCCGGGATCACGTCTCCGGCCCGCCTCACAATGATTTGATCCCCGATTCTGACATCCAGGCGCCGGATTTCATCGCGATTATGCAGTGTGGCGCTGGAAACCGTGACTCCACCGACAAAGACCGGCTTCAGCCTGGCTACCGGCGTAACAGCGCCGGTTCTGCCAACCTGGAGTTCGATGTTTTCGACCGTAGTCATTTCCTCCCTGGCAGGGAATTTGTGGGCAACCGCCCAACGCGGGGCCCTGGCGGTAAAGCCGAGGCTGTTCTGCCAGTCAATCCGCGCAACCTTGTAGACCACCCCGTCAATATCAAAAGGCAGGCCGGGGCGACGCCCAAGCATGTCCCGGTAATAAGACAGGCATCCCTGCACGCCTTCGACCACACGATACAAATCAGTTACCGGCAGGCCGAAAGCGCGAATCCTGAGCAATGACGAGTCATGTGTCGCGGGATGCGGGAAGCCTTGAATCTCTCCGAACGAATAGCAATACAACTGCAATCGCCGCGCCGCAATCACCGCCGGATCCAACTGCCGCAACCCGCCCGCAGCCGCATTGCGGGAGTTTACAAACAGTTTCAGATCACTCGCGCGGCGCGCCTCGTTAAGCGCCTCAAAGTCAGCCCGGCTGATAAAAACCTCACCCCGCACCTCAACAACATCGGGAATGTCCGTACCCTGCAAACGGGTTCTGTCGCCTAGAATGTGACGCATGTTCAAGGTCACATTCTCTCCCGCACGACCATCCCCGCGGGTCGCCGCCTGTGCCAACCAACCCTTTTCATACCTGAGGCTGACGGCCAGGCCGTCAATTTTCGGTTCCGCGACATATTCCACCTGCGCGTCTGCAAGACCCGTCAATTCACGGATCCGCCGGTCGAAACTCTCAATTTCCGCGTCCGCGAAGGCGTTGCCGAGGGACAGCATCGGTATGGAGTGAGCCACTTCAGAAAAGGCTTTGGCTACGCACCCGCCCACTTTGCGGGTCGGTGACTGATCAGACCGGTATTGCGGATAGCGCGCTTCCAGGTCTTCCAGGGAGCGCATCAGGCGGTCGTAACAACTGTCCGGAATTTCCGGGTCATCCAGCTCATAATATCGGTGGTTATGGTACTCCAGCTTCTCCCGCAACTCCTGAATTTGATATAGTGGGTCTTTCAGCATCCGCGCATGATGTCAGAATAACCTCATCGCCTCTTCATTTCCGGGAGCAATTCCAAGGTCTTCCATTTCCCTGGCTTTTTTCTTGATTAGCGCCCTGCTCCTGTCCACATAAGTCTGTGACAGGCGAGGATGATCAGGCGCCGAGGCATTTCCTTTTATTCGTGCCGCGAAGGATTTGGCCGTATCCGACATCTCCATAAAAACCACTCCCGGCGAACGATGGAGAACCGGCTTCGTAAAAAATGTGACTCCCTGAATTCGCATATCCTTGATGTTGTCGAAATCGAACTCTCCGGTCTTGCTCATGTTTGCGATATAATAGAGATTGGTCTTGTTCTTGTTAATCAACTGGGTGCGCACAAAAAAACCCTCCGGGGAACGGTCAAGACCCAGTTGGGCCGCGCAACGGTTGATCGCGTTTCCTTCAAAATATTCCGCATGCGCCGGCTTGATATGGATTATGGACAGGGAATCATAATGACGAATGAAATCTGCAATAGCCCGCCCCTGCCTGAGGGCGCTCTCGACTGGCGCCATGAGCGTGAGCTCATAATCAATGCCTTTTGCCAGTTTTTTCGCGAGCGTTACAAAGTGGTCCATCTCTTCCTCGTCGACCGCCCCGTTCTTGTCGGCCAGTTGCAGGGTAATGATCAAATCATCAAAACGGGCGCCTTCGGCTTCCCGCTCAAGCATACGCCAGTCCTTTTCCGGGATTTTTTGCCCGAATATCTGGTGTTGCCTGGTGAGCGGGCCGGCTCCTTCACGGTATAGCGCCAGCGCCGACTCCCTGCCGACATCCCGCTTGCCGCTCAGCTTTATCCAGTAGTCAATCTGGCTGACGCGGATAAATCCTTCGATTTCCGGGTATCGAAACTGGCCGGAAACGTCATCGTGTTGTGAGCCGAAGTCTTGCCGGCCATGCGCGTCAATATCATCTGTTTCCATATCGTTCATTTGCTGTTGATCACCGGCTTCGCGGATCGTCTCGCCGCCGGCGGCTGCCGGTTGACACTTTTTTCCCCGGTACGTCGCCTTGACCACGCCGCCCGAATTCGCCGGCGCACGGCCATGATTCTCATGCGCCGCACCACGCATACCGGCGTGATACTGACCGACGACCCTGGCTTCGGATAATACCGGAGCCGGTTTCGCCGGATCCGGATCTGTCAGGCTTTCGATTTCATCGGGACGCAGTTGACGATCGTTGACGTCATCGGGGTCTACGCCAATAACCACATCCGTCTCTGTCATGAAGCTCAAATCATCTTCCCCGAAATTCGGCTCAATTTCACCCGGTCGGTTCTTGCCCTGGCTGCCTGAAAACCCGAACCGGTTCTTGCGCGGATATGAATTTCGGGACTTGTTCTCCACCGCCGGATTTCCCCGACGCGCGGCTTTCTGCTGCGTTCTTTTCCATTCCATGATCCTGGAAATAACATAGACCGCGAGGATGACAACAAGGCCGATAACAATCAGTGTAACTTGCAGATTCATTGCGCTACCATTCTCATGGCCTGCTGTACATCCACTGAAACCAGCCGCGATACCCCCGCCTCCTCCATTGTAACACCAACCAGGAGGTCCATGGACGCCATCGTAATCTTGTTGTGCGTAATCACGACCATCTGACTCTTGTCCGCAAGAGCCCTTAATGTCTCACAATACCGCTCGACATTGGCATCGTCGAGAGGCGCATCCACTTCGTCCAGCATACAAAACGGCGCCGGATTCAATTCAAACAATGAAAACAACAGCGCTACTGCTGTCAAGGCTTTTTCCCCTCCCGATAAAAGATGAATATGACTGTTTTTCTTTCCTGGCGGTCTTGCCATCACGCCAATTCCGGCCGTCAGAAGATCATCGCTCGTCAAAAATAACCGGGCGCTGCCGCCTCCAAACAATTTCGGGAAAAACCTGCTGAAAGCGGCGTTGATTGTATCAAAAGTCTGCCCGAATCGGGAACGGGTTTCGCGATCAATTTTCCGTATCACCTGCTCCAGGTTATTCAGCGCCTCGATCAAATCTTCACGCTGTTTGCACAAATAGTCCATGCGCCGGGTCTGTTCGTCAAGCTCCGATATTGCAACCAGGTTGACGGGACCAACACGGGCAACTTTTATCCTGATACTCTCAAGTTTGGCCTGCCAGTCCTCCACGCTCGCATGTTCAGGCAACTGCTGTGAACACTCTCCGATATCCTGCCCCTGGCTGTCGATCGTTTCAATCATGGCGTCCCGGCGAACCAGAACTTCCTGTCTGATCAGTTTTTGCCGGTCCAGACCCGCCCTGGCCTGGTCGGTACGACCGACCTGTTCATTATGTAATCCGGTTGCCTGCCCGATTGTGTCGTCAAGACTCGATACCATCTCTCTGAGGGCAGAGAAACGTCTGTCCGTTTGCAGTTTCTCCTCAAGCAAGCGTGCAAGGGTTTCTTCAAGGACGGCAACGGATTCGCCCGGCGATGAACGAGGTTGATCCAGCTCCGTTAATCTCGCTTCAGTACGCGCCAGATCATGCTGCAAACGCTGGATATTTCCCTTCAGCGCATTGACCTCGGACTCCAGTTTCTGCTGTGCCAGCGCTCGCTCGTACTGTCTTTCCCGCACCTCATCGACAACGTTGCGTTTTTGCGAAACTTCCGAACCGAGCCGCTCCCGCGCCTGCACCAGCTCTACCCGTTGCTGATTGAAAAACCTCGTTTCCTTCTCCGCTGTCTCGAATAATGCCCTGGCATTTTCCATTTCCGCCTGTTCGTCCGCGATCTGCGCTTCCAGTTCGGCAAGTTCACTCTCCAGCTTGCCGAGCTGCTCACAGGCCTCTGAATAGCGGGCTTCCTGCCGGCTGAATTGATTCTGTACAATCGTCAGCCCGGAGCGCAGATCGTTGAGGACGCTGCGCCGTGACTCCAGATCCGCCTCTTTTTCCCTGCGCAAGCCGTTAAGCAAGCCGATCTCTTGCGCTTCCCGCTCAAGCTGATCGCTCATATCCCGCTTTTTATCAAGCAATCGGACAATTTCATCCTCCCTGACCAGCACTCCTGTCTCAATTTGGCTCTGGCTGGCAAAACTGACGCAGTCGGCGCCAACCAACTCCCCGTGGCGAGTAACAATGAACTCCCTGCCGCTCAACCGCGCGCGGCAATCCAGCGCCTGTTCCAGTGATTCTGCCGCGTACACTCCCGCAACGAGACTCGCGGCGTCGGCTCCGCCGGCGATGATCTTGTTCGACATGGGCGGTAAGGGAACGAGGCCGACCCGATCGTCCGCGAGAGTATCGGCCTCGTGCGCGCAAATGAGGGAAAAATTGCTGTCCGGGCGGGTCGCCAGAAGTCCGACAGATATACGGTCCGTACATAACGCCCCCAGCCAGTCATTCAATACCCGGTCCGCTGCCCGCTCCCATCCATCGGCAACCCTGATTCTGCTGGCCAGTCTGGGAACATGGCCAAGACCATTGTCAGCCAGCCAGCTTTCGATGTCCTCACGATCCTGACCCAGGGCAGCCGCCTGAATTTCCTGTAATGACTGCAAGCGCGACACGGCCTCCTGAAGCCGGGTTCGCAGATTGCCCCATCTTTCCTGTTTCCGTTCAATCCGGGTATGAAGCTGTTTCAATTCCATCTCAACCCGGTAGAACCGTTTCTCCGCCTGTTCATGGGCGCGCTCCCTTTCTTCCGACTCAAGCCGTAAAGAGTCGATATCGGTCGCAGATATCTGCTCCGACAACTGTGCGATCCGCTCATTCAACCTGGCTTTGCCCTGTTCGCTGCGCTCCAGCTGTTGTCGGATATGCCCAATCCCCGAATTCTGTATTTCCACCTGCCGCGCCGGTTCTGCGGAACGCCCGTCGAGGTCTTCGATTTCAGCCAGACAAGCGAGCAGTTTTTCCTCGGACCCGGCCAGTTCCTTTTCGGCGTGCGCCAGGCTTTCCCGAAAAGACTCCAGTCTCGGATGCGCCGCTCCCAGGCGCCGCAACAGGATCCGGCTCTCTTGCGTTTCAGCATCGATCTGCCGCTGATAATCATTGCGCAACCTCTGCAACCGTTCCATTTCCTCTGCTTGCCGCTGTATGTTCTCCTTGTGATGCTCGATTTTTTGTTCCAGATTCGAGATTTTTGCCGACGTCCGGTAAAACTCTTGTTGGACCTGATCGTATTGCTCGCGGGCATCTGCCTGGCGCCTGCGAAGCTCCTCCAGCCTGGCTTGTGTTTGCCGTTGATCAGCCAGGCATTTCTGCACTTCATTTTCATGTTTCGCGGTCAGCCGATCCTGCTCTTGCAACTGGTCGTTCAGCCGCTTCAGCGTCAGGACATTCAATTGCCCGCTGATCTCCCGTTGTTCGGACTTGAGGGCCTTGTAACGTTCGGCAGCGGCAGACTGCTTCTGCAAATGGCTTGACTGCCTGCCCAGCTCGTTTTTGATATCGACAACCCGATCGAGGTTTTCCCGCGTATTTGCAATGCGAGTTTCGGTTTCCCGTCGCCGCTCCTTGTACCCGGATGTACCTGCCGCCTCTTCAATAAACAGGCGCAACTCTTCGGGGCGGGCTTCCACAATACGGCTGACCATGCCCTGCTCGATAATCGAATAGGAGCGCGCACCAAGCCCCGTACCCCGGAACAGGTCGAGCACATCCTTGCGGCGGGTCTTGATATTGTTGATCAGATAGCTGGATTGGTCGTCCCGGGTCAGGGTTCGCTTTACCGATATTTCTGCAAACTGGCCGTAATGTCCGGGAGTTTGTCCGTCGTTATCAAAAATCAGTTCCACCGAGGCCTTGCCAACCGGTTTGCGGGCAGACGAACCGTTGAATATGACGTCTGCCATGTTGTCGCCACGCAGTGTCCTCGCCGACGTTTCTCCCATCACCCAGCGTACTGCGTCAATGACATTGGATTTTCCACAACCATTCGGCCCGACAATCCCGACCAGACGGGACGGCACACGAATATCCGTCGGGTCGACGAAAGATTTGAACCCTGATACCAGTAATTTTTTAAGCCGCATCCGGTCGAGTAAAGGTCGGCCATGCCGTCGAACGGGGAGGTAACAAAGCGTATCGCGCAGCCTGACTGGTTATCCTTGCACGGAAAGGGAGTTTCGCGTTCTTACATTATCGGGCGCATGGCGATGGCTATACCCATCTCGATTTCGCTGATGGCCTGCGACACCGCCTGACCGATCAAATCCAGTTTACGCACTTGCCTGATGCGCGGCCCGATACTCTCCAGTTCCCGCGCGGAGAACATCTCTCTGAACAACCCGCAGACATCAGCCAGACAGATGATAACCACATCGCGCGGGTCGGGAATCACATCGCTGAACAATACCTCCATGATGCGCAACTTGACCTCACGTTCCGCTTCACCGTCAACGACCGGGTAGCGCCGCGCCCTGAACACCCACAGGAAACGGTTATCCTGTTCTTCAAGGATACCGCGTTCAACCAGACGCTGTATGCCTCTCTCGCGAATCTGCTCGGCGTGTTCTGCCGTTCGTTTGATCCAGTAAAGGGCGTCATGTTTTTCGAGTTCACCGGCAGCGCGCTCATCGCTGTCAACGAACCGCTGAAACCATTCCCGCGTCTCGGCGTTCTGCCCGATACGGGCAAGCGTCGGGTCAAGCAGATCATCTCCGGTTGGGGTCGAATCAACGAGCAGCAGTTGGTTCGGGTCGGTATCAATACGGTTCTCCAACGCCAGATCCATCAATACAGCGCCAGCCAGAGCGCACTGCAAAGACGTTTCCGACACACGCAAGAACTCCCCGCCTTCATCATCCAGCAGGAGCAACATAATTTCTTCGGCAAATCTCAACATGATTTTACGACCCTTGTTTAATGTTATACGCCGTAGCCCGAAACGGGCCGAGACATTACTGATAGCTGGTGCTATAGGATACTTCCGATTCAATTCAAATAAAAGCGCCGACAGCCAGTAACTCTCATTTTGACGGGTTCGGGTCTGGCAGTTATGGAGCCCTGTATCCTGCATTGATGCCCTCCGCAGGAGTATATCCCGGCGCGCCCGCAGATGCGGTATTTCGCTGGAAACGGTCCGCGTTGAAGCGCAAAATCAGAATTACTGACCCACGATCACAATCATCCGTTATTCACGCCGGCCAGGATCAGTTGCAAAGGCCGGTTACCTCCACTGTTTTTCCTCCAGGGTCCAGTTCCCGCCCGGCAGGCTGCCATCCTTTATAAAACTGTCTACAACCGTTTTCAGCAATGTTGAAACATTATTATCATAATTGTTGGCCGGTAATGCCGAACCGAATGCAATGGAACCGGTACTGAATACCGCGCCATTGTTGGGCGCCGGAAAATAAGTCATATCTGCACGCACCCGATAATCCAGACTTCCAACCAGTCCCGCATAGGCATAAAGCAATTCTTCCGTAACCAGCACATAGTTGTCGCTGTGTCCGCCGGAAGACGCAATGATTCGGGTATGCGGCGGGGTTCCCAAAGCAAGGTCATAGCGATCCAGCTCGATTCCCGCAGCACCGCCATAGACAAGGCCCTGGCCACCGATAATTTCACCTTCGATCCCCTCGGTAATCCAGGAAACGGTTCGATGATAACTGTCAGGCATCCTGCGAAAAGGGGCGCAGGTTTCAAAGCCTTCCGCAATAAAGCCAACTCCGGTCAGCTTTTGCGGCGCTCGCCCCCGGCTTCTCCACAACCCGCTTCTCTCTCCGGTCGTTTGCAGATAGTATTCTCCCGGCTTTGCCGCCCACGCGCGCATACCGGCATCCAGCTTTCTGACTTCCATGCACCAGGGCTGGTCTTCATAGAAACCCGCGCACCAATAATAACCATTGCCCCCCATATAGATGAGCCGGCCGCCCTGTGCAACAAAATCCTCCTGGGCATCCAGCATTTTTTCAGAGACATATTCCGGATGTGTCCCGGTAAGCACACAGTTGTAAGGCTCCAGGGCGCTTGTACCTTCCCGGTGCAAATCTTCATCGGTAATGATGTGTAATCATACTTGCAGGCTTCAAGCCAGCCTATGATGGAGAGGTCGGCGGGAAACTGCCACGGGATATTCATGCTCGATATCCGGTATTTCGGCCGCATGTTGACAATCGGCCTTTTGTACGAACTGAATGAAACTCCGGCGCCGTCTTCATAAGAATCATAGGTGGACAAACCAAACTCACGGTTCTTGTACATTTCAATATCAACATCAGAAACGACCGGAGGCTGGCCCGTCATCGGTTGGATAATCTGTGCGTCGAAGCTCAGCTTTTCATTGGCGTAGGCCAGATAACTTGCAGTCGGCGCTAAAAAACAGAGTTTCGCCGCCGGCTTGGCGGACCGCACAAAAAACACGATATGCTCTTCCCCCAGTCCTTCACCATCACCGGCCCGTAAACGCATGGCGTAGGCGCCGCTTTTCAAATCTGCAGGAATCCGCATGGAGCGGGTTACCTTCCAGTTGCAATCTGTAACCGACTCCGGATGGAATTCAATACCGCCATATTCGGCAGGAGCAAGTCGAAAGCAGTCATTTTTTCCGGACCAGTTCCACCCGGTCTGGCAACGAACCGGATGGTTCACTCCCTGCGCATTCAATTGGTGCGGCCCCGTATCGTAAACCGTGTTGCCAATACCGTTTTCGGTATAGCCCGCGGTCGTATCCCAATATGCCAGGAGGGCATCCCGGGGAGGCGGGCCGCCAGCACAGACCGCATCCATTTCCTGGCGTGACAAAGGTCGACCGCAAATGCCGGGACGATCAATTTTCCCGAAATACAGGTCATTGACAAAATTTCCCCTGAGCTGATGGAAGTCCGCCGCCCCCGCAATGAGGAAAGGAATATCCCACCGGTTTTTTTGCCTGAACCGGAATACGGTCTGTATATGCGATTCGAAATCGTACGGAACCACCTTTCCGATCAATGAGTTATACCGGTTCAACACCCCTCGTTGATATAATGTCGCCTTTCCGCTTTCAGCGTCGAAACTGGCGCCGACGAAGTACCAGACCTTGCTCACCAGAGGGAGTTCAGCCGCGATATAGTCGACCTCCCCGCCCTCTCCTACCCAAAACTCAAGATGCCCCTGAGGGTTGATACCGAAACCATAGCCTTCATTGGTTCGCGTGTCCCACCTCCCCAGAAGCGTTTGACGCAACCCCTTATCGGGTATCGTCGGCCAGATATAACAAAGAACCGAAAAGCTTCCGTCCACAGCCAGACGCCGGTCGGAATCATCCACAACCAGATAAGATCCCAACTGTGTGAATTGCTTTTTAACTTCCCATTCGCCGTTCAGCGCGCAGGATACTTCTTCTTCAACGAAACCGGGACCATCCGTATGCCGGTCACCGTGAATCAGGCGCACGAGTTGTGCGTTGGCCGTGTCCGTACCGTCCGCGTTGACATGGAAATCAATGTCCTCGCCTTGTTTAACAGATATCCTGTTTGCATATCCAAAAATTTTTACTTCTGCCATCTCGTTACCCGGTTCTCTTTTTTATCGCCTTATGACTGCATCAAACCTTCTATGCGTCTCAGAAAAATCCCGTGGTAGGCTTCCTTCAACGTCTTGTACTCCGCGTTTTCAACGATACGGGGCGGCTCGCCCCGTTTCCCTGAAAGCACGATTATTTTGAATGTTCCTGACTGTTGATCGCGTTTCAGAGCGTATTTTCCTTCCTGCGGCGCGCTGCTGAAAAAATACAGTAGTCTGGCCAGCGGTTCACTATGCTGTCCAAGAGGATTGTTTTTATATTCCTCGATCACCTCGTCACAAACCAGTGTCTTCAAAAATTCTTTTTGCATCTTGTCGTGAAAATTCCGGTAAACAATATCCCGGTCCTTTTCCCGAATGCTTTCCTGCCGGGTATTTTCTTCATCTTGCATGGGTATATTCCTGAACAATGACCGGTTCTATGATTCGAGCAAGTCGTGTATCCGTCTTAGAAAAACACCGTGATATGCGTCTTCAACAGAACCGTACTCCTTATCCTCAACCAGCCGCGGCGACACGCCCCTGACTCCGGAAAAGGCCACGATCTTATAGGTATTCGTTTTCCCGTTATGCCGAATAGCGTACTTGTCATTTTGCGGCGCACGCCTGAAATAGAGCAGTAACCGCTCCAGCGCCTCACTGTGCTGTCCCAATGGTTTGTTTTTATGCTCTTCAACCACCTCATCGCAAACCAGGGTTTTCAGATAGTCTCTCTGCATCTTGTCGAACCTCCGGAAATACAGAAAATCCTTGTCCCTGATCTCGGTCGCTTCCGCGAACGCCTCCCTTTTTTCAGGCGCCATCTTCAGTAACCTGCCAAGCCGTTTGCCATCGACGAAACGGAACAGGAAAAGAGCCGCAACCAACAGGGCAAACCCTCCGTAATACGAGACCAGCGATTGCAAATAGGGAGCCAGGGCCAGCCCTGCCAGTGCAAACGTCCAGTAAATCGGTCTTTTGTCTACAATCAGCTTTTGCGCCTTCAGTGATTTACTGTTGTAATACCCGCGGATCAGCAACCATGTCCTGCGAGTCGGCCACCACCTCGACCGCTTCCACAGACGGCTGCCGTGATTACGCCATTTGTGGATATATTTGAATCTTCCGGCCCGGTACAGCGGGACTTTACAGGCGGTATTTTTATCCCAGACCGATTTGGGGTCTTTTACTCGGATCGTGGGCACTTCATAATTTCCGCCCTTTGCCCCCCATACCGCCAGTGGATTTTTCCAGGTCGGTTGCCTGCCTTGCCCGGAATCTGTACTCATTGCTCTCTCGCTTTATCAATGAGGCCGGCAATTCCCCGCGGCCTGATAATCAGTATCGTTATAATCACCAGAAACTGGGTAATCAGGACAAACTGCCCGCCCAGGAATCTTGAAGTAAGCGCTTCCGTAATACCCAGAATAATGGCTGCAATCACAGCGCCCTGCACGCTGCCAAGTCCGCCGCACAATGCGATGCTCACCCCCTTGATTAACGGAGTGAGACCGCTGAACGGAGAAATATAATACGTTTGGGAAAGCAACACGGAAGAAAGGCCCGCCATCGCCCCGGTTATCGCCATCACATAAAAACCGGTGCTGCGAATCCCTATACCGACAATGGAAGCCGCATGAGGATTCATCATCATGGCCCTGATTTCCAGGCCGCGTCTGCTTGATTTCATCCAGCGAACGACAAATATCAGCATCAGAACAGAACAAATTACGATGCCGACCTTGTCTGCCGTCACAACGACGCCGCCGATTGAAACTTTCCAATAACCGAATATTTCCGGCAACGCCTTGTTCCTCGGCCCAAAGTACCAGAGCAGGCATTGTGACCCGATCAAACTGATCGCAAGCGTACCAATCATACCCCGCACGGTAAAATTCGGCTTGTCGTGAAGAGGGATAAATAC
Organism: Candidatus Poriferihabitaceae bacterium; assembly: GCA_965204925.1. GTDB lineage: Bacteria > Pseudomonadota > Gammaproteobacteria > Arenicellales > Poriferihabitantaceae. The sequence goes on along the minus strand of OZ242021.1, from coordinate 2,033,042 downwards.
CAGCAAACAGATTACGAGGCCTCCAAGAGCGCCAGTCAGCGCCCCGCCGCAAGCACGAGAACGGGATGATCGGAAAGCATCCGCGACATCAGGTATGCGCCATACCCTGAAAACGAGAAAATGAACCCGTAGCCGAGGTTGAGCAGTCCCAGGCTCGACCAGGTAATGGAAACGGCGACGGCAATCAGGCCATAGATACAGGCAACGACAATCGCATTGATAATCATGAATCCTGCATCCAAGAATTTGTCTCCCTGTTTTATTCCAAATGCATGGACAAGGCCGCCGAGGCCTCGCCCTTCAGTTTGCCCGCATGCATGCCGATCACACGATCCACCCTTCCCTCCAGAAGAGCGACGTTTTGTTCCGCGATAATCATTGCCGAGTGATCGAGTTCCATTTTCAAAAGCGCTTCCATCACCCCGATGCCGATCTTCGGCGCCAGACCCAGGGAAGGTTCGTCGGCGAGGTAAAGCTTTGCGTCGGTCATCAACCCCCGCCCGATGGAAACCATCCTCCGCTCTCCCCCGGACAAGCGTGCAACCGGTGTTTTCGACAACGGTTTCAATGGCTCGAACAAATCCAGAACCTGTTCTTTCCTGGTCTCGCGCTCGCTCCATGCCTGTCTCGTGAAGGCGCCGCTGTCCAGATGTTCCTCAACCGTCAGGCCGTGGAATATTTCATCGCCCTGCGGCATGATCGCAAGGCCTTGCCTTACAATAAGGTGCGTGTATCTCCCCGCTCCCTGACTGCGGGTTCTGCCGATCTGGACACCGTTAAACAGGATTGAACCCCGTTGCCACCCGGTCAGGCCCGCGATCCCGTAAAAGAGCGTGGTTTTGCCGTGTCCGTTCAAACCGACCAGACCGACGCGTTCTCCCTGATGAATGATGAAGTCCAGATCATGTATCACTCGCAGCGCCCCGTAACCGGCGGACAATCCCTGCACATTCAGAATTTCAGTCATCGTTGGACTCTTGGGCCACTGTCTCGAAATAGGCTGCCCGAACCTCGGGGCTATCGACAATTTCCTTCAATGAACCACTGGCAATGATTTCACCCGCATCCATTACGATGACCTTGTCTGCAATCGTATCCAGCAGTTCAATTCTGTGCTCGACGATCATGACCGCGATATTCATCTCTTTTGAAAGCATCCGCAGAATTTCGTCAATCTCGTCGATTTCAGAATTAATCAGTCCGGCGGCGGGCTCATCCATCAACAGCAACTCGGGATTATGCATCATCAAGTTTGCCAACAACAGTTTTCGCCTGTTGAAGGTCTTGAGCCGGGTGTTTGGCATACTGCCATCGACAACGAAATCAACCAGGCCGGCTGCATATTCTGCATCGAAACGGGTCAGATACGGCTTATAGGCCTGTCTTGCGGCCTTGAATGTCTCACCTACCGTAAGGTCTTCCGGCACGACCGGAGTCTGGTATGTCCTGCCGATGCCGATCCTGGCCCGTTCGTGAAAATTCAGGCCGGTGATGTTTCTGCCCTTATAGAAAACCTGACCGGTTTTCGGCACATACCGCCCCGAAAGAATTTCCGGGAGACTGGTTTTACCTGCGCCATTGGGGCCAATGATACCCAGCACTTCACCTGGATTTATTTCCAGGCCGATGTTTCTGAGGATCTCCCTGCCGCCGAGATCAAGCGCCAGGTCCTCGCATGAAAACAGTGGGGCAGAAATTTCATCCGCCATGATTTCTGCCCTGCCGGATTTATCTCACCCCCACCATGGCGCAGGCTCCATTCTGGACTCGGAAATCGCGTCCGGCCAAATGATCTTGTGCTGTATATCCTGCACTTGCACATAAAGCTGGCTCATTCCCGGTTTCATGCGAATCGGCCTGGTTGCCGAATCCATTGTCAGGGTAGTGGAGCGCTTCCTGGTACTCATTATTCATGTCCATCATGCCGCACACACCCCGGTCCGGGTTGGTCCTGATCCAGTCACAGTTTTTCTTGAAGTCTTCCGGTGTTGTGTCCAGCGCTCCGGTCGCATTCCAGGATTTTTCCAGATACTTGACAATATCATAGCCATTTCCGGTATAAAAATGTATCTGTCAAAAATTATGACTGTTTTCTACGAAATCAGTATCAGATCATTAACAAAGCGAGTGCCGAAATAAGCCAGTATCATGATACAGAACGCGAAGATCGTCCATTTTGCGGCCGTCCGGCCGCGCCAGCCGGCAAATACCCGGCCGCCCAGCAGACAGGCAAAACATCCCCATGCGAGGATGGACAACACGATATGATGGTTGAATTCGAGCAACTGTCCCCGATACAGGAGGTTGCTCCCGATACCGGACACGAGGTTGACCGACATCAGGCCGAACCCAAGCAATGTCAACCATTTCAGGTTACTTTCCATCGTTTGAATGGATGGCAACGCGGCCATGAATCTTTGCGGGGAAATTTTATGCAGGTGGCGATCCCGTACAATAAGCACACAAGCCTGGGCGAAGGCTACGCATAATACGCCATAGGTCGGAATGGCGAGGGCGATATGCCACCCTGTACCCGTCGCGAGCGTATGGTTGCCGGCGCCGCGCGCCGCGAAGGCGCCGAACATTACGGCCGTCACGGCAATAGGAAACAGAATGATTCCGAGATTGGCATAAGCCGGTTTGTGACTGACGCACAAATAGATCAGTACGGAAATCCAGCCTGCGGTAGAAACAGACAATCCAAGCGCAATACTGAACGCCCCGTCCGCGAAAATAACGCTGTACAGGAGGTACCCATGAATGACAACTGCTATAATGGCGCATGAACGTACGATTACATTGCTCTTGCCGGAATCGGCTTCGTTTTTGATCTGGCGCCATGACAGCCAGGCGCAGAAGCCGTAGATGCAGACACAAAGCGCTGTAAGGGCGGGGAGAAACATAGTAATTAACCGGCAGGGCGCTCCATTATACACGTCAGGGCCCCGTATTTCATCCGCGGTACAAGCATGTTTGACCAGTTAAGTGAAAAACTCCGCGCCACGATAAAATCCCTGGGCGGCCAGGCCAGGCTGACCGAAAAAAATATCGCCGATTCAATGCGGGAAGTGCGGGTCGCGCTGCTTGAAGCGGATGTATCGCTGGAAGTGACGCGCAAGTTTACTGAAGACGTGAAAGCCCGCGCGCTCGGCGCCGAAGTGACGGCCAGCTTGCAACCGGGGCAGGTCTTTGTCGGGATTGTACGGGACGAGCTGGTGCGTCTGATGGGGAACGCCAATGACCGCATCAACCTTTCAGCCCCTCCCCCCGCCGTCATTTTCGTGGCCGGGTTACAGGGCGCCGGCAAAACCACGACTGTTGGCAAACTGGGTCGACTCATCCGATCGGGCGAAAGAAGATCCGTGATCGTGGTGAGCGCGGACATTTACCGGCCAGCCGCGATCGACCAGCTGCGCACGCTGGCAAACGAACTGGAACTGGACTTCTATCCTTCCGACCCCGACCAGAAACCCGTCGATATTGTCCATGGGGCGCTGGACCATGCGGCCAGACAGGGTATTGATGTCGTAATCGTCGATACCGCGGGCCGGTTGCACATAGATCACGGCATGATGTCGGAGTTACAGGAACTGCACAGGGCGGCGCGGCCGGTGGAAACCCTGTTTGTCGTGGACAGCATGACCGGCCAGGACGCAATCAACAGCGCGAAAGCGTTCGATCAGGCTCTGCCCCTGAGCGGCGTGATCCTGACCAAGACCGATGGGGATGCCCGCGGTGGGGCGGCCTTGTCGATCCGGCAGGTCACCGGCAAACCGATCAAGTTTCTCGGCACCGGCGAAGGCATGGACGCCCTTGAGCCCTTTCACCCGGACCGCGTCGCGTCGAGGATACTGGGCATGGGGGATGTGCTTTCCCTGATCGAGGAAGTCGAGCAGAAAGTGGACCGCGGCAAGGCGGAAAAACTGGCCCGGAAAATCACAACGGGGAAAAAATTCGATCTTGAGGACTTCCGGGAACAGATGATGCAGTTGCAGAATATGGGGGGCATGATGGGGATGCTCGACAAGCTCCCCGGCATGAACAGGCTGCCGCAGAAGGCGGTCAATCGAATGGACGACAGACAAACAGCCCGGGTTATCGCCATCGTAAACTCCATGACCCCGCATGAACGCAAATTCCCCGCTGTCATAAGAAACGCCAGGAAGAAGAGAATAGCGGCAGGTTCGGGTACCCGCGTCCAGGATGTCAACCGGCTGCTGAAACAGTTTGCCCAAATGCAGAAAATGATGGGTCGCATGAACCGTAAGGGCGGTATGAAGGGAATGCTCGATCAGATGCGCGGCGGCAACCTTTTGCGATAGCGGCAACCATATTAAATTCGTGGAAAGCGCCAGCAAATACGCTATACTCGCGCGGAAGCGCTGCCAATAACAGGGCTTAGGGCAAGATTCGGCAGACTGTTTCTTTTTGGGGTAGTGAAGTGATACTTACAGGCGCAGATATTGTTGTTCGATGTCTCCAGGACGAGGGTATCGAATATATTTTCGGATATCCGGGCGGCGCGGCCTTGCACATTTATGACGCGATGTACCGTCAGGACAAGGTCAAGCACATTCTGGTGCGTCACGAGCAAGGCGCGACCCATGCCGCCGATGGCTTCGCGCGCGCTACCGGAAAGCCCGGCGTGGTGCTGGTTACCTCCGGTCCCGGCGTTACCAATACCGTTACGGGAATTGCCACCGCGTACATGGATTCCATACCGATGGTCGTGATCACGGCGCAGGTACCCTCCCATTTGATCGGCGACGACGCGTTTCAGGAAGTCGATACGGTCGGCATCACCCGCCCTTGTGTAAAGCATAATTTCCTCATCAGCCGCGTGGAAGATGTTGCCACAACGATGAAGAAGGCGTTTTATATCGCAAGCTCGGGCAGGCCCGGCCCCGTTGTCGTCGACATCCCGAAGGATGTCACAGCGAACTCAACCGAGTATTTTTATCCACAAACGATCAGGATGCGGTCGTACCAACCCAGGAAACGGGGGCACAACAAGCAGATAGAAAAAGGCATCGACCTGATCATCAGCGCCAAAAAACCGATTATCTATACGGGTGGCGGCGCCATACTGTCCGATGCAGCCGCTCCCCTGACCGAGCTGGTCAACATGCTCCGCTATCCCAGCACCAGCACATTGATGGGGCTGGGCGCCATTCCGGCATCGAATCCCCGGTTTCTCGGCATGCTGGGCATGCACGGTACTTATGAATCGAACATGGCTATGCATCAATGCGATGTGATGCTGGCAATCGGCGCCAGATTCGATGACCGGGTTACCGGCGATCTGGCCCATTTCTCGCCCCACGCAAAAATTGTCCAGATTGATATCGACCCTTCATCGATCGGCAAGAATGTACGGGTCGAGGTTCCCATTGTCGGCGATTGCCATGAAGTTCTCGTACAGATGAATGCACAGTTGAAACCCAGGCTGGATGAAATTGACCGCCCTGCCGTGGATGCCTGGTGGAACACGGTGAACGAGTGGAAATTGCTGGATTCTCTGGGATTCGAAAACAGCGACGACGTCATCAAGCCGCAGTTCATGGTACAGAAACTGTGTGAAGCCACCAATGGGGACGCTTTCATTACCTCGGATGTGGGCCAGCATCAAATGTGGGCCGCACAGTATTACGCCTTTGAAAAGCCACGGCGCTGGATCAATTCCGGAGGCCTCGGTACGATGGGATTCGGACTGCCCGCGGCGCTGGGTGTTCAACTGGCGTATCCCGATCATGTGGTGGCCTGCATAACCGGAGATGCCAGCATCCAGATGTGCTTGCAGGAAATGTCCACCTGCCTGCAATACAACCTGCCGATCAAGGTTATCAACCTGAACAATCAGTATATGGGAATGGTACGCCAGTGGCAGGAGTTTTTCTATGATCGCCGTTACTCGCATTCTTATATGGACGCACTGCCGGATTTTGTAAAACTGGCGGAGTCCTACGGACATGTCGGAATAAGCATCGACAAGCCGGGAGATGTGGAGGGAGCGCTGAAAGAGGCGCTTGCGTTGAAAAACCGGCTGGTGTTCCTTGATGTCCTGACCGATCACACCGAAAATGTGTACCCGATGATTGCCGCCGGCAAGGGACACAATGAGATGCAATTAAAGCCGGGGGATTGCCAGATGCAGGAGCGTGAGCTGGCCTGATGAGACATATTATTTCCGTACTGCTGGAAAATGAAGCAGGCGCCCTGTCACGGGTGGCGGGGCTATTTTCCGCCCGTGGCTATAACATTGAATCGCTGACCGTGGCGCCTACGGACGATGAATCCCTCTCCAGAATGACGATCGTGACCTTCGGGACGGAAGCGGTCATTGAGCAGATCACGAAACAGTTGAACAAACTGGTGGATGTGGTCAAACTGCGCGACCTTACCGAAGGCCAGTACCTGGGGCGAGAGTTGTTACTGGTGAAAGTGGCCGCGGCGACTGCGGAGCAAAAGGAGGAGGTCAAAAGACTGGCCGATATTTTCCGCGGAAGAATCATTGACGTCACCGAATCCACCTATGCTCTGGAACTGACCGGAAACACGGACAAAGTGAACGCCTTTCTGGACTCTCTTGCCCGCATAGAATTGATAGAGGTGGTCCGTTCCGGGATACTGGGTATGGGAAGAGGCAAAAAAGCGCTCAGGGTTTAAGGCCCGTCCATACCCCGAACCCCCCGCCGCAAGCGCCCCGCAAACACAATTATTTTATGAGGAGAAGCTGGAAATGAACGTTTATTATGACGAGGACGCCAACGTTGAGAAGATCCGCGCCCGCAAGGTAGCCGTGATCGGCTATGGGTCGCAAGGCCACGCCCATGCCAACAACCTGAAAGAAAGCGGTGTCGATGTAGTCGTGGGATTGCGTGAACATTCACCTTCACGGGCAAAGGCCGAACAGGCCGGGCTGGCCGTAGCCGATATAAAGACAGCGGCAGCCCGCGCGGATGTGGTCATGATGTTGTGTCCGGATGAACTGATGGGCGGGATCTACAAGGAAATTGAACATGACCTGAAAGCGGGAACAGCCCTTGCATTCGCCCATGGATTCAACGTCCACTTCGGTTATATCAAGCCGCGGGCAGACCTGGACGTCATCATGATAGCGCCAAAAGGCCCGGGGCATCTTGTTCGCTCCACCTTTGAAAGGGGCGCGGGCGTTCCATGCCTCATTGCAATTTCCAGGGATGCGACCGGTGAAGCGCACGCGATCTCCCTGGCCTATGCGTCCTGTATCGGAGGCGGGCGCGCCGGCATCATAGAGACAACGTTCCGGGAAGAAACCGAAACTGACCTGTTCGGGGAACAGGCCGTGCTTTGCGGCGGCGCGACTTCTCTGGTCCAGGCAGGTTTTGAAACGCTGGTTGAAGCGGGTTACGCGCCCGAAATGGCTTATTTCGAATGCCTGCATGAATTGAAGCTGATTGTCGATCTGATGTATGAGGGTGGTATCGCCGATATGCGTTATTCCATTTCCAATACCGCAGAGTTCGGCGACCTGACTCGCGGCCCGCGAGTGGTGAACGAACAGACGAAGGCGGAGATGAAAAAGATTCTTGCAGAAATTCAATCGGGCGCTTTTGCCCGTGAATGGATGGACGAAAATGCCACAGGCGGGAAGCGTTTCCCGGAGTTGCGCCAGCGCGGGCAGGAGCATCAAATTGAACAGGTGGGAGCAAAACTCCGTTCCATGATGTCCTGGATCAGCGATAACAAGGTCGTCGATAAAACCAGAAACTGATATTACCGTACCGGCTATGGCCCGATCCCGCTACCCTGTTCTTGCAAGGGAAGGCGCCGGCCATATGATTTTTGCTACGGCCGCCGGCATCGCAGCGACGTGGTGGCTGGGCGCAGGCTCCGTCATTGTCTGGATCGGAGCGCTGTTCATCTTTCAGTTTTTCCGCGACCCGGCAAGGAAAATCCCCGAAGACCCTGGCGCTGTCGTATCTCCGGCAAGCGGAAAAATAGTCGCCGTATCCGAAGAAAGCAACCCCTATGCCAAAGACGGTGAGCAAGCCCTGAAAGTGAGCGTATTCATGAATATATTCTCGGTTCATTCCAACCTGGCGCCGGTGGCGGGGAACGTAAGGGAAGTCCGCTATTTCCCGGGCAAGTTCGTCAATGCCTCCCTCGACAAGGCATCTTCTGCAAATGAACGCAACGCCGTTCACATTCAGACAGACCAGGGGCACAATGTTTACAGTGTACAAATCGCCGGGCTGATCGCAAGAAGAATATTGTGCTATGTGAACCAGGGGGACGTGGTGGCAACAGGACAAAGGTATGGATTCATCCGTTTCGGGTCAAGAGTCGATCTGTATTTGCCACTGGAAACCCGTTTGGTGGTAAAATTGGGACAATGGGTGGATTCCGGCAACAGCGCCGTAGGCTACTTGCCGGGATACTGAAAAATGATCTGACCGGACATCCTGTGGAATCAAACGACGCGACTGCCCACGGAGCCAGGAAGGGCATCTATTTCCTGCCCAGTCTGTTCACAACGGCGGGACTGTTTTTTGGTTTCTACGCCATTATCCGGGCCACACAGGGAGATTTCAGCCAGGCCGCCGCCGGTGTCCTCATTGCCATGATCATGGATGGTCTGGACGGCCGCGTAGCCCGCTGGACCAACACGACCAGCGACTTCGGCAAGGAATATGACAGCCTCGTTGACGTCATCGCATTCGGGGTTGCTCCGGGAATGATTATCTATTTCTGGTCGTTGCAATACCTTGGCAAGGCCGGTTGGCTCATTTCGTTTCTGTACGCTGCCGCCACGGCCTTGCGGCTCGCCCGTTTCAACACATTGACGGTGAAAGACAACCGCTACTTCTTCGGACTGGCGTGCCCTGCCGCCGCCGCGTTTATCGCGTTCTGGACATGGAATTTCAACGAGTCGGGATTGACCGGGGCCTCCATGGCCGTCGCCAGCGCCGCCGTCACCATGCTGATGTCCGTGTTGATGGTCAGCAATATACGGTTCCGCAGTTTCAAGGATGTTGACCCGAAGCATAAAATTCCCTTTTTTGTCCTTATTGCAATCGTCGGCTTCACCGTGCTGGTTTCATTCGACCCGCCGCGGGTGCTGTTCCTGATGGCGCTGGCCTATGCCCTGTCCGGCCCGGTGGGGTGGATAATCCGGCATCGCAAAGGGGAACAGGAAGCCCCGGCATTCCTGCCTGATGAAGAAGAACACTCCAACAATACCGAAAACGTCCCGTCTCCACCAGCCCGACTGAGATCGGTCCGTGGCGTGACGAAACAACGATGACCCACCAAAGGTATCCACAATGAATATACAGAGCTCGAAAAAATCCCTGAACATCGCTTACGAGAAAGAACTCAAGCGACTACAGATCGAACTGGTCAAGCTCCAGGAATGGATCAAACATAAAAAACTCAAGATAGTGGTCATATTCGAGGGACGGGACGCGGCCGGCAAGGGCGGCACGATCAAACGCATCACGGAATCACTGAATCCCAGGATCTGTTCTGTAGTAGCCCTGCCCGCTCCGACAGAACGGGAAAAGACCCAGTGGTATTTTCAGCGTTACGCCGCTCACCTTCCGGCTGCAGGCGAAATGGTGATCCTGGACCGCAGTTGGTACAACCGCGCCGGGGTTGAACATGTCATGGGGTTCTGCAACGCAGAAGAATATGAAGAATTCATGCGAAGCTGCCCGGAATTTGAGCGCATGCTCGTACGTTCCGGTATAAAATTGATCAAATACTGGTTCTCGGTCAGTGATGAGGAACAGGAAAAACGCTTCCAGGCGCGTTCGGGAGATCCGACCAAGCGTTGGAAACTCAGCCCGATGGACCTGGAATCAAGAAATCGCTGGGTGGAATACTCAAGGGCAAAAGACTTCATGTTCGCGCATACCGATATCAAACAGGCGCCGTGGTATGTCGTCAACTCCGACAACAAGAAACATGCCCGCATAAACTGCATCACACATCTGTTGAGTTTGATCGATTACGAAGACCTGACCCCGGAGAAAATAGCGCTGGAAGCGAGACCGGCGACCGCGGAAAACTATGTCCGCCCGCCCATGGGCGATCAGAGCTTCGTGCCGTCCGTATTTCCGCCCGACCAGCCGTTGGCGTGAAACAGTTGCCGCCCGCTTATACGGTATTGGTCGATCATGGCCTGTCCCTTTTTTGAAACCATCCAGTCCGAAAGAGCGATGGCGCCGTCATGATTGATCGGATGCAGGTCGGGGTTGATCGCGATCACGCTGTATTGATTATGCAGAGCCTCCGTATCCTCAAATACGATCTTCAAATCCAGTTTATCCTGATTGAATAGCCAAGTGCCGCGGTCGGTCAGCGTATAGGCTTGCAGTTCATCCGTAATCTGCAACGTTTTCCCCATGCCTTGGCCGGCTTCCCGATACCACATTCCGTTCGGTTCGGCCCCGACCCGCCGCCATAGTTCCAGTTCTTTTTTGTGGGTACCGGAAGCATCGCCCCTGGAAACGAACAAGACATTACTGGCGGCAATGGATTTCATGGCATCGCTAATGGATTTTTCCCCGGAAATACCGGCAGGGTCGTTTTTCGGTCCCACCACGACAAAATCATTGAACATGACCGGGGTGCGGCGTACACCGTATCCCGCTTGCAGAAAAGCAATCTCACTGTTTCTCTCGTGAACGAGTAATACATCAACGTCGCCCGCTTGTCCCATTTTCAATGCCTTTCCGGTACCAACGGCAATCACTTGATAGGTAAATCCGGTTTCTTCCTCAAGAACAGGGCGCAGATAGTCGATCAACCCGGAATTATCGACACTGGTTGTCGTAGCAAGCAGGACAGTGCGCTGTTCAGCCCTGGCATGACCAGTCTGCATCAGCAAAAAACAGGCGCATAATACACAAAGACAGTGGTGGGATATCCTCTCCAAGACAAACTCCCGCAATCAAAAAACGGTGATTCTATTTGAACCTTACTCTGGTTAGCCGTCTGAAATTCGGGCATTTGTACCATATTAACGTGAATAATACCCGAATTATTACCCTGTTTTTGCCGTGACTGGTAAAGTACCGGTATCCGTTCCACAAAAGCTGCGGACAACATGCAGATTGAACTCGGTCCCCAACAGAAAAAACTGGTTGCTACAGGAATAACCCTGTTGGCCGCCGCAATCAGTATTGCGTTGCTTTCGATATTTCTGTTTTACCTGGCCCGCTTGTTTCAGGCATTCAGTCATGTATTCCTGCCTCTGGTCATGGCCAGTATTATGGCCATGATCCTCTCTCCCTGGTACGAATGGCTGCGAGCGCGCCTGCCGGCGGCGGTAGCGCTGATTCTGGTTTTCCTGTCGATCATTGTACCGGTGGGCGCCGCGATCACCCTGTTCGGCGCCTTGATCGCCGGTCAAATCGCCGCGCTGATCGAGCAACTGCCAATCTGGTGGGCCAATGCGCTCAACTGGTTCGGGGAACTTCGCCCGCGCCTTGACCGGATCAACGGAAGTGAATTTTATGACAGTATTGACAGTGCCCTGAAAACCCCGCAAGGTCCTCTGATCACACTCGGGAAAACGATCGGCTCCCAGGTTCTCCAGGCAGGCTCAAACCTGTTCTCCGGCCTTGTTTCGCTGTCCGGCTGGGTGATCGCGCCGGTTTACCTGGTCCTGTTTCTGATCATGCCGCGCATTCATCCCCGCTCCCTGGCAACGGAACATTTCCCTTTTCTCAAGCCGGCAACGGCCGCGGACGTCATCTACCTGATTCAGGAATTCTTCAACCTGATCGTTATTTTTTTCCGCGGACAGATTCTCGTTGCGCTGATCCAGGGAATCCTGTTTGCGCTCGGATTTACCCTCGCAGGGCTGCAATATGGTATCGTGCTCGGCCTCATGCTGGGGTTTCTCAACATTATTCCTTATCTGGGAAGCATGCTGGGACTGGCCATATGTCTGCCAATGGCATGGTTCCAGGGCGATGGCGGGATGACGCTTCTTCTCCTCGTAATCGCTGTTTTTTGCCTCGTTCAACTGATCGAGGGCTATTACCTCACGCCCAGAATCATGGGCCGGGCAACTGGCCTCAACTCTCTTGCCATCATAGTCGGTATTTTCTTCTGGGGCACGGCGCTGGACGGGATTCTGGGCATGATCCTCGCCATTCCCCTGACCGCTTTTGTGGTCGTCTTCTGGCGGCTGGCGCGGGAAAAATATATCCGGCAGCTATTCTGATAACATCCGGCCATAACTCCGCCTGCCACCCACTCGACTTCCTCATTGGCAAACCGGGACGGGCAAGTATCGCCGGCTGGCGCTGTACACGACCCGTACAGTAAAATACCGGAATCGGACGACTGATCCTGTACTGCAACCAATAAACCAACCACAGAGAGAGTGTCATGGACAAAGAAAGATTTGAACTGGGGGTGAACCGGCGCAAGGCAACGCTGGGCGCCGAATATGTCAAAAAGAACCTGGAACAGGCAGACGAATTTACCCGCCCGTTTCAGGAAATGATGACCGAATGGTGCTGGGGGTTCGGCTGGGGCGACGACTGTATTGACGCCAAAACCCGCTCCATGATGAACCTCACCATGATCGGCGCCCTGGGGCGCATGCACGAATGGGAGGTTCATTGCCGCGGAGCGATTACCAACGGCGTAAGCAAGAATCAGATTCGCGCTATCTGCCACGTCATCGGAATCTACTGCGGCCTCCCCCAATCACTCGAATGTTTCCGGGTCGCGCGAAAAGTATTGCAGGAAAAAGGGCTGCTCCAACCCGTGGACACCTCCGCTTCAGATTAGTTCCACGCCAGTATTATTCTTCCCGGAAAGCGTGCCGGATGTAGTAGACGAATGGATCCAGCAGGAAATCGACCGGCGTGCGAGCGCGGGTCTGGATAAACGCGTCGACCGGCATGCCAGGCAGAATCCCGCGTACACGGGCTGCCTCCTCGGACGGCTCGTCAAGCACAACCCTCGCGGTATAAAACGATAAACCGGTTCCCTCATCCACGATCGTATCGGCGGAAACGGTACGTACCCGTCCGATGAACTCCGGGGCGGTACGGGTATTGAAGGACTGAAAGATCACGGTGACATCCTGTCCGGGCTGTACTTCATCAATCTGGCCCGGATCAATACGGACGCTGAGCACGAGAGGCACCCCGTCCGGAACGATCATCGCTACTTCCACCCCCGCCGGAATGACCCCGCCAACGGTAAACACCCTGAGGCCGTGCACCACACCCGCCATCGGCGCCCGCAATACAAGCCGCGAAAGACGGGTCTCGATGGCCCGCAAACGTTCAGTAATTTCGGCTTCGCGTAACTGCAAGGCGCGCATCTCCGCCTGCGCCTTCTCGCGCCTTCCGGAAAGAATGCGCAGGCGCTCGAATTCATAGGACGCAATAGCGCTCTGACCTTGTGCGATTTCGGCTTTCATTTCACCGACCACCCCCCGCAGGCGCGCCTTTTCCCGCAACAACCGCAGTACTTCGGGTCGGGCGATCATGGCTTTTTCAAGAAGCGCTTCCTTGTCGCGGACTTCCGATTCAATCAGATCCAACTGATCCTGCGTGGCTGCCAGTTGCAACTTCATGCCTTCGATATAAGACGCCGTCGATACCTTGCGCTCTTCAATCTGCGCAACGGTCTGCGCCAGTAATTCACGGCCCGTATCAAACAGCGTTCGCTCCTCGGTCAGAAGCGTCTTCACAACGGGATCGTTTTCAGCAAGGTTCTGATCCCGGAAAACCAGCTGCTCGCCGCCTCCCGATTCGACCGACAGACGATCGATCTGTGCCCGCGCCTCGCGGGATTGCCGAACGAGGAGCGACTGCTCGGAAGCCAGCTCGGTGGCGTCCAGTTCCAGGATTGCCGCACCCTCATCTACCCGTTCACCGTCGCGTACCCGGATCGCCGCCACGATGCCGCCATCAGGATGCTGGATCACCTGACGCCCGGATTCCACCTCGACACTGCCCGAGGCAATGACGGCGCCGCGAATCTCCGCGACCGAAGCCCAGGCCAACGCGCCGACAAACCCGATCGTCAGAATAATCAGACCGGAACGCACGGGCCGGGACGCCGACCATTTCGCGCTGACCGCAGCGTTCATCCCTGACTGGTGTCCTTCGCGGACAGGGAGATCTCGCGCCCACCCTGCGGCTCTTCCCCGCTTTGGGGGGGCGCGCTTTTTTGTACAGTCATGCTTTTGCGGGAGGGTTGAAACCCTGGCAGGCGAGGCAATACCTTCTCCTTCGGTCCGAAAAGGAGAGGACGCCCCCTTTCGAGTACAATAACCCGGTTGCTCTCGATCAGCAATGAGCGCCGGTGCGCGATGAACACCACGGCCCTCCCCTCGGTTTTGGCGCCTGCAATGGCATGATGCAATGCCCGCATACCCGCATCGTCCAGGTTCGCGTCCGGCTCATCCAGCACAAGCAACGCCGGGTTGCCATACAACGCCCGCGCCAGACCAATACGCTGGCGCTGCCCGCCCGACAAACCGCTGTCACCGCGAACTATCGTGTTGTAGGCATCGGGCAGAGACAGGATCATCTCGTGGGCGCCCGCCGCCATGGCTGCCTGAATGACACTCTCCTCGTCTGCGTCGGGATCAAAACGGGATATGTTCTCCGCTACACTGCCGGAGAAAAGCGTCACATCCTGCGGCAAATAGCCCAGGTGCTTCCGCCAAAACGCATCTCCCCAGGCCGACAGCGTGGCTCCGCCCAAACGAATTTCGCCATGAGCAGAGGACCACAACCCGGCCAGGACCTTCGCCAGTGTGGACTTTCCGGCGCCGCTCGGACCGACCACCGCGACTGCTTCACCCGGCTGCACATCAAAACTCACATCAAGTAACAATCTGGCTTTGCGGTTCGGATCAAGAACGCTCAGATTGCGTACCTGCAACTGGGCCGATGGACGCGGCATAACCATCGGCGGGGCTTCCGGAGGCACGGTCGCGAGAAGTTTCGACACGGCCACCCAGCCCGAGCGGGCCTGCTGAATAATGGACGAATACGAAATCACCTGCTCAAGCGGCTGCAATGCGCGGCCAAGCAGAATGGATGCCGCAATCATGGCGCCCGGCGTCAATTCATTCCCAAGCACCAGCCAGGCGCCCAGGGCCAGCATCACGGACTGCAATAACAGCCGGAACGCCTTGCTCGCGGCCGTGTAGCCCCCTCCCGTATCCGACGCGCGCATTCCCTGCTCAAGAGCTGCTTCGCGCACGCTCCGCCATCGTGCGCGCAATGGCTTGACCATGCCAAGGCTGCGTACCGTATCAAATTCACGATTCAATTCCTCGGCACGGAGAATGGCCTCTACAGAAAGCCGGCCGGCCCTCTCCTGAGGCTTGTGCGTGACCTTCTTGTTTATCAATGCCAGCGCCACCAGCACGGTCCCGCCCGCGACCGCAAGCCATCCCAACTGTGGATGGAAAATAAAGATGATCCCGATAAAGAAGGGCGTCCACGGCAGATCAAGGACCGCGCCCGGCGCCGGAGAGGACAGGAACTTGCGTATCGTCTCCAGGTCCTGCAACCTTTGCGTGGTATATTCACGGGAAGAGCGCTCACGCGAGACGCGGTTAGCGGCATCAAACACCCGATCATCAAGGGTTGTCTGGAATCCCGCGCCCACCCTCGACAGGATGCGTCCGTTCAGACCATCCAGCAAACCCCTCAATCCGTACAGGTAAACGACAATGGCGAACAGCGCGACCAGCGTCTCTTCCGATCCGCTGGTCAATACCCGGTCGTAAATCTGGAGCATGAACAACGGACCCGTAAGCATCAACAGGTTCACGACCGCGCTCAATGCGCCAACCGTGATCAGGGCGCCGCGATAGTGGGCCAGAACGGTTCGCGGTTGCAACCCGGAACTCAGCGATACGTCTTGTTCCAGGACAGACATCTTGAAAATACAGTTCTCCGAAGGTTCTGCAAGACAACAGGCAACCGAATGATCTCAAACGGCGTTTCCCCGGAAACGACGGAGTTGCCGAAGGGAAAGCGCAAGAACACCCGCCACCGGGTAAAACAGCTACCACCGGCCGGGGAACGAGAAGGTTACAACCTGTTAGACATCCCGCCGCATTTCAGGAGCCGGAAGTTCAAACCCCGGTGGCGTAAGACCGACGCCGACACGCCTTCCTTCCTGTACGACCGGACGCGGGAGCCGAAAAAAGGCTTCCCGGTCAGCCGGTAATAATCGACGGACGCAGCATATCAGCCAGAACGTCTTTCGCCTTCGGCAAGGGTCATATCGTCAGTTTTTCAGGTACTCGAGATCGGAAGCCTCGGTCACCCCAAGCGTCCAGGCGCCTCTTGTTCTGGCATGCTGGACGGCGGAGTCTATCTCGCTTTGCGAGGAGTTTCGCGGAATATCAAGAATCTGTCCGGGATAGATCAGGTCGGCATCCGTGATCTCCAGGTTTGCCTTGTAAATCAGCGGCCATTGCTCGGCGACGTTGTAAACTTCTTGCTGGGCGGCTATGCACCACAGGTTCTCCCCTTGCGCTACAGTCCAAACAGTCAGCGGCGCGGGTTCGGGCTCAGGCGCCGGCACGGGTTCGGGAGCTACAGGCTCCACGGCTTCGGGGACTGCCGCTTCTGCCGGAACAGCTTCTTCGGTCGGCTTGCTTTTCGCGCTGATACAACCTGAAACAAACAGGGACACAAACACGAGTGTGATGAATTTAAGCGTCGGCAGGACACTATCAGAAGCTCTTCGCATGATTGATTTCCACAGTTAATTGTTTATTCAACATCAAAATATAACCCTTGTCGGGATTCTAAACAACATCGGCTCAATGTCAATAGCCTGGCGCCGATTCGGGACTCGGTCGGACGTCGATCAGGAAATCCCGCCGATACACAAATATTTCATCTCCAGGTACTCCTCTATACCATGACTGGATCCTTCCCGACCCAAACCTGACTGCTTGACCCCCCCAAAAGGAGCGACTTCCGTGGAAATCAGTCCGGTATTGATGCCGACCATTCCGTATTCCAGCTGTTCCGCCACTCGCCAGACCCTGGCCAAATCCCGGCTGTAAAAATAGGACGCCAAACCGAATTCGGTATCGTTTGCCATCTCGACCACTTCCGCTTCATGCCCGAACCGGAACAAGGGCGCCAATGGCCCGAATGTTTCTTCTCTCGCCACTTGCATATCCCGGGTCACGTTGCACAGTAATGTCGGCTCAAACCACGTGCCGCCCAATTCATGTCGACTGCCGCCGACAACCACTTCCGCCCCATGTTGAACCGCATCGGCAATGTGATCCTCGACTTTTTGCACAGCATCCATATCAATGAGCGGCCCCTGGGTGACCCCGTCCTGCATCCCGTCCCCTACCCTGAGGCGGCTCACCGCAATGGACAATTTCTCCGCAAACTCATCGTAGACCCCGTCCTGGACATAGATGCGGTTGGCGCAAACACAGGTTTGTCCGCTATTGCGGTATTTGGAGATCATGGCTCCTTCCACCGCCGCATCGACATCGGCATCGTCGAATACAATGAACGGGGCGTTGCCGCCGAGTTCCAGCGCCACCTTGATGATCGATGAGGAACATTGCCTCATCAGGAATCGACCGACCTCGGTTGATCCGGTAAAACTCAAGTGCCTGACCACCGGATTCGAGGTCATTTCACTGCCAATCTCCGATGAAGAACCGGTCAGCACACTGAGCAAACCGGCTGGCAGCCCGGCCCGCTCGGCCAGTTCACAAAGCGCGAACGCGGACAGCGGGGTTTGTGTTGCAGGCTTGGCTACGACTGCGCATCCGGCTGCCAGAGCGGGAGCGACCTTTCGGGTAATCATCGCGGACGGAAAGTTCCATGGAGTGATCGCCACACAAACTCCGACCGGCTGTCTGATCACGACAATCCGTTTGTCGGACTGGTGCTGAGGTATCGTTTCACCACCCACACGACGCGCCTCGCTGGCAAACCAGTCGAGGAATGAGGCGGAATAAGTGATTTCTCCGCGCGCTTCCGCCAGAGGCTTGCCTTGCTCGGCAGTCATTATACGGGCAAGATCTTCGCGATTCTCGATCATCAGATCATGCCAGCGCCGTAAAATATCGCAGCGTTCCTTGCCCAGCGTATTGCGCCAGCTCTTTTGCGCCTGATCGGCTGCCGCAAGCGCCTCGGCTGTTTCCACAGCGCCCATACGCGGCACTCTGGCAATAACGGCGCCATTGGCCGGGTTGGTCACATCAATTGTTTTCCCGCTGTTCGCACTTCTCCATTGGCCATTGATGTAACACTGATCATGAAAAACTCCCGCGTCATCAAGGTTCATATCGGTCATGGAAAATTCTCCTCCGGATTATTCGTACTCATAACATTGGCAGCAATTGATCCGGGTTATTTGAACGGATGATTCAGCGTGATCGTATCATCGCGTTCCACACCGGTAGAAATCATGTCGATCGGCAACGCCAGCAATTCGGAAATGCGGCTGAGATAAGCCCTGGCGTTCACTGGCAGGTCATGATAATGACGCATTCCCTGCGAGACTTCCTTCCAGCCGGGCAGTTGCTCGAATAACGGCTCACATTTTTCCATATCTTCCACGCACCAGGGAGGCAGGTCAAGGAGCTGCCCGTTACAACGGTAGGCGGTACAGATTTTTACATTGTCCAGCCCATCCAGCACATCCAGTTTGGTAACACACAACGCATTCAAACCACAGACCTGTTTCGCCCTGCGTAATGCCACCACATCCAGCCAGCCGCAACGCCGCGGGCGCCCGGTCGTAGCGCCATATTCAGCCCCCTTATCCTGCAAATGCTTGCCGATCGGATCAGTCAATTCAGTCGGAAACGGACCTGCTCCCACTCGTGTGGTATAGGCTTTGGTAATACCCAGAACGAAATCAATATCCATAGGTCCGGTTCCGGCGCCAACCGCCGCTGCAGCGCCAACTGTGTTGGAGGACGTGACATAAGGGTACGTGCCATGATCAATGTCCAGCAACATGCCCTGGGCGCCTTCGAATAAAACAGACTTCCCCTGACTGCGGAATTCTGCCAAACGCATGGCAACGTCACCGACCATGCCCTGAATCCGCCCCGCCTGAGCCAACGCCTCATCCAGGATAGTCCGGTAATCAACCGGGCGCGAGGCGAAATAATGCCTGAGCACATAATTGTGATATTCCAGCAACTCTTGCAGTTTGATACGAAAACTGTCGGTTCGAAGCAAGTCCGCAACTCTCAACCCGCGTCTTGCGACCTTGTCCTCATAAGCCGGGCCAATGCCCCTCCCCGTTGTACCGATAGCTTTCCGCCCCCTTGCTCTCTCGCGGGCCTCATCCAGCGCAACGTGGCAAGGCAAAATAATCGGGCAGGCATAACTCACCGTCAAACGGTTTTCGATATCAATACCCCGCTGCGCGAGGCCGGCAATCTCTTTCAGTAATTCCGTAATGTTCAAAACCACGCCATTGCCGATCAAACACTCAACCCCCTCCCGCAAGGCACCGGACGGGATCAGGTGCAATACGGTTTTATGCCCATTGATGACCAGTGTGTGTCCGGCGTTGTTTCCACCCTGGAAACGAACCACTGCATCGGCATGATCGGTCAACAGATCAACAATCTTGCCTTTTCCTTCATCTCCCCATTGGCCACCCAGCAATACGACATTCTTCGCCATTTCTATTAAATTTCCGTGTCCCGGAATCTGTCGTGAAATCTGTCTGGCGCCCTGGCGCCACCTGGAGATTCTGCGCTATCTGACAATGTACAGCAGTACAACTCCCGCGATCATGCTGACAAGCCCATAGACTCTCAACCTCGAATCCGGTATCCGCACCATCTGCATGATGAATCGTCTGAAACCCTCGGGATTAAAAAACGGAATCAATCCTTCAAGCACCAGATACAAGGCAAACGCAGCCGCCAAATCCTTCCAGTCCAGCACAGCAGAAATTCAAATGCCGCGGCTAATTGGCTGTCTCCACCCGCGACTGTTTGAAGTACTCGAAGAACTCCGAACTCGGATCGACAATGATCAGATCCTGTTTGCTGGAAAAGCTGCCCCGGTAAGCATTCAGGCTGCGATAGAAATTATAGAATTCGGTATCCTTGCCAAAAACTTCCGCGTATGCGGCGGTCGCAATGGCATCGCCTTCACCGCGAAGCACTTCGGCCTCACGCTCGGCATCGGCCAGCAGTATCAGACGCTGCCGGTCTGCGTCCGCCCGAATCTTCTCGGCAACCTCCTCGCCCTGTGCGCGCAACTCCTTGGCAACCCGTTCCCTTTCGGCAGCCATACGCTGATAAACACGCTCACTGATTGTCGTGTCGAGGTCCACCCGTTTAAGGCGTACATCAATCACTTCTATGCCCAACGTGGCCGCCTCCTCATTCATTTCCGTACGCACCGTCTCCATGATTACCTTGCGGTCGCCTGAAATAACCTCCTGGACAGAGCGCTTGCCGAATTCCTGACGCAGGCTGTCATTCACCCGTTGCGACAGCCGTGAGCGGGCATTCGCCTTGCTTCCTTGCAAACGAGTGTAGTATTGATGAACATCCTTCACTCTCCACTTGACGAAAGAATCCACAATCAGGTTTTTCTTTTCCTGGGTCAGATAGGATTCCGGGTCCGCGTCCATCGTCTGCACCCTGGCATCAAAGAACCGGACATTGTTGATAAACGGAATTTTCCAATGCAGCCCGGGCTGTACATCGGAACGAATGATCTCACCGAATTTGAACACGATCGCCTTTTCCCTCTCATCCACCACATAAGCCGCGGAAAATACAAGGGCGCCAATTATGGCCGCAAGCACGACGCCCAACATTGTTTTACCGGTCATTTTATTGCCTCACAGTACGATCGACACTGCGCACAGTCGATCCTGAAGAATTGTTATTCAACGTATCAAGCGCCGATACGCTCTGATCGGGCGTTCCGCTCCTGCCCGTCGAGCCTTGTTGCCCGCGGTCGCGGAGCAGCTGGTCGAGAGGCAGATACATGACATTATTACCGCCCTCCGGCTGGTCGATCACCATCTTGCTTGCATTGCTGAACACTTGTTCCATCGTTTCCAGGTACAAACGGTCGCGGGTGATTCCGGGCGCCTTCGTATATTCCTCGAGCACCTGTTCGAATCGGGCCGTTTCCCCCTCAGCCCTGGCGATCACGGAAGCGCGGTAGGCCTCTGCCTCCTCGATAATCCTGGCGGCAAACCCGCGCGCCCTGGGAACAACATCATTGGCATAGGCTTGCGCCAGATTCTTCAGGCGAACCTCATCCTCACGCGCCCTGACCACATCGTCGAAGGCATCCTTGACCTGCTCGGGCGGTTGCGCGTTCTGCATTTCAACGGTGCGTATATTGATCCCCGTTTCATAACGATCGAGAATCTCCTGCACCAGTGATTTGGTCTCCGATGCCAACTGCGCGCGGCCTTCCGTAATGGCAAAATCCATCCGGTTCCTGCCTACAATTTCCCGCACGGCGCTTTCCGTGGCCTGGCGCACGACCTGGTCCGCCAGATCCCGCTGGTTGTATTCACTGACATTGAATAACAGATCGGTGGGGTCCTTGATGTCATACTGCACGGCGAACTGGATATCAATGATATTCTCATCCTGGGTCAGCATCAGCGCCTCGCGCGGTACGGGCTGGATAGAGCGGCCGCTTTCACGATAGCCTACCTCTACCGTGTTTACGTTCTGGGTATTGACAATTTCCACCGACTCGAACGGGGTCGGGATATGAAAATGCAGACCGGCGTCGTTGGTCTCCAGGTACCTTCCGAAACGCAACTCCACTGCCTGCTCACCCTGGTCGACCGTATAGAATCCGGTGAATATCCAGAGGCCGAGGGCGACCACGACAATTCCCAGAATGGGCACGAGTCCGGCTCCTCCCGAACCCCTTGAGCGGGACCCGGGGCCATCGCTGTTGCCGCCGCGGCCCGATCCTCTGCGGCGGCCAAACAAATTCTCTATACGATCCTTGGCCTGACGAAGCACCTCGTCAAGATCGGGCGGGGCTTGATTACGTCCGGTTCTGCGACGATTATCCTGTCCCCAAGGGTCGTCATGATCACCCGATCCGGGTTTGTTCCAGGGCATTATAAGTAAACTCCAGAAGATTCAATTTGAAATCACATCGGCAACGCCATTGTACCACAGTCAACGGAAACAAATTGTCCGTGTAGCAGACACTTCCACGATCGGCGCTGCCGGGCATGATTTCCGTCTGCTCGCGAACGACAACAGCAACAGGCATTATAGCATGAGATGGATTCGATCTATTCGCTCCAGGGCGGCGGCTGTTTGTTGAAAAAGCCACCGATCCCCGCCCGCGCCTCATCCGTTTCCCAAGCATCCGCCAGCATTCTCGCCGTGTATTGCCGGTTCTGTTGCGGGGTTTGCCGGCTGACATTGCGGATCAGTTCCTTGGTCAAGGCTATCGCTCCCGGCGCACAGGCCAGACAGCTTTTCAGTTCACGATCAATGGCATCGTCGAGTTCTGCGGCGCTGACCGTCTTGTGGATCAAACCCAGTTGCACCCCCTCCCCGGCGCCGAAGAAGTGGGCATTGAGCAGAATTCGCCGGGCATTGCTGACGCCCAGACGAGCAATCAGATACGGGGATATATTGGCGGGAGTCAGACCAAGCCGTGTTTCAGTCAGGGAAAAACGGGCGCTGTCCACACTGATCGCAATATCGCATACCGCGATCAGCCCGACTCCGCCGGCGTAAGCCTGGCCATTGACGCGGGCAATGGTCACCTTGTTCAACCGATCGAGCGCGTTCAGAGCGTCCGCAAGCAGGGCGCTTTCCTGCAGGCGTTCCTGCCGATTCTTCCTGAAATTATCCTTCATCCACGCCAGATCAGCGCCCGCCGAAAAACTTTTGTCCCCGGCTCCCGTCAAAACGACAGCGCGAATCGCAGGGTTTGCGGAAATCTCCCGGCAGGCCTCATGAATTTCCTGCATCATGCGGTGACCCATGGCGTTATGCTTCTGCTCCCGGTCGAGCGTCAGCCAGGCCACATTCCTGTCGTCCACGGTCAATTTGATATCGGAGTAAGCCATTCGTTCAGTCGTATTTGCGAATATCCTCTATAATCTCGCCGTCCGCCGCCACAGCGATCTTGCGGCGCGGCCTCGCAATTCCGAACTGGCTCAACGTATCCTTGATCGTCGGTCTGCCAAAGCGGGCCCGTTCATCATTCAACAGCCAGGAAAAAATGAAACCGGCTGCAAGTATGAGAACACCGATCAGGAAACAGTAAATAACGGCGCGGTCGGGGTATTGATCCTTGATATGGCCGACATAGACGGGACCGAAGATGCCGGCCGCCGCCCACGCGGTAAGGACCGCCCCGTAGATGACCGACATTTTACGGACACCGAAAACATCAAGCACGAATGAAGGCATGGTAGCAAAGCCGCCTCCGAAACACAGGAGCACATAACAGACCAGGGCCGAGAAAACCCACGGATTGCTCTCCGTCATGAGAATACCGAAAACGATCATCTGGCTGGCAAACAGGAAACGGAATACCCGGGCCCGTCCGATGCGATCCGACAAAAGTCCCCAGAACAAGCGGCCGAAACCGTTGCACAACGAACTGACGGCGATCAGGGTAGCGCCGTATTGCGCCAGGATTTCCGGTTCGACCGAAGGGTCGGCCAGCCCCCAGACATCCTGGAGCAGAGATGACTGAAAACTGATAACGGATATCCCGGCGGTGATATTGAAGAAAAAGACCAGCCACATGATGGCAAATTCGCGGCTGCGAAGACATTGCGAAACGGACCCCGAATGGTCCGCCCGTGAAGCGCCGGCAGATTGGACCTTCGTCTGATCAGACGGCGGCGGGTCGCGCAGGAAATAGCTGGACGGCAGCAGAATCAAGGCAAACAGTATGCCCAGCCAGACAAAGACCTGCGCCAAATCACCCTCGGTCGTCACGATTAGAAGCGGCGCCAGCAGTTTACTCAGCAAAAAGGCGCCGAAACCGAATCCCATGACTACGATACCGGTCGCCAACCCCTTGCGGTCGGGATACCATTTCGCGACTGTCGCTACCGGAGTCACATAGCCCAGGCCGATGCCGGCGCCGCCGATAAAACCGTAGCCGAGATAAAAAAGCGGAAGAAAATCAATATGCAGAGCCAGTCCGGCGAGAAGATAGCCGCTGGAAAACATGGAGCTGCCTATGACCGCCAGCTTTCGTGGACCAAGCCGCGGCAGGGCGGCGCCAGCCCAGGCCGCAGACATGCCGAGTGAAAATATCGTTATACTGAAGGCGATGGCGGTCTCGGTAAACGCCCAGCCGAGTTGCCGCACCAGCAGTGTCTGAAAGAAGCTCCACGCATAGACCGTTCCGAAACAAAGCTGCAACAGGGTGCAGAGCAGAACCGTCACGGCGCGAGGAGGCGTCATGGAATATCTCACTACCCGTTGCCGGCTACCACCGCATCCGCATATCGATCAGCTCCGCACGCCCGAGGCATCCGCGTCCGCCCCGGATTCGGGGCCATCCTCCACTCCGGAGATATACTGGAGCAAGCGCGCGATCTGTCCGATCTCGTCATCGCGAACGAGGATGCCGTTGTCCGGCTCCGCTGGCGCCGCGCCGGCTCCGCCGCGCGCCAGGCTGACCGTATAGACAAGCAGGGAAGCCAATGGCCTTGCCGCCAGATTGACAAGCCAGATCGCCGCAATGACGCCAACCACAAATATACCCGAGATAAGATAGACCTGCTGACCGATCGCGCGCTGGATTTTCAGCGCGATCAGGCTGGTATCCATACCGATGTAAACGCGCCCGGCAATCCCGGCCAGAATCGGGCTGCTAACCTCGACAAAATTGCCCATACCCGGCAAGCTGCGCTGTACCGAAACGCCGCCGTTCCGGTCACTGTTCAATATCTGTGCAGGAATACCCGGCACAAAGGTATGGGCGAGAATCTCTCCGGCATCGCTGACCACATAAATGTAGCTGATACCCTGGATTTCGACAAACTGGTCGATCAACGACTGCAACGCCGACAATCCACGGTTCAGGATGATATCGACACTGGCATCGGCAATGGTCTTCGACAGCCCCTTCGCGTTCGTTTCATACTCTTTCGACAACTGGGTATCAACTGTGTAAATACACAGTGCCGAGGTCGAGATACCGATCACGCCGAACAGCATGAACATCCCGAACAGGGTTTTCTGGAACAGTTTTTGAATTTTCATGTCGTTAAAACCTGCTTTTCCAATCGTCCAGGGGTACGAAGCGGTTGCTCTGTGCAACAGTGTAATAGACGCGGTCCTGCCCCTGCCTGCGATTGGCGGAAAACGAGACGGGAACCCCGACTCCAAGATCGAAGTTCTTGATCGAGAAGACCGCATACTCCAGATGATTACGGGTGGGCCGCTTGCCGAGGCGGCGCAGAATTTCGACCATCAGTTTGGCGTCAAGGAAACCCTCGAGACTGACAAAACTGTACGGGAAAGGATTGTAGTCCTCCCTGATCAATTCGACCGGCGGCTGCGGGTCGTACCGCTCCATCAATTCACGGTATTCCCGCACGGCCGGAATGGAAGCATCCTCGTAACTCGGCACGACCTGTGAATTGACGAGGAGCCGGGTATAGCGTTGGCTGTCTTGCTGCCCTTGCGTAATCAGGTTCAACAGGTTTTCGCTGCCGACGAAAGACAGGTTTGCAATCGGCGCCCGCAGGCCCTGGTCAACCGCATCGCGCAGGAAAGCGGCGCAGGCTGCATAAGCGCCTATACAGATGACGGCATCGGGATTCGTTCCTTTAAGAATCTCGACCTGCTGGCGCATGCTGCTCGTGAATTTCTGGCCGCGCCGGTAGGTCGCTTCGCCGACGACCCGTTCACCATACCTGGCGAGGGCGCGCCGCACCCCCGCCCAGCCACTGCGGCCGTAGGCGTCAGCCTGGTAAAATACAGCGATACGCCGGCGCCCGATGGATACGAATTTATCGACCAGACCTTTGGTTTCCTGACGATAGGAGGCACGCAAATTGAAGGCAAATTCCCCGTAAGGCGGTTGCCGCTGCGGTTGCGCCCCGGTGAACGGAAAGAAGAGGAACATCTTTTCGTCCTGGAATTTCTTCAGGAGCGGTAAAACCCGCGTTACAGTTGGTGTGCCGACATAGCCGAACAGTGCAAATACCTGATCGTCCAGCGTCAACCTTACCGTATTTTCGACAGAAGGAGTCGGTTGATAGCCGTCGTCGTAAGTCTTGAGGACAATCTCTCGGCCGTTGACGCCGCCGGCGCGGTTGACATGACTGAAACAGGCCATGGCGCCGCGATAAAGCTCGATACCGAGCCCTCGCGAAGGCCCGGAAAACGCCGCCGACATCCCCAGAACGATCTGTGTATCGGTCACGCCGCCGGTTTTGGGGAGCATGCCGTGAGACAGCAACCAGGGGGCCGCAAGGCATCCACCGATACCGGCCGCAAGCGCTTCTCTCCTCGATACTCGCCGCATGGGAACGCCCTGATTTCCAGTATATCTCGTCGTAAAAGGTCAATTTGGCACAAATTCGCCGGGATTGTCAACGCCGGAGAATTGTCCGGTGGAATACGTTCCTGAAGGGTTGTCATATTTGCACAGCAACGCAACGCTCGCTGAGGCGCTGTGATCAAGCGCCTTTCCTGCCGGATGGCAAATGAACAAGGCTGCTATTTGATCGAAAGAAGCGTAATCCGCCCGTGACGCGGACCGACTGGCGCCGGCGACCGCCCGCAGGCCGCCGGTCGATCAGCGCTGCATGTTTCGGGGGATACCGGGTTTACGGGCGCGTGTCCGGGGGACTGTCTATGTCTTCCAGGCTCCAGCGGGGATAAATGTCGAACCCGTAACCGCCGCGCGGCCCGGGCAGACTGCGCTTGTCCACCTCAGCGCCATCACCCGCGGATAACCGAAAACAGCCGGCATAGGCAATCATGGCGCCATTATCGGTACAAAATTCGGGGCGCGGACAAAATACCTCAGCCCCCGAAGCGACAGCGTTCTTCCTGAGCGCATCACGCAAGCGCCGGTTCGCCCCGACACCGCCTGAGACGATCAGACGTCTGCGCCCGCTTTGCCGCAACGCCCGATCGCATTTTATCGCCAGCGTATCGACCGCCGCAAGCTCAAAGGCGAGCGCAATATCGGCTATGGTCTGGCGCTCCGGGCGCTGTTGCCGGCAGACCGTTGCAACATGGGTTTTCAACCCGCTAAAGCTGAAATCAAGGCCGGGGCGCCTGGTCATGGGGCGCGGGAATACAAAGCGGTTCGGGTCGCCGTCGCGGGCGGCTTGCGCAATAGCGGGACCGCCCGGATAACCCAGACCGAGGAGTTTGGCAGTCTTGTCAAAGGCTTCCCCGGCCGCATCATCGACGGACTGGCCCAGTATGCGGTATCGTCCGGGGGACGCAACATCAACCAGCATCGTATGGCCGCCCGATACCAGCAATGCCAGGAACGGGAACTCGGGAGACGGGGCTTCCAGCATCGGAGCCAGCAAATGCCCTTCCATATGATGGACGCCAACGGCAGGTATCTGCCATGCCATAGCCAGACTCCTGCCCACAGAGGCGCCCACCAGCAAGGCGCCGGCAAGACCCGGACCGGCAGTATAAGCCACCGCGTCAACTTTTCTGCTACGGTTCCGGCAACCATTGATCAGCGCGTCGATCAGCGGCAACAGCGTTCGAATGTGATCCCGCGCGGCCAATTCCGGGACAACCCCGCCGTATCGACTATGCAAATCAATTTGCGAAGCCAGTCCATGATCAACAATCCCCTGTCGACTGTCATAGATAGCCACACCGGTATCATCACAGGATGTCTCAATTCCAAGAACGCGCATCGCATCTGCCGGAAGCAAAAACAGAAAACCGCGATTCTACAGAGCGAACCGGTATTGTCCAACTGTCTCAGCGCAAATCCGGCCTCAAAACAACGCAAATGCAACGCCTCCCGCGGGAAGAGGTGTTTCAGTCACTGCACAGGACGGACGAAATACGGAACTGTCCTGTATGACCCCGATACGATAATTTACAAACGCCGTCATTCCGATATATGATGCCGACATGTCCTTCCCGACAATGATCATGACAAACCGATTGCCGGCAATCCATGCGTCGGCAGCGAAAACAGGAAAGTGGAGAATAATCCCGATCCTGCTGGCAGAGCAGGCGAATTGAGCATCCAGACCAACCAGCCCAGACTGTATCTGTCGGCGCCGCACGCTTGCCCGTACATCAAGCGGGAAACGGCGACCACCGTGCTGCTCGACCCGGACTACGAGGTCGATAACGCGCTGTTCAGCATCCTGTTAAGGGCCGGGTTCCGCAGAAGCGGCAAGACAATCTACAAGCCCCATTGCCGGAACTGTAACGCCTGTGTATCGGTTCGAATACCGGCGAGTGAATACCGCCCCAACCGTTCCCAGGCCAGATGCAGGAAACTCAATACCGACATTCACGCCACCATGGTTCCCGCCGTTTTCAGGCAGGAGCATTTCGATCTCTATCGCCGCTATCAGGCCGACCGCCATGCGGGGGACATCATGGACCACAACGACATCGCGCGATACCGCGAATTTGCGGTCGATTCATCGGTTGAAACGGTATTTCTCGAATACTGGCTGGAATACAGGCTGGTCGGGTTATCGATCTGCGACCTGCCCGACGACGGCATGTCCGCCGTTTACACTTTTTTCGAGCCTGAACTGAAAAAACGCAGTCTGGGCACGTATGCCATCCTCAAGCAACTTGATTATGTCAGGGAAATGCACCTGGACTGGCTGTATCTGGGGTACTGGATCGATGGTTGTGATAAAATGAACTACAAAATCAATTTCAAACCGATGTTCGGGTTCGTCAACAAGGAGTGGCGCCTGATCGCCCTGTGAGCCGATCAGGCGTTGCAACCGGACATAATTCTTATGACAGAAAACGACCACACGCCAACCCGGATGCCACAACCGCACACTGAATCGATACAGAAGCAGGACAACCAGTTCCTGCACCCCTGGGAAGACCTGAGTAATCTCGGAGAGAACCGGCGTACCGTCATATCCGGCGCCGACGGGATTTATATCAAAGACTCGGATGGTAACCGCATGATTGACGGGCCGGCCGGAATGTGGTGCGTCAATATCGGTCACCGCCGCGAAGAGATGGCGCAGGCGATCGCCGACCAGGTGATGCGGCTGACCTATGTCAGCCCATGGAGCCTGACCACCTCACCGGCATCGCTGCTGGCCGGGAAACTGGCCGAACTATCCCCGGGAGACCTGAATCATGTCTTTTACACAACCGGCGGCTCTACCGCCGTTGATTCGGCATTGCGCTTTGTCATGTTCAGAAACAATATCCTTGGCCGGTGCGACAAAAAACATGTTATTTCACGCGCCA
This sequence comes from Candidatus Poriferihabitaceae bacterium, assembly GCA_965204925.1. Taxonomy (GTDB): domain Bacteria; phylum Pseudomonadota; class Gammaproteobacteria; order Arenicellales; family Poriferihabitantaceae. The sequence goes on along the minus strand of OZ242021.1, from coordinate 2,003,617 downwards.
ACGCCTATCACGGCAGCACGTACCTGTCGGCATCTGCATCGGGCAAGTCGCGCGATAAAAACTTCCTCGATTTCATGGATGACCGCTTCCATCATATCGCCGACCCCAACCTGCTGAACATGCCTGCGGGTATGGATGAAAAAGAGTATTGCGCACTGCTTGCCGACCAGCTCGAACAAAAAATCCTGGAATTGGGGGCAAACCGGGTGGCTGCGTTTATCGCCGAGCCGATTCTGGCTTCGGGCGGCGTCATTCTGGCGCCGCGGGGATACCATGCGGCCTGTCTTGAGGTGTGCCGGCGGCATGACGTCATCTATATATCGGATGAAGTGGTGACCGGATTCGGCAGGCTCGGCCACTATTTTGCGTCGGAGCCGGTTTTCGGCATCGTCCCGGATATTATCACCTGCGCCAAGGGCATCACTTCCGGTTATGTGCCGTTGGGCGCGTTTCTCGTTTCGGACGCGCTGCTTGAGTCGATCGAGTCGACAGAGCCCAATCTCGTATTTTCCAACGGTTTCACGTACTCGGGGCACCCGGTTGCCTGCGCTGCCGCACTGAAAAACATGGAAATTATCGATCGGGAAGGGATTCTCGAACACGTGCAGGAAACTGCCCCCTGGTTCCAGTCACGCCTGAAAACCCTGCAAGACATCCCGATAGTCAGGGACGTTCGCGGGATCGGATTGATGGCCTGCGTTGAATGCAACATCAATCGGGACGGCGCCCGGGAATTGACAAAAGATTATGAAATCGGCAATCGAATCGATCAATACTGCCAGCGGTCCGGCTTGCTGATTCGTCCGATTATCAATATGTTCGTCCTGTCACCACCATTGATCATCACCAAGGCACAAATCGACGAGATCGTGCGTATCTTGCGAAGCAGCATTATCGCTGCGATGGAAGATGTTGAAAACGAGGGAATATGGAGCCGGAAATAGCGCGCTCCGCTAACGGGACAGACACTCCCGCACCGCCCGCTCGCCCGACAGCCAGGCGCCATGGGCGGTATTGAAAAAATCGGGTGAAGTCGCTTCTCCCGCGAAAAACAGCTTGCAGTCGAGCGGTTCGGCCAACGTTTTGCGGACATTGCGATAACCGGGAGCGGTTGAAGAGTAAGCCCCCCTTACCCAGGGATCATGGCCCCAGGCGCTAACCCGGAACTCTCGCAAGCCGGAGCGGATACCGGAACCGAAAATGCGCACCAACGCCTCCGTCAACCAGGCTTTGGAAGCAGCCGGGCCCTGGCGCTCCAGCCACCATGCAAAGCGCCCGCCGGTGCTGGCAAACAGGCATGACGTGCCGAACGGCCGCATCCTCAGAGCCATGGATACGTCACCGTTATGATAATGAATGTTATTCGGAACATCGCGCCCGAACATATCTTCATCGAAACTGAAAAAATGATAATTGGAATTGCCGAGCGGCAGGGCATGGATAGCCTCAACCTTGGCCACAGGCAATTTCGGCACAAATTCAATGGCGGACGCGCCCAGGATGCCGGTCGATACGGTAACGACAACCTGGTCCGCGGTCAATGTTCCGCGGTTGGTAGCGACCCGCACCGGACTGCTTCCCCAGACAATGGATAGCGCCCCGCTATTGAGATGTACCGGAGCCGACCCGCCCTGCCTTGCAATGAGAGCGCCATATCCCTGCTGCACCGGCCAGTCTTCGTCCGTTTCCCGGAAATCGATGATATCGGCGATAGCGACCTGATCGACATCATTCGAGTGCATAAGGGACATCCAGTAACAATAATACGGCATCCAGGGACTGTTCGTGTCGGTGATCGTATCAAGCGCCGAACATTGCGGTTTGTCGCGGTACGCCTGCCTGAGAGCAACATCGTTATCGCTGCAAAAGGATTCATACTCCTGTCGCTGCGCCGCCTGCAACCAGTTGCCGTCGAAGTGCATTGCGTATGCAGCCGGTCGCGTCTCATAGCTGAAGCCCAGACGATTTGCCCAGCCGACATAAGGATTGAGGCTTGCACAGTGCATCCAGTGGCAGCCCAGGTCAACCGGTATCGATCCTTCGAGATACTCGGTCAGTCCCCGGCCGCCGATTCTGTGTGAGGCTTCCAATACAACATGCCGGATACTCTGCGCAGACGCATATCGTGACGCCCCCAGGCCGGCGGCGCCGGCGCCAATAATAATGAGGGGATAGTCCGCAGTTCCGGATTGCATAATGCAAGGGCGTTTGCAGGTGTTGCAAGGAAGGGTTGATAAATTGTAAGATTTTACAATCACTCAGCCTGAAATACACGTGCAACCCGGAAACGATATGACCGATCATTTCAGTGATTGCCTGGCGAAATGGTGCTATCGGGACGAAGCGCTTTTTGACCTGGAATGCGATCGGCTGTTCCACGACAACTGGCTGCTGGCCGCCCATATCAGCGACCTGCCGCGCGGCCGCGACTTTCTGGCGTTCGAAGTGGCCGGCGAATCCGCCATCATAGTGCGTGGCAATGATGGTCGACTGAGGGCTTTCCATAATGTTTGCCGCCACCGCGGCGCGCGCCTCCTGAACACCGTTTCGGGTCGATGTGCATCGACTTTAAGCTGTCCCTTCCATGGCTGGACATACCAACTCGACGGAAAACTCATTGGCATTCCCGCCGAAAGTTCGTTTGCCAACCTCGACAAGTCCGGCAAAAGCCTGATTCCGGTCGATCTGGAAATCTGGATGGGCTTCATATTCATCCGTTTTACCCCCGGTGGAACTCCGCTTGCCGAAACCATGCGGGCCCTTGAAGACCGCCTGCAACCCTACCGCCTGCCGCAAATGCAGCCGCTCGAAAACTCCCGTTACCGACAGGTGATGCCCTGTAACTGGAAGGTAATCCATGACATAGATAACGAAGGTTACCACGTCCCGATTGGGCATCCCGCGCTGCACGAGCTATACGGCAAAAACTACACGGACCACCTCATCGCAGGTCATTCCGTATCTTCGGCTTACCTGAATGACAAACCGGCAAGAAACTGGAGCGTCAGAAACTACCAGAAACTGCTGCCACGATTCGATCACCTGCCCGCTGACAATCAGCGGCTGTGGTTCTATATCGCAATTTTTCCGAACATGGCGCTTGGCATGTACCCGGACAGCATCGAATACTACATGACCATCCCGCTTTCACCGCAAAAGACGATCCTGACGGGAGCGAGCTACGCTTTGCCCGATGCGCGCAGGGAAATCAGCGCGGTACGCTATCTCAACCGTCGCATCAACCGCATTGCCAGTGCACAAGACGAGGATTTCGTCATGCGCATACACAACGGTATGAAATCCAGCGTCTTCCCGGAACCCGAACTGTCATCGCTGGAAAGCGGGGTGCGCGAATTTCACCATATGATTCAGGACATTCTGCCTGTGACCCGATTGAAGCAAGCGCCCGGCGCCGGGAAAATGATCGAGATAAATGATACCATGGCCCAGTCTGGCGATAGCGCCGCCCGGCGCAAATGCGAGACCTGAATATCAGTTGTCCCCGGCGGCCAGTTGCAGGTCCCGTTCCCGTTGCTTCTGTTGCCGGAACATGATCCAGCCGGCGACGATCACTCCGACCGCGACCGTAACAATGATGATTGTGGCCAGGGCATTGATATCGGGGCGCAATCCCAGCCTCACCCTGGAGTAAATGAGCATGGGCAGGGTATTCGAACCGGGGCCGGTGACAAAGCTCGCTATGACAAGATCATCAAGCGACAGGGTGAAGGCCAGCAACCATCCCGCCATCATACCGGGAGCCAGCAACGGCAACGTAACGTCGGTCAGCACCCTGAACGGTCGGGCGCCGAGGTCCTGAGCCGCTTCTTCATAGTCCTGCCCCATACCAGACAGCCGCGACTGGATGATGACCGCGACATAGGCCATCGAGAACGTGATATGCGCGATCGTGATCGTGGTAAATCCGCGGCTCGACGGCCAGCCGAAAAACTCATTCAATGTGATGAACAGCATCAGCAGGGACAGCCCGGTAATTACTTCGGGCATGACGAGGGGCGCGGTGATCATGCCGCCGAACAGGGTTCTGCCGCGGAACTTTCCAAAGCGCACCATGGCAAGACCCGCCAGCGTACCAAGCAAGGTGGCAAAAGTCGCATTGACGACCGCGATCTGCATACTGAGCAACAATGCCTCCCATACTTCCTCGCTTTCAAACAGGGTAGCGTACCAGCGCGTAGAGAAACCACCCCAGACCGGAACAATTTTTGAGTAGTTGAAAGAATAGACAATGAGCATGATCATCGGTACGTACAGAAACGCCATACCGAAACACAGCATCGAGAACAGGAATGTCGATCGTTTTTTGTGCATCACATCCGGTTCTCTCTGGCCTGCACTCTCTGATAAAGCATGATGGGTATGACCAGCAGCAGAAGCAGCGCGACCGCCACCGCGGACGCCACCGGCCAATCATGATTGGAATGAAACTCGCCAAACAGAATCCGTCCGATCATCAATACATTGCCGCCGCCGAGCAAATCGGGGATGACGAACTCGCCAGTCGCCGGAATAAATACCAGCAGGCAGCCCGCCACGATACCGGGCACGGTCATGGGCAGCGTGACGGTCAGGAATGTAGTGACAGGTTTTGCGCCGAGGTCGGCGGCCGCTTCATGCAGCGTCATGTCCAGTTTCTCCATATTCGCGTAGAGCGGCAGGATCATGAACGGGACATAGGTATATACGATACCCACATAGACCGCGAAATGAGAATACAGCAGGCGCACGGGGGCATCGATCAAGCCAAGCCAGATCAGGATATCATTGATCAAACCCTGGTCTGCCAGCAACCCCATCCAGGCATATACCCGCAACAGAAAAGACGTCCAGAACGGCAAAATCACCATCATCAGCAAAATATGTTTTGCCGTATGCGATGCCCGTACGATGGCATAGGCAAGCGGATAGCCGATCAGCAGACATAACAGCGTTGAAATCGAAGAAATCTTGACGGAATTGATCCAGGTATTGAGGTAGAGTTCGTCTTCCCACAGGTAAGCGTAATTGTCAAAAGTCACGCGAATATTCATCACGCCATCGCTGGCCCATTGAAACAAGGGCGAGAAAGGCGGACTGGCGATTATGGATTCAGCGACACTGATTTTCAGGATAATGAAAAAAGGCGCCAGGAAAAACAGCGACAACCAGAAGAAAGGAATAAACACCACGATGGTTTTCCATCTGGCCTGCAACCGATGCACAAGCCGGGCCAGCCGGTCAGCGGCTGGCTGGCTGTTCAGTTTTTCAGCAATGCCGGCGCCGGTTTTCACTATAAGGACAGGGTTTACCTGGTGAGCACGACCGGGCTGGAAGCATCCCACTGCAACCAGACCTGATCCTCCCAATATACGACATGACGCCCTCCTTTCGGGCGCATCTGATTCGGAACAGTCACATCGATGACCCTGTCGCTGGCGAGCTTGATCCGGTAAGTCGAGAAATTGCCCAGATAACCAATATCCTGGACTACTCCCCTTATCTGATTGCTCCCCGCTTGCTGCGGCGGGGACTTCGACACCTGTATTTTTTCCGGGCGAACCGCCACCCAGACCTTGCTGCCTTCATTGACCGGGATGCCGTGGTTTATAAAAAACTCGACCTCGTCATCATTGCAACGCACTTTCAAATGATCCTCCCCGCTTTCGGTCACACGTCCCGCGAACATATTGATCGAACCGACAAAGTCAGCCACCATCCTTGATTCCGGGTATTCATAGATTTCGGTGGGTGTGCCGATCTGGACAAATTTTCCGGCATCCATGACGGCAATACGGGTCGAAAGCGTCATTGCCTCTTCCTGATCATGGGTAACGACGATAAAAGTCACACCCAGTTTTTCCTGGATGTTCATCAGCTCGAACTGGGTCTGCTCACGCAGACGCTTGTCCAGCGCGGCCAGCGGTTCATCCAGCAACAATACTTTCGGACGTTTGACCAGCGCCCTCGCCAATGCCACCCGCTGACGTTGACCGCCCGATAACTGGTGGGGTTTGCGCCGGCTGAATTCGGTCAATTCCACCATAGCCAGCATTTCCGCTACACGCAGACGGATTTCCTCCTTGTCCACGCCGTCCCTTTTCAACCCATAGGCGACATTCTTCTCGACATTCATGTGCGGAAACAGCGCATAGGACTGGAACATCATGTTGACCGGGCGTTCATAGGCGGGAACATCATTCATGCGCGTGCCATCAATATAAATGTCACCCGACGAAGGAACCTCGAATCCGGCCAACATGCGCAGAAGCGTCGATTTGCCGCAACCCGAACCACCCAGCAGACAAAACAGTTCTCCCCGGTAAATATCGAGATTGACGCTGCTTACCGCAGTAAAGTCACCGAAATTCCTGGTAACATTGGAAATGCGTATAAACGGCTCGGCATCCGGATCGAGCCAGGGCCTGTCCTCATAGTCTGCCTGCTCCGGCATGCTTTTGTTTCCTCCCGCGTTGCGTGACAAAACCGGCCAAGCCGGGCGCCTGCGCTGCTGGCCAGGCGCCGGATAATGGTTATGACCGGACCATCAGGAGATGTCCGTCCCTGGTAATTTTACTGATTACCCGCCTTGAAATTGGTCCACGCTCTCGTCCGCATACGTTCCACTTTCGGCGGAACAACCGCCAGTGTATACATTTTGTCAACCGCTTCCGGGGACGGGAATGCCGCCGGACTTGATGTAACCTCTTCATTGATCAGTTCGATCGATGAAGCATTGGCAGTGGCATACCACGTAAAGTTACTGTCATTCGCCCCCACCTCGGGACGCATCATGTAGTTCAGGAACAGGTACGCGTTGTCGATATTCTTCGCATCCGCAGGGATGACCCAGCCATCCACCCAGAAGTTGGACGCTCCATCACCCGGAGGAAGGAAGAAATCCAGTTCGACACCGGTATTCGCTTCGCGGGCTCCGGCAACCGCCAACAATCCATCCGGCCCCCAGGTCACCGCCAGACAAAATTCCTTTTCCGGCATTCTCTGATAGGCATAGTTGTCAAAAGTCTTGATATAAGGGCGGATTTTCAACAGCATCTCTTCCACCGCCTTGTAGTCATCGCGGCTCGTTGTATTCGGGTCCAGCCCCATATAGGCCAGCGCCATCGGCATAACATCAGTCGGAGAATCCAGGAAGGAAACTCCGCAAGGAGCAATTTTTTCCATGTGCGCCGGATCGAAAATCAGGTCCAGGGAGCCAATCGGCGCATCGGGATAGGTTGCCCGCACCAGCTCTTCATTATAGGTCACGCCATGGGTTCCCCACATATACGGCACAATATACCGGTTGCCCGGGTCCCATTGCGCATCCAGCTGGCCGAGCACATCGGCGCGCATGTGCCTGAAGTTGTCGAGCCTGGATTTATCCAGCGGCTGCAGTATTCCGGCTGGAATCAGGCGCGCGATCTGGCTGCCGGCATGACTGACCACATCGTATCCGGTGTTACCGGCCAGCAATTTGGAATCAATGGCCTCGACCGAATCGTAGTTATCGTACGTCACATCGACATCATATTCTTTCGCGAAGTTTTCAATCGTATCTTCGGCGATATACTCGGCCCAGTTGGTCACATTGAGTTCGCCTCCGGCATACGCCGAAGCCATGGAGAAGATGAGCGCTGAAGAAGCTGCGCCGATCATGCAGTTTTTCAGCAAACCAGATGAGTTTTTCATAATTTCTGCCCCCGCGGGTGTTAATTACCTGACAACACAGTACAATAGATGAGTGATATAATGTGTCACATTCAAACCGATTGTCAAGCCTGACGGAAGCATAACCGATGCGGTTCAATTTCAGGATTGTCCTCGCCACAGTCAGCGCCTTGCTGATCGGGCTTTATTTGCAGCTTTTCGGATTCAATCCACCCCTTGTCAAGGTAGAGCCCGCCGCGCCTTCGATCGAAGGGTTTTTATGGCCCGATCAGCTGCGACTGCAAGCGTTCGACCTCGTTGACCATGAAACCCGCACGTTCGACCGGGCGCGGTTTTCCGATCACTGGAATTTCGTATTTTTCGGGTATACCCATTGCCCCGATATCTGCCCGGTGACGATGAATCTCCTGCGCCAGGCCAGGGAAAAAATCCTGCGCGCCGGCGAGCCGGATATGGATCAACCCGCCTTTATTTTCATCTCGGTCGACGGTCAACGCGACACACCCGATCACCTGCGCGCCTACATTGAGTTTTTCGGAGAAGGATTCACCGCAGCCTCCGGCACGACAGAGCAGATAGAATCGCTGACAACCCAGCTCGGCGTCCCCTGGATAATCGAAGAACATGAAGAGGGAGAAGATTATCTGGTCGGACACAGCGGCGCCATATTCCTGATTTCGCCTGAAGCCACAGTCGCCTCGATCTGGCAGCCTCCACACGATGCCGGCGAGATTGCCGGCCGATTCATGCAAATACGGGAATTCCTCGGCAACAACAACCAATCGGGCTGAATCCCGCGACCCTACCTTCGCTCCCTGAAGAACTGGCCAAGCAGTTGCCGGCACGACTCTTGCATCACTCCTGAAACCACACTACAGCGGTGATTCAGGAATCCGCACTCCAGCAAATTCAGCCGGCCGCCCCCTGCCCCGTATCTCTCATCATAAGCGCCGAATACGACCCGCTGTATTCTGGCATGCAATATCGCCCCCGCGCACATCACACAAGGTTCCAGCGTGACATACAGCGTACAGCCGGGCAACCGGTAGTTGGCAAGGAAACGACCCGCGTCTCGCAATGCCCGGATTTCGGCATGGGCAGAAGGGTCTCGATCGGCAATCGGGCGGTTGAACCCGCGGCCGACCACCTGTTCACCCTGAACCACCACGGCGCCGACCGGTATTTCCCCAAGCGCCTGCGCTTTTTTGGCGAGTTCAAGGGCCTGCGCCATGAAATGCACATCAGGCTGACCTTGCGTCATGGTCATTCCGACAATGCCACCCGAAAACCATACTCTGCTACGGCTTTCGCAATCCCGGAGAATCCATCATCTTTTCCCGCATGACGAATTTTTGCGGTTTGCCGGTTATTGTCATCGGGATTTCGTCAACGACCCGGAAGTATCGGGGTATCTTGAAATGGGCGATCTGTCCCTGACAAAAATTTCGCAATGCCTCTTCACGCAGGTCCGTATCCGGTTTGGCAATCACCCAGGCACAGACTTCTTCTCCAAATTTTTCATCCGGTATGCCAAATACCTGGACATTGCTCACCCCGGGATGGCGTATCAGATATTCTTCGATTTCACGAGGGTAGATGTTCTCCCCTCCACGAATGATCATGTCCTTGACGCGACCAACGATTGAGCAGAAGCCTTCTTCGTCCAGTACGGCCAGATCGCCTGTGTGCATCCATCCATCGACAATACATTCCGCGCTTTTCTGATCTTCCTGCCAATATCCTTTCATCACGGAATAGCCCCGGGTGCATAATTCACCTTTCTCTTCAACCGCAACAATCCTTCCGTTCCGGTCAATGATTTTGGCTTCCACATGCGGGTGGATACGTCCCACGGTTTCACAACGCTTGTCGATCGGGTCGTCCACAAAACTCTGAAAAGATACGGGTGAAGTTTCGGTCATGCCGTAGCAGATAGTCACTTCACGCATGTTCATTGCTGTATTGACACGCTGCATGACCTCTATCGGACAAGGAGCCCCCGCCATGATCCCGGTGCGCAAACAGGTTATATCACGGGATGAACGTTCCAGTTCTTCCAGCATGGCAACAAACATGGTCGGCACGCCGTAGACTGCCGTGCAGCGTTCATGACTGATGGCATCCAGAGTCCGGGCGGCGTCAAATGACTCGCCCGGAAAGACCATCGCGGCCCCCTTGCTGACGACGCCAAGGACCCCCATCACCATCCCGAAACAGTGATACAAGGGAACCGGGATTGCCAGCCTGTCGGTTTCCGTCAGATTGATACGGTCAGTAACGTAACGCGCGTTGTTGACGATATTGTAATGCGAGAGGGTCGCTCCTTTGGGTGAACCAGTGGTTCCTGAGGTAAACTGGATGTTGATGGCATCGTCAGGATTGAGGGTTTTGTCGATCTCTGGCAGTCGTAGCATTTGGGCAGGACCACCGGATTCCAGAAGCTGCCGGAATGAATATACGCCGCCTCCCGCTCCCGGCTTTTCATCCATAACGATGACGCTCCTCAGATGAGGCAATCTGACGGACCGCAGTCTTCCGGGCGCACAATCCCCAAGCTCCGGGGCCAGTTGCCAGAGCATTCCGATGTAGTCGGATGTCTTGAAGGATTTGGCGGTGACCAGCGCCCGGCAGCCTACCTTGTTCAATACGAATTCAAGCTCTGACAGCCGATAAGCCGGATTAATGTTCACCAGCGCCAGACCAATACGCGCAGTCGCAAACTGGGTCAGCACCCATTCATACCGGTTGGGACTCCAGATGCCAACCCGCTCTCCCTTTGCCAGACCGAGCGCAAGAAATCCGCATGCAAGCTGATCAACGGCGCGATCAAGATCATAGTAACTCATCCTGACATCTTGTCCGACGAAAACGGCGGCATCCCTCGCGCCGAAGCGGGAGACGGTTTCACGTAGTAATTGCGGGATGGTGATGTAGGCCAACGAAGGGCTGGATGGGCCACAGACATAAGACAATCCATCCTGCGGGGCAGTGGTCTCGGTAGTCGGCTGTGAATCCGCCGACCAGTTGGAAATCCGACCGGCAAGACTTTCATTCAGAATCGACATTGGGTGTGCTCCTACAGTGTGCGCCAGTCAACGCTCTGTTCAAAGGCGTGACTGGCCTGATAGATTTTCATCTCGGCGTATCTGGCCCCTACCAGCATCATGCCAACAGGAAGTCCTTCGCTTAATCCACAAGGTACATTCATGGCCGGCAGGCCGCCGTTGAACGGCGCTGTATTGCCGATCATTTCGAAGGCGCGTTGCACATAAAGGCCTAACGGACAATCAGCCGGAGGGATCTCCTGTGGTTTCATGGGCACTGTAGGTAGCAACAGCAGGTCACATTGCGCGAGGATATCCGAGTAAGCCTTGTCGACCCGGCGCATGAGATTTTGTGCCTTGCCATAGAAGCGGCCACGGTATCGCTCCTGGAAATATTCACCCAGAAACATGCAGACCTTCAGCGATGGAGACAGCTCATCCGCGCGGTTGCGCCATTGCGCCATATGATCCATCATGGATGGCAAGAACAAACCGCGATAGTTGGTGCCCCCTGAGTTTCCGCGCATCATGTGGTCCTGCAATCCTTCGACAGCGATTGCGGTCCAGCAATCAACGGCCAACGTATGCTCGGGGACCGAAACTTCTTCGACCCGGGCGCCAAGCTCACGAAAGCGGTCGGCAGCGGCTAAAACCTTCTGATCGACATCGGGTTCACTTTCTGCCCGGTGATAACCTTCCTTGAGTATGCCGATCCGCAGACCCTGGGCGCCGCGGCCCAGCGCTTCGGTGTATCGCCCGATCTGCAGGTTGTACTGACGCGGGTCCAAACCATCCTCTCCGGCAAGTACCTCAAGCAATCGTGCGTTATCCGTCACGTTGTTCGTAACCGGTCCGACATGATCAATCGTCTGTTCGATCGGCATGATACCGGTATAGGGCACCAGCCCATGTGTCGGTTTCATGCCGTAGACCCCGCAATTCGATGAGGGTATGCGTATTGATCCGCCCTGATCCCCGGCAATGGCCATGTCTGCCTCGCCAGCGGCCACCAAAGCCGCAGAACCCCCTGATGAACCGCCCGCCATGAAACCGCGCTTCCATGGATTATGGATTGGCCCCTTCGCTCCCGTGTGGGATCCCCCGGAAAGACAAAAATTCTCGCAATGGGCCTTGCCGACAATCGTCGCCCCGGCATCCAGCATACGGGTCACGATGGTGGCGTCAATCTCCGGAGTATAACCTTCCATAATGGATGAGCCGTTCATCATCGGCACTCCAGCCAGACAGACTGTATCCTTGAGGGCAATCCGTTTGCCTCGCAGTGGACCATCCGGCGCTCCGGCTATATTGGTTTTGACATACCAGGCATTGAGCGGATTTTCGGAAAAATCCGGGAAATAGCCGGGAGAGCGGGGATAACGAACCGGGGGCAGATAGTCCGGGTATCTGTCCAACCTGTCGTAGGCTTGAAGGTTCGGCTCCATCACCTCCAGGTATTCGCTCAGTTCTTCATCGGTCAGGTTCATCCCGAACCGCTCGGCCATATCGCGCATTTGGGCAAGAGAGGGGCGCTTGATAGTCATACTGGTTACCTTCGAGTGGTCTGAAATTCTTTTGTCCGGCTGTATGTTGCGCACAGGTTGCCGGAGGTCGCGCGGGAATGACGCCGGAGGCGGCACGGTTGCGGATGCCGGCGGACTGCTTGCAGGCTCCTTGCGTGTTGAACGGGCGGAACCAAATCCCGGGAATTGATCTGCCCTGGTCTGATTGGCAAGGTCGGAGCGGCTCAATTCACCCGTTATCCGCCCCCGCTCAAGAATGAGCGCCCGATCGGAAAGATCAGAGATGAAATCAAAATTCTGTTCGACGAATAAAATGGATAATCCCCTGTTTTCCCGGATGCGCAGGAGTATCTCCACCATTTCTTCAATGATGGATGGTTGAATGCCTTCGGTGGGTTCGTCAAGTAGCAGGAACTCAGGGTTGCCCATCAGACAGCGGGCCAGAGCCAGAATTTGCTGTTCGCCTCCGGATAGCGACCCCCCTTCACGGGCCAGGAGCGAGCGCAAACGCGGGAAGTCGGACAGTGTTTCCTCAAGCGCTTCTTCTTCTGTCAGGTCCGTGTAGTCATGCCAGGCGAACCTGAGATTGTCGAGCACGCTAAGTTGCGGGAAAATCAGCCTTCCCTGCGGCACATAGCCAAGTCCGATGCCGGCTCTCTCGTTTGGCGATGCGCTTGTAATGTCTGTCGAGCGGAATATTATGGAGCCGGAACCTGACGGCAGAAAGCCCATGATGGTTTTCAACAATGTGGATTTTCCCATGCCGTTGTGGCCCAGGATTCCGGTTACCTCATTCTCCTGAACCGAAAACTCGATCCCGTGCAGGATCGGAACTTTGCCGTATCCTCCGGAAAGGCTTTTGATCTCAAGCGCTTCGCCCGAATCGTGCGGCATCTCAGGTTTTCCTGCCGAGATAGATATTGCGCACGGTGGGGTCAGACATCACCTGTTCCACCTGATCTTCCAAAATTACTTTTCCCTGGTGGAACACTGTAACCACATTGGCGATTGAGCGGACGAACTGCATGTCATGTTCAACGATGATCAAGGCGGAGGTCCGATTGAGTTCGTGAATAATCAAGGTCAACCTGTCGATATCTTCCGCGCTCATACCCGCCGCCGGTTCGTCGAGCAACACGAGCCACGGGTCGCCGGCAGCCACCATGCCAAGCTCGACTCTCTGGCGTTCCCCGTGGGACAGTTTGCCCACAGTATGACGGGAGATGGCGCCGAGCGACAACCGCTCTATGATATCCCTGGTTTTTTTGCGAGCGCTTGTGAAATCATGAAATCGGCGAGCCGATAGCCATAAATTCTCATGAACATCAAGCGCGTCCAGTACATTGGGGGTCTGGGTTTTGATGCCAACGCCGAAGGAAGATATCTGGTGAGGCATCCAGCGGGTGGTTTCCTGCCCACGCATATGGACTTCACCTTCTGTCGGGGTTTGCAGGCCGGTGATACATTTGAAAAAAGTCGATTTTCCAGTGCCGTTTGGGCCGATTAGACAGCGCAACTCCCGGGCTTTCAGCCTGAAATTCACATCTTCCAAAGCGACCACTCCACCGAAGCGCATGGTCAGGGCCATAGTCTCGAGAATGATCTCAGCCATTGTCCGGATTATTTCGGCTGACGGCGCGGCCCTTTCTTCTCGGATGACCTCTTCTGCGAAAGCGGCGGCCGACGGTGATTTTCCACAAATTATCCAGTGTCGGAACAATCCCCTTTGGCAGAAAAATCACAAACAGGATCAGGATCAAACCGGCAATGAGAGTATTGTCAATCAGAGCTTGTTGTCCCAGCAGGAACTTCAGGTAGGAAAGACTGGCCGCCCCGATAATCGGGCCCAGGCGGGTGCCCAGTCCACCGACAATGCACCAGATGATGATCTCGGCCGTTTGGCTCAGGGAGAAGAGCCTGGGGGTGACAATTTCTCCCCAGCTCGCGAACAAGGCGCCTGCGAGTCCGGCAATAGCCGCGCCAATAGTGAACAGCACGGTTTTCCGGGCCGCAACGTTGTACCCCAGGAGTGACATTCTGGTTTCATTCTCACGAATGCCTATGGCAATGCGGCCAAAACTGGAACGCAACAGTGTTGAGACCAGCACATAAACCAGCGCCAGGAGGACTGCGCAGACATAGAAATACGAGTCCCCCCAGATGTAGGCATCCGCATAGCCCGGCACATTCAATATTGGAAAACCGGGTATGCCATTGAAGCCGCCAAGACGAGCTTTGCCAATCACATATTGGGGCCCCGCCGTTGAGTTGATGAACTTGAACAGAATGAGTGTCACGACCAGCGTGATGACGCCAAGATAGACATCGGCAAGACGGCCGTAAAACATCATGGCCCCCAGCAACAGGGCGAATGCGGCCGGCGCCAGTACAGCCAGCAACATCGGCGCTGTACTTTCGCCGATATTAATGGCCGCGATGGCGTAGGTATAGGCTCCCAGACCGAAAAATGCGGCCTGCCCAAAGCACAGAATGCCGCCAAAACCCCAAATCAGGCCGAGGCTCAGCCCCAGCATCCCGTAGACGGTGAGGATGGTCAGGGTATTGACGCTAATAGCGAACGGAAGCAACCACATTAGCGCAGCCGCAACCACTACAGTCGTTACGACATCCCGCGGCAGGCTGCCCGGTATCACAGCTTGCCCTTGAAGAATCTGCTGGTGATTCCTTGTGGCAAGAGTCGCAACAGGACCACCGCCGCAACCAGCAGGGCAACCTCGCCGATGACCGGAGACACAGCGAAAGTAAATATCTGGTTGACAACCCCGAAAAAACTTGAGCTTGTGAATATGCCAATAATTAATGAAGGCCCCCCTGCGATCACGGTAATGAAGGCTTTGGCAATATACGCTCCGCCCGAGGTCGGCACCAGTCCTACCAGCGGGGCCAAAATCGCTCCGGCAAGTCCCGACAGGCATGAGCCGCAAAAGAAGGTAGCCATATATATCCGATCCGGGCTGTAGCCGAGGGCAGCGGCCATGTCCGGACTCTGCATGGCTCCACGTGCGATGAGACCGGCGCGGGTCGTTTTCAGGACCAGCGACAAGCCAATCAGCAACAGGGCGACCACCACAATTATGAAGAAGTTGTACCCGTTGATTTGATAGGCCCCAACAGAGAAACCGGGAATGGGAGTGGAAATGCCGGTGGTGGTATTGCCGAATATCATCGTGGCAAGCCCAATGAAGAACAGGCTTAGCCCCCAGGTTGCCAACATTGTGTCCACCAGCCGCCCGTACAAGTGTCTGATCACCAGTCGTTCTACAACAAGTCCGATCAGACCTGTGGTGAGCGGCGCTATCACCAGCATGGCGATAAAAATATTGACCCCAAGGTTGACCGCCGTAATCGTGGCATAGCCGCCCATCATCATGAATTCGCCATGCGCGAGATTTATCACCTTCATCATGCCGAAAATCACGGCGAGCCCCGCGCTGATTAGAATCAACGAGGCCACGGCATAGAGCATTTCAACCAGGATGACGAAGGAAAGATCCATAGTTTACAAGTCCCTTCCCGAGCGAGGCCGCAAGGCCTCGCTATGAGTCGATCCGATCCTTATATCTCGATTTCGTACTGAGTGTTATCGTTGGGGTTTGCTTCCAGGTCACAGACTGCCTGCGTATCAATCGGTTGCCGCTGGGGCAATGATTCAATAACCCGCATTCCCTGATTTTCGACTTCCATGATGTGAACATCAAGGACCGCATGGTGGGTTTTCGGATCAACGGTTACCTTGCCGGCTGGTCCTTCAATGGAAAGTCCGGTTTCGAGAGCCGCAATCACATCCTCCCGATCGAGCGAATCCGCCTGACGTACAGCTTCAGCCCAGGTCAGGATGCCCTGATAGTGCGACACCGCGATTTCATGGATCATGCTACTGTCTCCGTATGCCGCAGACCACCTTTCCTTGAAGGCATTGTTGGCGGGAGTGTCCAGTTCCTGACTGTAATTATAGGCCACCATAATGCCATTGCCTTCATCTGCGGTAAGCGCCTTATGCTCATTGCCAACCCCCATTGTTGTTGATGCCAGAGGGATACGGTCCTTCATGCCCGCAGCTGCCCATTGCCTGAAGAACGAAAGATGAGCCCCGCCAACCAGTGGGGCAAAAACCAGATCCGGACCGGCGGTCTGAATCCTGGCGATTGTCGAACCAAAATCACTCACATCCAGCGGAAAGAAATCGACTGAAAGCGCTTCACCACCATTGTCCTCTACATATTTCTGGATCCAGCGAGCAGTAATCTGGCCATAGTTGTAGTCGGCAGCGATAATGTAGACTTTCTTACCCGATTTTCCCATGGCATAGGGCACCAGCGCCTCGACCTGCTGGGCGGGCGTGACTCCGTTAATGAATATGTTGCGATCACAGACACCGCCTTCATAGAGTACGTTGTAAAAATACAGGGTCTTCGTTCTGCGCATGATTTGACGAATGGCTTCCCTTGAAGCTGAGAGGATACCCCCGTGCACAACATCTACCTGGTCTTCCCGGGTCAATTGCTGCCCGTACTGGGTATAAAGCGCCATATCGGATTGGGTATCATAAGCTACCACTTCCACTTCTCTGCCAAGCAGTCCTCCACCGGCGTTGATCTCACCGACAGCCAAACGCAAAGCCATGTCCATCGGGCGACCGTAGGCATCGAATACTCCCGAAGTATCCAGAATAGACCCGAGTTTTATGGGAGAATTTGCCCGTGTTGGCCCCGACAGCAGAAATGTACCGCCGGCGAGTACCATTCCTGAGTGTAGAAAAGTTCTTCTGTTCATCAACATAGCTAACTCCTTCGAATTCAATGGTTGTTAAGGTTGGGTTGAATCTTCGGTCAAGTCTTCGTCTTTTCCCGAATCTGTCATATCTTTCTCGTGGTTTGACTTGATTCGGTTTGCGTAATCAGCAGTACGGCCGGCAAGATTGGAATCGAAATCAAGGTCAATCTCTTCTCCCATCCGCTTCATCGCAGGCAAGCGCACTGCCATACCCAGAATTTGATCCATAGCGGCGCCAAAGGCTCCGTCCACTCCACCACCGGTACTTTTTTCTCCCATCCCCGAAATCTGATTGATGCGAATCGAGTCGATTTTCTCCACGGGTTTCATCATCTGTGCCATGATTTCGGGGAGTCGATCCAGTTTGCGCTCTTCCAGTCGCATGCGGATAACGGCTTCATTCAGAGTATTCTCGGCCTGATTCAGCGCTGCGCGGCCCGCAGCCTCTGATTCGCTTCGCGAACGTTCCGCATTCCCTGTCTTGACCGTTGCCGCTGCTTCAGCCTCCGCTCGCGCCAGCAGGGTATTGACTTCCTGTTTCACTTTGGCATCTTCAAGCGCGAGTTCCTTTTCCTGCCTGAGACGAGCGATATCGCACTCACGCTCAGCAACGACACGCTCCTTGCGAGACTGTACACTTTCTTGGGCCAGGATAACCCTGACGCGTGATTCTTCTTCTTGTGTCCTGATTTCCGTTTCCTCAATTCGTTTTTTGGCGACCTGGATATCGTTCGATATCTTTTCTTCCTCAAGTCTGCGAATCGCTGCCATCTCGGCTTTTCTGAGAGCTTGATCGCTTTCAACCCTGGCCGCCTTCAGGCGTTGTTCATTCTCAACACGGCTGGTTTCTGTTGCAACTCTGGCCTCATCGTGGGCAAGTTCTTCCCGGAATCTGGCTTCGGTTTCGAGTTTGGCCAGATGTTCCTTCTGCAAGATTTCCGCCTCGCGTTCCTCACGTTGCAATTCAAGCTGGCGCCGATGCTGCGCCAACCGAAGTTCACATACAGCAATTTCCGCTCCGGTTTCGGCAGCCACTCTCGCCCGGCGTTCCTCGGCGACCCATTCCGCCAGACGGCGAGCGCCCGTGGCATTGAAGGCATTTAGCTCGTCCTGTTGCTGCACGGCGCTCTGGTCGAACGAAACCAGCGACGAGGAGACTACTTCCAGGCCTGACCGCTGTGCCCGCTCCTCTACGACATGAGCGACATCGGCCAGAAAAGTCGCACGTTGCAGATGGATATCATCCAGTCTGCGTGTCGCCGCCGCGGCCTGGATAGCATCCGCCAACGACCCGGACAATACATCAGAAATGACATCCCCCCCCACGCGTGCGATCCGTCCGCCCATGGTTTGCGCAGCCCTTGCGATACAACTGGCTTCAGGAATAACGCGCAACTCAAACTCCATACTGACGTCCGCGCGCATCTTGTCCTGTGTCAGCGCCGCGTCTTGTCCCGTCTGAGACACGGAAACGGTAAAAGTCTGCATGGAGACCTTCTGCAGTCGGTGCAGAATTGGAAGCGCAAAAACTCCCCGATCCTGTATTACCCTGAAGCCGCCAAAACCTGTCCGCACCAACGCAACTTCAAGGGTCGCCTTTGCGTAATACCGCTGTAGCAGCCAGAGACCGAGCAGAACAACTGCAACGATGGCAAGTGACAATATCCAGATCATAGGGAAAATTTCAGTAGCGCCACTTTTCGTTGTCAGTTTGCCCTAGCCTGCCTCCCCATAGAGCAAATCCCTGCTGTCATCGCCGTCGCTACCAGACTTCCAGTGACTGATACCCATGAAAGCGTACATGGGGCTTTCGGGATACGTATCTGCTTTGCCTGACATGAATGCCTCCTGCGGACCCGCATGTGTGTGCTGTGTTATATTACATTCGAGAGACGATAGTAATACGATAAACATACATTACGTTTACGTAAACGTCAACTATAAATATCAATGTTTTCGCGGTTACTTATGAGGAGTGGGAAAACCGTGTTCGCATCGACCCGGTCTCCCAAGTCAACCCGGACTGTCTTGATCCGGGTGTACTGATCGTGGGCGTGCAGGGAGCGTCAGGGTTCGGGGCAGTGCGTATCAATCATAAAAAATCGGCCCGCGTCGGTTTCTGCCGGGCGACCTGGACGGCGTCCTCAATGGAGATTTTTTTGTTGAACAGCGCCCAGCCGACCACCGCTCCCGCTATATTCGGCAAATTCGCCAGCATGGAAATATCATCCAGGTTACGGACTGTGCCACTGGAAATCACCGGGCAATTCAGTTCGGTTCCCATCCGGGTAGTATTTGCCATACTGCTTTCCGGCAACTCGTCATACCGATCAATATCGGTATAAATAATCGCCGCGGCGCCACACCGTTCAAATCGTTTGGCCAACTGCCAGGCGGTAAATGTCGATGTATGTTTCCAGCCATGGGAGACCACCTTGCCTTCGCGCGCATCAATGCTGATCAGGATTTTATCAGGGTATTCCGCGCATAAGGTTTCAACCAGTCTCTGGTCTATCACAGCGGCTGTACCGAGCACGACCCTTTCGACTCCATTTGTCATCCAGTCCTGGACCGCAGTCAGAGACCGGATACCGCCGCCCACCTGAACCGGGATGTTCGACTGCCTGATAATCTGCCTGATGACGCCGGAATTATCGGTATGCTCCTGAGGTTCGAATACTCGATCAAGGTCAACGACATGCAACCATTCGGCCCCGCCCTGTTCAAATTCCCTGGCCGCATCCGCAGGAGATATGTCGAATACCTGCGGGGCTTCAATGCTGCCATGCTTGAGATTTACGCACCGCCCCCTGTGCAACTCGATATCCGGATAAACTATCATACGCCACCTCGCTAAAAGAACCCGTAAACAATCTTGTCCGTGTTGCAGGATCTGTTGTATTGGTAGCAAGTTTATACCATAACCGGATGCAGTTACAGCTTGCCAGGCGTCCTTGGCTCAGTGAACGCGGATACACGAAATAGCTGCTATTAAGTGGTCATTTTGGCGTGGAATCATTGGTCAATTTCTGTGGAATAGCCATACCTCGCTGGATAGTCGGCATCGCCACTGCGGGACGCTGTCTGCCACCATCTTCAGGAAGCGGAGACTCCCCACTACCTGCACTATCATTCCAGAGTAGCCCGGGGTGTGGTATACGGTAGTACCCGTCCGCGTCCTTCTTCGGGTTTCCTGGTCTGGATGTTTCTGCCATCTCCCCGAATCTTCCTCTGGCGCCTTGCAGGTAAGCCTCAACAGCTTCTACGCACACCCATTTTCGGCCAAGCCGTTCAGCGACTTCTCCTGTAACACAACTTCCAGCGAACGGGTCCAGAACCAAATCACCTGAGTCGGTTACCATCCTGATAAAATACTCTGGCAATGCAGCTGGAAACCGTGCAGGGTGCGCCTTGATTCTATTTTCCTTGCAGTAACGCAAATAGGCGCTGTTACTTTCTGTGTTTGGAAGAGCGATAAGGTTGGGCGGAATTGCGGCTCCATTGTCAACGGAAAACTTGCCGCTTATGTCGTGTCCGGATGGACGAAGCATTGGTTTATATCCGTTGCTTAGCAATGTCCTCATGCTGTCGCTATACGGCTGAAGAACTCTGCGATTACTGGCGCGCGGCCATGGAGTCTTGGATAACCACCATACGGTATTGATACCGTCCTTTACCCGAATCCGTCTCACATTAACCCATTCAGCAGGAGCGGGAAGTTTGGACGGATTCCACCAGTAGAATTCTTGGGCGAGATGGAAACCATATTCCTCGCAAAGCATGATCAATAACTTGAAGTGGTATAGGCTACGCACCGGCATGCCGGGTTTCCAAGCGCCTCCCAAGTCGATCACAAGGCTCCCGTCATTCCTGAGTATGCGCCAAAACTGCTTTGCAAAATTGCGAAACCAGTTAATATAATCTTCTTCCTGCGCATTTCCATAATCTTTTTTACGGGTCAGGGCAAATGGTGGACTCGTCATTATCAGGGAAACTGAAGCTGGCTTTCTGGATCTCATAATATCCAGGCTATCACCATGATAGATGTAGCCCAGGGATGTTTGGTGGAACACGCAGGGAGGTTTCTGGATTGTGGTCGGCTGATTTACCATTTTAGAAATCAAGTTTCTTGAGATTCATGGCGTGACGTGCCTCTCGTTCAAATGCCCTCACTATTTCGGCTGGCTGTTCACTGATTGCGGTCAAATCCGCACCGTCCAGCATGATGATAGCAAGATTTGAATCTGTCATGATTTTGTTGGCGTATCGTCGGGCCTCATTGCCAACTTCACCCATAGTCACTATGACGATTGCATTACTCTTCAGGAAGTGGGTAAGACCAACCTCCTTCGCGACATCATCCAACGCAACGCGGGCTGTGTTCTTGCACTGGATCTGCCAACGGGAAAACACCAGGCGGGCGCTTTCAAAAACCAGGTCCACTTCTGCGCCGCCTGTCTGATTCGCACGCAGCCGGGTCGCAACATAACTCATATCAAGGAGGCGCATGATCTTGAAGGCAAGTGCCTCCAAGGCCAGTCCAGCCTGAAAGCGATCCTTGCTATTCAGCTCGCTCAAAATCAGGGAGAGCGGCATTCGTAACATAGCCAGTAGCTTTGGCTCGGTCTGCCCCTGTAACTGCTTAAGGAGAGGTGCGACAACATCTGCGATCATCTTTTCAGTCGGCTGTACCAGAAAGGGCTTGGCTCCGCGGCCGGTCGTGGTTTTTTCAGTTCTGATGTAGCCTGCATCTTCCAAATCATGGAGAACCAGTTTCGGCAGGCTCTTTTCCGGAAATTTTACACCATAGGTTGCCACAGCGAGTTTCACAATTGCGTTCGAGAGTTGGGGTTCGTCCGACCCCATGTTTGCAAGGGCTTTCAGGAATGCTCTTTGTTCGACAGTCAGATTTCCCAGAACCGAGAATTCGCCTGAACTAATGCCAAGGATTTCTTCCAACCGATATTCATTAATTTGCCAACGTTTTCCGATGAAGACTCCAGCCTTGGCAAGCCATAGACGCATCATGCTTGGATGCTTACCGCCTGACGGATAGTGGATTCCGCGTGCTGCAAGCCCCTCCCGAAGAGTAGTGAGATTTACCTGCTCCCCAGCCGCAACCATATCCTTTATACACCGGACGAGGTTCATTCCGTGAAGGTTGAGAAGAATATGCCTGGCCAATCGGTCATAAAGCGCATCCTTTTCGTGACGCAGATCATGGAGCTCTCGGCCCACCGGGGTCAGTATTGCAGCCCGGTCAATGATCCCGTAAGCGATCATTCCCAGCCTTGTGTTGTTAGCGAGTTTGCCACGATTATAGTCACTGGTATTGTGTTTCTCGAAATAGACTTCCCGTATGGCCACCTCAAAAGCCCGCCAATTCCCTCCGTAGCGAACTGCCAACTCCAAAACCCCCGGAAGCTCAATTTGCGAAGGTGAAAATTCGCTGCCAAAGGAAAGATCACTTTTTTTCCTCACTGATTTTACCCTAAACTGATTTCATCAATAAATTCCATACTAGCCCAAAGTTTACCATTCTGAGAAAATAATCTATTCAAATCAGAGGTATAGCGCGTGCGGATTTCGCAGTGGCGCTACATTTGTGTGCCGGAATATTAATATAGTGTAAAAGCGGGAGAGTTATACGGTAGTCTTTTGGGTACTCCGGTTCGGTGTCGGTACCAGCCTGACGCCTTGAGTATTACTCGCTGGGCGGGTTCGGCCCTGGTTGTCTTGCGCACATGCAAAGTTTGCCGTCGCGGCGCCGGAAGGTCGCTGTAATACGTTGCTTTTTCGAGGAAGTCGCGCAGGGTAGTCCGGGCGCCCGGATCGTAGCCGGTGTACAGGTGACCTGAACCGGTTGTCAGGCGATGACTGCGGCAGCCAGTCCCTGGCTCGCTGTAGCGACTACCGCCTCATCCCCCGGGCCGGCGGGCGCCTGCCCGCCGATCTGCCGCCTCCTACACGCTGTAGTACATATCGAATTCAGCAGGGTGGGTAGCCATCCTCATACGGTTGACTTCTTCCATCTTCAGCGCCACATAAGCGTCGATGGCATTGTTGCTGAATACTCCACCAGCGAGCAAGAACTCCCGATCATTGTCCAGCGCCTCAAGGGCAATATCAAGACCATGAGCAACGGTCGGGATGTCGGTTTCTTCTTCCGGAGGCAGGTCATAAAGGTCCTTGTCCGCCGGCCCGCCGGGGTGGATCTTGTTTTGAATGCCATCCAGTCCGGCCATCAGCATGGCCGCAAACGCCAGATAGGGATTGGCTGTCGAATCAGGGAAGCGGATCTCTATCCTCCGCCCTTTGGGGTTGGCAACATGAGGAATACGGCAGGATGCGGAACGGTTTTTCGCGGAATAGGCAAGCAGGACAGGAGCTTCGAATCCCGGAACCAGTCTTTTGTAGCTGTTGGTGCTGGCATTCGAGAAGGCGTTGATCGCTTTCGCATGCCTGAAGATACCGCCGATATAATAGAGCGCCTCATCACTCAGACCGGCGTACTGATCCCCGGCAAACACATTTTCCCCGCCCTTGAAGATGGATTGATGAACGTGCATACCGGTGCCATTATCACCGACCAGGGGCTTGGGCATGAACGTAGCGGTAAGGCCGTGATTGTGGGCTACATTGTGCACGACATATTTGTAGATCTGCACCTCATCCGCCTTGCGCACCATGGTATTGAAGCGGGTACCGATTTCACCCTGCCCGGCAGTGCCCACTTCATGGTGATGGACTTCAACCGGAACGCCCATCCGCTCCAGCACAAGGCACATTGCGCTACGCACATCGGACTGGCTATCGACCGGAGGTACCGGGAAATATCCACCTTTTATTCCGGGACGATGGCCCGTGTTGCCATCTTCGTACTCGCGGGCGCTGTTCCAGATGCCTTCCGTGGAATCCACTTTATAGAAACAATGCTCCATGTTATTGGCCCATTGTACCGAATCAAACAGGAAAAACTCGTTTTCGGGACCAAAATAGGCGGCATCACCTATGCCGGTTGACGCAAGATACGCCTCCGCGCGCTTCGCGATCGAGCGCGGGTCAAGCTCATAACCCTGCATGTCGGAAGGTTCGATAATGTCACAGCGGATATTGACGGTAGTCTCCTCACTGAACGGGTCAAGCACAGCGCTATCCGCATCCGGCATCAGGATCATGTCCGACTCGTTGATCCCTTTCCAGCCGGCTATCGATGAACCATCGAACATTTTTCCATCCTCAAAAAGGTCTTCGTTTACCACTCCTCTCGGAAGCGTCACATGTTGCTCCTTCCCTTTCGTGTCGGTAAATCGAAGATCGACGAACTTGGCTTCACTTTCGTTCAGCAATTTCAGTGTATCTGCCACAGACATAATAAACTCCAGATAAGGCCGTGCCGGCCATTTTTCATATGCGAGTCAATACCCGCCAACCAAAAACATGGCCTTGCCATGCCAACTTCGATATTTTCCTGTCCGTCTTTTCGACAAAGTCCGGGGAAACATCCGTGCGCGCCTGCTCACTCGCGGAATATACACAGTATTATATATCGTAATAAAATTTTTGCGTAACTGCTTTTGTGCTCTTGCGCGAAATGGGGAGACTGTCGATACATTCATCCTTCCATCGCCATAGCGCAAACATCGGAGTTCACTTCGGTCCGGTCGAACAGCCCTCTGACAAACAGACTCAATCCGCCAGTCAGATAGCCTACCCCCAGTGAAGCCCCGATCTCCAACGGCCCGCCAACCTGAAACTCGGGGTCACTGATCTTGCCCTTGACAAGGAGCAGCCTGAAAAAACTGCCTGCGCTGATTCCCAACCCCTTTCTGGCCCTGGTCGAAACCTTCAGATCCAGGTTCTCTCGGGAAAAATCCACTTCTCCGCCACCGAGCAAGGCGAAATCCGCTGTTTTCAGCGCAATGCCCCGACTGTTCGAAGCCACGCCGTTTTGCAAATCGAAATTCAGTACGCCACAGTCCATACGAACGACCTCGTCCCGGGTCGTGAACGGATTCAGCGCGGTCAGCAACCCCAGAAACAGGTCTCCGCCAAATAGTCCAAGGTTCCGGTTTTTCAGTATCGCACGATTCAGTCTGACCCGTATCAAGCCGTTGGCGCTGCCCATGATCTCGGCAACAGAACGGCCGTGACCATCAATCTCTGCCTGAACTGAAAAAACGCCCTCTTGCTCATAATCGAGTTCTTCCGTTGCGGCCAGCGCCGCAAGCGCTACGTCACTGCCCTTGATCCGAACCCGCGATTGCAACCCTCCCTGAGCCCGGTTGGACAATGACAATATGATATCCATCGAACCGCTGCTTCCGCTTTCACCTGTCACCCTCGAGAACATCCTGCCGCCGCGTATCTGCGTGTCCAGGACGACATCGTCAAGCCGCAATACCCTGCTCTCCAGGCGTCTGAAGTCCGCCTTTATGCTTGCGTTTGCATGATCGAGCCAGGGCATCCGAATATGGTTGCGGGAAAAGAATCCGGGAGAGTCCTGCCGCGCAGGCAGCAATTGCACAAGGTCCATGTTCTGTGAGACGAAGTCGCCGGAGATCAACGGTTCTCCGTTTCCCGATCCTGATTTTGCGTCACTGGGGACAGACCAGTAAATGTCGCCGCTCAGATCACTGTCAGCCATTTTGAGGTCAAGCGATACCCGTGGAGAGCGCTCAACATTACTGAAAACCAGCTTGCCATGCACCGGAATGTCCCTGGCCAGAGCGGACCAGGCTCCTTCCACGAACAAATCGTCGAGGCTCGGCCTGTAGGCCGTCAGTTCCAGCCCGCTCGTTGCAAATGGTGACAGACTTTCGATTTTTCCGGCAAGACGGGTTTCGCTATAACCGGATATGAGCCTCGCCTGCACTCGCTCCACTGCAATCCCCTGCCCGGAAACCGAAATTTCGGCGACGCTGTCCAGATACCCCCGCAAATCCACAAGATCGGCATCAATCGGGGGGAGTACTCCTTCGTCAAGTTCCCCGTAAACCCTGAACGAGACAGGCCCGCCCCACTGGCCGGTAAACAGGTGGTCAATGCGTCCGGTGGCCCTGCCTTTCAAACCTGAATCGGAAAGAATTTCGAGTTTCTCGATACGGTGAACGACGCCGCCGTCCTGTATTTCCGTACTGCGCAGCTTGCCGAGAACCCTGGCCGGCAACAGTTCTGCCGCAAGCGCTCCAAACCGCTCCGTTGACAGGCCGGGATAGCGCTTGAGAAACGGCTGCGCCTCCCTGATCTCAGCGCTAAAATTCAGGATCAGTTTCGGAGATTTTCCCAGGTTGCGTATTTCGCCCGACAACTCGGCGCTGATAGCGGGGTCAACCATGTTCACCTGAATGTTGCCAAGATTCAATTTCCGTCGTTCATCCCCGCGCAGCTCGGCGCTGAACGTAATCGCTTCAGTCGGCGGCAGCGGCTGACCGGCCCAATCACGCAGTTTATCCAGCCCCTGTACACTCCCCTTCAACTCGACCCGCAAAGTCGCGGTATTGCCGACAGAACCGAGCTCACCGTTGCCCTCGATATGGACACCCGGTCCCTGCGCATCAATGCTGACCTGTGGAACCGAAACGTTATTCGCGTCCACATAAGCGGTCCCGGCAACGGTCAGGTATTGCAGAAATCCGGACAGGTCGGAACCGGACCACTGCTTGATAATATCCGACTCCGCTCGTACAGAGAAGTCAATCACCCCCCGTTGCTGTGCGCCCGGATTTTCGAGACTGCCGACAGCCAGCGCCTTGACCCCGGGAGAATCGTTTTCAAGCAGAATGTCAAGCAGTCTGAACCCGTCGCCGAGGCGAAAGAGGTTTCCCGATGCCGAGATATTCGGAACACTGGGCAACTGCCGGTTTGTCAGATCACCGAGGCGAGTCAGGTCATCCAGTTTGAGGCTGACTTGCAGTGGGTTGCTCCAGTCGCCGGTCACTTTCTCTATCGTACCGCTCAGGTCCAGCGTCATGCCCGTCGAACGAATGGAGCCATGATTCAGGGTCAGGCGTAAATCTCCCTGATCACGGGCAAGGGTTCCTTCCATAGCGGCCGCCAGTACGATGTCCCGATTCCATTTGTCCGAAAGCGCCCCGTGGTCGAGGTTGCCCTTCGCGGAAAACGTAAGGGCCAGCTGCCTGAACCGGGGAAGATACCCGATTCGCCCCCTGATCACGGATTCCAGGCCGTAGTCCGGGGAGAATATCTCTATCGAGTCCATACGCAGCGTCCGCGGAGAATCAGGCTGCACGAGTTTCCAGGAAGCGCTGATGCTGCGCCAGGGATGCAACGGTATCCCGATCAGTCCGGACAAATCGGAGAGGTCCGTGATAAAGGCCTCAAACGACAGGTTCAAACCTCGCCACCGTCGAAACTGGTCGATGGCTCCGGAAACAAGCAGGGTGTTTTCCGGTTTGGCGATGTGCCCTTGCAAACTGACCCGGGTCTCGGTGTTCCCAATCAGGGAACGGAAGCTGCCCGTTTGTCCGCCCAGCGCGATCGCAGTCTTCCCGATAGCTCCGGATATATCAAGTTCGACCGGTTGATCGATTGCCGGTGAACGGGCGACGGCATCGGTAACGTCGAATTCCCATCTGCGTCGGGGATGATAGTAGACAATCCGCCCGCCGCGGACCGATAGCTGCCTGATACCCGACAGTTGGCTTGCCAGGAAGCCGGGGCCGGATCTTGTATTTTTCCCGAGAACGGTATTGAATTTTCCCGTTTCGGGATGACGTTCCACCCTTAATACCGG
Organism: Candidatus Poriferihabitaceae bacterium; assembly: GCA_965204925.1. Taxonomy (GTDB): domain Bacteria; phylum Pseudomonadota; class Gammaproteobacteria; order Arenicellales; family Poriferihabitantaceae. The sequence goes on along the minus strand of OZ242021.1, from coordinate 1,975,832 downwards.
ATTGAGGACATGAATTTCCCGGATCAGTCCCTCACCTTTCAATAATCCGGGCACAGAAAGTGTTATTGATAATTTGTCGATCGAAAGCATATCGGGAACAAGCGCCCAACCGCTATTGGACAAGCGCACATCGTGGGCCACGATTGTAGCGGACAGGCCCATGGCCACACCCAGCCTGCCATCTATTGAAAACTCCCTGCCGGTGCGGCTTTCGACCCAGGCAGTGATCACCGACCTTGCCTGTCCGGAATTGAGAAACAGCGCCGCAACGAGTGGTATCAGCGCTGCCAGACCAACCAGCGCGATAATCACCCCCATTGTTTTCTGTTTTCGGGCCATCGCCTTGTTACCCGTTTGCGTTTCGCTCTTTTTCGATCGTAATATGCGGATTGAAACGCATTTCAGTCGGTAACCTTGTTGCGGATATAGGTTGCCGCAAGTTGTCCGGGAGGCATCGCTTCCCCGATACCGATTCTTTGCGCCATCCTGATCCCTTGGGCCGCTTCCGGAAAGAGTACCTGCGCAACGCGCAGCGGCCGATTTCCCGGCCCGCCGGCAAGGATATCCGCATAAACATCCCAACCACTCCCTACCGCATATTCCGCCCTCCCGAGCTGCGCGCCGGACTGGTCGGGGAAACACACACAGGGAGCCAGTAGCGGCGCGGGTCTGCCGCTTGCCCGAACATTATAGACAGCACAATAAACCTGCCTCATGCGTGCGTCCATAGCCGACGCAACGATGCCGCTATCCACCGATATTGCCATGACTTCCAGTGAAGACACTCCGATCACCGGCAAGTCCGCGCCATAAGCCAGCCCCTGCGCAACGCCCAGCCCCAGGCGCACGCCAGTAAACGATCCCGGTCCGGTATCCACGACGATAGCGTCAAGCTGGCTCAGACACAGCCCCTGATCGGTCATTACCCGGTTCACCATATCCAGCACAAGCCGCGAATGACCACCCGGCTGTATCTTCTTGCGCTGCACCGTTTCGGAGCCGTCAAACAACGCAACGGAACACGATTCGGTAACGGTATCAATCGAGAGACACTTCATCATAGCCCGTACGTTATCCGAAAAACCGGTATACCTCATTGATATCGCGTGTCACAGGCATGAGCGGCAAACTGTCCAGAAACAGTTTACCGTATGATTTGCCGGAAATTCTGGAATCACAGATAACGAGCACGCCTCTATCCGTTTCAGAGCGAATCAGGCGCCCCGCTCCCTGTTTCAGGGAGATCACCGCGTTGGGCACCTGGATATCGATAAACGGGACGCCATTATTCTCTTCACAAACCTGCAATCTTCTTTTCAGTAACGGGTTCGACGGCGGCTCAAACGGCAGTTTGTCTATGATCACGCAACTCAATGCCCGCCCCTTGACATCAACACCCTCCCAAAAACTCGCGGTACCGAACAGGATTGAGTTTTCCGTTTCCAGAAACTGTTTCAGCAAATGCTGTTTTGCTGCCCGTCCCTGTAAAAACAGGGGCCACCAGCATTTTTCGGATAACTCTTCATAAACCCGTTGCATCATTGCATGACTGGTAAAGAGGCAAAAGGCTTTACCGGAACTGGCGTTGGTCACATCCATAATGACATCGACAAGCGCATGACAAAAATCCACATGGCGGGGATCAGGCAGATTTTCCGGCAAATACAGCAAGGCATTGGTCTGAAAATTATAAGGACTTTCCCAGCAACGAGTCTCCGCCTCGTGCAGTCCGATCCCGTTGCAAAACGAAGAAAAGTTGTCGCCCGCGGCGAGCGTGGCAGAGGTAAATATCCAGGAAACTTCCGGGTTCGATAAAAACGGGGCGAACTGCCCTGCGATATGCAGCGGGGAGATGTTGAGCCGGAAAAAGCGCTTGCCCGTTTCCAGCCAGCAGACACTGTCCCTCTCGTGGTCCTCCCGCCAGACTTCCAGTTGCCCGATCATGCGCATGCCCCGACTGTGGCATTTGCCCAGGTATTCCCCTGCCGGCGCCGCGCTTTCGAGCGCATCAGCAAGCTCCACCAGTTCGCAGTACAATGGCGCCCAAACCCGGTCGAAGCGGGCGCCGACCAAATCGGCAAGGAGTTCGGCTTCGCCGGCAAGCGTTTTACAGTAAGCCTTGAACCGTTCGATGCGGGTCTTGACCGAATCCGTATAATCTTCGAGGTTGACCCCGCTTTTTTCGTTCCGTTCCGCTGCCAGTATGTCCTCGATCCACTCTTCCAGCTGAAAGCTGGAGACAGAGTGTCCGAAAAAGCGCGTGGCCGTATCGGCAACCGTATGCGCCTCATCGAATATGACCGCTTCATGGTCGGGCAAAAGCTCGCCAAAGCCCTCGGTCCTCAATGTAATATCCGAGAAAAACAAGTGGTGATTAACGACCACGATATCCGCCCTGAGCGCTTGTTGTCTTGCCTTGTGGACAAAACATCGGCTGAAATCGGGACACTTTCCGCCGAGGCAGTTGTCGGCCGTCGACGTCACTTTCGACCAGACCCGGGAACGTTCATCAATCCCGTCAACCTCGGCAATGTCTCCGGTCGTGGTTCGGTTCGACCATTCATGCAGGATATCGAAGGCAAGCTGACCGCTCCGTCCGTGCAACTCACCTTGCTGGCCGTTCAGTTTCAGCCGATAGCGGCACAGATAGTTGGAACGTCCCTTGAGGAGGACGGCATTGACCCGCTTGCCCAGCACACCAAGCACGGCGGGAAGGTCCCGGAAAAAAATCTGTTCCTGCAAGCGCTTTGTCCCGGTCGACAGGATTGTGCGTTTCCCGCTCTCGATGACAGGGACGAGGTAGGCGAACGTCTTGCCGGTGCCGGTTCCCGATTCAACGACCAGACTGGCGCCGTAGCGCAACGCCGATTCCACCTCGGCCGCCATTTCCTGCTGGACTTTTCGCGGCGTGAATCCGGGAAGATTTTTGTGGAATACCCCGCCCCTTGCCAGTGTCTCGCGTGCGCCTGCCATCAATGAATCGAATCCGCGGCGCTCTCGGTATCAGGCGGACAATCCGGGTACTGTCCGGATATGCTCAGGGGACCAGTTCATCGAAGAACGATTTAATCTTGTCCGACCACGATTCACTGCGCGGAGAGTGCCGGTTGCCGCTTTCCGTAAGACTGTCCTCAAAGTTCTTCAGCAAATTTTTTTGTTTCTTGGTCAGCTTGACCGGGGTTTCCACAACGACCTTGCAATACAGGTCCCCCTGATTGCCGGTTCGAACATTGCGCACTCCCTTGCCTTTTAACCGGAATACCCTGCCGGACTGGCTTTCCGGCGGGATTCTCAAATTACCCCTGCCGGACAGAGTGGGAATTTCCAACTCTCCGCCGATCACCATAGCGGAAAAGCTGGCGGGCACTTCACAGTATAAATCGTCACCCTTTCGCTCGAATATTTCGTGTTTCTTCAGTCGAACCTGAACATACAGATCGCCCGGGGAAGTGCCGGGGCCGGCGCTTTCCCCTTCTCCCGACAACCGGATCTGGTCGTCGTTGTCCACCCCGGCAGGAATCTTTACAGAAAGTGTCTTTTCTTCCTTGACAACACCTTGGCCGTAGCAGGATGAACAGGGATCCGTAATAACCTGGCCCTGGCCCTTGCAGGTCGAACAGGTTTGCTGGACCGAGAAAAAGCCCTGTTGCATCCTTACCTGACCTTGGCCGTTACAGGTCCGGCATGTCTGCGCTTGCGAACCCGGGCGCGAACCAGACCCCTTGCAGGCTGCGCATTCCGACATCCTGGGGACACGGATCTGTTTCTCGACCCCGTTTACCGCCTCCTCCAGGGTGAGACTCAGGCCAAATCGCAAATCCGAGCCGCGACTGCGCCGCCGTCCACCGCCGCCCGTGCCAAAAATATCACCGAAAATATCACCGAAAATATCACCGACTCCGCCAGCGCCCACGCCGCCGGCAGAATCCACGCCCGCATGTCCGAACTGATCATAGGCAGCCCGTTTGCGAGAGTCGGAAAGCACACTCCAGGCCTCCTGCACCTCCTTGAACCTGGCCTCCGACTCCCCGTTGTCCTGGTTGCGGTCCGGATGATACTTCATGGCCAGTTTACGATAAGCCTTTTTCAGATCCGGCTCACTGGCCCTGCGGTCAACTCCCAGAACTTCGTAATAATCTCTTTTCGACATCGTTCATTATGTCCGGTCGACAGGAAAAAGCGGGGTTACGACCCCGCCCTGATTGCATGCCGACAGATTATATACAGATCGGGAAATTGCTCATGATTTCTTTTTGTCGTCATCAATTTCCTCAAATTCGGCATCGACAATGTCGTCTTTGGCAGCGCCCTGTTGCGAACTGTCCGCAGCATTGCCATCCCCGTCGCTGTCGGTCTGCGCATACATTTGCTCTGCGAGCTTGTAACTGACCCTGGACAGGGCTTCGGATCCGGATTTGATCTCATCAAGATCATTTCCCTTCAACGCCTCTTCAAGCTCGTCAATGGCAGACTCAATACCTTTCCTTTCATTGTCATCGACCTTGTTGCCCAGCTCTTCCAGTGATTTCCTGACTCCGTGAACGAGCGCTTCACCCTGGTTGCGGGCATCCACCAACTCCCGGGCCTTCTTGTCCTCTTCGGCGTGCTCCTCGGCATCGCGCACCATCTTTTCTATTTCGTCATCCGACAGGCCGGAGGAGGATTTGATCACGATCTTGTTCTCTTTCCCGGTTGCCTTATCCCTGGCGGAAACATGCAATATACCGTTGGAGTCGATATCGAACGAAACCTCAATCTGGGGCACTCCGCGACGCGCCGGGGGGATTTCGGTCAAATCGAAACGACCCAGGGATTTGTTTCCGCTTGCCATCTCCCGTTCGCCTTGCAACACATGCACGGTGACCGCATTCTGGTTGTCCTCTGCCGTAGAAAATACCTGGCTGGCATTGGTCGGGATCGTGGTATTCTTTTCCACCAGTTTCGTCATCACTCCGCCCAGGGTTTCAATACCCAAAGAGAGAGGCGTCACATCAAGCAGCAACACATCCTTGACATCTCCGCCGAGCACGCCGCCCTGAATGGCAGCGCCCATGGCAACCGCTTCATCCGGGTTGACATCACGCCGCGCCTCCCGTCCGAAAAAGTTTTCCACAACCTCATGCACCTTCGGCATTCTGGTCTGACCGCCAACGAGGATAACGTTACTGATCCCGGAGATTTTGATGCCCGCATCCTTGAGGGCGGTCCTGCAAGGCTCCAGTGTCCGCTTCAGCAGATCGTCGATCAGAGATTCGAGTTTGGCTCGCGTCAGCTTGATGTTCAAGTGCTTGGGACCACTTGCATCGGCTGTAATATAGGGTAGATTGACCTCGGTCTGGGAACTTGAGGATAGCTCGATTTTCGCTTTTTCCGCCCCTTCCTTGAGACGTTGCATGGCCAGCGGGTCGCCGCGCAGGTTCATGCCCTGGTCCTTCTGGAACTCATCCGCGAGATAATCAATCAGGCGACGGTCGAAGTCCTCTCCGCCAAGGAACGTATCTCCATTCGTTGAAAGCACCTCAAACTGGTACTCCCCGTCCACTTCCGCGATCTCGATGACCGAAACATCAAACGTTCCTCCGCCAAGATCGTATACGACAATCTTCTGGTCACCCTTGGCCTTGTCCATGCCGTAAGCCAGCGCTGCCGCAGTCGGCTCATTGATGATTCTTTTCACGTCCAGGCCCGCTATTCTGCCCGCGTCCTTGGTCGCTTGCCTCTGCGAGTCATTGAAGTAGGCGGGAACGGTGATTACAGCCTCACGTACTTCCTCGCCCAGATAATCTTCCGCCGTCTGTTTCATTTTCTGCAAAATACGCGCGGATATTTCCGGCGCCGCCATTTGCTTGCCGCCCGCTTCAACCCAGGCATCTCCGTTTTTCGCCTTGATAATCTTGTAGGGCATCAGATCCAGATCACGCTGCACAACATCCTCGCTGAAGCGGCGCCCGATCAGGCGCTTTACCGCGAAAATGGTATTTTCCGGATTGGTGACCGACTGGCGTTTGGCCGATTGCCCCACCAGCGCTTCGTTGTCCCTGGTAAAAGCGATAATGGAAGGCGTGGTACGATCTCCTTCGCTGTTTTCAATGACCTTCGGGGTACCACCTTCCATGACTGCTACGCAGGAGTTGGTCGTTCCCAGGTCGATACCGATAATTTTTGACATTTCTGCTTCCTCAATAAACCTGTAACTATGAATTACCCATTTTGATATAAGGGTTGATTATTCGATAACAAGCGCTTGCCGGTTATTTCCCGCTGTCTTTCTTCGCAATCACCACCATGGCGGGCCGTAAAAGGCGGTCCTTCAACAGGAATCCTTTCTGCATGACACTCAGAATCTGATCGGGCTCGACCTCGTCAGTCGGCGGCGCCGTGCCGATTGCATGATGCAGGTCGGAATTGAACTTGATGCCGGGTGCAGCTTCCACCGCCATAATGCCGGATTTCTCCATCGCTGTAAAAAACTGCTTCATCGTCAACTCAAGCCCTTCCTTCATTTTCGATACCGGCTCACTGCTCGTTCCATCCATTTCTACCTGGCTGGCCCGATCGAGACTGTCCACTACACTCAGCAATTCCTGCGCAAAATCCTTGATCGCATATTTGCGAGCCGAGACAATTTCATTCTGGCTGCGGCGCCGGATATTTTCAACTTCCGCTTTGGCGCGCATATAGCCATCTTCCATTTCAGCGATTCGCTCGCGAGCAGAAACCAGTTTCTCGATCAGGTCTTCTCTGGAGGCCTCCGAAAATTCTCCCGCCTCCCCCTCGGGTGGCGACAAATCCTGTTGTGCGGTTTCTGTGGATTGCGGCCCGGTCTTCGGCGCTTCCATGTGCGTTTCCGCCTGATCATTTGCGCCAGGGCCAGCGCCGCCCTGTGGTTTTGAGCCTTTCTCGCGGTCTTGATTCATTGTTCAATACAAAATAAGGGTTCTGTTACAGTATGCCAAAATATGGGGACAGTCGGCAAAAGCTCAAGGACTGGAGTCAGGAAACCCCGGGCGTTCAATGGGAAACCGGGAATCCGGAAACTGCGCCTCAAATGGAAAACGATGACCCGCAGCCGCAAGTGGTCGAGGCATTGGGATTATTGACCAGGAAACGACTCCCCATCAGATCGTCCTTATAGTCAATTTCCGCTCCGTCCAGATATTGCAAGCTGAGCATATCGACCAGTACCCGGATACCTTCCCGCTCTATGTATATATCGTCTTCCTGCCGGACATCATCAAACTGGAAGCCGTACTGGAAACCGGAACAGCCGCCGCCCTGTATATAAACCCGCAGCATCAACCCGGGATTGTCTTTGGTTTCAAGCAGTTGATGAACCCTGGCCACAGCGTCCCGGGTAATTCTGAGATCGGTTTCCATCGTCTTGTACAAATACCAATATGCGTGCCGGAAATTAACTATTATAATATGATTCCCTTTGCAAAATATACAACGAGAACTGCCTGACATGAAACTTGATGTGGAATTTGCCAGAAAACAATTCAATCAATTGGACGATGATCGGGGGGTTGTATTTTGCGCCAATGCCGGGGGCAGTTACGTTGCCAACCAGGTCAACCGGATACTGAATCACTATAACGCCCATACCCGGGTGCAGCCCTATGAACGCTACGCCTCTTCAGCGGCCGCCGGCGAAGCGATGGACCGCGCCATGCTCGGCTGGGCGACGGCGCTCAACATTTCTCCGGACGAACTGACTATCGGACCATCGACCTCGATCAACACCTACGTCATGGCCCAGGCTGTCGGCGCACAACTGAATGCAGGCGATGAGATCATTGTAACCAACCAGGATCATGAGGCGAACAGCGGGGTATGGAGAAGAATGGCGCAACAGAAAAGCGTCACTCTGCGCGAGTGGCAGGTAGACCGGCAGGATGGACTATTGAACCCGGAAACACTCACCTCCCTGCTGAACGACAAAACGAGATGGGTGTTTTTCACTCACTGCTCCAATATTACCGGCACCAGTAACCCGGTACAGGCCGTCACCCGTCAGATCAAGACATACAACCCCGCGATCAACGTGTTTATTGATGCGGTGGGCCATGCGCCCCACCAGATTTGCGACTTGAAATCACTGGGCGTGGACGGCTATGTTTTCAGTCTGTACAAGGTCTTCGGCCCCCACCAGAGTCTCATGTATATTGAGCGGGAGACCGCAAATACGCTGGCGCCGCAGTGTCATTTTTTCAATACCGGAGTACTCCGAAAATGGTTCAATCCGGCCGGGCCGCAACATGCACAGGTGGCAGGCTGTGCCGGGGTACTGGATTATTTCGAGGCATTGCACCGCCATCACTATGCAACGCAGGACGAAGCGCCGGACGCCCCCGCGGCAATGCCCCGCAAACTCAAGCGGATCGGGAGCCTGATCCACGACCACGAAGAACAGCTGGCAGACCCGATTCTCGATTATCTGCACAATAACAGGAACGTACGATTGATTGGCAAGGCCCATACCCGGGACGGCGACCGCGTACCGACGATCGCATTCAGACCCTTGCGGGAGTCGGCGCATTCGGTATCGTCAAGAATACAGGACAGCGGAATTGGCTGTGAAAGCGGCCACTTCTATGCCTGGCGCCTGATTTCCGACCTCGGTATCGAACCGGATGACGGTGTCGTTCGTATCTCTCTGACTCACTACTCAAGCCGCGAAGAAGTGGGGAAAGTGCTGGAAGCGCTCGACCGTGCACTCGCATAGCCGGGTTGTTCACTGACCACTGATGCGGGCCGTCGCTTCGCATGTGCTTTGGCAGAGACTGAAAACCATATCCGGCCTCGGGTTCGAATCATGGTCGCGTCATAACGATCATCGCCGGAATGTATCCGGTAGCGGCGCGGTCGTCGTCGACTGCGCGAACGACAGCTGTATCACGTTCAGCGAAAGCGGGACGTGGACTGCCGATTCGGGACTCCGCCTGAATTTCTCGAACCGTTATCGCTGGCACAGGACCGCCTCGAGCGGCATAATCCGCCTGCAACATCTTCGCCATGGCGAAACGCGCCCGGTGGAACTGGTTGAGTTCATGCTGCAACCCGATCTGTCCTGGCAGAGCCGCACGCCCCACGTCTGCAAAAACGACGTCTATCATGCCAGAATCACTGTGCGCGGCGACAGCCTGTCGGTGCAATGGACAGTCTCGGGGCCGGAAAAGTCCGAATACATCCACTGTATCTACTCATAGCCCGGTCACATCGTATTTTGACCCGTAATCGCACCCACATTGATATTTACTGCCAATATAGTATAGTTACGGGCAGTCGTTACCACCCGCGCCCATGCAGACCATGACCTACCGGCATATCGGATTTCCGGAGAACGGAACGAAAATTACAATAAGAGATGGACGGCCAAACGTACCGGACAACCCGATCCTCGGATATGTTGAAGGCGATGGCATCGGACCCGATATTACCTCTGCGTCATTAAGGGTCTGGGATGCCGCCGTTGACAAGGCTTACCGCGGCAAAAGGAAAGCGCACTGGTGCGAACTGTACATGGGAGAAAAGGCGGCCGGACTGTATGAGGGAGACTATTTCCCCGCAGAAACGCTGGCCGCCATGAAAGAGCTTGTCGTGTCCATAAAGGGACCGTTGACAACGCCGATCGGAGGCGGATTCAGGTCGTTGAACGTCTCCCTGAGGCAACAGATGGATCTGTACGCCTGTGTTCGGCCGGTTCGTTATTATCGCGGAGTGCCTTCTCCACTCAAATCGCCTGAAGAGGTCGATGTCGTCATTTTCAGGGAAAACACGGAAGATGTGTATGCGGGGATCGAATATGAAAGCGGCACAGAAGCGAACAAAAAGCTGGCGCGCTTTCTGAGAGAGGAAATGGGAGCCGATTTTTTCGAAGATGCGGGCCTGGGAGTCAAGCCGATCAGCGCATTCGGCAGTAAACGCCTGGTCAGAAAAGCGATCCGGTTTGCCATCGACCACAACAAGGCAAGCGTCACCCTCGTGCACAAGGGCAACATCATGAAATTTACGGAGGGCGCTTTTCGCAACTGGGGCTATGAGGTCGCCAAACAGGAATTCAGGGACCATATTGTGACCGAAGACGAGTTGTGGGACGATTACAACGGTGAAATGCCCGCAGGCAGGATCCTGATCAAGGACCGTATTGCCGACATCATGTTCCAGCTGTTGCAGCTGCGCCCGGCCGAATTTGATGTTATTGCCACGATGAACCTGAATGGAGACTATCTTTCCGATGCCCTGGCAGCCGAAGTCGGCGGTATCGGTATTGCCCCCGGAGCCAACATGTCGGATGAGATCGCGGTTTTTGAGGCGACCCACGGCACGGCGCCCAAATACGCGAACCGGAACAGGGTCAATCCGTCATCACTGATGTTTTCAGGCGTCATGATGTTCGACTACCTGGGATGGAGTGAAGCAGCCGAACTCATTAACCGCGCTTTCCCCGCCGTCATGGCCGACAGGACGGTTACTTATGATTTCGCACGGCTGATGGACAACGCGACAACGCTTTCCACAAGCGCTTTTGCTGACGCCCTGATCGCCAAAATACAGTCATCCTGATCTGGCCTGTCGCCGCCTGAACGAGACCTGAAAGATATGTCGAAAGGTAAAATAGCTCTTGTCATCCTGATTCTGGTCGTTGCCGGGATATTGATCTGGCTGGGGCCGGAAAAATATTTGAATCTGGAGTTCATCAAATCGAAACTCGATCAATTGATCGCCTACCGGCGAGCCAACCCGGGCACGACCGCATTGCTGTTCTCGGCAATATACATTGCAGCGACCGCAGCGTCCATTCCGGGCGCCCTGGTACTGACTCTGCTGGGAGGCGCCATTTTCGGCTTTATCGCAGGCGCCGCAATCGTACTCGTTTCAGCCACGATCGGCGCGACTCTCGCCTTCCTCGTCGCCAGATATCTGTTCGACGATCTGGTACAAAACAAAATGGGGGAACGTGTCGGAAAGATCCGTGAAAGCTTCCGCAAGGAAGGCGCTCTCTATCTGTTTTCGATGAGGCTGGTTCCGGTCATTCCATTCTTCGCAATCAACCTCCTGATGGGCCTGACTTCGATCAGGACAACTACTTTCTTTCTCGCCTCATTGATCGGAATGGCTCCCGGTACAATGGTGTTCATCAACGCCGGCACACAGCTTGCCAGACTGGACTCGCTCAAGGGGTTGTTATCCCCCGCCCTCATTGCATCCTTCGTGTTACTCGCCGTCTTCCCGTACATTGCCAGATATCTGCTGAAAATCATCAAAGCCAAGATGGCCGGCGATGGGTAAGAAATACGACGCCAACCTGATCGTCATTGGCGCCGGCAGCGGTGGACTGGTAACCGCCTATATCGCCGCCGCTGTAAAAGCCAAAGTGATCCTCATTGAGCGGGGAGACATGGGAGGAGACTGCCTGAACACGGGCTGTGTCCCGTCAAAATCATTGATCGCCTCCGCCAGACTACTCCACGATATCCGGCATTCACAAAATCTGGGGATCGGGGAAGCCTCGGCTTCATTCGATTTTGCCGACATCATGCAGCGCGTCCACGAAACGATCGCTTCGATCGCACCGCATGATTCGGTGGAAAGGTATACATCTTTGGGAGTAGACGTCATTAAAGGCGAAGCGGAAATCCTCTCGGAAAATTCAGTTCGGGTGAACGGCAGGACCTGTACGGCAAAATCGATCGTCATTGCCGCCGGAGCAGAACCTTTTGCCCCGTCCATCCCGGGATTCGATCAAATTGACTACTACACTTCCGACACGATATGGAATATCCGCGAACTGCCGAAAAAACTGGTCATCCTCGGCGGCGGCCCGATTGGCTGTGAACTGGCGCAGTGCTTCGCCCGCTTCGGCAGTGATGTCAGTCTGGTACAAAATCATGACCGCATTCTGATGCGCGAAGACGAAGAGTTTTCCAGGCAACTTGCCGAAATTTTTCGCGGGGAAGGCATCAACGTATTGACCGGACACAATGCAACGAGGGTCATTGCAGATGGCGGCTCGAAAAAACTGGTCTGTGAAACGGGGAACGGGGAAGTCGAAATTGAATTTGATCGGATGCTCGTTGCACTGGGGCGGGCAGCCAGACTGGAGGGCTATGGACTGGAAAATATCAACGTCCCGACAAGCCCTCGCCGTACGATAGAGACGAACGAGTATTTACAGGCCGGGCGCCCGGACATTTATGCCGTTGGAGACGTGACAGGCCCCTATCAGTTTACACACTCCGCCGCCCATCAGGCCTGGTATGCCTGCGTCAATGCACTGTTCGGCCCACTCAAGAGATTCAAGGTGGATTACAGCGTATTGCCCTGGGCAACCTATACCGACCCGGAAGTGGCCCGCGTTGGGCTGAATGAGCTGGATGCCAAAGAACGCAACATATCGTATGAAATTACCGAATATGACATTGGACAACTGGACCGCGCCAAAACGGACGGACATGCGACAGGTACGATCAAGATATTAACGGTTCCGCGCAAGGATAAAATTCTCGGAGTCACGATCGTCGGCAGACACGCCGGAGACCTGATCGCCGAGTTCGTACTGGCCATGCGGCACGGACTGGGATTGAACAAGATCCTGGGAACCATTCACGCTTATCCAACATGGATGGAAGCCAACAAATATGCGGCGGGAAACTGGAAAAAAGCACACGCCCCGGCCTGGGCGCTGAGCCTGCTGGAGAAATTTCATCAATGGAGGAGATAGCGGAACCAGAACGGATTGATGCCGAAAATTCTCATTGTCGCAAACTGTCCCTCCGAAAACACCCTTGCGCTGCAAACGGCGACGGCGCGTGGATGCCGCTATGACAAGAACATAGCGGTGAGGGTTCGCATTCCCTGGGACTGCCATGCCCGGGACGTCATCGGCAGTGATGGCGTCATTATCGGCACAACAGAAAATTTCGGCTACATGAGCGGCGCCATCAAGGATTTCTTTGAACGAATATACTATCCCTGCCTGGAAGTCACGGAAGGCAAACCGACCGCCCTCTACATCAAGGCCGGGCTGGACGGACAAGGCGCCAGAACCAGCGTGGAAAGGATCCTGACGGGCCTGAAGTGGAAACTCATTCAACCGGCGCTGGTACTCAAGGGGAAATACCGCGAGGATTTCATCGATCAATGCGAAACGCTGGGCATGACCATGGCGGCCGGCCTTGATGCCGGCATTTACTAGATACTGTCGTCACAATTTGGCCATAGTCGGTTGTCTGCTATAGCTATATGAATACAGGGTGGTTTTTCCCAAGTTTGGCGCTGATTGCAAACTTTGGAACCGGCTTGAACAAATCATGTGTATCAATCATGTCGATCTGCCTGGACACATAGTTGTGACAAGTATCGTCAATATCCCCACAAACACTGTGCCGTCCCTCTTCAATCGCAACTCTTGTGGTAACCCCGCTACCAGCGAAAAAATCCACTACGGTTGATCCCGGATAGGAAAGCGAGCGGATCAATCGTTGAATAACCTGCCTCGGCTTCTGTGTCGGATGTCCAACACGTTCCGTCGAGTTGCCGTTCAAACGACCCATGCGCCATACGTTCGTTGGGTTGCGCCCCTTCTCCACGCTCTCCGGATTCAATCGCTTGTCTTTCATGTACTCCCGCCTGGTTTCCTCATCGTATGGCTCGCGCACCGCATCAAGGTCGAAAAAATATTTTTTGGTCTTTGCAAACCATGCAATTTCCTCATGCCGATTGGCAAAAAACCTCCGTGCGCTCATGCCGTTCCGGTAGTTCCAGATAATCAAGTTAACAAGCAGCATGTCGCTTGCTTCCCGCATGTGCTGTATGATCGACAAAAGATCACCACTACCAGCCTCGCCCTGATATTGCAATCCTCCGAAAATCGCAATGCTTCCAGTCGGGCTCAACACTCGTTCCGTTTCTTTGAGCCAGGCAGAGGCCCACGCTATGTAATCGTCGTACCTGTCCCAATCCGCCAAAAGAATATTGTAAGGTGGATCACAAACGATCAACTGGACGGAGTTATCCGGCAACCGAGACAGCAGATCACAGCAGTCCGCTGTCTCCGTGACATGCGAAGTGTAACTCGGCATTTCCACATGCAGGTTACGCAAGGATGAATGCTCCGCGCCGTCCCGATTCATCGCATTCATTGCCTTGTAGCCGGAGTTTCGGTGCGAACGATTACCCATCTTTCCTGTCCCCCGGTAAGGAATCGGATAGAGCTTTCAGCGATATTGCCGCCACGTCCCACAGAATTCGCGCCATATCATCGGCGGCCCAAGGCTCACCCTGAAAATACAGCGAAGCCGCCTGAAGCATTTGCATGTTCCCTTCGAGTTCGATAAGGCGATTTCGGCAGTAGATCTGGTTGATCTCCATGCCAAAACTGCTTGCCGTAATTCGGTCTATCCGATTCAGGTTCCCGGCATCGTGGGATATCCGAACCTTCCGCCCGTCAGGCGCATCCACAAAGAACGTGCTGGTTGCGAAGTTCGACCCCTGAAGAAATACGACATAGGGAAAATGTTGCTCATCCAGCATCAGGTTCCTGAACTCCTGAATATTCTTGTGTACCCGCTCAATAGCGTTCCCCGCCACCATCAGGTCCGAGTCCTTGTTCTTCCCCTGCTTTATACCGGCCTTAATCTTTTCAATATCGTTTCCCTGATGCTTGGACTCGCTTACCAGAACAACCCGGTATTTCCCGGCACTGTCAAGCACTTCGATTATTCCGCCGTCTGGCTTTATGCTTGCTCTCTCGACAAACAGGACGCGCCCAAGGTCTGAATCTATCTCCCGAAGACTCTCATTGATTTCCTGCTTGGGTATGTATGGGCGGTGATAGAAGCGTCATGCCGCTTGGCCTCTTCGCCAAATATTCCAATAGGTCCACCAGCACGTTCGTGCTGCTTTTGCAGACGTTGGGATTGCCCTTTGCCTCTCTTCGGTTTTTCGGGATCGTTAGTTCCCATCTTGTGTGGATCGGTTTTTCCAGCGCCACAATATAGGACAGCACCCGGCAGGTTGTCCACATTTTCCTTCCCTATCGTCATGCCACTAATACCCGATAACGAATCCATTTGCCCTTCATGCCGTCGGCAACAGAACCAGGAATGTCCACGGTATCACGATTTCGAAGATTGTACCGTCCGGCAAACTCGATCACGTAACGATCAAGGGATTTGATGCAGAAGTGATGTAACGTGCCATGAATAGCCACGCTTACGCACGACCCAAAACAATTCCACGCCCTTGATATGTATCATATCATACACAAATTTCTTCCTCACCACCATTCATGTCCGATGCTTCGCCCTGTGCACTAATATCTTGTGAAGATACTATCCAAGTGGTCACGGTCCGGCTCTCCTGTCCAGGCAACGCATCTTGACGGCGCTCAGCAAGTGGGAGGTCGTAATCGCTTCCGTCCGGTTCATATCGGCGATGGTACGCGCCAGCTTGAGGATTCGGTGATAACTGCGCGGCGACATATTGAAACGGGTCAGGACACGTTCAAGCAGGGCATGCCCTTCTTCACCGACAACACAGAACCGATCGATCTCTGTCGTCGACAAGCGGCTGTTCAGCTTGCCTTGCCGGCGATGTTGTATAGCGCGGGCTTCGATCACCCGTTCGCGTATGCTGGCGCTGCTCTCCCCCGATGCGCGGTTGGCGCGTAACTCGTTATAAGGAACCCTGGCTACGTTTATCTGTATGTCGATTCGGTCGAGCAGCGGCCCCGAGAGCTTTCCCAGATAACGGCTGACCTGCTCCGGGGTGCATGTGCAATTCCCTGCCGGATCGCCCAGATACCCGCATTTACACGGATTTGCAGCTCCGACAAAAATAAATCGGGACTGAAAGCGAAGTTGTAACAAGGCCCGCGAAATATCTACATAGCCCGCTTCCAGAGGCTCTCTCAGCGAATCCAGGGACTGCTGGCCGAACTCGGTCAGCTCATCAAGGAATAAAACCCCGTTATGAGCACGGGATATTTCTCCGGGCTTCGGTATTGATCCGCCTCCGATCAGGGCGGCTCCCGATGCGCTGTGATGAGGCGCCCGGAATGGTCGGGTCAACCAGCCGCCGGAGTCCCAGCCTTTTTCCACGAGAGAAGTAATTGCTGCCGTCTCCAGGCCTTCGTCTTCCGTCATTTCCGGCAATATTCCCGGCAAACGCAACGCCAGCATCGTTTTACCGGTTCCGGGCGGCCCCATCATGAGTATGCTGTGCGCGCCCGCGGCGGCGACCTCCAACCCATATTTGGAAAATGCCTGCCCGACTACTTCACTCATATCGGGATAGACGGTATCCCTGCGCACTTCCACCGGCGTAACGGCGCGAAACTCCCCGTGACCGTTCAGGACATCAGTCAATTCCCGTAGAGTTTCCGCTCCATGGACACTGACCCCGGTCACCAGTCCCGCCTGGCTTGCGCTTGCGCGGGGCAATACCAGACTTTGCCCAGTGCCACGCAACGAAAGAGCCGCAATCAAACCGCCTTTGATATCGCGCAACCCGCCGCTGAGCGCCAATTCACCCAGAAACACGTTGTTTTCAAGCGCTGCGCTATTGATCTGGCCGGACGCCGCGAGGACACCCAGCGCAATCGGCAAATCAAACCGGCCTCCTTCCTTGGGCAAGTCCGCAGGCGCCAGATTGACCGATATACGCTTGCCGGGAAACTCAAAATCCGAATTCAGGATGGCGCAACGCACCCGGTCGCGGCTCTCCTTGACTGCGGTTTCCGGCAGCCCGACGATCGAAAATGCCGGCAAGCCGCGGGACAAATGAACTTCGACAGTGACTTCGGGCGCCTGGGTTCCGACCTGGGCGCGGCTACTCACAACGGCGAGTGACACTCCTTATTCTCCATTTTTACGTCCGCGCCAGTACACTTCGTCCCACAGTTCCGGGACATCAGTATTACATTTTCTCTTCCAGTTCCTTAACCCTGATTTCCAGTTCCGACAACCTTTCCCTTGTCCTTTTCAGAATCTTTTCCTGTATTTCGAACTGTTCACGGGTTACCAGGTTCATTTTTTCAAAGTTACTCCGGATGACAGCATCTATATTACTCCTGATGTCTTCCCCCAGTTCAGGGGGTAGAATGGATTGAATCGCTGTCCTCAACCTGTCTTTCATCCAATCATCCGGCCGCCAGACCGTCCGCAACATATTCAACATACGCGCTATCGCGTAATTGATCAAACCAGATTTGATAGAGCTCCGTAGCCTTACGCTTGAAAACCTCCGCTTTTGCCTTTTTCCTGATCTGATCATGGGTGATGTCCTTCTCCCTTCTGTCCAGCGCCTCGATCAGATGGTAGCCAAAAGGAGACTTTACCGGATCGCTCACCCGGTTCAGCTCCAGGGCAAGGGAAAGTCGTTCCAGCCGGAGGTGGATTTCCCCCGGATTGACCCAGCCGAGCAAGCCGCCTTGCGATGCGCTTGCGGGGTCATCGGAATTCAATCGGGCAAGACGGGAGAAATCCGCTCCCTGTACGAGTTCCTGCCGCAAACCGGTCAGCAGCTCGATCGCTTCTTCATCGGTAAGGTTTCTGCGCAAGGGCTGGATCAGGATATGACGAAGCAATTGCTGGGTGACGATTTCCAGATCACCGTCCCTGGCGTGGAGCTTGAGAATGTGAAAGCCGTTTGCGCTTTTCAGAACGTCCGAATACTCTCCTGCAACCAGGTTGCGCAGCGCGTCCACAAAGAGTTCAGGCAGCTGGTCTTCCCTGAACCAGCCCAGATACCCCCCCTTTTCACTGTTTTCACCCGCGGAATGGTTCCTGGCTGCTTCTGCAAAGGACTGGCCCGCCGACAGAGATTGCCGGAGTTCATTGGCGGCAGCCTCTATCTCGTCGATTTCAGTTTCCGGCTTGCCGGAAATCGACAGGAGAAGATGGGATATTTCATACGACTCATTGCGTGCATACAACTCCTTATGGGCCTGAATATGATAGTCGACTTCCTGATCGGATACAGTTATCCGCGAATTCACGGCGAAATCAACGATCTTGCGGACCAGCTGCTGTTCAACCAGACTATGCCGGAATTCGGCCGGGGATATACCCAGGGCGCGGAGTTCGTCGAACAATTGTTGTAACGACATTCGATTACGCTCCGCCAGGGCGCTGACAATCCGGTCGGCTTCCCGGTCACTCACCGAAAACCCCCGGGCAATGGCAACCTGGGCTTGCAGGCGTTCTCCTATCAGGGCTTCAAGGATATCCGGGTCGATTGTGGAAGCATCCGCTGACACCTTTTGCGGGAACTGCAACATTTCACGTTGATGACGAATTCGGTATTCGGACAGCATGATCGGTTCATCGTTAATGACGGCAATCACTTTATCAAGACCGGTTGCGCCCGCCTGAACAGAAAAAACCAGACAGGTGGCGGCGATAGACATAAAAATCCTGATCATGCGAGTCAAATTCACTATATTCACCACTGTGCAGTAGATATGCTGCCGAGGTCATCCAGTTCAAAAACGACCGTGAAACGATTTTCCGTATTTCCGCGCCCATCAGGATAGCGCTGGACTTCTATCCTCGTCGCCCAGCAGCACCCATCGTAGGAAACACCCAGGGTAGCCGATCTCAATTCATTCTCTTGCAGAGAGTACTGTACATCCGAATCAAGTTGCCAGCGGCGGCTCACCGGCATGTCGAGCCCCACACTCAAACTCTCACGTACATCCTTCCTTTGGCTGTAGCTGAAAAAAGCATTTCGTCTTCCGCTATGGTAATAATCGGCAGAAACAGAGACATACTCCAGTTCATACTGATCCGCGCTCCACCGTGTAAACGCGCGAATACTCCAGTCTTCATTGAGACTGGCGGTGGACTCGGCAAGAAAATCGGAACGGCTCTCCGTTTCGGCGGGACTGGTCGGGGAAATCCCGACTTCCCTGTCATCCAGATAATACAACTGGCCCAACCTGATTCTGAATCGCTCCTTGCCGGTATCGTCCTCCAGAATCCGGCTGGTCAAGCTCAGGGAAACCTGATGGGTATCGCCCACACGATCACCGCCAAAGAAACGGTTTTTGCGGAAAAAGCCATAAAAACTGCTCGCGGCGCCAGCGCTGCCAGTATCAAAATCGGGAAATTCTTCCTGTTCGAGCCGCGCAGGAATGTTGACGTAAAACAATCTCGGCTCCAGAGTCTGCAGGTAGAAATTATCGTTCCAGCTTATAAAACGCTCGAAAATCAGGTCGCCGTCAACACTGAAAACCGGCACAATGACAGAAGGAGAACGATCCCCTGTCGGATTATTTTTCAGATTATAACTGATTGAATGGAGAGAAAGCTCAGGAGTCAAACGACCGTAAACCCGTTTCATCGGCAAACTCACGCGGGGTTCCACTCTAAGTCGGGAACCATCCAGTCTGGTAGTATCATCATGAATATAATTCGTATACTGCGAATCAACCTTGAACTCGAATGGGCCCAGATCCATTTCCTTCAGGTACAGCCGGATTTGCGGCAATCTTTCATAAGGCTGACTAAGGACGCTGACATTGTCATTGACTCGCTTGTAGGCCGAAGTTGTCATCTCGAAACCTGTTGCATCTCCGTAATAACGCAAGTTCGCTCTTTGCGGAATCCACGTGGTACCCGTGACATTAACATCGCTTGAGAAATCATACAGATAACGATTGTCGGAAACATCCTGAAAGTCAAGGTCCAGTTCCCAGTTTTCCCCGAACCAGGCTTCGTGGTCAACACTGGACGCATAACGGCTCTGATCGTCAAAAATACCATCGGAAGGCTCAAAAATATCATCGGAAGGCATAAATTCGCCGCGGATATTACCTCTGGAATTTTTACTCAGATAACGATATTCACCATACAGCTGGATGCCCCTTTTCTTGAACATACGCGCTGTTAACGTGGCATCGAATTGGGGAGCAATGTTCACGTAGTACGGGAGTTCCAGAGTGAATCCGGATTTCTGATCATAGCCGTAACCGGGAAACAGAAACCCGGTTTTACGCCGATCGTCGATCGGAAATGACATGATCGGAAAATAGAAGATCGGGACTTTCTTGAATTTGACCGTCATTGACCTCCCTGTTCCGGTTCCCTTGACATGGTCAAGATCAACGCGCTTTGCAGCCAATTCCACTATTCGGTTGCCTTCATCGCAATTGGTCAGAACGACATCGTGCATCCGTTGATGATCCTGACCGTCAAATTCGATATATGCCGCAGTGGCCCTGGCCCCGACAGGGAAAGCCGTTTCCTCGACAGGGACATCGTCTTCTGTCTCCAACGTTCCGTCTTCTGCCTGCGGCGCGACCGCGACCTTGTTGGTAAATGGCGCGAACAGCGAATAATCCTCATCAAAACGATCATTCCGGCGACTGACCGAGCGGGTGTAATAGTCACGGAATCTGATACGGGCATTGTACGTCGATCCGGAAAAGGAAGTCGCTTCAAGTTCGACCGTTTCCGCTCTCAGTTCATCGCCACCGGGAGTATACAACCTGACGTTTCCTTGCGCTTCAAGCAAACCGGTTTCCTTGTTGTAGATAACCTGGTCGGCAAATATGCCTTGTCTGTCGCGAACAATCCGGACATCTCCATCAAACCGGATTCTGTCATCGCCCAATGATTGCACTTCGTCCGCGTCAACCTGTATTTGTAGTCGGTCCCGTTCTTCCCGGGAAAAACCCCGCAGAACAGACGGAATCTCTATAGTGTCCGTCTGGCAAATACCATAATCTGCAAACCCCAACGCCATAACCGCTGATGCAGGCACGTAACTACCGATAACGGCGGCAACGATCAAGCGGATTGTGGCTTTGGAAGGCATTGTTCAGTCGTGAGCCGAAGTCGGCGATTTGCCGGCAATTATAGGGTTGCAAGCGTTTATAATCCAATCACAAATTTTCCAAAGCAACCATGCACCGTCTATGAAACCTTATGTTGCGTCACAAATATCACCGCGACACAGCGTCTGTTCTTGCAAGCCGGCGTTATTTCCGCAAAGAACATTATGGATGCAATGATTCTGGCCGCAGGCCGCGGCAAAAGGATGCGCCCCCTTACAGATACCCTGCCCAAGCCGCTTGTACGGGTCGGCGATTATCCGCTAATTGAACACCATATTCGCAAACTGGCGCAAGCAAACTTCGTGAAATGTATTATCAATGTTGCCTGGCTGCCCGAATTGATCGTGGAATATCTGGATGACGGCAGTCGATTCGGTATGGATATAGGCTATTCCCGCGAAACTGCGGGAGCGCTGGGAACGGCCGGAGGTATCGTCCATGCTCTCCATAACTTTGCAGGGCGCGAACTGCTGGTGATCAACAGCGACATCTTCACCGACATCGACTTCACCAGACTGGCCTTGCCCCGCAAATCGGCTGCCCATCTGCTACTCGTCGATAATCCGTACCACCACCCGCAGGGTGATTTCTGCCTGTCCGCCGGCAATATCGAAAGAACCGGCGAAAAACCCGGCCCGAGCTACACATTTTCAGGGATCGGAATTTACCGCCGGGAAATTTTCGAAGTCCTTCCCGCCCGCAAAAAAATCGAA
The DNA here is from genome assembly GCA_965204925.1 of Candidatus Poriferihabitaceae bacterium. GTDB lineage: Bacteria > Pseudomonadota > Gammaproteobacteria > Arenicellales > Poriferihabitantaceae. Next base: position 1,954,277 of record OZ242021.1, on the reverse strand, counting down.
CTCAAAACCGTTTTTGACGAACTCATCGACCGACAAGCGCTCACGGGAGAACATACCCGTTCAATGTGGATAGATGTCGGCGACCCGGACCGGCTCCGGCAAGCAAGGGAAGCAGCGGCGCAAAAATCAGCCGGGTGAGTGAACCCTTCGGAAAACGCCACGACAAGCGCCATGATCTTCTACCCAAGCGGCAATTGCAATGTCTCCCCCGACTGGACGGGAAGCGTGATTCCCAAATCTGAAGACAACACATCCAGGTTCAAAGTCCCGAGAAGGTCTGCGGTAATAGGCCGCTTCGAATCCCGGAAAATCAATGAAATAAAGAACTCTCTCGCTATTTCCGATTCAAGAACCCTGAGAATTGAACACGCCTCATTCCTTGTCCGAAACGGCAAAAAATAACATGTGTCGTCGAATACTACAGGCTTGCCATTTCTTGGCCCGACAACTTGAAATTGAAGTCCTTTGTAAAATCCTGAAATCGCAATCTTCCATGGCGCAAAAGCGTAAGGACCAACACCAAAAATCGAAAATCTTGCTCGATTTCGATAAATTGCACTGGCTCTCTTGTCGAGATAGCTCGCATTCTCCTCAAGATAACTCCATGTTCGGGGCGCTTCATGCGTTATCCGGGAAGTATCTTCGCCAATATTTTTCTGGGTGACAAGCATAAATCGAGACGAAACCGGTGGCGTCTTCATCAATTCCGAGCTTTTAATCATGGGATACAGAAAAGTCGACTCCAAATCCACAGTCTTGCCGAGCCCATTCATAAAATCACCCTGCTCACCGGGAAACAATTCCATGACCCGGGAACAATCATGCTTGATTCCCGAGCGCCACTTCATGGAAGACCGGCCATAAAAACGTTCACTTCTTTCGAACGACTTGAGGTTTGCTATCAATCGCCCCCTGCGATAAGCGACTATGCAGTCCGGTGCACGTGCCTCAAAATTCCGGTACATCTTGCATTCCCGGGAACCCCCCCCCCCCCCCCCCCCCCCCGACTCGAGGAGGTTTACACAGTAATTCCTCGGCCAGTGCATTAGCCCCAACATCGTCAATGGGAAGGTTTCGATCAGTCATAAAAGCAACAAGATCATCTACATTGCCATCGCATTCGATTATTTCACGAATGCCCCGTGTCATTTGGTAATCAGCGGTACGAGAAGCATCCACAAAAATAGTGTGGAGAATGTCCAGCCTGGCGGTTTGCGACCCATCGTTATCTGTCTTTCGATAAACGAAGACCAATAGGGAATACCCGAGGCCATAAATTTTTTGACGAGCAGATTTGAAGGGAGACGAGGATTGTGGTTGCTTTATGCTGGTAACTTTCATATCCACATTAAGTTCAGGGAAATCATTTCCCTTTGCAGGGCTTACACGGTCATATGTGTATGACTCGCTGAGCACATCCTGAAACTTGCGTTCCACATAAGTACCTACCGCCTTACCATCAGTAATGCCGTACAGACTCGGTTTATCGTGGAAGGATTCCCGATTTGCAAAAGCGGCTGCTTCAGCGCACAGGGTCCGTATGGTCAATTCCGGCGGCATAATTGGCAGGTTCCCTTGCTGGAAAAGCTATACGGTCTGCCCCGGCCATCTGTCTATGCTCACAGCGTGCCTGCTTTGCGAGGATCAGGCAATGAAATCAAAGTCCTCCGCGGTCAGGAGTGACGCTTGCATATTCTCAACCGTGATCACCGCATTGTCGTAGCGAATTACCGCGTGTTCTCCCTCTTGTGCGATAGTGATATTGTCGAAGGTCTTGCCGCGTATGGCGATGATATCCAGCCCGTCCTCAAAATCGGTGATCGTATTCTCGCTGGCCTCATTTCCCTGAATAAAGTAGAAGCAATCCTTTCCCTGACCGCCCGTGAGGGTGTTCGTACCGCTCCAGACCTGAAGCGTGTCGTTGCCGAGACCGCCATAGAACGTGTCATCGCCGCCGCCGCCATAAAGCGTATCATCGCCTTTCCCGCCGTGCAGCCTGTCGTTGCCGCCGCCGCCATGCACAAAATCATCGCCTTTCTTGCCGTGCAGGAAATCATTCCCGTTGTCACCAAAAATACGATCATTCCCGTTCATGCCCCTGATCCTGTCGTCGCCCTCACCCCCTTCCAGGAAATCATCGCCCCAGGCGCCGTCGAACCGGTTGTCCCGTTCATCGCCGACAAGATGGAAACGCAGGTTGGACGCCTTGAGTTCCGCCAGAGACATATTGTCAATACGGATCGTGCCGCCGCCATCAGTAAGCTGTAATCATGTAAATGTCCTGTAGTGGTTGCTCGTTATGCGATTACGCTATATGGCGACAGTTTTTCATTTTTCAATCCAGCGTCAAAATCAGCACATCCCCTTTACCAGCGCAGTGTTCCCTTGAGCAGCAGGCTGTTTTTGTGTGTATCAAGAGCCTGTTTCTGTTCAAGCTCCAGGGACAGGGAAAGCGCTTCCTTGACCTCATAGCGCGTACCCACTCGCCACTTGCGTTCTCCCGCTTCTTCCAGGGTCACTCCCGCATACGGCGACAACACTCCCATCGGTCCATCCCGTCCAACCCCGAACCCATAACCTGCCTCCGCCTTCAGACGCAACTTCGTATCCCCCGCACTCGTGGCGCCGGACGAACCGGTATTGCGAGCAAATAACTGACCCATGCCACTGTCCGTCACGCCCCGCGACGGCTCAAAGGTCAGGAAAGCCCCGCGCCCGTCAGAACCCGCATCCACGCGAACCAGGGCGCCCAACCCCCATTCCTTGCGATCCTTCTCATGCGCCACCAGACCGCGCGCCCGTACCTCGGCCGTCAACCCCCGCTCAGCCTGACGATAGTTCAAACGCAAACCCGACTCCACCCCCAAACCCGACACAATATCCCCGCCATCATAGCGCAAACCCATCTCCAGCGCAGGCGTGAACCGCCAACCACTCTCCGACTCCCGCTCATGCGAACCCTCCAGCAAAATACGCGCCCGCTGCACATCCACACCCAGCTTCTCAAGCGCCATCCGTTCATCGCCAGCCGTCTCTACACGAGACCACGAACCTTCCCCTTTCACGGAAATCCGCGTCGTACCCCCAACAATCCAGTCCTGCGCCCGGTACAATACTTTCTCTCCACCCAGCGCAATACTGACATAGTCCATGTCCGTCTCGCGACGCGCCAACCCAAGCTCTTCCTCAATACGCAATTCCCCTTCTCCATACCCCAGACTGCCCCATACTTTCGCTTCTTCCGTAATCCACGCCAAATACGGGTGCGCAGAAAGTAACTTGGTGCGGTAGTCACTCTCAATACGACCCCATTCGTCTTCACTGACCGCATCCACATCCCCTTCAGAATACGATAACGCAATACCCGCCAATACCTCGGAATGCACCTGAATGTCCGTACCCAAATGACCCGACCAAACCTCCCCGTCCCACGAAATCCCCTCCTCGGAACCGGAAAAAGACGAACGGCGAACCCGTCCCCATAACGCCGGAGAAGCCCCGCCGGATAACTCACTCACCCCCGGAACCAGCGTAAAGGAGGTCCCGTCCAGTACTTCCGACAAACTCGGCTCACTGTCCGCATCCGTACGACTCGCAAAGTAAAGCGGCTCACGCTCACCCGATGAACTGACCCCGAAACGCAGGGAACCGGTCGGAGAACCGGAAGAAACCGCGCCAATACGATCGGCAACTACTCCCAGGGTCTCGGATACGGCAATCCCGGCAACCTGCGGCAAAATCATGCGGTTGATCCGGTTGGCGCGCTCGGCTTGCTCAACCAGGGTCGTGTCCGTCACCACTACCGTCACCGAATCCGCCACAACTCCGTCATAATCTCCACCGGAAACGCGGTGACGAATGAGCGCCGAAGCATCTTGCGTATCCGCATCACGCACCGCCGTCACCACCACCGTCTGCTCATCACTCCAGCTTTGCGCCGTAAAACTCAACAAGGCAGGCAATACCGTAACCGCGTCCGTATCCACTACCACCGCCACCGTCACCGTGTCAACCGGTTCACTCTCCAGTACAACCGTATAACTGCCCGCTTCACCTTCATCCAGGGCAAGCGCAGTCGGCGTCACACGCACCGCAGCCGTGTCGTCTTCAATCACCGAAACCGAAACCGAAGCAATCTCCAATCCGTCATACCCGGCGCCCGAAGCGCTGTGGGTCAGGATCACAACCTCATCCACTACCGCATCGGCATCCTGCGCAGCCGATACCGTTATACCCTGCTCACTCTCCCAGTCCTGCGCCGTAAAGGTCAGACTCGACGGGGAAACGGTAATATCGCCAGACGCCCCGCTTACCGTGACTGCCACCACTCCGTCCGGCTCACTGTCCAGTACAACCGTGTAACGACCACTCGACCCTTCCTCTATGCTCAACGCAGATACGGAAACGGTCACGCCGGGCGGGGCGGCCGGAATGTCATCATCAACAATGGTCACCGTGGTCACCGCATTGGCAAGCGCAAAGCCACCCGGCAAGGCAGCCGCCGGCGCGATGGTCACTACAATCGTCTCATCTTCTTCATCCAGCGCGTCATCGCCAAGCGGGATGATAATGTCCTTCGTGAGATCACCGGCGCCAAAAACCACCGCGGTCACCGCATTGCCATAGTCGCCGTTGGCCGCATCACCGGCGCCGCTCGCCGTACCGCCATAGCTCACATTGAACACAACCTCCTCGCCAAAGGCCGCGCCCGCAGTCACCGTCACTATCACATTGCTGTCCGTGCCCTCGGTCACCTCAAGCGCCGCCGGAACCGATACCGTGGCCGCCGCGCTCACCGTAATGGTCACCTCCTCGCTGTCCGTATTGCCGTTGCCGTCACTGGCGGTCACGGTCATCGTGTAGACGCCGGCCTGCGTCGGCACAAAGCTCAACGTCGCCTGATTGAGAGCGGTATCATCCGGCAACACAGGCTCCGTCTCACCATCCTTGCGCGTCCACACATAAGTGATCGGGTCGTTATCGGCATCCGTAGCCACCGCGGTAATATCCACCGCCTGACCAGGCCTCAGCGTGACATCGGCAATCTCCGCAAGCGCCAGCGAGGCGTCGTCATCGCTAATGGTCACCATGGTCACCGCATTGGCAAGCGTAAAGCCACCCGGCAAGGTAGACGCGGGCGCGATGGTCACCGTGAACGTCTCATCCGACTCATCGCTATCGTCATCGCCAAGCGGGATCACGATGTTCTTCTCGGTATCCGCGGCGCCGAAGGTCACCGCGGTCACCGCATCGTTGTCATAGTCGCCGTTGGCCGGATCACTGGCGCCGGTCGCCGAAACGTCAGCGTAGCTCACATTGAAGGTAACCTCCTCGCCAAAGGCCGCCTCCGTGGTGATCGTCACCGTGGCGTTGCTGTCCGTGCCCTCGGTCACCTCAAGCGTCGCCGGAACCGATACCGTAGCCGTCTCGCTCACCGTAATGGTGACCTCTGCGCTGTCCGTATTGCCGTTGCCGTCATCGGCGGTCACGGTCATCGTGTAGACGCCGACCGCGGGCGGCGTGAACGCAAGCTGAGCCTGTCCAAGATTGGTGCCCTGCGGCAGCGCAGGCTCCGTCTCACCATCCTTGCGCGTCCACACATAAGTGATCGGGTCGTTATCGGCGTCCGTAGCCACCGCGGTAATATCCACCGCCTGACCAGGCCTCAGCGTGACATCGGCAATCTCCGCAAGCGCCGGCGAGGCGTCATTGTCAGTAATCGTACCAATCGCCGTGGCATCGGAGATCGTCACGCCCGATGACGCATCCGATAACGTCACCGTGAACGTCTCGTCCTCCTCATCAACCCGATCATCCGTCGCCTCCACCGTAATCGTCGTACTGGTCGCATTCGCCGCAATCGTTGCCGTCTGCGCCGTCTTCACCGCCGTGAAGTCGGCACCCTCTGTCGCACTATCCGTACTCTCGGCCGTCACCCGGTACCCGAAGCTAATCGGCGAAGAAGGCGCCGGCGTTGCGGTCACCGTGAAGGAAAAAGTCTCGCCTTCCACAGCCGTCACATCCGCAATCGTCAACACAATCGCCGCCGCCGCGCTCACCGTAACGGTGACCTCTTCGCTGTCCGTATTGCCGTTGCCGTCACCGGCCGTCACCGTGAACGTGTAGGTACCCACCGCGGGCGGCGTGAAGGCAAGCTGAGCCTTTCCAAGATCGGTGCCCTGCGGCACCGCCGGCGTGGTCTCACTCGCCTTGCGCGTCCACGCATAGGTGATCGTATCGTTATCGGCGTCCGTAGCCGTCGCCGTAATATCCACCGCCTGACCGAGCCGCAAGCTCACATCGTCAATCGCCGCAAGTACCGGCGAGAAATCGTCATCGGTAATGGTCACCGTGGTCGTGGCATTGCCCAGCGTAAAGCCGGCCGGCAAGGCCGCCGCGGGCGCGATGGTCACCGTGAACGTCTCGTTACCCTCATCGCTATCGTCATCGCCAAGCGGAATCACGATGTCCTTCGTGGTATCCGAATCGCCGAAGGTCACCGAGGTCACCGCGTCATTGTCATAGTCGCCGTTGGCCGGGTCAGGAGCGCCGGTCGCCGCGCCGCCGTAGCTGACATTGAAGGTCACTTCCTTGCCGAAGGCCGCGCCCGTGGTGATCCTCACCGTGGCATTGCCGGCGCTCTCGGCAACCGTTAGCGTCGCGGGAACCGATACCCGCGCCGCCGCGCTCACCGTAACGGTGACCTCTTCGCTGTCCGTATTGCCGTTGCCGTCACCGGCCGTCACCGTGAACGTGTAGGTACCCACCGCGGGCGGCGTGAAGGCAAGCTGAGCCTTTCCAAGATCGGTGCCCTGCGGCACCGCCGGCGTGGTCTCACTCGCCTTGCGCGTCCACGCATAGGTGATCGTATCGTTATCGGCGTCCGTAGCCGTCGCCGTAATATCCACCGCCTGACCGAGCCGCAAGCTCACATCGTCAATCGCCGCAAGTACCGGCGAGAAATCGTCATCGGTAATGGTCACCGTGGTCGTGGCATTGCCCAGCGTAAAGCCGGCCGGCAAGGCCGCCGCGGGCGCGATGGTCACCGTGAACGTCTCGTTACCCTCATCGCTATCGTCATCGCCAAGCGGAATCACGATGTCCTTCGTGGTATCCGAATCGCCGAAGGTCACCGAGGTCACCGCGTCATTGTCATAGTCGCCGTTGGCCGGGTCAGGAGCGCCGGTCGCCGCGCCGCCGTAGCTGACATTGAAGGTCACTTCCTTGCCGAAGGCCGCGCCCGTGGTGATCCTCACCGTGGCATTGCCGGCGCTCTCGGCAACCGTTAGCGTCGCGGGAACCGATACCCGCGCCGCCGCGCTCACCGTAACGGTGACCTCTTCGCTGTCCGTATTGCCGTTGCCGTCACCGGCCGTCACCGTGAACGTGTAGGTACCCACCGCGGGCGGCGTGAAGGCAAGCTGAGCCTTTCCAAGATCGGTGCCCTGCGGCACCGCCGGCGTGGTCTCACTCGCCTTGCGCGTCCACGCATAGGTGATCGTATCGTTATCGGCGTCCGTAGCCGTCGCCGTAATATCCACCGCCTGACCGAGCCGCAAGCTCACATCGTCAATCGCCGCAAGTACCGGCGAGAAATCGTCATCGGTAATGGTCACCGTGGTCGTGGCATTGCCCAGCGTAAAGCCGGCCGGCAAGGCCGCCGCGGGCGCGATGGTCACCGTGAACGTCTCGTTACCCTCATCGCTATCGTCATCGCCAAGCGGAATCACGATGTCCTTCGTGGTATCCGAATCGCCGAAGGTCACCGAGGTCACCGCGTCATTGTCATAGTCGCCGTTGGCCGGGTCAGGAGCGCCGGTCGCCGCGCCGCCGTAGCTGACATTGAAGGTCACTTCCTTGCCGAAGGCCGCGCCCGTGGTGATCCTCACCGTGGCATTGCCGGCGCTCTCGGCAACCGTTAGCGTCGCGGGAACCGATACCCGCGCCGCCGCGCTCACCGTAACGGTGACCTCTTCGCTGTCCGTATTGCCGTTGCCGTCACCGGCCGTCACCGTGAACGTGTAGGTACCCACCGCGGGCGGCGTGAAGGCAAGCTGAGCCTTTCCAAGATCGGTGCCCTGCGGCACCGCCGGCGTGGTCTCACTCGCCTTGCGCGTCCACGCATAGGTGATCGTATCGTTATCGGCGTCCGTAGCCGTCGCCGTAATATCCACCGCCTGACCGAGCCGCAAGCTCACATCGTCAATCGCCGCAAGTACCGGCGAGAAATCGTCATCGGTAATGGTCACCGTGGTCGTGGCATTGCCCAGCGTAAAGCCGGCCGGCAAGGCCGCCGCGGGCGCGATGGTCACCGTGAACGTCTCGTTACCCTCATCGCTATCGTCATCGCCAAGCGGAATCACGATGTCCTTCGTGGTATCCGAATCGCCGAAGGTCACCGAGGTCACCGCGTCATTGTCATAGTCGCCGTTGGCCGGGTCAGGAGCGCCGGTCGCCGCGCCGCCGTAGCTGACATTGAAGGTCACTTCCTTGCCGAAGGCCGCGCCCGTGGTGATCCTCACCGTGGCATTGCCGGCGCTCTCGGCAACCGTTAGCGTCGCGGGAACCGATACCCGCGCCGCCGCGCTCACCGTAACGGTGACCTCTTCGCTGTCCGTATTGCCGTTGCCGTCACCGGCCGTCACCGTGAACGTGTAGGTACCCACCGCGGGCGGCGTGAAGGCAAGCTGAGCCTTTCCAAGATCGGTGCCCTGCGGCACCGCCGGCGTGGTCTCACTCGCCTTGCGCGTCCACGCATAGGTGATCGTATCGTTATCGGCGTCCGTAGCCGTCGCCGTAATATCCACCGCCTGACCGAGCCGCAAGCTCACATCGTCAATCGCCGCAAGTACCGGCGAGAAATCGTCATCGGTAATGGTCACCGTGGTCGTGGCATTGCCCAGCGTAAAGCCGGCCGGCAAGGCCGCCGCGGGCGCGATGGTCACCGTGAACGTCTCGTTACCCTCATCGCTATCGTCATCGCCAAGCGGAATCACGATGTCCTTCGTGGTATCCGAATCGCCGAAGGTCACCGAGGTCACCGCGTCATTGTCATAGTCGCCGTTGGCCGGGTCAGGAGCGCCGGTCGCCGCGCCGCCGTAGCTGACATTGAAGGTCACTTCCTTGCCGAAGGCCGCGCCCGTGGTGATCCTCACCGTGGCATTGCCGGCGCTCTCGGCAACCGTTAGCGTCGCGGGAACCGATACCCGCGCCGCCGCGCTCACCGTAACGGTGACCTCTTCGCTGTCCGTATTGCCGTTGCCGTCACCGGCCGTCACCGTGAACGTGTAGGTACCCACCGCGGGCGGCGTGAAGGCAAGCTGAGCCTTTCCAAGATCGGTGCCCTGCGGCACCGCCGGCGTGGTCTCACTCGCCTTGCGCGTCCACGCATAGGTGATCGTATCGTTATCGGCGTCCGTAGCCGTCGCCGTAATATCCACCGCCTGACCGAGCCGCAAGCTCACATCGTCAATCGCCGCAAGTACCGGCGAGAAATCGTCATCGGTAATGGTCACCGTGGTCGTGGCATTGCCCAGCGTAAAGCCGGCCGGCAAGGCCGCCGCGGGCGCGATGGTCACCGTGAACGTCTCGTTACCCTCATCGCTATCGTCATCGCCAAGCGGAATCACGATGTCCTTCGTGGTATCCGAATCGCCGAAGGTCACCGAGGTCACCGCGTCATTGTCATAGTCGCCGTTGGCCGGGTCAGGAGCGCCGGTCGCCGCGCCGCCGTAGCTGACATTGAAGGTCACTTCCTTGCCGAAGGCCGCGCCCGTGGTGATCCTCACCGTGGCATTGCCGGCGCTCTCGGCAACCGTTAGCGTCGCGGGAACCGATACCCGCGCCGCCGCGCTCACCGTAACGGTGACCTCTTCGCTGTCCGTATTGCCGTTGCCGTCACCGGCCGTCACCGTGAACGTGTAGGTACCCACCGCGGGCGGCGTGAAGGCAAGCTGAGCCTTTCCAAGATCGGTGCCCTGCGGCACCGCCGGCGTGGTCTCACTCGCCTTGCGCGTCCACGCATAGGTGATCGTATCGTTATCGGCGTCCGTAGCCGTCGCCGTAATATCCACCGCCTGACCGAGCCGCAAGCTCACATCGTCAATCGCCGCAAGTACCGGCGAGAAATCGTCATCGGTAATGGTCACCGTGGTCGTGGCATTGCCCAGCGTAAAGCCGGCCGGCAAGGCCGCCGCGGGCGCGATGGTCACCGTGAACGTCTCGTTACCCTCATCGCTATCGTCATCGCCAAGCGGAATCACGATGTCCTTCGTGGTATCCGAATCGCCGAAGGTCACCGAGGTCACCGCGTCATTGTCATAGTCGCCGTTGGCCGGGTCAGGAGCGCCGGTCGCCGCGCCGCCGTAGCTGACATTGAAGGTCACTTCCTTGCCGAAGGCCGCGCCCGTGGTGATCCTCACCGTGGCATTGCCGGCGCTCTCGGCAACCGTTAGCGTCGCGGGAACCGATACCCGCGCCGCCGCGCTCACCGTAACGGTGACCTCTTCGCTGTCCGTATTGCCGTTGCCGTCACCGGCCGTCACCGTGAACGTGTAGGTACCCACCGCGGGCGGCGTGAAGGCAAGCTGAGCCTTTCCAAGATCGGTGCCCTGCGGCACCGCCGGCGTGGTCTCACTCGCCTTGCGCGTCCACGCATAGGTGATCGTATCGTTATCGGCGTCCGTAGCCGTCGCCGTAATATCCACCGCCTGACCGAGCCGCAAGCTCACATCGTCAATCGCCGCAAGTACCGGCGAGAAATCGTCATCGGTAATGGTCACCGTGGTCGTGGCATTGCCCAGCGTAAAGCCGGCCGGCAAGGCCGCCGCGGGCGCGATGGTCACCGTGAACGTCTCGTTACCCTCATCGCTATCGTCATCGCCAAGCGGAATCACGATGTCCTTCGTGGTATCCGAATCGCCGAAGGTCACCGAGGTCACCGCGTCATTGTCATAGTCGCCGTTGGCCGGGTCAGGAGCGCCGGTCGCCGCGCCGCCGTAGCTGACATTGAAGGTCACTTCCTTGCCGAAGGCCGCGCCCGTGGTGATCCTCACCGTGGCATTGCCGGCGCTCTCGGCAACCGTTAGCGTCGCGGGAACCGATACCCGCGCCGCCGCGCTCACCGTAACGGTGACCTCTTCGCTGTCCGTATTGCCGTTGCCGTCACCGGCCGTCACCGTGAACGTGTAGGTACCCACCGCGGGCGGCGTGAAGGCAAGCTGAGCCTTTCCAAGATCGGTGCCCTGCGGCACCGCCGGCGTGGTCTCACTCGCCTTGCGCGTCCACGCATAGGTGATCGTATCGTTATCGGCGTCCGTAGCCGTCGCCGTAATATCCACCGCCTGACCGAGCCGCAAGCTCACATCGTCAATCGCCGCAAGTACCGGCGAGAAATCGTCATCGGTAATGGTCACCGTGGTCGTGGCATTGCCCAGCGTAAAGCCGGCCGGCAAGGCCGCCGCGGGCGCGATGGTCACCGTGAACGTCTCGTTACCCTCATCGCTATCGTCATCGCCAAGCGGAATCACGATGTCCTTCGTGGTATCCGAATCGCCGAAGGTCACCGAGGTCACCGCGTCATTGTCATAGTCGCCGTTGGCCGGGTCAGGAGCGCCGGTCGCCGCGCCGCCGTAGCTGACATTGAAGGTCACTTCCTTGCCGAAGGCCGCGCCCGTGGTGATCCTCACCGTGGCATTGCCGGCGCTCTCGGCAACCGTTAGCGTCGCGGGAACCGATACCCGCGCCGCCGCGCTCACCGTAACGGTGACCTCTTCGCTGTCCGTATTGCCGTTGCCGTCACCGGCCGTCACCGTGAACGTGTAGGTACCCACCGCGGGCGGCGTGAAGGCAAGCTGAGCCTTTCCAAGATCGGTGCCCTGCGGCACCGCCGGCGTGGTCTCACTCGCCTTGCGCGTCCACGCATAGGTGATCGTATCGTTATCGGCGTCCGTAGCCGTCGCCGTAATATCCACCGCCTGACCGAGCCGCAAGCTCACATCGTCAATCGCCGCAAGTACCGGCGAGAAATCGTCATCGGTAATGGTCACCGTGGTCGTGGCATTGCCCAGCGTAAAGCCGGCCGGCAAGGCCGCCGCGGGCGCGATGGTCACCGTGAACGTCTCGTTACCCTCATCGCTATCGTCATCGCCAAGCGGAATCACGATGTCCTTCGTGGTATCCGAATCGCCGAAGGTCACCGAGGTCACCGCGTCATTGTCATAGTCGCCGTTGGCCGGGTCAGGAGCGCCGGTCGCCGCGCCGCCGTAGCTGACATTGAAGGTCACTTCCTTGCCGAAGGCCGCGCCCGTGGTGATCCTCACCGTGGCATTGCCGGCGCTCTCGGCAACCGTTAGCGTCGCGGGAACCGATACCCGCGCCGCCGCGCTCACCGTAACGGTGACCTCTTCGCTGTCCGTATTGCCGTTGCCGTCACCGGCCGTCACCGTGAACGTGTAGGTACCCACCGCGGGCGGCGTGAAGGCAAGCTGAGCCTTTCCAAGATCGGTGCCCTGCGGCACCGCCGGCGTGGTCTCACTCGCCTTGCGCGTCCACGCATAGGTGATCGTATCGTTATCGGCGTCCGTAGCCGTCGCCGTAATATCCACCGCCTGACCGAGCCGCAAGCTCACATCGTCAATCGCCGCAAGTACCGGCGAGAAATCGTCATCGGTAATGGTCACCGTGGTCGTGGCATTGCCCAGCGTAAAGCCGGCCGGCAAGGCCGCCGCGGGCGCGATGGTCACCGTGAACGTCTCGTTACCCTCATCGCTATCGTCATCGCCAAGCGGAATCACGATGTCCTTCGTGGTATCCGAATCGCCGAAGGTCACCGAGGTCACCGCGTCATTGTCATAGTCGCCGTTGGCCGGGTCAGGAGCGCCGGTCGCCGCGCCGCCGTAGCTGACATTGAAGGTCACTTCCTTGCCGAAGGCCGCGCCCGTGGTGATCCTCACCGTGGCATTGCCGGCGCTCTCGGCAACCGTTAGCGTCGCGGGAACCGATACCCGCGCCGCCGCGCTCACCGTAACGGTGACCTCTTCGCTGTCCGTATTGCCGTTGCCGTCACCGGCCGTCACCGTGAACGTGTAGGTACCCACCGCGGGCGGCGTGAAGGCAAGCTGAGCCTTTCCAAGATCGGTGCCCTGCGGCACCGCCGGCGTGGTCTCACTCGCCTTGCGCGTCCACGCATAGGTGATCGTATCGTTATCGGCGTCCGTAGCCGTCGCCGTAATATCCACCGCCTGACCGAGCCGCAAGCTCACATCGTCAATCGCCGCAAGTACCGGCGAGAAATCGTCATCGGTAATGGTCACCGTGGTCGTGGCATTGCCCAGCGTAAAGCCGGCCGGCAAGGCCGCCGCGGGCGCGATGGTCACCGTGAACGTCTCGTTACCCTCATCGCTATCGTCATCGCCAAGCGGAATCACGATGTCCTTCGTGGTATCCGAATCGCCGAAGGTCACCGAGGTCACCGCGTCATTGTCATAGTCGCCGTTGGCCGGGTCAGGAGCGCCGGTCGCCGCGCCGCCGTAGCTGACATTGAAGGTCACTTCCTTGCCGAAGGCCGCGCCCGTGGTGATCCTCACCGTGGCATTGCCGGCGCTCTCGGCAACCGTTAGCGTCGCGGGAACCGATACCCGCGCCGCCGCGCTCACCGTAACGGTGACCTCTTCGCTGTCCGTATTGCCGTTGCCGTCACCGGCCGTCACCGTGAACGTGTAGGTACCCACCGCGGGCGGCGTGAAGGCAAGCTGAGCCTTTCCAAGATCGGTGCCCTGCGGCACCGCCGGCGTGGTCTCACTCGCCTTGCGCGTCCACGCATAGGTGATCGTATCGTTATCGGCGTCCGTAGCCGTCGCCGTAATATCCACCGCCTGACCGAGCCGCAAGCTCACATCGTCAATCGCCGCAAGTACCGGCGAGAAATCGTCATCGGTAATGGTCACCGTGGTCGTGGCATTGCCCAGCGTAAAGCCGGCCGGCAAGGCCGCCGCGGGCGCGATGGTCACCGTGAACGTCTCGTTACCCTCATCGCTATCGTCATCGCCAAGCGGAATCACGATGTCCTTCGTGGTATCCGAATCGCCGAAGGTCACCGAGGTCACCGCGTCATTGTCATAGTCGCCGTTGGCCGGGTCAGGAGCGCCGGTCGCCGCGCCGCCGTAGCTGACATTGAAGGTCACTTCCTTGCCGAAGGCCGCGCCCGTGGTGATTCCTCACCGTGGCATTGCCGGCGCTCTCGGCAACCGTTAGCGTCGCGGGAACCGATACCCGCGCCGCCGCGCTCACCGTAACGGTGACCTCTTCGCTGTCCGTATTGCCGTTGCCGTCACCGGCCGTCACCGTGAACGTGTAGGTACCCACCGCGGGCGGCGTGAAGGCAAGCTGAGCCTTTCCAAGATCGGTGCCCTGCGGCACCGCCGGCGTGGTCTCACTCGCCTTGCGCGTCCACGCATAGGTGATCGTATCGTTATCGGCGTCCGTAGCCGTCGCCGTAATATCCACCGCCTGACCGAGCCGCAAGCTCACATCGTCAATCGCCGCAAGTACCGGCGAGAAATCGTCATCGGTAATGGTCACCGTGGTCGTGGCATTGCCCAGCGTAAAGCCGGCCGGCAAGGCCGCCGCGGGCGCGATGGTCACCGTGAACGTCTCGTTACCCTCATCGCTATCGTCATCGCCAAGCGGAATCACGATGTCCTTCGTGGTATCCGAATCGCCGAAGGTCACCGAGGTCACCGCGTCATTGTCATAGTCGCCGTTGGCCGGGTCAGGAGCGCCGGTCGCCGCGCCGCCGTAGCTGACATTGAAGGTCACTTCCTTGCCGAAGGCCCGCGCCCGTGGTGATCCTCACCGTGGCATTGCCGGCGCTCTCGGCAACCGTTAGCGTCGCGGGAACCGATACCCGCGCCGCCGCGCTCACCGTAACGGTGACCTCTTCGCTGTCCGTATTGCCGTTGCCGTCACCGGCCGTCACCGTGAACGTGTAGGTACCCACCGCGGGCGGCGTGAAGGCAAGCTGAGCCTTTCCAAGATCGGTGCCCTGCGGCACCGCCGGCGTGGTCTCACTCGCCTTGCGCGTCCACGCATAGGTGATCGTATCGTTATCGGCGTCCGTAGCCGTCGCCGTAATATCCACCGCCTGACCGAGCCGCAAGCTCACATCGTCAATCGCCGCAAGTACCGGCGAGAAATCGTCATCGGTAATGGTCACCGTGGTCGTGGCATTGCCCAGCGTAAAGCCGGCCGGCAAGGCCGCCGCGGGCGCGATGGTCACCGTGAACGTCTCGTTACCCTCATCGCTATCGTCATCGCCAAGCGGAATCACGATGTCCTTCGTGGTATCCGAATCGCCGAAGGTCACCGAGGTCACCGCGTCATTGTCATAGTCGCCGTTGGCCGGGTCAGGAGCGCCGGTCGCCGCGCCGCCGTAGCTGACATTGAAGGTCACTTCCTTGCCGAAGGCCGCGCCCGTGGTGATCCTCACCGTGGCATTGCCGGCGCTCTCGGCAACCGTTAGCGTCGCGGGAACCGATACCCGCGCCGCCGCGCTCACCGTAACGGTGACCTCTTCGCTGTCCGTATTGCCGTTGCCGTCACCGGCCGTCACCGTGAACGTGTAGGTACCCACCGCGGGCGGCGTGAAGGCAAGCTGAGCCTTTCCAAGATCGGTGCCCTGCGGCACCGCCGGCGTGGTCTCACTCGCCTTGCGCGTCCACGCATAGGTGATCGTATCGTTATCGGCGTCCGTAGCCGTCGCCGTAATATCCACCGCCTGACCGAGCCGCAAGCTCACATCGTCAATCGCCGCAAGTACCGGCGAGAAATCGTCATCGGTAATGGTCACCGTGGTCGTGGCATTGCCCAGCGTAAAGCCGGCCGGCAAGGCCGCCGCGGGCGCGATGGTCACCGTGAACGTCTCGTTACCCTCATCGCTATCGTCATCGCCAAGCGGAATCACGATGTCCTTCGTGGTATCCGAATCGCCGAAGGTCACCGAGGTCACCGCGTCATTGTCATAGTCGCCGTTGGCCGGGTCAGGAGCGCCGGTCGCCGCGCCGCCGTAGCTGACATTGAAGGTCACTTCCTTGCCGAAGGCCGCGCCCGTGGTGATCCTCACCGTGGCATTGCCGGCGCTCTCGGCAACCGTTAGCGTCGCGGGAACCGATACCCGCGCCGCCGCGCTCACCGTAACGGTGACCTCTTCGCTGTCCGTATTGCCGTTGCCGTCACCGGCCGTCACCGTGAACGTGTAGGTACCCACCGCGGGCGGCGTGAAGGCAAGCTGAGCCTTTCCAAGATCGGTGCCCTGCGGCACCGCCGGCGTGGTCTCACTCGCCTTGCGCGTCCACGCATAGGTGATCGTATCGTTATCGGCGTCCGTAGCCGTCGCCGTAATATCCACCGCCTGACCGAGCCGCAAGCTCACATCGTCAATCGCCGCAAGTACCGGCGAGAAATCGTCATCGGTAATGGTCACCGTGGTCGTGGCATTGCCCAGCGTAAAGCCGGCCGGCAAGGCCGCCGCGGGCGCGATGGTCACCGTGAACGTCTCGTTACCCTCATCGCTATCGTCATCGCCAAGCGGAATCACGATGTCCTTCGTGGTATCCGAATCGCCGAAGGTCACCGAGGTCACCGCGTCATTGTCATAGTCGCCGTTGGCCGGGTCAGGAGCGCCGGTCGCCGCGCCGCCGTAGCTGACATTGAAGGTCACTTCCTTGCCGAAGGCCGCGCCCGTGGTGATCCTCACCGTGGCATTGCCGGCGCTCTCGGCAACCGTTAGCGTCGCGGGAACCGATACCCGCGCCGCCGCGCTCACCGTAACGGTGACCTCTTCGCTGTCCGTATTGCCGTTGCCGTCACCGGCCGTCACCGTGAACGTGTAGGTACCCACCGCGGGCGGCGTGAAGGCAAGCTGAGCCTTTCCAAGATCGGTGCCCTGCGGCACCGCCGGCGTGGTCTCACTCGCCTTGCGCGTCCACGCATAGGTGATCGTATCGTTATCGGCGTCCGTAGCCGTCGCCGTAATATCCACCGCCTGACCGAGCCGCAAGCTCACATCGTCAATCGCCGCAAGTACCGGCGAGAAATCGTCATCGGTAATGGTCACCGTGGTCGTGGCATTGCCCAGCGTAAAGCCGGCCGGCAAGGCCGCCGCGGGCGCGATGGTCACCGTGAACGTCTCGTTACCCTCATCGCTATCGTCATCGCCAAGCGGAATCACGATGTCCTTCGTGGTATCCGAATCGCCGAAGGTCACCGAGGTCACCGCGTCATTGTCATAGTCGCCGTTGGCCGGGTCAGGAGCGCCGGTCGCCGCGCCGCCGTAGCTGACATTGAAGGTCACTTCCTTGCCGAAGGCCGCGCCCGTGGTGATCCTCACCGTGGCATTGCCGGCGCTCTCGGCAACCGTTAGCGTCGCGGGAACCGATACCCGCGCCGCCGCGCTCACCGTAACGGTGACCTCTTCGCTGTCCGTATTGCCGTTGCCGTCACCGGCCGTCACCGTGAACGTGTAGGTACCCACCGCGGGCGGCGTGAAGGCAAGCTGAGCCTTTCCAAGATCGGTGCCCTGCGGCACCGCCGGCGTGGTCTCACTCGCCTTGCGCGTCCACGCATAGGTGATCGTATCGTTATCGGCGTCCGTAGCCGTCGCCGTAATATCCACCGCCTGACCGAGCCGCAAGCTCACATCGTCAATCGCCGCAAGTACCGGCGAGAAATCGTCATCGGTAATGGTCACCGTGGTCGTGGCATTGCCCAGCGTAAAGCCGGCCGGCAAGGCCGCCGCGGGCGCGATGGTCACCGTGAACGTCTCGTTACCCTCATCGCTATCGTCATCGCCAAGCGGAATCACGATGTCCTTCGTGGTATCCGAATCGCCGAAGGTCACCGAGGTCACCGCGTCATTGTCATAGTCGCCGTTGGCCGGGTCAGGAGCGCCGGTCGCCGCGCCGCCGTAGCTGACATTGAAGGTCACTTCCTTGCCGAAGGCCGCGCCCGTGGTGATCCTCACCGTGGCATTGCCGGCGCTCTCGGCAACCGTTAGCGTCGCGGGAACCGATACCCGCGCCGCCGCGCTCACCGTAACGGTGACCTCTTCGCTGTCCGTATTGCCGTTGCCGTCACCGGCCGTCACCGTGAACGTGTAGGTACCCACCGCGGGCGGCGTGAAGGCAAGCTGAGCCTTTCCAAGATCGGTGCCCTGCGGCACCGCCGGCGTGGTCTCACTCGCCTTGCGCGTCCACGCATAGGTGATCGTATCGTTATCGGCGTCCGTAGCCGTCGCCGTAATATCCACCGCCTGACCGAGCCGCAAGCTCACATCGTCAATCGCCGCAAGTACCGGCGAGAAATCGTCATCGGTAATGGTCACCGTGGTCGTGGCATTGCCCAGCGTAAAGCCGGCCGGCAAGGCCGCCGCGGGCGCGATGGTCACCGT
Organism: Candidatus Poriferihabitaceae bacterium; assembly: GCA_965204925.1. Lineage (GTDB taxonomy): Bacteria > Pseudomonadota > Gammaproteobacteria > Arenicellales > Poriferihabitantaceae. The sequence goes on along the minus strand of OZ242021.1, from coordinate 1,935,832 downwards.
GAACGTCTCGTTACCCTCATCGCTATCGTCATCGCCAAGCGGAATCACGATGTCCTTCGTGGTATCCGAATCGCCGAAGGTCACCGAGGTCACCGCGTCATTGTCATAGTCGCCGTTGGCCGGGTCAGGAGCGCCGGTCGCCGCGCCGCCGTAGCTGACATTGAAGGTCACTTCCTTGCCGAAGGCCGCGCCCGTGGTGATCCTCACCGTGGCATTGCCGGCGCTCTCGGCAACCGTTAGCGTCGCGGGAACCGATACCCGCGCCGCCGCGCTCACCGTAACGGTGACCTCTTCGCTGTCCGTATTGCCGTTGCCGTCACTGGCCGTCACCGTGAACGTGTAGGTACCCACCGCGGGCGGCGTGAAGGCAAGCTGAGCCTTTCCAAGATCGGTGCCCTGCGGCACCGCCGGCGTGGTCTCACTCGCCTTGCGCGTCCACGCATAGGTGATCGTATCGTTATCGGCGTCCGTAGCCGTCGCCGTAATATCCACCGCCTGACCGAGCCGCAAGCTCACATCGTCAATCGCCGCAAGTACCGGCGAGAAATCGTCATCGGTAATGGTCACCGTGGTCGTGGCATTGCCCAGCGTAAAGCCGGCCGGCAAGGCCGCCGCGGGCGCGATGGTCACCGTGAACGTCTCGTTACCCTCATCGCTATCGTCATCGCCAAGCGGAATCACGATGTCCTTCGTGGTATCCGAATCGCCGAAGGTCACCGAGGTCACCGCGTCATTGTCATAGTCGCCGTTGGCCGGGTCAGGAGCGCCGGTCGCCGCGCCGCCGTAGCTGACATTGAAGGTCACTTCCTTGCCGAAGGCCGCGCCCGTGGTGATCCTCACCGTGGCATTGCCGGCGCTCTCGGCAACCGTTAGCGTCGCGGGAACCGATACCCGCGCCGCCGCGCTCACCGTAACGGTGACCTCTTCGCTGTCCGTATTGCCGTTGCCGTCACCGGCCGTCACCGTGAACGTGTAGGTACCCACCGCGGGCGGCGTGAAGGCAAGCTGAGCCTTTCCAAGATCGGTGCCCTGCGGCACCGCCGGCGTGGTCTCACTCGCCTTGCGCGTCCACGCATAGGTGATCGTATCGTTATCGGCGTCCGTAGCCGTCGCCGTAATATCCACCGCCTGACCGAGCCGCAAGCTCACATCGTCAATCGCCGCAAGTACCGGCGAGAAATCGTCATCGGTAATGGTCACCGTGGTCGTGGCATTGCCCAGCGTAAAGCCGGCCGGCAAGGCCGCCGCGGGCGCGATGGTCACCGTGAACGTCTCGTTACCCTCATCGCTATCGTCATCGCCAAGCGGAATCACGATGTCCTTCGTGGTATCCGAATCGCCGAAGGTCACCGAGGTCACCGCGTCATTGTCATAGTCGCCGTTGGCCGGGTCAGGAGCGCCGGTCGCCGCGCCGCCGTAGCTGACATTGAAGGTCACTTCCTTGCCGAAGGCCGCGCCCGTGGTGATCCTCACCGTGGCATTGCCGGCGCTCTCGGCAACCGTTAGCGTCGCGGGAACCGATACCCGCGCCGCCGCGCTCACCGTAACGGTGACCTCTTCGCTGTCCGTATTGCCGTTGCCGTCACCGGCCGTCACCGTGAACGTGTAGGTACCCACCGCGGGCGGCGTGAAGGCAAGCTGAGCCTTTCCAAGATCGGTGCCCTGCGGCACCGCCGGCGTGGTCTCACTCGCCTTGCGCGTCCACGCATAGGTGATCGTATCGTTATCGGCGTCCGTAGCCGTCGCCGTAATATCCACCGCCTGACCGAGCCGCAAGCTCACATCGTCAATCGCCGCAAGTACCGGCGAGAAATCGTCATCGGTAATGGTCACCGTGGTCGTGGCATTGCCCAGCGTAAAGCCGGCCGGCAAGGCCGCCGCGGGCGCGATGGTCACCGTGAACGTCTCGTTACCCTCATCGCTATCGTCATCGCCAAGCGGAATCACGATGTCCTTCGTGGTATCCGAATCGCCGAAGGTCACCGAGGTCACCGCGTCATTGTCATAGTCGCCGTTGGCCGGGTCAGGAGCGCCGGTCGCCGCGCCGCCGTAGCTGACATTGAAGGTCACTTCCTTGCCGAAGGCCGCGCCCGTGGTGATCCTCACCGTGGCATTGCCGGCGCTCTCGGCAACCGTTAGCGTCGCGGGAACCGATACCCGCGCCGCCGCGCTCACCGTAACGGTGACCTCTTCGCTGTCCGTATTGCCGTTGCCGTCACCGGCCGTCACCGTGAACGTGTAGGTACCCACCGCGGGCGGCGTGAAGGCAAGCTGAGCCTTTCCAAGATCGGTGCCCTGCGGCACCGCCGGCGTGGTCTCACTCGCCTTGCGCGTCCACGCATAGGTGATCGTATCGTTATCGGCGTCCGTAGCCGTCGCCGTAATATCCACCGCCTGACCGAGCCGCAAGCTCACATCGTCAATCGCCGCAAGTACCGGCGAGAAATCGTCATCGGTAATGGTCACCGTGGTCGTGGCATTGCCCAGCGTAAAGCCGGCCGGCAAGGCCGCCGCGGGCGCGATGGTCACCGTGAACGTCTCGTTACCCTCATCGCTATCGTCATCGCCAAGCGGAATCACGATGTCCTTCGTGGTATCCGAATCGCCGAAGGTCACCGAGGTCACCGCGTCATTGTCATAGTCGCCGTTGGCCGGGTCAGGAGCGCCGGTCGCCGCGCCGCCGTAGCTGACATTGAAGGTCACTTCCTTGCCGAAGGCCGCGCCCGTGGTGATCCTCACCGTGGCATTGCCGGCGCTCTCGGCAACCGTTAGCGTCGCGGGAACCGATACCCGCGCCGCCGCGCTCACCGTAACGGTGACCTCTTCGCTGTCCGTATTGCCGTTGCCGTCACCGGCCGTCACCGTGAACGTGTAGGTACCCACCGCGGGCGGCGTGAAGGCAAGCTGAGCCTTTCCAAGATCGGTGCCCTGCGGCACCGCCGGCGTGGTCTCACTCGCCTTGCGCGTCCACGCATAGGTGATCGTATCGTTATCGGCGTCCGTAGCCGTCGCCGTAATATCCACCGCCTGACCGAGCCGCAAGCTCACATCGTCAATCGCCGCAAGTACCGGCGAGAAATCGTCATCGGTAATGGTCACCGTGGTCGTGGCATTGCCCAGCGTAAAGCCGGCCGGCAAGGCCGCCGCGGGCGCGATGGTCACCGTGAACGTCTCGTTACCCTCATCGCTATCGTCATCGCCAAGCGGAATCACGATGTCCTTCGTGGTATCCGAATCGCCGAAGGTCACCGAGGTCACCGCGTCATTGTCATAGTCGCCGTTGGCCGGGTCAGGAGCGCCGGTCGCCGCGCCGCCGTAGCTGACATTGAAGGTCACTTCCTTGCCGAAGGCCGCGCCCGTGGTGATCCTCACCGTGGCATTGCCGGCGCTCTCGGCAACCGTTAGCGTCGCGGGAACCGATACCCGCGCCGCCGCGCTCACCGTAACGGTGACCTCTTCGCTGTCCGTATTGCCGTTGCCGTCACCGGCCGTCACCGTGAACGTGTAGGTACCCACCGCGGGCGGCGTGAAGGCAAGCTGAGCCTTTCCAAGATCGGTGCCCTGCGGCACCGCCGGCGTGGTCTCACTCGCCTTGCGCGTCCACGCATAGGTGATCGTATCGTTATCGGCGTCCGTAGCCGTCGCCGTAATATCCACCGCCTGACCGAGCCGCAAGCTCACATCGTCAATCGCCGCAAGTACCGGCGAGAAATCGTCATCGGTAATGGTCACCGTGGTCGTGGCATTGCCCAGCGTAAAGCCGGCCGGCAAGGCCGCCGCGGGCGCGATGGTCACCGTGAACGTCTCGTTACCCTCATCGCTATCGTCATCGCCAAGCGGAATCACGATGTCCTTCGTGGTATCCGAATCGCCGAAGGTCACCGAGGTCACCGCGTCATTGTCATAGTCGCCGTTGGCCGGGTCAGGAGCGCCGGTCGCCGCGCCGCCGTAGCTGACATTGAAGGTCACTTCCTTGCCGAAGGCCGCGCCCGTGGTGATCCTCACCGTGGCATTGCCGGCGCTCTCGGCAACCGTTAGCGTCGCGGGAACCGATACCCGCGCCGCCGCGCTCACCGTAACGGTGACCTCTTCGCTGTCCGTATTGCCGTTGCCGTCACCGGCCGTCACCGTGAACGTGTAGGTACCCACCGCGGGCGGCGTGAAGGCAAGCTGAGCCTTTCCAAGATCGGTGCCCTGCGGCACCGCCGGCGTGGTCTCACTCGCCTTGCGCGTCCACGCATAGGTGATCGTATCGTTATCGGCGTCCGTAGCCGTCGCCGTAATATCCACCGCCTGACCGAGCCGCAAGCTCACATCGTCAATCGCCGCAAGTACCGGCGAGAAATCGTCATCTATAATACGCCCGAACGCCTGCTGGTTCAGGGTAGCCTTGAACCCTGGCGGATTAGTACCCGGACCGACGACCGGTGGTTCGCTACCCGGACCCTGCTGACCCGAAAACCCGCCCAACGGGTTTTTGGAGTTCCCTGCACTCTCCCCGCCATAAGGCTGCGCATTGACCAGCCCGGACAGACTGACGGTCAGCACCTCATTGTCCTCATCCAGATCATCGCCGATTACCGTACCCCGGATAGTCTGCGTCAACGCGCTGCCACTAACGCCCGCGGCAAAGGTCAGCGTACCGCCGGACAGGGTATAGTCCTCACCCGAAGTCGCCGTACCGTCCTCGACCTGATAATCCACCGATACCGCGCGACCACTGGTCTCACTCAGAATAACCCGGAACTCCATCGCAGTACGCTCACCCGTATCCCCCTCGTCAACCAGGGTTTCGGTGTCGTCCGTTTGCGATGTACCCACAATCCGCAACGTCGGCTGTTCGTCATTATCCTCAATTACTCCCCGCGCTACCCCGTCTCCAATCACCGCCGCGACCGATGGCTGCGACAATGTCACCGTGAACGTCTCTTCGTCTTCCTCATCTATCGCGTCATCGGTCACCGCCACCGTAATCGTGGTACGGGTCGCCTTCGCCGCAATCGTCGCCGTCCGCGCCGTCTTCACCGCAGTGAAGTCAGCGCCCTCTGTCGCCGTATCGCCACTCTCCGCCGTCACCGTGTAACGGAAGGTCACGTCCGCCGCCGGCGCCGAACTCGCGCTCACTGTAAATTGCAGATCACCACTCTCACTGCCCGACACATCGGCAATATCCAGTCGTATCCGATCGTTATCGGCAATGGTCACCATGGTCTGCGCATTGCCCAGCGTAAAGCCGGCCGGCAAGGCGGCGGCCGGGGCGATGGTCACCGTGAACGTCTCGTTGACCTCATCGGTATCGTCATCGCTAATCGGGATCACGATATTTTTCTCGGTATCCGAAACGCCGAAAGTCACCGCGGTCACCGCGTCGTTGTCATAGTCGCCGTTGGCCGGATCGGAGGCGCCGCTCGCCGTACCGGCCGCGTAGCTCACATTGAACGTCACCGCCTCGCCAAACGCCTCCTGCGCGGTGATCGTCACCACCGCATTGCCGGCGTTCTCGGCAACCGTTAGCGCCTCTGGCACACTCACCGTAGCCGCCTCGCTCACCGTAATAGTGACCTTTTCGCGGTCCGTATTGCCGTTGCCGTCACTGGCGGTCACCGTCATCGTGTACGTACCGGCCGCTGGCGGCGTAAAGGCGAGCCGCGCCTGATCAAGCTTCGTACCCTGCGGCAGCGCCGGCGTCGCCTCGCCCGCCTTGCGCCTCCACACATAGCTCACCGTATCGTTATCGGCATCCGTAGCCGATGCGGTAATATTCACCGCCCGACCGAGGCGCACCGTGACATCGTCAATCTCCTCAAGCACCGGCGAGGCGTCATCATCGCTAATGGTCAGCGTGGCCGATGTAATGTCATGCCCCTGAAGCGCCCCGCTCACCTCAATCGTCTCATCCACTTCATCCTGATCGTCATCAGTCACTGTCAGATCGAACGTACCCACAGCGCTCGGTTGACCCGCCGGCACGCTAATGGTGAGGTCATTAACCGCCGTGTAGTCCGTACCCGACGCGGCCGTGCCGCCGCCCACCGAAACCGTAATCTCCGTGTCAGAAGCCGCCATGACCGTACCTTTACGCGTGGCCGTCACGGTAACCGTCGACGTGCCGCTGTCCTCGGTCACAGACGCCGGATCCACCGTCAACGTCCAGGCCTTCTCGGCCGTGTCATCATCGGTAATGGTCACCGTGGTCTCGTCATTACCGAGCACATACCCCGCCGGCAGAATGCCGCCGTCAGCCACGGCAATGCCCACCGTGAACGTCTCGTCCGGCTCATCCAGTGTATCGTCGGTGATCGGAATCACAATGTCCTTCGTAGTCTCGCTGGCGCCAAACTTCAGCAAAATCACCTCATCATTGTCATAGTCGCCGTTGGCCGGGACGCTCGCTCCGATCGCGTCCACATCCGTAGTCACGGTGGTTTTGCCATAGGTCACCTCGAACACCAACGGCTTGCCAAACGCCGACTCCACCGTCACCGTCACCGTGGCAATACCGGCATCCTCGGCTACCGTTAACGCCGCCGGCACACTAACCGTGTCCGCAGGCTCAACCGTAATCACTACATCCTCGCTGGCCGTGTTGCCGTTGCCGTCATCGGCCGTCACCGTGAACGGGTATTTACCGACCGTTGTCGGCGTGAAGACCAGTTGTGCCGCGGACAGCAAGGTTGTCCCCGGAATAGCTGGCGCGCTATCGTCCTCCTGAAGCATCCACGTATAACTCAACTTGTCATTGTCTCCATCCGTTGCACGGGCCCTGATACTCACTATCTGACCGACCTTGACTGTCTGCGCCGCAAGCGCCTCCAGCATCGGCGAGGCGTCATCATCGGTAATCGTAGCCGTAGCCGTAGCCGTGGCCGTGGCCGTGGCCGTGGCGAGCACGGCGTTTTCCGCGTTCGTCAACTTGACCACGACCGTCTCATCGCCCTCATCCAGCTCATCGCCGTTGACGACCACGCGCACCGTCTTCTCCGTCTGACCCGCCGCAAACGTCAACACGCCGTCCGCCAACGCTTCGTGGTCGCTGCCCGAAGTCGCTGTCGAGGCCTCGTCCAGCGCATAGTCGACCGTCACCACCTGACCACTGGCCGCCGACAGGGTCACCGTGAAGTCCATGTTCTTCGCGCCGCTGTCGCCCTCGGTCACCGCATCAGGCGCCGCAATCGACAGCGTCGGCGTGTTGTCATTGTCGATAATGGTTACCGTACTCACGGCCTGCCCGAGAACGAAGCCCGCCGGTAACGCCGAGGCTGCCAGAAACGTCACCTTGATATCCTCGTCGACCTCATCCAGTTCGTCATCGGTCAGTGGAATGGTGATATTCTTCGTTACCTCTGTCCTGTCGAACGTCACTACTGTCACTGCATCGTTATCGTAGTCGTGTTCGCCGGCGACCGGGGCGCTGCCCCCCGTTGCCTTGCCCCCATAGGTTATGTTGAACGTCACCGCCTGATTGAATGCCTCCTCCGTGGTGAACGGGATCACTGCGCTAGTCGCGCTCTCGTTCACCCTGAGCGTCGGCGGAACCGCTACCTGCGCCTTCGCGCTCACCGTAATGGTCACGTCCTCGCTTTCCGTATTGCCGTTGCCGTCACTGGCGGTCACCGTCATCGTGTACGTACCGGCCGCGGGCGGCGTGAACGCAAGCTGCGCCTCATTGAACACGGTACCCTGCGGCAGCGCAGGCTCCGTCTCCCCGGCCTTGCGCGTCCACGCATAAGCGATCGTATCGTCATCGGCGTCCGTAGCCGACGCGGTAATATCCACCGCCTGACCGAGCCTGAGCGTGACATTGTCAATCTCAGTCAATACCGGCGAAGCGTCATCATCGGCAATGGTTACCGTGGTCACCGCGTTGCCCAGCGTAAAGCCGCCCGGCAAGGCGGCCGGCGTGATGGTCACCACAATCGTCTCCGTGTCCTCATCCTTATCGTCATCGGTCAACGGAATCACGATATCCTTCGTGGTTTCACTGGCGCCAAAGGTCACCGAGGTCACCGCGTCATTGTCATAGTCGCCATTGGCCGGATCGGCCGCGCCGCTCGCCGTACCGCCATAGGTCACATTGAACGTGACTTCCTCACCGAACGCCTCGCCCGCGGTGATCGTCACCGTGGCATCGCTGTCCGTTCCTTCAGTCACCGCCAACGTCTCCGGCGCCGATACCGTGGCCATCAGGGAGGGTGTCGCAGTAACCTCTGCCGACCAGTCGCTCGCAACCTCGATAGGAATAACCGATTCAGAAATACCATTTATGGCCCGCAACCGGAATGTATATTGCACGCCGTTGTCGAGGCCCGTGATTACGACACTCGTAGAGCTTGCACCTGCCACCCTCCCAGGGTCGCCATAACCACCTCTACCCGACTTGTACTGGTATTGCCAACTACCAATCCCCTGCCCGGCCTGGGCGCTCCATTTCAGGGTGACCGAACGGTTGCCCGCTATCGCCTGCAGTCCGGTCGGGGCGTCCGCCTTGCCCATCCACACCGAGGCCGGGTCGGATTCCGCCCCATCAAGACTGCCATTGAGCGCGCGCACGCGCACATTCCGTTCCCCTCGCGCGTCTCTCCCGAGATCGGAAAGCTGAATACCAAGCCGGGACGTAGTCTGCGCCTGACTGGCGCTATCGTATGATAATGATCTGCCCTCAAGGAGAACGAGATCCTTCCAGTTTACGGCGCTCCATTGCTGGCCGGGAGTTTTGTATTTCGCCTGAAACCCGGTGATGCGCCCGCAGTTGGCCGGAATGGTCAGTTTGAAGGATACCAGTCCTGTTCCTGGCTCACTCAGCAGACCTTTAGCTTCTTCAATTCCGATCTTGCAGGGCGCCATTAGGAATGGCGTTGCCGCCTCCTCACCCGATTCATCCCCGTCGCCGAATGGATTGACCGCGCGCACCCGGAAGGCGTAGACCGTGCCATTCACAAGGCCCGTCACCGTATGGCTCGTGGTGGACGCCGCGGAACCGCTAATGTTCTGCCAACCCCCGTAGCTCCCCGTACCCGTCTTCTGCTGATATTGCCACTTCGTGATAGTGGCGTCCCGGGCATCATCCCACGACAGCGCGACCTGCCGATCGCCCGCCGTCGCGCTGAATCCGGTCGGCGCTGCGGGGCGCGCCATCGGAGCCGCCGTCTCCTCGCCCGATTCATCCCCGTCGCCGACCGGATTGACCGCGCGCACCCGGAAGGCGTAGACCGTGCCATTGACAAGGCCCGTCACCGTATGGCTCGTGGTGGACGCCGCGGAACCGCTAATGTTCTGCCAACCCCCGTAGCTCCCGGCGCCCGTCTTCTGCTGATATTGCCACTTCGTGATAGTGGCGTCCCGGGCGTCATCCCACGACAGCGCGACCTGCCGATCGCCCGCCGTCGCGCTGAATCCGGTCGGCGCGGCAGGCGGCAGATCGTCGTTGACGATGGTCAGGGTGACCTCGCCCCCAGCCCAGCCTTGCGCATCCGCTGTTAGTACAATGGTCTCATCCCGCTCGGCGATTCTGTCACCCAGAATACCGATCGTGAATGTACCCGTCTGCTGGCCTGCTCCGATTGAGACCTGTGTGGACGCCGGCCAGCATATATCGGCGCCCGCCGGGGCCGGCGATGTACAGGAAACCGCGGGGTTCGCCGTGTTCGCGGTCGCCGTTGATCCGGCGGCGACCGCGAGCGCGACAGACAACCCTCCCGGCACACCCGAGGCGGCGGCCGGCGCCGCCTCGCCAAGCGTGACCGTAACGGTGACGTCCGTCTTGCCGGAATGTCCTTCCGTAATCCTGGAACTGGCCGTGGAGAGAGCGATCACCTTGCCCGCCAGTATCGCAACGGCTTCGTCCGAAGCTGCCCCGTTGCCATTGTCGCTCACGGCGCGCACCCGGAAGGCATAGACCGTGCCGTTGGCAAGGCCCGTCACCGTGTGACCTGTCGTAGCCGCGCCCGAGCCTGTAATATCCTCCCAGTCTGTGTAGCTCCCTGTCCCCGTCTTTTGCCGCACCTGCCATTTGCTGATGTCCGGATTGTTCGCATTGTCCCAGGAGAGCGTTACCTGCGTGTCGCCCGCTTCGGCGTCCAGATTTTCCGGTTTCACGGGCGGATCGTCCTCTGTCACCGTAACCGTAACATCGGCAATCGCCGCCGATGCGTAACCGCCGCCCGCAGCGCTGTGCGTCAGCGTCACAGCAGGGTCTGTCCTCGCGTCCGCATCCTGAGCCGCCGACACCATAATCGTCTGCGGCTTGTTCCAGTCGGCGAGCGCAAACTCGAGCGGCGAGCCGCTGACCGTAACATCGCCCGAGGCCCCGCTCACGGTAATCGTGACGTCCGCGGATGGCCGACTATTCAGCGTCACGGTGTAACTGCCACTGCCACCCTCCGCCACGGTCAGGGCCGACTGCGACAACCTTACCGCGACCGTGCCTTCGTTCAGCGTACCGTCGGCCGTGACATCATCGCCCAGCGCATAGCCGGGGCCGTCATTCAGCGTGATGCGGTAGGTCTCGGCGCCCCCCGTATCCGCATCGGTACTGGTCGCAATGGTCACTATCCCCCTTGTGGTCGCAGAATTGCCGAAAACCGCATCGAAGTCGCGCGGCCCGAGGGAACCCGTAATATCCGCAGCCGAAAAACCGCTTGGGCCGCGATCGCCCAGCGTCAGGCTGACCGGCAACGTGCCGGTCAGCGCCCGGTCCGAGGTAACCACCAGGCGAATCTCCGTACCCTCGGTTACCGTATCCGGGTCGGTCAGAAGTTGCAGGAACGGCGTGTTTTCGGTCACCGATACCGTCACCGCCGCAATCTGAACCAGTTCGTAATCACCACCGCTCGCCTGGTGGGTCAGGATCACATCGGCATCCGTATCCGTGTCTTCGTCGCGCGCCGCCAGCACGGTCACCGTCTGCGCCTTGTCCCAGTTCGTGGATGTGAACGTCAACGGAACGCCCGAGACAGTCACATCACCGGAAAATCCACCCACAACCACGCTCACATCGTCCACCGGATCGGTGTTCAATTTCACCGTGTAGCTGCCGCTCGCGCCCTCGGCGATGCTCAGCGACGACCTCGAAACTGTCACCCCGTCCTCATCGTCATCCGTCACGATCACGAGCACTGAATCAATACTCACATATTCGTAGCCGCCGCCCGCGGCGCTATGCGTCAGCGTCACAGCAGGGTCTGTCTTCGCATCCGCATCATGAGCCGCCGACACCGTAATCGTCTGCGGCTTGTCCCAGTTCGTGGATGTGAACGTCAACGGAGCGCCCGACACAGTCACATCGCCTGCAACGCCGCCCACGCTAACGACCACATCATCCGACGGTGCGCTGTCCAGCACAACCGTGTACGCGGCGCTGCCCCCTTCGGCTAACCTGAGTGACGCTTCGTTCAAGGTTACCCCGCGGTTGTCATCATCCTCTGTCACATTGATAACGACCGGAGCGATCGTCACGGAATCGTAGCCGCCGCCCTTGGCGCTGTGCGTCAGCGTTACCGCAGCGTCTGTATCGGCGTCTGCGTCATGAGCCGCCGACACCGTAACCGTCTGCGCCTTGTTCCAGTCTGCGGATGTGAACACAAGCGGCGAGCCGCTCACCGTCACATCCCCCGACCCCCCCGAAACGGTAACCGTCACATCATCCTCAGGCGCCCTGCTGAGCGTCACCGTGTAGGTACCGGAACCGCCCTCGGGCACAGATAATATATTTGGCGTAACGGTCACTCCGGGTACGTCGTCCTCAACCACACTGATCACAACCGTGCCAAGAGACCGTGAATCATAACCACCGCCTTTGGCTTGGTGAGCCACGGTTATATCCCGGTCAGTGAGCAAATCCGCATCCTCTTCAGCCGTCACGGTAACCGTCTGTTCGTCATGCCAGTTGTCGGTGGTGAAGGTCATCGGTATACCTGCTGCTATACGCAACGAAGCCTCGAAATCCGACACCGCCGTCACGACCACATCCCCGGCAGGCCTGGTTTTCAGCGCGATCGTATAGCTGCCGGAGCCGCCTTCGGTCACCGACATAGCCTTTGGCGTCAGGATCAGCCCAATGGCGTCATCCTCCAGCACGCGGACGACGACATTCGACACGGCTGCCCCGGCGTAGCCACCGCCCGTTACGCGATGGGTCAATGTCACCTCATCCGCGATCGCGTCTTCGTCCTGCGCCGCGCGCACCGTCACCACCTGCGGGACATTCCAGTCCGTTTCCATAAATGTCAGCGTCAATGGCGATGCCGTTACGTCGCCCGTGGCTCCGCCCACCGTCACAGTCACATTCCCCGCAGGCTTCGTGTTCAGGGTCACCGTATAAATACCGGTTCCACCCTCGCTCACCGTCAGCGCCACCGGCGCCACGTTCACCCCTCGCGACTTCATCGGTATTGCTGTCACCTCGTCAGAGGCGGCGCCGGCGCCGGCGCTGTTGCGCGCACGAATCCTGAACCCGTACTCTATACCATTGAGCAACCCGGTCACCGTGTAGCGCGTGCCGCCGGCGCCGAGCCCGGTAATATCGGCCCACTGGCCGTAATTCCCGGAACCGATCTTTTGCTGTATCTGCCATGCGCGAATGGAGGGGTCGTTCGCGCCATTCCAGGAGAGCGTGACCTCGGTATCGTTTGCCACCACGGTTACATTTGCGGGTTTTGCGGGTTTTGCGGGTTTCGCGGGTAACGGCGCCGCCGGGGTTGCCGTCACCGGTTCGGACCATGCGCTGCGTCCCCAACCGTTGGCCTGCACCCGGAATGTGTAAACGCTTTCGTTCATGAGCCCGGTAACAACCGCCATTGTCGTGTCGCCGCCGGACACATCCACGGGTTCGCCGTATTCATCCTCGCCGGTCTTGTAATGGTACCGCCACCCTGTAATCCTTTTGCCGGGCTGCGCCGCCCACTTCAGGGTCAACATGCTATCCCCGGGCGTAATGGTCAGGCCGCCCGGTTTTTCCGGGGCGCCCACCCAGATATCGACAGGGGCGGACGCCGGGCCGGGAATCTCTTCGTTAAACGCGCGCGCAATGACATAATACCAACCGGGCTGTGCGTCTCTAATCAGGCCCGCCTCGCTGCCAGCCGGCTGCGCAGCCGTACCACTGTTGGCAAAGCTGCGCAAACCCGAATTCGTGATCTGTCTCCACTCGACCTCGTCCCAATCCTGGGCGGCCTTCCTGATCTTGTATTGCGTATTGGTGACCGGCCCGCAATTCGCCGGTATGGTCAGACTGAAATTGCCAAAGGAAAGGTTGCCCACCACGATTTCCGCGCCCGTGCCGTCCCTTACCGTTATTTTGCAGGGTGGACCGGGAATCACGGCAATCTCGCTGGAGGGGTCACCGTTCCCGACATCGTTCACCGCGCGAATCCGGAAGAAGTGGCTGATACCATTGGTCAGATCCGATACCGTGTGCTTCGTCGTGCTCGCCGCAGAGTTCTCAATATCGTTCCACGCCCCGTATTTGCCGGCGCCGGCCTTGTGCTGCACCTGCCACTTCGTGATCGTGGAATTACCCGGATCGTTCCAGGACAGCGCGGCTTTGCGGTCACCTGCCTTGACGCTCAGACCCGCGGGTTCTCTGGGTCTCGCTATCGGCGTCGCCGCCACTGTTACTATTGAACTGGCGCCCAGATTTCCCGTGCTATGCGCTTGCAGTTCAAATGTATATTCCGTGCCATTGGTCAGGTCGGAAAGCAACAATTCAGGCTGTAACAAAGTTGCCTGATTGTTCAATTTGTACGTCGTGAAATCCTTGTTGCGACTGCTTCCGCTCTCATAAAGGCGTCCCAGCCAGCCAACGATACCGTAGGCGGCATCGGGTTTATCCCAGACGAGTTTTACCCGCCGGTCCCCGGCAATCGCTTTCAGTCCGGTCGGCTTGGGGCGAAAGCCCAGCCAGAAAGTCTCGGCGACAGACGCAGGTCCCGCGACCTCGCCGCGCACCGCGCGCACCCTGAAATTACGCAAGCCGTCGCGCCCTCCCTGCGGCAAGACAACAGATATTGGGCCGCTCGGTTCCTGGACGGAATTACTGTTGGCAAAGTTGCCCAGGTTCACCCACGACTCTGTCGTCAGGCCGGTCCATTTGACCTCAGCCCATGTCTGATCATCCGTCTTGACCTGCTGCTCGAAACGGGTGATAGCGCCGCAGTTGGCCGGAATGCGCAGATACAGGGAAACTTTGTTATACAAATCCAGGGACAACCAGGGTCTGCGGATTGCAATGCGGCAGGGAACCGGACCGGGAGTAGCGGTAACTTCAGCCGAAGGCGTTCCGGCGCCGACATCATTCACCCCGCGGATCCTGAACGTGTAAGCCGTACCATTGGTCAGACCCGTCACCCTATGGCTCGTGGTACTCAGGGTGGAACCCGGTATATCCCTATAGCGGCTGCCGGCGCTGGCGCCGGCGCTCCACGCCATCTGCCAGTAGTGGATACTGGCGTCACCCGCATCTTCCCAGGAAACCGTCACCGCGCCGTCGCCCGCCGTGGTGGTGAGACCTGTCGCACTGCCCGGGAGCGCCCCGTTGTTTGATTTCTTATTGTTCAGCGTTCCATCCGCCGTTGTACTTGCGCCAACCGCATAGCCGGGGCCATCGTTCAGCGTGATTGTGTAGGTTTCCGTTCCCTCCTCGGATCTGCGCCACGTGCTGTCGAGGCGGGTGCGGATGGATACCGTCCCGGTCATACCGGCGGTCGCGCCAAAATCCGCGAGCAACGTGCGCGGACCCAGACCCCCATCAATGTCCGCCCCGGTAAATCCGCTTTGCCCGCGGTCCGCCAACGTCAGATTCACCCTCAGTGATCCGCTCAGCGCGCGGTCCGAGGTAACCGTCAGAGTGATGCTCTCTCCCTCGGCTACCGTAGCCGGATCGCTCAGCAATTGCAGGGTCGGCGTAGTATCGTCCACCGATACGGCGACCTTGTCGATGGACAGCGAAGATGCGTAGCCGTTGTCGGTACTGGCCGTTGTGTGGCTCACCACGACACGATTATCGTCCGTATCTTCATCCGCGATACTTGTCACCGTGACGTTCTGCGCCTCATTCCAGTTACGCGGAGTAAAGGTCAGGGCGCCCGATACCGTTGCCACGGCAGGCTCGGCGCTGGACGGCGTGACGGTGACATTGGCGCCCGGCAATGTATTCAATTTCACCGTGTAGCGACCGGTACCGCCTTCGTCAAGCGTCAGCATGGTTGGCGCCACCGTTACCCCGGCCACGTCGTCATCAGTTACCGTCACCGTCACGCCAGGAGGCGCTGTCAAACTGGCGTAGTCGGCGCCGCCGACCACATGTCCGATCGTCACTTCTTCGTCGAGCGCATCGGCGTCAGCAACCGCGGTCACCGTTATCCTCTGCTCCTCGTTCCAGTTACGCGGAGTGAAAGTCAGCGCGCCCGACACCGTTGCCACATCCGTGTCACCGCTCAACGGGTTGACCGTCACTTCGCCCGCAGGTTGCCGGTTCAACCTCACCCGGTAGCTGGCGCTGCCCTCCTCAATCACGGTCAGCGCAGCCGGGCGCGCGGTGACCCCGGGCGTATCGTTGTCCGCGATCGTTATCGTAGCCGTGGCATTGCCCAGCGCGAAACCGGCAGGCAGACCCGATACAGCGCTGATGGTCACGATAATCGTCTCGGCAGGCTCTTCCAGCGTATCATCGGTAATCGGTATCACGATGTCCTTCGTGGTCTCGCTGGCGCTGAACAAGACGGCAGTCACGGCGCTGTTGTCATAGTCGCCGTCGGCCGCATTCGGCGCCCCGGTGGCCGTGCCGCTGTAACCAACCCCCAGAGTCACCTCCTCGCCGAACGCCTCTTCCGCCGTCACTGTGATGACCGCATTGACTTCATCCTCAAGCACGGTGCGCTTCAGCCGCGGCGCCGATACGGTAGCCGCGGCGTTCACCGTGATTTTCAGGCTGCGCGCGCCCGTGTTGCCATCGCCATCGTTGGCAATCACGGTCATTGTGTAGACGCCCGTAGCCGCCGGCGTAAAATTCAACCGCGCCTTCGTCAGATCAATGCCGCGCGGCAAGTCCGGCCCGCCGCTCTGCACCCATGTGTACGTAATCGCGGCTGCGTCAGTATCGGCATCGACCGCCACGGCCGTGACATCCACCGCCTGACCGAGCCTGAGCGTAACCTCGTCCAATGCCGCCAGTACCGGTGAGTCGTCATTATCCGTGATCTTGCCGGAGACGGTTATATCGGTTGCCGTGTCGTAATCGGCGCCGCTGTTCAGTGTGAGCGTGAAGCTCTCGTCACGCTCATCAAGTCGATCGTCCGCGGTCGCGATCGTGAGCGTTGCTGTCCTGCCTCCGGCAAAGTCCGTGGTTGCCAGTGTCTGCGCCAGATCGGTCGACAGGTCGGAAGCGGATACGTCTCCCGTCAACCTCAGGGCAAGTTGCAATGAACCGGTCACCGCGATATCGGAATAGACCCGAACGACGATGACTCCTCCTTCCTCTACCGTGATCGGCGCGGTATCAAGCGAAAGCGCCGGACGCGGCAAGGCAACGCCCACCTCCACCTCTGCCGCGTCCGGCGCGCTCACAGTCGTGGCGCCCTCCCACGTGAATGCGTGTCCGATATCCGCGTTGCCGGCGGCAACGCCGGTGACCGTCACCGTCTGCGCGCTTTCCCGGTTGACTGTCGTGAATATCAAAGACGCAGGCTCAATTGAAGCGATCGCGGTATCGCTGCTGACAAGCGCCACCGTACCCGCAACCGCCGGTTTCACAGTCCACGTCGCGCTCTTGCCCTGCACGACATCAACCGAGGTTCGACTGAGCTCCAGCGCGGGCCTGTCCGCGTTGACAATCGTAACCCTGGCCGCAGCCGACCACGGGCTGACCCCGCCGTTGTTTACCGAACGCACCTGATATTCGTAAATCAGACCATGCAGATAATCCACGCTTACCGTATGGCTTCTCGTCGACGAATCGCTGTTACCGATTGCAACAGATTGTGCTCCGCTCTGCGCCGCATTCAATGCCGCGGTCGGGTTCCAGTGTGTCAGGCCATGCAGCCTGAAGCGATATTCCCAGCCGGTGATCGAGTCATCGTCCGGCGCAGTCCACTCCAGCGTCACCGTACCTTTTGCGGCGGCGGCGGCAAGAGCGGTCGGCCTGGCTGGGGCAGGATAGTCGTTGTCCCTGATGGTTACCGTGACCTGGTTATTTCCCATCATGAAGGCGTCATCCAGCGGCGCCGACGGGTTAATGAACACCACGAAGGTCTCGGCGCCCTCGACCAGACTGTCATCGGTAATTGGAATGACGATGTCTCGCGAGATATGCTCAGACCCGAATTCGACCGCAGTCTGGGCATCTTTATCATAGTCGCCTTGCGCGGGATCGGTATGACCGGTCGCTTCCTTGTCCAGGAAGACAAGCTCGAACCGCGTATTAGCCCCAAACTTTTGCGACGTGGTCACGGTAATGCGGATACTGGCGTCGCCCTCCGTTACCGAGACGGACTCCGGCGCTGAAATTTCAGCTTTCGCCGTCTGTTTCACTTCCGCCGACCAGACGCTTTCCACAAACCCCACGGCACGCAGCTGAAAGGTATACTCCGTACCGTTGACGAGCCCCGGGACGGTGACTGTGGTCGCGCTGCCGCCCGCCACGGCAACCGGGGAGCCATATTCACCGTCACCGCTCTTGTAGCGATAATCCCAGCCCGTGATACCCTGACCGGGCTGATCATCCCAACTCAGTGTGACCGATTCATGCCGCGGCGCGGCAACGAGGCCGGCCGGCGCTTGTGGCGCCCCGAGCGTCACCGTAACCGGCAAGGAAGCCGTTCCCGGCGCCATGCCGTTAAGCGCCCGCACCCGCAGGTCGTACTCGCCGCGGGCCGCGAGCGCAACGGATTCCCAGACGGCCGGGGCGGTAACAGAGTCACTGTCCGCAAAACGTTGCAACAGCCGATTACGCACCGGCGTCCATTGCGCGTCACTCCAGCCTTGCGCGCTGGTCTTGACCTGATACTGAACATTCGTAATGAGGCCACAGTTTGCAGGAACGCGCAGACCGAACAGGATAGCGATTCGCTCACCGGCGGCAACCACATTGCGCGCAGAGATCCCGCACGGCGGGGTGTTGGGCGCGGCCTTCACGACCTGCGAGGCGGCGCCTGCCCCACCGTTGCTGACCGCCCGCACCTGGAAACGGTACTGCGTGCCATTATTCAGGTCTGTGATCACATGACTGTTCGTATTTTCGTCCGAGCCGTCAATGTCTTGCCAGCCGGCGCCTCTCCAGGAAATACGGCTGTCCGTATAGCGCGCCTGCCATTTGCTGATCCCGGAACTGCCGGCATTCTTCCAGGAAAGCGCCACCTGCCGCTCGCCCGGTATCGCGGTCAGACTCGCGGGCGCCGCAGGAGGCGGAGACAGCGGCGTCGCATCTGCCTCCGCAGACCAGTCGCCGAAGAAATTCGGGGCGCCAGCAGCCCTGATTTGGAAGGTATACAGCCGACCGGCAGTCAGCCCGTCAATCGTGGCAGTCGTTGTACGCTCACCGGGGAGAGAAACGGGGCGTCCATATTCTCCGCCGGCAACCTTGTAGCGATAGAGCCATCCGCTGATACCCTGACCGGCATGCGCCTGCCATGCCAGTGTCACGGAATTGACGCCCGCAGCCGCAGTCAGCCCGCTCGGGATCTGCGGTTTCCCGACCCATACCGATACCGCATCGGACTGATCGCCCTCAAAGTCGCCGCTCAGCGCCCGTACACTGAGGTCATACTGACCGCGCGCGTCACCGGAAAATCGGAAAGATTCCACGCCGGCGGGAGTCGTTGGCGTATTACTGTTTGCAAACTTTCCAAGAGAGGCATTACCAAGCGGGGCCCACTCGACTTCATTCCAGCCCTGTCCGGCGCTCTTGACCTTGCGCTCAACAGCCGTGATCAAGCCGCAGTTGGCAGGGATAGTCAGACCGAAAGAGAGATCTCTTCCGGAAAGCTGCGCATTGCGCACAGCGATGCGGCACGGAGCCACGCCCGGAGTAGCGGTCACCTCATCGGACACAGCGCCGCCGCCAGCGCTGTTCAGCGCGCGTATCCTGAAGGTGTAAGCGGTTCCGTTGGTCAGTTTCGTCACCGTGTGGCGGGTCGTGGAAGCGCCGGAGTCGTCGATGTTGTCCCATTCGCCGTATTCACCGGCGCCCTCCTTGCGCTGAACCTGCCATGCGGAGATGCTGTCATCCGCGGCATCGTTCCATGAGAGAGTGACCTGTTCATCACCGGCGGCAAAACTCAATCCACCCGGTTTGGCAGGCCTGGGGGCTGGCAATGGCGTGGTCGTTACCCGCGCGGGCTCGCCCGCCACCGAACGTCTGTACGCCCTGAGCTCGAATGTATGGACCGCGCCGGCGGTCAGTCCGGTAACCGTGGTCGATGTCGTTTCGCCGCCGTCAACGGTGACCGCGGCGCCGTATGCCCCGGAAGCGGTCTTGTACCGGTATCTCCAGCCGACAACGTCCTGACCGGGTTGCTTGTTCCAGTTCAGTGTGACCGCTCCCGGGCCGGGAACAGCCGTCAGTCCGGCCGGCCGGCTCGGCGCGCCGATCCAGAAACTCACCTCATCGGAAGGCGTCGCGAAAACGGCTGCGTTTTGCGCCCGCACACGGATACGGCCCTGCTGCGGACTGGTGGAACGAATCTGTAATACACCGCGAACGCTGGCGGTAGTCGGCGAGGCGCTGTTGACAAACTTGACCGGGCCGCCGCCCGCGCCGCTCAATGAATTCCAGGGCAATAATTCCCATGGCAGATTGCCGGTGCTCAACTGGTATTGAACACTGGCAATCGGACCACAATTCGCCGGTATGTCGAGGCCGATGGAAATACCCGACGAACGTGTCCGAACGTCAACCGCAGTGGTGACAACTTCGACGGATGCCCCGATCTTGCACGGAGCCGCATACGGTGTGACCGTTACCTGCGCGGAATCCGCGCCATGCCCCGCGGCGTTCACCGCGCGTATCCTGAAAGCGTATGCCGTTCCATTGATGAGGTTCGTCACTGTGTGGCGGGTCGTGGAGGCGCCGGAGCCGGTTATATCTTTCCATGCGCCGCTTTTCGCGCCAGCCTGCTTCTGCCAGACCTGCCATTTGCTGATCGTGGCGTCGTTCGCATCGCTCCAGGACAACACTGCCTGTGCATTTCCCGCTGTGACAGTCAGTCCGTCCGCAGCCGCCGGCAACGCTACAGGCGTTACCACTAACTCGCTCCACGCGCCACCCGGCCTGGCGCGCACCTGGAAAGTATGAATCTGACCGGCCTGCAGGTTGTCCACAGTGACACTTGTCGTACTTGCCCCGGAAACGGCAACGGGGGAGATATAATTGCCTTCCCCGACCTTGTAACGATAGCTCCACGAGGTGATCCCCTGGCGCGGCTGGGAGTCCCATTCCAGGGTCACTGAACGGTCGCCGAAAGTCGCGCTTAACCCACTCGGGGCATTCGGCGGGCCGAGCCACAGCGACAGAGCATCGGACGGTTCCCCGATCGCCTCCTCGTTGCGCGCGCGCACGCGGTAGTGGTAACCGCCGCGCGCCGAGGACAGAAGACGGAAGCCGTCGGCTTCGGTCGCTGTGGATGCACTATCGCGGTTGGCAAGACGGGTCGGGGCGTTGGGGGCAAGCGCACTCCACGTCACATCGTCCCAGTCCTCGTCAATCTTTTTGGCCTGTCGATCAAAACTCGTAATCGGGCCGCAGTTGGCGGGGATGGCCAGCGCCACTTCAGTCGTTAACAAGTCCGTCACCGCGATCTTGCAGGGCGGGCCCGGGGTAACAACCGCTTCGTCCGAAACGCCCCCGAATCCGACCGCATTCACCGCGCGTATCCTGAATGCGTAGCGCACCGCATTGTTGACATTCAACACCGTATGAGCGGTCGTGGCCGCGTTCGAGCCATCAATATCTGCCCATCCCGCATAGCTCCCCGTACCGACTTTCTGTTGTATCTGCCATTTGCTGATCGAATCATTCTGCGGGTCGCTCCACGAGAGTTTGACCCGGCGGTCGCCGGCCACGGCGCTGAAATCGGCAGGCTTGCCCGGCGCCGCCACGGGCGCTGCTTTTGGCGTCGCCGTAACATCCGCCGACCACGCCCCCCGGGCGCTGCCGGATGCGCCGCCTATCGCCCTTATGCGGAACGTGTAAACGCTACTGTTAGTCAGCCCCGCGACTACAGCAGAAGTCGTATCATCGTCTTCGATCTGGCTGATGTCATCATACTCGCCCGTTGTCTTGTACTGATACTGCCAATGAGAAATCTGTTGCCCGGTTTGCGCGTTCCATTGCAGCGTCACCTGCCCGTCTCCGGCAATCGCCCGCAATCCACCAGGGGTGTCCGGATTGCCAACCCAGATACGCGCCGCATCGGACGCCTCACCGGCGCCGGCGCTGTTGCGCGCGCGGATACGGATGTCCCACGCCCCGCGGTGCGTGGCCTCGACCAGTCTGTCGAGACTGAAAGCCTTGTCGGCAACACGGGTCACACTGCTGCTGTTCGTGGCGGCGGTATCGGCAATCCCGGCGCTCCACGCCGCTTCACTCCAGTCCTCGCCAATCTGTTTCGCCTGAAACTCGACCGCGCTGATGGCCCGGCAGTCGGGCGCAATGCTCCACGACAACTTCCCTGCCATCTGCCCGTTGTGGATACGGTCGCCAAGGGCTTCCTCCAGCGTGATCTTGCAGGGGCGCGCTGTGGGAGTGACAGTCTCTTCGTCCGAGATAGCGCCGGCGCCGGCGCCATTCATGGCCCTGACCCTGAACCCGTAGACAGTATCGTTCTTCAGGTTCGTCACCGTATGGCGGGTCGTGGAAGCGTCGGATCCGCTAATATTGCCCCATGCGCCGTAGCCGCCGGCGCCTTCCTTCTGCTGTATCTGCCAGTGGGTGATCGAGGCGTTCCCCGGATCGCTCCACGTGAGGGCCGCCTCCCCGTCTCCCGCCGCGCCCGCGAAACCCGCGGGTTTGTCCGGAGGAGGAAATGGAGTCGCGGTCTGCGCATCGGAAAGAGCGCCGTTGGCGACCGCATTGACCGCCCGGATACGGAAAGAGTAGACCACGCCGTTGACCAGTTTCGTCACCGTATGGCTCGTTGCAGAGGCGTCGTCTATGTTATCCCATTCGCCATAATCCCCGGCGCCGTCCTTGCGCTGCACCTGCCATCGAATAATGCTGGCATCCTGCGGGGATGTCCATGCCAGTGTTACCTGCCGGTCGCCCGCCGTGGCCGTGAAACCGGCCGGCTTGACGGGCGCCGCCAGCGGCGTGGACAGAACCTCCTGCGACCAGGAACCCCACGACGGGTTCAAGGAAGATGCGCCGCCTCCGGCGCGCAGGCGGAACGTGTACTGCGTACCGTTGACAAGACCCTCCACAACAGCGGTCGCCGCCGCCCCGTCAACGGTGTGAAAATCCTCCGCCCCGCTACCGTATCCGTCAACCCCGGATTTGTACTGATACTGCCACGAAGAAATCTGCTGATTCGGTTGCGCATTCCATTGCAGCGTCACCTGCCCGTCGCCGGCAGTCGCCTGCAATCCGCCAGGAGCGTCCGGATTGCCAACCCAAATACGCGCCGCATCGGATTCCTCACCGGCGCCGGCGCTGTTACGCGCGCGGATACGGATATCCCACGCGCCGCGGTCATCAGCCTCGACCAGGTCGCCAAGCGTGAAAGCCCTGTTGGCAACAACAGTCGGGCTGCCGCTGTCTGCGGCAGCGGTAATACCGGCAATCGCGCCGCTCCACGCCGCCCCGCTCCAGCTTTGCCCGGCCTGCCTGGCCTGTAACTCGACCGCGGTAATGGCCCCGCAGTCGGCTGCAATGGTCCATGACAGAACGCCCTGCATGCTGCCGCCGCGGATGGCGCCGCCGCGAGCCTCGCCAAGGGTAATCTTGCACGGTACCGCGGCCGGCGCAGCGCTCTTCTCGTCCGAGTCAACGCTCACACCGACACGATTCACGGCGCGCACCTTGAACGCATAAGTCGTACCGTTGGTCAAATCCGTTACAGTGTGACTTGTCGAGCTCGCGCCGGAACCCGTAATGTTCTGCCAATTCCCGTCGTATTCCTCTGTATCAACCCGCTGCTGCACCTGCCACATCGTGATCGTGGCGTCTTGCGGGTCATCCCACGACAGCCTGACCTCTTCGTTCCCGGCCGCGGCCTTGAACCCCGTGGGCTTGACGGGCAACGGCGGCAAGATCGTGGTCGCCTTGACCTCTTTCGACGGCATGCCGGGGGCGACACGATTCACGGCGCGCACGCGAAAGGCGTAGGTCGTCTCATCGGCAAGGCCGGTCGTTACCGTGTGCCCCACAGAGTCCGCTCCCGAATCGGGAATATCCGTCCATTCGCCCCAGTCGGCATCATCTTCCCGCTTGCGTTGAACCTGCCATTTTTCAATGGTGGCATCCGGCAGCCTGGCCCACGACAGTACCACTTGCAGAACGCCGGCAACGGCGGAAAAACCGGTCGCGGCGGCCGGCGGTGGAAAAGGGGTCATGTCCACCGCCGCCGACCAGCCGCTCTCGCTATGACCTGCGGCCTGCAGCTGGAATGTGTATTTCGTCCGGTTGACCAATCCGTATACCGTGGCCGCAAGCGTTTCACCGCCGCGCACGACCAGCGGGGCGCTCCACGCTCCCGTGGCAGTCTTGTAACGGTATTTCCATGCCACGATATCCTGATCCGGCTGCGCGCCCCAGGTCAACGTAATCTGCTTGTCTCCGGGCGCTGCAACCAGACCGTCCGGTATTTGCGGGGCGCCGACCCAGAACGACTGCGGCTCGGAATCGGCGCCTGCCAATTCGCCATTGAGCGCGCGCACGCGCACAGCCATGCGCCCCCGAGCCCCGGGCAGCGCGAATGTTTCGCGGGCGGACGGTGTGAGCGCGTTGCTACTGTTGGCAAAAACTCGCAGGGCGCTATTGGACAGCCGGGTCCACGCAACCTCCTGCCACTCCTGATCCGCGCTTTTGACCTTGAACTCGACATTGTCGATGCGCCCACAGTTGGCGGGAATCTGCAAGCCGAACTCGCCCCCCGCATATTTGCCGGCGACATCCCTTGCCACAATGCGGCAGGGCGCGCCGGGAGACGCGAGCGCCGCGCTGGAAGACGCGCCCGCGCCCGCGGCGTTCACCGCGCGAATCCGGAATGCGTAGAGCGTATGGTTGGTCAGACCGGTCACGACATGGGCGCTTGTGGTACGATCGGAATCGGCGATACTGGTCCATTCACCCCAGTCGCCCTCACCCTCCTTGCGCTGGATTTGCCAGGATTCGATACTGCTGTCCGCCGCTTTCCTCCAGCCAAGGGTTACTTCCTGCGCTGCGGATATTGTCGCGACAAGGCCGATCGGCTGCGCCGGTACGAGCAACGCGGGGGTTGCGGGTACGGGCGCTGACCAGTCCCCCGTGGCAATACCCACAGCCCGCACCTGGAACGTATGCGGTTCGCCGTTGACCAATCCGTCTACCTGCACGGATGTGACAGATGCGCCGTCAATGGCGACTGGGTCGCCATACCCGCCAAAACGCGCCCTTAAGCGGTACTCCCAGCGTGAGACAGCCTGACCGGGTTGAGCGCCCCAGCTCAATACCACGAATCCGTTGTCCGGCATGGCAGTGACCACCGGAGCGTCCGGCGCGCCGACCCACACCGAGACCGCCGGCGAGGGCACCCCCGCGTTTTCCCCGGTCAGCGCCCGCGCGCGAATCTCGTACCGCCCGCGCGCGCGCGCTGCGAGCGTAACACGCACGCTGCCCGCAGGCTGGAGCGCGGTGGGCGAATCGGCAAAACGATTCAGGCCCGGCTCACGGATTGGCTGCCAATCGTTATTCTCCTGCTCCTCGCCGGCCGCCCTGATCTGATATTGCACACTATCAATCGCGCCACAACTGGCGGGAATGGTCAAACTGAAGCGGACAGCGGAGCTGGCTCCCGCCGCGTCGCGGACTACAATCCTGCAAGGCAGGCGCAACGCAGTGATCGCGGCGGTATTGGAAGGGTCGCCAAAACCGCTCGCATTGACGGCGCGGATACGGAAGGTATAGACAGTTCCGGCGCTCAGACTGCCCACGATGTGGCGAGTTGTGGATGCCTCCGAGTCGTCGATATTGTCCCAACCGCCGTAATTTCCGTCGTCCGCCTTCCACTGTACCTGCCATTTACTGATCGAATCATTCCCCGCATCGTCCCACGTGAGTATGGCTTCCTCGTGCCCGGCTTTTGCGCTCAGGCTGGTCACTGCGGCAGGCCGCGACAGCGTCGGCGTGGCTGTCACCGCGCTCGTCCAGGCGCTGGCGGCATGCCCCACGGCGCGCAACTGGAAGGCATGCTCCACGCCATGCGCCAGCCCCTTGATAACAACGCTCACAGCGCTTTCGCCGGCAACCGCCACGGGCGAACCGTACTCACCGTCGCCAGACTTGTAGCGATACTGCCAGCCGCTGATCTCCTGCTCCGGCTGGGCATTCCATCGCAGCGTGGCCGCGTTCCCCGCGCCCACGGCAACCAGTCCGCGCGGTGTATCCGGCGCCCCGATCCAGGCGCTGACCGGATCGGACTCGGGCCCCGGATGTTCACTGGAATCAAGGGCCCGCAGAAGAAGCTGGATACGGCCCGTTAGCGACAGGGAAGAGACCACCTCACGAGCGCTCGGACTGGTCACCGTATTGCTGTTCGGAAAACTGCGCAGTTGCATATTTGTCAGAGGCTTCCATTGCACATCGTCCCAGCCTTGCGCCGCCGACTTGATCTTGCGCTGTACATTGGCAATGGCGCCGCAATCAGCCGGGATGCTCAGGGAGAATGAAACATCGTTGCCGGTAAAATCCCTTGCCCCGATCTTGCAAAGCGGCGCCCGTGGCGTAGCGGGGGCCTCCGATGAGGGTGGGCTGTTACCGGCGATATTGAGCGCACGCACACGGAACCTGTAAATAGCCAGGTTGTCAAGGCCCGTCACCGTATGCGAGGTCGTCCGCTCACCCGAGCCTGGAATATTGAGCCAGCGGCCGTATGCGCCGCCTCCTTTTTTGTATTGCACCTGCCATGCGTTGACCGTCTCATCGTCCGCATTCTCCCAGTTCAGGATCACCTGACCATCGCCGGCCGTGGCCCGCAGACCGCCCGGCTTCGCCGGCTTGTCAATTTCCTCATACAGAACGCGCACGGTCACCGAACCCCCATCGCTCACCGCGCCGTAGCCGGATACCTCGTGTGAAACCGTGGCAAGCGCAAACACCTCACCGACCGCCGGCCGCCCCGAGGCGGTGACCGTCACTTTCTGCGGGACGCCCCAGTCCGTTTGCGTAAAGGTCACAACAGCCGGCGATACGCCCACCGCATCGTCGCTACTGGCCACCGCCACACGCACATCACCGGCGGGCCTCGTTTTCAGCACGACCGCATAACTGGCCGAATCCCCGGCCTCAAGCAACAGCGAAGACGCGCCCAGCAAAACCCCCGGCGATACTTGCGCGGGCTGCGTAAAAATTGCCTCGGAAGACTCGCCGGCTCCCGTGGCGTTGACAGCGCGCAGCGCAAGCCCCAGGATTGTGCCGGGCGCCAGGGAAGTGACGCTCGAGGCCCACGAGAGTATCCCGTTCCGCTCACTCACCGCCGTCATCCGACCCCACGGGGAGACATCCGCGCTACCCACTACCCGGCTTCTCACCTGCCAGTGCGTGATCGAGGCATCCTGCGGTTTGATCCACGACAGAGCCAGCTTGCCGGCGCTGTTGATACGCGCGAACAAACCCTCAGGCCTGGCCGGAACCACCGGATTCGGCGTCACCTCTACCGCAGTCGACCAGCCGCTTTCACCAAAGCCTTGCGCGCGCAACTGAAATGTGTGCAACTGACCGTTCTGAAGACCCGGCACAATCACCTTCGTGGTATCGCCGCCGCCCACCTCGACCGGAGCGCCGTATTGCCCGGAAGCAACCTTGTAACGGTACGCCCAACCGGCTACCGGCTGACCCGACTGCGCATTCCAGGTCAACTGTACCGAGCGATCCGCAGCAACCGCAGCCAGCCCGCTCGGAGTATCCGGCGCCCCAACCCATACCGACACCGGCACAGAAGCCACCCCCGCAACCCGACCGTTGAACGCGCGCGCGCGAATGTCGTAACGACCCCGTGCCGATGGCAAACTGACGCGCTCGCTGACCGTGGAACGCTGTACAGTGGAACGGTCGGAAAAGCGGCGCAGGGCGCTATCACTGACCGCCACCCAGCTCACCCGCGTCCACTCCACAGACGACGACTTGACCTGATATTCAACATGGGTGATCGCGCCACAGCGCGCCGGCACAATCAAACCAAATGCAATATGCGCGACGCCACCGCTTACACCCCCCGTAGCAATGCGGCACGGGGGGACGTCAAGAACAACACGCACATCCGCGGACGCGGCGCCATTGAAAATTTCATTCACCGCCCGCACCCGGAACGTATATGCCGTTCCATTGACAAGGTCGCTCACCGTATGTCTCGTGGCAGTTTTGCCCGCGCCGTCAATGTTGTCCCATGCGCCAAAATTGCCATCCCCTTCCTTGACCTGTAGCTCCCATCCACTTATCTGGGCATTCGAGGATACCCGCCACGAGAGTGTTGCCTCGCCGTCGCCTTTCACCACCGTGAAATCGCTCGGCGTAGCGGGAATTCCCCGTGGCGTAGCGGGGGCCTCCGATGAGGGTGGGCTGTTACCGGCGATATTGAGCGCACGCACACGGAACCTGTAAATAGCCAGGTTGTCAAGGCCCGTCACCGTATGCGAGGTCGTCCGCTCACCCGAGCCTGGAATATTGAGCCAGCGGCCGTATGCGCCGCCTCCTTTTTTGTATTGCACCTGCCATGCGTTGACCGTCTCATCGTCCGCATTCTCCCAGTTCAGGGTCACCTGACCATCGCCGGCCGTGGCCCGCAGACCGCCCGGCTTCGCCGGCTTGTCAATTTCCTCATACAGAACGCGCACGGTCACCGAACCCCCATCGCTCACCGCGCCGTAGCCGGATACCTCGTGTGAAACCGTGGCAAGCGCAAACACCTCACCGACCGCCGGCCGCCCCGAGGCGGTGACCGTCACTTTCTGCGGGACGCCCCAGTCCGTTTGCGTAAAGGTCACAACAGCCGGCGATACGCCCACCGCATCGTCGCTACTGGCCACCGCCACACGCACATCACCGGCGGGCCTCGTTTTCAGCACGACCGCATAACTGGCCGAATCCCCGGCCTCAAGCAACAGCGAAGACGCGCCCAGCAAAACCCCCGGCGATACTTGCGCGGGCTGCGTAAAAATTGCCTCGGAAGACTCGCCGGCTCCCGTGGCGTTGACAGCGCGCAGCGCAAGCCCCAGGATTGTGCCGGGCGCCAGGGAAGTGACGCTCGAGGCCCACGAGAGTATCCCGTTCCGCTCACTCACCGCCGTCATCCGACCCCACGGGGAGACATCCGCGCTACCCACTACCCGGCTTCTCACCTGCCAGTGCGTGATCGAGGCATCCTGCGGTTTGATCCACGACAGAGCCAGCTTGCCGGCGCTGTTGATACGCGCGAACAAACCCTCAGGCCTGGCCGGAACCACCGGATTCGGCGTCACCTCTACCGCAGTCGACCAGCCGCTTTCACCAAAGCCTTGCGCGCGCAACTGAAATGTGTGCAACTGACCGTTCTGAAGACCCGGCACAATCACCTTCGTGGTATCGCCGCCGCCCACCTCGACCGGAGCGCCGTATTGCCCGGAAGCAACCTTGTAACGGTACGCCCAACCGGCTACCGGCTGACCCGACTGCGCATTCCAGGTCAACTGTACCGAGCGATCCGCAGCAACCGCAGCCAGCCCGCTCGGAGTATCCGGCGCCCCAACCCATACCGACACCGGCACAGAAGCCACCCCCGCAACCCGACCGTTGAACGCGCGCGCGCGAATGTCGTAACGACCCCGTGCCGATGGCAAACTGACGCGCTCGCTGACCGTGGAACGCTGTACAGTGGAACGGTCGGAAAAGCGGCGCAGGGCGCTATCACTGACCGCCACCCAGCTCACCCGCGTCCACTCCACAGACGACGACTTGACCTGATATTCAACATGGGTGATCGCGCCACAGCGCGCCGGCACAATCAAACCAAATGCAATATGCGCGACGCCACCGCTTACACCCCCCGTAGCAATGCGGCACGGGGATTGCTTCGGTGTTATCCGCGCTTCCTGAGAGGGCGGGCCAGGGCCGCGCAGGTTCACCCCCCGCACCCGAAAAGCATACTCCGTTCCGTTGACAAGGCCGATCACCGTATGCCCCCTGCTCGTGGAATCCGAGTCGGGAATGTCGACCCAGTCGCCATAGTTGCCGGCGCCGGCCTTGCGCTGCATCTGCCATTTGGTCTTGGGATCAGCGTTACTGCTCCAGACAAGCCACGCCTGTCGGTCGCCGGCAAAGCCTGACAGGCGTCTCACATTGATCAATGCAGGCAACGGCGTAGCCGATACCGGTTCGCTGAACGCGCTGAGCGCTCCCGTGGAAGACACGAATGCCAGACGGAAACTGTATTTCACGCCGGCTTGCAAACTTGGAAGAGAATGGAAATTTCCTGTTCTGTCCAATACAACCTTGCGCGCTGCATACGCGCATTGTGAGCAACTCGGACTGTCGGCCGCGGCGCTGGCGTCAAAAACACCGATTTTATAGTGAATCAAAACACCGGCGAAATCCTCACCGGCGGCCGGGGGATCCCAATACAGAACCACTCGTAGGGGTAAGGATTCCGCCCGCACTCCGGCAGGTGGCTGCGTACGCGCGACGGGCAACACGAACAAGTAGTCGGTGACCGCGCCGAACATATCGCCACTTCGCGCGCGCACACGATAATCCGACACATCGGGGTGTAATCTCAGGACCTCGCTCAGGCCCGTCCGCGCGCTCGCCGAATTGGGGATGCCGGCAGAACCACGGATCGGGGAAGTAACACTCCATGCCACAGTCGCCCAATTCACATCGTCCCAGCCCTGCTGCGCGGTTTTTACCTTGTACTGAACCTCTGTAATGTTGCCGCAGTTAGCCGGAATGGTCGGGCGGAGTCCCGTATCTCTTAGCCCGCTTCTCAAACGTGTATTGCGGTTTACCGCAAGTCCGAGTTTGCAGGGAGTCCGGTACAGGCTGACGCGAACCTCTTTTGATTCTGTGCCGCCACCGAAATCATTGGCCGCGCGCAGCTTGAAAAACCGGATTTTATCGTTGGCGAGCCCGCTCACGACCTTGCTCGTGGTACTTGCATCCGATCCCTGGATATTCGTCCATGAAATATAATCCCCCCCGTCCTCCTTGTACTGGTATTGCCAGCGGCTGATTCTGCCGTCGCGCGGACCGTCCCACAGCAGTTTCACCTGCGCGTCGCCGGGCTCAAGCCGGAATTTGACCGGCGCCGGCGGTTTCGTAGTCACCTCATCCGAGAGCGCGCCGGTACCCTGCCCATTCACCGCGCGCAGTCGAAAAGCATGCACGGTCGCGTTCTTCAAACCGGTAATGGTCAAACTCGCGGTATCCGCGTTCGAGCCGGTGACGGGCTGCCACTCTCCGTAATTGCCGCTCCCCTCCTTGTGCTGATATTGCCACTGTACGATGCTGTCGTCCCGCGGGTTTGTCCACGTCAAACTCACCTGCCCGCTGCCCGTCCCGAGCGTGACGCCGAGCGGCTTTGCCGGAGGTTGCGGCAGCGCCGGCGCGCCGCTCGCCTCGTCCGAGGCCACGCCGGCGCCTTGCGCATTCACGGCGCGAATACGGAAGGTATAGGTAAGCCCGTTACGCAAGCCGGCGACCGTATGGCGCGCCGTGGCGGCATCGGAACCGTCAATATCGCTCCACTCGCCGTAGTTCGCGCCGCCGCGTTTCTGTTGCAACTGCCATTTCAGGATGCTCGCGTCCGCCGCCTTCTCCCATGCCAGAGTTACCGAACGATCTCCCGCCGCGGCGGTGAGACTTGCCGGTTTGCCGGGTTCGCTCGCCGACTCCAGCGGCTGCGCTGCCACCGCATTCGACCACGCGCCTTCCATGGAAGCTACCGCCCGCAGCTGGAACGTATGAGCGATGCCGGCGTCAAGACCGGTGACAGAGACCATTGTCGCCGCTGCCGCGACGCGCGCCGGAACGCCGTATGCGCCGGCAGAGCCGCTCTTGTAACGGTATTCCCATGACAGAATCTCCTGATCGGGCTGCGCGTCCCACGCAAGCGTAACCGAACGGACGCCGGCCGTAGCGGTCAGTCCGGCCGGAGCGTCCGGCGCGCCGACCCACACGTTGGCAACCTCGGATTGCGCGCCTGTAGCGGTTCCATTGAGCGCCCGCGCCCGTATCTGCCATTGCCCGCGCACACCGCGCAGCGCCACCCGTTCTTCGGACTGCGGGGTAATTTCCGTATTACTGTTGGCAAAGCTGCGCAGACCCTGGGCGGTGGTCACCACCGGCTCCACATCGTTCCAGTCCGATCCGGCGGCGCTGGCCTGATACTGGACGCTCGTGATCGGGCCACAGTTGGCGGGAATCGTCAGGCTGAAGGCAATGGCGGCGCCGGCGCCGCGCGCGTTCCTCGTTGCGATTCGGCAAGGCGGCAGGGGAGTGGCCGTCACCTCATCCGAGACCGCGCCGTTGTAGTTCGGGGTCACCGCGCGCGCCTGGAAGGTATACGCGGTACCGGGGACAAGGTCCTTGAAAACCGTATAGCGGGTCGTGGATGCCGTGGAACCGGTCATCGCTATCCAGTCGTCGCCGTAATTGCCGCCAGCCGGTTTCTGCCGATATTCCCAACCGCTGATCACGGCGTTGTTCGCGTCATTCCACGACAGCGTCACCGAGCCGTTGCCCGCCGTAGCGCTGACATTGGCAGGCTTGGCAAGCGGCGCATGCGGCGTTGCTTTGACCACATTGGACCACGGAGCCACTTGCCGGCCTTGTCGCCAGCCTGAAATCCGCGCGCTATATGTCCTGTCATTTAACAGAGGGTTCATTCTCCAGCTTCTGGCGCTTGCGTGCCCCGGAATCCACCTGGGAACCCAGTACCCCAAACCGGGGCGCGTCCAATGCAATAGAAACGAACCGCCGCCGAGCGGTACCCCGTCATATGTCCACGTGAGCTGCACATAGCGGTTACCCTCGGTGGCGCTCAGTACCGGAGCCAGTCTTTCCACCGGCGTTGCGCTCACCCATGCGGAGATCCCGCCCTCGCCGAGGGCGTTTCTGGCGCGAATCCGGAAACGATATTGGGAGCCGCCGTCGAGGCCCGTCACCGTGTAGCTCGTGGTACCGGCGCCCGAACCGGAGATATTCTTCCAGGTGCCCGGTTCGTCTCCCACTTTGCCGTAGCTCAGCTGCCACCCGGTGATCGAGCTAATTGCCGGTCTGTTCCACGACAGCGTTATCTGCCGCTCGCCGACAGTAGCGCTCAGGCCTGTCGGCGCCGCGGGCTTGCCGACGCGCAGTGATACGGCATCGGACCAGACGCCGGCGTTATCGCCATTCTTCGCGCGCACCCTGAGGTCATAACGCCCGCTCGCGCCTGTCGGCAGTGTGATCGACTCCCTCAGGCTCGGGGTTGTCGGCGTACCGCTGTCGTCGAAGCGGCGCAACCCTGCCGTAGCGAGCGCGGCCCATGCAACATCATCCCATCCCCGGGCAGCGCTCTTGACTTTACGCTGCACATCGGTGATCGCGCCGCAACCGGCGGGGATGCGCAATCCGAAAGAAATTGTGTTTGCGCTGATTTGCGCGCTGTCCACGATAATCTTGCATGGGGCCGCGCCGGGGGTGACGCTCACCGCGTCCGAGACAGAACCTGTGCCGGCGCTGTTCACGGCGCGCACCCTGAACGTGTAGACCTGGCCGTTGGTCAGCCTGGTCACCGTGTGGCTGGTCGTGGAGGCGCCGGAGTCTTTTATATCGCTCCAGCTGCCATTCTGCTGCACCTGCCATTTGCTGACGCTGATATCGCGCAGATCGCTCCACGACAGCCTCGCCTGTGCATTGCCCGCTGTAAAGCCCAGCCCCGCAGGCTTGGCCGGTACAAGCAGTCCTAACGAGTACGCCGATGCGGTCGCGCCGTCGCTGGAAACCGACGGCCGGTTGGCTATCAGCTCGAAGGTAAGCAGCCGCGGAGCATTGAACCCGGAGACCGTGACCGATGTCGTTTCACCGCCTGCCACTGTAAAATACTCTCCGTACTCTCCGCTACCGGCCTTGTAGCGGTATTTCCAGCTTACGATACCCTGTCCGGGCTGCGCATTCCATGTGAGGGTGACCGAGCCATTGCCCGGAGTAACACGCAGTCCGCCGGGGCTGTCCGGCGCGCCGTACCATGTCTGTACCACATCGGAGACCGCCCCGGCAATGCGCCCGTTGAACGCGCGCACACGAACCTCGCGATAACCGCGCCCGCTCAATGCCACTTCCTCGCGGGCGCGCGGAGTGGTGACCGATGTGCTGCTGGCAAAGCGGCGCAGGTCTGCGCCCATGCGGGTCCATGCGACCTCGCCCCAGTTCTCGGCGGGGCTCTTGCTCTGGTACTCGACATTGGTAATCGGGCCGCAGTTGGCAGGTATGTTCAGACCGATCAAAAGGCGTTTTCTGCTGTCGACCGCCTCGACTGACGCGCCGATCTTGCAGGGCGGACCGGGGGTTACCGTCACCTCCGCGGATTGCGCGCCGTTACCCCCTGCATTGCGCGCGCGTATCCTGAACGCGTAAAGCGTTCCGTTGGTCAGACCGGTCGCCGTGTAGCGGGTCGTGGAGGCGCCGGAGTCAGCGATATCGCGCCACTCTCCATAGCTGCCGCCGCCTTGCTTGCGCTGCACCTGCCATTTGCTGATCGTCTCATCCTGCGCGTCATCCCACGACAGAAATGCTTCTCCATCTCCCACGCTGACCGCCAAACCGGAGGCGGCCAGCGGCGGCCACACCGGGCTCGCGGTCACTGACCGTGACCACGCGCCGATACGTTCTCCGACGGCCCGCAACTGAAAGGAATAAGGCACCTCATTGTCAAGACCCGCGATCGTGACCGTGGTCACATTGGCGCCGGCGACCCGCGCCGGATCGCCGTAGCCGCCGGTGTCCCTTTTATAGCGATATTCCCAGGCCCTCACCCGCTGTCCGGGAATCGCCCGCCACGTCAACACAACAGACCGGTTGGCGGGAGAGACACTCAATCCGCGCGGAGCGTCCGGCGCTCCAACCCACACTGACGCCGGCGTCGATGCCTGCCCCGCGGCGTCTTTGTAGAGCGCCCACACACGAACATCGTACAAGCCACGCCCGGAAACCGCCGCAAAAGCAAGCGCGGGCGGGGTGACAACGGATTCACTGTTCGACAATGAACGCAAGCCGGGGTCGCGCAATCGCTCCTGGTCCACATCCGCCCAGCTCTGGCTGGAAGCCTTGACCTGATACCGGACGTCCGAGATCGGCCCGCAGTTGGCCGGGATTCTGAGCCCGAACGTTATCCCCGGACCGCTGGCAACGGCGTTACGGACAGCGATCCGGCACGGCGCGCCGGGGGGCGTCGAGCGGATTTCCGGAGAGGACTCGCCTGCCCCGGCAGCGTTCACCGCGCGCACCTGAAAACGATACGCCAAACCGTTGGTCAAGCCGCTCACCGTATGACGGGTTGTATCCCTGCCCGAACCACCGATATCGCTCCACGGGGCGTCGCGCCAATCGAGCAATCTGTCGGTATGGCGAAACTGCCAGCCGCCAATCGTCTCATCGCCCGGGTTGGCCCAAGCCAGCGTGACCCTGCCATCACCCGCCGCAACGGACAGGCCGCGCGGCGCGGCGGGCGCTCGCGCGACAGGGGTGACGGCAACCTCGCCGGACCACGCGCTGTTACCTCCCGCTCCGACCGCCCTGAGCTGAAAGCGGTGCGCTGCGCCATTGGTCAATCCCGTCACGAGGGCGGAAGTGGCGTCCGCGTCCGCGATGGTAACGCTTTTCTCGGTGCGTCCGCTGATATAGCGGTAAATCCACGCGATGATACGCTGCCCGGGCTGCGCCTGCCATTCAAGCCGCGCGGAGCGGTTGCCCGCGACCGCGGCCAGCCCGGCAGGCGCGTCCGGCGCGCCGCTCCATGTCGACGGCGTGCCGTCTTTCAGCGTACCGGCGACCGTGGTGTCGGTACCGACCGCATAACCGGACGCATCGTTCAGCGTGATCGAGTAGGCCTCCGTACCCTCCACATCCGCATCGGACGCGGTAGGGATCACAACCGTCCCCGTGGTACCGCCCGCGGCGCCGAAGGCTGCGGTGAAGGCGCGCGGGCCGAGGCCGCCGGGGATATCCGCCGCCGCGAATCCGCTGGCGCCGCGCGCCGCGAGGGTCAGGTTCACGGCCTGATCGCCGTTCAGCGCGCGGTCGGATATCACGACAAGGCGGATCGCCTCACCCTCGGTCACCGCCGCGGGAGAGCTCGCCAACCGCAAGGTTGGCGTGCTATCGGTCACCCGCAATGGCAGCCGCGGCGCGCTCACGTCCGCATAGTTCGTGCCGGCCGCCGCCACCTCATGCGTGATCGAGACCGTGTTGTCCGCGGCATCCTCATCCACAAGAGCGTTTACCGTCACCACTTGTTCGGCGTCCCAGTTCGCCGGCGTGAAGGTCAGCGCGCCCGGCTGCAGGGAGACTTTTTGCGCGGGCTCGGCGCGCAGGGTCACGGTGACCGCGCCGTCGGGAGCCACATTCGGCTGCACCGTATACGTATCGCTGCCGCCCTCGACGAGAGTCAGCGCGGACTTCGAGAGCATCATAGCGGGGCGCGGCAATAGCGTTGCGGTTATTCCTTCAGAAGCGGCGCTGGAGCCGGAGGCATTCACGGCGCGCACCCGGAATGTATACGTTCTCGCTGCGCGATCAGATAGCGTGTAATGCAGCGGCGACTCGCCGATCAGCCCGGTCACCGTGTGGCTCGTGGTAGCGGCGCCCGAGCCGGCAATATTCTGCCAGCCGCCCCAGGGTTCCGTGCCCACTCTCCGCTGTACCTGCCATGCCGTGATCGTGGGGTTTTTCAAATCATCCCAGACCAGCGCTACCTGTGCGGCGCCCGGCGTGGCCTTGAGCCCCGTCGGCGTGGCCGGGGGAACATCGTCGTCCACGATCGTAATGGTAATGCTCTCGGCCGGTCCATGGGTAACAAAGCGGATCTGCGGCTGAACATTGAACTTCAGGGTTTTATTTTCCTCGCGCCGGGTATCTCCGAGAATGTAGAAGCTGAAACTGGTCGTCTTGGTATCCGGTCTCAGGCCGTTGCCTTGAATCATGTTGGGAGTATTGATGATCGAATCCCAGCACATATCGGCTCTATGAGAAGACAGGTAACCACGATCGTCATAAAAGAAGCAAGAACTGGCGGTTCTGGCTACCCTTGCCTTACTGCCGGGATCCACAGTAATGAGCATACTCGTGAACCGTTCTTTCGCCTTGTTATCCTTGACAAAGTCGGGGGTCAGGTTGATGTTCACGACGACCTTCTTCCTGCCGGAATTTCCTTCGCTGACCTCGGTCGAGGCGGTCGACAGGGTAATGACCGACGCCAGGGCCTGCTCGGCTACGGTCACGGTCACCGGGTCGACAACCGTCTCATCATAGCCGCCGCCCGTAGCGCGGTGGGCAAGGACCACATCGGGGTCTTGCAGCGCATCCTTGTCCGCGGCCGCGCTTACCGTCACGGTCTGCGGCATGGCATAGTTGCGCGGCGTGAACACAAGCGGTGAACCCGATATCGTGACATCGCCCGCGGCGCCGGTCACGCTCACGGTCACCGTCACATCGCTGCGCGGCTGCTCTGTGAGTTTCACCTTATACGCGGCGCTGCCCCCTTCGGCGACCGTCAACCTGGATGTCGACAGCGTTACCTCCCGTCTGCTCGGTGTCAGGGTCACCCCGGAGGAGACAAGGGAATGGACGGAAAATGTCTCTCTGGCCTGGAAAGTGTAAGCGGTGTTGTTTTTCAGGCCGGACACCGTGACAGTTCCGTTCGAAACACCCAGGTGCTCTGTTGGCCATTCTATCCAGCCGCCGTAGCCTTTATCGCTACCGCTTTCCTTGTACCGGTAATCGACAGAGGCTTGAAAATCCTTGGAAAAACTGAGAACCACATGACCGTCATAGGCGCGGCCGGTGAGAATCAGGCTATCCGCGCGGCTCTGGGGGAGCGGTAAGGCGGCGAGCGCCAGTAACAGAAAGGCCGCCAGCGCAACGCCCGGACGACGCCCGACCTTGCCAGACATACCCACCAATTCAGCCCGCCGCAATTTCGGGGGGGGGGGGGGGGGGGGGGGGGTAGAAATGTGCATTAGCGCACAGAACGCCCTGTTCCCGGGCAACTGCGACAAGCTGTATGGCGCCCTGTACCTGCGCTGTTCATCATGGCTCACGATTCAAATCCCCGACAGCAACTTACATCACCACTTCATTAACGAATGTAAAGACTATAGAGCTCGGTTATTTTCGCCGATAATAATCAGGAATTATAATTCCTGCCTCGCCAGTAGTAAACTTTTTTCATCCCGCGTGAGGATGACGTCCGGGTAATGATAATGAATATCCGGTTGCCGCGTTAATGGCAACGTTCAGCTTCTCGCATAGTTCATCAATCTGATTCTCTTCGATGATGAAGGGCGGCGCCAGCAGGATATGGTCGCCTTTGTAACCGTCCACAGCGCCGCCCATCGGGTAGCAGATCAGCCCTGCGTCAAACGCGGCCTTCTTTATCTTCCTGTGCAGACCCAGGCAAGGGTCAAAAGGTTCCTTGGTATATTTATCCCGCACAATTTCCAGTCCGCGAAACAGCCCCCTGCCGCGGATATCGCCTATATACGGGTGGGATGCAAATCGCGTGGCAAGCGCAGCGTGCAGTTTCGCCCCCTGTTCCATGCAACGCCCGATCAGGTTGCGCTCGATCAGGGCATTGACAACGGCCAGTCCGGCGGAACAGGCAACCGGATGTCCGAGATAAGTGTGTCCGTGCGCGAAGATCCCACTGCCCCGCTCGATGGTCCGGTAAATTTCCCGGCTGCACAGCGTCGCGCCAATCGGTTGATACCCCGCGCCAAGTCCCTTGGCAATGGTCATGATATCCGGCGCGATACCCTCCTGTTCACAGGCATACAGCGAACCGGTACGACCCATACCGCACATGACCTCGTCGAGAATCAACAAAATGCCATAGCGGTCACATATTTCCCGGATACGCTTGAAATAGCCGTCCACGGCAGGCACGGCGCCGAGGCTTGCCCCGACTACCGTCTCTGCAATAAACGCCATGACCCGCTCAGTCCCGACTGACCGGATTTCATGTTCCAGCTGATTCGCTACCCGTTGTCCATAAGCGAACTCCGACTCCCCCTCTCTCTGCCCGCGCCAGGCATAGCACGGGCT
Organism: Candidatus Poriferihabitaceae bacterium; assembly: GCA_965204925.1. GTDB lineage: Bacteria > Pseudomonadota > Gammaproteobacteria > Arenicellales > Poriferihabitantaceae. Next base: position 1,897,380 of record OZ242021.1, on the reverse strand, counting down.
GATATATCCGGTCTCCATAAGCAACGGCGCGAACGGTTGGCGGCGCCAGTTGCTTCCACCTGCCGCCAAAGCGCCCAGAGTCGCGCCATGATAGCTTTGCCGGCGCGAAATCACCCGATATCTTGCTGTTTCCCCCTTTTCCAGAAAATACTGCCGCGCCAGCTTGATAGCCGCCTCCATCGCTTCGGAACCACCCGACACAAAGTACACGCGGTCAAGCCCGGCAGGAGCATGGCGAATCAGCAGGTCAGCCAGCTCCTCGGCCGGTTCACTGGTAAAAAACGCGGTATGCGCAAAGGCTAATTGCTGCATCTGCTCGCTGATTCTTGCGATCACTTCGCGGTCACCATGACCGAGGCAGGATACCGCGGCGCCCCCGGACCCATCCAGATATTGTTTGCCGTCGCTATCGGTAAGATAGCAGCCCTGTCCTGTCATTGCCACCGGAATATCCGTTCCCGGGGATCGCGGAAATACTTTATTCATCACAAACTTGCTCCACTATTGACTGACAGGCAATGCTGTCAGGGATACCAGCACGGCAGCCTCACAAATTTCCACGAGGGCGCCATAAATATCTCCGGTAAACCCTCCGGCCTTCCTGCCCAGCGCCCACCATACCAGGGCAAATCCAAGAGCGCTGCCGATCACGGAGACGACAAGCGCGGGCAGGGAAATGACGCCGAGAATCAAACAAACCATAACTCCGGTAAACAGGATAGCGCGCGGATCAAGACTTGCGGACAACGCCGACCCCGCTCCCGACTCCCGCACATAAGGAAATCTGACGATCGCGATCGACAACGTTATTCGCGCGATGGCCAGGGAAAACAGAACGGCAAGCAACGCGCCCTGCCTGAACAGGACGATCAATGCGACTGCCTTGATGATCAAAACCAGAGCGGGGAATACGATTGCGCCGACCCCGCACCGTGTATCCTTCATGATCTCCAGGAATCGCTGTCGGTTGAATCCTCCCACCCAGGCATCGCCACAATCCGCCAGGCCGTCCATATGCAGCGCCCCGCTGAGCCCGACCCAGAAAAACAGCGTCAGTACGGCCGCAAGTTCGGGAGGAACCGCCATCCAGCCTTGCAAGACCGCGCCGAAAACAACGAGCGCCGTCCCGCAAAGCATACCTGTGCAACCATACCACGTTACGGCAGCGCCGGCGAGTTCGGACTGATGTGAAAAATTTCGACCGGGAGGGATGCGGGTCAGAAACCCGAGCGCCTGGAGAAATTCGTTCAGCATGTGCTTCTCCTTCACAGGATAATGTGCGTCACCGGGTATTATGGCTGTCAAGCTGATACCAGTTTTGCCGGTCTTCCTGATGATAAACGAGAATCCGGCTGTGGCAAGCGTAAGGGATGTTGAAACGACGCAGAGAATCCGGTTTCAGGTCGAGCACGCTGTGCAGTACAGCGCGGATTACACCGCCGTGCGCGAACAGGACAATCCGCTTCCCCCGATACGCTTCTGTCAGCCGGGCAAACGCCTGATGCACGCGCCCCAGAAAATCGGCGTAAACCTCGCCGCCATGGGGCGCAGGCCGGTCAGGCTGGCCGATCCAGGATTTCCATTGACCGGGATACCTCGTCGAGATCTGCGCGAACGACAGCGTTTCCCATTCGCCGAAATCCACCTCGGCAAAACCATCGTCAACAATGCAGTCGATCCGGCGGCGTTCGCTGAAATCCCGCGCAAACGACACACATCTTTTGCGGGGGGAGGATACACACAGATCCCAGCCGCAATCGGCCTGCTCAAGCCGCGTCGTCTGCATGCGCAGTTGCTGCCAGCCGCTTGCGGAAAGCTCGGGGTCGGTCACCCCGCAAATGGCGTCGCCCAGTACATGCTCACCGTGGCGCAGGATGTCAATCCGCGTACAGTCCACCTGAATACGACTACTCACGACCGGAGACCTGCGCCTCGGCAAATGTTGACATTTCATTTTGCAGCGCACAGGCCGAACGCAGCAGGGGCACGGCAATGGCCGCTCCGCTGCCCTCTCCGAGGCGCATGCCGAGAGACAATAAAGGCTCGGCTGCAAGCGCCCGCAGGATGAACTGATGGCCGGGTTCTGCCGAAGTGTGGGCAAACAACATCCACGCTCTGACTGACGGGTTGATTTTGCAAGCGGCGAGGGCAGCCGCCGAAGAGACAAACCCGTCAACGAGGGTCGCTATCCCCCTTTGCGCGGCATGGATGAAATAACCGGTCAGCGCCGCGATTTCAAACCCTCCCAGTTCTGCCAGCAATCCCAGGGCATCGTCATGGGCGCCCACCCTGGCGACCGCCCTTTCAACAACTGACAGCTTGTGGCGCACCCCGCGGGCATCCAGACCAGCGCCCGGTCCGACCAGGCGCACGGCGTCTGCAACCCGGTAAGCCACCGCCAGGGCGGCGGCAGAGGTGGTATTGGCAATCCCCATGTCGCCGCCAATGACAATAGCCGTGCTCCGCCCGAAACCGGCCGCGATGTCTTTCCCCAACTGCAACGCCGCCAGACACTGCCGCCGGCTCATTGCCGATTCGATCATGATATTTCCCGTGCCTTTCCCAATCGGCCGGTCCACCACGGGAGAACCGAATTTCTGTTCGCTAAGCGTACCGGCGTTGACCACCGTCAGGCCGGCGTTCAACTGTCTGGCCATGACACTGATTGCAGCCCCGCCGCGGACGAAATTCCTGAGCATTTCCGTGGTGACCGCCTGGGGGAAAGCGCTCACTCCCTCATTGGCAACCCCATGGTCCGCGGCGAAAACGGCAATCTCGACCGGGTCCGCGGACGGCGCAATCCGCCCCTGCATGGCTGCCAGCCGAATCGCAATCGTTTCCAGTCGCCCCAGCGAACCGGGAGGCTTGGTCAGGGTCAACTGCCGGCCGGCCGCCTGTCCGGATATACTCTCATCCGGGCGCCTGCTTTTCTCCGCATACCAGGGAGTCATTTCAATAATGGCGCTCGCTCCGGCCTGCCGATCACTGTGGCTTGAGGGTTTGCGGCAGTCCGAACAGGATCATCACGACGCGGTCGGCTATAGACGCAAGCTCCTGGTGAAGCCAGCCACTTTCATCGACAAACCGCCTGCCCAGGCTTGAAGTCGGGACAACGCCCAGTCCTGTTTCACCCGACACCAGAAACCACGTTGCCGGCGAGCGCCGCAGGCCGCACAAAAACGACTCTTTTTCCTGTTGCCACCCTGCCGGCGATTGCCGGCAAAGCCAGTTGCTTAACCAGAGTGTCAGGCAATCAACGACTACCGCGTCTTTTTCCGAGAACCTGCCGGTCAGCGCCGAAAGACTGAATGGCTCCTCAATCAACTGCCATTCGGGTCCTCGTTCGCGCTGATGCCTGAGTATGCGCGCCGCCATTTCCTGATCATTCGCCGCCTCCCCGGATTGTGCCGTAGCGACAAAACACAGGTTGGCGTCACTGCCTTTTGCATGATCGAGAGCATAGCGGCTCTTGCCGCTGCGAGCGCCTCCGACAATCAGCTCTATCATAAGCGATCAACAGACCTCTGCCGGCTGCATGGCAACCGGTTGCGGGACGGACAGCGCCGAGTGCAGCAACCACGTGTGCATCAGGCCCTTACCCTTGATTTGCACCCCTCCAACCTCTTCGAACACGAAGGAATCCTGCAACAGCGTGTAAATGGACTCTGAAACATGGATACCGCCGGGTCGACCGGTGGTCTCCATACGGCTGGCCACATTCACGACATCACCCCAGATATCGTAGCAGAACCGTTGCTTGCCTACGATTCCAGCCACCGCCAGTCCTGCATGCATGCCAATTCTCAGTTTCAGTCCCAGATCATTCTGACTGGACCAGGCGCGGAACTGGTCGCGGATGGTGAGCGCAAAATTCGCCGTTTTTCGATAATGGTCGGGCGCCTCCCCGGAAAGTCCGCCTGCCGCCATGTAACCGTCGCCGATCGTCTTGATTTTCTCAATGCCCCAGGTTTCGAGATGGGAATCGAATATTGCAAATATCTCCCCCAGTACACGCACGATCTCCTTCGCTCCGAGGCGCTCGGTGAGCTCTGTAAAGCCGACGATATCAGCAAACAAAACGGTGATCGACGGAAATATATCCGCTATTTCAGATTCCCCCGCGCGCAGTCTGGCGGCAATCTCCCGCGGCAGGATATTCAGCAGAAGTTGTTCCGAACGGTCTTTTTCCTCCCGCAAGTCCTGCATCGTGCATTCGAGAGCCGCATTCTTGTCTTTCAGCTCAGCGGCCAGCCTTTCCACCAGTCTGAGCCGCTGCCGGGCTGAAATTTCACGCAGCTTGCGTTCTTCCAGGACCTTCTCCAGGAGCGCATTCTTGTCCTTCAGCTCAGCGGCCAGCCTTTCCACCAGTCTGAGCCGCTGCCGGGCCCACATTTCACGCAGCTTCAACTCTTCCAGGGGCTGTTCGAGCGCCGCGCGCCCGCTATCCGCTCCCCGCGCAGGCTTGTCCACTTCGACCCGAAACTATTTGCCTGAAATCGCGTCAAGTGTCGCGCGCAACCGTACGACCAGACACGTGATGTCGTCCGATTGCTCTGCGTCGGCAACGAATTGGCGTACAGCAAGCACCACTCCCTCGGCCATTTCCTGTGCATTTCCCGTCGCCATCTCCGACAGGACGCGGTCCAGACGCTCTTCTCCAAACTCCCCGGAACCGGCATCCTCAGCTTCCGTAACCCCGTCCGTGTACAGGAATATGGTGTCTCCGGGATGCAACCGAACCTGCGCATCGCTGAACTGATGCCCCGCCATGATACCCAGAACCATATCTCCAGAGCCGGGCAACTCCTCGATTTCCGCATTCGCATGTATGAGGCGGGGCGGATTGTGGCCCGCATTGCAATACGTGAACTCTCCACTGCGGATATCCAGCGATCCGAAAAAAAGTGTGATGAAAATACAGGAATCGTTGTCCTCACACAAAAGGTCGTTGACCATGCACAGACATTGCGCCGGCGTCCGGTTAACATCAAGAGAAGCCTTCAACAAGGCCCGCGTGAGCATGGTGAACAAGGCCGCCGGAACCCCCTTGCCGGAAACATCGGCAATGACGACGCCAAGATGGTTGTCGTCAAGATAGAAGTAATCGTAGAAATCACCGCCAATTTCACGCGCCGGTATAATCAGGGCGCTGACCTGGTGGGTTTCTCTATCCGGCAGCGCCTTCGGTTGTACCGAATCCTGTACCTGACGCGCGAATTCCAGTTCCTGCCTGATTGCAACCAGCCGGTCACGCGACTCCAGGGCAAGTTGCATGGCGCGCACATGCCTGATCGTCTTTTCTATCGTGATCTCGAGATCGCTGAAATCGATCGGCTTGGTCAGAAAATCAAAGGCTCCGCGGTTCATGGCTGTACGAATGTTGGCCATGTCTCCATACGCGGAAACGATCACCGCCTGCACATCCGGATTGTTGACAGCCAGCCGGCTCAGCAGTGTAAGCCCGTCCATGACCGGCATGTTGATGTCCGATAACACGAGATGCACATCGGGGTTCACTTCCAGCGTCTGCAAGGCCTCCATGCCGTTGTGAGCAAACAAAAAGTCCAGTTCCCCTTTGCGAATGCGGCGTCGAAACTTCTGGCGAACGAGCAATTCCAGGTCTTCTTCATCGTCTACGACCAATACCCGGACTGACGGCGCATTCATGGCCAGTCCCCCTGGCTAATCAATTCCGGCACGGGCCGTTTGTGCGCGACCGGCGCTCACGACAATGTTCAGCGTCAACGTTCAGGCCGCTGCGAGCGCATCGGCCAGACTTTCCCGAATGTCCAGTATCGAACTGAATCCACTAATCTCGAATACCTGCATAATGTGTGGCGCCAATCCACAAAATAACGCCTTGCCTCCGCTCGACTGCATCTTGCGGGCACTCAGCAACAAAACCCGCAACCCCGCGCTGCTGATATATTCCATGTCCGCGAAATTGAATATCAGGATGCCGCCTCCCTCCTCCGGGAAGCCCCGTACCGCCTCGTCCAGGATGCCCACCGTACTGCCATCCACACGACCACACGGACAGATAATAAAGGCCTCCCCGGAAGCGACCGCCGCCGTCTCCGTCTTCACCGTCAACTTGTCCTGACCTTGCTTAACCTGTTCTGTCATTCGCCTTCTCCAGTTACTTTGCATCGTAGGGTGATACAATTACGTTCATTTGTTCTCCCGTAAGTATATTCATCAGCCAACTCTCTCGTTAACAACACACCCAAACCACCTATCGGGCGCTCCGACAACCCCGACGCCGTATCTGCCTCGGGCACCTCTTCAAACGGGTTGAACTCGCTGCCATTGTCTTCCAGAGAAGCGGTAACAAAGCCGTCGTCCACAGACAGACGGATATTCAACTCGGGCGCTTCTACAGCTTGCAGACCGTAGTCTACGCTATTGGTGATCAATTCTTCAAGTATGAGATTCAGGCGCAAGCGCAGCGAAGTGGGCAATTCATGCTTGCTCGCAAACTCTTCCAGAACCAGTTCCAGCTCACCGATCGAGGTCAGGTCCGGAGTCAGGGAAACGGCAGTCAATGGATTATCCCGATTTAACAGCGATTGAATTGCAGGGGAAACTACCCGCACAGGCAAGCACAATGCTCTGAATCTGTTGCCGCAAAATTCTAGCCCGAACGGATTTGCAAGTCAAAATTTGCACAGGTTCTGTCAACGGTTGTTGCATCAAACTACCGATTGCGGTACGCTCCGCAGCCCTGCCTTACCAGAGCAATCTTGCAGGTTCCCTCAGGCAATGGCTACGTAGCTCAGCCGGTTAGAGCACATCACTCATAATGATGGGGTCCCCTGTTCAAGTCAGGGCGTAGCCACCACATTCACCGCTTCACGTACAGTCCAGCCCGGCCGTCGGACTCACACGCCCCAGAGCATTATCGATCGCGGTCACGATTTCGTCGATGTCATCGCGGGTGCAGATAAGGGCCGGACTCAGGCACAGCGTGTTGTTGTATTCGACGAAGCTGCGACTGGTGCGCCCGATCATGACGCCCTGACGCAAACAGTCGGCAACGACATCGGCCAGCACACGTTCCGCCACCGGTTCGCGGGTCTTGCGGCTCCTGACCAGCTCGGCGCCGACAAACAGCCCCTTGCCCCGGACATCACCGATAATCGGATATTTGTCCATCAGCGCAAAAAGCTGTTCGATCAGGTAATCCCCCATCGTGACCACATTATCAAGCAGGTTTTCCTCTTCAATGATACGCATGTTCTCTATGGCCGCGGCGGGGCCGCCGGCGCAGCCGCCAAACGTACTGATGTCGCGGAAATAGTGCATCACCTGATCCGGTTCGGCGAGGAACTCATTGAACAGATTCTCTGTCGTGACCGTACAGGAAATCGCGGCATAACCACTGGCAACGCCCTTGGCCATCGTGACAATGTCGGGCTGCACCCCATAGTGCTGGTAACCGAACCACTTTCCGGTGCGCCCCATGCCACAAACCACCTCATCCATATGGATCAGCACACCATAACGGGCGCAGATTTCCTGAATGGTCTCAAAATAACCTTGCGGGGGCGGAATCACCCCCCCACCTGCGGTGATCGGTTCAAGAATAACCGAACCCACAGTGTCCGGACCTTCCTTCAGGATCACCCGTTCCAGCTCCCTGGCTGCCTGGACGCCATAATCCGCGGCGGCGCCATTTTCCGCGTGGTATGCCAGGCAATGGGGGAACTCGACGAATCCCGGGGTAAACGGGCCGTATTGCTGCTTGCGCTGAATCTGTCCGGTCGCGCTCAGCGCCGTAATGGTGGCGCCGTGATAATCCCGCTCGCGGAAGATGATCTTGTGTTTCTGACCATTATTTTTGAGCGCCGCAAGCTGACGAACCAGCTTGAAACCCTTTTCATTGGCCTCCGATCCGGAATTTGAAAAGTAGACACGACTCAAGCCCGGCATTTTGTCAATCAGCATTTCGGCAAATTTGGCGCCGGGAACATTGCCGGCAGTATTGGCGTAATAGCACATCTGCACCAGTTGATCCCGCACCGCATTGGCAATACGCTCGCGGCCATAACCGACATTGACGGTCCACACTCCACCGGAAACCGCATCAAGATATTCCTTGCCATTGGCATCTTTCAAGCGTAGCCCCTGCCCTTTCACCATGACCATCGGCGCCCCTTCCTGGATCGGCTTGTGCTGCACGAGATGGTGCCAGACATGCGCCTTGTCACTATCGACGATTTCGGCGCTGTCGGCGATCTCCACTGCTTTGTTCATTCGTATTTCCTGAGCTGATAACCGAACCTGTAAAAATAACCCGTTTGTCGAAAACTTCTGTAGAACCAGTTTCCGCCGATTGACTATACCACGTTTTCCTGTACGCATCGCAACATAATGGATTACCGGACAGACCCATGTTCATTCGAAAACCGGCAGGTTCCATGCGCCTGGCGCCCGCAACCTGCCGGCGATGATGAGAATTACGCTTGCGCAACTCTGCTTGTTTAATGCAGGCCGGCAACTCGGTTACAATCGGAGCGATGGATGTTTCACATATATTCAACCCCCTGAACAAGGCGCAACAGAAAGCCGTGGCAGCGCCGCCGGGCCCGGTTCTGGTACTGGCCGGCGCGGGCAGCGGCAAAACCCGCGTACTCACCCATCGCATTGCCTGGCTGCTGGCAGGACATCAGGTTCACCCGACCTCCATTCTGGCGGTCACCTTCACCAACAAGGCGGCGCGGGAGATGCGCGAGCGCATCGGACAACTGTTCACGACCCCGCCTGGCGGTCTGTGGGTCGGCACTTTCCATGGCCTTTGTCATCGTTTGTTACGCTTGCATTATGCAGATGCAGGACTGGCGCAGGATTTCGAGATCCTCGATCAGGATGACCAGTACCGGTTGATACGCCGCATTCTGAAAGAGCTCGATCTGGATGAAACCAACTGGCCGCCACGCCAGTTACAAGAGATGATCGGCAACTGCAAGGAGGCGGCGATTCGCGCGCAAACCCTGCCCACAGACAATAACAGCTACCAACAGACCTTTTACCGCATCTACCTCACTTACGAAAACCGCTGCCGCCGCGCCGCGCTGGTGGATTTTGCCGAACTTCTGCTGCGTACGGTAGAACTGTTTCGCAATAATCAAACCGTACGCGAATCCTGGCAAAATCGGTTCATCCATATTCTGGTTGACGAGTTTCAGGATACCAACAATATCCAGTATCAATGGCTGCGGATTCTGTCTGCCCGGCACCGCAGCCTGTTTGCCGTGGGCGATGACGATCAGTCGATTTTCGGATGGCGGGGAGCGCGCGCGGAAAACATCCTGAGCTTCGAGAGGGATTTCGAGCAAGCCAGCGTCTTCAGGCTGGAACAGAATTACCGCTCGACCGGCAATATACTGAACGCCGCAAATGCCGTGATTGCGAACAATACCCGACGACTCGGCAAGGAGTTGTGGACTGAACAATCTGTCGGGGCGGCTGTGCGGGTCTATACCGCGAGTGACGAAATCGACGAATCACGATTCGTCACAAACCGTATTCAGGACTGGGTCGCGCGCGGCAACAGAAGAGAGCAGACGGCTATCCTGTACCGCTCCAATGCCCAGTCCCGCGTGTTTGAGGAGCAACTGGTGCGACAGGGCATTCCCTACCGTGTCTACGGCGGATTCCGGTTTTTTGAACGGGCTGAGATCAAGGATGCGCTGGCCTATCTGCGATTGCTCAGTAACCGCGATTCGGACCCGGCATTCGAGCGCATTGTAAACCTGCCTGCCCGCGGTATCGGCAACCGCACACTTGAGGCGATCCGGCAACGGGCGCGCAGTGAGGCGATATCCTTGTGGGACGCCGCGGCCCGGATCATCGCCCGTGGGGAGTTGTCCGGGCAGGCATTGAACGCGCTCGGCCGCTTCCGCGACCTCATCAGGCGGATTGCGGCGGACACCGAAACACTGGAACTGCCGCAATTGACCGACTGCGTACTGCAACACAGCGGGCTGCTCGAACATCACGGCAAGGGAGCGGGAGAAATAGCCGCAGCGCGGGTTGAAAACCTCAAGGAGCTGGTCAATGCCACGCGCAATTTTGTCGCCGACAAAGATACAAACGAAGAAACGGAAATGGATGATCTGGCGCTGTTTCTGGCATACACGTCCCTGGAGGCAAACCCGCAACAGGAAGAAAACCTCGACGGAGACGATCATGTACAGTTGATGAGCCTGCATTCGGCAAAGGGGCTTGAATTTCCTCTGGTGTTTCTGTGCGGCATGGAAGACGGCATACTGCCCCACCAGAAATCTCTTGAAGAAGGGAATCTTGAAGAAGAGAGACGATTATGCTATGTTGGCATGACACGGGCGATGCAGCAATTGTATCTCTGCCATGCAACCATACGCCGGCTGTACGGCAAGGACCATTATCTCGTGCCGTCCCGCTTCCTGGCTGAAATTCCCGAACCATTTACCGAAGCGGTCAAAGACCCGAAACCCGCACATGCACATAATGTACTCGGAGATTCACGCGCCAATACACACAACAACCCTGCCGACAGGATGTCCGGCCTCAGGCCCGGGCAGCGGGTGAAGCACCGGAAATTCGGCGAAGGGACGGTTGTGAGCCTGGAGGGCCAGGGCGCTCACGCCCGGGTCCAGGTCAATTTCAGCGCCGCCGGAACGCGCTGGCTGATTTGCGACTACGCCGGACTGGAGCCGGTGTGATATCCGGGTTGCCGGGCCGCGTTACCGTCCAGCGCCGCATCGTCCAGTACAACGGTATGATCAAAGCGCAACTTTTCCCCGACTGGCGCCCCTGACGGGCCCACCATATCTATCGTTGCCAGCCAGTGGAAGCAGGGATTGTCTGCCAGATAGGGGCGTAACGGCGAGGTAATCAACTCGGGATGTTCATAGAGGATTTCATCGGTTACCGGAATAAAAACTTTCTGGTTCATGGCACGATTCCATATATTTCTGCTCCCCGGTTATTAGACTGTACCAGTATGGCAACAACGGGTTAAAGGGGTGGCAAATTCATGACATTAATCGGCGCTGAATCCCCATACCTTGTCTTTACCTTTTTTCCGTTATACTGGCAGTCGTTTCATGGCAAATCCGGTTTTGATTACCTGAAATTCCAACTGATCGGGAGGTTGATATGTCAAGAACGATCGCTATTGTCGAAGATGACGCGGACCAACGCGAAAACTACTCGGATGCGCTGACCCGTCACGGATATAACGTACAAACTTACCTTAACAGAATGGATGCGATGGCCGGGTTCGGCAAATCCCTGCCCGATCTTGCGATACTCGACATCATGCTGGACAACGAGATGGACGGCGGTTTTGAACTGTGCCATTATTTGAGGAGAACCTGCCCCCGCATGCCGATTATTTTCCTGACTGCCCGTGACAATGATGTCGACCGGGTATCCGGGCTCAGACTGGATGCCTGGGACTACATAACCAAACCGGTAAACCTCCAGTTCCTTGCGGTCCGGGTATCCTCCCTGTTCCGCATCGCAAGCTCGGTCCACCGTCAGACCCCGGCCTCGTCAGCGCTAATCCTGGGAGATCTCGAAATCAACCAGAGCAGCATGTCGATCAGCTGGAAAGGGCAATTACTGCACCTGACCCTGACCGAATTCTGGCTGATCGAAGCGCTGGCCAGGAATCCGGGACATGTCAAGACGTATGAAGCCCTGATGCAGGTCACCCGCCAGAGCTATGTCGAAAAAAACACGATCAACGGGTATGTCCGCCGCGTCCGCAAAAAATTCAGGGCAGTCGACGACTCTTTTGCCATGATCCAGACGGTATTCGGAGTAGGCTACCGTTGGCAACCGGAATGACCCGTTTCTTTCCCTGCGAAGGCGCCCTGCTATACCATGCTGAAATCATTACGATCACTCAGCATACGCACCCGCCTGATGTGCATCGTATTGATATTGCTGGTCATTCCATGGATGGGTTACCAATATGTGCAGGAAATGAAACAATTTCTCGTGCAAGGACAAAAAAATGCGTTGTTACTGACCGCCAACGGCATTGCCACTTTGCTCAACAACCGTTCAGAGTTGTTCAATCCGGAAACCGGGGTGCCGGAAGTACTGGGTGAAGAAAACGGCCTGTACGCTCACAGACTGGATAATCTGATCCAGCTTGACGGCCAGTCCACCGATTGGGAATCGGTGCAGGAACACGCCCACTACTATACCGGTAACGAACTGTCCGTCTGTGACCGCGAGTATGAGCCACAGTCCTTTTCTGTAAGGAATATCGTTGGCTACCACGAACAGTACTTGTATGTACTGTTCGAGATCAACGACGACAGCCTCGTCTACCGGGATCTTGAGTTACTCTCGCTCAACAACAGTGATCAGCTCAGGATGCTCATTCAGCCGCCGGAAGACGGCCTCGAACACTATCTTCTGGTCGCATCGGGCCCGGGAAGAATGAGCACATTTCTGGTCGACGAGCAATGGGAGTTGCCTCTTCAGGGAAGCGACGTAACCACATTTACCGCAGAACTGGCCACAACCGAATGGGGTTACCGGATCGAACTGCGCATTCCCCGTGACCTGATCGGATATCGCTCCAGAATCGGGTTCTTTGCTGTCGATGTGGACGACCCGGATAATCGGGAACTCGATCGGATAATCCCCATTTCCCCGCAAGTATCCGGAAAACAACCGAGCCAGATATTGATCACATCGCCCGAATTGACCCGTATACTGCAAGGCCTTGACCAACCGCAGTCACGAATCTGGATCATGGATAATCTGCAACGGGTACGCGCGGTGGTAGGCGAGCTTCCACCCCTCTCTTCGCAGACCACGCCGCGGGAAGAGGAAATCTCTGCCAACACCCTGTACGGCCATATACAAACCCTCATAAACAACCTGTTCAGCCGCCCTCCCGCCCGCTTCAGCGATTATTCCTCCGAAACCACATTCCGCCCGGATCGAATTTTCACAACGGTACTGAACGGCGCCCCGCGAGCGGAGTTACGTCTTTCGCTGGACGGAAAGGCGGAAATTGTCGCAGCCGGATATCCGATTCGCTCCGGCAACGAGATTCTCGGCGCTGTTGTGGTGGAACAGAGTATTCACGCGATACTGGCCCTGCAGTACCAGTTGCTGCGCAATCTGACCCTGATCACGCTCGGGGTATTCATTCTTGTGCTGGCCACGTTATTCATTTTTGCGTGGCGGCTGACTGTGCGGGTTCGCCGCTTGCACGACACCACGGAGCAGGCGATTACCCCGGAAGGACGTGTGCTTGAAGACCGCATTCCTTCACGGCTTTATCCCGAGGACGAACTGGGTGATCTGGGGCGCAGTATCACCAGTATGCTGCATCGCTTGTCGGGATACACGCGATACCTCGAAGGCATGCCGGACACGCTGGCCCATGAAATGAACAATCCGCTGAATGTCGTCAGTTCTTCCCTGCAAATACTGGAAACCGATATTCCCCGCATTCGGCATAACACGTACATGCAAAGGGCTTTGAACGGAATCCACCGCCTGCGCCTCATTCTGACCAACCTGACCGAAGCGGCGAATCTGGAAGAGGCCATGCACAATGAAACAAAAAAAACAATCAATCTGGTCAGCCTGTTATCCGACTATATGGGTGGATACCGCGCCAGCCACCCGGGCCGGGAATTCATACTGGATATCCCCTCTTCTTCGATCATGGTCAATGGCAGCCCGGACTACCTCGCTCAAATGCTGGACAAACTGATCGACAACGCGATACAGTTCAGCGAGCGGTACAAACCGGTCGTCGTGAGAATCGCGCAAAACGATAAAAACGCGGAAATATCTGTCCTCAACGAGGGCAGAGAGTTACCTGAACACATCAGCAGTACCCGCCTGTTCGACCCGATGGTCTCGTTCGGCAAGCATAATGCCCAACATTCCAACCTCGGCCTGGGCCTGTTTGTCGTACGCCTGATCGTCGAATACCATCAAGGCAAGGTTTGGGCAGAAAACAGAACCGACGCAAGAGGGGTGCAGGTTACGGTATGGATCCCCCTGTCCGCGTCTGGCAGGTCGTCGGCAATCCAGTCATAACCTCCAGCCATAACATTTATACGTAACCGATGTCTGTTGACAAGGAAATAATCCTCGTGGACGGAACCGCGTTGATTTTCCGCGCCTATCATGCCAGGACCCGAAATCCATTGGCCACCTCTGACGGCAGGAGCACCCAGGCCATATTCGGCACGCTCAACATGTTGCGCAGCCTGTTGAAAGAATACCGCCCCACCCATATCGCCGTAGTCATGGATGCCAGAGGGAAAACGTTCAGACACGAGTTATATCCGCAGTACAAGGCCAATCGACCGCCGATGCCGCATGATCTGCGGGAGCAGATCGATACGATCAGAAAGATCATTCCGGCCATGGGTCTGCCCCTGATCTCGGTCGATGGAGTGGAAGCGGATGATGTGATCGGCACCCTCGCCAGACACGCCGCAGCATGCGGATTCAACACGCTCATTATCAGTAATGACAAGGACCTCGCTCAACTGGTCGATGAGCGCGTTGCAATAGTCGACACGATGAAAAATATCCGGCTCGACGCACGCGCTGTCAAGGACCGATTCGGCGTACCGCCGCAAAGAATGATCGAATATCTGGCATTGATTGGAGACAATTCGGACAATATTCCCGGCATCCCGCTGGTCGGACCGAAAACCGCAGTCAAATGGTTCGAGACTTGGGGGACGCTGGATAACATGATCCGGCATGCCGAGCGCCTCGGCGGCAAGGCGGGAGAGAATTTTCGCGAAAACCTGGACCAGCTGTCGATGTCAAAGCGTCTGGCCACGATCAAATGTGACGTTGAACTCGAAGACAAACCGGAAAATCTGGTTATCGGAAAACCGGACAACACATTGTTGAGACACTTCTACGAGGACCTCGAATTTCGCTCCTGGCTGAAGGAAACAACCGCACCGGAAACAGACGACAGCGCGTCCGAAGGCCCGCTTCAATACGAGACGATCCTGGACAATGAGACCCTGGAAAAATGGCTGAAGATTCTGGATAACGCCCCGTTATTTGCGCTTGATACCGAAACCACCTCTACCGATGCCCATCAGGCCAGACTGGTCGGTCTGTCTTTCTGTGCCAGACCGGGTCAGGCAGCCTACCTGCCTCTCGGCCATGATTATACGGGCGCGCCCGACCAACTGCCATACCGGCAGACTCTTGAGCGGCTTCGTCCATTACTCGAAAACCCGGCAAAGGCGAAAACCGGACAGAACCTCAAATACGATATCGAAGTACTGCAACGCCATGGCATTGACCCGCAGGGAGTCACCCACGACACCATGCTGATGTCCTATGTTCTGGAAGCGGGCAATTCAAGGCACGACATGGACACGCTGGCAAAACGGCATCTGGGCCGGGACACGATCAAATTTTCTCAAGTGGCGGGCGCTGGCCGCAAGCAACTGACGTTCAACCAGGTCGGTATCGAACAGGCTACCCGTTATGCCGCAGAAGATGCCGACCTGACCCTCCGGCTGCACCAGGCGCTGACCCCGGAACTGGCCAGAAATCCGGCGCTGTCGAACGTCTACCATGATATCGAGATACCGCTATTGAAGGTTCTGGTCAGAACGGAAAACCATGGCGTAAAAATCGACGCCGACCGGCTGCGCCGGCAAGGCGCCGAAATCAGCGTACGGCTGGTGGAACTGGAAAAGGCTGCTCATGCACTGGCCGGACAGGTCTTCAGCATCGCTTCGCCAAAGCAGATCCAGGAAATACTCTATGGCAGGCTCGCCCTGCCCGTATTGAAGAAAACCCCGAAGGGACAGCCGTCCACGGCCGAAAATGTTTTACAGGAACTGGCCGAAAATTACGAATTGCCTGCGGTGATTCTCGAACACCGCGGACTGGCCAAACTCAAGGGAACCTATATCGACCGCTTGCCGGAATTGATCAACCCTCATTCGGGCCGCATCCACACTTCCTACCATCAGGCTGTTGCGTCCACCGGACGTCTGTCCTCATCCGACCCGAACCTGCAAAATATTCCGATCCGCTCCGAACAGGGGCGAAAAATTCGCGAAGCCTTCATTCCCGAACCGGGTTGGGCGCTGGTAGCCGCCGATTATTCCCAGATCGAGCTGCGCATCATGGCCCATCTCTCACAGGACCCGGGACTGGTTCAGGCGTTCAACGATGGCGTCGACATCCATCGCGCGACCGCTTCCGAAGTATTCGGTGTGCGCCCGCCCGGCGTAGACGAGGAACAGCGCAGAAGAGCGAAAGCGATCAATTTCGGATTGATCTACGGGATGTCGGCGTATGGTCTGGCGCGCCAGCTGAAAATCGACCTGCAAGAGGCCAGACGCTATGTCAATATCTATTTCGAGCGCTACCCCGGCGTTAAGCAATACATGCAAAACACCCGGCAACGCGCCAGGGAACAGGGCTTCGTGGAAACACTGTTCGGGAGACGCCTGCACCTGCCGGAAATCAACTCCAGAAACGGCGCCCTGCGTCAGTATGCGGAACGCATCGCAATCAACGCCCCGGTACAGGGGACGGCCGCCGATCTGATCAAATTGGCCATGCTGGAGATCGACAAGTGGCTGATCAAGAACGGCTCTTCCAGCAAACTCATCCTCCAGGTCCACGATGAACTGGTATTCGAAGTGGAAGAGGAACGGATTGACGAGATCGTTGAAATAGCGGCTGATTTAATGTGTGGAGTCGCAAAGCTGGACATTCCACTGGTCGTAGACATCGGCGTCGGTCACAACTGGAAAGAAGCGCATTAGGGCATGCGGATGCGCCGGGAAGTCGAAGACATTCTCGCTGCCAGGGGGCTAGCTTACTTCGAACTGCCGCTGTGCGCAAGACTGCTGCTGATCACCGATGGCACGGTCACGGAACTTTTGGAGGCGCTGACAGGCGAACCGCTTGTCCTGGGCTTTAAAAAACAACGGGTCGACCGGACTGAAAACCACCCTGTCATGACAACGCCGGACGCTCATCCGGCCTGCCTGTATCGCTGTATCACCCTGCGCGGCGAAAAAACCGGACAGGACTGGCTGTATGCCGAATCGGTCATTCTCGACCGGAAACTGGGGTCTGCCGCCCGCAAAATGCTTGGACAGCAGAAAATACCTCTCGGGACCATACTGAGCAAACAACTGGCTGACAATCATCGGGAAATAGTCGATTGCGGATATTGTGACAACGCCACTGCCACCGGCCGCCTCGGCATGGAAAAAGGCCAGCCGCTTCTCTACCGGGTATACCGCGTCCTCGTCAAAGCCGGCCCCATCGCAGTCATTACAGAATGGTTTCCGCTTGACCGCATAGCCGGGCGCCTCGCTGTCAATGTTGATTGAGCCGGCTCACCCATTGCAATATAATCACCCGCGGGTCGCTTCCTGCATTCAGGGTAATCCGCATTTTGCAAAGACCGGGGGAGAAATGCCAGAATTCACATCAGAAAAATCTGAACCCGGCAATCGGAGGTTTGTGCAGCAGCGGGTAAAAAAAATCCTGAACGGTTCCGGAATCCGGATCAACGGTCCCAATCCCTGGGACATCCGGGTAAACAACCCGGCGTTCTTCAAGCGTGTCCTGCTGCGCGGCTCACTGGGTCTGGGTGAATCCTGGATGGATAATTGGTGGGACTGCAACCAGCTCGACGAAATGATGAACCGGCTGCTGCGAACCGATCTCGCCAAAAGTCAACGCTTCGTGAGCCACATCATACCCTGGCTCCATGCCAATTTGTTCAATCTGCAAAAACGCTCGCGCGCCTTTCAGGTGGGCGAAAAACACTACGACGCCGGCAATGACCTTTACCGGGCAATGCTTGACCGAAGGATGGTCTATACCTGCGGCTACTGGGCCCGCGCCGACAATCTCGATCAGGCGCAAGAAGAGAAACTGGATTTGGTATGCCGCAAACTCGACCTCGCAAAAGGCATGAAAGTACTGGATATCGGTTGCGGTTGGGGCAGCTTTGCCAGGTTTGCCGCCGAAAACTATGGCGCCGCAGTGGTCGGAGTCACCGTTTCCCGGGAACAGGCCGCGCTCGGCTCTGAACTGTGCCGGGGGCTACCGGTAGAAATCAGGCTACAGGATTACCGCGATGTCGATGAAAAATTCGACGCCGTTGTCTCGCTTGGCATGTTCGAGCATGTCGGCCACAAAAACTATCGCGCCTATATGAAAGTCGTCAAAAATTGTTTGCACGGTGGAGCCCGGTCGATGCTTCACACGATCGGCAAGAACCATTCGACAACAGGTGTCGACCCCTGGATTTCAAAGTACATTTTCCCGAACGGGGAAATTCCCTCATTGCGGCAAATCTCCCGCGCCTGTGAGTCTTTCATGATTGTCGAGGACGTACATAATTTCGGACCCGACTACGACCGCACGCTGATGGCCTGGTTCAGGAATTTCGATCGCGCCTGGCCAAAACTGGCGGGCGATTACTCGGAGCGCTTCTACAGAATGTGGAAGTACTATTTACATGTATGCGCTGGCGCGTTCCGGGCCAGGAATCTGCAACTGTGGCAGATTGTCCTGTCCAACTCCAGCGACGCCCCCGCGTTCGCTTACCGCAGACCGGAATAACCCGCATAAAAAACCCGCCCTTTCCAGAGGGCGGGATTCTTGTAATATTGCCTGGCAATGACCTAATTTCACATGGGGAGACCCCACACTATCATCGGCGCGCAGCGTTTTCACTTCTGAGTTCGGAATGGGATCAGGTGGTTCCCGCTTGCTATTGTCACCAGGCAAACCGGTCGCAACATAACCTGCCGGCCATCAAGGCCGGAAGTCACGGCTGCATACTGAAATCCTGTATCGACGGATTATCCGTTGATACAGATCAGGGTAGTCGCTGGCGCATGTCTTCAGGCATATCTGTTGCATATTACTCCTTCGAGGCCAAGCCTCCTGGGTGTTACATGATCAAGCCTCACGGGCAATTAGTACTGGTTAGCTGCATGCATTACTGCACTTCCACACCCAGCCTATCAACGTTGTAGTCTTCAACGACCCTTCAGGGAACATAAAGTTCCAGGGAGACCTTATCTTGAGGGGGGCTTCCCGCTTAGATGCTTTCAGCGGTTATCCCGTCCGTACATAGCTACCCAGCGATACCATTGGCATGATAACTGGAACACCAGAGGTACGTCCACTTCGGTCCTCTCGTACTGGAAGCAGCTCCTCTCAAGTCTCCGACGCCCACGGCAGATAGGGACCAAACTGTCTCACGACGTTCTAAACCCAGCTCGCGTACCACTTTAAATGGCGAACAGCCATACCCTTGGGACCGGCTACAGCCCCAGGATGTGATGAGCCGACATCGAGGTGCCAAACACCCCCGTCGATGTGAACTCTTGGGGGGTATCAGCCTGTTATCCCCGGCGTACCTTTTATCCGTTGAGCGATGGCCCTTCCATACAGAACCACCGGATCACTAAGACCAACTTTCGTTCCTGCTCGACGTGTCTGTCTCGCAGTCAAGCACTCTTGTGCCTTTACACTAACCATACGATTTCCGACCGTACTTAGAGTACCTTCGCGCTCCTCCGTTACTCTTTGGGAGGAGACCGCCCCAGTCAAACTACCCGCCATACACGGTCCCGGATCCGGATAACGGACCCCGGTTAGAACTTCAAACAAGCAAGGGTGGTATCTCAAGGACGGCTCCACAGAGACTGGCGTCTCCGCTTCGAAGCCTCCCACCTATCCTGCACATACTGGCTCAAAATCCAGTGTAAAGCTGTAGTAAAGGTGCACGGGGTCTTTCCGTCTAGCCGCGGGTACACTGCATCTTCACAGCAAGTTCAATTTCGCTGAGTCCCTGGTGGAGACAGTGTGGCCATCGTTACGCCATTCGTGCAGGTCGGAACTTACCCGACAAGGAATTTCGCTACCTTAGGACCGTTATAGTTACGGCCGCCGTTCACCGGGGCTTCGATCAAGAGCTTCGCGCAAGCGCTAACCCCATCAATTAACCTTCCGGCACCGGGCAGGCGTCACACCCTATACGTCCACTTGCGTGTTTGCAGAGTGCTATGTTTTTAGTAAACAGTCGCAGCCACCTCTTTATTGCAACCTCCCTCAGCTTCGAACGCGAAGTTCTTCACCTTACGGAGGCACACCTTCTCCCGAAGTTACGGTGTCATTTTGCCGAGTTCCTTCACCAGAGTTCTCTCAAGCGCCTTGGGATTCTCACCCTACCCACCTGTGTCGGTTTAGGGTACGGTCGCGTATAACCTGAAGCTTAGAGGTTTTTCCTGGAAGCATGGCATCAATTACTTCGCTCTTGAAAAAGAGCTCGTCATCACGTCTCGACCTTCAAAGGACCCGGATTTTCCTGAAGTCCCAGTCTACACGCTTGAACCGGCATATCCAACAGCCGGCCAACCTGGCCTTCTCCGTCACCCCATCGCAGTTATACACGGTTCAGGAATATTAACCTGATTCCCATCGACTACGCATTTCTGCCTCGCCTTAGGGGCCGACTCACCCTGCGCCGATGAACGTTGCGCAGGAAACCTTGGGTTTTCGGCGTGCGGGCCTTTCACCCGCATTATCGCTACTCATGTCAGCATTTTCACTTCTGATATCTCCAGCAAACCTCACGATTCACCTTCACAGACTTACAGAACGCTCCCCTACCATACCAGTAAACTGGTATTCGCAGTTTCGGTACACACCTTGAGCCCCGGTATATCTTCCGCGCAGACTGACTCGACCAGTGAGCTATTACGCTATCTTTAAAGGATGGCTGCTTCTAAGCCAACCTCCTGGCTGTCTGAGCCTTTCCACATCGTTTCCCACTGAGATGTGTTTAGGGACCTTAACTGGCGATCTGGGCTGTTTCCCTTTCGACGACGAAACTTAGCTCCCGCCGTCTGTCTCCCGTGATAGTACTTACAGGTATTCGGAGTTTGCTATGGTTTGGTACCGCTGGATGCAGCCCTAGCCATGACAGTGCTCTACCCCCTGTAGTAAGTCACGAGGCACTACCTAAATAGTTTTCGGGGAGAACCAGCTATCTCCGGGCTTGTTTAGCCTTTCACTCCCAGCCACAGCTCATCCACTCATTTTTCAACATAAGTTGGTTCGGTCCTCCAGTCGGCATTACCCGACCTTCAACCTGGCCATGGCTAGATCGCCCGGTTTCGGGTCTAATTCCAGCAACTGATTCGCCCTGTTAAGACTCGATTTCTCTACGGCTCCCCTATACGGTTAACCTTGCTACTGAAATTAACTCGCTGACCCATTATACAAAAGGTACGCAGTCGCCCATCCGAAGACCAGGCTTCCACTGCTTGTACACACACGGTTTCAGGTTCTGTTTCACTCCCCTGCAGGGGTTCTTTTCGCCTTTCCCTCACGGTACTGGTTCACTATCGGTCGATAAGTAGTATTTAGCCTTGGAGGATGGTCCCCCCATATTCAGACAGAGTTTCTCGTGCTCCGCCCTACTCGATTTCACTTTACAGGCCCTTTCGTGTACGGGGCTGTCACCCTCTATGGCCAGACTTTCCAGACTGTTCCACTAGAGCCAATAAAGCTTAAGGGCTGATCCCCGTTCGCTCGCCGCTACTAAGGGAATCTCGGTTGATTTCTTTTCCTCCGGGTACTTAGATGTTTCAGTTTCCCGGGTTTGCTTCCTGCACCTATGTATTCAGTGCAGGATACCTGGATCAGGTGGGTTTCCCCATTCGGAAATCCCTGGGTCAAAGCCAGTTTGTCGGCTGACCAGGGCTTATCGCAGACTACCACGTCCTTCATCGCCTCTTATCGCCAAGGCATCCACCATGTGCGCTTTTGTGCTTGATCACGTAACCCCAGAAAGCCTGTCAAACAAAACTTTCCGGTAATTACGCCAGCTTGAACTCTCGAAGAGTTTGCAACATAAAATGCAAATTAAATAAAGATACTTGCTATCCGCAGAACCGGAATCTGTTCTGCGGTTTCAATACCCGCGCTTACGGAATTTGCCGTTCAAGTGCCGGTAATAACCGGACACATTTGTAATGTCATATTCGACATTATGCAAATTCGCGCTTGCGCGCGCCTTTGACTACCCTGATTGTAAAAGATCAGGATCCGGACAACCTTTCCCGGATCACAAGTGTCAGACATAAAGGGACGATACCATTCATTTATGTCTGACACAACAAAGCCAACCCCGAAAAGCCTGGTGGAGCCAGGCGGGATCGAACCGCCGACCTCCTGCGTGCAAGGCAGGCGCTCTCCCGGCTGAGCTATGGCCCCTGAATCGCATCCTTACCGATAATGGAATAAAACTGGTGGGTCTGGGAAGATTTGAACTTCCGACCTCACCCTTATCAGGGGTGCGCTCTAACCAACTGA
>OZ242021.1:0-1872500 GCA_965204925.1 Candidatus Poriferihabitaceae bacterium | reverse complement strand
CGGACCCCGTCAAGACCTTCCAGCAGCGGCACAGTCAAGATTACCTGTGCTTCCTGACCGTACTGTTTTTGCAACTCCCGGCCAATCAGCAAATTGAATTTCTGGTCCGTCCCTCCCAGTTCCACATCCGCCCGCAATACCACAGAATCATATCCCTGGGTCAACGGATAGAGAAATTCATGAATTGCGACAGGCTGTCCGGAGTGGTATCTCTTCCTGAAATCATCCCGTTCCAGCATTCTCGCCACCGTATAGCGGGCAGCCAGCCCGATCATTCCGGACGCGCCCAGTTGCTCCATCCATTCGGAATTGAACCGGATTTCCGTTCGTTCCGGATCCAGGATTCTGAAAACCTGATCCCGGTAGGTGTTCGCATTCCCGATGACCTGCTCCCGACTCAAGGCAGGCCGGGTTGCGTTTTTTCCACTTGGGTCACCGATCATCCCGGTAAAATCCCCGACCAGAAAGATTGCCCGATGCCCCAGTTCCTGGAATTGGCGCATTTTGTTTATCAGGACCGTATGCCCGAGATGGAGGTCGGGGGCGGTCGGGTCGAACCCGGCTTTTACCCGTAACGGCTTGCCCCGCTCCAATTTTGCCTCCAACTCCTTCTCCATGAGAATTTCCTCCGTTCCCTTGGCCAACTCGTCAATAGCTTCCTGAATTTTCCGGTTCATCGCGTTCATTGTGCCGGTTTGCTCCGGCGCTGTTAACAGGCAACCCGACAATAGCACAACCTGGGAAATATACGACCGGTTGCCGCTGACGAAAACGGGTTTTGACCTTTGCCTGAAAGACGGGTAGAGTACACGGTTTGTGCAGTAAAACGACATAAAACTGACAACACGAACCAGACAGGAAAAATATGCGCGGACCGATAGCTGGCATACGCTTTTTCACACAAATATCCTTTCTGGCTTTGCTAACGGTATGCGGTTCGTCCCTCCATGCAAAGCAAACAAATGTCGGGATGGACACAAGCGTACAAACCTGTACCGGAAGTTTCCCGGACACACAGCCCTGGATAGAAGCGAAAATCAAAAAAGGGGATACGCTGTCCCATCTTTTCAGACGTTACGGCCTTGACAGCCGCGACGCATACCGTATCGCCCGCATTAAAGAGGCGAAACCGTTGGTGAATTTCAATCCCGGGGAAACAGTCAGATTGCAAAAGACCCGGCAAGGCAAGCTGAGACTGCTGCAATACAGGCTGGGCAAACTTGATACACTGAACATATGTGCAAACCGGGGTTCCTGGCTGGCTTACACGGAATCCAGGAAGCCGGAAATCAGGATAAATAATATTCGGGCAATGATCTACGACAGTCTGCTGGGAATTGCTGCGGAGACGGGTTTGTCGTCTGATATCCTGTACAGGATAATCCATCTGTTTGGGTGGAAAATCGATTTTTCACGGGACATCAGAGTGGGAGACCAACTCCTCGTTGTCTACGAAGAACTCTTTCTCGACGACAAGAAAATCGGAGACGGTGACATTGTTGCAGTCGAGTTGATTGTTTCCGGGAAAACCTGGCGGGCAATCCGGTTTATCGATGATCAGGATCAGCCACAGTACTTTGCGCCGGACGGCAGCAGCGTTACCGGCGCCTTCCTGCGCTCCCCGCTCAAATTCGGTCATATCACATCATCGTTCAGCCATAACCGCCTGCATCCGATCAAGAAAGTGTGGAGGGCGCACAGGGGCGTGGACTACGGCGCGCCTCCCGGAACGCCGGTTATGGCCACTGGCGACGGGCTGGTGACATGGGCCAGACGAAAAGGAGAATATGGCAAGACTGTCATGATCCGCCATGCCGGGGTATACGATACACTGTACGCCCACCTGTCAGGATATGGAAAAAACATAGCGCCGGGCAAGCGTGTCAAACAGGGAGACATAATCGGCTATGTAGGCAATACGGGCCTCTCCACCGGGCCCCATCTCCATTATGAATTCAGAATGCACGGGGTTCACCACAATCCTGCGACAGTCGAACTTCCTGAATCGGCGCCGGTCGCGGAAAAAGACCGGGATCGGTTTCTTGAACTCGCCGGCAAGTGGAACGAAGAGCTCGACTATCTGAACCGCATCCCGCTCGCCCGAACGGAAAACACACTGTAGTACATTGCCTGACTGCATCCGATCGACTATCGCGTTGCGACCGGCCCGATGTCAAAAACAAAAGGAACCGTTTGTGCAATCGGACTCATGTCCGGAACCAGCGCTGACGGTATTGATGGTGTCGCGCTCGGGATCACAGACCGCAAGCGGCCCGGCATTGTTGCCAGTCTCAGTGTCAACTATCCGTCGACTGTCAGGAGCCGCATCCATAACCTGGCTGCTCGCAAGATCAGGCGCCCCAGCCAGTCTGACGGCCTGGATATGCAACTGGCCGGTTTATATGCCGATGTTGCCAACCGGCTGATCCGGGAGATCGCCCCCCGCAACGTTGCAGTCATTGGCTGTCACGGGCAAACCATCCACCACAGCCCGTACAGCGACCCGCCATTTTCGATTCAGTTGGGAAATGGCGCCGCGCTGGCGAGACTGACCGGGCATGTCGCAGTCACCGATTTCCGTTCCGCCGATATGGCTGCAGGAGGCCAGGGCGCCCCGCTCGCCTGCGCCTTTCATCAGGCGGTTTTTTCAGATAGCGCCGAGCATCGCGCCATTGTCAATATCGGCGGTATATCGAACATTACCCGGCTGCCAAAAGATACAGACGCGGAAGTGATCGGCTTCGATACGGGACCCGGCAATACGTTGCTTGATTACTGGTGCCGCCGGCATTTCCACTGCGACTTCGACCGCAACGGCGAGATTGCGAGAGGCGGACAGATACAAACCGGCCTGTTGCGCCGCTTGCTGAAAGACCCCTACTTCGATGCTCCGGCGCCAAAGAGCACGGGGCTGGAGTATTTCAACGAGAGATCGTTGCAGACCGTACTGAATAGCTGGAAGGATAGGGACAGGGCGAGCAACACGGACATCCTGACTACGCTCACGGCGCTGACTGCCCACTGCATCATCGATCAGGTCAATGCCTTGCAACCGCCCGTTGACTCGGTTTATCTGTGCGGCGGAGGCGCCCGCAATTCACTGCTCGTCGACATGATAGGGGAGCGGTCAAACGCGCCGGTCAAGAGTTCACTGGCCCTCGGGATTGAGCCGCAATGGGTGGAGGCGGCTGCATTCGCCTGGATGGCATGGCGCACGTTGAATGGTCTGACCTCGACCCTGCCTTCGGTCACCGGCGCAAGCTGCGCCACCGTGGCCGGAACGGTTCACACTCCGGCGCCGGCAACCTGAACGGAAATACGTTCCTTGCAGAGAACGCCGCCGATCACATCAGCCACCTGCGCGGCAAAACCGTTCTTGATATAAGGGTGCATCGGCAAACTGAAAATACGCCCGCAGACATTCTCCGCTACCGGCATGTCTCCGCGTTGATAACCGAGGCTCTTGAGCGCGGCAGACAAGTGACAGGGGATCGGATAATAAACGACAGTGGGGATGCCGCATGCCTGCAATGCCGACCGCATCGCGCGGCGATGATCGGACAACACGGAATACTGCGCCCATACGCTTGTGCAATCCGCCGGGACATGCGGAATTTCAACCAGCCCGGCGAGAACCTCACTGTAGTTTTCCGCAACTCGCTGGCGCTGTCCGATCTCGTCGGCGAATATCGTCAGCTTGCACAACAACACGGCTGCCTGTATCGAATCCATGCGCGCATTGAGACCGATTCGTATATTGTCGTACTTGTCACGTCCTTCACCGTGCACCCGCATCGACCTGATTTTTTCAGCCAGCGCATCGTCACCGGTAAACACCGCGCCGCCGTCCCCGTAACAGCCCAATGGCTTGGGCGGATAAAAGCTGGTGGCGGACAAGTCACCCAGAGTGCCCGATTTGCGCCCCTTGTACTCTCCACCGAATCCCTGTGCCGTATCTTCCAGCACAAACAGGCGGCGCTCTTTGGCAATAGCGTTGATTGCATCATAATCCGCCGGCAAACCGAACAGGTTGACGGCAATAATGCCGCGCGGCGCCAGGCGGCCTGTGGACGCAACCTGCCTGATCTTCTCATCCAGCCGGTTCGCATCGATATTGAACGTACGTTCATCAATATCGACGAATACCGGCGTTGCGCCGAGCAGCATGATCACTTCGGCCGTGGCAAAGAAAGTGAACGGCGTAGTAAATACAGCATCACCGGGGCCCACGTCGCACGCCATTAGTCCGAGCAACAGAGCATCGGTTCCACTCGAACATACGATCGAGTGTCGGGCGCCGCAGAATGCCGACAAACCCGCCTCAAGCTCTCCGATTTCCGCCCCCATAACGTAAGCGCCATGGTCAAGGACACGCCGAATGCCGGCGTCAATTTCCGCCTGCAAGCGCCGGTACTGGGCCTTCAAATCGATAAACGGTACCGGCTCCGGCTTTTTCGCATCTGTGTGGTTCATTTTGACATCGGGATATTATCACGTACGGAAACTATCGTATATAATATATGGCCTACACAAAAGCCGCTACCTGAACAGTAATTCCCCGCTTGTGACTACCAACCATAAACCATTTACACTGGAAAACCACTTTCTTGTGTCCATGCCCCAGCTTGAAGACCCTCATTTCAGGCAAACAGTCATTCTCATATGCAAACACAACAGCCATGGCGCCATGGGCGTCGTAATAAACCGGCTGACCGGCCAGATCGTCGGCGATGTATTCTCGCAGTTGAAAATAGGCATTTCCGACCACAGCCATACGATATCACCGGTATTTGACGGTGGGCCGGTCTACCCCGAACTCGGACTCGTCGTTCATAACGGCGCCATGGAAGCCCGGGAATCAAGCATGAACATCGGAGGCGGCCTCAAACTGACCAGTTCGAAGGATATTCTGATGGATATGGCGAGCGGCAATGGTCCCGAGAGAGCGATGATGATTCTGGGTTATGCGGGCTGGGCCGCTGGCCAGCTCGAACAGGAGCTTCAGGGAAATTCCTGGTTCACCGCGCCAGCCGACCACAACATCCTGTTCGCTTCGGATGTCAGCGACAAATGGCAAATGTCCGCCCGTCTGGCCGGCGTTGACACCAGCCGGTTCTACAATCAGGTAGGCCATGCCTGAAAGCGGTCCCGCCTGAGCGTTGCGATGGGTGGTTCCAGAGTACTTGCATTCGATTTCGGTCTCAAGCGAATCGGTTCCGCTACAGGCAACAGGATTACGAAAACCTGTCAGGCGCTCACTACGATCAAGTCCCGCCAGGGTAACCCGGACTGGGCCGCCATAGACCACCTCATCAAACAGTGGAAACCGGCAGAACTGGTTGTCGGGTTGCCGGTTTCGATGGCCGGGGAGGAAACCGGAATGTCCGCCCTGTGCCGGATTTTCGGCGCCAGCCTGACAGAACGCTACGCCCTGCCCGTAACCTACACCGATGAAAGGCTGTCCAGTCATGCCGCAGACCACCTGTTATTCACAACGGCCGCGCACGGTGGGAAAACAGGATACAGCCGCACCGCAACGCGCGACAACGTAGCGGCCCAACTGATCCTTGAAACTTTTTTTGAAGGATAATTGCCCGGCGCCCTCAAAAAAGCGAATAATGGCTTCAACAGACAGTTCAATCCAGTTTGACGACAACGGCAACCTGAAACATTTTCTGACGATCAACGGCCTGCCCAGAGAGACTCTCGTCAACATTCTCGACACGGCCGAATCCTTCATCAGTTTCGGTGAAAGAAAGATCAGGAAAATTCCGTTGTTGCGTGGCAAGACACTGGTCAATCTTTTTTTTGAAGCGAGTACGCGCACCCGTACCACATTCGAGATTGCCGGCAAGAGACTGTCCGCTGATGTGATCAACCTCAATACCTCCAGAATATCGACCAGCAAGGGGGAAACTATTCTGGATACGGTGCGAACACTGGAAGCGATGCACACCGACCTGTTTGTCGTACGTGACCATGCCAGCGGTACCGCTCATCTGATTGCCGACCACCTGCCCGACCATGTGCACGTCATCAATGCCGGAGACGGACGCCATGCCCACCCTACCCAGGCGATACTGGATATGTTTACCATCCGTCAGGCAAAGGAGGACTTCAAAACCCTGAAGGTCGCGATAGTGGGAGATATTCTCCATTCCCGGGTGGCGCGCTCACAGATACACGCACTCAACATTCTCGGCGCCCGGGAAGTGCGTGTGATTGGTCCGGCAACGCTGATCCCGACGGAAATTGAAAAGATGGGGGTTTCGGTAACGGGTAATCTGCCTGAGGGACTGGATGATGTCGATGTGGTCATGGTGCTGCGCATCCAGCGTGAACGTATGGACGGCAAACTGATCCCGAGCGAACAGGAATATTTCAATCGCTACGGCCTCACTGCGGAAAAACTCAAATCCGCGAAAGCCGACGCGGTCGTCATGCACCCCGGACCGATCAATCGCGGCCTTGAAATCTCATCCGATGTGGCTGACGGCCCACGCTCCCTGATTCTGAACCAGGTGACCAACGGCATCGCAGTCAGAATGTCGATCATGGCAAAAATCATGCAGAGCCGGGAAGAGACATCATGAATACGGTGATCCGCAACGGTCATCTGGTTGACCCGGCTAACGGCATCAACGCCAGAACCGACCTGTATATCCGCAATGGCAGGATAGCGGGAGTCGGCGCGCAGCCAAACAGCCCGGGCGCGCAGCCATCCGGGGAATGCGACTTCGAAAAGGAAATAGACGCAACCGGGCGCTACGTTTTCCCGGGACTGGTGGATCTGTGCGCGCGATCGCGGGAACCGGGAGAAGAACACAAGGCCACTATCATGACCGAAGCCCGCGCTGCCGCGAGCGCCGGGATTACTCGCATGGTATCCCCCCCGGACACTTTCCCGATCATTGATACCCCGGCCATGGCGCACATGATTCAGGACCGCGCAAATGACGCCGGATTTGCGATCGTCCATCCACTCGGAGCGCTTACCGTCGGACTCAAGGGCGAGCAACTGACCGATATGGCGATGCTGATGGATGCCGGTTGCGTGGGCGTGAGCAACGCGCTACAGAGTGTGGAAAACACATTGCTCATGCGCCGCGCCATGCAATACGCCTCGACTTACGGCATCCCGGTTTTCATTAACCCCCAGGATTCCTGGTTGCAAGGGAATGGCGTCGTACACGAAGGTGAAATCAGCACCCGTCTGGGGTTGCCGGCCATTCCGGAAGCCGCGGAAACGGTCGGCGTGGCAAGGGATATTGCATTGATCGAGACCAGCGGGGCGCGCGCGCACTTCAACCTGCTGTCATGCGCAAGGTCGGTCAGCATGATTGCCGAAGCACGGTATCGGCAATTGTCGGTGACCGCTTCAGTCTCCATTCATCATTTGTTGTGTTCGGAGAACGACATTGGCGCCTTCAATACCCAATACAAAGTCATACCGCCCTTGCGCACGGAGAAAGACAGGCAGGAACTGATCCGGGGGGTCAATGAAGGCAGCATCCAGGCCATCTGCTCGGACCACCAGCCACATGATGTTGACGCCAAGCTGGTGCCGTTCAGCGAAGCGGCGGCAGGCATTGCCGGTATCGAGACCCTGCTGCCGCTGACCATGCGCCTCGTCAACAATGGCCAGTTGTCGCTCAAAACCGCCATCGCGGCCGTGACTGCGAACCCGGCCACCATTATCGGTATTGACGCCGGGCACCTCGCCGTGGGCGCCCGTGCCGACCTGTGCCTGTTCGACCCTTGTAAAAAGTGGGTTTTTGACAGTGAAACAATGCAGAGCAATGGCCGTAACTCACCTTTTCTGGGTATGCAACTGCAAGGCAAGGTAGTCAGGACACTGATTCACGGGCGCACAGTGTACTGCGAGAGCTGACTGTGCGCCTGCACAAAAACAAGGCGAATCAGATCAGCCCGAACGAGCGCAGGAACATAGGGACAACCATAGCGAATACGAGAGCCAGGACAATCCGCGCCTCAACACGAATAGAGCGGATTTGCTCCTGCAGTACAGCGTTATCGCCTTTGAGTCCGGTGAATTCGCCCCTGAGCTCGGCGAATTCAGCCCTGAGCTCGGCGATGTCCCCCTTGAGTTCGGAACGAAGCTCGGAAATTGCGGTTTGCAGGTCTTCTTTGGTCGCCAGACGGGAGTCCAGACTGGTTAACAGCGCGGTAACGGCTTCCGCCTGCTCCGTCCTGAAACCGGCAGATTCCAACTTCTTGATGGCGACATGGGTATCAATCGCGTAACTGTTCATGCTATCTCCTGACTATATGCGTGATTATAAAGACTCAGGATTAACTTGCAAGTACGTGTCCGCATTCAGGTGAAATGAGATATGAGGCAGTCTGTGTGAATTGTTCATTCAGTGGGCGCATCATTCTGTCATTCATTTAATTCGTCATTCATCCTGTATTAAGCAATTTCCTGCTTTAATCCACCCAATTTCAACACTTGTCTACACGTGGGCAGTTTATCAATGAGCAAAAAACATTCAGGCATCTTATTCTTGCGACAAGACAGGGCTCCTCGCTCGACGGTCTTCATAATGGTTGCCCTGCTGGCCGCGGCAACGCTTCCCTCCTCAAGCACAGCGGCAAAAACAGAACCTGCCCATGTGGCGGCAAAATTATCCCGCATTGATGTCAACGACGGATTTGCCGAGCTGGTCAAGGCGGTGAAACCGGCAGTGGTCAACATTTCAGTCACCAGTTATGCCGGCTCTGGCTTCGGGAACAACAGACGTTACCGGGGGCAGCCCCCGCAACAACTGGAAGAGTTCTTTCGACGCTTCTTCGGGGATTCGTTCAATTTCCCGCACAATGCTCCTGAAGGCGACGAGGACGGAAACCGGTATCCCGAGCGCAGGAGCACCGCGGTCGGTTCGGGATTCATTGTCGATCCGGCCGGATTTGTGGTAACCAATCACCATGTCATCGAAAACGCCGATGAAATTGAAGTGGTGCTGGATAACGGCGCCCGTTTGCCGGCCACGCTGAAAGGGTCCGACCGGAGAACCGATCTGGCATTACTGGAAATAAGTACCGACAGGAAACTGCCCTGGCTGGAATTCGGAGACTCCAATGACGCCCGGGTGGGCGACTGGGTAATCGCCATCGGCAATCCATTCGGACTGGGCGGGACCACAACCAGCGGCATTATTTCCGCGCGCGGGCGGGATCTGAGGACTGGCCAGCTGGTGGACTTTATCCAGATTGACGCCTCAATCAACCGTGGTAATTCCGGCGGCCCGCTGTTCAATACCCGCGGACAGGTAATCGGTATCAACAGTGTGATCTACTCACCCAATGGCGGCAATATCGGCATTGGATTCGCCATTCCTTCCGCCGTAGCGAGCGGCGTAATTGCCCAACTGCAACAGACCGGCGTGGTGGAACGCGGCTACCTGGGCGTACAGATTCAGGAGCTGACCGCAGAAATTGCCGAGAGTCTCGGATTGGAGGATGAAAGCGGCGCCCTCGTAACCGAGGTCATCAAGGACAGTCCGGCGTGGAGCGCCGGTATCGAATCGGGAGATGTGATTCTCGAATACGACGGCAAAAAAGTCACGACCATGCGCGATCTTCCGAAAATGGTCGCCCTGACCGCCCGCAGCAAGGAGGTGGACATCGAGCTGTGGCGAAACAACAGCAGTCAATCAGTCAAGGTCACGGTGGGAAGCGCCGACACCACGGTTGTCGCCAGCGCGGGGAAAGCTAATTCCGACGATCATCAGCTGGGACTGGGGCTGGCGACGCTGGACCGGGGCCACAGGGAAAAATACGGCCTTGACGATACAGTTTCGGGCGTAGTGATCATTGATATCGACCCGCAAAGCGCGGCTGCGCAGCGTGGACTACGCGAAGGAGATGTAATCAGGCAGGTCGGCGCGCAGAAAGTCTCAAGCCCGGACGAGGTCATCGAAGCGATCAGGCAATCGAAAGAGGAAAACAGGGAATCCGTATTGCTGCTCGTCCAGAAAGACAATTACTCTCGCTTCGTGGCAGTCCCGCTCAAGGCCTGAACGTTGCCGTAACCCTGATCAGCCGACATAGAGGCCGCTCTGCGGAGTTCAGGGTTCGGTTCGCGAGGCATTTCCGTATTATAATAACGGGATGTCCGTTATCGAACCCTAGCTGATGGCGCCCCGACTGTTTCTGGCGCTGGTGGCCGTGGTCGGCATCATGTGGTATCTGGCCTGGTATCACCGTGCAGACCGCCAGCAGCGTAACCGGTCACTGATCCGCATTGCGCTGTGGAGCGCGGCGGCGCTGTTGGTGACGTTGGCGATAACCAAGGGATCGTGGCTCATGGCGATGTTCGGCGCCGCCCTGCCATGGATAAACCGGATCATGATGGTCAAGGGGCTTTGGGATCATCTCCGCCGCGGCAAAAGGGGCGCAGGCCATGCCCGCCCCCAGCCGCCTCCGGCCACGTCGATGAGTGTCGCTGAAGCGCTGGAGATACTGGGCCTTGCACCGGGAGCAAGCGAGGAGGAGATCATCAATGCCCACCGCAGGCTGATGCAGAAAATTCATCCTGACCGGGGAGGCTCGGACTACCTTGCCAGTCAAATCAACCTGGCAAAGGATACACTGCTCCAGCAGTATTCCTGACTGACGATGTTCCCGGTTTTCACCCTGTTCTGCTGGATAGCCATTTTCTCTCTTGCGCCAACATGGCCAGCCGTCATCGGTCCGCATGATACCGATGCAGGCCGCGACCCGGACATACCGGCGCGAACGATCGCCGCGGCTTTGACCCCGTTCATTTATAAAGAGACGCTCCCCGAGCAACTCGTGATCCCCGAAGTTTCAGCTTACGCTCCGTTGACGGTAACCTATACCCTGGACCCGCAGTTGCAGGACAAAGCCCGCAAGCTGCTGACCCGATACAACCCCGACTACGGGGTGATCTCCGCCATTGATCCAGACTCCGGCAGGATTCTTGCGATGACCGATTCCACGCGATCAGGAGAGAATCATCGCAACCTGTCTCTGGTCAATTCCTTTCCCGCGGCCTCGGTGTCGAAAATCATCACAGCTATCGCCGCAGTCAACGAAAACAAGCTGACCGGTTCGACCCTAATCCCGTACAACGGCAAATCCACATCGTTGTACAGGAAAAATGTGCTGCGGCACAAAAACAACAAGTGGACCCGAACCGTATCGTTCGATCAGGCGTTCGCAACTTCGGTCAACACTATATTCGGCCGGGTCGGAGCATTGATCGTGGGCGGCGACACCATGCTTGATTATGCTTACCGGCTCGGGTTTAACGGACAGTTCGCGTCCGATTTTACGTTTGACAACGGGCGCATCGAAATGGACCCCGATGACCAGTGGCAGGTCGCTGAAATGGCATCCGGATATACCGACCGCAATACCCTGTCGGTTTTGCATGGAGCAACGCTCGCGGCGACAGCCGTGAACAAGGGCAACCTCGTTATGCCGGTCATCGTGGACTCGCTGATCGATCCTCACGGTATTCCGGTTTACGTTAATGAAAAACCTGTTTTTGCGCCGGTGATGAGCGAAGCGAGCGCCGACCAGATCAAGAAAATGATGCAATCGACAGTCAGGGTCGGATCAGCCCGCAATGCTTTTCGCAGATTGCACAAAAGCGCATTGAAAGACGTTACCGTCGGCGGCAAGACCGGCTCGTTGACCGGTTACCAACCCAAGGGAAAATACGACTGGTTTGTCGGCTTCGGAGAACGGGACGGGCGTAAAATCGCATTCTCCGTTCTTTGCATCAACAAGGAAAAGTGGTATGTTAAATCTTCATTTCTGGCAAGAAAAATGATCGAGTATTATTTTTCTGCGAACAACCGCGCCTGAACCCGATCCCTTACCAACAGGATCCGAAAAAGAAGTTGAAGCAATATCTTGACGCTGTAAGGGAAACCCTCGAACACGGCCAAAGAAAGATCAACCGTACCGGAGTGGACACGATCTCCACGTTCAATATCAATTACGAAATCGATCTGCGCGAGGGCTTCCCCTTGCTCACAACGAAAGAAATATCGTGGAAGAATATTGTCATTGAAAATCTCTGGTTCCTGTCCGGTAATACGGACATCAACCTTTTGAGAAAGCATAACTGCAAATTCTGGGACCCGTGGGCAGACAAAAACGGCAACGTGCCGAGTGCTTACGGGAACTTCTGGCGCCATTTTCCACTGCCGGACAATCGCGGCAATGACCAGATCGCCTGGCTCGTCAATCAGTTGAAAACCAACCCGACAAGCCGCAGAATGGTGGTCTCGGCGTGGGCGCCGGGTAACGCGCAAGCCAGCGCTCTTCCGCCCTGCCACGCTTTCTGGGTCGTCAACACCCAGTACGACGAAAATGGCTC
The DNA here is from genome assembly GCA_965204925.1 of Candidatus Poriferihabitaceae bacterium. Lineage (GTDB taxonomy): Bacteria > Pseudomonadota > Gammaproteobacteria > Arenicellales > Poriferihabitantaceae. The sequence goes on along the minus strand of OZ242021.1, from coordinate 1,860,127 downwards.
GCCCTGCCTTTGCCTGCACCTCACCCAGCGCAGTTGTGACATCGCCCTCGGCGTACCCTACAACATCGCGGGATATTCTTTCTTGCTGGAGTTGTTTTCAAGATTCAGTGGAATACCGGCCGGGCTTTTCGGACACACGCTGATTGACGCGCATATCTATACCGCGAAGGCAAACGGGGATATGGCGGAATTTGATCATGTTCCGGGGTTGACACAACAGTTGGCGCGCGCCCCGCGGCCATTACCATCACTGGAAATTTGCCCGTCGATCCGCTCGCTGGAAGATACTGAATCGCTGCTTTCACTGGATACCGGGGAAATCATGTCGAGGTTCACGTTGCGCGGCTACCAACCGTATCCTGCGATCCCGTTCAAGGTCGCGGTATAACGGGCGGTACAAACACGTGTCCGGCGGCGCCCGAACCCCGACAAGAGGAGCCATTGCCGCAATGACCAGGGATCGGGTCATCGGCCTGGATGGCGGTATCCCCTGGCGCTACCCCGAGGATATGAAGAGATTCAAACGAATCACGATGGGCGCCGCCATCATCATGGGCAGGCTGACCTGGGAGTCGATCGACTGCAAGGCATTGCCGGGAAGACGCAATATCGTCATCAGCCGCGCTCCCGTGAAGGCAGTCGAACACTACGACCGGATTCAACTGGCGCTGGCCGCCTGCGTTGACCGGGATATCTGGGTCATTGGAGGCGGGCAGATCTATGAGGCTGCGCTCAAATGGATGACTCGTCTGGATATTACCTATGTGCCGGACCGGATTGACCGGCCCGATGCCGTACGGTTCCCGTTTATCGACCCGCATGTCTGGCAGGCCGCGGAAACTGCCCGCAGCAACGGTTCGCAACTGACGTACGTCGTTTATGTCAGAAAACCGGGGTGATTGCATAGCCCGATGCAGCGCCGCTTTTGGAGCAGAACGCGGCCCGGCCTGATGGATTACGAGCCGCGATCAGGGGGTTTTGCACAAGTGATGATCATGCGCCGGGGAGAAGGATACCCCTCGATCGTCAACGCGGGGTCGGCCGGATCAAGAAAATCCGCAAGTGACTGCCAACTCATCCAGGCAGTCCTGCGCTGCTCCGATTGCTCGGTGCGCGAGATGTCCACAGGCCGGATGCGTACGAATCCCGCCTTCCTGAGCATACCGGTCAGAACGGATTCGGTCGGGATTGACCAGACATTGGGCATTTTTGCGTAAGCGCCCTGCGGTCTCAGGACCTCTTCCCCCCGACCCTTGATGATCAGTGTTTCAAGGACCAGCTCACCACCCGGTTTCAGGCAGTCGAGCAAAGCGCACAAGTGCTGTTGCGGCCGTCTCCTGTGGTACAGAACCCCCATGTTGAACAGGGTATCGAACAGCCCGTTTTCGCGGCGCAGGCAGTCCAGCGGCAATTGATCGAAACGCAATGGCAAAACGGTCGCAGATATCCAGGGCGTATATTTTTTCAGCGCCCTGAACTGCATCGTGAATAACCAGGAAGGATCGATGCCCAATACGAATCTGGCGCCAGCGCCCAGCATCCTGTAAAGGTAGTAGCCATTGCCGCAGCCGACATCAAGGACCACGCGCCCGAACAACGGTTGTATGTGATCGTGCAGACGGCGCCATTTCATATATGAGCGCCATTCGCTGTCGATAGTGATCCCGAATACCCCGAACGGACCTTTTCTCCACGGCTGCAAGCCGAGAAGCAACTGGCGCAGCGTTTGTCCGTCCGCAGGACCGGTATCGGCGGCGCTGCCGATCACGACCTTGTCGGCGTTGAAATCGAACCGCGACGGATGCAGCGCCGGCAATGCCTTGACGATCTCCGTCCATTGCTCCAGATGCCCATGTCGGCGTTGCCGCAGTACATCAGCCGCAACCGCGACCAACTGCGGGGCAATCCGTTCCAGCCCGCTGCCGGCCAGTTCGCTTTCAGGGTTATCGCCCGGGAGCACGAAAAATCACCTGCACGACCCCGCGCGCAATACCCTAAGCCTGCTCAAGCTCGATCAGGGTGCCAAGGCTATCCCCGGGGTGGAGAAAAATCACCGGTTTGCCGTGAGCGCCGGTTTTCGGCTTGCCGTCTCCAAGCGCCCTCATGCCCTGTTCTGTCAACCGGGCCAAGGCATCGTTTATGTCGGCGACCTCGTAACAAACGTGGTGCATCCCGCCATCCGGGTGTTTTTCAAGAAACCGGGCAACCGGAGAATTCTCCCCCAACGGGTGCAGGAGTTCGATTCGGGTATTAGGCAGATTGACAAATACCATGGTCACGCCATGCTCCGGCATAGCCGTTTTTGGCGAGACCCGAGCGCCGAACTGCTCGCCGTATAATTGCGCTGCCCTGTCGAGATCGGGCACGACAAGGGCAACGTGATTCAATCTGCCGATCATTTGTTCATATTTCCGGTTCTGTTCGTCTCTCCGCCGGTGCGGCCTCGCGCGCTGCATCCGGACACCGTCGACTCATTCCCAACGGATAAATGATGCGCCTCCCGAAGAAAAAGGGAGACCAGTTGACTCGCGGCAGCGGACAGAGATACCTCTCCCCGACAAACCTTTTCCTGCATGGTCGACATGGATTTTTCGATAGCGGGATCATTTCGGAACGAGCATAGCAACATTTCCCGCACTTCGCTCCATAAACCGGCTTTCAACTGCGCCTTGCGTCTGTCTTCAAGACGGCCGCTACGGAGCAGCAGCCCGCAATAACCCTGTATGCTGTCCCATATGCGGTCGATATTGTAATTGCCGGTCGCCGATGCGGTGATCACAGGAACCTGCCACTCATCAGTCGCCGGCCTGATCAGACGCAGGGACTGCCTGACATCGGCCGCAGACAGGCTGGCGCGGGATTTCATGCCGCCATCGGCCTTGTTGACGACGATGATGTCGGCCAGTTCCATGACACCGCGTTTTATACCTTGCAGCTGATCGCCGCCGCCGGGTAACAACATCAACAGAAACACATCGGTCATCTCGCTGACGATCGTTTCGGACTGCCCCGTTCCCACCGTTTCGACCACAATCACATCGAATCCGGCTGCCTCGCAGAGCAGAATGGATTCACGAGTGCGACGCGCTACTCCACCTGAAGTTCCCGCGGCCGGGGTTGGACGAATAAAGGCATTGCCATTGGCTGCCAGCGCAGGCATGCGGGTTTTGTCACCGAGAATCGAACCCCCGGTCAGCATGGAGCTGGGGTCCACTGCCAGCACGGCGATACGGTGGCCTTGCGCGATCACATGGCTTCCCAGTACTTCGATCAGACTGGATTTACCAACCCCGGGGACGCCGGTCAGACCGATGCGAATGGCATTTCCGCAAAATGGCAAGATCTGCCGAACCAATGCTTCCGCCTGCTTGCGGTGGTCGTCCCGGGTCGACTCCAGCAACGTGATGGCCCGCGCCAGTGACCTGCGGTCTGCCGAGCGCAGGGCGTCAATGTCGATCAACGGCTTCAAACTCCATAACCGGCTGGTTGACTTCAAGGACCGAGCCTGCCTCGACAAGGATTTCCCGGATCACGCAATCCTGTTCCGCGCGCAAGGAGTTTTCCATTTTCATAGCTTCCATGACGGCCAGTTCCTGCCCTGACTTGATCGCCTGTCCGACTTCGACGGACAACGAGACCAGCAGCCCCGGCATCGGAGAAAGCAAATAGCGGGACTGGTCCGCCGCCTGTTTCACCGGCATTCTCCGGTTCAACCTCGCACTATCGGGCGTCATGACGCAAACCCGGCTCAGGCAACCGGCATAAGTGACATCGAAACCGGGGGCATTCCTTTCCAGTTGCATGTCAACCGCGGCGCCGTTCACATTTCCGTTGTAGACTACTTCAAGCGGCGACCACTCGTCCTCTACTGCATATTCCTGTCCGTCGTATTCGATCCGCCATAAATGACTGTTATCGCTCTCGCCTTTGCGGATTCGGACCGCATGATCCTCGCGTCCAATAATGACCACCCATTGGCGCCGCGTTTTTCTGCCGTGACCCGGCATCTGGCCGGTAATCGTTGCCGCCCTCAGCGCCAGCCGGAAATGCACGGAAGCCATTACCGAAACCAGATTCGCGGTCAATGCGGCAGGCAGAGCCTGAGGCAAAAACCCGTCCGGGTATTCCTCGGTAATGAAATCGGTCGAAATATCGCTATCCCGGAAACGGGCATGGTTCATAATCGCATGCACAAATGGCAGATTGGTATCGACACCGCGGATATAATACTGTCCGAGGGCGCGCTGCATCGATCGAATGGCCTGCTCCCTGGTCTCCCCCCGGGTGACCAGTTTGGAAATGATCGGGTCATAGAACATCGAAATCTCCGAACCCTCCACAACTCCGCTATCGACCCGGACATGACCGCTTTCAACGGGCGGTCGATATTTTCGCAGTCGTCCGGTGGAGGGTAGAAAACCGCGGTACGGACTCTCTGCATAAATCCGCGATTCCATGGCCCAGCCGTCAATGCCGATGTCCGGCTGGGTCACCGGCAGCTTTTCCCCGGCAGCCACCCGAATCATCAACTCGACCAGATCGAGTCCGGTAATCAGTTCGGTCACCGGATGTTCAACCTGCAACCGGGTATTCATTTCCAGAAAATAGAAGTTACGGTTACGGTCAACGACGAATTCAACAGTACCGGCCGAACGATAATCGACGGCTTTCGCCAGAGCAATCGCCTGTTCGCTCATTGCCGCCCGCGTAGCGGGATCGAGGAATGGAGACGGAGCTTCCTCGATCACTTTCTGGTGGCGACGCTGAATCGAGCACTCTCTCTCATTGAGGGTGACGACATTACCATGGCTGTCGGCGATAATCTGAATCTCGATGTGTCTTGGAGATTCGATGTATTTCTCGATCAAAATGCGGTCATCACCAAAACTGGACAGGGCCTCGCTGGAGGCGCGCACAAAACCGTCCCGACATTGATCGTCATCACGGGCAATCCGCATACCCTTGCCTCCGCCGCCGGCGCTGGCTTTTATCATAACCGGATAACCGACCCGCGCGGCCGTCACGACTGCGCTATCGGCGTCAGGCACAACCCCGGTATGTCCGGGAATGGTATTGACTCCGGCCTGCTCCGCCAGTTGCCTGGAGTTGATCTTGTCTCCCATTGCCCGGATTGCATACGCGCCCGGACCAATGAAAACGAGTCCATGTTCCTCAAGAAGCTCCGCGAAGCCGGCATTTTCAGACAGGAAGCCATAGCCGGGATGCACCGCTTCAGCCCGGCATTGCCGACAAGCCCCGATTATCCTGTCTGCCCGCAGATAGCTGTCTGCAGCCGCCGCAGCCCCGATATGGACGGCTTCGTCCGCTTCGGCAACATGCCGGGCCTCCCGGTCCGCATCCGAGTAGACGGCTACCGTGTCGATCCCCATGGCGCGGGCGGAGCGAATCACCCGACAGGCAATCTCGCCGCGGTTGGCAATCAGGATTTTACGGAACATATTTTCTCAAGAGCGTCAGTTTTGCCGTACCCCGATCATAGCGGGATATTGTCATGTTTCTTGTACGGGTTTTTCAGATCCTTGTTCTGCAACATCGCGAGCGACCGGCAAATCCGCTTGCGTGTATTGCGGGGGAAGATCACATCATCTATGTAGCCGCGTCTGCCGGCAACGAATGGATTGGCGAATTTCCGGCGATACTCTTCGGTCCTGCGCGCCAACTGTTCCGGTATTCCGGCTTCTTCACGGAAGATGATTTCAACAGCGCCCCTGGGGCCCATGACCGCGATTTCAGCGCTCGGCCAAGCGAAATTGACATCTCCCCGCAAATGCTTCGAGGACATGACATCGTAGGCGCCGCCATACGCCTTGCGCGTGATTACGGTCACTTTCGGCGAGGTACATTCAGCATAGGCAAACAGCAGTTTGGCGCCGTGAGTGATGATACCGCCGTATTCCTGGCTGGCGCCGGGCATGAATCCGGGCACATCGACAAAAGTGATGATCGGGATATTGAACGCGTCACAGAACCTCACAAAGCGGGCGCCCTTGACAGAAGCGTTGATATCGAGGCAGCCGGCCAACACGATCGGCTGGTTGGCAACGAGACCGACCGTATGCCCTCCCATCCTGCCGAACCCGATAATGATGTTGCTGGCATAATGGGTCTGCAACTCGAAGAAATCACCCTCATCAACGACGTTGAAAATCAACTCCTTCATATCATAAGGCAGATTCGGATTGTCGGGTATGAGGGTGTCCAGCGATCGTTCCGCGCGCGCCGGATCATCGGTTGTATGGCGGTGAGGCGGCTTGTGCCGGTTGCTTAAAGGCAGAAAATTGAAAAACCGCCGCGTCATCAACAGCGCCTGCACGTCATTCTCGAACGACAGATGCGCCACTCCGGAACGGGTGGTGTGGGTTCTGGCTCCGCCGAGGTCTTGTGCGGTTACTTCTTCGTGGGTGACGGTACGAACGACATCCGGCCCGGTGACAAACATACAGGAACTGTCCTCAACCATGAAAATAAAATCGGTAATTGCCGGGGAATAGACTGCGCCGCCGGCACAGGGGCCCATGATCAGGGAAATCTGGGGGATCACTCCCGAAGCCATCACATTACGCTGGAACACTTCGGCATAGCCGCCAAGCGACGCCACTCCTTCCTGAATGCGGGCGCCGCCCGAATCGCTAATCCCGATCAGTGGAGCGCCGACCTTGATCGCCTGATCCATTACCTTGCAGATTTTCTCCGCATGGGCTTCCGACAGGGAGCCTCCGAATACGGTGAAATCCTGGCTGTAAACAAAAACCAGCCGTCCGTTGATCGAACCAAAACCGGTTACCACGCCATCTCCGGGAATAGTCTTGTCCTGCATGTCGAAATCGGTGCAACGATGTTCCACGAAGATGTCCCACTCCTCGAAACTGTCTTCGTCGAACAGGATACCGATCCGCTCCCGGGCAGTCAGTTTGCCTCTGGCATGCTGGGCGTCAATGCGCGCTTCCCCGCCGCCAAGTTTGGCAAGGGCGCGCATTTTCTCAAGCTGTTCGATTATTTCAGACATGTCCACCCGGCTGCAGACGGCCCTCCAGAAGCCTGAGAATATGGTCCGCCGCCTTAAGGGTATTGGTACCCGGACCAAAGATCGCGGACACGCCCGCCGTATACAGCATGGCATGATCCGCCACCGGGATCACGCCGCCGCAGATCACCTGTATTTCAGAACAGTCCGCAGCTTCCAGCCCTGCCATGACCGCCGGCACCAGGGTGCGGTGCCCGCCTGCCTGGGACGAGATACCGATCACATGCACATCATTTTCGACAGCCTGTTTGACGGCCTCATCCGGAGTCTGGAACAGGGGGGCAATATCGACATCAAATCCCATGTCGGCAAATGCGGTGGCAATGGTGCGGGCGCCGCGGTCATGGCCATCCTGCCCCAGCTTGACCACGAGCATGCGCGGCCGACGCCCGCTAATCCCGGCAAAGTTCCCGATTCGCGCCCTGAGGCTGTCAAACTCCCGATCTCCCCGGTATGCCCCGCCATACACCCCGCCCACCGTTCCCGGCTGTGCATGATGACGGCCATATACCGATTCCAGCAGATCGGATATCTCACCGACACTGGCGCGGGCGCGCGCCGCGGGAATGGCTGCGGCCAGCAGATTGCCCTGTCCGGTCATTGCGATCTGTTTCAGCGCGTCAAGCGCCGCGCGGAGCTTGCCCGGGTCGCGGTTCCTGCGCACATTTTGCAATCGCTTGATCTGGGACTCGCGAACGGCTTCATTGTCCACGACGAGAATGTCGATTTCCTCTTCATCCCCGATCTCGTAGCGGTTAACGCCAACAATGATCTCTTCGCCGCGGTCAATCCTCGCCTGTCTCTTTACCGACGCCTCCTCAATACGCAATTTCGGCAAACCGGATTCGACCGCCCGCGTCATCCCTCCCATCTGTTCGACCTCATCAATCAGCCTGCCGGCTTCCCGGATCAGGCTGTCGGTCAGGCTTTCGAGATAGTAGGAGCCGCCCAGTGGATCAATGACCCGAGGGATACCCGCTTCATGCCTGAGGATGAGTTGAGTATTTCTGGCAATGCGCGCGGAACTCTCTGTTGGCAGGGCCAGCGCCTCGTCGAAGGAATTGGTATGCAGCGACTGGGTCCCGCCCAGCACTGCGGCCAGCGCCTCGATCGTGGTGCGAACCACATTGTTGTAAGGATCACGGCTGGTCAGGCTGACGCCTGAAGTCTGGCAATGCGTCCGCAACCTCTTCGAGGCCGCATCCCTCGGTGAAAAGTGTTTCTCCATCAGCTCCGACCACAGGGTCCGCGCAGCGCGCAACTTTGCGATCTCCATGAAGAAATTCATACCGATACCGAAGAAAAAAGACAACCTGGGAGCGAACCGGTCGACCTCCAGACCGCTTGCAATGGCGCTGCGCACATATTCCAGCCCGTCCGCCAGAGTGTAGGCAAGCTCCTGAACGATCGTGGCCCCGGCCTCCTGCATGTGGTACCCCGATATCGAAACCGGATTGAAGCGGGGCATGTTACGCGCGGCATAACCGATGATGTCGGAGACGATCTGCATCGACGGTTGCGGCGGGTAGATATAGGTGTTGCGAACCATGAACTCCTTGAGTATGTCGTTTTGCAACGTTCCGGACAGCGCAGCCTGATCGACTCCCTGCTCCGCGGCAGCTACGATGAACATGGCCATGACCGGCAACACGGCGCCGTTCATCGTCATCGAAACCGACATTCTGTCGAGCGGAATCCGGTCGAACAGGATTTTCATGTCCTCAACCGAATCTATCGCCACCCCGGCCTTGCCGACATCGCCTGTAACCCGCGGATGGTCGGAATCGTAGCCGCGGTGGGTTGCCAGATCAAACGCCACCGACAACCCGGTCTGGCCGGCCTCCAGATTGGCCCGGTAAAATGCGTTCGATTCTTCCGCGGTAGAAAATCCGGCATATTGCCGCACCGTCCAGGGGCGCCCGGCATACATGGTCGCCCGCGGTCCGCGAGTGAATGGAACATCCCCCGGCAAAGAAGGAAGATGGGCGATGCGGTCCAGATCTGCGGCGGTATACAACGGCTTGATTTCAATACCTTCCGGGGTATGCCAGTGCAGATCCGACAGACTGCGGCTGCCCAGTTCTCCGGCAGCGCGCCGTTGCCACTCGTCCAGGCTGGCTGACACTGACTCGCGGTCGGCTGGTGGCGTGGAATCACTCATGGCGGGACAGGCAGCATGGCGCGCACAGAAGTCAGTCCAGCAACTGCCGGATGGCGGCGTCGAGAAAATCGGCAAAACCGGGATCGTTACCGGGAGAAGCGACGCAGTGCCCCCAGGGGGAACGATAAACCCTCAGCTCCGCGTGCGCGACATGGGCCGCCTCGATTTCGTTGTCGGCGGGTCTGAAATACAGGTCGCGGTCACAGGCGATAATGATCGTCCTGGCCCGGATTGACGACAAGGCTCGTGCGAAATCACCGTTGTAGAGCGGATTGTCACTGATATCACCGCGTTGCCAGGTATCGAGCTTGCACAACAGGTCGTTGGCATCCCAGGCAAGATGATCCGCCTCCCAGCCCTGCAACAACGCCTCGGCGGTTTTGAAGCCAAGCTTGCGGAAAAGCCCCTGCCGATAAAAAGACTGGGAAAACGCCCAACCGGCGTAGACGCGGGCAAAGGCTTTCAGCCCGGCGGTCGGCGCCGCCGCCGCATAATCTCCACCGTTGAAGTTCTGGTCGGCGGTCAATGCAGCCTTGACCCCCTCCAGGAAAACCCGGTTGTGAACCGATGTTTTGGCAGAGCCGCAAAACGGCAGGATTGCCCGCACCTTGTGCGGATACTGCGCCGCCCACTGCCAGGACTGGCAACCCGCCATCGACCATCCTGTCACCAGCGCTATTTCCTCTATATCGAACACGTCCTCAAGCAGCCTGTTCTGAAAACAGACATTGTCATACAACGTGACAATGGGGAAACGGGGGCCGTCATGGGGGGGCGCAGTGTTGCTCGGCGAGGAGGAATAACCGTTGCCAAGCAGGTTCATCGAGACGACGAAATGCCGGCCCGGATCAATCGCCCGGCGCGCCCCGAAAAAACCCTCGTTGCGGATATGTGTGCCGGTATAGAAAGTCGGCAACACCACCACATTGTCGCGCGCCGCATTCAGTTTACCGTAAGTCTTGTAGACCAGCCTGGCTTGCGGCAACGTGACCCCGCACTGTAACTGAAGAGCGCCGATCGTGAATGTCTGCATCCGGCTTCCGTTGATCAATGCCAGCGCGCGGGATCAATGTGTGTGCTTCTGCACATTGTCGTCATGCTGACCAATCATTACCATAACCTCGATCTCTCCCGCTTTTTCAAACTCCAGGGTGAGCGGGAACATTTCTCCTTTCACCAACGGTTTGACCAGTTGTTTCAGCATGATATGCGCGGCGCCCGGCTTGAGCATAACGATGCCCTGCGCCGGAATCCCGATACGCTCTGTTTTCTGCATTTTCATCTGTCCCTCACTGTGGATCATCGTATGAATTTCCACGTTCTGCGCGATCGGGGAGCGAGCGCCGATCAGGTTGTCCACATGGACCTCACCCTGTCCGTGATTGCGGATGGTCAGATACGAGGCGCCGTTGACCGCAACAGAAGGCAACGGTAACGACCACGCATTCTCAACCACGATTCGAGCGTTGGCCTGGGCAGGCGCAACACACGAAAAACCCAGAAAGCAGGCTCCGGCGAACAGGACGCGGAAGAGAACGAAACAAGACTTCATCAGTACTAATACGGATTACCGGGTTTTTTGCAACGAATCGTTATTTGCCAGCATACAAATATCCATTATACGGACTATTATCGTATAATCGCGGTCAATTTGGAAACCCTCCCCATACTTTCCCATGCTGTCCGACAAGCCTGCCGTCACCGTAAATGGCCGACAATACGCCTGGCCACAACAACCCGTCGTGGTCGTCTGTATCGACGGCTGCGAACCGGACTATATCACCGAAGCGGTCAGGGCGAGAGCCATGCCCTGGATGTCGCGCCTGATCGACGGCAAGTGGACTGGCCCGCCACAAGCGGACGACAGCGCCGATGGGCGCGGCCTGTATTTACAGGCGGATTGCGTAATACCCAGCTTTACCAATCCGAACAACCTGTCGATCGTCACCGGCGTCCTCCCGCAAGCTCATGGCATTTGCGGCAATTTCTATTATGACCGGGAAACAGGGGTTGAAGTCATGATGAATGACCCGGCGTTACTGCGCGCTCCAACCCTGTTCGAGGCATTCCAGAAGGCAGGCGCGAAAGTTGCCGTTATCACCGCAAAAGACAAGCTCAGGGGACTGCTTGGCAATGGGTTGCGCCTGGACGGCAGAACTGAACGCAATGCGGCGATCTGTTTCTCGTCGGAGAAGTCCGGCGAGGCCGACATCCGTCGCAACGGCATTGACAATGTGCCTGATATGGTGGGTATGGATACGCCTTCGGTCTATAGCTCCGAGCTTTCGGAATTTGTTTTCAGGGCCGGCGTAAAACTGATGGAGTCGGTGCGCCCGGATATCCTGTACCTTTCCACAACCGACTACATTCAGCATAAATTCGCTCCCGGCAGCGGCGACGCCAACCGCTTCTATGCCATGATGGACCATTACTGGAGTCGACTGCATGAACTGGGCGCGGTCATCGGTCTGACCGCGGACCACGGCATGAACGCCAAGCATGACCGCGACGGACATCCCAACATAATCTACCTGCAGGACGAGGTGGACAAGCTGCTGGGAGCGGGCAATGGCCGGGTCATATTGCCGATCACCGATCCGTATGTCGTTCATCATGGCGCGCTCGGTTCTTTTGCGACGATTTATGTTGCCGATACCGACAGACTCGGTGAGACTGCCTCCAGGCTCGTGGAGATTGCCGGCATTGAGTTGGCGCTTGCGAATGCGGACGCTTGCGCACGATTCGGACTGCCGCGGGATCGCATGGGCGACCTCGTCGTACTGGCGGACAAAAACACGGTAATCGGCTCCAGCGCAGAGCGCCACGATCTCTCCGGCCTGAAGGCGCCCTTGCGTTCGCACGGGGGGGTCAGCGAACAAACCGTACCACTGATTTTCAATCGCAAACCGCATCCGGGCCGCGACCCGCGCCGGCTCTCCCGACTGCGCAATTTCGATGTGTTCGACATCGCTCTTAACCGACTCGCCCATTAGCCTCCCGTTCCCTGTCCGCACAACAAGAAGCCACATGAAAACCTGCGGCGCCAACGATCGGAAAATGTGTATCGCAGGAGCGTGGGAAGATGGGGACACCGGCGAACGGATTGACGTCATCAACCCCTTTACCAATGAAGTGGTCGGTACCGTTCCCCGCGCCAGCCGCAAACAGGTGGCGGACGCATTTGCCGCCGCCGCCGCTTGCCGGGCACGCCTGAGCCGCTATGAGCGGCAGCAGATCCTGTCGCAAGCGGCACAGTCACTGGCAGCGGCAAAGGACCGCTTCTCGGATCTGATCACCGCCGAATGCGGCCTGTCGAAAAAGGACAGCCTGTATGAGGTGGGCCGCGCCTGCGATGTTTTCAACCTGGCCAGCCAGTCATGTATTATTGATGACGGTGAAATCTTTTCCTGTGACCTGACTCCCCATGGCAAGAAGAGAAAGATCTTCACGCAGCGTGAGCCATTGACCGCGATCTCCGCGATTACGCCTTTCAACCATCCGCTCAATATGATTTCCCACAAGGTCGCCCCGGCCATTGCCACCAACAACTGTATGGTGGCAAAGCCCACCGACCTGACCCCGCTGACCGCATTGGCGCTCGCGGATGTGTTGCTTGAAGCAGGGATGCCGCCGCCAATGCTGTCTGTCGTGACCGGGCTGCCCGGCGATATCGGAGACGAAATGATCACCAATCCGCATATTGACCTGATCACATTCACCGGCAGTGTCCCGGTCGGTAAATATATCGCCGCGACTGCTGGCTACAAGCGTACGGTACTGGAACTCGGCGGCAACTCACCGTTGATCGTAATGGAAGATGCAGACCTCGACGAGGCGGCGGAAATGGCAGTGCAGGGCGCCACCCGCAATTCCGGACAACGATGCACGGCGGTAAAACGCATATTGGCGGTCGAGTCGATTGCCGGCGAGTTTGCGGCGCTGGTGGCCGAAAAGGCCGCCGGACTCAAATACGGTGACCCCATGCACCCTGATACCGATGTCGGCGCCGTGATCAGCGAACAGGCGGCGACCCTGTTCGAGGCGCGGGTCAATGATGCCATCAGCAAGGGCGCCAGGCTGTTATACGGCCACCATCGCCAGGGCGCGGTCTATTCACCCACGGTACTTGATCACGTTCCGTTTGATTGCGAGCTGGTGCGCGAGGAAACGTTTGGACCGCCGATTCCGATTATTCGGGTAACCGATATCGACCATGCCATCCGCGTTGCAAATTCGACGGCTTTCGGCCTTTCCAGCGGAGTCTGCACCAACAACCTGGAATATATCAACCGGTTCGTCAATGAACTCAGGACCGGCACCGTCAATATCCGCGAAGTTCCCGGATACCGTACCGAAATGTCTCCATTCGGCGGCATCAAGGATTCCGGCCTCGGCTACAAGGAAGGGGTAACAGAAGCGATGAAGAGCTATACCTTCGTCAAGACTTTCTCATTGCCCTGGGGATAGGCAAGTCCGGCGCCTGTGCAGAAGCGGTCTGCTGCGCCTCGCCCATCTTGCGCACTGGTCACGGCGACAGGGCAATGTCTTCAAGCCCGGTGGTTTCCCCGAACCCCGACATCAGATTCATATTCTGGATGGCCTGGCCGGCGGCGCCCTTTACCAGATTATCCTCCACTGCCAGGACAACCAGGGTGTTGCCGTCGCAGGGGCGGTGAATCGACAACCGGCAGTGGTTCGAGCCGCGAACACTGCGTGTATCCGGATGTAATCCCGGTTCCAGCATGTCGACAAACGGCTCATACCGGTAACGCTCGACAAAAATCTGCTGGATGCGGTCCATGCCCAGCGCCGCGCCCTTCTCCGACAAGCGGGCGTACAGGGTTGCATGGATGCCTCGCACCAGCGGCAACAGATGCGGAGTGAACACCAGTTCTACCGGATCGGCAGACGCTTGCTGCAACCCCTGTTTTATCTCCGGCAGGTGGCGATGACCCGATGCCGAATAAGCCCTGAACGATTCCGAGACCTCACAAAACGAAGTCGCCCGGTTCGCCCCCCGGCCTGCCCCGGAGACGCCGGACTTCGCATCAGCGATCAGGGTCGTGACATCGACCAGACGGTTTTCGATCAGCGGTAAAAATCCCAGTTGAATGACCGTCGGGTAACATCCGGGGTTGGCAACGAGCCGGGCGCTTTCAATCGACTCCCGGTGGATTTCCGGAAGGCCATAAATAGCGCAGTCAAGCAGATCCGGGCAAACGTGTTCGAGCCCATACCAGCGCTCCCAGACGGCGGCGTCCCGGATACGGAAATCCGCCGACAAATCAATCAGTTTAACGCCGCTTTCCAGCAACGACCGGGCATGCGTCATGGCCACTCCGGCGGGAGCCGCGCTGAACACCAGATCGCAGGCGGTCAGCTCCGCTTCACCCGGGTCGGTGAACACAAGATCGCAGTTCCCCCGCAGAGAAGGAAACAATTCCGTGACACGAGCGCCGGCTTCCTCCCGAGAAGTGATAACGGACACATTGGCAAGCGGATGGGAAGCCAGCAACCGCAGCAGTTCCATGCCGGTATAACCGGTGCCGCCGATAATTCCGACATCAAGAGATTGGGAGCCAGTCTTCACGGGAATTGTCCATATATTGGCAAGCTATCCACCCGCCCGCATCATCGCCAGATTACGCTTGTCGCGGTCGAATACCAGGGCAAGCAGATGAACTGTCTTGCTGCCCGTGCGGTACTTGCCCGCATAATCCTTATCCCGCATCTGCACAAGCGCCTCCTCCAGCCTCGACTGTACTTGCGCTTCCCGCGCTACCTTCAATTCCAGCACAAATACCTGACCACCACGCGCCAGGACCATGTCAGAACGACCCCGACTCGTGGAATCCTCAACCCGAATGTCCATACCCAGTATCACAAAACACGAATACAACAGGGAAGCATAATACCCCTCGCCATATTCTCCCGCTTCACGAGCGCCCCATTGATACGGAATACCGGCGAAGAACGCCTGCAATTCCCGTTCAAATCCCGCAAAGTCATTGCCGTCCAGCAAGGCAAGCAACGCCCTGCCGTACTCCGATACCCTCACTACATCTCCGGTGACCGCCTCCAGCAATTGCCGGTTCAGACTCAATCTCACTTCATGATTGGGATAGTCCAGTGTGTAGAAAATACCCTCGGGACGATCTTCCTCATCCACAAGGGTCAGATACCCGCACTGGAATAACAGGGCGTTCAGATTGACTCGCTCAACCTCGAATGTGGACAGGTCGCTGCGATACATGTTCAGGTTCTCCAAATCCAGCGTATTGACCGCTCCGCTTGCCAGTCGATTATAACACAAGGGAACCCGTCTCCGCTTTCTTCACCCGTGATGCAACCCGCGTCTTATCCCCGGAAAATTCTCCCTCCCGTTCTATCCATAACAATAATCAAAAACCCGTTTTCACACAGTCCGTCAGTCTTTTCTGGCCCCTGTCCACTTCCGATTACCCGACAATTTCCCCGCACCCGATCCCCTGAAATGCTTTACAATCGCTCTGTAATCACAGGCCAATCAGGCAAAATATCACGCATATCAGGGGCACATGAGAGACATCGAACGACAGGTGCGGCAGATCCGGCGATTCATGGACGGTTTCAGCGCTGAAACCACACCGGCTTCCGCTGCAAAAATCGTTGATTTCCGGGAACATCTGCGCCCCGGCACGGTGGTATATATCACGTTCCTGCCGGGGTCGGACTTTAACGATACCGTTGCCGTGGCAAAACGTCTGCGCAACGAGGGCTTTGTTCCCGTACCCCATTTCGCGGCGCGCAGTATTGCCGACCGCAGGACACTGGACCAGTATCTCAGCCTGGTTGTGGGCGAGGCGGGGGTTGATCGGGTATTGTGTATTGCCGGAGCGGTGGATAATCCTGTCGGCGACTTCCGCGACTCCATGCAACTGCTCGACACAGGGCTGTTCGACAGGCACGGTATCACTACGATTGGCTTGGCCGGACATCCTGAAGGCAGCCCGGACATGTCCGATGAGGCGATCCGGTCCGCCCTGAAATGGAAAAATGAATTCAGCCGGCGAACCGACGCCAGAATGCACCTGATCACACAATTCGCCTTCGAAAGCGAGCCGCTCATTGCGTGGCAAAGAATGCTGCAGGCCGATGGCAACCGCTTGCCGGTACATATCGGGATACCGGGACTGGCGACCCTGAAAACCCTGCTCAGACATGCCAGAAACTGCGGCATCGGCAACTCCATCAAATTTCTGACCCGGCAGACGAAAAATGTGACCCGGCTGATGAGAGTCAGCGCCCCCGACAAACTGGTCGCCGAGCTGGCGGATTACGCGGCCAATGACGCGGCCTGCGGTATCGGCGGGGTGCATGTCTACCCGCTTGGCGGGCTGCGCAAAAGCGCAAAATGGAGTTATGCGGTGGTCGACGGCAACCTGACCCTGAACGGCAGGGGTGGATTCAGCGTACAGGTTGCACCGGATTAGTCATGTCAGCATCATGCTCTACCGGTCAACAATACATGGAAACGGCGCGGTCCATGAGCGCCGTAAACAATGGTCTGTTCTATGTCCGCGGTTTTTGAGGGACCGGTGATAAAATTGATGGCTCGCGAGCGGGGGTTTGCGATCAACCAGAATTGCTCCATGGATGAAACCAGTCTGCTCCGCTCCAGCACGACGATATGGGTTTCGGGCAGGAAATTGAGTGTGACCGGAGAGGTCGCAGACGAAATCATCGCGATCGTACCGGTTTCCGCAATGCCGGCGCAGGCACGGGTGACGGAAACCGCATCCGCGGCCACCGCCGCGCGATATTCGATTGCGATATTGCCCCAGCGCAGGGCGCGGAAAGCCTCGTCCGGCGAGGCTGCCACCTGCGCGGGTTGCCGGATATCCGCCAGATAGCGGCTGACCGCATGCGGTATCCGATTCCAGTCATGAACAATGTCGCAGGTCGCGTGAACCTGTGAGAGCCGGTGCATGAATAATTCGACAGGGTCCCGTATCTGGTCGGGGCCGAAATCGGGAACCGGCAACGGAATCAGAAAGTCCGGTTTTTCGGAAGCGCGCGGCTTGCCGCGCCGGATGGTTTTCAGGATGGCTTCCCGGGCATTCCCGTTTCGGCTCATGGCGCGGCTCACCTGAAATCCGTGTTTTTATGCCCGTGTTTTTTCCACATGCTCTGAAAAGTGGACGCGCCGGGCGCCGGGAAGTCGCGGCTGGCAGTCCAGGCTCCAGGCAGCGGCAACGACCGGAACCAACCGCGGCTGCCGACAGGTTTGAATCGGGCCATGGTATTCAATACCAACGCCACAATGCGGGTAAACAAACAGTAGCAGTGAGGATTGCTTGCCAGCCGATACCACAATAAAAGTCCGCCGCGACTCATGGCGCTGTCCGCCTTCATCTGTCCAAGCTGCACACGATGCTCGCGAATCAGTTGCGGCAACGGGATTTTCACGGGACACACAGTCTGGCAGCGCCCATTGAGCGTGCATGCGTGGGGCAAATCCGGCGCATTTTCCTGCCCTACGAGAACCGGCGTCAGAACCGAGCCCATCGGGCCGGGATAAACCCACCCATAGGCATGCCCGCCGATGCGGGTATAGACCGGACAATGATTCAGGCACGCGCCGCAGCGAATGCAACGCAAGATATCCCTGAAGCGGCCGTTCAGAATCTCACTGCGCCCATTGTCCAGCAGAACAACATGAAATTCATCCGGGCCATCCGGATCGTTTTTGCGCCTGGGGCCATTGAACAACGTGGTATAGACACTCATGATCTGGCCCGTTGCGCTGCGTCCCAGCAATCTCAGAAAGCCGCCGAGCGCAGTGAGGTCGGGAATGACCTTTTCGATACTGGCCATAACGATATGCACGCGCGGCAGGGTTGCGGTCAAGTCGCCATTCCCCTCATTGGTAACGACCGCCACGGAACCGGTCTCTGCGATCAGGAAGTTGCCGCCCGTGATGCCAACATCGGCGCTGCAAAAATGCCCGCGCAGGACCTGACGCGCCTGATCGACGATCTCTTCGTGCACCGTAACCTTGTCATTAAATCCAAGCCGCGCATGATGCCGGTGAAACAGTTCGGTCACCCCGGCTTTCGATTTGTGGATGGCTGGCGCGATGATATGGCTCGGAGTTTCTCCGGCAAGCTGAATGATGTATTCCCCGAGATCGGTTTCCAGCGCCTCGTAGCCGTTTCGCTCAAGCGCTTCATTGGTAGCCGCCTCTTCCGACACCATTGATTTGCCTTTGGTGATCTTGCGGGCGTTCGTCCTTGCACAGATGTCAAGTATGATGCGGTTCGCCTGTTCCCCGTTTTGCGCCCAATGCACCCGGCCTCCGGATTTCTCCACGTTTCGCTCGAACAGTTCAAGGTAGTAATCCAGATGTTCCAGAGTATGCTGCTTGACTTTCTCGCCATACTCGCGAAAAGACTCGAAGTTTTTCAGTTCATCAACCGCTTTTTTGCGGGTATCGACAAACCCGCCTTCGGCGCGCGCCAGCGCCGCCTGCAATTTTTCATCCAGCAACGCGGCGCGGGAAGCGCTTTTGAAGTTACCGGAAAGAACTTCCATGACTACTCACCGGCAACAGGGGCATTGCACATTCCGGCTTGCGCGGAGACGGCGTCGTCCCCTGCCAGCAACTCGGCATAATGCAGGACCCGGATGCGGCTGCCGATTCTTTTGAGCCTGCCGGCAATATTTATCAGGCAACCGAGATCCCCGCCGAGCAACAGTTTCGCTCCGGTTTGCCGGATGCCGGATATCTTGTCATCCACCATGGCCGTGGAGATTTCCGGGAACTTGACGCAAAAGGCGCCGCCGAAACCACAACAGATTTCAGAATTGGTCATTTCGTCGACATGGATGCCAGCGCGTTGCCGTAGCAGGGTTCTGGGCTGGCTACGGATACCCAGCTCGCGTAATCCGGAACACGAATCATGGTAGGTAGCCCTGACATTGTGCAAGTCGGGATTGATGTCGGCATTCGTCTCAACATCCCCGATATCCATGACATCAACGAGAAACTGTGACAACTCGAAGGTTTTCTGTGCCATTTCACAGGCCTGCCGATACCAGTGGTCATCCTCGCGCAACAATTCCGGGTAATGTTTGCGGATCATGGCAGCGCAAGACCCTGATGGAACCACTACATAATCGAATGATCTGAAAATTTCGATATTCTGTCTGGCCAGTCGCGCGGCTTTTTCCTCATCTCCGGCATTGTACCCGGGCTGTCCGCAACAACTCTGGGTCGGAACAAGGACCTCACAATGGCAGGACCGGATCAGGCGCGCCGCGGCAAAGCCGATTTGCGGGCGCAGCAAATCAACGAGACAGGTAACGAACAGCCCGACCCGGCCACCGCGGTAACAATCTCTATTGCAGGTATTCATTGTTGATATTCTGCCCGTAAAACGATCAGTCTTCGGAAATTCTCATCGGGGCCGGTTCGGGTCTCAAGCAGCGCGCGTTTGCTCGCGCAACCGGTTGATTTTCCCGTTCAACTGTTGCGCCTTGTCGGCCGCGGCCGCGGCAAAATCCCGGCTATGGATACCCGCATGAATAATGGCTCTTGAAACATTGATCACGAGTCCGTTCCTGTCTGCGGTCAGTCCATTGGCCAGCACGGATGCAAGGTCTCCGCCCTGGGCGCCAATACCTGGAACCAGCAATGGCATATTGCCGACAATCTGCC
Organism: Candidatus Poriferihabitaceae bacterium; assembly: GCA_965204925.1. GTDB lineage: Bacteria > Pseudomonadota > Gammaproteobacteria > Arenicellales > Poriferihabitantaceae. Next base: position 1,840,222 of record OZ242021.1, on the reverse strand, counting down.
GAACCTCGCCGACGACTCGCGGGTACGTAGCGCCGACTACCAACGCGACATTATGATTCGCGTTCCAACTGTTCACAGCCAGATTGGCCACCTTCTTGTAGACTTCCCCGTCTGCGCCCGCCAAATCCTGGATGTCCCCGCTCCCACGGTTCGAGGTCTTGCAAAGTATAATGACGCCGCGTTCCGCGAAGGACAGGAACGGGGCCAGGGTGTCCCCCCCCATATAGGGATTCACGGTGACGGCATCGGCGTTGTAACGCACAAAGGCTTCCCGGGCATACATTCTTGCAGTGGCTTCCGTATCCCCGCGCTTGGCGTCCAGAATGACCGGAATGCGGGGATAACGGGTTTTGATGTAGTCAATGGTTTTCTCAAGCTGACGCTCGCCCCGATACGCGGAGTAACAGGCAATCTGGGGCTTGAACGCACAGCAAAAAGCGGCCGTTGCATCAATGATCGCGCGGTTGAATGCAAGCAGGGGATGGTCGGCGCCCCTGAGCGAACGCGGCAATTTGTCGGGGTCGGGGTCGGGGTCCAGTCCGACACACAGCAATGAGCGCTGCCCGCGCCAGCTTTCGGACAGTTTTTTACGGAAACTCAAGGCGTTTTCCGGGTACGCATTATTTCTTTTGCAGTTTTGACGGCGCAGGATTCCACTACAGAATTACTGGTTTCGGGTACCTCAATGACGGCGCCCCAAGCCGTATTGTACACGATAATGCGCCCGGGCTCCCACGCACAGTAATTCACGTCCGCACTCTATCCCTCTTCTGCTCAGGTCTGGCATCGGGGGCAGTAAAATGCGGATCTTTGGGCAATTACCCTTCTTCTGATTATGCTTGAGCATATCAGGCATTTTTCACCCGCCCGCCCATAGACAGATAATGATTGCGCAAAATATCCCCGTGAACCGTCTGCCCCGACAAAGTCCTGCAACGTCGTTCCTCCCTGCCCGAGCGCTTGTATGAGGATGGCGCGGATGCCCTGCGCCAGCGTCACATAGCGTTTCAGGGATATTTTTCCGCATTGCCGAAGCGGGCTGATTCCGGAAAGAAACAAGGCCTCGCTGGCATAAATATTGCCTACTCCCACAACAACCCGGGCATCCATGATGAACGACTTTACGGGCGCCGTCCGCTTCCTTGACAACCGGTACAAGCCATGTCCGGTAAAATCATTACTCAATGGCTCGACACCCAGATTGGTCAATCCCGGATGTTGCAGCGGGTCTCCCGATGTATGGAGCAGACAACCGAATCTCCGCGGGTCACGGTATCGAATGATCTGTCCGTACTGGTTAATGATATCGAAATGGTCATGCTTGCCCGGCAACTCGTTATGCAATAATACACGTATGGAACCGGACATACCGAGATGAATAATCAGCGCGCCCCGGTCAAGGCGGATGAGAATATATTTTCCCCTTCTCTGTAACAGGCGGACATGGCGGCCGCATGTCTTTTCTTCCAGATTTTCGGCAATCGGCCATCTCAGGTTTCGTTGCCTGATTTCTAGCCGGGCAATCTTCATGCCTTGCAAAAAAGGACGAATTCCATTCAGGGTCGTTTCTACTTCCGGAAGCTCCGGCATATTATTGACAACCTGATATTTACTATATATATAGGTCTACCTTCATTCCCGCGCTATCCCCGGATGCCTTTTTCCGTTACCAACAAGCGAAATAATACCACGTTCGTTGTCAATGACAAGGAAACCATCCTTGAGGCGGCGCTGAGGAATAACCGGATCTACCCTTACGGATGCCGCAGCGGTGTCTGCGGCGCCTGCAAATGCAGTCTGGTCAGCGGTACGGTCGACTATGGCAACTATGAGGATTTTGCATTGCCGGACGAGGAAAAGGAACAGGGGAAAGTTCTGATCTGTCAGGCAAAACCACTTGAGGATGTGCTCCTTGATGCAGAGGAGATCGTGGCGGACGCCAGCATTCAAATCAAGGTATTGCCCTGCCGGGTTCGACAAATCGACAGACTGGCGAAGGATGTGATTCGCCTCTTTCTTGTTCTGCCGAAAAACCGGGAATTCAATTTCATTGCGGGGCAATATATCGATATCCTGCTGAAAGACGGTCAAAGACGTAGCTTTTCTCTGGCAAACCTGCCTCAGCATGCGAAGGAGCATGGCCTGGAGCTGCATATCCGCAACGTAGTGGACGGACATTTCACGCCTCGCGTATTCGATTCAATGAAAGAGCGCGACCTGTTGCGGTTCGAAGGCCCGTTCGGCTCCTATGTTTTGCAAAGCGAAGCGGATACGCCGATTATCATGATTGCCGGGGGAACCGGATTTTCTCCGATCAAGGGGTTGATCGAGAACGCAATGGAACGCAACCCCGACCAGAACATCCACCTGTTCTGGGGCGCCCGCGATGAACAGGACCTCTATCTGGATGACCTGGTAAGGCAATGGCTGGATTCGCGGCCAAGCCTGAAATACACCCCGGTATTGTCTGAAAGTACATCCGCATCCTGGCAAGGTGAAAAAGGCTTTGTCCATGAAGCCGTCTGTCGAGCCTATGAGCGGTTCGGGCAATTCGATGTCTACGCCAGCGGCCCGCCAGTCATGATTGATTGCGTGCGAAACAGTTTGCAGGAGCGGGGAATGGATACAAAGCGCTTCTATTTTGATTCCTTCGAGTTTGCCAACCAGCGATGAGCGGCTGCGCCCTGATTTGCCTCCCCCGCTGGCTGTCGCCCCTGCCCGACTCCCCTCAAGGGACAGATGGTCCGGGGGGCGCGCAGGAAACTGACTCGGCCGCTCAACGAACCCGTCAACACAAGAGCGCCGGTTGCGGTTTGAGTTGACATGTGATTTTTCCGGGGCTATGCTGCCTGTTGCCACGACAGTGGCGAAAAAACGCCCGCCACAAGGCTGAATATCCAGTGAAAACCGGGAACAGGCCGAATATCCCATGACTGCTTACAATATCACATTCACAGTTCGCCGGTTATGGCTGATTTTTGCTGTAGCCATGATTACAATGTTTTCAGTACTGCTTTATTTCGGCGGCCAGATTTATCAGAAGGCCCCGCCCATTCCGGCCGTAGTACAATCCGCTGCCGGAGAATCGTTGTTTACCGGCAGCGATATAAACCGGGGGCAGAATATATGGCAGTCGCTGGGCGGCATGCAGAAAGGGTCGATCTGGGGACATGGCAGCTATCTGGCGCCCGACTGGAGCGCTGACTGGCTGCACCGGGAAGCCATGGGCCTGCTCGAACTCCTGGCGCAGGAAACGTACGATACCCGCTATACTGATCTAGACACCGCGCAACAAGAGGCGCTGAAAGTCCGGCTGCGGCTGGAAATGAAGGAAAATACGTGGGATCCCGGCAGCGGAGCAATCACGGTCTCGGGAAACCGGGCGCATGCAATCCGGCAAGTGGGCGCCCATTACGCGGATATCTTCCAGAATACCGGCTCCGAAAACTCGCAACGACTGAGAGAGCAATACGCATTTTCTCCGACCACCACATTGTCGGATGACGATATGCACGCGCTGGGCGCCTTTGTTTTCTGGACCGCCTGGAGCGCGGTGACAACCCGCCCCGGAGCCTCGATCTCCTATACCAGCAACTGGCCGTACGAGCCGCTGGTCGGCAATACTCCGAGTGTGGAACTGTTCGTGTGGACGTTCGTCAGCATCTTTCTGCTGCTGGCCGGCATCGGAGCGCTGGTCTGGTTTTATGCGAAACAATACGATTTGTGGCGGGACGACATGATGCCGGAGGGCGGAATCTCCTCCACCAATCTTCTGGCCGCCGCCAGCATTACTCCCTCCATGCGCGCGACCGAAAAATATTTCTGGACGGTTGTAGCGTTGATCGGCGTGCAAATATTCCTGGGCATAGTGACCGCCCACTACGCCGTGGAGGGACAGGATTTCTATGGTATTCCAATAGCGGAATATTTCCCCTATGCGGTGACCCGAACCTGGCATACGCAACTGGCCGTATTCTGGATTGCAACCGCGTGGCTGGCAACGGGGCTGTATGTCGCGCCCCTGATTTCAGGACATGAACCCCGCTTTCAGCGATTCGGGGTCAATTTCCTCTATGTCTGCCTGCTGATCATCGTGGTCGGGTCGCTGACCGGGGAGTGGTTGGGTATCAACCAGTATTTTGCAAGCCTGACTGCCAATTTCTGGTTCGGTCATCAGGGCTATGAATACGTCGACCTCGGCCGTTTCTGGCAACTGTTCCTGTTCATCGGGCTGCTCGTGTGGCTGTCACTCATGCTGCGCGCCCTGCTGCCAGCCTTCAAAAGCGGCAAGAACACCTCCCTGATCTGGCTGCTTGTGGTCTCCTCGACGGCAATCGGCCTGCTCTATGGCGCGGGCCTGCTGTGGGGACAGAATACCCATATCAGCATTATGGAATACTGGCGCTGGTGGGTCGTGCACCTCTGGGTCGAAGGCATATTCGAGGTATTCGCCACCACGATCATCGCCTTGCTGTTCGTGAAAATGGGGTTGCTGCGCCAAACTACTGCCATTATTTCGGTACTGTTTGCAACGATCGTGTTCCTGTGCGGCGGCGTGCTCGGAACCTTTCACCATCTTTACTGGAGCGGTACACCAATCGGGGTGCTGGCGCTTGGCGGCGTTTTTTCCGCGCTTGAGGTCATCCCGTTGGTAGTGATCGGTTTTGAAGCATACAATCACTCGAAAATGGAACGCGAATCGCCGTGGATAGATTATTACAAATGGCCATTGATGTTTTTCTCGGCTGTATTGTTCTGGAATTTCGTCGGCGCCGGGCTGCTCGGATTCCTGATCAACCCTCCCCTGGCGCTATACTACATGCAGGGGCTGAATACCACGGCAACCCACGGTCATGCCGCATTGTTCGGAGTCTATGGCATGCTGGGAATCGGCTTGATGCTGTTTTGCCTGCGCGGGCTCACCGACTCCCCGGCCTGGCAGGGCAAATGGCCGAAAATCTCGTTCTGGTGTTTCAATATCGGCCTCGCCATGATGGTATTCCTGTCGCTGCTGCCGCAAGGGGCGTGGCAGGCCATAAACGCCTACAAGCATGGCTACTGGTACGCTCGCTCGGCCGAGTTCGTGCATAGTGAACTCATGGAAGGCCTGGTCTGGGCGCGGGTTCCGGGAGACATCGTGTTTGCGGCAGGCGTGCTGGCGCTACTGATATTCACCATCCAGTTGTACAGCAAAAGAACGCAACCGAAAAAAGAGCGCAAAGCGTCCACAACGCCACAACCCTCATAGAGGCGACTGTGTTATTTTTCCAGAGTAGATTATGTCCGGTTTGCAGGAGGATCTGGCTTCGTATTCCGGTTTATTGAAGCCCGCATTCGAGACGGACGATGCCGTCTTGTATCACGCTGATTGTATAGCCCTGATGAAGAAGTTGGGGGAAGAGAATGTGGACGGGCTGTTCGATATGATTTTCGCGGACCCGCCGTATTTTCTTTCCAACGGAGGAATCAGTTGTCAGGCGGGGAAAATGGTCAGCGTGAACAAGGGCGATTGGGACAGGTCGATGGGCGTGGAGGCGAATCACGAATTCAATCTCGACTGGTTGCGCCTGTGCCGGAACCTGCTCAGGCGAGACGGTACAATATGGGTGTCCGGCACCCATCACGTCATCCATTCGGTGGGTTACGCCATGCAGCGTCTCGGCATGAAGATACTGAACAGCATCACGTGGGAGAAGCCGAACCCACCGCCAAACTTATCCTGTCGTTATTTCACGCATTCCACGGAAACAATCCTGTGGGCCGCGAAATCCGACCAGTCGAAACATTGTTTCAATTACCAAGCGATGCGCGAAGCGAACGGCGGCAAGCAGATGAAAACAGTGTGGAAGATGGGCGCCCCGGGAAAGGCGGAAAAAACCTGCGGCAAGCACCCTGCGCAAAACCTGTCGAGCTTCTCGACCGGATTGTCCTCGCGTCCACTCATGAGGGTGATATGGTATTTGATCCTTTCGCGGGCAGCGCTTCGAGCGGAAAGTTGATTTTCTGACGCTGATACGAAAGATTCCCGGCTACACCGTGCAGCAATCGCCCGGAGAGGGGAGCAAAATTCTGTTCAGGGAGAAAGAGTATGCTATCTGCTATAAAAAGCACCAGTTTTACAAGTTTTTGGAGATTACAAGGTATAAATATGGCCTGTTTAGGGTTGCCGACAATGGAGGACGTCTGAAACATGCGCGGAATAAAAGAGATACCACTACTTCCCGGTAATCACTCGATAGATAGTGTTTTCGGTGATGGCACGAAATTAATAATTTGCGGAGTACATTGATGGCGCCGAGATTCAGGAAACCACCCATTAATGAAGTAATTATTGGCGCCTGGTTCGACCCGCCCCTGACAGCGCTTGGAAGCGAGCATATCGGCTTATTGTGGTCGCGGCTCCGTGAGAAATTTCCGACAGTTGAGCAGCGACCGCCGATTGGAGGCATGGCCCAAAGACACGAAAACGCCTTGACGATTGACATTATGGCCACGCCCCCCATGCCGCGGTACTGGTTTGTGTCTGAAGATGAGGCAACCTTGATTCAGGTGCAGCAGAACGCTTTTTTTCTCAACTGGAGACGGCGTGAATCCGAGTATCCCCAATACTCCGGTCTGAAACCGAACTTTGATCACTACTACAGGATTTTGGAGGAGTTTCTGGAAAATGATGTCGGCGTGAAGCACCCCGGAATCAGCCATTGTGAACTTGCCTACATCGACATGATCGAACCCTCGGAGTACTGGCGAAGCCCGCAGGATACACCGGATATCATCCGGTCGTTTTCAATTCCGGGCTGCGCTTCTGTACATGATGCACCGGTCTTCAATTGTGCATACCGCTATAATGTGGAATCCAACCTGCAACTTCATGTGGCGATTCGGTCCGGAGAACCAGTCGGCCAGAGTGGTTCTCCGCTTTTGTATCTTGAGTTCAGGGCACTCGGTTCGCCGGTCAGTCCCGCAAAGTCGGAAACTGATATATGGTATGATCGGGCGCATGAAGTAATTTTCACACAATTCCTGGACATGACAACCGAGCGAGCCCAGCGTGAATTGTGGGCGCTTGAGGAGACCGCATAACGCATGACCATGATCGCGACGCCGGGCGCCGAAAGCAGCGCTTCGAAATTCAAGGACCTGGCTCCTGTACTCATCGGTGAAGAGGGAACAACTTCAATCCCGGGTTTCGATGTGCAGCCCCCTAATCCATCCAATCCATGGATCGGGTATCAGTGTCACGCCTGGAGTTGGATACGGTCCGGGCGTGATGAGACCGTGCGCCCCGTCACAATCTGCACTGTCGACGCTGTAGAACTCTTCGACTCCGGTCATCCCAGCGCTGTATTCGATTCGAATGGACCAGTACGAACCAAATCCCAGAGTTATTTTTTCAGGATCAACACGTTGCGCCTTGCTGCGGCACAGGACGGGTATTCCCTGAACTCTGCTTCCGAGTTTGATTTCTGGCGCTTTATCGGAGCAAATCCACGTTTGCGAAAGGGTAATCTGGTGTTGATAGATAACGGTAACCTGCGCGCTGTCTGGAGGGATGAGCAAAAAACTCATTTGGGTTTGCAGTTTCTGGGCGAGGGGATGGTGCAGTACGTTATTTTCAAGCGGCGAGAAGCCGCGCGACCGATCTCACGGGTTGCCGGGCGCGATACGTTCGAGGGAATAAAACAGCAGATCCAGGCTTTCGAGTTACATTCCTTGTTCTACGAATGAAGGGAGACGACCTGCCGCCGGGGGATCATATTGTCCGTTATGTCAGACCAGGCATGATTCAGGAGAGCGGAGATGTGGACGGTTCCGATTTTCGCCTGCGTCCCGCCCGCCCGGACGAGAAAGGTCTGTCTGTTAACTGGCTCGAAGTGTTGGGAGCGGGGAAAGATCATCAGTTGAGCGAGGTGCGCCGTTTATGCAGTTCTCGCCTGTCGTTGAGACGGAACGGGCGGTTTGCAGAAATGAATGTCGGTACAGTTCTGCGTGTTGTATCGGAAGAATTGGATACGCCAGGCATTGTTCATGACCCGCTTGAAGCGGAACAGGGTCTTGAGGCCGACCCGTCACATTCCGAAATCTCTGGTCTGCCGCCGGGAGAATCTGATCAGGCAATGCTGGTTGGAGATTTGATCGCGGCATGCGTCATGAATTTATATCCCGCAGTTTAATGACGGCGGTTAATGTTGTAGAGGGGCGCTCAACCACCCTGTCTGCTTCAGCCCTTATCAATCAAAAACAAGAATTCATAATTTGGAGATTCGATTTCACGCAGCCATGCGTGAGTCCACTTCATACTCGCCATAACATTGCGCTTGTAATCTATTTTGGCAATATGCACAACTTTACCTGCACCAGCCAGTGTTTTCCTGATTTCATCAGCCGTGCCGCGCCCCCCTGAGCTGTATGACAGAATTATCCATCGGGCAGCTGTAGATTTAATCAACCTGTCCAGCGCCTCAACTGCAATAAAGCGTCCCGTCTGTCGATTTTTTCTGAATTCCTCAAACACGGAACCGGTAACTTTATCTGACGAATCAACCCTGCGCTTCGCTTTTCCGAATAACTCCGGGAAATCATTGAGGCAAACAGTAGTCCACAAATGATAGTAGGACGTATATCTTATGCGTGACGGCGGCATCTTCTCGTTATTGGAGCCATACGGCGGGTCAAAATAGGCTAAATCTGCATCGCGACGACAAACTTCAAATACATCATTTCTGGTTACCTCATTTCTCCAATCGGAAGGAACGATTCGCGGAATTTGAAGAACCAGGTCATTGTATGATCGGGCCGACCATGTATTCAGGTAAGACACAAAGTGTCCGATTGTATTATCTACCCGATCCAGCGCTAATATAAGGCTGGTGAGCGCTACAGCACGCTCCACCGGGGGCAAGGATAGCCTGTCAATTTCTTCCCGAATACCATCAAGTTTTCTCGTGTTGTGAATTTGCCATGGTCTTTTCAGCCCGTCAGACTGAATTGCACTGCCACCATTCGGTTCACCTCCATAGTGTTCCGTGAACCACCCGTCCCTGGGGGAAACTTCATTCAAGCGCCGAATCAGTTTCTCATACCCGTCCCCTCTGCTTTTGCTTTTAAGATAGCATGTTGCAAAAACTTCCGACCAAACGGCGATATCATTGGAAATCACCTCATGCCCTGATTGAGACAACGCTTGGGATACCCGTGTTGAACCGGAAAATCCGTCAAGTATCCTTTTAGAACCGGTATGCCTTACCAAGTCTAAAATATATGGCAAAAGCCTGAGCTTTGATCCGGCGTACTTGATTCCCTGCGTTGGAGGCATATCAGCAACAAGCCCCGGAGATAATGACAAGTTATCAAGCATTCCTCATTATCCCAGATCAGCTTGCTGTTTCAACCGCAGTATATCTTTGTTTATCTCATCAAGGGCGGCGGTATGTCCTGCACAAGATGATACGAGCGCATGTGAAAAAAGTGACACTAACGACAGGTTGTGGGAGTACTTGACCCAACCTTCAGTTATACTATTGAAAAAATTACACCCGTTCTTGGTATGTGTCCAAAGTCCGCGCTGGAGCGCATTTGCTGTCGCATTACCGTAACGGACTTCGCAAATATAATCACCGTGCCTGCCATAAAATTTATATACAGGATGTTTCCTCTTGGGACCAGGCTTTTCACGGTCAATTCGTTGTATTGACTTGCGAGCGAGTTCATAGTCGAATACCAGGATATTGCAGCGTTTTGATTTTTCATCATAAATCAAGGGGAGCACGTTTATGTTCCCAAAATCCGAGAACGCCGGATTTTCAAGAATAGCGTTTATTCTCTTTTTATCAATGATCGGACTTTCCGTTTTGTTTTCCTCCTCCAAGAGTGAAAACATCGAAAATGTTTTATCTGTGGATAATTGCAGAGGCCCATCACCATATGCTTTTAAGCTAACAGGAAACTCGACATTTGTGATCTCATTTTTTATTTTGATATCTTCTTCTTGGGATTTGGCCCGGTATAAGTCTTTTCCTACATGAGTTGACCGAAAATCATACATATACTGGTTAATAAATTCAGATATTGCGATTTCGGCCAAATCGCCGTGTGTCTTGTTTCCAATCAACCGCATTGTGAATATGTTGCTCAGGGTAGTCCTAATAAGGGTTGGGTGTTTGCTGACGAGAAGTTTCAGCCGAGCGGTAAAATCATTGTATGCAGCTGCCGTATTCACTGGGCGTTCCAATTTTTTAACCAATTTTATGGTGTATATATCTACACGCCGAACCATATCGACTTATCAATCCGGGCTTGCAGGTTTTTGTTTGGAGTAAGGTTGCCACCAAGAGATATTCAAGCGATTCGTTCCACGTTTTATGATTATCTCCCTTGATAATATACAGGCGTTCACTCGTCAGGAATGCATCTCATCTGACATATCTACCTGCGGCGGTTCCCGGACGGCCATGGGAGCGTTCCATCAAGCTCTTCAAGAAGCGGTTCGTCGTCATCACATTCCTGATCGTGTTCTGGTCCCGAGCTTTCCTCAAGACAGATGAGCGAGATGCACTGATTCCATTTCCGCAGCAAAATGGTTTCTTCCACCAGAGACGGGTAATTTTTGATGTTCCCGTTGAACCATACATCCGTTGGAAGTTCGTCGTAATCCTTGATTTTCGATGTGCCCTGAATAAGGCGCTGTGCAACGCTGCCCTTGGGAACGGGGATGTTGAAGCCGACCCAGCCGTTGAGTTCATCCAAGGATTTCGAACGAGAGACATATCGGATATACCCATCTTCGCTCAAGACAAACGCACAGGGTTCAGGAGCGTTGGCGGCATAGTGGGAGCCTGTAACGGTCAGCGACGCTTTATATTTATTCGCCAAGCTCTTAATCGCATCCAATGAAATATTGACATTGCCGACATCCTTGCTAAACAGTTTATAAGGCAGCAAGCATTCCGCGGTAAACACGTCACAAAGCATTTCTTTCGGTGGGCGGTGTTCGTATCGCATAAAGTTTTCTGTTGTTATTTGAGGTTTGTGATGTTTCGAGGGGAGGCCAAGAACAATATGGGCAATCTCGTGCAGAATGGTAAAGCGTTGCCGGTCTTCCTGGTGATTTCCATTCACGATGATGATGTGCTTGCCTTTGTGTTGGGTCGTCTGACCGGATTCATCATCGCTCAGGTCGTGCACAGACTTGATCTTCGTGTTCGCAACGACAGCCAGACGGTCGAGTTCGACTGGCCCCCCCCCCCCCCCCCCCCCCCCCCCGAAACTCCAGCCTTCTGAATAAACTGGCGAGCCTTGAGAATAGCCTGGCACTCGTTCATTCATTCCTCGTCTTCGTCAAACAGGGAGGCTAAACGGTCAATATGCCGACGCCAATCATCCTTTGTCTGTGGCCGTTTTCCCCGGAAACTCATTTGATACGCTGGCTCAAGCAAGTCCAGGGGGCGGTCTTCGTCTTCAATAAAGACATCAATGAGCGGCGCACTCATCGTTTTGCCGACCAGAAGTCGCAGGAGATGTGCCCGTCGGGAGCTCAGCTTCAATGCCTGAATTAATGAGTCGATAACTTGTTTGGAAGGGGAAGTCTTCTCATCTTTTTCCAGTCTGTGGATGTAGGCGTAATCAACCTCGCATAGTTTCCCGAAATCGCGGAGACTCAGATTACGGTCTTCTCGGAACTTTTTAAGAGCGTAGCCAAATGACATCAGAGTTCTCTTGACAGGTAGGGGAATGGCCTATATTATGTTGTCTGAATAGACAACACTTGAATCAGGAAACCTGTAAAATCAGTATAGATTATCGAATGGATGGCTCTCACATTGTTGTCTGATTATGCACAGAACATAACCGATCGAGCGGATTTTGGCAAGGTAAGTTACGAGTAAAGTAGAGATGGGAAAAGAAGAGAGGACAGGAAACGGGGAAGTAGCGAAACAGTCACATCGCATTCTATGCATCGACGGGGGCGGGATTTTGGGAATTTTCCCCGCAGCCTTTCTGACTGGTCTTGAGCAACATTTACAGGGCCGCCCGATCGGGTCATATTTTGACCTGATCGCGGGTACGTCCACCGGCGGGATCATCGCCATCGGGCTGGCAATGGGGCTGCGTGCCTCAGAGCTGCTTGATCTCTATGAGCAGCGCGGACCAGAAATTTTTGGGCGCGGACACGGGCCAATTGCAGATTTCTTCTTCAGCAAACTGCGAATTTTTCGATGTTTACTGGTGAACAAATACGATACCGCTCCCCTGAGGTCTGTCCTTGAAGATGTGTTCGGCGACAAACGGATCGGTGATGCGAAGACGCGGTCGCTCATCCCGGCATGGAACCTGGTCGCGCGCTCCGTCTATATCTACAAGACTGCACACCACGCACGTCTTTGCAACGACTACAAATCCCTGGCAATTGATGCTGCACTGGCGACGACCGCGGCACCGACTTATTTTCCCCATCACGTCACACAACATGCAGTCGGTTTGACCGATGGTGGCACATGGGCAAACAATCCCACGGCACTGGCTGTCGTGGAAGCAATTACGATGCTGGGCTGGCCGTGTGAGTCGCTTCATGTGCTTAGCCTCGGCTGTCTGGAAGAAACCTACAGCATCCATAAAGGGGCAGGAATTGGAATGCTTGGCTCCAAAATCATTAATCTCTTCATGGACGGGCAATCACACGGTGCAATGAACATCGCCAAGTTGCTTACCGGCCATGAACACAAGCGGAAGGCCATTCACCGAATCAACTACACCGTTCCTCGTAACACCTACAAGATGGATGACCATGCGTTGTCCGGGACCTGAAGGGCTTGGGCTTTTCCCGCGCACGTGATCGGAAACCGGTTCTCGATCCCGTGTTTTTCAGTCAGCCGGCGGAAGCGTTCGCGCCGGTCCATGTGTTGGATTAAGAACCGGATATCGCATTGAAAAAGCAGGTTATCAGCATGACCGTCAATATCACGAATTATTCGAATTTTCTGAAGAATGTCGCCAACGAGATCGACATTCCACCCGGCAAGTATCAGGAGGCGGTGGATCGCTATCAGGCGGTTAGCCGCTGGCTTGAAGATGGAGAATATCCGGGTTGCCCGGGCGCACCCAGCATCTACCCGCAAGGGTCGTTCCGGCTCGGGACCGTCGTCAGGCCCATCCGCAATGGGGTCGAGGCATCCTACGACATTGATCTCGTGTGCGAAATACCGTTTCAGAAAGATCATAGCACTCCATCAAAGATCAAATCCACGGTTGGCAATCGGCTCCAGGAGCATGGAAACTTTCGGAGGTTGCTCGCCCCCGAGGGGCGGCGCTGCTGGACGCTCGAATATGCTGAGCAAGATGGCGTGGGTTTTCATCTTGATGTTCTGCCTGCTGTGCTGGACGGGCGCAAGTTTTATAGTACCAGTAACGCATTGGCAATCACCAGCAAGAACGGTTCAGCCTACTCTTGGTCGGCGAGCGACCCGCGCGGCTACGGGAAATGGTTTGACACAAAGAATAGAGCGGCATTCGCTCTTGTGGTTGTCGAACAGAAGCGGAATATCCAGCGCTGCGCCCCCCGGATCTATGCGAGCATCGACAAAGTGCCCGACCAGTTGGTTCGCACACCACTTCAACACTCGATCCAGCTTATGAAGCGACACCGAGACTTACGCTTCAACCATCACGATCTTATTGATTATGCCCCGATCTCGATCATCATTACCACGCTGGCCGCACATCTTTACGGAAACGAGACGGATGTGTATTTCGCTCTTTGCAGAATTGTCGATAAGCTCCAGGCGCACGCAGCACTTGTCGAAGGCAAAGCTATCGATCGCTCCTTGTCCAAAATGGGGCTTATCCAAAGAACCCTGGACAGTAAGTGGTATATTGGCAATCCCGTCAATCCGGATGAGAACTTTGCGGACCGCTGGCATGAAGACGACCATGTCCGTGCACGGGCCTTCTTTGTTTGGGTGGACGCTCTGCAGAAGGATCTGTTGGACATACCAGGCGAGACCAACCTGGATCAGATCAAAAAGCATCTGGGCCGGGTCTTTGGAAGACCGGCACGTGTTCATATAACCAGTCCCACGAAACCCTGGAGGGAAGCGTGAGAGAGGACTTGCGGCAACAGATCATTGAATTGTCCGGTGTTCACAAGGGACTTACAAACATTGCCGAGCGTAATGCCGAAACAATCATTTCCGGCACGCTGCTATTTGAGGCGTCAGCCGACGACCTGGAAACGATCAAGGAATCGTTCGAAATCGAATTGACAATTCCTCAAGGCTTCCCGGATACGCTACCGCAGGTCAAGGAAACAGGTGGTCGAATTGTGCCCGACTATGAGCACCGAAATTCCAACGGCATGCTGTGTCTTGCTGTTCCCGTTGAACAACGTCGAGTGTTCTTTGAGCAGCCTGCGCTACTCGGATTTGTCAATCGGCTGGTGATTCCCTATCTTTACGGGTACTGCTTCTGGAAGAAGTATGGGTGGCATCCATTCGGCGAAGCAGCGCATGGATATGAAGGTATTCTGCGTCATTACGTCGATAAACTCGGCCTCCGCGATGATCTCTCGGCCCTCAGAATCATCTACTTCCTCTTCAGGCACGGCTATCGCGGTCACCATGAATGTCCATGCGGGAGCGGCCTGATAGTCAGAAAGTGTCATGGTCCCGCGTTGCGCACCCTTCATGAGCACCATACGTTGCAAACTCTGCAAAACGACTTCATCGCGGTCCTGGTGATGTGCTATGACAAGCTTCAGAATGGACAACTCTCTTTTCCGCAGCCACTCCTGCGACAGTTGATCCGATTCCTGGGCAGGTTGAAGAGTTAAACCGGGCGTTTTAAGAAATGGGCTTGACTTTCATCAACTCGCCTTCAGTTTAAATAACATCATGCTGAAACTCGTCCTTATTTCACATCCCACCCTATACATTCGAATCCTCAAAGGACGCTTTGCGCTTTGCGATGAATTCAAGCAGCGCCTCGTCGATGGCCGGGTCGAGTTGCGGGGGCTGGTAGTCGTTCAGCATCTGTTTCCAGATTTTGTTGGCGCGGGCAGTGGCATCCAGTGACCCTTCCGACTGCCATTGCTCAAGGCTGTTGTTGTCGGCCACGGTGGAACGGCAGAAGGCGGTTTTGAAATTTTCCCGGGTGTGGTTGCAGCCGAGAAAATGCTGGCCCGGCCCGACTTCACGGACCGCGCTCAACGCCTGACCGTTTTCCGAAAGGTCAGCGCCGGCGGCGAATACTTGCATCATGGTGAGCTGGTCCGCGTCCATGATCAGCTTTTCATAGCATGATGATAATCCGCCTTCCAGCCAGCCAGCCGCGTGCAGGACAAAGTTCACGCCCGCCATGACTGTCGGCAGAAGCGTGTTGGCGCTTTCCCAGGCGGCCTGGGCATCGGTAATCTTGGAGGCGCACAATGAACCGCCGCTGCGAAAGGGCACCCCCAGCCGCCGCGCCAGCGCGGCGCAGCCATTGATTACCAGCGCCGGTTCCGGGGTGCCGAAAGTGGGCGCCCCCGATTGCATCGACATGGAACTTGCGAATGTGCCGAAGATAACCGGGCAACCGGGACGCACCAATTGGGTGAATGCCATGCCGGTGAGCGCCTCGGCAAGGATCTGCGCCATGGTGCCGGCGACAGTGACCGGCGACATGGCGCCGGAGATAATGAACGGGGAGATGATGCTTGCCTGATTGTTTCTCGCATACACTTCCGCGGCGCCCAGCATGGTTTCATCGAACGTCATCGGTGAATTTGCATTGATCAGGTTGATGACCACGGTGTTTTGATCGACGAACTCTTCCCCGAACAGAATCTTGCACATATCCACGGTATCCTGCGCTCTTTGCGGGTGGGTTACCGATCCCATGAAGGGTTTGTCGGAATACCTGATGTGGCTGTAGACCATATCGAAGTGTCGCTTGTTAACCGGTAAATCGGTCGGTTCGCATACGGTACCGCCGGAATGGTGCAGGGAGGGCAGCATCCAGGTCAGTTTGACCAGGTTACGGAAATCTTCAATCACCGCATAGCGCCGCCCCTTGTCCAGGTCACGGATGAAGGGGGGGCCGTAAACCGGCGCGAACACGGTGGATTTGCCCCCGATCGTGACATTTCTCAACGGGTTTCTCGCTTTTTGTTCAAAGATCCGCGGCGCCGAGTCGCGGATGATCTTGCGGCACAGGCCTTTCGGGAAACGCACCCGTGTGCCGCTGACATCGGCGCCGGCCTGCCTGAACAGTTGCAGCGCAGGCGGATAGTGATACTCGATACCGATCTCCTGCAGGATGGTATCGGCGTTGTCTTCGATCAGTGACAGGCCTTCTTCGTCGAGCAGTATATACTCCGGTATTTTGCGGGTAATGAAAGGAATGACCGCGGGAACGGTTCCCCGGGCTTGTTGTCGTCTGGCTTGTCGGCCACCGCGTTTTCTTGATGTTTCTGGCATGCTGGTTACGATGTGTTGTCCGGGCAACAGAGTATGGGGTCTCAAGCGCCTCCGACATGCCATGCTGCGACCCGAGGTTAACTGATTGCGCCAAGCGCCCGGTATGTACATAATATACCATTGCCTTATCACAAGATACGCCGCCGAAATTCGCCCGATCGGACTCCTGGTGACCGACCCCCGCAAAAATGCGGCCAGCGCCGCGCTGTATCGTCGTCTGTTTTCTCATGTGCTTCCCTATAAGGGGGTATTTGGCGTGGCGCTGTTCGGCATGTTGCTGGTGGCAGCGGGAGATACCGCATTTGCCTGGGTTCTCAAGCCGCTGATGGACCAGGGTTTTGTGGGACGCGACGCCGATTTCATCCGCCTTGTTCCGTTGTTGCTGGTGGCTATTGCCCTGGTCCGCGCGATCGGAGACTTTGTTGATGTTTATTGTTCCAACTGGGTGTCGAGAAAGGTCATTCAGGATTTGAGGCAGAAAATGTTCGAACAACTGATCGAGGCGCCCGCCGAGTATTTCGACAGGCATTCGAGCGGCTCTCTGGTATCACGCCTCACTTACGATGTGGAGCAGGTGGCGCGCGCCGGTTCGGATGCCCTGCGGGTCCTGTTTCGGGATATTCTGAAAGCGGGATTCCTGTTGTGCCTGTTGTTCTGGCTGAGCTGGAAATTGTCGCTGATCTTTATTGCCATCTTTCCGCTCACCTTTTTCATCTTCAGGATTACTGGCGGGCGATTCAGGAGAATCAGTTTCGTTATTCAGGAAAGCGTGGGAAATATTACCGATATTGCCAAACAGGCGTTCCAAGGGCACAAACTGGTCAAAATATTCAATGCCCAGGATTACGAAAAGCGTGCGTTTTTCGCAGCCAACAACCGCCACCGCCAACAGTCCATGAAAAAAGCGGGGGTGCTGGCGGCTACTGTTCCGATCGTTGTTTTTTTGATGGGCGTCGGGATGGCCCTGATGATCTGGCTTGCTCTCGTCCTGGAAATCACTCCGGGCGTATTCACCTCTTATCTGGTGGCCATAACGATGGTCGTGCGTCCGGTCAGGAACCTGTCCAGGGTCAACGAGGTAATACAGACCGGTCTGGCGGGCGTGCAGTCGGTTTTCCGCACCATTGACCTGTACAGGGAGAAGGACGAGGGACGCATTATCCTCGGCGATATCGATGGCAACGTATCATTTTCAGATGTTTCGTTCCATTATCCGGGTGATCGGCCGCGGGTTCTTGAAAATATCGACTTTACGATAGAGGCGGGGTCGACGGTGGCGCTGGTAGGGCCGTCGGGCAGCGGAAAATCAACCATTGCCTCGATGTTGATGAGATTTTACAGTCCGACCGCCGGCAGTATCCGCATTGACGGCCACCTGCTGCAGGACATCCGCCTGCGATCGCTGAGGGAAAATATAGCTATGGTCAGCCAGGAGGTAATACTGGTTGCCGATACAATCCGCAACAACATTGTGTATGGCAGGGGCGGTGACATTGACGAAGAGCGGTTCATGACGGCCGTCAAGACGGCCCGCATCCGTGAGTTTACCGATCATTTCGCGGATGGTCTCGACACGTTTGTCGGTGAAGAGGGATCCCGCTTGTCCGGCGGGCAGAGGCAGCGTATTGCCATCGCGCGGGCGCTCTACAAGGACGCGCCGATCCTGGTGCTGGATGAAGCCACCTCTTCCCTGGATTCCCGGTCGGAAAAACATATCCAGGATGCGATCAGCCACCTGATCCGCAATCGCACCACCCTGGTCATCGCCCACCGACTGAGTACGATCGAAAACGCGGACCTGATTCTGGCGCTGGACAAGGGACGCATTGTGGAGCGCGGACGTCATCAGGCGCTGCTGTCGAAAAGGGGGCATTACTATCGTTTATACAATGCGCAATACCGTCAAAATGCCGTACATACTGGATAAGGCGCAACGGGGATGGGGCCGCGCCGGCTGGCTCAACGTTCTGTTATTGCCCCTGTCTCTTGTCTACGGGCTGTTGATGATGGCAAGGAGGCGCTGCTACCGGCTCGGCGTTTTCAGGCGGATTTCCCTGGCTGTTCCGGTAATCGTAGTCGGCGGGATGACGGTGGGTGGAAGCGGCAAGACACCGGCCGTGTTGTCCCTGGTCAGATACTTGCAGGATCGGGGTTTGCGTCCGGGCGTTATCTGCAAGGGCTACAAAGGGCATTCCCCGTTTTGGCCGAGGGAAGTGAATGACTCGACGACTGCGACGCTGGTTGGTGATGAAGCGCAGCTGATCTACGAGTTGACCGGGGCGGCGGTGGTGGCCGGTCCGCAACGGGCCAGGAACGGGATTTATCTGATTGACAAGTTCGGTTGCAATGTCCTTATCAGCGATGACGGGTTCCAGCATCACGCGCTTGAACGTGATCTTGATATTGTGGTACTGGACGCGGAGTCCGTATACGGTAACAACTGGTGCCTGCCGGGCGGACCGTTGCGGGAATTTCGCGGCCAGATCAAATGGGCGGACATCGTGCTTGTAAATGGCGTCAACGAAGGTCCGCGACTGGCAGGAACGCGAGCCGGACGCATGTCGATGACGATAGCGGAGGCGTATAATCTGTCGGACGGCGCGCGTAAACCGTTGTCCGAATTTATCGGCGCGCCTGTACACGGGGTGGCGGGAACCGGCAATCCGGCGCGTTTTTTCCGGCAACTGGAGCAACTCGGCATCAATGTGGTGCGACACCCTTTCCCGAACCATCATCCATTCGTGGAATCGGACTTCGCTTTTTCCGGAGACGGACTCGTTCTCATGACCGAAAAAGATGCGATAAAATGTCGGGATATGACGATTGGAAACAGGCTCTGGGCGATTCCCGCCGTCACTGAAATCGATCAGTGGGTATTCGAGCGCATTGATCGGCTGGTTTTTCCGCAACCGCTCTTTTGAGGACGCCCCGTTGTCTGTTCCTTTCCATATTATCATTCCCGCGCGTTTCCAGTCCGGTCGGCTGCCGGGCAAGCCGCTGCTGGAAATTGCCGGCAAACCGCTGATCCAGCGCGTTGTCGAGAGATGCCGGGAAAGTGACGCCAGCCGTATCGTCGTGGCGACCGATGACCCGCGTATCGTTGCGGCGGTTGAGCGTTTCGGCGGTCAGTCGGTGCTCACCTCCCGTTGCCACCCGTCCGGCAGTGACCGCATTGCCGAAGCTTCACGGAAACTCGGCCTTGCCGGGAATGATATTATCGTCAATGTCCAGGGGGATGAGATCGACATGCCGGCCGCCCTGATCAACCAGGTTGCCAACGCGCTGGACCCGCAGAGCGTCATGGTCACGGCCAGCGCCCCCCTGACCCGTGACTCGGACGTGGCCGACCCGTCTGTAGTCAAGGTGGTCAGCGACAAGGCGGGGCATGCCATCTACTTCAGCCGCGCGACCATTCCCTGGGTGCGCGGCGAATCCGCCTCCGCGCTTGCCGGCCATGCCCGCAGCCATATCCGGCGGCATCTCGGGATTTATGCGTATTCGGCAGGATACATCCGCACGTTCGCGTCAAGGGGGTGTTGTCAGCTTGAGGATCTGGAAAAGCTGGAGCAATTACGCGCACTCTGGTACGGAGAGAAAATCCGCTGTGTTGAGGCGCTGCAGGTCCCTGCCCCGGGAATTGACACGGCACAGGATCTGCAAAGGGCCAGGGAAGCTTTCGGGGTATGAAGCAGAAAATATCACCGATCTGCTCCGCCTTGAAACAATTATGAGAATTGCGGACAAAATATCATTTGTATACAATCGCGGCTTGCAAAATTTGCGTCAACCATCATATCCGATCCAATGCCATTTTATGAATATCAATGCCGTCATTGTCAGCGCCGGCTCGAAGTGCTTCAGAAAATAACGGACGCTCCTCTTGTGTATTGCCCGGAGTGTAACGAAGCCGCTCTTGGAAAGCTGGTTTCCGCGGCGGCATTTCGATTGAAGGGCACGGGCTGGTACGAAACGGACTTCAAGGGTAACGGCAAAAAGGAAGAGAAACCCGCGGACGGCGGCAAGCCGCCGGATTCAGGCAAGGATACGCCCGCAGACAAGGCCGGCGAGGTCGCGGCCGCGAGCAAGGCAGACAGCAAAAAATCCGAAAGCGTCAGTTCTGCCGGAACGCAGAGCTCCGGCGCTTCGGCGGCTGCCTGAGTTTTGCCGTCCCGCGAATCTCCGTTGTACGCGATCAAGCGGCTGCGACATGCGAACCCGTCTGTGTGGACAACTGGGGCGCTCCGATATTGGCGAGACCGTTTCGGTCGCTGGCTGGGTGTTGAACCGTCGCGATCACGGCGGGGTTATTTTTATTGATCTCCGGGACCGTTCCGGTCATGTCCAGGTCGTGGTGGACCCCGATCATCCGGCGCCCTTTGAAGTCGCTGACAAGTCCCGCAATGAATTTGTATTATCCGTTACCGGAGCGGTACGCGCGCGTCCCGAGGGTACGGTGAATCCGCGCCTGGACAGCGGGGAGGTCGAAGTGGCAGCCGACAGCATTGACCTGCTCAACCGTTGCGAGCCGTTGCCGTTCCAGCTTGACGAGGAGGATATCGGGGAAGCGACACGACTCAAGTATCGCTTTGTCGACTTGCGGCGCGCGGCCATGCAGCAGGCCTTGCGCAGCCGTCACAAGATCATTTCCACCCTGCGGCAATTCCTTGAGCGGCATGAATTTGTGGAAATTGAAACGCCGGTCCTGACCCGCCCCACTCCCGAAGGAGCCCGCGATTATCTGGTGCCGAGCCGCACTCACCCGGGGGAGTTTTTTTCCCTGCCGCAGTCGCCGCAGCTTTTCAAGCAATTGCTGATGGTTTCCGGGTTCGAACGTTATTTCCAGTTTGCCCGTTGCTTCCGCGATGAAGACCTGCGGGCGGATCGACAGCCTGAATTTACCCAGCTTGATATTGAGGTCTCGTTCATGGATGAGACCGGGATCATGCAACTGATGGGGCAGCTGATCAGAGACTGTTTCCGGGTTGTGCTTGATGTTGAATTGGCGGACCCCATGCCTGTGTTGAGTTATCATGAAGCCATGTCGCGCTATGGAACGGATCGACCGGATTTACGTATTGATCTGGAATTGACCGATTTGACAGAACTGATGAAGGGGGTCGAATTCAAGGTATTTTCCGGGCCCGCCAATGATGCGCAAGGTCGGGTCGCGGCATTGCGTGTACCGGGCGGGAGCGGCTTGTCGCGGGCGCAGATCGACCAGTATACGGAATTTGTCGGGCAATATGGCGCCAGAGGACTGGCCTGGATCAAGGTAAACGACATCGCCGGCGGGCGCCATGGATTGCAGTCGCCGATCCTGAAATTCCTTTCCGATGAGGCGATCGAAAGCATCATCCGCCGTACCCGCTGCGAAAGCGGTGACCTGATTTTCTTCGGCGCGGACCGGGGCGCTGTCGTCAATGCGTCCTTAAGCGCGCTGCGGGTCAGATTGGGGCATGATCTGGGACGGGTCGAATCTGGCTGGAAACCGCTCTGGATCGTCGATTTCCCTCTCGTGGAATGGAACCGGGACGAGAAGCGGTGGCAGGCGTTGCACCATCCGTTCACCGCGCCCAAAGATACCGACCTGTGCGGTAAGGAACCCGGCCAGTTGCTGTCGCGCGCCTATGATATGGTGTTGAATGGCGTTGAAATCGGTGGAGGCTCGATCCGTAACCATCAATCCGGCCTGCAGGCGGAAATTCTGCATCTGCTGGGTATTGATGATCGGCAGGCCAGGGAGAAATTCGGGTTCTTGCTGGATGCCCTCAAATATGGAGCGCCGCCGCATGGCGGTATTGCTTTCGGTCTTGATCGACTGGTGGCGATGATGACCGGCATGGAGTCGATTCGCGAGGTCATCGCCTTTCCAAAAACCCAGAAAGCATCCTGCCTGTTGACGGAAGCGCCCGGACAAGCGGACGCCGGCCAGCTTGCGGAACTTGGACTGAGGATAAAGGCCCGCCCCGGTTCACAAACAACCGCTTACCCGGTAAAATAGCCTTCTCAATAATAATCAACAAAAATCATCAACAAATTTCTTCGGGAGAAAACAATATGACACTTCGAATTGGCAGTCCGGTTAGTGGTATCAGGCAGGAAGCATACGATGACAAGGAGACCTTTACTTACTGGCTCAACGACATGGGAAAGCTTTACTATGATGTCATTGACGGGTTCGGCGAGAATGACATGATTCGGTTTTTCGATTTGCCGGGCGATTTCAGTGACCTGAGCATTGGCGTTGTTTACAAGGAAGGAGTCCCCACGATTCAGATTAACTTCGGCGACGGGTTCAATATCATTGTTCTCTACAATGTCCCTCATCTGATTCGTGATACCCACTATCACAAGCTGACGGCCGACAATTTTCAATTTCTCAAGACCGACGGCAAGTCATTCAATGCGATAACGGCAGGACAGGAGGATATTCAGCACACGATTCAGGGAACCGATGACAACGACTTTCTCGTGGGTGGTAATCTTGACGACACGCTCCATGGAGGCGACGGCCACGACACACTGGCGGGCCTTGGTGGTGACGATACGCTCTATGGAGGGGCAGGTGAGGATGTCCTCCTCGGCTATGCCGGTAACGACACGCTCTATGGGGGATCAGGAGACGACTACCTGAACGGCCATGAGGGTAATGACACCCTCCGCGGGGGTTCGGGCGACGACTTCCTGTATGGTGGTGATGGCGACGATACGCTCCGCGGGGGCGATGGCAATGACACACTGGGCGGCAGCCGGGGCAATGATACGCTGCGTGGCAATCAGGGTGACGATAAACTGGATGGCGGCTCCGGTAATGACGAACTCCGTGGCGGCAAGGGTAATGACAAGCTGCATGGCAACCTGGGCAATGACGTGCTCCGTGGCGGCAAAGGTAATGACATACTGGCCGGCGGCTCGGGGGGCGATACCTTTGTCTTTCGTGCGGGGGACGGTCAAGACACGATCACTGATTTTGACGTGACTGAGGATGGAGAGGTGATCCGGCTGCATCTGGACGGTCCGGACAGGCCCGATCAGGCTGCATTCGAAGAAAGCATAGCCATGTACCAAGTGGGCGCTGATACGGTTATCGTTTACGGCAATCATGACAGCATTACCCTGGAGGATGTGCAGATGTCCACTATAACGATTGACGATTTCGATTTCGTTTTTGGTTGAAATTAAAAGTTTGAAACCGGTTACAGGTTCGGGCGCCGCCCTGTCGGGCGGCGAAGTTTGATGTCGGCAAGGATCATCCATGGCGGGGCATAGCAAGTGGGCCAATATCCGATTCCGTAAAGCGGCCCAGGACGCCAGACGCGGCAAGGCCTTTACCAAACTGATCAAGGAGATTACGGTCGCGGCCCGCCTGGGCGGAGACGACCCGGATTCCAATCCGGGATTGCGCTCTGCCATCGACAAGGCGCTGGCTGCCAATATGACCCGGGATACAATCAATCGTGCGGTAAAACGTGGTTGCGGGGCGCTGGCGGGGGATGATATTTCCGAGATTCGTTATGAGGGTTATGGTCCTGCAGGGGTAGCGATCCTGGTAGAGTGCGCTACGGACAATAAAAACCGGACAGCCAGCGATGTGCGCCATGCCTTCACCAAACATGGCGGGAATCTGGGGACGGATGGATCGGTAGCCTGGCTGTTCAGGAAAATCGGTTCCCTGGTCTTTGCAAACGGGGAAGATGAAGAGGAGATCATGGGGGTAGCTCTGGAAGCAGGCGCGGAGGATGTCGAGAGTGAAGACGGTATCATTGAGGTGGTGGCGCCTCCCGGAAAATTCCATCAGGTTCGGGAGGCCATGCAGGCAGCGGGACTGCGGGCGGAAATGGCTGAAATAATCCAGCGCCCGTTGACGGAAGCCCCGGTACCGGAGGAGGATACCGACAAGGTGATGAAGCTGATCGACGCCCTTGAAGACCTGGATGATGTCCAGGATGTTTTTACCAACGCCAGTTTCACCACCCGGGAGGTAAAGTAATGCGGGCGCTGGGCATCGACCCGGGCTCGCGAAATACAGGACTTGGCGTTGTCGAGGTGATCGATCAGGAACTTCGTCCGGTTGCCTGGCACTGTATCCGCATGGGCAACGAGCCGCTTCCCGAGCGGCTGGGGCGGATTTATATGGAGGTGCGGGACATGATCGGGCGGTACGCGCCGGATGTGGTTGCGGTAGAACAGGTGTTTGTTGCCAATAACG
The DNA here is from genome assembly GCA_965204925.1 of Candidatus Poriferihabitaceae bacterium. Lineage (GTDB taxonomy): Bacteria > Pseudomonadota > Gammaproteobacteria > Arenicellales > Poriferihabitantaceae. The sequence goes on along the minus strand of OZ242021.1, from coordinate 1,815,562 downwards.
CTAAATCTGCCCTGATTCTGGGACAGGCCAGGGGCAGCGCCGTCTGTTCCGCGGTGAATGCGCAACGGGCTGTATTCGAGTATAGCGCATTGCAGATCAAACGCGCCCTGGTCGGTTCCGGCAATGCGAAGAAAGAACAGGTACAGTATATGGTGCGGGTATTGCTCGGCTTGACGCGAATGCCCGGCATGGATGAAACGGATGCCCTGGCTTGCGCGATTTGCCATATCCATACCGCCCGCGTACAGAATAACCTGCCCGTAACATCATATGGATTGAATCTGCCGCCGGTTGCCCCGTGATTGGATACCTGAAAGGGCGGTTGTTGCAAAAACAACCGCCGTTCCTGTTGCTGGATGTCAACGGCGTCGGTTACGAGGTCGAGGCGCCGATGTCGACTATTTATGATCTGCCCAATGAGGCCGGGACTGGCGAAGTGGCGTTGTATATCCATCTGCTGGTGCGTGAGGATGCACAGCTTTTGTACGGCTTTTCGGACCGGGAGCAACGGCAGTTGTTTCGCAGTCTGCTGAAAATCAGCGGAGTGGGCGCGCGGGTGGCGCTGGCGACCCTGTCTACGTTGACGAGCAGCGAGTTTATTGCCTGCGTCCGGCATGAAGACACGATTACCCTGACGCGGGTGCCGGGGGTCGGCAAGAAAACCGCAGAGAGAATAATCATTGAAATGCGGGACCGTATTGATGCACATGCAGGTACGGGTTTCCCGGACGCCCTCTCCCGCAAACCGGGCGGGACGGACAATCCCGTGCAGGATGCCGTCGGCGCCCTGATCGCGTTGGGCTATAAACCCGCAGAGGCCGCTCGCGCGGTGCAGTCGGTTCGTTCAATGAGTGAGCAACGCGATGATTTGATCCGCAATGCCTTACGGCATTTGACAAAAAGATGACCGCAAACAATCCCTTGTTGTCCCGCGGCAAGCATCATGACTCTGCCCGGGAGCGCGTGCTGGAACGCAGCCTGCGCCCGTCCGAACTGCAAGAGTTTGTCGGGCAAAAAAGCGCCCGGGCGCAACTGGAAATATTTGTTCAGGCAGCGAAGTACCGGGGGGAAGTCCTCGATCATGTTCTGGTATTCGGCCCGCCCGGTCTGGGGAAAACTACCCTGGCGCATATTCTGGCCACGGAAATGGGGGCCGACCTGCGTCAGACATCCGGGCCGGTACTGGAAAAAGCGGGTGATCTGGCGGCTATCCTGACCAATCTTCAAGCCGGAGATGTGCTGTTCATTGATGAAATTCATCGCCTGAACCCGGCGATCGAGGAGATATTATACCCTGCGCTGGAAGATTATCATCTCGACATCATGATCGGTGAAGGGCCGGCGGCAAGGTCGATCAAATTGAACCTGCCTCCGTTTACTCTGGTCGGGGCCACCACGCGGGCAGGATTGCTGACCTCACCATTGCGCGACCGTTTCGGTATCGTGCAGCGGTTGCATTTTTATACGACCGAAGAACTGGCCCTGATTGTTCAGCGCTCCGCCGGACTTCTTGGCGTGCAGTATGAGGCGGGCGGCATAAAGGCGATTGCGATGCGTTCTCGCGGCACGCCGCGAATCGCGAACCGGTTGTTGAGACGGGTGCGGGATTATGCACAGGTCAAGGGGGATGGCAATCTGACCGGAGACGCCGCCAACGCTGCGCTGGATATGCTGGAAGTGGACCGTTCGGGACTGGATTTGCTGGACCGCAATCTGCTGCTCGCGATCATAGAGAAATTTGACGGCGGGCCGGTGGGTATAGACAGTATTTCTGCGGCGGTCGGAGAGGAGCGCGGCACTATTGAAGATGTGGTGGAACCCTATTTGATTCAGCAGGGGTATCTGATGCGCACTCCGCGCGGGCGTGTGGCAACCAGAAGCGCCTGGCATCACATGGGGCTGGAAATGCCTGGAGGCGCGGCCAATGACCAACAGGAACTGTTGCCGGATACGCGATCGTGATATGGATTATTCAGACCCGGTTCATCCGTAGAAGTATACTATAACCTTTTTCAGGCCTGTTCAATATGCCCTATGGAAAGCGCTGCCGCCCATAGCTCCCTCCTGTCCCTGATCCTCGGCGCCAGCTGGCCGGTACAGGCGGTGATGTTGCTGCTCCTCGGGGCTTCCGTTGTTTCCTGGTACATGATTGAACGCAAGAGAATGGCCTTCAAACGCTGGAACAATGTTGCAGATGAGTTCGAGGACCAATTCTGGTCATGGGGGGAGATGAACGTAATCTACCAATATTGGAATGGACAACGGGAGCCCGAGGGAATAGCCAATATTTTTCTGGCCGGATTCCGCGAATTCAACAGGCTGGTTAAAAAGCAGAATGTTCACCGTTCGGATATGGTGGAAGGGGTGCATCGCTCGATGCGGGTAGCGCTCAGTCGGGAAATGGGCAGCATCGAACAGCATTTGCCGTTTTTGGCGACGGTCGGGTCGATCAGCCCCTATGTGGGGCTGTTCGGTACCGTGTGGGGGATCATGCACTCATTTCAGGCTATAAGTGGAATGCAGCAGGTCACGATCGCTACGGTAGCGCCGGGCATAGCCGAAGCCCTGATCGCTACAGCCATGGGATTGTTCGCGGCCATTCCGGCGGTCATTGCCTATAACAAGTTCGCCAATACGGCGGAAAGACTCAACAGTCGTTACGGAGTATTCATCGAGGAATTCCTGAGTATTGTCAATCGTCAGGACATCGGGAAAAAATCGGAATGAGTGATAGCGGCCAACACCGTAAAAAACGCATGATTGCTGAAATCAATGTGGTCCCTTATATCGACGTAATGCTGGTCCTGCTGATTATTTTTATGGTGACTGCGCCGCTGTTGAGTACCGGGGTCAGTGTGGATTTGCCCAAAGCGGCAGCCAGGCCCATGGAGAACGATAGTGAAGAGCCGTTTGTCGTTACTGTTGATGCCGACGGCAACTACTATCTCAATGATAATGAGCAGAAAATCGCCTCGCAACGTGAAATTGAACTGAAGGCCAGGGCGGTGCTGGCGAGAAATCCGCAACTGCCTTTCGTGATCAGGGGGGACGGCGCGGCAGCGTATGCCTTCGTCATGGACGCCATGGTGTTGTTGCAAAAAGCGGGGGTCGAGTCCGTAGGCCTCGTTACCGACCCGCCCGAGTCCTGAAATGGACCCGGGTCACGGTCGCCAGACAACGAATGAAGCAGAATTTTCGGCAAATTGGTCACATTGTACGGGCGGCGCTGTTTTCAACTACGATACACGGTATTCTGATTGCGGCGCTGATTGCCGGATCCCTCTGGCCGCTATCCGATACCAGGCTGGAGCGTGGGGCCGTGGAACCGCTCCAGGCGAGAGCCGTTTCATATCAGGAAATAACGGGGCTGACTGAAAACCCGGAGGAGCTAAAGAAGCAACAGGAGGAAGAACGCCGCAAACAGGAAGAACTGCAACGACTGGAGGAAGAACGCCGCAAACAGGAAGAACTGCAACGACTGGAGGAAGAACGCCGCAAACAGGAAGAACTGCAACGACTGGAGGAAGAACGCCGCAAACAGGAAGAACTGCAACGACTGGAAGAAGAACGCCGCAAACAGGAAGAACTGCAACGACTGGAGGAAGAACGCCGCAAACAGGAAGAACTGCAACGACTGGAGGAAGAACGCCGCAAACAGGAAGAACTGCAACGACTGGAGGAAGAACGCCGCAAACAGGAAGAACTGCAACGACTGGAGGAAGAACGCCGCAAACAGGAAGAACTGCAACGACTGGAGGAAGAACGCCGCAAACAGGAAGAACTGAAACGACTGGAGGAAGAACGCCGCAAACAGGAAGAACTGAAACGACTGGAGGAAGAACGCCGCAAACAGGAAGAACTGAAACGACTGGAGGAAGAACGCCGCAAACAGGAAGAACTGAAACGACTGGAGGAAGAACGCCGCAAACAGGAAGAACTGCAACGACTGGAGGAAGAACGCCGCAAACAGGAAGAACTGAAACGACTGGAGGAAGAACGCCGCAAACAGGAAGAACTGAAACGACTGGAGGAAGAACGCCGCAAACAGGAAGAACTGCAACGACTGGAGGAAGAACGCCGCAAACAGGAAGAACTGCAACGACTGGAGGAAGAACGCCGCAAACAGGAAGAACTGAAACGACTGGAGGAAGAACGCCGCAAACAGGAAGAACAGGAATTGCGGGACAAACTGAGACGGGACCGCATCCAAAAAGAGGCGGAAACGGCATTGCAGGCCCTGTTCAACCGGATTGCGACCAGGGTGGAAGGAAAGTGGCGTGTAAACGGACGGGAGGGATTAAAAGCGCTGATCCGGGTAAAAGTAGGCAGACATGGTGAAGTCCAGGCGGCAAATGTGATAAAAAGCAGTGGAGACCGCTCTTTTGATGAGTCTGCGGAATGGGCTATCAAAAAAGCCTCTCCGTTACCGTTTCCGGCAGACCCGAGGTATTATGAATATATTTCCGAGTTCAATTTTTTGTTCAATCCGGGCGGTTGACAGCCTCATGGAATCCCTGAAGGAATCGGTGATTTCATGTTTCGCACTGGTGATAATCGGGTTCTCGACGCCTGCGGCAGCAGTGTTCACGATCGAGATCACTGCCGGCGCCACATCCAGGATTCCGATTGCCATCGTGCCTTTCCCGGTGACAGGCAAGCCCCTTGAAGAACAACAACCCGCAGAGATTATCAAAGCGGACCTGGAATCAAGCGGGCGATTCGAATTGATACCGCGCAGCGTTTTTTTAAGTGAACCCGATGACCTGGAATCAATTCGTTTCGAGGAGTGGCGGTTAATCAAATCCGAAGCGATCGTAGTCGGCAAGGTGGTTCATCTTGCAGATGACCAATACGAAGTCCGGTTCCGACTCGTCGATGTGTTTCGGAAAGCCCAGTTGGCGGGTCGCAAGTTCACCGTCAGCGCCGGGCAAATGCGCAAACTCTGTCATCGCATCAGTGATATCATCTACGAGAAACTGACCGGCAGGGCCGGGGCTTTCGATACCAGGATCGCATTTGTCCATGTCAGGTACACGGACAATGGGCGCCAGTATTATCTCCGGGTGGCAGACTCCGACGGCTGGAATGCAAAAACAATCCTCGAATCCGGACATCCTGTCTTATCCCCGTCGTGGTCCCCTGATGGCAATCGTCTCGCCTATGTATCATTCGAGGACGGACATTCGACCGTCTTTGTTCAGGATATTCGTAGCGGGAAGCGCAACCGGGTAACAACGTTCCAGGGTTTGAACAGCGCCCCGGCGTGGTCTCCCGATGGCGGCAGGTTGGCGTTGACACTCTCCAAAGACGGAAATCCGGAGATCTATATTTATGATCTCGACAAGGAAAATCTGCGCAGACTGACCCGAAACGGCGCCATTGATACCGAGCCTGCCTGGTCGCCTGACGGCAACCGGATTATTTTTACCTCCGGACGGTCCGGTGGAGCGCAGATCTATCAAATACCGGCAACCGGGGGGGATGCCAAAAGATTGACTTTTCAGGGTGACTATAACGCCAATGCCTCTTATTCACCGGACGGAAAATCGATCGTCATGATTACCAATCAGGGCAATGGTTACAGAGTCGGGATATATTCCGCTGAAACCCGCGCGCTTCGCGAATTGACCGATTCCCGTTTTGATGAGTCTCCGTCATTCGCTCCCAATGGGGACATGATAATATATGCGACCAAACAAGGGGATAAAAACGTGCTTGCCACTGTTTCTGTCGATGCAACAAATCAGGCACAGCGAATTCTTGAAGTTCACGGCGGTTCATCAATACAAGAGCCCGCCTGGTCTCCGTTCACCCGCAAACTATAGAGGAAATCAATATGCGTAACCTGTCAATTTTTATAACCATTTTCATGACTGCCGCCACTCTGTCTGCGTGCGGCGGGTCCAGGGTTGCTGTGGAAGACGAGGTGGCCGCAGAACCGGTGACTGTTGTTAGCGGAGAGTCCGGTTCGTCCGGTTTGCAGAGCGATGACTCGCTGGCCGGGTCGAGCCTGGATGGCGGGACTGTCGAAGAGGAGCAAGTCCCTGATCCGTTGAACCAGAGAGTGATTTATTTCGATTATGACAGCAGTAGCCTGGGTGAAGACGCCAAGGCCATCATTGAGGCGCACACTCAATATCTGGTCAACGCCCCCGGGACGCAGATTATTCTCGAAGGTCATGCGGATGAACGGGGTACCCGTGAGTATAACCTGGCGCTGGGAGAAAACCGCGCCCAATCCGTGGCGGCGCACATGCAGGCGTCCGGGGTAAATGCGGGGGATATCCAGACAATCTCGTATGGTGAAGAAAGGCCGGTATCGCTGGGTAGCGATGAGGGGTCCTGGAGCCTGAATCGCCGCGTTGAAATTCTCTACCAGTAAAGTAGAATCGGAGGGAGTAAAAAGGTCGTGGACCGACACCCTGAAGGCACGCCTGAACCACCACGGTAAACAAGCAAGCGGAAACCGGAAATGAACCTGACGCAAAGTTTCTTGTCGGCATGCACGATTGTTTTATTGGCTCTCGCAGGTTGCGCCCCGCCCCCCCCTGCCGTTTCCGTTACCGACTCGGTACCTGCGGTCAATACTCCGCAAGAGATTGCACAGCCGGCGGCGCCAAACCAGCAGCTTTCGGGAATTCTGTCGCAGCTGGCGGATATGCGGGAAGAGATGAAACAGATCAGAAATTCAGTCGAGGAGCTTCAGTTCGAGTCTGACAACAATAAACGCAGGCGGCGGGATTTATATGAGGATGTTGACCGCAGATTGCTGGAAATCGAAAGGAATCAGCGAGCAATCGACTCCCGTATCGAAATGGCCATTGTCGCACAAGGAACCGCGAATACGGGAACGGTCACTGACGGGAGCGAAGAAGAAGAGTGGGGCATGGTCAACTTAAAGACGTCCACAGGGGTTGCAGAAGAACCCGCAGCTCCTGTCGCCGGCGGTTCCGGTTCGCAGGCTACAGATAAAAGCCCGGCGGATACGGCGCCCCCGCAAGCTGGCCAATCCTCGGCGGCTGACCGCCCGGAAACGGTTTCCCTGGATGAGCAGAATGCGTATGATGACGCGCTTGAATTGCTGAAGCAAAGCCGCTATCAGGATTTCATCGTTGCGGCGCGGCGCTTCATTACCACTTGGCCGGACAGTCAACTGGCTGATGATGTCTGGTACTGGTTGGCAGAAGCGCATTATGTCAATCGTGAATTCGAGAACGCTCTTGCCGGTTTCGAGACCGTAGTGACTCGCTATGCGGATAGCGAGCGGATGCCTGAAGCGCTATTGAAAACAGGATATGTCCAGTATGATATCGGCGCTTATGATGAGGCAGCCGGGATATTCCGTGATGTTCTTATGCGCTTCCCGGAACATAATGTAGCCGTCCCTGCCCGAACCCGTTTACAGAGAATCGAGAACACAATCCAGTGAAGTGCGGCAAGGCAGGCTGTGCTTCCGGTATTTCGGTCACACTACCTTGTCGAGCGCTTGCGCCAGATTGTCGACCGTTCGTTCGATGTTGCCGAGTTTGTCGAGGCCGAACAGTCCCAGCCTGAATGTTTTGAAGTCATCGGGTTCGCCGCACATCAATGGCACGCCCGCTGCAATCTGTAACCCGTTAGCGGCAAACTTGCTGCCATTTTGCAGATCCGCATCGCCGGTATAGCTGACCACCACACCCGGCGCCTCAAAGCCTCGCGCTGCCACACTCCTGAAGCCTTTGCCGTGCAATAGTTCACGCACTTGCCTGCCCATTTGAATCTGGGCATTTCTGGCGTTGTCAAATCCGAATCCCCGCATTTCATTCATTGCGTCGCGCAGGCCAACCAGCGCATCGGTCGGCATGGTGGCGTGGTAGGCGTGCCCGCCATTGACATAGGCCTGCATGATCTGGCGCCATTTTTTCAAGTCACATGAGAAGCTGGTGCTTGTTGTCCGCTCGAGTTCGGCCAGCGCCTTGCCGCCCAGCATGACCAGACCTGCGCAGGGGGGGGCGCTCCATCCTTTTTGCGGGGCGCTGATCAGAATGTCTACCCCCAGGACCTTCATGTCTACCCATATTGCGCCGGATGCGATGCAGTCGAGCACAAATAACCCGCCGACCTCGTGAACCGCATCGGCAACACTCGCCAGATAATGGTCCGGCAAAATCATGCCCGCAGACGTTTCCACATGAGGCGCGAATACCAGCTCTGGACTTTCATTCAGTATGGCCTGCGTGACCCTGTCTATCGACGCCGGCGCGAACGGAGCCTGGGGAACGGTATCTACCATGGCAGCCTGCAACACGGTATGCCTTGCCGTAATATTTCCCATTTCAAGGATCAGGGTCCAACGGTAACTGAACAGTCCGTTGCGAATGACCAGACAGCGCTTGTCGTTGGCAAATTGCCGGGCCACGGCCTCCATACCGTAACTGCCGCCGCCCGGGACGATAATAGCGGCATCCGACCGATAGACTTCGTTCAATGTGTCCGATATTTCATTCATCGCCTGCTGGAATCGCCCCGACATGTGATTCAGTGAACGGTCCGTAAATACTACGGAGTATTCAAGCAATCCATCCGGGTCGAGGTTGGGCAGAAGTGAAGGCATGGCGGTTCTCGTATGTTGAAATATGAAATCGGGTCTTGTTTGAGACCGGATACTTTAGACCGGATACTTTATACCAGCAACAGACGGACGACCGTTATGCAGAATTTCTCATGCTGTTATCAATTTTATTTATCGTCACGGGTTACCTTGCACAAATGAAAAATTTGTCGAATATCTGTTGAATTTGATCCGCAAATTCATTAGGGTGCATCGCTGATATGCAGTTTCTTCTGCGCCCGTAGCTCAGTCGGATAGAGTGCCTGGCTACGAACCAGGAGGTCGGGAGTTCGAATCTCTCCGGGCGCGCCACAAATTTGTTTGCCTGCAAGCGCTGATTTCTGCTATTATCGGGCATACTTGTCGGGGTGCCACATAAGGCTGAGATAAAACCCGTAGAACCTGAAGAGGCCAATACCTCCGTAGGAAACAAGCGTACGGTAGTCGGCGTCTCCGGTTCCCCGGCAAACACGATTCCGAGTCGCTTCGGGCCTGATGCCCGGCGTCAGGATTTCCCGGTGTTCCCCGGGTAAAGTGTTTATCAATTTCGGAGATACGTATGAGCAACCCCGCCCACAAAAGCCTTGATACCGAACGATTGAGCGGTATTACCACAGACCCGCTGCCCGGCTCGGGCAAGGTTTACATTGTCGGCAGCCGTGAGGATATTCGCGTGCCCATGCGCCGCATCAAACTGGACCCTACCCTGATCGGGGGAACGGACAACGCGGAGTCGATTGAGATCAATGAGCCGCTTGATGTATACGATACTTCCGGGGCTTATACGGATCCGGAAGTGACGATCGACGTTGAGAAGGGTCTTGACCGCCTGCGGGAAAACTGGATCAGGGAACGCGACGATACGCAACAGTTGCGTAATTTCAGTTCCGATTTTACCCGCCGAAGGAATACGGACAACGAGACGCTGACCGTGTTCAAAAACCGTACCCTGCCCCGAAAAGCGCGCCGCGGACGCTGTGTAACCCAGATGCACTATGCGCGTCAGGGTATCGTGACGCCGGAAATGGAATTTGTCGCGATCCGGGAAAACATGGGGAGACTGGCCGTGGATGGAGCGAAGCAGAGGATTACGCCGGAGTTCGTGCGTCGCGAAGTGGCAGAAGGAAGGGCGATTATTCCTGCCAACATCAACCATCCGGAATCCGAACCGATGATCATCGGACGCAATTTTCTCGTCAAGGTTAATGCCAATATCGGAAACTCCGCTCTCGGTTCTTCGATCGGGGAAGAGGTCGAAAAGATGGTATGGGGAATCCGCTGGGGAGGAGATACCACGATGGATTTGTCCACCGGGAAAAACATCCATGAGACGCGGGAATGGATTATCCGTAACTCGCCAGTTCCGGTTGGCACCGTGCCGGTTTATCAGGCGCTGGAGAAATGCAAGGGCGTCGCGGAAGACCTGACCTGGGAATTGATGAAAGATACCCTGATCGAGCAAGCCGAACAGGGCGTGGATTATTTCACATTGCACGCCGGGGTGCGCTTGCACCATATACCGATGACAGTGGACCGGGTTACCGGTATCGTATCGCGCGGTGGCTCGATCATGGCGAAATGGTGTCTGGCGCACCATCGGGAGAACTTTCTTTATACTCATTTCGAAGAGCTGTGTGAAATCATGAAGTCCTATGACGTGTCTTTCTCGCTGGGGGACGGGTTACGGCCAGGCAGTATTGCCGACGCCAATGACGCGGCCCAGTTTGCCGAGCTCGAAACGCTGGGAGAGTTGACGAAAATTGCCTGGAAGCACGACGTACAGGTCATGATTGAGGGACCGGGACATGTGCCGATGCACAAGATCAGGGAAAACATGGACAAGCAACTTGAGGTTTGCCACGAAGCGCCGTTCTATACGCTGGGTCCACTCGTTACCGACATCGCCCCCGGTTATGATCATATTACATCCGGTATCGGCGCTGCCATGATCGGCTGGTTCGGCACTGCCATGCTTTGTTATGTAACGCCAAAAGAGCATCTTGGATTACCGGACAAGGATGACGTAAAAACAGGGATCATCACCTATAAAATTGCGGCTCACTCGGCAGATCTGGCGAAAGGACACCCCGGCGCGCAGATGCGGGATGACGCTATGTCGAAGGCGCGTTTCGAGTTTCGCTGGATCGATCAGTTCAATATCGGACTGGACCCGGATACGGCAAGGGCTTTCCACGACCAGACCCTGCCCAAAGCCTCAGCCAAGGTTGCCCATTTTTGTTCGATGTGCGGCCCCAAATTCTGTTCCATGAAGATATCCCGGGAGGTTCGCGATACTTACGGCCAGCAACAGGAAGCGCAGATTGATCAGGGCATGCAGGAAAAATCCCGGGAATTTGTTGAAGGCGGCAGTGAAATTTACAAGCCCCTCCCGGGCGGGAACGGTAGCCGTATTTGATTGCGGGCGCTTTCGGATACCAATGGATAGCGGGTGGATGACGGCCAAATGGCCGTGTCGTCCGCGCGCCGGTGAATTTTGATGGCCGCGCAATCATTCGCGATTGTCGGCGCCGGGCTGGCGGGCAGGTTGATGGCCTGGCAACTGCTCCGCCACGGAGGTAACGTTACCCTCATTGAACGCCACGACCGCCAGGGCAGAAGTAGCGCCGGGCTGGCTGCGGCGGCCATGATCGCGCCTTGTACCGAGGCGGTATTGAAAGACAGGGTTGTACGCGACATCGGCGCTGCGAGTCTGGAACTGTGGCCGGATATCGTGGCAGAACTGGAAAAATGTACGAACATTCCGATTTTTTACCGCGCTCTGGGGACTCTGGTCGTAGCGCATGTCGCGGACCGGGAAGACTGGCGCGGCTTTAACCTGATGGCAGTCTCGAAGCTGGGGGAGTCGAGTTTTCAGCGCCTCGACCGCCGGCGTATTGGCGCCCTCGAACCGGGGCTGGCAGAGCAGTTCGGTGAGGCGAGCTATTTCCCCGATGAAGCTGTATTGTCCAGCCGCCGACTGTATCGGGCGCTCAATGAGGCTTTGGGAAAATATGGTGTTCACTGGCTTGAAAATCATGCGGTGTCCTGTTTGTCCGAAGTACGACAGTCGGGCCGTTTTGACTGGGTAATTGATTGCCGCGGGATGGGCGCCTGTAATGAGTCATGCGGTACCTGCGTAATTTCCCAGGCCGACTTGCGAGGGGTGCGCGGGGAACTGATCCGGGTTTATGCGCCGGAAGTCAATATCCAAAGATCAATCCGCCTCATTCATCCCAGATACCCGCTCTATGTAGCGCCCCACGGCAACGATGTCTATGTGATTGGAGCTACAGAAATAGAAAGCGGCGCTATGCACGAGGTGACCGTTCGCTCGGCGCTTGAGTTATTATCCGCGCTGTATACAGTGCACAGTGGTTTCGCTGAGGCGCGGATTCTGTCGATGGAAGCGAACTGTCGGCCGGCCTATCCTGACAATATGCCGCGAGTGCGTGTCTGCGGCCGGGTTATTTCCGTCAACGGCCTGTATCGGCATGGCTATCTTTTCGCTCCCGCATTGCTGGCGGATGTCGGTAATTACATCAATGGCAATGCCGGGCTGATCCGGTTCGGCCGGTTGTTCGAGCCGGATAGCGCGGGTCCGCAAGCGTGAAAATTACCGTCAGTCTCAATAATTGCGCCATGCAGGTGGAGCCACAGTCCACACTTGCGGCACTGCTTGACGCCTGCGGATACGATATGGAAACCGCATTGTTTGCGGTGGCGGTCAACAGCGCGTTTGTCCCGCGCGAACAGTACGCCATGCAGGTGCTCGAAGACCGTGATCTGATTGACATCGTGCGGCCTGTTTCCGGTGGTTAGCGGATAGTCATGGTAAATCCGGGTCGGTACTACGATGGCTGGGAAGTCTATGGTGTCCCGCTGCAAAGCCGTTTTCTGATTGGCAGCGCCCAGTATCCGTCCCCCCTCGTTCTTCAGAAAGCGGTGGAGAAATCGGCGGCGCAGGTGATCACCGTGTCCTTGCGGCGGCAATCTCCGGAACAACAGGGCGGAGACCGGTTCTGGAACGGGCTGCGCACCCTGGGGCTGCATATTCTGCCCAATACGGCGGGCTGTCGCAGTGTGCAGGAGGCCGTTGCCCTGGCGCAGATGAGCCGGGAATTGTTTTCCACCAACTGGATCAAGCTGGAGGTGATCGGCGATGACTACAATCTGCAACCCGACCCGCTGAAACTGGTTGAGGCTGCGGAAAAACTGATTGCCCTGGGTTTTGATGTTTTTCCCTACTGTACCGATGATCTTGTCTTGTGCAGAACCCTGGCGGAAGCCGGTTGTCAGGTGGTCATGCCCTGGGGCTCGCCAATCGGCACCGGTCAAGGCCTGATCAACCCGTATGCACTGGAGGCTATTCGCGATCGTTTGCCACAGACCATGCTGATTATTGACGCCGGACTGGGGAAGCCTTCCGATGCCTGTCAGGCCATGGAAATGGGCTACGATGGGGTATTGCTGAACACGGCTGTGGCGAAAGCGATTGACCCGGTCAGTATGGCAGATTCCTTTCGCGGCGCGATCATCGCCGGGCGGCAGGCCTTTCTGGCAGGAATTATCCCTGAGCGGCACAACGCTGCGCCGAGTACGCCAACGGCAGGCATGCCTTTCTGGCACCAGACTTCCGGACAGAGTGGCTGATCCTCCCGTCAGGCAGGCCGTACTGGCGGTCGGCGGGACAGATCCGACATCCGGCGCCGGTGTTCATGCCGACAATCGCGTTTTACAAACGCTGGGGCTGCACGGGTTTTTCGTAATCAGCGCCGTAACGGCCCAGAACAGTCATGGGGTCTCATTGTGCCACGCGATAACGGGGGAGCCATTTGATCGGCAACTGCAATGCCTTGAATCCCGGTTCATGCCCCGTGCAATCAAGGCCGGTCTGCTATGCGATAGCGGGCAGATGCAGTCTCTCTGTGCGTTACAGGAACGGTTCGGCTGCCCGTTGATATGGGACCCTGTCATGATCAGTTCATCGGGCGGAACCCTGGTTGCCGCCGAAACGGTACACAAGGGCATCCTGCGGGCGGGAGACAGAATTACGTTGCTGACCCCCAACATTGCTGAAGCGCAGATACTGGCCGGCATGGAGATCGGTTGCCCCGACCATATGGTTGCCGCCGCGTCGCGGATACTGGAATCGGGAGTATCCAGCTTGCTGATCAAGGGCGGGCATGCTGATCATACGTGGTTCGGTGATAACGGCGGTCAGTGTTACGACTATTTCAGCGATGGCAGTGAGGAACGCTGGATAGCCAGCCCGTGGATGGAGGAAGCGGGATCGGTCCGGGGGACAGGCTGTACCCTGGCTACGGCCATTGCCGCAGCCCTGGCGCTCGGTCATGATCTGCGGGACGCCATTATCCTGGCAAGGAGCGTAGCCGCACATAACATCGAACAGCATTATGAACTGGGTGGAATGAGGTTTCAATCCTGTCAGCCCTGGCCAGTCAACTATCGGCAGCTGCCAAAACTGCGTTACGGAAATCCGCAGAAAAAAGAACGGAGCTTTTCCCGATGTGATATTGACCGCCTCGGAATCTATGCAATCGTGGACAGCGCCGATTGGGTGCGTCTTTTGCTCGAATCAGGGGTACGAACAATCCAGTTGCGTATGAAGAATGCCAGCGACCGGCATGTTGATCGGGAAATCATGCGTGCGGTGGCGGCGGCCAACCGCGTTGGGGCGAGATTATTCGTCAATGATCATTGGCAGGCAGCGATCAGGCGCCGCGCTTACGGCGTTCATTTGGGTCAGCAGGATATCCAGCTTGCCGATTTGGATCGCATAGCCGAATCCGGGCTGCGCCTGGGAGTGTCCACGCACAGTCATTGGGAAATGGCCGCAGCGATCGATCTGGATCCGAGCTACATTGCAATGGGTCCAATCTGGCATACCACCAGCAAGGTCATGCCATTCGCGCCGCAAGGCCCCGGCAACGTGCGTTACTGGGTGGAAATGCTGGATGGACGATGGCCGCTGGTCGCCATTGGCGGCATCGACCTTGAACGCGCCCGCATACTCAAATCGAGTGGAGTGGGCTCGGTAGCGATGATTTCGGCAATCACGCGGGCAAAATCCTGGAAACGGGCGACCGCTGAATTACTGGCCCTGTGGGCCGACTGAAGCGGTGGCCGACGTCTGTCAGTATTGCCGGATGATCGAGAACTCTGCCAGTTTGCCAAGCGCGCTCCGGTATTTGTTGTCGGGCAACGGGCAAAGGGATGATTGCGCCAGCCGAGCCTGGGAGCGAGCCAGTTTGAACGTGTAGTCCAGCGCGCCGGTGGATCGCACTATTGACAGAATCTCGCTCATCTTGCTGCGGTCGCCCTGTTCAATTGCTTCCGTGATCACCTGCTTTTGTTTGACGTTACCCTGTTGCAGAGCATGGATCAGGGGCAGGGTCGGCTTCCCCTCCGCAAGGTCATCACCGGCGTCTTTGCCGGTTTTTCGGTCTGGCGCATCGTAATCCAGAATATCATCAACCATTTGAAATGCGGTGCCCAGATACATGCCATAGTCTGCCAGCGCCTTGCAGACGCGGTCGCTGCGATTTGCGATACTGCCGCCGAGCAGGGCGGACGACTCGAACAGCTTTGCTGTTTTACGGCGAATGGTATCGAAATATCGGGGTTCGTCAGTATCGGCGCAATGGGCATTGAGCAGTTGCATGACTTCGCCCTGTGTAATGGCATTGGTGGTCTCTGCCAGAATCCTCATGACCTCCATGTTGTTCATTTCCACCATCATCTGGAAAGACCGGGAATACAGAAAATCGCCGACCAGCACACTGGCCTCATTGCCCCAGGCGATGTTGGCCGTAGGTTGTCCACGGCGAGTGACCGAGGCATCGACAACGTCATCATGGATGAGGGTTGCGGTATGAATCATCTCGATGATGGCGGAAAGCAGGATATGATGGCTGCCCTCGTAACCACAACAACGGGCGCTCAACAAGAGGAGCAGTGGCCGCAGCCGCTTCCCGCCGCTCTCTGTGATGTATGCGCCCATTGTATTGATCAGGGCAATATCGGATTTCAGCCGGCTCCGGATCATGTCATCCACACTTTCCATTTCTGCCCCGACCAATGAAACGGCCGAACCCAGGATCCGTTTCGCATCCTGGACGGGGTCGTTATCGGATGATTGCAGGCTCAGGGAGGACATATTGATTACCGGGGTTTTGTGACGGACTGTCCAGCCGGATCAGCCTCATGTTTCATTGGATAATTCTGGTATCACCCTGCCCGCATCATCGCCAGATTACGCTTGTCGCGGTCGAATACCAGGGCAAGCAGATGAACTGTCTTGCTGCCCGTGCGGTACTTGCCCGCATAATCCTTATCCCGCATCTGCACAAGCGCCTCCTCCAGCCTCGCCTGTACTTGCGCTTCCCGCGCTACCTTCAATTCCAGCACAAATACCTGACCACCACGCGCCAGTACCATGTCAGAACGACCCCGACTCGCGGAATCCTCAACCCGAATGTCCATACCCAGTATCACAAAACACGAATACAACAGGGAAGCATAATACCCCTCGCCATATTCTCCCGCTTCACGAGCGACCCACTGGTACGGAATACCGGCGAAGAACGCCTGCAATTCCCGTTCAAATCCCGCAAAGTCGTTGCCGTCCAGCAAGGCAATCAACGCCCTGCCGTACTCCGATACCCGCACTACATCCCCGGTAACCGCCTCCAGCAATTGCCGGTTCAGACTCAATCTCACTTCATGATTGGGATAGTCCAGTGTGTAGAAAATACCCTCGGGACGATCTTCCTCATCCACAAGGGTCAGATAACCGCACTGGAATAACAGGGCGTTCAGATTGACCCGCTCAACCTCGAATGTGGACAGGTCGCTGTCGTACATATGCAGGTTCTCCAAATCCAGCGTATTGACCGCTCCGCTTGCCATGCGCTCGTACAGAAAGGAAGGCGTGCCGGTCTCATACCACCAGGGCAGAAACTCCCGGTTCCTGAAATACAGCAGGATGTCGAACGGGTTGTAAACCTTCTCGTTGCCTAGCCAGTGGTAGCCGTTGTACCAGCGCCGGATTTCCCGCCGGTCGGATTCGGACACCCCCGCCAGTTCCGCGGCAAACACCGTTTCAAGGTCTTTCTCGGTATAACCGCAGATTGTGGCGTATTCGGGGTTCAGGCTGAGGTCGTAGAGATTGTTCAGTACCGAGAACAGGCTGACCTTGGAGTACATGCTGATGCCGGTGATGAATACGAAACGAATGTAGCGGGCGCAACCCTTGATCATGCCGTAGAATCCGCGCAGATAATCGCGGTTCTCCTGCGCCAGTTGCGGCTTCTCCAGTACGTCCAGTATCGGCTTGTCGTATTCGTCTATCAGAACCGCCACCTGCTCGCCGGTCTTGTAATAAAGACGCTCTATCACATTACGAAGACGTCTCGGACCGCTATCGGACCTCACCGCCGCATCCAGCCCGTACTGACGCTCCGTACTCTCCAGTTGTTCGATCGTGTCCTTCTCAAGTTCCCCGGACTCACTGTAATTGCCGTCAAAACTCAGGCGAACGACCGGATGCCTGATGCCCCAGTCCCAATGCTCATGAATGGAAAGCCCCCGGAACAACTCTTCATTGCCGGCAAACAGTTCATGCAGGGTATCTATCAACAGGCTCTTGCCAAAACGCCGCGGACGCGACAGGAAGTAGTACTCGCCCTCATCGATCAGTCGCTCGATATGGGGAGTCTTGTCGACATAGTAACACTCCTTGCTGCGAATGTTGCGAAAGGACTGCACGCCGACCGGCAGTCTGAGTCTGTTCATGTGGTGGCCTGTTTGAAGTAAGGTTCGTACATCATAGCACATAAGGAGACTCTTACCGGCGGTGCGGGCGATGCTTCCAAAAATCAATTGACTGTATATTCGCGGGCGGATAAAATCCGCTGTCCCCGGAACCTGCAGGAGTCCGGGGCCGTGTGAATTGACTCACGGAACAGACCCGACCACATCAAAACCACAGCCAGAATTCACCATGTACGCAGTCATCGAGAGCGGCGGTAAACAATACAAGGTTGCCGTAGGAGATAAACTTAAAGTGGAGAAAATTCCCGTTGCCCAGGGCGCTTCGGTGAGCATCGACCGGGTTTTGATGGTCTCTGACGGAGACAGGTTGACCGTGGGTTCTCCGCTGGTCGACAGCCAGGTCAACGCGACTGTCCTGTCTCACGGCAAGCGCCGCAAGATCAAGATATTCAAGATGAAGCGGCGCAAGAACTATCGCCGCACCCAGGGTCACCGGCAGCCTTACACAGAAATAGAAATCACCGGAATTGGCGGCAAAAGCGTGGCAGTCGAGCCTGACGGGCAATCACAGCCATCGCAATCGGGCACGAGCCTTGCAGATGAGGCGATTGCAAATTGATCAACGGCATACAGTATCGGTAAAGGGGTTATCATGGCACACAAAAAAGCGGGCGGCAGTTCCAGAAACGGGCGCGATTCAGCCTCCAAGAGGCTGGGAGTCAAAAAATTTGGCGGGGAGCGGGCGCTTGCCGGCAACATTATCGTAAGACAAAGGGGAAGCCGCTTCCATCCAGGCAAAAATACCCGTCTTGGCAAGGATTACACGCTGTTTGCCACCGCTCCCGGCAAGGTATTGTTCGAGGTAAAGGGAGCGGACAAGCGCAAGACCGTCAGCGTTATCTGAACAAGCCGGAACAGAATAATCATACATCCCGCCTTGCTCCTGCGAGGTTTCCGGTTTTGATCCGGTTTTTCATACCGGAACCGCTTTTGTCTGACAGCAACGATCATGAACTTTGTAGACGAGGCGACAATCCGGGTTATCGCCGGCAAGGGCGGTGACGGCTGTCTGAGTTTCCTCAGGGAAAAATATCGTCCAAAAGGCGGACCCGATGGGGGTGACGGAGGGGATGGAGGCAACATATTTCTCGTCGCCAAAAGCGGCCTCAATACGCTCTCGGATTTCCGCGTTGCACGGTTGCGCCGGGCGAAAAACGGACAGGGCGGCGCAGGCCGGAAACGCTTCGGAAAGGCGGGAGAAAACCTGGAGATCGAAGTTCCTCCGGGCACCATTGTCAGTGACGCGCAGACCTGCGAGTGGATCGGCGAATTGACCCGCAATGGCGAGCGCTTGCTGGTTGCGCAAGGGGGGCGGCGCGGCCTCGGTAATGCAAATTTCAAATCCAGCGTCAATCGTGCGCCACGCAAGATTACTCGCGGGAAACCGGGTGATGAGAGACAAATCAGGCTGCAACTGCGGGTACTGGCAGATGCAGGATTACTAGGGGCGCCCAATGCCGGAAAATCAACATTCCTGGGCGCCGTATCCCGCGCCACGCCAAAGATAGCGGACTATCCCTTTACGACCCTGCATCCGCAACTGGGAGTCGTCGACGTCGGGGATTCCAACAGTTTTGTCATAGCGGATATTCCCGGACTGATAGAGGGCGCCTCGCGGGGCGCCGGTCTGGGTATCGAGTTCCTCAAGCACCTGAGCCGGACACTCGTCCTGCTCCACTTTGTTGACATTGCCCCGATTGATGGAACGGTCCTGATACAGGACATTCGCAAGATTGAGAAAGAGCTGGACGAGTATGGCGCGGGGCTCGGCAACAAGGAAAGATGGCTGATACTGAACAAGGTCGATGCGATTGGGGAGGACGCGGCCCGTGAAATTGAAGAACAATTGAAAAAACAACTCGATCCGGGTATTTTGATCTACAGGATATCGGCAGTATCGGGACAGGGATGTGACAAACTGGTTCATGATTTGATGGAGAGGCTGACCGCTATCGGCGAAGAAAACGCTTGCCCGGCAGGGTGGCAGTCCGTGCAGTAATGGCATCAAGAACAGTATTGACCGATTCTGTCAGGTGGGTTGTCAAGATTGGCACCTCATTGCTCACAGATTCCGAATCCGGCCTGAACCAGGACTCGATCCATTCGTGGGTCGGACAGATTGCACAGCTGAAGCGGCAGGGGGTCGATGTTGTGCTCGTTTCTTCCGGTTCGATCGGCGAGGGCATGCGCCGCCTGGGGTGGGACAAGCGCCCGGGAGAGGTGCACCGTGTGCAGACCGCAGCCGCCGTGGGCCAGATGATCCTGGTTCAAAGCTACGAAGCTGCGTTTCGGGACCATGGCATACTGACGGCGCAGATCCTGCTCACCCACGCGGATCTCGCCAACCGGCAGCGCTATCTGAATGCGCGCAATACACTACGGGAGTTGCTGGGTCTGGGCATCGTGCCTATCGTCAATGAAAATGACGCGGTTGTGAACGAGGAAATCAGATTCGGTGACAATGATACGCTTGCGGCCCTTGCGTCAAACCTGGTGGAAGCGGAATGCCTGATCCTGTTGACCGATCAGCAGGGGTTATACGACGGAGACCCCAGGGAAGGCAGGCAAGTCAGCCTCGTTCACTATGGCCGCGCGGATGATCCGGCGTTGCTGGCAATGGCAGGTTCTGCCGGCGAGTTCGGCAGGGGCGGAATGGTAACGAAACTGACCGCCGCGCAAAAAGCGGCCAGATCCGGATCAACTACAGTGATTACTTCCGGGCTTGAACCGGACGTTCTTCTCCGCCTCAGAAAGGGCAAAGAGTCAGGAACAATGCTCATTCCCGGCAAGGGCAGGATTGCCGCGAGAAAGCAGTGGCTGGCCGGGCAGCTCAGGGGAAACGGCAAGCTGGTGCTTGATTATGGCGCCGTCAATGTATTGAAGGAGCAGGGGCGCAGTTTGCTGCCGATCGGAGTGACTGCGGCGGAAGGCGCTTTTACCCGCGGGGAGATCGTGATCTGTTTCGACCAGGCAGGCAATGAAATTGCTCGCGGTCTCGTTAACTACAATGCGGATGAAGTACGCAAGATTATGGGTATCGCCAGCGATCAGGTGGAAAACGTGTTGGGTTATCGCGGTGAGACGGAACTGATTCACCGCGACAATATCGCGATCACTGTATGAACAGGATCGCCGTTTCAGAACCCGGAGACCCGCTCCATTTTCACGTACTTGCCGATTGCAGGGATTTCAGACGGTTGTTCAGGCGCCTTTTCAGGCGAGCGGCGCGGTTACTGTGGAGCAGGTTCTTTGCTGCAGCGCGATCAATCCGGGAGACGGCTTCACGATACGCTGAATTTGCGCTTTCCCGGTCCTTTTCCGAAATGAGCTTCAGCAGTTTTTTGATGGATGAGCGAAGCGACGAGCGCTGGCTCATGTTATTGAGCCGGCGTTTCGTATTTTGCCGGGCTCTTTTTCTTGCCTGGGGTGAATTGGCCAACGATTGTCCTCTTGAATGTGTGAGTCAAAATACAGGGGTAAATAACGGCGCCCGCACCGGGGGTGGAATATGGTCAATCCTGACCTGAAAGTCAAGTCCCGAAGCACATTGTCCGTCCAGACTTAGCCATTCAGGCAGAGATGTCATCCAGACTGCTCAAATCAATGTCGGTGGTGGGATCGATGACATTGCTGTCAAGGATATCCGGCCTGGTACGCGATGTCCTGTTCGCCAATGTACTGGGGGACAAGGCTGCGGCTGATATTTTTATCGTCGCCTTCCGCATACCCAATTTTTTCCGCCGGTTATTCGGGGAGGGCGCCTTTGCGGCCGCATTCGTTCCTGTTTTTACCGAGTACCGGATGCACAAATCCGCAAGCGAAAACGACCGCTTCCTGCAGTTGATGATCGGACGGTTCGGGCTGGTCCTGATTCTCGTCTGTCTGGCAGGCGTGATATTTGCCCCTGCCCTGGTGGCGATGCTGGCCGCCGGATTCATCCGCCACCCGGAAAAATTCGCGCTCACTGTACAGGCATCCAGAATTACTTTCCCTTATCTGTTTTTCATATCGCTGGTTGCCATGTCGGCCGCGATGCTGAATTCCTGCAATCGTTTTGCGGCTCCTGCAGCAACGCCGATTCTGCTGAATATCTGTTTGATACTGGCAACACTGTATCTGGCGCCGTTGGTCGATGACTCTCCGCTCGCGCTGGCAACCGGAGTCTTGATTGCCGGCGTGGCGCAATTGCTTTTTCAGATCCCGTTTTTGCGCAAGGAAAAACTGACGATGCGGCCGCGGGTGATTAAACGGCCGGGAGATGAGGCCGGGATTGAAGGCGCCCGGCGGGTGCTGGCTCTGACCATACCGGCTTTGCTGGGAGTATCGGTGGCGCAGGTCAATACCCTGATCAATACGATTCTGGCCTCATTTCTGGCAACCGGCAGTGTCTCGTGGCTCTACTATTCGGACCGACTGATGGAGTTTCCTCTGGGAGTGTTCGGACTGGCGCTGAGTACCGCGATTCTTCCGCATTTGTCACGGCAACATGTGGAAACCTCCACGCGAGACTTTTCCAGAACCCTGGAATGGGGGAGCAGGTGGGCCTTGCTTGTCAGTATTCCGTCTACCGTCGGGCTGATTATGCTGGCGCAGCCGATGATCAGCACTATCTATTTCCATGGAGATTTCACCGAAAACGGGGTTAATATGACCGTGCTGAGCCTGATTGCGTATGCACTGGGATTGACCCCGTTTGTAATGGTGAAGGTGTTATCGGCCGGATTTTTCGCCAGACAGAATACCCGGACTCCGGTTCGCATTGCCATGATTGCAGTTGCGGTCAATATCGTGTTCAGCGTAATCCTGGTACTGCCTTACAAACATGTCGGGCTGGCGCTGGCTACTTCTGTTTCGGCATTATCCAATGCGTTGATGTTGTTGGCCGTCTTGTCGCGGCAGGGAATTTTCGTTGTTGATCGTAGCTGGACCGGTTTTGTGGCGCGGATTATGATTGCCGTGGCGGCTATGGGGCTGTCACTATGGTGGTTAATTGGCCCGGAAAGCTGGTGGCTGGAAGTGTCTGTGTGGACAAAGGCGCTGAGACTCGGGTTACTGGTGGGACTGGGCGGCATAACCTATATTGCCGCATTGTTTGTTCTGGGTATCCACCCCGGGTCGCTCTTTGGAATCAGGAGAATCCGCGAATCATGAAACTGGCCCGGGGCATAGAGTCGAAACTGATACCGGACGGCGGGTGCGCCCTGACCATCGGAAATTTTGACGGCATTCATCTGGGGCATCAGATGATATTACGCCACCTGGTCGAGAGGGGTGAACAGCTGTCATTGCCCACGGTTGTGATGACATTTCTGCCTGCCCCCAATGAGTATTTTCAAAAACACAAATCGTCTCCCCGTTTGTTCGGGCTGAGCTCCCGATATTTATCTGTCCGGGAACACGGCATTGATGTTATGCTGGTATTGCCTTTTAACTCCGGTCTGGCCAATACCGGCGCCGAAGAGTTTATTCGACGAATTCTGGTCGCAGGACTGGGTGTCCGGTATATCCTTACCGGGGACGACTTCAGATTTGGCGCAGGCAGAACCGGAAATCATGAATTGCTAAGGCGGTTTGGTCAGAAATACGGTTTCAGGGTCGAGCGATTTCACACCGTATCGGATTCCAGCGCCCGCATCAGCAGTACCCGAATCCGGGAAGCGCTGGCAGCGGGCGATCTGCAAGCAGCCAGACAGATGCTGGGGGAAAACTACTCAATCACGGGACGCGTCATTCATGGAGACAAACGCGGCAGGCAGTGGGGGTTCCCGACTCTGAACATTGCGGTCAGAAAACCTCCGTTTACCGGTGTTTTCGCGGTTCGTGTCAAAGGTATTGATGAGCATGGAAACGGGTATTGCGGAGTCGCCAATCTGGGCGCGCGCCCCACGATCGGAGGGCTGAAAACATTACTGGAAGTCCATCTGTTCCATTTCGACAGAAACATCTACGGCAGGCGGATTCGCGTGGAATTCATCAAAAAAATCCGCGATGAACGCAAATTCGATTCATTCGGGCAGTTACAGTCGCAGATTCTGGCTGATTGCGAAGCCACAAAACGATTCTTCGACAGCGGGTCTGGAATCTGCCAAAACGGGAGCAGATGAAAAAAAGACACAAGAGGCAAAGGCTCGTGTCCAAATTGCCGGGATATATCGGATATATCAGTATTTCAGTGCTGATCCTTGTAGTCGACCAGGTTACCAAGCAGGCCGCTAACAAATATCTGTGGGGGCAGCCCCCCGTTGAGGCACTACCTGTATTACAATGGACGTGGGTGGCAAATCGCGGCGCGGCGTTCGGTTTTCTGAGCGACGCCGGCGGGCTTCAGCATTATTTGTTTTCGACGCTGGCTGTGTTGGCCTCGACCTTCATCGTTGTCTGGTTATGGAAATGCTTTACTGCCAACCGCCTGCTGGCCTGGGGGCTGGTCATGATTCTGGCGGGCGCAACGGGCAACCTGATTGATCGCCTTCAGTACCAGTATGTAATTGACTTTATTTCCCTGCATTATCGGGATATGTACTTCCCGGCGTTCAACATTGCCGACATGGCAATTACCTGCGGAGCGATTTTGCTGATCATTGACGCTTTCTTTCTGTCCGGCAAACGGTCCTGATCATTCACCAGGTGACCATTACGGTGGATAATCTTTCCCGGCGTAAATCGTTCCGGCCAGATTTTCGAGGCAAATCCTGATTTGCCGCCCGCGGTCACATCAGAGATTTTATCGTGATCCGGCAATATGACGGGGAGGGCCCGTGCAAGTCTTTTGAGGCGCCCGACCTGGTGTTATATATCCCGCTGAATAGATTTTTTTGATCGCTGACAAGGCAGAATATTTGTCTACCGGATGTCCGAACCGGCTTGCTTCAACAATGGGAAGCGCATAAGGCTGGACGCCTTTGACAATCCACTCGGCAAGAAATTTGCCTGCGCCTCCGCCAGTTCCAATTCCAACCGGAAACCCCGCCGCCAGCCACAAACCGTTGTAGCCGGGCATCGGGCCTATCATCGGGCATCCATCCGGGGTAAAACATATGGGTCCGTTATTGACGGCCCTGAAGCCCGCTTCACCGAAGGCGGGCATCCTGCTGATGGCGCGCATCAGGTGTTCTTCCAGACGGTCCAGCGAGGGCGCCAACAATTCTTGCCCGAACTCGGGCGGTATGCCGTCAATTCCCCAGAAAACCGGCTCGGACTCATATACACCGCACAGCAGCGAATGCCCTTCCTGGCGGATGTTGGAGGGGGCCGCGGGATCACGGATAGCGGGCACTTCCCGATCAAGTTCCCGGAGCGCCGGAATCGTGTCAGTGATAATTTCATGGTGCTCCAATGCAAAGAGCGGTATATCCAATCCGATTTGCAAGACCAGTTCCCGGGTCCAGAAGCTGGCGGCCAGAACGATATTTTCGGCCCGCACCAGGCCTTTGCGGCATTCAATCTCCCAACTATTGTCCCTCCTGCATATTTTGTGCACAGGACAATGCCGCCAGATTGCCGCGCCACGAGCGCGGGCGCCTTTGGCCATGGCATGTGTTGCGCCCGAGGCATCCACATGTCCGTCTGCCGGGGTGTGGGCCGCTCCCTGTAGCCCCGTAGGGTCGACCAGCGGATTCAGTTCTGCCACTTGCCGGGGTGTTACCACCTCATAAGGCGTGCCCAGTGTTTTATATAGCGGGATCAAGCGCTTGTATGCTTCCAGCTCGTCTTGTGTGATGGCCAGCCGCAAACTTCCGGTTTCGTGAAATCCAATGGGTTGGCCAGTTTCTGCTGCGGCCTCCTTGTAGGTTTCCAGCGAGTCTACATACAAACGGGTAATCTCGGCATAGTGCCCGAAATGGGTAATGTTTCCGGCCGCATGCCAGGTGGAGCCTGATGTCAACTCAAGACGTTCGAGCAGCAACGAATCGGTCAGGCCGAGACGGGCCAGATGATATTGCACCGCGCAACCGACGATCCCGCCACCGACGATAACGGTATTTACGCACTCCGTCATGATCTGTACCAGTCCCTCGCCCAACGCGATGTTTCGGCTCGCATCGCTTCGGCACGGAGCGCGATCGGAAACTGCCGGCGAACCAGCCGATCCGATTCAGGCGCTATGTGGTCAGGATAATGTTGCTGTAAAACGCTTCGCACCCGCGCTCTGGCGCGTTGCCACATATCTGTGGCTCCCTGCTCGTCCCAGTCTTCCGGAGTGGAACGATCGGCGATCTCCGGGTAGACATACTCGCTTTGCATCAGGGCCAGTGTCTGGTCGTGACCGAGGAAGTGCCCGGGGTTGTGTACAACGTCGCGGATGACATCGACGGACAGGGTTTTGTCTGTGACTTCTATCCCTCGCATACATCGGCGGATGTTTGAGATCATTTCGGCGTCAATCAACATCGCCTCAAACGAACACCCCAACAGGGACGCCATCATTCCCGCGCTTTCATAGACAAAGGTCGGACCGGCCAAGGCTGTCAGGAGCGTCGTGATACCTTTCTCGTATCCGGCCTGGTTATCCGGTAATTTGGAATCGGTCATCGAGGCGGCCACCCCGCAAGGCAAATCATAGTGTGCCATCATCTGCGCCATGGCCGCAGACAAAAGCGCCTGCTCGCCACTACCGCCGGTGAAGGCTCCGGTGCGCAAGTCGCTGACAAACGGCCAGCCGCCGGCGATCACCGGATGGCCGGGGCGAACCAGATTGATTGCAGTCAGCGCGCCGAGCGTTTCGGCAACGACCTGGACGATAGCGCCTGCCAGCGCCGCCGGGGCTGTTGCTCCGGATTGAGGACCCGTCTGGCTGAGTATCGGCATGCCGGCCAGAGCGGCGGCGGTCGCGACATCGCTGCTTTCCGGGGCAAAACCGAGTGGGGAGACAATCGTAGTCGCATGAACCGAAAGGAAGGGGCGTTCGGTAAAGCCGCCACCGCGCCCGGTCAACACATCCAGCATTGCCACGATTTCCGGAACATGATCGGCGTGGGTGATAGAGGAGCCGAGGTGCTTGGCGGTACCCGAAGCACAGGCATAGATGGTGTTCAGATCCAGTTCCCGAATGCCCTTGATATCGGTGGTAACAACCGGACGGGCGAACCACTGGATATTGGGCAGCGTGTCGCAAAGGCGGGCCAGATCATAAAGATCTTCAACCGTGGACGGTCGATAGGCGCCGGTTCGGCTGTCGAGCATTTTTACCGCAGCGCCGCCAGTGGCAAAATGTACCTGACCGGTGCGCGCCTCAAGATCATGTTCCGGCGTCTGCCCAAAAAGGATGAAATCGCGGGCGGCGCCCGCGATCATATCCTCGATCAGCGCACGGGGGAACAGCAGTCGGCCAGCTCCGTCCCGGGCGCACCCTTTTGCCAGCGCCAGTTCGGTCACGGTCGGGGGGGCGCCCTTCATTCCGACGGTCGCAAGAATCTCCAGCGCTGCGTCATGAATGTGTGCAATTCCGGCTTCCTCAAGAGGCCCGTACATTCCTCCCGGCGTCCCTGCCGGCCCGGGACCGGTTGGCGCGGTACTGCGTGACTGCCGGGCGCGTCTGCCTCTGCCACGCTGCTCATGCTTTTTCCTGGTCATCATAATTATTCCATAATATAGAACAAAGTTTTACATAAAGGAACAGTGTTGGGTGGTATTGTCAGGACTGACCGGTGCGGGGTGTCTGGTCTCTGAAATCTTGTGAAGATAGTTCTATAATATGGAACAACATCCATAATAACGATCAAGAGGAACAGATGGCGTTTATCAATCAAAGTTCTATTGTATCCAAGTGCACGCGCATCCTCGACCTGATGGCCGATACCAGAAGGCCGCTGAGTTTCAGCGAGATTGTACAACGGTCAGGCTTCGTAAAAAGTTCGGCGCATCGCATCCTGTCTATTCTGGTTGGCGAAGGTCTGGCCGAATATCATGAGCAGGGCAAAGTTTACAAACTGGGACCGAGGCCTATCAGTTGGGCGCGCTCTGCCTGGAAACGCACGGATATTCAACAAATAGCGTCTTTGGAGATGGAAACCCTGTGCGAGCAAACCGGCATGAATGTTGCCTTGTCGATTCAGGATGACGATTCGGTTCTGTATCTGCGAACGATCGACAACATTCCGGTTCGGTATGCAGCGCATACAGGCGAACATGCTCCTTTGCACTGCACGGCCGCGGGGAAGGTTTTTCTGGCATTCATGCGGCACCGCCAACGCGCCGCCCTGATGCAGCGATTGCGGTTTGAGCTGTTCACGGAGTTCACGATACAGGACCCGCAGCTCCTGCTGAAAGAGCTCGGACAAGTCAGGCAGCAGGGTTACGCCACCTGTTTCCAGGAAGAATTTCTTCAGATCCTTGGCATTGGCGCGCCGGTTCGAAATGCACAGGGAGAGGTTGCCGCCGGGGTGTCTCTTTGGGCGTTAACAGAAAAGTTCAGCCGCGCGGACATGATGGCGCAGGTACCGGCGATGCTGGATTTGAGTGAGCGGCTTTCGTATCAACTGGGGCACGAAGCGGTCGTTTAGGCTGTTATGAGATCAAAACTGTTTGACTTCGCACTTTTCAGTATCGTATTATCGAATAATGTTTTGATAATACAGAACACTATCAAGAAGAGAGAGTTTGGCGCTACTTTTGGATATCCGGAATCTCAAGATCGAGGGCCAATCTGCAGACGGAACCTGGTCGCCTATCATACACGGCGCTTCATTGCAGATGCGGCCGGGTGAGGTAGTTTCATTGATCGGCGAATCCGGCGCCGGCAAGTCCACTCTCGGCCTTGCGGCGCTCGGCTATACCCGGCCCGGATGCCGGTTCTCATCCGGTTCAGTCGCTCTGAACGGACAGAATCTGGCTGCCCTGTCCAGCGCCGACAGGCAGGCGGTTCGCGGCAAAGATGTGGCTTATGTTGCGCAAAGCGCCGCGGCCGGGTTCAACCCGGCTCTGTCGATCAACCGCCAAGTGACGGAAGGGCCGGTCTTTCACAAGGTCAAGTCACGCTCTGACGCCATTGCAGATGCGCATCTTCTTTACCGGGAACTCGCCTTGCCCGATCCGGATAGTATCGGAGACCGCTACCCGCATCAGGTGTCTGGTGGACAGTTGCAACGGTTGATGACGGCTATGGCAATGTCCTGTCATCCGGGCCTGTTGGTCCTGGACGAGCCGACTACCGCGTTGGATGTGACTACCCAGATCGAGGTATTGCAGGCCATCAAGGGGGCTATCCGGCACTCCAATACCGCCGCGATTTATATCACCCATGACTTGTCGGTCGTAGCACAGGTCGCGGACCGTTCCGTTGTAATGCGCTATGGCGAGATCGTGGAGGAAGGCCCGACCGCAGACATCATCCGCGCGCCCAGGGCAGAATATTCCCGCACCTTGATCGGGGCAGTCAAAGCGTCTCCGCGCCAGGTCGTTCAGCAAAGCCGGGAAACCGGAGGCCGGCGTGAAACTCAATCCGATGCGCAGATTGTCCTTGAAGCTCGCAATATCGACACTGCCTATGGTGACGTGAAAATACTGCATGATGTCAGTCTGTCACTGGTAAAGGGACGAACGCTGGCGGTGGTCGGTGAATCCGGCTGCGGCAAGAGCACCATAGCCCGCGTGATGTCAGGGCTGAAAGCCGCAACAGTTGGCGAGGTGGCATTGAATGGCTCATCACTGAACCCTGCTGTACGCGGGCGCAGCCGTGAAGAAATTCGCAAGATCCAGATGATCTTTCAGAGCCCCGATGTGTCCCTGAACCCGCGCCATACGATCAGTGAAATTCTGGGACGCCCCCTGGCCTTCTATCATGGTCTCAGAGGGGCCAGGCGCGACGACCGGGTAAAAGAACTCCTGGAAATGGTGGAATTGCCTGTCGATTTTGCCACTCGCCGTCCGACCGAACTGTCAGGAGGGCAGAAACAGCGGATCGGGATCGCTCGCGCGCTGGCGGCGGACCCCGAGGTGATTCTGTGTGACGAGGTGACATCAGCGCTCGACACTGTTGTCGGGGCTGCTGTGATCGAGTTGTTGCACAACCTCCAGAAAAAACTTGGCGTTGCCTATGTGTTCATCAGCCACGATCTTGCCGTGGTCGCGGATATGGCCAGCGACATTGCTGTTTTCTATGCCGGGCGGGTCGTTGAGCACGGGCCGCGCGACGCGGTTTTTTCACCCCCCTTTCATCCATATACGCAGCTCTTGCTGTCATCAGTCCCTGAATTGCGTCCCGGCTGGCTTGAAGAAGTCGTTGCAGGGAAAAACGCAAATATCGGTATGGCCGGAGCAATTGATCCGGATACGCCGGGCTGTCCATTCGCGGATCGCTGCCCTGTAGTGATCGGCGGAACCTGCCAGACCCGAAAACCACCCATTCGCGAACTTGCGGCGGGTAATCGCATCGCTTGTCACCGCGAAGAACATGAACTTGCCAGAGAGGAACCAAAATGAACCAACTCGACCGCCTTAAACAGGCTTATGGGCGTGGACAGATGTCTCGCCGTGACTTTATCCGCGCCTTGACCGCAATGGGAATGACAGTCGCCCTGGCCGGTGGCTTTGCGTCCACCGCATTCAGGGCCTTTGCCAGTACCCCGAAAAGGGGTGGATTTCTTCGTGCCGCGCTGGTTGCAGGCGGCGCTTCGGACACACTTAACCCGGTGCGGATGGCCAATTCGACCGATGCGGTCCGCTCTTTCCAGATCTACAATATGCTGGCGCGCGTTGGCACCGACCTGCTGCCGAAGGCGGAGCTGGCCGAAAGCTGGGAGACCAATGCGGACGCCACCGAATGGGTCTTTCGTTTGCGTCAGGGCGTTGAATTTCACCACGGCAAAAGCCTGACTCCCGCCGATATTATCTACTCCCTCAATTTGCATCGTGGTGATGACACCACATCTCCCGCAAAACCCCTGTTGGCGGCCGTGACCGATATTCGGGCCGACGGGGACAGCGCTGTCGCCATCAGCCTGAGCGGCCCCAATGCTGATCTGCCCATCGTACTGGGCGATTATCATTTCGGCATCGTTCCGGACGGCTTTACCGACTTCGACAACGCCGTCGGTACGGGGGCTTTCCGCATCGGTGAATTCGAGCCGGGGATCAACCTGATCGCCGAGCGCAACGAAAACTATTGGGGAGACGTGTGGCTGGATGCCGTTGAAACCTTCGCAATCCATGACAATGGCGCCCGCGCCAGCGCGTTGCTCAGCGGTGAAGCGGACGTGATCGAGGGGGTTGATCCCAGTGTCGTGGCGACCATCGAAGAAACCGACGGTGTTGAGGTGCTTTCAGCCAAGGCAGGCAAGTTCTTTACCTTCACCACCCAAATCGACCTGGATCCATTTGGCGACAATCACTTGCGTCTGGCGATGAAGTACCTGTCGCCGCGTGAGCGCATTCTGGATACGGTTCTTCGGGGATATGGGCAGATCGGCAACGACCACCCAATCGCGCCGTCGGATCCATATTTCAACGCTGAGCTCGAACAGCGCCCCTATGATCCCGACAGGGCCAAATATCACCTGAAGCAAGCGGGACTGGAGTCGCTTGATGTGGTGTTGAATACCTCGCAGGCTGTCAATGGCGTGGGGGTGAACGCCGTTGATGCGGCCGTGCTTTATGCCGAAGCCGCCAGGGACGGGAATATCAACATAGAGGTCAAGAACAACCCGGCCGACGGCTACTGGGATAACGTGATATTCAACAATAACTGCTGGATGGGCTTTTGGAATGCCCGCCCGACTGCGGATCTGATGCTGACTATTGCCTACCACTCAGACGCCAAATGGAATGAGGCGCGCCAGCGTTCCGACAGGATGGATGCCCTGATTGAAGAAGGCCGCGCGACTACGGATTTTGCCAGACGCAAGGAAATATACGGGGAAGTCCAGCAAATCATCTCGGATGAGGGCGGCACGGGCATTCCGGTATTCGTCGATTATCAGGACGGTTACAGCAGCCGGGTCAAGGGTATGGAGCCGCATGGCGCGGGGGTTCTTTCGGGCGCGCGTTTCTCGGATATGGTCTGGCTGGACGGATGATCCGGATTCTGGCGAAACGGCTGGCTCTGGGCTTGCTGACCCTGTTCGGAGCGTCAGTACTGGTCTTTGTCGGTACCGAGCTTCTGCCTGGCGACGTGGCGACAGCGATTCTGGGGCGCGACGCGACCCCGGAAACGCTCGCCGCGCTGCGTGAGCAGCTTGACCTCGACCGGCCTGCGCTGCTGCGTTACGTCGATTGGCTTACAGCCTTTGTAAAGGGTGATTTCGGCAATTCTGTTGTTACCGGTCGATCAGTGGAAAAGCTGCTCGGCTCACGTCTGCCCAACACTTTGACACTGGCCGGATTGACAGCGCTATTTGCTGTGCCATTGGCCACAGGCATGGGAATTCTGGTCGCCATGCGTCCGAATTCCCGTTTCGACCGCAGTGTTCAGATAGGCGCCCTGGCGGCAATTTCACTGCCTGAATTTTTCACCGGCTCCGTTCTGGCGCTGATCTTTGCCGTCAAGCTGGGCTGGCTGCCGACGCTTGCCCGGGTCAACAGCTATATGTCTTTTGGTGAACTGCTGTACGCTCTGGCCTTGCCGATCCTGACGCTGACCGCCGTGGTATTCGCTCATATGATGCGGATGACGCGAAATACGGTGATCAACCTGCTGTCGTCGTCCTACATTGAGGTCGCGCTTTTGAAAGGGCTTCCGCGCTGGCGGGTAATCGTTCTGCACGCCTTGCCGAACGCGGTCGCCCCCATCGTGAACGTCATTGCGTTGAATCTGGCCTATCTGGTTGTAGGAGTCATCGTTGTCGAAGCGCTGTTCTCGTATCCGGGCATTGGCAAACTTCTGGTCGATGGGGTTGCCCGCAAGGACCTGCCGATCGTGCAAACCTGCGGCCTGATCTTCGCATTGACCTATATCCTGCTGAATCTGATCGCGGACCTGGTATCGATTGCCGCAAATCCGCGCCTGAGAAAGCCCCGTTGATTTTGGCGCCTGCCCTGTCATTTGCGGGAAAACTGAAAGAGCTCGGCGGCGCCGGTCTGCTCGGGTATACCACCATTATCGTTGCGCTCATTCTGGGGTTGTTCGGCTCGTGGCTCGCGCCTTACGGCCATGCCGAACTGGTCAGCGATCAGGTCTGGGCGCCGCCGGGTCCGGAATTCTGGCTGGGCACCGACAGGCTGGGGCGGGACATGTTATCCCGCATTCTTGTAGGCGCCCAGACCACCATCCTGATTTCCATGGCAGCGACCATTCTGGCGTTTTCGCTGGGAACATCGCTGGGGCTTTATTCCGCCGTGCGCGGGGGATTGACCGATATCGTGACGGGGCGGATCGTCGATCTGTTTATGGCTATCCCTCCCCTGATCATGGCGCTTCTGGTGATTGCCGGTCTGGGTTCCACGACCCTCATTTTGATCTGCACGATGGGGCTTATCGAGGCGACCCGTGTATTTCGGTTGGCGCGCGCAATCGGCATGGAAGCCGCCGCAATGGAATATGTGGATGCGGCGAAGGTACGAGGGGAAAATGATCTGTGGATCATCTTGCGCGAAATTCTGCCAAATGCGATGCCGCCGTTGGCAGCCGAGTTCGGCCTGCGCTTTACTTTTGCCGTTCTCTTCCTGTCGGCGCTCAGTTTTCTGGGACTCGGCGTGCAACCGCCCGCTGCAGACTGGGGCAGCCTGGTGAAAGAAAACCTGGACGGGCTGCGTCTGGGTAATTTGTCCGCCATCTATCCGGCAGGCGCGATCAGTTTGCTGACCATCGGGGTGAACATGCTGGTGGACTATTCACTGGAAAAGTCGAACCGCGGAGTTTCCGGAGAATTAATGTAAACCCATGAAAAATCATGACGCGATCGATTCGGACAAGGTATCCGGACCGGTTTTCTTTTGTTGTCTGGCTTTTTTATACGTTACGTCCCCTGTCTTTGCCGCCGGACCCCTGTCCATGGACAAGGCGCGCGCGGCCTATGTCGAAGGACGATTCCTGGATGTGGCCCGAATAGGTGAGAATCTGAAGACATCGGAAGGTCTGGCTCTTGCTGCACAATCACTTTCAACCCATGCCTACTACATCGCTAAAGACGATGAAAAGGGTCCATTGCTCAACGTGCCATCAAACTGGCAAAAAAGGCGGTTCTCCTTACCCCTGATAACGCAGATGCCCATTTGCAACTGGCACAAGCGATCGGTCGACATGCCCAGATAGTGGGGTCGTTTGGCGCGGCAAGCCGGGGATACGCCGAACAGATACGCGACTCCACTGCAAGGCGCTTGCAGCCGATCCCGAGATGGCTTCAGCCTATTTAAGCCTTGGCCGATGGAACGCGGAACTGGTCGGCGCCCTGGGTCCGTTCATGGCGCGAATCCTGTACAGCGCGCGCAAAAAAGACGCTGTCGCTTCCTTTGAGCGCGCCCTTGAACTCTCACCGGACTTAAAGGCGGCGCCCCTGGAATATGCGCTCGGGATATTGGCGTTGGACGAAATCAAATATCGGGAAAAGGCCCGTGGCTTGTTGATGCGTGCGATCAAATTACCGGCAAGGGACGCCTATGAACGGCTGCTCCATACCCAGGCGGTTGAACGCTTGCAGGCGCTTGATACGCCGGGCGTATAATGACCAGCAATTCTCATACTGGCCGGCTCATGTCCGGGCCCAAAGGTACAAACAGGACCGGGAGGCGAAAGAATACAAACCCGGTTTCCGGCTTGTTGCGGGTGGAGATAGCAGCAATTCCCGCTAAATCCGGGAAGCCAGTAAATTCGGGGGTTTCAGGGGGTTATTAGACAATCTTTTCGCAGATTTTTCATGGAAAAGCGGTAGAATAAGGGCCGTTTCTTCATAGTCGGAGGATACCATGCCCAAGACCCTGTTTCGCAAGACCCTCAGCGCGCCGGGCCTCCTGCGGCTGGTGCGTGGGGATTTCGATCGCATCGAAGACCCCGTAGCAAGCCGTGGCCTGGGTCTGACGGACTGCCTGATGTCGGCTTTGGCGATGTTCAGCCTGAAGTACCCGTCGCTGCTGAGCTTTGAAAAGGATGCGCGCGACGAGGACCGTATCCGGTCGAACCTCAAAAACCTGTACGGGGTGGTTCGCGCGCCATCGGATACCGCCATGCGTGAGCGTCTGGATCTGGTAGACCCGCGCTCGGTTCGTCGTGTTTTCAAGAGCGTGTTCGCCGCTTTGCAACGGGGCAAGGGTTTGGAGGGTTTCACCTGGTTGGGTCACCATCTGCTGTCGGTAGACGGCACCGGGTATTTCTCATCGAAGAAGGTGCATTGTGAGCGCTGTTGCGAGAAGCATCACCGCGATGGCAGCACGACCTGGTACCACCAGATGCTGGGGGCGGTGCTGGTTCACCCGCAACACCGGGAGGTATTTCCGCTCGCCCCGGAGCCGCTCCTGCGGGCAGACGGGTCGCGCAAGAACGATTGCGAACGCAATGCCGCCAGGCGGCTGTTGCGGGACGCGCGACGGGAGCATCGGCGCCTGAAGTTGCTGGTGGTGGAAGATGCGCTGGCCTCGAACGGCCCGCACATCCGGCTGCTGGAGGAACTGGATATGCGATATGTGCTGGGGGTGAAGCCGGGAGATCATGGGGAACTGTTCCACTGGGTGGGCGTCACGGCGGCGACCCGTAGCGTGGAGATGGAGAAGGACGGCGCCCGCTTCCGCTTCCGATTCCTGAACGGCGTGCCGTTGAATGACGCGAATTTCGATTTGGAGGTGAACTTCCTGGAATGCCAGGAGACCCGCGCGGACGGTCGGATACTGCATTTCTCCTGGGTCACGGACCTGGAAGTCACGGAATCCAACGCATACGAACTGATGCGGGCGGGACGTGCTCGCTGGCGCATCGAGAATGAAACATTCAATACCCTGAAGAACCAAGGCTACGGCTTTGAACACAATTTCGGTCACGGCCGGCAACATCTGGCGACGGTGTTCGCCCACCTGATGATGTTGGCGTTCCTCATGGATCAGGTGCAGCAACGGCGCTGCTCGCTGTTCCGCGCCGCGCGCGCCAAGGCGGGCAGTTTGAGGTCCCTGTGGGAGCGGCTGCGCGGGCTGTTCTCGGGATTCCACGTTGCGGACTGGGAGACGCTGTACCGGGGTATCGCGTTCGGGCACCGCAAGCCTGAGCTGGAGCCCTTCGACACATCCTGACCCGGTGCCGTGACCGAGTGTGTGAAAGGCCGGTTCTTCAGGAAAACCCATGGCCAACCGCCGATCCGGCAATCCGCCGGAGGGGTGGCCTTGTCCGCATACCCTTAACGCCTGCGTTTGCATCCGAAAATCCCGCCGAATCCATGTGGGGATGTCCTTGGCGGGAATTGCTGTGGAGATAGCCAACTTGTTGCAATCACAGGGTTGAAAGTATAGCATTGACCTTTAGAGAATTGATCCTTTGTGTGGGCCCGATGTCCCGGGATCATCCACCGGCATTCACGCTTCCGCCCTGAACGAGGGCGCGAACTTTTTCAGACGGCATCCGGAGAGTCCTTGATTCAGGGTCGCTGAAAAACCAAAGCGACGCATGACGCGGCTGAAAGTGGATTCCGCAGGTCGTGCTGGCCGAGAGATTTCGTTTTTCCGCTTGTGCCGGAATAGCTCAGTTGGCAGAGCAACTGATTCGTAATCAGTAGGTCGGAGGTTCGACTCCTCTTTCCGGCACCATTTTTTAATACCTCTTTGATTATAATGAGGCTACCCAGTACACAACCCGAAAAAAGATGCTCATGAAAGAAGGACTCGGGCCTGTTGTCAATGACTGTTCCCGTATCCTGATCCTGGGTTCCCTGCCGGGTAACGTTTCATTGAAAGAGCGTAAATATTACGCAAATCCCCGGAATCATTTCTGGCAAATACTGTCCTGCATCTATGACGAGTCTGTCGGAGTGGAATATGAAACGAGACTGGCGTTTCTCCGCAAGCACGAAATCGCGTTGTGGGATGTACTGAAGGCTGCCGAACGGCGCGGAAGTCTTGATTCGGGTATCAGGTCTCCGGTGGTTCGGTGGTATGGAGATAGCTCTGTGGGCGTGAACATAGAGGACTGCGACCCAAACAGTTGGAATGAGCCACGAAATAGCCCTGGAGTACGTTAAGATCGGTTGTTTATGAGATTAAACGGATCAACGAAGATTATTCTGACGAGGAAGTTCGGTAGATTGATCGATAAACCTGTTACCTGTGGCGGGGTCACGCCATGACTCCGGTTGCTTCGCCAAATGGTGGGTCGACAACAGAGCGCAGGCGGCTGTCCGCCCGATTTTCTGATCATCTTTCTGTTAATGAGCGCCTTAACCGGAAATTGGTATCTTATCAGGGGAACCGAAACGTTCCGGGGTTTCGGTGGCTAAAATATAAGGAGGGGTTCTCCAGGCAATTAGTCACCGACTTTCTTGATAGTTACAATGCACATGATGTGCTAGACCCATTTGCAGGGATTGGCACTGTACCATTGGTCGCGTCCGGTCGTGGCAAATTCGGGACAGGTATTGAGATAATGCCTGTCGGTGTCCTGGCTGGGGATGCAATTGCGGAAGCGTCCAATGGCCTGTGTGCTGGCAGATTTTCCAAAGTTGGGCGCAAGATGGTGAATTGCGTCAAGGAGCGAAACTGCGATGGCAACGGTTTCGAGTTCCCGCATGTCCCGATCACTGCCTGCGCGTTCTCGGCAGAAGTAGAGGAGGAAATTGCCATCGCGCGCGCATTTCTATCCGGGATTGAAGATGAAGGACATAAGACGCTGCTCAATCTGGCCTGTATCTCGGTTCTTGAGGATGTAAGCTACACGCGAAAAGACGGTCAGTACCTGCGCTGGGATATCCGATCGGGACGCCCGCTCAAGTCCGGTATATACAAGGGATATGTGCCCCATTCAGTGACGCATTGGCGCTCCGGATCGCTCAAATTGCTGGAGACACAGGTCTGCTCAAGGCTGAATACGGGAACGGACGTCCCGATTTGAAGATCGGTTCCTGTCTGGAAATACTGGGGCGCTTTCCGTCGGCATCATTCGATATGGTGATTACATCGCCCCCCTACGCCAATCGTTATGACTACACCAGAACCTATGCGCTTGAGCTCGCGTGGATGAGATTTGACCAGGAAGGCTTTTCGGCATTGCGCCAAAGCATGCTTTCGGCAACTGTCGAGAACAGGACAAAAACGAAATGGCTGGAAGAAAAGTATGCCCAGTGCCCGGAGATATTGTCCCGGGCGGTCGAAATACACGCATCCCAAGGCGCGTTGCATGAGGTTCTGGGTATTTTGGAGGTTCTGGGTATTTTGCAGGATCGGGAAAGGGTAATTCAAGTCAGCAGATGGCTCGTTATGGTCGAAGGGAATTGAGGAAATGCGTATACAGGTGGCTTCGTTCCCGTGACTGATGACACATTGCGCTCTCTTCTGTTTTCCGATCTCATCGCAAAGCAGGAAGACAGAGAGCAGTGGCGGACCATTGATTTGTTTACCAGACACTTGGAATTCGAACCTATTGATCGACTCATGATAAGCCTCACCGCCT
The DNA here is from genome assembly GCA_965204925.1 of Candidatus Poriferihabitaceae bacterium. Taxonomy (GTDB): domain Bacteria; phylum Pseudomonadota; class Gammaproteobacteria; order Arenicellales; family Poriferihabitantaceae. Next base: position 1,777,607 of record OZ242021.1, on the reverse strand, counting down.
GGAATCGTGCGCAAGCCCTGGATGTCGAAGCGAAGTTCGTATTTGCACACCCTTCTATCCTTTTGGCACATCCGAAGACTTCGATTTATTACCGTGGACTCGCCCTGCTCTCCAGGAAGCGTGTTCACCAGCGAGCTGCCTCTGTAAAGACAGGATAGTTTATTGGTTGAAGAAACGCAGCATTATTGATCCCCGTGCGCCGGAAATCGGAAACTATTTTTTGCCCATGAAAACGGTCATGGGTTATGGATCGGAACCGGACATTGAATTCCGGAGGGGAGATCGGCTTGTTGCCACCATTGAGATAAAAGGCGGGCGTGACCCTGCCGGCGCCCTTGAGCGCCTTGGTGCCATGATCAGGAGTTTCGCCGAGACGCCGCCGGGATGTGTGAACTTTCTTGTTGCCGGCATTGTCACGCCGGAAATGCAAACCCGACTTTGTGCAATGGGCAATGTCAAGGTCTACATGCTGGACGATATTGCACAAGACGGAGAGCAGTGGGACGATTTCACGAATGAAGTTTTCCACCATGCGCTTCGCGTAATCTGACAATGTATGTCAGCTGCCGCTTGACCGCTCGAATATCAAGTCGAAACTGCGGGGGAGAGCATAATCGGGCGGTTGCAGAGGATGCGGCAGAGGTGTCACGCATACAGATTGTCGAGGCGCATGCGGGTTGAAACAGGAATTTACCTTCGATTTCTGCCGGGACGCCCCCACAACAAGCCCGCCACGAGCATCAGGATAGCGGTTACTTTCGCAGCAAGGTCGCCGTAAAGAATATATGGGGTCGTACCGGTTCTGGGCTGGATTGATCCAGTGACTACGGCTTTTTCGAATTGGGGGGCAATGGCGGTGATCCTGCCACGCCAGTCGATCAATGAAGACAGGCCGTTATTGGAAGAACGGATCATGGGCCGTCCGGCCTCCCGAGCCCGGAAACGCGCCATCTGGAGCCTCTGGTGAGGCGCCAGGGAATCCCCGAACCACATGTCTTCACTGACATTGACGAGAAACCCGGAATCCGCAACCTGATTGCGCCATTCATTCGGGAAGGCATCCTCATAACAGATCGATGCCGCGGCCAGATTTCCGGCGAGGGGCAGCGGTTTCTGCGGCGATTCCCAGGAAGAAAAATCTGCCATCGGAATAGTGAGATGGCGCAAGATGGGATGCAGTAGTCCCTGCATCGGAAAAAATTCTCCGAATGGCACGAGGCGCTGCTTGTTGTAGATACGGATGTCATCGGAGACCGCCACGAGGCTGTTATAGTAGTTCTGCCCCGGGGTCGGTCGGTCAAGAGCGCCAAAGGCGATATCGGCCGGATGCCCGGCCAGCGCCGTCCAGAATTCCAACGGGAGATTCTGCAAGTAATCCGGGATGGCGCCTTCCGGCCAGACCACGAGGTCCTTGTCATGATGCCCGGCGCTTCGGGCAAGGTATTCGTCTATGATGGCTTCACGACTTTCATTTTCCCATTTTTCCAGCAGGGGAACATTGTTCTGAATAACGGCTACGGTAATCCGGTCACCCTCGGGAGCCGTCCACTCATGTCCATCCAGAATCCAGCCCGCTCCCCAACCTGCCGCAGGGATTACCGCTACCCAGAAAACCCTGGCGCTTCTTTTTCTGATCAGCGCCACCAGAATTCCCGTGCTTGCGAGCGCGAACAACCCGACCAGATAAACCCCTCCCACTGGCGCAAGCCCGATCAATGGGGTGTCAAGAAATGCGTATCCGGTACTGAGCCAGGGCATGCCGGTAAGCGCCCAACCCCTGGTCCATTCCAGCGTTACCCAGATTGCCGGCAGGATCAGACCTGATTTGATCGCCGGGCCAACCATGCCAACCCAGCCCTGTAGCCAGCCTGTGAGGGCAGGATACAACGCAAGGAAGCAGACCAGGACGGACACACAGACAGTCGCCAGTAGCGGGGGCATCCCGCCGAAGGTCTGGATGCTGATATACACCCACGACACCCCCACCCCGAACTGCCCAAGACCAAAACAAAATCCCAACCAAAAAGCTTTCCCTCGACCTGCCGATCCCCACAGGAACATCAGGACTCCGACAGCAGGAAAGTAAAGCCACCACCAGTTGAATGGCGCAAAAGCGCCCACAGACACGATGCCCGAGAAGAACGCCAGGAAATAATTCATTTGCCGCCTTGCGGACAACCCGCCTGATCCGATACCCGGTAGGGGTCCGGATAACCCAGAGTGTCCAGCAAACGAGTTTCAAGAGTTTCCATCTCCAGGGCTTCGGCTTCATTGATGTGATCGAATCCACACAGGTGCAGAATGCCGTGAATCACCATATGCGCCCAGTGGGCGCATATGGGTTTGCCTTGTTCACCAGCTTCATCTGCAACGACCGGCGCGCAAATCACTATATCACCAAGCCAGTCCATCTCTACCCCGGGAACAGGGTCAAAAGGAAATGAAAGGACATTGGTTGCCCGCTCCTTGCCCGTGAAGTCACGACCCAGCCGCCGCATGCCGTTTTCATCCACGATGCGGATAGAGAGTGAGCGCCTGGGGGAAGAAACCGCCTTCAGAGTAGTATCGGCCCAAACCGTAAAAGCGTCTGAACCCGGCAGCCCCTCCGCATCAGTCATACACTGCAGATCCAGTTTCAGTGAGCGACCTCCGGCAGATAAGGGGATTGACTGTATGCACGATAGCCTCTGCATGACCACAAAACTGGTCATATGATAGCGGATTTGGTGTGGATTTGTCACAATCCGTTTGTTCGTTGCGCTCGTCCCATCCGGTTATTGCGCCGGCGCCCGTCTGTGGTATAGTCTGTCGTCTGGTTGGAACTTATCCGAGAGGTTCATGATTGCCGATACTGTCGACTCACTGGCAACAATGCTGGAGCCGGTGCAATATGTAGTAACATCGCTGTCGTCTGGTCGCTTTGGCTGTCGCGGTTTGTAAATGGCCGACTGGGTCGACAAGGATGGATACAGGAAGAACGTAGGTATTATCGTTTGTAATCACGCCCGGCAAGTCTTGTGGGCGAGGCGCTCCCGCCACGATGGCTGGCAATTTCCACAGGGAGGAGTTGAACCCGATGAGTCACCGCACGAAGCCGCATTTCGGGAACTCTACGAAGAACTCGGTCTTGCCCGCAAGGATGTGAAGTTGCTGGGCAGGACCGGAAGCTGGTTGCGCTATGACGTGCCGCATGAAATTCGACTCCGGCGTTATTTGCAGCACAGGCCGTTCCGGGGACAGAAGCAAAAGTGGTTCCTGTTTCAGTTGATTGCCGGGGAATCCCGGGTGCGGCTGGATATCTCTGAAAATCCGGAATTCGATTGCTGGATATGGGTGGATTACTGGCAACCGCTGAACCGGATCGTGGAATTCAAAAGACAGATCTATAAAAAAGCGCTGACTGAACTGGAACCGCTGTTGAACCGCGGGAATTCATATTCCTGATTCGGCAAAGGCTGGTTCCCCGTCAAGTTATATTGAAACAGCGATAAGCGCCTTTTGAATTTCCGTTTTCCTGTCGCGATTGAACTCGCGCCTGTTGTTGATCAGGGTATTATTATCATAATTGACACACATCTGAAAAATCGGTGGAAGCGGTAATGCGACCTGAAAGCCTTTGGCAGAAAATACGGGAGGCGGCTGTTGATGTAAAGTGTGGGCTGGCGGAGGATATTGAGGATTAACCATGCCCGGGACCCTGTTTCGCAGCCATTTCTTGCTTAAATTGGCTGCTATCGAACGGCTGCGGTTCTCCGCGTTGTTCCCCTTCGATCAAAGCGGCGCGGATTGCCCCAATATCAGCTTGTCCGGCTTGATCGCGTCGGATCAAATCGCGGAAATACTCGCTATCGTTCGTGAACCGGCCTGCGGCAATTTGTGCCTTAACCCAGCTATCTTGTTGCTCTGTGCGCGTGATTGTCTTCCGTGTCGTACCCATCAAACCGCCTCCAAGGGTTAAAGATCATACTATTGACGCATAATAGCACGATTTCGCTATTTTCTGACTAACAGGTTTCCGCATTCATTCCCCTGGAAGACCCGCCGTAGGCGAGGGCTTCCAGACGCTGTCATCACAAGATGGCGGTCCAAGGAAGGGCTTCTCCGGCTGGTTATGGAAACAATACACAATCGCAGTTACGGTCGGAATGCATGATAAAAGGCTTCAAGGATCGGACTACTCGGCGCCTTTTCGAGGGGCAACGCATCGCAGCGTTTCAAGGCTTTGTCGATCAGGCGGAACGCCGACGGCTCTGCTGGACAGTGCGGAGAAACTCCTTGACTTGGGACGCTGCCGGGCAACCGTTTGGAAACATTGCGGGGCGACCGTGCTGGACAGCACAGTAGCGACGAGAGATGTGGGTTCAACCAGCATAAATGCAATCAGTGATTGAGGTGTCGAATGCAGGACCGTTATGCAGGTGATACCGGAGACTTCGCGAAATACGCACTCTTACGCGCCATTGGCCAAGGGAGAAGCCTTGGTGTCGCGTGGTATCTGCGTCCCAACTCCGGTCCATCCAGAGACGGTTGCTATATTTATACAGCAATCCCCGCCAAGCCTGCCGGATCAATAAATCCGGGGAGGTTCAGGGGGCTGGTAAAAAATCTTTTCGCAGACTTTTTATGGAAAAGCGGCAGGATAAGGGCCGTTTCTTCATAGTCGGAGGATACCATGCCCAAGACCCTGTTTCGCAAGACCCTCAGCGCGCGGCCCTCCTTCGGCTGGTGCGTGACAATTTCGACCGGGTCGAGGACCCGTGGCTTCGGCGGGATTTCCTGGCGCCAACGCCAGCGTGGGGAATCTGCGGACAGGGTGGCCCCTCCGGCGGGCTGCCGGGTCGGCGGTTGGCCACCGGGGGTTGATCCCCCCCCCCCCCCCCCCCTCATGGTAAAAACGAGTTCAGGGTATCTGCCGTCGCTCGGTCGCCTTGGCATGAGGGGGCGGTGGATGAAGACGAAAGCATGTTTTTATGGGGGGAATGACCTATGACCGGAATCACTTGGACCGGCACCGACAACGACGACACGAGGGCCGGCACCGATGGCAAGGACACGCTCAACGGCGGCAAGGGCGACGACACGCTCTACGGCAAACTGGGCAACGACACGATCACGGGCGGCGACGGCGACGACACCATCTTCGGCGGCCGCGAAGAGCCGAGCGATGACGAGGCGCTGATGGACATTAATGGTGCGCTCACTGACAACGACATCATCTTCGGCGGGGCGGGCAATGACAATATCAAGGGCGGCCTGGGCGACGACATCATCTTTGGCGGCGACGGCCATGACACACTGAACGGCGGGGACGGCAACGACATCATCTTCGGCGGGGAGGGGGTCGACACGATCTTCGGCATGGGGGGTGACGACCGGATAATCGGCGGTGGCGGCGTCGGTACGGGGAGCTATAATAATCTCTACGGTGGGGAAGGCAACGACACCTTCGTGTTCAAGGCCGGCGACGGCATCTTCAACAGCATTCGGGATTTCACGGACGGCGACAAGATCGAGTTCATCGGCCTGAAGTTCAGTGACCTGACCATCGAGCATGGTAATTATAATTCAGGAAGCTTCAACCGTTACGCCAAGATCACGTTCGGCAACGGCGATGTCGTCTGGGTGAATGGCTCTGATCCGGCTAAAGGACTCGCTAGGGACCTCAAGAAGAGCGACTTCATTTTCAAGGCCAGGGACAAGAATGATTTCCACATGATGGAGTCCACCTCAGGCGATGACACGCTCAACGGCAGCATCGAAAGGGACAAGTTCAACGGGGGTGACGGCGACGACACCGTCGACGGCAGGGCCGGCGATGACAAGTTGCGCGGCGGGGCGGGCAACGACACGCTCAACGGCGGGGCCGGCGATGACAAGCTGATCGGCGGGGCGGGCAACGACACGCTCAACGGCGGGGCCGGCGATGACAAGCTGATCGGCGGGGCGGGCAACGATACGCTCACCGGCGGGGCCGGCGATGACAAGCTGATCGGCGGGGCGGGCAACGACACGCTCAACGGCGGGGCCGGCGATGACAAGCTGATCGGCGGGGCGGGCAACGATACGCTCACCGGCGGGGCCGGCGATGACAAGCTGATCGGCGGGGCGGGCAACGACACGCTCAACGGCGGGGCCGGCGATGACAAGCTGATCGGCGGCGGGGGCGATGACACGCTCACCGGCGGGGCCGGCGATGACATCTTCGTCTACCACAGAGGAAACGACACCATCACGGACTTTGAGGATGGGGACAAAATCCGCCTGAAGGGCAACGCCGGTGTCGACCAGTTCAGCGATCTGACCCTCACGCCGGGAGAAGGCGCCGTCACGATCACGTTCAGTCCGGGAAACACCCTGACCATCACGACGAACGAAACGCTGGACGCCAACGACTTCGAGTTCCTCCCCCTGATCGACGCCTGACACACGCCTTTCCCGCGGCGGCCGCGGCGGGGGCGCGCTCCGGGGAATAGCGGATCTCCCGGTGAATGCCGCCGGCCCCGCCTGCGAACGGGATTTTTCGGACGGGGTTCCCGGCATTCGCCAGCGTTGCGGCATCGTTTTTGGCGTCCTGAAATAGAGGGTGCACCAACCCGGCCGACCGTTCCGGGCCTGAATCATTCACTCACCCGCTACTGTCAGGTTCTCGATCAGGATGGAGCCTGCGCGGATGTTTTGTCTCGGGTCTATGTCGGAACCGACTGCGGCGATAGACTTGAACATCTCTTTCAGGTTGCCGGCAATGGTGAATTCCTGTACAGGGTACTGTATTTCCCCATTCTCTGCCCAGAAGCCGAACGCTCCGCGTGAATAGTCACCGGTTACTGTGTTTACGCCAAAACCGATGAGTTCGCTGACCACAAGCCCCCTGCCCATATCCCGGATCATTTCCTGCAGATTGGCGGGACTGCCGGAATTGCTGGCATTCGCGCTGACGAGTGTCGGGTTATGCACCCCTCCCGCGTTGCCTGTGGTTTGCATGCCCAGTTTCCTCGCGGAATAGCTGCCGAGCAGATAACTTTCGAGTGTCCCGTCATGAACAATCCGGTTGGGACGTGTGGCTACTCCCTCATTGTCGAATACTGCGCTGCCCAACGCCCTTGCAAGATGGGGTTGCTCGACGATTTTCGTGCCACGCGGGAAAATACGCCGGCCTTTATGATCGAGCAGAAAACTCGCCTTTCGATACAGGCTTGATCCTTTGATCGCGGAGACGAGGTGGGAAATCAGGCTGGCTGAAACGCCGGAATCAAAAATCACCGGGTACTCTCCGGTCTTGATCTTGCGCGCGCCGAGTCTGTCTGCGGTTCTTCTGGCCGCCTCCCGTCCGATTGCGCCGGAGGGGGTCAGGTCATCTGCATAACGCTTGCAGTCATACCAGTAATCGCGGTGCATGTCTTCGCCCTCTCCGGCAATCATCGAACAACCGATGCTATGCCGGCTGCCTCGCGACAGCCCGAAAAAGCCGTAAGAATTGGCCAGTATATTGACTCCGTTGTGGCTGGATACGGTGGAACCTTCCGTGTTGGTAATGCGGGAATCACTGTCCAGGGCGGCCGTTTCACAGTTTGTCGCAATCTCGATCATCCGCTCAACAGGGACCGACCACGGATGATTGAGGTCGAGATCGGGAAATTCGGTGGCAAGCAGTTCAATATCGGGCAGTCCGCTGAACGGGTCTTCTTCCGTATACCTTGCGATAGTACACGCTGAATCGACACAGGCACGGATGGCTTCGTCCGAAAAATCCGTGGAAGAGGCCGTGCCGCTGCGATGCCCGAAGTAAACCGTCAGCCCGATATTTTTGTCGCGGTTATGTTCAACGGTTTCGACTTCTCCCCGGCGCACCGTAACTGATTTGCCCTGTCCCTGGGCTATCAACACTTGCACCTGATCGGCGCCCTGCCGTTTCGCCTGTTCCAGGGCCCCGGACGCGACGTCGGCCAGACTTCGCTCTATATCGGATTGGGTATCAGGCGGCCATGTCCGTTGTGACACCCGGCAGGAGCGGGGCATCAGACCGATACCCCGCCCACGGTAAGCCGGTCGATACGCAGTGTAGGCTGCCCCACACCGACCGGCACGCTCTGCCCGTCTTTTCCACAAACCCCAACCCCGGAGTCCAGCTCCATGTCATTGCCGACCATGGAGACCCGGGTCAATACTTCGGGCCCATTGCCAATCAGCGTTGCCCCCTTGACCGGCGAGGTTACCTTGCCCTTCTCGATCCTGTAGGCCTCGGAGGCGCTGAAGACAAATTTCCCGGAAGTAATGTCAACCTGCCCACCCCCGAAATTAACCGCGTACAGCCCTTTATCCACCGAGGCGATAATCTCTTCCGGCTCATGCTTGCCGTTGTACATAAAGGTATTGGTCATTCTCGGCATCGGCAAATGCGCAAAAGATTCCCTGCGCCCATTGCCGGTCGGCGCCATGCCCATGAGGCGCGCGTTCAGGTTGTCCTGCATATAGCCGGTCAGAATTCCGTTCTCGATAAGCACCGTATTCTGGCCGGGCGTACCTTCATCATCAATTGACAACGAGCCGCGGCGGTTTTCCAAGGTACCGTCATCGACCACCGTACACAGTTCGGACGCCACCTTTTCCCCGATTCTGCCGCTGAAAGCGGAAGTTTTCTTGCGATTGAAATCTCCCTCAAGGCCGTGCCCGATCGCTTCATGCAACAGTATTCCCGGCCAGCCCGGTCCGAGCACAACCACCATTTCCCCTGCCGGAGCTTCTCTCGCGTCCAGAGCAACGAGCGCCTGCCGAACCGCCTCTCGCGCATACCCGTGCGCACGGTTGCCGTCTGTAAAATATTCATAGCCATAGCGTCCGCCGCCGCCGGCGGAGCCCTGTTCCAGCCTGCCGTTCCGCTCGGCAATGACCTGAACATTCATTCGTACCAGTGGGCGGATGTCGGCTGCCAGTATGCCGTCAGAGCGCACCACCAGCGCCACGTCGTGCGAACCGGCCAGACTGACCATGACCTGTGTAATGCGGCTGTCCATTGCCCTTGCTGTCTGCTCTACTTCCTTCAATAACGCCACCTTGTCTTGATCCTGCATGGAAGCTGGTGGATTGAGCGGATCATACAGACGGGTAACCGGCTGGTCGTGGGGGCGGACCCTGATCGCGTTTTCCTTGCCGCCGCTGCGGGCAATAGCCTTTGCCGTATCCGCGGCGCCGAGCAATGCCGGCAGGATGATTTCATCGGAGTAGGCAAATCCGGTTTTCTCGCCACTGACCGCGCGCACCCCGACCCCCTGCTCAATGCTGAAACTGCCCGACTTGACTGTGCTTTCTTCCAGTAACCAGGACTCCTGACGGGAATGCTGGAAATACAGGTCGGCATAATCGATCTTCGGCCCCATCACCTGGTTGATGGTACGGGTCAGGGCATGATCACTCAATCCTGTCGGCTCAAGCAATACCTGCATGGCGGTTTGAATCTGGTCGGACATGGGGTCGGGAATGGATTACAACGAAAAAAGATCGAAACGACGATGCTGAAGCGAAGGCAGTCGCTGGCGAACGAGGCGCAGTTTTGCGGGGTTAACCCTGCTGCGGACGCTGCCCCAGCCTGTTTTCAGTTCGGCGATCGTGTTTCCCCAAGGATCAATTATAACAGTATGTCCCCACGTTGTGCGTTTTCTGTTGTGCTGCCCGTACTGCGCCGGGGCTACGACATAACAACTGTTTTCTATCGCCCTCGCTCTTAACAGCGGCATCCAGTGGTCCTTGCCCGTGGTATGGGCGAAGGCGGACGGTACGACCAGGATTTCCGCTCCCTTTTGCACAAGCCTACGGTAAAGCTCCGGGAAGCGAAGGTCATAACAAATCGACAAACCGATTTTACCCGCCGGCGTATCGACCACCTCAAGCCGGTTTCCCGGCACAGTATAATCGGATTCACAATAGCGTTCACCGCTTGAGAGAGACACATCGAACAAAAAAATCTTGTCGTAACGGGCCGCCCGTTGCCCATGGTTGTCGTAGACCAGCAGCGAGTTGGTTATCTTGCCGGGGTCAGTGGAGCGCAGTGGTACACTGCCGCCCAAAATCCAGGCGTTATTGTCTGTCGCGGCGCAGGACAGGAATTCCTGTATTTTTCCGTCGCCGTCCGTCTCGGCGCATTGCAGCAGCCGGGTAATGCTGGACGGCATCAGGGCAAAGCATTCGGGCAATACAACGACCGGACTATCTTCTTCACCCTGTTGTCCATTGTCCACCCGGCAAGCACGTGCGATCTGTTCCGTCAGCGCGCTCAGATTGTGGTCGATGTCGTCTCCCGAATTGGCCTGGATTGCGATTACAGCGCCCATGGCCGCCTCCGGCTCCGGCGGATCGAAATTACAAAACGTAGAAATAATGGTTGCCGACCCTGGCGATCAGTCTTCCTTGCGAAATCCAGTAGGGGCGCACGCTTGCAGCATGATAATGAGTGGCGTTGCCAACCTCGGTCTCCGTCTCCCGCTCAAGAAAGGAGCGCGTCAGCGCCAGTGACTGCTGCCATGCCTTCGGGTCATTGACCGAATGGCGCCTTGAGGCAGTGTGGGTCCAACTGAATTGTTTGTGTTGCCACACAACCTGACAGATTGTATCGGGATATTGTTTGCTCCTGACGCGGTTCATGATGACCGCCGCGATCGCCAACTGCCCTTTTCTACCCTCGCCGCGCCCTTCATGGTAAAGACTCAGCGCCATGCAACCCAGTTCCTGCCCCGGGGTCAGGATGGAAAAATCGAATTCCTGCCCGCAAGCCGTGTTACAGGCATGGCTGACAGCGGATAACAGCATGGTGAAGACCAGCCCCGCAACCACAACAACCTTTACAAAAACCCTGCTGACGACAAATTCGATGTTCATGGCGACCCCATATAGCATTCAACAGTCGTCAGTTTACCATAATTTCACCATGACCATACAATTTTTTTGCAATAAACCTCGCTTGCTGTCAGTATCCTGCATCAGAATGAACAGTTCCCGACCGGTTCCAGCCGCGGCTCTTCCCTGCCCAATTCTTCCTTGCGTCTGGCGACATACGATTCCAGTTCTCCTTTCACGGCCGGGTCAAGCGGCGGCGGTTCGTATTGAGCGAGGGCGCGTTGCCACATTTCCGTTGCCCGCATGGTCGAATCTTTCGCTCCGGCTTCCTGCCAGCTCTGGCTGTTTTGCCAATCGCTCAGGAAGGGTTCATAGAATGCGTTTTTATACCGTTGCATGGTATGGTCACATCCGAAAAAGTGTCCGCCCGGACCCACTTCATCCATCGCTTCGAGCGCCAGCGTCCGCTCATCTACTTGCACAGGTTGCAGCAATGCCGCCATGTGCTGAAGCATCTCGCAGTCGATCATTATTTTCTCGAACGATGTGACTAATCCTCCTTCCAGCCATCCCGCCGCGTGGTAAATGAAATTGCCATGCCCCATTACGGCGCCCCATAACGCCATCTGGGTCTCCCACGTGGACTGGCAATCCACGGCATTCGAGGCGTTGCAGGCGCTGGTGCGATAGGGCAGGTTATATCTTCTCGCCAGTTGCCCTCCGGCCAGATTGGCGAGCGCGTTCTCCGGAGTGCCGAACGCGGGAGAGCCGGAACGCATATCGACATTGGAGGTGAAGCCGCCATAGCATACCGGGCAGCCCGGCCGGGTCAGTTGCAACAGACTCAGTCCCAGCAGCGCTTCGGCGTTCTGCTGCGCCAGGGCGCCTGCCATGGTTACCGGAGTCATTGCTCCCATCAAAGTAAACGGCGTGACAACAACCGGCTGTCCCAGCATGGCAAGCTGCATCGCTCCGTACGCCATGGAGTCGTCCAGTTTCCTCGGTGAGTTGATATTGATATTGGTCATCACCGTTGGGTAATTGACCATATCCTCCAGTTTCAAACCCTTGACAATGGCGCACATCCTGACCGCGTCCAGCCCCCGCCCGGCGCCAATGCCGAGCGTGAAAAAAGGCTTGTCGCTCAGTGTCAGGCTGGTCAATACCGCGTCCAGGTGGCGTGTATTGACGGGTAGATCCGTAGTCGCCACAATCTGGTTTCCGAAAAAAGCGATTACATTGAAGAATTGTCCCAGACTGACCAGCTTCCGGTAATCCGCAAGATTTCCCGCGCGGCGGCCATTGATATTGTCATGCACGCTGGGAGGACCCGACACCATGCCGAAATTGATCGCGTTGCCGCCGCAGCGAATGGCGTTGTCCGGGTTGCGGGGGACTACAGTGAATTCTGCGGGAGCCGCGGAAATGGCTTCCATCACCAGCCCCCGGTCCATGTATACCATGCCATCGTTATCCACCCTGGCCCCGGCCTTCCTGAAAACATGCAGGGCCTGCTCGCCGAGTACCTGGATGCCTTGCCGCTCAAGAATATCCATCGAAGCGTCATGAATACGTTCGACCTGTTCCTCATCCAGAACCCGGATCGGGGGAAACCGGTTCACCAACTGGCCGCGCGGCAATTGGGGGATGCCTTTTTCGTGCCGCCCGGTACTCCGGTTCTTGCTGCGGTGGCCGCGACGGCCTGGAGTTCGCGCCATGATTATTTTCCCGGGGACGAGTTGCCGGTTCGGAAATATTCAAGATTCCCGGCTCTTTTTTCCAGCAATTCGTTCAGCCCTTGTGATTCTTCCGCGGTCAACTTCGACTGCCGCGCCTTTTTCAGCAAATTTCGTATTTTCAGCAATTCGTTCAGTTCCTGAGATTCTTCCGGGGTTGCTCCCGATTGCTCCGATTTTTCCAGCAAATCCCGTGTGAGCAGATCGTAATGTTCCTCAAGCAGATGGATCAATGTTTCGCGGAATTGCCGGGCAAGTACATTCTCGTCAATCAGATTGTTGTGTATTGCCAGTTTCCCCAGATAGCCATGAACCGGAGTTTCCCTGAAGGACTCCAGCAACCCGGCTGTAGTCAGGTCAGGCCGGTTGCGGCACAATTCGATCATTCGGGTCAGGACATCCGCTCCGGGAATCCGCAATTGTTTCAATTCATCCGGATTGTCGACTGATTGCGCCAGCGCCGGGGTTTGCAGGAGCAGGCTGACGGCGGTCGCCAAGGGGGATATCCGGTCGCCCCGGATTTGCCCGCCTTGCGAACGTTCCTTTATTCTCGCTGAAGACGCCGGCGGCGCAGTCATTTCCGTGAACCGGCTTGCCGGCAGTCCGGTCAGTGATGCGAGTTCCAGGTTCATCATATCCCGCAATGCTCCATCGGGCAGTTGTCCGATCAACGGCAACGCCTGGCTCACCAGGGACGCCTTGCCGTCCACCCGCTTCATGTCGACCCGGGAGATCAGGGTATTGAACAGGAAATCGGGTAACGGCAACGCCTTGTCCAGCCTTTCGACGAACGCTTCGCCCCCTTCGGCGCGAACCATCGTATCCGGGTCTTCGCCGTCGGGCAGGAACAGGAATCCAGCCTGGCGTCCGTCCCGCATTTCGGGGAGCGAAACTTCCATTGCCTTCCAGGCCGCGGCTTGTCCCGCACGGTCGCCGTCAAAACAGAATACGATTTCCGGGGCAAGGCGAAACAGGCGCTGCAAGTGGGTTCGGGTCGTTGCGGTTCCGAGTGTCGCTACCGCATTGTTTATACCGAACCGGGCCAGACTGATGACATCCATGTACCCTTCTACCACAACACTCTTTTTGCGTATGCCGATCTCGCGGCGGGCGCGATGCAGCCCGTACAGTTCCGCGCCCTTGTGGAACAGCGGGGTTTCCGGAGAGTTCAAATATTTGGGGCTGGCGCCACCCAATGCGCGGCCGCCAAAGCCTGCGATTCTCCCTCTATGGTCTTCGATCGGGAATATGATGCGTCCCCGAAAGCGATCGTAGCAGCGCGCCTCCGCGGCGCCTTCCTTCCTGCTGACCAGCCCGGTTATCAGCAGCAGTTCCCGCAACCGGGGGGTGGTACCCAGGGCATCGGCCAAACCGCTCCAGCTGTCCGGAGCGTAACCGATGCCGAAATCTGCTGCCACCTTGCCGTCCACACACCTGGATTTCAGATAGTCAATGGCTTGCCTGGCTGCAGGACGGGCGCGTAATTGTTTTTGGAACCAGTGGTTCGCCTGTTCAATGATCTGAAGCCGTTGGTCCGCTCCTTGTCCGGAAGGAGTTGATCGGGTAAAGCCGCTATCCGGCAGTTCCATGCCGGCTGCGTCGGCGAGTTCTTCCACCGCTTCGACAAATCCCAGATTGGCATAGTCCATCAGAAATCCGATCACAGTGCCGTGGGCGCCGCAGCCGAAGCAATGGTAGAACTGTTTGTCCGGGCTTACCTTGAATGACGGTGTTTTCTCTTTATGGAAAGGGCAACAGGCGACATATTCCCGGCCTTTACGGGTCAGGGGCAGCCGCCGGTCAATGACCTCAACGATATCTGTACGAGCGACAAGATCATCTATGAAAGGTCTGGGGATATTACCTGCCATGACAGGATTGTACTGTATCCCGGGGCGCTTGTCGGGATTGTGTACGCATGGCGGGTTAATCGGTTAGAATCCGTGCCTCTTATCCTTGTACAGCGCGCCCGCTGCCATATGATCGACAAGTACAACCCTGCTGAAATTGAGTTGGAGGCCCAGAAATACTGGGACGACAGACAGAGCTTTGCGGTGTCGGAAGACGCGGAGCGTGAGAAATACTACTGCCTTTCGATGTTGCCCTATCCTTCCGGAAAATTGCATATGGGGCATGTGCGCAATTACACGATTGGCGATGTGATCAGCCGTTATCAGCGCATGCTCGGCAAGAACGTACTGCAACCGATGGGCTGGGATGCCTTTGGGTTGCCCGCCGAGAACGCCGCCATTGCAAACCGGACGCCGCCGGCAAAGTGGACCCATGCGAACATTGATTACATGCGCGCCCAGTTAAAACGACTCGGCTTCGGTTATGACTGGAATCGCGAATTGGCGACCTGTTCACCCGAATACTATCGCTGGGAACAATGGTTCTTCAACCGGCTGCTCGAGAAAGATCTGGCATACAAGAAAATGGCGGTGGTCAACTGGGACCCGGTCGAACAGACGGTACTCGCCAATGAGCAGGTCGAAAACGGGCGCGGCTGGCGCTCGGGGGCGATTGTAGAGCGTCGCGAAGTTTCTCAATGGTTCATCCGCATTACCGATTATGCGGAAGAGTTATTGCAAGAGATTGACAACCTCAAGGGCTGGCCGGAGGCCGTTCGCACCATGCAGCGCAACTGGATCGGCCGCTCCGAAGGAGTCGAGTTTTCATTCAGGGTCGAAGGCGGGGAGCCCTTGCAAGTCTATACGACCCGGCCCGACACGATCATGGGGATTACCTTTATCTCGGTGGCCGCGGAACACCCGCTGGCATTGAAGGCGGCTGCGGGCAATCCGCGTGTCGCCGCATTCGTCGAATCCTGCAAGCATACCCATGCCACGGAAAAGGAGATGGAAACGATGGAAAAGAAAGGTATTCCTCTCGGCATAAGCGGTATTCACCCGGTCAGTGGCGAGAAAATCGACATCTGGGTGGCGAATTTTGTTCTCATGGAATACGGTACGGGCGCCATCATGGCAGTACCCGCCCATGACCAGAGAGACTGGGAGTTCGCGAAAAAACACGGCATCGGGATACGCCCCGTTATCCGCCCCGCCGACGGCAGCGAACATGATTTCGATCAATGCTCGCTAACCACGAAGGAAGGCGTCACGTGTAATTCGGAACCGTTCGACGGACTTGATTACGACGCTGCCTGCTCTGCCGTCGCCGAATATCTCGAAAACCGCGGCGCGGGCAGAAAAACGGTAAACTACCGGCTGCGGGACTGGGGCGTATCGCGCCAGCGATACTGGGGCTGTCCCATTCCGGTGGTATACGACGCCGACGGCAACCTGTTTGCCGTACCGGACGATCAACTTCCGGTACGGTTGCCTGAAGATGTCGAATTCTCCGGCGTCCACTCACCGATTCGGGATGACCCGGATTTCTACCACGCCACACTGTCCGGCAGCGGTTTGCCCGCTACACGTGAGACCGACACGTTTGATACCTTCTTCGAATCGTCGTGGTACTACGCCCGTTATTGCTGCCCCGGCGCAGATCATGCGATGCTGGATGAGCGCGCCAATTACTGGCTCCCCGTAGATCAGTATGTCGGAGGCATTGAGCACGCCGTACTGCACCTGCTCTATGCGCGTTTCTTTCACAAACTGATGCGGGATGCCGACCTCGTCGACAGCGACGAACCTTTCACCAGGCTGCTTTGCCAGGGCATGGTCCTGAAGGATGGCTCGAAGATGTCCAAGTCGAGGAACAACACGGTCGATCCGCAGTCGATGATTGACAAATATGGCGCGGACACGGTGCGCCTGTTCATGATGTTCGCGGCGCCCCCGGAACAGCCGCTGGAGTGGAACGATGACGCGGTTGCGGGCTCCTTTCGTTTTCTGAAGCGGTGGTGGGCCCTCGTCCATCGCAACAGCGAAACGCTGGCCGCGGGCGGACCATTATCGTCCGGCCGCGAGCGAAGCGGCGCCGACTGCACCGACAATGAAGCCCGGGGACTGCGGCGAGCCATCCACCGGATTCTGCAAAAGGCGGACCGCGACTACCGGAGAATCCACTACAATACGGTGGTTGCGGGGGCGATGGAGTTACTCAATTCGCTGGAGCGGTTCGACCCCGGTAAAAACCCGGACTGTCTGTCGGTCTTTCGGGAAGGCATGGTCATTCTGAACAAGATTCTGGCTCCTGTCGTGCCGCACATTGCCCACCGGTTATGGCATGTGATCGGCGAGACGGGTGATGTGCTTGATGCGGACTGGCCTCGGGTGAACGAGCAGGCGCTGCAAAGCGATACGGTCAAATGGGTCATTCAGGTCAACGGCAAATTGAGGAGCGAGATTGAATTGGCCGCCGATTGCAGCGAACAGGATATCCGCGCAATGGCCATGGCAGACCGTAAGGTTCGCAATTTCATCAAGGACGCTGAAATCAGAAAGACGATTATCGTGCCCGCGAAGCTGGTCAATATCGTCATTTAGAGAAAAATGACACGGACGGCTGTCCTGTTCAGGCAAACCTTGCCGTATAATGGCGGCAGTTGAAAATCACCCGTTACGGATTGCATGTCGAAACGCCTGTTTCTTTTACTGATTGGCATGTCCTTACTACCCGGCTGCGGATTCAGGCTGCGCGGGCGTTACCGGTTATCCGCGCGCTTGTCGAAAATATCGATCGTTGGTGAACATCGGGAACTGGTCGAACGGCTCACCACGATGCTGGCGGACAGTAACGTCACGGTGGTCGCTGCCGGGTCCGCGACGCCGACCCTGTCCCTGTCGCAGGTCGAATTTACAAGGGAAGCGGCAAGTACCGACGCGACCGGTATTGCGACCGAGTTCGAATATACCTGGCTGGTCGAATTCAGCGTGATCGACGCCAATGGAGAGACCCTGTTGCCGCAATCCACGGTATCCATGTCCAATACGCTTGAATACAATCCCGACGACGAGCTCGGGTTCAGGGAAGAAGAAGAACTCCTGAAAAAAGACATGCAAGAAGAGGTCGTCCTGCAAATCATGCGGGAACTCGCCCGCTCCAGGTTATAACTCTGCAATCCAGGTAAACTGCGCTTGCGTATCACCTCTTCTGTCCTGTCAACGCAACTGAAACAGGAGGTTGCCCCCCTGTATCTGTTGTTCGGTTCCGAAACTTTGCTCACTGAGGAAGCGCTCGATCAAATTCGCAACCAATGCAGGCTGGCGGGCTACAATGAGCGCATACGCCTCGTTGCTGAAGCCGGATTCGACTGGAATCGACTGCAACACGAGAGCCGTACCCTGTCATTATTTTCTGACAAGCGACTGATTGAGCTGAGACTGCCGACCGGCAAGCCGGCAGACGCAGGCAGCCGGGCGCTGATCGAGTTCGCTCATCATCTCTCTCGCGACACGACCCTGGTCGTAATCGCCAATGCCATCGACAAACGCGCCCAGGCGGCAAAGTGGTTCAAGGCGATCGAACATAGCGGCGTGGTGGTCGAATGTCCCGCGATCGACACAGCGAAACTGCCGGGCTGGATCAGCCAGAGAATGAGCGCCTGCGGACTCAGGCATGAGCGCGACGCAGTGGAACATTTAAGCCGTCTGGTCGAAGGCAACCTGCTGGCGGCGGCACAGGAAATCAACCTTCTCGGGTTGCTTTATCCCGATCAAACCATTACCGCCCGTATCATCAGTCAGACCAACGCAGATCATGCGCGCTTCAACGTGTTCGCGTTCGTCGATGCCTGTCTCGGCGGAACGGTCGAGCGCACGGTGCGCATTCTGCAAAACCTGAAACACGAGCAAGCCGAGCCGGCAATAATCCTGTGGGCGCTGGCCCGTGAGGTGCGTACAATATGCCGGCTCTGCACAGCAATCGACAAGGGAGAGCGCCGCGCCGCGCTGTTCAAACGTCACGGCATCTGGAGCAGTCGAAGCGCCCTCGTCAGCTCGGCGTTGGGCCGTCTCTCCACCAGACAGTGGGAGCGCATTCTGCAACGCATAGCGCATGCGGATTTGATCATGAAGGGCCTGGTCGGTTCGCGGCGCAAGGATATCTGGGAAGAAATCGAAAACATTTCTTTGAGAGCCTGCGGACTGCGAATATGATTTTCCTGTTGACCGAGTGTCCGTTCCCGGTATACTCGCCCGTTCGTATGATCATCCGAACAGACAACCTGCTGGCTCTGCCATGGCAATAAATGACGACATCCGGACGTATATGGCGCGCCTCGGCCGTCAGGCGCGGGCGGCCTCGGCTGTCGCGGCAAGAGCCACTACCGAACAAAAAAACGCGGCCTTGCATCATATCGCCGAATCGATAGAACGCCGCTGCGAGAACATTCTTGCCGCCAATGCCGGGGATATGGAGGCCGCGCTCGGGAACAATCTGGCGAATGCGCTGTTCGACCGCCTTGCGTTGGACCGGACACGGGTGTCGGCAATGGCCGAGGGCTGCCGCCAGGTTGCCGCCCTGCACGACCCCGTGGGGGATATGTCGGAGTTCAGGGAACGTCCGAGCGGCCTTCGCATCGGCAAAATGCGGACGCCTCTGGGAGTTATCGGCATCATTTATGAGTCCCGTCCCAATGTGACTGTGGATGCCGCCATTCTGTGCCTGAAGTCGGGCAATGCCGCTATCCTGCGCGGCGGCTCCGAAGCCATTCGTTCCAATCTCGCGCTGGCGGCCTGTCTGGCCGAAGGACTTGAGAAGGCGGGCCTCGACAGCCATTGCATACAGGTGGTCGAAACCACAGACCGTCAGGCGGTCGGCGAACTGGCCACGCTGTCGAACTATGTCGATATCATTGTCCCGCGCGGCGGCAAGAGCCTGATTGAACGGATCAGCGCCACCGCTACCGTACCTGTGATCAAGCATCTCGAAGGGCTTTGCCATGTTTATATTGATCATGACGCGGACCCGGACAAGGCGATCGCCGTTGCTTATAACGCCAAGGCGAGACGCTATGGAATCTGCGGCGCGATGGAAACGCTGCTCGTAGCCGAATCGATCGCCGGCAGAGTCCTGCCCCCGCTTTGCGACCTCTACCTGAATAAAGGCATCGAGCTCAGGGGATGTGAACAGGCTCGCCGGGTCGTGCCTGAAATGGTTCCGGCCAGCGAAGCCGACTGGAGTACCGAATACCTCGACGGCATTTTGTCCGTCCGCATCGTCAAGGGCATCGACCAGGCGATCCGGCATATCGAAGACTATGGCTCACATCATACCGACGCCATTGTTACTGAAAATGCCGAGCATCAGCGGCAATTCCTGCAACAGGTTGATTCCAGTTCCGTTATGGTCAATGCCTCTACCCAGTTTGCCGACGGCTTCGAATATGGTCTCGGCGCCGAGATCGGCATCAGCACGGACAAACTTCACGTGCGCGGCCCGGTCGGACTCGAAGGCCTGACCAGCCAGAAATATATCGTCCTCGGCGACGGTACGATTCGGGATTGATTAGCGTTGCGCGGCCGTTTCCGATCCGAGCAGAAAAGCGTTCAGTTTTTCCCTCGCTTCGGGGACGCCTTGCCGGTTGCTCGAAGAAAACAGTTGCACGGTTGTGTACGGGTTGGCGCCGACCTTACGCGCCACCGACTGGAAAATATGGGCTGCCTTGCCGCGCTTGAATTTGTCCGTTCTGGTCAACAGGATGTGCGCCGGCAAGTGTTGCTGCCAACAGTACTCGAGCATGACCATGTCGAGGTCGGTCAGAGGTCTGCGGATATCCATCGGGATCACGAGGGCGCGCAGGCATTGCCGGTTGAACAGATATTCCGTTATGACGTCCCGCCAGTGACTGCGGAGCGACTGCGGCGCCCTGGCGTAGCCGTATCCCGGCAGGTCCACCAGCCGGTGATCGATATCGAGGTCGAAAAACACGATCTGACGTGTGCGCCCTGGAGTTTTACTGGTTTTGGCAAGACGCTTCTGCCTCGTTATCGCGTTGATGGCGCTGGATTTTCCGACATTGGAACGACCGGCGAAGGCGACTTCGGCGCCGATATCTTCGGGCCACTGGCGGGGGTGGTGCGCGGCAAGAGAATATTGTGCCCTGGCAAAGTCAATCATTTCAGTTTTCCCGATAAATATTGATATAATTGAACCCTGTACGATGAAGCTGCTTTATCGGGGACAGAGGTATTCTATCCCACCGAATCCATAATCAGGACTTTTCAATGATTCGATTATTACCATTGATCGGGGCGCTTGTGCTGCCCGTTGTCATGAATACCGCCGGTATGGCGCAGGATGCGGACGCAGGCAAGGCAAAATCGGGAACCTGCATTGCCTGTCATAGCGTCGACGGTAACAGTCCGTTGCCTCAGTATCCCAAAATCGCCGGTCAGGTGCCGGGCTATATTGCCGCGCAGCTGGCCAGATTCAAATCCGGAGAACGCACCGGTACGGTGATGCCGGCAATGGCCGCCGCTCTCAGTGAACAGGACATGGCCGACATGGATGCCTGGTATTCCAGTCAGACCATGACCGTGGGTTCGGTCTCTGCCGACCAGGAAGAAGAAGCACGCGCGGGCGAAGCCATTTTCCGTGGCGGGATCGCCGAGTTCAATGTGCCGTCCTGTATGGGGTGCCACGGCCCGGCCGGCAGAGGCATACCTCCTGCATATCCCCGACTGGGTGGACAATACGCAATGTATATCGAGACCGAGCTAAAGGCATTCAAATCCGGCGCCCGCGAACATCCGATCATGCAACCGATTGCATTTGTCCTCAATGAACGGCAAATCCGGCAACTGGCGCTCTATCTGTCCGCGTTACAGTAGATTCGCGGAAGAGCCGGCAGGAGGGAACGGCTAACCAATGACTGAAGGCAATTCGATACCGTTTCGCCGGCAGGCCGCAATGACCGTATTGCGCAGCAGACAGGCGATCGTCATCGGACCGACACCGCCCGGCACCGGAGTGATCGCGCCTGCTGAGCGTATCGCCGACTGGTAATCGACATCCCCGGTCAGGCGACTTTTGCCGTCATCCGCAGTGACCCGGTTTATACCGACATCAATGATCGTGGCGCCAGGCTTGATCCAGCCGCCCTTGACCAGTTCGGGGACCCCGACTGCCGCTATCACAATATCGGCCTGACGGCATACCGCGGGCAGGTCGCGGGTTTTCGAATGCGCTATGGTGACCGTGCAGTTTTCCCGCAGCAACAACATTGATACCGGTTTGCCGACAATATTGGAGCGCCCCACGACAACCGCATTTTTTCCGCTCAGGTCCCGCAAGTGATCTTTCAGCAGCATGATACATCCTGCCGGCGTGCAGGGAACCAGTGAATCCTCCCCGACCGCAAGCCGACCCACATTCTGAATGTGAAATCCGTCCACATCCTTGCCCGCATCAAGAGCATTGATTACCTTGCTTTCGTCTATCTGTTTCGGCAACGGCAGCTGCACCAGTATTCCATCGACTGCCGGGTCTTCGTTCAGACGCCTGACCAGCGCCAGCAAATCTTCTTCCGCAGTGTCCGCAGACAGCCTGTGTTCGATCGAATTCATGCCAACCTCGCGGGTCTGCCTCGCCTTGTTCCTGACATAAACCTGACTGGCAGGGTCTTCGCCAACCAGCACTACAGCCAGACCGGGTTTGATATCGTATTCGTCTCTCAAGCGCCGCACCGCATCGGCGGTCCGTCCTCCCAGTTTCGCTGCGAACGCCTTGCCGTCAATTACTGTTGCCATCGTTTTACCTGAAATCAAGTGCAGGGAACAAAAAATACGCTATTCTACCTGTTTTCCTTCAACCGTACCTGAACTACGGACTGAAAATTCGCGATATAATGCAGCCACAAAAATCATTCTCCCCGCTTTCAATGACTGTATCCAGAATTGCATTCCTGTTCCCGGGGCAGGGAGCGCAATACCAGGGCATCGGCCAAGACCTCTACCGACAGTATACCCGCGTCAGGGATACCTATGACGAGGCCAGTGATACGCTCGGCTACGACATCGCCGGACTGTCCTTCGATAACCCTGACGGAGCGATCGATTTGACCCGCTTTACCCAGCCGGTATTGCTGACCCATTCGGTCGCCTGCCTGCGTCTTCTGATGGAGCGGACCGACCACGCAATCAGCGCGGTAGTCATGGCCGGTCATAGCCTGGGTGAATACTCCGCCCTCGTAGCGGCCGGCGCCTTGAGCTTCGAGGCTGCATTGCGGCTCGTAAAAACCCGCGGCGAGCTGATGGGCGAGTGGGGTGAAGGCGAGATGGAGGCGCTCATGATCGACCGCGAGTCGGCTACTGCCCTTGCCGAACAACACTATTGCGGCATTGCCGCCTGCAATCTCCCCGATCAGAATGTGGCAGGCGGCCGCTCCCGGGACCTTGATGCGCTGGTCATGGCGATGCGCGAAAAATTTCCCGGCAAGCGCAGCGCCAGACTGAAAACGGAAGGCGCATTTCATACCTGGTACATGGTGGGGGCCGCACAAAGGTTCCGGGAAGTACTGGAACAGGCCGAACTGTCCCCGCCGTCCGTTGATGTCCTGTCCAACTTCACCGGCCGGGTTCATGAGCGTGACCCGGATTCGATACGTTCGCGATTGTTTTTGCAACTTTTCAACCCGGTACTGTGGCATCAGAACCTGCTTGCCGCCAGCCGGTACGGGGTGGATCTGATGATCGAGTTTGGCGGCGGCACAGGCAAAAGCGCGGCTGCCAGACGCCCGAACCTGGAAGGTATCGTGAAGCGGGCTTTCCGGGACAGTGAAGCGGCGCCCGGCTACCTGTCCGTGATCGATACAGCCAGTCTCGAACGAACCGTTTCCCGTCTCGCGGGATTGATTCAGGACTGACTCAGTACACGGACATGCGCGGTGACCGATTCCGCTAATGCGGTGAGGTCGTAGCCCCCCTCAAGCACGGAAATCAGACGCCCTTCGCAACACTGGTCGGCCAACTCCAGGATCATCTGTGTCATCCAGACATAGCTTTCGTTTTCCAGGTTGATCGCGCCCAGAGGGTCGGCGCGATGGGCGTCGAAACCCGCAGAAATTAGTACAGCGTCCGGGCAGAAGGCTTTTGCCCGCGGCAATACGATTTCCCTGAACGCCTGCCGGTAATGAGCGTCTCCGAGACCGGGGCTCATCGGGCAATTCAGGGTTGCCCCCTGGCCTGCTCCTGTTCCCGTTTCTGTCAGGGAACCGGTTCCGGGATAATGGGGAAATTGGTGCAGGCTGATGAAAAACACCGTTCGATCCTGTTCGAAGATATGTTGCGTACCGTTGCCGTGATGTACGTCCCAATCAAGAATCAGGATTCGTTCCAGACCGTGCCGGTTTTGCAGATAGCGGGCCGCGATGGCGATATTGTTGAACAGGCAAAACCCCATCGCCTCCGCCGCCTCTGCATGGTGGCCCGGCGGCCGCACCATGGCAAAACCATTGTCCGCACGACCTGCCATGACCTGGTCGGCAATTTCAAGTACGCTGCCGGCCGCGTTCAGCGCAACCTCACAGGATTCAGCCGAAACGGAAACGTCGGGAGTGTCGATTTGGCGCGCGCCCGATTCGCAGGCTTGCCGCGCCCGCTCAACATAAGCGGGATCGTGAACCAGCTGCACGATATCGGGAGAAGCTTTCCTCGGCGAGCGCTGATACAGGGAGCCGAACCATTCCTGGCCACTCAGCATGGCATGCGCGCAGGTCAGACGCTCACTGCATTCCGGGTGGCGGGAACCGGTGTCATGAGACAGAAATAACGGATCATGGATGTATGCGGTTCGTAACATGATCAAACCAGTACAGATATTTCCGGGGCGGTCGGCCTTCAGTTTTTCCCCGTTGAACCGAAACCTCCGACCGAGCGCTCACTGTGCCCGAATGAGGCAACGACGTTGAACTCTGCCTGTACCACCGGAACAATCACCATCTGGGCAATGCGGTCACCGGGTTGTACGGTGAACTCCACAGTACTGCGGTTCCAGCAGGATATGAACAGCTGCCCCTGATAGTCGGAATCAATCAGACCCGTCAGATTTCCGAGCACAATACCCTGTTTGTGGCCGGTTCCGGACCTCGGTATCAGAACCGCCGCAAATCCGGGGTCGGCGATATGGATTGCAATTCCGCTCGGAATCAACTCCGTCTGTCCGGGAGCGAGCGTCAGCGCCTGATTGATACAGGCGCACAGGTCCAGCCCTGCCGAGCCCGGCGTGGCATATGCGGGCATGCCGAATTCGTTTTTGATGCGCGAATCCAGAATCCTTACGTCAATTCTCTTCTTCAACGCCGCTATTTGATTTTGGCTTCCTTGTACACAACGTGTTTGCGAACTACCGGATCGTATTTGCGCATCTCCATTTTTTCAGTCATGGTACGCTTGTTTTTGGTAGTCGTGTAATAGTGGCCGGTGCCGGCGCCAGATACCAGTTTTATCTTGTCTCTCATTTTGAAATTTCTCCTCGCTTGCCGCGGACAAACCCTCGCCGAAACTCACCGGACTGTTTCACGGCGGGACCTGATTTCCGTAAGGACGCGGTCAATACCCTTCTTGTCTATGGTCCTCAGTCCGGCAGAGGACACACGCAGGCGAACCCAGCGATTTTCACTCTCCACCCAAAAACGACGGCTGTGCAAATTGGGCAGAAACTTGCGCTTCGTTTTGTTGTGCGCGTGAGAAACATTATTACCGGTCATTGTTCGTTTCCCGGTTACTTGACAGACTCTGGCCATGGACTTGTTTACCCTGAATTTCATTACATGAACGAAAGTGCTCTTTATACCAGAAAAAAGCCGGTCCGGGTAGTGGTAATGGACGCTCAAAGGGCAAATTCAAAGGGCCGGATCGACTGCTCCGACTTCTTGCCGAATTCCTGCCACATCCGATCATAGGTTTTATCCGTGACCGGATGCCGCATACGGGGGTGCAAATCCGCCAGCGGCTTCAACACGTAAGCGAACCTCTCAATCCCGCGCCGCGGAATATCATACCCGGCAGAGCGCAGATCCCGATCCCCGAACAGGATCACATCAATATCCAGCAACCTGTTGCCGAACTTTTTCCTTTCGCGCACACGTCCCGCGTCCGACTCGATTCCGCGCAGGTACTGAAGGATTTGCAGCAGGTCATCGTCGGAATGAAAGCCGAGCGCCAGATTCAGGAATGGCGGACCCTCAAACCCGACAGAGGCGGTTTCATAGACCGGGGACAGGTTCGTTTCGCCATATCTTTGCACAATTTTTGCGATCGCGTAACGGATATTCTTGTCCCGCTTGATATTGCTTCCGATACTGAGCACTATGTAGGTCACCGCTCACTCCTTCTTGCCGCGCTCAATGATGACGCCGACATCTCCGGCTCCGCGGATTACCCCGAACTTGTTGATCTTGACCCGGCACCACTGGATACCGAATTCACCGGTCAGGATTGCGGCGATCTCCTCCGCCAGTTTTTCCACCAGCTGGAACTGCGAATTCTGAATAAACGATTCGACCCGTTTCGATACGTCCCGGTAATTCAATGTATCCCCGATCCAATCGCTATTGGCCGGGGTCGTTATGTCGAAACCCATATCGAGGTCAACGGTTACGGTCTGGGTAATCTGCCTTTCCCATTCCCAGATGCCGATAACACAATCGACTTTCAAACCATGAAGGTAAATAATATCCATGAATTTCTGTACTTCGGAACGCTTCTGTTGCAAGTTGCAATTTTAATTCAATCCGGAAACAATCCGCATCAATGATGTTGACACAAATCGCACCGGGTCGTGGTCGCTGCCGGATCTGATATTACTGCCAATGATGGACTATCTTCTACCCCCGCTTGCCTATTGTTTCGGCTCTGTTTCCAGCGCCATTGTCGTATGTCGGTTGATGGGTCTTGGCGACCCCCGAAGCGCTGGCTCGCAAAATCCCGGAACAACGAACGTATTGCGTATCGGAGGCTGGCCGGCGGCGGGTATTACCCTGATCGGCGACGTACTCAAGGGGCTGGTTCCGGTTCTGCTTGCCAGAGAACTGGCTGGCGGCGCACCGACCGTTGCACTGGTCGGGACAGCCGCTTTCCTCGGTCACCTGTATCCCGTATTTTTCGGGTTCAGGGGGGGCAAGGGAGTGGCCACCGCCTGCGGAGTATTTTTTGCAATCAGCTGGACGCTGACCCTGCTGCTGATGGCGGTCTGGTTGAGCATGGCGGTCCTCTTTCGATATTCATCGCTGGCGGCCTTGAGCGCCGCAACGCTGGCGCCCCTGTTCGTCTTGTGGCTGCTGCCGGATCCTTCGTTGCTGGTCATGAGCCTGATTATTTGCACACTGCTTTTCTGGCGCCACCGGAGCAACATATGCCGCCTGCTGGCAGGGACGGAAAGCAAGATCAGGCTCACATCCTCCTGACGCGGACGCCAGTTACAGTCGGATCTGACGGATTACGGGCGCCCGAACATTCACTCGCACCCGTTTGTGGACCGCAACGCACCTGTTCACATGAGCCTGCACCGGGTATAATTTCACCCGACTTGAGCCACCGATAACTCTCGGCCGGAATCTGATTTGATTACCCGTATTCTGTTCGCTGCCCTGCTCTTTTGCGTGAGCCTTTCCGCTGTGGCGGAATCATGCCATACCATTCCGGTCAGCGCTCCCGCCGACCGCAAGGACTACTGTTACATGCGGCTCGACAACCGGTTGAAAGTCCTGCTCGTTTCCGATCCGGATGCAGACCTGTCGGCGGCGGCGCTGGATGTTCATACCGGCAGCGGTTCCGACCCCGATGACTGGCAGGGGTTGGCGCATTTTCTCGAGCATATGCTGTTCCTTGGCACCCGCAAATATCCGCAAGTGGACGGCTATCAGGAATTTCTCGAAAACCACGGCGGTTTCGGTAACGCCTGGACCTCGTTCAGCCATACCAACTATCATTTCAGTATCGGCACCGATTATCTGGAAGAGGCGCTGGACCGGTTTGCACAGTTCTTCATTGCGCCGACATTCGACCCGACTTATGTCGACCGGGAGAGAGCGGTCGTACACTCGGAGTATCAGGCCAGGAAAAAGAACGAGTGGCGGCGTCTCCGGGATGCGCGCAAACAATGGCTGAATCCTGACCATCCGGCGTCGCGGTTTGCAATCGGTTCGCTGAATACGCTGCGCGACCGCGACGGGATCACGGCTCGAGACAGGCTTATCGAATTTTATCAGAGACGCTATTCAGCCAATATCATGACGCTCGTTATTCTCGGCAAGGAACCGATCGACCAGCTTGCACGGATGGCAAAACATTATTTTTCCGCAATAGCGGACAGAGACCTTTCTGTGCAGAAGTTTCCCCAGCCCTACATGAATGCCGAACTGGCTCCGGCCCTGCTGAACAGTGTTCCGGAAAAGCAACAGAACAGTGTCAGTTTCGTGTTTCCGATACCGTCGACGCTGAACGAATATGCCATGAAACCGCTCGATTACCTTGCCAACTTGCTGGGTCATGAGGGCGAGAGGTCGCTGTATGCCGTGCTCAAGGACGCCGGTTGGGCGGAGGGGCTGAGAGCGGGCCGGGGTTATATGGACTGGGTGCAGGGACAGTTTGAAATCCATATCAGCCTGACCCGGGAAGGCTTGCAGCAGATTGAACGCATCGGAGAGACGCTGTTCCGGGCGGTCGCGCTGATCCGGGATACGGGTATCCGCGAATGGCGGTTCGGGGAGCAGGGACAACTGGCGCATATTGATTTTCGCTTTGCCGGGGAACAAGATCCGGCAACGACCGCGCAATCGCTGGCTTCCCGTTTGCAGTTTTACCGGCCGCTTGATGTCTTGCAGGGGCCGTATCTCTTCCACTCTTTCGACACGCAGCGCATAGAGCGGTTGCTGGCCCGGATCAACCCGCAAAATGTCTATGTCAATGTGGTTTCACAGGATCTCGAGACTGACCGGGTCACCCGATACTACGAGGTTCGCTACAGCCTCGAAAAGCTACCCGATGAGTGGGTCGGGCGCTGGAGCGAGGCGCACGCCGGCAATGCCGCCTTGTCGACAATCGCGGAGCCCGGAGAGTTGCGCCTGCCCGTTGCCAATCCCTATGTCCCGCAGCGGCTGGATCCGATCGGATTCGACAATCCCCCGCCGGCGCCGCAGTCCGTTCCGACCGACTCCGGTATCACGCTGTGGTACCGGCCGGATAATACATTTCCCGCGCCCCGCGCCAATTTCTACTGTAGCATCCTGTCACCGGCGGCTAACAGCAGCGCGGCCAACGCGGCGCTGACCGAACTCATTGTGCGCCTGCTGGTCAGTCGGCTCAACAAGGCTGTCTATCCAGCCTTGCTGGCTGGTCTTGACTATGATCTGTATCGCCATGGCAAGGGGATTTCGCTAAAACTCGGAGGCTACGAAGATCGGCAATCTCAGCTGCTCGAGATGATTGTTGAGGCATTCCTGAATCCGCAATTCGAGCAGCGGCGTTTCGCGGTGGTCAAGGCTGCATTGCAGCGCGAGTTGAACAATGCCGTCAGAGAGACCCCGTCCAACCAGTCAATCCATGAACTGTACCGGTTGTTGCTGTCACCTTACTGGACCGAGTCGGAAAGGCTGCGGGCGCTCACCGATATCACCCTGCAGGACGTGGAGGCGCATCTCGTCCGGATTTTGCAGAAAGTGAACGTAAACTGTCTGTCGCACGGCGATGTCAGCCTCGATAACTCACTTGCGCGGGCAGCTATCTTCAATTCGCTGTTCGTCAACAGCGAATTTGTTGAAAAGGACTTCGCTCCCGAAATCCGAACCCTCGATCGGTCGAAACGGTATCTGCGAACGCTGGAGACGGAGCATACCGATGCCGCCTTGTCCTGGTACTACCAGGGATGGCAGCCCACGGTCGGGGAAAGAGCGAAAGCGGCGCTGCTGGCGAGCCTGCTAAAATCGCCCTTTTATACCCGCTTGCGTACAGACAATCAGGCGGGATATCTGGTTTACAGCAGCGTTCTGAACATCCTGCAACTGCCGGCTCTGTTATTCTCCGTGCAGAGTCCGAGCTATTCCCCGCTACAGATCAAGGCCCTGTTTGACCGGTTCATAACGGACTTCGCCCGGCAGCTGGAACAGATGACGCAGGCGCAGTTTGAAACGGCGCGGGCAGGATTGCTCATAGAGGCGCGCCGCAAAGACAACAATCTTGCCGAGCGCAGTCACCGCTACTGGACGGAAATCGACCTCGGGCAATTCGGTTTCGATAGCCGCGAGCAATTCGCTGATGCGTTGTCGCAGCTGACACTGGCTGAAGTGCGGCAATACTTTCAGGACCTTGTTGTCTCACCGGGAGGAGAGTTGGCCGTGCAGGTGATTGATCATACGGAGCAGTCGGACGATCGTCTGATTGAGGGAGCGATATGGGAAGTGACAGGAGACGCTGCCGCGTTTCGGCAGCGGTACCGAAGCGACGCCGGGCAATTGATGCCGGCTCCAAAGTCCTGACCTGTGGCTTGAAAGCCTTGTTTATTGCCGATACTACAGCGACAGACAATGATCCCCGGCTCCGATCGCGTATTGTAAGCAAAACGATTTACAACGAGGAAAAATGGTACAAAAAAATGAGTTCCGGGCCAACCCGGAAGATTTTTCGGCTGTTGACACAGGAACCCGTAATCCGGTCGGCTGGGAAGGCAAACTGATCGCCTCGGTTGCATTTGTCTGGGCCCTGTTTCAGCTTTATATTGCATCCAATCTGCCGTTCTGGCTGACCGACGTGACCGGAATCAGTGTGATCGTTACCAACTCGGACGCCAGATTGATCCACCTCGCATTCGGCTTTTTCCTGGCTACTCTCGCCTTCCCGCTATTCAAATCCGGTTCTGCGAATCGAATCCCCTGGTATGACTGGGTCCTGGCCGCCGCCGGCGTGGTCTGCTGCCTGTATATCGTTGTTCTGCGCAACGAAATTGCGCTCCGCGCGGGATTGCCGACCACCAGCGACCTCGTCGTATCGACCTTTGGCATGCTGATCCTCGGAATCACCGTCTATCGTTCTCTCGGACTTCCGCTATTGATCGTCGCCAGTGTGTTTGTCGCTTACGTGTTCTTCGGCAACGCCAACTGGTTGCCTGAAACGATTCAATGGAAAGGGGCGTCCTACGGCAAGGCAATGTGGCATTTCTGGATGCAGAACGAAGGCGTGTTCGGTGTCGCGCTCGGTGTTTCGGCTACCCTGATATTCCTGTTTGTACTGTTTGGCTCCATCCTTGAGAAAGCGGGGGCGGGAAATTTTTTCATCAAGATCGCCTTCGCCCTGCTCGGGCATCTACGGGGCGGACCAGCCAAGGCGGCCGTAGTGGCATCAGCGCTGAGCGGCATGTATTCCGGATCATCGATCGCCAATACCGTGACCACCGGGACCTTTACGATCCCGCTCATGAAGCGCACGGGATTTTCTGCGGAAAAGGCGGGCGCGGTCGAAGTGGCGTCCTCGACCAACGGCCAGTTAACCCCTCCGGTCATGGGGGCTGCGGCATTTTTGATCGCGGAATTTACCGGAATCAGCTACCAGGAAATACTGAAACACGCTCTGGTACCGGCGCTGGTATCCTACATTGCGCTGTTTTACATCGTCCATCTCGAAGCCATGAAGCTGAACCTGAAAGGACTGATCAAACCTCCCTCCTCCCTGACTTTCGCGCACAAAATGATCGGGTTTCTGGGCGGATTTATCGGCATCGGACTGCTTGGCGTGATCGTTTACTTCGGTCTCGGCTGGATCAAGGTCGTGGCCCCGGCTTCGGCATTTTATATCGTGGCGGCAGGCTGTGCGGGGATTTATTTATATCTCCTGAAACTCGCCTCCAAAATACCCGATCTGGTTGTCGACGACCCGGACGCGCCGATCACCGAATTGCCGAAAGCGGGAGAAACAGCGCTCACCGGCCTGTATTTCATTCTGCCGATCATTATCCTGATCTGGAGTATCGTGATCGAAAGACTGTCCCCGGGCCTGTCCGCATTCTGGGCAGCTGTCGCAATGATCATCGTGACCCTGACCCAACATCCGCTCAAGGTGTTTTTTCGCGGTAGCGGGGACTGGCGGCACGCCTTTGAAAAAGGCAGGGACGACTGGATTTCCGGTATGATCGCAGGGTCGCGCAACATGATCAGTATTTCGGTAGCGACCGGTGCGGCCGGGATTATAGTCGGAACGATATCATTGACCGGCGCCCATCAGGTCGTCGGTGAATTTGTAGAATTTCTGTCCGGCGGGCACCTGATCGTGATGTTGCTGCTGGTCGCTGTCATGAGCCTGATTCTCGGTATGGGACTGCCGACAACGGCCAACTATATCGTCGTCTCCTCGCTCATGGCTCCGGTCATCATTACCCTGGGAGCGGCCAACGGCTTGCTGGTGCCGTTGATTGCCGTGCACCTGTTTGTATTTTATTTCGGCATCCTCGCGGACGATACCCCTCCGGTCGGGCTGGCGGCGTTTGCGGCGGCGGCGATCTCGAAAGGAGACCCAATCAGAACCGGGATTCAGGGGTTCGCTTATGACATTCGCACCGCCCTGCTGCCGTTCCTGTTTATTTTCAACACCGAGTTGCTGCTCGTTGATGTGTCGCCGCTCAAAGCCATATTCGTATTCGTGGTTGCCGTGATCGCCATGATGCTGTTCGCCTCGGCGACCCAGGGATGGTTGTTGACCCGCAACAGGGTCTGGGAGTCCCTGGTACTGTTGCTGGTCGCGTTCACCCTGTTCCGCCCCGGTTTCTGGCTGGACAGGATAGACCCGCCATTTGAGGAAATTCACCCTTCCAGAGTTTATGAAGTGGTCGATAGCGCGACTCCCGACGGCACACTGACCATGGTGGTAAGCGGCCCCGATTTCGATACCGGTGAAATCACCAGCACAACGATCCTTGTTCCGATCGGTGACCAGGGCGAAGCGATTGAAAAACTGGAGGAAGCCGGACTTACCGTTATTGTCGAAGACGGCCGCGCCATTATCGAAGAACCCTTCCCCGGGTCGCCCTTTTTTGAAACGATCGGCAAGGCTTTCGACTACTATACCGATGATCCGGTAGAACTAAGCACGATCAGAACGGGGAAAGACCGTGTCCCCAAAGAAGTGTTTTATCTTCCTGCGCTCCTGTTGCTGGGCCTGGTCTGGTGGTCGCAACGCAGAAGGTCGTCCGAAAAAAGCGAATAGCCGTCACCGCGTCCACTAGCAGTCCCGGGCTAACCGGTAATACCGGAAGGCCATGTGCGGCCGTTCCCGGTATTTCCGGGAGAACTTGCAGTCAGGCAAACAGTTTGTGAGCAGGAACAACGAATCAGCGCGGGCAATGTGGATCATGATTACCGCGATGCTGTTATTGCCCGGCATGGACGCCATCGGGAAATGGCTGGCCGGGTCGATCTCTCCCGGCCAGATATCATGGAGCCGCTTTTTCTTCCAGCTTCTGTTGCTGATCCCGTTCATGTTGCATACGGGGAAACCCTGGCTGACTGCTACTTTGCACCTCCACGCCGTACGGGGCGGATTGATCGCCGCCGCAACGGTACTGTTTTTTACCGGATTGATTTACCTGCCGCTCGCAGAGGCGATATCCATTTTCTTCATCGAACCGATGCTGGTCACGCTGTTATCGGCCGTTTTTCTGCGTGAGCGCATCGGCATCAGGCGCTTGTCTGCCATCGTCATCGGCTTTTGCGGCGCGATGATCATCATTCGCCCGACATTTTCCGAAGTGGGTTGGGCGGTCATGTATCCGGTCGGCGCGGCGTTGTGTTTTTCCTTTTACATCCTGCTGACCCGGAAACTGGTACTCTACGAAGAACCGGTCCGGCTCCAGTTTTTTGCCGGAGTGTTCGGCTGTCTGATCATGAGCGCCGCCCTGCTTGCCGGCGCCTTCAGCCAATTCGATATCCTGACGGCCGTTTATCCGACAACCGTCCAATGGCTGCTGCTGGGCGGCCTGGGCCTGATCGCTACGGTCGGCCATTTACTCGTCGTATATGCCTTCCGTCACGCCCCGGTGAGCGTGCTGGCTCCGTTTCAATACGTCGAGATCATCGGAGCCACAATTTACGGACTGCTGTTATTCAACGATTTCCCGGACCTCATGACCTGGACCGGGATATTGATCATCATCGGCTCTGGAGTCTATATATTCCACCGCGAATCCCGGCTGGCGCAATAATTTCAATTCCTGCCGCCGTGCAAACGCTGGACTTGAAAATACCGATCGAGTATTCTCGCGCAAACAGAATAACCGTGGCCTCGCAGCCTCAATGGCAACCATTTATCATAATCCACGCTGCTCCAAATCAAGGACGGCCATGAAGCTGATTGAACATGCCGGGATCGTCCCGCAAGTCGTCCTTTACCTTGAACAGCCGCCGGATATCGGCGCCCTCAAAGACATCGTCAGCATGCTGGGTTGCCCGGTCAGTGATCTCGTTCGCAAGGGAGAAGCGGTTTACCGGGAACTGCGACTTGCGGAACGGACTCCCGATGACCATGAATGGCTGCGCATCCTGACCAACCACCCGCAGCTGCTTGAACGCCCGATAGTCGTCAACAACGGCAGGGCGGTAATTGGCCGACCACCGGAAAACGTACTGGCGATTTTGTAGATAACCCGTAACGCGGAGGATATAAGCCGTGGATACTGTTCGTTTCACCCGCATGATTGATGGCGCCGCCGACGAGTATGCTTTTCTCGCCAAACACGAAGAAGAATATACAGCAACACTGCCCGAGCGGTTGATGACAGCGCTTGCGGGCCTCGAAAATTCCTTTTCCGGCTACCGGGTGAGCCGGCTGGAGCACTCATTGCAGTCCGCCACCCGGGCTCTCGAAGCCGGAGAATCGGAACAGATGGTGGCGGCTGCCTTGTTGCACGACATCGGCGACAACCTCGCGCCCTGCTCTCACAGTGAAATGGCGGCTGCGATATTACGCCCTTATGTCTCGGAGAGAATCTACTGGATTATCAAACACCATGGTTTGTTCCAGACCTGGTACTACGCCCATCATTTGGGGGGCGACCGCAACACAAGGGAGCGCTTCAGGGATCACAAGTGGTATGAGGACTGTGTCTATTTTTGCGAGAATTATGACCAGAACTGCTTTGACCCGGATTTCGAGTCGAAACCCCTGGAATTTTTCAGGCCGATCGTGGAATCGATATTCTCGAAACCTCAAGCCCGTTTTGTCTGAATCCCGCTTCCCGGGACACCGCGCTACCGGGAAGGATTACAGTCATTCAATCCCGAACATAAACTCAGGCTTGCGAGCCGGACGTCATCTGCGACTGCTGATAATTTTCAGGACCGACCCGGTCTATCAACCCCAGTTGCGTTTCCAGCCAGTCAATATGCTCTTCCTCGGATTCCAGGATGGACTCGAACAACTCCCGGGAAACGTAATCCCCGACCTTTTCGCAATCCGCGATCGCGTCCTTCAGATCGGGGTGCGCCTTCATCTCCATTTCCAGGTCGCATTCAAGGATCTCGCGGATATCCCGGCCAATCAGGAGCTTGCCAAGATTCTGCAGGTTGGGAAGGCCTTCCAGGAAAAGAATGCGGGTGATCAGGCTATCCGCATGTTTCATTTCATCTATGGCTTCATGATATTCATGCTCGCCTGCAGTCTCCAGCCCCCAGTCCTTCAACATCCTCGCATGGAGAAAATACTGGTTGATCGCTGTCAGCTCGTTTTTCAGAACCTTGTTGAGATGTCTGATGACTGTTTCATTCCCCTTCATGTTCATTTCTCTGTCGCTTGGGCAAGCGTCTCCACAGCCCCTGTTATTTAATGGGCCACAAATATAGCAAAGCGCTATTTCATTTGCAACTCATTGAATTATATTGATTAATAGTAATCATGTTGCGTCTGATTCCTGTTTCGGATAGCAGTATTCCCGTGAAAGACCATGCGCGCCACGGCGCCCCCCGCATAACCCGGCTGTTCAACTTGCTCAATGGCAAATACAGCCGTATCCGGTGTCAATGCCTTGTCGAAGTCATCCATCAATATGCGATCGCCGCTAAACTCGATGTATTTTGATACCGAACCTTCATTAAAGAAAATCAATACCGACAACAACCCGGAAGCAATCAGGCGCCGGCGCTGGGCGCTTGACCAGTCCCAGCCAAACGGACAATT
The DNA here is from genome assembly GCA_965204925.1 of Candidatus Poriferihabitaceae bacterium. Taxonomy (GTDB): domain Bacteria; phylum Pseudomonadota; class Gammaproteobacteria; order Arenicellales; family Poriferihabitantaceae. Next base: position 1,741,981 of record OZ242021.1, on the reverse strand, counting down.
TCCGGTCTCGCGCTGTGGCTTGAATTGCGCAAAGCCCTTGACCTGTTGCCAGGGGAAATCCGTGATGTCTGCCAGTTTCAGCAATGAACCCGAACTGGCCGCCTGCGTAACCTGTTGCACGAATGCCTGTCTCCGGCTGGAGCGGTCGAGACATTCACTTTTGAGACCGGAATAATAAAAAACCATTCCCGCAACGACAATCAGCGGCGCAATATACAGAACCGGCCTCGCCGGTATGGAGCTGAGCGCCCTGTGGATCATAACCGAAATAATCGCCTGCCCTTGCCGCTCCTGCCATGCGGCCGTTATGCAACAAGCCCCCGCGGCGCCCGCCGCGGGGGCGATTTACCGGATCGGGCGCGGACGCCTCCCGGCGATGATCAATACGCCGCCCCCAAGCGCGCCGTGTTGCCAGACTCCCCGGCGGTCACCCGTCAGAATGCTTGTCCAGGTATTTGCCGATACCGCCGCTGTTGGCGATTTTTTCTACGTCTCCGGCCAGCTCACTGGACTCCTCGCGTATTTGTATAACATGCCAGCCTACCCAGAATACGAGTCCGAGCACAACGAACAACGGTTCTACTCCCACGAAAGGGTATATCGGGCCGGCCACATCGACATTGGCCCAGCTGTCTACCATACCAGTTGCCATAATAATCTCCGCGTATGCAAGTTAAATTGTGTTGATTGACTCGAATCCGTACAAGTCAGGCTTCGTTCCTGATAGCTTCACGGACAGCGCGGGCATCTTCCTCGCCTTCCACTATGGAGTTGATATCCAGGCCGGCCATCTCGATTTCCCGCGGAAGCCGCAAGAGACCCCGGGACTGAAGAATTTTGGAAAGAGCCCAGGCCGGAATAAATCCGAGTACAAAGAACATGATGATGGCGCCGAGGAATTGTCCCCAGGGCGAAATAGCCGCGTATCCCTCGAATGGAGAAGAAGGATAGCCCCACAACATGAAGCCGGCAATGACTACACCCAGGAATCCGGCATAGCCGTGTACCGCTACAGCGCCGACCGCGTCATCGATCTTGAAGCGGCGTTCGACCCAGAAGTGCATTTTGTAGATGATGCACACTACGACAGCGGCAATCAGCATGGCCTGGATCGGATGATACAGGTCATTGCCCGCAGACGCGCCGATGATTCCGGCCAGTCCTCCGGAATAGGTCCAGAAGGCATCTCCTTTCGAGACAACGTATCCCGCCATCAAGCCGCCGGACAACGACATCAGGAAGTTCAGCGTTATGGCTGACAGCGTAGTCGGTTGCAGGTAGATGTTGGTGGCGCTGAAGTACGTCTTGTCGGCGATATCCAGCATGGCAGCCCCGTACACATCTATGATCGGGATGTTGCAGGCGACGTAGAATCCCCAGAATCCCGTATAGATCAGAAACAACCCGATCGTTACCAGCCATGGATTGTGAGGATTGATATTCCTCGGCGTGCCATCGGCTGCGAATTTGCCGATACGCGGCCCAAGAACAACGAGGACACCGAGAGCGAACCCGCCGGCTATGGCATGGATCACGCCGGACGCATAGGCATCATGATAACCGAGAATCTGTACCATCCAGCCATTCCAGGACCATCCCCAGGCAGCGTCGATGATCCAGGTGACCGAACCGATCAGGATTGCCAGCAACCAGAATGCACTGGGACGGATGCGTTCAATCACGGCGCCGGAAACAATAGACGCGGCAGTCCACGAAAAGAGCAGGAAGGCAGCCCAGAACACGCCATTGATGCGCGCCCAGAACGCAGTATCATCAACGGTCAACGAGTCCTGCGTCGCGGAACCACCCATATGAGCGCCCATCAGCTCACTCCACGGGGTTGCCCAGGGCGCGGATACCAGCCCGCCATTGATCCCGGGACCATTGACAAACGCAAAATAAATCCACCATCCGAAAAAGAAAAACGTCACCGTCACCAACGGGATCAGCATCGTGTTTTTCATCAGGGTATGCATATGATTACGGTAACGCGAAGCGCCGACTTCGTACATACAGAAGCCGACGTGAATCAGAAACATCAGGACCACTGTCAACCAGTAGTAAAACTCGGTAAATATGATGACCAACGATGAAAGTTCATTGTCCATACCAAATCCTCCGCATAAAATTATAAGATTTGTCGTATTGATACGTTCTTGATATGTAGCGCCATTTTTGCAATCGCCCCCGAAATTATACATTCAGTCGGAGGGCAGATCGTCGGCATTTCTCCAACCAGGCGGCAGGTTGAACCGCCCCTGATTATAAAGACTCATGATTAACTTGCAAGAGTTGTACCGATTCCCCCTGGAGGAAAGTGATGGCTGGGCATGCCTGCCGGTTGTCTACACAGATTGAAATCCGTCCAGCAGCGCTACCATCCGTTCATCACCCAACGCAACGGCATGGTCCCGCGCAGTACGGCCGGCGCTGTCCCGGCATTTCACCGGGCGCAATGTTACCGGCAGTCGGCTCTCTGCTTGCGCCAGACGCTCAACCACAGGCGTTATGCCCAGTTCAACCGCCAGCATTAACGGCGTACGACCACGCATATCCGTGGCCTGAAGCAGGTTCGCGCGTCCCCTGTCATCCCGGCAGCGTTGCATGGCCCGGTCAATGTCTTGCGGGCTTGCCCTGAGCGCCGCTTCATGCAGTGGGCTCGGAGGCCGCATGGCCCGCGCGGCGACATGGCTACCCAGGGAAGGGATCGGACAGACGTAGTTGAATTCATCGGCCTTCTGGATAACCCCGGCATGCAGCATGGCGGCAAAGGCTTGTTCGGCGGTCATCCCTTCGGGCAAGGAATCGTGAACGGAACCTTCGGAGATTCGCTCCTGGTGCGCTCTTGCGATGGTCTCTACAACATCCATCTTGCCCATGCCGTCATAGCGGTTTATTTCCTCAAGAACTATAGATACCAGCGCATATCGTCCTTCCAGTACCCCCTGCATACGCCGTTCATACCAGGCGCACCGCAGTCTGTGCGCCCGCATGCGTACGATATCCAGGTCAACCGCGTGCGGCCGCCAGTCCTTGTCGCGGATTTCCTGACACAACGCAATCAGGAAATTCTTGCAGTGCATCGGCCAGCCCTGACTGTCGCGGCGAAAGGCCTTGCCCCAACAGTCGATAACAGCTTGTGACGGCCTTGCCGAGGACAGATGCTCATCCACGAAGCGCGTCATCAGTTCGTCCATCTCGTCATCACTGAATCCCGGCAGCGTCCATTCCGAGTCCAGGGCAAGCCGCGTCAGACCCGCAGCTTGCAGTAAATTGGCGCTGTTGGCAAGACCTCCATAAACCGGAAACATCGGCGCCCCGTGCTCGCCCGTATGCAGCAACCTCAGATTATCGGTCAGGTATTCCCGTACCCGGGCTGAAGCGCCGCTTGCAAGCACCGTCTGTATCTCATCGAACAGTAAAACAACGGGAACAACGGGCTTGCCGGAAAACCCGGGAGAGGCGGCGTCAATCTCAAAATCGAACATGCCGCCTATACTGACCGACATCGAACGGATGTACTTGCCCAGAACCTGCACAAGCCCCGGCGCCTGCCCGGCCCGGGACACGACCGCTTTCATGAAATCCGGCATGGGCAGTTTGAGCGCTCCCGGATCCAAAGATACGGCAACTGCCGACCCTTGTCCACCCGGTGGCCATTGTTCCCTGACTCTCGCCAGCAACGCAGACTTGCCGACGCCGGGAGCGCCCTGAATAACGGTGGTCAGGTCGATACCGGGGGCGCTTTCCCTCTCGCTCTGGCGCTCAACGAGCAAGTGCAGTCGATCCCGGATCAGCGCCAATTCCGCTTTCCGCCCGACAAAGATACCGGCACGCCCGCGGTCTCCCCCTACGGAGAACTTGTGCAGCGCTGTGCGCTGCTCCTCATTCAGCTGCCCACCATCCAGCTGCCCACCATCATTCCCCATAATTTCAAGTGCATCGCGGGTCGGGCCGCCTGAACAATGTCAGCCCGGGAGCAGGCCATATGAACCGAAATTCACAGAGGGCCTTGCCGGTTGCGGCCGGCGCGCCGGGAATTACATCCAGCCGCGTTCCTTGTAATACTTCTTTGCGCCCGCATGCAACGGGGCTGACAGGGAGTCGGAAATCATTTCCGCCTCACTCAGATTGGCAAACGCGGGATGAAGTTTCCTGAAGTCCTCGAAATTTTCAAATACGGCCTTGACCACTACATAGACGACCTCATCGGGAACATCGGCGCTGGAAACGAACGTGGCTCCAACTCCGAACGTCCTGATGTCATTCTCATTGTTGTACATGCCCGCGGGAATCGAGGCGGTGCGATAGTATGGGTTGTCGGCCACCAGTTTGTCGATAGCCGCCCCTTCCGCATGCACCAGATGGGCATCACAGGTTGCCAGAGATTCCTGGGTCAGGGCGGACGGATGACCAACCAGCCAGAAATAGGCGTCAATCTTGCCGTCGCATACCGCCTGCCCGGTTTCCGCCGATTTCATTTCCGCGGCCAGTTTGAGATCGCTGCGTTGCCAGCCGAGCGCTTCTTCAATGACTTCCCACGTGCCGCGTGTGCCGGAACCGGGGTTGCCGATATTCAGACGCTTGCCCTTGACATCGGTCAGGGTATTGATCCCGGAGGCGTCGCTGGCGATGATCGTAACCGGTTCGGGGTGCACCGAAAAGACAGCGCGCAGATTCTCGAATGCCCCCTGATCCTTGAACTTGGAAGTACCGAGGTAAGCATGATATTGCCAGTCGGATTGCGCTACACCAAATTCAAGTTCACCGGCGCGAATCGTATTGATATTATAAATCGAGCCGCCGGTCGACTCCGCCGAACAACGAATGCCATGCTCCTTGCGGTTCTTGTTGACCAGTCTGCAAATAGCGCCGCCGGTCGGATAGTAAACGCCGGTTACCCCTCCCGTACCAATGGAAATAAACTGTTGCTGGGCATGCGCGGTCATTGCGCTCATGCCGGTCACAGCCATTCCCGCGGCAACAATCGAAGATAAAATCGTGTTTCTCATGGTAATGCCTCTTTGTGTAAGGTAAATTTGTCAGGCTGCCCGCCCGATGTCGATGACATGAAGCGGACGGCTTGATGCTCTTGTCGATCTTGCCAGCCTTTCGATACCACAGTCCTGACAGTCAGCCCTGATAGTACACCTTTTGGGGGCTGTTGTCACGCTCCGGCAAATCTTGCACCGGCAAACGCATGATATGCTGCGCCCGTTCAGAAACAGGCGAAAGCTTCGTCATGACTTCAATCTTGCGTCCCCGTACGCTTACAGGGTTTGCCAACGATCCAGCAATCCCGCCAGGGCAAAGTCGATCGACTGTTCCCGCACATGGCGGCGGTCGCCATCGAACAGCGCCGTGTCCGTCTGCGGCGCATGATGCTGACCGACCCAGCCAAAGCATACCGTTCCAACCGGTTTATCGGCCGACCCGCCGCCCGGTCCGGCAATACCCGTGACCGACACGCAGTAATCGGCGTCCGCCCTGGCCCGGCCTCCCGTAGCCATTGCGCCCGCGACCTGCTCGCTGACCGCGCCATGAGCGATAATCAAATCCATCGGCACCGCCGCCAGATCCGACTTCGCCTGATTGCAATAGGTGACCAGGCCACACTCGAACCAGTCGGAGCTGCCGGCCATCGCGGTCAATGCAAAAGCGAGACCGCCTCCGGTACACGATTCCACCGTAGCCAACCGGGCAGACGCGGCCGTCAGACGGTCGGCGAGCTCGGCAATCAACGATTGTCTGTGTTCATCCGGCATTACCTGTTCAGGCTCGGACACAAGTCAGATTGCACGCGATCGGATCGTTTTTGACAGAAACCTCGAGGCATTGTTGCGGGCGCTCGTCATTTTTTTTGCAATTTCGGCAGAAGTATGGTCTGATTGGCCTGCAAGCGGTGAATCTCGATCTCCGGGTTCAGCCTGTTGAACAACCATACCGGGAAACCGTATTCATTGGAAAGAGACCACAGGGTTTCACCGGGTTTGATGCGGCGCTCACCGATTCCGACCAGAGTATAGTGGGATTTCAGGGATTCGCTCAGCACCTGATGATATTCAATCCGCTTTTGCTCGAACAGCTGAACCTCGGCGCCAGAGCGGATCGGCAACTTCAGGGACTGCCCGATGCGCAGCCGTCCGGCAGTCGTATTGTTCAGTTTGCGCAGCGTGCGGGTCGAACCCAGTCCCAGCCAGTCGGCATAATGTCCCAGCGTTTCATCCGCCTCCACGCGGATTCTGTATACCGCTCCTGCCGATGATTCGCTCACCGATACACCCAAATCCGGCAATGTGTCGAGCAGGTTGGCGAGGGACGGACTAGCGAAGACCTTTTCCGCCCGGCCGTTGTCCGGCGCGGCGCGATTAGCCCCGGTAATGACTTGATCCACGCGCGCAAGCCGGGTGGCCGTTTCCGTGGTGTCGGGAACAACGAGCCCCGGAACTCTCAGTTTCTGTCCGGGATAAATGGTGGCATTGCTGTCCAGTTTGTTGATTTGTTGCAGCTCCCGACAGTTGACCGCAAGCATGCGGGCAATGGAACAGGCGGTATCGCCGCGGCGAACGACAAAGCGGTTATCTTCCGTCAACATCACAACCTTCGGGTCTTTTGCAACGCCGGGAATGGTAAGCTTTTGACCTGTGCGGATAGTCGCCCTTCTATCCAGATTGTTGGCGCTGATCAGCGACCGGCACCTGACGCCATAACGTCTGGCGATCTCGCACGCAGTGTCGCCGCGCCTGACTGTATAAGTGGCATGGGCGACCGCGCCGGAAACCCGGGTAATCGGGTTCTTGCCGCCGGTTGTGTCGCGCACTGCCAGTTTGCGAGGAATGATCAGTTTCTGTCCGACCCGAATCAGCGCTTTTTTCCCCAGGCGATTGATGTCGATCAGTTGCCGGCAATTGACTTTCAACGCTCGCGCCACTCCGCATGCGGTATCCCCCCTGCGCACGACATAACTGTCCGCTCCGGGAGCGAGCGCTTCCGCGGGCAAAGTTTCGAGGAGGGCGATCGCGGAGCGGTAGCCATGATCTCGCCACGGCAGCTTGAGCCGATAGCCGGCCGGGATCAGGCGCCATCCATTCCAGACAAACCGCGTCAATGCCGGGTTCAATGGCTTCAGTTTGCTCTCCCGCACATTAAAGACAGACTTGATCCGCTCGGCAGAGGTGTCGCGCTTCAAGATCAGGGTTTCATAGCGCAAGGCCCGGTCGGGGCTGATCTCTCCAAACCATGCGGCCGAATTTCTTTCGACATATCGGGCCGCGAGGAAACTCGAATAAAAGTTTTTGACCGCAACCTGGAAAGCCGGCGATTTATATTCATTCAATACCCTCATATAGTCCGGCTTCACCCGGCGGATCGCGCGGCGCATTCCGTTTACGCCGTAATTATAGGAAGTGATAATGAACGGATTGATGTCCCGGCTCCCGATCTTCGGGTCGATTGAGCGCGCTACGCCGGTCAGGGTCTTGCGGGCATCCACGAGATAGCGCGCAGCGGCATGGGTCGATGCCTCGGGATCGAGGCGTTCATCCATTGTGGCATTGAGTTCCAGCCCCAGAGTTCTTGCCGTTTTCGGCATGATCTGCCACATCCCCGCGGCGCCCGCCCGGGAATAGGTGGCCGGGTTATATGAGGACTCGACAAAAGGCAGATAACGGATATCGTAGGGCAGTTTGTACTGCGCCAGAACCGAATCCACCATTGGACGGTATACCTGGAATCTTTTGAGGCCCGCGATGTAACTGTCCCTGACCCCGCTTTGACAGCGGATGTTCTCTCCTGCCCGTCTCAGGTTGCGGGGGTTCCTGTCCGGGAACAAGGCGGCCAGATGGCTCTCTTCGGAGTTCAGTCTGGCGCCGGATTCGATTTTGCGCGCAACGTTGTAGAGCGCCGTTTTCAGGCGTTTTTTCTCCCTGTTCACCTTTCCGCGGACGCTCCTGCTGCACCCTTGACCCGTGCGGACGACCGAATAAACCCGCTCAGGGTGGTCCGGGTTATGAAAAATAGCGGTCTCCTTGCCCCAATCCTTGAACACCTGTATCCAGAAATCAATACGCTGGCGCAATGAATCGGGACAGGGAAAATCCTCACTGCAATCGAGATTGTAACGCTCAACCAGATGATGCCCGACAGCGCGGTCCGGATAAAGGGATATACTGACCACACAACAGGACAGGAAGACCGCGATGACGGAACAGGGTTTCACTACGGATACCGGAAAATCGGTGACTCGGATGTTAACGCGGCGTATTATACGCGATAATTCAAAAGAAGATTGCCGAGTGCGGTCAGCGGACAGGGCCGGGGGGCCACCTCTGCGGAGACGTCGACAATGGGGATCTGCAACGGTCACCAAAATAGCCTCCGGTTTGAGCAGCCCGTTCTATCACAACCGGTCGTCAATCATCGCAGGAACAGGTCCTGCGCCTGCGGCCCGCCGCACAGGGACAACCCGTCCGGTATAACCGGCTATCCAGCGCGCCGCGCCGGCAGCTAGTGCTCACCGGGGTGCCAGAACGTCTCCCCCGTTTCGGCGTCAACAAGAAGGATGATATAGTCAGGGTCGAAGGCATTGGGCTGAATCTCGCAATGAAAGGTCACGGAATAGAATTTTCCGAAGAGGCCCATCATCGTGAGACCCTCATCCGCGTCCTTGAGTTCAACGCTGCGCCCTGTGACGGTCACGGACAGCCCCGACGCCCGGTACTCCCCGTGCAGGTACTGTGTGGCAATGGCCAATGCTTCAGATTCACTAATCATGGTTTGTCCGGCGGCGTTACATAATCCGGCAACCCGGCAAGGCTTCAATTTCCCCGGACGCCCCGATCCTGCGGCATTTCCCGAACAGGAAAAACCGGGCAGTTATCGGCCGGCCGCGGAACCGGTGTCCCGGAAACCCCGCGGCTGGCTGTCCACAAGCCGGCGTCGCGCCTCGTCCAGCATTTGCGCCGCCTCCTCTGGAATATGCGCGCAGTCCGGACCATAGCATCCGATAAACTCCTCGTACAGACCCTGTTCGAACAGATGCTTCGAGGACTCGATACCCTGGTCGCGAATCTGCAGAATTTCCGCCCGCCGTTGCGCCCCCCGGTCAAGGACCCCCGGATTGAAATCCATTTTGATTTCCATACCGGCCAACAGGGTAAACAGCAGCTTCGCCTCTGCCCAGTGGCTGGAAAAGTCATCCTTTGCAAACTGATGGACTTCAAGCGTGCCGCCGATATGTTCCGCCTCAATAAAAGGAGCGCGGAACAACGGCCTGCTGACACGTATCGAACGCAGTGCAGAGCGGCGCTCCGTATCCAGCATCAGGGAGTCAATAATTGGATTGTCACCAAAAAATTCGTATACGTGAATCATAAACTTCCGCAACTGCCATACGGCCGCCCGCTTCCATCACTACTAGTCCGTTATTTACGCATACCTGCCCCCCAGGTGTCTCTGCCCAGCATGGCAAGTATACGCAGACCCTCCTGCGTACCCGGATCGCTCAATTGCCTGATCAGGCTGCCGAGGCCTCCCTTCGCCGGCGCCGAAGAAGATATCTCGATACTGGTCTTGCCGAGCGCATCCGAAAGGCTTTTCAACAACGCCTGATTCTCCGGTCGGTCGAGATTCTGCAACAACCTGACAAGGGCCTGATTGCGCGTCAGGCGGTCCAGCAACATGACCCCCTCGGAAAACGGAAGCCATTCTGGCAACCATGTCATCGTCAAGCGCATCCTTGGCTGCAGCGATGACGGTGCCGATCTCGGCCAATCCCTCAAGACTCTTTTCCAGGCTGTTATCACTTTCGTTTTCTGATGTGGAAGTCATCAATGCCTGCCTTACAATAGCCCGCGAACACTGGTCCAGTACATCTTGTTATAACTGACCTTGAACCAGTGCATGGACTTGTTCGGTTCTTTCAGGTCGGGCGGGAAGTCATAGTTGAACATTGCATAGGTTGCCTTATCGTAACCGGCCTCGATAAAGCAGTACACCTTGCCATCGTATTCTGTAACCGGCGCGCCTATCTTGATCATGGAGGCGATATTCTCTGCAATGACCTCGGCCTGAAAGTGGGCTGCCGACCCCGTCTTGCTGACCGGAAGATCTGTGGTATCACCTGCGACGTAGACATTGTCATGGCCCGCCATAGTCAACTTGTACCGATCGGTCGGTATCCAGCCGTCCTGCCCGAGGCCGCATTAGATACTGTCGTCACAAGAAAGGTATAGTATATGGTATAATTGAGGGAAGCAAATCTTTTGGTTGATTGAGATGACTGATTCCCATCGTAGACATGATATTTCGGACCGCGTATGGTCCTTGCTGGAGCCTCATCTGCCCGGTCGAAGAGGCCAGTGGGGAGGGGTCGCCGAGGACAATCGGCGTTTTCTCAATGCAGTGTTCCGGATTCTTCGTACCGGGGCGCCGTGGCGGGACCTGCCACCGGATTACGGCGACTGGAAGAACACCCATCGGCGCTTCTGCCGTTGGCGGGACAAGGGGATTTGGGAGGGGTTGTTGGAACGGGTCATGGAAGAACCGGATTACGAATGGCTGATGATAGATGCGAGTTATGTCAAGGCGCCTCCTCATGGGACTGGAGCGCGGGGCGGAAATCAGGCGATGGATCGCACAAAAGGGGGCTTAACACGAAACTGCATCTGGTCGTGGATGCGCATGGTATGCCGGTCCGAGCCGTTGTTACGGAAGGTACCGCCGCTGATTGTCGCCAGGCTGACCTCTTGATCAAGGGGATTGATGCGGGCGTCCTGTTGGCGGATCGGGCTTATGACACCGATGCCATTGTGGCGTACTGCGCCGAGCGGGGGATGGAGCCGGTGATTCCGTCGAAGCGCAATCGTCGGGAGCTGCGGCAGCATGACCGGTATCTCTACCGTCTGCGGCATCTGGTGGAGAATGCTTTTCTGCATCTCAAGCGCTGGCGGGGCATCGCCACCCGTTATACCAGGAATGCCAACTCCTTCCTCGCCGCGATTCATATCCGATGCCTCGCCCTGTGGACTGCCATCTTGTGACGACAGTATCTACGGACTGATCGACAACTTCCACCATCAGCATCCCGGAATTATCCTGTCGACCTTCGAGATGTCCCAGGAATACCTCGAACAGTCCGTTACCGAAAACACGGTCGACATCGGCATCGCGTTCACCAAACCCGATGCGAAGAATATGCCCGTCCAGGAATTCGAGACCCGCATCATGTTCAACGAATCGCTGTTCCTGGCCGTGGGCGACAAGCACCCGCTTGCAAAGTTTGCCCGGGGCGAGGCGCCGCAAACCGACTCACCCCTTCCAATGGTGTTGCTCAACCAGAACTTCGCCCTGCGCCAGCACATTGATGGATACTGCAAAAAGCATTCGATCAGTCCACAGATTGCAATCGAAACCAACTCGGTCAGTGTCATTTTTGAGCTTGTAGAATCCGGCAGGCTTGCGACCATCCTGCCAAAGAGCATTATTGATAACCGGAATAATCTGCACCCGATAAAACTGGAGATCGAGCTGCCGCAACACGCCGTCAGCCTGGTCTGGCACCGCTACGGCTATACCAACCCGGCTTGTGCGGCATTTATAGAATTGGCTACGAATTGGCGCTCGCAAACGCGAAAAAGCGATACAGCGCCGCCCCGCAAATCTGCCGACAGCAAAATTCCCGTACTCCCCGCCTCTTTTCTACAGTGGTCCCGGGCGGCGACACTCCCGGCTCTCACCACAGTACCCTGGATTTCCTGACAAGGAACTGGCAGATTCACCGGAAAAGCTCGCAATACCGGGGGCCTGCGCACGGAAACAAGGGTTGCCGGCCCTGGCCGCAACGCCGCGCCCACCTGCCCCCGGTCAAGGCCTGTTTGCGGGACCACGCTCATATTTGGCGTTTTCGAGTAACCGGAAAATCCAAAAAGCGGCCCCGAAACCGATTAACAGCGATATAACGATCAACACAATATTCGCGGCCACGACATCGCCGCCGATATCGGTCTTGATGTTGAACAGCCAGGCGAGCAAAATCATTACCAGCCAAGCCAGAAAAATACCCCCGAAAATCAGAATTCGCAGAGGCCGCGTACCCTGCATCAGGAAGACAATAAAGCGCTCTTTCATCGCACCCTTCATGAATAATGACGTACCGGGGCATTATATTGACTGCCCGCATTTACTTCAGTAAATATAATCATACAATACACTAAATATAGCTGCGACATACCGGATGCCAGCGGGAACCCGCCACAGCCTGTAATGACTGCCACATCGAACCAGGCGCTGGTCGACCACACCGACCAGCGCCTTCCGCAAACACAATGTACATTGTGCGGCTATCCCCGCTGCAGGGAGTATGCCGAAGCCATAGAGCGCAACAAAGCGGAAATCAACCAATGCCCGCCCGGAGGAGAAATCACGATCGGCGCTCTTGCAAAACTGCTCGACAAACCGGTTGTCGAGTTGAATCCCGAGCATGGGAAACACGAACCGAAGGTACTGGTCTATAATCCGGTCGGGCCGCAGTTGCCCCCGGACCAGGCCGGCTTGCAACTGGATTATAAAACCCGGCTGCAACAGGATTTCGGCATTGAATTCAATAATCTGCTGACGATCAACCGGTTCAGGCATTTTTTGCGAAGAACCGGGCAGCTTGAAAGCTACGAGCGGCTCTTGGCAGACAATTTCAACCCTGCCACAATACCAGCGCTGATGTGCCGCAATCTGATCAGCGTCGACTGGCAGGGCTATGTGTATGACTGCGATTTCAACCAGATGCTCGGGTTGGCGCTGTTGGCAACGGGCAAAAAGCTTCTGTGGGATATCGATATGCGGCAATTGCAGAATCAATTGATCGCCGTTGGCAGCCATTGCTATGGCTGTACCGCCGGAGCCGGAAGCAGTTGTGGTGGACCCGTACAACCCCAACCCCGGCGTCATCAGGATTGTGAAAATTCCCCGAGCGGCGGCGCATAACGAGCCAGCTTGCCCAAAAACCCGATGACCGTAATCAGACAAGACGACCTCATCCGCAGTGTAGCGGACGCGCTTCAGTATATTTCCTTTTACCACTCCCCGGATTTCGTGAAAGCGATGTACAAGGCCTGGCTGCGCGAACAATCGCAAGCGGCCAAAAACGCGATCTCCCAGATACTGGTCAACTCCAGACTGTGCGCCCAGGGCAGACGACCGATTTGCCAGGATACCGGGATTGTCGTGATATTCCTGAAGGTCGGTATGGATATTCGCTGGGACACGCAATTATCGCTGCATGACATGATCAACGAGGGCGTACGCCAAGCCTGGCTGCATGCCGACAACCCCTTGCGCGCGTCCATCGTCTCGCCCCCGTTCGGCGCCCGCAAAAACACACGGGATAATACTCCGGCCGTGATTCATACTGAAATAGTTCCGGGTAATACCCTTGAGGTGGCCGTTTCCGCCAAGGGCGGCGGCTCTGAAAACAAATCCAGATTCACCATCCTGAACCCGAGTGACAGTATCGTCGACTGGGCATTGGAAACGGTTCCGAAAATCGGGGCGGGATGGTGCCCGCCGGGGATTCTCGGCATCGGACTCGGCGGCAGCGCCGAGAAAGCCATGGTGATGGCGAAGGAATCACTGATGGAGCACATTGACATCCAGCATCTGATTGACAGGGGGCCGTCGAACCGCACCGAGGAACTGCGACTGGAGTTGTTCGACAAGATAAACCGCCTCGGAATCGGCGCCCAGGGTCTCGGCGGGGTAACTACGGTACTTGATGTGAAGGTGAAAGAATACCCGACCCATGCCGCTTCACTGCCGGTAGCGATGATTCCGAATTGTGCCGCTACCCGCCATGCCCGTTTCGTACTGGATGGTTCCGGCCCGGCCAGGCTGGAGCCGCCGGCGCTGTCCGACTGGCCGGACATCGCCATAGAAAAAAATGACGATACTATTTCAGTCAATCTCGACCGGGTCACTCGGGAAGACATCAGGAAATGGCAGCCGGGGCAGACCCTGCTGTTGTCGGGTAAAATCCTGACCGGCAGGGATGCGGCTCACAAAAGAATTGCCGAATACCATGAGCAGGGCAAGCCCCTGCCGAATAATGTCGATTTTGCCGGCAAATTCATCTACTACGTCGGCCCGGTCGACGCTACAGGCGATGAGGTGGTTGGCCCGGCCGGCCCCACCACCGCAACCAGGATGGACAAGTTTTCCGATCTGATGCTTGACAAGATGGGCATACTGGGAATGATCGGCAAAGCGGAAAGAGGGCTGGAGACGGTGCGCAAAATCAGGGAACATCGCTCGGTCTACCTGATCGCGGTCGGTGGCGCCGCCTATCTGGTTTCCAAAGCGATCAAGTCGGCCCGCGTAGTGGCGTTCGAGGATCTGGGTATGGAAGCAATCCATGAATTCGAAGTAGAGGAGATGCCGGTCACCGTCGCCGTCGACAGCAACGGACAATCGGTTCATCATACCGCCCCCGAAATCTGGAAACGAAAACTGAATGTACAGGCGCCCTCACCGGGCAGGTAGCCGGTTCCACGCAGGGCCGGACTGCAAAACCCCGCGCCCGTCACTCCCCCTTGAGGCCGAATGTCTCCTTGCAGCGCTCTCCGCGAACACTGCGCGATTGTAAAACCCTCCTGAACTCATCACTCCCCCCTTGAGGGGGAGTCGAAGAAGCCGAGCCGCAGGCGAAAGCTGATTCGGTGGGTGGGGGGGGGGGGGGGGGGCAGCCTGCCGGCGTATCCTCCATCTCCCGTCCCGCAAGCGGACAGCAGGCAAGTGGCTGCAAAAGACCTACATATAAAGCCAGTTGAGCATTGAGACCACGACAGCGATAAACATCACGGTCATGATGCCCCCGGCCTTGATAAAGTCCATGACCTGATACCCTCCGGGGCCCATGATCAGCGCGTTGACCTGATGGGTGGGGATCAGAAAGGAGTTCGAGGTCGCAAGGGCTACGGTCAATGCGAATACGGATGGATTGGCGCCTACCCCAATGGCTATATTGATGGCCAGAGGAACCAAAAGTACAGTCGCGCCGACATTGGACATGACCAGGGTAAATATCGTTGCCATGACCGCCAGTACCGTTTGCAGCGCCCAGACCGGTACATCCCCCAGATAGTAAAGCACCTGCTGGGCAACCCAGGCCGCGGTGCCGCTGTTTTCCACCGCGATGCCAAGCGGTATCAGGCTGGCGAGCAAAAATACGCTCTGCCAGCCTATTGACCGATAAGCCTCCTCGATATTAATCACGCCGCACAGAATCATGCCGACCGCGCCAGTCATCAACGCTGCCGACAAACGGATATCGGTGAAAATAACGAGAAACAGGGTGAGGGCAAAAAATCCGCAGGCATATTTGAGCTTTTCGGGGCGCAGGTTTTCACGCGGAAAGTCGGTTACCACAACATAGTCGTTATTGTCGGCAATGGCGCCCAGGTTTTCCCACTTGATATGCAGAACCAGGGTATCCCCGGCCTGTAAAGCCAGTTCCCCAATGCCGGTATCAATCACATCATCAACCCGGAAAACGGTCAATATCGTGGCCCCGTAATGCCTGCGCAGCGAGATTTCCCGCGCGGTTTTACCGATTAGCGAGGAATCCGGCGGAATAACGACTTCAGCAATCCCCGAAATGCCGGGACTCAACAACTCGGCAAACACATCCGTCTGATGTTTGATTTCAAGTCCGTTTTCCCCGGCGAACCGGTACACCGCGTCCCTGCGCCCCATGATGGCAATTTCACTGTCCGCGCGGATTTCAGAATCCCCTCTTGGCGCCACCACAGTCTCGTTTCCGGTTTTCATGGCAATGATCCACCCGGCCCTTCCGGCGGCATCAATTTCCGACAGCGTCGTGGCAATAAGCGGACTGCCCCTCATGACAGCACACTCATAGACCTCCCCTTCTATGCCATACACATCGCGGAAATATTTCAGCATGTTGCCGGACTCGCCGGGCTTGTCCTTGATCACGGGCAAAACGAATCGACCCAGGAATATAAAATAACAGACACCGCAAGCAAGCAATGCGATACCGACAGGCGCCACGGCAAAAAGACCAAACTGGTACATATCACCGGGACGGCCCGACTCCGCTATTGAGTTGGCAATCAGATCATTGAGCAGGATCAGCGGGCTCGATCCCACCATCGTGATCGTTCCGCCGAGGATGGCGCAAAAGCCCATTGGCATGAGCAGCCGTGAAATCGGCAGATTCCCTCTTCTCGCGATACGGTTGATGACCGGCAAAAACAACGCGGCAGCGCCGATGTTCTGCAGAAAACTGGAAGCGGCTCCGACCACACTGGAAATAATCAGGATCACGCGGCCTTCCGTGCTGCCGCCGATTTTCAGAATTTTGGACGCCAGCTGCCCCATAATGCCGGTGCGGTCCAGCCCGGCCCCGATAATCATGACCGCTATGATCGAAATCACCGCGTTACTGGAGTAGCCGCTGAACAGCTGATCGACTGCAACCAGCCCGTCGTAACCGGGAACAAGCGCCGTGAGTCCGATCAGAACCATGACGGATATGGCGGCCACATCCACCCTGACCACCTCAAACGCAAACAGATACATGGTCAACAGCAGAATGACCATGACCACACCCATTTCAAGGGTGAGTGGAATCGGATCGATCATCTGGCGAACACAACCCTGTCTGTTGACAAAAGTATCAACAAATCATTCATAAACGACAGGATACCCCTCAATAATTGATGTAAAATGTCGGGACTGCAACTCAAGGCAAGGTACACGGATTTTAACACTTCATGCAGCGTTGTTTAAGGCTGAAACAGGGTTTGATCGATAATAAATCCGTTGCACGCCCTTAACCTGCGCACCTTCTGAATAACGGTTCTTGTCCGTGCCTCCGTCCATCCGCAACCTGCCGATCCGGATATCCCTGGGACTGCTGTGGCTTTTCAGTCTTGTCTCGTTCAGGGTAGTGCATGCGGTCGGCATGGTGATCGGCGAGATCGCCTTTCGGCTTTACCGGTCAAGGCGCCGCATCACCACGATCAATCTCGGGCTTTGTTTCCCCGACCTTGCGGAAAACAGTATCAGAAACCTTGCAAGAGCGCATTTCCATGCCATGGCGACCGGTTTTTTATTGATATCGTGGGCATGGTGGGCGCCCAAAGAACGCCTGGCTGCTGTTACCTCATTCAGAAACCGGGCGGTTCTTGATGACCATCTGGCAAAGGGTGAAAACATTATCCTGCTGGCTCCGCATTTTTGTTGTCTGGAATTTCTTGGCGGACTGCTGTTCAGCCAGCTGAACATGGTGAGCATTTACCAGAAACACAAAAACCCGTTCATGGAACAGTTCATGCTGCAACGCCGCTCCCGCTTTGGCGATACCATGTACAGTTCCAGGGGAGTCTCCGGCAGTCTTGTCAAGTCCGTGCGCAACGGCGTCCCGTTTTATTATCTGCCCGATCAGGATCCCGGTCGGAAACGGGGAGTATTCGCATCCTTTTACGGTATTCGCACGGCCACCTTGCCGTCCCTGAACAGGATTGCCGGCATAACCCGGGCAAAAGTAATTCCCTGCATGGCCCGAATCAAAAATTCCGGGGCAGGCATAGAGATTATTTTTCACCCTCCGCTCAGGGATTACCCTTGCGGCGATGCGCTGCGGGACGCCGACACCATGAACCGGGCCATCGAAGACCTGATCGCCAATGCGCCCGCCCAATACTTCTGGTCACACAAACGCTTCAAAACCCGACCTGACGGAGAAGAATCATTTTACTGACCCCGGTGGAGTATCACCGCCCTGATTCAAACACCGTAATTCCATGAAGCGCAGGCCCTCCCGTGGGCGCCTGCAGCCATCACTCCCCCTTGAGGGGGAGTCGAAGAAGCCGAGCCAAAGGCGAAAGCTGGTTCGGTGGGGGGATACCAGGGACGCGGAACGCCCAACCATGGAATTTCAAGGGCCGACAGTCGATTATTGCGCAAGCAGACCGTCCGGGGTACACTGAAACCATGCAAAACAACGGCAAACCGCTGCGCAAGGAACAACGCACCGCGCTTGAGGAATTTATTGAGGACAAGGACCGGGGTAAAGCCGCAATCTTTATCGGACGCAAGGCAGAACTGGCTCATGTGCAGGCTTGCGTCAACAGGCTCATGAGAAGGCGGGATAGCGCCGCCCCCGGTATCGACCTGACCACCGTTATCCAGGGCGCCCCCGGCGCCGGTAAATCCGCTCTGCTTGAGAAGATCGCCGAAGACTGGCCGCCGGGAGGAAAAGGAAAACCTGCGGCCATCCGCCTTGCCGCCGTTTCACTGGAATTACCCATGGCCGAATTGCTTGCAATCGTCTCTAGGAAGGCAGGCGAGCATTCCGGTATCCAGCAAACCCTGGCGCGCTTCCGGTCGTTCTCGTTAAGTCTGCCCGCTATGGCCGATGTCACTGTCGGCATGAATTCTTCGCAAGCAGACGAAAAACCACTCACACCGATCATTTTGCTGTTCGACGAGATTCAGTCAGTACTGCTCGGAGCTGATCTGCACCCGCAGACGAACCTGACGAAGAACATTCGGTTACTGCACACGGGGGAACATGGCGCGCCGGTATTTCCGATTTACGGTGGTCTTGCCAACAGCGCCGACTTGTTGCAGGCTGCGGGACTGACGCGCCTTGCCCTGGGGTCGGAACTGACCCTGCCGGGATTTTGCGATGATGAGATGAATGAACTGATGACGCGGTTCGTGGAAGCGCTTCTGTCCTCGGCAAGGCCGTCACAAGCTGTTATCGACTGTTGGGGCAAGGCGCTTCGCCGCGACAGTCAGGGCTGGCCGATGCACTGCAAGAATTTCCTGATTGCGTTGTGTCAGGAAATCCGCGACAAGGACTGGCGGCCGCACGCGGTTGACCTGGATATCGTACGCATGCGGGCGCACAGACTGCGGTGCGCCTGGTATGAACGGCGTATGCAGGGGGTACTGGAAGGACGATATGCGCTGGTATCTATAGTTCTTGAGGAAATAAACCGCTATGACGGCATGGGCAAGATGGATGTTGTAGAGACCATCGCAAGAGCGCACCAGGAGCGAATCTCCGAAGGTTCCGTTCACGATTCCTTGCCCGAAGGGATGACCGCCGAACAAGCCTTTGCCGCCATGCTGCATGCCGGGGTTATCCAGAAGGCCGATGAATTCAACTACGTCTGTCCGATCCCTTCCCTGGGTAGCCATGTCGCCGCGCGGGCCATGCGGCCTCCGAGTCCACTGCATGAAGCGGTACTCAGGGCAGGCCCGCAAGACATTGACCGGGCCGTGCAACGCTGCCGGGATGACGGGGAACGGGCAAAACTGCTTCAGGCTACGGACATACGCGGACGCACGCCGCTGATTCTCGCGGTCGAACTGGGCATGGCGCCGGTGGTTGAGCGCCTGGCGCAAACGGAAGGCAGCTTGCCGCAAGCATTACAGTCCATAGAATTTCGCGACAACGATGGCTGGACGGCTCAGGATCATGCCGTTGCGTCAGGTGATGAACGGATCATGGCGCTGCTGCACCGGCTCCAGTCCACTGGTCCGGACAATGAAAACGCAAAAATTCCCGTCGGCTGATCACCCCTCACTGATACGGACAAGTAGAAAATACCCGGATCAATCAACAGGGGTTCAGCCTGTCGGCGAGCAGTTTGCTCATTCGGTCTGCGGCGTCAAACCCGAATATCCAGTCACGGACCTCGAAATCCGCCAGACGCAGTGTAGGAGCGAAACCATATTCCGACGGAAGGACGTCCGCCAATGCGTCACGGAAGGCACGCTGGCGATGGCGTCCGTTAGCGCCGGGAAGCAAGGGAGGCTTGGGCTTTGCGAATCCTCCCCCCTCAAGTTTGCCTTTCTTCAGGCAATGCCCTATCCATTGGTCGGAAGAAAATGCCAGACGCAAATCTTGAGGATAAAGACGGAGCGTTTTCGCGCGGAACTCGTTGAAATGTTGCTTCTCGTCCAGTTCGAAGATGAAGGATCGGCCCTCGAAATAAAAGACTCCGTCCACCCTTCTGCTTTCGCGGGGAGGCATGATGTCGGGCAGGACAAGCCCAGTAAGCGCATTGTAGATATCGCAGACCAGCGACCACTGGCCGCGGCATTCGATGCGTCCTGGCCGCAACAACCATGTCGGGGTCGGGATGGGGTGGCCGCAGATATCGACCAGGATCATATGTGCAGCTTTTTCGAGTTCTCGGGGCAAGTTGTTGCCTTCCTCACAAAAATTAAAAACGGTTTTTAGTATAGTACTCAGTTGCAGTGCGACAATCAAGATGGGCAAGAGAAGGAAGTATATGAGGCTGCGGAGTGGTGGCCTGCGCGAGTCGCTGATAAAGAGAAAGGAATTTGCAAATGAACAAGGATGAAGTAAAGTATCTTCAATGAAAATTCACCGTTGTTGCAGGGTGACAACCCGGTTCTATCCTGCATAGAAGATCGGCTGCAGAATTTGGAGACTGAAAAAGAACCTCGGGATGAAAGAGATAAAGAAACAAAGACAGGTCTGAAAACTACAAATGGATGTTTGGGATAGTAGTAACTCTGTTCGCAATCGGCTTTTCCAGTTTTCAAGGCTGACGAACAAAATGGACGGATTCAATGAAGAAGCACGCGATATTCGGGAAAAATTAGCGGTCCTTGAAACAAAAATTGATTACCCGATGATGCGACCAAAACCCAATGCCAACGGCAAAATAAATAATTCTGAATGAATGACCAACAACAGGCACGTGTACCATGAAGCCTTCCACATCTGAGTTTTTCGCGGTAAATACCCGGGCAGTGGGTTTTATGATCGCGTTGCTTTTCGTAATTCCCGTTTCACAAGCGGAAGAAGTTTCCGATTATGGAAAATTCCGGCTATGGAATGACTGTGAGCCGATCGATCTGGTTGTAGAGAGACTACATGATGACGCGGGAGAAATAGGACTGACAGAAGAAAGGATACAAACAACAGTGGAATCCCGCCTGAGAGGGGCCAGGATTTACACCGAAGATAAAACGTATCTTTATGTCAATGTCGCCGTTGTGGGTCGTTCTTTCAGTATAGGATTATCCCTTAATTTTCTCGTGTATAGGGAAGCGAACAGCGGAATTTTGCAGGGTGTCGCCTCAACATGGGAATCTGGATTCACAGGAACTCACGGCGGCGATGCTGGATACATCTTGCAAAGCGTAGCAGAACACACCGATAGATTCATCAACGAATATCTGCGGGTGAACGCGGAGGCATGTGGCTGAAACCCGGACATAATCCGCTCGTAGTAATGCTACCTGGTATGATCGTAAAGGCCGCAATTTGAGAAAGTAGCGTCAGCCTTCAAAAGAAACGAGTCGAACACCGAGGACTTGCCGGAACCATTTGGTCCGACGAGGACGACATGGCGGATGTACACGGGCGCGCAAGCACGTCAACCAGCTTTCTCGAAATTTGCCTCAATCCGCGCGTCGGTCTCCAACTGCGCCTTGCGCGGCTGGTAGTCGTTATGCACGATCCGAGAACCTCGCGCGACTCCCGCTTCTCCGTCATCGGCGTTCTCCCAAGTGCTTGGCCAACCAATCGAAAATGAGCCGTTGCACGTTCGCGTTTGCGCGGTACACCGGCTGAACGCTCGCTACTGCATGAACGCGGCCTTTTTCGTCGAACACGAAATCGCTCTTGTAGGAGCGATTGCAGAACTGGCATTGCGGAATGATGTTGTCGGGGTTGTCGCCCGCCAGATGCGGATCGCGGTGTCCCTGCTGCAGATGCACGGGGTCCCGGTCATAGCGCGGGTCCGGCTGCCCTTCCCGTGCGCCGCAAGTCGCGCAACGCCCCCCGAACGCCTGTTTGATGACGTCAAAATTGCCAGCGGTGAGCCGCATACGCTTGCGCGCATTGATGTTCAGGAACTCTTGCGACGGCTCATAGGGGTTGAGCTTGTGCCTGCCGGGCTTCGGCCCTATATCCCAGCCATAGCGCTTTAGGTGGCGGACTTGCTGATCGGCCGCGGCGCCGTTTATGTCACGGCGCACGACTGCCGATATTTCGTCTTTGTGGACCTCCCGGCCCTCATAGTGCCAAAGAACGGCAAGCCAGACTGCTTTCGTCTTGTGTGCATAGCATTCTACTTGCGGGATAACAACTTCGTGGACGGCCAGATACTCCCTATGAATTGCCCGCAAGCGTGTCCATGCGTCCTGCAATTCGTCCGGCGTCGGGAGAGGCATTAGCGGGCGCTCTCAATGCGCCTTTCGGCGGACCGCGCCATGTCCGCGTCAATCTCCACGCCGATGAAGCCGCGCCCCTCCATTCTGGCGGCAACGCCGGTGGAACCTGAACCGGCGAACGGGTCGAAGACGACCGCGCCCTCCGGCGAAAAGAGACGGATCAAGTGCTGGAGCAAATCCACCGGCTTGGTCGTCATATGCCCGTGCCGCTCGCGCGGTTTCTTCGCCGGAATGACCGTGCCAGGAAAGCGGTCCGGCTCAATTACCGGCCAACGCGGGTCAATCAGGCCAGTTTCCCAGCAGTCCCAATTGTCCACGAACGTACCGTCTCGAGGCGCCTGCGCCATAACGATCATCTCGAATTGCGGCTTCAACTGCGGCGTCTTCCGGCCCGCCAGTTTCGCTATAAGCCGATCCTTCTCCGCCTGCGGAATGTTCCGCTTGCGGATGAAATGCTCTTGGCTGAATGCCTTCGCCTGTCCCTCATACCTCCATGCCAGAATGTCGCGTATCTCGAACCCGGCCGCCTCAATAGCCATAGCGGCGTGATGCACCAAGCGGTTCTGTGAGAAGCAAAGGGCGAAGCCGCCGGGCCGAATGATACGTAGCCATTGCTCCGCAATCGGGCGCATGAACTCTTGCAGGCGCGGCCCCTGGCTGCGATCGAATTTCATGCCGATGGGCAGCGACTTCACGACGCCAAACGAACGCGTCCGCCGCTCCAATGCGCCGTGATTCCATTCGTCGCCCATACCGTCGATGAAATAGGGCGGATCCGTCACAATCAGGGAGACGCTGTTCTTCTGCATGTTCGGCATGACCTTCCGGCAATCCTTGGCCACAACCCACCGCGCTTCATCGTCTGAACGGGCGGGAGTGACAACCGCCTTCTCGACCGCGCGCATTACGACTGCGCCCCGGCCCGCAAGCTCTTTGTACTTCACCTTGCTCATGTTTTTACCCTATTGTTTCAATACTGAAATATAGACAAGCGCCGGAAAATGTCAAACGGGGAAATTTCCAATGGAACATGAGCCTGAACCCTGGAACCCCGACAACAACCGCACAAATACTGTAGAATGTGCGGCATCTGATACAAGACGGCTACCCATGCAACCTATCCCCGAATTTACCGACGTCGAGCTGCACGGCATCCGCGAAATGCTGACCCAGCGCTACAGGAAGGATGTGGAAATACAGCTGGCTGATTGCGACCTCGGTCTGGATAAGGATAATCCCGAAAAAACGACCTCCTGCCCCACCGTTTTCTGGCATGAGCGGGGCGCCAGTTTTGTTGTGTTCAAGACCGGTTTTTTTCGCTTCAGATCGCAGTTTTTTTATACGCCGCATGAGCAGTACGGCACCGGCATTGAGGAATTCAGCGAGCTGGATGAATGCGTGGCCGCCGTCCTGCAAACCCAGTCCGACCACGAGCGCGAGCGTGCGGGCGTCGTTACAAAATGAAAACGGCGAAAAACGCATTCTACGCGCAATCGGGCGGCGTGACCGCTGTGATCAATGCCTCGGCGGGCGCAGTGATTGAGAGCGCGCGCAAGAACAGGGAGCGGATTGGCAATGTCTATGCCGGTCGCAACGGCATTATCGGGGCGCTGACCGAAGATCTGATCGATACCTCGCAAGAATCGGACGAATACATCGCCCGACTGCGCCATACTCCGGCCGCGGCATTCGGTTCTTGCCGCTATAAACTGGGCAGCCTGCAAGAAAACCGGCAGCATTATGAGCGTCTGATCGAAGTGTTCAAAGCGCACCGGATCGCATATTTTTTCTATAACGGCGGCGGGGATTCGGCGGATACCTGCCTGAAGATTTCCGCGTTGTCCGAACGCCTGAATTATCCGCTCCGGGCCATTCATATCCCCAAGACCGTGGATAACGATCTGCCGATCACCGATAATTGCCCGGGCTTCGGTTCGGTGGCAAAATACATCGCCGCCTCCACGCGCGAGGCCAGCTTTGACGTGGCGTCTATGGCGAGGACGTCAACGCGGGTTTTCGTGCTGGAAGTGATGGGCCGCCATGCCGGCTGGATCGCGGCCGCCGGCGCCCTGGCATCCGACAGCGAGACCCCGATACCTGTTATCGTCCTGTTTCCCGAAATTCCCTTTGACCGCGAAAAGTTCGTGGCCGAAGTCAAACGCCGGGTTGAAAAATACGGATATGTATCAATCGTCGTATCGGAAGGAGTCAGCGATGCCGACGGCCGCTTCCTGTCGGAGCAGGGACGGGTTGACGCTTTCGGCCACGCCCAGCTCGGCGGCGTCGCTCCGGTGATCGCGGACAGGGTGAAACAGCGTCTGGGCTACAAATGCCACTGGGCTGTTGCAGATTATCTGCAACGCTCTGCCCGCCACATCGCTTCGAAAACCGATGTTGACCAGGCCTGCGAGTTGGGCAAGGCTGCGGTCGAACTGGCGCTCAACGGAGAAAATGCGGTTATGCCGACAATCGTTCGCGTGAGCAACCACCCCTATCGCTGGGAAATCGGGAAAACGGACCTTGGGCAAGTTGCCAATGTGGAGAAAAAGATGCCGCAAAACTTTATCAGCGCAGACGGCTTCGGCATCACCCGCGAATGCCGCGATTATCTGCTGCCGCTCATACAGGGGGAAGACTACCCGCCCTATAGAAACGGTCTGCCCGATTACGTGCGCTTGCGGAACCGTCCGGTCGCGAAAAAACTGAAAGCGGACTTCAATCTGTAGCCGGCCTGAAGATGACCCTCGACAAGGCGCGCCAACTGCTCAAGGTACAGGCCGACTTTGGCGGCTCCTACAATCGTCATTCGGCGCAACTGATATTGACCGAAGTGGCCAGGGAACATGGCCAGAAAGCCGTAGACCGCTTGATCGGCGAGTTTCAGCTTGACCGTATATTCGACTTTACAGTCGGCCAGGACTTCATTGGCGGAGACGACTGACGCGGTCACAGAATCTGGCTCAGGAACTCCCGCGTGCGGGGATCGTTGGCATCGCTGAAAAAAGTGGACGGCGTCCCGTGTTCCACGATGACGCCGCGGTCGGTAAAGTAGATATGGTCGGCGACTTCACGGGCGAATCCCATCTCATGGGTGACGAGGATACAGGTCATACCTTCGGCGGCGAGATCCTTGATTGTTACCAGCACTTCTTTCACCGTTTCGGGATCCAGCGCAGCTGTAACCTCATCAAACAACATCACATCGGGATTCATGGCCAATGACCGGGCGATCGCTACCCGCTGTTGCTGCCCTCCTGACAATTCTCCGGGATAGCTGTCTTCCTTGCCTTCCAGCCGCACTTTCCTGACCAGATCCCTGGCCCGGATTTCCACCTCTTTTCTGTCCTGTTTGAGCACCATCAACGGCGCCATCATGACATTTTCCAGAGCGGTCTTGTGGGGAAACAGGTTGTACTGCTGGAAAACCATGCCCACTTTTTTTCGCAACTCCAGTTTGTCAAGATCAGGGGCATGCACCTCCTGCCCTTCGACTAAAATGGAGCCGCTCTGTATCGTATTCAGTGCATTGATACAGCGAATCAGGGTCGATTTGCCCGACCCTGACGGGCCGATAATGCAGACCACCTCTCCTTTCATGACATCCATGCTGATCCCCTTCAGCACCTCAAGGGCGCCAAAGGACTTGTGTACATCGCGAATTGAAACAATCGGCTGATCAGGAGTCCATTTACCAGCTTCGGTCATAGTCGAATATCAGAACCTGACGGCATACTTGCGTTCCAGCGCGATCGTTGCTCGGGCAATCGGGTAACAGTAAGCGAAAAATATGAGCAATGCAAAAGTGTAAAACGGCGCCAGCAACTCCGGGTGATTGTTTTCCGCTTCCATGGCCTGGCGTGAAAGCGTAATCAGTTCTTCCACGCCAAGCAATGACACCAGCGGGGTGGCCATGGTCAGTATCGCATACCAGTTCATCCAGGGCGGGATCATGCGCTTGAAACACTGTGGCAGGATGATTTTCCATAATGTTTGATGGCGCGTGCAGGCGAGCGACTCCGCCGCCTCCCATTGACCGCCTGGCACAGACAGGACACCACCGCGTACAATCTCGGAAATATTTGCCATTACCGGCAACGAGAGTCCGAATATCGCCTTCATCCAGTCCGGGATACGAATGACGACGCCGCCAATGACGACCTCGAATGGCAGAACCAGCAACACAATAAACAAAATCACCAGCCAGGGAGAGTTACGGAATGTCTGGGTAATGAACTTCGCCGGCCATCTGATCAGGCGCCGCGGAGAAATCTGGGCAAGACCCAAAACCACTCCGGCAACCGTGGCAATCGTCATCGTAATCAGCGAAATCAGGACGTTGAACAAAAATCCCCTGGTAACGAGAAATGGCAGCCACTTCAACAGCGCATCGAAGGCTTCTCCGTAGGTATATCGGGACTGCGCCAGCGCTACCCATGGCCAGAGCAATACGATCAGGACGAGGATCAGCCAGAAATAAAAGGGCATGGAGGCAAGCCAGCGCGAAAAACCCAGCGGGTCATGAACTCGGGACCAGTCCACCGCCTTCAACACCGGCAGGTCCGTGCCGCCCCGGGAATGGACGCCGGGAATGCTGTGATTCAGCACGTCATACCCCATAACCGGGTATTTTCATGGCCCGCTCCCATCTGCCCATGGCAAATACCAGCAAGCCTACCAGACATACGAACGAGACGAACAAAACCAGCATGGTCGGATAAAGGGCGCTGGGAAAATCGTTCCAGATGCCGACACACTGGTATAGCAGTTCCGGCACCGCGATTCCAATCGCCTGGGTTGTCGTTTTCACGAGGTTGACGAGATTATTGCCAAGCGCCGGCAAGGAAACCCGGAACGCCAAAGGCAGAACCACATTCGAATACGTCTGTAATCTCGAAAACCCCAGGGATTCCGCCGCTTCAACGGTGGATTCCGGCACCGCCTCGATTCCGGCGCGGAATATTTCCACATTGAATGCTCCGGCAAAGAAAGACAGCGAAATAATGGCCCAGCCAACACTGGATATCAGTGGAGTTTCAGTCCAGCCGTCGGCGCCCGTAACCGTTGGAGTGAATTGACCCAGCGCAAAATAGAAGAACAGAAGCTGAATGAAGGGCGGGGTATTACGGAAAAACTGGATATAGCCCTGCACAAGACTCCGCACCAGGAAGTTACGGGCGCCTTGCAACCACGCCCCGATCACGCCGATAGCGACCGAAAAGACCAGACAGGCAGCCGATAACCATACGGTATACTGGAAACCGCTGACGATGCGGTTCCACTGGCGGGGGTCATAGAAGAATATGAAATTCCAGCGCGGATGTTGTTCGGCGAACCGGATAAAGAACTCTGTGATGACCTCAAGCAATCCACTCACCTCGCACAAGCGAAAACGGGGCGCCGTTTGCCCGCGCCCCGTTCTGCCCGTTTACCGGGGGTTATTCAGCAAGCCAGTCGGCATATTGATCTTTTTTGTCAACCAGATATTGGGTCGCCTGAATACCCCAGGCTTTTTCCAGTTCAATCAGTTGGCCGGTCTGGTGCATATTGAAGACAAGACCCGACATGAAGTTGCCGAATATGCAGTCACGTTCGGCCAGCGGTACAGCAATTCCCCAGGGATTGTCATCTTCCGAGTTGAGAGGCATTTCGAAATCATCAAAGTTTCCGGACGCCAGATCGGAACCGATCGATGAGTCATCATAAACCCAGGCGACGCATTTTTTATCACGCAGAGCCTGTTTGGCTTCGGCGTTTCCGGTAAAGGCAATCACATTGACACCGTAACGCTCGGTCACGACCTTATTGTAGAAAGCGCCCTGTTTGCCGCAGACATTTTTCCCGCGCAAGTCTTCCCAGCTTTTGAATCCCAGCGCCCTGGGCGACATGATATTGGTGCCGGAGGTATAGTGGTTCGGATGAATGATGCCAACAATTTTGCGGCGATCGGGGCGGTCCGACATCGTTGCGATCGACAGGTCAGTCTTGCCCTGCTCCAGAAACTGCATACGATTGGACGACTGCACCGCGACCAATTCAAGCTCCACGCCCATTTTTTCTGCTGCCAACCTGGCGATATCCACCTCCATGCCGACAATCTCGCCATCGGCATTACGGAACCCCCAGGGCTTGTAATCCGCTTTTACCCCGACCACGACCTTGCCGCGAGACATGATTTTGTTCCAGGTATCATTGGTGCATTGTTCGGCGTGCGCGGCCGCCGATGATGACAACACGGCCGCAGTCGATGCGGCAACCAGATAATTTTTGATATTCATTGGTATTTCCTCTATTGGTTATTGAGTTTGCACAACATACCTCATTCATGTTTGCAAATCCAGTTGGTCGGCCACTTCCCCGGACGGATGCGGCGGCCGCATGCCCGCCCCAGCCTTGCGATGAACTCGTCGCGCGGAATTTCTTCGGCTCCGAGGCTGAGCAGATGGTCGGAAGTGACCTGACAGTCGATCAGATCGTAGCCCGTCTCATCCAGCCTCGCCGCCAGAAAGCTCAAGGCCGCCTTGGACGAATCGCTGACCGAACTGAACATACTCTCTCCGAAAAATATCCTGCCAATGGCAACGCCATACAGGCCGCCTGCCAGACGCTCCCCTTTCCAGGTCTCCACCGAATGGGCAAAGCCGAGGCGGTACAGGCGAGTATAGGCCGCGATCATGTCCTCGTTGATCCATGTTTGCGGACGTCTCCCGGATGGCTGCGCGCAAGCCCGGATGACCCGATCGAACGCTGTATCAAGAGTGAAACGGAAGCCCTGAGACCGGATTGACCTGAGCAGGCTCCTGGAACGATGGAAGCGCTCAGGCACAAGCACACAGCGGGGGTCGGGAGACCACCACAGAATCGGCTGATTCTCGTTATACCAGGGAAAGATTCCCTTGCTGTATGCGAACAACAGGCGCCGCGGGGCCAGATCCCCGCCGGCCGCCAGCAGACCGGATGCCTCGACAATATCCGGAAAATCGTCTGCCTCAATCATGGCAATCACTGTATAAACAGATTGCACGATTTGCAAGCGGTAATTTGATGCTGTGCAGCGAGCAAACGAACGCCCGGCGTGATATGCTTGGGAGAACAGATCTCGCGCACTTGCCAGGGAAAAAATCAGGAGTCCAAAGCATGCCCCCGACACACGAGCGCTATCGGAAAATAGTTGCAGGATGTATATCCAGTCTTTACCGGACTGGTCGTAAACGCTCTGGCCGCCCCGAACGGGTCATGCAAATTGAAGTCACCACAGTGATCCCGGCGTGACCCTGCCCGCCCTGCCGCGAACGCTGGCACAGGATGCCGGACGAAAATGGCAACGATTCACAGAAGCGATGACCCGCAGCGGTCTGGTCAAAAGCAGGGCTGAATCGTTCCGTCGCTGCCAGTCCCGAACGGAGTTGGAAGAAGTGTGGGCTTGCAGTGATTTCATCAGCCAGACCTGTATTTCCGATCCCGCGCTGTTGATTGACCTGCTGGAAAGCGGAGACCTCGACAGGTCGTACTCTGCCGACAGCTACCGCAGCATGATCGCAGAGGACGCCGCATCCTGTACCGATGAGGAAACGCTGCACCGAAAATTGCGCCAGATACGGCGCCGCGAGATGGTGAGGATTGCCTGGCGGGATCTGGCAGGGTTTTCCAGCCTTGAAGAAACGATGAGTGACCTGTCCACGCTTGCGGAACAGGCTATCGGCGCCGCTCTTGAGCGCCATTGCCGGTGGTTGTCGGAAAGGCTTGGCAAGCCATTCGGAGTCAATGGAGAACCGGCTTCAATGGTGGCGCTGGGAGTGGGTAAACTGGGCGGTTCAGAACTCAACTACTCCTCCGACGTGGATTTGATCCTTGCCTATGATCATCCGGGACATACGGCCCCGAAAGCGGGGCAGGACAGCACGGACAACCAGGTCTACTTCACGAAACTGGGACAGAAAATAATCTCGGCGATGGCCCGGGTGACAACGGACGGCTTCGTGTTCCGCACTGATATGCGCTTGCGCCCGAATGGCAGTCACGGCCCCCTGGTATTGTCCGCTCCCGCGCTGGAACACTACTACCAGACCCACGGCCGCGACTGGGAGCGCTACGCATTGATCAAGGCCCGCCAGATAGCCGGTGACAACAATGCCGGACGGGAAATTTTCGCTATCCTGAGGCCGTTCATCTACCGCAAGTACCTTGATTTCGGCGCATTCGATTCTATCCGCGAGATGAAAGGCCTGATCGAACGCGAGCTTGAACAGACCGGCTCCGATCGGAATATCAAACTCGGCCGCGGCGGTATCCGGGAAGTGGAATTCCTCATTCAAAGTCATCAATTGATCCGGGGTGGTCGTGAACATGTCCTGCAAACCCCGTCCCTGTATGCGGCCGCCGCGGCCCTTGAAAAACTGGGAGTGATCGATCATGAGGCGCGCAGCGGTTTGATCGAAGCCTACCGTTTTCTTCGCAACAGCGAGCACCGTTTACAGATGTTTCGCGACCAGCAAACCCAAATGCTGCCGCAATCAGCGGACGACCGCATACGGCTGGCATGGAGCATGGGCTTTGACCGCTGGGAACATTATGTCGAACGACTGGATGCGCACCGCAATCTGGTACACAACCAGTTCCGCATGATTCTGGATGAAGCGGCGGATTCACCGGGCAGTAATAACGGACAAAGCCAACTGGCAGCCCTGTGGCAGGGAAAACTGGACGAGGCGCAGTCCCTTGAGGCTCTGGCGCGCACCGGGTTCGGGCCCTCAAGCCCAACCCCGCAGTTATTGAAGGCGTTCCGGGAAGGCAGGCTTTATCAGGCCTTCTCCGGAATCGAGCGCGACCGCATAGACCGCCTGATACCACTGGCGTTAAAGGAAGCCAGCGTCCATAACGATGCCGGACGCACAATGGCGGCGTTTATCCGTGTGATCGAATCGATAGGACGGCGTTCGGCGTATCTCAGCCTGCTCATCGAGAATCCGATCGCCCTCAGACAACTGCTGCATTTATGCGCTGCCAGTCCATGGATCTCAAGGCATATCGGTCTTCACCCGGTAGTCCTTGATGAATTGCTTCATCCGATCATTGATATCCGTAACCGGGATGAGCGGGCGCTGGAAAGTGAACTCGATCATCGACTGTCCCAGCTGGACGCAAATGATGCAGAAAGCCGCAGCGATGCGTTGCGTGAGTTTCAACATGCCCAGACGCTGCGAATTGCGGCGGCAGACGTATCGAAGGCGCTGGGCGTGGAGGATGTCCACCGGGCGCTTACGCAGTTGGCGGAAGTATTGCTGAACCATGTATTTGGTGATGCCGTGCGGTTTGTCGAAGGCAAGCAGGGGGCGCCCCCCTGCACTGGCGGGGTGATCGCCTATGGCAAGTTCGCCAGCGGCGAGCTCGGCTATCATTCGGACCTCGATATCGTGGTCTGTCATGATCCGGCGCTGGCGGACAACCCCGTCCCCAGGGGTCATGCCGAGTATTTCTACAGTCGTGTGGGGCAAAGGCTGGGACATCTGCTTGGCGCCAGAACCCAGGCCGGACTCCTTTACGAAACAGACATGCGGTTGCGTCCGGGCGGGCGCAGCGGCGCCCTCGCCGTTTCTCTTTCGGGATTCCTCGACTATCAGATCCATGATGCCTGGACATGGGAGCATCAGGCCCTGGTGCGCGCCCGCATCGTAGTTGGCAACGCGCGTCTGATCAAACGTTTCGAGCAGGCGCGCAGAAAGATTCTGGAGATGGAACGCAACCCGCGTCAACTGGCCGATGACATTACCGGCATGCGCCGCAGGATGATTCGTGAAAACTGCAAGTCAACGGAGCGGATGATCGATATCAAGCTTGATGAAGGCGGCATCGTCGACATAGAGTTCCTGATTCAGTACTGGATTCTGCGCCATGCCCACGCCTGCCCGCAGCTGACTGAACCGCGGACGACGACGGATTCGATCGAAGCGCTCATTGCCCACGGCATTATTGACGCAGCGGTCGGCAAGAGGCTGCTGTCCAGCTATCGCGCCTGTCTGCGCCATTCGCTGGACCTGAAACTGATGGACCGGCCGGTTCTCGTTGAACGGGAGGCCTTGCGGGTCGAGAGGCAGGCGGTGAAAGAGATCTGGCAACAGACATTTGGTTGACAGAATGAAGGCCGGTGGTTTATTTTACAGCCCGGATTGCCAGAACCTGATGCAAAATACAAATGTGGAAATGACGCCTGTGCAAAAGACATTGACGGGAAAGCCGGCTAGCGGAAGGTATCATGTCGTTCAGTGACCGCGACGGCGTAATATGGATGGACGGTGAGATGGTCCCGTGGCGCGACGCAACGATCCATGTGCTGACCCATACCCTGCACTACGGCATGGGCGTATTCGAAGGAGTGCGCGCCTACAGGACGGCCCAGGGGCCCGCGATTTTCCGTCTGCGCGAGCATACCCGGCGATTGTTCCAGTCCGCTCATATCCTCCGCATGGAAATCCCCTTCGACCAACAGACACTGATTGAAGCGCAGGTCGAGTCGCTCAGACAGAACAAACTGGAAACCGGATATTTGCGGCCCATGGCTTTCTATGGCTCGGAAGGAATGGGCATTCGGGCAGACAATCTGAAGGTGCATGTCATCGTCGCCGCCTGGCAATGGGGAACATACCTGGGTGAAGAAAGCCTGCGCTCCGGCATCCGTGTGCGTGTATCGTCCTATACCCGCCATCATGTCAATGTCGCGATGTGCCGGGCAAAAGCCAATGGACACTATATCAACTCGATGCTGGCTCTGCAGGAAGCGATCGACACGGGCTACGACGAAGCGTTATTGCTGGATACCAATGGTTTTGTAATGGAAGGCAGCGGCGAGAACCTGTTCATTGTGCGCGACAACGTCATATACACTCCGGATCTGACTTCGGCTCTCGACGGCATTACGCGCAATACGGTGATCCGGCTCATCGCTGACGAAGGCCTGCAACTGGTTGAAAAACGTATTACCCGCGATGAAGTCTATATTTGCGATGAAGCCTTCTTCACCGGCACGGCGGCGGAAGTTACGCCGATTCGCGAACTGGACAATCGCCGTATCGGCAACGGTTCCCGAGGTCCGATCACCGCAAGAATCCAGTCCCGCTTTTTCGATGCCGCGCATGGCCGTATCCCCGAATACAGGGATTGGCTGACCTATGTCTGAACCCTGTCGAACCGACAGCGCCGCCGCGCCGTCGGCCGCCGGCAACGATGTACCGAATGATCGTAACCGGGTTGAGGTCACCGTAGCGGATCTGCCATTGCATTGCCCCATGCCCGGCAAGCGCCTGTGGGACTCCCACCCGAAAGTTTATTTGCCGATTGCCGACAGCGGACAGGAGCTTTGCCCGTATTGCGGCACACTGTATGTGCTTGTGGACCCGGCGGCGGCCGCTCATCCGTAACCGGGAGCAGGCCTCCCTGCCCGATTCCGGACTGGCCGGCTATCGACAGCGGCAACCGCACGAATCGAGCGGCAATGGCTGAGCGGCGGCTGCTTGTGGTTGGCCCTTCCTGGGTCGGAGATATGGTGATGGCGCAGAGCCTGTTCAAGATCATCAAGGCCGCTTCCGCAAAAACCCGCATCACGGTACTGGCGCCCGCATGGAGTCAGCCGATTCTGCAAAGAATGCCCGAAGTCCATGCAACCATCGAAATGCCGGTCGGACACGGCAGGCTTCAACTCGGCGTCCGCAGGAGGCTGGCGCGAGACATCCGCCAGTATCGCTTCGACCAGGCCATCGTATTGCCGGGGTCTTTCAAGTCGGCGCTGATCCCCTGGTTTGCCGGCATTGTCAAACGCACCGGGTATGTCGGCGAACAACGCTGGGGATTACTGAACGATATCCGGCGCCTGGATGCCCGCGCAATGCCCTTGCATGTGCAGCGTTACGCGGCGCTTGGCATCGACAGGGGACAGACGATTTCCGGGGCGCCGCCGTATCCGGCATTGCAGATCGACCGCGAGCAGCTACAGGCAACCCGCTCGCGGCTGGGATTGACACTCGAAAAACCGGTGCTGGCGTTTTGCCCGGGAGCGGAGTTCGGCCCTGCCAAGCGCTGGCCTGCCGAGTATTTTGCCGAAGTCGCCCGCAGCAAAATCAGGGCAGGCTGGCAGGTCTGGATTTTTGGCGCTAAAAACGATCAGCCGGTCGCCCGCCAGATCAATCACTTGAGCGCAGACGCTTGCATCGATCTGAGCGGACAGACCCGCCTTGAAGAAGTCGTGGACCTGATTTCCTGCGCCCGTTCTGTCGTGACCAATGACTCCGGGCTGATGCATGTCGCCGCCGCTACAGGCAGGCACGTAATCGCCCTGTACGGAGCGACCAGCGCGGGCTTTACCCCGCCGTTGACCGCCCGCGCCGACCTGTTGAATCTCGCTCTCGAATGCAGCCCGTGTTTTCAACGACAATGCCCGCTGCGACACCACCACTGCATGACCCGACTGACCCCGGACAAGGCGCTGGCGAAAATCGGATAGCCCGCATACCCGCGACCGGGAAGCGGAGATCTGAGCGAACAGGCGCAAGAGCCGGCGATGCCCGGCGAACCGGATGCGACGCTTCCCGGCGCCGGGGGATTTGGCGCCTCATCCTCCATCCAGAATATCCCGCAACGTCTTGCCCCGGATGGACTCTGCGGGTACCCCGTCAAATTCAGGCGCTACGAACAGGGGATTGCCGGGTGACCACAGTTCCACATGTTCGGCATGTTTCTCGTAATAGGACGGGTCCGTCGTCACCCGTAACGGCTCGTCCATGCCCGGCGCCAGCAGGCTGTATTCCCGTTTCCCGAGCGGCTGGACGCAGACGCCTTGCGGCCTCAGTTCAGCGCTATTGATCACCCGATCCAGGTCCTTCATCTTGATCGGTGAATCGGGGCGCGCCGGCATGTCGATATCGCTTTCCGTCACCTCATCCCAATTAATCTCCCCGCCCCCGGAATCGCTCACTGCGCGCTCCAGTACATCCACTATCTTCTTACGCTCGCCGGGTTCACGGCTCGCCCCGGAAAGCACAGACTGCTTGATGGCTTGCGGCACACGGGCCAGTATGGGTTGCAATCTGCCGACCACGGACTGAAACAGATCAATACGATTTTCCAGCGCCTGATACACATCGGTTTCGACCGTATCCTCATAGTGCAGGTTGACGATACGGATGGTTTCACTTTCCTGCCCCAAGCGGTCAATACGCCCGATACGCTGTTCTACCCGCATCGGGTTCCACGGCATATCATAATTTACCAGGGCGC
This sequence comes from Candidatus Poriferihabitaceae bacterium, assembly GCA_965204925.1. GTDB lineage: Bacteria > Pseudomonadota > Gammaproteobacteria > Arenicellales > Poriferihabitantaceae. The sequence continues at coordinate 1,706,482 of OZ242021.1, read as the reverse complement.
CGCAGAACTGGAAATTCAAGCCCTCCGCCGCGGCGTCCGTGCATAACAGGATATCCGCTTCAGCATCCCGAAACCGCCGTTTGACATCGTCCCGGCTAATCTGTTTCCACGAACCATCACTTGCGTCCACCTCTCCGCCGCGGCCGGAAAAGCACATTATCCGCCATGCTCCATGCCGACCCAATTCCTCGCGCAGAAAATCCATGCTGTCCGCATATTGCGTGAACACCATCACCCGCCGATACCCGTCGGCAAACAATGACCGCAGAACCTTCCGCAGCGCCTCCAGTTTGGTATCGGGCGGCAGTTGTTCGATGCGCGCCAGCAGGTAATCAATTTCAGCCTGCTCTTCACTGGCCAGCGCCATGCTTGCCAGTTTGCCGGTATCGTCAGGGTCGCTGAACTCCTCCTCCAGGCTGTCCTCCTCGATGTCATCCGCGTGGATCAATGGCTCCTCGCACCGGCCGGCCGCGAGCGCCGCCCGCCTTTTCTCCAGGGTCTTGCGCAACGCGGTGAAACTGCTCGCCAGCCGCCGGTGATAGATCGTCATGACGAATCCCACAGCGGTTTTTTTCTCCTGGCTGGCCCGCTTCCAAGTCTCGCAAATGTAATCCTCGACCGCATCGTACAGCGCCCGTTCCGGTCGTGACATTTTCAGGAATCGATCCTTGACCTTGCGCTCGGCAATCCGCGTCGACAACATCCCCACGCGCAAGTACCGGCGTAACAGTTGGCGCGTATGGCGCGATACCAACCGCCGCATCGGCGTGTTGGCCTGCATGATTTTGACGGCGGCGCGGCGCTGCTGCGGCGGCAATTGCCGGCGCGGTATCGTGCTGGGGTCGCGCAGCGCTGCGAGTATATGGCCGGTTATGATTCCGGATAACTTGGTGATGCTTACCGCGCTTTCGACGCCGGTTGCGCCGTAGGCCTGTTCTGCCGAAAGGAACAGCCGGGCCATTTGCTCAAACGCCTGCGGCTCTGGAGCGGGTATCGCGACAGTTTTGACAAAGTCCAGAAATCCGCTTTCACTCCATTGCGGCGGCAAGCCGAGAAGATTCAGCAAATCCCAGACCTCTATCGGGTGCACCTGCATCGGAGTCGCCGTCAACAGAACCAGCCCCTGTGTCTTTTTCTGCAAACCCTGCATCAGCCTGAGCAGGTGGTTGGGGCCTCCTTCCACATCACTGCCGGCGCCCCGCCGACGGGCATGGTGCGCTTCATCCAGAATCACCAGATCCCAGGGCTCCGCCCGCTCAAGCAACGCCGCCGTTCGTTCGCGGCGGCGCATCAGCTGGCTGGAAGCGAGCACGACCGGCTCGTGATGCCAGGCGTCGCGGTCAACCCTGCGTGTATTGCGCCCGCGCAGCGCCGGCGATTCATACCATACCAGCTCATTGCCATCATAAATTGGCCAGTTGAGATTAAACTTCTCGCGCAGTTCGATTTGCCACTGTCCGAGCAGCGCCTTCGGCGCCAGAATCAAAATCCGTCTGGCATGTCCCGCCAGCCACGCCCGGCGCAACAGCAAGCCGGCCTGAATAGTCTTGCCCAGCCCGACCTCATCGGCAATCAGCAGTCTGGGCGGCCAGCTGCGGTACAGGCGTTGCAGGGCCTTCACCTGATGCGGCCAGGGATTGACCGCACAGGTTGCCTCGCCGATTTGTTCGCCGCTGTCCGCCCATGCCGGCGCCTCGCGGATCAAGGTCCAGACCCGACGCCTCTTCCATTCCGACCGGGGCGCTTGCGGCGCCGTATCTGTTATCGCCGGCGACTCCGCCGCCCGGGAGGCAGGCGGCGGCCGCTCAATTTCTGCATGCGCAAGACGAACCGGGTCCGCGGCCGGCATAAACCGCAATAAATCGTCCCGTACGGCTTGCGGCACATCCACCACGATAAAATTTGCAGAACCGCCGCCCCATATGCGCAGAAAATTGGCTTCCTCCTCATCCACTCTTTCCCTGTCCGCCCAGCTGGTAAACACGCTGAAACTCTCCCAGTTGTGGCGCCAGCCGGCGCTGGTCTCATTCAGGCTTCCGGTCCAGGCAATTTTATGCCCCGCCCGATCTTCAATGATCCCCGCTTTCTCATGGAAGATGCCATCCTCGGGGATTGGCTTGCCATCCGCGCCGCAGGGCACCGCAACCCGCACCTCGAGAAACCCGTATTGCACCATCCACGCCAGCAATTCCAGGGCGTCCCTGGACGCGGCGTCCGGTGGAACAAGGGGCGCCGCGCCCAGATGCCGTTCGATCTGGCTGCGCAGGCGCTCGCCCTTTTCGATCGCGTCGATTTCCGGCTGAGCCAGCGTGCACCCTGTCACAAGCCGCATGCGTCCGTCGTTGCGCGCCAGGTGTTCAATCCCGCGCGCCGCGAGGGTCAGGGCGCCGGCATTGAAGTAACCCGTCAGCCGGTCATAGCGCCGCGCTTGCCTGAGGGCGGGCAGGTAAAACAGGCGCACGAGGTCGCCATGACTGGAGGTATACTTCACCCGCCATTTATGCTCGACAAGCATGCTCAGGAAATTCCGTCCTGCAGAAAATCGAATTGTTTCGGCTCCTCGAACCGCTCCCCGGAAATCAGGCGCGACAGGTGATACAGCGCCTCGAAGTCACTGCCGAATTCCTCCATCCGGCCGCCAGGCTGCGCGCCACCGTCGGCGCTGACCCTGTCGCTATCCGATCGCGGACCGACCGCCAGGGTTCTGCCGACCGGCAACACTTCCAGTACCGCCTTCATGGCCGTGGTGAACCGCTTGTCGCCCCGATGTATTTGCGCTTCCCCGAGGAAATCCCTGGCTGCAGCCAGAGAGCGCGTGCGCGCCAGGCGCGCCCCATGATGGATGCTGTCAATGACCCCGCGCGCGCCGTCAACCGGGCCCAGCGTTCCCATGGCCGCCCGCTGCACACTGCTTAACAGTACAATGTCCTTGTTTTTCTTGTGCGCCAACCTGCCCAGGATGTCCCGATCAAGGTCGGCGCCGATTGCCCGGGCCAGCTTGAGCGCCTCATCATAGGGAAATTCCGGCGCCCGGAAGGCATCCCATGCCAGAACGAAGAAGGCTGTCGCCGGGTCCATATCCTCGTTCGCCTCGCTGCGCGTCAATGACTCAAGCCGCTGCGACTTGACTTCGCGGCGCGCGACATTCAGGGCGTCTTCCGGGGTAACGGCATACGGATCCCACTCTTCATCGGCAACCGTTCCGGCTTGACGTCCGCGCGATACCTCCGGCTTCTTGCCCGGCGTCCCGCGCCTGAGCGGCCAATGGCGCGAAAATTCCTCAAGGGCCGGGCCGAAGGACGCGAGATAGAGGTCAACCCCGGAAATTCCCGCCTCCTGGAATCCCGCAATCCTTGACCGCACCTGCGCGGCGACCTGCGGCTCGACATCCTCCCAATAGCGGTTTTGACCGTCAGCGGACTTGACGGGGCGTGGCCGGCATACCAGGAAAATCGTACTGTTGGCCGCCGCCTTGTTGCGGATATGCAGGCTGCCCTCCGCCTCGGTATTGATCGGCCACGATGCCGTAACGATGAATCCGGCTTCCATCAGGCCCTTGGCCAGGGCATCCCAGGCGCCGGCCGCCTTGTGTGTGAACATCAGCGTCAGGATGCCATCTTTTTTCAAGACCCGGCGGCATTCCGCAAAGATTGACGCCATGCGTTCCCGGTAGTCGAGGCCGGCCAGGGCTTTCGCGCCCCTTATCCCCCGAAACCGCGCCGGGTTGGCGACCGCCTCGCTTTCCTTGTCGGTGAGATTTCTGCGGAAGAGTTCCGGGAAGACATGTCCCGCCGTGCGCTTGAGCCAGACATAGAAGAAGTCGGAAAGCTCGGCATACATGACGTTGTCGTAATAGGGCGGGTCCATGACCACGGCATCCATACTGCCGTCTTCGATATGGTCGAGGCTGTCGCCGGACTTGCAGGAGATGGTAATCGGAGGCGGTGTATATTCGTTTTCGAGCAGGGGCCGGTCGCGGCTGCCGCCCTTGCCGCCCGCGTCCGGTCGCAACAGCGATATGAGTTCCCGGATGCACTTGGCGGTCTTTTCGATGGCCCAGTCATACCCAACGCCGGTCACCAGAGGCGACATCTCGGCGTAGGACCATATGAAAGCAAAATCATGACGAGCAAATATGTGCCGCACGCGACCGATTGTGTTGTCCCACACGCTGCATCTATTGTTGTAGTCAAGCAACGTATCAATAACGAATGCCAAATACCCATACGCCGCCCGCCGCGCATCGGTCAGCTTGCCGTCCTTGCGGTCGGCCTCCAGCATCTCCTGAAAGACTTCGACGCTGGTACCGTGGCAGAGAAGCTGACGCGCTGAAAACAAATCGCGCCAGTATGGCATGCCGTACCGCTGGGGTTCCGTGGTCTTGTTGCCATCCGGAATTTTCTCACTCGGCGCCCTGTCCAGCGCCTCCCATTCCGGCAGTTTCCCGGCCAGCCGCGCCGCGATGTCCGCGCTGTTGTCGTCTTCAGGCGCGGGAGCCCGATAGCCGCGCGCCCACTTGTCCTTGCCCCGGTTGCCCGACTTCAGGGTTGTCCTGATCCGTTTTTTATAGACAATGGCATACAACTGCTCACCCATCCGGCCCGATTGGGCCTGCCGCTTGATTTCATCTCCGTCGATGACGCGGCCGCAATCGGGCCAGGGACAGGCGCCATCCCCGCGCGCCACTGTCCCCTCCGACTGCTCCCCGGCATTTCCCACAATTTCAAACGCACAGACCCGACCCTGCGACCCCGGCCCCGCGCCCGGGTCCGGCTTCAACCGCACCCCGATACCGCCCGGCGCCAGACGCCAGTTCGGCGACAACGGCACCAGACCGGAACAGTACGGACAGGTGATTGTGCGGGCCCAGAGGTAGCCGTCAACCCGACTGTCTTCCGGCTCCATTGGGAAAATTTCCTGATATTTTGGTTCAGCCCGATGTAAAAATTCGGCGGCCAGTTCGTTAAATTCGGATAGCAGTTGAGAACCATGCCGAGCGGGCCATTCAATTGTGGCTCTGAGAATCAAGGCGGCCACTGGATTCAGGTCGTTTGCAAAGGCTGTGACCCCGAGACGACTCGCTTCTATTGGAATACTGCCTCCACCGGCAGTCGGGTCCAGAACCGAGATGCTTGATGCCTTGTTGCTGGATACATCTTCGACCCACTCAATATCGCATCCGGTCGGCGAATAGGAAAATGTGCGTTTGTAACCATAGGGGTCAGGGCCAAGGTTCTCCCCGGTTTTTTTGGCAGCATCAAGTCTTCTACGCGCTGCCACCGGATCCCCATGAATGCCCAACACATGCAGAAACCGATCACGGTCCGCGTCCGCCGGCAGCAGCGACGCCAGAATAGCGGCGCGCGACGCCACCAGCGGCCGCCGCGCCCACCAGACATGCAGGCGGTTGGGAGCGGGATAAGGCGTCATGGGGGTGCGCTCGCGCGTGCTCTCTATGCCCAGTTCCGCAATCGGCAGCCAGCGTTCAATCAGTCGAGTATCTTTCCTCATGACAATACCATGTACCATGGTTTAATGATCCCGCAGGGGCGCCCCTGCGCGTCCGCATTATATTCTGCATATACCCGCCACTCCCCTTGCCGGGGGAGTCGAAGAAGCCGGTTCGCAGGATGATTCGGCGGCAGGATAAGCAGGTACGTATCCCCGCCGGTCGGCGGGCTGTAGCCTCTGGCTTCCTGACTCCCCGTCAAGAGGGGAGTGGTCGTTGGCAGGCGCCACCAGGAACGTAAATCCCGGTAACTGTATTCTTCATTTCCCGACCTGTGCCTCAACAGTCTGTATTCTCGACACATCTACCGTGCGCTCTGCGACCGCGAGGTCATGGTTGCGTTGCAGATTCATCCAAAAAATACCACCATTGCCGAACAGCTTGCCAAACCGCACCGCCATGCCGGCGGTAACCGGCTGCTTCTCGTTCAGGATACCGTACAACGTTTGTCGGGATATCCCGAGAGCATCGGCTACGGCTGTCTTGTTCAGGGAAAGTACCGGCATAATATCCTCGCGCAAGACCTCCCCGGGGTGCACAGGTTCTACGGAAGGATGTCTTTCGATCATTAGTGGTAGTCCTCTATGTCCACATCCACGGCGCTGTCTCCATCCCACCCGAAGGTCACGCGATAGTTGGCGGTCAAACGAACGGCATAGCGCCCCGCCCCGCCCCCCTTCAGTAAGTGAAAGTTACGATCCGGGATAGTTCATGTGATCAGGCCGCTCGGCAGCTTCCAGAGCTGACAGAATCCGCCGAAGTTTTTGTATCCATTCGCTATTCAATCCTCGCCTTTGCCCCTTGCTCCAGTAAACCCGTAACGCCTTATGCCGAATACTGCTGATCACGACCGCAAAGCTACCATACCCGGAGATATTGTCAAGCAATACCTGACAATCTCTTACCGCCTTGTGATTTTGGGTCCGGCATAAACGATATAAATCTCCTCCCCGACACCAACAGGCCATGAAAAATGCAACCGTAAAGTCTGATGAGATATCTTCCCGCGCCAGGGGCAAAACAACGGATTCGTTGAACCATCCGGGCGCCCGAAAGTAAGTTTATCGTGGAATTTGTGCTTTTCGGTTGTCGAGGAATCGGAAAACCACGCACGCTCTCCCTACACCCTCCGCGACCGGCAGCCAGCTTCAATCAGTCGAGTATCTTTCGGCGACACTAATCTGCAGTTTGCTTGAGACGATGCGCATCTCCGGACAATGCGACCGACCACCGGGTTGTTGTGGAAGCCAGAGGATGCCGTAATTGCACAGAACCGACTTTAGCAGGCAGCGAATAGACCCGGGCATCCGTTTCCCGCAGAGTCTTTGCCACCATCCCTGTTGTGCGACCGGAACCGGAACGGGCTTGTTGTGTTGTCCTGGCGGATGCGTAAGCGTTGGGAGTGGAAATACAAATACGATGAATATCCTGTGCTGTTGGCAAAACATGGCCGCCCCGATGCCAGGGAGCCAAAACCGCATATGGCGCTGGCTCCAGCAGCCGGTTCCATATACCCTGTTCGTCGGCATTGCCTGAGCCATGATGAGGGATTTTGAATACCGATGCCTTACCCGCGGGACACATCCCGTTATTGAGATCAGTTGCCACCCCCTTCTTTCCAAATCCGCCCCAAGCAGAAGCGAGAAGCGCTGAAAACTCACCCACAACACAACCGCAGCCTTATTGGGAGAAAGGGACGGAATTATTGTTTTTCCGTCACCTGCGCCAGGAATCAGGGACTGCACAGACTGCAAAAAGGACTGAAAAATCTCATCACTCGGGGAAAGTGACCAAACAGAGCAAGCCTGAGTTTGGTAGATCATACGATTGGCGATTGCGTATGCCGGCTTTCTCCTCGCTGATTTCAGGTAGGAGAACACACTGTACAATTCACGCAGCCCGGAACCCGAAGCGGAAAAATGCCGGCCTTCCAGCGCCCCCGCCAGAGTCAGGAACTCCTTTCGGCACAGAGCGCTTGCACAGCAAAATTCTGCCACAGAGCATCGTTCGACTAACTGCGAGATACCACGAATGTGATCGTCATGCCAGTGCGTTGCCACAATCAACACAACGGCTTGTGCAGGATCAACACCAATCTCTTCCAGATACCCCAAGGCTACCGGCCGTTCGTCAGAATCAGGAAAAGAGTCGACGATGACCCATTTACCATCACCGATATGAATCAGGATACTTTCACCATAGCCGGGACCAAGAAGTGTCAATTCGATTTCGCAGTCTCGCGGCGGCTCCTCCATGGTTTTCACATATCGAAAGCTGCCAGAATTCCTTTGGCCCACTCTCTTCCATCCGCAAAATCCTTTTCGGTCATTCTGGGCAGATCCCGAAAAACGATCTGCGATACTCGCTTCCGGGTTCCTTCGGGAGAGCGTTCATAGCCGATCACCCACCGAAAAATGCTGCCGATGGCTATACGGGATGCGTCATGATCAGAGATTTCGACCATAGGAATAACCGCTTCTTCGCTTTCATATTTTTTTCCCGCCGTCAAATCGACCAATCTGGCAACAAACTCATCCTCTCTAATTTCAACGACATACCCTTCCCATTCCTGTAATGCACGAAACGTGCTCATACAAGGTTTGGCTCTCACCGCTGGCGGAAATCCGGTACAGGGACAATCTGGTCATATTTTCTGGTGGAATCAAGAGAAATTGTTTGCTGATATGCCGTCTTGTCGGGCGTATTGTGCTCTGTCGTCTGCCTGTCCGTGATCAATGCCCGGTTGATCAAAGCCTCATACTGCCGGGCTGTCGGCAAGTACGGGACATGTTGTGGCCCTCCTTGTGATTCTCCAACCGAGGTTACATTCTCACCGGACTCCTCGTTGAGACTTCTGTCCACTGCAATATTTCTTGGCTCTCTCATGGTGTTTTCGCCTTATTTGTCTTTTGCCAATGACATGATATGGACATTCGGTAATGCACATAATGCGCTCCTACCGCCCCGGTTCCGTCAACAGACAACGCAGCGCCGCCAGCGCCCGGCGCGGATGCTTGCGGTGCATGGCCATGCCCAACCAGTACGCCGCTTCCTCATGCTCCATCGCTTCGATCCCTTGCGTAACCGCGCGCATGTTATCACGACTTCGCATCGGCGCCAGGGTACGAAAAAGCAGTCCCAGTACAAGCGCCATGTCCTCACCCAATGCGTAACCCGATTCCCCGCAACCAGCCTTCATGCCCGGTTTGACACCTCCTTGCGCAAGCCTTTTGAGCACACGGCGCTCCACCATATCCAGATTGCGTCCTCTCAGGCCCGCCACCCGTTGCGCGCTTTTCACATGCGGCGAGGCGGGAGCCGGCAACTGCCAAATCTCGTACGCGCTATCCGCCGGCCCATGCCGCCGCACCCGCAGTTCATAGCGGGGGGTGGCGCTTGCGGTCGTCACGCCGTCCATGAGTCGCATACGCATGGCCTACTTTGCGGTGTCCACAGTACTGGAAACATGGGCGGCGCCGCTGGCATACCGACTCAGTCGTTCAGTCAGTTTCTCTGCATCCTGCCCCTTCATTGACAATCCGCCCGCGAACACCAGCTCGAAACCGACCTCGAATTGCGCAGAACCGGCGCCGGCGGCCCGCAGTTGCGGCTCAAGAAATTCCCGCAACGGTTGCGCGTCGGCTGCACAGCCCCGGAAATCCAGCCGCAACTCCCCGCCCGCAGGGGTCTCGTAGCCGCCATTTATGGTGACAGTCTTGTCCGCCCCGGAGATGGCGCCCACCACGCTAATCAGAGGAAAGGCGTCAAGAGCATCGAACATACGAATATTCAAACCCGCAATGGCATCCACCTTGTACGCGCGAACCTTTTCCCAAAGACGCACCAGCGCTTCACGAAGCGGCCCTTCGCAATCCAGCGAAGTTGCAGTCTCTGCGGGAGTTTGCGGGTCATCAGGCCCGCATGGGCGAGGGGCTGCTGCCCATCCGCCTGCCGCCGCGTCTGCAACCTGATCGGCCGCAGCCGGCTCGGGCGCGGGCGCAACGGCCGGCGGGCGCGGCCACAGACCCTTCTCCTTCGCGAAAGCCATCGTGAAAATCATCGACTGTTCGTCAATGTCAATGCCGACACCGGGGTCGCCCGGCCCATAAATCAAGTCTCCGCGCCGATACACATACTCGCCCTGCTCAATGCCTGTTCTTATCCCGCGAACGAATACCTCATCCCCGACCAGCATCGGCAAGGCCGGGTCGGCGCGAAACTCGTCGCGCAACGACCTTACCGAAATCTGTCCATGTTTTTTCAGCGGCGTGCGGTCACGCACATATGCGGGGGAATCCGGCTCATCTTCGGGCAAGCGCAGTTTGCTCAGACTGCGCAATACGCGCACGATGTGCGTTTGTCCCTTGCCCGGCTGCGCGGAACCGGAATCAAGATCAATCGCCGTATGCGCCAGATCGACATTGCTTGTACCGATACGGTTGCGGGACGGGTAAAATACATGCCGGTAGCATTGCTGAATAGCCAGCGCGAGCTCCTGTTCCGAGCGCGCGTCCAGTTCGCGCACCTTGTCCTGCTGGTACTCTGCCAGCCCGCTTAAGGTTTCCGGTTGCTTCATCTCCCGCAACGCGAACCGCCGCACTATCCTGCGTTGCATTGCCTGCTTGCGTCCCTCATCGGCGACCACGAATACCAGATTATTGCGGAATTTTCTTAACGCGCCGCCCTCGGCCCCCGTTCTCGTAAAAATACGCGCCACCAATTCCGGTACGGAATCCACGAACTCACCGACATTCGTGGCATCGTAGCCCATGATAACCAGCTGCGGACGAGCATCGCCGATGTCGTCCGGCGCCTCATACGGACCGCCCGGAAACAGCGCTTCACGGAACTCCTTGCCGTCAAATATACGGCCGATGCGGTCGCGCAGCTCGGTGCGCGTCTCCTCGGCATCGACACGATCTTCCACGCGCTTGATCATTTGGCTCAGGTTGGCCTCGGCCCGGAAGCTCAGCAACACACCGGGGCGATCATCCAGATAGGCCGACTCTTCGATGAATTTTTTGCGCGCATCCTCGATGAAGCTGATATCGACCCGCGGTCCCAATATCGAATAACGCAGTTGCTCGGGGGATATTCCCTTCAGACGCTCATTGAAGGCGAGTGTATGTATGAATATGGTACGAGCGACATATGCGGTAAACGGCGGCAATCCACGATGAAGTTGTGCGTCGATACTCTCTGCCAGTGAAGGCCTGTCCCTGGCCGCCGCGGAGATGTCATTGGAAATAGCCGGCGCAAAGGCGGATTGACCGAGGCGTGTCAGTATCTCCTGTCGAACCGGTTCGAATCCGGGGTTAATGTGATGCAGATGAATGGCGGTGGCGTCATCCGGTCGCTCCCGCCAAAGCTGTGAGACGGTACGCGCCAAAAGGCGCAGCATACCTCTCACCCGCTGAAAATTTCCCAGGGTGGATGTCTTGGCGGTCAGGGTCGCCAGAACCTCCGGATGCAGGGGGTAGCTGGCCACAAACTCCTCGCCGGTTTCAGATCCGGCGGCATTCGCGGGAAGACTGTCACGATGGTCATTCCAGAGTTTTCGATAGGCATCGGCTGCGTCCCTTGCGGCGGACTCATCAATGCTCCCGAACAATCGCCGCCGCAGCACCTGTACCGTTTCGTCCTCTTCCGTAGGGTTCAGAAGCGTCGCCTTGCGCGCCGAAACGCTTTCTGCCTCGGCCATCTTGTCCGCGATGAACAGATTTTCTTCCCTGTAGGCGTCGGCAGACGTTCCATCCTTGCCGACCGCAAGGGTATAGACGAGAACAGCATCGGGCGCGCTTTCGACCGCCTTGAACAGGGCGGTCAGAAACGCGGTCAGCTGCTCCCGCGCGTGCTCCATACCCCGCACTTTGCGAAGATAGACCGACAGTTCATCCAGAAGGATGAGAACCGGTTCACCGCCGAACAGCTCGCGCAGGGTTTCGGCGCCCGGCGCAATGCGATTCTCGTCACTGGCCCGCACCCGCTCGTAGCCATCCTTGCCACCCAGCGCCCAGGCGATTTCCCCCCATGGAGTGTACGCCAGACACCCCTCTTCCATTTTACGCCCATTGGACGGGTCCGCGTTCTCGCCGTCAAAAGCGGCAATCCGTACCGGCCCTCGGGGAATCAGCCCGGGGTCGACAAATTCTTCCATGTCTGGCGTCTCATGCCCGCGTCTCGCGGCGTGGCAAAGCGCGATCAGTCCATGTGACTTGCCGCCTCCGTAAGAAGTGTCGAGCCGGAAAATGGAAGCGACGGCATTGCCTGAACCACTCAACCGCGCGCAGACATTGGCAAGAAGGTTCTGCAATCCCCTGGTCGGGTATGTGTTGGCAAAGAAGCGGGTGGCGTCCAGATACTCGGCAGACCCCGCGCCACGGATTACCTGCGCCAGGTCAGCCGCGAAATCTTCATCCTTCACCGCCCCTTGCAGTATGTCGGAACGGGGTCGGCAGGTCTCGAAAATGGTCGGAATGGTCATTTTTCAGTCACGCTCCGGTTGCTTTCTCTCTTAAGGGGTAACTTTCGGAAAGGGGCGGTCGGAGCATACCATAACCGCTACAGGATGGTGAACGGCGGCGGCATGTCCCTGGAGTCGAAGGCTCGGAAAGACTCGACGGCTTGCGGGTTGAATGACCCGTTCCACACAAGCCGGTCCATGCCGCGTTCGCCGGTCCGCTCCCGACCCGCCTGGCTGCGTTCGCCCAACGCCTCCCGCGCCTGTTTTTTCAGGCGCGCGACCGGACTGATATCGACCCGCACATCGGCATGGAAGTCGTTCGGGGGGCGGCCGTCTTCATGAACCGGCATGCTCAGCAGGGTTCCATGCCCGCCGGTCCGGTTGAGCTTTCCCTGTAGCCGCAAGGCCGCGCCGACTACCGGGGCGCCCGCGCCAATGGCCGGGGAAAAACAATGGGTAATGATCGTTGTCTTGCGCCGCGGCGGCAGCGGGTCAACGTCACCGACAGCGCATACCGGCTCAATAGAAAATGTGGGATAGCCGGCAAGCGCCTCTCGCAGGATAGCCGCCCCGTATCCCCGCTCATGTCCGAGGAATGCCGTAACGCGGCTGCCGCTTTTCAGTTTCTTCGCAGCGAGACCGAAACAACAGCCGATCAGGTCTTCGGCGGTATTGGCGACGATGAACAGATCGTTGCCGGGCGCCTGTTCATAACGGTCGATCAGGAAGCGAAGCAGGGCTTCCGACATTTTGTTGTAATGTTCGAGGCTGCGTGTGTTGTGACGGATCGACCCGATTTCCACTTCAACCGTTTCCCATCCTGCCGTGTGCATGCGCAGCATCACATCCAGGTCCGCGCCATAACCGCCGGTCAACTCGCCGACCGCGATGCGTGAGCGATCAAACAGGAACAGGCCGGAATTGACGGCGCGAATATGCGACAGACCGGGAAACAGGATGGCAATCGCCGGGCTGACCATCAGGCGGGTCATCGGCATATTGTCGTTGGCGTCGAACCACAACCCTTTTACCAGCCCCACCCCCGTACTGACAGCGCCCTGCAGCGTCTCCACGAGGATTGGGCTGAATGCGGACAGGTCGGCGTCGAGTTTCACGATCCAGTCATTGCGCGCCGCGGCGTAACCTGTTCGCAACGCATTACCCTGCCCGGCGGCCGGTTCAACGAGGACGCTGGCGCCGGCGGCCCTGGCTGCCACAGCCGTGTCATCGCTGGAACCGTTATCAACCACGATCACTTCGTTGACCAGAGGGGACAAAGCCGCGGCCCGCACGACGTCAGCAACGGTATCCTGCTCGTCAAGGGCAGGAATGATGACTGAAACGGCAGCCGGTTTCTCCGGGTTTCCGCTCACATTTACCTCGCATTTATTTCGGGCATGCAACCGTTCGTCAGCCGGGGCAAGGCAAAAATCCCATCGACCTACATCCGCTCATAGTTGAATTGCCGGAAATCCTTGCGGTATGTCCGGTAAACGAGGTCCTCGAGCTGATCTGTATAGCAGGCCTCCAGTTTTCGTTGTGAGTGGGTCGCGTGGCGGTCCTCCCTCCCCCAGAATGCCCGGAATCCCGGATTGATCGCGCCCAGCGCCGCTTCAAGGTCTCGTTCCAGCGACTCGAAGCGCCCGATAAAATCATAATCGATCGTGTCCTGGAAGGTTTGGTAATACTGCACCCGCCAATGCGGATCCATGGCGCCAACCGATTGTCCGGCCACGACACGGACAAATTCCCCGAACGACACCGCGCGGCCCGAATCTTGCGGGTCGCAACCCAGTTGCCTTAGTATCTCCTTTTTTGCCGGCATGTTGTTTTCGATTTTATCAAGCCAGGCGGACAACAATCGGGTGTACGGATTGCGGACAAAGCAGAATTTGACCACATCCGGACGTCTGACGTAGCGCCGGAAAGACTTGACCTGGGCAGGGCGGATCAACGGCGAGAAGAGCCGTGTGTGCAGATCGAGCAACTCTGCGGGACGATAATCGGGATCATCCAGTTCCATGCGTTGCAGGATCAACTTGATCGTGGAACAGGCAACCTTCGCGTTTTCTACGTAGATATAGCGGTATCTGAGAGAAATATTGATACTGTAATCAAACTCTTCGGTGGAAACACAAGCGGTGAAAGGAGCGATGTCCGAACAAAACTGATCCCACAAATCCGTCATGTTCCGGGAAATATCAAAAATTCTGTTCCAGAAGCAAGTCGTGCGTTGTAAGTCTCGACTGGATAAGGGCCGGCATTCATCAGGACTGCCGCCGACCCACCGAACACGTCACAGAAGTGCGTGGCATCGCCAGGTAGCAGCGGGATCAAAAAATCAAGATGAGAGTATTTGCCGCCATACCATCCAAAAGCGATGAGCTTTTTTGACTTTCGAGAAGCTATGCGTCGGCCGGTTCCCGTTGAGTTTACCGCTGGAACCGCATCCAGCAGCCCTGGAATCCTGCTCCGTCTCGTATCTTCAGGGTCTTTTCGCTTCCCGACAAACATATCCCTTTGCTTGCCACTCATGATAATCGCCGAAAATGGGGCTTACACGTCCAACTGGCCACTAGCTGATGAAAACTCGTACCAGCGTCAACCCCAACGCCACGGCGGCGGTGGTAATTACGCCAATCAGCCACCGCTGCAAGGAGGCTTCCCGTTGGGCGATCAGCGCTTCAATGCGCCGAATATCCTCTTTGGTTGCCAGATGTTTCAACTCCGCTTCCAAAGCGGAGAGCCGCCCGTGTAAATTGCTCCCGCCCCCATTTCCACCGGAAGCCGACTGCGCCGGTGGGCTGGGCAGATGATGAATATTCTCGGTCACGGCTGTACCTTGCCCAGCCACTCCCAAAGATCGCCACGGTTGAATCCATTATGGGCCGCCCAGTCGAAGACGATTCCCAATAGCTCGGATTCCCCTCCTATACCGACAATCCCGGCGATGTCCGAAGTTGTAGTTATCCCTTCCGGCGCCACAAACGCCAGATTCCCGGTCAGGATAAAATGCCGACCCGGCCATTTCTCCTTGACGGATTTCCAAGCCTCCTCATTCGGCTCGTTGAGAAAGACGGCATAGATACTCATGTATTTTGCCTCTTGAGGATTACATAAATTCGCCACCGATGACGGACGACCCTGGCCGGTTCAGCCTGAATCAGCTGTAACGATAAGGAACGCCCGCCTTTTGCATCACGGCGGAATAATCCTTGTATGCCTGCACCACCTTTGCGGTGCGCGGGCTGATCGATGCCAGTTCATCCCAGAACTCTTCGGAGTCCTTGACCACCTGATCCCATTCTTCCGCCGGAATCGTGGTCAATTCCATCTTGTCGCCGTTGACCCGAAGGTCGGCCTCACCGCCCCAGTACCAGACCTGACGGTAATAGTGGGAGCTGTCGATCGACAGTTTGAACAGTTCCTGAAGATGAGCGGGCACCTTGTTCCAGCTATCTGTGTTGGCGAAATAAGAACCGCACCAGGCGCCGGTGATGTTGTTCAGCAACGCATAATTGCATACATCCGCCCAGCCTACCTCGTACGCCTCGGTAAATCCGCACCACGCCACGCCGTCCAGCTCACCGGTCTGGATGGCAACCTCGATATCATCCCAGGGAAGGGTCACCGGAACCAGCCCGTAACGCGACAGGAACCTGCCCGCGGTAGGCACCCCGAATACACGCTTGCCCCTCATATCGGCAACGCTGCGGATCGGCTCCTTGGTAAAGATATGACAAGGGTCCCAGGCCCCTGCGCTGATCCACTCGACGCCTTCGATCTCACCATAGGCTTCCGCCCAGATTTCATTGAGGCCGTAATATTTGAACAGCACCGGCATATCCAGGCTGTAGCGGGTCGAAAACGGAAAATAACCGCCGAACACGCTGATATCGACCGGCGAAGCCATGGTCGCGTCATCGCTCTGTACCGCGTCTATCGTGCCGTTCTGCATGGCGCGGAACAGTTCATCGGTAGCGACCAGCTGATCGGCGTAATACAATTCGATCTCCATCTGCCCGTGAGCGGCGATGTTGAACGCATCGATCTGGGGTTTGATGACATGGGCGCCGAGAGGAGCGCCGGAATACGTCTGCAACCGCCATTTGATCGGATCGGTCGGGCTATACGTTGCGGGCGCCTCTTTCTCGGCCAGCATTTTCTCCAGTTCGGAGATTTTCTCCTTTGCTTCTTCGAGAGCCTTGCCGGTCTCCGCCGTATCTGAATCTTCCTGCGTACAAGCCGTTACGCCCACAGCCAGCGCTCCTGCTGTTGCCACTCCCGCGGTTTTCATAAACGAACGCCGGGACGGTTCCGCCAGCGGCTCTTTCATTTCAGTATCTTTCATTTTGCTCACCTCTTGATCATTAACAGTCTGATCGTTGATTATATCGGTCAATTCACCTGCAAATGTGACAACTAGCCTCTCAAGTATACCCGCTCCGGCAACCACAAGGCTATTTGCGGGAACAGGATGACCAATATTAACGCAAAAGTCATGACCAGCACAAACGGAGTGATTGAGCGGTAGATGTCGGAAAGCGTGATCTCCCTGGGCGCCATGGCCCGCATGAGGAAAAGGTTGTAACCGAATGGCGGTGTCATATAGGCGATCTGACAGGTAATGGTATAGAGCACGCCATACCAGATGGGATCGAAACCGAGGGCGATGACGAGAGGAACATAGAGCGGGGCAACAATCACCAGCATGGCCGTGTCGTCGAGAAACATGCCCATGAGCAGGTAGGACAACTGCATCATGATCAATACTTCCCAGGGCGAAAGATCCCACTTGGTGATGAATAGCGATTCGATCGCCCGCACCGCGCCAATGCCGTCAAATACCGCGCCGAAACACAGCGCCGCCAGGATAATCCACATGAACATGCAGGAAACGCCCAGGGTTTTGCGCACCGTTTCTTCCATTACCGCCCGATTCAGCCGTCGCCTGAACAGCGCGGCGAGAGTCGCCGAGGTGGCGCCGACCGCCGAGCTTTCCACGAGGCTGGTAATTCCCATGACAAACAATCCGGTCATGAAGAAGAAAATCAGAAACGGAATGATACCGGCCTTCAGCAGCTTGAGCTTTTCCGGCAGCGGCATATCCCGTCCCTGTCTGTCAAGAGCGGGCCCCAGATGCGGCTGGAGCCGGCAACGGACAACAATGTATATGACAAACATCGTGGCCATCATCAGTCCCGGGAGAACCCCGGCCAGCCACAGCTTGCCAACCGGCTGGCGCGCGATCATGCCGTACAGCACCAGCACCACGCTGGGGGGAACAAGAATCCCGAGGGAACTGCCGGCCTGAACAACCCCGGTGATCATGATCTTGTCGTAACCGCGGCGCAGCATTTCCGGCAAGGCAATGGTGGCGCCGATTGCCATTCCGGCAACACTCAGACCATTCATCGCCGAAATGACGATCATGAGGGCGATGGTACCGACCGCAAGCCCTCCCCTGAGGCCGCCGCACCAGACATGAAACATCCTGTAGAGGTCGTCCGCGATGCCTGATTCGGACAGGATATAGCCCATATATACGAACAACGGCAGGGTCAGCAACGGGTACCAGTTGAACAGTTTGAACGCGGCATTGAACGGCATCTCGATAGCGCCGTCTCCGTACAGCGCCAAGGCGACCGCGGACGAGACAAATCCGATCGCAGCAAAAACACGCTGGCCGGTCAGCAGCATCAGCAACATGGATGCGAACATGAAAATGGCAATCGCTTCGTGACTCATGAAATCTCGATTCCGCGGGACCTGGCGATATCCTTGAACAACGTGGAAACCGCTTGCAGCAACATCAGGATAATGCCGAATACCATGATGATCTTGATCGGAACCATGGACGGGTTCCACTGGGAGAACTTTCTCTGATCGTATTCAATTGCATAGATCGTGCTGGAAACGGACCCGATCAGCAGACAAACGAGATAGAAGACCAGGAAAAAATTCGTCCACGTATCTATTTTTGCCTTTGTCCTGTCGGAACAGCGATCATAAAGAAGATCCATGCGCACATGGCTGTTCATATGGACCGAATAAGCGCCGCCGAGAATATAGTAAGCGGTCATCGTGAATTGGGCCATTTCCACCGTCCACGAAAGCGGTATATTGATAATGTTGCGGGTTATCGCGCCGAGCAGCAATGTACCGATCATCAGGAAAATGCCGTACATTGCCAGGCGCCCGAAGCGCACCGAAACGAAATCGATCCATTTGACATAATGGACGATAATCGGGTGCATCACGATAGTCTGGCGTTGGGATGTGTCGTTGCGATGTTTCATTGAACGACTGATAATACAACATTTCCTGTGACGGATGACTGATGACATTGCAGCCGATCGAAACCGCTATGGTGGACGGGGAAAACGCGCCGATCCTCTTCGATACCGCCTATGCGCTGCGCGCCAACGCCTCTGCCGGAGAACTGCCGAAGGCGCTGTCCGCGATCCGGCGCATTCACGGTGAAGAGGCCTGCCTGTTGCCGATTTCCGGTGGATCTTCCGGAGAGAGTCTGTTCCAGGCAAGACCCGATAACGGAAAACCGGTAATCGGCCTGAAGATTGAACCGGCCGTGAACCCCGACGTGCGTTTCGGCCGCCCGCAAATCGACGAGGTCGCCCCCGGCCAGATTTTTATCGACACGGAGTCCATGGAGGTGGTGGCCGGCGCCGCGATTACGTTGCAACAACTGAACCAGTCCCTGATACAACAGGCGGGCAGCGCGTACCGGGTACTCGGCGCGGATCTGACCAGCTACAGTTATGCCCAGGCGGGCGCAACGTTCATGACCGGAGGCATGGGTCCCCAGCGTCGCTACTTCAGTGACAGCGTCCTTGAAATTGCACTCCTTGATGGCCGCGTCCGCAAATGTGTGGGCGGCGCCGAGCTCAGGGGCTATGCCGGCACACTGGGCTGGAGCGGGCTGGTATCTGCCGTCCGCTGCCGGTTTCACCGCTTGCCGGAAAATGAAATCGCCTTTGCCCTGCCTGTCGGCAACGCCCCCGAAAGTCTGGCCGCCTTGCTGTCCCATCTGTCGCCTTTCTGCTACCTGGACCTCGACAACGAAACAGTATCGTCCACGGTCACGGGGGAGAATATCGTTCTTGGTCTGGAGCATGTCACTGTTTCATCAATGCAACCGCTATTGAATCAGGGGATAAGCAACGAGACCATGCGGCGCGGCCGGAGTCTGGCCGACAAATGCCGGCAGGCGCATGCCGACGGCCTCATTTTTGTGAACGGCTACAGTCAACGCAGCGGTGAGGATTTCCTGTTCGACCTCGTCGATGATCGGGATGCGGAAATCCCCACGATCGCCGGTATTCAACTGCATCACGCGGAAATGTTCAGGGACCCGGAGCAAATGCGTATATTGAGGGAAGCGATCCCGTTTGCCGCGCGCACCCAACTACCCCGCAGTCGATATATTTACAAAAACCATACCGACGCCAATTTCGCGCTTGACCCGAACCGGGTACGCACATCAATGACCCGGTTCTGGCAGTGGAATCTGGAATACGTGCGGGCAATCGAAGATTATTTCCGCTCGACCGGCAACCTGCAAGGCGAAATCATTATCTACGGACATCTCAATCCGGTGGGAATCGACCCGCACAACCGAATCACCCTGTCCTGCGATGACAAACCGTCATTCGACCGCGCGGTTGAATTCCTGACTGTCCAGCGCAACCAGTACTTCCGAGACGTCCGGACTATCTGCGAGCAGTATGGCGCCCGTTTCATCGGAGGTGAAAAAAGCGCGGCTTCCGAGTGCAAGATATTCCCGGCATTCGGCGGCGTTGAAAGATCACCTGAAGAGCTGAAAACAAAGTTTCACCAACAGAACCGACTGATAAAAGCGGCTCACCCGATGTTCAACTGGCGCGCCATCCCTCCCTACGGCGAATAAACTGCCGGGCGTCGCGGAACAGAGGCGCCGCGCAGCTTGCCGGACAGGCCGCGGGCGGTCACTCAAGCAACTTCAACAATCCAACGGTAGTGGCGACGACACCAAACGAGACCATATAGAGCCGGGTGGTCACGCGGCTCTCAAGCTGGAACATGCCAGAATTCATATTGCTCTCGAGCTGAACCATGTCGGACTTCACACTGCTCTCAAGCTGAGCAATATCAGACTTCACGCCGCCTTCAAACTGCGACATGCGTGTATTCATGCTGCTCTCAAGCTGCGCCACGTCAGACTTCACACTGCTCTCAAGCTGAGCAATATCAGACTTCACGCCGCCTTCAAACTGCGACATGCGTGTATTCATGCTACTCTCAAGCTGCGCCACGTCAGACTTCACACTGCTCTCAAGCTGAGCAATATCAGACTTCACGCCGCCTTCAAGCTGAGCAATGTCAGACTTCGTGATAACGCTTTCATTCATTGCGTCACGGACCATGAAAACAGCGGCAACTGCCTGATCTTCCGTAAAACCGGATTCCAACAGGGTCTTCGTGGCAGTGTGTGTATCAAATGTGGCGACAGTCATACAGATTTTCCGTTTTCCGCTGCTTGTGTCATGATAAGGTTAAACTATACCCTGAAGAGGATCGAAATGCCAGAGTCATTTTGCTATTTCCCCGCGTCGGACAGAATATCTGCCAGATCAGCTATCAAATTCGAGGTTCTCTCGAAGGAGTCAATATCGGGGCAATCACCCCGCGCGGTTGGCGGCTGGACATATCAGCAGATGGGCGCGATCGTATTTTCAGATTACGGGCTGTTTCCGGGCGTACAGGAATAATGCGCCCGCAAGGTCTTTTTGTCCAGCTTGCCGACCCCGGTTTTGCAAATGGCATCGACAAATTCGATTCGCTCGGGCACAGCCCAGCGCGGCAGTTTTCCGCTGGAAACACAGGCGCGAATCGCACTCTTGATATCCCCGGCGCTGACCGGACGGGCACATTCGGGGGAGCGCGCAACGACCACAAGGGGGCGCTCCCCCCACGTTTGATCGGGGATGCCGATTGCCGCCACCTCGGCCACCCCGGCGCATTGTGACACAATATCCTCAAGCTGAAGCGAAGAAATCCACTCCCCGCCGGATTTGATCATATCTTTCATGCGGTCGGTAATCAGCAGCGATCCACTATCGTCGATATAACCGGCGTCTCCGGTATGCAGGTATCCACCTTGCCAAAGCCGCTCGGAACGTTCAGCGTCCCCGCTGTAACCCTGGGTCAGCCAGGGCGCGCGAACGACTATCTCTCCGACTGTCTCGCCGTCTGTCGGCACGTCATTCATGTTCTCATCAACCACCCGCAAATCCACCAGGGGTACGGGCTTTCCAGTCTTGCCTCGCAGCGCCAGATGATCAGGCCCAAGGCTGGCATAATCAATATCCCGGGTATCGGCAACGGTCAGGAAAGGACAGGTCTCCGACAGGCCGTAAGCGGCGAAAACCTGGATCCCTTTTCGTACGGCGGTCTGTGACAACCCGCGGGGTAATGCAGAGCCGCCGATAACCACTTTCAGGCCGGAAAAATCCGTATCCCGGGCTTCCGGAGCGCACAGCAGCATGTGCATGATCGTGGGGACGCAGTGGGAAAAGGTAACGCCCTCGCGGATCAGATAGCGGATCAGTCCGGCCGCTTCGTATCGGCCGGGATAAACCTGTTTGAGCCCGAGCATCGTAGCCGCGTACGGCAAACCCCATCCGTGAACATGGAACATCGGGGTCATCGGCATATAGACGTCATTCTTGCCCAGACGCACCGCATGATCAAGCGGCGAAAGGGCAAGCACGACGCCCATCGTATGCAGAACCAGCTGGCGATGACTGTAAAACACCCCTTTCGGTCTGCCGGTGGTTCCGGTTGTATAGAAAGTGGTGGCGACCGTATCCTCGTCAAAATCCGCGAACCCGAAATCCGGGTCGGCGCCGGCAAGCAACGCTTCGTATTCCCCGTCGAAGCGGTCAGGCAACGTCCTGCAGGGCGGCGTTTCATCCGTTAACAGAACCAGTCGCACAGGGCGTTCGATGCGGTCGTGAATGAGGTTGATGATCGGGACAAAATCCACGTGAACGAGGATGGCGTCGTCTCCGGCATCGTTGATTGTATACAGGATCTGCTCCGGCGAGAGCCGGATATTGATCGTATGCAGCGTCGCGCCCATGATCGGAACGCCGAAAAAGCATTCCAGGTATCGATGGCAGTCCCACGCCATGACTGCAACCGTATTGCCGGGTTCAATACCGAGGGACGCAAGCCCGCCTGCCAACCGTGCAACGCGATCACGGAAGGTACGGTAACCATATCTGCACAAGTCACCGCTGACAATTTCCCGGTCCGCGGCGGCAACCAGCGCCGCGTCCAGCAAATGCCTGATCAGTAAGGGGTATTTATAGGCACTGCCGGCGATCTGTTTTTTCATGGCAGGGATTTTACAGTTTTTACTTTACCCCTGACTACATCTGTGTATAGTCCGCTACAAATTGTCCCGATCGGTCAATATGCGCCTGCTCATTTCGTTCACTGCCCTTTTCCTCTCGATTACGTTCCTGCAACTGAGTTCCGGGTCGATCGCCCCCCTGGATGTGTTGTCGGGATTTGAGCTCGGCTTTTCCAAAACCGAGATCGGGATTCTCGGCTCTGCTCATTTTCTCGGATTCTTCGCCGGCTGCTGGTGGGCGCCGAGACTTTTGGGCACGGTCGGCCATTCAAGGGGATTTGCCGCGTTCGCCGCTTGCGGGGCGATCGGGGCTGTCGCCCATCCGCTGTATCCCGAACCATGGGTATGGGCAGCGCTGCGTATCATGACCGGGCTATGTATCGCCGGATGTTACACGATCATTGAAGCGTGGATGCAGTCGAAAGTGACCAACCAGTCACGCGGGCGGGTGATGGGCGTATACCGGATCGTAGACATCATCGCGTCATCCGGCGCCCAGTTGATGATCGCGGTCCTGGAACCGGCGTCCTATATTTCCTACAACCTGCTGGCGATCCTTTGTTGTGCCTGCCTGTTTCCATTGACATTGACCCGGCTCGATCAACCGCGCATCCCGCCCGCCCCCCGCTTGAGGCCGCTCAGGACGGCGCTGATTTCCCCTCTTGGAGTGGCCGGGGTTATTGTCGCCGGCGTCACTTCATCGTCCTTCCGTATGGTCGGCCCGATCTATGGACAGGAAGTGGGGTTGAACGCCCGGCAAATCGGGTATTTTCTCGCAACGGTGCTGATGGGCGGCGCCCTCGCACAGTTTCCCGTTGGTTTGTTGGCCGATAAATTCGATCGCAGGTGGATACTGATTGGCCTGTCCATCGCCAGTGTCATCGTCTGTGCAATGATCGCGGTAATCCATTCGCTGGAATTGTGGTTCATTTTCCTGAGCGCAAGCCTGTTCGGAATTGCGACCTTCCCTATTTTCTCGGTATCTGCCGCCCATACCAATGATTTCGTTGATCCTGCAAGCGCCCTTGAGGTGAATGCCTCGCTGATGTTCGTATACGGTATCGGAGCCATTTTCAGCCCGCTGGTTACGTCCAGCCTGATCGAAGGATTCGGGCCGTCCGCGCTATTCACGTTCATCGCGCTTGCCCACCTTTCACTGATCCTGTTCGGCCTGTTGCGAATGCGCGCCCGTCCAACCAGCGCAAAACGCACTCGCTATGCCTATATCCCCCGCACCTCATTCACGATCGGCAAATTGCTCCGGCGCGGCAAGTGAGCAGATAACCGGACTTCCAGCCACAGAAACACAGAAACACAGAAACAATGCGCTCGACCACAACCCGCCCCGCAACATGTCATTTCGAATTCATGCAATAAGGACAGGACTTCCGCTGTTATTCGTATTCCTGTGGAGTACCGGCTTTATCAGCGCAAAATTCGGACTGCCGAGCGTTGAACCGTTCACTTTTCTCGCTATCAGAATGCTGCTGGCGACCCTGATATTGTTCTCACTGGTCCCGTTTTTCGATGTGACCTGGCCCGGACGGATGGCTGACTACGGTCACATGGCAATCGTCGCCCTTCTGATCCACTGTGTTTACCTCGGAGGTGTTTTTAGCGCCATCAAGACCGGGCTGCCTTCCTCAATGACCGCCATTGTCATTGGCCTGCAACCCCTGGTAACCGTGTTTATCGCAGCCCGCTGGCTGGGTGAGTCCATTACCCGCCTGAAAATTGCCGGATTGATCGTGGGCTTTTTCGGGGTCATCATTGTCATCGGCCAGCAGGGCGTGGACACCGGAGCGATCAATTACCGCGGACTGATTTTCTCGACGGCCAGCCTGATTGCAATCTCCTTCGGCACGGTTTACCAGAAAAGATTCTGCGGGGCTTACGATCTGCTACCGAGCGTCTGCTTCCAGTTCCTGATCAATACCGTGGTCATGGGCATTCTGGCATTTTCTCTCGAATCCCGCGAAGTCGACTGGACACCGGCATTCATGCTGGCTCTGGCCTGGCTGGTGCTGGTCTTGTCGGCAGGCGCCTCCATGCTCCTGCTGTGGCTGATTCGCACCGGCGAAGCGGGCAAGGTCGCGGGTCTGTTTTATCTGGTGCCGCCTTTCGTAGTGGTTCAGGCCTGGATATTTTTTGATGAAACATTCGGGCCGGTTGCGATTGCCGGAATTATTGCCTGCGTAACCGGTGTCGCGATGGTACTGAAATCCGGCAACAATGCACTGACCAGACTGTCCTGAACAGACATCCGATGACAGGAAAAGACCCTCCCGCCCCCGCAAAAATCCCGCCGGTTACGAAAACAGCCGGAGAGACCCCACAGGGTCCCGGGGATTTCGTTACCGAGGCCTATAACCTGAAAGACAGCGAAAGCGCGAAACTTTTCTACGCACAGCGGGCGCGGGAATACGATCAGCAAATGGTCGCAGGACTGAACTATATCTCACCCGCATTGATCGCGGAGAAACTGATGGAGCGCCTGCATGACAGGAACGCGAAAATACTGGATCTCGGGTGCGGCGCCGGTCTTGCCGTATGTACGTTGGCGGAACAGGGATTCACCGACCTGCACGGCATTGATTTATCCCCGGAAATGGCAGGGGTGGCGAATCGCAAGGGATTGTACAAGGAACTGAAAGTCGGCGACATCAACCTGCCGCTGGAATATGCAAGCGCCAGCTTTGACGGCGTCATCTCGGCGGGGACGTTCACCCATGGCCACGTCGGACCCGAGCCGCTCAATGAAGTTTGCAGGATACTGAAACCCGCCGGCATCCTTGCCTGCACGGTTCACAAGGACCTGTGGGAAAGCATGGGATTTGCCGACCAGTTCAAACGACTGGAAAAGCAATCCCTGCTGCGCTGCCTGAGCCTGGAAACGGACCGCTACTACGAGGGCGACCAGCTTGAAGGCTGGTTCTGTGTTTACCGGAGGGTGTAAGGTACATGAAATAGTGCGCTACACTTCCGGACCTGAACCGGGTCTGCGGAAAGGTAAAATTCGAATATGGTCACTTTTTTGCGATTCTTCTGATCCACTCCGATTCATCAATCGCTACACGACTCAAGGTCGCGGTCTCCGTCCATATCGTCCGCCAGCAGCGGTGAGCCGGCTTGATCATAAAGTGCGTTCCGCAGTAGTCGATCTCGACGCGGTCGGCATACTCCCGAATACTGATAGTTCTGTTTTGTTCAGGATGGCCGAAGCGTCCGTTCGAGTAGCTCGTGCACCGCGTGGTAAGTCCCGATGCAGGCGCGTCCCATGACATCCGACCATAAACATCACTATAACCCGATACCCCCTTGTGGCAATTGAGCATCAGATGTGGCGGCCAATCCCGATTGCCACCGCCTTCAGGCGTTGCTTCAATACGCTCCAGGTTACGGAGCGACAGATTCGCCGCCTTATGATTGGGAACCTCCTCATGCTCCTCACCCGCCCGAATCGGTGGAAGATGAGCGATCCACCTGACCGTTGCGTATCGTTCGTTCGATGTTCCCGGTCCGTGCGTTGCTTCTGGCAGGCGGATCGTACCGTGGCGACTGCCCACCAGGACGAGCCGGCGGCGGCTTTGGGGTATCCCGTATTTGGCCAGCATGCTCGGCCGATAGTCCATCTCATACCCCGCCCGGTCCAGTCGCCGCAGAAAATCGCCGAAGGGCTGACTGTCTGCAGACAGCTTTTGTAACCCCGGAACATTCTCTACAAACACGAGATCCGGCCGGCAACTTTCCACCATGCTTGCAAAGCGGGATGCGCTCATCCCGATCGGGCCTCGGTCGGGTCGTATTCTGTCTGGTGAGGGGCTGGCACGGCGCACAACCGCTAAATAGCACCGGGTTCGATCGCTTGGCCTTGATTCGGGGAAGACTGGGTAAGCGCTCATTTACCCACGCTAGTTGCGGTCACCCGTAATATTTCGATCGGTATTTTCCAGAACATGAATCCGATCAAGAGCATCGTTCAGATCTATGCCGAGACTATCTATTCGATTGGAAAATCGTCTCGAAACATAAAATCCGACCAGCGCTATCACAACCGGAATAACGACGGCAACCAGACCAATCAGTAGTGACAGAACCTGAAGATACAACGCAACCGGTACACCCTCACACCTCTCCTGTTCACCGACGCCGGGTAGGACGACCTTTCTCGGCCTGTTCCCGCTCCCATGCCAGAGCGGCATCCATGGTCGTCGGACTACCGACCTGCAAGATATGCCCGTCCTTGCCAAAAGTCCGTTTGTGCTCGGATTCGCGGCGCTCAAGGTCGTTTGTGATGCCCGTGTGAACGATTCTGTGACCCTGTTTGAAGTGATACTTGTAGGTCTTTCGCGACATAATTTTACTCTGTATTATCGGAGCCTGATAATAGGCAGGATGCGAGAAAGAATCAAGAGTCAGCGTGGTCCGGAGTTATGCCCCTGGCGCGTTCGAATTGCCGAACGGGGCGCAGTACATAGCGTCCATATACGATTGCTATTGGTCTGCGGGCAGGCACAGGAGGCTGCCCCTACGATGACCGGGAGACGCAGGATGTCGCGGGCGGGCGCAATTCATTACAGGCGGCGGAATATCCTTCGACAACGCTTGCCAGTATTCGCCTGATTTGTGCGGTGTTGCCTTTGCGCACCTCGACCTCCAGCTGATCAAGCCTTTCCCGTATCTCTTGCCAAGGCAGGAATTTTTCATTGGCGCTCATGATGCGGTCGTGTTGCGTTGAAACCACATTGTCACCGATCAACAGCTCTTCATGCAGCTTCTCGCCCGCCCTCAGGCCGGAAAATTGTATTTCGATATCTCCGTCAGGATGTCGGGCATCCTTGAGACCAAACCCGCTCAGTTCGATCATTTTGACCGCAAGATCATAGATTCTGACCGATTCTCCCATGTCAAGAACGAATACTTCCCCGCCATTGCCCATGGCCCCGGCCTGAATGACCAGTTGGGCGGCTTCGGGGATCGTCATAAAGTAACGTGTGACTTCCTCATGGGTCACCGTCACCGGCCCACCCATGTTGATCTGATCGCGGAACAACGGAATCACGGACCCCGACGAGTCGATGACATTACCGAACCGTACGATAATGAATCGGGTCTGTCCGGCGATCACATGGGCATCCATGGCCTGGAGCGCCAGTTCGGAAAAACGTTTGGTGGCGCCCATCACATTGGTGGGGCGGACCGCCTTGTCGGTAGAAATCAGCACAAAATTTTTCGCATTGGCGCGAATCGCCGCCATGGCTGTGGCGTACGTTCCAAATACATTGTTTTTGACGCCAATGGCAGGATTCATTTCCACCAGGGGGACATGCTTGTAAGCCGCGGCATGGAAAATCGTATCCACCTGCAACGCCCGGCAACGCTCGGCAATATGCTCGATATCCGAAACTGAACCCAGCACCGGAACAAATTCGATCTGACGCTTCTTCAGCTCACGGTCGATTTTGTACAAATTGAATTCGCTTTGCTCGAACAGCACGATCTGCGCGGGATTGAGGCGGGAGATCTGGCGGCACAATTCGGCGCCGATAGAGCCGCCAGCGCCGGTTACCATGACGACACGGTTATCAATATTCCTGCGCATCAATGTTTCATCGGGGGAGACGGATTCTCTGCCGAGGAGATCGTCGACCCTGATTTCCCGCATGTCCCCGATCTTCACCACACGACATCCCGTGTCAGGGAAACGGAAAATCCGGTTTTTTCTGATAAACAGGTCGACAAGTTCATATAACGCCAGGGTTATCCGGGTACGGTCAATCCATGTCCGGTCAATGCGTGAAACTGACTGTAACCTCGTAGCCCGCAAACTTGCGGATGTTGATCACGCCGCAGTCGAGCATCAGGTACTGACCCTTTATTCCTGTCAATGTTCCGGAAATGCACGGAGTTTTATCAAGGTTCAGGCTGACCGGCCGCGCGGGATACTGTACTACCGGATAGGCCAGTTGAACGGGAGCGTCATTCAGCCGCTCCCATTCAAGTCCGCTGTGCAATTGCTTCAGGATCCTGAGATCGAAGCGGGTCGCATCAAACAGCCGGTCGCGCGCCAGCGCCATATCCCGCTCTTGCGGCGGCCCCACAAGAAGCCTGCGCCAGTCGGTACGGTCGCTGACCCGCTTCTTCAGCGTCACCTCGAGCAGTCCGGAATGGAAGCGGCTCGCGACCCTGAACATGGTAATCGCCTGGGATGCTCCCTGATCGATCCAGCGCACGGGTATCTGAGTCCCGCGGGTAATACCGACCTTCAGTCCTGAAGAGTTTGCGAGATAGACATAGTGGTCCTGCATGCAATGATCTTCTGCCCACTCTTCATCGCGGCAGGTTCCACGAGCAAAATGACAGGTTTCCGGCCTCATGATACACAGGTCGCATTCAGCCAGAGACCGGAAGCATGGGTAGCAGTACCCTTGCGAAAAACTCTTGCCGGTTTTTCTACCGCATTCAATACAGTGAATATTTCCGGTATGGCGCAACGCCAGGGTATGCCCAAGCCGTTCATTCATTGCCAGCAGGACATCCCCCACCGGCATCCGGTAATTCACGGGACAGGTTGCCTCAACCCTCATCTTGCGCAGACTCCCGGTCACTTCATCAACCATGTCTTAATCCCTGCCAATATTGTCCGCAGTATATGCCAAGCCGACACGCTGGCGGGAATTGCCGAACAGATCGGCGTTACTCCCTGTCGGATGATCCGATGTGATATACAATACAGGCTGCAAACGTTGCAATACTGATCGGGCAAAACATGAACAATCGTGAAAAAATATCCACGCACTACCATTCTCTTCTCACGTTGATCGGAGAGGACCCGCAGCGCCGGGGGCTTCACGATACTCCGGCGCGGGCGGCAAAGGCGTTGCAATACCTGACCCACGGTTATCAACAGAATCTCGACGAAATCGTGAACAATGCAATTTTTGAGTCCGACAACGACCAGATGGTGATCATCAAGGATATTGAGTTGTATTCTCTATGTGAGCATCACCTGCTGCCTTTTATCGGCAAATGCCACATTGCCTATGTGCCTGACGGCAAGGTGATTGGATTATCGAAGATGGCGCGAATCACGGATATGTACGCGCGCAGGCTGCAAATCCAGGAAAACCTGACCGAGCAAATCGCACACGCCATAAAACAGGTAACCGACGCAAGAGGGGTCGGCGTGATCATAGAAGCCCGGCATCTTTGCATGATGATGCGCGGGGTCGAGAAACAGAACTCGACGATGAAAACCTCAATGATGCTGGGTATGTTTCGCTCCAGCCATCGCACCCGCTCCGAGTTTCTTACCCTGATCGGGGCCTGATACCGATGAAAAACTTCCAGTCGGACAACATCACCATGTCGAAAGGCGGACTGTATTCACTGGCCACCACAGGCGCAAAGGATGTCATTGATATCGCCACGCCGCGTGTTCTTGATGCAATCGGGGACATGGATATTTCCTCCGGACGTTTCGCGCTCGCCGATACCGGATGCGCTGACGCGGGAACCTCGCTTGACATGATTCGCCGGGCCATTGAAAAAATACAAGAAATGAAGCCGGACATACAGGTCACGGTAATATATGCCGACCAGCCTGCGAATGACTATAACGCATTGATCGATATCGTTCACGGGCGCACACAATTTGAAACCTGGGTCGGCCAGTTCAAGCGCGCCTTTCCCCTCGTTTGCGGCACATCGTTCTATCAACAGTCCGTGCCCGACCACTCCCTTGATTTCGTTTTTTCCGCGACCGCCATGCACTGGTTGTCGACGAAACCGTGCAACATCAGCGACCATGTACATATGATCGGGGCGCGTGGCAAGGAACTGGAAGCATTTGCCTGTCAGGCGCGGCAGGATTGGGAAACCATCCTGCAACACCGCGCGAAAGAGCTGAGACCCGGCGGCAAGATGGTTCTCGTCAACTTTTGCCGTGACCGCCAGGGACGCTATCTCGGCAATACCGGCGGTGTCAACATGTTCGACACACTGAACGCGATCTGGAGGGAACTGGCGGACGAGGCGCGCATATCGGAGCAGGAATACCGCAATATGACCCTTCCCCAGTACTATCGCACAGTGGAGGAATTCGCCGCGCCGCTGACTAACGCCGGCAGCGCCTGTCATAAGATGGGGCTGCGACTGGACAACATTGAAACGGGCGTCGTCCCCTGCCCTTTCGCCAGGCAATTCGACCGCGACAAGGACGTGAAAAAGTTTGCCGATGGTCTCGTTGCAACGATAAGAAGCTGGAATCAGAGCATCTTTCATGCGGGTCTTGACGCCAACCGGTCTGTTGAAGAGCGCCAGCGACTGATCGAGGACTACTACAGCGCCTATCATCGCCGCATCATGAAAGAACCTGCCGGCCAGGGCATGGATTATGTACACGCCTATATGACCATTTCCAGAGGATAACGGCGCTATCGCGCAGAATAATCGTGTACTGTCCTGATCCACTTTACCGCGTTCAATAAATCGGCGATACTAGCGA
This sequence comes from Candidatus Poriferihabitaceae bacterium, assembly GCA_965204925.1. Lineage (GTDB taxonomy): Bacteria > Pseudomonadota > Gammaproteobacteria > Arenicellales > Poriferihabitantaceae. The sequence goes on along the minus strand of OZ242021.1, from coordinate 1,675,587 downwards.
TCACCGATTTGAGCAAGTACGCGTTGCCGTCTTGCAAGCGGAGTCGAACAAGTCAAATAAACCATAACCTGAGGATATTCTTATGAAACGTCGTGAACTGATAAAGGGCGGAGTCGGACTGGCCACAGCAGCAGGGGTTTCGACCCTGGCGGCGCCCGCTATCGCCCAGGAACGTATTGAAATCGCAGTGGTCTCGACCTGGCCGCGGGATTTTCCCGGTCTCGGTACAGGAGCGCAACGGTTTGCGCAAAGGCTGAGTGACATGAGCAATGGCCGCTTCGCAGTCGAATATTTCGCTGCGGGCGAGCGGGTCGGAGCATTTGATTCGTTCGACGAAGTGGCATCCGGCAACGCGCAGATCTACCATGGGGCCGACTATTACTGGAAAGGCAAACACCCCGCCTGGGGTTACTTTACCGCCGTACCTTTCGGCCTGACCTATACGGAGATGAATGCCTGGATCCGCTTTGGGGGAGGGCAGGAACTGTGGGACGAACTTGCGGGCGAGTATGGACTGAAAAACCTCATGTGCGGCAATACCGGCGTACAAATGGGCGGATGGTTCCGCAAGGAAATGAACTCGGCCGATGACTTCAAGGGCTTGAAAATGCGCATCCCGGGTCTGGGCGGAGACGTACTGGCAAAACTGGGGGCTTCTCCTGTTTCACTGCCGGGCGGCCAGATCTATGAGAACCTGATTTCAGGCGCAATCGATGCCACAGAGTGGGTTGGACCGTGGAACGATGAGGCCATGAAATTCTATGAAGCCGCGCGCTACTATTACTATCCCGGAATGCACGAACCCGGCCCGATGCTGGCCGCCGGAATCAACAAGGATTTCTGGGAAGGCTTGTCCAATGCGGACAAAGTCATGATCGAGTCGGCCGCGTCGATGGAAAACGATGTCATGATGGCCGAGTTCAATGCCAACAACGGCTCTTCGCTAACCCGCCTGATCAATGATCAGGGAGTCCAGCTGGAAAGGTTCAGCGATGACATTTATGACTCGTTCGGGGAGGCGGCAGAAGAAGTGTTCTCGGAAACGGTAGCGCACAGCGATCTGGCAAGACGGGTGCACGAGAGCTTTGTGCGGGCACGCGCCGATGTCGGCGGCTGGGCAAAAATCGCCGACCAGGAATACCTGAGACAACGAAACCGGGTTCTCGGCGTATAAGAAACTCCCGGCTCCAACCACAGGAAACGGGGTTCATGCTCCGTTTCCTCATTACAATGCGGGGCGCGCCTGAACCAAGTTGTCCGGATCAGGCCGTGACCTGTGTGTCCGTGTGCAGCCTCACTTCCTGTCAGTGGTGAAGAGCGCCCATTCTTCACCTGCGGTATCCTCCCGCAACATCGGGATTCGGGCGCTGGCTGCCTCCATGGTTGTCCTGTTATTCCTGTTCCTCGTCGACAACACGCTGATCTACTGGTTCGAGTGGCCGGGAATACGCATTTTCCTCTCCCACCTTTGGCTGACCGGCGCTGAGGACACCAAAAAACTGGCCGGCTCCGGCGTGACCAGAGGCTGGATACAGTTGATCGCCTCGCTTGTTACGATACTGGGCATAATCTGTCTCGTCCTGAAAACCCCGGCGCGCAGGCTGAATGAGGACGCCGAGCTGTACAACCGCATTTCCGCTTTCATCGTGCGGGCTGCATTCTGGGCGGTTTTCCTCGTTGGTCTGGCTGATATGCTGATTTCGTTCGCCAGGGTTGAAGGATTTCTAAGCGCGGTCGCAGGGGAACATCTCGCCATCCAGCTGGGGCGGCCCGTTTTCCGCGGCAGTTATGTTCACTTCCCGTTGATTCTGCTTGCCATTGTTATCGCCGGTTTTACCCGGACGCTGGGGTTTATCTGGTTTGCCTTGCTCATTGTCGCGGCGGAATTCCTGATTGTCATTACCCGCTTCGTCTTTTCTTATGAGCAGGCGTTCATGGGAGATCTGGTGCGGTTCTGGTATGCCGGCCTGTTCCTGTTCGCCAGCGCCTACACCCTGGTCGAGGATGGGCATGTTCGCGTCGACGTGTTCTACACCAACTTCAGCGACTGCGGCAAGGCGTTGACCAACACGCTGGGTTCTCTCTTTCTGGGACTGCCACTGTGCTGGAATATTCTGATCCAGGGCATGTCGGGGAAAGGCAGCAGCATCAATAGTCCGTTGCTCAGTTTCGAGATCTCGCAAAGCGGGTTCGGTATGTATACGAAGTACCTGATGGCTTCTTACCTGCTGATATTCGCCGTCAGTATGACGATCCAGTTCGTCAGTTTCGCGTTGACCAACGTTGCCGTTTTGCAGGATGGCAAGCGGGCAGAAAACAGGATCGCGGAGAGGGCTGCATAGTGGAATTGATTTTCCTGGGAGTTCTCATCCTCCTCATGATCATTTCATTGAGTTCAGGATTCCCGGTGGCTTTTGCCTTGCCCGGGTCCGCCATCGGCGCGATTGTCGCGGCCGCAGTTTGCGGTTATTTGTTCGCCGGAGACGCGGGGGCTTATTTTGCCCAGGACGGCCCGGTGCAGTGGCTGACGGCAGGAGTGACCAATTTCCGCAGCCTCTACTGGGAAGTCGAACGCGATACACTGATCGCCATTCCGTTATTTGTGTTCATGGGTATCATGCTGCAACGCTCCAGGATCGCCGAGGACCTGCTTGTGGCCATGGCCCGATTATTCGGGCCGGTGCCCGGAGGCCTGGGCATTTCCGTCGTTTTCGTAGGAGCGTTGCTGGCTGCGACAACGGGTATTCTCGGCGCCACCGTCATTGCCATGGGATTGATCTCATTACCGGCCATGCTGCGCAACCGGTATTCGAGGCCATTGGCCACGGGAACGATCTGCGCTTCAGGCACTCTCGGACAAATCATCCCCCCTTCCATTGTACTGATCATCCTTGCCGATCAGTTGGCTAATGCGGCAGATCAGGCGAGAACGTTAAGAGCCCGCGAATACAAACAGGCAACCGGTGAATTTTCCATGCCCGCCGAGCTCGACATCGCCTCTGCCAGCGCCGGGGACATGTTCATGGGCGCACTCATCCCCGGTCTCATTCTCGTTGCTCTGTACATGCTGTACATTCTGGCAAGAGCCATGCTGAAACCCGGTACAGCGCCGCCGATCCCCCACGACGGGAAATATGATCGAAAATTCTTCGGCAATATTGCCATTTCCCTTGTGCCGCCCCTGGCGCTCATCTTCTCCGTACTCGGTTCGATCGTGACCGGAGTAGCTACGGTCAACCAGGCTGGCGCCATCGGCGCCGTCGGCGCCATTGTCATGGGAGGATACCGGCTGAAGGACGACTCCGCGAACCGGTATACGCCACTGATTATTTTCATCTGCTCCGTTGCAGTCATTCTGCTCTTGCTGCAATTTTTTGATCTCAATGTCAAAAATATAACCGGGCAGAGAGACCGGATCGGAATTATTCTGGCAGCCATCGCAGTACTCGTCTGCCTGGGCGCCATTGTCCAGAGCGCCTGGAGGACCTGGAAAATAAACGACACGCTGGTCAGCGTCATGATCGATACGGCCAAAACCACCTCCATGGTATTCATCATCCTGATCGGAGCGGCCATGCTGACTGCCGCATTCCGGGCATTCGGGGGAGAACATCTGGTACGGGAGTTCCTGACCGGTTTGCCCGGAGGGTTCTGGACCCAGTTCTTCGTGGTCATGCTGGTCATCTTCCTGCTCGGGTTCTTCCTCGACTTTATTGAAATTGCCGTAGTCGTTGTCCCCATCGTGGCGCCGATCCTGTTGGCCGATCCCTCTGCCAACATCACCGCCGTGTGGCTGGGCGTGATGATCGGGCTGAACATTCAAACCTCTTTCCTTACCCCACCGTTCGGCTTTGCCCTGTTTTACTTAAGAGGCGTGGCGCCGTCGAGCGTCAAAACCACGGCTATCTACAAAGGCGTGGTCGCGTTCATCGTGTTGCAACTGGTCGGACTTGCCATCGTGGGCTATTTTCCGAACCTCGTCAACTATATGCCCACGCGAACCTACCTCACCTCCGCAACGGCGCCGCCCCCCGTCAACCCGAAATTGCAGTATTGTCTCGAAGAACAGGTTTTCGGGGAATACGACGAGCGCGGGGCAGCGATACGGGACAGTCTGTCAATCATTGCAAGGACGGATTTACGCTCCCTGCCCGATGTCTGGCAAGACACTCTCACCGACAGCTTCAAGCTGGCAGAAAATACGCCTGATCTGGTGAACAATATAAGGGAGGCGAACGCTGAACTGGATCGCTTCATACCCGCTTACAAGCCGTTGCACAACGAAGTCCGCCGGATCAACAATCGACTCAAAAGTATTGATAATCGCCTGAAAATCCTGCAGGACAAACACAGGCAATGGTCACGCGATGCCGATGCCGCGCCCGATCTCCTGCAATCCGTTGAACTGGAAATGGACGATCTTGAGCTTGAGCGGGAAACGCTGGAAAACCGCCTGCCTGCAAACTGGCGGGAAGAAAACAAAAAGTATAAAGACCTCGCAAAGGTGGAAAAAAGCGCAAGGATCAACTATCGCCGGAACTCCGATGCGGCGTATGAGCCGTTGCAAAGGCTGCTGCGACTCCTTGATCAGAAGGCGCAACTGGCTGGCGCGGAAACAGCCATAAGGGATCTGGCTTCAGCGATCGAAAACGATACGGCGGTAATAGCGGGTGAGACGATTCAATCGGTCGAATCGCAGCTTGGCGGTTTCGATGGGGTTTCCAAAATCAAATCGCAGCTCGCGAAATCAAGACGCGCGCTGAAAGGTGACAATCCCGATATCGAAGCGGCAAAACGGCATCACGCACAAGCCTTGTCGCTGTTCACCGAAGAACTGGAGTGGAGAGAGCGGGCTTCATCACTATTGCCCGCCCTGCGCGACTACGACAATGCCATAAAAAGCACGATAGGCGCCCGCCTGCAACCCCGCTTCACAAAAGCCCGGGCAAAACAGATAGCCGCCTGCCAATCCGTACATCGTGACGTATCCCTGTACTTCTAGTCGCGCAGGCCTGTTTCCTGCGCCGCCGTGAACAACCGGAGAGTTCACTGGCTCGTCATCTTCACGGGGATTACTGGTAGAATACACTCGAAACAAGCGGCAACCCGTATGTTTTATTTCCATCGAGTTCAAAAATGCCAGATCGCAATCCTCCGGAAACGGACCGTTCCCCCGCCGCGAATACGGGGCTCTTTTCCAATTACAACCCCCACCCAACCTGTTACGACGAGATGTTTCATGCCAATGGTACGCCACGCGGCCACTGCCGCAACCTCTGGTATGCGCTGGACACCATGTCCCGCGAGGAAATCAGGGCCATGCAGGAACGTACCGAAAGATCGTTCCTCAAGGAAGGTATCACATTTGCCGTGTACGGCGAGGAAAGCGCGGAGGAACGCATCATCCCGATCGATTTGCTGCCCCGGATCATTGATGCCGAAACCTGGGGTTTTCTCGAAAAGGGACTTGAGCAACGACTGAAAGCGCTGAACCTGTTCCTCGCCGATGTCTACGGGGCCGGCAGGATTCTTGCTGATGGGGTCGTACCTGTGGACATGGTATACGGCTGTTCCCAGTACCTGAGCGAGATGCGCGGCGTGGAGGTACTGCACGGCTCCTGGATATCCCTGTGCGGAACGGATCTTGTGCGTACCCATGACGGTTTTATGGTACTGGAAGACAATCTGCGGACGCCTTCAGGGGTTTCCTATATGCTGGCCAATCGCAGCGCCCTGAAAACCGGTTTCCGCAACATCTTTCGCCAGCACCGTGTGCGCAGCATCGAACATTACGGGCAATTGCTTCGCCGCACCCTCATGGAGCTGGCCACGCCCGAAATCACGGATCCCTGCATTGTGCTGTTAACCCCGGGAATCTACAACTCGGCATTTTATGAACACATGTTCCTTGCCCGCGAAATGGGTGTTGAGCTCGTTCAGGGACAGGACCTGCTGGTGCACAATGGTTTTGTGTACATGCGCACCACGAAAGGGCTGAGGCGGGTCGATGTGATCTACCGCAGGATCGATGATCATTTCCTGGACCCTTTGGCATTTCGACCCGATTCCCGGTTGGGTGTGCCCGGACTCTTTTACGCTTATCGTTTGGGCAATGTGGTCATCGCCAATGCGCCCGGTACGGGAGTGGCCGATGACAAGAGTATTTATCCATTTGTTCCCCGTATAATCCAGTACTATCTGGGTGAGGAACCCATAATCGCCAATGTCCGCACCTACCTGTGCCGGGAGCCGCAGGGCCTGGAGTATACGCTGGACAATCTCGAACAGCTTGTTGTCAAAACAGTCGGCGGGTCGGGAGGATACGGCATGCTGGTCGGGCCGCATGCAACGCCTGTCGAACGCGCCGCCTATGCGGAAAAAATACGCAACGATCCGGCCAACTTCATCTCCCAGCCAACTCTTGAACTTTCCTGCTCGCCCTGTCTGACCGATCAGGGGGTGGCGCCGAGACATGTCGACCTGCGGCCATTTGTGCTGCACGGACAGAGCACCCGAATGGCGCCCGGCGCTTTTTGCCGGGTTGCCCTGACTCCCGGATCCCTGGTCGTCAACTCAAGCCAGGGAGGAGGAGGCAAGGATTTGTGGGTACTGTCTGCGTGACGACCGGGAGATGCTGTCAAGTAACGCACAGGGACTATACTGGATCGGCCGCTATCTCGAACGGGCCGAACACGGCTGTCGGCTACTCGCCGATCAGCTTATTGCTCTGGAAGACCGGCCGATAGAAGACATCGACCGTATGTGGCGGCGCCTCTATGCCAGCCTGCATCGTAACCCCGCTTGCGGCCACCTCCAGTCCGACCCCGATGATGAGGTTTTCATGCTGGCAGACTCCTACACACTGACCGACGATCTGACATTTGAGCGCAGCAACCCGGATGCCATCAGGAGCTGCGTCCTGGCGGCGCGTGACAATGCCCGTCAGGTTCGAAATGTGATCGGGAAAGACATGTGGCATTGCCTCAACAGCATATACCTGGAACTGCGCGATATGGAAATTGGAGACATCTGGGACAATCGTCCGAGAGAGTTCTATGCCCGTACCGAGAGCGCCATTCGAACGTTCTCGGGCATTGCCGACAGTACCATGTACCGGGACGGTGTCTGGTACTTCCTCCAGCTGGGCCGGTTTGTCGAAAGAACGCTGCTGCTGTCCGCCTTGCTTGATGCCCAGCTGGAGATCTTTCCGACAAGAGAGATGCAAATCGAGTCCGACTGGAGCTCCCTCCTGCGGGTTTGTGAATCGAAATTCACCTATAGCCGCCTCTATTCCATTCAGTATCCTCCGCACAAGGTGATTGATTTCCTCGTATCCGATCCCCTGCTTGCCCATTCCATTCGATATGCCTTGCAACAGATCTCCGAGGCGCTTGCCGCTATTTCCGTTCATCAGCCTGCCACGGAAGCCTTCCGCCACTGTGGATACATGTCTGCATATATCGATTACGAATGGCCAGTCCGTGATCCCGAAGACGATCATGCGACGCAAAAAGCGCTGCAGAATATTCACAGACTTTGCTCCCGACTTCATGTCAAGGTTGAAGCAACCTGGTTCAATTACATCATTGAGGACAGTATCCGGTTATGACTTCCTCCGGCAATCATTCTTTCCAGGTTGACCATTTATCGCACTTTCGCTACTCGGCCCCTGCCCATCACAGTGTTATGCTTCTGCGCCTCCATCCACGTGAAGACGGCGGACAAAAAATGCTGAATTTCAGCCTGAAAACCGACCCGGCCGCCGCGCTCGCGACTCTTGAAGACGCCCTCGGAAATACCTGCCATCTGCTCAACCTGCACCGGCAACACAGACACACGATCATCGAATCAAGAGTGCAGGTAACAACCCGTTCCTCTCCACCGCCCGGGCGCCGGACACAACCCGACAACTGGCATGACTTTACAAAAATGGTAGATCGGGCGCGCTTCTGGGAATTCCTCAATCCCAGCCGTTTTATCTATTCCTGTCCGCCTCTGTCGGCATTCATGCAGACGCACGGATTGCAGCGCGGCGACAATCCGCTGTCTGCGCTCCTTGATACGGCGTCGGCGCTCTACCGGACGTTCCGGTACGTTCCGGGCAGCACCGATGCGCACTCACCGATCGAACATATCCTGAAAAGCGGGCGCGGGGTTTGCCAGGACTATACACATGTCCTGATCGCCATTGCCCGGAACTGGGGGATTCCGGCCCGATACGTATCGGGATACCTCTACCTGGAAGGCGCGGCAGGAGAACAGACCCCTGCCGGAGAAAGCCACTCATGGGGAGAATTTTTCTTTCCGGGGTCAGGCTGGATCGGCATAGACCCGACCAATAATTCGCTCGCTGACCACCGCCATATCCGTATCGCCGTGGGCCGCGACTATGCAGATGCGGCGCCAACAACGGGAACCCTGTCTTGCAACGGCCAATTGAGCCTTGGGGTACAGGTCACAGTCAAGGCAATCGACGAAGCGACACCTGTTATCAAACCACATTTTGTACCGGCCAACCTGATCGTCGTCACCGGTTCGCCCCCGAAACGGGGACATGATCCTGATCAGTAACTTGATCAATAACCGCTCCCGCGAGGGCAGGGCCTGTTCCTGCCCGCAAACCCCGAACCCGGGATTCCGTACATTAAAGTTGATCATGTCCGGGACGATCACCATGATCCAAAGAGCGGGAAAAGATTCCACGTGATGAAGTTCCCGCAGCGAAACTGCATGAAACCTGTGATCAACGCACGGGAACAGCGGCATGTGCGCAGGAACAAAATTGCCGTGATCGGCGCAGGGATTTCCGGCCTTGGCGCGGCATGGCTGCTGTCCCGCGCCCATGATGTCGAAATATTCGAGGCGGCGGACCGCGCGGGCGGCCATGCCCGCACTATCTCGGTTATGTCGCGCGCCCGCAAGGTAGCGGTCGATACCGGCTTCATCGTTTTCAACCGCGTTAACTACCCGAATCTCAACGCACTGTTCGGGTTCCTGGAAGTGCCTGTACAAAAGAGTGATATGTCTTTCGCCGTCTCCGTAGACGGCGGAGCGATCGAATACGGCGGCGGCAATCTCCGTTCCCTGCTCGCACAGCCATCAAATGTTACAAGTCCGGGGTTCTGGCGCATGCTCCGTGATATCGCGGTGTTCAACCGTACGGCTCTGGTCGATACCGGGAATAATTCGGACCTTACCCTGGGCGAGCTGATGCGCCGCAAACGCTTTGGTTCGTGGTTCATGCACTATTATCTGCTGCCGATGAGCGGCGCCATCTGGTCGACGCCGCGCGCCGCGATGCAGGATTTCCCCGCGGGCGTCCTGACCCGCTTCTTCGCCAATCACGGGTTGTTATCCTTCAACGGTCAGCATCAATGGTGGACCGTCAGCGGTGGTTCGCGCAATTATATTTCCCGCATGGAAAAAAGTATGGACACGCAGATCAGGCTGCGTACGGCGGTAGAATCCGTAACCCGCGAAACGAGCGGCGTGAGAGTCAAGGCCGCCGGGCAGGAGTCGCGGCTGTTCGATCACGTCATCTTTGCCTGCCATGCTGATGAAACGCTGGCGATCCTGAAGGATGCCCGCCCCCGGGAAAGGCAAATTCTCGGCGCTATACAGTTCCGGCGTAATCGAATTGTGATTCACAACGATCCGCGACTGATGCCGCGGCGCAGGGCCTGTTGGTCAAGCTGGGTGTATCTGGCGAGCTCGCAGGAGAACGAACAAGGCGCATCCGTTACTTACTGGTTGAATTCATTGCAAGGCATTGCACACGATACCCCGGTTTTCGCGACCCTGAATCCACCGTTGCGAATCTGTGAATCGCGTGTCCTGGACGAACACTTTTTCACCCACCCGCAATATGATTTCAGCGCCATAACCGCACAGGCGGCCTTGCCCTCCATTCAGGGCTGCCGCAATACCTGGCATTGTGGAGCCTGGACCCGTTACGGTTTCCATGAAGACGGTCTGGCAAGCGCCGTGAATGTCGCCGCGCGGCTTGGGGTATCGCCGCCATGGAATTGATCCGTTCCTCGGTAGTGCGCGCCCGGGTCGTTCACACCCGGCGAGCGCCGGTAAGCAACCGCTTCGTGTACGACACAGACTATTTGCTGCTTGACGAGGCTGCGCTGGGCAAAGAGGGAGGGCCGGCCCTGTTCTCGTTCGGCCGGCCCAATCTGATTTCACTCTATCCGTCCGATCACGGAATTTCCGGATACGCGGGGGCGGACGGTATGCGACGTCTGGCGACCGGAGCCGGCATCCACGACACGCGACATATACTGTTACTTGTCCATCCGCGCTATTGGGGCTATACTTTCAACCCGGTCAGCTTCTGGTTCTTTTTGGGCGAATCACTGAACCTGCGCGCGGTATTGGCCGAGGTGCATAACACTTTCGGGGAGCGCCACGGCTACTTCTGTGTGGGTGCAAATGGCGCCGATATCACTCGCAACTGCTGGACTGTTTCGACAAAATGTTTTCATGTCTCCCCGTATTTTGATGTCAAGGGTGAGTACCGCTTCCGTTTTCTGCTTGATGAAACCCGGGTTGCCGTGCGCATTGTCTATGAAGACGGGGCTGGCGGCGGTCTGGACACCGCAATCGCCGGAACGCGCCGACCCTTCAGCGATCGCGAACTGGCCCGCGCGCTGATACGCAGACCGTGCGGCGCCATGCGCACAACCACGCTGATTCACTGGCAAGCTCTGCGTCTCTGGTACAAGGGCCTGCGCTATCGACGCAGACCCGCGCCGCCGAAGAGGAACATTACATGAGATTTTTTCTTGCGGTAGCCATGCTCGCGGTTTTTGCCGGGATTGACGACACCGTTGCCGCTACTGACAGCAAGATCGCCCGGTGCACAGGGCCGGTACGCGCTACCGGCTGTGCCGAATACCGATTCTTCCGGTTAAAATTATACCGGGCGGAGTTGCACACGGACACAGCCGTGCCACCGGGTGAAAACTTCGCCCTGTCCCTCCAATATCACCGGAGCTTTACGCGAGACGAACTGGTTTCCACTTCGTTATCCGAGATGGCGCGCATATCCGGCAGACCCATGGAGAGTTTTGAGGCAACTCGCGCACAGCTGGAGAAAACGATGCGCAGTGTGACCAAAGGAGACTCTTTCATGGCTTGCCGGCAAGGCCCGGGACGGCTTGAGCTCTTCCATAACGGCAATAAAGTCGGCGCCCTTACTCAAGACGCCGATCTGTTTCTGGATATCTGGCTTGGCTCCAAAAGCCGTAAACCGCAGCAGCGGGACCGCCTGCTCTCGGGGCGCTGCGATGACTGAGCGCGTTGCCGTACGGCTCTCGCGGCGTGACCTGATCCTGCCCGGATCCGTTGCCGCCATGCTTGCTTTCGCCGGTTTGCCGCTATACATCCATATGCCGCGTTTTTATGCCCAGGAGATGGGCGTCAGTCTTTCCGTACTCGGCGTGGCGCTGCTGGCCGCGCGAGGGCTTGACAGCATTCAGGACCCGATCATCGGTCGACTTGCGGATCGGTTGCAGAAACATCGCGAAAAGTGGGCAGTGATTTCAGGCGTCCTTCTTGCAACCGGTCTGGCGCTTTTGTTTGCGCCGCCGGCATGGGGCAACCCCCTGCCACGGCTGGCGTGCGGACTGCTGGCTGCCTTTACCGGCTTCAGCGCGCTTCAGATCGCCCTGTACGACCATGGTCTGGCACAGGCCGAAGCTACCGGAGAGGGGTATACCCGGATCGCGCTGTGGCGCGAGGTCTGCGGGATTGTCGGCATCTGCCTCGCCGCGGCCGCGCCGGCCACTCTGGTATGGGCTTTTGGCGACTCCCTCGCCTATGCCTGCTATGCGGTTGTCTTCATGTTCCTCGCTCTTTTTGTATTGGGAAGGATGCGTGGACGCTGGATCTCATCAGGGAGACTTTTCCCTGACACCGGATTTATGGATGCCATTCGCGTTCCGGGAGTCGCGCCCGTCCTTTTCTGTGGTTTTGTCAATGCCCTGCCAACTGCCGTGACCTCAACCCTGTTCCTGTTCTTTGTTGCCGATGTCCTGGAGGCGGAGGCGCATGCAGGCGCCCTGTTGCTCGTCTTTTTTGTATCGTCTGCCGCAGCCGCCCCTTGCTGGGCGCGACTTGCCGGTATAATTGGACGCAGGGCGACGCTGGCCGCCGGTATGACGCTATCGCTGCCAGCTTTTATCGGCGCCTGGTTGCTGGAAGCGGGTGATATTGCCGCTTTCTATACGATCTCCGCCGCCTCCGGCGCGGCGCTGGGCGCTGACATAACCCTGATGCCGGCCATATTGGCAGCTCGCATTCGCGGCGGCGGCGGACAGGTATTTTCTGTCTGGACTTTCCTGCAAAAGACAGCTCTCGCTATAGCAGCCGGTACCGCGTTACCCATACTCGCCTGCGCCGGATACGAGCCCGGTTCGCCTTCATATGAAGGGCAAATTGCACTGTCCGGGGCTTATGCGCTGGCGCCTTGCGCATTAAAATTGGCAGCCATTACCACACTCCTGCTGTTCGTCAATGACCACAAAAACCGCCCATGAAAACAAGACATTTTCCAGCCTCCGCCCTGTTATTCGAATCGGGGGCGCAGGATATTGACGACTATGCAGCCAACCAACCGGTCCTTGATCTCAGGGATTATCTGAATGGCCCATTGACGGCTTGTGGCGTATTCTTTGGTCTCACGGCGCGCTTGACTCGACGGCTCACGGTCGAAATGAGCGCAAGCTGGACCGAAAACCGGGGTACACTGGACGAGCGCTTTCGTTACGACGATGGTGAAACGGGCGAGAGACGCTGGAACATGGCTTTTGCGGATAGCCGGAATTTCACTGCACAGGCTCAGGATGTAGAAGGTACAGCAACAGGCGTACAGAGCGGCAACGCGGCCGTCATGCGTTATCGGCTACGGCTAGCGAGGGACAAGGGTACGATTATCGTGGGTATGGAAGACTGGTTCTATCTCATGCAGGACGGCACATTGATCAATCGCGCCCGCATGACCAAATTCGGATTCAAGGTTGGCGAGATCGTGGCATGTTTCACGAAGGGCGCTCGCGGCGATACAGCGGCTTTGCAAGTCAATCCCGAATGAGGCGACTGGCGGGTAAACATTTCTGGCTGATCGGCGCCAGCGCCGGTATCGGCCGCTGTCTCGCCCTGCGTCTGGCGCGCGCGGGAACCGCTGTTACCGTATCGGCTCGAGACGGTGAGGCGCTCGCAAGATTGCTTGGCGAAATGGCGCCCGTACAGACCTCCCGGGGAGGACACAGCGCACTCCCGATCGATGTTACCGACAGCGCCGGCACAATGCAGGCTGCGCATAGCATGACCGCGGTGGATGGTGTTATCTATTGCGCCGGCGCCTATGAACCGATGTCGGCGCGCCAACCGGATGTGGCGGCTCTTGAAACCATGGTCCATGTCAACCTGATGGGCGCCCTGCGTGTCCTGGCGCCCTGCGTGCCGGCATTTTGCCGGCGTGGATCGGGACATATTCTGCTGGTTGGTTCCCTGTCAGGCTACCGTGGACTACCCAACGCCTGGGGATACGGCGCAACCAAGGCTGCGCTGATCCATGTTGCGGAGAATCTGCGCTGTGACCTGCGCACATCCGGCATTCTTGTGCAAATTTGTAATCCGGGCTTCGTAGCGACACGCCTGACCGACAAAAATCATTTCCATATGCCGTTCATAATGACTCCGCAGTCTGCCGCTGAACATATTGTGCGTGGCATGGCGCGAGGCCGCTTCGAGATCGCCTTTCCTCTGGCAATGACGATAGCCATGAAGTTGCTTGCGGCCCTGCCCGCGCCGCTTTATTTCCGGCTGTCGGGACTCGCCGGCAAAGAATCGGACAACGCCTCATGACTGCTCCCGGCTGGTTCAGGGCTTTTCCCGATCTGGCTCATTGGAGTCAATCCCATATCCTGCAATCCATTCTCAATCGCATTGAGCGCGGAACGATCGAGATCATACTGCCAGACGGCAGGCGCTTCCGGGCCACTCGTGAAAAACCTGGTCCCTGCGGCCGCATCACAGTGCATAACGCAAAGTTCTTCCCGCGCCTGCTGCGGGAAAGCGACCTCGGATTTGGCGAGATGTTCATGGAGGGCTGGTGGACGACACCCGACCTGCAGTCTCTGCTGGATGTCATCATGCTGAACAACGAAAATATAGTGCAGCGTCTTCCCGGCGCCAGATTGTTTCGCTACTTTTCACGCCTGCGCCATTTCCTCAATGGCAACAGCCGCAAGGGATCAAGGCGCAATATCGCGCATCACTATGATCTCGGTAACGCCTTTTACGACCTGTGGCTTGACGAGACCATGACTTACTCGTCAGCGCTTTTCCGTAACGCACAGGAAACCCTGGCCGACGCGCAGAGAAACAAATATGCAGCCATCTGCGATCGTCTTGCGCCGATACCCGGCGAGCGCATTCTTGAAATCGGCTGCGGCTGGGGTGGTTTTGCCGAGTATCTGGCGCGTGAACGTGGCGCCCGCGTAACCGGTCTTACCCTCTCACGGGAACAGCATGACTATGCACGGCGCAGGATATTCGAATCGGGGTTGTCGGAGAAGGTCAGCATACTGTTGCGCGATTACCGCGACGAGCGCGGCGCGTACGACAAGATCGCCTCGATCGAAATGATCGAAGCGGTCGGAGAGAAATACTGGCCGACCTACTTTGCCACGCTCTATAACAGACTGCGGCCTGGCGGTATCGCGGCGCTTCAGGCGATCACGATTGCAGACTGGTTATACCCCCAATACCGAACCGGCATGGACTTCATGCGCAAGCATATCTTCCCCGGCGGAATGTTGCCAACCAGCAGAATCTTGCGTGAGCAATCCGCAGCTTCAGGACTCGAAACCATCGGGTTCGCAGCTTTCGCCGACAGTTATTCGCGCACGCTGCGTGAATGGCGTTGCCGATTCAATAATAATCGGGAGCAGATTGCCAAATTGGGTTTCGATGACGGCTTCTGCCGCATGTGGAACTTCTACCTCGCAGCCTGTGCCGCCGGCTTCGCATCCGGGGCCACTGATGTCGTCCACGTTGCCTACCGAAGAGCCGGGTAACGCGCCCGATCTGTGTTTTCAGACTGCTCAGGATAAGAACCGGCCAAAATGAAAACTGCTACCCCGCTTCAGGTCAACATGCATATGAGCCTCCTTCGCCCGGGGCGAATCGTGAGAATGCTCCTGTGTAATTCTTGACCCGGGGCGGAGCATAGCCGCCCCGCTTCGATGTCGTGACTCCGATGGCCGCGAGACTTTCGATAATCTTTACCGCCGCGGTAACGCCCTCTATTACCGGCGCCCCCAATTCATCGGAAAGCGATCGGGCCATGTCCACCATGCCGGCGCAGCCAAGCACAATGGACTCGCATCCGTCTTCGTCAAGCGCACGACGGATTTCGGCGCGAAGCTGGTCACGGGCGCCCGATGCCGGGTCTTCGAGCGCCAGAACGGGAATCTCGGACGCCCTGACCTTGCGACACAGGTTCGCGTACCCGTAGCGCCGCGCGAGATGCTCAAGGGCCGGCACGGAACGCCGCAAGGTGGTGACCACCGTAAAGCTGCCGGAAACGATGGACGCGACCTGCATCGCTGCCTGGCAGATACCGATCACCGGCGCGGCAGTCACGCACCGCGCCGCGTCGACCCCGGTATCGTCGAAGCATCCGACAACAACACCGGCGGCATCCGGATACTCCCGTACCCGCTCCAGCAGAGCCGGGACCGAAAACACCTCATCATAGTATCCCTCAATGCTCTCCGGCCCGTATCCGGCAGTCACAGCGACAATCCCGGTACTCTGCGCCGAAACGACGCGCGCGGCATCGTACATCCTGGCGGTCATCGAAGCGGTCGTGTTGGGATTGACGAGCAGTACTTGCATCGTATCAGATTCCATAACTCCTTCAGATTTCGCCGCCCAGATAGGCCGCCCTGATGCGCTCATCCTCCAGCAGTTGCGCGGATTCACCGCTGATCACCACAGAGCCGGTCGCCAGCGCGTACGCGCGGTTGGAGATGCGCAATGCCATGCGTGAATTCTGCTCTACCAGCAACACGGAGACATTCTCGTCGCGGTTGATGGCGACGATCGAACGGGCGATGTTCTGTACAAGCGTGGGCGCGATACCGAGCGACGGTTCGTCAAGAAGCAACAGGCGCGGGCAAGCCATCAGCGCCCGCCCGATAACCAGCTGCTGTTGCTCGCCTCCGCTCAGGGTACCGGCCGCCTGCGAGTAACGCTCCTCAAGGCGCGGGAAACGCCCGAGGACATCTTCCAGGGTGTGCGCGATCGCGGCCTTGCCGGAACGGGTGAACGCGCCCATCAACAGGTTATCCCTGACCGACATGTGGGGGAACACGCGCCGCCCTTCCGGCACCATGACGATACCCATCTCAACGATCGCAGCAGGCGTGGCGCCATCAATGCGGTCGCCCTGAAAGCGGATCTCGCCGCTATGGATCGGGTGCAGGCCGGTAATCGCCCGCAGAATGGAGGACTTGCCGGCGCCGTTGGCGCCGATCAGCGCGACCGTCTCTCCCTGCTTCAGATTGATCGATACCCCCTTCAGGGCGTAGACATGATCATAGTACATATCCACACCGGAAAATTGCAGCATCTCATCCATTGGCTAAATCCCGATCGTATCGTCCTCAATGCCGAGATAAGCCTCGACGACCTTCTCATCGCGCTGGATCGCGGATGGAACGCCTTCCGCGATCTTCTCACCGAAGTTGAGAACAACGATGCGATCGGAAATCTTCATGACCGCCGACATGTCGTGCTCAACAAGCAGCACCGTCACCCCGCGATCACGTACTCCGCATACCAGATCCACAGTGCGCATCGTCTCATCATGGTTCATGCCGGCGAACGGTTCGTCAAGGAGCAGGATAGACGGATCGGTAGCGAGGCCAATCGCGATCCCCAACGCCCGCAGATGACCCTGTGGCAGGTTGCTCGCGGTCTCGTTGCTGATTTCCGCGAGTCCCAGAAAGGCCAGAATCGCGTCTGCCGACTGACCGAAACGCGCCTCGTCCGAACGGGCTGCGGCGACACCGAGGAAGTATCCCAGCAAGTTCGCCTGCGAGCGCAAGTGATGTGCGACAATGATATTGTCGCGCACCGTCATGTCCTTGAAAATCATCGTCTCCTGAAATGTCCGCACGACCCCTCTGCGCGCCACTATATGCGGCGCCAGATTCGAGATGCGCTCGCCCCGCAACAGGACCTCACCGGCGGAAGTTCGCAGGAATGACGAGATGAGTTTGAAGAGTGTGGACTTGCCCGCCCCGTTCGGACCGATAACCGACAGGATTTCCCCCTCCTGTACCGAGAACGACACGTCGTTGACCGCCTTCAGGCCGCCGAAGCGTTTCGTTACTCCCCTGATTTCCAGCAGTGCACTCACCGCACTGCCTTCTTTCTGCGCGGGAGACGGATACTCAGCAACCCGTTCGGTAGCAACAGAATCAGCGCGATGAGCAGGCATGAGTAGATCAGTAACTGGAACTTGCCGGTCTGGAAGAGAAAGTCCCAGCCGAAGTAAAGCACCAGAGTCCCGAGCATCGGACCGAACACATAGCCGAGCCCGCCGAGAAAGCAGTTGAGCATAAAGTCGATCGAGTCCTTCACCTGAAAGCTCGAGGGGTAGATCGACTGCGAGATGGCTACGAAAACAGCCCCGCCGATACCGCCGAGAAACGACGAGATGGCATAAGCGACGATGCGCAGCGAGGCGATGTTGACGCCAATCGAGGAAGCGAGTTCCTCGTTCTGCTGCAGCGAGCGGCACAGATGGCCGAGACGTGAATGCACGAGGCGGTAGAGACCGGCATAGCACAGGATCATGAGGATCACCGCGAGGTAATAAAACGCCAGCTTGACGTTGCCGATCGTAGCGAAATCAGGGATGATCGTCACCCCGAATATGGCAAGCTCGCCGGGCAGCGGTATGGACACGATACCTTTCGCGCCCTGTGTAATCGGCAATGCCAGCGCCGTCAGGCGGGCGACCTCGGTCAGGACGAGAGTGATCATGGCAAAGTACACGCCGCGAAGCCTGAGAATAGGCAGCCCGATCAGCACACTCAGCAAGGCGCAAAAGATACCGGCGATCGGCAGGGTCAACCAGAAGGACACCCCGTACTGCGTGACCAGTATCGCCGATACGTATCCACCAGCGAGCGCGTAAGCGCCCTGCCCGATGTTGATGCGCCCGATGTAGAAAGTCAGCCACACGCCAGCGCTCGCGATTGCCAGCAGTGCCACCGAGGTCAGGGTGAAATAGAGGTCCCAGCGTGCGGTTGACTGGATGAGCCAAGGCACGAAAACCAGCAGAACAACGAAAAATACCGCAGTACCCAGAATCTGCGCAGTCCGGCTCATATTGTCAGCCCCAGGGCTTCCCCATGATCCCCTGCGGGCGGATCGCAAGGAAGATCATCAGCGACGTGAAGATGACGAGATAGGTGAGGTCACCATACTGGGAGAGCACGCTCAACCCGATTGATTCCATCATGCCGAGGATAAAGCCGCCGATAATCGCGCCGGGAATCACCCCGGCCCCTCCAATCATTACCATGATAAACGCCTTGATTGACGTCGGCCCGCCCATACCGAGGTTGACACCGGTAATGGTCACCAGGAGGCCGCCGACGATGCCGGCGAGCATGGCTCCGATTGCAAAGCCGATCATCGAGTAGTGATCGACATTGACGCCCATGAGCTGGGCTGCAACGCGGTCCTGCGCCAGAGCGCGCAATGCCCGTCCGGTCTTGCTGTAGTGCATGTAGGAAATGAAGGCGGCGATGCAACCGACAGCCAGGAAGCAGATCAGTATGCGGTCGTATGGCATGATGATGCGGAAGTCCCAGTTGAACACTCCGTCAACGATCTTCGGCACACCCCGCTGCTTCTCGCCGAACAGCAGAAGGATCACGGCATCCAGCAGGAAGGCAACGCCGGCGGCGAGCAGCATCGTGCTTTCCTCGCGCAGGGAGCGCCTGATAACTGGCCGGAACAGAAACTTCTCAATCAACGCCCCGACTATGGCCAGACTGACTGCGGTCGCGAACAGAGCGACCACATAGGGCAGGCCGAGTTGCCCGTAGATAGTGTAAGTAACGAAGCCGCCCAGGACATACAACTGCCCATGCGCAAAGTTGAGCACATTCATCAGGGCGAAAATAAGAGTCAGGCCGAGCGCAATCAGCGCGTACTGGGCGCCCAGATAGAACCCGTTCACCAAGACCTGTTCCATAAGCGGTCAGGCGGGGAATATCAGGAACAGGCCCGCAACAACGGGGCGAGCCTGTTCCATCATGAAGAAAATATGGCCGGAGACGTCAGTCGACTTCGGCTACGAACAGCGTCTCGAACTTCCCGTCGCGGAATTCGTTGACCACAAGGGGGACTGCGATCTGGCGCCGCTGACCGAAAGACGACATTCCCACATATCTCATCATGGAATCGCCTTTCATGTAAGGATTGGCGGCCGAGAATGTGTCCATGGTCATTTTGAATTGCTCGACATCGTCCATCGCCGCAGGGTTGGCCTTGAGCGTCTCGATGATGTACTCAAGGGCGTAAACCTTGGTGTTGGATTCATCGTTGTATTCACCGAACATCTCGGTGTAGCGAGTGACGAACTCCTTCATGGCGTCGGAAGCGATCTCCGGGGTTGAGGCTCCCCCTACCGAGATGAAGCCATTGGCCAGATCACCGGCGCCCTCCATGAGCACGGTGGCGTCCTGCGCCGTCTCTGTCGAAATAAGGCCCTGGAACCCGAGCTCACGGGCTGAGCGTATCAGTTGCGGCGCGTTGGCCGGAGCAACCCCGGAGAGCACCAGCAGATCCGGATTGGTCCTGATCACCGGCGTGATCACCGGCGTGAAGTCGGTGGTGTCAACCTGATAGGTGACGTTGTCGGAGACTATCTCCAGGCCGAGAGCGGTGGCGGCCTCGATGCCACCTGCACGCTGGCTCAGGGGATCGGATTCGTTGGCCGAGATAAAGGCGATGGTTTCGACCCCTTTGTTCTCCTTGAGATACTTGTAAATAGCCGGACCGGACTGGTAGTTCGCAACCATGCCAAGCACAGCGTTCGACGCAGGCGGGCTGTAGAGCTCCTTCGGAAAGGCGTAGGGGAAGTAGATGATGCCGTTCTGCTCGGCGACCGGGCGCACCGCGGCGGCGCCGTCATCCACATTCGGGCCGACTACATAGTGAATGCCTGCCTGAGCCATCTTCTCCATACCGGCAATGGCGCGCTTGGGGTCTTTCTGATCATCAAACGTAACGATCTCGATGTCATAGGTTGTACCACCAATCTCTACCCCGCCTGTTTCATTGAGCCATGCCGCGCGGGTCTGCATCGAGCGGACATTCGAGATGCCCCATGCGGCAGCGGGGCCGCTGGTTACGCCGACAAAACCGATCTTCAACTGCGGGTTCGCTGCCTGAGCATTGCCGCCAATAACGACCGATGCAACAACCGCCAGCAGGGCGGATATCAACGCTGATCTTCTATTCATTTTCAGCAATTCCCGCTAAGGACATCCCCACATGGATTCGGCGGGATTTTCGGATGCAAACGCAGGCGTTAAGGGTATGCGGACAAGGCCACCCCTCCGGCGGATTGCCGGATCGGCGGTTGGCCATGGGTTTTCCTGAAGAACCGGCCTTTCACACACTCGGTCACGGCACCGGGTCAGGATGTGTCGAAGGGAACCAGATCAGGCTTGCGGTGCCCGAACGCGATACCCCGGTACAGCGTCTCCCAGTCCGCAACGTGGAATCCCGAGAACAGCCCGCGCAGCCGCTCCCACAGGGACCTCAAACTGCCCGCCTTGGCGCGCGCGGCGCGGAACAGCGAGCAGCGCCGTTGCTGCACCTGATCCATGAGGAACGCCAACATCATCAGGTGGGCGAACACCGTCGCCAGATGTTGCCGGCCGTGACCGAAATTGTGTTCAAAGCCGTAGCCTTGGTTCTTCAGGGTATTGAATGTTTCATTCTCGATGCGCCAGCGAGCACGTCCCGCCCGCATCAGTTCGTATGCGTTGGATTCCGTGACTTCCAGGTCCGTGACCCAGGAGAAATGCAGTATCCGACCGTCCGCGCGGGTCTCCTGGCATTCCAGGAAGTTCACCTCCAAATCGAAATTCGCGTCATTCAACGGCACGCCGTTCAGGAATCGGAAGCGGAAGCGGGCGCCGTCCTTCTCCATCTCCACGCTACGGGTCGCCGCCGTGACGCCCACCCAGTGGAACAGTTCCCCATGATCTCCCGGCTTCACCCCCAGCACATATCGCATATCCAGTTCCTCCAGCAGCCGGATGTGCGGGCCGTTCGAGGCCAGCGCATCTTCCACCACCAGCAACTTCAGGCGCCGATGCTCCCGTCGCGCGTCCCGCAACAGCCGCCTGGCGGCATTGCGTTCGCAATCGTTCTTGCGCGACCCGTCTGCCCGCAGGAGCGGCTCCGGGGCGAGCGGAAATACCTCCCGGTGTTGCGGGTGAACCAGCACCGCCGCCAGCATCTGGTGGTACCAGGTCGTGCTGCCATCGCGGTGATGCTTCTCGCAGCAGCGCTCACAATGCACCTTCTTCGATGAGAAATACCCGGTGCCGTCTACCGACAGCAGATGGTGACCCAACCAGGTGAAACCCTCCAAACCCTTGCCCCGTTGCAAAGCGGCAAACACGCTCTTGAAAACACGGCGGAGCGAGCGCGGGTCTACCAGATCCAGACGCTCACGCATGGCCGTATCCGATGGCGCGCGAACCACCCCGTACAGGTTTTTGAGGTTCGACCGGATACGGTCCTCGTCGCGCGCATCCTTTTCAAAGCTCAGCAGCGACGGGTACTTCAGGCTGAACATCGCCAAAGCCGACATCAGGCAGTCCGTCAGACCCAGGCCACGGCTTGCTACGGGGTCTTCGATGCGATCGAAATCCCCACGCACCAGCCGCAGGAGGCCCGGCGCGCTGAGGGTCTTGCGAAACAGGGTCCTGGGCATGGTATCCTCCGACTATGAAGAAACGGCCCTTATTCTACCGCTTTTCCATGAAAAATCTGCGAAAAGATTGTCTAATAACCCCCTGAAACCCCCGAATTTACTGGCTTCCCGGATTTAGCGGGAATTGCTGATTCATTTTCTGTCTCCTTAAATAATAGACTTGTGTATGGTACTATCGTTATGGCCTGATATTACAAGCATAACAGCCACGGCAGGCAAGAATAATGGGCTGGCGTATTGCTGTCAACCGAAATCTTGCCCCGCGCAAGGTTCCTCAAAAGCCGGACGCTGGAACAGGGGTATATGCAGGAATCGTTACATGCTATCGTCATGCCGGATCATCGCATCCCCGCGCACCGGCTGTTCCTCCATGTTTTCCCCGGGGCCGGCTCGGTCCACCACGATAAAGTCGCGCCTGCGCCCGGTGACAATCTGGAAATGATGCCAGGTATTGCGAAAAAGATTGACTCCCTGTTGGCCGTTGGTTTGGTACAGAACCAGATCATCGGCGGATACGCTGTCGCCCGGCGGCGCCACCAGTATGAGGAACGGGTCCCGGCTCAGGGGCAGGAATGCCTGGGTGCCGAGCGGATGTCGTTCCATGACCTCCACCTTGTGCGGCAGCGGTAGCGGGCTGGTACGAAACACATTGACGGCAGGACGCCCGCCTGCGGTATTGCAGTCAATCGTGCAGAGATCATGGAAGCGCGTGGTCAGCCCGCGGTTGATGGCAATCTGTCTGGCGCCTTCCAGCTCTACCACTTCGCCGAACCCGGAGAAAGCGTTGCGCGTCAGCGGTACCGGCTGCAGGATTCTCATATTGTCTCTATAGCGCCGAAGAGCCGCAGACGGCTGATTCCACCGTCCGGGAAAATGTTCAGGCGTACGTGTGAAACGAGGCCGATGGCCGCCACCGTATCTTCGAAGTGATGCACATGGTCAGCCTGCAACGACGATTGCGGCAGCAGGAGCGGCCAATCCTCGCTCTGCTGCAACAGATCCTGTACCGGGGCGGCGCTGCTGGCAGCGCCGCGGATTTCACAGCGATCCGGATAGTTCCCCTTGAAGTGGGCGGTATCAACCTCGATCCGCCGGATAATACCCGGACGGGCGAGGGCGATGATAACCCAGTCATGTCCCGGCTCGCGGCGCCGGCGGGTTTCCCAGCCGTCGCCCATGTTTTTCCCTCGCCCCGGAGCCAGCAGATTACGAATGTCGCCGTAATGCTGGTCATTACATGCCAGCGCCACACCGCCATTCAGCGCCGCTGCCAGATCCACCAGTCCGGCCCGGCCTAACGCCGCCCAGTCCGGCCTCGGCTCGCCATACACCCGCAATCGGGCGATGCCGCCGTCCGGGTAGATGGTTATGCGGACATGGGTAAAGACTTCCTCGCAGTCAATCCCGAAAGCGCACTCGCAATCACCCTGTAGCTGATGCCGGGGCAGCGCTTCTACCCATGAAGCATTGTCGCCGGGATCTCCATGTTCATGATAGCACCCCTCCACCGCTGCGGCGGGAGCGTAATTGCCGGTGAAAAATGTGGTGTCGATCTCGATACCGTGAATGACGCCGGGGCGCGCCAGACGAACGATGCACCAGTCGTTGCCCGGTCCGCGTTTGCGCCGTGATTCCCATCCGTCCATCCATTTGCCGGTATCAATATACTTGCCTTCCTTCCATGCCGGCGGCTTGTCTTTCAGCATGCGGCGCATGGGCGCGAAGAAATCGTCGCTGCAAGCCACTGCGACGGCCCCCAGCCGGGCAGAAGCGAGATTGACCCATGTCCGGGCAAAATTCGTTTCCCGGTCGGTCATGAGTAGCCGGAACAGGGGAAGTGTCGCATCCAGTGTTTCGCGATATCGATGCGCCGGGCCAGCCAGACATGCGCATGACCCTGCACATGGTCGAGAAATCTCGCCAGCGCCGCGGCGCGCCCGGGACGCCCGACAATACGGCAATGCAGGCCCACGGACATCATTTTTGGCTCCGTTTCGCCTTCAGCATACAAAAAGTCGAACGTGTCTTTCAGGTAAGTGAAAAACTGGTCTCCGCTGTTGAACCCCGGAGTCGCAGCGAAACGCATGTCATTGGCATCCAGAGTATAGGGCACAATCAGTAACGGATTTGCATAATCAACAATCCAGTACGGCAACTCGTCGGCATAGCTGTCGGAGCTGTAGACAAACCCCCCGTGTCCGGCGACAATGCGATGGGTATCGGGACTGGTGCGTCCAAGATAAAAGCCTGCCGGCGCCTGGCCGGTCGAGCGGGTATGTATCTCGACAGCGCGTTCGAGGTGGCGCTCTTCTTCGTCTGCTGGCATGAACTGATAGTCGATCCAGCGCCATCCGTGGCTGGCGATTTCCCATCCGGCCGTCAACATGGCCTCTACGGCTTGTGGATTACGCTCCAGGGCCATGGCTACGCCGAACACAGTAACCGGAATGTGGCGAGCGGTGAACAGACGATGCAGACGCCAGAATCCGGCGCGGGAACCGAACTCGTAGATGGATTCCATGTTGGCGTGACGAACGCCCGGATATGGCCGGGCGCCGGAGATCTCGGAAAGAAAGGCTTCCGAGGCGGCGTCACCGTGCAAGATACTGTTTTCGCCCCCCTCTTCATAATTGATCACGAACTGCACCGCGACCCGGGCATTTTCGGGCCAGCGAGGATGGGGAGGGCGCTCCCCGTAGCCGACCATGTCGCGCGGGTAGACAGTTGTCATTGCCGGTTTCCTGACCCGCTTATCCGGCGTCCCGGCATTCCGGCGCGGTGGACACCTCTCGCGCTTTCCCGACCGGTGAGCGCGGGTTCAGTAGAGGCGCAAATATTCGTTTACCTCCCAGTCGGTCACCGTTTGGTGATAGCGCTCCCATTCATCTATCTTGTATTGTACGAACGAGTTCAGCATGACTGACCCCATTACATTTTTCGCCAGTTCGCTGGCGGACAGCATTTCGGTCGCCTCCAGCAGATTACGCGGTAACGGCGTCAGGTTGCGTCGTTGTTTTTCCTGATCGTCCATGACGTACAAATCCTCATCAAGAGACGCCCCGGGCTCAATTCTGTTAACAATGCCGTCAATGGATGCCGCCAGCGTCATGCCCAGGCCAAGGTAGGGATTCATGCACATATCGGCAGCGCGGTTTTCTATGGCAAACCGGCTTTGCGGCAGCCGCAACATGGCGGAACGGTTGTTTTTCCCGTAAGCCATGTGCGTGGGCGCCCAGGTATAGGTGCCGCCCTCGAATCCTCCCACCCTGGGTACCAGTCCGTTATAGGAATTGACCGTACAACAGGCCACAGCCGTGATGGCCCCGCCGTGTTTGAGAATTCCGCCCACCGAATGCAACGCAAATTCGCTCCATTGCCCGTTTTCCGCCTCGTACAGATTTACGCCGGGATTATCGGTTCGCTGAATCGAGGTATTCATGTGGGCTCCCGAGCGCCAGTCGCCGGTCGTGGGTTTCGGCATGTAAGTGACGAAATTCCCGTGTTTTTTGGCGATCTCCTTCAGCAATACGCGCAAAAAAACCATGCGGTCGGCCATGTCGAGTACATCGGTATAATGAAAATCCAGCTCGAACTGGGAATAGGCGCCCTCGGTTACCACATCATGGAGATTCCATCCGAGATGTTCGATAATGTCGATCATTTCACCGAGAAATCCCATCGAATTCAGGGCGTATTCGACATCATAGCCAAACGCCTGACGCCGCGAACGCAACCCCTTGCCCGGCTGCGGATCATCGTCATAGGCTTTTACCGGCTGCCCGTTCTCGTCCCATTTCATGACGATGAATTCGGGTTCGATGCCGGCGTACATGGCGTACCCCTGCTCTGCCGCATCGCGGATGGCGCGTTTCAGCGCCTGTCTGGGACAAAGGTTATACGGCTTGCCTTCCCACCAAAGGTCGGAGAATACCCACGCGATGGTCTTGTCCCACGGGCAAATCCGGATTGTATCTATATCCGGCACGGGTATCTGGTCCGAATCCGCCGGCCCCAACTCCGGCACAAACGAAACCGAGTGCACGGCAAACTGGGGGCCTTTGCCCATAAACAGCAATTCAAAGTCGCTCATCGGCACTGGCTTGGTCTTGGGTTGACCGAATATATCGATCCAGCAGGAAAAGATATATTTGACGCCGACTGCCTCCAGCTCCATTTTTTTCGCGGTCACTGCCTCATGGTCAGGCAGCGCGTCTTCGAAGCGTTCGTGGTAGTGATTGCTCATGATTTTCTCTATTCGTGTAGTGGTTCTGATCAAGTCCGCTTACTGGTCCCTGATTAATGGCTGGATCAAGGCAAACCAGGGCAATAACGATTATTTTTGCAGGGGTTCATTCAGCTCAATTGGGTAACCGTCCGGATCTTTGATGAACGCCAGAATACGGGTCCCGTTTTTCATCGGCCCCGGTTCCTTGGTAAATTCGATGCCTTCGTTCTTGAGATACTCGCTGGCTGCGTGGACGTCGGAGACCTTGAGTGCAATATGACCCCAGGCGTTCCCTCGCTGATAAGGTTCAGTCTGGTCCCAGTTATAAGTCAATTCCAGATTGGCGCCGTCATCTTCTCCGTGATAACCGACAAAAGTATTGGTAAAGCGCCCCTCGGGGTATTCGTTCTGGCGCAAGATTTTCATGCCCAGAATGCGGACATAGAAATCCAGGGATTTCTCCAGGTTACTGACCCGTAACATGGTATGGTCAATACGAAAGTCGGGGCTTGTTGTGTTCAGTTGATTCATGGCTCTGGCAAATTTGATTATCAGGGTTCGCGTCGTCTGCGCGTATCGCTTCGACAACAAGTTGCTGGAATCGGTATACACTGTCTTCCCAGTGAGGCGAAAGCCAGCCGCCACTGTCGGCAACCGGCGATTTTCGCCCGAGTTGCAGACGCTCACACATGGCGTGATCTTCCTTGTGTACGTTGTACCACAATTTTTTCAGGTTTTCGATTCGATCGTCGGAGGCCGGGCTGTCCCGGTGCAAATAAATTACCCTGAATTGCCGGGTTTGATCAACACTGACCGGAATATTCAAATGCACGCCCAACTGGTCAGGGGCATAAGTTCCCATCACAAAATTCGGGAACAGGGTCAGGTACCTTGAGCTCACCGCCAACGTGGTTTGCGTATCGGCTGCGTGACCCGGTTCGATATCGCAGGCGCTGCCCAGACAATGCCGGTCGGAGATCGTGTAGTGATCGGTCAGGGGTTGGCTGGTCGTCGTCTTGTGCACGAACTGGACATGATACGGCTCAATGAAATTTTCCAGCAACAGTTTCCAATTGCAATGCACCACACCCAGGTCCAGTATCGCCGCCGGTTTGAACTGCCGCGGTGACAGATCGCCAAGTTGTCTTTTCAACGGCAGTATAAACTCTTCGAAGTCCCCCGCGCGGCCATCCGTATTGACAAAGATCCAGTCATGCCAGACTCGGCAGCGCACCGGCAACAGACCGTTCGACTGTAACGAGAAATCCCGCGGAGGTTTCTGCTCACGCCCGCCAAACCAGGGGGCTGCCCTGAGTTCGCCCTGAAGACTGTAAACCCATGAATGATAGGGGCAGCGGATCAGCTTCCCGCAATTTCCGGGTTGATCGACCAGTTGCAAACAGCGATGGCGGCAGGCATTGTGAAAGGCGGCAATTTCCCCCTCCTCATTACGCGCCATGAAGATCGGTTGATCGCCAATGGTAACCGGGCGCAGGTCTCCAATCTGTGCGAGCTGATGGGCAAAACCGGCAAACACCCAGTTGCCTGAAAACAGCGTGCGGTTTTCCAGCCGATGAAATTCAGCGCTGGTATACGCAAACCCCGGCAACCCGTTTTTGATGACAGACCGGTTGTTGCTGAATGTATCCAACGAGCAAATCATTGCCAATTCCTCCTGAATGAAAAGGTCAAAAATTTAGCCGCCGATAATAATCCGGTATATTGAATAAAGCTACTGATAAATCCCGGACAAATGAAAAAATCAGTCCGCCGCAGCTACAGAAAGTTTGCTTTTCGATCCATACGGCTCAGAACTCGAACCGACCCTGCAGGGTGCCCACGAACTGCCCCTCGGGTTGCGCCTCGAACTCCTTGCCAAGCCAGGTCAGGCCGTAGAACACGTCAAACCGCTTTCCCCTGTAAGAGACACCGCCGCGCACCCGTATTCGCGCCGGGGTCAGGATATAGCCAAGATTTTCCTGCAGATAGAGGCTGTCATTGACCCAGGCAACATCAGCCCCCGCCGCGAAACCCCATCCGGGGGTACGAAGCGTCCCGTAAGGCACCCGATGTCCGGTGGTCTCCGTGCGCATGGTCAGATCATCCGCGTTGACTCCGAACATCAGGTCGACGCCTGCGCGAATCATATCCTCGGTTCCAACCCGCATCTCCGCAAAGGGTCGAATCACCCGGTTTGCCGAGCGCAGGGCGCTGCCGGCCTCGGCGCTCACGTCCAGCCGCGTGGTGTCGCTGATCTGGAAATCCGGCAGGTTCGGGATATCGAATCCGAGTATCTTGTGAAGCCGGGTCTGAAAATCATACAGTCCTGTCTGCTGGCCAATGACCACCAGGTCTCCACCTATCCGATAATCCACGGCGCCCATACCCGCATAACTGTGCAGGCCAAAGGCCAGAATCCCGGCATGCCGCCGGTCGTCGGAGCGAGGGTTGACAATATCGGCAGGCATCAGTATATCTGACCGGAAACGATACTCCAGCAATTCCCCGGGCCGCGGCGGCGCCCTCCCCTGCCCGTTCGCCCCGGCCAGTACGCCTATCTCGACGGACGAACTGCGCCAGCGGTCATGCCAGTCGCCCAGGGAATCGTTAGATACCGTGAATGCAAAGTGGAGCTTTTCGGAGTCTTCTGCCGCAACCGAATCCAGCCTGAAAACCAGTAGCAGAGCGATGAGAAGCCATACGACCTCCATCACACCCTTCTTGAAGCCTGTATCCACCATGATGACGGAGTCTACCCGGTTAGCGCAGTCGTTTACAACTTCGCGCCACGCTGATGTCAAACAAAAGTTGAAATGTCCCCTTCTGGTCTTGCGCGGAGCGAATGAAGCGGGTATAAGTTCTTCAAATCGCCGGGCAGGGCCGGCGGAAATGCAGCGCAACGACAGAATCAGCAATGAACATTCGGGAAAATTATCAGAAGTATGTCTTCGTATTCACTGCGATTGCGGTTTTGTCGCTTACTGCCTGCAGCGCCGGTGACATTCTGGAAGACGCGGTTGACGCAGTGCAGAAACAAAAGCTGGAGAAAAAGGACAAGAGCCAGTCGGATATCGTTGCATTGACGGGCGCGAAAGAACCGCAGGAGGCGGCCTGGGACCAACGCAAAAGAACGCCGGCGATGAGGGCGCGATTCAACAGCCTTTTCGTCTCTTCCGTCTACGGCGAGGGCTTTCCTCCCGGTGACGAGGACCCCGTGATGTGGCAATCTTCGTGCTCCGGCTGGAACTGTACGATCAGCAATGCGAACACGGACGTATCAAGAACATTCGCCATAGATGGAAGATATCCGCCTCCCGATGGGGATGATCCCGTGCTCACAAAGCATGGCATCACCACGATGTATTCCAGCAAGGTGGTTCGCGGATATGAGTACCGCAGTTACGGGGGCTGGCTGAATCACAGCGCGTTCACCGTTGGAACCGGCAGGTTCTCCGAGAGTTTTGATGATCAGGATTTTATCTTGTTCTCCACGTTTCGCCGCGGTCTGGCTGCGGGCAATCTGACCGGTTCGATGCCGAACGCGAGGATAACATGGCGTGGACTCATGGTTGGTACGCCACAGACAGGAACTGACAAAAATCATTTTCTTCAGGGAGACGCGATGCTGACCTTTGACCCGGATGGTGGCACGATTGATGCCGTATTCGAAGACATCAAGAACCTTGAACGGAAAACGGATTATTCCATACCCACGATCCGGTTTGATGACGTTTCGGCCACCAGTACAGGCATTTTCAGTTCCGGGGTCTCCGGTCAGCGTCTTCAGGGGGGCTTCTATGGTCCGGGCCACGCGGAAGCTGCGGGCGTATTCGAAAGTTCCGGGATTGTCGGCGCGTTCGGCGCCAGGAAACAATGAACTGTAACACATCCGCAAGGTGACTCACCATCACTAACACCTGGCGTTCTACTTCAACGGGAACGCTTGCCAGATAACGTGCAAGGATCTCAGTCTCTTACCGGATAGAAGGGACGCCCCCAATGTTCTTCCGGATTGTCCATCATGATGTCAATGAATTCGGGAACAAGGAATTCGAGGATACGGGTACTATCGCGCACCTGATCACGATTGACGCTGCTGTCCCAGGTAGCCCCGCCGTGCATGATCTGGTTACGCAGTACATAGAGCCTGTCAAAGAGCAAGCGCAGAACCCTCGCGGCCCGCTGTTCCTCCAAGGCTCTGTTGCAGTCTCTTTTCGCATATGCGAGTTTCCTCTCCCAATCTTCACAACCCGAAATACCGTTTTGATGGTCCCAGAACGGGGCGAAGACATATTTATTCTGCAAAAGCATACGGATTGGCCCTGAAAAATGGCTCCAGACCGCGTCATATACCCGTCGGTTGGCATCAAGCGCCTCTATCTTCCGGAAGAATCCCCCGAATGCTTTTCGTTCCTTATAGGATGGGGATTGAAAGTCATCCTCATCCGCATAGGCAGCATTGAAACCAATCCAGAGGAATATGAAGCGTGCATCGTCATCATCAGTTTCGCGCTCGGCTCGCCCAATCCAGCTGATTGCCCGATGTACACGCAGGCCGAAAGATTCAGGGAAATTATCCTTGAGCCGCCCCTGCTTCTTATCAAGCAAATCATGTGACAACCCTTGAAACGCGTGCTGACTCATAGCTATAGCGTCCGCCAGAAAATCCTATATTGACCGATAAGCGTTTGTTTTTCAATCTGTAGAACCGCCCAGTGGAACATGAGCCCGGAAACGAGTGGTATT
This sequence comes from Candidatus Poriferihabitaceae bacterium, assembly GCA_965204925.1. Lineage (GTDB taxonomy): Bacteria > Pseudomonadota > Gammaproteobacteria > Arenicellales > Poriferihabitantaceae. The sequence goes on along the minus strand of OZ242021.1, from coordinate 1,644,565 downwards.
TCCAGAGGAAAATGGGCTTCAGGGCAACGATTTGGAGACCCTCAAGACCCAGGAAGGTATTTCCTGGTTTGACAGAAGATGGACAATTCTCTCGCGAAAACCGGTATCCGGTTTGTGGTATCCTCAAGTGCGTTTCCTTCGCTGAACAACGACCATGAAAAAACTCGAACTGCCGATCGGGGACGCCTCCTTCCGCAACATTCGCACATCCGGCTGCTACTATGTGGACAAGACCCTCCATATCTGGAGTTTGACCAAAAGCGGAAGTCGATACTGGTTTCTGTCCCGCCCGAGACGCTTCGGCAAGAGCCTGTTGATCTCCACGTTGAAGGAGCTTTTCGAGGGGCACGAGGAACTGTTCCGGGGACTTCATATCCACGAGCGCTGGGACTGGAGCGTCCGATACCCGGTAGTACGGTTGAGTTTTGGCGGGAATTACAGTGAACCAGGCGAACTTGAAAAGGACATCATTGAACAACTTGAGAGTATCGAATACCAATACGGGCTTGAACCTGCCGTGAAATCCGATAGCGGTCCGAGACGTCTTCGCAATGTCATACAACGTCTTGAACGCAAGACCGGCTAGCAGGTGGCGGTTCTGGTCGATGAATACGACAAGCCGATACTGGACGTACTGGAGAACAAGGAACTGGCGCGTGAGAACCGCGATTATCTGCGCGGCTTCTACGGCATGATCAAGGGTTGCGCCCGCTACATTCGTTTCGTATTCATCACCGGCATCAGCATGTACTCGAAGGTCAGCCTGTTCTCGGTACTCAATAACCTCTACGACCTCAGCCTGGACCCTGAATACGCCACCCTGTGCGGTTATACCGAGAAAGACCTTGAAACGGTGTTTGCCGCGGAACTGGCGGGGGTGTCCGAATCCGACCGGCAGGAAATCCGGCGCTGGTACAACGGCTACCACTGGCTGGGCAACGAGAAGGTTTACAACCCGTTCGACATCCTGCTGTATTTCAGGAACCGCAAGTTCAAACCCTGGTGGTATGAGACCGGCACGCCGTCCTTTTTGTACGAGCGCATGGCAAGCGGGGCGGTCAATACGCTGGATTTGGAGAACCTGCATATGTACGACAGCGACCTGTCCACATTTGAGGTTGAGCGGGTCAATCTGAACGCCCTGTTATTCCAGTGCGGTTATCTGACCCTTGTGGATGAGGAAGATCGTCCCGAGGGTATTTTCTACACACTGGACTATCCCAATCATGAAGTGAGATTGAGTCTGAACCGGCAATTGCTGGAGGCGGTTACCGGGGATGTAGTGCGGGTATCGGAGTACGGCAGGGCGTTGCTTGCCTTGCTGGACGGCAACGACTTTGCGGGATTTGAACGGGAATTGCAGGCGTTCTTCGCCGGTATTCCGTATCAATGGGTCGCTCGTGAAGCGGGAGAATATGGCGAGGGGTATTATGCGTCCCTGCTGTATTCGTGTTTTGTGATACTGGGTATGGATATTCGGGTTGAGGATTCCACGAGTCGGGGTCGTTCTGACATGGTCCTGGCGCGTGGTGGTCAGGTATTTGTGCTGGAATTGAAGGTAGCGCGGGAAGCGCAAGTACAGGCGAGGCTGGAGGAGGCGCCTGTGCAGATGCGGGATAAGGATTATGCGGGCAAGTACCGCACGGGCAGCAAGACAGTTCATCTGCTTGCCCTGGTATTCGACCGCGACAAGCGTAATCTGGCGATGATGCGGGCAGGGTGAACCGGCCACTCATGACCAGAGTGGCGTATGAACACGAAACAGGCAGAGCACGAATTCGCGATTAACCGCTCATTGCGTATGCAGAAAACCCCCAAGTCTCTGCGGATAGATAATTTCGGATAACCGCCTTCAGGACCTGGCTGCGTTTCTCTCCAGGGCTTCCTTGATTACGCCTTCAGCTACGTTTTTCGGACACGGCATGTAGTGGGAAAATTCCATCGAGAACTGGCCTCGCCCCGAAGTCAGCGTGCGCAGGTCGCCGATATAGCCAAACATGTCGGAAAGCGGCACATCACCGCGGATACGCACGCCAACAACTCCGGCATCCTGGGAGCGGATCATGCCGCGTCGGCGGTTCAGATCGCCGATCACATCTCCGACATTGGCCTCGGGCGTGAACACATCCACTTTCATAATCGGCTCAAGCAGCTGCGGACCGGCCTTGCCCATGGACTGCCGGTAAGCGGCCCTGGCCGCCAGCTCGAACGCCACGGCGGAGGAATCCACCGCGTGATAGGCGCCGTCCAGCAACGTCACCCTGACATCAATACAGGGGTACCCGGCCAGTATCCCGGTCTGCATGCACTCCCTGAAACCCTTGTCTATCGCCGGCCAGAATTCACGCGGAATATTGCCGCCGGTCACCTTCGATTCGAACTGGTAGCCGGAACCCGCTTCAGCCGGTTCGATCGTGTAGTCGATTTTACCGAATTGCCCTGCCCCGCCCGTCTGCTTCTTGTGGATATAGGTATCTGATACGCTTTGCGTAATCGTCTCGCGGTAAGCTACCTGGGGCTTGCCCACCTCCACCTCGACCCCATGAGTGCGCTTTAACAGATCCACCTTGATATCAAGATGCAGTTCACCCATTCCCTGTAAAATGGTTTCCCCGCTATCTGCGTCCGTGCTGACATGAAAAGACGGGTCCTCCGATACCATCTTGCCGAGAGCGACACCCATCTTTTCCGATGCTCCCTTGTTTTTGGGCGCGACCGACATGAAAATGACGGGGTCGGGAAATACCATCGGCTCCAGCGTGGCAGGATTATCCGGGTCACACAGGGTATGGCCGGTTTTGACACTTTTCATGCTCAGCGCCGCGACGATATCGCCAGCCTGTGCAGAGGTCAGGTCCTTCCTGGAATCGGCGTGCATCTCCACAATCCGTCCGATACGCTCTGTCTTGCCGGTAGCTGTATTCAGCACGGTGGCGCCCTTGGCGATCTTGCCCGAGTAGATACGCAGGAACGTAAGCGCCCCATAACGATCATCCATGATCTTGAATGCCAGGGCGCGCAACGGTCTGTCCGGATCGACAATGGCATAATTTCCGGTTTCAGCTCCTTCAATATCGACCTCCGGTTGCGGCTTGACCTCAACCGGATTCGGCAGATAATCAACGATCGCATTCAATACCGGCTGGATTCCCTTGTTCTTGAAGGCAGAACCGCAAAGAGTCGGGAAGAAGTCGAGTTCAATCGTGCCTTTTCGGATACACGCCTTGATAGTATCCGTATCCGGCTCCTCACCGTCCAGGTATTTTTCCATCGCAGCGTCGTCGTGTTCCAGCGCGTTCTCGATCAACTGCTCGCGATATTGTTCAATCCTGTCCATCATATCGGCGGGAGGCTCCGTAATTCGATAATTCTGCGGGTCACCCGAGCCATCCCAGACCCAGGCCTTGCGGGTCAACAGATCGACCACGCCTCTGAATTCATCTTCAATGCCGATGGGCAAAGTCAAAACCAGGGGTTTTGCGCCCAGAATGTTCTCGATCTGGTCAACCACACGATAGAAGTCAGAGCCGATACGATCCAGTTTGTTTACGAAAATAATCCGCGCAACCCCGGAATCGTTGGCATATCGCCAGTTCGTTTCCGATTGCGGCTCAACCCCTCCGGAGCCGCAGAATACGCCGACACCGCCGTCGAGCACTTTCAGCGAGCGATACACCTCGATCGTGAAATCGACATGGCCCGGAGTGTCAATAATATTCAGGCGATGGTCATTCCAGAATGCGCTCGTTGCCGCCGACTGGATCGTAATTCCGCGCTCGCGCTCCTGATCCATGAAATCCGTTGTCGCTTCACCATCATGCACTTCGCCGATTTTATGAATCTTGCCTGTCAGACTTAAAATCCGTTCCGTGGTGGTTGTTTTCCCCGCATCGACATGTGCAAAAATGCCGATGTTTCTGTACTTCGTCAAGTCTTTCATGGCTATGGATGATTTGAATTTGAGCTAAAGAAAACCGTTTCGCCGACAACCGGATCCGGCTGTTTGCAAGGGGCGCGATAATACAACAAACAGCCCGCCAAATCAGGCTATTTAGCGGCTACCGGAAAATTCCGTTTTTTGTGTGCACCGCGTCGACCAGGCCGACATAACTGGTGTTCGATTCTACCAAAAATGCCGATGAAATCAGCAATTCCCGCTAAATCCGGGAAGCCAGTAAATTCGGGGGTTTCAGGGGGTTATTAGACAATCTTTTCGCAGATTTTTCATGGAAAAGCGGTAGAATAAGGGCCGTTTCTTCATAGTCGGAGGATACCATGCCCAAGACCCTGTTTCGCAAGACCCTCAGCGCGCCGGGCCTCCTGCGGCTGGTGCGTGGGGATTTCGATCGCATCGAAGACCCCGTAGCAAGCCGTGGCCTGGGTCTGACGGACTGCCTGATGTCGGCTTTGGCGATGTTCAGCCTGAAGTACCCGTCGCTGCTGAGCTTTGAAAAGGATGCGCGCGACGAGGACCGTATCCGGTCGAACCTCAAAAACCTGTACGGGGTGGTTCGCGCGCCATCGGATACGGCCATGCGTGAGCGTCTGGATCTGGTAGACCCGCGCTCGGTTCGTCGTGTTTTCAAGAGCGTGTTCGCCGCTTTGCAGCGGGGTAAGGGTTTGGAGGGTTTCACCTGGTTGGGTCACCATCTGCTGTCGGTAGACGGCACCGGGTATTTCTCATCGAAGAAGGTGCATTGTGAGCGCTGTTGCGAGAAGCATCACCGCGATGGCAGCACGACCTGGTACCACCAGATGCTGGGGGCGGTGCTGGTTCACCCGCAACACCGGGAGGTATTTCCGCTCGCCCCGGAGCCGCTCCTGCGGGCGGACGGGTCGCGCAAGAACGATTGCGAACGCAATGCCGCCAGGCGGCTGTTGCGGGACGCGCGGCGGGAGCATCGGCGCCTGAAGTTGCTGGTGGTGGAAGATGCGCTGGCCTCGAACGGCCCGCACATCCGGCTGCTGGAGGAACTGGATATGCGATATGTGCTGGGGGTGAAGCCGGGAGATCATGGGGAACTGTTCCACTGGGTGGGCGTCACGGCGGCGACCCGTAGCGTGGAGATGGAGAAGGACGGCGCCCGCTTCCGCTTCCGATTCCTGAACGGCGTGCCGTTGAATGACGCGAATTTCGATTTGGAGGTGAACTTCCTGGAATGCCAGGAGACCCGCGCGGACGGTCGGATACTGCATTTCTCCTGGGTCACGGACCTGGAAGTCACGGAATCCAACGCATACGAACTGATGCGGGCGGGACGTGCTCGCTGGCGCATCGAGAATGAAACATTCAATACCCTGAAGAACCAAGGCTACGGCTTTGAACACAATTTCGGTCACGGCCGGCAACATCTGGCGACGGTGTTCGCCCACCTGATGATGTTGGCGTTCCTCATGGATCAGGTGCAGCAACGGCGCTGCTCGCTGTTCCGCGCCGCGCGCGCCAAGGCGGGCAGTTTGAGGTCCCTGTGGGAGCGGCTGCGCGGGCTGTTCTCGGGATTCCACGTTGCGGACTGGGAGACGCTGTACCGGGGTATCGCGTTCGGGCACCGCAAGCCTGAGCTGGAGCCCTTCGACACATCCTGACCCGGTGCCGTGACCGAGTGTGTGAAAGGCCGGTTCTTCAGGAAAACCCATGGCCAACCGCCGATCCGGCAATCCGCCGGAGGGGTGGCCTTGTCCGCATACCCTTAACGCCTGCGTTTGCATCCGAAAATCCCGCCGAATCCATGTGGGGATGTCCTTGGCGGGAATTGCTGTTGGACAAATCTCCGGCTTGTCCAGGTTCAGTTAAAATGATACCATGAGACGGTCTGTGTGAATGGCTGCCAATACTCGATACGGGGGGGGGGGGGGCAAGCCAATGCCGTCATGAGGGCGCCGGGTATTGTAGTAATTCTGGCGCTTGACAGTTCCCGGCTGATAGCGCCACGGTCAACGCCCCGTCACAGAACGGATAAAACTCATCCGTACCCTTTCCTGAAGATATTCTCGGGTTGTGTGGGTATCAGTAGATGCTGAACGGAAAATACCGAGCGTTGATCTTCTCATAAGCGCCATCAGAGAGAATGGCCCGGAGCGCGCCATTCAGTCGCTGGCGCAGATCATCACTTTCCTTTCGTACGGCGATACCAATGCCTTCGTCGAGACGGTAGGCTTCACCCGCAAAAGCGAAGCCTGCGCCTTCAGCGCTTCGGAGCCAGTCCCAGTAGCCGAGTGCATCGCCAAACATAGCATCCACACGACCTTCGATCAGCGCCTGAACAAGTTTTTTCTGATTAGTGTACCCTCTTATGCCGGCAAACTTGAATCGGTTTTCCTCCAACCAGTCTGAAGCGACGGTAGAACTTATCACACCGACAGTCCGGCTCGGCAGATCGGCGGGGGCGAAGTCCATACCTTTGCGGGCAACGAATCGAACCTCGTTGCTGTAATAACGCTCGGTGAACGCGACCAACTGCTGGCGTTTCCGGGTGATCGACATGCTGGAGACGATGGCGTCAAACTCGCCGGACCGCAACGCCGGAATCAGTTTCTCCCACTCTTTGCGAACGAACACGCATTCGACCTCCAACCATGCACACATAGCAAGAGCGATGTCAATGTCAAAGCCAACCAGCCTGCCCGCATCGTCGATATCACTGAACGGAGGATAGGTGGGGTCGACCCCTATACGAAGCCTCTCCCCGGCCGACTCACTGCCAAATGCTGGCACGAGAGACAGCAGAACCAGCATCCATACTGTGACCAGCCTCTTCATGGGCAATCCCGGACTCCCGACTACCCGGGGGCGGAACCGCCCAGACATTCAGGAGAAGGCTTCGATTCCCCGCCCCGGTCAAACCACTCATCACCGGTCAGGGCATGCAGCGACAAGGCATGAACAGGCCCGTTCAGTTCATCACCGAGCAGCTCATTGACCAGACGGTGCCGGGCAAGCAGCGTCTTGTCGCGGAAAACATCCGACACAAGAACCACCTTGAAATGAGACTCGGAACCAGCCGGCACGTTATGGCTGGCGCTCTCGTTCAGTACCTCGAGGTGTGCCGGATCAAGGGCTTCGAGTTTACGGCGGATGGACAATTCGACAGTATTCGGATTACTCATGACGTATTCAACCGGGTTGTCAATCATAAGTCGGTATTCTACTCCGGTTATCGCTTTGTCTGGCAAGTTTTGTTTCCCGGTGCATCGAATACAGGCCGCAGCCGATGATCATGGCAATACCGATCAACGTCAAATCATCCGGGATTTCAGACCAGATCAAATAGCCGAACACCCCTCCCGCGACAATGGACAGATACCGGAAAGGAGCAATGATACTGACCGCCGCGTAACGCAGACTCAACGCCAGCGTGTATTGCGCCAGCCCGCCCGTCAGCCCGACACAGATCAACAGCGCCAAATCCCGACCGCCTGGCGCCACCCACTCGGAAAAGAGGCACAGAACTGTGGTCAGGACAGCGCCGGCCAGAGTAAAGTAGAACGTAATGCTGACGACCGGGTCAGTCGCGCTCAGCATGCGCACGACCGTACTGTTGACGCCGACAACGAAAGCCGCAACCAGCATTGCCAGCCCTCCGAGGTTGAATACCGCCCCGCCCGGACGGGTAATGATCAATACCCCGGTAAAACCGATCAGTATCGCCAGCCAGCGCCGTATACCGACATGCTCACCCAGAATGGGCACAGAAAGCGCGGTCGCAATCAGGGGCGCCATATAAAAGATCGCAGAAGCATCAGCCAGCGGCAGCGTCGTGAAGCCGTAAAATGCGAGAACCATGGCCAGCATGCCGAGAAATGAACGCAAGGCGTGCATCCAGGGGCGATTTGTTCGCAAAACCCGGACGCCCCCGGCGCGGTACAGGAAAAAAAATACCGGTATGAGCGCCACAGTACATCGGAAGAACATAATCTGATAGATGGAATAACCGGAACCCAGCCACTTCACCATAGCGTCCATGGCGCTGAAACAGATAATGCTGGCAAGCGCGGCAGATACACCCAGTAGCAGGGCTTTGGAATGTTTGCCGGATTGCCCCGTGGTAAACGGAGACGCAGGCGGCAGTGAACGGAAATTCATATCCTATCTTACCCGATCGAAGCCATCTCCACGACATAATATCCTGAACCGGCGCAAGCCCGCCCCGGGAAGTATTTGGCAAAACCACACAGAGCATCACTCGGATGCGGCTTTAATTTGTTATAGTCCACCCTTGTCCAAATCAGCAAGATCAGATTATGTTTGAACAGTTCGAACCGGTCGCACAAGACCCCATTCTCAAACTGATGGGCATGCTCAGGGATGATCCCCGCCCACAGAAAATAGATGTGGGGGTCGGGGTTTTCCGCGATGCCCGCGGGGCCACCCCGATCATGGAGGCTGTACGCGAGGCGGAAGCCAGACTGCACGACCAGCAAATCACAAAGGCTTATGTTGGCCTGACCGGAGACGAGCGCTTCAACAGCGCGATCGCACACATGATATTCGGTGACTTTGCGGATATGGAGCGGGTGCGGGCGGTACAGACTCCGGGCGGTTGCGGCGCCTTGAGAATGCTGTCCGATACGCTGTACCGGATTGCCAGCGGCAAGACCTTTTGGGTCAGTGACCCGACCTGGGGCAATCATTACCCCATTTTCCGGCAAAGCGGTTTTCACGTGGATACCTACCCATACCTTGATCGGCGTACCCGGCAGGTGGATTTCGATGCCCTGATGGGCAAACTGACTGTATTGGGACAGGACGACATCGTCGTTTTCCACGCCTGCTGCCACAATCCGTCAGGCGCCGAACTCAGCCCCGGCAACTGGAACGAGATCGCCCGACTTGCCGCGAAAAACGGTTTTTTCCCCTACTTCGATCTGGCCTACCAGGGTTTTGGCGACTCGCTTGAGGCGGATGTTCATAGCGTCCGGGCCATGGCCGAACAGGTCGGGTCGATGGTCGTGGCCAGTTCCTGCTCCAAGAATTTCGGGCTTTACCGGGACCGTGTGGGCTGTTCCCTGCTGGTCGGAGAGACCTCCCGCGCCGCTGAAACCGCGTGTAATCACCTCACCAGCAACGCGCGTAGCTCCTATTCGATGCCTCCCGACCACGGCGCCGCAATCGTCTCTCTTATCCTGTCGGACGCCGGCCTGAAAGCGAATTGGGAAAGCGAATTGACCTCCATGCGCCAACGCATACTGACATTGCGAAAACAGCTCAGCGACATACTCAGGGAAAAATGCCAATCCGCTCGATGGGATTTCATAGAACATCACCGCGGCATGTTTTCCCTGCTGGTACTGAGCGATGAGGAAGTCGCCCGCTTGCGTAATGATCACGCCGTCTATGCCGTTGCAGGCGGACGCATAAACATCGCGGGACTGCAAGATGAAGCGCAACTGCGTCAGTTTGCCGATGCCCTGGTCGCAGTAACCGGATAGTCCGAGAGAAGCTATCCGATCAATGTGCCGCCAACCTGCCTGGGGAAATAATCCTCGCAACTGCCCTCCCGGTACACGTCAGCAGTAGCGCAATGGAGTCCGCCGCCAAAAGCGTAGGCATCGCGAAACTCGACCGGCAGAACCTCCATGCCGAGCCGGTCCAGCTGCTCCATCTGGTGGACTTCACTGGCCTCGACAACCACCGTCCTGTGGTCAATCACCAGACAGTTCATGGATAACCACACACTGGAGTAACATAACGGCGGCGGGGCCTCATGCGCGGGCTGCGCGGCATCGACAATTTCCCAGTCATTGGCATCGAAAATCCGGCGCTGCGCGTCCGGCAGTCTGCGCACCGGGTTGTTGATAATCAAACCCGGGCGCAATGGCACGAAGGTAGCGTCAATATGAATCGGATAAGGGTCACCCGGGAAGTTGACCGCATGTACCCGGTGATCCGGGAAATGGCGCTGCAACCATTGCATGCCGCGCCGGTTGGTAGTCAGGCCATGTTGGCAGAACAAGTCCTTGCCGATACGACATACATCCGCGGCATCGAACAGCGGTTCATACTCGCTGGTCACGAAATCAAGCGCTGCCGTGCGCTGCAATCTCTCTTCGATCGTGATCTCATCAAAGTAACCCGACTTGTAAGAGGCGTCGCCCAGGCGGGGGCGCGGGGCCTGTTCCCAGCGAAACCCGGGGTCCTCGTCAAAATATTTCTGCATCAGGTCATGGTATGCCAGATATTCGAAATAGCGGCAGCGAAACGACATCGGGGCGCTCAGGATCTCCTTGCCGACCGTGAGCAATACATCCCTCGGCGGCATACAACCGAACTGGGAAGCGGTCGTAAAATCCGGGGTATGCACTGCCTGATTCCATTGCAGGGGGGTGGGTCGGTCGACGCGTATGCCGCGGCTTTCCAGCAATGATGCCAGATTATCCAGTCGGAAATTGGCTTTCTCAACGGTGTCCAGCGAACGCGGCCCCCACCTGCCGCGCATATCACTGTCCTCGGGTATTTTAGCCTCGGTCGCAGGTTCGTTGGGCGGAATGCAGGTATGGTCCGCGCGGCCAACGATGACGTGTCTTAACGGATCGAAATCATTCCAGGAACTCACGATGGTCTTCATCATTGGTAGACAGCCGCTAAAATAGAGAATCTCAATGTGTTTATATGGTTGCCGGTTCACCCCGCCCGCAGCATCTCCAGATTGCGCGTCTTGCGGTTGAAAATCACCGCCAGCACATGAATGCGCTGATTCCCCATACAGTACCTGCCCGCATAATCCTTACTTACTATCTGCGCCAACGCCTCATCCGCCTTCACCGCAGCCTGCGATTCATCATCCACAACCTTGAACTCCAGCACAAATACCTGACCCTCACGCATCAATACCATGTCCGAACGACCCCGACCGGTGGACTCCTCCACCCGCATATCCAGACCCAGCGCGCGGAAACAGGCGTACAGCACGGTCGCATAATGACCCTCGCTACGCCCCCCGTCGTTGTGTGTATGCCACTGATACGGAATACCGGCGAAGAAAGCCTGTAATTCCCGCTCGAATCCCGCAAAGTCGTTGGCGTCCAGCAATCCGACCAGCGTCTCGCCACGCTCCGCGGCAACTACCAAATCCCGATAGGTCGCCCTCATCAATTCCTCGTTCAGACTCAAACGCACCTCGTGGTTGGGATAATCCAGCGTGTAGAAGATTCTTGAACCGCGCAGTCCCTCACCGACAATAGTCAGATACCCGCACTGGAATAACAGGGCATTGATATTGATATTCTCCAGTTCAAAACTGGACAATTCACTGTCAAATATTACCAGGTTTTCCAAATCCAGGGTATTGACCATTCCGTTGGCCATGCGGTGGTACAGGAAGGAGGGGGTGCCGGTCGCATACCACCAGGGTTTGAATTCCCGGTTCCTGAAATACAGCAGGATGTCGAACGGGTTGTAAACCTTCTCTTTCCCGCGCCAGTGATAGCCGTTGTACCAGTGGCGGATTTGTTTGCGCTCCGATTTCGTCACACTTGCCAGTTCGGGAGCGAACACGGTTTCGAGGTCGTCATCGGTATAACCGCACAGGGCGGCATAGTCGGGATTCAGGCTGAGGTCGTAGAGGTTGTTCAGTACCGAGAACAGGCTGACCTTCGAGTACATGCTGATGCCGGTGATAAACACGAAACGGATAGAGTCCGCACAGTCCTTGATGATGCCGTAGAAACCGCGCAGATAATCGCGGTTCTCCTGCGCCAATTCCTTGTTCTCCAGCGCATCCAGTATCGGCTTGTCGTATTCGTCTATCAGTACCACGACCTGTTTTCCGGTGTCCCGGTAGAGGCGATGAATCAGGTATTGCAGGCGTTCCGGGCTGGTATGGACCTCCGGCAATGTTTCAATGCCGGCATCTTCCTCATGGGTGGCCAGTTGGGTTTGGATATGAGTCCGAAGATTCTCCGACTCGCTGTAGTTCGAGTCAAAGCTCAGGCGTATCACCGGATGTTTGGTATTCCAGTCCCAACGCTCGTGGATATAAAGCCCGCGGAACAGTTTCTCGTTACCCTCAAAGAGTTCCTTCAGGGTAGAAATCAGCAAACTCTTGCCAAAACGCCGCGGACGCGACAGGAAGTAGTATCCGGGCCTGCGCGCCAGATTCCATATATAGCGGGTTTTGTCCACATAGTAGAAATCCCATTCCCGAATGCTACGGAAAGACGCTTCGCCTATCGGCAGTTCCAGTTTGTCCATTGTCCTGTGTGCCGCGCTTAATCACGCTTATGATTTAAGGGTAGTTCGCTCATCATAGCACAAAGGGGCGCTGTATTTCCCTATGTCTCTCTGCGGGCTACGCCTTCGCCTTGCCGACTGCCCTCTACTCTGGTTTGCCTGCCAACAAAAAATTGCGGAAACAAGGAACATGATGATAGCATTTGATGATGGACGAGCCGACAAACCATGGACTGGCACAAAGGCTGTCCGTATTTGGAGGAGCGTATGAATACCAAACAGGCGGAATACCAGACCGACATTGCACGACTGGCAGAGCAGATGGCACAACGGGACGCCAGACTGGCGGAGCGGGAAACCGCTAATACCCGCTGGATTATCGCCATGATTGTCGCTATGTCATTGCTGGTAATTGCCGCGATCAAGATTTAGTGTTTCCTGCTTTGCCGTCGGGGGCTGTCTGAGCAAACTCATCCCGCGCTAGTCCGTATAATGGCGCGCCATATTATTTTGTATGGTATATAATTTAGCCATGTTCAGGCGCCTGCTAATTTGTCTGTTGTTATTCACCAGTTCTTCATATGCTGCGGATGAGTTGGAAGATTTGATAAAGGCTGCCGAACAGGGAGATGATTGGACGCAGACCCTTCTCGGTATCATGTATGAAAACGGCGAAGGGGTTCCCGAAGATGATAACCAAGCCGTGTACTGGTTCCGCAAACCTGCCGAACAGGAAAATGCTTGGGCGCAGACCATGCTCGGTATCAGACCATGCTCGGTATCATGTATGCCAACGGCGAAGGGGTTCCCAAAGATGATACCCAAGCCGTGTACTGGTTCCGCAAGGCCGCCGAACAGGGATATGCTCGGGGGCAGTACAATCTCGCTGGGATGTATGCCAACGGCGAAGGGGTTCCCGAAGATTACGTGCAAGCCTATGCCTGGTACAGCATTGCTGCTGCACAAGGCGATGAAGACGCACAAGAAAACAAGAACACTCTTGCCAAACGCATGACATCTGCACAGGTTGCCGAGGCGCAGAAATTGTCACGGGAATACTGGGAGGCCTATGTCTCCAACGCCGCGAAATAAGCGCGGCCAAGGCGATGGCGGGGGCGCATTACGTGCCGGATCCAGGAACGCCTGTCCGGTTTTTGTGACCCATTGCGCTATTTCCTGAATCGGCAACCGGCCCATGCCGTCAACGCAGGGCCCCCCTGTGGTCGCCTTTATTCTGCTGCGTATGCGATTGCCGTTCGTGGTCGGGGAATGCCCGTGGAGTCTCATACCCCTCCCGAAGTGTGCAATTCTTGCTTTCCATTTTGATTGTCGCGCACATCGCCAGGCTGCGGGAGAGCGCTGGACGACAAGATTGAACGGAGTCGGCGCATGAATCAGGACACTGGAGAATACTTCCCGGACACCAGCAACTCTCAATTCCGGGATTTAGGAAGAGCATCCTGTCGTGAGCGCTACGGGAATCGGAATACACCGGTCACCGCGAGAATTAACGAAAGGACAAGGAAGATGACAGGAAGGCTTGTCTCGACAACGGTTAGCCTCCAGTATTGACTGACATTTTTGCCTCTCTCCAGGTATTCCCACTCTTTCTCAAAAAACGGGAAAGCCAATTCTTTCTCTAATTCATGTAACACGTGGAACTTGCCAGAGTTGAGTTGACGATAGGAACGAATTACGACATACCAGGATACTGACAACACAACCCCCAGTATGCCAGCAAACAACAAAATACTCGCTACAGGAACCCCGTCCCGTCCAAATCGAACAAATATGCCAAGAAACAATACCAATCCGGAGAGCAAACCGACAAACAGGCGATTGGCGCCCTCGCGCCTTTGACTCACCCTGTCGGAAAGTTCCGCATGGAGCTTGTAAATCTCCAGGAGTTCATGTTTCCGTGATTCATTCAATTTGCCAAGTCCCTGATTGCTTTTACGATACTATCGGTGTTCCACCCCACAATTCTTGAAGCGGACTGTTTGACAGGTTCAGATGTTCTGTCGCTTCCCCGTGGCTCAACGGCAATGACGGGTTTTTGCAATGTAAATCCACTCCGGGCTAATTTGATTTCCTCCCGAATCCATTTGCTGTATGTGGCATATACGCCAGCCAATATGAGAATCACTCCGCAAGGTCGCATTTGTTTTGAGACAGTGGTTGTCAGGAAGAAGCATCATATCCGGGTTGATTCAGCTTGTTCATAATACCACATAGTTGTGGTTCTTCTACTCTGGCTTGCGTACCAACAAAAAATTGCGGAAAAAGAGACATGATGATAGCATTCGATGATGGACGAGCCGACAAACCATGAACTGGCACAAAGGCTGTCCGTATTGGAGGAGCGTATGAATACCAAACAGGCGGAATACCAGACCGACATTGCACGACTGGCAGAGCAGATAGCACAACGCGATGCCAGGCTGGCGGAGCGGGACGCCAGACTGGCGGAGCGGGACACCGCTAATACCCGCTGGATTATCGCCATGATTGTCGCTATGTCATTGCTGGTAATTGCCGCGATCAAGATTTAGTGTTTCCTGCTTTGCCGGCAGGGGCTGTCCGGGCAAACTCATCCCGCGCTAGTCTGCATGATGGCGCGCCACATTATTTTGTATGGTATATAATTTGTCCATGTTCAGGCGCCTGCTAATTTGTCTGCTGTTATTTGCCAGCTCTTCATGCGCTACAGATGATCTGAGCATTTGATAAAAGTCGCCGAACAGGGACATGCTTCGGCGCAGACCAATCTCGGTGTCATGTATACCTACGGCGAAGGGGTTCCCGAAGATGATACCCAAGCCGTGTACTGGTATCTCAAGGCTGCCAGGCAGGGATATGCTCCGGCGCAGTACAATCTCGGTTTGGTGTATGCCCACGGGGAAGGGGTTCCCGAAGATGATGTCCAGGCCTATGCCTGGTATAGCATTGCTGCTGCACAAGGCCTTGAATGGGCACAAAAAAACAAGGAAATTCTTGCCGAACGCATGACATCTGCACAGATTGCCGAGGCGCAGAAATTGTCGCGCGAATACTTGGAGGCTGATTTCCCCAATGCCGGGGAATAAGCGCGGTCAGGGCGATGGCGGGCGCGGTTTTCTGCGCTGAAAAGCTTCAAGGCGCTCCCGAGGCGGGAACTACAGGAGTTTCAGGTCAAAGGAGGAGAACCGCGCCAGGGTCGCGAAAGGATGCGCCTGCCGGAAAGTCAGCCGGGCAGGCGAATCAGGAATCCCAGAATGATCACGGCTGCGGCCCACAGTCCAACCGCGAGGCCGATCACCCATCGTATGTTGTCCCTTTCGTTTTTGGCTGATTCGGCCTTCCAGTTTGCCATGTCGGTTTTCCAGTTAGCCATATCCGCTCTCAAGCGGTCGATGGCGGACTCTTGTTCTGCTTGTCTGGTATTCATGCGTTCCTCCAGCACGGCCAGTTTCCGTGCCAGGTCTTGAAGGGTTGGCTCGTTCATGAGCCAATCTTACCACGACTATGATCAGCATTCATCCCCGAGGTCGTCCAATGGAACACAGGCCTGCCAATTTGTCTGCTGTTATTTGCCAGTTCTTCGTATGCTTCTGACACCCGCTGGATTATTGCCGTGATTGTCGCTATGTATAAGGATCATGCGAGCGCCCTTTGTGTTACGATGAACGGACTATCCCGAATCATAAATGTGACACAAAGTGACAGCGGACAGACTGGAACTGCCGATAGGAGAGGCGTCTTTCCGAAGTATTCGGGAGTGGGATTTCTACTATGTGGACAAAACCCGCTATACTTGGAACCTGGCGCGCAGACCCGGATACTACTTCCTGTCCCGCCCGCGGCGCTTCGGCAAGAGCCTGCTGATAGATACCCTGCATGAACTGTTTGCCGGCAGCGAGGAGTTATTCCGCGGGCTTTATATTCATGAGCGCTGGGACTGGAACAACAAACATCCGGTGGTGCGTCTGAGCTTTGACGCGAACTACAGCGAATCGGGGAACCTGAAGAGCAATATCTTCAGCCAACTGGCAACGCATGAGATAGAGGCAGGCATTCAGCCGCCGCCGGAGGCCTCTACCGCCCCGGATCGCCTGCAACACCTGATTATCAGTCTCTGGCGCGCTACCGGACAACAGGTCGTGGTACTGATAGACGAATACGACAAGCCGATACTGGATGCGCTGGAGAACCCGCAACTGGCGCGTGAGAACCGCGATTATCTGCGCGGATTCTACGGCATGATCAAGGGCTGCGCCCGCTACATTCGTTTCGTGTTTATCACCGGCATCAGCATGTACTCGAAGGTCAGCCTGTTCTCGGTACTGAACAACCCCTACGACCTCAGCCTGAATCCCGACTATGCCGCGCTGTGCGGTTATACCGATGACGACCTCGAAACCGTGTTCGCTCCCGAACTGGCAAGTGTGACGAAATCGGAGCGCAAACAAATCCGCCACTGTTACAACGGCTATCACTGGCGCGGGAAAGAGAAGGTTTACAACCCGTTCGACATCCTGCTGTATTTCAGGAACCGGGAATTCAAACCCTGGTGGTATGCGACCGGCACCCCCTCCTTCCTGTACCACCGCATGGCCAACGGAATGGTCAATACCCTGGATTTGGAAAACCTGGTAATATTTGACAGTGAATTGTCCAGTTTTGAACTGGAGAATATCAATATCAATGCCCTGTTATTCCAGTGCGGGTATCTGACTATTGTCGGTGAGGGACTGCGCGGTTCAAGAATCTTCTACACGCTGGATTATCCCAACCACGAGGTGCGTTTGAGTCTGAACGAGGAATTGATGAGGGCGACCTATCGGGATTTGGTAGTTGCCGCGGAGCGTGGCGAGACGCTGGTCGGATTGCTGGACGCCAACGACTTTGCGGGATTCGAGCGGGAATTACAGGCTTTCTTCGCCGGTATTCCGTATCAGTGGCATACACACAACGACGGGGGGCGTAGCGAGGGTCATTATGCGACCGTGCTGTACGCCTGTTTCCGCGCGCTGGGTCTGGATATGCGGGTGGAGGAGTCCACCGGTCGGGGTCGTTCGGACATGGTATTGATGCGTGAGGGGCAGGTATTTGTGCTGGAGTTCAAGGTTGTGGATGATGAGTCGCAGGCTGCGGTGAAGGCGGATGAGGCGTTGGCGCAGATAGTAAGTAAGGATTATGCGGGCAGGTACTGTATGGGGAATCAGCGCATTCATGTGCTGGCGGTGATTTTCAATCGCAAGACGCGCAATCTGGAGACGCTGCGGGCGGGGTGAACCGGCAACCATGCACGAGAATCACCTTTTCGAGGGGGATTATATACTTGATTTAAGCAACACGAATGGGGGAATCAACAATCGCCAGCCGAATCGCACCCGCAACGACTGGATTGACCTGTTTGCTGTAGATGTGAAGAAAGAGCGGTTGTGCGACCGCGAAAGGTTGCATGAAGCCGATTGGCTGTTACAGCGAACCTTCTATGGGGACCCGCCAGGATTGGTCAATGAACTGTCCGATGTGAAATACGGTTGCGGTTACGGGATTGTGGCAAAGGTCTGTGTGCGCCTGAGCCGGTCAGAACGGCAGTTCAAGTCCGGGTCTTGCCCGGGCCAACAGGTCGCGGAATTTCTGCTGGATCATGGCAAGCCGGCTTTGAGTGTCGGCCTCGAATCGCATGACGATGGCCGGGGTCGTGTTCGATGCCCTGATCAGCCCGAAGCCATCATTGAAATCAACACGAAGACCATCCATCGTATTGACCGTGGCGTCATCGAATTGTGCGGCCCGGATCAACTCCATAACCAGCTGACGGGGTTCACCTTCGTTCATGCCAAGGCGTAATTCAGGCGTATTGACGGTGTCGGGAATCGACTGGAATACCTTTTCGGGATGACTTTCCCGTCGGGTCAACAGTTCGCACAAGCGGGCGCCGGCGTAAATACCATCATCAAAACCGCGCCAGCGATCATTGAAAAAGATATGCCCGCTCATTTCTCCGGCCAGAATCGCCCCGCTTTGCCTCAGCTTGCTTTTTATCAGGGAATGACCGGATTTCCACATGGTAGCCTTACCCCCATTGCGTTGAATAATTTCCGGCAAGATGCGGGAACACTTGACATCGAAAATGATCTCCGCGCCCCGGTGGAGTTGCAATAATTCCTGTGCGAACAATGCCATGAGCCGGTCGGGCCAGATCACCTCGCCGTTCGACGAGACAACTCCAATCCGGTCGCCATCTCCATCAAGGGCGATACCGAGGTCGGCGCCATGTTCTTGCACTACCCGAATCAGGTCGCGCAGGTTTTCAGGCTGCCCCGGATCGGGAGCATGGTTCGGGAAGGTTCCATCCACGTCACAGAACAGTTCAATCACTTCGCAACCAAGAGCGCGAAATATGCCCGGAGCGCTGTCGCCGGCCACGCCATTGCTGCAATCCAGTACCAGTTTGAGCGCACGCGACAGGGAAACATCGCGAATGATCGCATTGCCGTACCGCGTCAATATATCCCCGTGAGTCAGCTTCCCACGACCAGCCCGGAAATCGTGTTGCAGGATTCGTTCCCGGATATTCTGAATCGCTTCTCCGGCCAGGGTGGTACCATTAATCATCATTTTCAGGCCGTTGTATGCGGGCGGATTATGGCTGCCCGTGACTTGATACCCCGTTCCCGCCTGCCCACTCGGCCGCAGCGAAATACAACGCCGGGGTCGGCGCCTGTCCGACCTGGATGACATCGCATCCGGTCGACAAAATGCCCCGATTCAGGGCTGCCATCAGCCTCGGCCCGGTCAACCGGCCATCCCGTCCTGTCACTGTAACATCGGTGCCCTGATCAAGCATCTGGCTGCCGAGCGCCTTGCCTATACATTCGACCATATCCGCAGTCAGTGAAGCGGTAACTACTCCGCGTATGTCGTAGGCCCTGAAAATCTCTTCCGCCGGTACCCGATACGTACAGGCAAGCGAACCGGCGCCCGCACCCCGGTATCGCGGCGGCATCAGCCCGCTTTATGGATCGCCCGTCTGTCTACCGCGAGCGCAGCCTCGTGAACCGATTCGGACAATGTGGGGTGGGCGTGGATGGTTCTCGCCAAGTCTTCCGAACTGGCCTGATATTCCATGGCCAGTACACACTCATTGATCAACTCGGATACATGCGGTCCGATCATATGTACGCCCAGCAGCCGGTCCGTGTCCTTGTCGGCGATCATTTTGACAAAGCCAACCGACTCCTCCATCGCCCGCGCCCGGCCATTGGCGGCAAACGGAAACTGGCCAGTCCTGACCCTGATTCCCTGCTCCTTCAGCTGCTTCTCCGTCTGCCCCACCCAGGCTATTTCAGGGGCGGTATAGATCACCCACGGCACACAATTGAAATCGACATGACCCTTGCCGCCGGCGATGCGTTCGGCTACGGCGACGCCTTCTTCCGAGCTCTTATGAGCCAGCATCGGGCCGCGCACCGCATCCCCAATCGCCCATATGTGGGGCGCCCCCGTTCTGCATTGCTCATCCACTTCGATAAATCCCCGGCTGTCGATGGCAACGCCGCAGCCCGGCACGGCCAGACCATTGATTGCCGGCCTGCGTCCAACCGCGACAATCAATCGATCCACTTCCACCTGACAATCCCGCTCCTTCTGGCGGTAACTGACCCGCAGGCTGCCAGTTCCCGTATCCACCCGCTCAACCGATTCAACCATAGCCCCCAAACGAATATCCAGGCCTTGCCGGGCCAGTTGTTTCTTCGCTTCACGAGCGACCTGATGGTCCGCGGCCGGAAGAAAATCTTCCAGCGCTTCCATAACCGTGACCTGTGAACCGAGGCGATTCCACACACTGCCGAGTTCAAGCCCGATTACTCCAGCGCCGATGATCCCGAGCCGGGCGGGCGCATGGTCAAAATCCAGCGCTCCCGTCGAGTCCACCACGACCTGATGGTCGAAAGGAATATTCGGCAATTCGACCGGGACGGAACCCGGGGCGAGAATAATCTCACGGGCAGCCAGGGTATCTGCCACCTCGCCGTCACGGTCGAGAACATGCACGTGGCCGTTGGCCGCTACCTGCCCGAATCCGTGAATGAATGCCACCTTGTTAGCCTTCAACAGCTGTGTGATACCCCCCGTAAACTGTTTGACGATGCCCTGCTTTCGCGCCTGCATTGCGGCAATGTCGATAGACACGTTTTCGACCCTGATGCCGTGGGCGGGAAACTGATGGGTAATCCTGTGGTACTGTTCGGATGAATCCAGCAAGGCCTTCGACGGAATACAGCCCACATTCAGACAGGCGCCCCCCGGACTGGCCCCGCCCGTAGAATCGCTCCGGTTATCAATACAGACCGTATTCAAGCCAAGCTGGGCGCAGCGGATGGCGGCGACATACCCCCCCGGCCCGGCGCCGATCACAATCACATCCCATTCATCCGACATCGCTTCGTCCTCCCGAACAGCCAATCCAGGCTAACAATCCAGCAGCAATCTGGCCGGGTCTTCCAGCATTTCCTTGACAGTAACGAGAAACTGCACCGCTTCCCTGCCATCAATAATCCGGTGGTCGTAGGAGAGCGCCAGATACATCATCGGCCGAATCACCACCTCTCCCTCTTGCGCCAGCGGCCGCTGCTGTATCTTGTGCATACCCAGTATGGCGCTTTGCGGTGGATTGACAATCGGAGTGGAAAGCAAGGAGCCGAACACCCCGCCATTGGTAATGGTAAAGGTGCCGCCTACCAGCTCATCCATGGCAATCTTCCCCTGTTTCGCGCGCGCGCCGAACTCCTGTATCTGCTGTTCAATCCCGGCATAACTCATGGCTTCACAGTTCCTGATCACCGGCACGACCAGTCCTCTCGGAGATGCCACGGCAATACCGATATCACAGTAGTTATGCTGCACAATATCCGTTCCTTCTATGTAGGAGTTGATGAGAGGGAATCTTTGCAGCCCGGCCACACTGGCCTTGACAAAAAAGGACATGAATCCGAGGCGCGCGCCATGTTTTTTCTCGAAGGCTTCCTTGTACCTGGAGCGCAACTCCATGACCGGTTGCATGTTGACTTCGTTGAAGGTGGTCAGCAGGGCCGCGTTGCGCTGGGAATGTAACAATCGATCGGCAATAGTCTGCCGCAAACGGCTCATCGGCGTCCGCGTCTGTCGCCGCAGCCCGGCCGCAGAATCGTCGGCAGGAGACGCTGTCCCGGCGGGCGCGGTAGTGGCTCCCGCAGACACGCCCTGCCCCACTTTGCCAACCACCGGTGTGTCACCGCCTTTACCGGCCTCCGGGCGGTCGGCGGCCAGATAATGAAGTACATCTTCTTTGGTTATTCGTCCATCACGACCCGAAGCGCCGATTTGTGCCGCGTCCAGATCGTTTTCCTCAATCAGCCTGCGGGCGGCCGGACCAAATTTGCGCTCGTCCACAGAAGCGGCGCCGCGACTGTCCCGGGCGGGGCTGCCAGCGCCTCCCGGGGAACCAGCTTCCACGTCCATACCAGTCCGCGGCTGCCCGGCCATTTCTTCTGCAACCGCAAGTCCTGCCGCGCCCGCCCCCGCTTCGATGCGAGCGAGCGCCTGCCCGGACAAAACAGTGGCCCCTGTCTGCTCAAGGATCTCACTCAACATACCATCCGCCGGAGCCGGGACTTCCAGCGCCACTTTATCGGTTTCCACCTCAACCAGTATTTCATCGCGGCAGATACGCTCCCCCGGCTGCTTGCGCCATTCCAGCAATACAGCATCTGCCACGGATTCGGGGAGTACCGGCGCTTTTATTTCAATAGTCATGATTCAGGGCTTCGGGAGTTATTGCCTTCCTTGCAGGTTAATCATTACAGGGCGAGCGCATCGCGAACCAGTTTTTTCTGCTGTTCCACGTGCAGTCCGAAGAACCCGACAGCGGGAGACGGAGACTCCTTCCGCCCTGCATAATGCAAGGTTTGATCCCGGTTCAACAGACCTTTCAGATAAAAGACGATCTGGTACCAGCAACCCTGATTCCTGGGTTCTTCCTGGCACCAGACAACGTCGTTGACACCGGAATATTTTTCCATCTCTGCCTGTAGCTCGACATCCGGGAAAGGATGGATCTGCTCCAGCCGGATAATAGCCACATTTTCCTGTTCCCTGTTGCGGCGCTCTTCCAGCAGATCATAGTAAACCTTGCCGCAGCAGATAATGACCTTTTTCACTGCGTCCACAGGCAAAGGGTCCACCTCGGGCAGAACCGCATGGAACCGGCCGCAAGCCAGATCATTCGGTGTGCAAACAGAAAGTTTGTGCCGCAGCAGGCTCTTCGGCGTCATCACGATCAATGGCCGCCGGAACGACCGCATCATCTGACGGCGCAGCATGTGGAACATCTGCGCGGGCGTTGTCGGCACACAGACCTGCATATTGTGCTCTGCGCAAAGTTGCAGGAACCGCTCCATCCGCGCTGAAGAATGCTCTGGCCCCTGTCCTTCCATACCGTGGGGCAAAAACAGAACGAGACTGCAAACCCTGGCCCACTTTGCCTGGCCACTGCTGATAAACTGATCAATGACAACCTGGGCGCCATTCACAAAATCACCAAACTGGGCCTCCCAGATGACCAGTGTCCTTGGTTCTGTCGTTGAATAACCAAACTCGAAACCAAGCACGGCTTCCTCGGAAAGCAACGAATTGATGACCAGGAAATCACTCTGGCTTGCCCCGACATATTGCAGCGGGATATGGGTTCGGGGGCGCGACTGATCATGCAGCGTGGCATGCCGGTGGGAGAACGTACCGCGGCCTGCATCCTGACCGGATAACCGCACCTGATACCCTTGGTCAATGAGCGTGGCATAGGCCAGTAACTCCGCACAACCCCAATCCACCGGTTTCTTTCCTTGCGCCATCACAATCCGCTCATCCAGGAGAGTCTGAACCCGCTTGTGTACGACAAAATCGTCCGGCGACCGGGACAGGATTTCCGCCAGTTCAACCAGACGCCCCGCACCTGCGCCGGTGTCCACTTCCTCGCGCCAGTCTTCGCCCATATAGGGGCTCCAGTCCAGCATGCGCAGCGCCTTGTTCGGATCAATTACCTGACCGGCGACCACGCGGCCTTCATCCAGCCTGTCGCGGTATTGACGCACCATCCGGTCGGCTGTTTCCAGTGGTATGACACCTTCATCCGCCAGTTTCTGCGCGTACAGTTGCCGCACAGTTTTGTGACGTTTTATTTTTCCGTACATGATCGGCTGGGTCACCGTCGGCTCATCCGCCTCATTGTGACCGTGCCTGCGGTAACACACCATGTCCAGCACGAAGTCGCCGCCGAATTCCATACGATATTGCATCGCGACCCGGGCGGCAAAAATGATCGCGTCCGGGTCGTCACCGTTAATATGCAGGATCGGCGCCTGCACCAGTTTCCCGATTTCCGTACAATAGACGGTAGAGCGGGCGTCCAGCGTATTGGTAGTAAAGCCGATTTGATTATTGATGATGATATGAATCGTACCGCCGGTGGAGAACCCCCGCGTAGCGGACATGTTCAGTGTTTCCATGACCACCCCCTGTCCGGCAAACGAGGCGTCCCCATGAATCAGAACGGGAATCACCTGCTTGCGCCCGGCATCCTTCCGCCGTTCCTGACGGGCACGCACCGAGCCCTCTACAACCGGGCCGATAATCTCCAGGTGCGACGGGTTAAAGGAGAGCGCCACGTGTACATTGCCTCCGGCTGTCAGGATGTCCGAAGACACCCCCTGATGGTATTTCACATCACCGGTGCGGGTATCCGCGCAACTCGTTTCATACTCACCCTCGAATTCGCTGAACAGCTCGCTGGGGGCTTTCCCCAGCGTATTGATCAGGACATTCAAGCGCCCGCGATGCGCCATTCCGATCACGACTTCCTTCACGCCGCTGGCGCCAAACTGCTGGATCAAATCCGACAGCATCGGGATCAGGGACTCGCCCCCCTCGAGTGAAAAGCGCTTCTGCCCGACATATCGGGTATGCAAATACTTTTCCAAGCCTTCCGCCGCAGTCAGCTGTTGCAGTATCTCAATACGAAGATCTTCTGCAAAAGGCAAACTCCGGGATTCGACCTCCGCCTGCCGCTGCAGCCACAGGCGTTTTTCCAGAGAATGCAGATACCTGATTTCGTAACCGATCGAACCACAATAAACCTCCTGCAAAAAGTCGAGTATCGTGCGCAGGGTCATACGCCCTCCCCCGGCCAAATCGCCGATATCGAACTCCGTGTCCAGATCCCGGGCGCTGAGGTCAAAACGTTCGATCTGCATTTCTTCGGTGCTGCCTCTGGGCATGACACCAATCGGATCAACATCGGCCCGCAAATGACCTAATGAGCGATACGCCATGATCAGCTTGGAAACCTGGGCCTGTTTATGCTCGAGACTTTCGAACCAGGACTGGTATCCGGCTCCTGCGGAAGGGTCGAAAGAGAGGGTCATTGCCGGCAGCGACGAAAACACGTCCTGCCATTGCTTCTGCCGACCCGACAATGAACGGGTTGCATCTTCCTGAAGCATTTCCTCGTACAAGGATTCCAGATAACCGGCATTTGCTCCGCTCAGGAAGCTCAGGTCCACATTGCTTGCGCTACCATTATCGCCGGAGGATTTCATGGTGTGAAATAATCAGGGTCGAATTACCGGGCAATATGGTTGCAACTATACCGTATACCAAAACAATTGCACTTAGAAAGAGCGGACGAGACCGATTTCTGCAGCGCTTCGGGTATATTCATAGAGCGCAAGGTTGCTATTGCGGCGCTCGTACCGCAGGGTGATTTCAGGCATGAAACCGAACAGTTCGATATTACGGTTGGACAGTGTGACCCGTAGCGCCCGGGTGCGGTTGTCCCGTGCTTTCCGGTTGATGACAAGGGGCGCCCCGTACTGGCGCCAGCGCCAGGTCGGTCCTCCGCTCGCCACGAAGCCGCGCGGCAGTTCACGCGAAACCGTGAATCCGAGAATGTACTCGCGCCACGAATTGGCTTTCTGGTCGAGCGTCTCGCGGCGCCAGACCACGTCCGCCCGCACCTGCGTCGCCCGACCCAAGGCATGGGCCAGGTCCATACCGATGGAATCCAGATTGCCCTCGCCGAAACTGGACTCGTACTTGACCCACTCCCGTCCGAGTGAACTCCCCAGCCGCCAAGCCGGATTAATCAGCCAGTTGCCTGACAGTCGAAGACCCTGTGACCGACTGTAGACATCCCCGCCCAGCCAGCGCTGTTGCACAGTGATTTCAGGACGCAAGTCTAATCGGTCGAACAGGAAGCGCGGCCCGGCGCCGAGGCTTATGGAACGGTCGTTGTAGCGGCTTTCTCCCGGATAGGTGCGGGTATTGAGTCCACCGCTAATCCGGTAACGGAAGTCGGGGCGCATGCGTTTCTCATAGCCCCCGTACAGGTTGGCCGTCCATCCGACCCCGCTGGTACGGCGTCCATCCTCGGACAGCTTGGCCGGCAGACCGAACAATTCCACCTCCCGGGCATCGGTGGCATTATTGATGTTGGAATCCGGCACGATAGCCAGCGAGCCGGTGATCGACCAGCCCCGGCGGCGACGGATTTGATCGAGAAAATACAGCGCGCGGTCACGCACCACCTCCGGTAGATCTTTCGTCCCCAACGCCAGGCGGAAATGGTAGGCGGAATTGCGGTCCTCCCCAGCCTGGAAATAGGCCAACGCCAGATCCAGCCGTACCCGGGGCAGGTTCGGATCTCTGGCCAGCATGGCCCGGAAGCGTGTGATGGCAACCGGCCAGTCACCGCGTTGCAGGGCGATGGAGCCGTGCAGGAAGTCCAGCTGGTCGACATCTCCCTCACCCGGTTTCACTCCTTCGAGCAGGGACGTGGCATCATCCAGTTCGCCCTGTGCAAGAGCGGCCCGCGCAGCCTCGATCAACTCTTCGGCGGAGATGTCGGGAGGTGGCGGAGTGTCTGCGCGTACAACCGCTCCCGACAAGGGAAAAACGACCGGGACCAGCGCCAGCAGCAAAGTACCGAAAAAACTCGTATATGACTTCATCCGTTGTCTCCGGGTCGGGGTGGATAAGGGTTTGAACAGCCGTTCAGCTTCCTCCCGACCGGATTTGACTCGCGATAACGTATTTATCAAAAACTTGAGGAGAGGGTATATTCCTGCACAGACTCGGCCCGCAGTGTACCATAAAAAATTTCAAATACTTTTCCGTGCTACCACAATTTTTACATGATTTTTCCTGTTCGGGAATAATACACAAGGCAAGGGGTTTTAGTATCAAACCAAAGCAGAAATGTCCCCTTCGTGCAACCCCGGATTGTCGGATAAACGCAAGTCCCGACAAATGGCTATCCAGAGGAGATGTGCCTGTTCCCTATGATCCCCTCCAACAAGAAACTCCAGTTCATTTTGATTCAGACGTTTAAGCCGTGAACATATTTCCGGGCATATTCGCTTGGCGCTGCTTATTGTTCTTGCCTGAAGAAGATTTCTGGCAATCACTTCATCACGTACCACATTCCAGTCGCCTCTTTTCAGATACAACCCGGCGAGTCTCACAGACTCATGACGAAACAGCGCACCCACAACGAATGACAAACTGTATTTCCCGGCATTCATTACCCATTCAGGTCTTGTTTTTCAGGGAGCGGAAGGCTCGCAAGGCCGCATTGCGAGATGCGTTCAGCGCGACGACAGGCTCGGGATAAGTGATACCGAGGCTTATTCCTGCCTCAGCCAGAACAGATTCCGGCGCCTGCCACGGACAAAAAATATATTTGTTCGGCAACGATGCAATTTCGGGCACGAAACGTCTCACATAGTCACCTTCCATATCGAACTTCTGTCCCTGCATGACGGGATTGAAAATTCTGAAATAAGGCGCAGCATCCGCTCCACAACCGGCTATCCATTGCCAGCTTGCGCTATTGTTAGCCAGATCAGCATCGACCAGAGTGTCCCAGAACCATCGTGCGCCATTGCGCCAGTGTAACCCGAGATTCTTGACCAGGAAGGAACCGACAATCATTCTCGAACGATTGTGCATATATCCTGTTTGCCAGAGCTCACGCATGCCGGCATCAACCATCGGTACGCCGGTCTGTCCTGTCTGCCATGCCTGCAGAGCCGCCGCATTATTTGTCCATGGAAATCGGTCGAATTTCGGTTGCAGATTTTTCCCGGGCAAATCGGGATTGTAATAAAGCAGATTATACGAGAACTCCCGCCAGCCCAATTCACTCAAGAAATGATCGGCATGTTTGCTGTCGGCCATGGAACGCATGGTATGCCACAACAGATTGGGCGAGATTTCTCCAAAGCGAAGATGGGGAGAAAGCCTGGATACATAAGGCTTGGCCGGCAGATTTCGTCCTTCTTTATAAGAACACAGGCCTTCGTCAATAAACCAGTCGAAGCGCGTGCGTGCGCCCTTTTCTCCGACCGTCCAGTGTTGCTCCAGCTTTTTATACCATCGCAACCGGGGCAATAATTCCAGCTGCTCTATTGCCAGAGATTTCTCTTTGTCATGACGCCATCGCTTGTCCCCGGGAGGAGGGAGCGGCTCACGCGGCGCTCCTGCCCGCAAACACCCCTTGCGATAAAAAGGGGTAAATACCCGGTAGGGATTCCCATCCTCTTTCCTGATCGTCCAGGGTTCCCAGAGTAGTGAACCATTATAGCTCTCAACCGATATATTTCCTGTTTCCAGATGCCTTTTTATCTCCCGGTCACGACCTGTACGCCAGGGTTCATAACAACGATTCCAGTAGACCGCCCGGATATCATGACGCTGGCCAAGGTCCAATAAAATATTAGCGGGATCACCACAATAAATGGACAAAGCGCCATCCAGCGAATCCTGCAAGGACTTCAGGGAATGATACAACCACCAGCAGCTGGCGGCGCCCATCGCATATTCCCCGGCATTGCGGTCATCCAGGATATAAACAGGGAAAACATGATGATGTTTCGATGCCGCGGCAAGCGCCGGATTGTCGGATAAACGCAGATCCTGGCGAAACCAGTGGATAGCCGAACGGTCAGTCATCAACAACAAATCATGCTGAACAGTGCACGCGCCCCGCTCATCCCGATATGATGAAACGAACACATGGCCTCGCCATGCCCGGGCGCAGGCATATCGACAAGAACAACCTCCCAGCCATTCCGGTCCGCCCCGGAAAATGACAGGCGCAACTGATCGAACATGTGTATTTCCGCATTACTGCCGGTACGCAAGGGTTTAGCGGGAATCATGCGCATGATGGGCTGTTTCCATTTGCCATTTCTCCAATTTCTTGTACGCTCGACAATTTCTCGCGCATTTCGCATTCGAGCTGGCGGGCTATCGGCGGCCACTGCCCCAAACGATGCAGAAATGCGGCTTTATCCACTTCTTCTGTAACGGTTACCCTTCCCGGAAATACTACCTGAGAGCCATTTCGTTCGAAGCTTGGGGGAAAATCACCTTCCGCCGGAATGATACGTGTCCGAATGCAATCGTTCCAACCGCATTCACTCACAAGCTCCATGGCTACGTCCCTCTGCACGCTGTTCCACTCACCTCCGGGCGCGGCAAAAAGCTCTCGCAGGGGCTGCGGACGCGACGGTAGTATATCCAGGGCAAGGCTATCACCTCGCTTGCTGCGCTCGGCATCCGCCATCCGACAAACCACCCAGGCAGACATATCCGCATTGCGCAGCGCCCCGGGTAACTGCAACCAACCGTCGCGCACACCGAACAGAATTCCGGCAAGAAGATACTCAATATCTTTCAATGACGGATGCGAAAATTCCAACAGTTCCGCGCAATGTTCACGCAGGCAGAACAAAAGCAGGGACCTGGACAAAGAACCCTGGCGCCGTTCAAACAGCTCGGTGATTGTTCCACCCCCGAGACCCGTGGAACTGCGCATGTCCACAATCAATCGCTCCAGACGTGACCGCAGGGGTTCCGTTTCCGGCAACCGGGCAAGCTCATTCTCCAGACAGGCCAGCGCCACATCGACAGGCGCTTGCGGGCGCTCCTGCATCTGCGCATTGACCAAAGACTGAATAATCTCCCAAAAAAGCCGGGCGCGGGTATCCACCTGTCCGGCTATCTCATCCCCGTCTATCCAGCCGGGGAGCCCGGCCAACACAGGATCACTTTGTAGCAGATCGCTATCTCTATCGCGCGCAGCTCCTGATACCAGACGAAAGGCGGCAAGCCCTGGACCACTGCGATTGGCGATGTGGTACAGCATCGCGAGCGCTCCGCCAAGAGCCTGCCCGAAAGCGGGAAAATAGTTACTACCATCATCTTTCACAAGCGGTTCTTGCATCTGTCTGGCTGGCCATGCGACTTCCGTGTCCGTGGAAAACATGGATTCCGCAACCTCAATCCGGCAAGAGGACAGATCGACATTTGAAACATCGTTGGCCGCGCTCTCGAAGGCTTTGCGGTCCTCGAGCGAACAAAAGCTAATGCAGAATATCAGGGTCGATGGTAATGGGGCGCGGACGAGGATAGCAATATCATCTTTGCGCTTTCCCGAAGCCGTTGAGACGGCATCTCGCACACTCCCGTCCCGCGACAATATCTGAACAGGGCCAGACAGAGCGCTCAAATCGAAAGAGGCGATACAGGGCAACAAATGCTTGCGTTCACGGGTAGCGTGATGCAACGCATCGGCCGGGACCCTGATCTGGTTTCGGAACAGGGGAATCCAGCCCGGCCAGACACTCAGGGGATCGGAATAATGCTTGCCGCGGAAACCTGCGGGAGACATCACCATGCCGGCGGCCAGCATATAAAGCATGTTTTGATGATTGGTTACCAGACGCCATATGCGCCGGCTTCGCGGCTTCTTCGAAGTATCAGTTTTCGCGGTCATAACTGCTTCTTGACAAGAATAGCTGGATCATTGGGCAGCAATCCATCCACGACGGGACAAATATTGCCAGTACGGAGCAGCATGAGCTGTTCCCGGGCACGCGCCGCCATTACATAGAACCTTGCCTTGAGCGCGTGTGCATCATGTTTGGGTTGATGCTCGTCAATGTCAGCCAGAATGACGGTGTCAAACTCCAGGCCTTTGCAGGACTGGGCATTGATGACCATGATGCCGCCCTGCTCGAAGTCCGGCAACCCCTCCCGCTGACCGGAGGCAAATGTCCGGATCGGAGGTGTGCCATTGTCCAGCTCTGGATTGGCACAAAGAAGTGCGTCATTGAATTTCTCCCGCACTTTATTATCCGGAGTAATGATTGCAATCAGCCTGCGCGGATTGCGATCGCTCAACTGCAGGATACTATCCGCGCTCCTGGTTAACGACACCGTGTTTGCTGTGCCATAAGTCAATAACCCCGGCGTCGCAGCGGCAGGCGCGGGAGCGGGCAGGTCGGGCCTTGGACTGGCCGGGTCGCCCGGGTAAAAATGCCGGGCAAGCAGCGCGACAGGGCGCGTGTTGCGGTAGTTGGTTTTCAACTCCAGCGTGTCGCCCGGTTCGATCGCGAGGGTATTTTCGATATCCTGGCGTGAACTGCATTTATCGGGGTGGATCTGCTGGTTCTGGTCAGCCGCCACATAGAAGTTCTCAAAGCCAAGTCCGATCAGGGTTCGATAAAAGGCTGACGGCATATCCTGCCCCTCATCAATAATCAGGAATTCATCGCGTTGATCCTGAACATCATCCAGCGATTGCACCTGTTGCTCAACCGCATTCCAGTCTATGGAGCGGTAGCCCCGAGGTTTGTCAGGCGCGCGCGTCGGAACACGGCGGCCAAAAATCTCTTTGTAAATACTGCGAAACCAGGACTCCCAGGTACTGGTGGAGAATGTCTGATCGCTGCCAAACAAATGGCGGTTTGAATGATCCAGCAAGTGATTGTATACGAGAGTATGACAGGTCTTGTCGTTCTGCGCCAGACGGCGCGCCCGTAACAACGCCACCACCGACTTGCCGGTGCCGGGCCCGCCGACAATCAAATGCTGCTCTTCCATTGGCAGGGCCAGCGCCTCATCCTGATCCTTGTTCAGTTCATGAATGCCGGGCAGGATGAATCGGCGGGCGCGGTCCACTGGCATATCAGGTTATTCCAAAGAATGAAGGCAGTCCATGGCCGGCATCGCCCTTGACAAAGCCTCGGTCCAGCAGGGTATTGCCGTATTCGCAGGCAGGTTCGGGCACCAGCGCGCAGCCATGACAGGCGGCGCGATTCAGCAAACCGGGGCCCTGCCCTTCATGCTCTCTGCAAATCGGATCAAGCGAACACCACCTTGCATGCTCCAGCGCCCGAGTCATAATGCCCAGAAAGCGCCGGGGTTCGCCCAATTCAGCCAAGCCGCCCAGCGAACCGGCAATATCGGGAACGGCGACATGGATGAGGATACCGGCCATCGGCTGCGGCGCGTTGGCGCAATAGATACGCTCAATCAGGGACGCCGCAGGGTAGCCGCCCCCGGATTCGATTTGCCGCATCAGCAGATGTGACAAAGTATGCAATAACAGAAAGCGCGTGGTCAGTGGATTGGGAGCATCGCGGCCGGATTGGGCAAACCGGGGAAGCAGCCGATTCAGACGCGCGACAACCCCCTGTGTCTGCTCCCACGCCCTGAGCCGGCCCTCATCAAGCGCGAGGAAGATACCCTCTCCATACAGCTCGGCGGATGGCAACCAGTCGGATTTTCCGATGATGTCCGGCGGCGTGATTTCTTTCCCGCCGAGGCGGGTGAAGCCCCTGAATACCTTGACCGCCTTGAGACGGTCTACACGTACGAGATGACAAACGCTGTGGACAATTTTCCGTTCATCGGTATCCGGAGCAACCGTCGTGGCCAATGCCCGCCAGTCATCGCTTCTGTCGTGGGTCACCAGGTCTTCGTCCTCACGCCGGTCGGGCAGCGCCTCAAGGAATGCCTGAAACTCGCTTTCCCGCAACTGCCCGGGCGTAAGGTCCTCGCCATACAACGGATAGCCGCGCTTGAGTTCCACCAATGCGGTTTCAATATCTTTCGGGGTACAGCGATATTGAGTCGCCAGCCTCCGTATGGCGCTTTTTCTCGCCAATGGCGTGCGCGCTCCGTCAATGAGGCTGCGGTCACGGGAATTGCGGTACAGGCGGTCCACGACGGTTCCCTTACGCACACGGGATTCCGGTGGAATCACGAGCACAGTTTCGGCGACTGGCGCATAAACCCGCGTGTCATTGATCGCCAGCACCTGCGCATGGCATTCAACGCCCTTTTCTGCGCCCTCTGTTGGCGGAACCGGATCGTTTTTGCTCCAGGGTTGCATCGGACCGAAGCCGAATCCCACCCGTTCATCACCGCGAAACCGGGTTTCAACCCGGCAGGCGCCGCAGCGCAAAATGCGCACTTCGTAGCCGCGTTCAGTCAATCGTAATTGAGCTTGCACCTTGCAGTTGTGCTGTGCGGGGTCACGCGCGCCCTGGTGCGCGAGAAAATGCCACGGCACATCGGCAAGGTATCCTTCCGGGTGCGCGAGTACCCAGGCCACCTGCTCCAGATTCGGACGGCGCTCGCAGTCTTGATGATTGCAACGGGGCGCGTAACCGGTCTGTTCATTCCGCCGCGGCCAACGATACATTGCGCCGCAGGCCGGGCAGCGCATCCAGGAGGGGAATCGCGTGGCCGGGACACAGACGCCATCTACCTGCCCGTTCGCCAGCTTGCGCGCCACAGGCGGCTCACGCAGTTGCTCGTTGATACCCAGAGCGGCGCGCACGCGCTCCACATACGGAATCAATTTGCCGGCTTCAATGCCCTGGCGAGCCGTCCATTGCCGGGTATCCCGAACGACCACCAGCCCGCTCGCCCCGCGCACGATAGCGCCAACGCCGTTATGGCCGAGCAGGTGTGACAGGCGTATCGGGATCAGTTCATCAACCATGTTTCACAGAGCCTTGAGCAAGGCGGTGTTTTCGACGTTGCGCAGAGATTGCAGGATCGCCCACAGACCGCGAATCCGGTCATCATGATTGTATAACAGACGATCGCGCCCGCTTTCCTTGTCGGGAACCTGATACTCCAGTTTTCTTTGAGTTGTCCGGCAACGTTCAACCTCGGTTCGCCATTCAGCAACCAGGGCGTCGATATGCCGGCTCACCTCATCCGCCTGAGCAGGAGCCGACAACGCACAGCGTCTTTTAAGCTGTTCAACGGCCTTGCAAATTTGCGGATCAGCAGGATCAAAGCCGGCGGCCGCGCTGTTGTCCAACAAGCCGGATACACTATGCCGCATTACGATAACCAGCGCCGCAGGCAAGGCGCGCAAGCGGGCTTGCCAGGTATAAGGGGTAACACTGGCAGGCTCGACGAAACGATAGAAGGCTTCATGATAAGGACGAAAACTCTCGTAGTGCGACAGGCTGCGCGCCTGTTCACGGTAGTAGTTGGTGAACACCAGGCCGGGCACATCACTGCGCCCCACGCGGCTACTGGACTGAATATATTCCGCCGTTGTCAACGGCTGGCCGTTGATGATCATCAGTGCCAATCGGGGCACATCCAGCCCGACCGAGATCATATTGGTAGCCAGCACGGCGTCCAGGCAACCATCCTCTTCGCGCGTCTTGCTCAAGCGAGCAAAAATCCCTGCATTCTGCGCCGCCGTCTGCAAGCTGGTGAGTTGCGCAATGCGCGGCGTTGAGCGTTCCTGTTTCTCCGTCTCTTCATCTTCCCGGACCCTTGTTGTATCGGACAACAAACGCATGAAATCGCGTACATCGCTGGCAAAGGCCGTGTGGCTGTTCCCTACCCCCTTCAGGCTGCCGTGATACACCACCTGCGTCCACCAGGCATCCAGCAGTTCCCGCGCTTGCTGTTCACTCCCGAACAGCGCGTCCGGAGCCAACAACAACGCCGCCGCCAGCGGAGCCAGACACTGCTGACGGTTCAATAGCGGCGCCAGATAGCCGATATAGATTCGGCCCGGCCGCTGCTCAAGAGGCACAGTATGGGCGAAATAGGCATCGTCGCAATTCAGTCCCGGCGGTGGAAACACGGCGACTTCGCGTCCATACAGTCGTTTCACCTGCTGCTCCGCCATGCGGATGGTGGCGGACGAGGCGATATACTTTGGATACACGCCGCGCAGTTGCAGCACGGTGTCGATAGCGGCCTCATACAGACCGGCCACCGAACCCAATGCGCTGGCGATCAGGTGCAATTCGTCCTGGATAATCAGTTCCGGCGGCCGATATCGGGTTTCGCCGAACAACGCATTGGCGCGTTCCTCCCAAGCCATC
Organism: Candidatus Poriferihabitaceae bacterium; assembly: GCA_965204925.1. Classification (GTDB taxonomy): domain Bacteria; phylum Pseudomonadota; class Gammaproteobacteria; order Arenicellales; family Poriferihabitantaceae. Next base: position 1,610,158 of record OZ242021.1, on the reverse strand, counting down.
CGGGCAAATTTATCCACCGTAGCGACCAGCATGGTTGGTGGTTCGGCATACAAGGCCTCATCAACGACATTACAGGGCAGTACGCCGTCCGCAGACGCGCCAAAGCCGCAGTCCGGGTTGCGGCAAACAAAATGGAAGCTCTGCGCGGCGCTGTCGTAGTTACGGTCGGCCTCGAAACCCTGCCCGCACCAGGGACAGTAGTCGAGGGTTAGCTCAGGCTTGTTGCCGGCGGCAACCGCTCTGTTTACCAATTCAACCGCCCCCTGGAAAGTGTTTGGGCTGGCGGCCTCTCCCACCCACAGGCCTATGGTGATCGGTGTACCGCCGAGTTCAGCGCGCTCACGCCGTATCAGTTCCAGCGCACAGATCAGGCGGGTGGCCCGCATGAATTGATCGCGGGTCAACAGACGCAGGGTATAGCGCATCAGGACCGCGGTTCCGCCTCCGGTATCGGAATGACGAAGACGCCGCAACATTATCCGGAACGCTGCCAGACCGAGGTAGGCTTCGGTCTTGCCGCCGCCCGTCGGGAACCAGATCAGGTCCACCATATCGCGGAATTCGCTGTCCTCATTCGCCGTGGATTCCAGCGTGGTCAACAGGAAAGCCAACTGGAACGGACGCCAGCGCCAGGTATGTTCGGCGCGGCGCTGGCTCTGGAACTGCTCATGCTGGCGCATCTGATCGAGCATGGCGCGGTTGGCCAGCGCAAAAGCCAACCTTATCTGTGCATTTTTTTCCAGCAGGCGCAGACCCGCGCGCATACGCAAGACGGCTGTATCCATACGCTCGATCATGCGGCTTGCGGCCGCGCGATCGTCGGCCGCAAGGACCGGGATAGTATCTTGCTGATCGGCAACCCAGTTCGCGTATCCACTTATAAAATCCTCCAACTCGGGCAGGAGCACTGCGTGAGCGTCGTCAATACCAGCCAGCCGCGCCAATGACAGCACAGGCTCACCGTCCGCTCCCGTATCCGCCGTCATCTGCGGTACCTCCATCACCGGCATCGTTTCACAACGCAGTTCAACGACCCTGCCGTCCCTCACCTCCCAGTCCACAGCGCAACCATGCCCGACGGCATAAATATGCCGCCGGGCGTACTGGAGCTCTATCTCCTGTTCTTCGTGATCCAGCAGGCTGCGGTCGACGCGGGGATAGACACCGACATCACCGGCCTCAATCAGGCAACGCAAAGCGGCCTCGAACAGGGTCTTTCTGGCACGCTCGAAAACGAAATCCCTGCCTTTCTGGCCGTCCGGGATCTCCTGTACATTACACAGGGAAACCGTGACGAGCCAGCCGTTGGCAAAGCGCCGCCACCGGACATCAACACGCGCATTTCCCTCAAGCTTGTAAAAACTCTGGCGCTGACCCGTGCCCGGGCAAATGATATTCTCAAAATCCTCATCGTTCCCCTGCCCGGAAACGAGTTCCTTGCGGTTCCAGTCATTCTTATATCGTCCCCGCTCATCGCGCTCTACGGATTCATACCGGACAGCGCGGCACAGTACCTGGAAACGGATATCGCCGCCCCTGACGAAGAACGACAAACCCAGCGATGACGGCGGAATGTATCGCCGCACAATGGGAGGCTCAGAGCTGCTTTCACCCGAGCCCCCCGCAATGCCTTCAGCTTCATCAAGTTCTTCGCCGGCGGGGTCAATAGCCTCGCCCCATGGGGATGCGGGGTAAATCGCGCCACAAGGGAAACGCTTCACAGGCAGCACATCACAAAGATCCGGGGCATCTGTTGCTGACACAGGCGGTCCGACGAGTTGTCCGCGTACCCAGTCGATCAGCCTCTTTCTCGGTTCAACGAACATGATCTCCGGCTTGCTTACTGGACCGGAATCAGGATTTCCCGCCCGTTGGCGCCGGACACAGGGTCATTCCCGCTTGATTGCAATAAGCTGTTTTTTTCCTTTTCGGCAACTTTCAACTCATAACGGATCTTTCTGCCGCCACTTGGCAACGGGGATTATAACCCCTTGGCAACCAGATCTGACAAATCGCGGCTGGCCGTTGGGTTACGGCGCTTGGTGGTCGCTTCATATTTCAATGTAGCGCGCTATCGTGCAGATTATCGTGGTTTCCCGGGTGAAATGATGTTTAACGCTCTGTGGACAAGCATAGGAACCTGTCCACAGAGCAACATCGGACATAATAAAGCAGGATCATGCGAGCGCCCTTTGTGTTACGATGAACGGATCATCCCGAATCATAAATGTGACACACAGTGACAACGGACAGACTGGAACTGCCGATAGGAGAGGCGTCTTTCCGAAGTATTCGGGAGTGGGATTTCTACTATGTGGACAAAACCCGCTATACCTGGAACCTGGCGCGCAGGCCCGGATACTACTTCCTGTCCCGCCCGCGGCGTTTTGGCAAAAGCCTGTTAATTTCTACCCTGAAGGAGTTGTTCGAGGGCAGCGAGGAGTTATTCCGCGGGCTTTATATTCATGAGCGTTGGGACTGGAACGACAAACATCCGGTGGTGCGTCTGAGCTTTGACGCGAACTACAGCGAGTCGGGGAACCTGAAGAGCAATATCTTCAGCCAACTGGCAACGCATGAGATAGAGGCAGGCATTCAGCCGCCGCCGGAGGCCTCCACCGCCCCGGACCGCCTGCAACACCTGATTATCAGCCTCTGGCGCGCTACCGGACAACAGGTCGTGGTACTGATAGACGAATACGACAAACCCATCCTGGATGCGCTGGAGAGCAAGGAACTGGCGCAGGAGAACCGCGATTATCTGCGCGGATTCTACGGCATGATCAAGGGTTGCGCCGACTACATTCGTTTCGTATTCATCACCGGCATCAGCATGTACTCGAAGGTCAGCCTGTTCTCGGTACTCAATAACCTCTACGACCTCAGCCTGAACCCTGAATACGCCACAATCTGCGGTTATACCGAGAAAGACCTTGAAACGGTGTTTGCCGCGGAACTGGCGGGGGTGTCCGAATCCGACCGGCAGGAAATCCGGCGCTGGTACAACGGCTATCACTGGCGCGGGAAGGAGAAGGTCTACAACCCGTTCGACATCCTGCTGTATTTCAGGAACCGGGAGTTTCTGCCCTGGTGGTATGAGACCGGCACGCCTTCCTTTCTGTACGAGCGCATGGCAAGCGGAGCGGTCAATACACTTGATTTGGAAAACCTGAGCATGTCCCGCAGGAATTTGTCCACGTTCGAGGTAGGGCGAGTCAATCTGAACGCCCTGTTATTCCAGTGCGGGTATCTGACTATTGTCGAGGAAGAAGTTCGTCCGGAAGGAATCTTATTCACGCTGGACTATCCCAATCACGAGGTGCGCCTGAGTCTGAACCAGGAATTGCTGGACGCGGCTACCGGAGATTTGGAGAAAGCCTCGGAGGATGGCAGGGCGCTGATTGCCTTGCTGGACGCCAACGACTTTGCGGGATTCGAGCGGGAGTTGCAGGCCTTCTTTGCCGGTATTCCGTATCAGTGGCATACGCACAACGACGGGGGTCGTAGCGAGGGTCATTATGCGACCGTGCTGTACGCCTGTTTCCGCGCCCTGGGTCTGGATATGCGGGTGGAAGAGTCCACCGGTCGGGGTCGTTCGGACATGGTATTGATGCGTGAGGGTCAGGTATTTGTGCTGGAGTTCAAGGTTGTGGATGATGAGTCGCAGGCTGCGGTGAAGGCGGATGAGGCGCTTGCGCAGATAGTAAGTAAGGATTATGCGGGCAGGTACTGTACGGGGAATCAGCGCATTCATGTGCTGGCGGTGATTTTCAACCGCAAGACGCGCAATCTGGCGATGCTGCGGGCGGGGTGAACCGGCAACCATAAAGGCTGTCCGTTTCCCGATCGCAGCCAGTCAGATGCTTGGCCAGTCTACCATAGAATAAAGGGAGTAGAGCATGCTAAAACGTGATGATGAACCTGATAAAAGTCGGACACAGTTCGGGAATCGTGAGCGACTTCAGTTGCATCAATTACGTTTGCTGGAATGGCAGGAGTCACGTGTCAGGAAAAGCAAGAAACAGGAATTGGCGCCAGCGGCAGAAGCCAAGTCTTTCTCTATACCGGAGAAGTGGTGTTTGACCAGGGGTGTCGATCTCTATGATTGGCAAAAAGAGTGCATGGCACGATGGTTCGGAGGCGAATTCAAAGGCATCGTTAAAGTCGTGACCGGGGGGGGCAAAACCCTTCTGGCTCTGGCGATAGCGGAACGGCTCCAAAATGAAAAAGTATCAGAACTTCGGCTGGCAATCATCGTTCCAACCATTGTTTTGATGAACCAATGGTATGACGAGTTTCTAGCAAAGGGAAACTTGCCTGCTGAAGCCATTTCTCGTCTGGGAGGAGGTTATAAGGAGGAGTTTGGCAAAGATAAGAGAGTGCTCATATCGGTTCTGGCTTCAGCACATAAAATGCTTCCGGAGCTTGTCAAGAAAGGGGGGGGTGTTGCAGAAAATTTGTTGTTGGTTGTCGATGAGTGCCACCGGGCTGGAGCACCCGGAATGTCGCAGGTGTTCAGGACAGAGCGGGCTTTCAACCTGGGTCTGTCTGCTACCCCGGAAAGGAATGAGGACGCTGAACAGGCCGAAAGCGCAGATTGCGATAAGTCATTGTTGGAGAGCGAGCTTGGCCCGATCATCTACGACTTCAAGCTGATTGACGCTCTTAAGCTCGGTGTTGTTCCACCCTATACGATCTTTCACTATGGTCTGGGCCTGTCCGCTAAGGAGAAAGTGCGTTATGAACAAGTGTCCCGGAATATTTCTGATACCCGGTCGGAGTTGCGGAATCGGGCTCCCGCTGATAAGGCTTCGGGGGGCGCATTTTTTCAGTGGGTGAGGGGCGTATCCTCTCGCAGCAAAGGTGAGTTGGGCTACTTGGCATCACGATATTTGGCAGATGTCAATCGCCGGAAGACAATTTTGTACGCCATGGAAGAGCGGAGGAATGCTGTGTGCGCATTACTTCAACGGGAGTTCGATGCGAACCCGGATGCTCAAGTAATTCTCTTTCATGAAGAGATCAATGAGGTGATGGGATTGTTTTTGCGCCTTCATGAGGCGAAGTTTTCAGTCATCGCAGAGCATAGTGACTTGCCGAATTCAGTTCGGGAAGCAGGTCTTGACCTTTTCCGGAGAGGTATCGCACAAGTAATTGTGTCGGCGCGGTCATTAATTGAAGGATTCAACGTGCCTGCTGTCGACATGGCAATTATAGTGGCGTCTTCCTCCTCCGTGCGACAAAGGGTACAAAGCCTGGGGCGTGTCTTGAGAAAACATTGGAGTAAGTCTGGGGAGGAAAAAACGTCGGTAATTCACGTTCTTTACGCCAGGGATACCGTTGATGAGGAGATCTATGGAAAGCAGGACTGGAATCAGATCACGGGTATCGACAGGAATCTTTATTTTCACTGGGATGGGTTCGGCGAACCAATACCCCAACAAGGGGCGCCACGTTCTCCATTGCCCTCGGAAGAACAGATTGACCACAGCATATTGCGGGAGGGAGATGAATACCCGGGAGCCTATGAAGGAGCCGAATACAGTTGTGATACCCGAGGCAATATTCGGGATTCAACCGGTGTACAGGTTCGCAACCCCGGGTCTCTGCCGGCATTGGTTATCAGGGCGAAAGGTCAAGCCGGTCGCTTTCGCGTAACCCGGCGGAGAAAGTATGTGCTCGTGCGAGTACCGCGTGGAGAAGACTGGATAACGATTTTCGTGACACGGCTTAAGGTGGAATTGGATGTAGGTAATGATAAAGTCGTCGAAGATGTCGACGAAGGCGCTGTACGAAAATGGGTCGAGAGCGCTTCGCCGGGAGATGACTACCCCTACGCAAATATCCCCATGATTGATGACAGCTGGAGATTTAAAAGTAAACGTGGGGGCGTAATTACGCGAAAGAAAAAAGGCGGTGACGTCTTTGCCAGGGGCGCAGAACGGGCCAATGATCGTGAAAAGGGAGAAGACGCCGAGTCAGTCGTCGATGCGGTACATCGGCTCAATTTTGATGGTGCTCGAATTTCGAAACTTGAGGTAAATACATTGCATCATGTATTGTACCGAGTCAAGGGGCGTTTGTTCTTCGTTTACGCATTGCGTCATGGCTTGGAGTTTCCTGATTGATTATCACAGAGAGGAATCGTACAATGAAGTTTGATGAGATTCCAATGCGGAGACTGGAAGGGGCGCTATTCCAGAATATCCGGTGACGCCTCGGTACTTCGCTTGAAGTGGGCTGATGGTCGATACAGGACATCAATCTATTGGAACCGAGACGATGAGATTGCAACATGCATAGCGACCGATTCAACTGAAGAAATGGCGTTGGCAGGAGCAGTCGCAAAGGCAAAACGCACCATGGGAGGGAATGGCGGCGGCTCTTTTCAAATCAATGAATTCGGACAGGCTATCGTGCCATCCAGTCGTGATGGAATGAGGCGACTGCTTGTTGGTGAGATATCGGGAAAGATGCAATTCGAATACCCGGGGAAAAAAGGGAGTCAGTTTGACTTGTCCGATGTTGGTGGGTATGACAGTGGGGATATCTGGAAACGTCCATATATTGGCATGCGTTTCAATCTGAGTAAGGGAAGCAAGATTTATTGCTGGCAAGAGGGCAGAGAAGGCGATCAATCATTTTACCCTGACCGGCAGGATGAGAAGTTGATACGCGAACTTCGTGCGATCAGAAGTTGGGGTCCAGTGCGATTTATCGTTAACCCATGGGGTATTGCTTTGACGAAAAGACCGCCGCAAGATGTTCAGAAAGGGGAAGAGGCGCCATGGGTGCCAGTCTATGTTGGACGGATAGACCCTCGAAACTGGTTCAATAAAGAGATATAGGTATGACATTTCCAAGATTCGCAGGAAACTGCCCGAAAAATGTATCGAAGGACGCCAAGTATAGTATCCGGACGGGATCGGCCGCCCAAGGCTATGATGGCCCTATCGTTGCGGTGATTTATGAGAGCGAGGACGGTGAGCGCTGGCACGCCGCCACCGATAACCACCCGGACCTCGTGAATATGGTCAATGAGGTCAAGACATCCGTTGGAAATCCGCCAAACGGTGCCTTCTACATTAACGAATATAAGCAGGTCATTGTCCCTGTAGTAGGATCTTCGGATTATTTCCTTGCTGGCGCCTATGAACTGCCGCTTCGCTTCGAGTTCGAAGGGAAAGTTATCAGTGGAGAGGCGGTGGATCTTGAAGGGAATCCAATTTCCCCAGGCGACACTTGGACAGGACCACACGTCGGCATACGCTACAAGCTTTGTGCAGGCGGTAGCGATATCGAATATTCGATGTCTCCTCGTCCCAATGTGGAGAAGCGGGTAAAGCTGAGTCAAGCGATAAGTCCAGAGCGTGCAGAGAAGGTTGCATCGGGGATAATGGCAGTGAAGGGACCTCGCGGCGGCCGTTTTTACGTCAACGAGTACCTGAACGTGTTTGCGCCTCTTGAAGATGGGCGGGATACCCCATATCTCTACTGTGGACGAATCAACTTGGATGAGTGGTTTCCAAAGCCTCACGATCACCAGGCAGATATAGATATTAATGTATTACCCTGAAGCCGCCAGACCCGCAATCATTCCCACTCTAAAGATCATATTTTCCTTCCAGGTCCAGACCACTGGGTTCAGCTTGGGGGCAACGCTTCTTGTACAAAAGCATCCCTGGGCACCCATATCCAGCCCTCGCTTCGAGAAACGTCAGCCTCCGGCGGCATAAGAGAACTCAGCTTTTCCGCGAACAGACTGGCGACCAAGGCGCAGGTCAGTGCATCCTCGCAGTCCGCATGATTGAGCGCGGAGTAAGGCCGGCGCAGAGCCTGAATGGTTTCTGATCGTTCGCAGGCCGAAGGATAGGCTTCGATTGCGGTGAGATTGCTGTCATCACTCCAGACACCACACTCCACTATCCCCAGCGCAAAACGCGCGAGAACGTGCATCCCCTTCGTGGCCTGGGAACCGATCATGTCTTTAATGGCCGACAGCGGACTGAGGCCTTGCTCAAACAGGTAATGCTCAGTGCGGCGAAACAGATAGGGATTAGTGTTGGATGCCTTGATGGAGGCTGCCGCCTGACTTTGGGGTACCAGCTGGATAAAGGCTTCGGAGAAACCCAAAGGGGTATCAATGGCAAGGGCTACTGGATTGGTGTCATATAAGCCCGGTCCGCCAGCAGAGCGCCGGCATCGATCCCCTCGATCAGGAAGTCAGCCTGGCTACAATCAGCCGTGGCACCTTCCGTAACAACCGCTCGGACCGGCAGACCATGCGCATCCACGGCCAGATGCAGTTTCGTGTTGAGTCCCCTTTTATGCGTTCCATCGCCTGATTTCCGCCCCGCGCTCCAGTCCCATGAGGAGGCGCCTTGATATGGCTCGCATCGATCATCAGCCACTCGTAATCCGGATCCTCCATGATCTGTTCCAGCAACCCTTCCCAGATTCCCTTGTCCCGCCAGCGACTAAAGCGCCGGTGGGTGTTCTTCCAGTCGCCGTAATCCGGTGGCAGATCCCGCCACGGCGCTCCGCTACGAAGAATCTGGAACACTGCATTGAGAAAACGCCGATTGTCCTCGGCAACCCCTCCCCACTGGCCTCTTCGACCAGGCAGATGAGGCTCCAGCAGGAGCCATACGCGCTCCGAAATATCCTGTCTACGATGGGAATCAGAGATCTCAATCAACCAAAGGATTTGCATCCTTCAGTTATATCATACACTATACCTTTCTTGTGACGACAGTATCCAAGTCTTTGAACTGCCGACGCTGGAATAAAACCAGCCTCCGGCGTCTGAACCAAATCACTGAAAATTATGCGGTTTAGCGCCTCACGTCAACCGATTATTGCCGAATTAAGCCGATTATCATCTAACTTGGTCGAATCTATTGGCTTTGCAGCTTCTCAATGAAGTCACTCTATCCACAGTCGCTCACCCATCCGTCGCCGGATTGTAAAAATCCAATATGTGTAGTATATAGTACACATGACATTCGGAGAATACATCCGTGAACATCGCGAGGTCCTGAAGTCACAGGATCGGCGATTTTCTGTCCGGCAGGTCGCTCAGCGAATTGGTGTGGAGCCCGCCTATCTCAGCAAGATAGAACGCGAGGATGTGGCGCCACCGTCGGAGGCAAAAATCCGGGCATTGGCCGAGGAGCTTGGCGAAGACCCGGATGTGCTGCTGGCAATGGCCGGGAAGGTATCGACGGATTTGCAGGAGATCATTCGCAAACGACCGCAACTGTTCGCCGACCTGATCCGCCAGCTCAAGTCTGCACAGGATCACGCTCTGTTGCGTATTGCCCGGGATGTCCGTGATGGCGACTGGTAACACCTGAATAATCGACCCAAATAATCGACTGAGTGGAGGAAAGACAATGATCGAACTAATGAACAACCAACTGACCTTCCGGTTTCCGGAGGTCCACAAGAAAGCAGCATGTAGCATCGACTTCCAGCGCACCCTGCGGATCCCGGATGACAACCGGGAATATCCCCTCCCCCCGGGCCGGGGTCGGTTCCCGGTGGAGCACGTGGATGACTTCGCAAACAAGTTGCCTGATGCCTGGCAGACACATGGTGGCGTATTCATACCCATGTATCAGTCAGAGGCGCTGTGGATCAATTTCTCTGGTGACTACCCGTGCGCCGTCAAGATTGCCGCCGGCAAGATCAATGCGGTTTCCGGTGAACCCTGGATCAATGGGCTTTCGGCTGATCCGCAGGATTATGCGGTGATTCCGGAACAGCCCTGGCTGGACGGTTTCAATGTCTCGGAAGATTTCATCCGGCAGTTTGTCGCCATGCCGCTGGGTGAAGGCTTCACCGCCGAGGAACAGATTACCAGTACGGCTGAACATGGCGGACTCCAGATCATCGTCTACCCGATGAAGCATGATGTTTACGTCGAACATTTCGGGCGAACCGTGGAAGCTGACATGGACTACCTCAAGACGAGGTTCAGTCGCACGGTCTGCGAATCTGCCGCCCCGGATATGGGACTTGCTCCAGGCGGCTTGATGCGGCAGGAAATCTACGAGGACGAGTACGGCATTGATGCCTGGGATCAGGACAATGGTTTCCGGTGCTTTATCCACCTGGCCAACAGTGAGCAATATCTTTCAATCGCAGGGCGCCAGCCCCCGCATACGCCGCCGACAGCCAAAGATTACACAAGTGTCGGGCTGCCCTGGTTTGATTACTATAGCGATAGCAAGGCGCTTGCCGGTTCGGACACATTAGGCAAGCTGACCAGTTTCGCTGCCAAGGTGATTGAGAAAGGCAAGGGACTGCTGCCGGATAACGAACCGGTTCACCCAAAAACTGTCAAGATAATCAGCAAAGGCAATGTGGTCCGGGATGGGCAATTCTGAAACGTTGGTACACGGAGTTCACCATGGGAGCGGCCGATATGTAACCCCCCTCCATGCCATCATCCCGCTCCAGAGCAACGGTAATACCATGAAATATACCATGCTCAGAAAATCCTTCAAATTTCTCGAAAAAATTGCCGATTTGAACACTGATACACAGCGCTTCAGGCAACCTTCCGGGCTTTGACTTCCAGGTGAACCCCTTCCTGCTCCTGCAGGTATTGGATCACCGTTATTTTCTATGGAGTGATGCCCGGATCAGACGGGGAGTATGTACATCAGCCACGAATCAGTCTTGAGAAGAATGGCCCTGAGCTGCTCATCGGTCAGCTCTGTCTCCAATTCGTGCCCCCGATTGAACAGCTTGATTAGCTTCAATCGCGAAGCTGGTGGTGTAAATCTCACGAGTAGCCCCCGGCAAAACGAATGCCCCGCCAACGCTTGAGGTGCAGGAAGGCATTCTCCACCAGATGCCGCAGACGGTAGAGATACGCATCATGCTCCCGTGGCTCTCGGCGATTGCGCTTCGACGGCATAAAAGCTACACTAAACGGCCGGTGACCTTTGCTCCCGCCGGTTCCAGCTGGCACCTCTTAAAACCGTAACCCGCTTTGTATTGGTACCAAATATGGACTATATTTGGTACGTTCTGGAATCAGAGATACGGCAGGCACATTATGAAACTCAGCGAATCGGTCAAACCCATCAGCTACCTCAAAAGTCATACGGCCGAGGCCTTACGAGACGTCAACGAGGGCCAGCGGACCATGGTGATCACCCAACACGGTGAAGCCAAAGCGGTTCTCCAGGACATCGCCAGTTACGAACAAACCCAGGAATCGCTGGCGCTGCTCAAGATGCTGGCGCAGAGCTCCAAGTGCATTCAAGAGGGGCGCAGCAAGCCCGTCAAAACGGCCTTCGCAGATATCCGCAAACGCATCAAGGAAAGCACCGGGTGACACGCTATCGCGTCCGGGTTTCAGAAGAAGCGGAACACGACCTGATCGACATCTACCGTTACGTTGCAATCCATGACTCGGTGGAGAAGGCAACGTACGTGTTGGAGCAACTGGAACCGCTCTGTTCGAGCCTTGCCGAACTACCCATGCGAAGCCATATCCCGCCCGAACTGGATCGGATCGGCGTGACGAATTACCGGGAGATCCACTTCAAGCCGTATCGTGTCATCTACGAGGTCATCGGGCAGGACGTCTTTGTTCATTGCGTCCTGGATGGGCGACGAGACATGCAGTCGTTACTTGAGCGGCGCTTGGTTCGGTTCCGGGATCCGTTAGATTGCGCTATGTGACTTGCGAGGAAACAGCGGAGCGGAATGGGAGGAAACACAATGACAACACCTGCGATCCCACCGATCTTTGGGACCGGCGAGACGGAGACTCTGTACGGGGATGAATGACTTCGATTTCTTCATGTAAGGGTAAAGACCTGATCAAAATCCGGGGCGGAGAGGCCACAAAGTTTACCGACCTCACCATCACGAACAACGCGGAAGGTGACGCGGTGATCACCGGCTACGCGGATGACAGCAGCATCACGCTGGAAGGCATGGCCGCGTCGGAACTGACCGAATCCGATTTCATCTTTGTTGCCTGAGTTCCGGTTTCGCGCCTTCCCGCAACGGTTTCCGTCGCCTTGCTGACAGTTTTGGAAGCAGCCGGCCGCACCCGATGCAGGTTTCACCGGGCGGCGCCAACTGACAGGAACCTGTTGATTTCTCAAGAGTTTCAACCACCGTCTCCGGTCGCGTTGACCGCGAGTAACTCGAGGGCGGCGGCGAGGCCAATCGGGGGGATTTTGACCTGCCATGAGCGCGTGGAAGCCGGTTTCATATTACTGTTGCCTCCCCTGCTGATGAGGACTATCGGGGCAATCTGCGACATGACTGGCAACGATTTATAAAAGCACAACGTAAAGAGGCCGAAATTTTCGACTTGATTGACGATAGATGGCCAAGAGCATGGACATTTGTCGAGAAATTCCTTGAAAAGGTTGGAACGAGCGATTTAACTGCCCTGCACCCGGATTATGAGTCTGCCAGCCGACTTGAAGAGGTGATACACAACACAAGATCGCGGATAGATAAATTGCTCATGATAGACCCTGATTGGCTTCACGCTTTAGCTTGATTTTCCGAGGATCATGCGGTACACATCCTGACCATCCATAAGAGCAAAGGCTTGGAGTTCGATACGGTAGTCATTTCAGGCGCAGAGAACGAAGCGTTCTGGGGTAATAAGAGGGATCAATAAAACTATACCCGATCACGAAAAAATAACGCTTGTCAGTAGCCGTTATGGCCTGATTGAAATGGTGAATGATGGAAAAAAATGGCTCGACCGAGAAAGATTTTGTTCCTTGACCAAAAATTATATATAGTTTTTTCCTGAGCAACCCCGATATCCATAAACACGTCTGCCTCTTATTCAGTTAGAGTTTCGCCTATCAAATTTAAGGAAACAGAGCACTCTTACCCTTCACTCCCACTCTATGGTAGCCGGGGGCTTGCCGGAAATATCGTAGGTGACGCGGCTGATGCCGCGCACTTCGTTGATGATTCTGCTGGAAACTCTTGCTAGTACCAGATAGGGGAGGTGCGCCCAGTTCGCGGTCATGAAGTCGGTGGTTTCAACGGCGCGAAGCGCGATGACGTATTCATAAGCGCGGTTATCGCCAACAACACCGACCGATTTCACGGGCAGAAACACGGCGAAAGCCTGGCTGGTCTTGTCGTACAGGTCGTTTTTATGCAGTTCATCAAGAAAGATCGCATCCGCCTGACGCAGGATTTCTGCATACTGCGCCTTGACCTCGCCCAGTATTCTGACCCCCAGGCCCGGCCCGGGAAAGGGATGGCGGTTGAGCATCTGCGGCGGGATTCCCAGTTCGGCGCCGATCTTGCGTACCTCATCCTTGAACAGCTCGCGCAGCGGCTCGAGTAATTTCATATTCATGTCTTGCGGCAGACCGCCTACATTGTGGTGGGATTTGATTACCTTCGCCTGTGCGGATTTATTGGCGTGCCGGGCGCCGGCGGACTCGATCACGTCCGGATAAATGGTGCCCTGGGCTAACCATTTGGCGTTGCCGATGCGGCTGGCTTCCCGCTGGAATATTTCCACGAACAGATTGCCGATTATCTTGCGCTTGCGTTCCGGGTCGGACACCCCTTCCAGTCTTGCGAAAAAGCGGTCGCCGGCATCTACCCGGATCACCCTGACCCCCATGGAACTTGCAAATGTCTGCATCACCTGATCGCCCTCATCAAGGCGCAGCAGTCCCGTATCTATGAATATGCAGGTCAGTTTTTCCCCTATCGCCGTATTTAATAATGCGGCGACCACGGAAGAATCAACTCCGCCCGACAACCCGAGGATCACTTCGTCATCCCCTACCTGATCGCGAATCCATTGCAGTTGGCGTTGGATAATGTTGGCCGGAACCCATTCGCAACCACAGCCGCAGATTTCATGGACAAACCGCGACAACATCGACTTGCCTGCGGTGGTATGGGTGACTTCGGGATGGAACTGCACGCCATAATAACTTCTGTTTTCATCCGCAATGACAGCGAATGGGCAGGTGGCCGTCTTGCCGACGACCTCGAATCCTTCCGGCAATCGGGTTACCTGATCGCCGTGACTCATCCACACTGCCAGCTCCTGCCCGGCGGGACCGCACAGGCGGCTTGAGCGGCAGGTATGGAGCAGAGCATGTCCATACTCATGGCGGTCCGCTATTTCCACCAAGCCGCCGAGTTGATTCACCAGAGTCTGCATCCCGTAACAAATGCCCAGTATCGGCCAGCCCGATTCGAGTATGAGGTCAGGAATGCGGGTATCGGAATCCTGGTAGACCGAGGCATGGCTACCCGACAGAACGATTCCCTGTGGAGCGAATCGCCGGATTTCTTCTGTATCGACATGATACGGGAAAATCTCGCAATAGACCCCCAGTTCCCGAATACATCGACCGATCAGCTGCGTATACTGCGCGCCAAAGTCGAGGATGAGAATTTTTTGCAGGTAAGGATCATGGAAACCGGGCATTGATTCGAATCCTCGCAAAGCGGGTCACATGATCGAGTCGCAAATCACGCTATGCCTCCCGGGGCGCGCAATCAGTTGATACGGGTAGTTTGATAGTTGGGCGCTTCCTTGACGATGGAAACATCATGTACATGACTTTCCCGCATTCCGGCGCTGGTGATTCGAATCAGTCTGGCATTCGCCCTGAGGTCATCAATGGCGGCGCTGCCGGTATATCCCATACTGGCGCGCAATCCTCCCATCAGTTGATGCACCACATTTACCATCGGCCCCTTGTAAGACACGCGGCCTTCAATACCTTCGGGGACAAACTTGTCCGCGCTGTCAACCCCGTCCTGGAAATAGCGGTCTTTGGAACCTTTCTGCATCGCGCCCAGCGACCCCATCCCGCGATAAGACTTGTAGGAGCGCCCCTGATAGATTTCGATCTCACCCGGCGCCTCATCGGTTCCCGCCAGAATACTGCCTACCATGACAGAATTGGCGCCGCAGGCAATACATTTGGCGAGATCCCCGGAAAACCGCACTCCGCCGTCGGCGATAAACGGGACATCGGCGCCTTTCAGCGCCCTGGCAACCTCCTGAATCGCATGCACCTGCGGCACCCCGACCCCGGCTACAATGCGTGTGGTGCAGATCGAACCCGGGCCGATTCCGACCTTGACCGCGTCCGCGCCGGCGTCAACCAGGTCGCGCGCGGCTTCGGCGGTCGCAATATTGCCGCCAATGACCTGCACACTGCCATTGAACTGCTTGATCCGTTTCACCCGCTCAAGCACGCCTCTCGAATGGCCGTGGGCGGTATCGACCACAATCGCATCCACTCCCGCATTGACCAGACACTCCACCCTTTCATCCGCATCCACGCCCACACCGACCGCAGCCGCAACCAGCAGCCGGCCCTGGTTGTCCTTGCAGGCACGGGGAAAATCCGTGGACTTCTGGATGTCCTTGACCGTAACCAGTCCTTTCAGGGTATTTCCGGAGCCTACGACCAGTACTTTTTCAATGCGGTGTTTATGCAAAAGCTGCTGAATCCGATCGGAAGTCGCTCCCTCCGTTACCGTGACCAGCCTGTCTTCAGGGGTCATAACCTGACTGACCGGGGTTTCCATATTCTTCTCGAAACGCAAATCACGACTGGTCACGATACCGATCACTTTCGGTCCATCCACAACCGGAACTCCCGAAATGTTGTGCCGGTTCATCAGGCCCAGTACATGGCTCACGCTGGCGGACTTTTCCACGGTAACGGGATCGGTTATGACTCCGCTTTCATATTTCTTGACGCGGGTGACTTCCCGCGCCTGTTCGTGCGGAGACATATTGCGGTGGATAACACCGACCCCGCCTTCCTGGGCAAGACTGATGGCCATGTTCGCTCCGGTGACGGTATCCATGGCCGCGGATACCAGCGGGATATTGATGTTCAAACCACGGGTGAAGCGGGTTGCAAGGCAGGCATCGCGCGGCAATATTTCGGATTTTGCCGGCAACAGCAGAATGTCGTCGAAAGTCAGCGCCAGTTCAACAGATTTCATCTATGGATTGTACCGCAAGCGGGGCCACATTAGAAACAACCCTGATTAAAATTTGCTACAATCGAAGGCTGTAACAAAACCTTATGGCGCTGCGGCCATTCCGATCATTATTGCTTCCTGCGACAATCAGACGTCCGGTCATTCCGTGGAGGAACGCCCGGCTCGGAGACGGGAATACGCGGACAATCAAGCGTCCGGGGAATCTGAAAACGGCGCCGGCGCATGGCAGGGTTTCGTCTTTCGCGCCGGACAGTTGAATCTTGCGGTACCCTGTGCGGACGGACCCGAAATAGTACCGCTTCGCGCGCTGTCTCTTGTACCGATGGCGCGGGACTGGGTCAGGGGAATGCAAAGTATCCACGGCGAAGTTTATACCGTGGTGGACTTTTCCGCATTTATCGGTCTGGCGCCGACGCCCGTTACGCAAACCTGCAATCTGCTGGTACTCCCCGACAGGGCGCTGAAAAGCGCCTTGCTGATAGCCGGCCGTATCCATGCAAGATCATTTTCATGCGCCTTGCCGACAGGCGATTACGGATCGTTTCCTGCAACTCCGGCGCCCTGGCTGAACAGGGTGGTGACTGACCAGGGGCAAACATGGGGAGTAGTTGATATCCAGACGCTGTGCGGCTCCCGGGACTTTGTGCAAATCGGAATTTATTAAAAAGTGAACAAGATTTATCTTTTGATCATGCTGGCTTCTTTCGCAACGCTGGTCTACTCCGAAGCCCTGCAAATGGCGCGCTCGGAGAATCGGGCGCAATTACATACAGCGCATTCACGACTGGAGGCGGATATCCGTGAAATCGCGCATCAATCGTTGCGCGCCGTAACTGCAAGGCCGCCCGCAAGGTTGACCGGGAGAGCCGGGGCTCCTGAAGTGATCAGTGCCCTGACCAGGCGCATCAAAACAAGTCTTTCCCAACTCGAGTCCGTGGATAACTGGCGGCGCCACCCGCGATTCATATCAACCCTCCTGCAGGGGAGCGGGCAAAATAACAGCCCTGTCCCGGAGTCAGTGATGGCGGCGGTGGCGCGAATTGAACAGGCATTGGCGAAAGCAGGCGCAGACCTTGACAGCCTGTTCACCGGCGCCGATGAAAGAGCGCCAGGGGACCCTCGTGCGATTCGCAGTTTCGTCAACAATGTGATTGCCCTGGGCAATACCGTCACCGGTCTCACCCATAGTCTGCAGGGCCACCTGAGTCCCGCCCCGGTAATGTCGGAGCGGGTCTTGTCATTCCTGGCGGGTGGACTCGTGTTATTGTCCCTGGGCGGGTTGTGGCGGACAGCGCACAGTGATTCCAGAAACACGAGACTGGCGGTGGCCCGATTAACAGATGAAGCAAAGGGCCTGGCGCAGGGAAACCTGACTGTAAAAGCCCGGATAACCGGTGATGTCACGGCTCCGGTCGCAAACTCGATCAACAGCGCCGTCAGCCAGATGCGCGGTCTGGTTAGTGGAATCAGGCAAGCTGCAGGCGAGGTCTCGCAAGCCGCGGCAAGAGCAGCAGAGTTCATGGTCCGGTTGAAGAACCACCGCACCTTCCAATCCAGTGAAATTTCGGATTGCGCCGCCGGCATGATGAATTTGTCGGACAGAATTTACAGGGCCAGTCAATCGGCAGTCGCATCAATGCCACAAGTCCGGAAATATACAAAGCTCGCACAGCAGGGAATGAACACGTTGCGGGATACGGCGCAGAGGATGGACACGGCGAGCAATCAGGTACAGAAAACCGGTATTCACCTGCAACGCCTGAACGAGGGATGCCTGCAAATCCGGGATATCGTGGATTCAATGCAGGATATGACCGAACAGACCCATACGTTATCACTGAATGCCTGCATACAGGCGACATCCGCTCCGGGCCCGGACTTCGCGGGAACTGCCGAAGAAATCCGGAGTCTGGCGCAACGCTCGACGCACGCATTGAATGAAATTGCCGAACTGGTGGAGGGCCTCCGCCAGGAGGCCGACCATGCCATGACCTGCATACAGGCAGTAAACCGGGAAGCGGCTTCAGGAACAGCCGGCGCAGACCGGACCCGGGGAACATTGCAGGAAATTGAAACCCTGAGTCGGCCATTGCCTGAAATCGTGGATCAGCTGTCGGACGAGTTGGAAAATGAATTAAAACTGCTTGAAAACGCCGCGAAAAGAATGCAGAAACTGCAAGATTCCACAGCCAAGGCCTGGCTGGATGTGTCCGGGATTGCAGTCGCGCTGGAAAAAACGAAACTGGCTGCAAATCGACTGGAACGGACGAGCGGCGGGTTCACACTGCCCGAACCCCGATCGGGAAACGGCTAAAAAATGGCAGGACAGACTGTCGGAGAGACAGACAGGGAATTTCCCGAAGAGTTGCAGCATCTGCTGTTCAGGATTCACTCTCTTCTGGGGGAGTGGCGCGCGACAGGCGAAAAGGCAGGAAGTTTTGATGGTATACGGGAGTGCTTCAGCGCTTTGCGAGCCGGCGCGCAAACGGCGGATTACCAGGATGTCTCCAGACTAAGCCGCGCCGTGGAGAAGTTGATGGATCAATATGGCGGCAATGGCCGGATTTCGGATTACGATAGTGAACAGGCCCTGATCAATCTTCTTGAGGAAATGCACGATGGCCTGACTATGGCCGCCAGTATGACGCCCGCCTCCGCCAGGGATCATATGCGCTCCCTGACCGGTATCGTGGAATCCTTGCTGACCGACAGAGAACCCGGAACACCGGATTCCGCGGGCCGGCAAGAGGAAAACGGGCTCTGCATGACACGGTCTGCGGACGGTTCTGCGATGAATGAAAACCGGAAATTCTCGTATCTGCTGGATTTTTCCGGTGAACTGGGGCTGACGCGAAGCCGGCTGGGGAATACAGTGGAGCAAATGCGCCGCGACCTGAATGCCCTGAAATACCATATCAACCAGATCCGCAGCGACTTGCAAGCCATGGATACGGAACGTGGCGAAGGATTCGCGGCGCGCGTGCGAAAAGTCAATCTGCAATTGGATACCCTGATCAGGGTGGAAAGAAAGTTGCGCGGGCAGGTGTCGGATTTTTCCGCTACACTGAACCGGCAATCACATTATGGCGAGCGACTTCAGGCCGGGCTGATCCGGGCCGGGATGGTCAGGGGAAACATGACCCTTTGCCGTGTACTGCTTGTCCGGGTCGGCGACTGGCATTTTGCGATACGGACCGCCGCCATTGAACGCGCTCTGCAGACTACAGACGAAAAATTCAGCGTGGTTGACGATCACAGATATGTTCAGACAGACGATCAGCGGATACCGGTTTTTGATCTGGTCGGGAGAACCGGTCAAAGCGGACCGGGCATCAAACCGCGCCGGCGGTCTGTGCTATTGATACGCTCCGCAGATCAAATTTCGGCTTTCGGGGTTGATCAGTTCGAGGGAACCGCTGAAGCCGCAATCCATACCCCGGGAACCCAATTGGCTTCGGTACGCGGGATTACCGGAATCACGGTTCTGGCGGACGGCCGCATTGTTCCGGTTCTTGACCCCGTGGAATTTCTGCGCCGCCCGACTGTCCCGGAACCTGCCCCGAATATCCCGACATGAAATATCCTGATTCTACCCTCCAGACCATATTTGCCCGCAACAAACCCGCACAGGGAGACCCCATAGCTGAAACCGTATGGAATCGCCCTGTGTTCGCTATACTATAATAGTTGCAAGCTGTTTGTTCGCCGGACACAATTTACCCATTGCAGTCGTGATGACCGCCTTGTAAACCGTCATGTCCAAGAAAAGCTACGGGTATTCTTTCGGCTATATGTTGAAGAGATAATAGTTGCGCGCCCGTAAATTTTGTTCTTCTTTTTGGGCGGTTTTCTTGTCAGGGCAGGCTCTGGTTCGGTATTCCATATCGACAAGGTGTTCCAGCACATATTCTTTCTTCTCCCGATTGTTCCGGTTCCCCGTCCCGTATGGAGGGGGCAACAGAGAGGACATGCGGGAAGCAACATTCTTGCTGTAGCCAAACAGCACCAATTCACTGGTCGCGCTGTTTCGTAGTTCGTATACGCCCGGCCCCAAAGGAGCAACCAAATAGCCACCTGAAAGCGGATCAGGGAACGGTCGCCAACGATTCACTCCATCACTGTTATCCAATCGGGTTGTTCGAGATAATTTCTTTTGCACTTCTTTTGTTGCTGATCATATTCTATCCCCCGCCCCTTATGCACACTATGATATAGATTGCGAATCTGCCCCCGGCTTATCTGTCGGACTTCCGGCGGTTGCATTCTTTGCAGAGCAGTTGGCAGTTTTCTTCGTTTGTTTTTCCGCCTTCGGACCAAGGGGTAATGTGGTCGGCCTCCATCTTTTCCAGATCAAATTCTTTCTTGCATTTCTGGCATATGCCGTTCTGACGCTCCCAGGCTTTTTGTTTAATGGTAGCATCAAAGGAGCGGATGTTCAGGTGTTTCTCGTCACGGGTGAGAATATACCGGTATATGCCGGATTTTTCGTGACATCATTGTCGTTGATGAGCCGTTTTGTTTCAGTCTCAATTGCAGTCGGGTCCAAGTCTTTCCGAATTCCGTAGTCACGGTAAAGGCTGCCCCAGTCAATACCCTGCATGAATTTCCGCTTTTCCGTGAACGTCGCCTCGACCCATTCGATGACGGACTCAAAGTGGCGCCATAATTCCTCCGCGTTCGGATCATTCTGATGATTGCCCATGTACTCGGCGATTTCGTCAGCAGAACGGGCATTGCTGATCCACTTGATAGCGGTTTCCAGATAGTCCTGTCGGATTGGCGCCCCTTTCAGATAATCCTTGCCCCTTCTGTATGCGACCCCGCCAGTTCGGCTGAAATAGCGCTTGGCATCGGTGACCCAGGAGCCGGAATAGACGGCGTTTCGCAGTTCCTGATCGGTCAGTTTCTCCCCGGCGATATTGACGGTCCTGAACCATTCCAGTTTCTCGCTGTCTGTCCCGCTACAGGCATACACCATAAGCCGGGATTCGAGAATGCGCCGTTGCTCATCGTCTTGCAGATTATGAAAGGCGCGAGGGGCATTGAAATTTCCGAGGTTTACCGAAAAGTCGCCCTCCACAAACTGGCAGATCGAGATCGTGCGCTGCTGCCCGTCAATGATCTCGAATCTGTCGTCTGCGCAGTCGGCCCAGTACATGACATTCAGCGGATAACCGTTAAAGACGGTATCAATGACCGCCTCCCGTTGTTTGTCCTTGTAGACGAACTCGCGCTGAAAGGGCGGGCGAATATCCAGCTTGCCGCCATAGCCGGTAACACCACCTTCGCCGTCGTCCCTGTAGTCGTTCGCAAGATCGCCGACAGTGATTTCAAGAAGTCTGATGTCCATTATTTTGCTTGCTGCTGCGAATGGCAACTCTTGCGTAAATCTCCTTTCCCTTGATCCTGAACCTGCTTTGCTTTCCGGTTAGCTCGGTTATTAGTGGTCTGTCCATTCCAACAATCTCAAACTGATCCGGGTTGTACTTGTCCAGGAACGTGATCGGCACGCCCATCACGCCATCATAATCGGCGGGAATATCCTGGGTCTTGTCTACATTGATGGCGTCATAATTGTCGTATGTCGGGTAGTCTTCGGGCGTGTATTTGCGATAGAGGATCAGTTTCTCGTGCCGTTTTTTATGGTCCAGATTGGTGAACCATCGAACCCCCTTGACCCTGATGAATTTTTTACCACTCTCATCAATCCTGCTTGAGGCCGCTATCAACGGGTAGTGATCAGGAACGCCGAACTCCCTGTCCCCGCTCGTAATACTCGGCCCCAGCCAAACCTTGTTGTCCTTGATCAGCGGGAAAATCTCCTTGTAAGTGGTCGCGTTCATGTTACCGATAATCAGGAATTTCTTTTTGTATTCGATCAGTTGGGCGACGTATTCCCGAAACAGGGAGAAGGGCGGGTTGGTCACGACAATATCCGCCTGTTTCAGAAGCGCAATGCTCTCCGCGCTGCGAAAATCCCCGTCTCCCTCGAATGCGCGGATGCCGATGTCCTGCGGGGTGGGGACAGGCTGTCCGGGGATTCCTTCGTATTCCAGCCAGATGGCGCGCCCTGTATCATGCTGGCTGAACATATCCGGTTGAGCGTTCCTGTAACAGGCGCTGATGAGTTTTTTCAGGCCGAGATGTGTGAAGTTGAACGAGAAATAGTGAAAGAAGTTGCTCACCCGGGGATCGTCGCAGTTGCAGTAAACCGTCTTGCCTGTAAAGCGCTTCTTGTAGTGTTTCAGCTCGTTTTCAATATCCGCAAGCTGTGTATAGAAATCGTCCTGTTTCGCCCGCTTGGCTCCGTGAAGGTTCTTGTTCCTGTTCATGTATCTGTTTCAGGTTTCCGCGGTGTTCACCCGCTGGATTTCATGGCGCAGGCTATCTATAACCATCCGCGATCTTTCAGGCTGCTTGCGTTTTGAGCATTTCCAGATTGCGCGTCTTGCGGTTGAAAATCACCGCCAGCACATGAATGCGCTGATTCCCCGTACAGTACCTGCCCGCATAATCCTTACTTACTATCTGCGCCAACGCCTCATCCGCCTTCACCGCAGCCTGCGACTCATCATCCGCTACCTTGAACTCCAGCACAAATACCTGACCCTCACGCATCAATACCATGTCCGAACGACCCCGACCGGTGGACTCTTCCACCCGCATCTCCAGACCCAGGGCGCGGAAACAGGCGTACAGCACGGTCGCATAATGACCCTCGCTACGACCCCCGTCGTTGTGCGTATGCCACTGATACGGAATACCGGCAAAGAAGGCCTGCAACTCCCGCTCGAATCCCGCAAAGTCGTTGGCGTCCAGCAAGGCAATCAGCGCCCTGCCATCCTCCGAGGCTTTCTCCAAATCTCCGGTAGCCGCGTCCAGCAATTCCTGGTTCAGACTCAGGCGCACCTCGTGATTGGGATAGTCCAGCGTGAATAAGATTCCTTCCGGACGAACTTCTTCCTCGACAATAGTCAGATACCCGCACTGGAATAACAGGGCGTTCAGATTGACTCGCCCTACCTCGAACGTGGACAAATTCCTGCGGGACATACTCAGGTTTTCCAAATCAAGTGTATTGACCGCTCCGCTTGCCATGCGCTCGTACAAAAAAGAAGGCGTGCCGGTCTCATACCACCAGGGAATGAACTTCCGGTTCCTGAAATACAGCAGGATATCGAACGGGTTGTAAACCTTCTCGTTGCCCAGCCAGTGATAGCCGTTGTACCAGTGGCGAATATTCTCGCGGTCATCGTCCGTCACACTTGCCATTTCCGCGGCAAACACCGTTTCAAGGTCTTTCTCGGTATAACCGCACAGGGTGGCATAGTCGGGATTCAGGCTGAGGTCGTAAAGGTTATTCAGCACCGAGAACAGGCTGACCTTCGAGTACATGCTGATGCCGGTGATGAATACGAAACGAATGTAGCGAGCGCAGCCCTTGATCATGCCGTAGAAGCCGCGCAGATAATCGCGGTTCTCACGCGCCAGTTCCTTGTTCTCCAGTACATCCAGTATCGGCTTGTCGTATTCGTCTATCAGAATCACCACCTGTTGTCCGGTTTCATCATAGAGACTGACAATCAGGTTGTGCAGGCGATCCGGAGCCGTACGAGCCTCTGGCGGCGGTTTGATTCCTGCCCGTTTTTCATGTGTTGCCAGTTGATTGAAGATATTGCTCTTCAGGTTCCCCGACTCGCTGTAGTTCGCGTCAAAGCTCAGACGCACCACCGGATGTTTGTTGTTCCAGTCCCAGAGCTCATGAATATAAAGCCCGCGGAATAACTCCTCGTTGCCCTCGAACAACTCCTTCAGGGTAGAAATTAACAGGCTCTTGCCGAACCTTCGCGGGCGGGACAGGAAGTAGTATCCGGGCCTGCGCGCCAGACTCTGGATATACGGGGTCTTGTCCACATAGTAAAAATCCCATTCCCGAATACTTCGGAAAGACGCCTCTCCTATCGGCAGTTCCAGTCTGTCCGTTGTCATCGTTGGTCACCCTTAATCCGATTGCATAAGGCAGGCCTGCAATCATAGCATAAAGGTCATCGTATTTACCCGACGCTACCCGGCTACAGCAATCCTGATTTTGACGGATTCAGGTCTTTTTGCAATGCGCAGTCCGGGCAGGCGCACAGGGCGCAGATATGCGGACAAACGGGTTGACTGGACCGACTGCAAACCGCTATATTGAACGCTCTCCTGTGTATTGACCTTCAATCCAAAAGCGCCAGTTGCTCTCTGCAATCCCACTCATCGTATCCATGATCCCGACGAGAGGAACCGGATGGCGTCAGTAAGCCGGCGGCAAAGAGCGAATGCAATACGGGCGCTCAGCATGGATGCGGTACAAAAGGCCGGATCCGGTCACCCCGGAGCGCCGATGGGAATGGCCGATATTGCCGAAGTACTCTGGCACGACTACCTGAAGCATAATCCCGCGGACCCGAAATGGGCGGACCGGGATCGGTTCGTCCTGTCAAACGGGCATGCCTCGATGCTGATTTATTCCCTGTTGCACCTGACCGGATATAATCTGCCGATCGAGCAAATCAGGAATTTCCGGCAGCTGCGCTCGCAAACGCCGGGACACCCCGAATATGGGTATACCCCCGGAGTGGAAACCACCACCGGGCCACTCGGTCAGGGAATTTGCAACGCGGTCGGCATGGCGATTGCAGAAAAAACACTGGCAGCCCAATTCAATCGCGGCGGCTATAATCCGGTCGATCATTTTACTTATGTCTTTCTGGGCGATGGCTGTCTGATGGAAGGAGTCTCCCATGAAGGCTGTTCGCTGGCCGGGACCCTGAAGCTCGGCAAGCTGATCGCTTTCTATGACGACAACGGCATATCCATAGACGGCAAAGTGGAAGGCTGGTTTACCGACAATACTCCGTTACGATTTGAAAGCTATGGCTGGCAGGTGATAGCCGATGTCGACGGGCACGACCCCGAAGCCATCCGCGGCGCCATTGAACAAGCCCGCGCCGAATCTGCCCGACCCAGCATCATCTGCTGCAAAACCGTGATTGGCTACGGCTCCCCCAACAAGGCCGGCAAGGAATCCAGCCATGGCAGCGCCCTGGGAGAGGAAGAAGTCGAGTTGACGCGC
Source organism: Candidatus Poriferihabitaceae bacterium (assembly GCA_965204925.1). Classification (GTDB taxonomy): domain Bacteria; phylum Pseudomonadota; class Gammaproteobacteria; order Arenicellales; family Poriferihabitantaceae. The sequence continues at coordinate 1,585,044 of OZ242021.1, read as the reverse complement.
CAGCGCCTGGGATGGGACCATGCGCCATTCGAGATTCCGCCGGATATCCGGGATTCGTGGAATGCCTGTGAAGCGGGAATACAGGCCCAGGCTCTCTGGCGGGAAATGTTCGCCGAATACGAGAGCCGCTACCCGCAGCTCGCGACCGAGTTGCGAAGAAGAACGGACGGCAAATTGCCGGATAGCTGGGAATACGAGAGCGCCGCGTTCATTGACGCCGTCGACCGTCAGGCGGAAACCATTGCGTCAAGAAAGGCTTCGCAAAACGCGCTTGAAGGGTTCGGCCCCTTGCTGCCGGAGTTGATCGGAGGTTCTGCCGATCTGGCCGGGTCGAATCTGACATTGTGGTCCGGTTCCAGGGGGATCGAATCCGTTGAGGAGGGCAACTATATCTATTTTGGCGTCCGTGAATTCGCAATGGCGGCGATCGTCAATGGCATGGCCTTGCACGGAGGGTTCAAGCCCTACTGCGCAACCTTCCTGATGTTTTCGGAATACGCCAGGAACGCCTTGCGTATGTCCGCGCTGATGAAAATTCCCAGCCTGTTCGTATTCACCCATGATTCGGTCGGTCTGGGTGAAGACGGTCCGACCCACCAAGCGGTGGAACAGACCGCCACCCTGAGATTGATGCCGCGCATGTCCGTCTGGCGGCCGTGCGACGCGGTTGAATCGGCGGTCGCCTGGCAACAGGCCATCGAGTCGGTGGACCAACCCTTTTCATTAATCTTCTCCCGGCAGAATCTGCCCCATCAATCTCGCAGTCGTGACCAGATCGACCGGATTCAAAAAGGCGGCTACGTACTGCGCGACTGCGGGCAGACGCCCGACGCCGTCATCATTGCCACAGGGTCAGAGGTTGAACTGGCAATGGCCGCGGCAAGGCAGCTGTCCGGGCATCACATCCGGGTGGTTTCCATGCCGTCCACCGACCGCTTCGACAGCCAGGACCACGATTACCGGGACTCGGTATTGCCGCCTGCGGTGAAAGCGCGCGTCGCAGTCGAGGCCGGGGTAGGTGACGGCTGGCTGAAATATGTCGGACCGGAGGGCGCCGTCATCAGTATCGAGACGTTCGGGGAGTCGGCCCCGGCGAAGGATGTATTCGAGTATCTGGGAATGACCACCGCAAATGTGGTGAATGCGGTACGCAATCTTTTATCGAACTGAACCCATATCAAGCGAAACGGGTATTTCTCAAAGCGGCGGCCCGTGGACCGATGTGGATATGTATCAATCACCGGAGTTGAGCCATGACAATCAGAGTTGCAATTAACGGCTATGGCCGGATTGGCCGAAATATATTGAGAGCCAGATATGAATCCGGCAACGAGGAAATAGAAATCGTTGCGATCAATGACCTCGGAGACGCCAATACCAACGCCCACCTGACCCGCTACGATACCGCTCACGGGCGATTCCCCGGTACAGTGGAAGTCGAGGATGGTCATATCATCGTCAATGGAGACCGGATTGCGGTGTATGCGCAGCGCGACCCCGTCCAGCTGCCATGGGCGGAGCTTGACATTGATGTCGTACATGAGAGTACCGGCTTGTTCACTTCCAGGGAAAAAGCCGGCGCGCATTTGCAGGCGGGTGCCAGGAAGGTCATTATCTCCGCTCCCGGCGGCAAGGACGTGGATGCAACCATCGTTTACGGTGTCAATCATGATATCCTGAAAGCGGACGATCAGGTGATCTCCAATGCGTCGTGTACAACCAATTGTCTGGCGCCGCTGGCCAAGGCATTGCATGATTCGGTCGGCATCGTTCACGGGTTGATGAATACTATCCACGCCTATACCAATGATCAGGTCCTGACCGATGTGTATCATACTGATCTGCGGCGCGCCCGTTCCGCGACCAACTCGATGATCCCGACGAAAACCGGCGCCGCGGCTGCGGTGGGGCTGGTCCTGCCTGAACTGGACGGCAAACTGGACGGCTTTTCGATCCGGGTTCCAACCCTGAACGTATCGGTAGTGGATTTGACTTTTGTCGCCACCAGGGAAACCTCGGTTCAGGAAATCAACGCCATCCTGAAAGAGGCGGCGGACGGAAAGATTCTGGACTACAGCGAACAGCCCCTGGTATCGGTCGATTTCAATCATTCCGCCACCTCTTCTACCGTAGATGCCGGCATGACCCGGGTGACCGGCAAGACGCTAGTCAAGGTATGCTCGTGGTACGATAACGAATGGGGATTCTCCAACCGCATGCTGGATACGACCTCCGCCCTGATGGCCGCGAGCCGTCAATGAAGTTCAAAAAACTGCGGGATATTGATGTCGCAGGCAAGGCCGTCCTGATCCGTCAGGACCTCAATGTACCTGTAAGGAACAACCGCATAGTATCGGCAAAAAGGATTGAAGCTTCACTCGCCACTATCCGCCATGTGCGCGATGCCGGGGCGAAGACGCTCCTGATGTCGCATTTGGGGAGGCCGGCAGAAGGCCGGCCCGAACAGGGTTTTTCCCTGCAACCGGTGGCCGACTGCTTAAGCCGCCATCTCGGACAAACGGTCAGGCTGAACCGCGATTATCTCAACTCCGCTCCGACCCTGAACAACGGTGATGTCGAGTTACTGGAAAATGTCCGTTTCAATATCGGAGAGACCGCCAATGATCCCGCTCTCGGTCGACAATATGCACGCTTGTGCGATGTCTACGTCATGGATGCGTTCGGCGCCGCTCATCGGGCGCAGGCTTCCACTTGCAGTGTCGGACAACACGCTGACGAGTCCTGCGCAGGGCTGTTGCTGACCGCGGAGCTTGAAGCCCTGAACCAGGCTTTTGTTCACCCCCGGCGTCCGATTCTGGCGATTGCAGGCGGCGCCAAGGTTTCGACCAAACTGACGATACTGCAATCCCTGTCCCGCAAGGTGGATCGGTTGCTCCCCGGCGGCGGAATCGCCAATACCCTGATCGCGGCGGCCGGTTATGCGGTCGGCAAATCCCTGTATGAGCCGGATTTACTGGATCAGGCAGCCATGCTGATGCAGACGGCCCGCAACAGCGGCGGCGGGATTCCGCTTCCGGTGGATGTGGTTACCACAAAAACCATGTCCGGCAAGGCCCCGGTCGAGATCAAAAAGACAGGGCAGATTGCAAACGATGATTTGATTATGGATATCGGGCCCGATACCGCATCGCAATGGGCGGCGCTGATCCTCAAAGCCGGCACCGTGATCTGGAACGGCCCGGTGGGGGTATTCGAATTACCGGAATTTGCCAATGGCACGAGAACGCTGGGACAGGCCATCGCCGCTTCGGGCGCGTTTTCCCTCTGCGGCGGCGGAGACACGCTTGCGGCCATCGAAACGTTCGACCTGGCCGGCAAAATGTCCTGCATCTCTACCGGAGGCGGGGCATTTCTGGAATTTCTGGAGGGGAAGACGTTACCGGCGGTGCAAATGCTGGAATCAAGAGCGTAATCAAGCCTGGAGCGCGAAATTTCCGTTGTCATGGAACAACAGGCTTTTTTGGGTATACCAATCCCCGGTCACATAACGCCTGGCAATACGATTGTCCAGCGTGAACTGATGTACGGCAGGACTGTGGGTATGTCCATGGATCAACTTCAATACGCCATACTCCCTCATGACATTCTCCACCTGCCGCTGATCGACATCCATGATTTCCGCGCTCTTGCCGCGTTTGCCGGCTTCGCTTTTTTCTCTCATCGCTGAGGCAGTATCAATGCGCTCTTCAATCGGTTTGTCGAGGAAGGCAATTTTCCACTTCGCAGTGAGCATGCGCGCCCGGGCCTGCTGATGTTCGACATCACGGGTGCACAGCGCGTCGCCGTGAGTCAGCAACACTCGTTCGTTCTGCAACGTAATGACAGACGGGTCCGGCAGCAGAACGCAGCCTGTCCGTTTTGCGAACTCTTCTCCCACGAGGAAATCGCGGTTACCGTGCATGAACCGGAGTTTTACGCCAGCGCCGGAAGCCGAGCGCATGATCTCTTCCACCCGCCCCTGTCCCAGCGCGGCGCTGGCGTCATCACCGACCCAGACCTCGAACAAGTCACCCAGAATGTAGACCCGATCGATCATGCCGACCGCATTCGTCATGAAAGTCTCGAACCACCCGATCGCATCCGGCCGCTGCGGGGTCAAGTGCAAGTCGGAAATAAATACAATCATGGCGCGGGAGAGCTTTACCGGTTGGATACAGATAGCGCTTATTGTACCATCCGCCCCATTCGCTCAGTATAGGGCATACACGGTCAGACAGGCCCTGCCGCGCGCTTTCCCATGAAAATAAAACTGTACGACAGCTATACCCGTTCGCTCAGGGAGTTCGAACCGCTCAACGGCAACGAAGTGAGAATGTACGCCTGTGGGCCGACAGTCTATAACCATGCGCATATTGGCAACCTTCGCACCTATATATTCGAGGACGTCCTGCAAAGGACGCTCAGGACCTATGGCTATGATGTCATCCATGTCATGAACATCACCGATGTCGGGCATCTGGCATCGGACGCGGATACCGGCGAAGACAAGATCGAACAGGGATCGAAACGCACCGGGAAGACGGCCTGGGAGATTGCCGAACTGTATACACAGGCATTCCGGCAGGACCTGGCGGCGTTAAATATCCTCGAGCCTTCTGTGTGGTGCCGCGCCACCGACCATATCAAGGAGCAGATTTGCGACATCCGCGTCATTGAGGAGAAGGGGTATACCTATATCACCTCCGACGGGGTTTATTTCGACACGGCAAAGCTGGAGGACTACGGCTATCTGGCCCGTCTGAATGCGTCAGGACAAAATGCCGGACAACGGGTCGATATCGGAGAAAAACGCTGTCCGACCGATTTCGCGCTGTGGAAATTCAGCCCTCCGGGTCAACGGCGCCAGATGGAATGGGACAGCCCCTGGGGCGCCGGATTCCCGGGTTGGCATATCGAGTGTTCCGCTATGTCGGCGAAATATCTGGGAGTGGAATTCGACATTCACTGTGGCGGCAAAGATCATATCCCGATCCACCACACCAATGAGATTGCCCAGTCGGAGGTTTGCTTCGGCACCCGTTTGGCGAATTTCTGGATGCACGGCTATTTTCTGGAAGTCGACAGACAGAAAATGTCGAAATCATCGGGAGAATTTCTGCGCTTGCAAACACTTCTGGACAATCACTACGATCCTCTGAGTTACCGCTATCTTTGTCTGACCGCCCACTATCGCAGTGATCTGAAATTTGCCTGGGACAGTCTGGACAGCGCCCAAATTACCCTCAATCGACTGAGGAGCGCAGTCTGCTCATGGGGAGAGGCCGCCGATGCAGACCCGGGCTATCTGGAACAATTCAATCGGCAGGTGTTTAACGACCTGAATACGCCGAAAGCGTTGGCAGTGGTCTGGGAACTGGTCAGGAGCGCCCTGCCGGACGGAGTCAAGAAGGCGACGATCCGGCAATACGACCAAATCATGGGACTGAACCTCTGTCAATGGGCGCCCGTCCGGGTCGAGGTTCCGCAAGCGGTACAAGCGCTGCTTGACCAGAGAAAGACTGCGCGGGAATCCGGAGACTGGAAAAGATCGGATCGTTTGCGCGAGCGCATATCGTTACTGGGATACGAAATCGAAGACTCGCGGGATGGCCCCAGAATCCGCAAAAAGGCATGACGACCGCGGGCATACTATCAGCGCGGATTTTGCCCCCAATCCACCGGAAGTCACTATCAGCCCATTGAAATCTGCGGCACGGTTGGGGTAGAATCCCTCCTTGACGATGCGGGGTGGAGCAGTCTGGCAGCTCGTCGGGCTCATAACCCGAAGGTCGCAGGTTCAAATCCTGCCCCCGCTACCAATCAGGCATACAGGTCGATGGACAGCTCCCTCCACGACCTCTGACCGGTTTTCGGCTTATAGGTCAGGAATGTTCCAGATATCCTTCCTCATCAAGCGGCCAGAACGGATTGTGGGCAACTTCCCAGACATGTTCGTCCGGGTCCGCGAAATATCCAGAGTAACCACCCCAGAAAACTTCTTCCGGCGGTTTTAGCGGCCTGGCGCCAGCCGATAAGGCTGCGGTGAACGCGGCATCAACATCCGGCCTGGATGGAAAATTCTGTGCAAGCGTTATGGCTCCAGTGCCGAGTCCGGCTCCCGGCCGTCCCTGATCCCTGGCAAGCGCGTCCCTCCCGAACAGACCCAGCATACAGCCGCGCAACCGAAAAAACACCACTTCCGGCAGATCCTCGGCGGGCTGCCAGCCAAGAGACCGGTAGAATTTTCGCGAACGCGCCAGATCATCAACGCCCAGCGTGATCAGATTTACCCGTTGCGGGTTGAGCTTGCCCATACCTTTCATATGTTCATATTGACAGGACGGAGATATTGTCAAACCGCCCTGCCTCGGCCAATGATACAGTATGGAGCCGTGACAGACGAGCCTCCGGCCCCCCCCCCCCCCCCCGAAAATCCCGGCAGCTTCTCGTCACCGGTCAATCCACTGCCCAAAATGTCATTGCCCGAACCACCTGTGAGGATATCGTCACCGATGGAGTATCTGTTCATAGACAGCATAACCGCGACCTGACAATCTCATTTGTCCTGAACCCGGACGCTCTTGTCATCCATACGCCAACTGCGATAGGATTTGATATGCAGGCTTTTGATTTGTTGTTTCTGAACCTGCACACATATGTGCTGTACAAATTCAGTCTCATACATCATGAACCGGGACAAATCAGATGCCCAATCCTGAAACCACCGTTGGAAAATGGCTTGCGACAGGCCTGCTGTGCCTTGCTCTTGGCCCGACCTCCGGCTGTGCTACAGTATCTTCATCATCCGAGGAGAACGATCCGTTCGAGAAAATGAACCGGGGTATTCTGGAATTCAATCTGAATGTGGACCGCATAATTCTGAAGCCTATTGCCAAACCCTACCACGAACATGTGCCCTCGCCGGTACGCAAGGGGATTGGAAATTTTTTCTCGAACCTGCGCGAACCGGTGACGGTGGTAAACGCCTTGCTGCAAGGCAAGGCGGGTCAAGCCGGCAATGACACACTCCGCTTCCTGGTCAATACCACCGTTGGCGTACTGGGTGTATTCGATGCGGCCAGCGCCCTGAATTTGCCGAAGCATAAAGAGGATTTTGGACAAACCCTTGCGGTCTGGGGGGCGCCTGCCGGCCCTTATCTGGTACTGCCCTTCCTGGGACCGTCCAATCTGCGTGATACGACAGGCATGATCCCGCAATTTGCTTATGGTGATGCGCTCGGATATATGGATTCGCCGGAGCGTTTTTATACCAGCGGCCTGAGATTGGTCGATGCCCGCTCGCGCCTGCTGGATGCCGACGAATTGCTCGAAGTCCAGCCGGACCCGTATCTTTTCCTGCGCGAGACCTGGCGCCAGTCGAGAACAAACCTCATTCATGACGGCAACCCTCCCCGCCCAATGGACGAACTTTCCGAAGATGATCTGATTGACGAGCTTTTGCAATATGACCCGTGACCGATCAGTAATTGTCATTTTGACCTGCTCGGGTCGCAGGGGCGGGTCTCCGCGCTCGCCCGAAAGATCGGGTATCGTCCTGAAAACAGATCGGAGCAAAGCGCAACATGAGAATTGCTGGTGATGACCGATGGCAGTCTATGCGGTGGGTGACATTCAGGGATGCGCGAACGCTTTTGAAAAAATCCTTGCCAAAATTGGTTTCGATCGCCACCGGGATCAGGTCTGGCTATGCGGAGACCTCGTCAATCGCGGCCCGGACTCGCTGGAGGTATTGAGGAAAGTTCGCGGACTGGGAGACAGCGCCGTCACCGTCCTGGGAAATCACGATTTGCACTTTCTCGCCATTGCCGCCGGAGTCCGCCGTCATCGTGCAAACGATACATTGAAAGCGACCCTCAAGGCGCCCGACCTTGAGGAATTGCTTTCCTGGTTGCGCCAGCGCCCTCTCGTTCATTGTAACCGGAAACTGAAAACGATTATGGTTCATGCTGGAGTATACCCGGCGTGGAAACGAAGCCAGCTGATCAATTATTCAAAAGAAATAGAAGCGATGCTGCAAGGCAGGGAACACGACCGCTTCCTCAGATACATGTATGGCAACCAACCCGCTGTATGGGATAAAAAACTCACCCGAAGGGAACGCCATCGGTTTATCGTCAACTGCCTCACACGCATGCGTTATTGCGATTTGCAAGGCAGCCTGGACTTCTCGCAAAAAGGGGCGCCGGGCACCCAGGGCCCGCAGTGGATTCCCTGGTACATGCACCCGCGCCGCAAAATCAGCAAGTGGCGTATCGTATTTGGTCACTGGTCAACGTTGGGCTACCTGCAATACCAGAATGTCATCAGCCTCGATAGCGGCTGTGTGTGGGGAGGCCGATTGACGGCAGTACAACTCGACGCCGGCTATGTCGCACCCGGGTGGCAAGTGAAATGCGGCAAATAGTCCCGTTCGGGGCTGACGGCCGCTCCTGTTCGATGCGGCTGCCGGCTCTGTAAAGACAATCTCATTTCTGACCGACCCGTAACCTCATGTCCGAACAAATACAAGAATTACTGAATTTCCTTGCCCGATCTCCGACTCCGTTTCATTGTGTTGCGAATCTCTCGGTCAACCTGGAAGAGGCAGGCTTCCATTTACTGCGGGAACATTCGGACTGGTCGCAGTTGACTTTCGGAAGCTACTTTGTCACCCGCAATGACTCATCGCTGATTGCTTTCAGGTATTGCCGGGATCCGGCGCAATACGGGTTTCGATTGATCGGAGCGCATACCGACAGCCCCTGCCTGAAAATAAAACCGAATGCGATAACCGTCAACAACGGCTATGCGAAACTGGGGGTGGAGGTATACGGGGGCGCCCTGCTCAATCCATGGTTTGATCGGGATCTGGCGTTGGCGGGAAGAGTTACGCTACAGGGCGAGGGCGGCTTGATTCATAATAGACTGCTGGATGTGCGGCGGCCAGTCGCATTCATCCCCAGTCTGGCCATTCATCTGGACCGCGAGGCAAATGAGCGCCGCACGATCAACCGGCAAGAGCACCTGCCTGCGCTAATATGCAGAACTGATGAAAAGGAACAGGATTTTACCCCTGTCCTGGAAAAATGGATCAGGCAGGAGTATCCGGAACTGGCGTTTACCCGCATCCTTTCCCACGAATTATCCCTGTATGATCACCAGAACCCGCAAATAGTCGGCATCAAACAGGAGTTTATCGCCTCTGCCAGGCTGGACAATCTGTTGAGTTGCCACGCCGCCATGCGGGCGCTGATCGCGTCGGAGAGTCGATGCAATCAGGTGGTTGTACTGAATGATCACGAGGAAACGGGAAGCGCTTCGGCGAGCGGCGCCGAAGGCCCGTTCTTGCAGTCGACGCTGTCACGAGTCTGTGGCGGCCGTGAAACGATGCGGCGGGCAATCGACCATTCCATGTTCATCTCCGTGGACAATGCTCACGGCGTTCACCCGAACTATGCGGCGATGCACGAGCCTGCCCATCAGCCGTTGATCAATAACGGGCCGGTAATCAAGGTCAACAGCAATCAGCGATATGCAACGAACAGCGAAACGGAAGCGGTGTTCAGGGCCGTGTGTGCGAAAACCGGTACGCCCTGCCAGATCGTCGTAGTCAGATCGGATATGGGCTGTGGCTCAACCATAGGGCCGATCACCGCGGCCCGTCTGGGTATCCGCACGGTGGATATTGGCGTGCCGCAATTAGGTATGCACTCGATCCGGGAACTGGCCGGGGTTGCCGATCAGGCCTGGCTGCTCCGCTCCCTGAAGGGGTTTTTCGATTTCACCCCGTGGCCGTTCCAAGGTTGATCCCCCGTTTACCGGCTTTTACCGGCTGCCTGTGATATAATCAACGATGGCCTTGACCTGCTCGTCGCTCAAATCTGTAAAACCGCCTTTGGGCGGCATGATACCGGTGTCGCCAGTAAAACCGTTGATTGCATTACTGTAGACCACGTCCATACCCTTGGCAATTCTGGCCTGCCAGTCGGCTGTGTCTCCGGGTTTCGGAGCGCCGGCGATACCGAAACCGTGGCAGGCGCTGCATTTCGCTTCAAATTCGGCCTTGGCGTCCGCCAGGACACAGGGAGAAACCGTCAGCACGAACACCGCCGGCAACAGACCTGCAAGGAGGCGCCTCAACATGTTCACCGGATAAAGTGGCAAGGCCGGCTGCAAGCGGTCAGCCTTGCCGGCGCCGGTCGATAAAGACGATCGCCAGTCGGTCGCCGCCACCGGATCCGGGAAACAGTTCCAGATACTTGCCGGGCACCCCGTAAGAGATCAGCCAGCCGGCGACAGATTCAGCCCAGAGGCGCCCGGCATCCCCACCGGGGTAACGGATTTCGATCCGGGTTTCCCTGTCCTCCTCGTACAGGGACAGGGTTTTATGAATCTGCGGGAGCGCAACGACATTGCCCCCGCTCGCATACTCCGGCCACTGCCACCGGTACAGTATCTCGATGTGTTCGGAAATGGCGGCCGCATTGAAGCAGGCGACAGCCAGTATGACGAATGCAGTGGTTCGGAACAGTTTCAAAATGATTGATCGGAATAAAATAAAATGGTCGACGGGATTATTATAATCTTGAGACCCGCACATCGTAAACCCGGGGTTCGGGGTCGAACAGTATATATCCTTGACCCTGGCAACTTGACCCTGGCTGCCAGATAGATTAGGTTCCATCTTGCGGGGCCATACGAAACACTTTTTTATCCTTGATTTCTGTACATTCGTAACTCCCGCTAACAATAATGATTGGGCCTCCATGGGTAATCTGTTTGGCAATCATAAACTTCGCTATTTGTGGGCTGGCTATGCTATCGCACTGATCGCCTGGTATGCCTGTGTCAAATGGTTGCCGATCGCCTCCTTTCAGCGGCTTCCGGACCCGGTAACCGTTATCTTCGAGTGGTTGAGCCGCGACCCAGACTACGGCCTGTCACTGTTTACCCGGGACTATTACCTGCATATCTGGTACAGCGCCTACCGTGCAACGACTTCCTTTTTGCTGGCCGTCCTGTTGGGGGTTCCACTCGGCATTTTGATGGGGTGGCGAGTCAAGGTCAATGAGTACGCTTCGGCGCTGCTCGGTCTTTTAAGGCCGATCCCTCCCCTTGCATGGGTGCCAATCGCTATTCTGATCTTTCCGGCTAATGAGCCTGCCGTTATTTTCGTTACTTTTCTGGTCGCGTTTTTCGCGACCACCATGAACACCCTGCTTGGAGTCAGGTCGATTGACAATGATTATTTCCGCGCCGCGCAGTGCCTCGGCGCCCAACCCGGGGATATTTTGCGGGATGTAATTATTCCCGGCGCCTTGCCGTCGATTTTCACGGGGCTGCAGATTGCCATGGGAGCCGCATGGTTTTCCCTGGTAGCCGGAGAAATGATTGCCGCGCAGTATGGACTGGGGTTCATGATCCTGGAGTCCTATAATCTGGTACAGTATCCGACCATTGTCATCATGATGGTGACACTGGGTATCGTCGGTTATGCCAGCAGTGCGATCATCCGCATAATCGGCAACCGCCTGATGCGCTGGAGAGCGCAATCCCTGGGTTTGAACGCGGGTTAAACATATATCGAAATGCCTGCAAACAGAGACTTGAAGATCGAAAAGGATGGCCGGAAACCAGGCCATCTCTCAGTCGAACGGGCGGGAAAAATATATGACCCGTCAGGCATACATGTCGTTGCGCTGGAGGAATGTTCCCTGGAGATTCCGGCCGGCGACTTTATTGCCGTAGTCGGACCCTCAGGCTGCGGCAAGAGCACGTTACTGAATATTCTTGCCGGATTTGACAATTTGACCTCGGGGCAGGTCATGATGGACGGAGAACCATTATCAACGGTTGGCAACCCGCCTGTTCCCGGACCGGACCGTGTCGTAGTATTTCAAAATGGCGCCCTGTTCCCCTGGAAAACCGTACTGGAAAATGTCGCCTACGGACTGGTCGTGCAGAAAAGGAGCCCACCGGACGAAGCCCGTGCAGAAGCCATGGAACTGCTGTCCAGAATCGGCAACCTGGATCGAATCTCGGACTCTTATCCGACGCAGCTGTCATCAGGAATGCAACGCAGGATTGAAATACTTCGCGCCCTGATCAACAACCCCAGAATATTATTGCTGGATGAGCCGTTCCGCGCCATGGACACGGTTTCCAAAACCGCGATGCACGAACACCTGTTGAACATCTATGACCGATTCCAAAAAACCGTTTTCTTTATCACGCACGATCTTGATGAGGCCATTTTCCTGGCTGATACCGTTGTAGTAATGACCACACGACCCGGCACAATCAAACTCAGGCTGAATATAGACCTGCCGCGGCCACGGACACGAAGCCTGTTAACCAGTCAGCGCTTTACTGAATTGAAGCAACAGGCGGTGACGGCAGTGCACGAGGAAGCCAAAAAAGCTTTCGAACGGGGGGAGAGAGAGTTGGCATGAATATCCGGGACATCCGGTCAAGCCGGGCCAAATTCAACCGATGGCCGCAGTTCAGGTGGCGCGGAGCGGTTTCGGTCGTTTCCTTTTTCGTTCTCTGGCACCTGCTGGTCATCACCGGGATATCCGGCTTTGCGGAGTTGCCGACGCCGATGGAGACGCTGGGCGCGTTTCTGGCCGAGTATCTGACAGACTCCGGATACTGGCATTCCTGGCTGATCAGCTTCCAGCGTGTGGTCATCGGATTTTTAATCGCACAGATACTGGGGATTCCTTTGGGCCTGGTATTCGGCGCCAGTGAAAAGTTCAGAGACCTGTTCTTTCCGGTATTTGAATTACTGCGCCCAATCCCGCCGTTGGCCTGGGTTCCGATCTCGATCCTGTTCTGGCCAACCAACGAATCCAGCATTGTATTCATCACCTTCATCGGCGCCTTCTTTGTCATCGTGATCAATGTATATGACGGAGTGGGCAGAATCCAGAACGAACATATCTGGCTGGCGCGCTCTCTTGGCGCATCGAAAATGGATGTGTTCCGCCGTATCATGCTGCCATCGGTCATTCCCTCGATCGCTGTCGGTATGACACTGGGAATCGCGATTACCTGGAATGTCGTGATTGCGGCGGAAATGATCGCGAGCGACAGTGGACTGGGCAGAATGACCTGGGAAGGCTACGTCAGTTCGACCCCCGAGGTGGTCCTGATCGGCATGATCAGCATCGGTCTGGCCGGATACCTGTCCACCATTACCGTGGACTGGATCGAGAAGAAAATGATGCCGTGGAAGGAGAGCCGTCAAACATGACCAAAGGCCACATCCGTATTCGGGATATTGGCAAGAGCTTCCTGAACCAGTCCGGCAAACCGGTCAATGTAATACAAAATTGCTCGGTTGAATTCGCGCCGGGCATGCTCAATGTGATCATGGGCGCCTCGGGATGCGGAAAATCAACGCTGGCTTATCTGCTCGCAGGTTACCTGAAAGCGGATTGCGGAACGATGGAAATGGATGGAAAACCGATCATCGCCCCCGATTCGGGCCGCATCATGGTGTTCCAGGAAACAGCCCTCTGGCCCTGGATGACGGTAACGGATAATGTTATATTCGGTCCACTGGTGCGCAACGAGATCCCCAAAAAGCAGGCAAAAATCAAGGCTGCCGATCTGCTGGACCGATTTGGTCTGATCGATTTCAAGGACAAATATCCAGACCAACTGTCCGGAGGCATGAAACGGCGGGCGGAAATTGCCCAGGCATTGATAAACAGTCCAGCTATCATGATTCTGGATGAACCGTTCCGGGGCCTGGACGTGATGACTCGTGAAATACTGCAGGAATATTACCTGAAACTTTTCGAGGACACCGGACTATCCACCCTGTTCATAACTTCCGAACTGGAAGAAGCCCTGTTCCTGGCCGACCGCATCTACGTCATGGATGAGGCGCCGGACAATATAACCAAAGTCATTGATATCGACTTGCCGAGGCCCAGAACGATTGACGTTCTGACTACCGGCCGGTATCTGGAATTGAAGCAGGAGGCAATGAACTGGCTGTACGCGGGGACTGCGGAGATTCTATGAGCAGGTATGGTTTCCCGGAGCAGACTTGTCGGGAAAATACTTTTCTTTAAAACCACACTTGAGATTTTGAAATATGAAAAAACCTGATTTGAAAATGTTGTTTGCCGGTTTGGCGCTTCTGTTCACAGGGCCGCTGTATGCAGCCGGGCCGGTGGATATTACCTACGGTTACCATCCGTACTGGACCGGTGGATGGAACGGCGTCATCATCAAGCACAAGGCGCTGCACGAAAAATACCTGCCCGAGGGCAGCACGGTGAGGTTTGAAGCCCATCTCACCGGCCCGCCGATGGTAAACGCGTTGCTGGCCGACAAGATGCAAATCGGCACCATGGGCGATATGCCTTCACTGGTAGCCACAACCAAACGGGAGATTGCCGATATTCGACTGGTCTCTACGCCGATGTTCAGCAACGGTCAGAACTGCAACAAGATCGTGGTGCCGGCGGATGCACCGGATTTTGCCAGTGTCGAGGAAGCCGGCGCCTGGTTGACCGGCAAACCCTTTGCCGTACACCGCGGCACTTGCGCCAACCGCTTCGTTGACTCGATTATCAGCAAGGGGGCGTTCGAACCTTCGGAACGGTTGAGCATGACCATCGAAGTCATCACCAGCAACTTTGAGGCCGGCAAGATGAAAGGAGGAGCTGCCATGTGGGAACCCCATGCGCGCCGGGTTGTAGAAGCGGGCCATGCCAAATATGTCGCAACCGGCGCCCCATGGGGTGAAACCGATGCCGACTTTACCCTGATGCGTCAGGACTTCATTGAAAATCATCCGGAAGCGGCAATTGGCTGGATGAAAGCGGAAATTGAAGCCATGCAATTCATCATCGACAACCCCGCCGAAACAGTCGATATCCTGTATGAGGAACTGACAGGCTATCCCAAGGCCACCATCTGGTCAGCGATTTATGAAGAAAACCCGGCGGCTATCGGTGGTGATCCGGTAACCTATGAAGCCAAAATGATTTTCGATGATGACGTCCTCACCCTGATGAACAACGGCTATGCCTTCCTGCATGAACTGAAAGTGCTGAAATCACCCGACGCACCGGAAAATGCCTATAACGACATGCCGATCAGTACCGCCCTGCAAGAAATGGGATTGACGGCGCCAATCGGACAGATAACCGGACAACCTCGTTCGACCCGTCCGTATAATTGATTTTTCACAACAAACGATCTTCCAATCGTTACCTCTCCGACCCCGGCCGGCCTGATCCGGTCGGGGTATTTTTTTACATGTCCGGCATCTTTCGCTGCACTTCAAGATCAACCTTCACCGGTCTTTTCAGATCATCCAGCACCGGACAATGACGGTTGACTGCCAGCCGCAACCTTTCGAGGTCTTCGTCGCTGGCATCACTGACAACATCAATGGTACCGACCACTTCGCTGAATCCTGCCGGAATATCGTCGCCAAGATCGAAAAAGCCTCTCGCATCGGACTTTCCGGTCACACTGACCGCAATATCCTGCAAGTCTATATCCAGCGCATCCGCATAAAGCCGCCAAGTCACTTCGTGGCAGGCTGCCAGGGCTGCCAGAACATATTCGCCGGGGCGGGGAGCCTGATTCGAGCTTCCCATGTTTTCCGGCTGATCCACAATGACCTCGAATCCGCGGGTCTTGACATGGCTGCGAAAATCTTCGACAAGACGACTTTGCGCATGTACCTCGACGCCGCACTTGTCCGGGCGGTTGCGCAGAATTTTCTGTTTGTGTTCAAAAACGGACTTGAATTTCCTCATTTCATGTTCCCCGTGTTCAACCGGAAAACGCCCATTATACCGACTGTTTCCCCCGTGAACCCGCTTCGACCGGTTCAACGGGTTTTTGAAAAGCCTCGTTCCATAAACTTTCAAGGTCATAATACCGGCGAGCGGCATTCTGCATGATATGAACCACCACATCAGCGAAATCCACCAATATCCATTCTCGCGACTCTTCTCCTTCGATACCGATCGGCTTATAGCCGGATTCACGCATGAACTCAAGAACCCGCTCCGCAAGGGTTTGTATGTGACGGCCCGAAGTGCCGGTAACCACCACCATATAGTCGGTAATGCCAGTGAGTTTACGTACGTCAAGCGCCCTGATATCCACGCCTTTGGCGTCTTCAAGCGCGGCCACGACCCGCTCGCACATTGCGCCAGACACGGGTCGATCTGTTTTTACCGGTTCATTCACAAAGCCTCCGTTCAGTTTGCCGGGCTGCTATACAGATTATGGGCGCAAATGTAATCCCACACAGCGGTTGGCAGCCTGTCGCTGACATCCATTCCCTGGCTGACCGCGGCACGGATTTCTGTGGCTGAAACGGCGACAGGCTCCGGGTTCACCTCATAAAATTTGCCGGCGCGATACTTTCTCAGGTCATCAAGCCGGGCCGTCCAACCGCGCCGCCACCAGTCGGGCAGGGGGTCAGGGAAAGACCATCCGGGGCGCTGCATGACTACAAAATGGACCCGCTTGACCAGTTCATCAACCAGATACCAGTCCGCAAGGTCGCGCAACACGTCCACTCCAGCGACCAGACAGAACTTCCTGTCCGGATAATCCGCCTGCAATGATCTTACGGTGTCACAGGTCCAGGAAGGTGAATCGCGTTTCAATTCCCGGTCATCCAGGTTGTATCGGTCAAGACCCGCTATAGCCAACGCCACCATCTCCAGTCGTTGCCGAGCGCTGGCATGCGGCTGACTGCGATGCGGAGGGCTGGCTGACGGAATGATGTGGACGCATTCAAACTGGCACTGCTTCGAGACGGCAGCGATAGCTTTCAGATGGCCGTTGTGAACAGGGTCAAAGGTGCCTCCAAAAATGCCGTGCAGAAGATCGTTCATGAACCCCCAATATAGCACTACCGCAAGCTGATTTCATCCACACTCGTTCCATTGTCAAACCAAAGTAGAAATGTCCCCTTTTCTGCAAAGTAGAGATGTCCCCTTTTGGTCTTGCACGGAGGGAGCGAAGCGACCGAAAACGATTTTTTCGCTCTTTATGTTTTCGGGTGAAAGCGACAGCAAACAACATGACCCGGGGAATACTCAACTGCGGGTCGAGGTCACCCGGAATTTCCATTGCAACCGGCCTGCGGCGGCGGCATTGTCGAAAGACAATGTCCTGGCAACGTCGCGCGCCTGCCGCGGAGGTATGCGGACATTGATCCTTTCATCCTCCTGACCGATAACGCGGCAGCTTTCCGGATTATCACCAGCGCAATCCAGCATGGTAATGCTGACCACCAGTTCCCGCAGCGAATAGGTCTGGTTGGCATTGAACAATCTCGCATTGAAACGGTAACCCTCGGCGTAAGTCGGCGCCACAACCGGGTTTTCGATCAGAATATCGTCGTTGGCGATTTTCCCGCGATTGAATTGGGCCATTTCCGTAGTGCTCAGCACCATGACCGCGGCGCCGATGACCAGAACGCCGAGAATGCTGAACGCGGTTTTAGGGAAATATCGGGACAGGTAAAACAGGGAGGCTACGATAATTAACAGTAAAATCCATTGCATGGCATCTATCGGACGAGTTGTTACTGTGCATTATACATTACAATTCGAGCGCTATATCGCCGCAGGCGGTCCGGGTTGTGTCCTGCACAATCACAGGGGATTATCCCCGCGGGCAGAGAGCGGAAGATTGCAAAAAAACTCGCCGGCCATCACTCCCCTTGAGGGGAGTCGGCCAGGCAAGGGCGACAGCCCGCAGGCGCGGGGGGACGGGTCGGACTGTTTGAGCCAGCGCTGAAATCAGTATTAACGACAGGAATGACATGAAAATAAGCGTAAAGAATCTCGGTGTCCTCAAACAGGCGGAATTTGAACTGGGCGAGTTGACTCTTGTTTGCGGCGGTAATAATACGGGTAAAACCTACGCAACATACGCCCTGTTCGGCTTTTTGTGGCGTTGGGAACGCTTTCTGGAAGTTGAAATTCCTCTTGGCGCGATTGAAACTCTGCTGCGGGACGGCGTAGCCCGGATTGATGTCGAAGCCATAAATGCAGAAGACGTCCTTAAAAATGGTTGCAAAAAATACACCCGGGAACTTCCGAGGATCTTTGTCTCACAAGCGAGCCGGTTCAGAGACACGAAATTTCAAATATCCCTTGAGCCGGAAACAATGCTGCCGATAAAGAATCGTTCCTTCAAGCGCACAATACGGTCCGCGGAAGATGAACTTCTCTCCCTGTCCAAGACTGAGGGAGAAAAGGCTCTGGTGATCTCGCTGCTAATGGATAACGGGAAAAAAGCGGTGCCTCCTGTCGAAATGATCAAGGAGATAGTCTCGGACGGGATTGTTGAATTACTCTTTGGCCCATACCTTCCCCGGCCATTTATTTCCAGCGCAGAACGCACCGGCGCGGTAATTTTTCGCAAAGAACTGAATTTTGCCCGCAACCGTCTGCTGGAAGAAATGAGTCGGGCGGACAGGGATTTTGATCCGATGAAATTGCTGTTCAAGTCCTATCAGGATTACTCTGTGCCGGTGCAAATCAACGTGGATTTTATCCGGAGACTTGAAACCATTTCCAAAGAAGACAGTTTCCTTGCCGAAAACCATCCGCATATACTGAATGATTTCACCGATATAATCGGTGGAGAATACCTCATCGGGAATAATGACACGATTTATTTCAAACCCGGACGCACGCAACTGAAGCTGGCCATGGACGAAACTTCCAGCGCGGTACGTTCCCTGCTGGATATTGGTTTCTGGTTGCGTCATGTCGCAGAACCCGGCGACCTTCTGATGGTGGACGAACCGGAACTGAATCTGCACCCGGAAAACCAGCGCCGCATGGCCCGACTCTTTGCCCGACTGGTAAATCTGGGTATTCGCGTATTCGTGACCACGCACAGCGACTATATCGTCAAGGAACTCAATACCCTGATTATGCTGAAACGGGACAAGCCCCGCTTGCAGGAAATCGCGCAACGGGAAGGTTACACAAGCGAAGAACTGATAGATGCGGAAAAGATCAGGGTCTATATAGCAGAGCGAGCGTTGATGAAACTGGAAAACAAAAGCAGGCGGAGCCGGCGCCAGACACTCACAGCGGCCAGAATAGATCCAGAGTTCGGAATTGAAGCGCGCAGCTTTGATGAAACCATCAACAAGATGAATGATATCCAGGACGCCATCGTATGGGGTGGGGATGAATGATGTCTGATTTGGATTTCGAGATATTGAGAAGCCTGATCCGTGATGATGCAATCCAGCATCCGGACGGGGGAAAGAATCTTGTTCTGGAGGAGCCCGCCAACCCGCAACAACAAGCATACTCCCTGAAGATACGAAACATCCCGGATGATATTATCGCGTTCAGGGCAGATACTTTCCCGCCGCCAAAAAGGATTTTCAAAAACAGCAGGGGAGAATGTAAACGCGCCGATTTTGTAATTATAGCCCGCAACCGCAAGAGAAACTGGATTCTTTACATAGAGATGAAAAGCGGAAAAGCAAAATCGGAAAATGAGATCAAACAACAATTACGTGGAGCACAATGCGTTGTTGCCTATTGCCGTGCCATTGGTCAGGGGTTCTGGCGAGAACCCCGATTCCTCCAGGAGAAGAACTACCGACAACGTTTTATCAGTGTCAGAAATATCGGACTGCCGAAACGACAAACGCGAATAGCGCCAGAGTCCGGGCGACACGATACGCCGGAACGTATGCTGAAAATCAACGCGCCGCCCACGCATGGCCTGGAATTTGGCAAGTTGGTCGGAACATCTTAAGCATAATCAGGCCGGGCAACCCGGTGCCAGTTACATATACCGGTTCACCCGGAGACGTGCGATTTAAAGAGATGCTTGTCAAGACACTTGGGCCTGACCATCGACAACAAACGGAAATGTCTGATTCTGTAGCAAATGAATGGCCCGCTATTTAAGCTACACATAGACCGGAAGACCTACAGAGAGGATTTGATTTGAACGAAACTCAAACAAGCAAACCCGCCGAAAGCAATTGCTGTAAACGCTTTTTCTCGGACGACCGTGGCAACCCCTCTTCCATGCGACTAATGTCGATGTTGGCATTGATCATCGCAGGATGTCTGGCAGCCGTGGAAGTGATGGGCTGGGGATCGGGTGACAGCAAGGCTGAACTCGTCCTGTATTTCCTGTTGGCGGCCTTTGCGCCGAAAGCAGTACAAAAATTTGCTGAAAAGTAAAACCGAACTTCATAAGAAATAGCTGTGCCACCGGCATCGCCAGCCTGTGACTGGCCAACTGAAACCATTGAGGAAATTTCCGAAAAAGTGGCCGCGGGGCCTTTTGGTTCTACTATCAAGGTGGAAACCTTTGTGCCGGAGGGTGTGCCTGTCATCAGCGGCCAGCATCTTCACGGTGTTCGGGTTGACGATACCCCCGGTTTCAACTTCATTACTGACGAGCACGCAAAGCGGCTCAAGAACGCCAATGTTCACCGTGGCGACGTGATCTTCACTCGCGCAGGCAACATCGGGCAAGTCGCTTTTGTGCCGGAATACTCGCGCTTCGACCGTTACGTCATTTCGCCGCGGCAATTCTACATGCGTTGTGACAGTTCAAAGGCTATTCCCGAGTTCGTCGCTCTTTATTTCACCTCAACTGAAGGCCAACACAAGCTGCTCGCCAATACATCCCAAGTTGGCGTTCCGTCCATAGCCCAGGCTGTAACCTACCTGCGCACACTCAAGATTCCACTTCCACCCCTCCCCGAACAACGCGCCATTGCCCGCATCCTCGGCACGCTGGACGACAAGATTGAACTGAACCGGCGCATGAACCGGACGCTGGAAGAGATGGCGCGCGCCCTGTTCAAATCCTGGTTCGTCGACTTCGAACCGGTACGCGCCAAAATGGCGCTCAAACAACAGCGCGCCGGTGGGGGACGGGTCGGAGAATGCACGGGCGGGAGACCCCCCACCGCATCAGCCTTCGCCTGCGGCTCGCCTTCTGCGACTCCCCCTCAAGGGGGAGTGATTGGACAACAGAACGCGCACAAGCCTGCCTCGACGGATTGGGCGAGGAAATAGCCGCACTCTTCCCTAACCGACTCGTTGACTCGGAGCTTGGCGAAATACCGGAAGGGTGGGAAGTCGGCCATTTGGAAGATATGTTTGAGATCGTCATGGGTCAATCTCCGCCCGGACACACCTACAACGATGTCGGTGACGGACTGCCATTCTTCCAGGGGTGCTCTGACTTTGGCTTCAGATATCCAAAGAACCGTAAATTCTGTTCGACTCCAAACCGAATAGCCCAGCCTTGGGAAACCGAATAGCCCAGCCTTGGGACACCATTGTCAGCGTCCGCGCACCTGTTGGAGATATCAACATGGCATGGGAGCAGTGCTGTATCGGCCGGGGAATTGCCGCGCTACGACCCAAATCCAGTGCCGTATCGTATGGATACTGCGCGGTTCAAGAATTGCAAGCGCAGATGCGGGGATACGAACATACCGGCACAGTGTTCGGGGCGATCAATCACGGACAGCTTGCAAGATTACCACTGCCTCAGCCGACGCCGGATGTAATACGCAGGTTTGAAGAACTTGCTCATGTGCAGGACCGGATGATTCAGCTTCGCACGGCAGAGAACGCTACCCTCACCTCGTTACGCGACACTCTCCTCACCAAACTCATCTCCGGCGAAATCCGACTGCGCGATGCCGTCAATCTGATTGACTCCGCGCAATGAATGACACGCCGCCGATGTCTTCGTCATGGTGAGCGGTATCGTGATGAACAACAATCGCCGCCGTCTCAACCTCGCCGAGTTTCGCGGATTCGCGCTGTGCGATCCGGTTGCTCCGTTGAACTTCGTCAACAGCAAGGACACGAAGGCTGCGGTCTGATGGCCGAGCTCGCCGAGAGCGAAGCGAAAGATTGCACAAGAACTCACCGGCCATCACTCCCCTTGCCAGATATTATGATAGGATTCATCACTTTACGGGAAATTTCGCGGGCGATCGGTATGCCATTTCAAAATATAGACATTGAAGACGCCAGGGCGCTGATCGAGAGCCAGGATCCGATTATTGTGGATATCCGCGACATTGCGTCCTGGTCATCGGGGCACATCAAGAACGCCATCCATATAGACAACAGCAACGTTCGCTCTTTTCTCGAAGGTGCGGACAAATCCCGGCCGCTTATTGTCTGCTGCTATCACGGCAATATGAGCAAGGGCGCGGCGGATTTTTTCAGCAACCAGGGGTTCAGGCAAAGCTACAGCCTGAATGGCGGCTACACCGAATGGGCCAAATCTCCCGGGACTGACTGAAATACAGAACAAATGCCCGATTCGTTAACCACTCTGTTCAGCCAGGATTCACCGGCTTTGGAGGTGGCTGTAATTCTGGCCGCGACCTTGGCCCTTAGTCTGGTGACCCGGGGAATTCTGGCGTTTTTGCGCAAGCGTCGGGATGATAGTGAACCGTCCTGGAATGGCGCCTTGCTGAATGCGCTTGCCTCACCCCTGCGCTTGATGATTTGGGTGGTCGGTATCGGCTTGGCCTGTGAAACCGCGGCCGCTGCCCTGGATACGCCGATCGCCAGAGCCATCGCTCCAGCCAGGGATCTGGCGGCAGTTATCGTGATCGCCTGGTTTCTGGTCAGCTTCATCGGCAATGTGCAACAAAACCTGATTCACAGGAAAACCGCAAAAGGCGAAGAAGTCGATCAGTTCGTTGTCACCAGTGTCGGCAAATTGCTGCGGCTGACGGTGTTTGTCGTTGCCTCTCTGGTAGCGATGCAAACCCTCGGATTCAGCATTGCGGGAATTTTGACATTCGGCGGGATTGGCGGGATCGCGATCGGATTTGCCGCCAAGGACATGCTTTCCAACCTCTTTGGCGGGTTGATGATCTATCTGGACCGCCCGTTTTTCACGGGGGACTGGATACGTTCACCTGACAAGCAGATCGAGGGAACGGTGGAAGAGATCGGATGGAGAGTAACACTGATCCGGACCCTGGAAAGCCGTGCGCTGTATGTGCCGAATTCGACTTTCTCGACAATCTCGATTGAGAATATCACCCGAATGAAGAACCGGCGGATTTACGAAACCATTGGAATCCGATACGATGACGCCGTCTTAATGAACGATATTGTGGCACAGGTAAAGACGTATCTTGAATCTCACGACGAGATCGACCAGGACCAGACCCTGCTCGTCAGCTTTACTACATTTGCCCCGTCATCGCTGGACTTCTTTATTTACTGTTTCACCAGAACCCGGAACGGCAAGGAGTATTTCAGAATCAAACAGGAAATCATGCTCGCTATCTTCAAAATTATTGAGGACAATAACGCACAATGCGCCTTCCCGACAACGACGCTGCACCTCAAAACGGAACAAAAACCTGATCAAACGCTTCGCCCGATGACCCCTGAACGGGAACCGGGTCCGTGACACCGCAGGTCGTGACCGCAAAGGTCACTACAGTCACTACATAGGGCACTACCCCGGAGGGTTTTCTCTGGCTCTCTTTCCGGCCGGATCATAAAGTGGGGTAAGGCGGACTGCGGCCGGGTGGAAGACGCCGTCGATTTCCACTTCGAGAGGCATGCCGTCCTGCGCCAGCGCGAGCGGAATATAGCCAAGGGCCATGGAACACTGGACATGGTGGGCGTAGCCGCCTGAAGTGACATAGCCGACGCATTCTCCATCTTTCAGGATCGCCTCGTCCCCGGAGACATCGATATCGGTGGTATCAATGGTCATGGTCACCAGTTTCCTGTCCACACCGGCTTCCTTTTCGCCAAGCGCCGCCTCTTTGCCGGTAAAATCCTTTTTCCAGTTGATGAACGCATCCAGACCGGACTGGCCGGCGGTAAAGTCGGGGCGGTAATCCAGCGTCCATGCGCCCCAGCCCTTTTCCAGCCGCATGCTCATCAGCGCCCGCGCGCCATACCACTTCAATCCCAGGTCCGCGCCGGCCTGTTCGATTTCCTCAAACAGCTTGAGCTGATATTCCGGCTCCACATAAATTTCGTAGCCCGATTCTCCCGAGAATGAAATGCGTACGAGGATGGCAGGCACGCCGCCCACGAACGTTGTGCGTACGTCGCGAAAGTGGATGCCGGCGACATGATCCCGACAGATCCGTTGCAGCAACCGGGGTGAACGGGGACCGGAAATTGCGATGCCGTGATAGCGCCCTGATACATTCCGGTAACCGATTTGACGCCCCGCCCCGCCGGCGTCCTCGTGTTTCTCAAGCAACTGTTCGAACCAGCGACGGTGCATCTGCTGGGCCGCGCCTGAACCGAACAGCATAAAATGCTCTTCTGCCAGACATGCCACCGTCAAATCTCCGTATAATTTGCCTTTCGGGGTCAACATCGGAGTCAGTGTGATACGCCCCGGCGCAGGAATGAATCCGGCCAGGACATGATCGAGAAATTGCCGGCACCCGCGCCCCCTGAATTCGTGTTTGGCGAAATTCGCGATCTCGACCGCGCCCACCGCGCTGCGAACGGCCCTGACCTCGGCCGCGACATAATCATGCGCCCGCGAACGCCGAAAAGACGGTTCCTCCCAAGCGTCCCCGGGACCATCGGCGAACCACAGTGCATGCTCCAGGCCGAAACCGGCATCCATGACCGCACCCCTGGCGATCAGGCGATCGTAGATTGCCGTGGTGCGTTGTCGTCTGGCCGCCGGCAGTGTTTCATTGGGAAACGTCAGGATGAACCGGCGTTCGTAGTTTTCCGTGGATTTGACGGTGCCGTAGTGGGGCGAGGCATAATCTCCGAACCGCGCGATATCCATGGCCCGGACGTCAATCGACGGCTCACCATCCATGATCCACTCCGCCATGCACAGACCAACCCCCCCGGCCTGACAGAACCCGGCCATCACCCCGACCGCTACCCAGTAGTTTTTCATGCCCGGTACCGGCCCAATCATGGGATTACCGTCGGGGCCGAACGTGAACGGGCCATTGATAATCTTGCGGATGCCGGCCCGCGCCAATGCCGGGATACGTTCGAAGCCAACGGCCAGTTTCTGCTCAATATTCTCCAGTCTGGGTTGCAGCAGGTCGTGCCCGAAATCCTGCGGAGTGCCTGCGATCGACCACGGCGTGGCAACCGCTTCATAAGTACCGAGCAGCATACCCTGCTGTTCCTGTCTGAAATAGATATTGCCCTCATAATCAATGCCGGCAGGCAGACGCTGACCGCAAGCCTCGACATGTTCGATCATTTCAGGTATGTCCTCGGTCAACAGATAGTGGTGTTCCATCGGTTGAACCGGTAGATGCAGTCCGGCCAGACGCCCGACTTCCCTGGCCCACAGTCCACCGGCATTGACGACAATCCCGGCATTGATCGTACCTTTTGGCGTGACCACGTCCCAACTGCCATCCGCTTTTCCGATCGTTTCAATAACAGGCGTGTGAGTATGCCAGGCGGCGCCGTGAACCCTGGCCGACTTGGCGTAGGCATACGTCACCCCGGAAGGGTCGATATCACCGTCCAGCGGATCCCACAACGCGGCGACATAGCGCTTCGGGTCAATCAGCGGGTGGCGGCGAGACGCTTCTTCGACAGAAATGAATTCCTGGTCGAGTCCCATATAGCGCGCCTTCGATCGTTCCCGCTTCAGGTAGTCGTACCAGTCGCGGTTGGACGCCAGATAAAACCCGCCGGTATTGTGCATTCCGACCGAGTGCCCGGAGGTTTGTTCGATCTCCTTGTACAGATTGATCGTGTAACCCTGGAGACGGGAGATATTGGGATCGGAGGAAATCGTATGAATCTGGCCGGCAGCATGCCAGGAAGAGCCGGATGTCAGTTCGGCGCGTTCCAGCAAAACACAATCCTTCCAGCCGAAACGGGCCAGATGGAACAAAATCGAACAACCGACAACACCGCCGCCAATGATCACGACTCTCGCATGGGACTGCATTCGCTTGACCTGTAATTGAAAGTTCTTCCGCTAGCTGGCCAATCAGTACCAGGCCTCGGGCACTTGACTTTTCCTCCTGGCGACAAATTCCCTCAACGCCTCGTCCGTACCCTCGTCGATCGGCGGAGGCTGATACTCGTCCAACAGCCGGTTCCAGCGCTCAAAGGCGCGTTTCGCCGAGTCTTTCGCACCCTTCTCTTCCCATTGCTCGACACTTTCGTTATCGGACAGGACGGCATCATAATAGGCAGTCCGGTAATTTGCCATAGTATGAGCGCTACCCAGAAAATGCCCCGCCGGCTCGACTTCGTGGTAGGCGTCTCTGGCCAGGGCATTGTCATCCAGCGGCATGCCGGACAACATCACCTGATAAGCGCCCAGGCGATCAGCGTCCTGCACCAGTTTTTCATAACCGGTCGACAGCCCCCCTTCCAGCCAACCCGCCGCTTGCAACACAAAATTGGCCCCGCCAAGAGCTGTGGACATCATTGAGTCCGCACTTTCGGCAGCCGCCTGGGCATCGGGAAGTTTGGATGCCGTCAACGACCCTCCGCTGCGCAATGGAATGTCCAGTCTGCGGGCAAGCTGCCCGATAATGAAATTCGACATGACCGGCTCGGGCATACCGAAAGTGGGGGCGCCGCTTTTCAGGCTCATTGAAGACAGGAAATTTCCCAGTACGAAGGGCGCTCCCGGACGCACCAGTTGGGTGAACGCTCCGACTGCCATGGCTTCCGCCAAGGCCTGGGCAATAGACGCTGCCGTCGTCACCGGACCCATGGCGCCGCCGAGAATGAACGGCACCGCAATCAGACCCTGCCCCGCCCCGCAGTAAACCCGGGCCGCTTCGGTAACCACCTTGTCGACCAGTAACGGCGAATTGGTGTTGACGTTACCCATAATAACGCAATGCTCCTGCATGAATTCGTCGCCAAACAGCACCTTGGCCATATCCACCGAATCCTGCGCTCTTGATTTTTCCGTGATGGCGCCGAGGAAGGGTTTGTCGCTGTAGCGCATGTGTCGGTACAGCATGTCGAGGTGGCGCCAGGATACGGGCACGTCACAGGGTTCGCAGATCACCAGTCCAGTGTGATGGATACTGGGCAGTTGCCAGGCGATCTTCACCAGGTTTTCCAGATCCTGCATGGTGCCGTAGCGGCGCCCTCGTTCGAGGTCGCGTACAAAAGGTGGACCGTGGACACAGGCGAAAACCTGGGCGCGGCCGCCAATGCGGACGCTGCGAACCGGGTTGCGCGCAACCTGCGTGAACTGTGAGGGGATCGTCTTGCACAACTCGCGGGCCATGCCGCGAGGCAGCCTGACGCGGGTTTCGTTGACGTAAGCTCCCGCTTCCTTCCAGATCCTCAAAGCCTCGGCGTCGCCCTGGAACTCCAGTCCGATTTCCTGCATCAACCATTCTGCCTGCTCTTCCAGAGCAACCAGTCCCTCTTCATGGAGAAACTCGAAATACGGAATTTTCCGAGTGATGTAGGGCGGCGCGGCAACCTGCGGACTTTCTCTTTTGTGACCGCGCCCGTAGCGCCCGGGCGCAACCCGCTGTCCTGTTTCTGCACTCGTATTCATATTCCGACCCAATACCCGCATCGCAATCACAACATGCCCTGTTCCCGCCCGTAAAACACAACCGACACCGACCGCACACGGAAGATAACACGGGCGGCCACAGGTAG
Organism: Candidatus Poriferihabitaceae bacterium; assembly: GCA_965204925.1. GTDB lineage: Bacteria > Pseudomonadota > Gammaproteobacteria > Arenicellales > Poriferihabitantaceae. The sequence goes on along the minus strand of OZ242021.1, from coordinate 1,557,400 downwards.
TATAATGATGACAGAAAAAGACGGACGCTGCCATGCCAAATCGGGTTTCCCTGGACGACAAATATGATCTGAATCACTCTCGCGCATTCATGACCGGGATTGAGGCCCTGGTCCGGTTGCCCTTGCTGCAACATCAACGGGATGTGGAACAGGGACTGAATACGGCCGGTTTCATCTCCGGCTATCGCGGGTCTCCGCTCGGAACACTGGATCAGTCGCTGTGGCAGGCGCAACGCTGGCTCGACAAGCGCCATATTCATTTCCAGCCCGGCGTCAATGAAGATCTCGCGGCCACTTCCGTCTGGGGCACACAGCAGACCCATCTTTTGCCCGGGGCCCGCTACGATGGCGTGTTTGCGATGTGGTATGGCAAGGGCCCCGGAGTGGATCGCAGCATGGACGCGATCAAACATGCCAATTTGTTCGGTACGACAAAATACGGCGGGGTGCTGGCCATCGCCGGAGACGATCACGCCTGCAAATCTTCCACCGTACCCCAGCAGAGCGAGCACATGTTTATCGGGGCTTCGGTGCCCGTATTGAATCCTGCCAACGTGCAGGATGTGCTGGACTATGGCCTGATCGGATGGGCCATGTCGAGGTTCAGCGGCTGCTGGGTGGCGATGAAAGCGATCACGGAGAACATGGACTCCGCCATTTCCGCGGACCTTGACCCGCAGCGGGTCAATATCGTGATCCCGGAATCGGTCAAGGCGCCGCAAGGCGGCTTGAATGCACAGTGGCCAAGTACGCCGCTTGAGCAGGAGCGGTTGCTGAACCGGTACCGGATTTATGCGGCGCGGGCCTTTGCCTATGCCAATGGGCTGAACACGATCACTCTCGACACACCCGCTCCACGGCTGGGGATCGTCACCACCGGAAAGGCGTGGCTTGATGTCATGGAGGCGCTCGATAACCTGGGGATCGACCGTATCATCGCCCGTGAAATCGGTCTGCGAGTGTTGAAAGTCGGTATGAATTGGCCGCTGGAACCCGTTTCAGTCCATCAATTCGCCAGGGGGCTGAAAGAAATTCTGGTGGTTGAGGAAAAGCGCAGTGTGATCGAGGATCAGATTACCGGTCAACTGTACAACTGGCCCGTTGCCGAGCGTCCGCTGGTCGTCGGCGAATTTGATGAAAAAGGCAATCCCCTCGTAACCAGTCTGGGTGAACTGACGCCGGCCATGGTCGCCCGCGCCATTGGCAGCCGCGTCAACCGGTTTTATGAAAGCCGGGCGATCCGGCAATACCTCGAATTTCTTGATTCGAAGGAAGTCCGCCTGTCGCGTCCCGGCGATATGTTGACGCGCACCCCTTACTTCTGCTCAGGCTGCCCGCACAATACTTCAACGAAAGTGCCTGAAGGCAGCTACGGGCTTGCCGGTATCGGCTGCCACTATATGGTGAGGTGGATGAACCGGCGCACGGAAATGTTCACCCAAATGGGCGGCGAAGGCGCCTCCTGGATCGGACAGGCGCCGTTTACCGATACTCGGCATGTATTCCAGAATATCGGAGACGGCACTTGGTTTCACAGCGGCGCCCTGGCGATCCGGGCTGCGATCGCCTCAGGGGTAAACATCACTTACAAGATACTGTTCAACGATGCGGTAGCGATGACGGGCGGCCAGCCGGTCGATGGCTCAATTACCGTAAAAGACCTCATTACCCAGCTTCAGGGAGAAGGAGTCAAGCGTCTGGCGGTAGTGGCGGAAGATATCGAAACGGCCCGCTCCCGGCTCCGTGGAGTAGCGGGCATCAGCTTGCACCCGAGGTCCGATTTCGAGCGGCTGCAACTCGAAATGCGGGAAGTGAGGGGGACCAGTGTGATCATTTATGATCAGACCTGCGCGACCGAAAAAAGGCGCCGTCGCAAGCGCGGCCTCATGCCGGAAAGTCCGGTTCGGGTATTCATCCATGCGGATGTCTGCGAAGGTTGCGGCGATTGCAGCACACAGTCCAACTGTCTGTCCGTGTTACCAAAAAATACCGAGTTCGGCGTCAAACGCCAGATCGATCAGAACGCATGCAACCAGGATTTGAGTTGTGTCCAGGGGTTTTGTCCCAGTTTCGTCACCGTAACGGGCGGCAAGCTCAAGTCCGGGACGGCGGCCGGGCAAGCGCCCGCGCTTGAGAATATTCCCGATGAAACGCTGCCCGAACCAGCGCCGGCGGCTCTCGACAGGACCTGGAACATCCTCGTGACGGGAATTGGTGGGACCGGAGTAATTACTGTCGGCTCGCTGATCGCGATGGCGGCCCATATTGAAGGCAAGGGCTGCTCGACACTGAACCAGACCGGACTGGCGCAGAAGTTTGGCGCGGTAGCCAGTCATGTCCGGATTGCCCGGCATCAGAACGATATCCTGACGGTGCGCATTGCGGACGGCGCCGCCGACCTGCTCCTCGGCTGTGACCTCGTTGTCTCCGCGAGCGCTGAAGCGCTGGCCACGCTGGATCCGCAGAGGTCACACTCGATTGTCAACAGTTACGAAAATCCGACCGCCGATTTCATCCATAACGAGCATTACCGGTTTCCGGCAGAGCAAATGCAGTCGTTGGTCAGACAGGAAACCGGGGCAGGCAAAACGGACTTCGTCGACGCTACCCGGTTGGCGACAAGACTGCTGGGCGATTCGATTGGCAGCAATCTGTTTCTGCTCGGTTACGCCTGGCAGCGCGGACTGCTGCCATTGGGCGAGAAATCCATATTGCAGGCGATTGAACTCAATCGGGTCGCGGTATCATTCAACCAGCAGGCCTTCCTGTGGGGACGGCATGCCGCAAACAATGTGCAAGCGGTTCAGAATCGCGCCGGCTTGGGCGCAGCCGCCGACCGGACAGCGACCGACATTGACGAAGCGATCAAGCGGCGCTGCCAATACCTCGTTGATTATCAGGACAGAATATACGCCGATCGGTATCTGCATCTGGTCAACCGGATCCGGGAAGTGGACCCGACGGACGACCATTCACTGACGGCGGCGATTACCAAGAATTACTTCAAGCTGCTGGCTTACAAGGACGAATATGAAATTGCCCGACTGTTTTCACGCGGGAATTTCATCGAAAGCATCAAACAGCAGTTCGAGGGCGATATAAAGCTCACTTTCCATATGGCGCCTCCGCTGATTTCAAAAACGGACCCACTGACCGGACACTTGATCAAACGGCAACTCCCCGCCATTACATTGAGAGCTTTTTCGCTCCTGTCCCGCCTGAAATTCCTGCGCGGCAGCCGGCTGGACTTTTTCGGCAGAACGGCAGAACGCAAACTGGAAAGACGACTGATCGGGGAATATGAAGAAGATGTGAACCTGATTCTGGACTCGCTCGACGAGCGCAAACAAACAGGCGCGGTCTGTCCCGACAGGATCGATACCGCAACAAGAATTGCCGCATTACCGGAAATGATCAAGGGCTTCGGATATGTCAAAAACCGCAATATCGAAAAATACCGGGACAGCCGCCGCCAGTTGATAGAGAAATTCAGGGCTGAAAAAACCCTGACAAGCGTGATATAGCCATATCCACAAGCTCTTTTGAAAGGTCCTTGTGGGTGACCATCCTGATCGGATGACGGTCGCCGAACAGCACGTTTCGCTGCTTCGAAAACTGCTGGAACCCGTCATAATTCCCGTCTTTCAGGTTGAAAAAAACCATATTGGTATTGGCCTGCGCGGTAACCGGTTCGATCCCGTCGATGCACCCCAGTCGTGTGTGCAGATGGTCGGCGAGGCGGTGGTCTTCAGGCAATCGCCCGATGTTGTTTTCCAGCGCAAACAATCCTGCAGCGGCCAGTATTCCCGACTGTCTCATGCCGCCGCCGACCGTCTTGCGCCAGCGCCGCGCCGTTTCAATGAACCCGGCAGAGCTGGCCAGCGCCGAACCCACTGGCGCTCCCAGCCCCTTGGAAAGGCAGACCGAAACCGTATCGAACAGGGAAGTGATTGCACAAACGTCGACGCCGAGAGCGGCGGCGGCGTTGAAAACGCGGGCGCCGTCGAGGTGCATGGCAATGTTTTTGCGGTCGCATAACTGCCGCGCCTGAAGGAAGTAGTCGAGCGGCACGGCGACCCCCGTGGTCGTGGTATTTTCCAGCGCAAGCAACCGGGTTTTGGCAAAGTGAATATCATCGGCCTTGATCGCGCCTTCGATTCGGTCGAGGTCAATGGCGCCGGCGCTCGTTCTTTCCAGCGGCTGGGGCTGGATTCCGCCCAGCACAGCGGCGCCTCCTCCTTCGTATTTATAGGTATGCGCGGTCTGACCGACAATGTATTCATCGCCTCGCTGGCAATGGCTCAGCAACGCCACCAGATTGCTCTGCGTTCCCGATGGAAAAAACAGCGCCGACTCATGTCCCGTTATTTCCGCCACGCGCCTCTGTAAAGCTCGGGTAGTCGGATCTTCGCCATAGACATCGTCTCCAACCTCGGCCCTGTACATCGCTTCTCTCATGCCCTCGCAGGGTCGGGTAACGGTATCGCTGCGCAGATCTATTACGGGTTCATTCATACCTGTACGGGGTTGCGTAATCGGGAAAATCAATTATATTCTCCCCATGCCCAAAGACACAACAAGACCAGTGATGATTCTCATTTTGCGCGTTAACCCGATCGATTTTCAGGAAGATCTCCGATGACCGTCCGGCATCACATTGCTCTGCTTGCAATCCTGTTGACTACGTGGTTGCTGCTCTCCGGTTACACAAAGGCGTTGTTGATCGGCCTCGGACTGCTGTCCTGTCTCGTTTGTCAGGCGATTTACCACCGCATCCGTATCGAGAGCGGCCTTGCCGGCCTTTCACTGGCTGCGCTGCCATGGATGCGGTACATTGCATGGCTGCTCATTGAGATCGTCAAGTCCAATTTCGTCGTAATGCGGGCAATTGTCAGCGGCCGCGGTATTTCCCCGAAAATGTTCGACGTCCCGGCATCGGATCTGAATGAACCCGGTCAGGTCATCTATGCCAACTCGATAACGCTGACCCCGGGCACGGTCAGCGTCGATGTGATGGAAGGCAAAATCCGCGTTCATGGACTCCTGAAAGGATCCAAAAGCGGTTTTTCCGATAACCGCATGCGGACCCGTGTGGGGAAACTGGTTTCCGGCTAGAACCGGTCGATGGAAAAGCTGTATTTTATTGTCCTGTTCGTACTCCTTGTATCAATGTTATGTGCATTGGTGCGCACCGCTCTGGGTCCGACCTGGTTCGACCGGGCCGTTTCAGTAAACGCCTTCACGACCAAAATAATCCTGGCTATTTCCGTTTACCTGTTTGCCGTCGGCCAGCCGCAGTATATCGACATCGCGCTGCTCTACGGATTGATCAACTATGTCGGAACGCTGGCGCTTATCCACTGCCTCGACCGCCGGGCGGAAACGCTCCCGCGAGGAACAACAAATGACTGAACTGTCGGGAGGAACGCTGTTGATGCTCGGCTCAGTAGCGATACTGATCGGCAGCCTTGGCCTGTTGCGGCTGCCCGATTGCTTCAGCCGGCTCCACGCCGCCGGCGTAATCGATACTCTGGGGGCATGGCTTGTGTTACTGGGTCTTGTTGTTTTATCGACCTCGGTGATCATTGCGTTCAAGGTCATCCTGTTGCTCGCCCTGTTGTTTTTCCTCTCCCCCGTGAACTCCCACGGACTTTCACGAACAGCCCTGAAATCCGGCCTGCGGCCCTTTACCGACAAGTCCTCCTGAGCGAAGCCCCGATGACCGATCTTATCAACATCGGCATGGACATCGGTCTGCTCGTAATATTGCTGGCTTGCGCCCTGTTGATCGCGCGTAGCGGAAGCCTGCTCGCGATCACGTTGTTGTCTGCCGTCTATAGCCTGTCGATCTGTGCGCTTTTCGTCATTCTGGACGCCGTCGACGTGGCATTCACGGAAGCGGCAGTGGGCGCCGGAATTTCCACCGTTCTCATGCTGGCCGTGATCAGGCATGGAGATGAGTCACTGCATACCCCGCGCTGGCCATCGGCAATTTCGATTTTGACCGGCCTCGCTCTGGGTGCCCTGCTCATAGCCGGAACGCTGGATATGCCGATGTACGGCGACCCGGCGGCGCCGGTCCATGTGCATGTTGCGTCGCGATTTATCGGCCAGTCCGGCGCTGAAACGGGGATTCCCAATATCGTGACCTCGGTACTTGCCAGTTACCGGGGCTACGACACGCTCGGTGAGGTAGTGGTTATTTTCGCTGCGGGTCTGGCTGTGCTTTTGTTGCTTCCCTGCGGGGGTACGGATACGACCGCAGAACCGGCAAACAAACCGCGCCAGGACGGGCTTGCCGCAACCAGCCCGATACTGAAGACGACGTTGTTACGCATGATCCCCCTCGTTTTACTGTTCGCCCTGTACGTACAGTTCCATGGCGACTATGGCCCCGGCGGCGGGTTCCAGGCAGGTGTGATATTCGGCGCCGGGGTTATCACCTACGGCCTGTTATGCGGCCCGGTAAAGCTGCTGGCCCTGCTTGGCGAACGAGCGATTGCGGCCGGCATGGCGGCCGGCGTGCTCGTGTATGCGGGCACCGGGGTGGCGGCGATGTGGCGCGGCGGGAATTTTCTTGATTATTCTGTCCTGGCCGGAAATCCACTGACCGGTCAACATATCGGGATTGTGCTGGTTGAGTTTGGCATCGGGATTACCGTCGCATTCACGATGATTTCCCTGTTCATCTGTTTCACCCGAAACCGGGGCTGACCGTGGACGCGGGGCTATCTCTTCCGATACCGGGCCTGTTCAACTACTGGGCTGCCGTCACGCTGTTCGCGCTGGGACTGGTCATCATCATCGACAGCCACAACATGATCAAAAAACTGGTCGGATTGAACCTGCTGCAATCTGCGGTATTCCTGCTGTTCATTACCATGGGCAAGGTGTCGGGCGGCCATCCTCCGATACTGGACCCGTCGATTGAAATCTACAGCAACCCCCTGCCTCATGTGCTAATCCTGACAGCCATTGTCGTCGGCGTAGCCACGACAGCGCTCGGACTGGCTCTCGTGGTACGGATTCGCCGCGCTTACGGCACCGTTGATGAAGATGAAATCCAGCACAACCCGCATGTGGAGCCGGAGATTATTCCATGACATCGATCACGGCCGGTCATTTACCCGTGTTGCAGGTCATTGTGCCGATGTTGCTGGCGCCGTTTTGCCTGTTGGCCAGCAAGCGCGCGGCGCGCGGGCTCATGCTGACTGCCGCCGTCATCATGTTCGGCATCAGCGCGGCGCTGATGGCCGGCGTGCTGGATGGACACTATTACATCTATGAACTGGGCGGCTGGGCAGCTCCCTGGGGCATCGAATATGTTGTCGACCCGGTCGCCGCATTCGTACTTCTGACGATCAATCTGGTGCACTTGCTGGCAGCGGTTTTTTGCCTCTCCGGGGACGATGGCAACCCCGCCACCCGGTCATCCTTCTTTGCAGCCTGGTTACTGTTTATTGCCGGACTGAATGGCATGGTCGTCACCAACGACGCTTTCAATCTGTTCGTATTCCTCGAAATCAGCTCGCTTGCAACGTACGTGCTGATTGGTTGCGGTCGCGACAGCAGGGCATTGCTCGCGGCATACCGCTACCTGATTACCGGCGCCGTCGGCGCTACATTCGTACTGCTCGCGGTCGGACTTTTGTATATGCAGACGGGGACACTGAATATTTCCGATCTGGCCGGACGCATTGCCGAAAAGGGAGCGGACCGAACGATCATCATGGCGTTGTCGTTTTTTGTCATCGGTATCGGCATCAAGTGCGCCATATTCCCGTTGCATGACTGGCTGCCGAACGCCTACAACTACGCCCCCGACGCGGTCACCGTTTTATTGTCCGGGACAGCGACGAAGGTTGCGCTGTATGTATTGCTGCGTTTCCTGCATGACCTGTTCAGCGTCGATCTCAGTATCCTGGCCATGCCGCTGGACCATGTACTGATCGTCTGCGGCGTTCTCGGCATGCTCCTGGCGCCCGTCATAGCGCTGCGTGAATCCAGCCTCAAGCGGATGTTTGCCTGGTCCAGCGTGGCGCAGGTATCCTATATTGTGGTCGGCATCGGTCTCGGCACAACGGCCGGGGTGGCTGCGGCGCTTCTCCACCTGTTCAATCACTCGATCGTCAAGGTGATGATCTTCATGGCTGTCGGGATTCTCGTTGCGAGGACCGGCACGGCCAGGATAAAGCATCTCGGCAGCGCCGCCCATGATCATCACTTTGCCTGCTATATCCTGTTGTTCGGCGGCCTCAGCCTGATCGGCCTGCCCGGTACAACCGGCTTTGTCAGTAAATGGGTATTGGTGACCGCGGTCATAGACAAGGGAGCGTGGTGGCTGACGATACCGGTATTGGCGGGTTCTCTGGCCAGCGCCTCTTATATCTGGCGCATCGTGGAAGTACTATGGGCAAAACCGGCGCATCCGGAGCTTGCCGCACAGCCGCCCGCAATCCACTTCGTCGAGTGGTTCCCACTGGTCATTGTGACGGCTCTTGCGGTCTGGTTCGGACTCAATGCAAACTGGCTGACCGGACTCGCTGACCTTGCCGCATACAGTCTGGTCGACGCCGCGCCCGGAGTGGTTGAATAATGTTCGAGGGGATGCTGCCCGGCTTGTGCTCCCTGTTCCCATTGCTCGGCGCCTGTGCAGTGGTTGCCTTGAGAAAGACAACCGCGGCGCGGGATGCCGCGCTGGTCCTGACCGGACTCATTACCCTGATCTTGCTCGTCTTCCTGTTCCTGTATCGGGATCGCTATGGCCAGGCACAGGTTCTGCTCGAAATACTGCCCGGTCTGCGCATCGCTTTTCATGTCGAACCACTGGGTCTGATCTTTGCGCTCAGCGCCGGCCTGTTATGGCCAATCACTTCGGTTTATGCCATCAGCTACCTGAAAGCGGGAGACGACCGCCACCAGACCCGTTTCCATGCCCTGTTTTGTATCGCTATCAGCAGTGTCATGGGCATAGCTTTCTCCGAAAATCTCTTCACCCTGTTCCTGTTTTACGAGATACTGACCTTTTGTACTTGGCCTCTTGTCACGCACAGTCGCACCCCGCTTGCCGTCTCGGCAGGGCGCGTTTATCTGGGTGTATTGCTGACCACTTCCCTGCTGCCGTTCCTGCTCGCGATCGTACTGGTGGGCAATTACGGCGAAGGGATCTCGTTCGTATACGGGGGCGTGTTGTCCGCAGCCCCGCCATCCCTGGTCGCGGTTCTCGTATTCCTGTTCCTGTTCGGTATCGGCAAGGCCGCTGTCATGCCCTTCCACCGCTGGCTGCCGCGGGCCATGGTCGCGCCGGCGCCGGTCAGCGCCCTGCTGCATGCCGTGGCGGTCGTCAAGGCAGGCGTGTTTTCCATACTCAAGATCAGCGCCTGCACTTTCGGCTTCGACACGCTGCAATCCCTGCCATTGCACGACCTGATCCTCTGGATCCCGGCGGTAACCATACTATTGGCTTCGACTATCGCCATGCGGCAGGATGATCTGAAGGCACGCCTTGCTTATTCCACCGTGAGTCAATTATCCTATATCGTACTGGGAGCATTGACGGCCAACCACATGGCCATGGTCGGTAGCGCCCTGCATATCACCATGCACGCATTCGGCAAGATCACCCTGTTTTTCTGCGCCGGAGCCATCATGGTACTTGCCGGCAAGAGCAAGGTATCGCAGATGAATGGACTGGGGCGCTCCATGCCGTGGACATTTGCCGCATTTTTTGTGGCATCGCTGTCGGTGGCCGGGCTGCCGCTGGCAGGCGGCTTGTGGAGTAAATGGTATCTGGCCCTGGGTGTCCTGGAACAAGGGCAAATCGCCTTGCTCGCGGTATTGATGATCAGTTCACTTCTGAACGTGTACTATCTGACCGCCATTCCATTCAAGGCGTTCTTTCTGAAAGAAGAAAATCCCGGGCGGTGTATGGAAAACCGCCGCGCGCTGATTGTCCCGCTTGTGGCGACTGCGTCAGCAAGCGTTGCGCTATTCTTCGTTGCCGATGACATCGCGGCATTTATTCAACAAGTTGTGGCGTAACCGGTAATCAATGAACAGGCTAATCGATAAATTCAACCAGCTGACAGGAGCAGTGCGCAAGGGACTGGCAATTTTTTTCGGGTTGTGTGCAATCGTACTTTTGCTTGACCTCATTGTGCGCAAGCACGGCGACTACTGGTGGAACTTTTTCGGCTTTCATACCCTGTTCGGCTTTGTTGCCTGCGTGGCGCTGGTGCTCGTTGCGAGCTGGATGAGGAAGCCGCTCATGCGTGATGAGCATTATTACGACTCCGAACCCGAGTTGTATTCGAGGCCGGAATCGGGGGAAGGGTCGCAATGATCAACACTCCGTTTCTCATTTTCCTGGCAGGCGCAGCCTTAAGCCTGTCGGTTCACGGAACACTACGCAAGGTCATCATGCTGGCGACACCGGTCATCGGGCTGTTCAACCTGGTTACACTGGATAAGTCCTTTTCCTGGATCGTGCAATGGTCGCATCTGGAACTGATTCTGTTTCAGGTTGACCGGCTGGGTTTCATTTTTGGCGTGTTGTTCCATATCGCCGCGATCATTGCCATTATTTATGCCTGGCACGTCAACGACCGCACCCGGCAGGCGGTTGCGTTGCTCTACCCCGGCAGCGCGCTCGGAGTGATATTTGCCGGCGATTGGCTGACCTTTTTCATATTCTGGGAATGCCTCGCCATAACGTCGGTTTTCTTTATCACCGCAAGACGTACGCCGACCGCAGTGCGCGCCGCCCTGCGTTACCTGATCTTTCAGGTTGTATCGGGAGCGCTGCTGTTGAGCGGCGCCCTCGTCATGCTGCATGAAACCGGCAATATTGCGGTAGGCTCGCTGGACCTTGATCATCCCGGCGCGAAATTGCTGTTACTGGCATTCGGTATCAAGGCCGCATTTCCATTCCTGCACAACTGGCTGACCGACGCCTATCCCGAAGCCACCGCTTCCGGTACAGTGTTCCTGAGCGCATTCACAACAAAGGTGGCCGTCTATGCGCTGGCGCGTGCATTCACCGGACTCGATTTGCTGGTCTATGTCGGCGCCGTTATGGCCTGTTTCCCGATTTTCTTTGCCGTGATCGAAAACGACCTGCGGCGTGTACTCGGCTACAGCATGATCAACCAGATAGGCTTCATGATTTGCGGTATCGGTATCGGCACCGAACTGGCGGTCAACGGAGCGGTGGCGCATGCTTTCAACGACGTCATTTTCAAGGGTCTGCTGATGATGTCGATGGGGGCCGTGCTGTTTCGCACCGGGGAAATGCGCGGTTCCGAACTGGGTGGTCTGGCGCGCTCCATGCCCAAGACCACAGGACTGTGCATTGTCGGCGCGGCCTCGATATCGGCATTTCCTCTGTTCAGCGGTTTTGTCAGCAAGTCCATGGTCATGTCGGCGCTACTGATTGAACATCATGAAATGGTATGGCTGGCCATGCTGTTCGCGTCCGCCGGAGTTTTCCATCATGCCGGCATCAAAATACCTTACTTTGCCTTTTTCGCCCATGATTGCGGGAAACGCCCGCAAGAAGCCCCCGCGCACATGCTGGCCGCGATGTCGATAGCCGCCTTATTGTGTATTTTTATCGGCTGTTATCCCTGGCTTCTGTATCACCATCTGCCGTTCCCGGTGGATTACGCGCCATTCGATATTCCCCATGTCGTCGAACAAACCCAGCTGCTGTTTTTCTCGGCGCTGGCATTTATCTGGCTGCAACTGAAAGGCCTGTATCCACCCGAACTGAAATCCACCAATCTCGACAGTGAGTGGCTTTACCGGAAACTCTGGCCGGCGCTCTATGGCTGTGTTGTTGTATTTGCCAACCGTCTGAATCAGGGCTTGATGGCAATGCTCACGGGTATGGTAGCGGCCCTGACACCCATAGCGCGCAAGCAATCCTATGCCCTGCTGGTATCCTGGTCGGTAGGGCAAATGCTATTGATTGCCGCAGCGCTGCTGGCTATCGTACTGTTGTTGTTTTATGGTTTTCTGCCTGACGGGTAATTTGATGAGACTGTTGCATAGAGTTTCTGCTGAATTTCGATATGAGCCTGCTTGAGCGCTGAAGACGAATACAAAAAATTATTATGAATAAAGTGGTCTCTGACCTCGCCATAGCAAGGCGACAAAATTGGATACGTGAAATAGTTACTATAAGTGGCTATTTTAGCTCTGACACATCACGTGTTAAGTCTGCGTTGTCAGACGAAATCAAACAGGATGGTTCCGTTGCCTTACTGGATCACTTGCGCCTCTGTTCTGCTATCCCCGAATCCTACAGGCATGACTCAAGCGAAGAAAAATTATATGCAAAGTATACAGATGCTCTTATCTCCGCATGCTTTACACACATTGGCTTGACCAGTCATGTATTATCCGGGCGGTCTGACTCTGCTGATGTTGAAGCAGCGGCAGATGACTATAGTTTCGTTGCGGATGCGAAAGCATTTCGTCTGAGCCGAACAGCCAAAAATCAAAAAGATTTCAAGGTCCAGGCAATGGATAACTGGAAACGGGGCAGGCCTTTCGCAATGATAGTTTGCCCCTTTATCAGCTACCTTACCGCACAAGTCAAATATATGCACAGGCTGTGACGCGGAATGTTTGCATCTTTTCCTATTCTCATCTGGAGGTTTTGGCGCGATTGCGAGAAACAGAAAATAAGGACAAGGTCGTCAGTTTACTACGTTCTGTTTTTGAAACGATTCAGGCAATGCACCCATCGAAGGACGCCAGTTCCTATTGGCTTACCGTAAATCGTGCGATACTTCAATCTGGATACCCGGTTGAAGAACTTTGGCGCACCGAAAAAATTGCAACTGAAGAAAGTATAAAAATCTCCAGGGAGAGTGCCTTGAAATATTATGCTGACCAAAGAGAGTCTCTGATGAAACTTGACCATGAAGAGGCCATCAGACAGCTTATCAAACTTTACAGGACAGATGCCCGAACAAAAACAATCAAGGCCGTATCAGACAATTTGATTATGGGGCTGTCCTAATACGAAAAGAGATCTGGCGCCAAACGTTGTTTACATACTTCGACATATTCAGAAACAGCCTCAAAACCAAGATACCTGCGGCCGAGCATCCTGGCAGCAACCAGTGTTGAACCACTGCCCGCAAAAGGATCAAGAAACATTTGGTCCTCAAGAGTTGTAAGATCAATAAGGGCCATCATCAATCGTAAAGACTTCTGCGTAGGATGCATTCCTCCTTCATTCTTTTGTAAACCCAATCGGATAATGTTTTCAGGCTCATCAACATATTTAAGGAAGGCTCTCTCATTATATGCTCCGACACCATACTTCAGCGCGTTGTCCGCTATTGTTGTTCCGATCTTGTATGGTTTTGTGAACCACAAAACAGGTTCATAGTTTGGGCGTAAATTACCAAGCCTCCAACCTTCCCATCTTTCGGCGGCACTATCATTACCGCGACGAGAGTAAACCACACTTAGCCGTTGCGCTCTGTGTGGCGCCTGTGTACGAATCCACGCCAGGCTGTCTTTAAGACTAAAACCCGCATCCTCCATTGCACAAACACATCGGCGCGCCAACCTCCGTCCCGCGAAAACCAGAGCGCTGCCTCCTGGCTTTAGCACCCGATACCAATCAGGAGCCCAAGACGCACACCATTCCTGATACTGCTTTGGAATGCTACGATCTGCTTCCGACCAACCATTGATTGGCTTCCCTCTCTTTTGAAAAATCTGAAAAATCGCTCCCGCATTTTTTTGCGCGGGGCTGGACCCGAGGTATGCAGAATTTGTGTTGCGGTGCAAGACATCCCAGTCTTCTGCTCCAATGCCATAGGGGATATCACTGAGAATCAGATGGACTGACTCGTCCTGCACATCCTTGATGAGTTCCAGCGAGTTTCCATGGTAGACATTATTCTCTTCCGATCGGTAAATTGTATTCCTGTTCCCGGTTGGAGCCGCTGCCTGCATTTTCTTTCCGTTAACTGTTTCAAGGATTTGATTATCTTGTTCATATCGGGTACTGTCAATAATGCCCAAACAATCCTGTGCTCTGCTCGTATCCTGGTCGGTGGGACAAATGATACTAGTTACCGCAGCGCTGCTCGCTATCGTATTATTGTTGTTTTATGGTTTTCTGCCTGACGAGAGTGGTCATTGATGTCACCGGAAACCTCCATAAATCGCATAAATCGTATAAAACAGGCTCTCGTCGCAGTACGCTATCCGCTTTCCTCTTCCCTGACCCTGCCGCCCGGGTGTTACCACGATGAAGGCTGGCTGGAGCATGAAGTGAATTGCCTGTTCAGACGAGGATGGTTCGCTATCGGCAGGCAGGATCAATGGCAAAATCCGGGTGACTATCAGGCCATAGAGGTTGCCGGTATACCGATTGTGGTGGTCATGGATCAGGATGGGAAACTGCAAGCCCTGTCCAATTCATGCCTCCATCGAAGCAGCCGCATCATGACCGGCACCGGCAATTGCAGGGTCATGGTCTGCCCGTTTCATGGCTGGAGTTATGATACGCAGGGCCGGTTGCTCTCCGCTCCAAGAATGGAAACCGCCGCCGGTTTCCAGGAAAAACAGCACAGCCTGAAAAAATTCCACGTGGACAGTCTGGACGGGTTTGTTTTTCTTGGACTGGAAGAGAATCCTGTTACGTTGACAGACTGGACAGGGGATTTCGGACAGGTTCACGCGCCGTGGTCGCCGGGAGATCTGGTCATCAGCCGCAGGCGCACATTCGACGTGCATTGCAACTGGAAACTGTTTATCGAAGTATTCAACGAATACTACCATCTGCCCTTTGTACATCCGCAGTCGATCAATCATTACTACCCCGAACCCGAACCGGCTGATGCAGTCATCGGGGAGTACACCACCCAGTTTGGCGAAACCTCCGGCAACCCCGCGTTACTGGAAGAAAATCAAACTCGATCCTTTCCGGTGATCTCGACCCTCGGCGAAAAGGAAAGAAAGGGAATACGCTATACTTGGGTTTATCCCAACCTGACCTTCGCCGCCAGCATGGACTGCATGTGGCTCTACCATGTCTACCCGATCACGGCGAAATCCACTCGCGTGGTACAGACCGTCTGCTTCCCGCCCGAAACAATCCGGCGCAACGACTTTCGCGAAAAAGCAGGGATGTACTACCAGCGCTTCGACCTTGCCATTGACGAAGATATTCCCGCGCTGGAGCGACAGCAGGCCGGCATGCAATCCCCCTATGCTGTCCAGGGAAGATTCTCGGCGCTGGAGCCGAGTGTCGGCAACTTTGCCTGCTGGTACTCACAGAAAATGCGGCATGGATAGAATGGGTGGTACAGCTTTTTGCATCTTGAATGTTGCCCGGATCGCGCTCCTTGTGCCTGTTTTCGACCACAAGGAGCGCGATCCGGGCATGATTCGACGGGATAACGCCCATGATCGGTGGATACAGCGTGTCATACAGGCTGTAATTGCTGTTTTTAGGGTGAATTTGTCCATTTAAGGACTAAAAAAGGGTGAAAATCGTGTTTTTAATGCCGATTTTATAAAAATGATAGCATTTTTATAATAAGGAAAAACATAATTCTGAAGAATGAGGGGTATCTCCAACAGGACCGAAATATCAGGATGCCCGACAATCCTGATGCTGGATAATACTGAATCCGGTGGCGTAATAAGGTCCAGGCTTCAATGAGGCCGGGGCATGGAAGCCCCGGATACGATGCAGGACCAGGGATAGGTGAATCCGACATCTCATGCTTCAATGAGGCCGGGGCATGGAAGCCCCGGATACGTGACAATTGCGCTCCAATCGCCCCATATCGCCCCCCGCTTCAATGAGGCCGGGGCATGGAAGCCCCGGATACTAATCAGTGCCGGAGATAGTTCCTGGATTGGCGATAGGCTTCAATGAGGCCGGGGCATGGAAGCCCCGGATACAGGATATGGCTCTTTATCACCAGATTGAGGCGTAAAGGCTTCAATGAGGCCGGGGCATGGAAGCCCCGGATACGGGCGTATCGTTGGTGAGTTTGTTGAAACGGCTGCTCGCTTCAATGAGGCCGGGGCATGGAAGCCCCGGATACAGCGTCGAGTCCGGGAGCCACTTCCTCAATCGCGTCATGCTTCAATGAGGCCGGGGCATGGAAGCCCCGGATACGTCGTTCAAACCGGCTGTCATGTGCTGATCCATGTGACCGCTTCAATGAGGCCGGGGCATGGAAGCCCCGGATACTACCGGGGGTCACCCAGTACACTCGGTTTTCAGTGAGGCTTCAATGAGGCCGGGGCATGGAAGCCCCGGATACCCTGCGACCGAGCTGAAAAGCTGCAGAGGTTCTGTGGCGCTTCAATGAGGCCGGGGCATGGAAGCCCCGGATACACCGCGTCTCAATTCTTTCTTTGTTCATTTTTTACCTCTGGCTTCAATGAGGCCGGGGCATGGAAGCCCCGGATACGATGTCGCTCTTGTGGAAATCCGGGTCTTCGAAATTTATCGCTTCAATGAGGCCGGGGCATGGAAGCCCCGGATACATTGCGCGTCAGTTGCGATATTTCGCATTTTTGCCTGCTTCAATGAGGCCGGGGCATGGAAGCCCCGGATACCTTTTGCCAGCGCGGGATTGCGCCCGGCGATAGCGCTGCTTCAATGAGGCCGGGGCATGGAAGCCCCGGATACAGACACCATACAGCTATTTGAGAAATAAGGCAATATCTGGCTAATTTCGAGCGGTTAGTAAATTCGCATACCACCAAGCGCCAACTGACAATCTGCATACTTAAGGCATTACTACAAAATAATGTATTTTCAACAGGATGTGGTGTTTCGAGTGGCCCCAATTCTTTGTGCATTGACTCACCACTCGAAACAAATCGGCAAGATTGATAAAAACTGTTTTTGAGCC
This sequence comes from Candidatus Poriferihabitaceae bacterium, assembly GCA_965204925.1. GTDB lineage: Bacteria > Pseudomonadota > Gammaproteobacteria > Arenicellales > Poriferihabitantaceae. The sequence goes on along the minus strand of OZ242021.1, from coordinate 1,540,496 downwards.
AAGCGCCAAATTCGTGAAAAGTAGTGCGACAGCAAAATCTATACAACAATTGCCTGACGCTCAATCTTCTTGAAAGTCTTGCCGATACTCATAACAGCAATCTCAGTCTTATCCACCGGTCCGATGTCAATCACCAAGGCATGGTCTTCCCCCGCCTTGACGAGCTCACGTAATTTGGCCTCCAGCTCTGCACAACGTCTGCGTGACAGCCGACACTGGAACACTGATAACTGAAGCCTTTCTCCGAAACCCTGCATGACTCTGAAGACACTCCGCCAGCGCTGGGGGTCAGAAATATCGTAACTAACAATGTATGTACGCTCATCACTCATATCAAGTGCCTGTCATCTGGGAAGGTAGTGCGGGTAGCTGGGCAGTTCTCCCAGAAGATGACGACACAAGAGCCGCGCCTGCAGGAGGAAGAGCCGACGCATACTAAGCCGGTAGCCAAATAATGGATGCGTAGTCTCCTGTGAGAGGCGGCGTTCAAAAGCGCCAACGAAGCGACGCCGTCCAGCGGGCGTCAGAGAAGTACCAGTAGCGGCGCTAACGAAGTCCGCCGGAGAAATTTCTCCGGTGTTAACCACCGAAAGCACGACCGAGTCGGCAACGACCGGGCGAAACGGCTCCATGATGTCAAGAGCCAGTGCAGGCCTTCCGTAGCGCGGAGCATGAAAAAACCCCCTGTAGGGATCAAGTCCAACAGTAGCAAGCGCAACGGTGAAGTGGCGTGTCAGCATAGCATAGGCGAACGACAGCATGGCATTCACGGGGTCGGTCGGGGGACGACGGTTACGGGCCTTGAAGCGAAACGGCGCGAGGTCACCCTCTTCTTCCGGCAGCTTCCTGGTGCCGGGCGACGCCAACAGGTCAGCGAACGCTCGAAAATAGGTTGCTGCCGAATCACCTTCTACACCCAGCAATATGCTTGTCGAGGTTGCGACCCTGGTCGTCCTTCGCGCGGCGTTCAGCCGGTTGAGAACCAACTCGCGCTGACCGCGGTCGCCACGCCAATTACGACGCACAATAGTCCGTTGATTAACAATCTTGGCAGCGACCAGGCTACGGGAAAAATCCAGGCAAAAACGAGAGTCGAAGCTGCGCTGGTACTGCGCGGTGCGTACTTCAACATTGCGGTGACCGATGCCGTGGGCAACGCCCCGAAACCAGCCCCCATGACTGTGGAAGGCAATCGGGATTTCACGATCCATCAACGTAGTAAGTGCAGGCGTGGTAATGGAAACGTTGCCGAACAGCGCTACCTCGGAAATGTCGTTCAACTGCACGGTGGTATCGCCCTGTTCCTCATCGGCAATCTTAAGTGTCTCACCTGCCTTGGTGACCCGCGCCCGCTGCGACTGGACGATCATCGGCAGCGCCTCGTCCGTACCAACCGCGATAGGACGAGGCGCTAAATTCGATCCTCCAAGCGAACTCATTTCATCGGGAAGACAAATTGCAACAAGGGCACATCGCGGACACTTGGGGCTGTCCATTAATGGTGGCGGGATACATTCGTGAGCGACGGTCATACGCAAACCGGCTACTGCTTTTCTGGCAGTAAGACGGAGCTCTTCGTCAAGTACAACCCGGACACGCTCGCGGCTCGTAGCATACCAGATGGCGCCTTCCTCAACCATATAGCCATGCTCCTCAAGTAGCAGAGCCTGAAGACAGACTTGGACGAGCTCCGGTTCATAGGCGCCCTTCGCCACATGGGGACGCTTGCCGCGCTTATAGTCAATTGGTGTGACCACGCCATCCTGAGCCTCGGCGATATCAATTTTCGCAACCACACCAAGCTTGTCCGATGAGAGAGTAAGGGAACGGCTGATAACCTTTGTATCGTCGGACTTCAAGGCTTCGGGATCAGGCAGCGGCTTACTGGCACGGTCAACTCGGGTATGCACCCGCCGCCCGTCAACAGTGTCTCCGGTCTCTGCCCATTCCGCCTGACCCCACATAAGATAGGCGAGGCGTGGACAGTAGACGAATTCGTTCACCATCCTGGCCGGAACCAGCGGATCTTTATCAGCGATCACTGGAGAGGCTGGTTGATCAGGTTGTCTATCCGCCATTGCTACGCCCCGGTCAAATCTTTGCCGTGCTTTTGGGTCTGGCCATCCTTACTCTAACACTTGGAAGATTAGTAGAGTGAGGGGAAAGAAATACATTGTAAAAGAACTTTTCGGCCTCGGCAAAGCATACAACAGCGATCCGATTGTTAAATGACCGCTTGCGGTTGACAGTACCGACTAGCCATATTACCCTAGATTTGTGTTTGCAAGCAAATTATGCGTAACGAGCAGAATCATTATAGGAAACGAAACGGATGAAGATCCGAAGTGTCATAATTATGGCTGGACGGAAAACCGTTTGACCCGGGGAAAGCCGCTGCGCCCAATCAAGATCAAATACTACAGCCCAGACAACACCTGACAACAGAGCCTGAACAGTGACATCCCCCTTCCAGTTTGCGGATACATTCGAGAAGCTGACTGGACATCAACCCTTTCTGTGGCAACGCCGACTGTTCGAAGAGTATTTCGCCCGGGGCGCATTACCATCAGCGGTTGACATCCCCACCGGCCTCGGGAAAACCGCCGTGATGGTGATCTGGTTGCTCGCCCGAGCGTCGCATGCAGCCTTGCCCCGGCGCCTTGTCTATATCGTTGATCGCCGTGCTGTAGTTGATCAGGCAACCCTGTTCGCCGAGCGGTTGAGGCAAGTCCTGAATGAAAATGCCAGGCTTGCGCCACTGCGGACGCTTCTCGGCTTGGGCAACAGGCCGTTGCCTATTTCTACCCTGCGTGGGCAACACGTAGATAACCGTGAGTGGATGGCCGACCCGGTAATTCCAGCGATCATCATCGGCACTCTGGACATGATAGGTTCGCGGCTGCTTTTCGAGGGCTATGGCCTCTCTCGCCGTATGAGGCCCTACGCGGCAGGATTGCTGGGCTGCGATTCACTACTCGTCCTGGATGAAGCCCATCTCTGCTACCCCTTCGAGCGATTGCTCAAAGCGATTGAGGAGGGAAGGACTATTTGTTCGGCCAGCAATACAGGTCGCGAGGCCGGAAAATTTTCCGGCCCATCTGCCTGTGTCAGGTTTCCACCACCGTTTCGCGTACTCCCCCTGTCGGCCACGCTGGGCAACGGCTCTTATACGATACCGTTTCGCCTGAACAAGGACGACATGACAGACAAAGCCGTCCGCTTGCGGCTGGATGCGTGTAAGAGCCTGACGTTCGAAAATCTCACAGAGCGTGCGCACCTTGATCAGGCTCTCGCCGAGCGCGCCAAGAGTCTGATTCAGTTATGGCCCTCCGCCACCGGGAGGCCGCCTCGCGTTGTAATTTATTGCGACCTCCGCAAGGATGCCGAAAAAGTGGCACTTAGTCTTTGCAAGTGGGCAAATAAAGAGAAGACTCAACCGCATGTCATTCTCTTTGTCGGCGGGCGAAGAGTATATGAGCGACAGCAGGCTGCCGAAGAGTTACGAAAATATGGTCTGGTTGGCGATGCCGAAGTCGAACACAACGAGCCTGTGTTTCTTGTCGCGACTTCAGCCGCCGAGGTTGGTGTCGACCTTGATGCCGACCACATGGTCTGCGACCTCGTATCGTGGGAGCGTATGGTACAACGGCTTGGCCGTGTGAATCGCAAGGGTACAGTCAAGTCACGAGTATTGGTGCTTGACCAGGACCACCCGACAAACAATAAAACTGACAACAGTACTATCAGGCATCAGGCTGTTCGCACCCTGCTTGAAGCACTTCCGGGCAACTATGCTGACGGATATCAAGCTGGCCCGGGCGCCTTGCTGGATCTCGCTTGTGACCCGGCCCAATGTAAGCGGATCGCCGCTGGATCAAAGGATGTGCCCATCTATCCGGCAATCACTCGCCCCCTCGTTGATGCTTGGGCCATGACATCTCTTGAAAACCATACCGGTCGTCCTGAGATCACGCCGTGGCTGCGAGGATGGGCTGATGAGCAGCCCCAAACCGCCGTGGTTTGGCGTCGCTACCTGCCACTGCGTTTCCGGATGCATGCCGAAAAAACGAGAGACCCGGTCCCGGTACCCCAAGACGTCCGGGCATTCTTTACGACAGCGCCACCACAGACAGTAGAACTTCTTGAGACCGAAACCGAGCGTGTTGCGGACTGGCTAAAGAAGCGTGCGAGCAGATGCTTGGCGGAATTTTGGAGAACGGATTCCGCTGAAAACGTCTCTGGCCCGGATGGTTTTCCCGAAGGTAAGAGTACGGCTGACCACGTCCATCTTTTAGCGCCCCTCACACGCGACAGCCCGATTGCCTTCGTTCTTGACCGCGCCAACCGTCATGTACATACCCTGAGTCTGGTAGAGGTCGAAAAGCAGAACAAACAAAAGTTGATCGAAAGTCTTGCTAACAAACAACTAGTGATGGATGCCCGAATTGGCGGTCTGGAGAACGGCCTGTTGAATGACAGTACTCAAGAACGGTCTCTGACAATTGAAGACAATTGGGGCAACCCGCACGATAATTCGGCCGATAGCCCATGGGGCCTCATGGTGAAAGCACTGCCCGAGGCAGGATATTCACTTTCTCGGAGTGACACTTGCCACTCTGGCAAATGGCGGAATGTCCTTCACATTCCCTATGCTTTATCTGCCGAGGGCGAGGCGGTGTCCTGTCTGGTCATCTGGAAACGATTGGGCGGAGGGCTGAGCGAGAACGCCCGGGCAGTTGCCCGCGTAGCGCAACGGCTTGATGAACACCAACGATGGGCAGGAGAGGAGGCCGCGCGTATCGCTGACGCGCTTGGACTTGATCGCGCAGACAAGACCATGCTGGTCGCCGCTGCACAACATCATGATGACGGGAAAAGCGCCCCGCGCTGGCAGCGGGCTTTCAATGCAGAACACTCGGGCGGACCCTACGCGAAGACTTCGGGTCCCGTTGACCTTCTTCGGCTGAACGGCTTCCGGCATGAAATCAAGTCCGTTCTTGACGCCGAGAAATACGGTCTTGACGGGATGGACTGTACCAGTCGACGTTTCGAGCTCGCACTGCATTTGATCGCTGCACACCACGGTCGCGCCCGGCCATCTCTGGACACTCAAGGCTACGATGATTTACCGCCGAGTGTGGCGGAGTCGCGCGCACATTCGATTGCTCTGCGCTTTGCACGTCTGCAAAAAGAGTGGGGGCCTTGGGGGCTTGCCTGGTGGGAAGCGCTTTTGCGCGCTGCCGACCAAGCCGCATCAAGACGTCTTGACGAAGAAAGCTGATGGCTGAGGCGTCAATTCCTGTTGATCTTACCAATCCCGGTCAGGTATTCGCGTGCCTGGGCTTTCTTGAAGGCGCCGACATCCTGATTGGCGATGCTCGCGGTTCTTTCGACTGGCGGATCTCGTCCGATATTCGCTTCCGCCTTGCTACGCGAGGCAACTACGATCCGATCAAGCGCGTCCTGCGTTTCCTGGACAAGGCTACGATTACGTCCTTTGCATCAGCTGCATCGCAGCACAGTACCGACAAGTGGAGGATCAAAACAAAGACAGGATCATGCGTATTTCCGTTCAAGGACACCGGGTCTGACGTCCTGCCGGCACGTCTTAGCGATGGCAGCGGCAGGAGCATCGTGATTGATCACTGGGGCAACCAGAATGGGACGGGGCGCGACAGGGTCAAATTCTGGGCCGGCTCCGGCGGCTATCCGGGAGCGGGCTTGGCGCGCGATGCGCTTGATCTGATTCGCGGCCAAGCAGTCGCTCATGCACATGATCCCTTTTCGTTTGGCGCCGAGCAGACGAGCAGTTTCCGTTTCGACTGGCGACGCGATTATGTGCCTATTGACGCTGGCTTCTCGCCTAACGAACACAAACAAACAAACAGAAAGATAATCATGCGCGGCTACCCCATAGTTGAGCTTTTGGCAGCTATCGGTCTGACCAACGCCAGACCGCTGCGGCGCCAAAAATTGGAATACGGGTATGGCGTCGCTGGTTCGGCGGATGGAAATCTGTATGATCCCATCTTTCTGCGCGCGGCTCTCGGTTCGGAGAACAGACCGATTCCGGGAATGCTGTTTCGCTTTTTCATCATGCACCTGGACTGGCCCAGCCAGAAGGGGCAAGCCCGTTGCATCACCCATGTCACTGAGGAGACATCGCCATCATGACCGAATTTAATACCGATTTTGCCGAGCAATGCGCTAACGACCGCGCCGGTCCGGTCGCACTAACATTGCACCAGACCCTGATACCTGTAGAAGGTAAAGATTCAGTAGTCTTCCCGCCCACCTATGCGGGCGGTGGTTATAATATTGACAGGCTCGCTGACGGAACCCGGGTTGTAACCATGGACAGTGTGGGCTCCCAGGCCAACCGCATGGAGCCAATCTTTGAGGAGGACCCTTACGCCGCCCTTGTACCGAGAGTGACGTTCACCTATGGTCCCGAAAACAGCAAATCGATCTCCATCCTTCAGATCGGACACCGACTGGGCGATGCCCTGGTCCGCTCAAGCGCATTGGCAGAGAGAACCAAAACTGTTTTCAGCGCCTTTCTTGATAAGGGCAATGCCACGCCTATCGCACGGCTAGCGCCAACTTCGCTCGTATTCGGGGTCTGGGATTCACGCGACACACACGCCAAGCTACCGCGTATTGTGCAGTCGGTCATTCGCGCTTGGAACGTGGACGAACTTCAGCGCTCCGCCCAGTACAATCCACCTGTCAACTATGCCGAGCTTGGTACGTTTTCCGAAGCCGAACAGAAAAGGCAGGAAGGCAACACGAAAAGCATACTCGCGCAACGCGGCTTCGTGCATGTTCCTGCGACTGGCGAGCACGGAGGGGTCGTGGTTCATGGTAAAATTTTCCGCACCGTTACTGTCAATCTGGTTGCGTTGCGCCGTTTGAGTGGGGAAGAAGCGCCATTGCTGAGATGTTACGTGCTGGGGCTTGCGCTGGTCGCAGCGACTGCACCGCTCGAAGGGTTCCTTCGTCAGGGCTGTCTGTTGACCCCCGATCCGGATACGATTTCAAACTGGATGGCTGTCGCCCGCGATGGAACGCGACAGGAGATCACGCTGGATGCAGATTCCGTTCTCTCTTTCGCTCAAGATGCCGCAAAAGCCTTTGGTGTGGGCGAGAATCTTGAAGTATCGTTCGACAGGGAACGAGCCAAAAACGACACCAGGAAGTAAAGAGAAAGCCTGAAGCATGGAGCGTGCACTTCTCATCACCGTGCAATTTCATGATGACCGCTACCATGGTAGCGGTGGTTGGCCGCCATCACCGGCACGACTGTATCAAGCTCTGGTGGCCGGAGTAGCCAGGGGTGCAACCGTGACGGAAGAAGCACGGGATGCGTTGGAGTGGCTGGAACGGTTGTCCCCTCCAATAATCGCCACCCAACATTGGAAACTTGGCCAACATTACACTAATTTCGTACCCAACAACGATCTTGATGCTGCGCTTTCCGGTAAAAACGCCGCCAGCATCGAAAAAGCAGTAGCGTCCATCCGCACCGGGAAATCCGTCCGCCCTGTCCTGTTTGAGGCTCCTGCGCTGGTTGTCTACTGCTGGTTCTTTAGCGACGGCGATCAATGGGCCAAGACACTTTGCAAGGTGGCAGAACAGCTTTACCAGTTCGGCCGTGGAATTGATATGGCTTGGGCCAATGCAGAAATACTCGGAGTAGACGAAGCACAGAAACGTTTCTCTGATCATAGAGGCATCATTTATCGTCCATCCGCTGGTGGTGGTACAGGTCAAAACATGCTCTGCCCACAACCGGGAACAAGACAAAGCCTCAAAGTTCGATTCGAGGGGATGCGCGCCCGCTTCCGCCCCCTTGGCGCCAACCGCAAGCTGTTATTTGTCCAGCCATCCAAGCCGCTTTTCAGGAATGTTGCCTATAATGCACCACCCGATCGCCTCGTCTTTGCCCTGCGCGGGCATGATGCTCAAGGTGGTTTCGCTCCGAGACGGCTGGATAAGGCGGCGACACTCGTTACTGAAGCGCGTAATCAGGCCGCACAAAGACTGTGTGAAGTGATGCCGGGGTGGACTGGCGATGTTGCACGATATCTGATCGGTCAGGGCGCCACGAATGCAGACAAGCCTGCGCGCGTTCGCATACTGCCCCTGCCGTCAATCGGCCATGACCATGCCGACATGATGATCAGGCGCCTCGCGGTTTACGTACCGCAGTCCTGTCCACTGCGGACGGACGACCTTGCCTGGGCATTCGCACAGGTCGTCTGGAGGAGCGCCGACAATGCGGCTCTCGGCGAGTTGCAGAGTATGGAAAACGACAGCATGACGAAATTCTATGAGCGTAGCGGACTCCACTGGCAAAGTGTGACCCCTCTTGCGCTTGCAACTATGCAGCGGAGACGAATTGATCCTGCGCGAACAAGAAAAGAGATCAAGGGCGCTGACGAGCGGGCACGTGAAGAGTCGCACGCGGCACAGGCTGTACGTCAGGCTCTGCGCCATGCGAATATCTGCGTTTCACCGACAGCAGTGCATGTGCAGCGGGAACCATTTGACGAACGGGGAGAACGTGCCGAAACCTTTTCCGTCAACACACGCTTTCCCGAAAAGGCTCTGTGGCATGTCTCAATAACCTTCGCAGAGCCGGTAACCGGGCCGCTGCTATTGGGTAACGGTCGTTATACCGGACTCGGCCTCATGCGTCCAACCTGTCCGATACCGGGTGTGCTGGCTTTTATGATTGATAGGGGTCTTGTGGACGACACCGAACCTGCACTCGTTGCTCGCGCCGCACGCCGCGCCATGCTGGCCCGAGTGCAAGATTCCCTGCCGCAAGGCCAGAACATTTCACGCTATGTCAGTGGCCATGAGGACGATGGCGGGCCTGCCCGCAGTGGTGATCATCGTCATATCACCATCGTCCCTGACCTGCCGCGCAAACGTCTTCTCTTTATCGCCCCAAACCTGCTGCAACGCAACAAAGTAAAGTGGCGGGAGATCGCTGGCGACCATGCCCGGCTTGAGCGCGCCCTTGACAGCATGAGCATACTACGCGCAGGCAAGGCAGGTTACCTGACTCTGTCGCCTTCGTTGCCAGACATTGATAACGACCCGTTGTTCGTGTCATCACGAATATGGGAAAGTGTGAGCGACTATCGTGTAACCCGACACCGTCGCAGATCATCAAGTAAAGAGGCGCTGAGTTCTGATGTGCTGGCGGAACTCCGGCGTATAGGGTGGCCAATACCAACCTCCATTGATGTTCTTCGCATAGAATGTACACCCGGAAGCGGACTTTCAGGACGCCTGCGACTTACCTTCGCTACAGCCCGGCAAGGCCCTCTCCTGATCGGAAGAACATCACACAAGGGGGGTGGTTTGTTCGCGGTGGCATCGCGCATCGCATAATACTTTGGAGAGTACGTTATGAGGGAGAGCCGCAACCTGGAAACCGGAAGTGAACGGACGGCTATCAGCGAAGCGGTCTCCACGAAACGACAACATGTACTTATGACGGTACTCGGCATGTCCCGGGAATCCGCCTGTTACTGTCTTCAAGACCGGAAAGTCGATTCGATTCTTGCACCTGTTGCACTTTACAAGCTGCTTGAGAAATCCGAGCAACCCGACCTTGTTGTAGCGCTGTGCACAGCAGAAGCGGAAGAGGCAAACTGGCCTTTGCTCCAAACAGAACTGGACGGTCTGTGCAAAACAAAACTGGTGCGGGTGCCCGCAGGTGAAACCGGGGAAGAAATCAATGGCTATATGGTAGAAGCCGCCAAAGCCATCCCCGACAATGTCGAAATCACCGTTGATGTGACCCATGGTTTCCGGCATTTCTCGTTCATCACCTATATGGTCACACTCTATGTTTCTGCTCTTCATGATGTGCGGGTGAAAGGAGCATGGTACGGTCTGTTGCGACGGAATGAACCCAGCCCATTTTTGGACCTGCGCCCCCTTTTGGAGTTGCCGCGCTGGTTCTATGCGTTGCAATCATTCATTGATACTGGAAGCGCACAGCAGATGGCAGTTATTCTTAACGGCGGCAAACAAAGCCATTCAGAAAAGAGGATAGCGGAGGATCTGGAAAAAATATCGGACACATACCTTTCAGGGCTCCCGCTTGAGCTGGGTCGGCAAGCCTGCATTGTTCGAAAAGATCACGCCAAACCCCTACGCAGGCTGTTTTCGAATAGCTACCACCTGCCACTCGGTCACGAACTGGCCAACCACGTCGAAAAATTCCTTTACCCCTACGAATTAGCGGTTTCCGGAGACGGGTGGAAGGGGCGGGTGCAACTGACCAGGTGTGAATTGAAAAGGCAGGCTGACTATATTGACGACTTGCTGAACCACAGACATACCGCCACTGCACTTGGCCTTATGAGCGAATGGACTGTTTCCTGGGTTCTGTGGACCAAAGGCCAAACAGGAGATTGGCTCAACTACAATAATTCACGGCGCGGCGCGGCCAACCTTCTCGGCGTAATCGAAAGAGTCGCCGGAGATCAATCCTTCGAAGAACGACTTGCTCAAGAGCAGTTCCAATTGGGGCGCTATTGGGGGAAACTTCGGGAGATCCGAAACGGCTATGCCCATCATGGAATGCGCCCGGGTCCTCTCGTCGGGGACAAAAAGACAGAAAAAATACTCGTTGAGGTTAAGACGTACTGGCAAAATACGCTACGCTGCTGTCCTTGCATGAACCTGTCACTTGGCGAACAACCGGAGCGCCCGCTGTTGATCAGTCCCATAGGAATGCGCCCCGGGGTGCTTTTCAGCGCGCTGCAGGCGTGCAGGTCTGAAACAGGCGAACCCGCCTTACTGATCGTCATTTGTTCGCACGGAACCCGATCCAGTATTGAATGCGCGACGAATGCCGCCGGCTATTCGGGCCGCATTGAGCCAATCCTGCTGGACGACCCTTACGGCGGTGTAACCGAAATCAAACGAAAGGCGCATGATATACGCGCCCACTTTATTGGCGTCGGCAAAACCCTCGTCAATATTACAGGCGGAACAACCTTGATGGGGCTTTTGGCCGAAGAACTGGCAAACACTGCACGCGATCTCGCCTGTCCGGTGCAGCGTTTCGGCCTGATTGACCGCCGTCCACCGACACAACAGGAGGCCGATCCCTGGCAGGCCGGTGAGCCGTTCTGGATTGATAGAGAGGATAGCGGCAATGCTGACGAAGATTGAGGCGACATACCGTACCATAACGCCGATGTTCTGCGCCGGAGCCGATGTTAAAAAACCTGAGCTCCGGTTGATGAGCTTCAAAGGGGCGCTACGATTCTGGTGGCGAGCGCTGGCATGGCCGCGGCTTGCCGGCGATCTCTCCGATATCCAGAGTCAGGAAGACAGACTGTTCGGCAATACAACCAGGGGGCAGGGCCGTATCCACATGCGCTTTGTGCAAGGACATCATATGCCGACAGAGATACACAAAACAGACACAGTACTACCAGCCGAGGACGGGGCTCGTTATCTGGGCTATGGCGTTATGGAGGCTTTTGGTAGTCGTAGAAAGAACAAAAAGGCAGGCCAGCTTACTCGCGCCTGCCTGCAAGCACCGTTCAAATTCACTGTTCACCTGTACTGCCGCGACCTCTGCGAAGCGGAACTTGCCCTTTTGCGTGATGCTCTTGGCGCTCTTGGCGCCTTTGGCGGCCTGGGCGCAAAGAGCAGGAAAGGGTATGGTTCGATAATGCTTCAATCGCTCCTGATGAACGACAAGCCATGCTGGAATGCACCGATATCCATGGACGATTTGCGCGCCAGGATACTTTCCCTGAGCAGCAAACCTGATGTGCAGTCACTTTCCGGATACCCGGAATATACGGCTTTTTCAGCCAAAACTCGCCATGTGCTATTGTCAAGTGGCGAGACCGAGCCCTTGGCAATGCTGAATCTGGTGGGCCGGGAGATGGTGCGATACCGCAGCTGGGGTCGAAACAAAAAGATCCTCGGCGGCGTCGAATCGGAACAAAATTTCAAGGACGATCATGACTTGATGAAAAATAGTAGGCCTGACCGGCACCCTCGGCGTATCGCGTTCGGGCTGCCGCACAACTACGGAAAGAAACAGGTTGTTCCGCACGGTCAGGGAATCGACCGCCGTGCCAGCCCGTTGTTCATTCACATTCATATGTGCCGTGACACTCCGGTTGCGGTTCTGTCATTTCTGCCTGCGTGGTTCCTGCCCAAAGAGAAATGCTATATCTCGGTGGATGGAACAAAAATCAGGATGATGAACGAAACGGAGCTCTATGGCCCGATTCACGACTTTCTGAACCGTTTGCTTGACGCGAACAAGCGTAAAGAGAAGTTCTCCGGGTCGGTTGAGGTACAACCATGACGATGTACCTTGATATCTCGCTCGGACCCGTTCAGGGGTTCGTCTCACAATCTCGCCGAACACGGGATTTGTGGGGCAGTTCGTATCTCCTCTCTTTCCTCTCCGGGCATGCGATGTTTGGTGTCAAGAAAGCCGGTGGGCATATCAATCGGTCTGTTGTTGAAAACGATCCACTGTATCAGTGGATATCGGGCAGGAGATACGGCGAACCGCCAAATGTCGGCTCCCTGCCAAACCGATTCTCGGTCGAAACCGATGGCGAACCGACAGTTGTCGCCAATGCCACCCTTTCCTCCTTTGAGGCTGCCTGGGAGCGGATTTGTAACACCGTGTGGCAGGAGTTTGTTGCCCACGCCTGTGATTTGGGTGACGGAACGCAGGAAATATGGATCCGGCAGGTAGAGGCCTTCTGGGAGACAGTATGGACCGCCGGGATGGACGAAGGCGGGCTTCTTGCCCGCCGCAAGCATTGGCGTTCTCACTGGCCGCCCGATGAGCCGGGTGACAAGTGCACCGTCATGTCTGATATGCAGGAACTTTCAGGCTATGTACGCTCAACCGGTTCTTCGGCAAGAAACGCTCAGGACCATTTTTGGGAACGCATCCGCCAACCTGTCGGCAAGCTGGACCTGAGAGACAATGAACGGCTGTGCGCCATCGCACTGATAAAACGCCTGTTCCCCAGAGTTGCCGAACAGGCGCTCGGCTGGGATGTGCAACGGGTGCACTGGTCTTCAACAGTCCATATTGCTGCCCGCCCCTGGCTTTGTCGGGTAGAAGCGCTAAAAGATTCAGCGCTGGCCAAGGATTATGCCGAAAAAGTCAAACAATTCGCGCCTGACGGGGTCCTGTCCGAACGCCAAACCCCGAAGTGGATGCCGGATAGCAGCGTTACAGGAGACTTCTATCGGCTTGACGCTAACTGGTTCCGACACGAAGCGGTGGAAAATGAACGCCTGTGTCCGATTGAGGCCGATAATGATCAGGAAGCGCGTAAAACTCTTCTCAGGAAATTGAAACACCTTTACAACAGCAAGGGCCAGGATGGCAAGCGCCTTGGGCCACCCCCTGCGTTCTATGCTCTTCTCCTTGCCGATGGCGACCGGTTGGGCCAGTTGGTGAACCGACTCGGAGGTGAGTGCGTAAGCAAGGCATTGACAAGGTTTGTCAACGATGTTCCCGAAATCGTCGATACGCACAATGGCAACACAGTCTATGCCGGAGGTGATGATGTGCTTGCCATGCTTCCGATAACAGGCGCCATGGCTTGCGCAAGGGAGTTGTCGCGCGCATATCGGAATGCCTTTGCGGATACCCATACTCACTCAACAGCAACCCTGTCTGCTGCAGTGGTCTTCTCTCACATACGATTGCCGCTCAGCCAGATTCTCAGCGAGGCGCATCGACTGCTTGACAGCGTTGCCAAAGAACGCAATGGACGGGACTCACTGGCGGTATCCGTGCTGAAACCGGGCGGCCCATACTGCGAGTGGGTCACCACCTGGACACGTCCCGATTCCGGCGGCGAAACTGACGCCGTTAGCCTTGTCGAATCCCTTTCCAGACAACTTGAAGTCGATCGGACATCCCCGGGGCTTTCATCAGCGCTCGTCTATCGAATACGTGACTTGCTTATTCGCCTCTGTTCCCGCGAGCATTGGAAACCCGGTAGTTGGGATAGCTTTCCAAAGGACATTGACATTCGTGCCTGTCTTCATGCCGAAATCGATCATAGTCTGGCAGTGCGTATGGAAAACGGCGCGGAATCTCGCGCTAAGGAGTTGACGGCCATCGTCTGGGACCTTCTCAAACCCGCGCGAAGAAGCGATACCAATGGCACGACAAACGACAGTGAAAATGCCACTGTCAGCCAATCAGGCGTCGACGGGGTGCTGCTCGCCCGATTTCTGGCTGATCGAAAGGAGCAGGAGTCTGTCTGATGATCGGTATTCAACTCAAGCCGGTGGACACATGGTTCTTTCGTAATGAAACCCCGTTCACCGTAGGCAACACCCCACAGGAGAACGTCAAAAGCCTGTTTCCTCCCTATCCCGGCACAGTGGCTGGAGCGATTCGGGCCGCACTGGCATCGCGCATGGGATGGGACGGCTATGGACAGTGGCCGGCAGAGTTCTGCAAAGTACTCGGAGACGGGCCGGAAGATCTTGGCACTCTGTCCCTGGATGGTCCATTTCTACTACGCGATAACCAACCGCTTTTTCGTATGCCCCGTCACGTTCTCGGTCGTGTCGACGGTGAGAGCTGGAAACCGGAAGTTTTTCTTCGTCCCGGAGAGGAGGTTGCCTGCGACTTGGGCAATAAGATTCTACTCCCGGAAATAGCCTGCAAGACGGATAAACTTGAGATGCTCAAACCCGGGGCTGCAATCTGGTTGAATTGCGAGGGTATTCAACAGATACTCAAGGGACAGATTCCTGCCCAGGATAGTCTGGTACATGATCAATGTCTCTGGTCGTTCGAGCCTCGAACTGGTCTGGAACGGGACGGCAGTACCCGCACGGCCAAGGAAGGCCAGCTCTATAGCAGCCAACATGTCCGTCCGGCCAACAATGTCTCTGTCGGCATCAGGATTGGCGGACTGCCAGCCAGCTGGACGCCTCCTCTCGACGGGCTGATAACGCTGGGCGGAGAAAGCCGACTTGCCGAATGTAAAAAATGGGAAGCCAATTTGACACTTGAAGTACCTCTGGACCAGATCAGGAAAACCCGTCAAGTGGCGCTCATCGCCCTGACACCACTTGATCTTTCCCGTGATATTTGCTTTGGCAGGCAGGCGCTGAAAACTCTGGGGAATGCCCAGGTTGTCTCCGCCTGCCAGGACCGTCCACAACGCGCAGGCGGTTGGGATTCGATGAAGAGACGTCCGATGCCTCTTCGCTCCGTGCTGTCACCCGGCAGCGTACTTTTCTGCAAGATCCCTGATCCGGATGGTTTCATGAGATTCGTGTCCGGGCAGAGTGGATTGATCCGTATCGGGTTGCGCCAAGAGTGGGGATTCGGTCTCGCGGCGCCCGGGATCTGGCCAACCCCATAAGGAGAATAAATGATGAATACAGCCATGCTCGGCCTGTTGGCCGAAACTCCTGTCCACCCCGGAACCGGGCGCGGAACGGGTGTCGTTGATTTGCCGGTAGCGCGTGAAGCCGCAACGTACTACCCGGTTCTCGTGGGTTCCAGCCTGAAAGGCGCGCTCAAGGACAAGATGGCGAGTTCGGCGGAGGAAAAAAGGGATGCCCTTTTCGGAATGCAGGATAAAGCTGGCAGCCTGTTGGTGGCCGATGCCCGGCTGCTTTTGCTTCCTGTGCGCAGTCTCTCCCGTTCTTACCGCTGGCTGACATGCCCGCACATCATAGAACGCTATTGCCGGGACCTTAAAAGAGCCGGTCTGAAAAATCTCCCGAAAATCCCGGACATTGCACGCGGGTCCGTTCTGGCTACCGGAGATGGCGACCTGTTTCTGGAAGAATTTCAGTTCTCGGTCAACAGCAGCGAGCCGCTGGAGCATCTGGCAAAAACCATTGAACCTCTCATTCTCCACCCAGAGGCAAAAAAGCGTTTGTCTCACCAACTTGCGATCCTCCACGACGATGATTTTTCCTGGTTCGCGCGTTATGGACTTCCTGTCCAGGCGCGTAATTTGCTGGAGCAAGAAACGAAAAAAAGTAAAAATCTGTGGTATGAAGAGACACTGCCCGCGGACACGCTCATGTACGCCCTGATAGCGGGCCGCAGCGAAACAGCCATCAACTCTCTTGACGAACTTTTTCCCGGGCAGGACCAGTACCTGCAGGCTGGCGGCAACGAAACGGTAGGACAAGGGTGGTTCGCGGTAACCATCCGAAGACCAGATATGGAGAAAGGGTGATGAGGACGATTGAGCAAAAGCGAGCCGCAAATGCCATGGAACGTGTCAACCACTTGAGCAATAAATCTGACGATTTCAGAAAACGGTACCGCTCTTACGTGGACCGTCTGGGGCCGGCTATAATAATGAACGGCCTCGGACAGGCATTGGCTACCGAACGTGCAGCAGCCGGTGAAAAAGCGCATTATGAACTATATCAGAGTCTGCAAAAATGGCTCTGCCGTGACGATGGAGGTATTTATCCTCCCGGGGAAGATGTCCTGGACGCTATCATGATGGGAGAACAATCACTTTATCTGCGCGCCCAGATTGAAGCTTTGGCCTGGCTTGAGTGGCACAAGAAATTCTGCCGCGCATCTTTTCCTGCCGACGAGGGGAATGGCGAGTGAGACGACCGCTCCATAAGGACGCCTCCAACTCGCCGCAAGAGCGTCCTGCCAACGGAAATGCCGGCCTGTGGTTCGACAAGTTCTGCAACCAGTGGACAGTGCAACATTCCACATGGAGCATGGCGGGCAATCCAGACAAAGACAGTGAAGGCCCCAAGCTTAAGTGGATAAATACCGTTACGACCAAAAAAGGCGAAAGAGGGCTGGGCGCCGCTGATAAAATCAACGAGTTTGCGATTCGTTCGGCAAGGATGACCCGCCAAAGAGGAGGCCGATATTGTGTGTTCACGTCGGACACTCGTTTCGTGACCGGGCTTGGCCGCAGCCATCCTGTCGAGAACGGCTTTGCATGGCATCCAACTTTGGGAACCCCCTGCCTGCCCGGCAGTTCGATCAAGGGAACAGTGCGCGCTTGGATGGAAACAGCTTCCGACCCGGCAATTCCCGATAATGCGGTCCAGCGTCTACTAGGCGGCCCCGGCAATATGGGCGGCGTCTGTTTTCTGGACGCTGTCCCGACAAAGCCTGTGAAACTCGAGTCGGATGTGATGACGCCACACTATACCGGCTGGTCCGAGAGTGACCCGCCCGGCGACTGGCGCTCTCCTGAGCCTGTTCCTTTTCTGGCTACCGCCCCGGAAACTTCTCTGCTTTTCTGCCTCATTCCGTGTGGCGCCGTCACGGACAACGACCTGGAAACCGTGATGTCGTCTCTCTGTTCAGCGCTGTCCTGGTCCGGAAGCGGCGCGAAAACCGCTGTCGGCTATGGACGCTTTCGGAAGGATGATGAAAGAACTGTTGCCTTGACACAGCAAATCCGGGAACAGAACCGTGAACGGGAACGTGCCGCGAAACTGGCGAAGATGGGCCCGATTGAACGTAAAATTGAGGAAATTTTGCAAAAGCGCCCGAATAAAGAGGAGCAGGATTTCGTTGCCATCATTCAAGAGGTCAAACAAGGTCGATGGCAGGGACAAGACAAGGTTTATGTCGCGAAATGGCTTGAATCCCGCATGAAAGCTGCGAAGGATTGGAAGGAAACGAGCGCCAAACCCCCCGACAAAGACAAAAGCCATGCACGCACATTACTTGTCATGGGCTGGCGAAATGAAAGCCGGGAACCATGAAAGACACATTGTGCAGACGAGCAGGGCTCCCGACATATTTTGGGACAGGTCTGACAAGAAATCATAAAGAGGGTGGCCGGCAACTGCGCTCCTGCAACGAGAAATATAAATATCCGCTATTCGTTAGTGGTCGGCTGTTTCCATATTTCCTGTCCTTCAGCCTCGTTGCGTTTTAATCACCGCCAGATTGCGTTTCTCACGGTCGAAAACCAGCGCAAGCAGGTGAATCCTGTTGCCATCGGTTCGGTACTTGTCCGCATAACCGCGCTGGCGCATCTGCATAAGCGCCTGTTCGGCCTTCATTTCCACCTCTGTACCCTTCGCCACCTTGAGCTCGAATACGAATACCTGACCCTCATAGATTACAACAATGTCGGCGCGACCATGACTGGAGGCGTCCTCTACCCGTATATCCAGATTCAGCGCGTTGAAACTGGAAAACAATACACTGGCATAATGCCCCTCATAACGGGCCATGTCGTTACAGTCATGCCAGGCATGGGGAATACCGGCAAACAGGGATTCAAGTTCCCCTTGCAAAGCGGTGAAATCATTGCCGGCAAGCAGATGAGCGAGCGTTGTGCCCCGGTTCAGGACTTCTGAGACAGTCCTGCCGCTGGATGCGGTCAGCAGCTGCCGGTTCAGGCTCAGACGCACCTCGCGGTTGGGATAGTCGAGCGTGTAGAAGGGTTCCCCGTCCCGCACTTCCTCATGCACAATGGTCAGGTAGCCGCACTGGAATAAAAGGGCGTGCAGGTTGACTCGCTCCAGGTCGAATTTGGCCAAGTCCTCCTCGTGCATTTTCAGGTTTTTCAATTCCCGCGTGGTGAGGTCTCCTTTCGCCATACGGTGATACAGAAAGGAAGGAGTGCCGGTCTGGTACCACCAAGAGCTGAATTTCCGGTTCTGGAAATACAGCAGGATGTCGAACGGGTTATAGACTTTCTCTTCTCCGAGCCAGTGATAACCGTTGTACCAGCGCCGGATATTGTTGCGCTCCGTATCGCTCAGACCCGCAAGCTCGGGGGCGAATACGGTCTTCAGATCATGCTCGGTATAACCGCAAATCGTGGCATAGCGAGGAGACAGACTGATGTCATTGAGATTATTCAGGTTCGAGAACAAACTGACCTTCGAATACATGCTGATGCCGGTGACAAAAACAAAACGAAGGTAGCGGGCGCAGTCCTTGATTATGCCGTAGAAACCGCGCAGATAATCCCGATTCTCGCCAGCCAGTTGCGGCTTCTCCAGTATATCCAGGATCGGTTTGTCGTACTCGTCTACGAGAATTACCGCTTGCCGGCCAGACTGGTGATAAAGACGCTCTATGACATTGCGAAGACGTCTTGGCCCGCTATCGGACTTGACCGCAGCCTCCAGTCCGTATTGACGCTCCGTACTTTCCAACTGTTCGATAATGTCCTTTTCCAACTCCCCCGGTTGATTGTATTTGCCTCCGAAACTCAGGCGTATCACCGGATGCCTGATGCTCCAGTCCCAATGATCATGAATGTAAAGCCCACGAAACAGTTGCTCGTTGCCGGCAAACAGTTCATGCAGGGTATCTATAAGCAGGCTCTTGCCGAAGCGACGCGGGCGCGACAGGAAGTAGTATCCGCCTTTGGTCAAACTCTGGATATGGCGGGTTTTGTCCACATAGTAGAAGTTCCGCTGCCGAATGTTGTGGAAGGAAGCATCGCCGATTGGCAGTTCCAGTTTTTCCATTGTCATCTTATCCAGAGTGTCTGCCGATCATAGCACAAAGGGACGCGCCTTTCCCCGATGTGTCAGGTTCAGAAACCAGTGAGACTGTGCGGGTTCGTGTTTTTCGGATGGACAACCCCGTGGTCAGATTTGTAATTGCGCTTGCCAGGCATCCCGTCAACTTAAGCGCCTGAGCGTCAGGGCAAGCGCCAGAAGAGTTAGCAGGATCAACCAGATCAGGCTCCAGCCGGGCATTGATATGCCGAATAATGTCCATAGTATTTCGGCGCATTCCCCCGAACCTCTGAATACGGTTGCCAGCATTTCCATGAAGGGCATCACTTCCAGCATGAAGTCGAGCCCGGGGCCGCACTCGGGTATCTGATCGGCTGGAAGATTCTGTAACCGGACATGATGCGCCGCAATACCGACGCCGGCCAGACCGGTCAGGAGCGCAAGTCCACTGTAGGCTTTTCTGCCCCATCCGCGCGGGTTGTGTAAAAACCCCGCCAGAAACACGACACCGAGAGAAATGAAAGCGATGCGCTGAAAAATACAAAGCGGGCAGGGATCGAGGTTCTCGACGTGTTGAAAATATAATGCCGCGCCAATCAGCGCAACACAGGTCAAAAAACCACCCAGGCAGAGTTTTCTGTATGTGATCATATCAAGTAGGGATGCAGAAACGCGCTGGCGCGGCCGCCATCAACGCTTATAATCTCCCCGGTGATAAAATCCGCGTGGGAGATCAGGAAATGCGCGGTTTTTGCGATGTCTCGCGGGTCACCAATGCGTTTGAGGGGAGTGCGGGCAATCAGTTGCCGGCGGGCATCCCGATCATCATTGTGTTCCGGCCAGAGAATGGCGCCCGGCGCTATTGCATTGACTCGCACATTCGGGCCGAGTTCCTGCGCCAGTGATCGGGTGATGGACATCAGACCGGCTTTCGAGGCACAATAGGCAGCGTAACCCGGGAGCGGGTGTTGCGCATAAATGTCGGTGATATTGATGATCGCGCCCTTTGTCCTTGCAAGAAAAGGCGCGGCAGCCCTTGACAGGAACCAGGGCGCCTTGAGATTGACATCCATCAGTTCATCCCATTGCCGCTCGACGCAGGAAGCCAGCGGCGTTGCAAAGAAGGCCGAGGCATTGTTGATCAAACCATCCAGCCGTCCTGATTGGTCGACGGCTGCGCGCAGCATCTCCTCAAGGCCGGGGATGTTGGCAAGGTCGGCCTGGATTATCAAGGCCGATGCGGAACGCACCCGACACAACTCCTGTTGCAATGATTTTGCCTGCCTCGCGCTGCGGTTGTAATGGATGATTACGCACATACCCTGCGCGTGCAGATAACGCGCCGTGGCGGCGCCAATGCGCCGCGCTCCTCCGGTAATCATTATTACTCTGGAGGACGAATCGGTCATGTTTTCAGCATGCCTGCGTTCCGTTGTCCACAATTCTCACTGCCTGTATACTCGCCCCCTTGTCAGGGGCTGACAGAACAAACGCCGTGCCCAATCCACCCGACCCGATCCAACTGCAACACAGCGATATTCTCTCGAGAAAGATCCGGAGCGAGATTCGGGGTAACGGGGGATGGATCGGCTTCGACAGGTTCATGGATCTGGCATTATACTCCACAGGACTCGGTTACTACAGCGCCGGATCGGTTAAATTGGGCGCTGCCGGAGATTTTGTAACGGCGCCGGAGCTCGGTAGCCAGTTTGCCGGATGTCTCGCGCGGCAGTGCATGGAGATTTTCGATCAACAGGAGGAAGCATCGCCCAATGACCCGTCCTTGCGCACGATCGTTGAATTTGGCGCCGGTACCGGGAAACTCGCTCGCGATATACTGAGCTGTTTCAAACAGAGTGGTAATCGCATCGATCAATACCTGATCCTGGAAACCAGCGCGGAGTTGAAACAAAGGCAAACCCGTACCATTGCAGGACATTGTCCAGAGTTCCTGCGCGTCACGAGGTGGCTGACCGGACTTCCCGAATCCGGCCTGAACGCGGTGGTAATCGCCAATGAGTTGCTTGACGCATTACCGGTTATCCGCTTCGAAATCGACCGCAGCGGAACCGCTTTCCCGCTCGGGGTGAGTCTTGAGAACGAACAATTCAGATACAGCCGGTCGTCCGAGCCACTGGAACCGCGCCTGGCCGAACGGCTTGCCCGCTTCGACCTGCCCGCCGGATATCAGAGCGAGATTGGGGACATGGCAGAAGCCTGGCTGCGAACAATCGCGGAGAAACTGAACCGTGGCGTGATCCTTGTCATTGACTACGGCTTCCCGCAAAGAGAGTTTTATCACCGCGAGCGCGCAGGTGGTACACTGATGTGCCATTATCGACATGTTGCCCATGACAACCCGTTTCTCTACCCGGGCTTGCAGGACATTACCGCTCATGTCGATTTCAGCGCCCTGGCGGCGGCAGCGCTGGACACGGGTATGCAGCTGGCGGGCTACTGTAATCAGGCCGCGTTCCTGCTTTCACTCAGGCTGCTGGATTTTTCACAGGATCGAGGATTCAGTGAACAGGATTTTGCACAACCCTGTCCGCATTCGCTGGCAAGAAATCAGGAAATCAGGAAACTGACATTACCACATGAAATGGGAGAGCTGTTCAAGGCGCTGGCCCTGACCAGAAACCATGATATGCCGTTAAGCGGATTCAGGATGCAAAATTACCGGCACAGATTATGACACAGTGGCTTCAGGCCTTTTGGCTTGCATTGCTTCAGGGAATAACCGAATTCCTGCCGGTCTCAAGCTCCGGTCATCTGGTCCTGCTCCCTGCACTGTCTGGCTGGACTGACCAGGGATTGCCTTTTGACGTCGCTGTCCATGTTGGAACCCTGGCTGCGGTGGTAATCTATTTCCGCAAGGATCTGATCCTGATTCTGGGCGACTGGGTTCGCTCCCTGTATACCGGACAGGCGACCATGCACAGCAAACTGGCGTGGTTTGTCGTATTTACCACAGCGCTCACCGGCATCGCCGGCCTGCTATTGGAAGAGGTGATTATCAATGCGGCCAGGAAGCCGGTGCCGATTGCCATTGCAACCCTGGTTTTCGGAATCGTTCTCGGCCTGGCTGACCGGTTGGGGAAAAAAACCGGAACGCTCGAATCTCTCGGCTGGAAAGAGGTTCTGCTGATTGGCTGCGCCCAGGTACTGGCGCTGATTCCGGGGACTTCCCGTTCCGGGATCACCATATCCGCCGCAATGATGGCGGGGTTGACCCGGGAAGCCGCCACCCGGTTTTCGTTTCTGATGGCCATCCCGATCATCGCCCTGGCTGGAATCTGGCAGACCAGAAATATCATGGTCGGTTCGGCTCCGCCCGAATGGCAGACACAATGGGGAATCCTGGCTTTTGCAACGTTCGTTTCAGCGAGCGCCGCGTTTGTCTGTGTGCATTATTTCCTGCAATTCGTACAACGCTTCAGCCTGATGCCGTTTGTGATCTATCGGCTGGTATTGGGTGTGATCATACTGGCTCTGTTCCTGTAGAATCACCGCCCTTGCAATCCGCAGTTTCCGTAGTCGAGATGAGACTGACCGCCGCACAGTTCCGTGAGTGTCCGAACAAGGCCATTACCCTGCTCGGTATGTCGGGCGTAGGGAAAACCACATTCAGTTCAAAACTGCCTTCCGATACCTGGTTTCACTACTCCGGGGATTATCGTATCGGCACAAAATATCTGGATGAACCGATCCTGGACAACATAAAGGCCCATGCGATGCAGAACGAGTTCCTGCGGGATTTATTGCTGAGTGATTCGATCCGCATCCGCAACAACATTACCACCGACCACCTGCACCCGATTTCAAAATTTCTCGGTATGGTCGGCAACCCCGGGTTCGGCGGTCTGGATGTCGGCGAGTTCAAACGCAGGCAGGCGCTTTTTCGCGATGCGGAAGTGCGCGCCATGGCCGACGTCGGCCGGTTCATGAAAAAAGCCAGACAGGACTATCGAAACCCCCACTTTATCAATGACGCCGGTGGCAGTGTCTGCGGACTGAACGATCGGGAGTGCTGGCAGGGGCTGTCGGAAACGACCGTAATCCTGTATCTTGAAGCAAGCGTTGAGATGGAAAAGTTGTTGCTTGAACGAGCCTTGCAAAACCCCAAACCGCTGTTCTACGAAAATGAATTTCTGGACCAGAACCTGCAAATGTACCTTGAACAAAACGGTTTGCAACAGACCGGCGAGATCATTCCGGATGAGTTTTTCAAGTGGGTATTCCCGCATCTGGTGGATTTCCGCAAATCCCGCTATCAGGCCATCGCGGACAAATACGGCTATACGATCGATGCGGAAAAGATTTCCGAAATGCGCGATGAAAAGGACATAACAGAGCTGATTTGCAGCGCCCTGCGCGACCAACCCGCTTGACTTGCCGCATATGCCCCTCGTTGCCCATTCCGACTTACCCAGTTTTGCTCGCCTGCGGCAGGAAGGACAGGAAGTGCTGCCGCCGGGGCGGGCAGAAAAGCAGGATATCCGGGAGATGCACATCGGTCTTTTGAACATGATGCCTGATGCGGCGTTACAGGCTACCGAAAGGCAGTTCCTGAGACTGGTCGGCTCCTGTAACCGAATCGCGCAGTTTTATGTCCATCCGTTCACGTTCCCCGAGATTCCCAGAGACGAAGCCGCAAGGCGACACATTGACGAGTTTTACCGCAGCTTTGAAGAGTTACGGGAAGCGGGACTGGACGCGCTGATTTTGTCGGGCGCCAATCCGGCACAAAGCGATATTTCCCGGGAACCCTTCTGGCGGCCTCTTGAGGAAGTGGTGCAGTGGGCAAAAACCAATGTTTGTTCGGTCATGTGCTCCTGTCTGGCGACGCACGCCATCGTCCAGCAATTGTGGGGAATTGAGCGCTATCCGCTGCCGCGCAAGCGATGGGGCGTCTATTCCAACCGCCTCACCGACCAGTATCATCCACTGACTGTCAACATTGACAGTCGATTCGACGCCCCGCATTCCCATGTCTACGAGGTCAATTCCAGCCAGCTCCGGGAAGCGGGGCTGATCGTCCTGGCCGAGAGCCGGGAATCGGATTTTCACCTGGCGGTCAGTCCTGACGGACTGCGCTTTGTCTTCTTCCAGGGGCATCCGGAATACGACGCGGTAAGCCTGTTGAAAGAATATAAAAGGGAAGTTGTCCGCTATATCAACGGAACGCGGCCAGACTTCACGCCGCCTCCCGAGCATTATTTCCATGATCAGGCGATGGATATTATTACCGCCTACGAACGCGAAGCGCTGCAACACGGGGGGAACCGGAAAAAACTGCAACCCTTTCCGGAAGAAGAACTGTCCCGTCTGGTTGACATCACCTGGGCGGATACCGGCAAGGCCATTGTCAATAACTGGCTGGGTCTGGTTTACCAGGTCGCCAACAAGGACAGGAAGAAAGTATTCATGGATGGAATAGACCCCGATGACCCGCTGGGATTGATTGCTTCAGGCAAAATCTGACACAAACCTGCCAGCGTCCGGCCATTTTCCTGTAACCGCGCGGGGCGATTCAGGACAAATGCGGCTTGGAAAGATAGTCGTCCGAGCTCATTTCAAGCAAGCGGCTGGCTGTACGTTTGAACGGCTCCGCCAGTCTTTTGCCGATATAGATTTCTTTCGGCAAGCAGGCCGCAGAGGCAATCAGGTTGACATTGCGGTCATATAACTCATCTACCAGTTCGATCAGACGTCTCGCCGCATCATCCATGGCCGCGGTCAACTGTGGAATATCGGACAAAATCACCGTATGGTACTGGCGGGCAATCTCGATGAAATCCGATTTCGAGCGGTGAGTCCGGCATAGCCCGGCAAAATCGAACCAGATTACCCCGCACCCGACTGCACACACGTCGACCATGCGGCCATTGATTGTGATCGATTGCCGGTCGTCGCAGGCGCCCGAGAGAGCGCCAAAGCAGTGACGCAGTTTCGCAGTGGTCTCGTCACCGTGGTGAATATGATAAATGGCTTCGTTACGCAAACGGGCCATGCGATAATCATTGCCATTATTGACCTCTACCGAAATCGTATGCTTTTCGAGTAATTCGATGGTGGGCAGAAACCGGCGCCGTTGCAGGCCGCCCCGATACAGGTCTTGCGGTCGCGTGTTCGAGGTTGTAACGAGCACGACGCCGCGCCGAAACAGGTTCCGGAACAGACCGGACAGGACCATGGCATCGGTGATGTCGGTGACTGAAAACTCGTCGAGGCAAAGGACACGCCATTTCGAGGCCCATTTCCCGGCGACAATAGCGAGCGGGTCGGGGCGTTCCCCGACCCTGTTTTTTTCATCGTGCACGGATTGCATGAAACGATGGAAATGAATACGCCGCGCCGAGCGGACAGGCAGTGATTGATGAAACAGGTCCATGAGCAGGGTCTTGCCTGTGCCGACTCCTCCCCATAAATACACCCCCCTGAGCGTGTCCCGGGCGGGGCGCAGAAACCGGATCAGGCGCCAGGCCCGGATGCGCCCCGGAGCCGCCGGCCGTACCGCCAACCGATCGTAAAGGGCCTCCAGTTTTTGCATCGCGGCCAGTTGTGCAGAGTCCATTTCCAGATCACCCCGGGCTACTCTCTCCTGAAAAACCCGCATCGGGGAACCAGTCAGTTGCACCCCTTGAACCTTATCCATTCATATTCTGGTAACCGGAATCCGGTTCATGTAAGATCACAATTCGTTGGCCGCACCCTGCCCCCGCTATTATTCCTTGTGCAAATTCGCTCATGAGAACACTGCTTGATAACGCATTGAACATTGCGGTCGCCGCAGGCCGGGAAATTCTTGAAGTCTACCAAAATCATCAATTCGATGTTGATCGTAAAGAGGATGGGTCTTTGCTGACAGCGGCCGACCGGCGGGCCCATGAAGCTATCCTGGCCGAACTGCACACACTGACCCCGGATATCCCTGCCTTGTCCGAAGAATCGAAACAGGAGGTGTTCGCAATGCGCGGACAATGGACCCGGTTCTGGCTCATTGACCCGCTTGACGGCACCCGGGAGTTCGTCAGGAGAAGCGGAGACTTCACCGTAAACATCGCATTGATTGACCACGGTTTGCCGATATTGGGCGCCGTGCACGCTCCGGTGAAAAACATCAGTTATTACGCTGCGCGCGGGGTCGGCGCCTTTCGGGATGATCAAGCCTCGGCCCGCGCGGCAATCCGCACACGTTCCGCAAGTATGGAGCGAACCACCCTGCTGACGAGTCATTCTCATGCCGGCCCGGAAACCGGGCGTTTCCGCCGGAATCTGGAGAACCGGTTTGGCGAGGTCAATATCGTCAGTATGGGCAGTTCACTGAAGATATGTCTGGTCGCTGACGGTTCGGCCGATATTTATCCCCGGCTCGGCCCTACCTCGGAGTGGGATACGGCAGCGGCTCACTGTATACTGGACGTCGCCGGAGGCAGCCTGATCGATACGAACGGGAACCGTCTCCGCTACAACAAGCCCGATATTCTCAACCCCCGGTTTCTGGCCTGCGGGGACCCGTCGGTGGATTGGACAGGATTTCTTGCCAAAAGTTGATTCGAAAATCAACCGCGGTCCGGCAAGTGGTTGACCTCAAGGCAAACAACGAGTAGGCTTTTGCCATTGACAAGATCAGGCAACTGCAAGTCACTGTTATGCGTATAGCAATTTTAGGCGGTCCGGGCTCGGGCAAGGGCACACAGGCGAAACTGTTGTCCGATCGCTATCGTGTGCCGCAGATATCGACCGGAGACCTGTTGCGCAATGCTGTTAATCAAAAAAACAGGGAGTTGGGCACACAGGTCAAGAAACTGATGGATTCAGGGAAACTGGTCAGCGACGATATCGTTCTGAAACTGCTTGAGGAGCGGCTTGCCAGGAAGGATACCAGACGCGGATTTATCGTGGACGGCTATCCCAGGAGCATTCCCCAGGCGCAAACACTGGATAACCTGCTCGGCATGCTTGGGAAGCCTTTGCAAATCGCGATCAACATTGATGTCGATGATCATGTTCTGGTAAAGCGGATAGCCGGAAGAATTTCCTGTACAAACTGCGGCGCTATTTACAATGAATACTTTTCCCCTCCGAAAGAGGCAAACAAATGTGACAGGTGCAGAGGCAAAAAATTCGATTCGCGCGGTGACGATACTGTAGAAACGGCAACAAAACGGGTCGAAACCTACCACCGGATAACGATGCCCCTGATCACCTACTATCGGGCCCAGCACAAGCTGCGAACGCTGACAGGCGCCGGTGAAATTGACCGGATTCACGAAAAATTGTGCAACATTATCGACCTTGAGATCCGCCCCCTGCAAATCAAGACGCTGGGAGTGGCAGGTGATACCACTGACGAAGAGGATTCCACGATCATTGCCGGCGGCAAGGTAAATCGTATTAAAGCGCCCGCCAAAAAACCGGTATCGAAAAAGACCGCCTCCAGGAAGACGCCAACACGACCGGCAGCAGGGAGAAAACCGGCAAAAAAGGCACGCGGTAAAAAACAGCAACCGTCCTGACAGTAAAGGCGGGCTCGACATGCCACAGCGACAGGGTATCTGGCTGCAAACGCGGCCACGGCGAATGCGCCGTGATGACTTCAGCCGTCGATTGATGAGGGAGTCGACGCTGACCGTTTCCGATCTGATTCAGCCGGTGTTCGTGCACGAGGGTCATGGCGAGAGTGAACCGGTGCCGTCCATGCCGGGGGTGAATCGCCTGTCCGTCGATTTGCTGGTCGGGAAATCCAGGCAATATCATGACCTCGGCATTCCTGCGGTTGTACTTTTCCCGGTGACCCCGCCACATGCCAAGAGTGACGATGCGGCAGAAGCATGGAACCCGAACGGATTGGTACAAAGGGCGGTCGTGGCGATCAAGGATGCGGTTCCTGAACTTGGCATAATCACCGATGTCGCGCTGGACCCCTATACCAGCCACGGTCAGGACGGACTGGTCGACGAGTCCGGCTATGTGGTCAATGATCAAACGGTTGAGGCGCTGGTCAAACAGGCATTATCCCATGCCATGGCAGGCGCGGATGTGGTTGCGCCTTCGGACATGATGGATGGCAGGGTGGGCGCTATCCGCGCCACTCTGGAAGAAAACGGGTTTGTCAATACCCGAATCCTGTCCTATGCGGCGAAGTATGCGTCGAGTTACTACGGGCCGTTCCGGGAAGCGGTCGGATCCGCTTCCAGTCTGGCCGGCGGCAACAAATTCAGCTACCAGATGGACCCGGCGAATGGAGATGAAGCGCTGAGGGAAGTTGCGATTGATATCGAAGAAGGCGCCGATATGATCCTGATCAAGCCGGGGACGCCTTATCTTGATATTATCTGGAGGGTGAAACAGCATTTCGCAATGCCTACTTTTGCCTACCAGGTCAGCGGCGAATACGCGATGTTGCGGGCAGCCGGCCTGAATGGATGGATTGATGAAAGGGCCGTGGTTATGGAGACGATGACAGGGTTCAAGCGGGCCGGATGCGACGGTGTCCTGACCTACTATGCGCAAGACCTTGCCAACTGGATCGACCAGCTCAGCTGATCCTCTTGCCGAGACGACGCAGCGCGGGACACCACCTCCTTGCCGATGTGCTCCTCATAAAGCTCGCGTATAATAGGAACTTCACCCCGGAATATATTTCATGAGCAAAAAAGTTCCCGCAGAGATCAACCTGAATCGCCGAACCCGGATACTGACCGTCTCATTCGATCAGGAGGTCTATGACATGAGCTGCGAGTATCTTCGCGTACATTCCCCATCGGCCGAGGTCCAGGGACATGGCCCCGGTCAGGACGTGCTGCAAACGGGCAAGGAAAACGTCAATATCGATTCAATAGAACCGGTCGGGAACTATGGGATAAAACCGGTTTTTGATGACGGCCATGACACCGGTATCTTCTCCTGGGATACACTTTACCAACTGGCCGTAAACCGCAATGAAAACTGGGAACGTTATTTGCGGCGGCTGGAAGAAGCGGGCATAACGAGGAAACCGGATTCCTGACTGTAGCCGGAGCCAATCTTCGCTCAAACGGAGAAATGAACGAAAACGATGAACAGAATTCCGGGCAGACAACCGATTTCGGATACCGCAAGGTCCGGAAATCGGAAAAAGCTGGCATGGTCAATGCAATATTCGACTCCGTCGCCGGCAATTACGATCTCATGAATGATTGCATGTCGTTCGGTATCCACCGCTTGTGGAAACGCTTTGCCGCATCACAAAGCGGATTGAAGCGCGGCGGCCAGGCGCTGGATGTGGCGGCGGGCAGCGGCGACCTGAGCCGGAAACTGGCCGCACAGGTCGGCAATACCGGCAAAGTGATCCTGGCCGACATCAACCGAAAAATGCTCGATCGGGGGCGGGCGAAAATGATCAATGCAGGATGGGTCGGTAATGTCGAATATGCCATAGCCGACGCCGAAGACCTGTATTTCCCGGATAATCAGTTCGACTGCGTTTCCATAGCATTCGGCTTGCGTAATATAACCCGTAAGGAAAAGGCTCTCGAAGCGATGTTCCGGGTACTCCGGCCCGGCGGGCGGGCGCTGGTACTGGAGTTTTCAAAGCCGGTGATACCGATGCTTGGACGCATTTATGATCTGTATTCTTTCCACGTCATTCCCGGAATTGGAAAGCGGATCAGCAACGACGAGTCCAGTTATACCTATCTGGTTGAATCGATCCGCAGGCATCCTGACCAGCATGCACTGTGCGGCATGATGCGCTCGGCGGGTTTTGAGGCGGTCAGATATCACAACCTGAGCGGCGGCATCGTGGCCTTGCATATCGGATTCAAATGCTGATGTGAACTGTTGTTTCCATGGACGCGCTGACAGGCTTTCTTGACCGCATTACCCGGTTTCTGTTGACTCTCGACCCGGACGGCAGGGAGAAACTGGCGGCTCTTGAGGGCAGGATTTTCTGCCTCGAAATAACGACGCCGCAGGCCACCCTGTATCTGATTCCCGGCGACCACGGACTGGAGCTTGCCAGTGAGTGGGACGGCGAACCGGATGTCACGCTGAGCGGGCCATTGTCCGCATTCATCAGACTGGCGCGGCCGGATTCGCGGGGCAGTCTGTCAGCCGACGGCCGCATCAGTCTGAAGGGAGACGCGGAGGCTGGGCAGGCTCTTGGCAAGGTACTGTCCCAGCTTGATATCGACTGGGAAGAAGGTTTGTCCGGATTTATCGGCGACTCCCCGGCCCGCAAAGCAGGAAATCTTTTGCGGAATTTCCTGCAATGGGCAAACGAAACGTTGGAAATCTCTCAAATCAGCGCGGCCGAGTACATTCAGGAAGAAAAACGGTTTCTGGCGACCCCCGTTGCCTGGGAGAAACTCTGTAACGATGTAAATGACCTGCGGGCAGATACCGATCGTATCGAACAACGGGTTATCAGGCTGTTGGCGCTGAAAAACGATTCATCAGCAAAAGACCCGGGGAAATCATGAAGCGGCAAATATTCCATTTGTTGCGTATCGCCCGGGTCATGAGAAAGCATGGACTCGATCAGTTCCTGTCTGCGGTGCACCTGTTCTGGCCGTGGACATTCCTGCTCAAACTTGTGCCGGTTACAAGAAAGCGGGATTTTCCCCGCGGGGAACGTTTACGCATGGCGCTGGAGGAGCTGGGGCCGGTATTTGTCAAGTTCGGCCAGATTTTGTCAACCCGTCCGGATTTGCTTGCTGACGATATAGCCCGCTCCCTGACCCGCTTGCAAGACCAGGTACCGCCTTTCCCGGGTGAGTCGGCAATCCGTATCATTGAGCAGGCTTATGGAGACAAACTCGAAAACCACTTCAGATCGTTCGAAACCGAATCTGCTGCATCGGCTTCGGTCGCGCAGGTTCACTATGCCGAGCTGCATGACGGTTCTGAAGTCGTGGTAAAGGTGATCCGCCCCGGAATTGAAGAAATGATCAACCGCGATTTGGCGCTGCTGCATACTCTTGCCGGTATGGCGGATCGCTACTGGTCACAGGGCAAGCGGTTAAAACCCAAGGAAATTGTTGCGGATTACGATAAAACCATTCATGACGAACTGGACCTGATGCGTGAAGCGGCCAGCGCCAGCAAACTGAAAAGCAATTTCCGGGGTTACGATCTGATCCATGTGCCCGCCGTCTACTGGGAACATACCTGCCGCAACGTCATGGTCATGGAACGGATTCGGGGTATTCCGATACGGGATACGGAACGGCTGAAGGAAGCCGGTATCGACATGCGCAAGCTGGCCCATACCGGAGTCGAGATTTTTTTCACACAGGCTTTCCGGGACGGGTTCTTCCATGCGGACATGCACCCGGGAAATATCTTTGTCAGCGAATCGGGGCAATATCGCGCGGTGGATTTCGGCATCATGGGAACATTGAGCGCCGCCGACAAACGCTATCTGGCGGAGAACCTGCTGGCCTTTTTCAATCGGGATTATCGGCGGGTCGCAGAAGTGCATGTACAAGCGGGCTGGGTACCCCCAACCACCCATGTCGAAGAGTTTGAAGGCGCCATCAGAACAGTATGCGAGCCTGTTTTTTCCCGCCCGATCAGTGAAATATCCTTTGGCAATTTTCTTATGGACCTGTTCCGGGTAGCGCGCAGGTTCGACATGCCAATCCAGCCGCAACTGGTATTGCTGCAAAAAACGATCCTCAACATCGAGGGAATGGGCCGCCAACTATACCCGCAACTGGATTTATGGGAGACGGCAAAGCCGTTTCTGGAGAAGTGGATGAATCGGCAGGTCGGGCCTCGCGCCGCGATCCGGGCGATCCGGCGGGAATTGCCCAACTGGTTCACGCTGGCGCCGGAATTGCCCGGACTGACCCATCAACTACTGCATAAAATGAAAAATGATGACCTCGTCATGCAGACCCGGGACCGGGAAATCGAAAGCCTGAAACACCAGATAACAGTTAACAACAAAAAGATCATATACGCTATTCTCGGCATGGGATTTTTGTTACTCGCGGTAGCCTTCATGCCGGATCGGCAGCATCCGGGCCTCATGCCCGCACATGGCTGGATACTGTTGTTTTCGGGGTTGCTGGCGCTGATAGTGGCGCTGGCCGGAAAAACAAAATAGCAAATCCATTTATCGTCAAAGGTATGATTATGGCAGCCACGGCACATCCATTCCAATGGCAGGACCCATTCGATCTCAATGCCCAGCTAAGCGAAGAAGAACGACTGACAAGAGACAGCGTCAGAGAATTTTGTGACAATGAATTGATGCCCGGGATCATACAGGCGAACCGTAACGAGAAATTCGACCCGCACATAATGACCCGGTTCGGGGAATTGGGCATGCTCGGCTGTACGATCCCGGAAAAATACGGATGCGCGGGAATGAACCATGTCTGCTATGGCCTGATCGCCCGTGAGGTGGAACGGGTGGACAGCGGGTATCGATCCGCGATGAGCGTACAATCCTCTCTCGTGATGTATCCCGTTTACAGCTATGGCAGTGAACAACAAAGACTGAAATATCTGCCGGGACTGGCGCGTGGCGAGCTGATTGGCTGCTTTGGCCTGACCGAGCCGGATCATGGCTCCGACCCGGCAGGCATGAAAACCCGGGCACAACCCGTGGAGGGCGGCTATCTCGTGAACGGCAGCAAGATGTGGATCAGCAATGCCCCCATTGCGGATATCACCGTAGTCTGGGGCAAGCTCGACGGAGTGATCCGCGGATTCATTCTGGAACGGGGAATGCGGGGACTCTCGACACCGAAAATTGAAGGCAAAATGAGCCTGCGGGCATCCAGCACGGGCGAAATCGTGATGAAGGACGTGTTTGTGCCGGAACAGAATATATTGCCCGGAGCCGAAGGACTGAAAGGGCCTTTTGCATGCCTGAACAAAGCGCGGTACGGCATTGCGTGGGGAGTTCTCGGCGCCGCCGAGTTCTGCTGGCATGCGGCCCGCTCCTATACCCTCGAACGCACTCAGTTCGGTCGGCCGCTGGCGCAAAACCAGCTGATCCAGAAAAAACTGGCCGATATGCAAACAGAAATCGCGCTCGGCCTCCAGGCCAGTTTGCGGGTCGGGCGCATGATCGATGAAAACGCCTGCCCGGTAGAAAATGTTTCCCTGATCAAACGCAATAATTGCGGCAAGGCGCTGAATATCGCAAGGCAGGCGCGAGATATGCACGGCGGCAATGGCGTGTCCGATGAATATCATGTGATCCGGCACATGTGCAATCTGGAGTCGGTCAATACCTACGAAGGCACCCACGACATACACGCATTGATCCTCGGACGCGCACAAACCGGACTTCAGGCGTTCTTTTGACGCGACATCGTCTCATGAGCTATACGGCTGTGGTTGTCCCGGCCCGGCGCCCGCCATATGACGCATGACAAATCGGGAGCGCCGCAGGAAGGCAATCTCTTTCAGCCCTGTTGCATTTCGCTTGATCTTGAGATCAGCAAGAACGATCGCATCCACGCCTTCGGCGCTGTCCGCGGAGATACCGGCAAGAGCCTGATTCATTCAGGCAGTGGTCTTTCAGCGGCTCTCGCTGAACTGGACGATCTGGCGGCGGGAGCCCGATTCGTTCTTGGTCATAACCTGATCGCCTTCGATCTTCCACACTTGAGAGCGCTAAAGCCC
Source organism: Candidatus Poriferihabitaceae bacterium (assembly GCA_965204925.1). Lineage (GTDB taxonomy): Bacteria > Pseudomonadota > Gammaproteobacteria > Arenicellales > Poriferihabitantaceae. The sequence goes on along the minus strand of OZ242021.1, from coordinate 1,506,380 downwards.
GACCTGCGACTTCTGCGACTGCCGGCGGTAGACACTCTGAGACTCAGCCCGCTCGCGTTTCCACGTAATCCCTATCATAGCCTGGTCAAGCACTACCAGGACGGCGCTCTCAGGCGCGGTCGAGTGAACGACCCGGAACTGGACGCGCGCCTCACGTTGCAGGTTTTCAGCGAGCAATGGGAGGCGTTACAGCAAGCTGCGCCGGATCTGCTGACGGCCTGGCACTGGCTGACTACCCCGGAACCTGAAGGGGCGGACCGTGCGCTTGACGATTTCTTTTCCGACTTGCGGCGCTTGCGCCGCCCTTGTGAAACCGAAGCCCGCACGGCGATAGCGCGGCGACTGCAAGGCGCCGCCTGCACGGCGCAGTGCAAGGAAGTCACGACGCAAGCGAAAAAATACGGGTGGGCGCTGGCCTATACGCTGGCATGGTTGTCGGTTGCCGGCGGCAACTCGGTCATACCGCCGTGGGTCAGGCACCAGTTCCCGCAGACAAGGCATCTGGTGGAACGTCTCAGGAATGTTGCATGCACCGGCCTGGCCTGCGGCTGGTGTCGCGAGCGTCACGATGCGCGCAAGGAGCTAAAGCGATGGTTCGGCTTCGACGATTTTCGTCCCGAACCGGCGGACGCCAACGGCCATCCCTTGCAACAGGCCATCGTGGAGGAGGTGATGGCCGGCAAGCATGTGCTGGGGATTCTCCCTACGGGTACCGGCAAATCGCTGTGCTACCAGCTTCCGGCGCTGTCGCGTTACAACAAGACCGGCGCGCTGACCGTAGTAATTTCGCCTCTGGTCGCACTCATGGCAGATCAGGTAGCCGGAATGGAGAAGAGCGGGATCGGCTCGTGCGTGACCATAAACGGGATGCTGTCGATGCCCGAGCGCGCCGACGCGCTGGACCGGGTGCGGCTGGGCGATGCCGGCATCCTGATCATCTCACCGGAACAGCTTCGCGCCCCCTCTCTGCGCCGGGCGATCAAGCAGCGCGAGATCGGTTCCTGGGCGCTCGACGAGGCACACTGTCTGTCACGTTGGGGACACGATTTCAGGCCCGACTACCGATATGTAGGGCGATTCATCCGCGAGCAGGCGGGCGGGGAAACGGTACCGCCGGTACTGTGTCTGACCGCGACCGCGAAGCCGGATGTAGTGCAGGACATCGTGCGCCACTTCCGCGACAGGCTCAAGATTGACCTGACCGTCTTCGACGGTGGGACGGAGCGCGGCAATCTGACATTCGAAGTCATACCAACCTCCCCGGCAGAGAAGTTCGCCCATATCCACCAGATTCTGATGTCGTACCTGCCACCGGCGATACCCGGCGGCGTAATCGTCTACTGCGCGACCCGAAAAGCCAGTGAAGAAGTCGCCGAATATCTGCAATCGAAGGAGGTCGCAGCGCAACATTACCACGCCGGCCTGTCCCCGGAGACACGCAAGGATGTACAAAATCGCTTCATTGCAGGAGAGATTCGCGCCATCGCGGCGACCAATGCTTTCGGTATGGGCATTGATAAACCGGATGTGCGACTGGTGATACACGCCGACATTCCGGGATCGCTGGAGAACTACTTGCAGGAGGCCGGTCGAGCCGGGCGAGACCGTGAAAGCGCGCGTTGCGTATTGCTGTACACAGCGGATGATGTGGAACGTCAGTTCGGCATGTCGGCGCGATCACGACTCACCAGAGAGGAAATCCATGGTATCCTGCGGGCGCTGCGCAATCTGGACCGGAAAAAACGGTTCGCCGGCAAAGTCGTGGCCACCTCCGGCGAAATCCTCGGCGAGGACGAGGAAAACACGTTCAATCGGTATGAAGCCACCGACGATACCCGCGTGCGAACCGCTGTTGCCTGGCTGGAAGAATCAGAGCTGTTGAGCCGCGAAGAAAACCTGGTGCAATTGTTCCCGTCCTCGCTGCGGGTCAGTTCGGTCGGGGAAGCGAAGAAACGGCTCGCAAAAGCGGATGTCACAGAGGCTTATCGCAGTCAGCTGTTGCGCATTGCCGAAATGCTGATTGAGTCAAACGCGGACGAAGGCATCAGCACAGATGAACTGATGGCGGCATCCGGAATGGACACTAAAGATGTGCGCAAGGCACTGTATGATCTCGAACGACTCGGTATTTCCAGCAATGACACGGCGCTGACTGCATTCGTGCATGTCGGCGTGGAACGCGCCTCCCGCAAGCGCCTGCAGGAAGCGGAGGCGCTTGAAATTGCCCTGATCGGCCACATGCGCGAACTGGCGCCGGATCAGGGCAAGGGGGACAATTCATACCTGCATTTACGCATTGCCGCCCAGAGACTGCGCGATCAGGGTCTGCCCAACCCTCTGCCGGAGCGTCTGTGGCGCATCATCCGCGGTATCGCCCATGACGGGCGCGGCGAGGGCGGTTCCGCAGGCAGTCTGGCTGCACGCAAACAGGACGCGGAGACGGTGCGGGTAACACTGCAACGGGAATGGCAGGCGCTGCATGAAACCGCACGGCGCCGCCGGGAAGGCGCCAAATGTCTGCTGGAGCACCTCATCGACTGCCTTCCACCCGGTAGCAGGGGCACGGATATGCTGTCCGCGACCACACTCGGCAAGCTGTTGCAAGCGATTGAGTCGGACCCGGCTTTGAAGAGCAATGTCAGGAACACATCCGGGCTGTTGGACCGCGCCCTGCTATGGCTGCATGAGCTGGATGTGATTCGCCTCAACAAGGGGCTGGCAGTGTTCCGTCCGGCCATGACTATCCATCTGCAACATCAGGAGCGGCGCGGTTTCGCGAAGACCGACTTCCAGCCCCTTGCACTGCATTACAAGGGACAGGTTCTGCAAATCCACGTTATGGTGGAATTTGCGAAGCGCGGCCTTGACTCCATGAGTGAGGCGCTGCAACTGACTATGGATTACTTTACTCTGGATGAGAAGAAGTTTCTTGCCCGCTGGCTGCCCGGGCGAGACAAGGAGATCGGTCGGGAAACCACGCCCGAATCCTGGAGCGCCATCGTCGAAAGCCTGAAAAACCCGATTCAGCAAAGAATCGTTGCTGATGAACGGGAACGCACCAATGTGCTGATACTTGCCGGACCCGGTTCCGGCAAGACACGCGTGCTGGTGCATCGCATCGCCTGGCTGATGCGGGTGAGACGGGAGAACGCCCGCGGAATACTGGCCCTTGCATACAACCGTCATGCAGCCGTCGATATCCGGCAGCGTCTTGCGGAATTGATCGGTAACGATGCTCGCGGCGTGACCGTGCTCACCTGTCATGCCCTGGCGATGAGGCTGGCCGGAGCCAGTTTCACAGGCCGTACGGAAACCCCGGGCGATGAAATGTTTCGGGAAACAGTCCTGGACGCGATCAGGGTGCTGCACGGTGAGGGCCTGTTGCCAGAAGAAGCGGATGAGCAACGTGCCCGCCTGCTGGCCGGGTTCCGCTGGATCCTCGTGGATGAGTATCAGGACATCGCGCCGGAGCAATACGATCTGATATCGGCCTTGGCCGGGCGTACACTCGCAGACGATGCCAGCCGACTTACATTGTTCGCAGTCGGCGACGACGACCAGAATATCTATGCTTTCAATGGCGCGTCGGTGGAGTTCATCCGCCGATTCGAGTCCGATTATGGACCGAAACCAGCCTGTCTCACTGAAAACTACCGCTCCACAAAACACATCATAGCGGCCGCCAACAGGATGATTAAACCGGCGCGGGGGAGAATGAAGGCGGACTATCCGATCCGTATCAACCGGGCGCGGGTCGGAGAACCCGGGGGTGGGCCGTGGGAAAAGCTTGACCCCGTCTCACGTGGACGGGTACAAATCCTTCCCGCTGGCCAGAACGCGATCTCGCAAGCGCAAGCCGTCATGGGGGAATTCCGGCGCCTCGCCGCGATTGCCACAGACTGGGACTGGTCCCGCTGCGCGGTGATCGCGCGCGAGTGGAAGTATCTGGACCCGGTGCGCGCGTTCTGCGATCTGCATGACATCCCTGTACAGATGGGAAACGAAGAAATCCCGAATTTCTGGAGACTGCGCGAGACTCGTTCCTTGGTACAGTGGCTGCATACACGAACCCCCGCTATCGTTGACAGCGAGGCTCTGCGCGGCTGGACAGAAGCGCTGCCGTGCAATCCATGGTATGACCTGCTGCGGCAGGCAATCGGGGAACATGAACTGGAAACCGGCGGGAGAGAAATGCCGGTCAGTCATTTCATTGAATGGCTGGCAGAATGGGGTCAGGATGTACGCCGCCGACAGCACGGCCTGTTGTTGTTGACCGGTCACCGTGCCAAGGGACTGGAATTCGACCATGTGGCCGTACTGGACGGCGGCTGGGAGCGCGTCAGTGCCGGCGAGGATGCGGATGCCCCGCGCCGGCTGTATTATGTGGCGATGACACGCGCACAACAAACCCTGACACTGGCGCGGTTGCAGGAATCCGGCGGATTTCTGCAAGCGTTGTCCAATAACCGTTCGGTGGTGCAGCGTCAAGCGGTCGAACTGCCGCCCGCCCCGCCAGCGCTTGCCTGTCGTTACATCCGCACCCGTCTCAGGGAAGTGCACCTGGGGTTTGCCGGACGATACGCTGAACGCCACCCGATCCACCGTTCCATTGCCGCGTTATCACCCGGTGACCCGCTCGACATCCGTATTACCGATCGCGATGATTGGGAATTGCTGGACCAGACGGGTACAATAGTGGGGCGTCTCTCCCGCAGCTTCGAACCGCCTGCCGGGACATTCCACCGCTCCGCCTCGGTACTGGCCATTATCGGGTGGAACCGGGAAATGACAGCACCGGATTATGTTGAATACGTCAAATGTGACTGTTGGGAAGTCGTGGTGCCCGAGCTCGTATTCGAGCCTTACAAAAACAAGAATTGCTGAAAAATGAAAAAAATACTTGAACCCGGCCTGAAATTCGAGCACAGTTTCCGGCTTACCGAAGCAAAAATGGTGCCTGCGCTGTATCCGGAAGCTCCCGAATTCCGGATCATGCCGGAGGTCTTTGCGACCGGATTCATGGTAGGGTTTATGGAGTGGGCCTGCATGAGCTCGGTCATTCCCTTCCTCGACTGGCCCCGGGAACAGACCGTCGGCACCCATGTCAATATGAGTCATCTGGCTGCAACGCCGTGCGGATTCACGGTAACCGCCAAAGTGGAGCTTGTAGAGGTGGATGGCCGACGACTGAAATTCGAGGTACAGGGTTACGATGATCTTGACTTGATTTGCCAGGGCGCACACGAACGGTTCATCATTGACCGGCAACGGTTCGACCAGAGAATGGAGAAAAAGCGCGCGCAACTGGCCCAACCGGCCTGACTCAATTCCCCAGAACCTCGACAACCGCCTCCCGGTAAATATCCACCATTTGATCAAGTACAGACTCGTCGGTAATCAGCGGCGGCGCATTGCAGATGATGTCGTTACGTACCCGCGTATACAAGCCCCGCTCCAGTAGCGCCCGGGTCAGTTTCGCTCCGAGACCGAAATCCGCGCCGAACCATTCTCTCGTCTGCTTGTCCCTGACGATCTCGATACCGTGCATCATGCCCAGGCCGCGAACATTGCCAACATGAGGGTGGTCGTCAAGAGCCTCATGCAGTTTTTTCAGCATGGCTTCACCTTTGGCGGCCGCCTGACCGGGCAGGTCTTCGTTTTCAATAATATCAAGGGTAGCCAGGCCCACTGCACAAGAGACCGGATGACCGCTGTAGGTATAAGAGTGCATCCACGGGGATTTGCTGGAAGTGATCGTTTCCGCAATTTCATCGTTCATACCGATACCGCCCAGCGGGACCGCCCCTGAGGTAATTGATTTCGCGAATTGCATCAGATCGGGTTCAACCCCATAGTGTTGCAATCCGAACATTTTTCCCGTTCTGCCAAAACCTGTGATCACTTCGTCAGAGACGAGCAAGACATCATACTGGTCACATATTTCGCGTATCCGCCTGAAATAATCCGGCTGGGGCGGAATGACTCCGCCCCCGCCTTGTACCGGCTCAGCGATGAACATGGCGACCGTTTCCGGGTCCTGTTCGAGGATTTCCTTTTCGAGTTCATTAGCTGCCGCAATGCCCTGAGATGATCCGTCTTCGGGAAGTGGATAATGATACGGGTCCGGAGAAGGGATATGGCTGAAACCGGGTATCCTCGGCTCGAACATGGGCCAGTAGGCCTTGATACCGGTCGCGCACATGGCCGCAAGGGTGGTGCCGTGATAGCCCCACTCGCGACCGATTACTTTGGTTTTTTCCGGCCGGCCTTTTGTTTTCCAGTAAAATCGGGCCAGTTTGATATTGCTGTCGGTAGACTCTCCGCCGCCCGAGGTGAAGTAGAAAGTATTTATATTCGGATAAACCAGAGTGGACAGTCGTTCGGCCAATTCGATGGCCGGCTTGTTGGAACCACCTGTATAACTTGAGGAAAACGCCAGTTTGTTCATCTGTCTGAAGGCGGCCTCGGCCAACTCCCGGCGGCCATGACCGGCGCTCACGTTCCACAGACAGGACAGGCCGTCAATGTATTTTTTTCCATCGGCATCATAGAGAAACGAGCCTTTCCCCCTGACCCAGACCCGACCCTTGGCATGGCTTGCGGTATGGTGCAGAGGGTGGATCATGTGTTGCTGGTCAAGCGCCAGCAAGGCCGCGTTGGTCAGAGGGAGATTCATGCTGTTTTCCTGGTATGAAAGTGTTACGGGGTGGCCGATAATACCAGACATAGCGCCAGTCCGAATGCAAAACGGAATATCTTGCCATCGATCTTGCAGATCGACCCGTTTTGATTATACCATCTGCCCATGTTTGGTGAGACACGAATCAGATACGGGCCCGAAAGGACTGCCGGCAGACGAGGCGCACCATGAAACACGACCTTTTCACTGCGGATTTCAAGCCCACACCATTCTGGTGGGAGCGTACGCCGCGCCCCGAGCCGGATGAAAATGAATTGCCGCATCGTGCAGATGTGCTGATTATCGGGTCCGGTTATACCGGATTGTCCGCGGCGATTGAAACCACAAAACGGGACCGGCATACGGTGGTGGTTGACGCCGAGGATGCAGGCTGGGGTTGCAGTTCCAGAAACGGGGGGCAGGTCAGCACCAGCATCAAACCCGGTTTCAGTCAACTGAAGAACAAATACGGGGCCGATATTGCCCTGGCCATTCTGGGAGAGGGAAACTGTGCTCTGGATTGGGTGGAATCGGCAGTCAATGAAAACAGCATCGACTGCGACTTTCGCCGTACCGGCCGCTTTTACGGCGCTCACTCACCTGCGGCGCTGGACTCGCTGCGCAAAAAAATCGGGGGCACGCCGAAACAATTGAACCATGATGCCTATATTGTCGAGCGCGGCCAGCAACGCAGTGAAATCGGGTCCGATTATTATCACGGCGGAGTCGTCTATCCTCACCATGCTTCCATAGACCCGGGCCGGTACCATCAGGGATTACTCGACAGCGCCAAATCACATGGCGCCCAAATCATCAGTCATTGCAAGGCGAACCGTATTTCATCGGGCCGGGATGGACACAGGGTCAGGACATCCAGAGGTACGGTGCTTGCCAAACAGGTGATTGTCGCTACCAGCGGTTATACCACCGGACTCACACCCTGGCAGAGACGCAGGATCATACCGATCGGCTCTTATGTCATTGCAACCGAACCCCTTGCGGACGGACTTCCGGAAAAACTGTTCCCGAAGGCCAGAATTATTGTCGACACCCTGAAAGTCGTCGTTTATTACCGGCTTTGTCCGCAACATCGGCGCATTTTATTCGGCGGCCGCGTCTCGATAGCCGAAACCAACCCGAAAAAAAGCGCGCCCAGGTTGCGAGAATTACTGCTCCAGCGCTTCCCTGAACTGGAATCCGTCAAAATCAGTCACTCGTGGATGGGTTTTGTCGGCTATACGTTCGACCAGATGCCACATATCGGCGTCCGCAACGGCATTCATTACAGCATGGGCTATTGTGGTTCCGGCATTTCCCTGGCCAGCTATTTCGGCATGAAGGCGGGGCTGAAAGCGGTCGGCGACCCCGAAGGGAAAACAGCTATCGATCATCTGGCATTCCCCGGCCGCCCATACTATCGGCGGAAACCCTGGTTTCTCGCCCCGTCGATTTTCTATTACCGCTGGCGCGACCGCAGAGAGAGTGGATAGCGCCGGAGCGCCGGCAAACTTCAATCGCGCCGCGAATCGGCAATCTGCCGGCACGGCACAGGCACAGGCACAGGCGAATCAGTCTGGTAAGAACGCGGGAATTACAAAAGGAAGCTGACAGAACCAATCGACACAAAAGTTGACAAAATATTCATGGGGGATATATTGAGGGCATTACGTACAGCAAGAATATGCTTGAAAGAATCGTAAAAACTATCTGTTTATTTGAATTGATAACGCTGATCTTACGGAAATAGCCGGCATAACCATCACTTGCGGGAAATTTACCGCGTAATCTAATGGCAGACATTGACCAGAGTACTATTTGACCGGACGACATGCGCCAAAATAAGAACGCCCCCCCAAGAGCGGCTACTCCATTTACCATGCAGAATATCAACGCAGATTGCAAACAAACCCACTGGATACGTTGTTTCCACGCTTGCCGGATTTGCGGTACAGCGTGATATACGCTGAACCGCCTTGGCACTATAACGGAAAAATGCAGTTTGATAAAAGTGGCACGAAAGAAAAAAACAGGGACTGGGGAAAACCAATATTTAAAAGAACAGAGAAAACTGGGATGCCTGGGGCTTGGAGGGTGTATGTAAATTCAATAATATTCAGCCCAAATAAGGAGATAGATTATATACAAAATAGATTTTCTTGTTTGTATATCTGTTAAGGATTGCATAATCAGGATAGATCCCATGTCGTTTGATTAATTCTTTTGGATTGTAAATTTGTTCGAGTTCGGACTGCTTCAAAGGATAGTCCGCATAAATTTGATTAAATTCACGTGGATTTTTTTGAATTGTATACTCAGTGTCGCAAAAGAAGTCATTGAAAACATCAAATAGCTGTTTTTCGGACGATTGTGCGAACTGACCGCTTCGGCTTTGCCAGTTTATACGTTTGCGAAGCTCTTTACTGCCCATTTTCAATTCGAATCGGTCATTCCTCTTGCAGGAATTCAAGTATCTGCTGGCGGTGCTCATCCAGACGCGGCGCCCGGGGCCGGGTTTTTGGGTCATCGTATGCGGAAAACTTGATCGGATTGCCCGGCATACGGATGCTTTGCGTGCCGCCGGACTCCTGATCGGCCGCCACGGATATGATCATGTTCCTGTATCGTATGTGAGGATCGTTGACAACCTGTTCAATGTTATTGATCGGGCCGCACGGAATCCCGCCCTCCTGCAAGACCGTAAGCCACCGGGCAACCGGTTTGCGTTTCAGGCTGCGCTCAATTTCATCGTGCAGCGCCTGATAATTTTCGGTTCGCAGATTGTTCGACCGGAAGCGGCTGTCCTCAGGCAGGTCCCCGCACCCTATCACTTCACAAAATTTCCTGAACATGGCGTCGTTGCCAACTGCAATAATGATGTGTTCCCCGTCCTGCGCGCGGAATCCGGCAAATGGCGTAATCGACGGGTGGCGCATACCGATCGGTTCGGGGATGCCGCCTTCGGCAAAATATCGCGCTATGGAATTCTCCAGTATGGCGACCTGACAATCCAGCATAGCCACATCCACCTGTTGCCCCTCGCCGGTCTTTTCCCGATCATAAAGCGCCGCCAACACCCCGCAAACCCCGAACAGGCCGGCGGTAATATCGCCTACGGAAGTACCCACCCGATTGGGCGCGGTATCTTTATCGCCGGTCAGACTCATTACCCCGCCCATACCCTGGACAACCAGATCATAGGCAGGACGATTCCTGTAGGGACCGGTATGGCCGAAACCGGAAACGCAGGCATAAATCAATGCCGGATTGATGCTGTGTAATTGCTGCCAGCCAAAACCGAGTTTTTGCAGGGCGCCGGCGCGAAAGTTCTCAACCAGAACATCCCCTTTTGCAAGCAATTTTTCAAACACCGCGCGGTCATCCGATTCTTTCAGATTCAACGCGATACTTTTCTTGCCACGGTTGATAGAGGAAAAATAAACCGATTCCTGACCCAGAAAAGGCCCAAATTGCCTCGCGTCGTCTCCACACCCGGGCAATTCCACCTTGATCACGCTGGCGCCGAGGTCTGCCAGTATCATAGTCAGGTACGGACCTGCAAGGACTCGCGTCAAATCAATAACGGTAATACCTTCAAGCGGGGCGCTACGGCGGGATTGCGACATGATTTTTATGGCTCCCGGGCAAACGCGCCATGCACAACTCAATCCGGCAAGCTTTGAAAATCGTTGCGATAGGCAAATATCGCCGGGGTACCGCCTGTATGAATAAAGAGCAGATTCCTGTAACCGGTGAGAGCGTTGTTTGCAATTAAATCAAGCATGCAGCGCATGGCCTTCCCTGAATACACCGGATCCAGCAACAGCCCTTCTGTGGTTGCGACCAGGCGAATCGTGTCTTTCAGGCCCTCGCATATCTGACCATAACCCGGCGCCAGGGCACTGTCATCGGTCCAGATATCCCGCTCCGTAACCGGAGTCCGGATATCAAGCATATTCGCCAGATTTTCACAATGAGTTTTGATCCTGGCGGATTGCGCCCGCGCATGCCGGCGAACACAGACGCCGAGCACCGGTATATCACATTGCAGAAGCCGCAACCCGGTCAGCAATCCGGCATGAGTCAAGCCACTGCCGGAACCGACCACAACCAGGTCAGGCTGCCACTCAAGCTCCCTGAACTGATCCAGCATCTCTTGGGCGGCAACCATATAACCGAAGGCGCCTTTCGGCTCCCTGACGACCCGCAACGGAATAATGTAAGGCTTCCTGCCTTCCCCTTTCAGTTTATCGGCAATGTCGGCAAGCGACCGATCAGCGCCTTCTTCGTCTTCTCCTGCAGGATAATAATAAATATGGGCGCCAAACAGGCTGGTCAGCAGTTTATTGCCCGAATTCTGATATTCTGCACTATGGTTACTGACCCGGTTTTCCAACTGGATATGGCAATCCATACCCAGTTTGCTGGTTGCAGCCGCAATCGTACGCATGCAGTTGGACTGCACCGCCCCGGTACTCAAAACCGTATCGCAGCCTTGTGACAGGGCATCACCAAGATAAAACTCTATTTGCCGGACCTTGTTGCCTCCGAGCCCCAGGCCGGTACAGTCATCCCGCTTTACCCTGATCCGGTAACCCGGAAATTTTGCGGACAACCTGTCAAGCGGCTCGATCGGCGTCGGGTAGTGGCCGAGTTCAACCTGCGGCAGATGACTGAGTTGCCTGATCGCAGTCCGCCTGAATTGCACCGCCGGATGCTGCCGGCCGGGATTCGCAACGGTCAATTACTTTTCCAGTTCAGCCTGTAGCGCCGGCACAGCATCAAACAGGTCCTGGTTCCAGCCATAATCCGCAACCTGAAAGATCGGAGCTTCTTCATCGTTATTGATGGCAACAATCACTCTGGAATCCTTCATTCCGGCAAGATGCTGAATCGCTCCTGAAATACCGACCGCCAGATACAAATCCGGAGCCACCACCTTGCCGGTCTGCCCCACCTGATAGTCGTTGGGCACAAAACCCGCATCTACGGCTGCGCGTGAAGCGCCGACCGCGCCGCCGAGTTGGTCTGCCAATTTTTCCAGCATCGCAAAATTCTCCCCATTTTTCATTCCGCGCCCCCCCGATACGACCACTTTGGCAGAGGTCAGTTCAGGGCGCTCACTGGAACTTAACATCTGCTCCACGAATGCAACATTGCCGGTGGCGCCGGCAGCCTCAATATGATGAATGTCAGCGTCACCGCTTTCCCCGTCCGCCAGCGCAAACGCGGTCGCGCGTACGGTAATCATTTTGACCGGGTCGGTTGACCTTACCCTGGCCAGCGCGTTCCCGGCATAAATCGGCCGGATGAACGTATCGCCATCGACGACTTCGCTGATATCCGAGATAGCCTGGACATCACACAACGCCGCCGTGTAAGGGATCACAGCCTTGCCAAAAGTCGTGGCAGGAGCCATGACATGGGAATACCCGTCCGCAATTGACCGGATCAGGAATGCGATATTTTCGGTAATATCGCAAGCGTAGACCGGATTGTCGCAAACCAGAACCCGGCTCACCCCGGCGACGCTGGCAACGACATCCACCACCGCGCCACAGTCCTGGCCTGCAACCAGCACATCCACATCGCCGCCAATCAAGCCGGCAGCCGTAATCGTATTTTGCGTCGCCGGCGCCAGCGCTGACTTGTCATGTTCCGCTACAACCAGAATTCTCATTTAATCACCTTCGCTTCATTTCTCAGTTTATCCACCAGTTCGGCCGCATTGGCCACCAGAACCCCGGCCTGGCGGGCAGGCGGTTCATTGACCTCAAGGACGACAACCCGCCGCTGTGTATCAACGCCCAGCTCTTGCACAGTGAGGACGTCGATCGGTTTTTTGCGAGCCTTCATGATGTTTGGCAGGGAGGCATATCTCGGCTCATTCAAACGCAGGTCAGTAGTTACGACAGCCGGCGATGTGATCTGCAATACTTCCAGGCCGGCGTCTATTTCCCGGATGATCAAAAACCCCTCCGGGTTTTTTTCAATTTTCGAGATATAACTTCCGAGTGGACGTTGCATCAGCGCAGCAACCATCTGCCCGGTCTGGTTGTTGTCATCGTCGATCGATTGTTTGCCGAGAATAATCAGATCGGTGGATTCTCTCACGGCCACCGCTTTTATCATCTTTGCTATCGTCAACGGCTCCAGGCTGGCTGGCGCGGCAATATAAATACCGCGGTCGGCTCCCATCGCCAAGCCTGCACGTATCGTTTCCTGACATTTTTCTTCTCCGGCGGAAACCAGGATGACCTCTTCGGCATGACCGGCTTCTTTCAGCCGCAACGCTTCTTCCACTGCGATTTCGCAAAACGGATTCATCGCCATTTTGACGTTGGCGGTTTCAACACCTGTGTGATCGGACTTCACCCGGACCCGGATGTTGGCATCGATCACTCGTTTCACTGGAACCAGTATTTTCATTTGGCGGATTCTCCCGGAGAAATAAGGATTGGAGACAAAACCGGGCGGATTCTACCGTAATTTGTCGGTTAAAATCTTCCTTGTTATCCAAAATACAGATTAACCGATGACCCGGCCCCGCGACAACCTGTTACAGGCATTTCTTGACACTGCACATCTGGCGGCTGACCGGGCAAGGAAAGTTACCCGTGCATGGTTCCGCACGGACCTGCCTGTACAAAGCAAAAAAGACCGCAGCCCCGTCACCATCGCAGATGAGCAGACCGAACAAGTCATTCGGGATACTGTTCTTGAACGTCATCCCGATCACGGTTTCTTTGGCGAAGAAACCGGAACCCGCCGCAGCCATACGGACTGGCAATGGGTAATCGACCCGATTGACGGCACCAAATCTTTCGCAACCGGCATGCCGACCTTTGGTACGCTCATCGCGCTGCTTTACCGGGGAACTCCACTAATCGGCATTATCGACCATTGCATACTGGATGAAAGATGGGTCGGCATTTGCGGGCGCCCCACGACACATAATGGCGAAACCTGCCATACCCGGCCTACGCAGAAACTGGAAGATGCCTCGGTCTATACCACGACTATGGATATGTTCGATGAGCAAGCGGCAATACAAGCCTCTCGCCTGACCGGAGTTTGTAATTTCCGGGTGTTTGGCGGAGATTGTTATGGCTATGGCCTGATTGCTTCCGGATTCAACGATCTGATGTGTGAAGCAGACCTGAAACCTTATGATTTCTTCGCGCTGGTACCGGTTATCACTGGCGCTGGCGGCATCATCAGTGACTGGCAGGGCAATCCGCTGACGATGAATTCCGCAGGAGACGTTCTGGCTTCCGCAAATATCAATTTGCATAACGCAGCTCTGGAAAAGCTCGGCGCGCCAGCAGGCGCCGTCAACTGACGCAAGCCGATAACAGCAAGCGCCGCAGCGCCCTGGCAAATGGGCTACAGCAACGGCGCGATCACGAGACTGACTATTGCCATGACATTAATGAGAATATTCATCGAAGGCCCCGATGTATCCTTGAACGGATCACCCACCGTATCACCGACAACAGTGGCGGCATGAACGTCAGAACCCTTTCCGCCCAAGTTCCCTTTCTCGACATGTTTCTTTGCGTTATCCCAGGCCCCGCCGGCATTGGCCATGGTCAATGCCATCAACACACAACCAAGCAATGCCCCGCCCAACATGCCGCCGAGCGCTGTCGCGCCCAGACCGAAACCGACCAGTGGCGGTGCAGTGACGGCGATCACGCCGGGCAGGACCATTCGCTTGAGCGCTGCACGAGTGGCAATATCGACACACCGATCCGAATCCGGTTTCGCCGTCCCTTCCATCAAACCGGGAATCTCCCGGAACTGGCGCCGAATCTCATGGATCATATCAAATGCGGCCGCGCCAACCGCATTCATCGTAATGCTGGAAACGAGGAAGGGGAAAATTCCGCCCAGAAACATACCGGCAAGCACCTTCGGATCGCTGAGTTCCAGAGAAAACCCGGGCTTGAGCAGTGACACCGTTTCGATGAAGGCGGAAATAATAGCGAGCGCCGCCAACGCGGCCGCGCCAATGGCAAAACCCTTGCCGATGGCGGCAGTCGTATTTCCCAATTCGTCGAGGGAATCGGTAATTTCGCGTACCTCTTCACCCAGACCGGACATCTCTGCAATCCCTCCCGCATTGTCGGCAACCGGGCCATAAGCATCAATAGCCATGGTGATTCCGACCGTAGCCAGCATACCGACCGCGGCAACGCCAACGCCATATAGTCCGGTCAGGCTGCTTGATATCAGAATGATCGCGCTGATAATCAATAACGGAACCACAACGGACTCCATGCCGACGGACAGACCGGTAATCATGACGGTCGCCGGGCCGGTTTCACCGCTTTTGGCGATTTTTCGAACCGGACCGCCTCCGGTGTAGTACTCGGTAATGAGACCGATGCCGATGCCCCCCGCGGCGCCAACCACAACGGCGCCCCATACGTTCACGGATATATCAAGGGACTTCACCACCACCCAGGCAGCGACCATAAAAATCACGGTGGCGCCGATCGTGCCGATTCTGAGCGCCAGTTCCGGAGATCTGGCCGAGTTCAACTTGACTATGAGGATCCCCAGAATCGAGCAAAGCAATCCGACAGACGCCAGCGCAAGCGGCAGGAACATCAGGGTCTGCCGCTCTCCGAGCAGAGCCAGCATGGCAGCCGGCAATGTTGACGCGATCGCGATCGTCGCAATAATCGAGCCGCAATAGGATTCGAAAATATCCGAACCCATGCCGGCTACATCCCCCACATTGTCGCCTACGTTGTCTGCAATTACGCCCGGATTACGCGGGTCGTCTTCAGGGATTCCGGCTTCGACCTTGCCTACGAGGTCTGCGCCCACATCGGCGCTCTTCGTATATATTCCACCCCCTACCCGGGAAAAAAGGGCGACAGAGGATGCACCCATGCCAAATCCATGAATGACGTGCGCCGTCTGCGGGTCGCCGCCGAATAACAGGTACAATATACCGATGCCGAGCAACCCCGTCGAGGCCACACATAACCCCATGACAGAGCCCCCGAAAAACGCCACAGCCAGAGCGCTCTGCGCTCCTTCCCTCGTTGCCGCCGAAGTGGTCCTGCTGTTTGCGTGAGTCGCCGCATACATACCGATATAACCCGCGGCGCCCGAACACAAGGCTCCGAGAAGAAAGGCAGCGGTTGTTTTCGCTCCCAGATCCGAGATAAAGATCAAAAGCCCGACAACGGCCACGAAAATCGCCAGGTACGTATACTCCCGGTGCATGAACACCATGGCGCCGCGATGGATCTGGCCGCCAATTTCAGCTACCTTGCCCTCTCCTTCCGGGTATTTCAGAATCATTTTGTATACGACAAGCGCTGCAAGCAGACCAACAACACCCAGAATTACCGGCGAGTAACCAATCATGAAAGACTCCGTCTGATAAAGATGAAAACCTGGAAAAACCGGATGCGGACTATACCCCCGATGAAGCCGTATATCAATCGGAATGCGGGCTGCGGGGCGCCGCGAACGGTTTACCTTGCCGTTTCCCGGCGCGAGGATGCGCCCTGTCATAAACCTGCGCCAGATGCTGAAAATCCAGATGTGTATAGATTTGGGTTGTGGCAATATCGGCATGCCCCATGATCTCCTGGACCGCCCTCAGATCACCACTTGATTCGAGCAGGTGACTGGCAAAGGAATGTCTCAGCATGTGGGGGTGCAACCGTCTTCCCAATCCGCGGGCCTTTGCCCATCGGTCAAGCCGATACTGGATACCGCGGACACCGAGCCGTCGCCCCCTGGCATTGACAAACAGGGCGCGCTCGGTTTCGCTTGCCAGCCGGCTTCGCTTCCCTAGCCAGTCTGCAACAGCCGCCGCCGCCTTGCTTCCCACCAGAACGATGCGCTGTTTGTTGCCCTTGCCGGTAACGGGAATCCGGCGCTCGTCAAAATCGATCGAGTCGACATCCAGAGATGCCAGTTCCGACAGCCTCATGCCGGTAGAATAAAAAAGCTCCAGCATCGCGTGGTCCCGAACAGCAAGAACAGAGTCGTCCCGCTCGTCAAGCAGCCCGCCCAGTTCATCCACACTCAGTATTGCCGGCAACCGGCCCGGGGATTTGGGAGCGCGGACGCCGATGAAGGGGTTGATCGACGCCGACCCGTTTTTCAGCAAGTACTGGTAAAAAGCGCGGCAGGCCGACAGCAGACGCTGTATACTGCGCCCGGATAAACCCTTTTGGCGCAATCCGCCCAGGAAAGACCGGACATCGTGGACAGTCAGACTGTCCCAGTCGTCTATAGCTTGTGCACAAGCGTAGCCATGCAACTTCTGCAAATCCCGGCGGTACGCTTCGCGGGAATTATCGGACAGTCTTCGCTCCCGTTTCTGACGCCCCAGAAACCGGTCCATTTCCTCCTGCAGGCGGGTCATGGCTGACCGATTCGAACGTGCAGGTAGCCGCCTGTCAACAGCCCAAGCCGATCCAGAAACATCACTCCGACATCCGGCTGAAATCGTGTCCGCGAATGCGATCCCAGCGCCATTACGCCAAACAACTGATCCGCGAACGACAATGGAATAAACGCGCAGGACCGGACAGGCCGGTCGCTCCGTCCGAAAATGGATTCGCGCAAAGCGCTCGAAAGACGATTATCGCAAGCGGACCCTTTATGCGCCACTCGCTGGCATACGAGATCATAGCGGAGGCGCTCCGCGCCGGTTGCCGCGGATTTCAGAATGATCACGGATTCGCCGACGTTGAACTGCTGCTTCATCAATCTGTTCACCGTTTGCACGGGACTGTCACCGTTATCCTTTTGTGCAAGCAGACCGACCGCAAACCGGAGAAAGTCGGACTCCAGTTTCTGGTTGATTCTGGCACGTTCGACGATGAGTTCGGTTTTGGCCTGATGACGGGCCAGTCTGTCCATGAGCACTTGCAACCGCCGTTCATAAAAGAGGGCGCGGTCGCCCAGACCCAGCCTGCCCAGCAAATCTTCATGCTGTTCGACAAAGTCGGGGTTCGCTTTCAGATAGTCTACTATTTCCGCAGGTTTCGGCATATCTGTGCAAAGTGTATGGTCATTTCCCGCACCGGATTATAAACCACATTGCCGATTTGCAGACAAAGAGAGACAATCACTGAAGTTGTCCGGGTATGCTGATGTTTCCATCGAATACATGATGCACCGGACCGCGCAGAAAAACAGGGGCCTGCCCTCCTGTCCAGCTGACCTCGACGCTCCCGCCGGGCAGCGCCACAGTGACATCGGACTGAAGCTGGCCGTTTCGAATTCCGGCTACCACCGCCGCGCAAGCCCCACTGCCACATCCGGAAGTTTCCCCCACCCCTCGTTCGTATACCCGCAATTTGATTCGATCGGGCGAAACCGTTTGCGAAAAACCGACATTGACTCTCTCGGGGAAAACCGGATGGCGCTCGATCAGCGCTCCCAATCCCGCAACGTCAGCAGTGTCAACGCTATCTACCACAATAACACAATGGGGGTTGCCGATCGACAGGGCGCTGAACTCAATTACGCCCTGCGCCGTATCTACCCGATAAGAAGAAGCCTGCGTCATCAACAATGGAATTCGTTCGGGAACAAACTCGGGCTGCTCCATTCGGGCGGTGACCGTGCCATCCTGAGCGATTGTCAACGATATTTCGGTAGTACGGGTTTCAATGTCAATAGCCGCCTGATCGGTCAAGCCCTGGCTGTGCAGGAACTGCGCGAAACAGCGGGCTCCATTTCCACACTGTCCCGGTTCGCTGCCATCGCTGTTGAATATCCGCATCCTCAAGCGATTGCCGGTTTGCGCCGGTTCGGCCACTATAATCTGGTCGCAACCAATGCCGAAACGCCGGTCTGCAATAAATCTGGCAATATCCGGAGTAATTCTGATATTCTCCGCAACTCCATTCAGCATAACGAAGTCGTTACCCATTGAGTGCATTTTTGTGAAATTCATGTGGGAAAACTCTATTGAAATCGTTTCTCGGGAAGATTCGCTCCATGCCTGCCCTGCCGCGCCAGATGTTCGGCGTGCTGCTGCTCGTGGGCGGCCTGTTCTGGTTCCTGCCTGTACTGGGAATATGGATGATACCATTGGGTCTCGTCATCCTCTCCGTGGATTTCCAATGGGCCAGAAAGGTGCATCTGTCAATCCAGGTCTGGCTCAGGAAACGGCGCGGTCGCAGCAACGGAGGGAACAGTCCGGACCGTGAGACTTGAGACGCGCTAGCGCGCGGCCTCTGTTTTTTTGCGGATCAGGGCCATTCCTTTCAACAGATTGAATGCTTCCTTGAGCTGACTGTCGCTTTCCATCAGCCCCGGTTGCGGGGAAAACGCCCGATCATCTTCCTCATTGCCGCTTTCGTCGCCGGGATGATCGATCAGATCGGACTCACCGACCGCAGCCCGACCACTTTCCGCTTTTGTAAACTCGGAGTGCGCGGTCACGATGTCCGGGGTAATTCCTGTCGCCTGGATTGAACGGCCCGAAGGAGTGTAGTAGCGCGCGGTAGTAATTTTCAGCGCCCCGCCATTGCCCATCGGAATGATGGTCTGTACCGAACCCTTGCCGAACGTCCTGGCGCCCATAATGATGGCGCGCCGGTGGTCCTGAAGGGCCCCTGATACGATTTCCGACGCCGACGCAGAACCGCCATTGACGAGGATGACCATCGGAGCGCCGTCAATAACATCATCGGGCGTAGCGCTATAACTCTGTGCCGACAACTCCGTCCTGCCTCTGGTCGAAACGATTTCACCACTGCCCAGAAACATATCGCTGACCTCCACCGCACCGGCCAGAACACCGCCCGAGTTATTGCGAAGGTCAAGCACAAAACCCTCAAGAGAAGCTCCATTGCTGTTTTTCAACTCGGCGATCCTTGTGCGCAGGTTGCGGGCGCTGCCACTCTGGAAACTCGACAATCTGGCGTATCCGAACCCCGCTTGCAGAAGCTGCGCCTTTACGCTTGCCGCCTTGATAATCGCCCTGGTCAGAACGATCTCCATGGAATCGGGCTCGCCTTCACGGGAAATGGTCAGCCTGATTTCAGAACCGGGCGGACCACGCATCTTGTCTACCGCTTCTTTCAGGCTCATGCCCCGCACCGGCACGCCATCAAGCATCAGGATCAGGTCGCCCGGCCGAATCCCCGCATGAAAGGCAGGAGTACCGTCCATCGGGCTGATCACCTTTATCAACCCGTCCTCAATGGTAACCTCGATCCCCAGTCCGCTGAATTTGCCTTCGGTGGTGAGCCTAAGTTCCTTGAACGCTTGCGGCTCCAGGAATGCCGAGTGCGGGTCCAGTTCCCTTACCATGCCGTGAATGGCGCCCTTGAGCAACGTCGAGTCATCAACCGGGTCCACATATTCGCTTTTGATTTTCCCGAATACTTCCGAAAAAATGCGCAACTCTTCCAGCGGCAGGGCGTCGTCCGCCTCATTCTGGGCAGACGACAAACCCGCAAAGCCGGCGCCCAGAATCAGACAAAAACGAATTGCGGTGAGGCGCACAATTTTTGAAAACATGGCTGGAAATATTCCTGAAAAACAGTCCGGCGCTTCGATACCCCCGATTTCATACCGACAGTGTAACACTAACAGCCCCAGGTAGAGTATTACCAGGGAATGTTATTGTTGTACAATGCGCGCACGACCCACGCCATCCTGCTTGCAATGTATATCGAATTCATGACCGAGTACTGGTATTTGTTTGCCATGCTGCTTGTTATCGTGTTCTTGTTGAGCATGCACGGCATGGGCGACCCCAGAGCCGTCACTCCGGCGCAGCTACCCCAGCTCCAGGCCAGGGAAAAAGCGGTAATCGTCGATGTCAACGAGGCCGACAAGTTCAGGGACGGGCACATCTCGCGCGCTGTCAACATCCCGATCAGCGTACTGGGCGACTCTCTCGGCAAGCTGAAGAAATATCAGAAAAAAGCGATCGTGCTGACCTGTGATACCGGTAGCGCCTCCAAAAAAGCCATGGCAATTCTGAAAAAGAATGAGTTTTCCGATCTCTATGTGCTTGCAGGCGGACTCAGCGCCTGGAAAAAAGAAAATCTGCCTCTCGAAAAGAGTTGACTGTGCACACAACCCGCATGACTGCCTGAATGAAATTCGATGTAAAAAAGATATACCTCAAGGACGCTTCATTTGAATCCCCGTCCACACCCGGCATATTTACCCGCACCGGAATCAAGCCCGAATATGATCTTCAGGTGTTCGTTGATTATCGCGCCGTTGATGAGAAAGCAAACCTGTCGGAAATAATCCTGAAAACAACAGTCATCTGCAAACAGGAGGAAACTACCCTGTTTCTCGCCGAGGTCCATGAGGCGGGAGTTTTTCAAATCGAACACCCGAAGATGGAAACCTGGCGCATGATCGTAGAGGTGAGCTGCCCCCAGATCCTGTTGCCGTTCGCGCGCGAGGAACTGAACAGCCTGATCACGAAGGGAGGGTTCAATCCCTTTTTGCTCGCCCCGATCAACTTCGACGCAATTTATCGATCGAAAAAGGAAGAAGAGATGAAAAGGGAATCCAGCGCACAGGCGCCGGAGTCGATAAACTGATGATCGCGGAGTGATGATCTCCCGGAGCGGACCTCAGGAAATCGACATTGTCACGCCCCGATCATGTCACCGTTGCCGGAGCGGGCTCGTGGGGGACGGCTCTTGCCATTCTTCTGTGCAGTAATATAAACCACGTCACGCTGTGGGGGCGCAATCCCGACAGGCTGTATCCGATCATCCGCAACAGACGCAATGACCGCTATCTCCCGGGAGTGAGCCTGCCCGACAACCTTGTCGTTGAGCCCGACCCCGGCAAGGCGATCAACGATGACCTGTGTTTTGTCGTGGCCGTGCCCAGCCATGCCTTTCACCGCACCTTGCTTGATCTGAAGACCCGAATTGAAGCGCTCGGCAAGAGCCCGTCTGCGGCAACGCTGATCTGGGGCACGAAAGGCTTCGACACACATTGCGGCTGCCTGTTGGGCGACACGGCAACCCGCCTGTTTCCCGACACCGAAAAGCTCGGGGTCATATCGGGACCCAGCTTTGCCATGGAGACTGCCAGACTGCTTCCCACGGCATTGACGCTGGCATCAAGGTCGGCCGCGCACGCCCGGGCGATGGCAACTTGGTTCCGCACTCCCTATACGCGCGTCTATTTCAGTGATGATCCGACCGGTGTCCAGTTGGGGGGAGCGATTAAAAATGTCATGGCGATCGCTGCCGGCATCAGCGACGGTCTTCAGTATGGCGCCAATGCCAGGGCTGCCCTGATCACCCGTGGATTGTCGGAAATGTCCCGGCTCGGCGCCGCGCTGGGCGGAAAGCCGCAAACGTTGACGGGATTGACCGGGGTAGGCGACCTGGTCCTGACCTGTACGGACGATCAGTCCCGCAATCGCCGATTTGGCCTGAGTCTGGGCAAGGGCCGCCCGCGGCACGAGATATACGCAGAAATCGGGCAGGAAATCGAAGGCATCCATACGGCCCGGGAATTATTCAGGCTCGGCCTCAGACACCGGGTCGACATGCCGATTACGGAGCAGGTCTACAACATTATCGATCATGATGCCGACCCGCGCAGCGCCGTGGAAACACTGCTGCAACGCGATGCCGGAGCGGAGTTCCGCTAATTTTCCGAGCGGGCGCCACTCAATCATAGCTGTGCCGGGCGCAAGGGAATATCCCCTGCCTGACCTGGGTTACATAATCTTCAAGCGCCCCCTGTATCCCGCGCGGATTCCCCTCCAGGAAATTCTTCACGAATTTTGCGGTTTTACCCGGGTACAGTCCGAGCAGGTCATGCCAGACCAGAATCTGGCCATCGGTCCCCGGCCCCGCGCCGATTCCGATAACGGGTACGCTAACCGATTCGGTCAGCCTCTTGCCGAGAGAGCCCGGGACACACTCGATCAGAATGATACTGGCTCCCGCCTGTTGCAGGATTTTCGCCTCGTCGATAATCGCCTGGCCCTGTTCGGGGTCTCGCCCCTGCACCCGATATCCGCCAAGATGGTTGATAGATTGCGGGGTAAGGCCAATGTGCGCGCAGACAGGAATCCCTCTCTCCGTCAACAATCGCGTCGTTTCCCCCAGCCAGCTACCGCCTTCAAGCTTGACCACATGGGCTCCTTCGCGCATCAGTATGGCGGCATTTTCCAGGCTCTTCGGTTCCGAGTAGTAGCTCATAAAGGGCAGATCGGCAATGAGCAGGGCGCCCAGATTGCCCCGCCTTACGCAGCGAACATGATAGGCCATATCCTCAATCGTAACGGGCAGGCTGCTGTCGTGGCCCTGTATCACCATCCCTAATGAGTCTCCGACCAGCAGTACTTCCATACCTGCGTTACTCGCCGCCCAGGCGCTGCAATAATCATAAGCAGTCAGGCAGGCGAATTTCTTACCCTCCCGCTTGATCCGGTTCAGGGTGTTTATCGTGACCGCAGGTCGGGTGGACTGAACTGACATTTCGGTTGCCACTTGCATATTACTTTAGCATGAATGGCGCATAATACTTTATTCCATTTGCCTTGGGCAGTAGCCTTGATTTACACTTCGCCCCTGTTCAATTTGTGGTAATCCGATGGCAAAAGAAGAAGGTATAGAAATGGAAGGCACGATTATAGAAGCCTTGCCCAATACCCTGTTTCGGGTGGAGCTCGAAAACGGACACGAGATCATTGCCTATATCTCCGGGAAAATGCGCAAGCACTATATCCGCATACTACGAGGAGACAAGGTAACTGTCCAACTCACGCCCTATGATCTGACCAAAGGCCGAATCGTTTTTCGTGTACGCTAGCGCCTTCATGATCAGAGGTTCGCAGCGTCCGGCAACAATGCCGAAACAAATGTATCCGCCTCAAATAGCTGCAAATCCGAAAGCCCTTCCCCAACCCCGATATAGCGGACAGGCAAACCGAACCTGTGCGCCAACGCAATGACTACGCCGCCGCGGGCAGTGCCGTCAAGTTTGGTAACACACAAACCGGTCAGCGGGATCGAACGATTGAAACTCTCAACCTGGGAAAGCGCGTTCTGGCCATTGCCTGCATCGACTGTCAGATACACGTCATGCGGCGCCGCTCCCCCTGTTTTACCCAGTACCCGTTTGATTTTGGCCAGCTGCGCCATGAGGTCGCTATGGGTATGTTGCCGCCCCGCCGAATCAATAAGCAGATAATCGACCCCCCTGGCATTGGCGGCGCTGCAGGCGTCGAATGCAACCGCCGCGGCATCGGAACCGTGGGATTGGGAAATGACCGGGATTCCGAGTCTGTTACCCCAGGCCTCAAGCTGCTCAATGGCGGCAGCGCGAAAAGTATCGCAAGCGGCCATCATGACCGATTGGCCGCTCTGCCTGAACCGGTTTGCCATTTTTGCCAGTGTCGTGGTCTTGCCGGCCCCATTGACGCCAACCATCAATATGACATGGGGTTTATCGGACACGGGCGCGGGAACACGGCCCTGGGCCTCGTTCAGAATTGCCAGCATGATCTGCCTGAGACTGCTGACCACCTGCTCCGGCGAGCCGTGATGAGCGGACGTTGACACACTGCGCAGTCTGTCAACGATCAAGCGGCTGGTAACCACCCCCAGATCCGCCATAATCAGCTGATCCTCGATATCCTCGAACAGTTGGTCGTCAAACTCCGGCGTTGATGAAAACAGGCTCGCCAAGCCTGAAGACAGAGCCTGCCGGGTCTTTGCCAGCCGCGAAAATATTCCCTCATTCAATGCCATAATTTACCGGATTCGGGCGTTCGTGAACGTACGGGTATCTGCCGTGTGGTCATTATATAATGTAAAAACTGCTTCTGTATCGTATCATTGTCGCCTGGAATTTTATTGCTTGTCGGGATTATTTCCTTGAAAAAACCGGGCCAACTCAGAATTATTGGAGGTCAATGGCGGAGCCGGGTCATCCACTTCCCCCCGATCGATGATTTACGCCCTTCTCTGGACGCGGTCAGGGAAACGCTGTTCAACTGGCTGTCCGCGCATATCTCCGACAGCGCTTGTCTCGACCTTTTCGCCGGAAGCGGAGCGTTCGGTTTCGAGGCGGTTTCACGAGGCGCCCGTAAAGCCGTACTGGTGGAAAGCAACAAACACGCCGTCCGCCAACTGCACAAAACCAGCCAGACGCTCGGCGCCGACAAGCGCATTGAAATACAGCATAACCGGGTTGAGGATTACTTCAAAAACGTCGATGGCAAGTTCGACCTTGTGTTTATCGATCCTCCTTTCCAGCCAGGAGAAATTGAAACGGCTTGCCGGGGACTGCTTGCAAGCGGTTGCCTGCAACGCCAGGCGCTCATTTATATCGAATCACAAAAATCGAATATTCCCTTGCCCATTCCTGTAACCTGGCCTGTTATTCGTCAGCTTGAGCGCGGCCGGGTACGATCAACACTGGTTCACATCCGGGATTGAAGAAAAATGAAAAAAACCGTGGTCTATCCGGGTACTTTCGACCCGATAACGAATGGTCACAGCGACCTGGTGCTCCGCGCCTCCCGGATGTTCGATCGTGTTATATTGGCCATTGCCCATAGCCCTGAAAAAGCGCCGTTGTTTTCTGTGGAAGAACGGGTTGAACTCGCCCATCGTGTATTGGGTGAAATCGGCAACATTGAAGTCACCGGATTTTCCGGACTACTGATAAATTTTGCACGCGAACGTAACGCAACCATGATTCTGCGCGGCTTGCGTGCGGTGTCGGACTTCGAATACGAGTTTCAGCTGGCCCTCATGAACCGAAAACTCGACAGCAACATTGAAACGGTTTTCCTGACGCCGTCGGAAAATCAGACGTTTGTCTCTGCAAGCCTCGTCAAGGAGATTGCGCGCTACGGCGGCGATATCAGCAAATTCGTGCATCCCGCTGTCTACGATGCCCTCATTGACAAGTTCAGTTAGCCTTTGTCCGATTTAACTCGCCTCTCGTTTGGATATCCGCCCCAATGGCTCTCCTGATCACTGACGACTGCATCAACTGTGATGTTTGCGAACCGGAGTGCCCCAATGACGCGATCCGCCAGGGTGAAATGATCTACCGCATTGACTGGAAGAGATGTACGGAATGCGTGGGACATTTTCAGACCCCCCAATGCGTCGAGGTCTGTCCCGTTGACTGTATTCCCGTCGACCCCGAACACATCGAAACCGATGATCAGTTGCGGCGGAAATACCGGCGCCTGGTCAAATCTCCCGGCCCGGCGCCCGCATCACAGCACTCTTGACTCAATGAAAATGAAATTGAATCCAGTTTCCTGGCTACAATTGATAAATGGTTGCGCCGTACGTAACCCACTGACTCCAAATCACCCGCTCCCAGATATCGACGAATAGCGCGCATTTCCTCGACAAGATTGTCGATTTCATAGCCCCAGTCATTATCGGTCAGGATTTTGAACCACATGCGCGCAGTCTGATAAAACAGCGTATCGGAGATCGCAATCAGTGAACGGTTACAGAGTAATTGCTGCACCGCTTTATGCAGCCCGATATTTATTCTGCCAAAGCCTTCAAGATCAATCTGGCCGCGGATAATCTCGCAGTGAGCAAGCAATTGATCGACACATTCTGTTACGGCGCCGATTGCGCCTGGCGTTGATGATGAACCAATCAATTCCGCCAGCTTGATACGCAAAAAATAAATTTCTTTCAGGCGATTCAAATCGACGCCGGTGACGATCGTGCCGTGCCCCTGTCTACTGTAGGTCAATCCTTCAAATTCGAGCCGCTGAAGTACGGTGCGGATAGGTGTGCGGCTGATACCGAATTCTTCGGCCAGGTCGCGCTCGCGCAATACACTCCCGGGTTGATATTGCAACAGGCAAATACGCTCGCGCAGCGCTTCAAAAAGATGCTGTGCACGTGTACGTGTATCCGTGTTCTGCTCAAGTCCTGTGGCATTTTCCTCTTGTGCTGCGATAACCAATTGTCTTGCCTCGACTTTTGCGAATCCGGAAATGGCGGAAAATTGATGTTGCCGCCCGCTCAAGCGCCCTCTCGCTGCCAGAGTACCGGCAACAATTCTCCCGCCAACGATTCACCAATGCGATGGCCGTGCTTTTTCAGATATGTACACTGCTCATCAGTCCACGAACCACGCTTTTCAAACCGGGCATCCCCGCCGGCAAAACGCATCGTCAATCGCCGTACGCTGCTCCCGGGCGGCACAGGATTGGGAGTCCCGTGCACTGTTAACGAGTCAAAGACAAGACAGTCACCGGGTTCAAGCGCATACTCCAATACCTCATATTTGTCCAGTTCTGCACTAAAGTCGGGCGTATGTTCATACGGCGGCTGTAATGGCGCTTTGGGACCCGTACCGGTAAAGCTCAGCGGCATAAAGCGTCTTCCCCAACGGTGCGACCCCTTCAGAAAGACGACACCCTCACCCGCGCCAACCGGCTCCAGCCCCATCCACAACACACACCACTCACCGCTTACGTCAAAGTACGGGTTGTCATGGTGCCAGGGCGCCCTGTTCACCGCACCGGCTTCGCGTACCATCCAGTTGTCGGTAACGAGTACGACAGATTCCGCCCCCATCAACTGGCCTGTGAGCGATGCCGCCGGCGACTCGAAAATGAATTGGCGCATTTCAGAATTTTCGGGCCAGATCCACATATCCGTGCAATAGCTGCCCGGATTAGTGTCAGCCGAATAATCAAGATACATTTCACCGGGGTTTGCCCGGCCACGCGCAATTGATTCGCCAACTGTGTGCAACCATTTCGAATCAAACACTGCGCGCAGGCAAATGACACCGTCCTCTTTGTACTGGCGAATCGTTTCGTTAGAAAGCTGTAGACTCATTTTGCGTTACGATCCGATGATTTATCCGGCATTCAATACTGCACTAAGGAACTGTCGGGTGCGCGGATTTTGTGGATTGCCGAACAGTTGGTCGGGCGGGCCTTGCTCGGCAATTTTTCCTTCATAGAAAAAACACACACGATCAGAAATTTCCTTTGCGAATCCCATTTGGTGGGTCACCATCAGCATCGTCAGATCGTGCTCGGAATTCAGTTTACGAATAACGTTGAGCACCTCGCCAATCACTTCCGGATCAAGCGCTGAAGTCACTTCGTCAAATAACATGATTTTTGGACGCATCGCCAGTGCGCGTGCAATGGCGACCCGCTGCTGTTGGCCGCCGGACAACCGCACCGGATGTTGGTGCATTTTGTCCGCCAACCCGACCATTTCCAGCAACTCCTCGGAACGGGACTGCGCTTCTTGTTTACTCAATCCCAGTGATTGCACCGGCGCTTCCATGCAGTTTTCAAGAGCAGTCATGTGCGGGAACAGATTGAAGTGCTGAAATACCATACCGATGTCCTTGCGCACTGAGCGCACATATCTTTGGCTTGCGCGTACCAGCACACCATTGTCAGGCATGTGGGTGAGCGGCCTGCCTTCCACATAAATAACGCCCTCGTTGATGAGCTCCAATGTCATCAGCATACGCAATACGGTGGTTTTCCCCGAACCTGAAGGGCCGATAATCGAAACCACCTCGTTGCGGCGCACGTCGAGGTCAAGCGCGTCAAGCACTGTCAGGTCGCCGTAACGTTTGGTGACATTCCTGAAGCGCACCATTGGAGCGTCAGCTTCCAGTTCCAGCGGATAAGCTTGTTGTTCCGTCATGAATTGCGCCCCCGGAGAGTGCGTTGTTTACATGCCCAATGAGCGGCGAACCCACAGCTCGAACTGCCGGATCAACCAGGCGGCCGGCAGCGAAATAATCAGGAAGATGACCCCAACCAGGGTGTAGGGCTCCAGGAAGCGATAGGTCTCGGAACCCACGGCATTGGCCACGTGCATCAACTCGGCAACACCGATCACCGAGAGCATCGGCGTATCTTTGAATATACCGACCAGATAATTACCAAACCCGGGGATCATGAGAGGAACCGCTTGCGGAATGACAATTTTGCAATACGTGCGCTGTGGGCTTAAATTAAGCGCAATACATGCCTCCCACTGACCCTTGGGCACGCTGTCGAGCCCTGCGCGGTACACTTCCGACAAGTAGGTGGCGTAGTGCAGGCCGATAGCGATCATGCCCGCGGTCCACGGCGATAAATTCAGGCCAAACTGGGGGCCTACGTAAAACACAAAGAAAATCTGTAGCACCAGTGGTGTTGAACGGACAAACTCGACCAGCTCTCTCACTATGAACGTAAGCGGCGGATATCGGCTGCGCTGCAATAGCGCGAAAATCAACCCAAGCGCCAGCGCAATAGCATAGCCCAGACCTGCGGCTAACAGCGTGTTCAACGCTGCCAGGAACATACGCGGCAGAATTTCGAAGGTGAAGCCCCACTTCCAGTCAAACACGATTTACGCTCGGCTCAGTTTGCGCGACAAGGCCTTTTCCAGGTAGCGCACCGCCGGTGACACTAACAGTCTCGCCATCGCGTAATAGATAATTAACGCCGTGCCAAATGCCTGGGCGGAGAGAAAGGTCGAGCCGTTGATCTGTTTGGACTGGAACATCAAGTCACTGACCGAGATTAGCGACACCAACGCTGTCGCTTTGAGTAACTCAATCAGCAGAGTGCCCCATGGTGGAAGCATTTTCAGGAGCGCTTGCGGAAATATCACACGCCGAAAGCGCGTCAAGGGCGGCAGGTTCAGCGCTATGCAGGCTT
Organism: Candidatus Poriferihabitaceae bacterium; assembly: GCA_965204925.1. GTDB lineage: Bacteria > Pseudomonadota > Gammaproteobacteria > Arenicellales > Poriferihabitantaceae. The sequence goes on along the minus strand of OZ242021.1, from coordinate 1,477,035 downwards.
CATATTGCCCGCGGGGTACGGCCTGAATGCCACCTCGAACCAGCTCGGCGCCGTATGCCCCAAGGTTCATCCCGACGGCAATAAAGCCCGCGGTAAACGGCTCCAATGTAACACCAAACAGTGGTAACACAAAGAAAATCCAAAACAGCTGCACCAATAACGAAGTGCCGCGAAATAATTCGATATAACTAATCGCAAACCATCGCAGCGCACGCATTGACGACATTTTCATCAACGCCATGACCAATGCGATCACAATGGCCAGCACAGCCGCCAACACGGTTTGCTGCGCGGTGACAATCGTACCGTCAATAAAGCGCGGCGCGTACTCGACTAGAAACTGTGCGTATTCTTGCATGGTATGTCCCGCGGCGTGCGCCATGAAAGCGGGCGGCGGCAATCGCCGCTGCCCGCTTCGGGAAATGGTTATCTGTTGGCACAGGCGTAGGCGGTTGTTGCATCGCCCGGCAATTGCGCCTTGGTATACCCATAAGGCGCGACTGCTGCGAGCATTTCGTCACTGCCCAGGTACTCGGCCTGGGCTTCGTTGTATGCCTTCAGGAAATCTGTATCCGACTTCCTGAACGCGATGCCTACCCAGTTTTTGGTCCAGATTGGCAACGCCGCGGGATCCGTCACATCAACCGCCCCGCCGCTTTGTTTGGCGAGGTTTTGCGCGGTGAAAAAGGTTACTCCGCCGGCATCGGCGCGACCGGCGCGGACCGCTGCGAGGATTTCAGTCGGACCGGGTACCGTCATAATGTTGCCTTCCGCTATGCCTTCTTTTTTGGCCGCCTCAACAATATTGTAACCCGCTCCCGTAACAAGCGTCGCGCCTGCGTTCCTGATATCCTGATAGTTGGTGAGATTTTTCGGGTTCCCTGGCGCAACGATAAACGCATCGCCAAATACACCCATTGGTTCGGCGAAATTGACGTTCTCACAGCGAGTTTTGAGGATGTACATTCCACCCGTGATTACATCAAAACGATTGGCGTTCAAGCCCGGAATCAATCCGCCCCACTCGGTGATAACCGGCACAATCTTCTTGACACCCATATGTTTAAGCGTTTCAACTGCTGTCACGTTAGCAAAACCCAACGGCTCGTTACCCTCACCCGGGTATGCCCACGGCACCTCGTTCGCGAACCCGATACGAACAGGCTCACCAGCGGCGATTTTGTCGGTCAGCGCATCGGCCGCTGCAACGCCGCTGATGTCGGCGAATAAAACAGGCAATGCTGCGGCAATCACAGCCTTGCGCATGATGGAGTGCATGCAGTTAATCATGATGTTTTCTCCTAGTGTGTGGTGAGTGATGAAAATACTGAATTGTATACCAATAGAGTTGTCCAATTGCAGTCCAAAGAAACATACCGTTTAATATCCGGTAATTTATGTGCCCAGTATGACCAATACTATTGCTTGCTGTCAATAATTGGTGTACAAATCAGCGAAATTTCTAATCCGGCTTATCGCCATCACCCGATTGACCCGAGGAAACCGGACCATGACTGACGATGTGTTCCCTGCCGCTGAACTGGAGGCTCGACTGACAGCTGTTCGCTCAGTGATGCAAGAGCGAAATCTTGCCGGCATTATCATCACTGTGCCCGAAAATATTTACTACCTCACCGGACTTGACCACTGGGGATTCTTTTCCTGCCATGCGCTATTGGTACCACTGCAGGGTGAGATGGCCTTGATGTGTCGGATGATGGAGCGCATTACCGTGGAAAACCAAGTGAACAATGCCGAGTTTTTTGGTCACCAGGACACCGAAGAACCGTCAGATTACATTGTAAAAATGATCAATGCCCGGGGGCTGGGCAACGCTCGTGTGGGCCTGGAAAAACGCAGCCTGTTTCTGACAGCGCGCATTGCGGAAATGACGCAGGCCAGCGCCCCCGCTGTCGATTGGCAGGACTGCTCCGGATTGGTGGATGACCTGAGACTGATCAAATCACCGCTTGAACAGGAGTACACACGCAAAGCCGCGCTGGCAGCGGACGCAGGCGCCCTGGCCTCAATCGAAGCGGTCCATGACGGCGCCAGTGACTACGAAGTTGCCGCTGAATGTCATCGCGCGATGATTCTGGCTGGTAGTGAGTACCCGGGCTTCGGGCCGTTCATTCGCCCGACAGCACGCCTTGGCGAGGAGCACACTACCTGGCGCGGGGATACTTTCCGCAACGGTGATGCGGTATTTTTGGAGATTGGCGGCGCCTGCCGCAAATATCAGGCGCCCATGGGTCGGCTGGTCTATGTTGGCAACGCCCCGCAGGGGGCGGAGAAATCGGCCCGGCTGGCCATTGAAGGGATGAATGCGATCTGCGAGGCATTGATTCCCGGCAATACCACGGGGTCAGTTTATCAAGCCTGGAAAGATGTCGCCGACTCGGCCGGACTAACCGGTTACCATCGTCACCACTGTGGCTATCTCGTCGGTATCGGGTTCCCCCCAAGCTGGACTGGCGGAAGCATGGTCACCAGCCTGCAACCGGACAATACACGGGAATTGAAAGTCGGCATGACCTTCCACGCGCACTCCTGGTTCACCAACACCGATGTCGTTGACTACTTCATCTCCAACACCGTGATATTGACCGAAAACGGGGCAGAGGTTCTCACTTCGCAATCACCCCAAACACTCATCGTACGTTAGGGAAGCAGACATGAGAACCGGTGTTTTTCAATGCGCGGCTGGCGGTAAAACATTATGCGAGAGACTCGACAGCCTCTCCACAGCGATTAACGGGCATGAAAACGACCTGTGTGAAAAGCTTGATCTTGTGGTATGCCCCGAGCTGTTCAGTTCCGGCTACCATATCGGTGATGCTCTCATCACGAAAGCCGCTGAATACAGCGTTGCCCCCTTCTCTGCGATTGCGCAAAAACACGATGTCGCGCTGTGTTACGGCTATCCGCAAAAAGCCGGCGATACACTCCGTAACGCTGCCGCGTTCGTCGGCGCCGACGGCCAACTGATGGCTAACCACCACAAACAACTCAACTCCCCGGGGAGTTTTGAAGAGGACTATTTCACTCCCGGCGGCAAGGCTACATCGCTGACTTATCTTGGCATTCATATCGCGATACTCATCTGCTATGAAGTAGAGTTTCCGGAATCAGTGCGTAATGCCGCTGTTGCCGGCGCTCACCTTGTACTCGTACCGACAGCATTAGCCGCGCAATGGGATATTGTCGCATCGCAGGTTGTCCCTACACGCGCATTTGAAAATGGCGTATGGATTGCCTGCGCCAATCATGCCGGCCATGAGAACGGACTGGACTACCTTGGCGGCAGCAAAATCGTTGCACCCGATGGCGAAATCACCGCAGATGCGGGTACGGAGGAAGGACTGGTTAGCGCCGATATCGATTTGGACAAGCTCAACGCAGCACAGGCGCGCCTGCCGTATCTGAGGGATTTTGGCGAACTGATCGTCAATCGATGACGCTGCCCGCGCGCGCCGTTGACAGAATTTTCCGGCCCGGATTCGCCGGGCATACAGCCTGCCCGGTCCGACCCGGGACAACCATACAGCTGCCGCGTCTGGCTACAGGGATTTCAGCGCTGCAACAAATGCGCTGTTTTCCTCCCGCGTCCCCACGGTCACACGCAGGCAATTTTCCAGCCGGGAGCCCTTTGTATGCAGATTGCGCACCAATACGCCCTTATCCATCAGGGATCTGAATACCTGATCGCCATCGGAAACCCGGCATAAAAGGAAATTGGTCTCGCTGGGGAAAACTTCCACACCGGGGATTTCCGTTAATTGCCCGAACAATCTGGCGCGGTTTTTCAGGATTTGCGCCGATTGGCGCTCGAACAAGGCATAGCGCCGCAGGAAATAGTAGGCGCTGGCCTGGGTCAGCGCATTGATATTATAGGGCAGCCTCAGTTTCTCCATTTCGTCCAGCCATGCAGGATGACCGGCCAACAGCCCCAGCCTCAAGCCGGCAAATCCGCTCTTGGACAAGGTGCGCAATACCAGCAGGTTCGGGTAACCGGCAATCGAATCCAGCCAGGTCTTTCCACAAAACGCGAAATAGGCCTCATCCAGAACGACCAACCCGGGCGCCCTGTCCAGAGTCCGTTCAACAGACACAGGATCAAAACAGTTCCCCGTCGGATTATTCGGATATGCCAGGAAAACACAGGCCGGCTGATGTCTTTCCATCTCATCAAGCAGTCTGTCGGTATCCAGTGAAAAATCATCATTCAGCGGCGCCGTGACAAACTGCGTCCCCGTCACCGTACAGATCTGGCGATACATCGAAAAAGAAGGGTCGGGGAAAAGGAATACCCGGTCCGGACCGCCGACCAGTAGCGTGATCAACTGGATCAACTCATCCGAGCCATTACCCAGTATAATCCCGCACTGATGCGGAATCCCGAGACGCTTGCGCAGTACGGATTTCAATGCGGCGCTGCCGGGATCCGGATAGCGGTTGATCTCGACTTCGCCGACAACCGATAACCACTCCTTGCGCATGGAGCGGGGAATCGGCCAGGGGCTTTCCATCGCATCCAGTTTGATCAGCCCACCCGCATGCGGAACCGAATAGGCTTGCAAACTCCGCACCGCCGGTTTTACCCATTGCCGGACCAGCCGCTCAATCATGCGGGGCGATCCGGTAACGGGCAGATTGTTCGTGGGCTGTCAGGCCTTCGCTGCGCGCCAGAACCACAGCGGTGGCCGCCATTCGACTGGCGCCCTGCGCCGATACCCGGATCAGGCTGCTGCGCTTTTGAAAGTCGTAGACGCCCAGCGGGGAGCTGAACCTCGCCGTGCCTGAAGTCGGCAAGACATGATTCGGCCCGGCGCAATAATCACCCAGTACTTCGGCGCTGTACTTACCGACAAAAATAGCGCCGGCATGCCGGATTCCGTCAATCAGACGGGTGGCATTCTCCACCATCAGTTCAAGATGCTCCGGGGCAATGTGATTGGCGACTTCCACGGCCTGGGCCAAGTCGTCGACGAGGACAAGACCACCATTGGCAGCCAGGGAACTCCTGATAATCTCTGCACGCGGCAACGGGTCAAGCAGTTCATCGATCGACTGTACGATACGGTCGGCCAGATCTTTCGAAACAGTGATCGCAATCGACTGCGCCAGCTCATCATGCTCCGCCTGGGCAAGCAAGTCCATGGCAACCCAATCCGGGTTGGCCGAGTGATCACAAATGACAACAACCTCGGACGGCCCCGCAACCATATCGACCCCGACATCGCCAAATACCATTTTCTTGGCGGCAGCCACCCAGGCGTTTCCCGGTCCCACAATTTTGTCCACGCGAGGCACACTTTCAGTACCGTATGCCATGGCCGCTACCGCTTGGGCGCCGCCTATCGTATAGATACGGTCGACCCCGGCAATATGCGCAGCGGCTATGACCGAATCATTGATCTCTCCGGCGGGAGCAGGTACGGTCATAATGATTTCACCGACTCCGGCCACTCTGGCAGGAATAGCGGTCATGAGTACCGATGAAGGATAGGCGGCCTTACCGCCCGGCACATATACTCCCACCCGCTCCATAGCGCTGACAATCTGGCCGAGTTTTGTGCCATCCGGCTCCGTGTAGCTCCATGAATGAAGCGTTTCCCGCTCATGGAAAACCCGGATACGCGCGGCTGCCGACTCAAGACAGACAATCAATCCATGATCGAGACGGTCACAGCTGCCGGCAATGGTTTGCGCGTCCAACTCAAGGGCCTCCATACAAGAGACCGGATATTGATCGAACTGACGGGTATATTCAATCAGCGCCGCATCGCCGCGGCTTCTGACCCCGGCGATGATCGATGCAACCGCCTGCCGGAGCGCCTCATCATGTCCGACTTCGCGGCGCAACAGTTTGTCGAGATCAGCGTAAAAACCGGGATCGGAATAATCAAGTCGCTGTAACATGGCAAGGTCAGGGAATCAGGTTGGCATTCCGGTCGGATAATGTCCCGGCACCCTGCGAACATTGGCGCCGAGCAGGGCCAGCTTCTCCTCAATGAAATGATAACCACGGTCTATGTGATAGATGCGGTCAATGACGGTTTCGCCCTGTGCGATCAAGCCCGCCAGAATCAGACAGGCTGATGCGCGCAAGTCTGTCGCCATGACCGGAGCGGCGCGTAACCGATCGACTCCCCGTATGACCGCAACATTGCCGTCAAGGTCAATGTTGGCCCCCATTCGCTTCAGTTCATGGACATGCATGAAGCGGTTTTCAAATACCGTTTCGACGACGGTCGCAGTACCCTCTGCAACGGTGTTGAGCAGTACGAACTGGGCCTGCATGTCGGTTGGAAACGCGGGATAAGGCGCTGTGCGGATGTTAACCGACCGGAGCCTCTGTTTCGGCGCTTGCAGATGAATCCAGCTGTCCCCCGTTTCAATTTCCGCTCCGGCTTCACGCAATTTTTCCAGTATTGCGTCAAGCTGCTTCGGAATCACATCGCGGACCGTGATCTCCCCGCCTGAAATGGTAGCGGCAACGAGGAATGTCCCTGCTTCAATGCGGTCCGGTATCGCGCGATGACGGGCAGACCCGAGTTTTTTCACTCCTTCGATAACGATTTCATCGGTGCCTGCGCCCCGGATTCTCGCGCCCATAGCATTCAGACAATCGGCCAGATCAACCACTTCCGGTTCTTTTGCGGCATTTTCGATCGTGGTTATACCTTCAGCCAGTGTGGCCGCCATCATCAGATTTTCAGTACCGGTAACGGATATCATATCCATGAAGATTCTGGCGCCTTTGAGGCGCGGAGCAGTAGCCTTGATGTATCCCCCATCGACTGTGATTGCGGCCCCCAGCGCCTCAAGCCCCTTGATATGCATATTGACCGGCCGGGAACCAATCAGACACCCCCCGGGCAATGATACTTCGGCGCTGCCGAACCGGGCAATCAACGGCCCGAGCGCCAGAATGGACGCACGCATCGTTCTGACCAGCTCATAAGGCGCAACCACACTGCTGACCGCCGACGCATCCGCTTCGATCGACATCTTTTCATTGACCCGCAGTTTCACCCCCAACTGACCCAAAAGTTCCATGGTCGTCGTTATATCCTGCAAGTGCGGGATATTGCTGATACCAAGCGACTCCTCTGTCAGCAGTGAGGCAATCATGAGGGGTAACGCCGCGTTCTTGGCCCCTGAAATGCGCACCTCCCCTTTCAGGGGAGCGCCGCCGGTTGCAATCAATTTATCCATTGTGCGGGCGCTTGAGGCAGGAGCGGGTATTGTACCCCGGGGCGCCGAACAAACCGGAGACAGCGCGCATTAATCCCAGCGATTGTCCTGGACATACACGATTCGGTCCAGAACCATTACCGGAAATGTGTCAACCGGCTCGTATGCGGGCGGCGCCGTGACCGCTCCGGTTTTAATACAGAATCGGGCGCCATGACGGGGGCATTCGATGTCATCGCCGATCATACGGCCATGCGAAATCTCGCTGCCATCGTGGGTGCAAACATCCTCTATCGCGTAAAATTCCCCGTCCAGATTGAATACGACAACGATCGTACCTTCAACATCAACTACCCTGCGTTGACCGCGGGCAATCTCGTCCTGCGAACACACTTCAACCCAGCCGTCCATGCGTTACTCCCGATACCTGTTGCGTCAAATCAGGCCCAACTCAAGGCGGGCGGCTTCGCTGATCAGTTCGGGAGTCCAGGGAGGGTCCCAGACCAGTTCGACAACGGCGCCGCTGACACCCGGAACGAGCTCGACAGAGCGCTCTACCATACCCGGGAACGTGTGTGCCACAGGACAACCGGGCGCGGTCAGGGTCATATCGACATGGACAAACGCGCCGTGCAAGGAAATATTGTAGATTAGGCCGAGATCGTAGATGTTGACGGGAATTTCCGGGTCATAAACTGTTTTGAGCGCTTCGATCACCCGCGACCGCAATTCGTCTTCCGATACATCGGGTTCAGCCGCGGTCGGAGCCGGCGCGGACTGCGGACTATTGTTGCGATCGAATTCTTCCATGATCACTGCTTTCTTCAGACCCGGTGCAGGATCAAGGTTTACCCGTTTCATCTTACTGCCCCGCGCTCCACTGACGGCTCTCCGGCGGCACGACAGTGGTGACCCCCCAACTGCTGCCTCAAAATCGATTCGAGATACCGGCGAAGCGGCTTGATGTTCACTTCACCCAATACATCATTGACAAAAGCATAAATGAGCAAGGCGCGCGCCTCCTGTTCGCCAATTCCCCGGCTACGCAAGTAGAAAAGAGATTTTTCATCAATTTGACCAATGGTCGCGCCATGTGAGCATTTGACATCGTCGGCGTAAATCTCAAGTTGCGGCTTGGTATCGATCTCCGCGTTGCCGGACAGCAGAAGGGTATTGCTGGACTGCGCCGCGTCGGTTTTCTGCGCGCCCTGATCGACCCTGATCCGACCGTGAAACACCGCGCGCGCGCGCTGGTCGAGAACCCCCTTGTAAATCTCCCGGCTGCTGCAGTTTTCGGCAGCATGCAGGGTGTTCGTATGATTATCCACATGTTGCCGGCCGCCCAGACTGTATACTCCGAGCATATCGCAGTGGGCTTGCGGCCCATCCAGATTGACGTGAAGGTCATTGCGCACGAGAGCGCCTCCAAACGTAATCGTGCGGCAACTGAAGCGGCTGCCGGGGAATTGCCTGACCCAGATCCCGCAAACCTGGTAAGCTGCGCTGGACTGGTTCTGGACAAGGTAATAATCAAGCGCAGCTCCGTCTTCAAGCAGTATCTCCGTAACACTGTTGGACAAGGTATTGTGAGCGCTTGCGGACACATAGCGCTCAATGATCTGTGCACACCCTTGCAGCCCGCAGACAATCAGATTCCTCGGTTGGGAAAGACATAGCTGCGCGCGACACAAGTGAACGATCTCAATCGGGCGCGAAACCTCTGCCCGGGCGGGCAAAGTGATAATGACGCCGTCCCTGTACATGGCGTTGTTGAGAGCGGTAAATCCATGGCCCCTGTCCTTGATGACGCTGCCAAGCAAGGATTCAACATAATCCGGAGCCCGCGCAAGCGCCTCACCAAACGATTCCACGCCAAATTCACATTGCGCCCCGCCAGAATTACCAACAGTGGACAACGGCCGGTTGAATACCCCGTCAACAAACACCAGCCTGTGGCTTTCAAGCCCGTCGATCGCAAACGGCGACAAGTCGACCGGTTGCTTGTCGTTATCAGGGTCGGCAACCACAAAGCGCTTGCCGGTGATGCCCCGCACCGATGTATACTTCCAGTCCTCGTCCCGCAGCGTGGGAAACCCGATGCGGCCAAACCGCGCCAGACTTTTCGCCCGTTGAGTATCCAGCCAGGCGATATTATGCCCGGGCAAGCGCTCGCGCAAGCGGTTGAACTGGTCTATATAGGTCTCGGTGCCGGGCGTAACGAGCGTATCAGGCTGCGGCTGCATGTTCTTCAATCCACCCATAACCTTTTTCATCCAGTTCCAGGGCAAGGCGCTTATCCCCTGAACGGATAATTCTACCGCCCGCAAGAACGTGGACAAAATCCGGCACAATGTAATCAAGCAAACGCTGATAATGCGTAACCACGATCATCGACCGGTCACTGCTGCGCAACGCGTTGACTCCGGATGCGATAATTCTCAGCGCGTCGATATCAAGGCCCGAATCCGTTTCATCAAGAATGCACAGGCGGGGTTCCAGCAACGCCATTTGAAGTATTTCATTACGCTTCTTTTCCCCTCCGGAGAATCCCTCATTGACCGAGCGATACAAAAACTCCTGTTTCATCTCCACCAGCGCCGCCTTTTCCTTGATCAACTTGAGAAAAGTCACCGCGTTCAGTTCTTCCTCTCCACGATGTTTGCGGATAGCATTGGTCGCAGCCTTCATCAGATACACATTGGACACTCCGGGGATTTCGACCGGGTACTGGAATGCCAGAAACACGCCCTCCCGGGCGCGGATTTCCGGTTCCATTTCCAAAAGCTCCATATTCCGGTAAAAAACCCGACCGCGCGTCACTTCATAATTATCCCTGCCGGCCAGTACATTGGCCAGCGTGCTTTTACCCGAGCCGTTCGGCCCCATAATCACATGAACCTCTCCGGCGCCCACCTTCAGGTTGACCCCCCGGAGAATCGCCTTGCCGTCCACGGCAGCATTCAAATCTTCAATTTCCAGCATCGCTCCGACTTTTCAATATATTTATCCTGCAACCGTTTACCGCTAACCAACGGCCCCCTCGAGACTGATACCCAGCAACTTTTGCGCTTCCACTGCGAACTCCATTGGCAGTTCCCGGAATACCTCCTTGCAAAACCCGTTGACAATGATCGAGACCGCGTCCTCTTCCGATACGCCCCGCTGGCGGCAATAGAACAACTGATCTTCCCCGATTCGCGAAGTCGTGGCTTCATGTTCCACCACTGCGCCGGGGTTTTTGACTTCAATGTAGGGAAAGGTATGAGCGCCGCACTGGTCTCCCATCAACAGGGAATCACACTGTGAGTAGTTGCGGGCATTCTCCGCTGTTTTCAGGACTTTCACCAAACCCCGATATGAATTTTGCCCATGACCGGCGGAAATCCCCTTGGACACAATGGTGCTACTGGAATTTTTCCCGATATGCACCATTTTTGTGCCGGTATCGGCTTGTTGATAATTATTGGTCAGAGCGACCGAGTAGAACTCCCCGATGGAATTGTCGCCTTCCAGCAGCACACTTGGATACTTCCAGGTAATAGCCGACCCGGTCTCGACCTGGGTCCACGATATCTTCGAGTTCTCCCCGCGGCAGGCACCGCGCTTGGTCACGAAATTATAAATCCCGCCCTTGCCTTGCTCATCTCCCGGATACCAGTTCTGTACGGTGGAATACTTGATTTCCGCCCCCTTCATGGCAACTAGTTCAACGACGGCGGCGTGCAGCTGATTTTCGTCCCGTTGCGGCGCGGTGCACCCTTCCAAATAACTGACATAGCTGTCTTCATCGGCAACAATCAGGGTTCTTTCAAATTGACCCGTATTCATGGCGTTGATGCGAAAATAAGTGGACAGTTCCATCGGACAACGCACGCCCTTCGGGATATAGACGAATGAGCCTTCGCTGAATACAGCAGAATTGAGAGCCGCATAATAATTGTCGCCGGCCGGCACCACAGAGCCGAGATATTGCCTGACCAGATCGGGACACTCCTGGAGCGCTTCCGACAACGGACAGAAGATGACACCGGCTTCAGCCAGGGTCTTTTTGAACGTCGTGGCTACGGACACACTGTCAAAAACGGCGTCAACGGCAACCTTGACTCCAGCCAGCATCTTCTGCTCCTCTATCGGAATTCCGAGTTTCTCGTAAGTCTCCAGCAGCTTCGGATCCACCTCATCCAGACTATCCAGCAATTTCTTCTGTTTCGGCGCCGAAAAATAGCTGATCTTCTGGAAATCAATCGGCGGGTAATGGACATGAGACCACCGCGGCTCTTCCATTTCCAGCCAGCGCCGCCACGCTTGCAACCGCCACTGCAGCAAAAAATCGGGCTCCCCTTTTTTTGCCGAGATCGTTCGAATGACCTCTTCGTTCAGACCGGGGGGTAGTGTATCGGCTTCAATTTCGGTGACGAAACCTTCTGTGTATTCGCGTTGAACAAGGCTCGTCAGGTCTTTTTCTGTTGCGGGCATGATCAGTTTACTTCGTTACCTCGTTTTCCCGGTGACGGCGAATCAACCAGTCGCTGATTACCGGTGACACCGGGGTTGTTGATTCCACTCTGGCGCATCAACTGCCCCAGCTTGATAGCGGACAGGAACCCGTACAGCTGGGCGCTTAGTTCATCCCACAATCCATGGGTCAAGCATCTTTGTCCGGCCTTGCAATCCTGCTTGCCTTCGCATTCCGTGATGTCCAGTGTTTCATCGACAGAAAGCACAATTTCCGCAATATTGATTTCATCCACATGCTTCGCCAACACATATCCGCCACCGGGACCGCGGCATCCGACTACCAGTGAAGACTTGCGCAGCCTGGAAAACAACTGCTCAAGATAAGGCAGTGAGATTCCCTGATTGTCTGATATACTTTTCAGGGTAACAGGTCCCCTGACCTGATTGATCGAGAGATCAACCATCGCAGTAACTGCGTATCTCCCTTTTGTAGTCAGCCGCATCGTGACAGCTCAGCAAGACGAATTGCCAATGAGTAATAACCAAGTATTTTACTCGGTTATTACCGATAGTGCAATACACGAAATATCAACCTCGCCTTGAGTCTTTCTCCGACAACATGGCTTACGGCATTGTTCGTACTCGGCGCCTGTATGGGAAGCTTCATCAATGTAGCGGCGTTGCGATACCCGGCGGTCCCCGGCCAATCCGGCCGGCTTTTCGGCGCCCTGCTCCGTCCCGGCTCCCGCTGCCGTAACTGTTTGATACCTCTGCGCCCATATCACAATATCCCGATAATCAGTTATGCCTTTCTGGCTGGCAGATGCGGTTATTGCCACAGCGCGATTTCGATACGCTATCCTGTTGTCGAGATTGCCACGGCGCTGCTCTGCCTGACCAATGGCATCGTTTTCGGCCCTGGCTGGCAGCTGACCGCATCGCTGATATTCAGTTACGCGCTGGTCGCCTTGAGCCTGATCGACCTCGACCATCAGCTTCTGCCCGACCTCATTGTGTTTCCACTGCTGTGGAGCGGGCTGCTCATCAACTGCACCGCCCTGTTTGCCGACTTGCAATCGGCCGTACTGGGCGCCGTTGCCGGCTACCTCGCACCATGGGTGATTTGCCACGTCCACCATTATTTGACAGGAAAGCAGGGCATGGGGCATGGAGATTTCAAACTGCTCGCCGCTATCGGCGCCTGGCTGGGCTGGCAAATGCTGCCTGCCGTTATCCTGATCTCCTCTGTTGGCGGGCTACTGGCGTCCGCGACTTGCATGGTGATTCACAAACACAGCGCAAACACTCCGCTTCCTTTTGGTCCCTGGCTCGCCCTGGCCGCATGGATCATGATGATCGGCAGTGACGACGCCCTCAAAAACCACCTGTGGGTTCCGCATCCTTGAAAACCGCGAGAATCGGATTGACCGGCAGTCTGGGCAGCGGCAAATCAACGGTCGCCGCAATATTCGCGGGATTCGGCATCCAGATTATTGACGCGGACCGGATCGCCCGCCAACTGACCCGGCCGGGCTGCACGGAATTTGACCGCATTATCGACCACTTCGGAAACCGGGTGATCGACCCGCATGGAAACCTCGACCGCGCCCGGCTTGGAGACATTATTTTTTCCGATTCGCAAAAACGCGCTTTGCTCGAATCGATCCTGCACCCGCCGGTCAGAGAGAAAATGCACCGGAAAATCAGCCCGTCCGTATACGGTTACTGTATTCTCGAAATCCCGCTACTCATTGAAACCGGCCAGTATCGGGACATGGACCGCGTAATCACTGTCACCTGCAAACGCAAAACAAAAACGCGGCGCCTGCTCGCCGACAGGGAAATGAGTATCGGGACGATTGATCGGATACTGGCAGCCCAGGCCGATGAACAGACCCGCGTTGAATATGCAGACGATATAATCGACAATGACGGCACACTCCCTGAACTGGAAAATCAGGTGCGCCGCCTGCATGAAAAATATGTTGGTTTGTACGGGGGGCAGTTGCGAGACTGAGCGCCCGAAACCGAATATAGTGTCGTTTTCTCTCCCCATGTATGAAATCAGAATACCGCCGGAATCTCGTCTGGCCACCACATGAATGAATATCCGATACAGGAAAAACGGGCCGTTCGGATTTTTTATTCTGACTGATTTTTTCGGTTACCTCGGCAGCAGACTTGTTGATCCGTCTCGGCTGTAAACGCTCTCAAATGTCGAAAAGCTCTGCTCTGTCTATTTGCTGGCCAGCCTGTACCTGGTATTTGAAAGCCTGCCCAGCGCCGTTTTCATCAGGTTCACGGCTTCATCAATATCCTGATCGCTTGTTTCGAAGCCAAGGCTGAACCGTATGGATGCCGTAGCGTCTTCGTGGGTCAAGCCGATAGCTTTGAGAACATGAGAGGGTTCAGTGATTCCGGATGTACATGCAGACCCGGTCGAAGCGGCAAGGCGGGGTTGCAGAGCCATCAGAATATCATCCGCCGAAAACCCACTGAAACAGATGTTGATATTGCCGGGATGACGGTTTTCCCCGATGCAACCATTCAACAGGGCTGGCCACGGCAAGCCGGTTAATTGTTCAATAAAATAATCCCTACGATTGCGCAGGAATGTGCGTTTTTGCTCAATTTCCTGATCGCTCATAAGCTCGGCTGCGACACCCATGCCGACACACAAAGGAGTAGGCACAGTACCTGATCGCAAGGCTTTTTGTTGCCCGCCGCCATAGATGAGCGGCTCTATGTGGTCCTGTAACTCACGGCGTATATAGAGTGTGCCAATACCTTTTGGGCCGTACATTTTGTGCGCGGAAAGGCTCAAAATATCCACATCCTCAGCAATCCCTCGTAAATCCATCGAAGCAGGCGCTTGTGCGGCGTCGCAATGAAATATTGCGCCCGATTTTCTGATTGCTTCAGAAATTTGTTTAATGTCCTGTATCGTTCCAATTTCGTTATTGACTAACATAATGGATACGGCGAGCACATCTTCATCCAAAGCCTCTTGCAGCTGCGTCAGTATAACGCGACCCTGTTTGTCAACAGGAAGCCGGTCTACCTGGAAGCCAAACTGACCGCAAAGCACATGCCCGACTGCAAGAACACACTTATGTTCAATTTCGCTGAATATAAACCGCCTTCTCTTGCTTTCAGGATGCGTGTGTCTGGCAAGACCCAGCAATGCCATGTTATTTGCCTCGGTGGCTCCTGACGTGAAAATAATCTCATCGGGATCAGCCCCGATCAAACTGGCAATTTGCGCTGTCGCCTGTTCTACGGCAAGCGAGCTTTCCCAGCCGGGACTATGGGCAGAGTGCGGATTACCGAATAATTCTCTAAAATACGGTAGCATCCTGTCCAAAACGTGCTGATTGACCGGAGTCGTCGCTTGATAGTCAAGGTAAATAGTTTCAGAAACTCTCATTAATTCAATTAGATAGAAGAAGAGACTCCAAGTTTGACATGTACGGACTTACTAATCAGAGTTCGAGAAGCAGAACGCCTTATACCGGTTTGACTATAGCATATTCTGTACATTACTATGAGGGCGCTGGATGAGTCATCCAGGAATAAACATAAGCTTTTGTCATACAGGAAGTCCGAGATGCCATACAGGTCGCTTTATGAGCCAAACTATCGTCCGCATTTCTCGGGTCATGAGACATTCCCGCTACGCTACGGCTGGCTGAAAAAAGCATTTGATCGGGTTGCGGAAACCGAGAACGAGTCCGATAATAAATCCCTGTGTTGGGGAGAAGATGCCATAGCCCGATTCGGTGTCGGGAAAAATATGGTAGGCTCAATACGGTATTGGGCGAAGGCGGCGCACATTATCCGGGAGCCTGTCCTCAATAAGGTTGAAACAACCGAGTTTGGCCGGATGCTTTTCGGTTCAAACGGCCTTGATCCGTGGATGGAGTTTCCGGCTACTTTGTGGCTGTTGCATTGGCAATTTGCGGCGTACCCTGAACGGACGACATGGTTCTGGGCATTCAGTCACTATCCTGCCATTACCTTTGAGCGCGACGGCCTGATCAGGAAGCTTGGTCGTCTTGCGAGTGAACACGGGTGGCCACACGTGGCGCAAACCACACTCAAGAATGATGTCGCTTGTTTCATTCGCACCTATGCTGCACGGCAACCGTTCGGAAAGACCGGGCATGATGACGCTCCGGAGTCGCCATTGACCGAATTGGGGCTCGTCAAGGCCGTAGGAAAAAACGATGGTTTCCGTTTTGTGCGCGGCCCGAAATCGACCTTGGGGGAAGGTGTTTTTGTCTACGCCCTCATTGATTTCTGGACTCGTTTTTATTCTGACAGCACTACATTGTCGTTCGAAGCCATAGCCTATGCGCCGGGAAGTCCGGGGCGCGTGTTCCAATTCGACGAGAACGATGTAGTTGACCGCCTTGCTGTACTTGATGATGTTACGAGTGGCGCACTCCGGTGGTCGGAAACTGCCGGACTCAAACAGGTCATCCGCAACATTGATATTTGTGAAGAGAAGTTTTCTTCCTGGTTGCGGTGCGACTATGCTTCGCCTGTCGAAGAGGAGGAGGCTGCCTGATGTTTTTGAAAGACCGGGTCCGCATAGCTCGCCGTTTTCTGAGATCGGTCCGCATAGACGCCGACCTCGGGAGCATCCATGCACTTGATGGCTTTGTCTGCCCGCAATCGTCGGCGGAAGTTCTGGTAACCATGGCGCGGCATGTGTCCGAGACCGGACAGAGTGCGTTCACCTGGACTGGCCCCTATGGTAGCGGTAAATCCAGTTTGGCTGTTGCGCTTGCTGCGTTGTTGAGTGGTGACTCTGGATTGCAGAAGCGGGCGGCGAAAGTATTTGGACAGAACCTGACAAACAGGATCCGGGAACTTTTACCGACGGGTCCCAAAGGGTGGC
Organism: Candidatus Poriferihabitaceae bacterium; assembly: GCA_965204925.1. Classification (GTDB taxonomy): domain Bacteria; phylum Pseudomonadota; class Gammaproteobacteria; order Arenicellales; family Poriferihabitantaceae. The sequence goes on along the minus strand of OZ242021.1, from coordinate 1,460,474 downwards.
GTACCCTTCCTGTAGTCGGCAGGCGGGAAAATCCCGTCACCGTCATCGGTGAGGCCGCCAGACAAAACGGGATTGTGCCGCGCAGGCCGCGCGGCGGTTGGACCGAGAGCAACCTGATAGCGGCGCTTACTGATGCCGCCGCGTGTAAACCGAAGACCCACGGCGGACTGGTTCTCTTCATTGACGAGATGGGCAAGTTTCTCGAAGCCGCGGCTCAGAGCGGCTCGGATATATACATCCTGCAGCAACTCGCGGAACTGGCCTCACGCAGTAAGGGGCGATTCCTGATTGTCGGCGTGCTGCATCAAACATTTGATGGATACGCGCATCGACTCCCGTATGAAATGCGAAATGAATGGGTGAAGATACAGGGTCGATTCATCGACCTTGTTGTGGACACATCAGGTCAAGAACAAATCTGCCTGATTTCCCATGCAATAGAGAGCGACCATACTACGAAAAAGCAGGACACTCTTGCGTTTTCGGTTGTAAGGCTCGCCCGGCGTGACCGGATTTGTGAGGATGCCACGAGGCTGGTTTCAATGCTCGCTGCCTGCTGGCCGTTGCACCCGGTCGTTGCTTTCTTGCTGGGCCCCATTTCCCGGCGGCGCTTCGGACAGAACCAGCGTAGCATATTCGGTTTTCTGAACTCGTCGGAGCTGTATGGGTTTCAGGATTTTCTAAAGCGTGCCAAAGAGAATGAATTGTATAGCCCGGATATGCTGTGGGATTATCTTCGCGCCAACCTGGAACCATCCATCCTGGCATCACCGGACGGACATCGTTGGGCTTTGGCGGCCGAGGCGCTTGAACGATGTGAGTCTTTGGGTGGTGATGAACTTCATGTCAAACTATTGAAAACCATTGCTGTCATGGATTTATTCAAGGAACGTTCAGGGCTTGCTGCGAGTTTCGAATTGCTAAAAACCTGTTTCCCTGAAATATCCTCCCGTAAACTCCAGGGAGCCCTGTCCCAACTGGATAAGTGGTCATTCACGATCTTCAAGAAATTCCTTGAAGCTCATACTATTTTTGCCGGGAGTGATTTCGATATTGATCAGGCCACACGACTGGCGTTCGAAGAAGTAGGTGAGATTGATTTTAATGCACTCGAATCGCTTGCGGGTATCCAACCCATTGTTGCCAAGTATCACTATCATGAGACCGGGGCGTTTCGATGGTTTGAGGTGCATATTGTGCCGGTTAACACTCTTGTTGATTCGGTCAGGCGTTTCCAGCCTGGAAACAGCGCAATGGGTCAATTTTTGCTCGCAATACCGACCGCAAGTGAAAGTGAGGAGGAAATAAAAAAACTTTGCTGTGAAGCGGCAAGTTACAGCGGGCCCCGGGATAGCGTGGTTGGTATGTCGAAAGCGTCGCGGGCTATTATTCCATTAGCCCGTGAGTTGCTCGCCTTGGAATTGGTAAGTAGCCGACATCCAGAATTGGCTGGTGATTCTGTGGCGAGACGGGAGGTTTCGGCGCGTCTTGCGGATGTGCAGTCTCTGCTTGAAGTTGAATTGCACAAAACTTTGGATAATGCGTTATGGTTTGACAAAAATCGTACAGCCAGACACCTTCGACAGGCCGGTTTGAATAATACTGCATCCGAATTGGCGGGGCGTCGTTTTGATCAATGCCCGCGCCTGCATAACGAATTGTTGAATCGACAGAAACCGTCGGGAAGCGCCATTGCGGCACAAAATATTTTATTGCGGCAGATGGTTTTGAGAGAAGGGGAACCGAGACTTGGAATTACAGGATTCCCGGCGGAAGGTGGATTGTTTTCCTCAATACTGGAACAGTCCAAACTTTACAGACAGAACAACGAAGGTTGGCAATTCAGCCCCCCGGGGAAGGACTCCGACCCCTGCTATTTATTCCCTTTGTGGGAGGCTGCACTTGAATTCGTAAAAGAAAAAGCCAGTCGGACTGTTGCTGTTTCTGCGCTTTTTGATCTCTGGCGTAAACCACCTTTCGGTGTCAAGGATGGTTTGATGACGATTCTCGTTGTAGCATTTATATTGTCCCAACGTGATAAATTGGCTATTTACCGGGAAGGCGTGTTCAAAGCCCGGTTTGACGATGTAGATGTTGATTATCTGGCAAAGGATGCAGACTCCATTCAATTGAGGTGGATGGACTTGACCGATATATCACGCCGACTTTTATCAGACATGGCAGCAATCGTGCGTGATCTGGATGACGCTAACCGGCTTGTTCTCCTGGAACCTATTGATGTGGCTCGTGGTCTCGTGGCGATCTATGAAGGGCTGCCGTCATGGACCAAACGGACCATGCGGTTGTCTACAAACGCGGTAAGTATCCGTGATATGTTCAAGCGTGCGCGGGATCCGAACAAGTTCCTGTTCGACGATGTCCCCGGAATTCTTGGCGAGGATATTACCTTTATCAGTGAGGGCGCCATTTGCAATATTGTAAGAAATGTTCGCGAGGGTCTTGAGGAATTGGTTCACGCCTATCCCTCAATGCTTCATCGGTTGCGCGATGCCATGCTTGCAGAGTTGCAAGTGCCCAATACTTCTCCAAAATCCTTGACGGAATTACGTGACCGTGCCGAAAATGTCCGGCAAATTGCCGGAGACTTCAGGCTTGAGGCTTTTATTGGCAGGCTTGCACAGTTCAATGATAGCGACGCCTGTTTCGAGTCCATTGCCAGTCTGGCAGCAAGCAAGCCGCCCCGTCACTGGATTGACCCTGATCTTGACCGGACAACGGTGGGACTTGTCGATTTGGCGCAGAAATTCATCCGCGCTGAAACATATGCACGTGTAAAAGGACGGCCTGACAAACGACACGCCATGGCAGTGGTGGTTGGTATGGATGGCCGACCGACCCCCGTTCATGATGAATTTACCATTACTGATCTGGAATGGGTGGAAGTGGATGCGTTGATCAAAAAAGTGGGAGAAGCGCTCAACTGTAGTGGTGAAAAGCGACGTAATATAATCCTTGCTGCACTGGCTGAACTGAGTGCCCATTACCTCAAGGCAGTGGTGACGGATCATTCCACAGAGAATGGGCGAAAGGAGTGGAGGGCATCCCGGTCGTGGTGAACATGGAACGACATGTGCTCGGTTTATCCGGCGGGCGGGACAGCGCTGCTCTTGCTGTTTACATGCGGCAGAATCACCCGGAGCTCAACATGGAATATTTTTTTACGGACACTGGCAAGGAATTGCCGGAGGTATACGAATATCTCGGGCGGTTGGAGGGTTTTTTAGGTCAGCCAATATTATGGCTGAATCCCGACCGGGATTTTGATTTCTGGCTTAAACAGTACAATGATTTTTTACCCTCACCCCAGAGCCGTTGGTGTACGAGGCAATTGAAACTTCGACCGTTTGAGCACTGGCTTCGTCCCATGCTCGAAGCCGGGGAAACCATCTACAGTTATGTTGCCATTCGTTCAGACGAGGAGTATCGTGAAGGTTATGCCTCCAGGAACGACAGGCTGGTCGTGCGCCTGCCTTTCAAGGGAGCCGGTATCGACAAGTCCGGTGTTCTTGAGATCCTCGACAGCGCCGGGCTGGGTTTGCCGGCATACTACTCATGGCGAACCCGCAGTGGTTGTACCTTTTGCTTCTTTCAGCAGAAAATTGAGTGGGTTCGCCTGAAAGAACAACACCCCGAAGCATTCGAAGAAGCAAAAGCATACGAAAAAAACTCCGTTGAGCACGGTTCCCCATTTACATGGAGCCAGGGAGAATCACTGGAGGAACTGGAAAGGCCGGAGCGGGTCAAGCAAATCAGGCAGGAGCACGAACAACGTCTTCTACGCCTTCGGTCCAAAATACAGCCCAACCCTTTACGCCCCGATAACGATCCCCTGGACATTGATGACCTGTACGGGCAAGCCAAAATTTGCTTGGCATGCCATAAATAGTCAATACGTTATTCGTTCCGATGCACTCGAAAAAATCCAGAGCCATCCCCCGTTTTAGACAGTCCTTTCAATTTCATCCAATATCGACCAAAGAGGATTGTCATCCGGGTCTCTGAGTAACTGAAGTACATGCGGGAACCCGGCGTTAGCCATTGAAAGAGCATAATCAAATGCTTTCCTGTGATTGGCTAATTCTTTGATTGAGTTGGTAGCAGCCAGCCAGGCAAGCTGTATATGATCAATACGATACGAATCACCAGATAAAATTGTAGCTGGTGTAATGTTACTTGTCTCTTTTTCAGTTACCGGTTCAAGATTATTTTTGACAGCATAAAGGAAAGCGAAATACCACAGGTCAACCTGCCTGTTAAAAGGCGCAAACTCGTATGTTTCTTTACTGCCGCCTGTCTGGCAGTATTTCTTGATGTCTGCGGCATACTTTTTCGGTATTTCTACATCGTATGCCGCGAATGGGTTATCTGACATTCAAGCGGTCTCCACTTTTTTCCTTTCGCAGATTTCACATACTTGATTGTGGTTACATGCACATTTGATAATTCTGGCATCTTTAACGCCGGGTTCGTTTTTAAGTATTTTGGGATAATGTGCTGGATTGGTTAGTGTGCAAACTTTACCTGCGTACTGGTCCAGAACTTCTTCAACGCCCTTAATTTCGTCATGTGTCAGGAATAAAATAGTTTGTGACCCCTCCTTAATGGTTTGGAGCAATACGGATTGCTTTACATATCCGGACATCATGCCGAGTGGCGTGTCGATTACATTAGGCGCCTCAACTTCAGATACCTTGGTCAGTGCAAGAATAAAAGCCAAAGTTATGGCGCGTCTTGATGCGCCATTAATATCCTGGTCGGGGTCCAGTTGATGTCGACCTGGGCCGAAAACAACAATGTCGTAGTCATCCGTCAATCTGGCTTCTGTAATCAGGGTTAAATCATTTCTTACGGGGTCGGCGCCGATCATCTCAAGGAATATTCTATTCATTTCGGCGCTGACTTTTTGTAATTCCTCATCCTTCATTCTGTCGATAATTGATTTGAATATAGATTGTGCGTATCGGGACAGGTTCAGTTTCCCCGCGGAGGAATCTATTTTTCCGAGCCTTTTTTCAATTTTTGTTCTCTCTTCTTCCGCTTCTTTTTTTCTACCGGTAGCATCTTTTATCTGGGTAGCTTTTGCGCCTAATAACCGGTTTATTTTCGCAATGGAATTAGCAAGTGTTTCTTCTTGCTCTTTGAGTTGATTGACCATCCTGTCATTCAGATCTTTGATTGAGGAATCCAGTTCAGAGTACTTCCTTTCCGCTGTACGAAGAGAAGATACGGTATTCTGATACATCCCCTGTTGTGCGGTATAGTCTTTAATCCAGTTGTTTTCAGTGATATCGAATGCTTCACTGCGCACCCTGTAAAACAAACTGGTAGCGCACTCTTGAATCATGTCAGATTCCTGACTGGAGGAAATAGCCTCCTCAATTTTTGCTCGTCTAGTTCTCCCTTCTTCACTATCTTTCCTTAAATCTGCGCCGCAAAAGCATGATTTGCTGTCCAGCAGTTCTTCCAGAATGGGAATATTAACTTTCGGTAGCTGCTTTTCTTCGTTGAGATTGTAGAGTAAATCTTTTGCTTTGCTTGCAAGAGCGCCTAAGAAAATCTTCGACGTCTGCTTATTGCAGGTGAGTGAGGCAATTTGCTGGAGTTCTGTTTTAGCGTTTATTTCATAGTTTTTTATTTGGCGCATGGTGGAGCGCATTTCGTCGATCAGTTTCTCTTTGTCTCCCAGTTTCAATGCCTCTTCCAGTTGGGCTCTGGTTGTTCGTAGTTCTTTTTCGCCGGATTTTTTTTGATCTTCAAAGATAGAGGATTGCTCTTCCCACTCAGAAATATCTTCGGTCCACCCTCCAATTCTGTCATTCAGTCGTTCAAGCGCAGCCGTATAATCGGTGTTGTCCATTTCTTGCCCGAAACTCTTCGACACCTTATCCAAGTGCTTAACTGTAGTATTAAGAGCATCTATTGCGAGCAACGCTTCTATTGCACCACTGACACGCTTTCTTTTTACTCCTCGTGCCGCAGCAGCCTCAATAAAAGACATCGCGCTATCGCCGTCGGTAAAATAAACATCTTTTAACGATGCGGGCAGAGAGTTTTCGATCACCCTTTCTGTCTCTTCTGAGTCAAGACGCTTACTCCCGGAGGGTGATATTTCAAACATTCTGCGATGCTCCGACTCGCGCTGGATGCCGGATTCGGTGTTGGCGTATTCAACGCAGGATCGGATTAAGCGGTAATCCGAAGAACCCAAGTTATGTGAACCTTTTCCAAAACCTCTGGAGTGTTCCGTTCTAAACTCAATTTCTACCGCTATTTCGGCCTTTCTTTCTCCTTTAGACTTAAGGTCAGCCGGAAACAGCGAAAATTCATTCTTGCCGGGTAGTGCCTTGGACCCGTATAAAGCCCAGATTAAGCCATACTCACAAGTCGTTTTTCCCGTTTCGTTTGCTGCCCGGATCACTGTCAACGGCTTTTTTTCATCAGTGGAGAACTCCAGGGTCAAGTCTTTCAAGAGCCTGAAGTTTTTGAAGGTTGCGCTGATTAACTTCATGATGCCTTCCGAAAGTCGTCTGCTTTCAGAGATATTTGTCCCTTTATATCACTTACTATTTGACTGCTGATTCTTTCCATGCTGGATTCGATCAAATATATTTTCTTGCACAAGTCACCGAGTATTTTCTTTTGCTCCTCACTGAATTCTTGATTCGATACTTCCGATTCAATCATTGAATTTACTTTTCTAAATGAAACCGTCATTTTTTCCTCAACAAATTCAAAAGTTTATTTGCAAGATATATTGATCCGTTTTCTTCCAGGCCGTTTTGGCTTAGTTTTGTAAAAAACGTCACTCTTTCATGCTCGGACCCGACCATCGACTTGAAATCTTCATCAAAGGATTCATCAAGGGACGGTGGAATTACCACCAAATCGTGTAATACGGCCTTTTGCTTGTTTGTTGATGGCGAAAGTCTTAGGATTCGGCCCAACCGTTGTATCCATTGTCTTTTTCCGGTCTGGCTAGCCAGAAGGTAGGCCACCTCAGTTTGGGGGACATTGAACCCCTCATCAAGAACCCTTTTAGATGTTAATGCATGTAAATCGCCATCACCAAATGAGCTTATCAGGCGCTTTAGTGTATTTGAGTTCTGTGTTTCTTCTTGTGTTATTTGATGAAACTCCAGCCTTCTGGTGTTCAATACAGCATTCACCTTGTCCAATTGCTCCGGGAATTTGTCGGTACAGAATATTAGTGTCCTGCGTATGTCGCCTTTCGATAGCGGTAGTATCTTATCGAAAATATCCACCCTCTGCGATGCGGACTCAATTATTCGGCGCCTCTTCAGGAAGAGCCTTTTCAGATATTCTTTTGTTTCGTCTCCATCTGAGAGGTTGTTTGCATATGAGATTTTCTTTATCTCATATGTTATGTCCAGGAAATCTTCCTCTTCTTCGGCAGATAACGATACTTCATGGGCGTAATATTCGTATGGTACGAGGCAATTTCCTATTGCCTTTTCCAATGGATAATCAAACACAACATCTCCGAAATAACCAAGTAAAAACACGTTACCGTCGTCATCAAATGCCCTTTCATATGTTGCAGACAACCCCAGTCTGTATTTGAAGTATTCAGGTGGGGAGTTCCTGAACCCTTCCGACCCGAGATTGTGTACCTCGTCACCGATTAGCAGGGCAGGAATATCTCTTGATAGCGCTTCAATTTGTACTGCATAACTACCTTTGAGAGAGTCGTGAGTAATTAAGAGAGCTTCGACTTTTGACAAGTTGAGCCTTAGTCTTCTTCCAGCCTCTTTCAGGCTCCTTTTTACTGTTTTTGCGCTTGACCCTAATGTATTGACAGGCTTAACGGAAAAAACTCTCACGTCCGATTGCCACTGGTTTAGCAGGGCAGTTGTAGGTACGGCGATGACTACAAGTAATTTATCCAGTTTGCGCGAAAGAAGGCTGGCTGCGATTAAAGAGGTAAGCGTTTTCCCGCCTCCCGTAGCAATGGAGAAAATGCCTTGACAGCCGTTTTCAAACCACGCTTTGACGGCTTCTCCCTGATGTGCATAAGGGCCATCTTCATAACGAATCCACGAAGGAATCTCAAAACCTGACCTCTTAAACTCGGGCATCGTCGTGGTCTGTATGGGTAATCAGGATTTGCCCGACATGTCACAAATAGTCAATTTAACCATGGCCATACCATGTCCCAGCACAACTCTGCGATATTTTTGCCGCGCCGGTTCACAATCTCTCTATTCCATTCATCCACATCACGCAAAGGGTCCAGAAGCGATAACCATCCTCAAGGAGTTTCTTTGTTTTGTTCGATAGGCTGAAACCTGCTGATTTTGCTTCCTCAAACCTTTTGCTTTGTTGTTCAGGGGATGTTTCAGTAAGCGCCAAATAAAATATCCTTTTCTTGGTCCAACTCCCGCTGCTAATCGCCGCGTTCTCTTTTTCCGGGAGGAGGATCAAATTGCCGAGGGAATGTCTCAAAATATTGTCTTTGTACAAATCCGTTTCCCATCCATGTACAGGTACTGTATCCGGCGCGATGTGTTCAACAGTGGCATAACACGAGTTCTTCCAGGTACGGTAGTTACAGAAGTCGTTAGTATGCTTGCTGATCCTTTCCGGTTTTTCCCAGATTCCCGGTTCATTGGTCGAGGGTATTGCCTGGTGCCCTGCCGACAGTATCATGAAACGGGCGAGACCTTTCGACTGTTGATACAGTGGATTTGCCACCACAGTCTCAATCCACCTCGACTTGTCAAGCGTTCTGAGTTTATGTTGGAGCAGTGTTTTCAGCGCCTGCTTCAGACCGTCAGGTGACATGACAGGATTTTTGTTGTCGATACCGGCATACAGCCCGAATTTCCTGCTTGCGCCGCGTCCTTCGCAAGGGGCCATGATGGCCCTGAAGTCGCTGTCAATACCGGCCGTACCGCCAGTTGCGGCTCGCCTGATCACGACGAATGCAATTATTGCCTTGAGTGCTTGTACAAACCGGTTTTCTTTGTCGTTTTCCTGTTTCAGATCAGGTTGCCAGTAACGCAACAGAATTGGAAGCGCCAGACTTGTCTTCATGTCACTGGTCAGAGAGGTGAGTAGCTGCACTTCGTCGACTGTCGCATGGTTATGGAATTTTGCCAATTCTTCAATGCCACCGCTTTCCCAATAAAATCTTCGGAATTCAGCCGCTTTGGCTAACGCCTCTACGTATTTTTGTGCAGATATTGTGCCTCCTATAGTTGCTCCATCGTAACTCCTTCTCAAGAAGTTCCTTTGCGCGGCAAGATCTTTGGGGAGTTTTTGCCCTTCGAGATAAAGTGCAAACGTGACTATCAATTCTTTGGTTTCAGTTTGCTTGCGCGATGTTTCGGGAAAGCGTTCATCAAGATTTTCACTTATCTTTTTGAAGCTGAGTTCAGATTCCGATCCCTCATACCCGGATTTTTTACTTTCAAACTGAATTACACGCGGCTTCAGGGTTTCCAAGGCGGTCAATGGCTCGCCAGTAGTATTCAAAGCATCAAAAATATCAAATGCGGCGGTCTCATCTTCCGTTATGACTGTTGTGAGAACTATGTAACGACAGAAGTACGCAGAGAACATCAGGGTTCTGAATAACTCGTGGCGAGCAGAGCCTTTTATAATTTCTTCGATAGCCTTGTTCCTTTCACCCTCATCCTTTATGAAATCGGGAAGACGCTCGAACAAATCACGACATTGGCCCCGTCTCGTCCATTCAATATCAAACTGTTCGCATTCGGTGTCCTCATACCACACAGTACAGTTCAGGTTGCTGAGTAACTTTCGAATAATTTGAAAGTTATTCGCCAGTTTTCCAGCGTCTGTACCTCCCCCCAGAGCAGGTGGTACATACTCTACTACGTCCTCATTCTCAAAATATTCTGCAAAGCCTTCTAAAAATTTCCCGACCGGCGATATGTATTCCGAGTCTGGCTTTGATTTGGCGCGTGCGTCACCGTGTCGCACTATACGCGCGAAAGGAAATGTCTGGGTCGGTGTTACATTCTGCGACCCAATGGCGCATCTATACAATTTATAAAGGCGCTCCTCTATTTCTTTTTCGAGCCACCTCTTGATATTTGAGTCGTTAGCTAATGAATCAAGTTCAGGAAGATATCCGCGAAGCGCCTCGCATAGTGCACAGGCAAACAAGGTAAGAGTAGTTAAACGTTGTTGTCCATCAACAATAGCTACCGATTGACCGGAAAAGTTTTCCTCCCTGGTTTTCTCTTCGACCAATATCAAGGAGCCAAGAAAAGTGAAGATGTTGTCATTGCCGCTTTCGGAAAGCCTTTGAAATCCATTTAACGTATCGCAGAATAGTCTCTTGATGTTTTCCTCGGACCAATCGTACTGCCGTTGATATTCGGGGATGGTGAACCCAACGCGGCCATCGTAGAGCATTGCAATATCCAGTGGATTGGATGCTCTTGCCTTAAATAAATCTTCTACTTTTTTCATAAACAATCCATAAATTTTTGTGGCCCCATGGATACATAACTGATTCGTAACCAAAGTCTATTGCCTTATCCTGCAGATCGTCCCAGCATTTTTCACCTTCGACGGCAGACTTGAAGACTTTTCTTTATATATCTCTTTGAGCCTTCCCCGAGCCAGAGTCTTGGCAAGTTCCTCTCTTGGTTTTTTTGATTCATTGCCATTCTTGAGTCTGTCTCGTGAGGCCATAGAATAGCTCATTTCGAAATTCCGGTTGTAAGTTATTAATGTCTCCGTATGGAACCCAGTCAATATTGAAATCCCTTTCTGCTATTTCAATTACAGGCTCAAGTTGAGTTTCGGTTAACGCTTCATAGAAACCGAAAAATAGTGACTTTAATGAGTTTGTATTGTTTTTCAAAACTATTGCTGCTTGCAAAACATCATCCTATTGTATTAACCCCGATATTGCATAAAGAGCCGGCAAGGTCTCTGATCATTCGATATAATTCAGTTAGCTACAATAAACACGGAGGAAGGCCTTTCCGTGATGCAACATTACCCGAATCCCATCCGGTTTTCATCCATTAAAAAACCAGGCTGGGTTTAAGGGGTCGGGCATCCGGAGATCTCTGACTTTCGCAAGCCTTCACACAAGTAGTCAGTTACGACATTGATCGAGCGCCGACAGGATCGGATGGACCGCCGCCAGCACATTCATTTGCCGGATTTCAGCGAGAGTTCTCCACTTGATATTCTGTCCCTCCCGGCTCTCCACCCGCCCTCCGAAGTCCCGCACCAGAAAAACATGCAACAGCACGCTGGCATGATCATAATCGTGGCAGTGGCGCAGAAACCGGGAAACAGCGGAAACGACAATCCCGAGCTCTTCCCCCAATTCACGAATCAGCGCCCTTTCCGGCGATTCACCCATTTCGATTTTTCCACCCGGAAATTCCCACTGCCCGGCACAGGGGCGACCGGGCAAACGCTGCTGGATCAGCAGTTCACCGGCGCTATTTTGTATAACGCCAACAGCGACATGGATACGGTCAGGATCGGTAGTCGGCATTAATCGTGATATAGCCATGGGTCAAGTCGCAGGTCCGCACCACGGATTCACTGGCGCCAACGCCAACATCCACATCAATGCGGATATCCTGTCCTTGCAAGTGCGCGGTAACCCGCTTTTCATCATAGCCCTCGACTACCTGACCGTTGCGGGCGATGGCAATGCCCCCCATGCTGATACTGAGCCGGTCGCAGTCTACCTGCATCCCCGCCTTGCCGACCGCCATCACAATTCGCCCCCAATTCGCGTCTTCGCCGGCAATGGCCGTTTTGACCAGCGGCGAGTTCGCGATCGATTTCGCGATCATCCTGGCGGCAGTATCATCCGCGCCCCCCGTTACCCGCACCTCGATCAGCTTTGTTGCTCCTTCCCCGTCCCGAACGACCTGCCCGGCCAGGTCCAGCATCAAGGCTCGCAAATCGCGCTGGAAGCGGTCGAGGGAAACGTCTTCAATGCTGGAAGGAGCCGCATTGCCCGCTTTCCCGGTCGCGAACAACAGACAGGTGTCGCTGGTTGACGTATCACTATCGACGGTGATGGCATTGAAGGAATTGGCATTGGCATCTTGCAACAGCGCTTGCAGCAGGCGGGCAGGAATCCGGGCGTCGGTAAAAACGAAAGCCAGCAGGGTCGCCATATCCGGCTCAATCATGCCGGAACCCTTGGCAATCCCGCAGATTCGCACGCGGGTGTCCCCGATATTGCTCGTCCTTCCCGCCCCTTTTGCAAAGGTATCGGTGGTCATGATCGCGCGCGCCGCATCCTCGAAACGGACAGCCGGACCGCCGCACAATCCGGCAAGGACGTTTCTGATTCTCTGTATCGGCAACCGCTCTCCGATCACCCCCGTAGACGCCATAAAAATTTCCCCGGTGTCGCAGCCCAGCGAGTCCGCCAGCGCCTCGCAAATGATCCGGCAATGAAGCGCCCCGGCTTGTCCGGTACATGCGTTGGCATTCCCCGAATTGACAATGAGGGCGCCAGCCCGACCCCCTCGCAAATGCTCGCGGCACATCAACACGGGAGCGCTGGCGGTTTTTGAACGGGTCAGAACCCCGGCCACAGTAGTAGAGGACGCAAACCGCGCCAGCATGAGGTCGTGCCGGTCCGGATACTTGATGCCGGCTGCCGCAACCGAGAGACGAACACCCGCTATGTGTTCAAGGTCGGGGAAGCAGGGCGGCGCCAGAGGGGAGATTTCCATCGGTCAGCCCATCAAATGCGACCATGGCACTGTTTGTACTTTTTGCCCGATCCACAGGGACAGGGCTCGTTCCTGCCCACTTTCCTGCCCGTCCTGACATAAGGCTGCACGGAGCGCAGGCTGCGGGGCTGGCCCTGCTCCTGCGCAGGCTGGGCGCGGTTCTGCCCAGGCTGCGCAGGCGCTTCTGCCTGCTCGTGGACATAGCGGACCGATTCTTCCTTGTGCTGCCGCTGGCGAAGCCGCTCTTCCATCTCGATCATTTCCTGTTCGGACGGCGCCCGGACTTTCGCCAGAATACTGATCACGTCATGCTTGATCGACTCCAGCAACGCATTGAACATTTGAAACGCTTCGCGCTTGTATTCCTGCTTGGGGTTTTTCTGCGCATAGCCGCGCAGCCCGATACCCTGCCTGAGATAATCCATGTTGGCCAGATGCTCTTTCCATTGCTCGTCAAGCGCTTTCAGCATGATCTGTTTCTCGAAGTGGCGCATATTTTCACTGCCGACCCGGCTTTCCGCGGAACGAGCCATATCGACGATGGATTGAAGAATTTTTGCACGCAAGGGTTCTTCGTGCAGGTTATCGTCCTCATCCAGCCATTTCCGTATCCCGAGTTTCAATCCGAACACCGACAGAATATCCTTCTCCAGCGATTCGATGTTCCACTGCTCTTCCAGGGTCTGCGGTTGAATACTGCGATCGACAACTTCGTTGACCACCTCCTCACGGGAATAGTTGATGTAATCCGATATATCTTCCGTCTCCATCAGATCATTTCGTTGTTCGTAGATTATCTTGCGTTGTTCATTGGCGACATCGTCATACTCCAGCAATTGCTTGCGCATGTCGAAGTTATGACCCTCGACCTTTTTCTGGGCATTTTCAATAGCGCGAGTCACCCACGGATGCTCGATTGCCTCGCCTTCATCCATTCCCATCTTCTCCATCAGCCCGGCTATCTTGCCGGAACCGAAAATCCTCATCAGATTATCTTCCAGAGATAAAAAGAACCGGCTCGTCCCCGGGTCACCCTGGCGTCCACACCGCCCCCGTAACTGGTTGTCTACTCGCCGAGACTCGTTACGTTCAGTGCCCAGCACATGCAACCCTCCCGCCGCAATGACCTGATTGTGGCGCTCCTCCCATTGCGCGCGCGCCGCTTCTTTCTCCGAGTCCGTTTCCAGCCTGACCAGTTCCATATCCAGATTGCCTCCGAGGACAATATCCGTACCGCGCCCCGCCATGTTGGTGGCGATCGTGACCGTCCCCGGACGTCCGGCCTCCGCGATAATCTCCGCCTCCTTGCTGTGGTGCCTGGCGTTCAGAATGCGATGCTCTATTTTCTTCCCGGCGAGGACTTCCCCGAGCCGTTCGGAAGACTCGATCGATGCCGTTCCAACCAGAACGGGTTGATTCCTGGCGCGGCACTCGTCTATCTCCCGACAGATTGCGGTATATTTCTCTGTTGTGGTGCGATAAACCAGATCGGGGAAATCTTCCCTGCGCATCTCCTCGTTGGTTGGAATGATCACGACTTCCAGACCATATATCTGGAGAAATTCAGGCGCTTCGGTATCCGCGGTTCCGGTCATGCCGGACAACTTGTCGTACAGCCGGAAGTAATTCTGGAACGTGATCGATGCCAGGGTCTGGTTCTCCTGTTGAACGAACACCCCTTCTTTCGCTTCCACAGCCTGATGCAAGCCCTCGGACCAGCGCCTGCCCGGCATCATGCGCCCGGTAAATTCATCTATAATGACAATCGCGTTATCGCGCACAATGTAATCGACATCGCGGGTGAACAGGTTATGCGCCCGCAACGCCGCATGGAGATGATGCAGCAGGCTGATATTGGAAGATTCATACAGGCTGCTACCCGCTTCGAGCAATCCCGCTCTGGTCAGCAGGGATTCACATCGCTCATGCCCCTCCTCAGTCAGCGTAATCTGTCTGGATTTTTCATCGACACTGAAGTCGCCCGGCCCTTCCGCGGCCCGCTGGGCAGCCAGAACGGGAATGATCTTGTCTATTTTCGAATATAAATCGGTACTCTCCTCCGCCGGCCCGGAAATAATCAGGGGGGTTCGCGCTTCATCAATCAGAATCGAATCCACTTCATCCACGATCGCAAAGCCCAACCCTTTCTGGAAACGGTCTTCACTGGAGAACGCCATGTTATCGCGCAGATAGTCGAATCCGAACTCGTTGTTGGTGCCATAGACAACATCGCATTGATAAGCCTGTTTCTTCTCCTCGCGACGCTGTCCGGAATGAATCACGCCGACTTCAAGCCCCAGAAAAGAATAAATCTTGCCCATCCACTCGGCGTCGCGCTGTGCCAGATAACTGTTCACCGTCACCACGTGCACCGGTGAGCCGAAGACCGCATTGAGATAAGCGGGAAGTGTGGCAACAAGGGTTTTGCCTTCACCCGTTTTCATCTCTGCAATCTTGCCTTCGTTCAAGACCATGCCGCCCACCAGTTGCACATCAAAATGGCGCAGAGAGGTGGTGCGCACCGAGACTTCGCGGACTACGGCAAAGGCCTCGGCCAGCAAATCATCGACACGGGCGCCGTCAACCGCGCGTTTGCGGAACTCGCGAGTCTTGCCGGCCAGTTCGCTGTCGCTCAAGCGCTTCAGGGAATCTTCCATGGCATTGATCCTGGCAACCGTTTTACCCAGACGCCTGAGCAAACGCTGGTTACGGTCTCCAAAAACTTTTTTCAATACACTTTGCAGCATATAAACAGTATGATTATTCCGATCGGCGCAATTATGCCAGATATACTCGCGGACAAGACTATTTCAGCGTCAATGCAACCATTCAGGCGGATTTCACAGATAGTAAGGAGCGTTTTGCCAGAAGGTGTTGATTCACCGGCAGATGAAATTTCCCAACAATCCTTGCATGAATTCTGGCTGCAACATGCCGGTATCGCAGCTCCCTATACCCGACTTCTGTGGTACCGATCCGGGCGCCTCGTGGTTTTTTGCGACAGCCCGATCTGGGCAACACAAATCAGGCACCAAACCCCGTCCCTGATCCGCCAGCTCAACGAATCGGGTTTCAGGATCGTGATTCTGGAAGCAAAAACGTTACCATCCGGCCCAATTTCCGCTCAGCATGACCGGCCGGCGCGGTCAACAAACCCGATCCCTGCCCAACATGCCAAAACGATGAAAAGCATTTCCCGGAAACTGGGCCACCAGGAATTGGGAGAGGCGCTTTACCGGCTTGCCGACAAGTCGACGCGGCGATAATGCGGCATACGCACAAGGCTCCGGTCAAATAGCGACTGCCGGTTGATGATAAGGAACCGGAGCGTCGGCTTCATCGGTAAAAGTCACAATCTCCCATGCGCTTTTCGTTGCCACCAGTTTGCGTAGCAACTTGTTGTTCAGGTTATGCCCTGATTTCCAGGCGCTGAACGCGCCGATCAGGCGATAATGCGGCATACGCACAAGGCTCCGGTCAAATAGCGACTGCCGGTTGATGATAAGGAACCGGAGCGTCGGCTTCATCGGTAAAAGTCACAATCTCCCATGCGCTTTTCGTTGCCACCAGTTTGCGTAGCAACTTGTTGTTCAGGTTATGCCCTGATTTCCAGGCGCTGAACGCGCCGATCAATGGCGCTCCAAGAAGATACAGGTCGCCAATGCCATCAAGAATCTTGTGCTTGACGAACTCGTCTTCGTAACGCAATCCGTCATCATTGAGGATATGAAACCCGTCCATTACGATGGCGTTATCATAACTTCCGCCCTGTACCAGTCCTGCCGCCCTCAACGACTCCAGTTCGTCAATGAACCCGAAAGTCCTGGCCCGGCTAACCTCCTTTACAAACGACGTTGTCGACAAATCGACCGTCGCCATTTGCACAGAGTTCTTCAGGATCGGGTGGTTGAAATCAATGGCGAATGAGACCTTGAATCCGTTGAATGGTTCCAGGCGGGCCCATTTGTCGCCCTCGTTGACACGCACCGGTTTGCGGATGAGAATGAATCTCTTCGGCTTGTTCTGTTCGAGGATGCCGGCAGACTGCAACAGGAAAACAAAAGGCCCGGCGCTACCGTCCATGATTGGAACCTCGGGCGCGCTCAACTCGACATATACGTTATCAATTCCCAACCCCGAAAACGCGGACATCAAATGCTCTACCGTGGAAATCTTGACACCCTGTTTTTCCAGCGATGTGGACAGACGGGTATCGCTGACATTTTCCGGGCGGGCCACGATACTGACGACAGGATCAAGGTCAACACGCTTGAATACGATCCCCGTATCAACAGGAGCCGGCTCAAGGGTGAGGTAGACTTTCTCGCCAGTATGCAAGCCTATGCCGGTAGCGTGGATAACATTTTTCAGGGTGCGTTGTCTGATCATTTAATCACGGTTCCAGTCGAATTGTCATCGGAACAAAAAGGTGGATAATACTCCAAAATCCTGCCAAATTGAACCGGTTTTTCTTGCACGCACGCGACTAAATTTACCTGATTTATTCCTGAATACACATTAAAATATTGTACAGTTTCGGCTAATCCGCCTGTTTCCGGAGAAATGCGGGGATATCGTAGTCGTCCATATCCAACTGGGTTTGCCCCGCCGTCCCGGGATTGCCCGATCCTCTCGTCAGCATATCATGAGGTTTTGAATTGCTGGCGGCCCTGGGGGCCCGAACCGGCGGAACAAGTGGAACCAGACGTGCTCCCGCGCCGGGGTTCTCCGAAGTTCGGCCGCCACCAAGCCCGGTCGCCACCATCGTGACTCTCAAATTACCCTGCATCTCATGATCGAATCCCACGCCAATAACCACATTGGCGTCCAATGCCGCATACTCATGAATGATGTTGCCCACCGTTTCATACTCACCAATGGTTATGTCCGGCTCGGCAGTAATATTGACCAGCAATCCCTTCGCGCCTTTCAGGTCGACCTCTTCGAGAAATGGACTGGAAATAGCTCTTCTGGCCGCTTCCGCCGCGCGGTTTTCACCGGACATTGTGGATGACCCCATCATCGCCATGCCCATTTCCGCCATGACTGTCCTGACATCCGCAAAATCGACGTTGATCATACCCGGACGGGTAATGAGGTCGGATATTCCCTGGACTGCATTGAACAGGACCTCATTGGCATTTTTGAAGGCAGCGCTCAGCGGGGTATTCTGTCCCATGACTGCCAGGATTTTCTCGTTGGGAATGATAATCAGCGAATCCACGAAATCCTGGAGCTCTTCAATGCCCCGGTTGGCAATCACCTTGCGTTTCTGTCCCTCAAAAGGGAAGGGGCGTGTCACCACAGCTACGGTCAGCGCTTCTTTTTCGCGGGCGACCTCGGCAATGACGGGCGCAGCGCCCGTTCCTGTACCTCCGCCCATACCCGCGGTAATAAAGATCATGTCCGCCCCGTCGATGACCTCGCCGATACGCTCGCGGTCCTCCAGCGCTGCCTGACGCCCCACCTCCGGGTTGGCGCCGGCGCCAAGCCCCTTGGTCAGACTCTCTCCAAGCCGAAGGACCGTATTGGCGTTCGACTTCGCCAATACCTGCTCATCCGTATTAGCGCTGATGAACTCGACCTCTGCAAGCCGCGACTCAATCATATGCTCGACCGCATTGCCGCCGCCGCCGCCGACCCCGATGACCTTGATCGTTGCCTGTTGATTCAATGTATCTACCAATTCAAACATTTTCCTGACTCCTGATAGTGTATGTAAAAATTCAAAAATTGTTGTCTGTATATGCCCCGGCATTTGTCGTCACAAACTCTCTCTTGCCCATTTCTTCAGCCTTGTGAACAGCGATGCAACGTTGGTCTGCGGGGCTTTTTGTGCAATTCCCGGGCGGTTCAGACAAGCGAACTGAACCAGCCCCATTGCTGTGGAATAAATCGGGTTCCGAATCATTTCATGATGTTTGCCTGCATAGTCTGAAAGTCCCTGACGGACCGGTAAATGGAAGATTTCCTCGGCCAGCTCAACGATACCTTCCAGCCTCGACGTCCCTCCGGTTATGACGACTCCCGAACCGATTACACTTTCGTACCCGCTTTTGCGGATCTCCTCCTGTACCAGAAGCAGCAGTTCTTCCATGCGCGGCTCAATAACATCGGCCAGGCTTCTTCTCGACAAGGTTCTCGACGGCCGTCCGCCCATACCCGGAATTTCGATCATCTGATCTCCCTCTACCAGCTGCGCGAGAGTACAGCCGTATTTCATCTTGATTTCATTGGCGGCCTGGGTCGAGGTGTGGAATGCGACTGCAATATCGTTTGTCACCTGGTTGCCGGCAACCGGGACCACCACGGCATGACTGATCGTGCCTTCGTGAAAAATCGCGATGTCCGTCGTTCCACCGCCAATATCAACCATGCACACCCCCAATTCCCTCTCGTCTCCGGTCAGGACCGTTTCAGCGGAAGCCACCGGCTCGGGAATAATGTCATCCACTTCCAGCCCGCACCGCCGCACACATTTTGCGATGTTCTGCACGGCGCTGATTGCGCCAGTAATGATGTGTACCCTGACTTCCATGCGCACCCCGCACATTCCTGCCGGCTTGCGAATACCGTCCTGGCCGTCAATGACAAATTCCCGGGGCAGAACATGAAGAATTTGTTGACCGTTGGGAATGGCCATGGCCTTGGCGGCGTCTATGACCCTTTCTATGTCTCCTTGCGTAACTTCGTTATCCTGTATGGCCACTACACCATGAGAATGGATACTGCTGATATGGGTGCCGGCAACTCCGGCACAGACGGAATAAATCTGACAGTTCGCCATGGCCTGTGCATCCTCAACCGCTCCCTTGATTGAATGGACGGTAGACTCGATATCGGCAACGACGCCTTTGCGCAATCCGCATGCAGGCTGATGACCAATACCGATCACATTCATTTCGCCTTTTTCATCAACCTCGGCCACGACTATCAGTACCTTCGACGTTCCAATATCAAGCCCAACCACCAGACCGCCTGTTTTTTTTGTCATGGCTATGCCTCCCCCGGCTCCGAATCGGCCGCTGCCGCCGTGCCGCGCCCGCGCCAACCGATCGCAAAACCATGCGGATAGCGCAAGTCGACCGATGCCATTTCCGGGAAGCGCGCCAGTAATCCCTCGTTGAGGGCGTCCAGAAACCTCCGCACCCGTATCCGGGAGTTTTGCAACTCGACAATCAGCGTTACCTCCGTGTCGGCCGTATGCCCATGCGCGGGACGCTGTTCGCGTTGCAGCCCGGAATCCGCGGCGCTGATCGTGAAATCAAGCAAACCGGTTGGACTCAGGTTCAGGGCATCCAGCGACAATCCGGCCGCCGCAAACTTCCCCGACCATTGCCGGAATACATTCCACACGGCTTCAGCCTGGTCCTCGGGGCCGTCGAGGCGCGCCAGAGCGCTGTGATCCCATCTTTCATTGACCTTCCGCACCACGAGGTCGCCAGCGGTACTCAACCATTTGTCGCTGCCCCAGCGAGCGGCAAACTCCGCTTCAACTACATTGACTACAATCGTTGACGGCCATTGACGACGAAGCGAAGCGGAAAATACCCGGGGCAGTTGCTCGACCTCATGTTCCAGCCGCTTGAGACTCGTCGAAAAGAAATTGCCGTCAAGGGCGTCTCGCACCACTTTCTCGATCTGTTCATTACCCGAATCCGCGGATTCGCCGTATACCCGGATCTCCTCGATTTGAAATTTGCCGGGCTGAAACAACCAGTCTGCAACGAACAGGATCACCAACAGGGTCAACAACAGACGACCCGTCGCCATTTCCCACGCTGAAACGCGCGAGGAACCCTGATTGGCGCCATCAACGGCCGCCTCATCGGCAATAACGTTGTTGTCAACAGCCCGCTCGAACATCACATTTTTCCCGACCCATGATATGCACCTCAAGTTGTAAATCGACGCCACAACTTTCCCTTACCCGGTCGCGTATATGATCGATGAGACGCTCAATATCTGCGGAACTGGCGCCACCGTCATTGATGATAAAGTTCGCATGCAGCCCGGAGACGCGGGCTCCGCCGACCACATGCCCTTTCAGTCCGGCCTGCTCGATCAGCTCTGCCGCGAAACTTCCATCGGGATTTCTGAAAACCGATCCCGCGTTGGCGCTTTGCACCGGTTGCGAGCGCGAACGGACTCGCAACAAGTCGCGCATGGCTGCCTTGCCGTCCACTGCGCTTGCCACCGGTTGCAGCTTCAGTGTGGCGCCGAGCAACCAGCAATCCTGCGGGAGTTCGACATGACGGTATCCATAGCGCACTCCGGAGCGCTCCATGAGCACGCGCTTGCCGCACCGGTCAACGCATTCGACTCTCTCGACCCACTGCCAGGTTTCCCCTCCGAACGCCCCCGCATTCATGGCCAGCGCGCCGCCAAATGAACCCGGAACCCCGGCCAGGAATTCAACCCCGCCCAGTTTGTTTCGCACTGCCGTTCTCGCTACCCTGGAACAGGACACTCCCGATTCAACATACATCCGGCCCGCCGGCATGATCGTGATTTTGTTCAACCCTTTCGACGTACAGATGACAATGCCCTCAACTCCTCCGTCACGCACCAACAGGTTGCTGCCAAGCCCGATCCAGTGGACCTGCATTTCCCCGGGCAAGCGTTTGATCAGGCTGACCAGATCCTGCTTGTCTGACGGATAATAGAAAAAATCAGCCATTCCCCCTGTCCGCCAACTGGTATGTTTCGACATGGGTTCATTGATCCGCAACTGCCCCCTTGCGTCCTGCAAACAAGCGGGTACCGATGGAGGCGTCTCAGCGATCATTGCCGGTTCCTTTTTTCGTTCGATTGCAGCTGTAATGCCAGATTGCGGGCAAAGCGGCCAATATCTCCGGCTCCCAATGTCAGGAGGACGTCACTGGTTTGCGCAAGGCCGGGCAAGATATCGTTCAGCGTTTCCAGCGATTCCGTAAAAACCGGCTCTCCGCCCAGCTGCCTTATGGCCCGGCACAGGGAGCGCCCGTCCCCCCCGGCAAGCGGTTGCTCGCCGGCAGGATAAACTTCCGTGATAACCAGATTTTCCATATGCGCCAGCGACTGTACGAAATCATCAAGCAAATCCCGCGTACGGGTAAACCGGTGAGGCTGAAAAACGACCAGGACTTTTCTTCCGGGATAGAGGTCGCAACACGCTTTCAGAGTCGCCGTTATTTCCGTCGGGTGATGGGCGTAGTCATCCACCATCTCGACAAAATGTGACCCGAACCTGACTGCGCCCAACTGCTGGAAGCGGCGCCCGATTCCCTGAAACCCGGACAGGGCGGCACGGATTGATTGCGTTGGCAACCCGAGCCTGTACGCGACCACTATCGCGGCAAGCGCATTCTGAACGTTGTGAACCCCCGGCATCGCCACCCGGAACTCCCCGATCGACTCACCGTAACGCAATACGCTGAACGAACTGTTTCGACCTTCGCGGGAAATGTCGACGGCCTGATAATCTACACCATCTGTAAACCCATAACTTTCAAAAGGCTTTCTCAGCCGCTCTGCGATTTTGCGCACCCCCGAATCGTCAAAACACAATATCGCCAGACCATAAAACGGCAGATTGTGGAGGAAATCGAGAAAGGCCTGTTTCAGTTGGCTGAAATCGCCTTTATAAGTCTCCATGTGGTCGCGGTCGATATTGGTCACGACCGCCATCTGGGGTTGCAAATGCAGGAACGTGGCATCGCTTTCGTCTGCTTCGGCCACCATGTACTCTCCCTGGCCCAGCCTGGCGTTACTGTGCATACTATTAACGACACCGCCAACGATCAGGGTCGGGTCGACCCCGCCCCCGGCCAGAACAGCTCCGATCAGACTCGTTGTGGTAGTCTTTCCGTGCGTGCCGGCAACCGCAATTCCCTTCCTGAAACGCATCAGTTCTCCCAACATTTCGGCGCGCGGCACGAGCGGCACGGATTGACGCAACGCCGCCTGAATCTCACTGTTCGTCCTCTTGAGGGCGCTTGAATACACAACCGCGTCGGCGCCCTTTATATTGGACGGGTCATGACCGATGAACAGGGTTGCCCCCGCTTTTTCAAGCCGGTCGGTAATCTTCGTTCTGACAATATCCGATCCCGAAATACGGAACCCCAGGTCCAGCAGGACTTCGGCAATCCCGCTCATGCCAATCCCGCCAATTCCGGCGAAATGAACATGCTTGACAAATTCACGCATGTATCGCCTCCAGACATCGGTTGACGACATCCTGTGTCGCTGCCGGTTTCGACAATCTCCTTGCGGAACTTGCCACAGCCGCCAGCTTGCCACGGTCGCGCTCCAGTTCGGACAGAATGTCCAGCCAGCTGCCGGCAATGAACGCCTCCTCACGGACCATGAATGCGGCATTGGCCCTGACCAGGTAATCGGCGTTCATGGCCTGGTGATCACTGACTGCATGGGGATAAGGCACGAAAATCGCCGCTATACCGGCACAACAGACCTCGGAGACGGTCATCGCTCCCGAACGACAGATTATGATATCGCACCATTCGTAAGCCTTCGCCATATCTTCGATAAACGCATCCACCCGGCAACGGATTCCCGCCTGCCGCCAGGCTTCACCCGACTCCCCGGCTTGATGCTGACCACATTGATGCCAGATATCGGGCGCCCGAATAGCGGCCGACTTCAGCAATGCCGGCAATGTTCGATTAAATACGGAGGCTCCCTGGCTGCCGCCGGTCACCAGTATTCTCAACACTCCGCTTCTGTTGGCCAGTCTTTGCGCAGGCTCCGGAATTTCGGTAATATCCTCCCTCACCGGATTGCCGACCCAGGTGAAATGGCGGATACCCCGCGCCTGCGGGAACCCGCTCAGTACGTTCCCGCTGAAGCGCGCCAGCCAACGATTGGTCAGGCCGGCCACGACGTTCTGTTCGTGAAGCAGCAGCGGCAACCCCAGCGCCGCGGCAATCAACCCGCCCGGACCCGCTACGAACCCCCCCATACCCAATACGGCTTCGGGCTTGTATTTCCTGATTAGCCTGAATGTCTGTGCCATAGCCCTGATCAACAACAAAAGCGTCCCAGCCTTGTGTAATGGCCCGCCGTGTCCGAACCCACTGACCTTGATTGGATCGAAGGGGATAGCGGATGCGGGAACCAATCGCGCTTCCAAACCTGCACAAGTGCCGATCCAGCTGACAGCAACACCCTTGTCGATCAACGCTTTTGCAACTTCCAGCGCAGGCATTACGTGCCCGCCCGTTCCCCCTGCCATAATCATGATTCGGGTCATCGTCCGCCCCCGAGTTGCAGACGGGTGCGCCGGCTGACGGCGCACAACAAACCGACTGCCGCCATGTTGGCGAGCAGGCTGCTTCCTCCATAACTCATGAGCGGCAGGACCAGTCCTTTGGTAGGCAGCAACCCGGTATTGACGCCCGTGTGCAGCGCGGCCTGCAGCGCAAGAATGAACCCGGTTCCCTGGGCCAAAAACCCGCAAAAGTAATATCCCTGCGCCAGCGCCCGTTGTCCGATAACGAGAGCAAGGAACAAAAGCATTGCAAATAACGACAGCACACAGAAAATACCGATTGCCCCGAGCTCTTCGCCGATGATCGCGATCAAAAAGTCATTACCGGCATGCGGCAAATAGGACAGTTTCTGTATACTGCCGCCCAGACCGGTTCCGAACCACCCCCCCCGACCGATCGCGATCAATGACTGCACCAGTTGGAAGCCCGACCCGAACGGGTCTGCCCAGGGGTCCCTGTAGCTGAGCAAACGGACCACCCGATAAGGCTCCATCCACACGATCAGCGTCATCAGTCCTGCGACGGCAGTGATGCTGACCACAAAGTGTGAAATGCGCACCCCCGCCAGCAGCAGCATGATGGCAGCGGTAGCCAGGATCACGACCGCAGCGCCAAAGTCGGGCTGGAACAGCAGCAGCAAAACGAGGGCGCCTGCCACCAACCCCGGATTGATCATGCCGATCCTGAACACGTGCAGATCGTCCTTTTTTCTGGACAGATAACTGGCGAGATAGACGACCAGCGCAATCTTTACGAACTCCGAGGGTTGCAGGCGTATCCCGCCGACATCGATCCAGCGAGAGCTGCCATTGACCTCCACACCCAGACCGGTGAATACCAATGCCAGCAACAGCAGCATTGCCAGCGGCAGATATACGCTGTTCATCCTCTCCAGCCAGTCCGTTCGGATGGACGCCATACCCCAAAAGACAACGGCGCCCACCCCAACGTGTGCCAGGTGCCGGGTCAGATGGGTGAAATTGCTGCCCTGATCCGGGTCTCCCCCGGCAATGGTGGCCGAGAACACCATGATCGTACCGATCGATACGAGAGCGACGACAATCAATACCAGCCAGTAGTCATGGTCTCCGGCCGCCAGCCCGTTTTTGATGGCAACCACTCTAGCCTGCCGGTTCATGTCCACCTCCGTTGTCGGCCAGTTCCAGAACCTGTTGCCTGAACCGGTTGCCCCGATGCTCGTAACTGTCGAACATGTCGTAGCTCGCGCATGCCGGAGAAAATAAAACGGTATCTCCGGGCCTTGCCAGACGGAATGACCGTTCTACGGCCTCATCCAGCGTATCCACACGGGTCACCGTTGACTCCTTCCTGAAACAGGCCACAATCCTGTCAGCGTCCTCACCGTAAACAAAGGAGTGAGCCACCCTGTCATCGATCACATCGGCCATGGCCGAGAAATCCGCACCCTTCCCCTGGCCGCCGAGGATCAGGATCATTGGCCGGCGCAATCCCTTGATTGCTGCAATAGTGGCTCCCTGATTTGTGCCCTTGGAATCGTTGATCCATTTAACCCGATTGATCTCCCTGACCATTTCGCAACGGTGAGGCAAGCCGCTATAGTCAAGCGCGGCGCACACCACATTGGCTGTCAGCCCCACTCCGGCCGATTGCACCAGGGCGAACGCCGCCAGCGCATTGGCGATATTCTGTTCGCCCTGCAACGTCATTCGGTCGACCCGCGCAAGCGCTTTGCTCCCGTGCGCGATGAAACGCTCTCCCATGCGCCGGACAATGCCGAAATCCCGGTCATTATACGGAGCGTCCATGCCAAAGCTGCAGTGAGAGGAGGCGCTCGCCGTCCGCTTCTCCGTTATTCGGTCATCACGATTGATGACGCAATGCCGCGCGCCCCGGAAAATCCGCAATTTGGCATCGGCGTAATCGTTCAGCCCGGTATAGCGGTCCATGTGGTCGGCGCTGATATTAAGAACAGTCGCCACAAGCGGTTTCAGTGTCCGGGTATTTTCCAACTGGAAGCTGGACAACTCGAGGACATGAAAATCCGGCCTCCCTCCCTCAAGCAAATCAAGCGCGGGAACACCGATATTGCCTCCGGTCCTGACAGCATGGCCGGCAGCCAACAGCATATTGGTAACGAGCATGGTGACGGTGGACTTGCCATTCGAACCGGTAACCGCGATCACGGGTGCGTTCGCCGCACGGGCAAAAAGTTCTATGTCGCTGATCGGCAGCTTTGCATTACCGCTGCCCGTGACCTTGATACCCGGACTTGTGATAACCTCGTCAAACTCGGCAAAACGCTGGCAGGGAATGCGGCCCATGACGAGATTCACATCGGGGAACCGCTGTTTCACCTGGTCGAGATAAGGCGGCCGTTGGCGTGAATCGGCTACCGTAATCCGGCAACCGGTTGGCGCGAGGTGGCGGACAACCGAAAAGCCGGTTATGCCAAGGCCGACTACCAGAGCGGATTCAGGTACAGGTTGTCTCCGTTCAGCCACAATCATCATCAACACCGGCAAGCTCAGCGAATTTTCAATGTCGCCAGCCCCATCAATACCAGGATCAGGCTGATTATCCAGAATCGGACAATGACCCTGGGCTCGGGCCAGCCCTTCAGTTCGAAGTGGTGGTGCAAGGGGGCCATCCTGAATATCCTCCTGCCAATCAGTTTGAAAGAAGCGACCTGCAATATCACCGAAACCGTTTCCACCACAAAAATTCCGCCCATGATGACGAGCACGATTTCCTGACGCACGATAACGGCAACGATTCCAATTGCGGCCCCCAGGGAAAGAGCGCCGATATCTCCCATGAAAACCTGGGCCGGGTAAGTATTGAACCAGAGAAACCCCAGGCCGCCGCCCACCAGCGCCGCGCAAAAAACCAGCGCCTCCCCTGCCCCCGGGATATAAGGAATGCCCAGGTAGGAAGAGAAGTTCAGGTTCCCGGACGCATACGCGAATACACCGAGCGCTCCGGCTACCATGACTGCCGGCATAATAGCCAGACCGTCGAGGCCGTCGGTCAGGTTAACAGCATTGCTGGTACCGACCACAACGAACCAGGTCAGCGCGATGAACCCCCAGCCCAACGGGATAGCGATATCCTTGAACAGCGGAACGAGCAACTCGGTTTCCGCAGGCAGTTTGGCCGTCTGGAACAGGAAAATCGCTACTGCCAACCCCGATACACTCTGAAAAAAGAACTTGTTGCGGGCGCCCATCCCCCTCGGGTCGCGGCCAATCAGCTTACGATAATCATCGACCCAGCCAATGGCCCCGAACGCAATCGTTGTAAACAGGATCGCCCAGATATAGCGGTTGGACAAATCCCCCCAAAGCAGCGTCGACGCGACCACAGCAACCAGGATCAGGCCCCCGCCCATGGTTGGCGTACCGACTTTGCTGAAATGCGTGGGCGGCCCTTCCGCCCGCACGGTCTGCCCGATCCGGTAGTCACTGAGCTTGCGGATCATGGCCGGGCCGAAGACAAAGAATATACCGATTGCGGTCAGCACTCCACATATTCCCCGGAATGTCAGATACCGGAACACGTTGAGAAAGCTGTAATCCCGTGCGAGGTTCTCAAACAACCAGGTCAACATAAGCACTCCCCCTCTCGCGGCAGGCGGTTCGGGTGCGCTGCGACTACTTCATGCACCAGACGTTCCATGCGGGAAGACCGCGAGCCCTTGATCAGTATCACCGCGTCCGCGTCCAGAGTCCGCTTTACTGCCTGCTGCAACTCTTCCATACTGTAAAAGATCCCAGCGTTGCCGCCGAAGCGTTCTGCATAAAAACGGGCGTGGTCGTTGCCGTCGCGGGCATAGCAATACAGGTGATCGATGCCCTGGGTTCTCGCGTACGCTCCCACTTCCTCGTGCAACTGCGGGCTGCTTTCCCCCAATTCCGCCATGCCCCCAAGCGCCAGAACCTTTTTACCGCGGTACTGGCGCAAAACATGAATTGCAGCGCGCATGGATTCCGGGTTGGCGTTATAGCTGTCGTCAATAACGGTGGCGCCGCCCAACCCCGGCCTGATATCCAGGCGGCCTGTCACAGCGGACACCGTTTCCAGTCCATCCTTTATCTGCCCGAATCCGGCGCCCGCGGCAAAACAGACAGCGGCGGCGGCCAGCGCGTTCATGATATTGTGGCGCCCCGGCAATGGCAGATTGACCGCAATGCTACGCCCCCGCACCTGCAAATCGAAGCGGCTTGCGCAGACTGCGGACTTTACGTTGCAGGCGCTTACCTCCGCTTCGGCGGCAATCGCAAAGCGAACGATCGTTATGTCGGGACGGGAAGCATTGAGCATGGCCGCCCACTGGTCGTGGAACCGATCATCCGCATTGAGGACAGCGACACCCGAAGCCGGCAATCCCGCGAAAATTCCGGCTTTCTCCTGAGCGATCTGTGCAATGCTGCCCAGCCCCTCCAGATGAGCGGGGGCCGCATTGTTAACAAGCGCTATGGTCGGTCCCGCCAGGCGGGCAAGGTATTCGATTTCCCCCGGGTGGCTGGCGCCCATTTCAATGACCGCAAAGCGATGGCGACCGGTCAACCGCAACAACGTAAGCGGCACTCCCCACGCATTGTTGAAACTTTTTTGTGGAGACAGGCAACGGCCCCACTGCCTGAATATCGAGGCCGTCATCGCGGTAACGGTCGTTTTCCCGTTACTGCCTGTGACCGCAGCCACGGGGATGTCGAACCGTGACCGCCAGTCTTTACCCAACCGCCCCAGAGCGAGCGTAGTATCCGGCACGCCAACCAGGGGCAACCCCGGTTCACCGTTCAACCTCTCCGCCGATGTCCTGTCGGACACTATGGCGCCGACCGCGCCGGCCGTAGCGGCGTGGGACAAAAACGTATGGCCATCGACTCTTTTCCCGGGGATGGCCACGAACAATCCGCCCGCCCCGATCGTCCTTGAGTCCGTACCCACCGAGGTGAATGCGGCGTCGTTTCCCGACATCGTTCCACCCACGATGCGCGCCGCTTCGGACAAAGTCATCATGACAGCCGCTCCAGTAACTCCCGTACCAGATCCCGGTCACACAACGGCCTTGCTTCATTGCCCTCGACCTGTTGCGTCTCATGACCTTTCCCGGCTAACAGGATCAGGTCTTTGGCAGTCGCCGCCCGCACCGCCTGCAGTACGGCCGTTTCCCGATCATGAATGACGATCGGCCTGTTTTTCATGCCCTGTGCAATCTGCCCGGCAATCGCCTGCGGCGACTCGAAGCGGGGGTTGTCATCGGTAATAATGACACGGTCGGCGAAACGTTCGGCAAGCGCTCCCATCTGCGGCCGCTTTCCCGGGTCGCGGTCGCCGCCGCAACCAAACACCACAACCAGTTTGCCGCAGCACAGTGACCTGCATGAACGCAGCGCCTGTTCCAATGCCTCCGGAGTGTGGGCATAATCGACGACAACAGCCGGTTGCCAGGGTTCATTGGCAACCCATTCCATACGTCCCGGCGGCGCCGACAACGAGGGCATGACTTCCGCAATTTCTGCGACCCGGTAACCCATGCCGATCAACACTGCGGCTGCCGCCAGCATGTTGGGGACATTGACCGCTCCGGTCAACGCTGCCCGCATACGCCCGCAATCCCCCGGATAGTCCAGATCGAAACGAATCTCGCGGCTGTTGATCTCAACGTTACGGGGCGTCAGATGTGCATTCGCGAGACCGTAGGTCAGGCAGCGCAGACCACTCCTGTGTCTTTCGAGCCAGCGAACCAGATCTTGCCCGAAGGCGTCATCATTATTGACAACTGCGACCTCAAGTGACGCAAAATCAAACAGCCTCCGTTTTGCCCGCGCGTACTCCTTCATGGAATGATGATAATCAAGGTGATCGCGGGAAAAATTGGTGAGGACAGCAATGTCGAACTCGACGCCATTGACACGCCCCTGATCGAGACCATGGGAGGAAACCTCGAGACTCACCGCGTCCATTCGCATCCTGCGAAAATCAGCCAGTTGCCGATGTATGGAAATCACATCCATAGTGGTTAAGCGAGACCTCTGCAAACTTCCGGGTTTTCCTGTCCCCAGTGTCCCCGCATAGCCGCAGGAAAGACCCAACCGTTCGAGAGCCTGGGCAATCAGCCAGGTTGTCGTGGTTTTACCATTGGTCCCGGTCACGCCGATCACCTGCAATGCAGAAGACGGGGCGCGGAAATATGCGGACGCGATGCGCCCCAGTTTTCCTTCAAGATCGTCCACCCCAATGAGCGATATATTCTTCCCGGACTCTTGCCGGCGCCCGTTTCCACGCGCCTCGTAGCCGTGACGTTCGTACAGAACAGCGCCCGCCCGCCGACGGATTGCCTCGGGGATGTAGTCCCGCCCGTCGCTAGCGCTCCCGGGCAGGGCGACAAAAACATCACCGCGCTTGACCTGCCTGCTGTCCAGTTGCAGTCGACCGATCGGGCGGTCATCGGCCAGCTTCAGCGCCGCAATCCCGCAAAGTATCTCGCTCAACCGGACATTGGCGGTCTCTCCCTGCCGGCCGGTTGTCCAATGTTCGATCGCGGGCTGCGACGCCATTATCGATACTCCGGCTCTTATTGACGCTGGCTGGCAACGATGCGGGGCGAATCGACCTGATCGGGTCTTACGTTATACAGACGCATCATATCAGCCATCAGTCTCGCAAAAACCGGCGCCGCGACATCGCCGCCATAGTGAAACTTTCCTCGCGGATCATCAATGGCAACGACAGTTACAAATTTCGGGTCGGAAATCGGACCGAGTCCGGCGAACACCGACACATACCGGTTATTCCTGTAGTTACCGTCGATCAGTTTGTGAGTGGTACCAGTTTTGCCGCCGATTCGATAACGAGCCACCCTTGCCTTGCGGGCTGTGCCTTTTGTCGTGGCGACCTGTTCCAGCATTTCCCTGACGCGCAGGGCCGTGTCCGGGCTGAACACCCTTTTCCCGCGGGCGCGAAACCCGAGTTCCTTTCGTTCAAGAGTGACCGGTAACAGCTCTCCGTCCGTAGCAAAAACGGTATAGGCCCTCGCCAGTTGCAGCGGAGTGGCCGAGAACCCGTAACCATACGCCATGGTCGCGTGTTCTATGTTGCGGGAACGGCGCTTGAGGACACCCGCAGTCTCCCCCGGCAGGAACGCGGCCATTGAACCGAATCCAACATCCTGCAAAATGTCGAAAAGTTCATCAAACGGTAAGGCAAGGGCAATTTTTGCAGACCCGATATTGCTTGAGCGAACGAGCACATCAAAAACCGACAGTTCCCCGTAGTCATGGATATCCCGGATCGTACGACCTCCGACCCGCCAGGCGCCAGGAGAAGTGTCCACGATCGTGTCCGCCTCAACCGTCCCGCTTTCCAGCGCCATGGCAATGGTGAACGGCTTCGCCGTAGATCCCGGCTCCAGAGTATCGGTCACGGCGCGATTCCTGAATATTCTATCTTTCAGGGTCCCGCGGTCATTGGGATTGAACCAGGGCGCATTCACCATTGCCAGGATTTCTCCACTCGGCACGGATAAAACCACCACACTGCCGCTTGCGGCGCCATGTTCAATCAACGCGGATTCGAGATACTTGCTGGCCAGCGACTGCAGCCTCGCGTCAATGCTGATCACAACGTCGCGTCCATGCCGCACCTGCCGAATGTTTTCCACTCTCTCGACATAACGCCCACCGAGACTTTTGAGCGCCAGCATGCGCCCTTCACTGCCCTTCAGGTCCTCATTGAATGCCAGTTCCAGCCCCTCTTGGCCGTTGCCGTCAATATCGGTAAATCCGATCAGGTGGGCGCTGACCGGGCCGCTCGGGAAATATCGTCTGTACTCCCTTCGTACAGCAAGTCCGGGCGCCGGGGACTTCATCACCTGTTCGACTACGGCAGGCGGCAGTTGCCGTTTGACATACATGAAATCAGCGCCGGCAAATTTCTCGCACTTGTTCTTGAGGTATGCTCTTGAAATACCCGCCATTTCCAGGATATTGTCCCAAGATCGTTGCGCATTGCAGAATGGTTCCGGTTCCGAGACGAGGGAATACACCGGAGTACTGACAGACAGCGGCTGACCGTTACGGTCAAGAATCCGTCCCCGCTCCGGAAAAACCGCCACCTCCCGCAAGTAACGCATATCTCCCTGGGCTTTCAGTTTTTCCCGCTCGGAGGTTTGCAGGTAAACGACCCGCAACGCAAGCACGGCAAACACAGCGATCATACCCGCAAGCGCCACATACTGACGCCAGATCAACGAGTCTGCGGGTGAACGGTTTCTAACCATCTGCCCATATCTCGCGCTTGTGAATTCGAACCACTGGACCGCTCACTCGTTGTCTGCCTGTCGCTGACCGGATATTCCCAGATACACGGTCACAATTTTTTCGAGGGGAGGCGGGTACAGTCCCA
The DNA here is from genome assembly GCA_965204925.1 of Candidatus Poriferihabitaceae bacterium. Taxonomy (GTDB): domain Bacteria; phylum Pseudomonadota; class Gammaproteobacteria; order Arenicellales; family Poriferihabitantaceae. The sequence goes on along the minus strand of OZ242021.1, from coordinate 1,428,076 downwards.
ATCGCCGTTCCACACTATCTGCGATGTTGTGCCGCGTATTCCACGTTGTTTTCTCGATCAAGAGCCGGTTCCACTCGGTTTCGAGCCGGGCGAGCCGGGTGTCAAGGTCGTATAAGTGCGCAAATACCAGTCGATTCTCATGGCGGACGGTGACCACTGCCAAAGCGCTGAAGATCACGAAAACCAGCAAAATGATGGAAAGCCTGTCAATTGATTGAAAGGGTCCCATTCCAGGAATCCGTGTTGTCCGCGGCGCTGACCGCGGCGGTCTTGCCGGCGACACGCATGACTGCGCTTCTTGCTCTCGGGTTTCTCTCCAGTTCATTGGGCGCCGCCCTGACCGGCCTGCCGATCAGAACAAGTTCCGGCTTCAGCATGTCACTGGTGACAGGAAGGTCGGCAGGCCAGCGATCCCCCTTCGAGCGGGCGCGCAGAAACCGTTTTACCATTCTGTCTTCAAGGGAATGGAAACTGATCACGACCAGCCGACCGCCCGGAGCCAGCGCATCAAGAGCCTGCGGCAGAACGCTCTCGAGTTCCTGCAACTCCTCATTGACGGCGATCCGGATCGCCTGAAACGTGCGGGTCGCCGGGTGCTTGCGCTTCTCTCTCGTCGGCACAACATCCGCTACCAGTCTGCCAAGCTCGGCCGTACTTCTGATGTCCTCGCGCACAAGCGCCCGCTTGATGCTGCGCGCTATTCTGCGCGCGAATTTTTCCTCCCCGAAACGTCGCAGGACCTGTGCCAGTTCAGCCTCCCCGGTCTGTTTCACCCAGTCCGCGGCCGGGACTCCCGTGCTCCGGTCCATTCTCATATCCAATGGTCCGTCCTGACTGAAGCTGAATCCCCTTTCAGACTCGTCAAGCTGGGGAGATGACACGCCCAAATCGAACAATATCGCATCCACCTCCCCAAGCAGGTTCCTGTCGCGCAGGATGCTCCTGAGTCTTGAGAAAGAACTGTGAACCACCTCGATTCTCGGGTCATCCCGGGAGAAATTCCTGGCGTGGGCGACCGCGTCCACATCCCGGTCAATCACGATTAATCTGGCGGACGCAGGCAGAATTTTCAACATTTCACGGGAATGCCCGCCTCTTCCCCAGGTCGCATCGACCACCACTTCCCGGCCAGCGAGGTCAAGCGCCTGTACCGCCTCCTTCAACAAAACCGGAACATGGGCTGACGACTGCACGTCATTCACAACGAGAGCCTCTCCATTTCTACCGAAATGTTGCCGGCATCCATATCTTCACTGAACCATTCCCTGCGGCGCGTATACCACAGGCTTTCGCTCCAGATTTCGAATTTATTGCCTTGGCCGACCAGATAGATTTCTTTCGTCATCATGGCAAATTCACGAAGCGGGGGCGGTAGCAAAATTCTCCCGTTGCCATCCATATCGACATCGGAGGCGTAGCCAAGCAAAAAACGCTTGAGCTTCTGGTGGCCCGGATCGAAACTGGGTAACGCAACCAGTTTTTCCTCAACCCTTTCCCATTCATCGACCGGGTATAGCCAGAGACAGTGCTCCCTGGTATTGTTCACCGTCACAACCATCTTGCCGTCACAACGTGTGGCCAGATTGTCCCGATACCGGCTGGGGATGGTGAATCTGCCCTTGTTGTCCAGATTAATCGAGTGTGCGCCGCGCAACATGCTTTTCTACCAGAATTTATCCACAATTCTCCACTTCTTCCCACTGTAAAAAGGAGACCGTCCGATGTCAAGAAAAATCATCGCTTTTGATCATCGAAACGGTAGAATTTCGCTCCGCTCTCCCGCGTCCGGGAAGGCAGAGAACAGGCGCTCAAGCAGATATGGGAACGGGGCTACCGATATCAATATATACCGGTTTCGCAAACCGCCCTGATACGTTGTGTGAGGAAATCCGGGAAACAATCGGTGATTTATGGTTTAATCGTAATGTGTCGAACCGCTAATGAGAACAGATCGGGATCCATAAAATGAGCGCAAAAGAAATTATCAGCACCGGACGGGCGCCCGGCGCCATAGGGACTTACTCGCAGGCGGTCAAAACCGGCGAGACTGTCTATATTTCGGGCCAGATTCCCTTGCATCCGGATACCATGGAAATCGTGGATGCTTCTTTCCAGGAGGCGGCTCACCGGGTTTTCATGAACCTGGCAGCGGTGGCAGAGGCGGCCGGGGGCAGTCTGGCAGACGCGGTAAAGCTCAACATCTCCCTGACGAACCTGGAAAATTTCGCGGCGGTCAATGAAATCATGGCGCAATATTTCGACAAACCCTATCCGGCCCGCGCAGCCGTCGGCGTAGCCTCCCTGCCCAAGGGGGTGCCGATCGAAATCGAAGCCATTCTGGTACTGCCGTAACGGGTTCAGGTTCAAGCATGGGGCCGGTTTGAATTCTTCCAGCGCCGTTGTGTCGCATCCTCTGCAATCGTTTGTCGGCGCCAGTCCCCGAATCATCGGCAAATTGAAGAAAATCGGTATTTCCGCGCCACAGGATCTGCTTTTCCACCTGCCCTCCCGCTATCAGGACAAAACACGTGTGACCCGGATAGACTGTCTCCGCGCCGGTCATGAGTCGGTTATATTCGGTCGGATTGACACGGTGGACATCCGCTCCGGCAGGCGCAAGAATCTGCTGGTGCGGGTAAGTGACTCCAGCGCATCAATTTTTCTTCGTTTTTTCCATTTCAGTCATAACCAGAAAAAGGGGTTTTACCAGGGTGCCTGGATTCAATGCTATGGTGAAGCGCGACGGGGTTTTCAGGGTATGGAAATGGTCCATCCGGAATACAGAATCTTCAGGCAGCCCGGCGAGCCGGCGCTGGAGGAGACCTTGACGCCGGTTTATCCCGCGACAGAAGGACTGGGGCAGAAAACGATCCGCAAACTGGTATCCTCAAGTCTTGCAAATTACCGGCAACAATTATCCGACATCATTCCACAGGAACTCCGCCTCGAATTCGGACTGATGCCGTTGGCAAAGGCGCTGCAAACCGTTCACAACCCTCCGGCGGATTGTGATACCGAGGCGCTGCAAGGGGGTATTCATCCGGCATGCCAACGTCTGGCCCTGGAAGAGCTGTTGGCTCACCAGCTCGCCTTTTACCGGCTTCGCCAGAAACGGCAACGGGAAAACGGGCCGCTCATTACGGACACAGGCAAATCCTGGGGTTTGCTGAAAGATCGGCTCGACTTTCAATTGACCGCTGCGCAAACCCGGGTAATCCGCGAGATTCAGCAGGATCTCTCCAGGAAATATCCGGTCATGCGTCTCATTCAGGGAGATGTGGGGTCGGGTAAAACCATCGTCTCCGCCGCCGCCGCCCTGCAAGCCATCGATAATGGTTACCAAACGGCGCTGATGGCTCCCACCGAACTGCTTGCGGAACAGCATCGCAAGACATTTGAGCAGTGGTTTGCGCCGCTTGATATCGGTATCGAATGGTTAACCGGAAAACTGACTGCGGCAAACCGCAGAAAAGCGTTGGTACGGATTGCCGGCGGTGCAGCGAAAATGATCATTGGCACCCATGCCTTGTTCCAGGAATCGGTCGAGTTCAACAAGCTCGGCCTGATCATTGTCGATGAGCAGCACCGCTTCGGGGTCGACCAGAGACTGGCGCTGCGCGGCAAGGGCGCTTTCCGGGACATCGTGCCTCACCAGATTATCATGAGCGCGACTCCGATACCGCGGTCGCTGGCCATGATCCTGTACGTGGACCTGGACATATCAAGCATTGATGAGTTGCCGGCAGGCAGAAAACCGGTAACTACAGTGGTATTGCCGGACACCCGGCGGCCTAAGGTCGCGGAGCGCATCCGCTACAACTGCCGCAGGGACTACAGGCATACTGGGTCTGCCCGTTGATCGAAGAATCCGACAAACTGCAAATCCGCACTGCGACAGAGACTTGCGCGGACCTGCGCGAATTGCTGCCTGAACTGCGCATCGAACTGATCCACGGACGATTGAAACCGGCGGAAAAAGAATCGATAATGCGCCGCTTCGATCAGGCCCTGATTGATCTGCTGGTAGCAACCACAGTAATCGAAGTGGGCGTGGATGTGCCCAACGCCAATCTGATGGTGATTGAAAATGCGGAAAGGCTGGGGCTGGCGCAGCTTCACCAGTTGCGCGGCCGGGTCGGGCGCAGCGCAGACCAGGCCTCCTGTGTGTTGCTGTACCAGGCGCCTCTGGGAGCAATCGCAAAAGAACGTCTGGGCATCCTGCGCAATACCAATGACGGATTCGAAATCGCCCGTAAGGACCTTGAGCAAAGAGGCCCCGGAGAGTTGCTCGGAACCCGGCAAACCGGGATTCAGCAAATGCGAATTGCCAACCTCGCCCGCGACCGGGCGATGATCCCCGTGGTCGAACGAATTTCCCGGAAATTACGGGAACAATATCCACATCGGGTGCCCGCTCTGATATCAAGATGGATGTGCAGCAGTGAACAATATGCCAATGTATAAACTACAAATACAGCCGGGAGCTTTTTCAGCCTGCATCCGGTTAATGCGCCTTGACCGGCCAATCGGCACATTTCTGCTACTCTGGCCCACACTATGGGCATTATGGCTGGCCGGAGAAGGCTCTCCCGACCCGGATATCGTCCTTGTATTCATGTTCGGCGCGGTGGTCATGCGGGCGGCGGGGTGCATTATCAATGATTATGCTGACCGCAATCTGGACCCCCATGTCGAAAGAACGAAACACCGCCCGCTCGCCAGCGGTTCCCTCAGTACCCGGACAGCATTGCTCTTGTTCGCGGCTCTTGTACTGATCGCTTTTGGCCTCGTATTACTATTGAACCCGCTGACCCGTTATTTATCCATTGTCGCGGTCATGCTCACCCTGTTATATCCCTTCTGCAAACGAGTTACCCGGTTCCCGCAACTGGCGCTGGGGCTGGCATTCTCCATGGGCATCCCCATGGCTTATTCCGCATTGACCGGGTCTCTCCCCACGCAGGCCTGGGTCCTGTTTCTCGCCAATTTCCTGTGGATCGTCGCCTATGACACCCAGTATGCAATGGCGGACCGAGAAGAGGACCGGTTGATCGGCATCAAGTCAACGGCCATCGCGTTCGGTAATTATGATACCCTCATTGTCGGCATACTGCATATTGCGTCCTTAAGCCTGATTGGACTGATTGGGTGGGAAAGCCATCTTTCATGGCATTTTTACCTGTTCCTGGGATTTGCGGCCGGGCTTGCCGTTTACCAGCAATACTTGTGCAGGGAGCGGGATTCTCAGAAGTCCCTGTCCGCATTTTTGAATAACAACTGGATAGGAGCCGCTGTCTGGTGCGGCCTGGTTCTGGGCCTGATGCAATCCGCCTGACCCCCGTTTACGATCATTATGATGAGAGAAACCCGCCCGATCAATCACTGTACTTTCTGCGGCAGCAGGGTGACATTCGAGATTCCCGAAGGGGATAACCGCCCGCGGCATCTATGCAGGCGTTGCGGCCAGATCCAGTACCAGAACCCAAGAATCGTGACTGGTTGCATCCCGGTCTGGGAAGACCGCATCCTGTTGTGTAAAAGAGCGATAGAGCCGCGTCTGGGGTATTGGACGATTCCCGCCGGGTTTATGGAAAATGGTGAAACGATTGAACAGGGAGCGATGCGGGAAACCCGCGAAGAGGCTTGTGCAAACGTCATCAATCCATCCCTCTACCAGATTTACAACGTGACTTCGGTAAACCAGATCTATATGCTGTTCCGGGCAGAGCTTGACGGATCGGACCAATTCGGCATCGGCCAGGAAAGCTTGGCAGTCGAACTGGTAGAAGCCTCACGGATTCCCTGGGACAAAATCGCTTTCAGGGTCATCCACAATACGCTGCAACGATTTTTGAAGGAGCACGGGCAAGGACGGTTCGAACTGCGAATTGACACGATCTAGTGGTGACCAACTTACATACACAAGCTATTCCATAGCTGGCAAAAAACGGTATAAGTGATTGATTACAGAACCATTGCACAACATTTCTCGAAATTCCGGCAAAGTTATGCACAATACCGATCTGCATTTTCGAGGACCCGAATTATGTTCACAACTTCTCCCAATTTTTAATATTGATTGTATAACATATTGTTTTAATTAGTGTATTTTCGGAAAAGAAAGACAGAGTGTTCGCTGTCGCCAAACGATGATCGCTTCTTCGAACCCGGCCCCGGCCACATTATCCACAGAGTTATCTACAGATTTTGTCAACAACCCCGTCATTTATCCTCCGCTTGCCTCTTCACGAACAGGGAGGACTTCAACTTCACCCGATCATTTCGGGTTCGACAATCATTCAGTGACTGAGAAAGACCCTGCCAACAAACGAGCCTGCCGGATTCAAATCGCCATTCCTGTGCCGCTAAGACAGGTGTTCGACTATATAAGCCCTGAGCCGGTAGCCGCGGGCAGCCGCGTCCTCGTTCCTTTCGGCGAATCCAACCGCTCTGTAGTCGGGGTTGTACTGCCGCCCCGTTTGGATACGATGGACAACATCCAGCTCAAAACGATCGAGCGTGTACTGGACGATACCCCTGTTTTTACTGGCAGCCTGACTGCATTACTGCTTTGGGCGGCGAATTATTACCATCACCCCGTGGGTGATGTATTTCGCGCCGCGCTCCCCGCCAGGTTGCGGCGGGCTGTTGTCAGCGAAAATCCTCTGCAGGAAATCTGTTACCGGCGCAGCGATCATGTGGACATGACGAGAGCCGATCAATTATTGCGAAGGGCGCGCAAGCAACGGCAGCTGTTTCGATTCTTTGGCGATTCATGCGAATACTCCCTGACGCAGCTGACAGACGCCATGGCAACGGAAACACCTGCCAGCATCCACCACGCCCTGAAAGCCCTGCTTGCAAAAGGAATGATCGAGCGGCGTGAAAGGCGCGCCCTGGCGGGAGAATATGCGATCACCGGCTCCGGCAAGCGCTTGACGGATGAACAACAGGCAGCGGTGAACAGCGTGGTCGAATCATTCGGCCAATACCGTTCATTTGTCCTGCATGGCATTACCGGCAGCGGGAAAACGGAAGTGTATCTGCAAATCGCGCAGCAATGTCTGGCAAGCGGTCATCAGGTCATGATACTGATCCCCGAAATCGCCCTGACCTCCCAATTACTGGAAAGATTCCGGTCAAGACTCGGAAGGGGAGTCACCGTGGTCCACTCGGGCCTGAACCCGCAGCAACGATACACAAGCTGGTGGCGGGCACGCGAAGGCACGGCCACTGTGATCATCGGTACCCGTTCTGCGATTTTCACACCGATGAAGCGGCCCGGAATGATCATCGTCGACGAAGAACATGACCACTCCTATAAACAGCAGGACCGCTTTCGCTATCATGCCCGTGACCTGGCCATAAAGCGGGCGAGTATGGAAAATGTGCCGATTCTGCTGGGCTCTGCCACACCCTCGATGGAGTCGACCAACAATGTGAAAACAGGCAAACACCGCCTGCTCAAACTGAGTCGCAGGACAGGCCAGGCAAAATTACCCGAAATCGAGTGGATCGATTTGCAAAAGCACCGTCAAAACGGCGGCCTGACCGCGCAACTGCTGGAAGCGGTACGGACGGAGGTTGACAACGGCTGTCAGGTCATTCTGTATATCAATCGCCGCGGCTTCGCAACGGTGGCCGGATGCACCCGCTGTAACTGGAAGGCGAGATGCAGCCGCTGCGACGCCTGGCTGACATTTCATCAAAAAACCAATACGCTGCGATGTCATTACTGTGGCAGGATTGCCCGCCCGCAATGCCGATGCCCGCATTGCCATCATTCACTGTCCTATCGCGGCACAGGCACCCAGAGGCTGGAGGAAGTCCTCAAGCAACAATTGCCCGATGCCCGCATAGTCCGGTTTGATAGTGACGAAGCCGCCACCCATTCAAGATTGGAGAAAATTCTGTCGGGAATCAGGCAAGGAGACATGGACATCATTATTGGCACCCAGCTGATTTCCAAGGGGCATGATTTCCCGCGAGTCACCCTGGTGGGCATTGTAGCTCCTGATCAGGGACTGTACAACACGGATTTCCGGGCGCCTGAATATCTGTTTCAGCAGCTGGTCCAGGTAGCCGGACGCGCGGGACGCGACCGCTTTCCCGGCAAGGTGATCATACAGACCGCCCACCCCCAAAATCCCTGCCTGCAACTGGCCCTGAGGCACGATTATTCGGGCTTTTATGAACTCTGCTCGCAACAAAGGGAAACTGCCGGATTCCCGCCCTTCGGGTTCATGACACTATGGCGGGCCGAATCCGCATGCCCCGGCGCCGCCATTCAATTCCTGCAATATGTTCGTCAAATTGGCGAGAATATCCGAGACAGACACGATTACGGAGAAGTGGAGATAATGGATGCGGTCAGTTCACCGATGGAAAAACTCGCGGGGCGCTACCGGGCGCAATTACTGGTAAAGAGCAAGCTCCGGAAACCGCTTCACGATTTGCTCTCCCTGTGGATCGATGAAACGGGAACTTCTCCGCAATCCCGGAGAATCAGATGGTCGGTGGATGTCGACCCGATAGAAATGGGCTGACACGCAGCACGATTGTTTTGACGATTTTTGGGAAAACGGCTAACCTCCGCATACTTGACTCAGGTACAGCGCAGAGCGAACATGCAACTTCATATTACCCGTCCCGATGACTGGCATGTGCATCTTCGCGACGGAGAAATGCTGAAAAGAGTGGCGCGCTATACCGCTTCGCAATTTGCACGAGCGCTGGTCATGCCCAACCTCGCTCCGCCTGTCGCAACGGTGGAAGATGCCATGGATTATCGCACAAGGATTCTTTCGGCATTACCACAAAACAGTACCTTCGACCCCCGCATGAGCCTCTATCTTACGGACCACACGCCGGTGGACGAGGTGCGCAAGGCGGCCGACAATCCGTATATTGCCGGATTCAAACTGTATCCTGCCGGAGCGACAACCCATTCCGGGGGTGGAGTCACCAGAATAGACCGCATCATGAATGTTCTCGAGGCAATGGAGAAGAGCGGCGTCATCCTCCAGGTCCATGGAGAAGTAACGGACAGCCATGTTGACATTTACGACCGGGAAGCGGAATTTATCGACCAGATACTGGCTCCGCTGCACCACGAGTTTCCCAATCTCAAATTGGTGCTTGAACATATCACGACAAGCCATGGCGTCGAATTCGTCAAGGACAGCAACTCCCGTGTCGCCGCTACGATAACCCCCCACCATCTGATATTGAGCCGTAACCGGATGTTTGAAGGCGGCATCCGGCCCCACTTGTATTGTTTGCCTGTATTGAAACGGGAAACCCATCGACTGGCGCTGCTTGAGGCCGCGACCAGTGGAAACCCCTCATTTTTCCTCGGTACCGACAGCGCCCCGCACAGCCGCGCCGCGAAGCAAAGCGAGTGCGGCTGCGCCGGGATATTTTCCGCCAATGCGGCTATCGAGCTTTACGCGGAAGTTTTTGATCAGGCGGGCCGTATCGAGCGGCTTGAAGGGTTTGCCAGTCATTTTGGCGCCGATTTTTATAATCTGCCAAGAAATTCCGCAAAAATCACGCTGACCCGACAAGCGCATGCAATCCCCGAGAGAATCCCGCCCGGCAATGCGGAAAAACCCGGCAATGAGGACGATCTGATACCGTTGCTCGGCGGCTCGGTGATTCACTGGAAACTGCCAGAAAACAGCGGGGGCTGATGAGTGTACCCTCTTTCCCGTCGCATCCGCCTTCACGCGACGACCATCACTCCCCTCAAGGTGAGCAATGACGGGAGGGTTATCGGCAGGGTCAACTCACTGTGGCGACCGTGCTATGGGGCGCAGCACAGTTACGTATCCGTCAAAGCTGGTCTTCGAAAATTTCTATCTCGGCGCTATCGCGCAACGAACGCTGAAAAGCGCTGAACGCGCCCTGCCCATCGCGCGCCAGCAGACGTTGCCGCAATGCTGTCCTTTGCTCTTCATCTACATCTTGCGGATTGCCCGGGCGCACATCTTCAAGCATATACAGGGCATAATCCCCATTATCAAGCGCGACCCCGCCAAAACCGACCTTCCCTGCCCGCGGCCCCGGATGAGAAAAAACCGCATCACCCAGTAACCATAATTCATCCGCAATATCTGACCGGCGTTCCGCCAGTTCATGACTTTCAAGGTTGCGGGCAGCGATCGTTTGCTCCCATACCTCCGCGCTCCTGTCTCCCGATTCCAGTTCGGACAACAGCTGCGAACCGAGTTCGAGCGCCTCGTCCCGGGCTTTCTCGAAACGCACCGCATCCACCACTTCCTGCCTTACCTCTTGCAGAGGAGGCACGGATGCCGGCCGGTAATCTGTCTTGTATACGGCAACGAGTTTGTCAAAACCGATTTCGATAGCAGGACTGAGCAGACCCTCGTTCAACACATCTTCGGAGAACGCGGCGCGGCGAACGGCGGCTTCCGCGGCAATACCGGTGCCATCGTCAGCGCTGAACCAGTCACTCGACATAACCTCAAGGTCCAGATCTTCCGCCACAACGGCGATGTCCTCCGGGTTTTCGAATACCAGACTCCTGAATGATTCGGCGAGTTCGCCGAACAGCTCCTCTGCCTGACTCTTCCTGACCTCCTCCCCGACTTCATCGCGGGCATCGGCAAACAGTTTTTGTGTGCTCTCCTCAAGCCGGTCCAGTTTGATGATATGGTACCCAAACCGGGTTTCAACCGGGCCTGCAATCTCGCCTTCAGCCATGCCGTAGACCGCATCTTCAAACGGCTTGACCATTTGGCCGCGGGCAATGGCGCCAAGGTCTCCTCCGTTTTGGGCGGAGCCTGCATCATCGGAATGCTCCGAGGCCAATCCGGCAAAGTCGGCGCCCTGTCCGGCCTTCTCCAGTAATTCGTTCGCCTCCTTGAGTTTCTGGCGCTTTTCTTCGTCCGTTGCGGACTCATCCACAGCAATGAGGATATGGCTTGCCTGCCGGGTTTCCGGGGAAACATACCTGCCCCTGTTCTCTTCGTACCAGGTCCTCATTTCCTGTTCGGACGGCCGTACCGAGTCGGACAGCGAATCCAGACTCAACTCAATGAAATCTACCTTGATCCCGGCTTCCAAACGGAACCGCTCCCGGTTCCTGTCGTAGTAATCCTCGACCGATGACTTGCTCACCTCAAGCTGGTCGCGGATTTCCTGCGCCCCGATAATGGCATAGCGGGCGCTGCGTGTCTGCTCCTGCAACTGCAATATCCGATCCAGTTCCGGTTCGATATAAAACGAGGACTGGACGATGCCCTCTACCAGCTGGTTGATCATGCTGTCGCTGCGCTGTCGCTCCTCAAACTGCCGCGGGGTATAACGATTCGCGCTAAGTACCCGCTGGTAGAGTTCCGCATCAAAGCGGTCTTCGGTCCGGAATGCAGGGTGGTTGCGAATGATTTCTTGCAGGCGGCCATCATCAAAACGAAAATTGTTCACTGATGTGTATTCGAGCAATAACCGGTTATCGATCAAATTGTCGATGACCTGCTGCCTGATTCCGAGTTCTTCAAGCAATTCCGGGGAAATACTCCTGTCGAGTTGCGCGGCCAGTTGCTGGCGTCGTTGGCTCAGATCCTGTTGATAGGCATAGACTGAAATTTCCTCTCCATTGACCCTCGCCGCCGGAATTTCACTGCCTCCTTCGAAATAGGAGTTGATCCCCCACAGCGCGAAAGGAATACTGATCAAACCGACAATTACCCATGCCAGCCAACCGGTCGCACGCTCACGAATCGCCACTAACATCGAAAAATCACCTTTTCCCTATCCCGCCCCGACAAACACAAAGGCCGGAGCCCCCGTTTTTTAACAACAAATGGCGGAGCGGACGGGACTCGAACCCGCGACCCCCGGCGTGACAGGCCGGTATTCTAACCAAACTGAACTACCGCTCCCAAAGACCTGGTGGGCGCTGCAGGGATCGAACCTGCGACCCTCGCCTTGTAAGGGCGATGCTCTCCCGGCTGAGCTAAGCGCCCGGGGAAAGACGCGCTAGTCTACAGCATCTCTAAGCGCTTTACCAGCCTTGAATTTAACGACTTTTGCCGCCGCTATTTGTATGGTTTCTCCAGTCCGCGGGTTGCGCCCCGTTCGGGCAGCCCGGTCAGAAACGGAAAAGGCCCCGAAACCGATTAACGATACAGATTCTCCATCTGCCAGGGCAGACTCGATTGACTGGAAAACAGCGTCCACCGCGGCTGCCGCATCTGATTTGGATAAATTCGCGCGCGCCGCTACTGCATCGGTTAATTCAGTTTTATTCATGTCACCAGTTTCCCTCGTAAAAATTCAAAATCTGCCAAGTCTGCAACGGGATATGCCCCGAAAAAGCCCGATCAACGCCAGCGCTTCCGGTTGTCGGATCGTACAACCGCTTCGGGCAGCGCAAACATAACCAGCGAAAGCTCCCGGACCACCCGCGCCCGTATTATCATTTAATCATATAATACGATCGCCCTGAAAGCGACCAAAATAAAAATTTCCGGCAGCCCCCTGAAAAATCGCTCTCCCGGCCAGCGCCCCCTGTTACCGGTTAATGGGCGGTAGCACCCGTTCGGCTTTCTCCCGCCCCCAACTGTTTCCCTTTCACAGCTTCCGGTTCGCCCTTGATCTCGTCATCGGAAAGTGTTTTCGGGACATACTCCAGCGCAAGTTCGATCACTTCATCAATACAGTTAACCGGTTTTATATCAAGGTTCTGCCTGATTTTTAACGGAATGTCCGGCAAATCCCGAACATTCTCATGGGGAATAACGGCGACCCTGATGCCGGCGCGATGAGCGGCAAGCAATTTTTCTTTCAGTCCGCCAATCGGCAAGACTTCTCCGCGCAACGTAATCTCGCCGGTCATGGCAACGGTCGACAGCGCCGGAATGCCGGTTAACGCGGACACAATGGACGTACACATGCCCACTCCTGCACTTGGCCCGTCTTTCGGTGTGGCGCCCTCGGGAACATGCACATGAATATCCTTTTTTTCGTAAAACGATGAGTCGATACCCCACTGCCTGGAGCGGCTGCGTACAACACTGATCGCAGCCTTGATCGACTCCTGCATTACATCACCGAGTTTTCCCGTATACAAATGCTTGCCCTTGCCCGGCATTACGACAGCCTCAATAGTCAGCAACTCACCTCCCGCCTCGGTCCATGCCAGCCCGGTGACCTGGCCAACCTTGTTATGCTGTTCGATTGTGTTTCTGCGGAACCGCTTCACTCCAAGGTACTTCTCAAGGTTGACAGGAGTAACGCGCGCCTTCCTTGTGGATTTTTTCAGTAAAAGTTCCTTCACTACCTTGCGACAGATTTTGGATATCTCACGCTCCAGATTCCGCACCCCCGCCTCACGAGTATACGATTTTATGATCTCTTTCACCGAATTGACTGAAATCAGCGCTTCATCTTCCCTCAGTCCATGATTCTTGCGCTGCTTTGGCAGCAGGTAAAGATTGGCAATTTCGAGTTTCTCCTCGTCCGTGTAACCGGAAATCCGAATGACCTCCATGCGGTCCAGCAGCGGGGCGGGGATATTCAGCGTATTGGCGGTGGCAATGAACATGACGTCGGAAAGATCATAATCAACTTCCAGATAATGATCTCCGAACTTGTGATTTTGTTCAGGATCAAGTACTTCGAGCAGAGCCGAAGACGGGTCTCCCCGGAAGTCCATCGACATCTTGTCCACCTCATCAAGCATAAACAACGGGTTGCGGGTTTTTACCTTGGCCAGATTCTGGATGATCTTGCCCGGCATGGAACCGATATAGGTTCTCCTGTGACCGCGAATTTCCGCCTCGTCGCGCACACCGCCAAGAGACATGCGAATGAATTTCCGGTTGGTCGCTCTGGCGATCGACTCGCCGAGGGAGGTTTTCCCGACACCGGGCGGACCGACCAGGCACAAGATTGCGGACTTCGATTTCTTCACCCGTTTCTGTACAGCCAGATACTCAAGAATACGATCTTTCACTTTCTCCAGGCCGTAATGATCGTCGTCCAGTACCTCTTGTGCTTTCATCAAGTCCCTGGAAACCCTCGAACCCGGCTTCCAGGGCACAGCCAGCAACCAGTCTATATAATTTCTGACCACGGTCGCTTCAGCCGACATCGGAGACATCATTCTCAGCTTTTTCAGTTCCCCCTCGGCTTTCTCCATCACCTCCCCGGGCATGCCCGACTCCTTGATTTTCGTCGCCAGTTCATCCCCCTCGCCGCCATTCTCATCCATATCACCGAGTTCCTTTTGAATGGCTTTGATCTGTTCATTCAAATAATACTCGCGCTGGCTTTTTTCCATCTGCTTCTTGACCCGGGTGCGCAGTCGTTTCTCGATTTTCAGCAGGTCAATCTCGGAATCCATGACGCCGAAGATATATTCCAGGCGCTCCCGGGGATCGAATATCTCGAGAATTTCCTGTTTTTCCGCGTTTTTCAGATTCAGATGGGCCGCAATGGTATCAGCGACCCTGCCAAAATTATCAATACCGCTCAACGAGGTCAGAATTTCGGGAGGGATCCTGGAATTCAGCTTGACGTATTTCTCGAACTCGGCCGTCACCGTTCGCAACAACACATCCGATTCCCGGGTTGCGATCAGATTGTCCTCAACAAGACCGGCCTCAGCGACAAAACAGGGGTCTTCGGGAGCATCTCCGCTGACGTAGCGAATAACCCGGGCACGCTGCTCACCTTCCACCAGGACCTTCACGGCCCCGTCCGGCATTTTCAGCATCTGCAATATCGAAGCCACCGTGCCGGTACCATAAATATCGGCAATCTCCAGGTCGTCCTGGTCCGCCGTCTTTTGTGCGACCAGCAGAATGTTCTTGCCGCTCTGCATGGCAATTTCCAGGGCTTTTATGGATTTCGCCCGACCCACAAACAACGGTATCACCATGTAAGGGAAAACAACGACATCCCTAAGTGGCAGCACCGGGAGTTCAAGTTTGTCTCCTAAAGCCGGATCGGTCATTTTCAGTTTTCCGCTATTTCCGCTTGATTATCGAAAAACCCGAGAGATTTTGCCAGCCTTGCGGTCATCAGCCTAAAGAAACTGCCAGCGCCCACCGGACTATACCTTGTCCTGAGGATAACATATTATAACCATGCAATAGTCGTCTTTTGAGCGCGCACCTTAAGGATCATGATCGAAAAAATCGATTCAACGGATCTCTACGCCAAACTGTTCGGCAACATCGACAAATCCCTGCCACAGGGATAATGCAAACCCGCGGGGAACAAACATCTCGTAGCCGGTCACCGACCTCCACAGAGTCACTCCAACATGGTTTATTGCTGAAGAAGCTACGGAACCGGTCGGAAACGCGGATTCGCGCAGGTCAAGCGGCAGGAACCGGTTGAGGAATTCCGCCGCATCCGGTCCGCCAATACGCAGCCGGGTTCTGGAGTGTGAAATATCAAGAGCAGTTCCCTGTTCGGCATCGATATCCGGCGCCGGCGCGCCAACCAGCCACCACTTCAGGGGTTCGACGCGCAGCGCAGCGCCGCCCGCTGAAGAAACAGCCCGGCACGGCAATGGCGCTTGGTCGACCCCGATTGCTTCTGAGACCCGTCTTGCAACCGGGCCCACCGTATCCGGCCACGCCGCAACCTGATGCAATAACAGATCGGGCGCTTCCTGAAGAATGATCCCCGGATCCTCGCCGGCGCCAGATTTACCGACACGATAATACCCTGCCAGCGCCGATATGCGCGGCGGCGCGGTTTGCTCCAGCGCTTCAACCATACATTCTCTCTCCGTCCGGGTCTACCATATGCGGTGAAATGATTTCCACCTCGACGTTGCCCTTGCGTACCGGATCGGCGGCAATCACGGTTTTACCCTGCCATGCCGCCGCCCCTCCTGAAATGAACCCCAGCCCGATCCAGTGCCCCATTGACGGTGAATGGGTGACGGCGGTAATCCAGCCTTTTCCCAACCCGGAGACGTTGTCGCGCGCACACAGTATGGCGCCTGCATTGAACGTCTCACTGGTATCCTTTGGCTTGATACCGACCAACCGCGGACGGTCTTCACGCACCAGTTCGGGGCGGGTTCGCAAAGCGCTGCCGATGAACGACTTGTTCGGCGACGCCATTCTGCCAAGACCGGCATCATCAACGGTAACACGGCCATCCAGTTCGACACCGGTTACGTGGCCTTTTTCGATACGCATGGCGCCCAGCGCTTCCGTTCCATACAGACAGCCGCCGAGCGGCTCGGCGATGGTCCATAGCAACTCCATGAGCGCCACGCCATAATCCGCAGGCACATAAACCTCGAACGCCATCTCACCGGAAAAACTGATGCGGGCAATACGACAGGGTATTCCCCCCGTCAGGGTTGTCTCGATCACTGCCATGAACGGCAAACGATCATCGGACACGGACGCGGACGATGCGACACAGCTTTCCAGCACATTACGGGAACGGGGACCGGCCACCGCGCAACCCGCCCATTGCTCGGAAACGGACGTCACATGAACCCGAAGAGCCTGCCAGCGGGTTTGCAGCAACTCCTCAAGGAACATCAGCGCCTTTGCCGCATGCGCGGTCGTCGTAGTCATGAAATACTCCGTACCGGAAAGACGCCAGGTTGTTCCATCATCCATGACCAGTCCGTCATCCCTCAGCATGATGCCGTATCTCGCCTTGCCGACCGGCAATTTGGCAAATGGATTGGTATAGATACGATTGAGGAATTCGGTCGCGTCCGGACCTTGCACGGCAATCTTGCCCAGAGAGGTCACATCACACAGGCCGACACAGTTGCGGACCGTTTCAGTCTCCCGGGCACAGGCTTCACCAACTCCTTCCGCTTGCCGCGCAAAATACCACGGGCGGCGCCACAACCCGGCCATCGTCATCGTAGCGCCATGCCCGAGATTCCAGTCGTGCATCGGCGTGCGGCGCAGCGGCCTGAAGCGCTCCCCCACATTCCTGCCGGCCAGTGCACCGATCGCAACCGGAGTATAAGGCGGCCTGAACGTGGTAGTGCCAACGTCCGCGATATCCTTGCCGAGCGCGTCCGACATCAGCGCCAAACCGATTATATTGCCGACCTTGCCGCCATCGGTCGCCATGCCCAGCGTGGTATATCGTTTCAGGTGCTCAACGGAAACAAAACCCTCCCGACAAGCAAGACGCACATCGTCCGCAGTCACATCATGCTGCGGGTCAACGAAGCTTTTTTGCCTGCCCTGCGGCAGCCGCACCTCATACAGCGGCTCAATCGGGTTTGTCCACCCGCCAGCTTTGGGCTCGGCCTTGCGGCGTGTCGAACAACCGAGTTGCCGGGCCGCCCTGGCGCCTGCCGAGTGACCCGAAGCGAGGCATGCTTCCGTATTCCAGACAGCGGCCGCAGCTCCTGCCATGTAAATCGGTTCACTGCACCCGGGCGCCATGAAGCAGGCCTGCTCCTCATTCCATGACGGCTTTACCCCGCGATGCGATATCAGGTTTATAACCGGCGACCATCCGCCGGACACCAGTATCAAGTCACAGGACTCGGACCCCTTCATGACCCAGCCGGATTCGGCCACCGCCGCAATGTCCAGCGAGCGGACGCCCCGGTAGCCGTGCGCCCTGAGCGGGGCGCATCGCGTATCCACTCCGATCTCGTTGTCCCCCAGCATTGCCAGCATCGACTCGGGAATCATCGTGCGCACATCGTGCAACGTAACCGTTGCGCCGGCCCGTGAAAACGCTGCCGCGGGCGCATAGGCAGAATCGTTATTGGTCGCAACGACAATTCTCTGCCCCGGCAAAATACCGTACCGGTTCAGGTAGGCAAGGCCGGCGCTCACTGTCATGACACCGGGCAGGTCATTGTTGCCAAACGCAATGTGACGCTCGATGGCGCCGGTCGCCAGAATGGTTTGGCGAGCGCGGATAGTCCAGAACCTCTGGCGCGGGCTGTATGGGGCGGGCGCCGCGATATGATCGGTCACCCTCTCCAGCAATCCCGCGGTACCATGGTCATACAAGCCGAAAGCCGTAGTCCGGGTCATCACCCGCGCACCAGCCTTTTGCAGTTTGGCGAGCAGACCGGCACGCTGCTTTTCGGCTTCACTGTCGCAACGGTCAAGAAACCCTCCTCCCGGCTCGCAGTCCTGCTCGACCAGCAGGACATCAAGTCCGGCCCTCGCGCAAACGAGCGCGGCGGACAGGCCAGCAGGCCCTGACCCCACCACCAGAACATCACAGAAACCGTGCGCGTGGTCATAGCTGTCCGGGTCGGGTTGTCTTGATGCCGTACCCATACCGGCGGCCCTGCGGATCAGTTTTTCACATTGCATCCAGAAGCCGGAGCCGTCGCCCCAGCCTTTCGGCAGTCCCCTGACGCGCGGTCCCATGAACGTCTTGTAATAGAATCCGGCAGCGAAAAAGCGGCCGAACAGGTCGTTGATCGACCCGATGTCGTAACGGACATTGGGCCATGCGTTCTGACCCGTCGCCACCAGCCCCGCATACAACTCCTGCATGGTCGCTTTCACGTTCGGCTCCCGCCGGGCGCCCTCGCCGACCGTGACGATGGCGCCGGACTCCTCGACACCGGCAGACATGATACCGCGGGGGCGGTGATATTTGAAACTGCGCCCCAATACCCACTCGTTATTGGCCAGCAATGCGGAAGCCAGGGTATCGCCCCCAAAACCGGTCATGCCTTTCCCGTCCCAGGAGAACCGGATCACGTTCCCGCGATTGATGCGCCCTCCTTCAGACAATCTTTGTGCAGTCATTATGCAGTTTCCCCAAGCGCTGCGCTGTGCTCCGCCAGTACTGCGGCAAGCCCGTCATGGGCGGGGCGTACAGACTGGATGCGATGAGTCAGGGTATCGCGCTCAACGATCAGCCACGTACGGCAACCATGCACATGCTGCCAGGTTTCACACTGCATACCGCGAATGTTTTCGCGCAGAAAGACGGCTTCGTGCCACTGATCGATCGTACCGTCCAGTTCAGGCCAGACCACCGAGGCATCGCCTCCGTAGGCGAACTCACAGTGGTCACGCTCTCCGCAAAATGGACAATGAATTCGCATCATGCTCGCCTGTCAGCCGTGGAGTTTGGGGTCCGGGCCGGCTCCGCGTTCGTCGATAATGACTCCCCGCCTGAAACGATAAAGATTAAAATGTTCAATCACGGGGTGCGGGCGGTCATTGGCAATGAGATCGGCAAAATACCAGCCGGAGGCGGGACTGGCCTTGAATCCACCATAGTTCCAGCCAGCATTGAGATAGAGGTTGTCGAGCGGGGTTTTGCAGATGAACGGGGAACCGTCCATAGACATGTCCATGACCCCTGCCCAGTGCCTGAGCAAGCGAATGCGTCCGAGGCATGGCAGAATTGAAATTGCGCACTCTGCTACATCCTGCACAGCAGGCAGATTGCCGCGCTGGGCGTATGATTTGTACCAGTCGAGATCGCCGCCGAACACCATACCCCCCTTGTCCGATTGTGATATGTAGAAATGCGCTCCGCCCACCCCGAACACCACTACATGATCGAGCAAGGGTTTGATCGGTTCGGATACGAAGGCTTGCAACAGGTGGGTCTCTACAGGCAGTTTGCCGAGCCCGGCCATCTGCCACAGCCGCGAAGTATTGCCGGCCACCGCAAACCCCACCTTTTTCGCCGCTATGCTACCCCTTGATGTTTGCAACGCTGTGACTTTCCCGTCCGCGCGGGTCACCCCGGTGACTTCACAGTTCTGGATAATATCGACGCCCTGCATGTCCGCCGCCCGCGCGTAGCCCCAGGCAACTGCGTCATGGCGGGCGTTACCGGCGCGTTTTTGCACCGCGGCGCCGATAATCGGGAAGCGGGCATTCTGATAATTCAGATGAGGGATTTCCTTTTTCAGAGTCTTGATATCCCAAAGCTCGCCGTCCGAGCCGGTCAGACGCATCGTATTGTACCGTCTGGCGGCGCTGTCGCGGGCGGCGGGCGTGTGCAGGAGACTGATGTGGTGCCTTTGGGAAAACATGACATTATAATTCAACTCATGACTCAGGCTTTCCCATAGCTCAAGCGAATGCTCATAAAACGCGCGGTTGCCCGGCATCATGTAATTGGAACGGACAATCGTGGTATTGCGACCCGCATTGCCGCCTCCGAGCCATCCCTTGTCCAGCACCGCGACATTGTGCACGCCATGATTCCTGGCGAGATAGCAGGCTGTAGCAAGACCATGCAGGCCAGCGCCCACAATCACCACATCGTATGCCCCCTTCGGTTGCGGGTCGCGCCACTGGCGGCCCCATCCCTTCTGGTCGTTCAGTCCATTCCTGAATACCGCCCACGCGGAATAACGGGTCACGTTGTTCTCTCTTTCACTGGATTGGGGATCGCCACGCTCGCTTGTCCGACAAAAGGCGTATCGGAAAAAACAACAGGAAACAACGATCAAGGGACAACCCCGATAGCAACCGACTATAGCAAATTATTGCCCCGAATCACAGACCGGATTATCCTGACGCTGCGACCTGTGTTGTGGTAGCATCGCGCTAACCGTATAACCTTGATCCACCCGCAAAAATCTTTCGTGCTTTTCTTGCGAAAACAGATGGACACCCTTGCAAGAGCCTTGCTTTCAGGGGATACATGGAAGACGCTGGTGAACTATACCGGGCTGGGCCGCGGTCACAGCATGCAGCCGATAGCAAACCCCGAAGCACTCGCGGCATTTCTCCGATCGAGGGCCAGCCATGTAGCGCAGACCTCACTGTACGGCTATCTCAAGACCCGCGCCGGAACCCGATTCCCGGAAATGTTTGAAAACCCCGATCTGCTGCTCGCCATGAATCTGGCAAAATGGCAGATCTGGCTGGCATGCCTGTCCGACCTGACCGTCTACACGGGCGGGTTGATGCGCCAAAGGACACAACTCGACAACGGGCAGATCAGCCGGCTGCTTGGCAGGGTGGTCGACCGTATCATGGATGAAACCGGCCTGCCCGCGGACGCCCCGGAAGAATTTCCGGATACAGTCGAAAGACTGAGAACGAGAGTCGCCAATATCGACTATTCCTCCGTCTCCGATGACGAATTCGCATTTTCGCAAAGTCCGGACGCATTGTTCAGATGGGCGCCGATTGCCGATGAACTGAAAAACAGAGACCGCACGATCGTCAGGAACTCCGTTCGTTTTCGCTGGCAAGAGGTTCGCAGAAGCGCCCGCAAATTGCTTCAGGCCGAAAAACTGGCCGCTTTCTGTGTTTCTCACAGTCCGCATATCACACACATCCACCAACCCGACAGACAACACAAATGACGTACAACACAATTACCACTGAAACAGACGAAAACATCGGCATGATTTCCTTCAACCGGCCCAAAGTCCTGAACGCGCTCTCGGTCGAGGTGCGGGATGAACTGGCGCGGGCTTTTACTGAAATGTCTCTCGACAGGCAGGTCGGAGCGATCATTCTGACCGGAAGCGAAAAAGTATTTGCAGCGGGAGCGGATATCAGGGAAATGCAGGACCGGACGTTCATGGACATGTATCTGGATGACAATGCGGCGCGCTTGCAGAACATTATCAGTCAGTGTGAAAAACCGATTATCGCCGCGGTAAGCGGCTACGCTCTGGGCGGCGGTTGCGAACTGGCCATGATGTGTGACTTCATCCTTGCTTCCGAATCGGCAAAATTCGGCCAGCCGGAGATCATGATTGGCGCCATACCCGGATGGGGAGGGAGCCAGCGCCTGACCCGGCTGATCGGCAAGTCGAAAGCTATGGATATGTGTCTGACCGGCCGTATGATGGACGCAGACGAGGCCGAACGCGCGGGTCTGGTGGCGCGCATATTGCCGCAGGACGGCTTCATGCAGGAAGTAAAAAAAATCGCCAGACAAATTGCCTCCCGCTCACGGCCCATGACAGCCATGGTCAAGGAATGCGTCAACCAGTCGCTGGAGACCCATCTTCAGGCGGGGCTGCAATTCGAGCGCCGGCAATTCCAGTCCGTATTCGCGACCGCAGACCAAAAAGAGGGAATGGCCGCATTTGTAGAAAAACGCCCGGCCAACTGGAAACACAGGTAACCACCTGGCCTCTGCCCGCACCGCCTCAAGTATGAAAACCTGGCGTACGCCTCTGGTCGTATTGATCGCCGGATGCCTGATTTCGATGACGGGCTTCGGCATACGTTCGGGCTTCGGTCTGTTCCTTGAACCGATGACCACTGCCAACGGCTGGTCGCGGGAGATCTTTGGCCTCGCCATGGCGCTACAGAATCTGCTATGGGGAATCGGATTACCGTTCGCTGGCGCCCTCGTCGATAAAAACGGGGCGGTCAAGGTCATAATCGCCGGCACTCTCCTGTATTGCTCCGGGATATTGGGCATGGCTTACTCACAATCCATGTTTGCCCTGCAATTCACCTGCGGCATACTGACCGGTCTGGGTGTCGCGTTTACGGCATTCACCCTGGTCCTGACCGCCATGGTACGGGCAACAGGTCCAGAGAAGCGTTCCCTTGTTTTCGGCCTCGGGACAGCGGCCGGGTCTTTCGGAATGGTCATTTTTTCTCCGCTCAGCCAGGGTTTCATATCCGCTTATGGCTGGCACACCGCGTTGCTTTTGCTGGCCGGCATCACATTGCTATTGATTCCCATGGTGCTATGCCTGCCCGATTCCGCCGCCGGCGCAGACGATAATGAATCGTCCGTGGATATGGAACAGACTTTGAAAGGCGCGATTACAGAAGCGCTCCGACACCACGGATATCTGCTTCTGACCGCCGGCTTCTTTGTCTGCGGCTTTCACGTCGCTTTCATTACCGTACATTTCCCCACATACGCAAGAGATCTCGGCCTCGACCCTGCCATTGGCGCTTACTCGATTTCCCTGATCGGGTTACTGAATATTTTCGGATCGTTCGCATCCGGGCTGGCCGGCCAGAGATGGAGCAAGAAGTGCGGGTTGAGCCTGATCTATTTTTCCCGCGCGGTCGTCATACTGCTTCTGTTATTACTGCCGAAAACACCGTTTGTGATGCTTTCCTTTTCCGCAGCCATGGGCATACTGTGGCTTTCCACCGTACCCCTGACCACAAGTATCGTTGCCCAGGTTTTCGGCATCAAATACTTGGGAACGCTGTTTGGCATCGTATTTCTGAGTCACCAGATCGGCAGTTTCATGGGGGTATGGCTGGGGGGGCTGATTTACGACCAGACGGGGTCATATGACGGGATGTGGTGGGCAGGGGTCGCTTTCGGCATACTGGCCGCACTCATTCACCTGCCAATCAATGAGCGCCCCCTGGCCCGGCTGAACCCCGCAACCTCCCTTGCCAGGGAAGCCTGAACCCGCAAACGGTCGTTTCGACCGGGCGCCGGCACAGCGACGGGCGGCGCCTGCCGGTCTCCGGCTGGCTAGCTCGCGAAAAGCGCGGCAAATCCGGCGGCGCTATTGTTCGGCCCCGTCAACGGCCTTGACCGAGCGCAGCGCAACGGGAAAGGGGAAACGCACATTCTCCTCTACGCCGTCCATCGTCGAAACCTGCAAATCAGCGTACTCGCGCAACTTGCCGATCAAATCCTGCACCAGTTCCTCAGGAGTCGAAGCGCCGGCGGTAACCCCGACACTCTCGCACCCGTCCAGCCACTGCGGATCAATATGCGACGGGTTCTCGATCAGGTAGCTCGGTACGCCACTGTTATTGCCGACTTCACACAAGCGATTGGAATTGGAACTGTTGTGGGCGCCTACCACCAGTATCAGGTCTACACGCGCAGTCAGCTCGCGTACGGCAGCCTGACGGTTCTGGGTTGCATAGCAAATGTCGCGAGTGTCCGGCCCGCTGATTTTTGGAAAACGGCGGCGCAACTCGTCGATAACTTCCCGTGTATCGTCAACCGACAGTGTGGTCTGGGTGATGTAGGCAACTTTTTCAGGATCGCGTACCTGCAACGCCTCTACATCCCTGACCTCACTGACCAGAAAAACCGGCCCCTCAATCTGGCCCAGGGTGCCCTCGACTTCAGGATGACTCTCGTGGCCAATGAGAACAATGTCATACCCTTTGGCGGCATACCGCCGGCCTTCCCGATGCACTTTGGAGACGAGCGGACAGGTCGCGTCTATCGGTCGCAGATCCCGCCCCGACGCTTCCAGTTCAACCTGCTTCGAGACACCATGAGCGCTGAAAACGGCAATCGCTCCGTCAGGAATCTGGTCGATCCGATCGACAAAATGTACGCCTCTGCCCTCAAGATTCTCAACAACGCGCCGGTTATGAACGATTTCGTGCCGCACATAGACCGGAGCGCTGTAACGGGTCAGCGCCTCCTCAACGATTTTAATGGCACGGTCCACTCCAGCGCAAAATCCGCGCGGCCGGGCTAAAATGACTCGTATTGTTTTCTTTTCCACCGAAATGATCGTTCAGGTTCTGTTGCCACGCCAACCTTATCATAAAAACAGGATCCCGAGGCCGCAGACTACAGGCGAGCCTGCACGAAATCCCCCGATTCAGCGCGAGGAAGGCGGTGGGTCAGCGCCCGGAAGAGTAGCTTCAACGCCACATTCGAACGCACCACGGCACGAGTGATAAATGTGACGGCCCACACACTGCGCCGTGATATCTTCACTTCCTGACCGTTCCTGAACATCGGAGTCGCATGAATGCGTAACAGGGTCAGCACGGCCATGCCCAACGCCCACAGACAGTGCAGACGGATGCCGGTTTCACGCGGCGGAATGATCAGGATGAAACGCAACGCATTGGTCAGATGGTAACGGGTAATGGCTACCAGTCGGGATAGTCCCTTGACGAAGCCGGGATCTCCGCACCCGGCAGACAGATCGCTCACATTGATGTCGGCCGCGAGGAAAATATCCCGCGGCAGCCAGCACGCGCCACGCCGCCGGTCATCCCACATATCCTTGAGAATATTAGTCATCTGCAACCCCTGCGCGAAGGAGACCGACAATGCCAGCAAATTCTCGCGCCGCTCACCGATCTCGGCGGAGTAGTCGCAAAACAGTTCGGTCAGCATCTCACCGACCACCCCGGCAACATGGTAACAGTAACGGTCCAGGTGGGCCAGATCACTGAGTCCATCCAGCGTCGCGCTTTGCTGAAACTCCATCATGCCCCGGGACATGACCGTCACGCAGCGTTCCAGGGCTCCGCGCTGGACGGCGTTGAACGTTGCGGTGACACGGATAACCCGGTCCATATTGATAATCAGGGCGTGCTCGCTTGTGGCGGTCGAGCCTGACAGCAAGGCGCCCAGCTTGTGAGCGAAAGGCTCAGCCCGTTCACGACCGGCGACAATGTTGATAAAGCGTTCCGAAAACGCCTGTTTCTGCGCCAGGGACAAGACCGCAACGTCTTCGATCGTGTCGATGATCCGGCACAACAGGTAGGCATTGCCTACCACATCACGCAATTCAGCGGGAAGCCGCGGGATAGTGAGTGCAAAAGTGCGGGAAACACCTTGCAGAATTTCCGTCTGGTAGGCCAGATCACTGTCTGGCGAACTGTTCGCATCGGACATGATCGCCACCCGAGTCAATCAGTATCAATTTCTGTTCCTTACGGTAAAGGCGCAAAAGTAGTATTCCAGCCATCAATGGACCTGCAGAGAGTCAGTCAGGCAGATTCGGCACGAATCTCTAGCAGATTGCGCCCGCTCCGGCCAAATACCAGGGCCACCAGGCGGAGCGGTTCCCCTCGGTCCCGGTACTTTTCCCCGTACCCCCGGTCCCGCATCTGAGCTATGGCCCGGTCCAGGACGTCCTCCGTCTCCCCTTCACCTTCCGCCATCTTGAACTCCAGTTCAATCGGGCTGACCTCCTGATCCATCAGCGCCCGGAACAGGAATTCCGGCGAACCGGTCTCGAACCACCAAGGGCGGAACCCCCGATTTTGTACTATTTGACGGCGCTGTTTCCTGATAGCAGGCCCGGTCTTTTTCATTGTTCTCTCGGTTGTTCAGTGTAGTGCGCGGCCTCCAAAACAGTTAACAGCAAGATTACCGCGTTACCGCCAGGCGGAACGCCTGAAGCTGGTGGGCCCGGCAGGACTTGAACCTGCGACCAATGGATTATGAGTCCACTGCTCTAACCAACTGAGCTACAGGCCCGTGAGAATAGATGTGGGGCTCCCGACTGTCGCGGACCTGCCCGAAAATGCCGGGATGTCTGCCGATTTACCAATAGCCGTTAACTGCTTTCCAGAAAACTTCTCAAGTGCTCCGAACGACTCGGATGGCGCAGCTTTCTCAATGCCTTGGCTTCAATCTGTCGAATGCGCTCGCGGGTAACGTCGAACCGCTTGCCCACTTCTTCCAGCGTATGATCGGTACTCAGGCCTATACCGAAACGCATTTGCAGTACTTTGGCCTCGCGGTCGGTCAGCGACCTCAGAATGTCGTGTGTCGCGTCTTTTAATCCCGACGTCGTCGCAATATCAATCGGGGCCTTGATGTTCTTGTCTTCAATAAAATCCCCAAGATGTGAATCTTCGTCATCACCCACCGGCATCTCCATTGAGATCGGCTCTTTGGCAATCTTCAGCACCTTACGCACCTTGTCTTCGCTCAACTCCATGCGTTCGGCCAGTTCACAGGGCAGCGCTTCGCGTCCTTTTTCCTGAAGAATCTGGCGGGACACACGATTGAGCTTGTTGATCGTCTCAATCATGTGCACCGGGATGCGGATCGTTCTGGCCTGGTCCGCGATGGAACGGGTAATGGCCTGACGAATCCACCAGGTAGCATAGGTGGAAAATTTGTAGCCACGCCGATATTCGAACTTGTCGACGGCCTTCATCAATCCGATATTACCTTCCTGAATCAGATCCAGGAACTGCAAACCACGATTGGTATATTTCTTCGCAATCGAAATAACCAGCCGCAGATTGGCCTCGACCATTTCTTTCTTGGCGCGCCGGGCCTTGGCTTCACCGATCGAAAGTTTCCGGCTCAGATTCTTCAGGTCCGCCATTTCCAGGCCAGCCTTGTCCTGTACCCTGATGAGCCGGTCCGTATAATGGGCAATCTTGCCCCTGTATTTTTCCAGCTGGGCCTGCTCTTGCGGATACTTCCCGGTCAACCGTTCGAACCACTCCATATTGGTCTCGTTGCCACGGAAAACTTCCAGGAATCGTTTCCTCGGAATCTTTCCATAGTTGACACAGTAATTTGCGATACTGCGTTCACACTCCTTTACATCGGCCATACAATCTCGCAATGTTGAAGCGAGAATATCCAGTTTTGCCGGCACGAATTTGATTTGTAACAGTTCGTTACCCAGTTTTTCGCGATTTCGCAACGCTTGCCTGCTGCCCAGACCGTGGGTATTAATCGCCTTGTTCAGGGAATCCCAGAGCCGGTTCATCCTCTGGAAACGGGCAATCGCGTCGTCTGGATCAGGGCCGTTTGGCAGGCCTTCCGATTCTGCCGCGTTTTGACCAGGCTCCCCGGGAGTGGCCACCGTTTTATCGTCCAAAGCATTCAACTCCATGAAATCAACAACCACATCCGACAACTTCATTTCACCGGCCTTGACGCGGCTGGCAAAATCCAGCACTTGCCGAACGGCTGCCGGGGTAAGCGCTATTGCGGCTGCGCTCTCACGGTTACCTGCCTCGATTCGTTGGGCAAGAGCGATTTCGTCCTCCCTCGTCAACAGCTCCACCGTTCCCATCTCACGCATATACATTCGAACCGGATCGGTGGTTCGACCGAACTCACTTTCAACGACGGTTTTCAGCGCGACACTGACTTCTTCCGCAACCTCCTGGTCTTCGGGATTGTCCCTTTTCAGGGTCATGATATCCGTATCCGGCGCCTTGTCCACTACCTCGATACCCATATCATTGATCATATTGACAACGACCTCGATCTGATCCGTGTCATGCATATTTTCCGGCAAATGATCGTTGATCTCGGCATAAGTCAAAAAGCCCTGGTCCTTGCCCTTAAGAACCAGTTTTTTCAGATCGGACCGGGATTCGGACGAGTCCTTTTTCTCAGCGTCAAGCGGAGTTTTCGCTTTGGATTCGACAATCCGGCCTTCCCCGATCCTGTCGTTTCCGGATTCGGGTTTCGAGGTAACTTTTTTGAGCCGGATATCTTTACTCATCGGTTATTTCTGCTGCCTCACAGGCTATCTGCCGCTTCGGTTAGTATGTATTGCTCCAAGGAAAACAGATACCCCGATTAACACAAGGTTCAGAAAAATCAACCCCATATTCTATCCTGAAATCATGGAAAAAACAACCGCCGTTTCACATTCGATCACTTATCCGGTTCCCTCAAGATACCGGACGCCGCTCCTGCAGGCTCTGCGAGTGGTCACAGGAATCAGCCTGTGCCTCCTGTTCACCCAGTAGCGTGGCAATTTCAGCGCCGAGTTTCATTTCCGACACATCACCGAATTGGTGCATTCTTACCTGTCCGGACTTGTCAACCAGAATTGTACTGGGTGTCCCCTGCATTTGATAGGCCTCCATCGTTCTGGGGAGCGCCCCTGTCCCGGCCTCATCAACTCCGACCGGAAAAGAAATTCGGTATTCGTGAAGAAAGGCCTTGAGCGAAACGGGGGTCATCGCATCATGATGTTCAAAAACCGTGTGCAGCCCAATCACAGCAACGGCTTGTGACGGAAATGCGCTGCGGACTTTCTGTGCAAGAGGCAGACCATGAATCACACAACCGGGACACAGCATCTGGAAAGCCTCGATCAGGACTACCTTGCCGCGCAAACGGGAGAGAGTGATGGGTTGTTCGGTATTAAACCACCGCGAGACCTGTAATTCCGGGGCAATCATGTACTGGTTTCGGGTTTCATGCCAACCCGTCGCTGGTTGATTCTGCGGGTTGCTTCCACGGTACCGTCATGCATGGTACCAAGCCATTTGTCCCAAGGCATATACGGCGTCCCGTAGTTGCATTCGAAATATCGGTGATGGAGATGATGAAACAGGTTTGCGACCCCGAGTGTGGATTTACCCTTGATTACGAACGATTCGAAACCGACATGCCCGGTATAGGCCGACAGCGCGGTCAGGTAGATATGGAAAAACAGGTGGATCGGGTGGGAAGAAATGACCAGATGAACAAGCACGGTGCTGAAATACAACAGGTGCTCGACCGGATGCATGGCCAACCCAGACCAGGGTCCGACTGTGACGTTTTTGTGATGCAGAGCATGGGCAATCCTGTATAACGGCGGCCAATGAAGAAACCGATGTACGAAATAAAAATGCATCGACTCCCATGCCGTCAATACCAGGAACAGGCTGACGAACCAGTAGGGATTACCCGACCAGGAATTCCAGGAGATGATCTGATTGGCATAAGCCCACATCAGCAATACCTGAAATCCGGTCCAGACCGTAACACCGCTGGCGCAACTCCAGAAAATATTATCCCGAACCTGATTGTTGAAAAGGAATGCCCGGTTGTTTCGGGACAACTCCCGATGATCGTATTTTTGCACCTTGCCCTGGCATTTCCAGGCATGGAAATAAAGGTGCAGGCCGCCCGCCACCACCACCGAGAGTCCCATATTGATCGCCCAGACCTGAAAGACCCAATCTGGCGAAAAAGTCTTCCATCTCTCTATTCCCGGGGAGAGGAAAAGCCAGACCACAATACCCAGCAAAACAAAAATCATCATCTGGGAGAGCACGAACCCCCTGCCCAGAATAAATTTCAACGCGCCGACGGGTTGCGGCGGCCATACAAAAATCGGCGGCATTACCAAAGGTAACTGCGGGCGCCAGTTCCACGGCCCTTTTGTCCGCTGACCGGACTTCAGGGAAACAGGTTCGCCCATAAGCAATCAGTCGTGTTCAGGTTGACAACAGGGCAGCCGTTTTTTTGGTTCTGTTTTTCTCGTACACATAAAGCGGACGCGAACCTTCGGTAATAACGGAGGAATCGACGACAACCTTTTTGACCCCCTCAATGGATGGTAACTCGTACATCGTCTCGATCAGGGCGCCCTCCATAATCGAGCGCAGCCCTCTGGCGCCTGATTTGCGGTCCATGGCCTTGATCGCAATCTGGTGCAACGAATCTTCACGGAACTCCAAATCGACACCTTCGAATTTGAACAGGGTCTGATACTGTTTTGTCAGTGCGTTTTTGGGTTCAACCAGAATCCGCACAAGGGATTCTTCATCCAGCTCTTCAAGCGTCGCAATTACCGGGAGCCGGCCCACAAATTCGGGGATCAATCCGAACTTGACCAGATCTTCGGGCTCCAGCTTCCCAAGCAGCTCGCTGGATCTTTGATCTGCTGATTTATCCCTGATATCGGCGCCGAATCCGATGCCGGACTTCTCGGTGCGCTCCTGAATAATCTTCTCGATCCCCGCGAAAGCGCCGCCACATATGAACAGGATATTGCGGGTATCGACCTGCAGCAACTCCTGGTGCGGATGTTTGCGTCCACCATGTGGAGGGATCGCGGCGACAGTGCCCTCGATCAGTTTCAGCAAGGCCTGCTGAACACCCTCTCCGGAAACATCCCGGGTAATGGACGGGCCTTCGGCCTTGCGCGACACCTTGTCAATCTCGTCAATATAAACAATCCCGACCTCGGCTTTTTCAACTTCATAATCGCACGCCTGAAGCAGTTTTTGAATAATATTTTCGACATCCTCACCGACATAACCAGCCTCGGTCAGCGTGGTCGCATCGGCAATCGTAAACGGGACGTTCAATTGTTTCGCCAGTGTTTCGGCCAGCAACGTTTTGCCCGACCCGGTCGGACCGATCAGGAGAATATTACTCTTGGAAATATCAATGCCAGAATTCGACTCTTCGTTTTCAATTCTTTTGTAGTGGTTATAAACGGCAACGGACAGCATCTTCTTGGCCTCCTGCTGTCCGATCACGTAGTCATTAAGAATAGCGTGGATTTCCCGGGGGTTCGGATATCCGGGCCTGTTTCCCGGGGGGAAAGCCTCGCCCGTGATTTCATCGCGAATAATTCCGTTGCAAAGATCGACACATTCGGCACAAATAAAGACAGATGGCCCGGCAATCAATTTTCTGGCCTCGTGCTGGCTTTTGCCGCAAAAGGAACAATAAAGCAGCTTCTCGTTTCTGGCTGAGTCGTCAGTCATCGCTATGGTTCGACTATGGGTATCGGGGTAACACGCCCTCCGACTATAACCGTTTTTTCAATACGGAATCAATGATACCGTATTCCCGGGCATCCTCCGCGCTCATAAAGTTGTCCCGGTCCGTATCCGTCTTGATCGTATCCATGGATTGACCGGTATGAAGCGAAAGAATGCGGTCGAGCCGCTCCCGTACACCAAGAATCTCGCGAGTATGAATTTCAATGTCGGATGCCTGCCCCTGGGACCCGCCCATAGGCTGATGGATCATGACCCTGGAATGGGGCAAGGCATGGCGTTTGTCCTTTTCCCCTCCGGCCAGGATCACGGCTCCCATACTGGCAGCCTGGCCAATACACACGGTACTGACATGCGGTCGTATGAACTGCATGGTATCGTAAACCGCCAGGCCTGACGAAACGGCGCCGCCCGGACTGTTCACATACAGGGAAATATCCTTCTCCGGGTTTTCCGACTCAAGGAACAGCAACTGTGCGACGATGATATTGGCCATATGATCATCCACCGCACCGACCATAAAGACAACCCGTTCCCTGAGCAGCCGGGAATAGATATCATAAGCCCTTTCTCCGCGCCCCGTAGACTCCACTACCATCGGCACAAAATTGATATTTTCAGTTTTCATTTCAATCTCCGCACACGGCGCCCCCCGCAGACCCAAAGAGCCCGAATGCCGTAATGATCGTCTGTATTTGTCTGCAATTTCAGGTAATTTGATCCGGTAAGGTTTCGCTGTGATCAGCCAAATCCCGGTTGCCCATAAGCTCCCGGAGCGAAAGCTTCTCCTCTTCCACGATCGCCGTTTCCAGCATCATTTCCACAACCTGTTCTTCGAACAGGAGTGTTTCGATCCTCCTCACCTGCCCGGGGTCGGACATGAAACGGGTTACAAAAGCCTCCGGCTGCTCATAACTGGCCGCCATACTGGCCACCCTTTCCCTTACCGTTTCCGGGGTCACCCGAATCATCTGCCTGTCAATAATCTCCCTGACGATCAGACCCAGGGCAACCCGCCTTTTCGCCTCGGCGGAGAAACGGTCCCGGTCGATTTCACCCGCCGGCAGGCCCCGGGCAGCCATATATTGCTCAAAACTTCCCGCCGCAGCGTCGATTTCCTTTTCGACCAGAGATTTCGGTACCGCGATCCGGTTTTTCTGCAACAGCCCGCTCATGACCCGGTAGTGAATAACGCGTCGCAAACGCTCATGGAGTTCAAGAGACAGATTCTGTCCCACCTCCTGCCGCAGCTTTTCGACCCCCCCTTCGCTGATCCCCATTTTTTCGGCGAACTTGTCATTGAGTTCGGGCAGTTGCGGTTTCTCTATGGCCTTGATTGTGACCGAATACTCGACCTCCTTTCCGGCCAGGACGGGATTGTCGTGGGATTGTGGATATGAAACCGGGATGATCACGACCTCGCCCTTGCCGACACCGGCCAGTCCGTCCTCCAACTTTGGCGGCATCTCCCTGTTACCGAGGATAAAAGAATGCCCTTTTATATCCCCCTCCGCAAAGCTCTCACCCTCTGTTTTTCCTTCCAGATCAATCGTCAGCCTGTCGCCTTTTTCCGATTTGCCTTGTCTGGCAACATAGGTATCGGCATGACGCAGGCGAATATCCTCAAGCGTATGATCAATATCCTGCGCGGTCACCTCGACCACCGGCTTACGGATCGTCACCCCCTTGAGGTCCAGCGCGGGAATTTGTGGAAAGACCTCTATGGTCGCGACGAATCTGAGGTCATTACCGGACTCATAAGGTACAGGCTCAATGGAAAGAAGCCCGGCCGGAACGATTTCCCGCTCCTTGAGCGCGGCATCGTAGCTCGACCGGATCGTCTCCATGACGACCTCACTGGTAACGCCGGAAGAAAATCGTTGCCGGATAATGCGCAGGGGCGCCTTGCCCGGCCTGAAACCCGGAATGCGCGTCTTTCTGGCAACATCGTGCAGCCGTTTGGACACTTCTGATTCGATCTGTTCGGATGGCACGCAAACAGCAAGTTTTCGCTCGATAACGCCGGACTCTTCAACGGAAACCTGCATTTTCATCTCCCCATAAACTGGATCATCTCTATTTCCCGGTAACGAATACTCTCTATACTGCAAGATCGGGAAATGGTGCGAAAGGAGAGACTCGAACTCTCACGGGTTGCCCCACTGGAACCTAAATCCAGCGCGTCTACCAATTCCGCCACTCTCGCAGTTCCACTTCAGCCTGCCGCGAATTCAACTCTTGCGCTTCAGTCAACCCAACCCGTACAGAAATGGGGTGAACGATGGGACTCGAACCCACGACGACCGGAATCACAATCCGGGGCTCTACCAACTGAGCTACGCTCACCACAAACCTGAAAAAAACACCCTGAACAAAAATCGTTATGGCGCGCCCGACAGGATTCGAACCTGTAACCTGCGGCTTAGCTTACCCACTACGGCTTTCACCGCCCCGGAAAGTTATGGACTTGCACGACTCACCGGGTTTGGAGTCCGGACTATATCTTCACCATCTCAGGTGGGACACGTATAGTCTCTACGGATCCGCGGTCCGATTTTAACAGATCGAACCGCGTTTCCTCGGTATTGCCATCGCCGAACCGATCACAAAAAACAGGTTATGTGACCGGCTTGCGTTAAGGTTTCACCGATACAGTGCCCTCCACTTCGAAAGTTACTTGTTCCTCCCGAAGGCTCCCCGTTCATGCTGAACAACCTCCTGCAACCGGATGCCAGAATGAAACCTGAAGGCCGCTGCTCTATCCGGTTGAGCTACGGGCGCAACGGACAAAACGCAAAGCTGGTCGGGGTAGAGAGATTTGAACTCCCGACATCCTGCTCCCAAAGCAGGCGCGCTACCAGACTGCGCTATACCCCGAACTTTTCACCAAACACAGCTTTACAGGTTTACAATACCCTGCCGTTCATGTTCTCCCGCAAAGCCTGTGCAATATACGAATTATGTCCTTTAAGGTCAATAAATTATCGCCCTTGTGAAAAGATCCCGGGAGCGGAAGCGGGGAAACCCGACCGCGTTTGCCAATCCATGGTATATAAAAACCGGGGAGCCGTATAAAATCGCTTGAAAGATCGCGGCCTGCCCCCATTTCAGCAATTCAGTCAAAATCAGTTTACCGTATAACAATGAACACAGAAACCCCGACCCGAAGTGACACCGTGGAAACCCATTCATTTCAAACCGAAGTGCGACAACTGCTGCACTTGATGATCCATTCCCTGTACAGCAACAAGGAGATATTTCTGCGGGAACTGATTTCAAACGCTTCGGACGCCTGCGACAAACTGAGATTCGAGTCGCTGACCAGCAAGGCGCTTCTCGAAGACGACGGAGAACTCGCCATCCGCGTGGAAACGGATGAAAAGAAAAGAACGGTGACCGTTATCGACAACGGCATCGGCATGGCCCGTGATGAGGTGATTGCCGATATCGGCACCATTGCCCGCTCCGGCACGAAGGCCTTTCTTGAAAAAATGAGCAAGGACAAATCGGCGGACAGCAACTTCATCGGGCAATTCGGCGTCGGCTTCTATTCCAGTTTCCTGGTCGGCAGAAAGGTCACGCTGTTGACTCGCAAAGCCGGGGCAAAGAGTAGTGAGGGGATCAAGTGGATATCCGACGGCAGCGGAGAATATACGCTCGAGTCGATCGACCGGCCGCAGAGGGGAACACAAATCATTATCCAGTTGAAGAAGGACTGCAAGGAATACGCCGGGAAATTCCGGGTGCGCAGCATCATTTCGAAATATTCCGATCATATTTCCCTGCCGATCCGGATGCAGAAAGACCCGCAACTGGACGATGACGGAAAACCGGTAAAGGATCAAAAAATCGAATGGGAAACGATCAACAAGGGATCGGCATTATGGGCGCGGGCAAAAAAAGACATCTCCGAAGAAGAACACAACACGTTCTATACCTCCCTGACCTATGATCCCGAACCCCCCGCCCTCACCATTCATAATCGGGTTGAGGGAAGAATGGAATACATCTCCCTGTTTTACATTCCATCGAAAGCGCCATTCGACTTGTGGGACCGGGAACAGCGGCACGGCATCAAGCTCTATGTGCGGCGCATATTCATTGCCGATGACGCCAAAAAACTGATGCCGAATTATCTGCGGTTTGTGCGCGGTCTGGTGGACTCGGCCGACCTGCCGCTCAACGTCTCGCGTGAATTTCTGCAACAAAACAAGGAAATCGAAAAGATCCGCACTGCGTCCATAAAGAAAATCCTGACGGAACTGGGCAAAATAGCCGACAAGGACAAAGAGAAATACAATGCGCTCTGGAAAGAGTATGGGCGTGTACTGAAAGAAGGCGTGGTCGAGGATTTTCAGAACAGGGACACGCTGGCAAAACTGGCCCGTTTCACAACTACTCATCGGGACGATGAGGCGCAGACCATCTCACTGGACGACTACATTGCGCGCATGCCGCAAAAACAGAAGGACATCTATTACATTTCGGCCGAGAACTACAACGCGGCAAAGTCTTCTCCTCATCTTGAAGTGTTCCGCAAAAACGACATTGAAGTGGTGTTGTTGACAGACCCGGTCGACGAGTGGTTCGTCAACCATCTGCGCGAGTACGAAGGGAAAGCGCTCAAATCGATCGCCAGGGGCGGTCTTGACATTGACGACCTGATCACCGCGCCGGACAAGGAACAAGGCGAGAAGAAAGATAAGGACATGAAGCCGCTGATCGAGAAACTCAAGGCAGTGCTTGAAGATCAGGTCAAGGAAGTCCGCGTTTCGGATCGGCTGGTGGATTCGCCAAGCTGTCTGGTCGCGGACGAACATGACCTGGGAGGCAATATGGAACGCATACTCCAGTCGATCGGACAGGAAGCCCCGGTTGCAAAGCCGATTCTGGAAATCAATCCCGGACATCCCATTGTCAAACAGATTGATGTCGAGACAGACCTTGCGGATGAGTGGGCGAACCTTTTGTTCGAGCAGGCCGTACTGGCGGAAGGGGCCCCGTTGAAAAACCCGAACGAATTCGTGAAGCGGGTCAACCGGCTACTGGCGGGATAACTCCCCGGTCTCGCGGCCCCGCGCCTGGATGTTCGCAGGCCGGGACCAGGAATCAGCGCACAAGTTCCTTGTGACGGTAACAGTGCACGAGGTGATCGTTGACCATACCCGTAGCCTGCATGAAGGCATAACAGATTGTACTGCCGACAAAGACAAAGCCGCGCTTCTTCAAATCCCTGCTGATCGCATCCGACAGCGGCGTATTGGCGGGTACGCGCCACGCCTCGCTCCAGTGGTTCCGGATCGGCTCGCCATCCACATATCCCCAGAAATACGCATCCAGCGACAAGCCTTGATCGCGCATATCAAGAAAGGCCCGGGCATTTTTCACAAACCCGTTCACCTTCAGTTTATTGCGCACAATGCCGGGGTCACGCAGCAGTTCAGCGATTTTACGCGCATCGTATCTTGCGACCCGTTCAGGATCGAATCCGTCAAATACGCGGATGTAACGCTCCCGTTTTCGCAAGATGGTTATCCAGCTCAATCCCGCCTGCGCCCCCTCGAGGCAGAGAAACTCGAACAGCTTGCGCTCATCATGCAACGGTTCCCCCCATTCCGTATCATGATAATTCCGGTACAGAGCGTCATCCCCGCACCACCCGCATCTTTTTTTATCTGTCACCAGCCCCTGTACACACTGTAATTGATGGTCATGAAGTTGCTCGGCTTATTTGTTGGATTTCCTGCGGTTGCAGTCCTTGCAGAGTACCTGGCAGTTTTCTTCGTTTGTTTTTCCGCCCTCGCACCAGGGGGTGATGTGGTCGGCTTCCATTTTTGATATATCATCGAACCTTTCCCCGCATTTACGGCATATACCGCCCTGTCGCTCCCAGGCTCTTTTTGTTTTATGGCAGGGCTGAAGGCGCGGATGTTCAGGTGTTTCTCGTCACGCGTGAGAATGTATGGATATATGCCCGATTTTTTCTCGACATCCTCATCGGCAACGAGCCGTTCTGTTTCGGTCTCGATCGTCACCGGGTCGAGGTCGCTCCTGTTCCCGTGGTCACGGTAAAGACTGCCCCAGTCAACGCCCTGCATGAATTTTCTGCGCTTTTTGGTGAATGTCGCTCTGACCCAGTTGATCACGGACTGGAAATGATCCCACAGACTGAAAGCTGTCGGGTCATGTTGATGACCTGACATATAGCCGGTGATGTCACCGTCGTTGATCCATTTGATCGCGGTTTCCAGATACTCCTGGCGGTTCGCCGAGCCTTTCAGATAGTCTTGGGCGATTTTCTGAGCCGGACATCCGCGCCGGCTGAAATAGCGCTTGGCATCGGTGACCCAAGAGCCGGAATAGACGGCGTTTCGCAGTTCCTGATCGGTCAGTTTCTCCCCGGCGATATTGACGGTCCTGAACCATTCCAGTTTCTCGCTGTCTGTCCCGCTACAGGCATACACCATAAGCCGGGATTCGAGAATGCGCCGTTGCTCATCGTCTTGCAGATTATGAAAGGCGCGAGGGGCATTGAAATTTCCGAGGTTTACCGAAAAGTCGCCCTCCACAAACTGGCAGATCGAGATCGTGCGCTGCTGCCCGTCAATGATCTCGAATCTGTCGTCTGCGCAGTCGGCCCAGTACATGACATTCAGCGGATAACCGTTAAAGACGGTATCAATGACCGCCTCCCGTTGTTTGTCCTTGTAGACGAACTCGCGCTGAAAGGGCGGGCGAATATCCAGCTTGCCGCCATAGCCGGTAACACCACCTTCGCCGTCGTCCCTGTAGTCGTTCGCAAGATCGCCGACAGTGATTTCAAGAAGTCTGATGTCCATTATTTTGCTTGCTGCTGCGAATGGCAACTCTTGCGTAAATCTCCTTTCCCTTGATCCTGAACCTGCTTTGCTTTCCGGTTAGCTCGGTTATTAGTGGTCTGTCCATTCCAACAATCTCAAACTGATCCGGGTTGTACTTGTCCAGGAACGTGATCGGCACGCCCATCACGCCATCATAATCGGCGGGAATATCCTGGGTCTTGTCTACATTGATGGCGTCATAATTGTCGTATGTCGGGTAGTCTTCGGGCGTGTATTTGCGATAGAGGATCAGTTTCTCGTGCCGTTTTTTATGGTCCAGATTGGTGAACCATCGAACCCCCTTGACCCTGATGAATTTTTGGGAATTATAACCGAAAGTTTGCAAAAACATAAAAAACATAATCGGGCTCCCTGCATTTTTCCATCAATGCCCAGTTGTTTTTTGCTTGCGGAATTTTGTTGATTGACAATGAACCTTGTTCCAATCGCTCTATGTAAAGCGTTGGGATAAACCAGAAATCGATTTTTTCATCTCCATTGTTACTGGATGACTGAACGCCGACAACTGCATCTGATGTTTCTGTGCTTTGGGTATATTCCTTCACACCAGAAAAATACTCTCGGTCCACACCTCCACGAACCCCACCTTTGAAAGATACGCTTCCTTTATCGGCTACTGTTTTAACTTGCAGTCGAATCATGTTTTCCTGGTCCAGTTCGACCACAATATCGTAGGTGGAGTGCGGAAGATCAACAAGAGATGCGTTGTAACCCCTTTCCAACAACGCAGCCAAAAGTCGATTTTCGTTAGCAAATCCCTTTGCTGAAGCCAGTTTTCCCTTGTCCGTTATGCGCATTTCTTCAACACCAATACATGGTCATCATTGATTCTTTCCTGCCTGGGAACCTTGATAAAGTGATTGATGATCGCTGAAATGAAGTTGGTCTCCACCTCGAAACCGAGCGATGGGGCCACATCGCGCAAGTAGCGCCATGTCTCAAATCGAATGCCACGGATCATGTTGTTTCCAATGACCAGAACATATTTTCTGCCCGGCTTCAATTTTCTGTGAATTTCTTTCATATTTGAAATCATGTCCTGAATGTATTTTGATGCAATGTAGGCTCTCCTTGGGTCCATGGAATAAATCTCGGCAATCGTTTCGTCCGCGCTGCTTCCAGTATTGTGCAATTCCTGATAGTCCCTTGCGCACACTACCTCGGTTCCGACGTGAATGGCCTTCATGTCCTTCAGTGACCCGCTTGCAAAACCAAGCCAGTAAATCTCCAGTTGGTGGGTTCTTGGGTAGTCTACAGCGTTGGCGTAAGGCGGTGATGTTAGGGCCAAGTCAATAGAATCATTTTTCACGGAAGGCATTTTCCGAGCATCCGCATTTTCCGGTATGGTCACAGTGCCAGTTGGATTAGAGCGAACATAGGAAATCATCGCCCTTACATTTTTTTCCAGCCGATTTTCGAAACGTCGCAGAGCCTCCCCTTCCGTCACCTGCTTGTTCAGCTTCTTCCTTATTACCGTCCGAGTACAGTTGTTGTCTGCTTCGGACACAGTGCGAATGATTGATGAAAAGCATACAAGGAAAAAATCCCTGATGCTTTTCGATGCGCTGATGCTTTCAATGCAATGCTTCAACCAAGACAATTCTTTCAAGACAAAAGGCTTGAACCAGTTTTCCCGGTAAGGGAAATCGGGTATTCCGTTGAGTAAAAACTGCTTCTGTTGGATTTTACTTTTCAGGGCATCATAAGCTATCAGCAATTCATATTCTGGCAATGGAGTTGTCTTGACGCGAGACAGAAACCGGGAAAAAGGGTCCACATCCACCCCGATGCTGCTTCGGCCAAGGATAGATGCCTCAATGTTGGTGGTGGCGCTGCCCATAAATGGATCCAGCACCATTTCACCCGGTGCAGAATATCTTTCGATAATCCATCGGGGAAGCTCAGGAAAAAACTTCGCCGGATACTTGTGCAATCCGTGGGTGTAGGCTCGCTGGTCGTGACTGATAAACAGGAATCTCTTGTTGTCCGCAATGGGCAGGTCTACTGGTATCGTGCCTTCAACTCGAATATCCATCACTTAACTTCCCGCACAACTGGCTGGCCGTTGGGCTGAATATCCATCCTAAACTTGCGCTCCAGGTCCTGCTTGGATGGTTGAGGAATCGGCTTGTCTCGCGTTCGATCCGGTTTGATGGACAAAATCGCCCTAGCGACCTGGTCCAAGGTGGGGTCGGGTTTCATGGGATGCCTCCGGTTAGGCAGTGAGTTGTTCATAAGTGATCCGCTTGCCGACCATTCCCCTGAACAGGTCATACATGCGATCCTGCGTATCGCGCTGGCAATTTCCCTC
The DNA here is from genome assembly GCA_965204925.1 of Candidatus Poriferihabitaceae bacterium. Classification (GTDB taxonomy): domain Bacteria; phylum Pseudomonadota; class Gammaproteobacteria; order Arenicellales; family Poriferihabitantaceae. The sequence continues at coordinate 1,387,763 of OZ242021.1, read as the reverse complement.
GTTCAGACGGAAGGTAAACTCGTTGATATAATTTTGACAGTGCTTGCGGCTCCAGTTGTGATACACCCCATTATAGCCGCGTTTCAGCACAGCCCACACGCTTTCGATGCCGTTGGTGCTGGCCATGCCGTTGACAAACTCCTTGGCCGAATGTTTGACCTTCTCGTGTGGGTAGTAGTCGCCAAGTCTCTGATAGGCGCTGGCTTCATCCGTGTAGATCGTGGAACCTTCCTCTATGTTTTCCATGGCCATGCCAAGAACCGCCATGGCGTTTTCGGATTCCACTGCCTTGGCCCGGACTTCCCCATCCCTGGAACGCATTCCAATGACGGCCTGCTTCCCGACCACACCCCGACCCGCCTTCAGTTTCTTATGTTCGTGCTTGTTGGTTTCCTTGCCGCCCAAGTAGGTGGCATCCATTTCCACTTCCCCGGACAAGGCTGCCATTTTCTCCCCGCAGGCCAACCGCAACCGATGGAGCATATACCAGGCGGCTTTCTGTGAGATATCCAGTTCCTTGGATAATTGGAGACTGGAAATGCCTTTGCGGGCGGTCATCAGCAAGTAGGCCGCAAACAGCCACTTGGTCAGGTCGATCTTGCCGTACTCCAGCGGCGTATTGGTCAAGGCATTGAAATGCCCCCGGCAATGCCCGCACCAGTAGCGACCGGGAAACTTCTTGTTCGGCGTTACCCGGTCCGCTTTCCCACATTTGGTGCAGTCCTTGTCGCCATCCCCCCAGCGGATACGCTCGAAATAAGCCAAGGCCGAAGCCTTGTCAGGAAACTGTCTCATCAGACCAAAGAGGGAAATGGTCTTGGCAATTCTCTGGGTCATGGAGATTTCGATGATTTGCAATGTCAACGATTTTACCAGAAAATCAGATGCGCTGCAAACTTTCGGTTATAATTCCCAAAAGAAATTGCTTACCCGGGGATCGTCGCAGTTGCAATAGACCGTCTTGCCCGCGAAATGCTTCTTGTAGTGTTTCAGCTCGTTTTCGATATCTGCACGCTGTGTATAGAAATCGTCCTGTTTCGCTCGCCTGGCTCCGTGAAGGTTCTTGTTTTTAGCCATGTGCCTGCTTCAGGTTTCCACCGCGCTCACTGGCCGGGTTTCAGCGCCCCCCGCCCTGATCTCCGAGATAAGCTCTCTCAGATTGGTCATTGATTCAGTCGCCTTGAGGAATTCCTTGTAGGAATCGTACGCGCCGTTAATGAGTTCTTCGTAGGTAACTACCCGTATTCCATAAAGTTGCAGCGAGGTTTCGTCCGTTTTTCTTGTCTCCGGATTTTCCCAGCCTTTGGGTAATTTCCCCAGAATGCAGATGGTCTCGACGGGTAGTTTATCGTTAACACGGGTCAATTCTTCCTTGACTGCATCAATGTATCCCCTGACTTGACTCTCCAGATCGGTCTTGGTCATTTTCACGGAGCTTCGCTTGAGTTCCACGATGACGTGAGACGCCGCAACCTTTCGATATTTAACGTACTGAATGTCGACCCTCAAGTTCTTGCCGTCCGTTCCCTCAAGCACTCTTTCCATCTTCTTTTCCATGGCTGTACTTCCTGTCGCCCGCTCCCAGGCAGGGTCCAGCAGGTACAGATGGTCGAATACATATTCTTGCAAAGTCCTCTCCCTGGCGTCCTCATCAACATGTTCCTGCAATTTTTTAATGACCTCAAGCCGTCCTTCCACGATCTTTCGGTAATGTTCAGCTTCAAGAGCATCAATATCACGTAAATGAGCCAGAAGTTCGTTGACTTTCGTTATGTCTATATCCCCAATGAGCTCCATCGCATGTTTCAGCTTCAGGTGCTCGAACAGGAGTATGCCATTCGCGTAAGCCTCGTATCTATGCGCGTCCTCGATTCCGGCCTTTTCAATGTCGCCAAATATCTTGTCAGCAAACCCTTGCAGCCTCTTCGGCCGGATATTGTCGTACCATTCCTTGATTCTCGGACTCTCTCTCAAGGCGCGACGCACGCCTGAACGCTCCTTTAGCTTGTTGGTTTCGCCCCAGATGGTTTTGAGTTCCGAGTGTATGAATTTGACCAATGCCCGATAACGCTCATCTTCTTCAGAAATGCTCTGGCGGCTGGATGTGGCGATGTCCGGAGATTTGTCTTCATCCAGAAAATCCGCCTCGATTTCTCCGAACATGTACTTGGTGATCATGCCTCCGAGTCTGAAGTTCTGGAGAATATCCTCTTGGGCGACCTTGCCGCGCACGACAACGGTTATCTTGTTCAGGTTGTCGTCCTCATCCTGTGTGTCACCGTCAAGATCGTTGGAGCGCCAGGCGATGGCGATCCACCCCTTGACCGAGTACTCCCCGGATTCATTGGAAACCCCAGCGCGATCGAACCGATGGGGTCTCCTGAAAGCACAAACACCATTCCCGCTACGAGTTGTTTCCAGTTTTTGGCAATGCTTTGCGTAGTCTCCATTGTACTGATAGATGAACCGGGCTTTGTGGAAATATTGCCGGTCGGCCAGACTGACAGGCTCGCCGTCTACTCTGACCATGAAATCCTGTTCACTGGAAATTATACTGAATCTTCGTGCAATCCGTTGCCGCAGCCCATTGATTGCCCTACGATTCAGACTGGGCTTTTTCAGATCGGTGATCCGGATACGGGTTCCCTGACCATCAATCAATTCTTCGTTTGGGCGGACCACCTCCGGTTCATACCGTTGCGCCATAGAGGAGTCTTCAGCGTTGATCGCCGCCTTGATCTTGTCAGCATCCATCAGAAATGCCTCCGGGCGCCCTCCTGCAACCCGTGTCTGCACCTCGATTTTGTTCGCGATTGAGAAGAGCGAAAGCTTGCCGATGCCTTTCCTTCCCATCGGCCGCCGTCCCTTGGGCGTCCTGGAATCATCAGCCGATCCTTCCTTGCGCTTGCGGTAACCAACATACAAGTACTTGCCATTGATTTCATCCTGATTCATGCCACATCCGTTATCTTTGACAGAAATAGCCTTGTTTTCCAAGTCGAAATCCACATCCACCTCGGTTGCGTCGGCGTCCCATGAGTTGGCGATCACCTCGGCAATGACCGCCGGTGTATATTGCTGTAGAGATTGAGTCCCAAGTGATTGAGCACGTTCAGGCTCATGGTCATGTGGTACCTGGGCGCTTCGTCAGGCATTGTGCGCCACTCTTTGAAGTGATTTACCTATATGCTCACCGATCCTTACCGGGACAGCGTTGCCGACATGTCTGGCGAGATGTCGAATTTGAATGTCCGACTCCAAATCAACGAGATGGTAGTCCGGTGGGAAAGTCTGCAACAGCGCCGCCTCACGCACGGAGATAGTTCGATCCTGAGTCGGATGGCCGAATCGCCCCGTGCTGTAATAGCAGAACTGTGTAGTAATAGTGGGCGCAGGTTGATCCCATCGCATACGGCCATACGGAGCGGGATAATATGCACGACGTGTGTGACAGGGATTGACGAGGTTCCTGTCCCAATCGCGCCAACTTCCACCTGGTCTGGATTGGCGGATTCGCGACAGGTTAACTGGAGTCAAGGGGAGGCAGGCATGGGCTGGATCACCTTGCGCCGCCTCGCCAGCGAGAATAGGTTGAAGGTTACGGATGAAATCGGTGACATTTCCGCCCGGGCCCGATGGCTCGGGCAACGTAATCTGTCCAAGAGTGGACGCGACCAATACAAGACGTTTTCTCCGTTGGGGAACTCCGTACTGGTAGAAATCCAGTATGCTGTAGTCAATTTTATATCCCAGATCAGCAAGAACCCCGAGGAATTTGTGAAACGATTCGTGCCCGGCAAGTCCCTGGACGTTCTCCATGGATACAATATCCGGCTCGCCCTCCCTGATCAGCCGCGCGAACTCGTATATCAACCCACAGTCGTTATCAGCGGTTCTCCTGGCATGAGCCGAGAACGGTTGACAGGGGGCGCAACCAGCCAGAGCAGTGAAATCCGCTCCTTCATAGATTTTCTCAATGTCGGCGAAAGTGATGTTCCTTATATCGGCCTGCCAGAAGTCCGCGCCGTGGTTGTTCAGTTCGTAAGCATAACGACAGGAGGCATCAATATCCAGCCCCAAAGCAACATCAATTCCAGCCGCCCGCAGACCATGCGTGAGCCCCCCTATGCCACAGAACAAATCGACAGCCCGAATCATTGGCTCTGATACTGACTGGACTGATTCCGGCGTTGGCGTGGGTTTACGGGATGGTTTTCTGGTGTTCATCTGCGGATCGGTTGTCCTGTTTGTGCGAAGATACTCCGTAGGGACTTCCAAGTCCAGCGCAGGGCCTGGACGCGGATTAAGTTAAACCATCTGGTTCAGACGGGGAACTGCCCGGTCCGGACACTGCCTCCGCGCGAACATTCGCCTCATCGAAATGGCGCGTACACTCAGATCGCGACAGCCTTGTATTTTTTGCTTTCTGCCAGCGCGATTCCACTAATCACCAGAACCAGCGCCACTGCATGATATACCCCGAATGGCTCGTCCAGAATCGACACCGCAAGAATCGAAGAAAATACCGGGACCAGGTTGACAAATATTCCGGCCCGGCCTGCCCCCAATTCCGTTACCCCCCTGATAAAACAGACCTGGGCCAGGAAGGAAGGCAACACCGTAATCAGTATAACGACGATCCACCCCTTTCGGGTGGGCCACTGCAACCTTCCCAGATACAGTTCCGCCAGACTCAACGGCAACGATGCAATGAAGGCGGCGACAACCACCACAGCGAACAGGCTTAAAACCGATACACCGGAAAACCTCCTCAGCATCAGCGCATAACCCGAGTAAAACAGGCACCCGACCAGCACGAAGTAATCGCCCCGATTGATCGACAGCGAGACCAGTTTCTGAAGATCGCCTGCGCATGCGATGACGAAAACACCGAGTATGGTAACGATCACGCCCAACCCTTGCACCAGTGACAACGGACTGTGATAAAAAAACCGGGCGCCGAGCAGAAGGAACACCGGGACGATGCCCTGGATAATTCCTATATTGAGCGCCGTGGTGGTATGGGCGGCCAGATAGAACAACGCATTGAACAGGGTGAAACCCAGCGCTCCCATCAGGAAAAGCACAGGGAGGCGCGTTTTCAGTTTTTCCCACTCCCGATAAATGGGCTGCCTCACGAAGACAAACAACATCATAACACCCAGCCAGCGCAGGCTTACAATCAGCATCGGCGACACCTCACCAACCGCAACGCGAGCCAGGACAGAGTTGCACCCCCAGCAAAAGGCAGTGATCACCAGTAACACATAAGCCCTGACCGTGGGGTTTTGCGCCGTCATGTCCGGGCGGCCGAAGCGCATGGGTTCAACACTGCTTCAAGGCAGGTTCTGCGGATATCCCGGGGTGGACGCGCCAGCGTCAAAAGGCAAGCCGGAATCAGGACGACGATTCGAAAACCCGGGTATAATACTGCCAGGCGCGTTCAAATCGGGCCCTGTTCTCGCGCGTGTAGCCGACAAAATCAATTTCAATCGGCGAGTAGACTTCCGACACCATCGACCACATCGTTTCCCGCAGCAGGGAAGCGCACTTCATCGCATGATAAGAGCGCCACAGCCCGGCAGTGACCGGACGCTCAAAATACATCTCCAGCAGATGCCGCTCCTGTTCCTCCTCCAGCTCGCTGTTCGACGCCAGATTGGAAAGATCGAACAAGGGGCTGTTGAACCCGGCATAATCAAAATCAATCAACCAGATTTTCTCGCCGTCATCAATCAGATTTGCGGGCAGCAAATCATTGTGTCCGAATACGATTTCAACTGACCCGACAGCCCGTTCAAGACTCTTTGCGATTTCCATCAGCCCGGGTATCTGGCCGACATACGCGGAATCCCTGCGTATCAGCATCTTGCGGTAATGCCGTAACGTCTGGAATACCCAGAACATGATCGTATAGCCCTCGAACTCGCCGGGCATCTGCCGGTGAAAACGTTGCAGAAGATCAACCAGCCGACGCAGATTTTCAGGATTCCTGACATCCTCCGCGGAGAATACCCGGCCATCAATGAAATCAATCACCAGCACACCCGGCTGCCGGTAAAAAACAGCCGGTGAAAATCCGCATTTTGCCGCTGTTGCCGAGACACTGCCCTCATTCTCACGCCATAAAAGATGTTCCGCGGCGTCGACTCCCAGACGCACCACATATCGGGCGCCGCCATGCAGAACCCTGAAATTATGATTGGTCATGCCTCCGCCGAGCGGTTCGACGCTGATCGGACCCTGCCAGCACGGTAAAGAATTTATCTGATTGAGTTGCTCTGTATTCATAAGTCAATTCCATATCCCCCGGGCTATGCCAGGCCCAGACGTTGCCGCGAACGCGCGACCCCGGCGTGAATCAAACGATCGGTAATGATGGCAATGAAGGCAACACACAAGCCCGCTACAAGGCCTCTGCCGGTATCGGCCTTGGTTAACGCGATATAGACTTCCTGTCCCAACTCCCGGGTACCGACCAGAGCGGTAATAACCAACATCGAAAGCGCCAGCATCACGGTCTGATTGATACCGAGCATGATTTCCGGGAAAGCCAGCCGAAGCCTGACTCTGGTCAGAATCTGCCAGCGGGTACAGCCGCTGGCAAGGCCGGCCTCAACCAGTTCCGGGTTAACCTGGCGAATGCCGTGTAAAGTATAACGGATCGCGGGCGCAATCGAATAAAAAATTACGGCAATCATGGCCGCGAAATCCCCCACCCTGAACAGCATCACCACCGGAATCAGATAAACAAATGATGGCAATGTTTGCAGGGTATCGACGACCGTTTCAATAATCCTGCCGAGGGACGGCCACTGGGCGCCGACAATGCCGACCGGAATACCCAGCAAGGTGGCAAACACGACTGAAACCCCGCACAGATATACGGTCACCATGGTTTTTGCCCACAACCCGGTCAACGCACAGAACAGCGCAAGGAAAAAAACAATCAGGGCGAGCCGGACACCGCCAAGTTGAAAGCCGAACAACCCCACAGCCAATACGACCACCGGCCACGGCAACATCAGCAGAAATCGTTTTATCGGTAACAGCACATACATCAATATGAATACCTTGACCGTCTCGATCTGGTCGAAATAGTGGATATTGATATGCTTGACGAGGTTGCTCCAGAAATCTCCTGTCGTGATCGTTAGTGATTCGGGCCAGGTCTGTATCTGGCTCACGACCAGCGAGAGCAACGAAATCACGATCAGCATGCCCACGGAAAACGCGGCATGGGGGTAGCGACCGATCAGCCCCTTGTCGCTTTTGGACGGTTCTTTGGAACGGGTGGCAAAAGCCTGGCTCAGCCGGTCAAGGGCAATAGCCAGCGCCACAATCGCCAACCCGGATTCAAAACCTGCCCCGATATCCAGCCTTCTCAGGGCAGACAACACATCGTAACCCAGCCCTCCGGCCCCGATCATCGAGGCGATGATCACCATGTTCAAAGACAGCATGATGACCTGATTGACCCCGACCATCAGCATCGGCATGGAAGAGGGCAACAATACTTTCAGCATCATTTGCCGGGCGTTGCAGCCTGCCATGCGTCCGGCGTCGACAAGGTCACCCGGCACCTGTTGCAATGCGAGGACAGTTACCCTCACCATAGGCGGCATGGCGTAGATAATGGTCGCAATCATTGCCGCTACCGGTCCGAATCCGAACAGGAACAATATCGGCACCAGATAGGCAAAGACAGGCACCGTCTGCATAAGGTCGAGAAGGGGTGAAACGACGGCCATGACCCAGCGATTGCGAAACGCCAGAATACCCAGCGACACCCCCCCGGCAACCCCGATCGGTACGGCAATCAGGACCGAGGACAAGGTCAGCATGGCGCTTGCCCACTGCCCGAAAACCACCAGATAGCAAAAACAGGCGCCGACAAACAGGGACAGCCTCCAGCCCCTGGCATAGTGCCCGAGCGCCATCGCCAGCAACGTCACCGCGACCCATGACAGCGGCGGAGCCAGTTGCACAGCGGCGGATCCTTCACCGGACAACAACCCGGTAGCCAGCACGCCCGAAGCGAAGTGCAATGGCTGTTCCAGCAACCATGAGATACTTCGGGTCAGCTCGTAAAATGTGAATAACCCAAGGTCCGCCGTATTGACCAGCCAGTCCATGAAGTCGGAAATGCGGTCACGCAAAGGTAACCGCCAATCTGCAGGGACCTTGAACGCCCACCGTACGTTCGACTTGCCCGAATAAACGATGAGCGCAGCGAGCGCAACAACACCGCACCAGCCGAAACGAATCAGCCGGTAACGGCTACGGTCGGACATACGAACGTTGTTTGCCGACAGGGCAGTCTGTCCGCAACGAGTGATAGCTACAGGTTCAACCTATTTTCGCCATTCTTTCCAGCGCGCCCGGTTGTTGTCCAGCCAGCCGGCAACCACGGCATCCAGATCCTCTCCGTCAAGGTCTATGGCAGCGATCATTGCTCCCATCTCATCATTATTGATCTCGAAATTCCGGATCATATTATAGGCGCCAGGCCATTTATCCTTGACTCCGGCCCAAGCCACCTTCCAGATGGGACCGCGCGGCTTGCCGCAATCATAAGCCATGTCCGGGTTCACGCCCACTGACGGGTCGTTGTAGCACTCGGCCGAATACGGAGGGAACTCGACCCACTCGCCCGCGTATTTGGAAGGCGCCCAGTGAGGCGCGTAAACCCACAGCAGAACCGGCGCCTGTCTTTGATAGGCGGACTCCAGCTCCGCGAACAACGCCGCATCGGTACCGGCATGAATCACCTCATATTCCAGCCCCAGAGCCTCGGCCCGTTCATCATCAAATCCGCCCCACGTTACCGGACCGCCGATATAACGCCCCATCGGAGCGGTTTCCGGAGTCGAAAACTCCTCTGCGCAGTCATTCAGCGCTTTCCAGTCCGGCAAGCCGGGGCAGCGTTCTTTCATATACAGTGGATACCACCACTCCTCGATTCCCTCCATTCCGGTTGTTCCGAGATTCTCGACCTTGCCGGTCGCGGTCGCTTCATCCATCGCCTCGCGACCCGTGGTTTCCCACATCTCCATGGCCACATGAAGATCTCCGGTCTTCAGACCGGCAAACTGGGCAATGTAATCGGCCTGCACCAGTTCAACGTTATACCCCGCGTCCTTCAATACTTCGGCCATAATGTTGGTCGTGACCAATTGCCCGGTCCAGTCATGCAGGGTAAGCTTGATCGGGTCGTTCGATTCCACTGAGCGGGCCGGGCCCGAAATGATCATTAACGCTGCAATCAGCGGTCCTGCGAGCAATAATTTTGTATCCAGCTTATAAGTCATGGTTTTTCTCCGATTCCGGTTTGTTAAAAGAGTCCTGATGTCAAACATCCGTAACATGCGCCGATCAAATTTCACTCCATTATCCGGCCAAAGTCAAATAATCCGGTTTGACCCCGGCAATTCCCGCCAGGGACACCCCTGGCGGATTCGGCGGGATTTCCGGATGCAAGCGCAGGCGCCGGGAGTATGCGGACAAGGCTAGCCCTCCGGATTTACTGATCCGGCAGGCTTGTCGGGAATTGCTGTGCCGGTATCACCCTGCCCGCATCATCGCCAGATTGCGCTTGTCGCGGTCGAATACCAGGGCAAGCAGATGAACCTTGCTGTTGCCCGTGCGGTACTTGCCGGCATAGTCCCTGTGCCTCATCTGAACAAGCGCCTCCTCCAGCCTCGCCTGTACTTGCGCTTCCCGCGCTACCTTCAATTCCAGCACAAATACCTGACCACCACGCGCCAGAACCATGTCAGAACGACCCCGACTCGTGGAATCCTCAACCCGAATGTCCATACCCAGTATCACAAAACACGAATACAACAGGGAAGCATAATACCCCTCGCCATATTCTCCCGCTTCACGAGCGACCCACTGGTACGGAATACCGGCGAAGAACGCCTGCAATTCCCGTTCAAATCCCGCAAAGTCGTTGCCGTCCAGCAAGGCAATCAACGCCCTGCCGTACTCCGATACCCGCACTACATCCCCGGTAACCGCCTCCAGCAATTGCCGGTTCAGACTCAATCTCACTTCATGATTGGGATAGTCCAGTGTGTAGAAAATACCCTCGGGACGATCTTCCTCATCCACAAGGGTCAGATAACCGCACTGGAATAACAGGGCGTTCAGATTGACCCGCTCAACCTCAAATGTGGACAGGTCGCTGTCGTACATATGCAGGTTCTCCAAATCCAGCGTATTGACCGCCCCGCTTGCCATGCGCTCGTACAAAAAGGAAGGCGTGCCGGTCTCATACCACCAGGGTTTGAACTTGCGGTTCCTGAAATACAGCAGGATGTCGAACGGGTTGTAAACCTTCTCTTTCCCCAGCCAGTGGTAGCCGTTGTACCAGTGGCGAATATTCTCGCGGTCATCGTCCGTCACATCCGCCAGTTCGGGAGCGAACACCGTTTCAAGGTCATCCTCGGTATAACCGCAGATTGTGGCGTATTCAGGGTTCAGGCTGAGGTCGTAGAGATTGTTCAGTACCGAGAACAGGCTGATCTTCGAGTACATGCTGATGCCGGTGATGAATACGAAACGAATGTAGCGGGCGCAACCCTTGATCATGCCGTAGAATCCGCGCAGATAATCACGGTTCTCGCGCGCCAGTTGCGGCTTCTCCAGTACGTCCAGTATCGGCTTGTCGTATTCGTCTATCAGAACCGCCACCTGCTCGCCGGTCTTGTAATAAAGACGCTCTATCACATTACGAAGACGTCTCGGACCGCTATCGGACCTCACCGCCGCGTCCAGCCCGTACTGACGCTCCGTACTCTCCAGTTGTTCGATCGTGTCCTTCTCAAGTTCCCCGGACTCACTGTAATTACCGTCAAAACTCAAGCGAACAACCGGATGCCTGATGCCCCAGTCCCAACGCTCATGAATATCAAGCCCCCGGAACAGTTGTTCGCTGCCCGCAAACAGTTCATGCAAGGTATCTATCAGCAGGCTCTTGCCAAAACGCCGCGGGCGCGACAGGAAGTAGTATCGACTTCCGCCTTTGGTCAAACTCCACAGATGGAGAGTCTTGTCGACATAGTAGCAGTTGTGCTCCCGCATATTACGGAAGGAGGAGTCACCGATCGGAAGTTCCAGTCTGTCCATTCTCGTCTTTTGTCAGGGAAGGCTTGCCGATTATAGCATTTTCGTTTCATAGTGGCTCTCGCGGAGCGCTCCACGCTACTATCCATTCCAACGATCATATCGCCTGCACAACCAGACGCCCTTCGACACTTCCTGATGCGACAGCCTTGCCCGCACATACTCCCGACGCCTGCGTTTGCATCCAAAAATCCCGCCGAATCCACGGGGATGTCCTTAGCGGGAATTGCCGGTTTGACCCCATGCGTCAAGCCCCCGGCCAGGCGGGTTGTTTCTGTTACCGTCTCATGAACCGGCTGCCGCGGTAAACAAACCCCAGCGATGGTTGCCTGAGCGGACTCGCTCAATCTTGCTTTCCCAGCTTCGCGTCATTTCCTCTTTCTCGGCGGCGCTGAAACCCAGACGGGGTATCCTGTTCCGTTCCCGCTTGAGGATCTGCAGGAACCGGTCTGTCATATCATTCGTCTCAACATCCCTGAACCCGGCGTCGCTTATTATCCCGGCATATCCGGAAATCGTATGCAGGCAATATCCCCGCTCCTCGACGTAAGCGGAAAAGGCTACACTCCACGGTTCGCTGCCGCAGCAGTAATCGGTGAAAAGCAGTTTTCCCCCGGAACGTAAAACCCTTCCGAGCCGATTGAACAAGCGGGGTTTATCATGAATATGCAGAAAGACGTCACGGCTGTAGACCGCGTCATAAACGGGCCGGCTCACATCCAGTTCCAGACAGTCTCCCTGTACCAGGGAAACCCGGCCGCGCAATCCATGACTCTCCAGTTTTCGATTCGCCATTTCAATCATGCGCCCGGAGAGATCGATGCCGTCCACCCGAAAACCGAAATCCCGCGCCATTACAAAGGCGCTGCCGCCAAGCCCGCAACCTGCGTCAAGCACCCGGGCTCCGGGCGCCAGCCCAAGCCCACCTATCAATTCAACAGCCATATCCAGACCGCCCGGACTGACAAAATCATCGCCAAAAATCGCCTCGTAGCGCTTGATTGATGCCAGGGAATATTGACCGGACTCCAATTCCTTATCGTGCAGCGCCTCCACTTTTCATTTCCCGGGGCCGGCCTTTACCGCTTCGAGCTGCCGCGGAAAATCGTCACTCGCCATGAGTATCCGGCAGCGCTCGAGCCGCGCCGCCGCATAAGCCTCGAAATCATCCGCCGGGTTATTGTTGGCATGCTGCGCCACCCCCCACAAAGTCCACAGGAAATCACACATTGCCTTGTACATCACCATTCTGCCAACATCGAAAACGGCAGGATGATGGCCGAAGTAAGCGCTCAAAAAGGCATGATCCTGCTCGGCGCTAAAGCCCCCTTCGACTGAAATATCCCCGAGATCCCACATCGGGTCGTTGTTGCCGGAGTATTCGAAATCAATGATATAAACCATTTTGCCGTTATCGATACAGTTTTCCACCATCGGATCACAATGGCAGGGCCTGCTCGGCAAGACATGGCCGGATAAAGCCGAACGAACATACTCTGCGTCCCTTTGCGCTTCACTATATCCCGGCGGCAATTCGGCTTTCAGGTCCGCAAGCACGGCCAGATACTGGTCAACCTGGTCGAACAACTCGAACTGCCCCCTGAAAGGCTTGCCGCAATCATGCAACTTCCGAAATGCCCTTCCTGTTCTTTCAAGCACACCGGGGTCGCGCAATTTCTCTGCATCCAGTGTCACCGCGTTATCAATATAGCGGCAAATCATGGTACCGCTTGCAGTATCGAAATGCACGATTTCAGCATTGACGCCGGCCCCGGAAGCAATAGCGGCATTGTGAAATTCCACCGCGCGGTCGATATAATCGGATGTCCCCTCGCCCGCCAGACGCAACACATAGGAACCATGCTCGCAATCAATCCTGTAATTGCGGTTGGTCAGCCCTCCCAACCGCTCCACGCGGGTCGAATCCGGATCCGTATCAGCGAAACCGTCGATGGCCGCAAGGACCGCAAATACTTCCGCGGTCAATTTCAATCCCCCGAACGGCCCCCGGTTTCGGGAGCCTGCCTGTAACCGATATCATTCACGAGCGGTAAGAAGCGTCCTTGCGGTCCATCAGGCGGGTTACCGCGTCCCACGCCATGCGAGTATCGGAGAACGGTGCGTCAGCGGGTGGCATGCCATGGTCATTCAGAAACCGCGCCAGTTCCTCATCAGGCACAATCCGCTTGCCGCCGGACGCCATTACATCAACCTGCACCTTGCAGGCATTTTCAAGCTGGTACAGGAAATAAAAAGCCTCTCCCACCGTTCTCCCGGCGCTCAGCAAACCGTGATTGTGCATGATCATCAGCCAGTTGTCTGCCATACTTTCCCCGAGCAACCTGCATTCTTCCTCGTTATTCGTGGCCAGATCATATTCGTGGTAGCAGACAAAGCCGTTGATCTCATTGGCCTGTTGAGTCAGTGGCAATAGCCCCTCTTCCATGCAGGAAACCGCCATCCCGGCCCGAGTGTGGCTATGCAACACGACATTGACGTCCGGACGCGCCTTCAATATCGCGGTATGAATCGCATGGCCGGCATCATTATACGGATAATCTCCGGCAACGACATGACCGTCAAAGTCCACCTTGATCAGATTGCTTGCCGTAATTTCCTGAAAGAGCAACCCGTAAGGATTGATCAGATACTGCTCCTTCTCCCCGGGTACGCGGGCGCTCAAATGAGTATAAATCAGGTCTGTCCAGCCATAATGGACAAAAGCCCGGTAGCAACAGGCCAGCTCCTGCCGCGCCTGCCATTCCTGTTCACTGGTATTATCAGGATTTATTTTCGATACAGTTGCTTTCATTTCTACCTCCGCCGCTTCAAGAGAAAGACCCCGAACCGGATTTTGCCCGGTCTCATGACCATAGATTACACCAGAAACTGCGGAAAATATATCATTTGTGAAGGTTCACAACCATCACGCTCCCCTCAGGATCAGGGAGCCGGCAAGACAAGAGGCGTTTCTACCTCGGGTTTGACAATCCGAAATTATTTCTTGCGCCGGATACAGATGATGGCTATACTCGGCGCCATGAGTGCAATCAAGATCACCCATCCGTCTATTCATGCCATGCCGCCGGCGTTTGCCTGTTGTTGCTGTACAACGGGGAGCGTCGGGCCTGTGCGTTATTGATCCCACTCCTGTCCGCCAGTTGACTTTTATCTGACTTTCAATCTGACGCTCCCCGAAACCCGATCCAGTAACCGGGACCTGTCCCGTGGGTTTTGTTCAATTTGTGGAGCGTTTTCAGATGTACCAGTATTCCCGAGCCGATCAACAACAGGTTGATCAGCGTGTTATTCAGTTTCGCAACCAGACCGACCGCTACCTGAAAGGCGAATTGTCGGAAGAACGATTCCGCCCGCTGCGTTTAATGAACGGGCTATACATTCAGCGCCACGCACCGATGCTGCGCATAGCGATTCCCTACGGAGAATTGAATTCAAAACAACTGCGCATGCTGGCCGCGGTTGCAAGAAAATACGACCGCGGTTACGGGCACATAACCACCCGGCAGAATATCCAGTTCAACTGGGTAAAACTGGAGCAGGTCCCGAATTTGCTTGACGACCTCTCGACGGTGCAGATGCACGCGATACAAACCAGCGGGAATTGCATTCGCAATATCACCTGCGACCATCTGGCGGGAATTGATGCAACAGAAGTGGAAGACCCCAGGCCGTGGTGCGAAATCATTCGGCAATGGGCCACCCTGCACCCGGAATTTCTATACCTTCCGCGTAAATTCAAGATTGCTGTGACCGGCTCGGCGACCGATCGGGCCGCCATCCTGGCTCACGATATCGGCTTGCGGCTGGTACGCAACAAACAACAGGAAACCGGATTCGAGGTCTTCGCCGGCGGCGGTCTGGGGCGCACCCCGGTGGTTGGCAAACAGATTCAGGAATTCCTGCCCCGCTGCCACCTGTTGTCATTCCTGGAGGCTGTTTTGCGCGTCTACAACCTGCACGGCCGGCGCGACAACAAATACAAGGCGCGGATCAAAATACTGGTCAACAGCATGGGAGTGGACGCATTCCGGTCAGCGGTCAATGAACGGTTCCGGGAAATCAGGGACGGGGAGTTAACCTTGACGGAGCCGCGGGTCGCCGCAATCAAGTCCCGCTTCACAAGCCTGCAATCAACAGCGATACCGGTAATCCGACAAATTCAGGACGATAATTTTGGGCCTGCCGGCAGCGCGAAATTCGAAAACTGGAAACAGCAAAATACCCTCGCCTCCCGGCATGCCGGACTACGCTCGGTATTCATTTCATTAAAAAAGGAAAATACCGCTCCGGGCGATTTGACTGCCGATGAAATGGATGTGATAGCTGGACTGGCTGATCGCTATAGCAGTGGAATCATACGTACAACCCACAGACAGAACCTGTTGTTGCCTCTGGTGCATAGCGGGAATCTGCACTCACTATGGCATGATCTGAAGGCGTCCGGGCAGTCGGATACCAACATTAACACCGTACAGGACGTTATCTGCTGCCCCGGCCTGGATTTCTGCAGTCTGGCCAACACCGCATCCATCCCTATCGCACTTGAAATCCGCAAAAGATTCACCGACCCGCACGAACTGAAATCGCTGGGTGACATTCAGATCAAGATTTCCGGGTGCATGAACGCCTGCGGCCACCACCACATAGGACATATCGGTATACTGGGAGTCGACAAAAAGGGCCAGCAGTGGTTCCAGATCACCCTCGGGGGGCGCGCTGACCAGAACCTGAAGATCGGAGAGCGTCTCGGCCCCGCTGTCGACCGCAACAGAATTGCAGAGGCGGTCGAGTTGATCATTCGCCAATACCTGAAGCTGAAGTCCGATCCCGGGGAAGCCTTCCCGGATACCCTGGATCGAGTGGGGCTGGATCCGTTCAGGGAGGCAGTCTATGGTTGAAACAGTAACCCGGATGATGCGCCGTGGTGAACAAAGGCGTATCATCATCTTCGCCGAACACTTCAATGACGGTAGAATTTTCAGTCTGGGCAAACAAATCAGGATCGACGGATACCGCGGAGACCTGATCGCCGCCGGAGATTTGCTTGCGGACCAGCTTGACAGCCTCGCGCTTTGCGGCTTCAGCCATTATCTGCCGTTGCCGGACGGTACAGATGGCATAAACAGCATTGACGAGATTGACCTGACAGCCTTGATCGCCTTGCCGCGACAACGCGCACACGGTAGTTTTTTCCCCCGCCATGACTGCCCGGAGGCTACGGCATGAGCGATGCGCACTCCGTGATCATCAACCCGGATCAGTTGTTTCGATCAGCCTCCGAAACAGATACCCTGCTAGTGGATTTGCGCGGCAGGCCGGAATATAACGCCGGGCATCTGCCGCATGCGGTATCGCTCAATTATGACTGTCTGATCGAAAAGCGGCCGCCTGTGTCCGGACTATTGCCTGGCGAAGAAAAGCTTTCGGCGCTGTTCTGCTGGCTGGGATTGTCCCGCAAAAGGCATGTTGTCGCTTATGATCAGGACGCCGGCGCCGCGGCCTGCCGACTACTCTGGACGCTGGACGTAATCGGGCATCGCCGGTTCTCTTTACTGAATGGAGGATACGCCGCCTGGATGGCAGCCGGACTGCCGACGGAGCGCCGGCGCCGTCAACCGGAAGCAACCATTTACACGGCCAGGATCGGCAGCCGTGGTATCCGCTCACAAGCTCAGGTTCTCAGGAAACTGAACGATCCGAATGTGGTTTTGCTGGATTGCCGTTCAGCGCCGGAGTTCAATGGGCAAAGACGTCTGGCAGCCCGCGGCGGACATATTCCCGGCGCCGTCAATCTGGACTGGACAGAGGCTATCGATCCGACCAGGAATTATCGACTGCTGGATAAACACACATTACGCATGAAGTACCGGGGTCTCGGCGTTCTTCCGGAAAAAGAAATCATCGCCTATTGCCAGACCCACCGCCGCTCAGCCCATACCTTCATCGCCCTCAAGTCTCTGGGCTACCAAAACGTCCATGCCTACGCCGGGGCATGGTCCGAATGGGGCAACTGCAAGGATGTTCCGGTTGAAATTGACGGCTCTGCCAGGATAATGACATGAAAAATTATAGTCGAAAACCCGACCACGGCATGGCGACACAGGCAGTTCGGAGCGGACAGGTACGCGGACCCGAAGGCGAACACAGCGACCCTGTTTATCTGACCTCGAGTTTTGTATTCGACAGCGCGGCGCAAGCAGCGGCGCGATTCTCTGAAACGGAGCCGGGAAATATTTACTCCCGATTCACCAATCCGTCCGTACGCACATTCGAGGAGAGAATGCGGGCGCTTGAAGACGGACAACATTGCACTGCCACCGCATCCGGAATGGCCGCCATACTGACACTGTCGCTGGCGCTCCTCAACCAGGGAGATCATGTAGTGATTTCCCGCAGCGTGTTCGGTTCGACCATCAACCTGTTCAAGACTGTTTTTTCGCGATTCGGTATTACGGCCGATTACGTGGACCTCAAGGATTACACGGCCTGGGAGGAAAATATGCGGCCGCATACCCGGCTGTTCCTCGTCGAAGCGCCCTCCAATCCCCTGCTTGAAACCACCGATATCGGACGATTATCCCGCATTGCCAGCAAACATGGCGTATTGCTTGTCGTCGACAACACTTTCCTGACCCCGGTATTCCAGCGGCCGCTTGAGCTCGGAGCCGATATCGTGATTCACTCCGCAACCAAGTATCTGGACGGGCAGGGACGCAGCCTCGGTGGAGCGATCGTAGTCAATGATGACAGTATTGCAGACGCCCTGTACAAGGTCATGCGCTCTTCGGGCGCGACCCTGAGTCCGTTCAACGCCTGGGTCCTGTTCACGGCGCTCGAAACCCTGGATATCCGTATGCGGCAACACAACGCAAACGCAAGTCGCATCGCCGCCTGGCTGGAATCGCAACCGATGATCAGCCGGGTATATTACCCGGGGCTTGCATCCCACCCGGACCACAAGCTGGCCGTGCAACAACAATCCGGATATGGCGGGGTGGTCTCTTTTGAAATTCATGGCGGCCGCGAAGACGCCTGGCGGCTGATCGACAATACCGAATGGATTTCAATCACCGCAAACCTGGGAGACAGCAAAACTACGATCACCCATCCGGCCAGTACCACCCATTGCAGAATCACGCAACACGAACGCGACCGGGCCGGTATCTCGGATTCCCTGATCCGCCTGAGTATCGGCCTTGAAGATGTAGCCGATATCAAGAGGGATATTACCAGTGGGTTACAGGCCGCCTTCGCCAAACCGACCGCGCCATAGCATCTCCCCGCCCGGCGGCTTTTATCCAATCCTCCGACTCATCAGCAGCATACGAAGAACTGGCAAATAACAGCAGACAAATTTAGCAGGCTCATGTTCCATTGGACGACCTCGGGGATGAATGCTGATCATAGTCGTGGTAAGATTGGCTCATGAGCGAGCCAACCCTTCAAGACTTGGCACGGCAACTGGCCGTGCTGGAGGAACGCATGAATACCAGACAAGCAGAACAAGAGTCCGCCATCGACCGCTTGAGAGCGGATATGGCTAACTGGAAAACCGATATGGCTAACTGGAAAACCGACATGGCAAACTGGAAGGCCGAATCAGCCAAAAACGAAAGGGACAACATACGATGGGTGATCGGCCTCGCGGTTGGACTGTGGGCCGCAGCCGTGATCATTCTGGGATTCCTGATTCGCCTGCCCGGCTGACTTTCCGGCAGGCGCATCCCTTCGCGACCCTGGCGCGGTTCTCCTCTTTTGACCTGAAACTCCTGTAGTCCCCGCCCCGGGAGCGCCTTGAAGTTATCCTGCTGACTGCCAACCATCGGCTCTCCGGAAGAGGAAGTTTCTGAAACCGGGTTACCATTTTTATGGTATCCTCGTGAACGCTGAATGACCGGTCTGTTTTCGTTTTATTCAATAGCACCAGTCGAGCGCAATTTTTCGGTATAGCTCAACCGATTGTTCGAGGCGGTTGATCGAACAGTATTCATCGGTCTGGTGGGCCATGATCGCTTCGCCGGGACCCAGTATGATCGTGGGTGGACCGCCCGACGCGCGGGACAGGATCGGCCCGTCAGTAAAATAGGCGGCGCCGCGCGCCACGGGCAGTACTCCGGTCACTTCTTCAACAAAACCGTAAGTTTTCTGCACCCACTCATCCTGTGGGTCCGACCATATGCCCTCGGCCGCAACCATCTCGTCGAGCCTGATTTCCTCTCCCAGCAGTTCGACAAGGTCACAACGTATCTGCTCATGCGACTGTCCCGGCAGTGTGCGAATGTCCACCCCGATTACCGCCTTGTCCGGAACCGAATTCAGGTTCATGCCTCCCGTGATTGTCGCGACATTCAGGGTGGGCGCTCCAAGTACATCATGTTGGCATCCTTTCCAGTCAAAATCCGCAAGTTTGTTTACGGCCCGAGCTATCTTGTAAATGGCATTTTCACCTTGCTCGGGCATAGAACCATGAGCGGTAATTCCTGTGGCGACCAGATGGAACCAGCACGCGCCCTTATGACCGACCAGAGGGTAATTTGAAGTCGGTTCGCCGACTACGATCGCGCCGCAATGAGCGAGAGCATTCTGTTCCGCGAGAAAGAAGGCCCCATGACAACCGGTTTCTTCCCCTGCCGTTATGACCAGTTCAAGACCGGCGGCAGGCTGTTTATGTCGGGTCGCTTCCATAGCGGCAACGACAAACGCGGCTACACCCGCCTTCATGTCTGTGGTACCGCGACCCATTATGCGGTCTCCGTCAAGATCGGCGGCAAAGGGGTCGCAGCTCCAGTCTGCGGCTCCAAGTGGAACGGTGTCGATATGGCCGGTAAAGCATAATGGCAGACCGTCCCCGGAACCTCTCATACTCGCTATGAGGCTGGTTCTCTTTTCTGCAAATTCAAAATATCGTACATCAAATCCACAATTCTCCAGATACTTGCCGAGGTAGTGCGCGCACTCGAACTCGGGATTGGTCGGGCTTATCGTATTGAAACGCACCAGATCCCGGGTGAGTTGGACAGGTTTCATTCGGGCCACTGTAGAGGTTTTTACGGTATTGTGTCAGTCAGCATACAAATCAGCGCAGATTATACCGGATCCGATGACTTCCGGGGTACAGAATTTTCCTGAAAAATCCGGTCACCGGCGCGAAGCATTTGAACCGGTATTCTGCATTCGGTATTTTCCGGCCCTGCTGTCAGCAAATTTGCACAATGAATTGCCCGTAAAGTAAACTGACACCTCCCGAAAGCCGGAGATACCAATAATGAATGTACGGGTCGAACCCTTCATCGCCCGGCTGATTTTCACCGCGGTCATTGTGGTTGGCGGGGCTGTCTGGTTTTCCGGTATATTATCGACGATGAACTGCCGGGAAATGACCGCGGGCATGCGGTCGATGCACACGGAAGAAGTGTCGCTGCTGGATGATCGAGGGAAAATGTTCACTTTTCAATCCCGGGTGGCAGATGACCATACAGAACGCGCCGCGGGTTACCAGTATATTTGTTCGCATATTATTGATGTTTCCACCCTGTTATTCGTCTATCCACGACCGACGCTGGCCCGATTCCATATGAATAATGTCGTGGCGCCGCTCGATATCGGGTTTTTCGATGATCAGGGGAAACTGTTTTCGATTATGCAGATGCAACCCCGAAATGACGGGAATGCAAGACTTTACGGTCCAGCGCAACCCTTTCAGTATGCGCTTGAAGCCGGCCAGGGTTTTTTTGCCGAACGAAATCTGTCTGCGGGAAAGTCCCGCCTGATCATTGGCAAACTGTATGATTCCAGATAGCTCCTTACCGTGAAAAAACAACCCGACCCGATCATTGAAGCCCCCTATGGCGCGTGGAAAAGTCCATGGCCTGCGGAGTCTGTTTTCGATAACGGGTTCGATCCCTCCTATCCGTTTGTCGCTGACGGCCAGCTGTACTGGCTGGAGTCTCTGGGTGAGGAAGGGGGGCGCGTCTCTGTGGTGACACAGACCCGGTCCGGGAACAGGGTGTGTATCACCCCGCCTGAATACAATATCCGTACCCGGGTGCATGAATATGGCGGCAAATGCTTTTGTGTCCATGGCGATAGCGTCATATTCAATAACTGGCGGGATGGCCGTTTGTATACACAGCGCCTGCATGCGGATTCACCTCCCCGCCTGCTCCCTGCCTCAGTGATTCCGGGTTGCCGGGGGTTTGCCGATCTGAGCGTATCATGCGATGGGAACCGGGTGATCGGAGTCATTGAGATGGAGGCGCCGGACAGTGACCGTGAAAACATTAACCGGATCGTCGCTGCTTCGTTAGCGGACGCTGATATTGTCCAATCCGGCTTTGCGGTACTTGCCGATGGCGCGGATTTCTATGCCAGCCCGGTACTGTCTCATGACGGACAACAGATTGCATGGCTTGAATGGTCTCATCCGCACATGCCCTGGGATCAGACGCGGCTGGTCATCGCTTCGTTAAGGGCCGACGCCAACCATATTGCAGTGACCGGTAAACGAACTGTGGTCGATGAACCCGGCCGCTCGGTTTGTCAGCCGGGCTTCACTCGCACAGGCTCACTGCTTTTTGTCAGTGACGATGAGATCACCGACCGCTGGAATTTTTTCAGCTACGATGGTTGCCGGATTCGTCAACTGACCGACTCACAGTCGGAATTTGGCGAACCGCACTGGGTGTTCGGACAGTCCCGATGGCAACAGTCGGGCGACAACCTGGTTTACGCCGTAGGCTCGAGCCACTCGGGCGACCGGATTTTCCGGATCAATGTCGAAAGCGGCCGGTTGAACCCGATTGATCGGGAGTTTTCGGCATGCCGGCAACTTTTCGGCGATCGTTCCGGCTCAATCTGGTTTGTCGGTTGTTTCAGCGATCGGCAACCACGGATTCTGCGCCTGGAACCCCGCTCGAACCGCATCGAACCTTGCCTGTCCGGCGGCGCCGATCCCGCTCCGGAAAGTATATCCATAGCACAGACGCTCTGTTTCCCGGGCGATAACCGGGAACCGGTTTACGGCTATTTCTACCCGCCTTGCAATCCGCATCATACCGCCCCTGCCGGTACACTGCCGCCGTTACTGGTGGTTACTCATGGTGGCCCAACCGGCAGGACGACCTCGGAATATTCTCCGATCAAGCAATATTTCTGTTCGCTTGGATTCGCCTTGCTCGACATCAATCATCGGGGCAGCAGCGGCTATGGCAGGGTTTATCGGCAGCAGCTGCTGGGACAATGGGGCGTGTTTGATGTCGATGACATTGTCAGCGGTATTGATTTTGTCGCCGGGCAAGGCTGGGCAGACCGCGACCGGGTATTTATTCGGGGAAGCAGCGCCGGAGGGTTTGTGGTACTCTCATCGCTGACCCGGTATCCCGAAAGATTCGCCGGAGGTTCCTGTTATTACGGTATTGGCAATCTGATTACGTTGAGCGAGATTACCCATAAGTTCGAGTCGAGGTACACCGACAACCTGGTAGGGGAAAAATTCGATCCGGTCAGCGCCAGACAACCGGACAGCCGCTATGTCTTGCGTTCGCCGCTGTTTCACCTTGATTCGCTGAGCTGCCCGTTAATCCTGTTTCAGGGAGAGGATGACAAAATCGTCCCTCCTCAGGTTGCGCGTGAGGTAGTCGACAGTCTGCGGGAGAATGGGCTCGAATATGAATATACCGAATACCCTGGCGAAGGACATGGTTTCCGGCTGAAGCGCAACCGGGTGGACGCTCTTGCGCGGGAAGTTGATTTTTTTGTCAAGATAATCAATTCCTGAAACAGCTGCACGAGTTGCCCATGTTTCGCGGACCGAACAGAAACCAGACCCTGGCCCTGGCGGGATTGCTCCAGTGTTCTGCCCTTGTCTGGCAACTGACCACGCGCGACAGACATGATGAGCCGGCCTTGCACGAATCCGCATTCAGTCTGCTTCGTCTGCATACGGACAGCGTAGAAGAGATTTACGGGTCACAGTTCGGGGTGGATCTGGGGTTGCGAACACTGACCGGCCTCCTTGCGTACCGATTGGGTCCTTCGACCCGATATGTGTATCAATATGCCGAAGGGCTGCACCACCTGAGCGTCAAGCTGACCAAACTGGCAAAAACCGGCAACGCGGTCCAGTCCGGGCTGGAGGAAATCAGGACGAACTATATGGCTTACTACGACCAGGACACACCGGACCCCGGGATTGATGACAGTCTGTATGAATCACTGGCCGGATTGTACGCCAATACGATCAGCCATCTGACGCCACGGATCATCGTGCGGGGGGATGCGCGCCGGCTGCAAAATACCCGGATCGTACATCGTGTCAGAACTGCGTTGTTTGCCGGTATCCGGTCGGCTTGGTTATGGCATCAGCTGGGTGGCGGAAAATGGCAAGTCATGATCCATCGCAGGACTTATGTTCACATCGCGAAAACCATGATCAACCGTGTTGGATGAGCCGGTCTTATCAGTAAATGCCAGATCCCCTGCACCTCATTTTATGACCGGTGAATGTCTTGTGCTTGCATAACAGAAATCCGTCAAATCCTCCGCATCAACGCAAGGGCCGCGAGCAGGAATACCGCAAAGGGAACGCAGGCGCCCAGAAAAGGAGGTAAATCACTGGCAAGAACAAAATGGCCGAAGCCTTTGTTGATGACATAAAAGCCGATACCAAGCATGATTCCGATAAACAGGTTTTGCTTCGGACCGCCGGAACGTATATTCACGAAAACAAACGGGACGGCGAGCATGACCATCATTGCCGTAGAGAGCGGCAACATGATCTTGCTCCACAATGCCAGTTCGTAGAGGTCGGTTTTTTGCTGGTTGTACTCAAGGTGCTGAATGTAACGTTGTAACTGCATGAACGAGAGTTCTTGCGGCTTGATCCAGAACATGGACAGAATTTGCGGTGTAAGGCGAGAATCCCATTTCGAAGAATCGGCGGCTGAAGTCTCTGTCCTTCCCGAGTGCGGATCAATGCGGGTCGTTTTGACATGGTTCAGCATCCAGCGATCTTCGACGAAAACGCCTTTTGTGGCTTCGACCAGCCGTGTCAGCTTTCTCTTTGCATCGAAATGGAATAACCTGATATTGAGCAGTGTAAGGTCCGGCAGCACTTCACGAATGTTTACATAGGCTTGCGAGTCGCGCATCCACAGACCGGAGGAGGTATGCTGTTTAATGTCCAGTTGCAGACTTTCGGCGCGCCCCCGCTGTGCCTGCGTTTCGGTGTAGGGAGAAACCAGTTCGCCGATGAGAATGGCCGCGACCACAAAAACCGCGCCGGCTTTCAGCGTTGCGACCGTGATGCGGAAAATCGAAATCCCGCTACCGCGCATGGCGACCAACTCCGAATCATGCGCCAGTATCGAGAGCCCGAGAACAGTACCGAGCAAAGCCGCCATCGGGAACAGTTCGTAAACCATACGCGGGATTGTCAGCACAACATAGGTGAGAACGGCCGTCAGGTTGTAATTTCCTGTACCCAGATCAGGAAGTTCTTCCAGCAAACTGACAAACGTGAACAGCCCCAGCAGCGCCAGCAGGGAAATCAGGACGTATTGCAGAATAACGGACCCGAGATAGCGGTCGAGAATCGACATCAGCCGGTCAATCCCGGCAGCAGTCCCAGGTTGCGGCTGCGTCTTGCGAACAGGTAAATGGCGGCGCCCAGGAACAACGCATGGATGATCCACAGGGAGAGATGCGAGTGAAATACCCCGCGTTGTATCAAGGCAATTCCCGCTCCCATGGCGTTGAAGTAGGCAAAATAGACGAGTAATGCCGGAATCATTGCCGGAAACCGTTTTTTTCGATAGGTGATCGAGGAAAAGCACAGCGCGAAAATGATCAGAGCCGGCAGCATGGCAATTTTCGAGATTCTCCAGTGCAGTTCACCAGCGGCCGCCCGCTGGTATGGCGCTTGCCCGAACAGGTCGGCCGTAGGGCGGGCCTTGACCGGCAAGCCAATGTTGCCAGCGTCCGCTTGCGGTTTCAGCCGCACAGCGTAAGATTCAAAAGCAAGCAGCGTGTACTGGCCGTCTCCTGCAGAACCGCTATAGCGCGAGCCATCGACAAGTACGAGAAAATCGGATCCGGTTTGCGCGTCCGTCGTTTTGTGTCCAGACGCGGCGACGATCACATGATCCTCATTTTCACCCGCGGCATGAATGAAGATGTTTTTGAATGCGCCGGTTTCTGTGTCATAGCTCTCCACGAAGTAAACGCCGTTATCCTGTGCGGTTTCGGTAAACACTCCGGGGGTAACGCCCATGATATCGAAGTGGTTCTTATGGTTGAACTCCATGACATGCACCGTTTCGGCCGATAGCGGCGAAAGGTAGAGGGATAACCCGGCCACCGCGGAACCGGTGATCGCAAAGAGTACAACGAGAGGACGCAGGAATGTGGTGATGCCGATGCCGCAGGCGTTGATAACGGTGAGTTCGTTATCGCGAATCCATCTGCCCATGACCAGCAACGTGGAAATATAGATCACCAATGGTACAATAAGGTCAAGATAGGTAATCAACTTGAGCAGCAACAGAACCAGAACCCTTTCCATCGCGACGTTCCCCTCGGCGGCCTGATCGAGCAGTCCCACGAGACGGACGACGAAAAATATTGAAATCAGGATAGCGGCCACCCCGGCGCAGGTTTGCAAAACCTCGCGGATGAAGGCGCGATGGATAATCATGCAGGTTTTATGATAATAGAATCATGCGGATCGATATTACCTTATTCTAAGTGATACCAACCGAGACGTTAATATGGATTTCTCCGCAAAGACACTGAACCTGGTCAGACAACCCTCGCAATGTATCGTTGCAGGTGTTTTTGAGGCGGACAAGCTGGCGCTTTCCCCTTCTGCCAGGATTCTCGACAAGGCGACCGGCAAACAGATCAGCAAACTGCTTGCCCACGGTGATCTGTCGGGCAAACCCGGCTCCACACTGACCGTATATGAGCCGCGCGATGTCCATGCAAAGAGGATATTGTTGCTCGGTCTTGGCAAGAAGGACGAATTGACGGGGAAGATCGTACGCAAGGCTGCCGTTGCAGCCTTGCGGCAACTCGACAACGGTAATATCAAAAGCGCAGACCTGGCATTGCTTGACACGCTTGACCATGACGCGGACGCTATCGATGTGACCCGCAGCGCCCGCAGTCTGGTGGCAGCGATTGACGCGGCGCTCTACCGCTATGATGAAACAAAAAGCGTCAGAAAGAAAGCGCGCGCCCTGAAGAAAGTGAACCTGATCGCCGACCGCGCCATGCTGGCAGCCGCGAAACAGGGCGTTGCCGAGGGCGCCGCGCTGGCCCACGGCGTGCGTTATTGCCGCAGGACCGCGGATCTGCCCGGCAATATATGCACACCCGGATATCTTGCCCGCCAGGCGCAAGCGTTGCAGAAAACCCATAAAATCAAGACTACCGTGCTGGACGAAGCACAGATGAAACGACTGGGAATGGGGGCGTTGCTATCGGTATCGGCAGGCAGCCGCGAGCCGGCGAAACTGATCGTCATGGAGTATCGGGGGGGAGAGTCCGCCGACAACCCGGTAGTCCTGATCGGCAAGGGGCTGACGTTCGACGCCGGGGGAATATCAATAAAGCCCGCTGCCGCCATGGATGAAATGAAATACGACATGTGCGGCGGCGCCAGCGTATTCGGGGCGCTCATTGCCGTATCGGAGATGGCCCTGCCACTCAATGTAGTCGGGATCATCCCCAGTAGTGAGAATCTGCCCGACGGCGCCGCTAACAAGCCGGGAGATATTGTCACGAGCATGTCCGGGACTACGATCGAAATACTCAATACCGATGCCGAAGGTCGCCTCATTCTGTGTGACGCGATGACCTACGCGGAGCGCTATAAACCAGCGGCCGTGGTGGACATCGCGACGTTGACCGGAGCCTGTATTATTGCTCTCGGCCACCATGCGAGCGGACTGTTCAGTAACAGCGACCAGTTGGCCGAACAATTGCTGGCTGCGGGCCAACAGGCCGGTGATCGGGCCTGGCAGCTGCCGCTCTGGGAGGACTACTCGAAACAGTTGAAAAGCAATTTCGCCGATCTTGCCAATATCGGTGGACGCAGCGCCGGTTCCGTGACCGCTGCGTGCTTTTTGAAACACTTTGCAGGTAACTATGAATGGGCGCATCTGGACATCGCGGGAACAGCGTGGAAGTCGGCCGATCCCAAAGGCGCTACAGGCCGGCCGGTACCGTTGCTCGTCGAGTTCCTCATGACTCACGCCAGGCGGAAACATGCCTGAAGCCATATACCGAATGCGCCGATCATGCAAAAGGTGAATTTCCACATCCTGGAAAGTAACGATCATAACGGAAAGTTGCGCTACGCCTGCCGTCTTGTGCACGCAGCCTGGGAGCAAGGCATGAAGATCAGCATTCATACCGCGGACCCCGCTCACAGCAGCCGGCTGGATGACCTGTTGTGGACATTTTCCCAGAGCAGTTTCATTCCCCACGCCACAGCAGGCGCCCAGCCGCTCGACTGGGACGATTACCCGGTACAGATCGGTGAAAACGCAGATGAAGGCGCAGGCACGGAAAAACCTGTGGACGCGCTGATCAACCTGTGCCGGCAATCGTGCCGGCAGCCGCAGCGATATGCTCTTATTCATGAAGTGGTTAGCTCGGACCCGGCGGACAAACAGGCAGCGCGTGAGCGTTTCCGCCATTACCGGAGCCGTGGCATCGAACCGAACACCAGCCGGATTTCCTGAACAAGTGACGATCGACAAGTCTTACAGCCCCGAGCAGGTCGAAACCAGATGGTATGACTACTGGGAACAAAGCGGTTACTTTGCGCCCTCGGGCAAGGACGGCGATCCGTACTGCATCGTTATTCCCCCGCCCAACGTTACCGGCAGCCTGCACATGGGCCATGCGTTCCAGGATACGATCATGGACGCCCTCATTCGCTACCACCGCATGCGCGGTTACAACACGCTGTGGCAGCCGGGCACAGACCATGCGGGTATCGCGACCCAGATGGTCGTCGAGCGGCTGATCAACGCACAAGGACGTACACGCCATGACTATGGTCGCGAGAAGTTCACGGAGAGAGTGTGGCAGTGGAAGAATGAGTCCGGCGGCATCATTACCCGCCAACTGCGACGCATGGGAGCCTCGGCCGATTGGGAGCGCGAGCGCTTCACCATGGACCCCGGACTGAGCCGCGCGGTCAGTGAGGCATTCGTGCAACTTTATGACGAAGGCCTCGTTTATCGCGGCAAGCGGTTGGTAAATTGGGACCCGATCCTGCATACGGCGCTGTCCGACCTTGAGGTGCTGTCCGTGGAGGAAGACGGCAGCCTGTGGCATTTGCGTTATCCGCTTGCGGACGGCGACGGCTGGCTCACCGTCGCCACCACACGCCCGGAAACGATGCTGGGCGACAGCGCGGTCGCGGTCCACCCGGATGATCAGAGATACCGGGCGCTGATCGGGAAACGGGTTGAACTTCCATTGACCGGACGTCGCATACCGGTCATCGCCGACCCCTGTGTGGACCCCGCATTCGGTTCGGGTTGCGTGAAGATAACTCCGGCTCACGATTTCAATGACTACCGGGTATGGAGCCGGCACCGGCATGTCCGATCAATCCGCGAACAGGCCCATGGGGGTTTGATCAACGTGTTTACCGCAGATGCGAGCATACGGGAAAATATTGATAATGGGGATGTCTGCGAAGGCCAACTGATTCCGGTGCGCTATGTCGGTATGGATCGGTTTGCAGCCAGGAACGCCATTGTCTCCGACCTTCGGGAACAGGGACTGCTGGAGCGCACAGACAAGCACAGGCTAATGGCGCCGAGAGGGGATCGGTCGGGGGCCGTGATCGAGCCGTTCCTGACCGACCAATGGTATGTCGATCTCACCCGCGAAACGCTGGATGATGGTCGCGCGGGAGGAAAGACGCGCATTGTTGCGCCGGCAATCAATGCCGTGGAAAGTGGAGCCGTCGAGTTTATTCCGTCGAACTGGAGCAAGACCTGGTTTCAGTGGATGGAGAATATCGAAGACTGGTGCATCTCGCGGCAGATATGGTGGGGGCACCGGATTCCGGCATGGTATGACGAGAGCGGAAATATTTTCGCGGGCGTTGATGAAGCAGCCGTGCGTGCAAAATACGACATTGGCGATGATGTTGAATTGCGTCAGGACGAAGACGTACTGGATACCTGGTTCAGTTCGGCGTTATGGCCGTTCTCCACGCTGGGATGGCCGGATGACACAGAGCGCCTGAGAACATTTTATCCGACCAGTGTACTGGTGACGGGCTTCGACATTATCTTTTTCTGGGTGGCGCGCATGATCATGTTCGGACTGCGGTTCATGGACAAGGCGCCGTTTCGCCAAGTCTACATCCATGGCCTGATTCGTGACGCCTGCGGCCAGAAAATGTCCAAGTCCAGGGGCAATGTGCTCGACCCGATCGACCTCATTGATGGCATTGACCTGGAATCGCTCGTAGAGAAGCGGCTGCAAGGCCTGATGCAGCCCCACCTGCGGCAAACCATCGAGCGGCAGACACGCCAGGATTTCCCGAACGGGATTCCGGGTTTCGGCGCCGATGCCTTGCGCTTCACGTTCATGTCGTTGGCATCCGGCGGCCGTGACATCAATTTTGATCTCGGCAGGATTGAGGGCTATCGCAATTTTTGTAACAAAATCTGGAATGCAGCCCGCTTCGTATTGCTCAATGCACAGGAAAACGACTGTGTCCGGGACGGCGCTGTGCAGTTGTCGGTGGTCGACAAGTGGGCCCTTTCGCAGTTGCAGCGCAGCGCGAAAAAAGTGCAGGAAGCGATAGAGAGTTACCGTTTTGATCTGGCCGCCCGGGAAATACATGACCTGGTCTGGAACAAATACTGCGGCTGGTACGTGGAGTTGAGCAAGCCGGTACTGAACAATCCTCGCAGTTTGCCCGCGTTACAGGCAGGCGGCCGCCAAACGCTGGTGCGTACTCTGGAGGCGATCTTGCGATTGCTTCATCCGGTCATGCCATTTATCAGCGAGGAAATCTGGCAGCAGATAGCGCCGTTGGCGGGCAAGACAGGTAACACGATAATGACCCAGCCCTGGCCCGATTGCGACCGGTCCCTGATCGACCATGATGCCGAAGACGAGATGGACTGGGTCATGCGATTGATCCTCGGCATCCGCAAGATCAGGGGCGAGATGAATGTTTCACCGGCCAGGAAGGCGCCGGTCCTGCTGGTCGGCGCTGCGAAACGGGACCTGGAACGGCTTGAGAGGAATCGGAAATACCTTGATGCGGGTGGCAGAATCGAAAGCATTGCCGTGCTGCGGGAGTCGGAAGATGAACCGGAATCGGCGGTAGCTGTTGTTGACGGCATGAAGATATTGATCCCGATCGCCGGACTGATTGACAAGCAGGCCGAGACAGAGCGCCTGGGCAAACAGGCAGGGCAGATCGACAGCGAACTGGTTCGGGTCAGAAAAAAACTGGGCAACAGGCAGTTTGTCGACAAGGCGCCGGCGAGTGTGGTCGCAAAAGAGCGGAAAAAACTCGACGATCTCAAGTCGAAACGCCGCATCATTGAACAGCAAATGGAAAAAATATGTTCTCCCGGAAGCGGCAGGCAACGTCCGCCTGGCGTCGTTGCATCCCCGAATCAGCGAACGAAATGATCGATAGGGAGGAGAGCGTGAAGCGGGTAAGATCAGGCTGGAACCCGGTTGTTTGACCGGCGCGTGGACATGAATCCTGGCCTTTATAAAAGCCGTTACAGCAAGGAAGAACTGCTGGCCTGCGGTCATGGCGAGTTGTTCGGCTGCGGTAACGCACAGCTGCCCTTGCCGAACATGTTGATGTTCGACCGCATAACGCATATTGATGAAGATGGCGGCAAATTCGGCAAGGGATGTGTCATTGCCGAGCTGGATATTGTCCCGGACCTGTGGTTTTTCAACTGTCATTTCGAGGGGGACCCGGTCATGCCGGGATGTCTGGGACTGGATGCGTTGTGGCAACTGGTCGGCTTTTCCCTGGGATGGAGAGGGGGCAAGGGTCATGGCCGGGCGCTCGGTTCCGGTGAAACCCGGTTCAGCGGCCAGATAACCCCCGCCAACAAGCTGGTTACCTACAGAATCGACTTCAAACGGGTGATCATGCGCAGTCTGGTCGTTGGAATCGCGGACGGAGAGGTTTTGGCAGACGGCAAGCAAGTCTACGTCTGCACCGGTCTGCGAGTTGGGCTGTTTCAGAACGTGGACTCATTTTGAATGGTGAAAGGCGTGGTGAGCTTTACATGAAAAGAGTAGTAATAACAGGCTTCGGTATTGTTTGCAGCCTGGGCAACAACAAAGATGAAGTCAAAAAAGCGCTGATGTCGGGGCAGTCCGGTATCACACACTGTGAAGAATACGCCGAACTGGGTATGCGCAGCCGCATTCACGGCGCCGTCAACATTGATGCCAAATCAATAATAGACCGCAAACTCTACCGTTTTATGGGAAACGCTGCCGCCTACGGGTACATTGCCATGCAGGAGGCGATCACCCATTCGGGACTGAAACAGGAAATGGTCAGCAGCGAACGCACCGGGCTGTTGCTTGGAACCGGCGGCGCCTCGCCTGAAAATATCGTCAGGGCAGCCGACACGTTGCGCCAGCGCGGCGTCAAACGCGTCGGCCCTTACATGGTGACGAAAACGATGGCCAGTACCATTCCCGCCTGTGTCGGCACGGCATTCAGGATAAAGGGGGTTTCCTATTCAATCAGCTCGGCGTGCTCCACCAGCGCCCACTGTATCGGTCACGGGGCGGAGTTGATCCGGATGGGGAAACAGGATGTCGTGTTTGCCGGGGGAGGTGAAGAGGTTCACTGGTCGTTATCGGTACTGTTTGACGGCATGGGCGCCCTGTCCTCGAATTACAATGAAACCCCGCAACAGGCATCAAGGCCGTATGACCGCGACCGCGACGGGTTTGTCATTTCGGGGGGAGCCGGTGTGGTCGTGCTCGAAGAACTCGAACATGCCGAAAGAAGAGGAGCGCATATTTGCGCTGAACTGGTCGGTTATGGCGCGACTTCCGACGGCTACGATATGGTGCAGCCTTCCGGTGAAGGCGCAGTCCGATGTATGAAACAGGCAATCAGCGACCTGCGCCGTCCGGTTCAATATATCAATGCCCACGGCACCAGCACCCCAGCCGGAGATATCAAGGAACTGGAGGCGCTCGCCGACGTGTTCGGCAACGACTGTCCACCGATCAGCGCCACCAAATCGCTGAGTGGTCATGCGTTGGGCGCCGCCGGAGTGAACGAATCGATTTACACCCTGCTCATGATGGAGCATGGTTTTATATCCGCCTCCGCCAACGTCCACAATCTGGACGCTGACGCAAGCGGATTTCCGATCGTGCTTGAAACCAGAACAGGCCTGGACTTTGATGTCGCGATGACCAACAGCTTCGGGTTCGGCGGCACAAATTGTTCACTGGTCTTTCAGAGCTGGCAATAGACAGGGCGGGGCGTCTGTGCGAACAGTCGGATAAGGCAGGACCGTGATGACGGACCGTGACCGCAAACAGGTAACGTTGTGGCTGGTTGCATGCGCTATCCTTGTATTCTCCATGGTGTTGTTGGGCGGCGCCGTCAGACTGACCGGTTCCGGGCTGTCCATGGTGGACTGGCAGCCTGTCATGGGCAGTATCCCGCCGCTGACTGAACGGGCATGGCAGCAGGCGTTTGCAGAATACCGCCAATTCCCTGAATACAAACTGGTCAACCACTCGATCACGCTGGCGGAGTTCAGGTTCATTTACCTCATGGAATTCGCCCATCGCCTGCTGGGGAGAATAATCGGACTGATTTTTCTGGCGCCTTTCCTCGTATTCCTTTTCCTGAAAAAATTACCGGTCGCATTGGCAATCAGACTGTGGTTGCTTTTTCTGGTGGGCGCCATCCAGGGGATAATGGGCTGGTATATGGTAAAGAGCGGCCTCGTTGATATTCCCGCTGTCAGCCACTATCGACTGACTGCGCACCTGCTCATTGCCGTGATCATTTATGCCTATCTCGTTCGTATGATCATCGGGCTGCATTCCAGGCGCCTGTCCCGCCCAAAATCCGCAGTCTGGCTCGGCGCGCTCTTGCTGGGCATGGTTCTGCTCATGATCGTCAGCGGTGGCTTTGTCGCAGGAACGCGCGCAGGATTTATCTACAACACCTTCCCGCTCATGGGCGGACAGTGGATACCCGATCGAATTCTGGCGCTGTCACCGGCCTGGGAAAACATATTCGAGAATCCCGTTACGATCCAGTTTATTCATCGTTGTCTCGCGGCAGCGCTGCTGGTCCTCGTTGTCTGCTATGCCGGGGCGCTGGCACGGCAAGGGGACTACCGGATGCGGGCATGCGCGGTCGCTGTCTTGCTGGCAGGGGCAGTCCAGATCGTGCTGGGTATCGCCACATTGCTGTTGAACGTCCCCGTGACATTGGGTGTAGCCCATCAGGCTGGAGCGCTGGTTCTGTTGACCGCCGTTCTGGCCGCCGTGTTTACAGGCTATCCACCCATTCGCGACGCCCGGCAAGACCGCTTCGTGTCGGCATATCCCCGCTACCTGGAAGATTCCTGATCGGCTCCCGGTTTATCCCGAACGGGTAATTATTACCTGCTTTCTGTCAGTGACAGGTATAATAGCGATCGATCAGCAGCAGACGCCCCGCCGTCGCCACCTTTGATGCACCCGAAATAATCAGCAGATAATCAGAAAATGGATACTTGGGAAAAAGTCGTTATCGGCATTTTCATGGTCGTTTTGATGTTCTGGCTTCTGCCCCGAATCAAACCCCGGCTGGAACAGGACAAAAACGCGCCCAAAGACTGGGCTGGAGTACTGATACCCGTCGGGTTGGTAGCGCTCTTTGTCATTTTCCTGATTTCTGCAGTGTAGTGATTCCGTGAAAGATGCGATGGCGTCTTGCCTGTATCTGTCGGGGGGCTTTACGATGAAATTAAAAGACGTCAGGGCAACGTTCGAGAGGCGCCGCTCCGGATACGGGTTCTGAGCTATGACAACGCACACCGAATTGTTGGAAATGATAAGGAACGGGGAGAATTCCGGGGTGGAATTCAAGAGGGACGATCTGCGTGCGCAGGAACTCGCAAAGGAGCTGGTCGCTTTCTCGAACCTGGAAGGCGGCACGGTACTGCTCGGTGTTGAAGATGACGGAACGGTCACAGGACTGACTCGAAACGCTCTCGAAGAATGGGTGATGAATGTATGCCGCGACAAGGTCAGACCGCCAATCTTTCCGTTCTTCGAAGTGGTTCGTGGCGCCATAGACAATAACGATATTGCGGTTGTCCGCGTGACTCGCGGTTATGATGTGCATGCGCTCTGGCACAACAACAGTAACCGGTATTTGGTGCGGGTCGGGACGCAGAGCCGGGAGGCAAGTCAGGAAGAGCTCGCGCGCTTGTTTCAGCGGCGAGGTTCTGTACGGGCCGAGTTGCGGCCCGTATCGGGCGCCGGGCTCGCGAACCTGGATCGCAGGCGGCTGCGAAACTATTTCGGCGGCATTCGCCAGCAGGATGTGCCTGCCGATGAAGACCGGAAGGCGTGGCAGTCACTTCTCACTAACACCGAAGTCATGACCGAGGAAGGCGTAACCGTGGGCGGCATGTTGTTGTTCGGCAGGACGCCGAACCGGTTTCTGCCTCATGCCGGCATAGACGCTGTTGCATATCCCGGAACGGAACAGGACTATGGCGCGCAGGAGCGCGCTGCGCTGCGTGGCCCCATGACGCCCTTGCTGAATGAAGGCGGCGAAATTGTTGAGAACGGCCTCGTCGAACAGGCTCTGTATTTTGTGCAACGCAACACACGTGTGGTTGTCAAGGCAAAAGACGGAAGACGGGTAGAGAGTCCGCTCTATCCTTCCGATGCGCTGCGCGAGGGCATCGTTAACGCTCTGATCCACCGTGATTACCTGCTCACGAGCACCGATATTGAGTTAGCGGTTTACAGTGACCGCCTGGAAATTGTCTCACCGGGCCGACTGCCGAATGGCATAACGCCGCAACGCATGCGGTTCGGGACGCGCGCCGCGCGCAACCAGTTATTGAAGGATGTGATGCGCGACTACCGGTATCTGGAACATATGGGCATGGGCATCCCCCGCAAAATCATCAAAGGGATGAGGGAGCACAACGGTACGGAACCCGATTTGCTTGAACTGGGCGAGCGCTTCATTGTCCGGCTACTCGCACAAGCCCCGACCCGGTAATCAGCCGTCTCGGGTCGGGCGCGCAAATATCGCCATCTGCAACCTGTCGGATTCCGACCGACCGGTGACGGGTCAGCGCCCCTGGGTAGAACGGCGGTAGTGCCCCTGGATGATGCGGTCAATGACCATAGCGACAAACAGTATCGCCAGCCCCGCCAGCATGCCCTGTCCCTTGGCCGCGTATTGCAGCGCTATCAGCACATCCTGGCCGAGACCCTTGGCGCCAATCAATGACGCGATCACCACCATCGACAAACACATCAATATGGTCTGGTTGATTCCGGTCATGATGGAGGGCATCGCCAGGGGAATTTCAACGTCCCTCATCATTTCCCACTTGGTGGCGCCGAACGCGATTGCGGCCTCCTTGGTATTTTCCGGGACGCCGCGCATTCCGAGTGCGGTCAACCTGACTACCGGCGGCATGCCAAAAATCAGGGTTGCCAGCACGCCAGGCGGCTTGCCGGTGCCGAAGAAAGCGATAATCGGAATCAGATACACGAATGCCGGCATGGTCTGCATGAAATCAAGAACCGGGAGAGCGGCATTGTAGGCGCGCTGGCTCTTGCCGAACCAGATGCCGAGAGGAATGCCGATCAACAGGCATAAAAAGGCAGCCGCTCCCAGCAGCGCTACCGTTATCATGCTGGTCTCCCACAAGCCGCACAGACCGAGATAGGCCAGCGCAGCCGCGGAAAATATGGCGACCCGGGGGCCGGCCAGACGCCACGCGGTAACCAGTATGACGGTCATTACAACGGGCCAGGGAGTATCGACAAATACCGTTTCAAGACCATCCAGCACGGCTCTTATGCCTGCCACCACACCATCGAAAACATCGCCGAAACGCAGGGAAATATTGTCGAACCCCTCATCCATCCAGGTCGAGATCGGTGAAAAGTATTGTTTTTTCTCAACCGGAAACAGCCCCACCCAGGGTGTCAGGGCGGGCGCTATTTTGCCGACCGTAAACTTGTAAAGGGTCAGAGGAACGATCGCCAGCCAAAGCAACCCGCCAAACCCTGCCCAGAGCCAATGAAACCCGGACTGGGTGGTTTGCGGCTCGGCCCGCCAGACCAGATATTGTTGTTCGTATCTGCGATTCGCGTAAAAACCCTGTATTACCCTGAAAACGACAAACAGCGCGATGCCGGCCAGCAGATAGCCGAGCGCCCCTGCCGAGGCTGCAGCGGCTTCCTCAGTCAGGCGGTCAATCACTTTTTTCAGGTTTTCAGCGCGCGTATAAATGGCATCCGCGCCGGATTCTCCCGCTGCCCGGGCCGTATCCGCCTGAGCTATTGTTTCGGTATATTTTTCCGTCAGCCTTTCCGCCCTGACCAGTTTGTCCGCCCCGAGCTGCCCCCACAGACCTTTACCTATCTGCACAAGCGCGAGAATTTCGAGTACCGTGAAAGTCCAGAAATACCCCCACAGCCCCCTCGCCGCGCCCCAGAAAGGGCCGGCCACAGCAGCCATCGTATTCCAGCTCCATGGAAATTTCGTGGCAGACTGGATCCTGTCGAACTCCTTTTCGTAATAAGAGCCGCCGGTTCCGACAAAGTCCCGTACCGAACCCCCCAATGTATTTGCCTCGGGCACAATGCCGGTTTCCTGCATCAGTTGTCACCCCCTTTTATGCCTTTGAGAAGCGTGGTTTTGTTAACTACTCCGACATCCTTGCCGTCATCCGTAATGATGATGGGTTGATCGGTAGTCGCGGACAAGTCTATCAATCCAGAGAGATCGGTATCATGAGGCGCTCTTGGAGACATCGACAGATCATCCCCTCGCTCAGGTTGATACTCATCCATCTTCACCATGATGGTATGAGCGAAAATCAGTTTCAGCGTGGAAATGCCCTCGACGAAATCGGCCACATAGTCATCCACCGGATTGGTTACTATTTCTTCCGGAGTTCCAATCTGCACGATCACGCCGTCTTTCATGATGGCGATGCGACTGCCTATTCTGATGGCTTCATCCAGATCATGGGTGATAAAGACCGTTGTTTTGCCAAGCTCGGCCGATAGCGCCATGAACTGTTCCTGTAACTGGCGCCGGATCAGCGGGTCCAGCGCCGAAAACGGTTCGTCCATCAACAATACTTCCGGATCGGAAGCCAATGCCCGGGCCAGACCAACGCGCTGTTGCATTCCTCCCGACAACTCTCTCGGGTAACGGTCTTCATATCCATCCAGGTTGACCATACTGAGGCAGCGCTGGGATTCTTCCCAGCGTCTGGATTTCGGCTCTCCCTGCACTTGCAGCGGAAACGCGACGTTATCACGTACTGTACGGTGCGGGAACAGCGCCATATGCTGAAATACCATACCGATATGCGCCGCTCTCATTTTACGCAACTCGGTTTCATTCAGCGCCATCATGTCCTTTCCGAGCACATGGATCTGGCCGGAGGTTGGTTCGAGCAGTCGGTTAAGATGTCTCACCATAGTTGATTTGCCGGAGCCCGACAATCCCATTACGCAGAATATTTCACCGTAATGGACCTCGAACGTACACTTTGCGACCCCGATTACACAACCGTACCTTTCAAGCACTTCAGGTTTTGACAGTCCTTCATTCTGCACAGCCTGCATGGCCTCGGCGGCACGCTCCCCGAATATTTTCCATACATCATCCAGACGTATGACCTGCTTGCTCACGTCATTCATGTTTTCCACGATGTCTCCTTACCCTCACCCGGATGCCCGGTTCTGCAAACAAAAACGGGCGGCACATAACAACTGTGCCGCCCGTCCATTCAAAACCACCGGTTATGGTTGCTTATAACCATGAATTTACAAGGTCGGCATTATCCATCACCCACTGTCTCGCATACTCGGCGTTATCCACCTTGTCGACAACGATCGCGTAAGCCCAGTCGGATAACGAATCTGAATCCAGCGCGACGTTGGACAGCAATGACGCCACTTCCGGATGAGAGTCATTCAGGCTGGTCGCATAATGAATATGCAAGCGGGCTACGTTCCAGGCTGTGGGCGCGCTGGATTTTTCCAGCCAGTCCGGATCATCAGTTGGTTGCACGATGGTCCATTTCGATTCATCGTATGCAGGTTCATCGAGAATCACCAGATCATACAGTGTAAACATGTGATGCGGCCTGTAGCAGAAAAATACGATGTTTTCCCCTTGCGCGATCGCGGCGTCCACTTCAGCCAACGCCAGGGTTTCGTCCATTTCACGCAAATCCATGGTCGCGTCATAGCCGTAACTTTTTGCCCGGATTTTTTCAATATTGGTTGAGGCCCAGCCGGGAGCGCCAATCCATATATCGCCCATGCCGTTGCCGTCCCTGTCGAAATTGGCGGCCATCTCCGGGTCGGACAGTTCGGACAGCGCCCGGATACCGGTGTTTTCCGCCGTTCCCCGGGTCACGCACATTGCCTGAGGCCCCCCCACACTGTTCGGATTCATGGCTACCGTGCCTTTTTCCGTGACGAAGGTATTGTGCAGGTTGTCCTGATTGGGCAACCAGACTTCCGGATGGACGTGCATGGAGCCACTGTCCATCGCTTCGAATATGATCGGGTTGGTGCCATTCTGCAATTCCACTTCGAGTCCAAAGTTGTCTTCAATGACTACCTTCAGGACATCCGCGGTCATGGCTACGGTGGGCCAGTTCGGCACTCCGACCACGATATCGGCCGACTGGGCGGCGGCGCTTGCGCCCATGGCGCTGGCAATCAACGCCACGGTAAGTTTCTTGTTTGCTTTTTTCATTTCTGCACTCCGGTTTTCGTGATATTTGGGTAAAGCAGGTTATGATCCGGAAAATCCGGATCGGTATCGGTAATGGAAATGCTCAGGTCCCCTGTCTGACTGCATTTTAACGGCGGCGAAACAACAAGAGGAAAAAGGTCGCCCTACAGCGCATTATCCCGTTACTTCAACTGATAAGTTGAGAGTGTAAAGGCAATCAGCACAGTTCAGCAAGGGCATTCCGGGTTTTTTTGTGTGAAATCACTGGATCTGTTCGGGGCGCTATGCGAAATTGACAAGCAAAAGCGGGAATATAATAGAATGTTTTTCTGATGCCGATGGGGTATTATCGGCGACTCACACGGGCTTTTTGGCGAGTCCTGTATTATTGTATGTATTGATCCGGAACAAGAAAACACGGGGTTAGATAAAAAATGACAGCCAGACAGTATCCTGCGGATTATTGGGGTATCGACAATGATTATGGTGTCCTGACGGATGTGTTGCTGGGCAAGCCCGATTATTTCAGGTGGGTCGAAGCCGGGCCGCTGATCGGGCGCACGCTCAGGAACCAGCATAAAACCGGGATCGAATTCGATTTTGATCTGGCCCGCAGACAGCACCGTGAAATGGTGCGCATCTATGAGGAAGAAGCGGGTGTTACCTGTCACTACCTGGACGCGGACCCGGTTTTGCACCGCAATTTTTTCGCCCGGGATTCCAGCGCCATGACGCCCTGGGGTGCGTTGATCTGCCACATGCAATTGAAATGCCGCCGTGCAGACTACGTCACCGCGATCCGGTTTTATCAGCAGAACCATATTCCGATCTGGAATTATGTCACGGCCGGACATTTTGAAGGTGGAGATTTCGTTATCCTTGAACCCGGCGCGGTTTTGATTGGCCACGGCGAAGAACGTTCGGAACAGGCGGGCGCCGAGCAGGTTGCCGGATTTGTTCGCGCCGAGGGCTGGGATTGTGAGGTAGCGCCGATTCCCGCGCTTTTTGTGCACATGGATGGACTGGTCGTTCCACTGGATGAAAAGCTCGTGGTGGCCTGTCTGGATGCGCTGGAAGGATGGGTGATCGACTGGATGAAAAAGAAAGGCTTTGATTTTGTCGATGTGGGGTTCAGTGAAGCCAGGGATCTTGGCGTCAATCTGGTTGCTCTCGGCAACAAAAAGGTGCTGTCGATGTCCGGCAGTGTCGGGCTGAATGAGAAAATGCGTGCGCTGGGCTATCAGGTATTCGCTCCTGATATGTCGATGTTCACCCTCGGCGGAGGGGGGGTGCACTGCCTGTGTCAGGCGTTGCGCCGCGAACCGGTATGAGCGGGATACAAACATGACTTCCGTACAAAACCTGCGGGTGGATGGCCGGCGCCTGTGGGACAGTATTATGGCCATGGCGCAGATCGGGCCCGGTGAAAAAGGCGGTTCCCGCCGGCTTGCGCTGACCGATGAAGACAGGCAGGGCCGGGATCTGTTCGTAAAATGGTGCAAGGCGGAAAACCTGGAGATAACGATAGATGACATGGGCAATATATTTGCCCGGCGGGCGGGAACCCATAGTGAATTGCCGCCTGTATGCGCCGGCAGTCACCTGGATACCCAACCGCATGGCGGCAAATTCGACGGAATTTACGGGGTTCTGGCCGCCCTCGAAGTGATACGTACCCTGAATCAACACAATATCTCAACCCGGGCGCCGGTGGAAGTCGTAATGTGGACTAATGAGGAAGGCTCCCGGTTTGCTCCCGCGATGATCGCTTCCGGGGTTTTCGCCGGTTTGTTCGACAAGGAATATGCCTGGTCACGCCGGGATGCGGACGGCAGGACGATTAAACAGGAGCTGGAGCGAATCGGCTATATGGGTTCACAGGAGTGCGGCAACCACCCGATGACGGCGCTGTTCGAGGCGCACATAGAACAGGGGCCGATACTGGAACGTGATGGCGATCAGGTGGGCGTAGTTACCGGAGGACAGGGGCAACGCTGGTTCGACATCACCCTTTGTGGTCAGGACGCCCACGCCGGGTCAACACCGATGGCTGGACGAAGGGATGCGCTGAGCGGGGCAGCTGCCCTGATTCAGGCTGTGCGGGACATCGCGCTTGAACATGCGCCCGAAGCGGTCGGTACGGTGGGAGAAATCTCGGTTTTACCAAATTCACGCAATACCATTGCCGGCGAAGTCACGCTGACGGTCGATTTGCGCAACCCGGATGATGGC
Source organism: Candidatus Poriferihabitaceae bacterium (assembly GCA_965204925.1). Lineage (GTDB taxonomy): Bacteria > Pseudomonadota > Gammaproteobacteria > Arenicellales > Poriferihabitantaceae. The sequence goes on along the minus strand of OZ242021.1, from coordinate 1,346,374 downwards.
GCGCTGAAACAAATGGCGGCGTCTCTGAAGGCCCGCGTTGAGGCGGTCGCCGCACAGCATGACCTTGAGATCAAAAGTGAGGAAATCTGGTACAAGCCTCCCGTGCGCTTTGATCCGGGTTGCATTGAGGTGGTGTCAAAAGCCGTGCAAATGCTTGGCTACGGTCATCAGAAAATCGTTTCCGGGGCGGGCCATGATGCCTGTCAGGTATGTCAAAACGTCCCGACTTCAATGATTTTCGTGCCTTGTGAAGGCGGACTGAGCCACAATGAAGAGGAATCGGCGACGCCGGAAGATCTGGAGGCGGGTTGCAACGTCCTGCTGCACGCGATGATGGATATGGCAGGGCAGGGGCAGTAAAACAGCGCAGCAAAATCATGCCTGTCCTGACAGGACGGGTGGTTACCCGGGATATACCGACCCCTCTGTCTGACCGCTATGCCGCGCTCCACGTCACCTGATGCCGTGTGGCATCAACCGACCGTTACCCGCAGTCGGCGCCGGCAACAAAATGGCCACCACAGCGCGGTCATCTGGTTTACCGGATTGTCAGGCAGCGGCAAATCCACCCTTGCGCACGCGGTTGAGGAGTTGCTGTTCCAAAGAGAGTGCAGAACGTTCGTTTTTGACGGTGACAATGTACGCCATGGTCTGTGCGGCGACCTCGGGTTTTCGGACAATGATCGCAGCGAGAATATTCGCCGCGTCGGCCAGATGGCAAAACTGTTTGTCGAGGCCGGGGTAATTGCGTTGACCGCCCTGATTTCCCCTTTCCGGGTCGATCGCCAACGGGTCAGGACGATGTTTGGCCATGCCGGGGATTTTATCGAAATCTACTGCCAATGCCCTCTTGAGGTGTGTGAAAACAGGGATGTGAAGGGTCTGTATCAACGGGCGCGCAAGGGAGAGATTGCCAATTTCACCGGCATCTCGTCGCCCTACGAAGAGCCGGAAAACGCCGATCTGGTGATCAATACCGCGGAGAATGATATTGGTCAGTGCGTCGAAACGATCATCAAATTACTGGAATCAAGGGTAATCATACCTGCGTAACAGGCGCCGTACTGATTTTTCCGGCGCCGGTTTGCGTCCTGCTGACCCTGTTTGCGGGACGCCGTGTACCGCCCGGCCAGTCAGTCTGCCCGAGGCCGTCCACAAGCCGGGCAATGCGGATTTTTGGGCAGCTGCATTTTCTGCCATTCCATCAGGCGGGCGTCGAACAGCCAGACCACCCCGTGAAGCTGTCCCTGCCCGAGCAGGATATTGACCGCTTCCATCGCCTGCATCGTGCCAATCACTCCGGTAACCGGCGCGATTACACCTTCCATGGCGCAGGTCGCGCTCTCGATTCCGGTATCCGGATACAGGCATCGGTAACACGGGCTGTGTTCTTTGCGCGGGTCGAACGTCGTAACCTGGCCTTCCCAGCGAATTGCCGCCCCGCTGACCAGGGGTATTGCGGTCTTGAGCGAAACATCATTCAGGACAAACCGGGTCGGGAAGTTGTCGGTACAATCCATGATCAGGTCAACATGGCTACAGTGCCTGATAAAATCCTCATAATCAAGCGAGTAATCCAGGGTTTCGATATGAATGGACGGATTGATTGCCCGCAATGAAGCGGCGGCAGATTCGGTTTTCAGTTGGCCTATGTCGGCATGCTGGTGGATAATCTGTCGTTGCAGGTTGGATTCGTCCACCACATCGAAATCCGCGATCCTGAGCCGCCCGGTTCCCGCCGCAGCCAGATACAATGCGACGGGTGAACCAAGACCTCCCATGCCGACGATCAGCACCGTAGCATTGATCAACTTATCCTGCCCCTGTTCGCCGACCTGCGGCAGGCGCATCTGCCTGCTGTAACGTTGTTTCAAATCCGGGCTGGTCATGGCGGCAGGAAAATCAATAAGTGGGCGCCCTTCTGGAATGGGCATATTGTATTTTACACCACAGCCGGGTTGTCGGAACGCGGGAATCACAGCCTGGCAGGAATTCATTTCGTACGCAACCCGACATAATCGCGAACAAAAATTGCCAACGGTCGCTCTATATGTCAAAATACGGCGGCAATGGCAGCGTTTCGTGGCCAGTTGTATTTTAGACGAAGCCTGTTCTTTCACCGGACGGACTCTTTGGTTTTGTATTTCCCGGGCTTTTCGGGAGACCAATCTGAAACCATCCAAACCAAAAACCAAATATAATCAGGAGACAAGTACAAATGATCAAAACTTTCAAACGAGTGGCAGCTACCCTGGTCGGACTGTCCATGCTTGCCGGTACCAGCGCAATCGCGGAAGTAAAAATCCGGGTGCAGTCCGTACTGCCGACCAAAGCGGATGAAATCGTCATGCTGAAGGATTTTGCCGCGAATGTCGCCACCCTGACCAACGGCGAGGTGCAGATTGAAGTGCTGCCCGACGGCGCTATCGTCAGTGGCCGGGATATTCTTGATGCGGTGGACAAGGGTCTCGTTGAAGCCGGCTTCGCCTGGACGCACTACTGGTCCGGCAAACACCCGGCCGCCATGTTGTTCGGTTCTCCGGTTGCAGGCGCTGGCGTGGGCATCGACAACATTGCCTTTATCTCGTGGTTCATGAATGGGGGAGGTCGCGAATTGTACGACCGCCTGTGGGATGAAATGGGTATGAATATCCATGGCGTCATGCTCCAGCCTGTCGGCCCGGAAGCGCTGGGCTGGTTCAAGGAGCCGATCAACAGTATGGATGACTTCCGCAAATATCGTTTCCGCACCCCGCCGGGCATTCCCGGCCAAACCTATAAGGATATTGGCGTAGCGAGCGTGGCAATGGGAGGGGGCGACATCCTTCCTGCGCTGGAAAAGGGTACCATTGACGCCGCAGAATGGTGTTGTCCGAAACCGGACAGTGTGTTCGGCTTTCAGAAAGTACTGAAACATTACTACTTGCAAGGACTTCATCAGGTTGTGGTCAATGCGGATCTCTATATCAATGGTGATGTCTGGAACGACCTGACCGAAGACCAGCAGAACGCGATCCATATTGCCGCCGACGCCTCGTTGATCCGGGCCATGAGCTATCGAATCTATGAAAACGGCAAGGCGCTGAAAGACCTGACGGAAAATCACGGCGTCATTCTTCATGATACGCCGGCGGATTATTTCCCGGCTTATATGAATGCGGCGAAGGCCAGTCTGGAGAAAAATGCCGCCGAGAACGAGTTCTTTGCCGAGGTCTGGAATTCCCAAAAAGCATTTGCCGATATCGCGGTTCCTTTCTGGGCGGGCGCGCAAACATCAAATGCGGCCCTCGGACAGGCCTACGCCAAACAATTGCAGATGATGGCGCAATAAATTCGCCTCGTGCGCCCCGGGGCACAGCAGAAGGATTCACCGATACGGGGACCCGTATCGGTGTCATCCGCAAACAATCCCGACTGCGCCCAAAAGCGGGTTTACTGTGTCCTGCAAACATTGAGGCGTCACAGCCATGGCTGAAGAAATTATCCCGGACAAACTCGAAATCGCAGACGAGTTGATAGCGGAACGCCGTTCCGCGGATCCGGGTAAAATGCCGGACGACATGCCACCCTGGATGGCCTGTCTGGTAGTCTGGATAGACCGTACCAGCCTGCGGGTGGGGAAACTGGTCTGCTGGTTTCTGGTGCCGATGTGTCTGGCTATGGTCTATGAGGTCATCGCCCGCAAATTCTTTATCGCCCCGACGATGTGGGCATATGATGTAAGCCGCATGCTGTACGGCTCGATGTTCATGCTGGGCGCCGGTTATGCCTTGTCACGTGGCGTACATATCCGCGCCGATTTCATCTACCGAAACTGGTCCCCGAAAGCCCAGGGAATCGTGGATGGTACGCTGTACCTGCTGTTTTATTTTCCCGGCTTGCTGGTTTTCCTGTGGATGTCGATCGACTATGCCTGGACCGCGATTGACCGCGCAGAGCGCGGCATGGATACGGCCTGGATGCCCTACATGGGGCCGATAAAAAGCGCTATCCCGGCCGGCATTGTGCTGTTGTTGATGCAGGGCATATCCGAGCTGCTTAAATGCTGGTATGCGGTCACCCGTGGACGGTGGCCAGTCTGATGATGGATGCACTGATCAATTTGCAACCCGAATATATCGGGTTGGTCATGGTCGCCTGCATGTTGTTTGCCATTTTTGTCGGCTTCCCGATTTCGTTTACCCTGATTTTCCTCGGCATGACCTTCGGCCTGTGGGGATTTGGTGAACTGGTTTTTTATCTGATGACGTTCCAGTTCTCCGGGGTCATGCTGGAACAGACACTGGCTGCGGTGCCGTTGTTCATTTTCATGGGTATCCTGATGGAACAGGCCGGCCTGATGGAGCGGCTGTTCAACGCGGTGCAGCTCACCCTGTCCCGCACCCGCGGCGCCCTTTATATCGCGGTACTCTTTGTCTCTACCATCTTTGCCGCCGCGACCGGTATTGTCGGCGCCTCGGTTACCATTCTCGGCATCATGGCCGCCAAAACCATGAATCGCGCCGGATACAATGTGAAACTTTCGGCCGGGTCGATTACCGCGGGCGGTACGCTGGGAATCCTGATTCCGCCCAGTATCATGCTGGTGGTCATGGGACCGATTCTGGAAGTGCCGGTCACCGACCTTTTTGCCGCCGCCATCATTCCGGGATTCATGCTGGCTTTCCTGTATACCGGCTACGCGCTGCTCCGTTGCCAGATCAATCCGTCCCTGGGGCCGCCCCTGCCCGAAGATCTGCAGCCGGCGTCAATGTCTCATGTCTGGAAAGAGTTTTTCCTGGGTCTGGTGCCGCCCGCCACATTGGTCGGTTTTGCGCTGGGCAGCATCCTGCTCGGATTCGCCACCCCGACAGAAGCCGCCGGCATGGGCGCTTTCGGTTCGTTCCTGCTCGCGCTGGCCTACAAGAAATTGACTTGGCCGGGATTCAAGGATGCGCTGATCAAAACCCTGGAAATCTCGGCCCTGATACTGGTGCTGGTGGCCGCTTCGAATTTCTTCGGGGCCGTATTCGCAAGGCTGGGTACGCCAACCATGCTGACCGAGGTCTTGTTGACACTGGATATGTCGCCATACGCGGTCCTGGCAATAGTGATGCTGTTGATCTTTTTGCTGGGCTGGCCGCTGGAGTGGGTGCCGATTGTGCTGATCATCGTGCCGATCCTGCTACCATTGATCGATAGCCTCGGATTCAACCTGATCTGGTTCGGGATTCTCGTTGCGGTGAACCTGCAGACCGCGTGGTTATCGCCGCCGGTCGCTCTGTCGGCCTATTTCCTCAAGGGCGTCGTACCCGAATGGGATTTGAAGGATATCTACGGAGGTATGATGCAGTTCATGGTGATCCAGTTGATCGGTTTGATTCTGATCATTGTCTTCCCGCAAATTGCGCTCTGGCTGCCGGAATATCTGGACGCCCTCGGGAAATAATCGCAATTTGTAAATCCTGAAACTGATAATGGCAATCCAATACTTGAGAAAAGCGTCCAGAACTCCGGCGTCGGGCCAGGATGACACGCATGAAACCGTTCGCTGCATGCTACGGGAAATCGAACAGGGCGGCGAGAACAAGGCAAGGGAGTATGCGCGCGACCTGGATGGCTGGGAGAAGGAAGTGGTCGTCAGCCAGCAGGAAATTGAACAGGCAGCCGCATCACTGCCCGAGCAGATCAGACGGGATATTCAGTTTTCCCATGCGCGCGTGCAGGCATTCGCAGAAGCGCAGTTGCAGAGTATCAGCGAATTCGAAACCGAATTATCCCCCGGCCTTTTTTGCGGACAACGTCTGATTCCGGTTCAGACCGCAGGTTGTTATATACCCGGTGGCCGCTATGCGCATATCGCTTCTGCAATCATGAGTGTCACCACAGCCAGGGTTGCCGGCGTGCGCAATGTCATTGCCTGTTCCCCGACGCATGGTGAACGCGGGGTTCATCCTGCCATACTGTATGCGGCCAATTATGCGGGAGCGGATACCATACTTCATCTTGGCGGGGTCCAGGGAGTGGCCGCTCTTGCTTTCGGCCTGTTCACCGGTAATCCCGCAGATATACTCGTGGGGCCGGGAAACCGGTTTGTAGCGGAAGCCAAACGCATCCTGTTCGGACAGGTCGGCATTGACATGTTCGCCGGTCCCACGGAGGTACTGATCATCGCAGATGAGACAGCCGATCCTGAGATTATCGCCTGCGACTTGGCAAGCCAGGCAGAGCATGGTCCCGATTCTCCCGCCTGGCTGATCAGTACTTCAGCATCGCTTGCCGGGAAAGTCGTTGAACAGATGCCGAAGTATATCGAGAGACTGGCCGAACCCAACCGTTCGGCTGCGCGCAGCGCCTGGCGCGATTATGGTGAAGTGGTGGTCGTCGACTCGCGCGAAGAAGCGGTTCAGGTCAGCGACCGCTACGCCAGTGAACATCTTGAAGTCCACTGCCGCGACCTCGACTGGTGGCTTGAAAATCTGAATAACTACGGTTCCCTGTTTCTTGGAGAAGAAACGACGGTTTCTTACGGTGACAAGTGTTCCGGGCCCAATCACATCCTGCCAACCAGGGGAGCGGCGCGCTATACCGGCGGACTCAGCGTAGCCAAGTTCATAAAAGTACTGACCTACCAGCGCATGAGCCAACAGGCTAACCGCGATGTCGGCGCGGTAACCGCGAGAATCTCCCGCGCGGAAGGCATGGAAGGCCATGCCCGCAGTGGAGATGACCGCCTGCGCAAGTATTTCCCCGGCGAAGAATTCGACCTGGGGATTGCCCGGGAGATGTTGTAGAAGAGTCGCGGCCGCATATGTCAGCCCCTCTTCCAATCGGGAATAACCTGCTCGACCAGTTTTCCCTGCGTGAGCGGGTTTTTGTCGTTACCGGCGCCAGTTCCGGTATTGGCCGCGAAATGAGCCGGGTTCTGGCCGGAGCCGGGGCTGCTGTCGTCGTCGTCGCCCGACGCCTGAACGAACTTGACCTTGTTGTCGGAGAAATTGCTGCAAGAGGAGGACGGGCCGGATCAGTCTGCGCCGACCTTGCCGACCGGTCGGGAATCAGTGATGTCGCTGTATCCTGCAAGGATGCGTTCGGGCGTGTCGACGGGGTTATCAATGCCGCCGGCATCAACCTTCGCCAGCGCGCCGACGAGGTTACCATTGAGGGTTGGGACGCGACTGTCAACCTGAATCTGTGCGTACCCTTTTTTTTCAGTCGGGAATTTGTCCCCGGCATGATTGAAAACGGCTACGGGCGCATCATCAATATCGCGTCCCTGCAGTCGTCCCGCGCATTCTCCGACAGCGTGGCCTACGGGGCGTCAAAAGGCGGCATTTGTCAACTGACGCGGGCCATGGCGCAGGCATGGTCTCCGAAAGGTATCACCTGTAACGCGATTGCACCGGGATTTTTCCCGACCGAACTGACTGCCCCGGTATTTGACGACCCCGAAATGAAACGGCGGCGAGCCACTCAGACCATGCTGGGACGTAACGGGAAATTGAGCGATTTGTCCGGCATCACCATCTTCTTCGCATCCGCCGCGTCTGCCTATATCACCGGGCAGACACTGCACATTGATGGCGGTTTCTCTGCCGGGTAGTACAGGGGGCGAGGTATGAAGGCTCTGGTCTATACGGCCAATCGGAAAATGGTCTACCGCGACGAACCGGACCCGGCCCCCGATCATGATGAGGCGCTGGTCGCTGTTCAATCCGTCGGCATTTGCGGCTCCGATATGCACGCCTGGCTGGGGCATGACCCGCGCCGGGTACCACCCCTGATTCTGGGACATGAAGCCGTTGGAGTCGTGTTGCAAGGGCGTGAACCGGGCAAAAGGGTCGTGCTCAATCCGCTGATTACCTGCGGCAAATGCGATGACTGTTCAGGTGGCCGCCAGAATCTCTGCGAGCGCCGGGATTTGATTGGCATGGCGCGCGCCGGGGCTTTTGCTGAACGGATTGCCATCCCGGAGCAAAATCTGATCGCGGTGCCGGACAATATGGATACCGGCAAGGCGGCATTGACCGAGCCGGGCGCCACCGCGCTGCACGCGGTATGGCTTGCCGAAAAATCCGGTGTACGCCCGGTCAGCGAAGCCAGGGCGCTGGTTATCGGCGCCGGTTCAGTAGGCCTGCTGACTGCATTGGTTCTACTGGACAAGGGGGCGGTGCAGGTCGACCTGGCTGAAACCAATCCATTGAGGCGGCAAACAGTCATTGACCATACCGATTGCAAGGTTTTTGACCCGCTCGAAAACGCTCCCCGGGAAAATCACTACGATCTGGTCTTTGATGCCGTCGGCAATGCCGGGACCCGCAATATCAGCATAGCCAGCGCCCGTCCGGGAGCAATCGTTGTGCACATCGGGCTGATGGACAACAAGGGCAATATGGACGTAAGACGTATGACTTTGCAGGAGATAACCCTGATCGGGTGTTATACCTACTCTCCCCTTGACCTGCGTGTCACACTACAGAAGCTGCGCAGCGGGGCGCTGGGTACACTGGACTGGATTGAGTCGCGCCCGCTTGGTGACGGGGGCGGCGCTTTCGACGAAATCCACAACGGCTCTTGTGCCGCGCCCAAGGTGATCCTGCAGATTTAGCGCACGGGAAAAGCCGTGTATCCGGCAGGGTACCCGAAGCGCTTTGCCGACAGGCCCGGCTGCAACCGGGCTTGCCTGCATTTCCCTGTCCCGTATCAGGGATTACTGGACCGGGACAACATTATTGGCGCAGGGCCCTTTTTGACTCTGCCCGACTTCGAACTCGACCTCCTGACCTTCATCAAGTGTTGCATAACCACCGCCATTTTGAATTTCGGAATAGTGGACAAAAAGATCTCTTCCGCCTTCCTGCGGGGTAATAAATCCGAAACCCTTGGCCGCACTGAACCATTTGACCTTACCTTTACTCATGTATTTTCTCTGAATTAATGGTGAATCAACATAAAATTTCCACATTCAAATTCACCGGTTTGAAGCAGAAAACAAAAAAATCACGATAACTTGTATCAATGATTTGAAAGAGCGCGAACCTTAACACCTAAAGCGGAAAACTGCATGACAATTTCACACAAAATATGGCCCGGATCGGGATATTTCGGCAACTATCTGCGGGGAATCCGGTTTCATCTGGCGCTGAAATCCTCTACTCTGCCATTTATAAAACCTAATCATACTCGAATTATAAAAATATAGTTTTAATATAAGTCCTTATATTGGATTTTTTTGGACTATTATCCCAATCAATCGGGTATATAATTTTCTCTCAGCGGGTCATATGCCTGCCACTTCGGATGACAACACTGGATCACTATTATTTGCGAGGCCCCGATGAAAGAACACTACTATCTGGACAATGCCGCCACTTCCTGGCCGAAACCTGAATGCGTATACGAGTACATGGATCAATTCTACCGCGGTTACGGGGTAAATCCGGGCCGCGCCGGACACGAACTTGCCGTAGAGGCCGAAAAGATGGTGTCGCAGACACGGCGGCTGCTGGGGCAGTTTTTTAATTTCGGCAGTGACAGCAACCATGTGGTTTTTACCCAGAATGCCTCGGATTCACTCAACATCGCGTTGTTCGGCATGCTGGCGTCCGGTGACCACGTAATCAGCACTCGTGTAGAGCATAATTCTGTTATTCGACCACTGAACCACCTGGAGCGAGACCATGGCGTTGCCGTCACTCGGGTAAAACATGATGAACAGGGTTATGTCGATGTACAAGAAATAAAAAAAGCGATTCGTCCCGAAACAAAAGTGATCATGGTCAACCATGCTTCAAACGTGCTCGGCTCTGTCCAGGATTTACAGTCAATTGGACAGATTGCGCGTGAAGCGGGGGTGATATTTGTTGTCGACACCTGTCAGACTGCCGGAGTTTTGGCTATTGATATGCAGGACTGTTGCATTGATGTCCTGATTTTTACCGGCCACAAGGGACTGTTTGGCCCCATGGGTATCGGTGGAATGCTGGTCAATAATGACATCTACATTCGTCCAGCTCGGGTAGGCGGAACCGGTGTTGACTCAATCACCCCGTTCCAGCCGGATAACTATCCTCACCGTCTTGAGACCGGTACGGTGGCGTTGCCCGGCATTGCGGGTTTGAATGCCGCGCAGAAATGGTTCGCTCAACTGGGCAAAAAACAACTGAATGGCGCCGGCGGGGAGGTCAGCCATACCGATTCCTGCCGCGCCGCGTTGCAACATATCAGGCAGAGAGAGCTGGCCCATATAAAGGAACTGGAAACTGCATTCAGGAATATCGGGAATGTCAAGGTTTACGGGCCTCACGGAGACCGCCCCCGGGTTGCGACGCTATCCATCAATATCAAAGACCTGCCCGCAGATCAGGTCGGTACCATGCTGGACGCGGATTACGCGGTGTGTGTCCGCGCCGGCCTGCATTGCGCGCCACTGGTTCATGAGGATGCCGACACCGTTGCACAGAACGGAACCGTCCGTTTTTCTCCCGGCTACTTCACAGACGGGGAGGACGTGCAACAGGCTATTGAAGCCGTCCGGGAATTGGCGGAGATGTAGTTCGTTTCCCGGCTTCGACGGTTTGGCGTTGAAACTGTGCGATTTATCAACATCAGGGCTTTTTGGAGACCAGTGGAACAGTGAGTAGAAATATTCGGGTAGAGTCGGGACCGAGCCCAGAGACAAATCACCGATTTTCTTGCAGTCATGCGACCGACAAGCCAATACAAATTGGAATGGACCGGACGTGCGACTATAGCTCTAAACATATCTGCTGTCTGACGGCCAAAGAGTGGTTGAAAAACCAGTTAGGTGTTTGGGAATTCAATTATGAAAAACGGGATATTCGCGATAAGAGTGTTCATCCGGCGACGTTCCCCATTGCTCTGCCTCGGCGGCTGATTGAACAGTTCACGCATAAAGGTGAGCTTGTCGTCGACCCATTCGTAGGCAGTGGCTCTACGCTGGTGGCGGCCCATGATTGCGACAGAAACGCGGTTGGTTTTGATCTATCGGAAACTTACATCGATCTATGTCGCAACCGACTGGCTGGAACTACGGATATATTCAAGCAGTCCGAACAAATCGCGGTCACTGACGACGCGATTAATATTGATGCCCGGTTACCGGATAAATCAATTAGTCTGATCGTTACGTCACCGCCATACGCAAACCTTCTGAATCGCAAGAGAAAAAACAAATCGCGCCGCGACCGCGATAACGACCAGTTAGGCAAGGTAGAACAGTACTCGCAGAACGTCAGGGATTTGAGCACCATGGCGTTAGACTCCTATACCCAAAATATGGGTGACATTTTCCAACGATTACTGCCACTTCTGCGACCGAGAGGACATTGTGTGATCAATGTACCTGATATGTGGTGGGAGAACCAGCGTATTACCATCCATGTGTCCCTGATCGAGGAGTTCCGAAAGCGGGGCTACGAGCTGCGCAACATTATCATCTGGGATCGTCGCAATATAGTAAACAGGATCGGGATTTTCGGCTGGCCCAGTAACTACATCACCATGGGCGTGACATTTGAGTATTTGCTTGATTTTTGGAGACCTCCTGAATGAAGAGGTTTACAAAGGAGTCATTGACGAATGATCTTGAGCGGATTCGTGAAAGAGGGTGGGTCAAAACACAAAGACCTGACAACGACGGCAGTGTAGGCAATACACTTGAGGATTTGCTCGGCATTGAAGAAAACAACTTGCCTCTACCTAATGCCGGTGAGTGGGAGGTCAAGGTGCAGCGAGCGAATACGTCGTCATTACTTACCCTTTTTCATATGGAGCCTTCTCCCAGAGCTTTCAGGTTTGTGCCCCAAGTCCTACTGCCGAATTACGGATGGCCGCACAAAGAGGCAGGTGGAAAATACCCAGCCAGTGAAAGGAGTTTCAGACAGACACTGACAGCAGGCCAGCGAACAAATCGCGGATTCACTGTTATCGTGAACCACCACTGCCAACGTGTTGAACTATCGTTTGATCCTGATTGTGTAGATCAGAACGAGCACGGAGCATGGCTGAGTGATGTCGCCAGTCGTGTTCAGTTAGAAGAATTGGATCCACAGCCTTAAGGCGGGAACAAAGCTTGGCAAAACGCTTTACGCAGTAGCCGAGCGTAAACGTGAAGGCGGTGAGGAGCATTTCCGCTACCGGGAATTTCTCATGCTGGAGGATTTCCAGAAAGACCTTTTTGTGCATGAAATCGAAGAGGGGAACGTGCTTGTTGATTTCGATGCCAGAACCGGGCACAACCATGGAACCAAATTCCGGTTAAAGCCGGGCTGTTACCGAAATCTTTATCGTTTATGTAAATCAATATGAGGGGGTAGAAAATGACTTGTCGTGTTGGAATGTCCACAAATCCAGAAGAGAGGATCAGACACTGGAAACGTGTCGAAGGCTGTACTGACGGCCAAGTTTTACACAGAGGACTCACCTACGAAGAGGCTAAGAAAAAGGAAAAACAGGAAGCAGAAGCGCGGGGTTTTCGCCAGAGTGCTGGTGGGCAACGGGTATCGGGACGTGTATGGTCAGTCTACTATTTGTCAGGATGCCGTTAGGCGTCTCGCCAGAATAAATTCTATTATAATTATTTATCCCCTTGAGTGTGGTTAATTTTGGTGATTCGGCAGGTTACTGCGCCGCGTATGGTTTGTATCAGCTGCTGACAACGGAACATTTGCTCTCGGCTCCAGCAATTCTGACAGGTTGGGCCGCCAACCTGAATTAGCCAGTACCAAACACATCCTCCCGAACCTCCCTGTAACCGTTTGGCGTATTGCTTAGTGCCGGAATCAGGTGTTCCAATACAAATTCTTCGCGCCTGTTTCCGAGGTTGGGTAGATTCGTGGCATTGCGGATTAGCTGGAAAAGGCGCCGTGAGATGTCCTTTACATTTTTCGTTTTTATCGAACCCTTTACCCGCGACTTCCACTTGTCTATCACTTCTTCAATAACATTTTCCTCGCATTCGTTATCCCTCATACATTCGTTATCCCTCATAAATGTCCGCAGGACCTCGCTATCATAGCTGTCTGGAGTCATCAGTCAAGGCTATAATTACTGAAAGCTGCGTCAGCTTTCAAAAGGAACGAGTCGAACACCGAGGACTTGCCGGAACCATTTGGCCCAACGAGGACAACAAGCCTCGCTGATTCGGGCAAACCCCCAATAGACAACGAAGAAAACCGCTTATAGTTATCCAGGGTTACACTTTTAATTCGCATTGGCTCTTGTTCTTTATTGTCCAGGTTTAAATGAAATGAGACTGCCTCATAGTCTCCATTTTACCTAAACTTCGAATCAGCGGTTGAACCACCCCAGCTTCGCATGCAGGCCGACTACGGAGCCGACTATGGTCAGGGTCGGCGCCTGGATATTGTTCTCGACCAGGACAGCGGGAAGTTTTTTCAGGGCGCTGATGTAAACACGCTGCTGCGGCGTCGTGCCCTTTTCAATGACTGCGGCCAGAGTGTCGGGGGGGCAACCATGAGCAATCAATTGTTCGCAGATTATCGGCAACCCCTTGAGAGCCATATAGAAAACCAGGGTCTGGTCTCCGGCGGTCAGGTTATCCCAGTCAAGATTGACCGACCCGTTTTGCAACTGCCCGGCTACAAAGCGCACCGATTGCGCATGATCACGGTGAGTCAGAGGAATGCCCGCATAGCTGGCGCATCCGGTCGCTGCGGTTATACCGGGGATAATCTGGAAGGGAATATGATTCTCGGCCAGCGTTTCTATTTCTTCCCCGCCGCGGCCAAAAATAAAGGGATCCCCTCCTTTCAACCTCGCTACCCGTTTCCCCTGTCTGGCATACTGCACCAGAAGATCATTGATTTGTGTTTGCGGCAGGGTATGCTTCGAGCGCTGCTTGCCGACATAAATCAATTCCTTGCCCTCTTCCAGTTGGTCCAGGGTTTCCTGCGATACCAGCCGGTCATAAATCACGATCTCAGCTTGCTGCAGCAGTCGAAATGCACGCAGGGTCAGCAGGTCGGGGTCGCCCGGCCCGGCGCCGATCAGATAAACCTCTCCACAGTCCGAGAACTCCCGGTGATCATCAATCGCCGCTTGCAGGCGGGATTCCGCAAGCTCTATGTTTCCCGACAGGGCGCTTTCGGCAATGTGGCCGTGCACGACCTTGTTCCAGAAGTTTTTGCGCTCTGCCGGATGTTTGATGCGCTGATTGACCTGCCGGCGATAGCGCCCGAACAGGTCCGCAAGCCGGCCATAACCGCTCGGTATGAACAGATTGATACGGCGCCGCAGCAGGTTCGTGAACTGAGGAGAGGCGCTGCCGCTGGTAATGGCGATCTGCGCGGGCGCGCGGTTGATGACGGTGGGGAAAATGACATCACACAGCGAAGAATCATCCACTACATTAACCGGAATCCCGCGGCGTTTGCCTTCTCCGGCAATTTGCCGATTGACCGCCCTGTCATTCGTTGCGGCTACCAGCAGCTTGTACTGACTGCCGAGGTCGCCGCAGCGCCAGGGACGAAGCCGTATACTGCCGTTGTTCGCGAGGACGATTTCGTTCAATTCGGGCAGACATTCTATTGCGATGACGTCAACCATACCTCCCGCGTCCAATACACGCCGGGCGCGCCTGAGGGCTACTTTTCCGCCGCCTGCCACAAGACAATGGCAAGCGCAGAAATTGTGCATTAACGGCAGATATTTCATGGCGGCCATATCAATCGGGGAAACCCGCTAACAGCCGGCCGCCCTGAATCTGGCCAGCGCTTCACCGCTGGCAATCGCTTTTGCCGCCTTGGCCGCCGCCTCGCGCGTATCGGAAGCCATCCTGAATTGTTTCAACCCGATGGCGGCGCCGTAAATCAGGCTGTCACGCATCCCCCCGGGGGCGTTGCCCAGCGCTTCGAGGCCAAGGTCAACCGTATGTTCCACAACTCCCTTGAGTATTCGGGTATTGTTGCAGGATGTTCGTTCAATATCCGCCCGAAATGATTCGGGAACCGGTATTGCCCGTTGTTTGCGTTCTATGCCGAATTCAGCAGGCGCCAGTTTGTTCAGCGTCAACTCCTCATCTCCCCAACAACCGAAATAGCGCGATACCTGGCTGAGTGACGGAATACATCCTCCTTCAACCCCGCGGACAATGGCGCCTGCATCAAACCCGGCATGTCTGGCCAGCATCGAATAAACCGGGGGATAAGCCTTGTGCACGAACCCGGTTACCAGCCAGGTGGCGCGGGCGCCTCGCAAGGGTTGCAACACCACCTCCAATGTAGAAATACAGCTTCGTTTTACCATCTCATCCCGCAGTTCGACCATTTTGTGCAGCGCGGGAATGTATTGCTCCTGATCCAGATAGCTCCAGCCGGTATCCGCGTGATCCAGTTTTTGCGCGGCTTCCGGGGGGGGCAGTTCGACGTTGATCCCTGCTGCATCCAGTACCATGCGGGCGGTGATACCGTACTTCGGACCGACGAACTGCAATCCGTGTATGTAGGCCGGCAACCCGCAGGCGGCATAGACAGCCGGTAGAAACGGGGTCGCCGGCAGGCTGCGGGTGTAACCGTTGAACGGGTCGGCGATAGCCAGGATTTCCGGACTGCGGGTGACACAGGTCTTCAAATTACGCATCAGTGCATTGAGAACTCCGATATTCTCGGCATCGGTTTCGCGTTTCATGCGCAACGCAATCAGGAACAGCGCGGCCCGCACCGGGCTGATGCGGTCTTGCAGAATCATGTCCATGGCATCTTCTGCCTGCGCTTCGGTCAGGGATTTGCTCAATTCCGGGCCGGTTGCGATCAGTTGCAGATACTGCCGCATACGCGATTGGGGGGCGCTGGAGATAGCGGTTCCGCCATGTTCAGTGGAAATATTCAAAGCGAATCAGCCTTGTCATCAAAACCGGCCTTGCGATACCACATTTTCGCCTTCTCCAGATCCACATCACAACCGCGGCCTTCTTCGTACAGCAAGGCCAAGGTCGCCTGCGAGCCCACCAGTCCCTGATTTGCAGCTTGTGTAAACCAGTATGCAGCTTTTTCCGCATTCTGGTCCACACAGTCCCCTTCCATATACATGAACCCCAGCCCGTGCTGAGCCAGGGCAAGCGATTGCCCGGCGGCCAGTTTCATATTCTTGAACGCCATCAGCTCATTGCGCACCACGCCCAGGCCATTTTGATACATGATCGCCATGCGGTACTGCGCCTCTGCATTGCCGTTTTCCGCCAAAGGTGACAAAATTCGCAGCGCCAGAGCGAAATGCTTCGATTCAAACGCGGAAATGCCGCTACCCAGATTTACCGGAGAGTCATTTTTCACAGGGTGCCTGTTGATTTTGCATAATGTGGTCAGTCGCTGTATTAACCAGCTTACCTCTACGCAGGGCTGTCGAAAATATGGCTAATGGGATATTCGATTATGCGCGATAAATCAAGGAGAATACTGTAATGATTAATCTGTATACGTGGAGCACCCCGAACGGACGCAAAGTATCGATCATGCTCGAAGAGATCGGCATACCCTACCGGGTTCATCCGATCGACATCGGCAAAAATGATCAATTCGATGAGGATTTTCTGAAGATAAGCCCGAACAACAAGATTCCGGCTATCGTCGACGAAGAAAATGGTTTGGGTATGATGGAATCCGGCGCGATCCTCATGTATCTGGCAGACAAGACCGCAATGCTGATGCCGGAAAACAAGCGCTGGCAGATTCTGCAATGGCTGATGTTCCAGATGGGCGGTTTCGGGCCGATGCTTGGACAAGCTCATCACTTCCTGCACTTCAATCCCGGAACCAGTGAGTACGCGGAAAAAAGATACAAGGTGGAAGCCCAGCGCCTCTATACCGTACTTGACGATCGCCTGGAAGAAAATGAATACGTTGCTGGAGATTATTCGATTGCCGACATCGCATTGTGGCCGTGGGCATCCAGGTTTGAATGGCAGCAGGTCGATCCGGACGACTTCCCCAATGTGAAACGCTGGTATACTGAAATTGCTGCGCGCCCGGCCGTACAAAAAGGCTACCGGGTTCCGGTCGAGACAGAAATACCGATGCCTTGACCATTGCCCGCATTTTACTGCCGGGAGCATAAACCTGTGAGCACGACCGATCCGGAGCAAATCGAATCCCGTACCCTGGCTCATTATGACAATAATGCAGTTTCATTTTTTGCGGGTACGATCGACCATGATGTAACGCAGAATTATGCCGCGTTCCTGGCTCCGTTCCGTACCGGTCAAAAGCTTGATATACTTGATTTTGGCTGCGGCCCCGGCCGCGACCTCAAATACTTTCGCGGTCTCGGACACAGACCGATCGGACTTGATGGCAGCATCGAATTCTGTAAGATGGCCCGGCAATATTCCGGTTGCGGGGTGTTGCACCAGAGCTTCCTGAATTTGTCGCTGCCACCGCGAGCCTTTGATGGTATTTTCGCGAATGCCTCTCTGTTTCATGTGCCGGGGCGTAAGCTGCCCGCGGTACTGGACACACTGCACGACACATTGCGAACTGACGGTATCCTGTTCATGTCCAACCCTCGCGGCAACGCCGAGGGCTGGTCGGGCGAGCGGTATGGTTGCTACATGGAGATTGATGTGATCGGGCAGCATTTGCGAACAGCGGGTTTTTCTGTATTACATCACTACTACCGGCCTGCCGGACTTCCGATTGCCCGGCAGCCGTGGCTGGCGGTCGTCAGCCGGGCAGTTCGCGGTGAATCCTGAAGAACCGGGCTAATTCAGCAGGGGCTTTATGCCTCTTGTGACCTGGTCTGCGGCATCCAGAGAGTCTATGTCGATGATTTGCTGGATGACCCATTTGTTGGTCTGGGATTGCCCCATAATATCCTGTATCCGATTCCCCAACAGTCTCCTGGCGGCATAGCCGGGCTCATCCCCGTCAAATACCCCGTGCGCGTACTGATCGAACCGGGCATTGATCCTGCCGAGGAAGCCGGCGCGGTAGTCGCCGCTCCCCATGATTTCCTCAACATTACGCTGGTACTGCCGGGCAACCTGTTCGACCAGGACCGAGATATAAATTTGCCGTTGCTCGTGGTCGAGTCGCTGATGCGCCAGTCTGTCCGTGACATGACTGAGGAAAATCAAATATTCGGCGATGACCTGGACTCGTTGATAATCGGATTCATAGTCGAACTCTTCCTGATGCAGATTTTTGGTAAAGTGCAACCCGACTTGCCAGACAATGTAAGCGGCCGCAGTGGCATTGTCCTGCAATGTGCGGGGGCGGGCTGTGCGCCATTTATTACGGATGCGCATAATCCCGGCGTATCTGCCGCACAGGGGCCGGGCGTATCAACAGGGCGTACCGAATGTTCCGCTCTGAAGAGTCGCGTGCGGTGAGCAGAGGTCAGCGTGTGGAACCTTTCTCCTCATGGGCGAGGTCGACCACGCGGGTCGCTTTCTCTGCATAGATATTACGATAGTTGTTCAGCGGATGATTTTCATCGTCCATCCAGTAACTCTCCTGACACATGCCCGATTCGCGGTCATATTCTATGAATTTGCGTTGCAGTTCCAGCATTTCGGCAATCAGCTTTTTTTTCTCACTCATGGCGGCTCCTGACAGTAACAGACCGACGTCGATCCTACCATGAAAAATCCGATCCCGCATATGCCGGAATGGATATGAATTTTACCGGCTTATTCACATACCTTGCCGTCATTGTCACCGTCCGTCATCCAGGCGTAAGCCGGATGGCTGCGCAACACGGGCGCAATGCCGTGCGCCCGCGCTTCCGAACAGGTGATACGTCCATTCCTGTTGTCGTCATACTGCATCAGGGCGTCCGCAACATGGCACTCCGTCACCTCCAGCGCCGTGCTGTCGCACTGATCGAGGATTGCTGACAAAGCCGCCTTTTCGTCGGCGTCAATGGTCAGTCCCCAGACTGAGCGGACATCAATAACGCGAGCCGCGAACCAGCAGCGATTACGCCGCGGTTGCCAGTGAGCGGCGTCCCTGGCGGATTTTTCCTTATTGACGGTGGATGAAGCCAGAGTCAGGTTGCGCAGGTCCGAGGCGAATTGGCGGCGTACAGCCGGAGGCGCCGCGCACAACCCACTGTCGTGGGCCTCGCTGAGGGCCACGATATGTTCAATCGAGGTTTCATGAAGAGAGGCAAAACAGGTTCCGGTATAGGGTCCATAAATGCCGCCCAGCTGTTCGGCAACGAGAGACTCAACATCCTGCGAGTAGAAATAGTGCCTGCCGCGCTCATAGGGACTGCATCTTTCTTCTTCAGCGACGGTGAGTTCGTTCAGCATCCACCTCGTTTCAGCCACACTGATAGCAACATCTGTTCCAGAGGCGGCCGCAAGGAACGTGAAAAAACCGGAAACGATCGCGGTCATGGATTTCAACGTTATTGCAGACATATTGTTTCCGGCCAGGTTCAGGTTTTGCGACAGCTATCTGCACTCCACTCTGTAGCGCGTTTCGCACCAGCCGGGACGGTCGTCAGTGTCATCAATTTCCCAAGGCGTCCACGACCCCGTACCCGATGCCCAGCCGCTGCATTGTATACCAGCATCGGGGTCACATTGCGTTCCACTGCCGTGTATCCTCTTTACCTCATAGCAGATCCTGCACTGTGGCGGCTGGGCACATCGCGCGATTCCGGCATTGATTTGCACTGCATTGGGGCAGTTCAATGCCGACATCTGATTGAGCAGATCGACGTCATTTGTGTTCAAACCCTGATTACCAATGACAATTTCATCGGCAACGCCAACGATATTGTGATCGCCCATGTCCAGATCACCTCTCATGTCCTTCGCTCCGTCGCGCGCCAGCATCGCTTCACGCGCCGCTTCGTGTCCGGGGACCGGCACAATGACAACCACCCAGCCAGGCGCAAGCGGCGGACTGTCCAGCGGCCCGATTTTGCCATTCAACGGGAACAGCCGGGCCACGTCTTCCGCCCTTTCCGCCGTCAGCATGTCCGTTTTGATTTTTATCGGCGTAGTGCGCATGACCGGCGCCGGCGGCGGGATCAGGTCATAGGGCTGGCCTACTCCGTTGCGTCCGCGCGCGATGCCGGGCAGGTAAGGGTCGAGGTCGCCCAGAGATACGGGCCATTCATACGGAAAGTCGGGGTCAACGGGCGTCGGGCGTTGATCCAGTCGATAACTGTACAGGGCTTCTTCGATCAGCACGATGCCATCTGCTGTCTTCTGCGCGGCGCTTTCCCTCAGCACGGACTGCTTCCATTGATACCAGGCGCCCGCCAGCGTCGATATGACCGCCAGAACAATGGTCAGCTCAAGGAGCGTGAAACCGCTCTCACCGTTCATGTTTTCATTGTTTTGTCGTTCGATCAACATAGTGTGTTTTCCAAAAGACCCTGGAACCCGAGCCGGTTCGGGGATGCGGGCCTGCGCTTGATGTGCAGATCGATATGGTTCGCTCGCGCTACAGCCGGATAGGTATCAAGCAAATACACCCACTGCCAGGTATCGGCTGCGATCAGATAGCGAAGCGCTGTTGCAGGCCCGGTCAGCCCCGGCCTCGGTGTTAACAGAATGCGCCAGCGTTGCGGGTGTTCGACCCGGACAACGAGCCCCAAATCGGCGGCCGCGCTATCCAGCGTGACCGCTCCTTGCGGGGGACTGGAGCATTTGAGGTTGGCATAGCGCAGAGCCACGTCACTGGCGACCCTGAAATCGTAGGATAACTCCGCCTCGTCACGCCATTGCTGCCAGCGCGTCCCGGCCACTGCCAGAACGAACATGATAAAGAGGATTATGATGACCTCGCCCGGATTCATCGGCTAAAGACTGAATCTCAATCTCGAGTTACCGGTCGAATCGCAGACTTCGCCTGTTATGTTGGGCAGAAGTTCGACCCGGGCTTTCAGTTGGTTACAGTCTTTTTCCGATGTGGTGACATATCGTACCTCCGCTGCTTGCGCCGAACGCGATACGATTTGTACGTCCTCATCGTACAGATTCACTCCCTTGTTGCCGTTCAGCTCAAAATTGATGTTGTAGCCGTTATCCTCCAGTTGCTTGATGTTCACGCCGGTATAGTTGCCCTTCAGGCTGCGCCAGCTTTGCGCTGCCAGAATCACACTGTGCACTTCCTGGTTGGCCTGCTCGAGACGGGTGCCGGAGAGAATCCCCGAACCCTGCACGGCAATGAATGTACCGACCACCGCAAAGACGCCCAGCCATACCAGCATTTCGGGTAACGTCAACCCCTCTTCTCTCCTCATTTCCGACCGTTCTTTCATTTTGGTTTCCTCGTGATGTGTAACTGTTATGCCGCTATATTCGTGAGCGTCCCGTACATTCCCTTGCCCAGCGTAATGAGCAACAGCATGATCGACAGCAGCAGGAATGCCCGCAACATCCCTTCCGCCACCATGTAGCGTGTCTCCAGTATTCTTTTCTGCACCAGCCCCACTGTGCGAAATGCCTGTGGGTAGAGGTCGCGCCGCCCGCCCGGCGCCATACCGGACAGTAGTTCGGCATGCTCGGCCGTTAACAGACCACCGCCAATGGCGTCTTCAAACGCCATGCCGTGTACATTCATAGCGGTCCTGGCGGAACGGATATGATGTTGTGTGAACCGGCCGCCCATGACGGATTCGGCTGCATCCAGTATCTCAAGATGACTGGCCCCGTTCCTGGCCAGCATTTCGGCCAGGGAACAGAAGCGGAGCCCGAATTGATAGCGTCCCTCGGTGTCGAAAAACAGCAGCGTGCGCCGTAATGGACCGGTCCATGACAGCTTTCCGTATGTGATCACACACACGAGGGCGGCAAAGCCGGCGCCCGTTATGCTCCCCCAGGCGTTCAGCCAGGCGCTCAGCCTGATTGCAGCATTGTCCGTGCTGTCAGCCAAAAAAAGACCCTTCGCAAAATCCTCCGCTTCAAATGCAAAAAAAACCAGGATACTGAAAAGAAAGACATAATAGAGATTGGGTAGTACGACCCTGTCGGTGAACCCCAGTTTGTCCGATGCCCGTGATTCGACCGCTTCCACTGCTTCAGCCAGTGTGCCGCGCGCTTCGGCGATCCGAAACACGCCGATGTCCATTTCCGGCAGCATGCCGGTATCGGCCAGACCATCAACCACAGAGCGTCCCTCATGCCCCGCCTGGGCGCCGGCTTTTGCAATTTTACGCAGCGCCGGTAACAAATCGGTCAGTTTTGCCAGCGTTTCGCAAGCCGAGACGAACGATGCCCCGGCACGCAGTTGGGCGCCAATGACGGAATAAAACAGCAGCCGGTGCTGACGCGGGAATATCAGGGTGCGGTTGATCCAGTTCCTGATCCCCTTACGCATGATCGGCAACCAGCAAGTCTGTTAATTTCAGCTCATAGTCGAACGTCCATTCACCGATTATCTCTTCCGTCTTCTCGGGGTCTATCAATCCGAGACGCACCTTCTCTTTGGCATGGTCCTGTTTCGACTGGATGTTGAACTCCTCTCTCATGTATGTTTCAAGACGGAATAATTCATGATTGGAAATATGTTTGTGCGCATCCTTGCGATCAAGAAAAAATGGATATACTTCCGCAACCAGTGTCTGGCCCACCACTCCAGACACACATCGGTCGCAGCCTGCCTCGTTGATATATCGGATATCCGGCCCGAACAGGGCGCGATAGCGGCGGTCCTTGTTGGAGTCGCCATGCTTGTCCCGGCAACAGCGCTGGCAGACCAGGGGCACCAGATTCTGATTGACAATGCCCGCAATAAATTCCCGCAACGACAACAGGTAATGGTCCACACCAAAACTGGCCAGACGGGGTATGGCGGCGACACAGGATTGCGTGTGTAATGTGGAGAACACCCGCTTGCCCTGGATCGCCATGTTCTGGGCAGCCTGGGCGGTGATCTCATCCCGGATTTCTCCCAGCACCAAAGCATCCGGATTCTGTCTCACTGTCGCCGCCAGTATGTTTTTGAAAGCCTCGTTGGCATTTTCACGGTAATGGTCGAGTTCAACGTGAGTGCAATGATCAAACTCGACCTCGCACGGGTCGGCGATCTCGATCATGCGCTGGTTGCGGGGCGAAGAATCGATCAGAGCCGAGATTGTCGTCGATTTGCCCGAGTTCGTTTCCCCGGTGATCAGTATCAGTCCGCCGGGCGCCATGCAGATGCGTTTAATCAACGAGGTCTGGTGATCGCTGTAACCACTTTTATCAAGCGGTAATATGTAGCCCGGGTCACGCACCCGGCAGACGATTGAATTGCCTCGCGTGTCTTTGAGCGAACTGCCGCGGATACGGTACTCGCGCCCTTCGTGATCGTAGGTAAATGCAGTATCGACCGGATCCGATTCAACCCACTGCGAGCGCCCTGAACGGTTCCACATACCGCGCGCTATACCCTTGGCAATCTCGACATCGAACTGTTCGACACGCCGGATGACACCGAATATGCGGAATGACAGAATCGCGGTCTCCCTCCTGATATCGAGATAGATATCGCTGGCTTTCGAGTCGACTGCCTTTGCCAGCACATATTCGACCGTAGCGTTGCCTGTTTGTGCCGCTTCCTCCGGCCGGACTTCTGTGCTTCTCCTGATGTGTTTCTTTTTCAGCTGCCGCAATTCGATAGGCGATACCATCTTTACCGTACTCTCTGTCTTAAGCCGGCTCTTTACGATCATGACCAGACCGCGCAGCAAGCGCTCGTCAACATTCTCCGCGGCAAAAATTTCTCCGCTCGGACGCACTACCACATCAAGATTATTCGACACAATGTAATCATTGATCTGGTTGTCGGTAGTCCAGACAAAGGATGCAGTTTCAAGTACCGGCGATGGCGCACGCTGGAACAGAAATCTTTTCATTGCGGATACCGGACAGTCTTCAATTTTCCGTCAACCAGAAAATGTATGAGGATGTGCCCATCAGACCCGGGTTCGACCGAATCCAGCAAAACCGTTTTTCCGGTGATTTTTACGGATTGACCCGCTTTCAGAACGACACTGGCGCCCGTCCCGGTCAGGATCGATACGAATCCGGCCGTTGCGTTGTCCGCGCCTTGCACATACCGGATGCTTGACGCCCCCGGCGTCCAGGGCGCTTGTGCGTCTGCAACAACGGACGGCGCGGTTTGTTGCCGTGTCTGCATAACGATCGACTTGAGGAGTTCGACCTCTGCGCGAATAGAGGCCAGTTCATCCGGTGATGCGTGATTTTTATCCGACAAGACTGCCCGGATCCTTTCTGTCTGGCTCAAATCCTCGTCGAGCAGAATCAGAATGTCCGATCCGCTTCCCAGATTACGCAACTGATCGAGGCGGGTTGTTATATCAACGGCTGTTTGAAGCAGCGCCTGTTGCTGTGACAGCTCGGACCGCAGTTTATCGAGAGGCCGGATATAAGCCGTATAGTCAGGAGTTGCCGCGGTTGATACCGCCTCCATCCGGCGCTCTTGTGGCGGCGCCTCCTGTCCTTGTGTATCCATTGCTTCTGTCTGCGCCGATACTGCTTCTGTCTGCGCCGATACGACCAGTGAATTTGTCAACATGCCGATACACAACAGCAACAGACGTCTTACCGTTATTTTCATACCTGCCTCTTGCTATAACGTTCTGGTTTCAATTGACAGTTCACAATCGGACAGACGATAGTCCGCATAGCTGCATGACAAGCGGCTGATGACCGCTGGATAACCGTCGAGCCGCTGCGCTATATCGATCAGATCGAATGTGTTAATACCGGTCTGGTCTATGTTGAAGCTCGTGACGCTGGTATAGCCATTGACCGAACCCTCAACCAGATCAAGAGCCGGCCAGCCCCGCGACATATTTTCAAGCAACACTGAGGTTGGCACAGGGATTTTCTGCATAGCGTCCGGCATGGGGATCTCCATAGCGATTGCCCATCCCGCCGAGTTCCATCTGAGCTGACCATGATGCCGGTCCGCA
The DNA here is from genome assembly GCA_965204925.1 of Candidatus Poriferihabitaceae bacterium. Classification (GTDB taxonomy): domain Bacteria; phylum Pseudomonadota; class Gammaproteobacteria; order Arenicellales; family Poriferihabitantaceae. Next base: position 1,321,477 of record OZ242021.1, on the reverse strand, counting down.
AAATCCTTTGCCTGCGACAGATATTCAAGTGACTGCCCGCCCAACACGACGCTTGACGGATACGTGAATTCCAGTCGCTGCAATCCGTCTCCGTACAATACATCCAGGCGCCACATGAACCTGACCAGTTCACGCAGCATTGCGCCACCGGCATGGCTTACAGTCGGGACAGCCGGCTCCTGCCGCTCGTTCGCATCCACGCGGGCGCGGTTCATTACCCTGTCCTGCAAGCGCCCCCAATCAATCTGGCCCAGCGCAGCGATCGTGAACAGGATCAATACCGGCGCCATATACGTCGGGTGATACAGCCGATTGCGTAAAAAGACGACGACCGAACGCTCAAAACGATTGCCCGACAAGTTGAACGGGAGCGGTACCAGCTCGACATACTGTGCAACCGGACCACTATGGTTGCCTGCCATAAAACCGTGCATGACACGGTTTTCCGCGCGGTAACGGTCGAGATGTTGCGGGGCGCTGTTCTCATCGACGATACGCTCCGTTTTAACGAGTCCGTCCACGACCTCGGCCAGATATACGCTCGTATCAAACGCTATGATGGCAACAAAATCGTCCGCAGTTTCTCCGTCTTCCTCCAGGTTCATTGCATACCAGTTGTCCAGGCTTGCTGCAATCGAAACACCCCGTTCTTCGGCGGACCACCAGACCTCGACTCCTTCTCCGGATTTTGCCGCTACGAAACAGTACTTTGTATGTGTTCTGGCCAAGTGACGACGGACTTCCCGCGACTTTTGCCATGCGCCGACACGGGTCGATATAGGCAACTGCGCCGCAGCATAAATCACCACTACCTTCTTGCCATTGACCCGGACGCGGGATGACCAGGACATCAACCCGGAACCACGTTTGCTGTAATGAGCATGATCGTCTCCCGGGACCGATCCCGTGTATCGCTGCGGTTGCCCAATATGCCGAGATACGGGATTTTTTCCTTTCTGTCACTGACAACGGCTTCCGAGAAAGACATCAACAACCTCGGTTCCCCGTCCTTGAGGGACACCGATAAAACCCGGTTGAAGTCATCGGTGACAAAATTCACTCCTTCAATGCCGGAGAAATTGAACGGTATCCGCTCAACCGGAGTGGAACGCGACAAGGCCATGCGTAACGTTATCTGATTCTCCTGTACTGTTGGTTGCAGATGAATCACCAGTCCGGTGCGCAATTCCGAGAACTCGACTTCCGGAGTCTTCGACTCCGAACTGCCGCTGCCGGTCACTGTGAATGCGATTTTTGACACATAGCGCTCCGTCCGCGTTGCGTCGATGCTCGCCACGTGATTGTTCAGTATCTCGATCGTATCGTCGTACGCGATACTCGTATCGCCGAACCTTTTCAGCCAGTTGTAAACGAGCGCACTGCCGCGATAATTACTGTTTGCATGATCGACACTCCCTGACAGCGTGCCAACGCTCCCCGTCACATCTCCGATAACTTCCAATCCAACTGAAAAATTTTCACTGTGCCGCATGATGTCGAGCAATAAACTGTGTTTTTCCGAATCCGATACATCGACTTCCATAATCGAGATATGCACGCGCACAATGGCGCTTGTCGAAAAATTGTATCGCTGGATTACGGCTTCGACCCGTCGCATCGCGTTTGGTCTGGCAGTCACTACCAATTGATTCGCTGCCGGCAATATCGAGACGGACGTACGCGGGTCAATTTGTTGCGCCCCTGAAGAGACGGCTCCCATGCCGAGCACGGAGCGCACCAGTTGTGCAAGTTCCGCCGTATACGGGTCAAGGGCCACGCTGACCGTGTTGTCCGACCCGCCGCTGTCCGATGCGGAAAGGTTCCTCATCTTCATATTCGCCTGTGCGGCTCCGGGCTGGGCTGCCAGCGCAAAATGACGGGTTTCAATATCGTAAACCTGGACCACCCCCTTTTCGACCCGGTAAATCCAGTCCGCCTGGGCGGTAATCGAATCGAGATGATCACGGATAGTTAACGCCGAAGGCGACCATTTAACTGTTTGCGCCGGTGAATGGCCCGTGTTGTAACGCACCGGCCGTTCCTGCACCACCAGATCAATGGCCGAACGCGCGTCCAGATCATTGAATCTCGCGGTGATACGTTTGTCCAGCCATACACTCATCCGCGGCGCCTTGACGCGCTTCAATGCGGGCGCCCCGGCGGCGCTGTCCGCGCTTCTGCGAACCTCTTCAATTTGTTTCTGAACCTGCTCAATCGACGAGTGAGTTTGCGGCGGCGAGTTGCAGCCGTTCAGCCCGGCAAGCAATACGGACGCCCATATTATCGACCTACCTGGTTTCACCACCGCTCTCGCCTCCCGGCAACTCATGATAGTCGATATAGTTGTCGCCTCCTTCCCGACGCATCACGCCCAGCAACCCGTAGTTCTCCTTCAGTATGTCCAGCAACCCGGCGGCGCCGCGGCTGTTTTCCAGCAGTCTTGCATCCGCGACGATCCAGTCGATGAGGTGCTCGCTGTTACCCGGATGCCAGATCCCGAATTGATACCCGCAGTCTGTCGTCAGCCTCTCGACATTGGTATACAGGGATCCGGCCGCTATCAGCAACTCCCGGCACTTTGTTTCCTCTTGCGGTTTTGCGTTGTTTGCCTGTCTTTGCCCGGTTCTGTCCACCGGCATTTCTTCCGCCATGTTCGGTTGTGACAAGACAACTGTCGGTTGCAGCCAGTATTCCTGCGTTCTTTCCCGCCCCTGATACCGGGCTGTCAGCGTAATTTTTTCCGGTGTGACAATAGGCGTTGCTACCGAGATAATGACATTGACTCCGTCTTGCCGTTCTATCGTCTGCCACTCGATTCCCTGCATCACATGCGCAGAAGCGTAGATACTGGCGCTGAACGTCGAGTAGCCGTCTGCCGACACGGTAACAGGCACAACATACTGCCCTCGTGTCACGGGCGTTGCCTGCTGTATTTGACCCAGCTCGAATCGGCTGCCGCCGTGGACTGCGGGCACGACCAGCGTCGCCAGCGCGATGTTCACGATTGTTACCTGCACTCTTGTGGATATGCACACATACAAGGACAGTGCTTCCCGCGGCTCCCTCAGGCATGACCATAATGTGCATTTCACCGGTATGTCTCCGTGAACAGAATGTCCCTGTTGACCACAATCGTAAATGGATAGCCTGGCCGGATACGAATGGTGGGCTGTATCGACAGATTCCTGTCGATCAACTTCTCTCCCATCTTCGAATAATTTGCGGCGGCGATTTTTCCGAACTGGTCCTCTGACGGGGTTGCCTCCGTTGTGTTCGATATTCGCTCCGGCAATGCCTGAATGGCGGAAAGCAGGAATGTCTGACCGAACAGTTTCAGGTAATGGTTTTCAACCTGATCCTCAAACCCGCTGTAGCCGGATATATCGGAACCCTGCATACGTCCCAGTTCAAGGGTGCTGGCATCCGGGAATACGATGCGGTCCCAGGCAACCAGCGCACGGCTCTCGCCATAACGGATACGGCTGTCGTACGTGCCGTACAACCTGGCCCCTTGCGGAATCAACAGATGCCGGCCCGTGGCCGTATCGTATACGTTCCGGGATACCTGCCCAATCAATACCCCGGGAAGGTCGGAATTGAGTCCACTAACGAGAATAGCGGGTATGACGGCGCCGGTCTTGAGCGTGTAGCGGCCCAAATCAGCCTGACGGGTATGCGGCAACCATGCCGCCTGGTCCGGCTCCCTGAGAAAGGCGATTTTTCCTGCATGACCATCCGGTTCGACCGCCAGACGCTTGCTGGCTTCCGCCAGCAATTCCCTCACAACCCCAATCCGTGACGGATGCGGTGAAATATCCGTATTCACCGCATCCGTCACGGCCATCGGGGATTCGGCTGTGTCCGTTTCTTTCGATATTTTCAGTTCAGCGGTTGAAACCGCGGGGGAGCTTTCCTGTCCCAGAGTGCGGTTTTGCAGTTCGCGCATCCTTTGCTGTTGCAGGTATTCGCGTTGCGCCCTGAGCGCGCCGGAAACCAACGGAGCGACCATGACACCGGGTTTCGGCGCGGCCGCGTCGGGTTGCGCGGGAACAGAACCCGCCAGATCGATGTCGCTTTCGTCAAGTAACGCCGGCAGCTCATACGATGGCCTGGCGCTCGTTCCCACTCTGGCGTCGTCAGTCGTTGTTTCATGATCGGACTGGAAACGGGACAGGGCTCCCCATAACAGGCCGCCGACCAGCAATAGCGCAAAAATGCCGGCTATGATGATTGGTATGGCGCCCAGATGACGTCCACCCGACCGGCTGCCGTATACGCCCGGCCTGACAGTTGCCGAGAGTACGGAATCAACCACGCCCGGAGTCCCCGGTTATTTCTGCTGATCGGGGAATGGCTTCGTCTGCCAGTGATGTCGAATGAACCTGCAGCTTTCCTCCCTCAAAAATATAGAGCCTCGAAAGCGTGTAGTTCAGCCCTACCCGGATCACGCCGAGATACATCGCCAATTCGCTCGTGTAATGCATCGAAAATGTCACCGGATTGATCCCGCCTGCCTGGTGCACGGCGTATCCGGCTGCCCGCAAAACCCGCTCAAGTCGTTTGTCTCGATCATTATCGTAAATGGCAAGGGGTGTTTTTGCTGGCGGGAAGCGTTTACTCACCTCAAGCACGAGGTCATCCAGCGCCCGCTGCGCGACCTCGACCGGTACGTCCCGGGAGCTGACAGCCGCCGGGTCGGGCGCGCAGGCGGACAGGACCACACTGAACCCTGTTGCAGACAACGCGATGATCGGTCTGGCTGCAAAAAACCGGAGTATTCGAATCGCGCGGACCATCTGGTCATCCTCCGGTGTACATGATAATGACCTTGCGCTGGTTGCGGCCCGTACCTGCAACGAGCATGCCCCGGGTAAACAGTTTATCGACAATGAACGTGCCCCTGCGCAGACGGTAGTTGACAATTTGTGTGGTATTGCGGGGACCGGTCTCGATAAATGCAGGCGCATCCGATTGGCGCATTGATTCCGGCATCTGGATATACACGCGCAGACCGTCATTGTAGACCCGCACCGGCTTCCAGGCCGGGTTGTCTCCCGAAACCGAATAGCCGAAGTCGAGGTCGGCGATATCCGGCCTGATCGTTGACGTCACCTCTATCGCGCGCTCCTCGCGCCGGCTGGCTTCAACCTCCTTTGCGGCGTTAACCGACTGTCCGTACTCATGCCAGTGCCTGGCCTCGATTTCAGGGTATTCGAAGCCAACGGACGCCATGAACTGGTCTGCGGTCGATTTCAGATGGAAGTAGTAACTGCGCCGGTCGGTGATCGCAATCATTGTCGTTTCGAGGTTTTCGTAGGTCGGTTTGACGACAATGTGCGTGATTACCTGGTCTCCCTCTCCCTGTGCCACCGGAATAATGCGCCAGTTCACGCTGTCGCCAATAAAAATACCATCCTCGACCAGAACCTCGCCCTGCTCAAGCTCAATATGTGTGACATTACCGGGCGCCGTAATTACGGGAGCGCTGGATTCGCCGAAATGGTAAACAACCTTGCCATTGCGTCCGAGCATGGCAGGCGAGTAATGATTCTGCCAGCCGCGGGACAGCCGCACCGCTTCCACTTCTCGGGTTGTCAGGACGGTCGGCGGCGCTGCCGGAATGACCGGCAACTGCCAGTCTTGTGCAGTGTCATGCTGATCTGAATCAGCGGCCGGCTCATTGCGTCCGGCTTCGTGCTGGTTCACTCTTGCGGGCGCAGGCGCTTGCGTCGACAGAGATTGCGCCTCTGCCGGTGCAGCGTGAAATGCCATGAAAAGCATGAATGAACCGGAAGACAGGCGAGGGCTCATATGGATTCCGCCCAATTGATATCGGACACCAGCAGTCCGACAGGGTTGGTCAACAGGATTTCTGCCGGCACATGATCCATGAATGCGAACGTGATGTTGGCCTGCCAGCGCTTCGACACAGCCTGTCCATTACCCCGCTGTGTGACCGTTTCGACCCAGTCGACCTGCCACGTCATCGGCGAGACCGGCAGAATGTTCGAGATGCGAATGCTGACCGTCTCAGAGGCCGCCCGCTTCAGCGGATTGGTGGAATCGGATACGATGTAATCACGCAGCTTGGCGAACGCAGGAGAATTGTTGTCGATGAATTTGGCGAGATCGTTGACCCTTTGCTTCTGAAACGCGGCGTCAATCGATACGATGCGCCAGGTCGAGACGAACTGCGCCAGTGAGGCTTTCGTCACACGCTCATCGTTGACTGCCAAACCGGCGCCCGGCTGGTACAGGCCGACTGGCATATAGCGCTCGTCCATCACTACCAGTACCGGACGGATGCGGGTCTGGGCGCCAATGTAGACCATGCCGGCAACGGCGCACAGCGATACCAGCAGCGCGACCACTGTGCACAGCCGCCATCCGGCGCTCGTTTTCGCCGCATTTTCGAGCACGGAACTGTACGCCATCCTGTTCTGGGTATAGAGATCAGCCATTGCCTTTCGCAGCCTTGTTTCCCGGTCCGCGCCTCATGAGATTTTTGCGCAGTTGTCGCGCCATGGGGCTTTTGCCAGCCATGCTTTCGGCCCATGATCCGAACAGGTTGCGCACCACCCCGCGCCCCATTTCGGCTGTTCCGGCGGCTCCCTGACTACGCGCCAGCGCCGCGGCTTCACGCACGGACATGACTCCGCCTGCCAGGCTTCTGCCGGCAGCCGCCGCTCCAGTAGCGTGCGCTCCGGCGACCGTACCCGCCGCAGTAATAGCGCCGGCGGCGCTGACTCCGGAACCGGGAGAAGCGGTCAGCAGGCTCTGGATGTAATCGGGTATGCGGACCGCAACCTCCTTGTACATAATCGCGGCGGCGGCCATCAGCATATACGGTCCGACCCTGTGCATAACGGGCATTGTCGCCCATCCCTCGACCATGCGGATGCCCAGCGCAATGATCAGTTCCAGCGCGAACAGTTTGAAGCCGGTACCGATCAGACCGCCGAAAAAACGCATCGGGTATGTGCGTGTAACTTGCAGGCTGAACAGCCCCAGCGACAGCAATCCGACCGCCATGACGATGTACATCTCGCACAGTACCAGCACCAGTTGTACCGCAGCCACCGACAGCGCCCACAACACGATTACCGCTGTGAACAGGATCATGAGGATTTCCGCGGCGTCGGTGACAAAATTCAGAGGCTTGATCGAGTTGAGCATACTGCCGACGACATTAAGCGGAATGCCCATCAGGTCCCTGAGCGCGTATTCCTTTCCTGTTTGTTCCTCACGCACCAGTGAAGATGAATCGCGGAAGCCCTGGATGACCTGTTCGAGCACCATGTGGTTCTCCAGCAGGAACAGGCCGAAACTGATAATCAGTACACGCCTGAGGAACTCGACCGCGAACTCGTTGAGGTCGCAGCCCCGTACTGCCATGATAGAAAAGGTCAGAATGAACTCGAACAGCGCCAGCGACCAGAACAGCGTGGTGGCAATCCTGACAATCCCGCCGCTCCACGCCTTCGTGCTATCAACGAAGTTTTGCACAATCCTCTCGGCGGAAAACAGATCGGGGTTGGCGTCCATGAAATTCTCCAGCATGCGGTCCGCAGCGCGGAAACACTCGGCTTCCTCTCCGCTATCCGACTGCATGCCGGCGCATTGCTCGTAATGGTCGGACCATGCCGCCGGCATGCAGCATAGCAAGATCAGCATGACGAGCAGGCGTTTCAACATTCCGCTAGCGGTACTGGTCGGTGTTCGGGTCCTGCTTCCTGCGTTGCTTCCACAGGCGCTCGCGGAGTCTTTTATCCGCTTCATACATCCAATCCCTGCGCGATTGCCCGCGGTTACTCATGGCCTGCCAGGAGGCAAGGTAGTTCGCCTGCAATATGATCTGGGTTTGCAGCAGGTTTTCCATGCGCCGGGCCTGGCGTACCTGGGTCAGCGCCAGGTCATTGCCGAGTTGCATCAGCGCCTTGCGGCTTTTCACCGTCCTGGCCTGACGGTCGATCAGGTCGAGCATCTGACCTTCGGCAAGCACCTGCTCCCGGTTCAGGTTGACCGTGTTCAATGCGGCTGCCAGATTCGCCTGATTCTGGGCGTCCCATGCCGCATAGCCGGCATTTACACCGTTTTCGATGCCGTATATCTCGGCCAGGTAAGTCCGGTAGCCGGGATATTTCAGTGCGAATTCGTCGTCGACGCTACCCGCCCGATAGCTGATTATGTTATCGCCCAGCATGGCCCGGTGCAGTCGCATAAGAGCCTGCGACGGAGCGCCGGCAAAGTGATGTCCGGTAAGCATGCGTTCGTTGTCGCGCAGGATGCGAAGCTCCTCAGCGAGCGCCTGCCAGGTGCGCAGTTGCTGCTGGACTTGGGCAGCCAGTTCGGCATTGTTCAGCACCTGTGTGAACTCGGTTGCACCGCCGGTAACGGAGCCGCCCGCTATTGCCGTTGTTGCAAACAATAAGGCCGCGCAGCCGCTGCAAAGAATGTTGCCCGCCGCACCGGCCAGAACAGCGCGCAATCCGTCTCCGTTCATGTTCCCTGTACCCGGCTTGCGGACCAGTAATCCACCCATTTCTCTCCATACCTGTGTTTCATTGATTGCACCTCCTTTTTGACATTGGCGCCCGACTGCGCCACAAATGACAGCGCTACCGGACCCAGCGCCATATCGAACAGCCGGTTGCCCTCTGCGGACATGGCATAGTACTGCCTCTTGGGTATAGCCCTTGAAATCATGTCGATCTGCACATGATTCAGTCCGATCATCTGGTATATGGGGCGCGACACTTCGGAGTTGGCCGCAGTATTGGGCAGAAATATGCGGGTGGCGGTCGATTCGAGCATGACATCCAGAATGCCGGAATTGACGGCGTCGGTTAATGACTGGGTCGCCATGACGACTGCACAGTTGGTCTTGCGCAACACTTTCAGCCATTCCACGATTTTCGCGCGGAATACCGGATGCCCCAGCATCACCCAGGCTTCATCAAGGATAATGATCGCCGGTGACCCGGTCAGCTGCCGTTCGATGCGGTGGAACAGGTAGGACAGCACCGGCAACCTTTCACTGTCCGCACAGCAATTCCCGCTAAATCCGGGAAGCCAGTAAATTCGGGGGTTTCAGGGGGTTATTAGACAATCTTTTCGCAGATTTTTCATGGAAAAGCGGTAGAATAAGGGCCGTTTCTTCATAGTCGGAGGATACCATGCCCAGGACCCTGTTTCGCAAGACCCTCAGCGCGCCGGGCCTCCTGCGGCTGGTGCGTGGGGATTTCGATCGCATCGAAGACCCCGTAGCAAGCCGTGGCCTGGGTCTGACGGACTGCCTGATGTCGGCTTTGGCGATGTTCAGCCTGAAGTACCCGTCGCTGCTGAGCTTTGAAAAGGATGCGCGCGACGAGGACCGTATCCGGTCGAACCTCAAAAACCTGTACGGGGTGGTTCGCGCGCCATCGGATACGGCCATGCGTGAGCGTCTGGATCTGGTAGACCCGCGCTCGCTCCGCCGTGTTTTCAAGAGCGTGTTTGCCGCTTTGCAACGGGGCAAGGGTTTGGAGGGTTTCACCTGGTTGGGTCACCATCTGCTGTCGGTAGACGGCACCGGGTATTTCTCATCGAAGAAGGTGCATTGTGAGCGCTGCTGCGAGAAGCATCACCGCGATGGCAGCACGACCTGGTACCACCAGATGCTGGCGGCGGTGCTGGTTCACCCGCAACACCGGGAGGTATTTCCGCTCGCCCCGGAGCCGCTCCTGCGGGCGGACGGGTCGCGCAAGAACGATTGCGAACGCAATGCCGCCAGGCGGCTGTTGCGGGACGCGCGGCGGGAGCATCGGCGCCTGAAGTTGCTGGTGGTGGAAGATGCGCTGGCCTCGAACGGCCCGCACATCCGGCTGCTGGAGGAACTGGATATGCGATATGTGCTGGGGGTGAAGCCGGGAGATCATGGGGAACTGTTCCACTGGGTGGGCGTCACGGCGGCGACCCGTAGCGTGGAGATGGAGAAGGACGGCGCCCGCTTCCGCTTCCGATTCCTGAACGGCGTGCCGTTGAATGACGCGAATTTCGATTTGGAGGTGAACTTCCTGGAATGCCAGGAGACCCGCGCGGACGGTCGGATACTGCATTTCTCCTGGGTCACGGACCTGGAAGTCACGGAATCCAACGCATACGAACTGATGCGGGCGGGACGTGCTCGCTGGCGCATCGAGAATGAAACATTCAATACCCTGAAGAACCAAGGCTACGGCTTTGAACACAATTTCGGTCACGGCCGGCAACATCTGGCGACGGTGTTCGCCCACCTGATGATGTTGGCGTTCCTCATGGATCAGGTGCAGCAACGGTGCTGCTCGCTGTTCCGCGCCGCGCGCGCCAAGGCGGGCAGTTTGAGGTCCCTGTGGGAGCGGCTGCGCGGGCTGTTCTCGGGATTCCACGTTGCGGACTGGGAGACGCTGTACCGGGGTATCGCGTTCGGGCACCGCAAGCCTGAGCTGGAGCCCTTCGACACATCCTGACCCGGTGCCGTGACCGAGTGTGTGAAAGGCCGGTTCTTCAGGAAAACCCATGGCCAACCGCCGATCCGGCAATCCGCCGGAGGGGTGGCCTTGTCCGCATACCCTTAACGCCTGCGTTTGCATCCGAAAATCCCGCCGAATCCATGTGGGGATGTCCTTAGCGGGAATTGCTGCTGTCCGCATACGACCATAACGCTTCAAGTTCGAAACAGGTAAAATCCGAAAGCGAAAGGTTGTCCGATTCGCCGTCAAGCAGGTGACCGGCATGGCCATGCAACGTGTAATGCGCCAGCGCGTCGCGCAATACCTGATCCTGCAACTGGGTATGCAGATCGGTCAGGCTCTTTTCCTTCGCATGCTCCAGGCGTTGCATGGCGGCATGCAGCCGCTTCTTCTGTTCCGGTGTCAGTGAAGCGCCGAGTTGCAGTTCACAACAGTCACGCACCCAGCCTTCCGCCCAGTCGGCATCCGATTCAGCCAGCGGACAAAAAGTCAGGCGCGAGTCACGGTCACCGACATCATAGTGCAGGCCGCCGACTGCCTCGGTCAGGCAGTAGATCGAATATCCCTTGTCGAAGCAGAAAACTTTTGCGTTGCGGTATTTGCGAAATTGCGCCGCAATGATCGCCAGCAAAGTCGATTTGCCAGTCCCGGTCGGACCAATGATCAGTGTGTGACCGACATCGCCGACATGCAGGTTCAGCCTGAACGGGGTGGCGCCCGCGGCATCAGCATAAATGAGGGCAGGCGAGCCGGATGGATAGCGGTCGCATGGATTATGCGGGTTGCCCGTCCAGATTGACGAGAGCGGCAGCAAGTCCGACAAATTCATCGTACTGACCAGCGGTCTGCGGATATTGGCATAACTGTGACCGGGCAGCGAACCGAGCCAGGCTTCGATGCTGTTAATCGTCTCCAGACGCGCGCCGAAACCCAGATTACGGATCGTGGTGATCAGATATTTCACGTCTTCCTCGATTCGTTCAGGCGATTCGGAGGTCAGAACGATGACGTTGGTCAGATAACCGAATGTGGTTTCCAGGCTGGACACATCCGCAAGGGCGCTCTCGGTCTCATGCACCATACCCACCGCGTCGTGGTCTGTAGCGCCTGTGCGGGTTCCCAGGAACTGGTCGGTGAACCCCCGTTGCTTTTGTTGCCATTGTCTGCGATAGCGGTTCAATTCTTTTTTTGCCGCCTCATGGTCGATGTAGATGAACCGGCTCGACCAGCGATATTCCGTCTCCAGATTTTCCAGGGCAGACAATATGCCCGGCCGGGTCGCCAGCGGATAGCCGGTAATAGCAACAACACGTAAATGTTTGTTATCGATTTTCGGTTCGAGTCCGCCTGTAAAATCATAACAACCCAAAACCGCGTCGAGGAATGGCGCTTCCCGGTGCAGGTTGACAGGGTAATATTGACCGATCATGCACATCCCCAGAAACTCTACCAGGTCATCGCGGTTGCTTTCCTCGCCGCTTTCTGTTGGCGCCGTATATCCGGTCATCGGCGATATTTCTGCAATGTCCGACAGGGATTCGGCAAATTCGGCAACCCACCCGAAAAAATCGGACAGCGCCTTCGTTGCAATACTGTCTCCATTGGTTCGCTGCGTATCCCGGGAATACATCATCTGTTCGAGCCGCGACTGTACAAGCGCTGGCGGCAGATAATGCAATACCATCGCGTGGATCGTTTCGAAATGATTACCGTCCCGTTCAAACTGGAGGCGCCGTTCATTGTCTATCGAACGGCTCACCGGATCGGGGAAATGCACCATGTCCGGCGAGGGATAACTGGCAGTCGAACGCCGCACCGCATCAACATGCAGTGTCCAGCCAGCGCCGAGCCGCTTGAACTTTTCATTCAATCGGGCGCTCAGTGCATTCAACTGCACATTGGCCTGTGACGTCAGATCCTGTCCGCGGAAATACCAGCCTGCAATGAGCGATCCGTCCTTGCCAAGCACTACGCCCGGCTTGACCAGTGTGGCATAGTTCATCAAATCAGGCAGCGCCCGGCTCCTTGATCTCAGGTGTTTGAGGTTCATCGCCGTGCCGGTAACCAGCCGGCGCTTGACGGGCGAGCCGCAGCCGGGTAGAAATTTGACCTGTGACGCACCCAGTAGCGCAGGAATACCCGTGATATCTGCTCATCACGCTTCGCCAGTTGACGCAGCAGATACAATCCCGCAAACCAGGTGAACGCACCGATCAGGGTGGCTTCAATCGACAGACCGGTAAATACCAGCGCACCGCTGAAAATCATCAGTATCAACGTCAACTCGCGGTCCGCTCCGAGCACCATGAGCGGCCGGGTGGTGGCGCGATAAAGCGGCGCCTGCCGCAATTCCTGCAATGACTGGCTATCCCTGATCATGCCCGTATCCCTCACCGTGGTACGGCATCCGGACAACAGTGCCGCTGGTGCCGAAGAACTGCAACAATACATTGTTGGCCAGAACAATAATAGCGATGACCAGAACCAGCATGATCAAGCGCTTTGCGAAGTCACCAATCTCACCGCCGAAGACCAGCATGGCGCCAGCGACGACGATACCGAGCAGGGCCGCTGTATAGGCAATTGGTCCAGTGAATACGTTGCGCAATATGGCCAGTGGGCTGTCGAACGCAGTTCCGGTCGTGATCGTGGCGAACACCTCAGGAGAAGCCAGGAGGAAGCTTGTACTTAACAATAACAGACCCGGATACAGTCCGGGGACGGGTCGGAATAAATCGTGTTGCTGGCTCATTAATTTTTTCCCTGTCCGAATAAAATCGAATCATTTTTATAAGATGCTATCTTAATTTTCAGAATAATAAAACAGGGAAGTTTATTTTGCAATTATATAATTAATATTATTTCTAAAATATATATTAATACTATTATTTTTATCAGGCAAGTTGTCCGTCCGGGCACTCGACAATCTGCACGCGCCTTTCGGTCCTAACGCGAGGTTTGACGAGACGGGCGGGGCTTGAAGAGGTTGGTGAGGGCTGGCGGAAGGCGCTCTGCTACGAGACCTGATTGTTTATCAGACTTCTTTCCGATACCCGGGGCTGCCAGTATGCGCGGGGCGATCGAAAGAGAATACAACAGCGGAGACTACTGTATGCCGGACGGTGGAAAAACGCGGCAAAAAACGGGCGTGACGGACTTGCTGCAAGCGGGTTGCAGCCGCCATTATTGCAGAATTGCCAGATTACCGGCGGAATTGGAAGCTAGGCGCTTTTCTGGCCGCCTCTTCGACCATACGGGAGACTGCATTCGGCCTCCTTGATCTTGCCCGCAAAGCCCTGCTTGCGATCAAATACGGCCTGCATGGCGCGGTCGTTGGCCACGTGCGTTTCAATCATCTCACTGAAGCGCTCATTTTCCTTGCGTAATGTCCGGTTATCGGATTCCAGTCTTTCTATCTCCGCAACCAGGGTTTCCCACTCCCCGATCATTTGCCGGACAGCGCCAGTCTGCGTTCTGGCCGTGACCCGCATTTTTGCCTTGATGATCCTTTCAAGTTTATGTTTGTTCGGGTAGTCCAGCCGCAATGTGGTAATTGAGGCAAATTCTTTTTTCATTGGTTTACATTATCCTCTACAAACTGCATGGGTAGAAACTAACGCAACACACGAAAAGGCGCTCTTGCTCTTGATTTTGTAAGCGACAGCCGGATGATGGTACAACTGTGAATAATACAGCGTTCATTCTTTTTTGTAAATACCCAGGGGGCGTCAAACCACAGTGAAAATGTCTCCTTCTGGTCTTGTGCGGAAGATAGAAAATCATCACAAACCGGTCAAACATTGATCGCCGAAATCCAGGGTATGCCAAACAGTCTTGACCAGGCGGCGATGTGCAGTCGAACGATGGCCGGGATATTGGTCCTGTTGCTCCACCACAGATTACTGATAACGAGAACTGCGTCCGGCTCATGCCAGTGCGTCCGGAGAATCAGCCACGGGAGAGCGATTTCATAACAGATCAAGGCCCCCACATTGATTTCATCGAACAGAAATGTGCCGGGGCGGGTCAGGTCAGCCCTGAAAAATCCATCCATGCCGCCGCGCCACATGAACCAGGGTGCAGGCATGCGTTGCCGGTAGAGGATATTGATACTGTCGCCCGAAACGTGTACGAGGACATTGTTGTATTGTCCCGAATCCGTGAACTCTTCGCCTCCGGTAATGAATTCACGGTCGACGGAAGCGGCGATTGAGCGCAGCCTAGCCTGTGCCGTACCGGTCAGCCGCCCTCCCATCGCTTCCGGGAACAGCGGTATCGGGGCGCCCCCTTCCGTGTTTTTCAGGATCTCCAGGATGCGGTTTTGAGAGTGATAATCGGCCATATAATCGCCATCCGCGCTCACAGCATGCCCCAGTTCCGTATTAATGCCGACAAAACCGGCGCCGGACCGGGGTACGTTACTGACAGCGGCTCCATATGACAAAGCCCCGGCCAGCACGAGCGCCAGACTTGCGCCAACCGGTTTCGGGACGGACAGGGAGTAAAGCAGTTGAAACAACCCGACAACCAGCGCCAGCCCGACAAAACCGGCGCCGGGCAGAAGGACTCCGGCTACGATCAGGGGGCTTGGCAAGCCGATCATGCCAAGCGGCGGCAATATGATCAGTACGAGCGCGGCAATGATGCCGGTGCGCGGCATGGCCGGCGCCAGCGCGAACGGAATGGAGAGCAACAACGCAGGCGTGACCCAGGCCGACAAGGCCGTAACCGGATCATTTGACAACGTGTGGATAGCGGGCAACAATCCGAGACCCGCAACCAGATTGAACAGAAACGCAATACCTGTAGCATGAGAAGCGGATGGCGCATAACGCAGCCCCAGGGGAAACAGGCACAGCGCCCACGCTGTCGAAACTGAATAAAAGCCAAGGCCGGCAGCGAGCCCTCCCAGACCATATCCGATCAAAGAACATTGCGGGCGGTGCCCATAATCCATGACGCATCTATCTCGCCAAAATAACGGCTATCGAGACTGTTTTCGGTATCGCCCGCGAGAATGTACTTATTGTCCGACAGAGTATATCGGCAATCGACCGCTACTGCGGGAGTGATAACCTGTGCCGTGTGCGGCAACAGGACGTGATTGATCGTAATACCGCTTTCATTGATTGCAATCCGGTCCCCGGGTATACCGACCACACGTTTGAGCAACGGGACAATGCCGCCGCATGTACCGGCCATGGCATGGATGACATGTTCATGCAGCCGGTGCCGCGCTACAAAATCCTGCGGCAGGCAGACGAGGGCGAGGTCGCCGCGAACGGGCCGGGCGCCGGTATTTATTTTCCAGACCAGTCCGTCCACAGAGGACGTCAGGTTGATGCGGTAATCCAGTACGTGGCCGGCAATGAAGGCTCCAGTGAGTACCGGCACAAGAAGCCGGAGGAAAAGGACGTTAATTGAGCGCATCCGACTCCGGCAACGCCCCGAGCCTGCTGCGCGGCCCGATTACCGGATCGCTGAAATGCAGGATCTGTCGGCCGTAAATTACCGGTTCGCCGGCCAGGAACACAAGGGAATCACCGGCAACCAGTCTTTTCCCGATCTTGCGCATACTGCGGATACGCATGACCTCATCCGGTGTCAGAAGAGAGCGGGAGATCTCCCGGATCGAAATATTCCCTCTGGGCGAATTCAGGAATTTCGGACTTGAGGACCACGACGACGCCCGTTTTATGATCGTTGCCGTACCCGCCATCTCGGACAACTCCTTCGCGGTGGCAACGGTATTCGGGGTAAAGGCGATTCTGACGCCGCAGTTGGCAGTAATGGATTCTTTGTTGCCGTATGCCTCGTTGTCCCGAAGCTGGGTGAAATCCTGGATAATGAACAGACACTTTATGCCATAACCACGCAGAAAGGCGATCGCCTCATTCATGATCGGCATACGACCGAGAGACGGGAACTCATCGATCAACAACAGTAATTTGTGCTTGTATGAGGGGGCGCTGATGCCATGGTCGTATTCGACCTCGCTGGTCAGTGTGCGCACGATCTGGGAAAATAATAACCGGGTCAATGGCCGTAAGCGAGTTTTGTCCGTACTGCCTACACACACATACAGGGTGACGGGCTTTTCATGGTTCATCAGGTCAGCTATGCGAAAATCCGACTGCGTAATGTTCTTGCGGATGATCGGATCCCGATACAACGTCAGTTTCGCCCGCACCATGTCCTGGATACCTACAAACTGCCGACTGGCGCCCACATCAAGCATACTCAGCAGCGACGAGGCCTCGGCGCGGCACAGCGGGTGAGGTTCCCCGTTGATATGCCGGGTATTGCCCATCCTCTCCAGTATCTCCCTGAAATCCGCTTGCGGGTCGCTGAGCGCTTCCGCCACATCCGTCAACGATGCTGATTCACCGTTCAATTTACGTTCGTAACACACATGCAGGATATGCGCTGTCAATAATGAATAAGCCGCCTCGGCAAAGTACTCGATACCACTTCTGGAGGTGTTCGTTCCGTAATCCATGATGATTGCGGAAATGTTCTGTACGTCCTGGACATCGTGGTCGGTGTAGAGACGAACCTCGGCCAACGGGTTGTAACTGGCGCCGGAGCCGTCATTGCACGCAGGTTCGAACCGCAATACGGTATTGTTGACATACTGTTTTCGCCACCGCGAAGAAAGCGCCCAGTTTTCCTTCTTCAGGTCGTAAACAACGCAACTGTGCGGCCACGTCAACAATGTTGGAGTAACCACACTGACCCCTTTGCCGCTGCCGGTCGGAGCGACCATCAATACGTGTTCAGGTCCATCGTGGCGCAACATGAAATGTTTTCCGTTTCGTCCTTGCCAGGCGCCCAGCACCACCCCGTCATTGTCCAGCAAGCCCATCTTGCGGATATCTTTCAGGGTAGCGAATTTCGCTGAGCCATGCAGCGAGCGATGCACCTCCTGCCCGGAGCTTCGCAAATACTGCATGAACAGTATATAGGCGCCGAAACACAGGACAAGGTAACTGCCGTTGCGGGCAAGGACCTCCCTTATCGACGGATACTTCAACAGATCGAACTCGATACTCCAAAACACCCATTTCCAGGGCAGGTAGACATCGCTGTATAAAGGTGTCCCCAATACCCGTTGGTAGCCCATCAGTCCGGCAAATTCCCGAGTGATGAAAATGGAGAACACAACCCCCATCACAACCACGACAAAAATGTCCCGCGCCCGGATTTTCGGCTGCTCCGTGCGACCCGGATGGCGGGTCTCGCGCAAACCATAATCTGCATTTTTATGGTCGGATTTCTTCATTTAACACACAAAAAGAGTTAAATGTACTATGATTGATGACTATAGCATATAAATGATAGTATTTTCAGGAATTGTAGCAAATGGATGATCAGACAACTACAACAAGCCGTTTTTGCGCTGACGGCAGACATGAATAATGCCACGGACGCTGGCAGGCGTGTGCTGGCCCAAATCGATCGGGCATTGGGCGACGTCGTAGGCCAAGCATTATGCGACAATGACGTCACCGATATTTTGCGCAATGCGGATGGCGCAATCTGGGTCGAACGTCTCGGCCAACCCATGATTGAGGCCGGATATTTATCCGCTAACGGCGCCATGACGGCAATCAACGCGGTTGCCGCCTGGCATCAGATCACCATTACAGCGGACAATCCTGTTTTAAGTTGCGAACTGCCGGATGGGTCGAGATTTGAAGCGAACATCCCTCCGGTCTCGGTCGGCGGCCCGACATTTTCCATAAGGAAAAAAGCGTCCCGGCTGATCACTCTTGATGAATATGTGGCCGCGGGTGGAATGACCGGGCAACAGAGAAACCGGATCGATCAGGCTGTTACCGATCACAGCAATATCCTGATCGCCGGTTCAACCGGCTCCGGTAAAACCACGCTGGCAAATGCGGTCATTGATCATATCGTCGCACAGTTTCCGCATGAGCGGCTGTACATACTGGAAGATCTGACCGAAATACAATGCAACGCCAGAAACCGGGTGGTCAGCCGCGCGACAAAAAATACGACGATGGTTGAGTTGCTGCGCTCTGCGCTGCGTCAGCGGCCGGACCGGATATTAATTGGTGAAGTGCGTGGAGGCGAAGCCTGGGAGCTGATGAAATGCTGGAATACCGGGCATCCGGGCGGCGTGTGCACGATACACGCGGACGCAACCGACATGAACAGCCATGTAACGGTTCCTGCCCTGAAACGGCTGGAGCAACTGTGCGCGGAAAACGCGCAGGCGCCACGCCAGACCGCAATCATACGGGAGGTTATCGCAGAGACTGTCGACCTGTTGATTCATATAGCCCGTCATCCCCGCAGCGGGCAACGAACAGTCATGTCGGTCGTGCCGGTTGGTGTTGACCGCAGGCCGTCACCCGCATCAGCGATGTAAAGAGGACCCGGAGGCGGCCTTTCAACGACACCCCGTCCCGGCCTTACTCCCTGAATTGACCATGACCCCGGGGCCCGGATGTTACTCTCCGCGCTCTTGTGCCAATTGAATCGGAATAAGCCAGAATAAGCCAATGAAGCGGGCTACCGGGCTTTCCAGCGCGCCCCCCGGCCACGCCCGGTCGAGTCAGCCAATCTCTGAACGCTGTGTCGTCCCGCATTTCGGGTGGCAGCGGGCTCAAGGTCAACACTTCGAAGTAGCAGTCGTTTCCATTCCTCGGATGTGAAGTCGTGGCGACCGCGCTTCAGAGTATCGATCGCATCGGCCTTGGAAAGCTGGATGGCTCGCAGGCTATCGATGGCAAAGGGTCGCTCACCTCTTTCCTGGGCGATCGTCGCGTCGTAGCTCAGGGATACTTCCGCATAGAAGCCGTCCGTAAGCATCCGCTCATGCTGTTTAACCAGACTATCGTCGATGCGCACATCCTTGATCGCGAGGCTCGGCAGCTCGGCGACGAAGGAATCGGTCTCGGCATCAAGCTTGGCCCGAACGATGTCAATGAGCTTGATTGAGCCTTGCTCACGGGCCCGAGCCTTGAATAACTCCTCTTCACCCGTCCTCACCGTGCGGTCGGCCAGACGTTGAGATACGTCAAACCGGAGATCATCGGCGAACAAGACCATACCGCCAAGTTCGACGCTCAATTCCTCGGGCGGCTGGCCGTGTCCAGGCAAGGGATCCTTCTCTGCGAGGACCTGAAGATGCTCCGCAGCCGACTCAAGCCAAGGCCGGTATACGGCGTTTAATGTCTTCGTTCCATCCCGATTTCACCGCCTCCGGGTCGCTCAACCACAGCAGAAGGTTTTTCGCCGGGTCGTCAGAAAAGAGCTTGTCGAAGTCTTCGGCCTCAAGGTGCTTGCCTTTCAACCGATCGACCGAGGTAGTGGCAAGCTCCACCAGTGCGCCGAGCATGGCGCGGCGCGTGGTCGCGTCACGCGTGACGTCCAGACCCAATCCGCCTTCCTCCGAAACAAGGAACGCTTCTACCGTCCAGTCCTTGCCGTTCTTCTGCGTCCAGCAACCAGCAACCAGCAAACACCCCGGTACGGCAGTTCGACCAAGGGCTTGAGACCGTCTGGGCACTCCTGGACCGCGCGCAGCTCCTGCCGGCTAACCCCGGGTAAATAGACGATTGGCGTTGTGCCTTCGGGCATCTGTACTTCCGGCAACGCGCGATCAACTACGCTCCGCAACCAAGTTGCCGGCCCACTTCGGAGTTCCGGCTCGTAGTCGCCGAAGGTCAGGAGCTGTGGTAGCAGCCGCCGCAGCTGAGCGATGATCGGTTGCCATTGAGAATCATGGTCCGTCCACAAGATCGCGTAGGGATGCACAACATCGTTCGGATTGAACTTGGCAGCACGCTCAAGTGACTGTACCAAAGCCTCGACTACCGTTAGTTTGTTTTTAGCCTCTCGAGTGTCCAACACTGGCTCTACCTCAAGAAACAGCCGCAGCATAGATCGTCAGCAGCAGTTCCGATTCATCAATTAGACGATATTCCGGAGCTTGTCCCGAAAGCTGTTCGCTTCGAGAAAGGATGATCGGTACTCCTTCTCCCCGTTTATCCATAATGTGTGTGCGATGGGCTTCGAAATCTTCTCGTTCAACAGGGCACCGCGCCAATAGACTGGTAATGGACTCGTTTCTCGCAGCCTGCCTGTAGGGCAAGCTCTCTGGGGTCATCGTGTTCGCCAGGAGGCCCGGGGCGTACAACTCCAAGCGATCATCGAATAGCCGAAGCCGTACCTTGCTGCCCGACATTGAATAGTCCCGATAGGCTACCGCATTTGTGATCGCCTCGAAAACGGAAAGCATGTCAAATTGCGGAAAGTCCTCGCGCCCGCCCTCTGGCCTCTTTCTCGCTAAGACCCGCATGTTCTTTCGCACAAAGTCACAAGCATCGAAGATTTGTTGATCCAGCGGTCCGGAGATGTCTCGGGCGTCACTCTGGTAGGCAGACTCCGTTTGAGGTGAAATCTTTGTTCCTTGGTAAGCGACAGCCTGAATAAATGCGCTGGAGAGAAACTGCCGAGGTTCGCGGGAAGCCAGCAGCACGCCGGCCACAGTGGGCCGCCACGTTCCAGCATCGTCTTGCGATGCCATAGCCAGCTTGGAGAGCAGTTGCTCCGGCGTATCCGTGGTCTGCGGTGTCACGAAGCGTCGCCATAGAGCTTCGTCCAGAGCGCCGAGTGTTGCGTGAGGAACGGGAGTTTCATCGAATCGAATAAGCCGCGCCTGGCTACGCTGCTGAAACAGCCGCGCTAATTGATCGGGCGGTATCGGACGCTTCGACGATCCAACACGGTGAAAATATCCGCCCGGGCTTTGGCGCACAAATAGGCTAGGTGGGACCTCGACACGAATCACCGGTTGTTCGACACCAGCGTTATCGGGCAGGCTGAGGCGTTCAATCACGGGCGCAGCAGGAGGCTTAATCGAATCCTCGCAGGCCTGGCGCACCAGCGATTCCACGGCATCGAGGCGATCGACGGGGATTCCCAGCGCTTCGCGAGTCTTGTCATGAACGCCCAGGAGCAGCACACCTCCCCGGGTGTTGCCAAAGGCGGCCAGCTTATCGGCAAGGTCATTCTGCTCCGGCCCACGTATCTTGCCGCCGGCAAAGCGAACCTCCTTCAACTCCAGGAAATTGTCTTCGCCCAAACGAATCTTCTCCAGCAACTCGCTGCGTGTCGCAAACATGTCAGACCTCCCGACCCAAGCGCACCCAGCGCCGGGTGAACGCCTCGCGGCCGCCCTCCATGACGCGGCATACTTCCTCTCGTACTGTTTTCTCCTGCAAGGCCCCACGCTCTACGACCCGGCACTGACCTCCACGAAAATCGAAGGCGTGTACCATCTCGGCGTCACCATTGACAACCACGTTGGGGTTATGCGTCACGATGATCAGTTGTCGACGACGTTTGTTCTCACGGATCTGTCGAACTATCAATTCATAGATCAGATGGTTGTCCAGATCGTCTTCCGGTTGATCCAGGATCAGCGGTTCGTCACCAAACGCAAGCAGAAATGCCAACAACGCCGCTGATCGTTGGCCCTGTGAACCCTGGGTAATGGCAGACCAATCGCGGCCATCCCCCGCACGGCTGTACTCAATGCACAGATCATCATCGGGGAACCAGCAGCGGATATGATCTGCAAATTCCGGCTTTTCCAGTTTGCGCTGTAGGTAATTTCGGAAATGGCCGCCAAAGCCTCCATCAGGGGCCATCAGCCGCTGTTTGACATCCTTCAAGGCAGTTTCGCGATCTTCCGCAACAGCCAGATCAAATGCCAAACCACCCGCAGGCTCTCCACCATCAAACCGCAAAATATCGTTTTCGAAGCGTTCGTCCTGTACATCAAGCAGATCTCGCAGATTGCGCTCGATGCTGCGTCCTTCAAAGCCGAATCCGACCACCTCCATGCGCACGAAGTTATTCGCCGCCAACGTGGCTCCCACAAATTTTTCACGTGCATGAGTAATGGCCCTGCGCGCATCCAGGACACGTATCCACTGGGTGTGGTTTTCGGCTTCAAGACTTTCTCGGTCCTTTCGTAGCTGATCCAGCTCCTTTAATTGGCTTTCGAGTTGCTGACGTTCCTGCACCAAACGCCCAAAGGCCTGTGGGTCGGTGACTCCCTGTTCGGCAAGCGCGGCTTGTAGCGACTGATAGCCAGACTGCGCCTTGTCAGCGCGTTGCTGCCATTCTGCAAGTCGACGGTCCATGCCGAGCGTACGCACCTTCTCAGCAAGCGTCTGCGCAGTCTTTGCAAGCGCCTCTCGTGCCTCGCCCAACGCTCGTTCTGCCTCAGCCCTCCAAGCAACCGCGTCTTGATCTTTCGTCGGTTCGAAGATGCCTTCCGGCCAATCGTCGAGTAGGAGATCCTGCATCAACGACTCGGTCCGGCCCGGCATCGTTTGCAGTTGTTCGACTGAGGTACTGACCTCTCGGCGTTGACGTAACGCTTGTTGGTGGGCTTTCAAGACCTCGGCATGATGGGACTGCGCCAAGGCTTCCAGCTTTCGATTCAGATCCGCAAGCTTGCGCTCCAACTCCGGGCGACCTTCCAGCCTTCCGCCCAATTCACGTAACCGCGCCCGCTTCGTGAAATAGGTGCGCTTCGCCTCCTTGAAGCCACGCTTAAGATCACCAACCTCCGCTGCTTCGTCGATGACATCGAGCAGCGCCTGGCGACTTTCACCCGCCATGGCCGCGATCTGGCCTTGCGAGAACAATCGGATTGGAAACCGCTCGGTTGTTACCGCCTGGCTTGCCGAGGGGCGCCATTCGCCTTTCTCCTTCTGCTCCTCGACGACCGCGCCTTGACCGTCTCGACGCCAACGCAGCCGATGCATGGCACCATCCCGCATCACCTCAGCGAATCTCCGTGTTATCACGCAGTGCGCCGTCCTCGTCACGGCCTCGAACGGGTTCAGAAAAACTTTTGAAATGACGATTATGTTCTTCGAGAAGTCGCAGGTCTTCCTCGCGACGGTAAGCAAGCCTAAGCGCATGGACAATAGTCGACTTCCCGGTCCCGCGCCCGCCAATCAATGCGTTGTAGTAAGGGGTGAAGTCAAGGCGTTCCGGCGCACCATTTCCCATGAAACGGGCGGACTCGATCTCGATGCCGGTGACGAAATGTGCCGGCGTCTGGAATGGTTGGAACACTCCCTCATCGCTGCGCCGAACCGAGATGCCATTGCCATCCAAGAGTGCCAGGCGCAGGCCCTCAAGTGTTGGACTCGCCATCTTGACCCATGTATAGCGCGATCCCGGCGTGTTATTTCCCTGAAAACTATGGCAGTCACTGCCGAGGATTCGTGCGAGACCCTCGACTTCCTTTTGCACGCACGCCGGTGGGGGCAGTGCGCTATCGACCCACTCGACCGCAAGTAGATCCTTGATACCCATGACCTGACGCACCGTGTTGGCATCAAGAACGCACTCTCGCGTACCGGCATTGACCCGAAGCAGACCCTTGTCCTGATCAGAGTGAGCTGGAATTGGAATACCCCCAGCATCCAGAACGGCTTGCACTACGTTAGCGGAGCTCTCTCGCGTCACTCCATCGCTATCGCCGTCTTTGTCTTGGTAGCGAACAGCTGCCAGAAGATCCGTGATTGTGCGGGTTTTTGCCGACGGATCGAAAATAGCAAGAAGGTGAAACCCTCCATTGACGGAAATCTCTACCCCAGGGAACAGTGTCAACTCGCGAAAGCCGGCGGGCGACGATCCAATCTCAGCTTGATCCTTCATGCGCTCGTAGGCAGCTTTGAGACCATCGATCCAGTCGCCACAGTTATGGTCGGTCACCGCAATGCAGTCGACGCTGGCTGCCATGTATTTTCGCAACCAATCGTCCGGTGAAAGCGCGAGGCTCTGCTTTGCCCAGGGAGTATCGGTGGACGCAGGCGTGTGGGTATGGAAGTCAAACTTCCACCAGCGCGAGCCCGGATAGGGCCAGTCTTGATTCAGGTTATCAGTCATTGCTAACCTCCCTTGCCTGCGCACGAGCAGTGTGCTTCTCGGCAATTCTCAGATGCACATCGTTGACCCGCTCGCCGGTGAATTTGCCGTTTGTCCAGAACCGGGGAAACTGAGTCTGATCGCGCGTCGGCTCCTGGCCGCGGTCTTTCTTCCAGTGAATATTCGGCTTAGCGCGCAGGATACCGGCGCCTCTCGTTGGTGTCGCGATCCTTGATGCCAACGACCATCGTTTTCCCGACAGGTCCACGGCCAAAGCCTTGTTCCGCCAGTTCCTTGCGCCTGGCGTTGCTCATGTTTGCACGCTTGCCGCCGAAGCAGGATTCATCCACCTCGACCGGCCCGTCAAACTTGTCATCGTCATCGTTGCCCATCCATGCTTCACGGATGCGGTGGAGCATGAACCATGCCGTAGGCTGCGAAACCTTGATGTCCCGGTGCAACTTCATGGAGGAAACCGACTTCAGGGAAGTGAAGCAAAGGTAAATGGCAATACACCACTTCTGCATCGGGACATTGGAATTCTGAAGCGGAGTGCCGGTCTTGACGCTGAAGTAGGATCGGCAATCGCTGCACCAGTAGGGCATCGGCTTGCCGCTCTTGACGACCTTGGTGCTGGCGCTGCCGCACTTGCCACAGAACCGGCCATCTTCCCAAACCACGCTCTCGAACCATCTGGTTGCGATGTCGTTGTCCGGGAACATGTCGATCAGGCTGATGCCTTCGCGGTGTGCCTTGCCTGGTGCTTGCTGTGCCATCTGTCTAACCTCTTGATTGATGATGACATCTTACCAAGAGGGATAAACCCTGTCAAGTATTCTTTATAATTCCCTTCAGAATATTGGCATCAAAGTGATCCGGAGAAGCTGGCCGGAAGTGAACATACTTCGGTCCCGGGTTTGGTCAATCAAAGTGTCCGGTGAGGGATACCCGCCTGCCAATGTGCGTGGAAAGAGGATGTTCAGTCATTCGACGACCCTTGCCCGCTGTTGCGGTTACGAGCAACCAAACCGGGCATGGCTCCGGGACCCAGATGTTGCTCTCCGCGCTCTTGTGCCAACTGAACCTGTTTTTCCCGCTCTGCAAACCTCGCTTTGTCCTGTTGCGAGCGCTTGTTATGACATTTCGGGCAGTTCGCTCCCGGTTGGTAATGCTCGCTGGCCTTGTCCCGTGCCGTGATTGGCATGCGGCAAGCATGGCACTGATCGTAGCTACCCCGGTTCAGATCATGGTTGACCGTGACCCGTTCATCGAACACAAAACATTCACCCCGCCACCTCGACTCCGACCGCGGGATCGTTTCAAGATAATTGAGGATTCCGCCCTTGAGATGATATACGGATTCAAAACCGTTCTGTTTCAGGAAGGCCGTGGCTTTTTCACAACGAATACCTCCGGTGCAATACATGGCGATCTTTTTATGGCTGTGCGAAGCCAGGTTCTCCAGCGCGTATTGCGGGAATTCCCTGAAATTTTTGGTATGGGGATTCACCGCATTTTCAAAATGTCCCACTTCAATCTCGTATTCGTTTCGGGTGTCGACCACAAGCGTGCGGGGGTCTCGTAACAGTGAATTCCACTCTTCGGGGTCAACATGTGTTCCCGAAAGGACCGGCGGGTCAATGCCTTTGATACCCATGGTGACAATCTCTTTTTTCAGTTTGACCCGGGTACGCTTGAATGGCAAGCGGTCTGTTGCGGATTTCCTGAACTCGATGCCTGAAAATTCCGCTTGCCCCCCCAGCCACTCGAGAAATTGATCGACTGCTTCCCGCTCACCGGCGACCGTACCGTTGATTCCTTCTTTGGCAAGCAGCACGGTGCCAACGATGTGGTTTCCGGACAACCGATCGAGAATCGGTTCCTTGAGGGAGGTGTAATGGGCAAGCGCAGTGAATTTGTAAAATGTGCAAACCGCGATATTGTTTGCAGGCTCTGTCATGGCATTTGTTTATCGGTAACGCGACCTGTTTTCGGGTGGATTCGGCATAACAGAAAATTTTTTTGCAGTTATCAGTTACTATATTCTATCCTTGCCTTCCTTCCACGCCCGATGACCCCCCATATAAAAGTTTCCACCGACCGGAAAGGTAACTGGAGTATATCAGGACGATTACTGCCCTGGCTGTGGAGACATCGCATGCGAGTCGCCGTGGCGCTGTTGTTTCTGGTATTGGCCCGCGTGGCGAATGTGGCGGTGCCGGTGACGTTGAAACGAATCGTCGATGACCTGGATGCGGAGGCGCTTGTCGCCGTACCGGTCGGGTTGCTCGCAGCCTATGGGCTGCTGCGATTCAGTACGACTCTGTTCAATGAGATTCGCAATGTGGTGTTTTCCCGAACCGGGATTCGGGTCGCCATGGATATATCCTCCAGGGTATTCGGGCACCTTCACAATCTGTCGTTATCGTTTCATCTGGACCGAAAGATGGGGGCGCTGTCCAGGGATATGGACCGCGGCAGTACGGCGGTCATCAATTTTTTACGAATGGTCGTATTCAACATCCTGCCTGTGGGTATTGAAATCACGGTCGTACTGGGCATCCTCTGGCAACAACTGGATGGACGCTACGTTGTCATTACTCTCTGCATCATTGTGGTCTACGGTTTCTTTACTTTCCAGGTTACCCGTTGGCGCACCAAATTCCGGGTGCAGATGAATAATTCCGAATCTGCCGCCAACACCTGGGCGCTGGATTCGCTGATCAACTATGAAACTGTGAAGATGTTTACCAATGAGCGGCTTGAGCGGGAAGGATATGACCGTGCCTTGCGGCAATGGGGCGACACCTCGTTCAAGAACAGTCTGTCGCTCTCGTTCCTGAATACCGGACAAGGGCTGATCGTCGCCGTCGGGCTGACTGTTCTGATGATCCTGGCTGCTTCCGGGGTCAGGCAAGGGGATCTGACGATCGGAGATTTCGTCATGGTCAACGCATTCCTGATCCAGCTCTATATTCCGCTCAATTTTCTCGGCTCCGTTTATCGGGATTTGAATCATGCCCTGGTTGACATGGAGCGTATGTTCGACCTGCTTGATGCAGAACCGGAGGTTACCGATCAACCGGGCGCGGCGGCGCTGTCGCTCAAGTGCGGGGAGATCCGCTTCGACCGGGTCAGTTTCGCCTACCGTCAAGATATGGAAACGCTGAAAGACATCAGTTTTACGATCCCCGGCGGCAATACCCTGGCAGTGGTCGGTCCTTCGGGATCAGGCAAATCGACACTGGCCAAACTACTGTTGCGTTTATATGACCCGGATGCCGGTTCCATTTCAATAGACAATCAGAATATAAAGTCACTGACCCAGGAAAGTGTACGCTCTGTAATGGGAGTGGTACCCCAGGATACGGTACTGTTCAATGAGACTGTCCGCTATAATATTGATTATGGCTGTCCCGGCTCAACGGATGAACAGATCGCGGCAGCGGCCAGGGTCGCCCGGATTCATGATTTCATTTCTTCTCACCCCCGGGGTTATGACATTCTGGTTGGCGAGCGGGGACTGAAACTTTCCGGTGGAGAAAAGCAACGGGTCGCTATTGCCCGCGTTGCGCTCAAGGGAGCGCGGATTCTGATTTTCGACGAAGCGACCTCTTCCCTGGACAGCCGTTCGGAGAATGCGATTCAAAAAGCCCTGAAAAGCGTGGCGACTGACAATACGACACTGATCATTGCCCATCGGTTGTCGACGATAGTTGGCGCAGATGAGATCATCGTGCTTGATAGGGGGAGCATTGCAGAGCGCGGCAGCCATGATTTTCTCATCAATCAGTCAGGGCTGTACGCGCAGATGTGGAAATTACAACAGAAAAAAGTTATGAGACGTGGAAAATGATCGCCGAGACGCCGGAACCGCCATACTACGCAGTTATTTTTTCCAGCCTGCAATCAGGAGACACTCGTGGTTATGCCGAAACCGCCGCATGGATGCAGGAACTTGCCGCAAGGCAGCCGGGCTACCTCGGTTTCGAGTCTGCCAGAGACAGCCTGGGTATTGCCGTCTCTTACTGGACAGATGAGGCGTCGATAGCGAACTGGAAAGCCAATATCGAGCACCGGGCAGCCCAGGAAATGGGCAGGAAGAAGTGGTACGCGCGTTACAAGGCGCGGGTTGCGAAAGTGGAACGGGATTACAGCGATCGTGAATCCACGCTGGAAGTTTGACGCAGATTACCGGTCGACCCGCAATGCCCGGCCGCTAGCAGGGAATATCGGGGTATCTGGCGGAACGTGACTCGGCGAGCGGCAGATTGTCCGCATCGCGATAGGTGAAAACTACCGAGGTTTTCACCTGTCCGGTCTTGTTCTGGCCTGCCGCATGGATCGTTCTGCTATGGAAGAAAAGTACATCGCCGCGGGAGAGTTCGGCAGGCAATGCACTGTCAATAAGAGCCCGGTTTTCATCCAGATCGGGACGCAGGAACAGGGAGGCGTCAAATCGGCCGCGGTCCAGATGTTGCCGGTGAGACCCGGGGATCAATCGCATACCGCCATTGCCGGCGTATTCCTCACCCAATGCCAGCCAGACACTGACCAGATCCGGCTTGTCGAACAACCAGTAGCGTATATCCTGATGCCATAATGTTTCGCTGCTGAAACCGGGGTGCTTGGTCATGATGCAGTTGTGATGGTTCTGGGAAACCGCAATACGGTTCGACGCCAGCAAGCGTTTTACCCGGTCAACGATCACCGGTGAAGTAGCCCAGGCCCGAAACACCTCGTCCCGGGTAAAGGCGTGCAGCAGCCTGCGCGGAGTATCCCCGCCGAGGGACAGGCGGCCTGCAGGAGAACCGGGATATTGGACATCGGTTTCAAATTCAAGAGGCCCCAGGGGCGGATGCAACGAGTGATGCACCACATCCAGCATTTTCCGGCAGGCGTCATTATCAACCAGTTGCCGTTCGATGATGAACCCCGAACGCTGGAACTCTTCAATCCGGCAGGCGCTGAACATGCCTGGTTATTCCTGGCCAAAGGGCTGTACTTCCACCCATTCCCCGGCTTTCACACCATCACAATCATCCCGCAGAATGATAAAACAGTTGGCCCGGGTCATTGAGCTCAGGATGCCGGAACCCTGCTCTCCGGTCGAAGCGACCACAGTTTCACCGCGATCATTCAGGGACATGATGCCGCGTTGATACTCCATCCGCCCCGCACGCTTGTACAAATCGGTCGTTGTTCTCATCTTCAATATCATCGGAATACTGTATTTTTCCCCGGCAAGCCGGCGGATAGCGGGCTCGACGAAAATCCGGAACGTCACCATCACCGAAACCGGGTTTCCCGGCAACCCGAAAAACAGGCTGTCGCCAAGTTTGCCGAACGACAGGGGTCTGCCGGGTTTGACGGCCACCTTCCAGAAATGCGCTGTCCCGAGACTGGCCAGTACTTCCCGCATATAATCCGCATCGCCGACCGAGGCGCCTGCTGTAGTAATCACGATATCGGCCTGCTGCGAGGCTTGCATGAGCGTTTCCCGGATCGCGTCCGGATCATCGCGGACGATTCCGAGGTCAAACTGGTCGACACCCAGGCTGTCCGACATCGCGTACAGGGTATAGCGGTTCGAGTCATGCACTTCGCCGGGGCGCAAAGACGCGCCTGCCGGTCTCAGTTCATCTCCATTGGAAAAAAAGGCAATCCGGGGTTTGCGAAAAACGGGGACGCGGGTGTGCCCGGTCGCGGCAAGCAGACCCAGTTGAGAGGCGCCGATTCGCTGACCACACGGGACCACCACATCACCGGTTTTAATATCTTCCCCGGCATGGCGCACATTGCCATAGCGTTTCTCACCCGGGTAAATCGTCACTTGCCGTTGATTGACGGAAACCCTTTCCTGCATCACCACGGTATCCGTGCCGGCCGGCATCACAGCGCCGGTCATGATACGCACACATTCCCCCCGATTGACCGTTCTATGGAAGGGGGCGCCGGCAAATGACGCCCCGATCGTTTCAAGTTTTCCGACGCCGCCCGCGACCAGATCAAGGGCGTTGAGCGCATACCCGTCCATCGCGGAATTGGTATGGTTGGGCACATCGGCGCTGCTGACGATATCGCTGGCCGCCACCCGGCCCAGCGCCGCGTACAGCCCCGGGGTCTCAACATCCTGTACCGCAACCACAGTCTCATGGATATGCGCCCGGGCCTGCTCCACGGTGACCGCAGACGGGTCGAAGTCGCAGGATACGGCGTCGGTCTGTTTATTCACTGTTGCTCTGTTCGGGAAAATGATACGGGTGTCGGGGCACAAGGTTTCAATCCCGCTTCCATTCCCCGGATTTGCCGCCGGATTTGCGGCATAATCGAATCGTCTGCATTTCCATCCCGCGGTCGGTCGCCTTGCACATATCGTAGATGGTCAGTAACGCCACCTGTACCGCGGTCAATGCCTCCATTTCCACGCCTGTTCTTTCCGTAGTGCAGGTCACGGCGCGGCAAACAATGCTGGCCGTGATTTGCTCCAGTTCGAATTCGACGGTCACATGAGTGAGTATGACCGGATGACACAACGGCACCAGATCCGCCGTTTTCTTCGCGGCCATGATTCCTGCAATGCGCGCGATAGCCAGGACATCCCCTTTCCTGCTGGCGCCCTGTCCGATCATTGCCAGAGTTTGCGGCGACATCACAATCCGCCCCTCCGCGACCGCCTCACGCCGGGTCACGGCTTTGCCGCCCACATCAACCATGCGGGCTTCCCCCTTTCGGTTAAAATGCGTCATACCTGATCTGTCGGCCATGTGCAAAATCTGCATCAGTTAACAGGAAATAGTGATATTGTAATGCGCGTATGAGAACAATGAAACTGAAGAGATAAACGGTGCATAGCGAATCTATTATATTTTCCATCTTTCTGATCTTCAGCGGCGCTGCCCTGCTGTCCACGGTCGCGCTGTATCTGCGTCAGGCGATGCTGATTGCCTATCTTGTCGTCGGCGCTATTCTTGGGCCGTGGGGTCTGGGTCTGGTAACGGACGCGGGTCTGATCTCCGATATCTCCAATATCGGCATTATGTTTCTGCTGTTTCTGCTCGGACTCAACCTGTCCCCGCACAAACTGTTTCAACTCCTGCGCGAGACCACACTGGTCACCATTTTCTGCACATTGATATTCGGCGGGGTTGCGGGTGGTATTGCTTTTGCCTTTGGCCTGGGCGGTATTGATGCGCTGGTCATCGGGGTATGCGCCTCCTTTTCCAGCACTATCATCGGATTGAAATTACTGCCAACCACCGTATTACATCACCGCCATATGGGCGAAGTAATTATCAGCATATTGCTGCTTCAGGACATGATCGCGATCATCGCTATTCTGGTCATACAGAATCACGTCGGCGGCCAGGCGCTGTTCTTCGATATGCTCCTGGGATTCGTCATGCTGCCGCTCCTGGGACTGATAGCCTGGGCCGGGAACCGCTTCGTCATTTTCAAACTGTTGCAAAAATTTGACCGCATTCAGGAATATGTGTTTCTGGTCGCAATCGGCTGGTGTCTAGGTCTGGCGCAGCTGGCTGAATCCTCGGGCCTTTCTTATGAAATCGGAGCGTTTGTCGCAGGTGTGGCCATCGCCGCCAGCCCGATGGCATTGCATATCTCTGTCTGTTTGAAACCACTCAGGGATTTTTTCCTGGTGCTGTTTTTCTTCGCGCTGGGCGCCGGATTCAATATGGCCGCGGCAAGCGGCGTTATTCTGCCCGCTATTTTGATTGCGGCGGCTTTATTGCTCATCAAGCCGGTTGTGTTCCGCTATCTGCTGGTCAGTCAGGCAGAAACAAACAAGCTCGCCTGGGAGACCGGCGTACGGCTTGGGCAACTCAGCGAGTTTTCATTACTCGTCGTATTCGTGGCCCTGCGGAGCCACATTATTAGCGAGGAAACTTTTTATGTGGTTCAGATCGCAACCATTATTTCGTTCATCGTTTCGACTTACTGGATTGTGGCAAAATATCCTACACCCATAGCAGTTGATGACAAATTGAGGCGAGACTAGAACTCACTCCCGTATGCAAGGCGCCGCACCGGAAAACCCTTACCGGCCTCTCGCCGACCGCATCAGGCCAACTGTACTGCATGAAGTCGCGGGGCAAAAACATATTCTGGCCGCCGGCAAACCGCTGTACGGCGCGATTAAAAGCGGCCAGTTGCATTCCATGGTATTCTGGGGGCCGCCAGGCGCCGGGAAAACCACCCTCGCCAGATTACTCGCAGCGCATTGTGATGCCGTGTTCATTTCCCTGTCCGCCGTGTTATCCGGGGTCAAGGATATACGGGAAGCGGTGGCGCGGGCAAAGCTGCGGCAACAGGCAGAGCAGGGCAAAACGGTGCTGTTTGTCGATGAGGTTCACCGTTTCAATAAAGCGCAACAGGATGCCTTCCTTCCCCACATTGAAAACGGCACGATTATTTTTGTCGGCGCCACCACGGAAAATCCCTCCTTCGAGTTGAATAATGCCCTGTTATCGCGACTGCGGGTGTATGTGCTGAAACCACTCTCGGTGGAAGACATTGCACTTGTTGTCGAGCGGGCCTTGGCCAATGTCGAAAAAGGGCTGGGGGCCGCGAACCTGTCCATGGCGCGGGAAGATATCGAACATCTGGCGCAAATGGCAGACGGCGATGCGCGCCGCGCATTGACCTGGCTTGAAATCTCGGCCGACCTTGCAGAAGGCGGAGAAATCACCCGCGACCTTTTATCCGAGGTCCTGGCGGGGGGCGCGTTGCGCCGGTTCGACAAGGGTGGAGATACATTTTACGACCAGATCTCGGCATTACACAAATCCGTGCGCGGCTCTGACCCGGACGCCGCGCTGTACTGGTTTTGCCGCATGATCGACGGAGGATGCGACCCTGCATACATTGCCCGAAGGATGGTGCGTATGGCATCCGAAGACATTGGGAACGCAGACCCGAGAGCGCTTGAAATCACATTGAATGCCTGGCAGACCCAGGAACGGCTCGGAAGTCCGGAAGGAGAGCTGACCCTGGCCCAGGCCATTATTTACCTGAGCGTGGCGGCAAAAAGCAATGCCGTTTACAAAGCCTATGACGAGGCCATGTCAGCGGCCAGACGGTCCGGCTCACTGGATGTGCCGCCGCATCTGAGGAACGCCCCGACCGGGCTGATGAAAAAACTGGGCTACGGCAAGGAATATCGTTATGCCCATGATGAAGCGGATGGCTATGCGGCGGGAGAAAATTATTTTCCGGAAGAGCTGCCGCCGACCCGTTTTTACCAACCGGTTGAGCGGGGACTGGAAATCCGCATAAAGCAAAAACTGGCCCAACTGCGCAAACGGGACAACACGGCAGACTGACCTGTTGAACGCTCCCCCGCAGAACCCGGCGTATCCGCGGAGTTATCTCTCGGGCATTTTATGGATGCTGCTTTCGGGTTTGCTGTTCGTGGCGGTAACCGTGATCGTCCGCCACCTGGGAACCGACCTGCCGTCCGTGCAGGCTGCCTTCATTCGTTATGTGTTCGGTCTGCTTTTCCTGGTTCCGATGATCCTGAAATTCCCGTGGACGCAATTGCACCGGAACATCCTGGCCCTGTATTCGCTGCGCGGTCTGGCGCATGGCGCGGGTGTGATGATGTGGTTTTACGCGATGGCCAGGATTCCGATTGCCGAAGTCACCGCGGTTGGCTACATCACTCCCGTTTTTACAGCGGTCGGCGCGGTACTGATCTTCGGGGAGCGTATCCGTATCCACCGATTCAGCGCGATCCTGATCGGATTTATCGGTATGCTGATCATACTGCGCCCCGGACTTGAGGTACTCAAGCCGGGCTCTGTGGCACAGGTCGCAGCCGCCTTGTGTTTTGCAATTTCCTATCTGTTTACCAAGAAACTGACCTACAGCGAAAGTCCGGCCAATATTCTGGTCATGCTATCGATCGTATGCACCCTTGTGCTGCTGCCCGGAGCGCTAATGCAATGGCGGGACCCGAGCGTGGACGAATTGTTCTGGCTGGCCCTGACGGCGCTGTGCGCAACCTGCGGACACTATGCGATGACGCGCTCCTTCGCTGCCGCCTCGCTGACCGTGACCCAGCCTTTCTCATTCCTGCAACTGGTCTGGGCGGCCATATTCGGATTTCTTCTGTTCGGTGAAATCCCGGATATATGGGTCATCACGGGCGGGCTGATTATCGTCTGTGCGGTGACCTGGCTCACTTATCGGGAATCCGTAGTCCGGCGCCCCCCGGCAACCCGCTAAAAACTCCCACCCGGCCCCGTATATCCAGTACAATGTAGCGCACACGGCGTCCGATGCCCCGGCATCCAGCCATTTCAATACCGGATTTGCGTAACTATGACAACACTGGCCTTTTTTGAGGGAGAGATTGTTCCCATCGAACAGGCAAAGGTGAGCATCACCAATCATACATTGCATTACGGCACCGGTTGTTTCGCGGGTATCCGCGGCTACTGGAATCAGAACCGGCAACAACTACATATTTTCAGACTGGCGGATCATTACGAACGGTTCCTGAACAGCGTCCGCTTTTTGCATGGTGAAATCGGTTACAGCAACGAACAGCTCCAGGAAATCACCCTGACATTATTAAGAAGGGAAGGCTGGAGGGAGAATATCTATATCCGGCCGATCGCTTACAAGGATGAAGGCTTTTATCGGGTCTGGTTACATGACGCCAGGGACAAGGTTGCCATTTCCAGCCAGGCGGTCGATCATTATCTCGGCAAGGATCAGGGGGTTCGGGTTACGGTGAGCAGCTGGCGCCGGGTGGACGATACCGCCATCCCGGCCAGGGGCAAGGTCAACGGGACTTACGTGAACAGCTCGCTGGCAAAAAGCGAGGCCATGCTGAGCGGATTCGATGAAGCCATACTGCTTAACCAGGACGGTCATGTGTCCGAAGCCTCTGCGGCGAACTTCGTGATGATCAGGAACGGGACCTTCATCACGCCGCCGGTCACCGCCAACCTGCTTGAGGGAATTGTCAGAAAGTCACTGATCGAACTGGCCAGGGAGAGACTCGAAATTCCGGTCGAAGAAAGAGAGATTGATCGCTCAGAACTATATATCGCCGACGAGGCGTTTTTCTGCGGCACCGGCGTACAAATGGCCGCCATCAACAGCATCGACCACCGCCCGATTGGAAATGGCGGCAAGGGACCGGTTACCCGGCAAATCGAGGAATTGTTTCGGCGTATCCTGCTCGGCGAGGAAGCGGATTACAGACACTGGGTCACCGCGGTCTATTAACCGCAAGGGTCTATTAACCGCAAGCCCGAGACGATAGCTGTGCAAAAGCGTCGGGATTCGGGAGACACTCATTACGCCGAAATTGCACAAGTGAACTGGCCGGAGTACACTTGAAATCATGCAAGGCAATGACAGACGACTGAGCGGGGAGCAGCGCACGGCTCTGCATGATTTCTCCGTGAGGGGTGACCGCGGGCGTGCCGGTATATTTGTCGGACGGAAATCGGAACTTCGACTGATCCGCGACCGGCTCGGCCTGCTCGTTGAACGCCAGGGCGAAAGTACTCCCGGCGCTGATCTGACCACAGTCATTCAGGGCGCTCCCGGCGCCGGCAAGTCCGCCCTGCTTGAGAAGATTGCAGAAAATTGGCCGTCAGGAGAAAAAGGGATGCCGGCGGCAATCCGGGTGGCCGCCGGCTCACTGGAATTGCCGTTGCAGGGATTGCTTGAAATCGTCTCAGGAAAAGCGGGCGAGAATACCGCTATCAAACAAACCTTGGCGAGTTTCCGGTCGTTATCATTGGGTATAGCAGGCATGGGCGGCGTCACTCTCGATATGGATTCTGCGCAAGCAACCGGAAAATCACTTACACCGATTATTTTGCTATTCGACGAGATTCAATCTGTACTTCTCGGCAACGACCTGAATCCGCAGACGAATCTGGCAAAGAACATTCGACTACTCCATACGGGAGAGCACGGAGCGCCGATATTCCCGATCTACGGCGGACTTGCCAACAGCGCCGACCTGTTGCGCTGTGCCGGTCTGACGCGGCTGACTATGGGGTCGGAATTGACCCTGCCGGGGTTCAGTGATGACGAGATGGATGAACTCATGACGCGGTTTGTTGACAAGCATCTGTCCTCGGCAAGACCGGCGCAATCGACTCTCAAGCGCTGGGATATGGCATTTCGCCGCGACAGTCAGGGCTGGCCGATGCACTGCCGCAATTTCCTGATTGCATTGTGCGAAGAAATCCGCAGCAAGGACTGGCGGCCGGACGCCGTAAACCTTGATACGGCGCGCAGGCATGCGCAGCAATTACGCTTTACTTATTATACGCACCGTATGCAGGGCGGGTTGCAGAACCGCTATGTATTGATAGCGAAGGTTCTTGAGGAAATGAGACGGATGCCGCCGATGCCGGATAATCTGGTCATGGCTGCCATTGACCGGGCGTATCAGGATCGTCCACCCGGGGATTTCGGCCTGGGTTCCTTGCCCGAGGGCATGACTGTCAGGCAGACCTTCGAGGCGATGCTGCATGCCGGGGTTGTACAGAAAATCGGCAGAGACAAATTCGCTTGTCCGATTCCATCGCTGGCCGGTTATATCGCGGCCAAGGCGACACTGCCGCCGAGTCCCCTTCATGAAGCGGTACTGGATAACGGGACAACGGATATGGATCATGCGCTTGCCCTGTGCCGGGATGATGCAGAACGGGCGAGACTGCTCCGAGCCACAGACATACGCGGGCGCACACCGCTGATACTGGCGGTTGAGCTGGGCATGGTGGCGATGGTCAAGCGTCTGATGGAAGTGGAGAGCGGTTTACCGAAGGCGTTGCGGTCACTGGATATCAGGGACAATAGCGGGAGCGCCGCGCGAGATCATGCCGCCGCGTTGGGCGATGAGCGGATAGAGGCGCTTCTGGATGAATTGCGGACACCGGAGCCGGACACTGTCCCGCAGGATGACGATGACCCTTGATAAGCTGCTTGAATTCTTGCGGACGAACGCCCTCAGCGAACGCGGGAGACTATTCGACAGTGGACTGCGCCAGTTTTGGATGTCTGGTCCAGAATTGAGCGTGGCAGTCGACAAGCGCCGCGAACTGCCCGATATTATGCCCGTTCATTGAGTATTAATTGACAACCCACACAAACCATGCCCGATCATACCGCCGGACATGGCATCTGATCCCACACTTGATGATCCAGCGTCCGCCCGGCTTTCTTCTTGAACACACCGCCCCATTGCTTGAAAAAGAACGGGACCTCAGCGTCATCGTTAACGACATCAATATCTCTATCAGCGTGTCTCTCTTTCAGATTGGCCAATTCGCTGTATCGGTTTGTATTTTGTTCAAAAGACCAACTTGTCGAACCGCTTGTTACGGATATTTATCGCCCGTTCGACGGAACCACTGACAAAGCGGCGTATATCGTTGCTATCTTCATCAGTGGATGACTCAATGCTACTGCCAGCGCCTGCAAAAGCGTCAATGTACCAGAGACTGAATCCGTTGTTTACGTAACGCAGTGGTATGCGCATCAAGATAACGCTCAAGGATGGTGAGTTTTTTCTCTATCCAATCACCACCGAATACTTGCCCAGTATATTGTCCCTGATCGCTCATAAAATATGCCATGTGGTCGCTACAAATTTTTTCTGCAATAATCTACTGAAACACTTGTGAGTGGCTGGCGCTATACATAATCCCCGCATGATAACATTCGGGAAATTGCTTTTCCTTGATATGCGCCGGTTCCCATCATGGGTCAGCCGACTTGAGTGGCCCGTCTCCGATGGTTGCCGTGATGCGATTGACCAGTTGATTGTGTAAATCATCGGACGCCTTCCAGAGAATGTGATTGTATTGACGTGTATCGAAATGAATTTTATCGATCATGTTCTCGTGGCAGGTGAATATCACCGGAATCTGGAGACCATGGGCAAAACCGGCCTCGTAATAGACGCCTCCGCGCACACCCTCCTCCCCATGTGTGAAATCCGCTACGACGAAGCGGGCTCTTCTGATCTCGGAGATGATTTCGTCATCAATCTTGTTCAAATGATTTTTTCGGTCAATCCGCACTGGCTCGTATCCTGCCTCCTTGATCGCAGGTGCAATACCTTTTTCATATGCCTCGGTCATCTCGGGATTGAACCACATTGCGATAAAGACCTTTGATGACTCCGGGACGACCCTTTCCAGTTCCGCCAGTCTTGCATGGCCTCGCACAGTGAGAACGCATCGTTGCTCCCGATTGTTTTTATTGTAGTCTTGAATCCAGTGGCGTTCTTGCAGATAGGACAGAAGAAAGTACAATTCTTCATGGTTTACGCATTCGGAAGACGCGAGAAGATCGAAATAAACCAGATGGTTTTCATTAGCTGCAAGGTCGAGTTTATCGAAGATACGAAAATCGATCGGTTTGCCCAATGTACTAGATACTGTCGTCACAAGATGGCAGTCCACAGGGCGAGGCATCGGATATGAATCGCGGCGAGGAAGGAGTTGGCATTCCTGGTATAACGGGTGGCGATGCCCCGCCAGCGCTTGAGATGCAGAAAAGCATTCTCAACCAGATGCCGCAGACGGTAGAGATACCGGTCATGCTGCCGCAGCTCCCGGCGATTGCGCTTCGACGGAATCACCGGCTCCATCCCCCGCTCGGCGCAGTACGCCACAATGGCATCGGTGTCGTAAGCCCGATCCGCCAACAGAGCACCCGCATCAATCCCCTTGATCAAGAGGTCAGCCTGGCGACAATCAGCGGCGGTACCTTCCGTAACAACGGCTCGGACCGGCATACCATGCGCATCCACGGCCAGATGCACCTGACTTCGACGGTTTATTGCGATAACTGATTGATTTGATTGAGTGCGGCTGGTTCCACGGGCACTACATTTGTACCTTTTTCGGGGCTTTGTTGGGGCAACATCAAGCCGACTTCTTAATCTCGAACGGCTCTGGGTTGTGGCGTTTTCCAACTACCCTGTACAACGTTTCGGCGACCTTGCAAACAAGCGATGGGATCGCATAGCGCCGCCCGTTTCCGGTATCTGCAAGCACACTGTACTGGACATGAGTCAAGGCATTGCAGATGACTTGCGGGGAAACCCGTTGGCCTTGTTGCAGCGCCATTCGATACTGCAAATGGCGGACACACAGCAGGCTCATGAAGGCGATGGCGAGATGCGCCTGGATGCGTTTCGCAGTCCAATGGAAGATGGGACGCACCTTGAGGTCATGTTTGCTGACTCGGAAGGTCTCCTCGGTCTGCCACAATCCCCGGTAGCGCTCCAGGATGGTCTGCTCGTGGGTAGCGGTGGGCAGGTTCGTGATCACCCCATGCAATCCGTCCCACCTGGCATCGTGCGCTACGGCTTGTTCATTGACCTGTACCGTGGCTTGGCCCTGGATATGGAGGAACTTTGCGAAGCCACGGGTTTTGAGCCGGGCTTTGGGGTTTTTGCTTTTGGCGAGTCGCTTGCGCCATCGGGCGATGCCTTTTTCCCGGTCCTTTCGGTCCTTGTCTGCGCGTACCACCGAGTCACTGATGACCAGTTGGCGGGAAGGGTTCGGGGTCGGTAGCGAGCGCACCGCAAGCCCGTCCCGTCCTAGATACTGTCGTCACAAGAAAGGGTTAGTGTGGTATAATTGAGGGAAGCAAATCTTTTGGTTGATTGAGATGACTGATTCCCATCGCAGACATGATATTTCGGACCGCGTATGGTCCTTGCTGAAGCCTCATCTGCCCGGTCGAAGAGGCCAGTGGGGAGGGGTCGCCGAGGACAATCGGCGTTTTCTCAATGCAGTGTTCTGGATTCTTCGTACCGGGGCGCCGTGGCGGGACCTGCCACCGGATTACGGCGACTGGAAGAACACCCATCGGCGCTTCTGCCGTTGGCGGGACAAGGGGATTTGGGAGGGGTTGCTGGAACGGGTCATGGAAGAACCGGATTACGAATGGCTGATGATAGATGCGAGTTATGTCAAGGCGCCTCCTCATGGGACTGGAGCGCGGGGCGGAAATCAGGCGATGGATCGCACAAAAGGGGGCTCAACACGAAACTGCATCTGGCCGTGGATGCGCATGGTATGCCGGTCCGAGCCGTTGTTACGGAGGGTACCGCCGCTGATTGTCGCCAGGCTGACCTTTTGATCAGGGGGATTGATGCGGGCGTCCTGTTGGCGGATCGGGCTTATGACACCGATGCCATTGTGGCGTACTGCGCCGAGCGGGGGATGGAGCCGGTGATTCCGTCGAAGCGCAATCGTCGGGAGCTGCGGCAGCATGACCGGTATCTCTACCGTCTGCGGCATCTGGTGGAGAATGCTTTTCTGCATCTCAAACGCTGGCGGGGCATCGCCACCCGTTATACCAGGAATGTCAACTCCTTCCTCGCCGCGATTCATATCCGATGCCTCGCCCTGTGGACTGCCATCTTGTGACGATAGTATCTAGAACTTTTCGCCAGACACCTCAAAATCGCGTCCGCACGTTCGCTAACCTCCATCGCCCGTTGTTGGCATACATCCTCGATCGTCTGGCTGGTAATTTTTGGGCATTGATTTCCTGTACGTCTCTGTTCAACCAGCCACGTGGTCAGGCGAGCCTTCAGGGAATCGTCAAGCTGCCCGATCATCTCAAGCACGGACCCGCTTACAAGATAATCACCACCCGTACGGGGAGACCTGAAGCACTGTGCATCGCTACAGGTCGCGCGCCGCTCAGCAGGAGTTCTCCAGATCGGGCAGGTAATTTGCTGATGCATTCACTGATGCCGGAGGTTTATTCCAGAGTTATGGTTTTCCAACGGTCGATAGATCGTGGGCTTGCCCATGATACCCGTTCGAGTATTCGATCGCTACACACAGTTTGACAGACCGGCATTGCGAGTATGGACTGACCGGAGTACACTTGAAATCATGGCAGATGACAGCGGACAACTGAACGGGCAGCAACGCACGGCGCTTGTAGAGTTTATTGAGGACAAGGATCGCGGGCGTGCCAGTATCTTCGTTGGGCGCAAAGCGGAACTGTCTCACGTGCAGGCTTGTGTCAACAAGCTTCTGAGAAGGCAGGATAGCGTAGCTCCGGGTATTGATCTGACCACAGTCATTCAGGGCGCTCCCGGCGCCGGCAAGTCCGCCCTGCTTGAGAAGATTGCAGAAAATTGGCCGTCAGGAGAAAAAGGGATGCCGGCGGCAATCCGGGTGGCCGCCGGCTCACTGGAATTGCCGTTGCAGGGATTGCTTGAAATCGTCTCAGGAAAAGCGGGCGAGAATACCGCTATCAAACAAACCTTGGCGAGTTTCCGGTCGTTATCATTGGGTATAGCAGGCATGGGCGGCGTCACTCTCGATATGGATTCTGCGCAAGCAACCGGAAAATCACTTACACCGATTATTTTGCTATTCGACGAGATTCAATCTGTACTTCTCGGCAACGACCTGAATCCGCAGACGAATCTGGCAAAGAACATTCGACTACTCCATACGGGAGAGCACGGAGCGCCGATATTCCCGATCTACGGCGGACTTGCCAACAGCGCCGACCTGTTGCGCTGTGCCGGTCTGACGCGGCTGACTATGGGGTCGGAATTGACCCTGCCGGGGTTCAGTGATGACGAGATGGATGAACTCATGACGCGGTTTGTTGACAAGCATCTGTCCTCGGCAAGACCGGCGCAATCGACTCTCAAGCGCTGGGATATGGCATTTCGCCGCGACAGTCAGGGCTGGCCGATGCACTGCCGCAATTTCCTGATTGCATTGTGCGAAGAAATCCGCGACAAGGACTGGCGACCGGACGCGGTGAATCTCGACACGGCGCGCAGGCATGGGCGGCAGTTACGCTTTACTTATTATACGCACCGTATGCAGGGCGGGTTGCAGAACCGCTATGTATTGATAGCGAAGGTTCTTGAGGAAATGAGACGGATGCCGCCGATGGAGGATGGTCAGATCATGGCTGTCATCGACAGGGCATGTCAGGATCCTCCCTCTGAAGATTTCGGACGATGTTCGTTGCCTGAGGGCATGACTGTCAGGCAGACCTTTGAGGCGATGCTGCATGCCGGAGTCGTTCAGAAAACCGCAGATGGAAGATTTTCCTGTCCGATTCCGTCGCTGGCCAATTATATTGCTGCCCGGGCAACGCTCCCGCCCAGCCCGTTGCACGCAGCGGTATCGGCAGAAAACCCGCAGGAAATTGATCAGGTCATGCGCCGGCGCCGGGATGACGGGGAACAGGCCAGACTGCTCCGAGCCACAGATATGCGCGGACGCACACCGCTGATACTGGCGGTCGAGCTGGGCATGGTGGCGATGGTCAAGCGCCTGATGGAAGTGGAGAGCGGTCTGCCAAAAGCATTGCGGTCACTGGATATCAGGGACAATAGCGGGCGCGCCGCGCGAGATCATGCCGCCGCGCTGGGCGATGAACGGATAGAGGCGCTTCTGGATGAATTGCGGACACCGGAACCGGACACTGTCCCGCAGGATGACGATGACCCTTGATAAG
Source organism: Candidatus Poriferihabitaceae bacterium (assembly GCA_965204925.1). Taxonomy (GTDB): domain Bacteria; phylum Pseudomonadota; class Gammaproteobacteria; order Arenicellales; family Poriferihabitantaceae. The sequence continues at coordinate 1,278,548 of OZ242021.1, read as the reverse complement.
CTGCTTGAATTCTTGCGGACGAACGCCCTCAGCGAACGCGACAAGGGCGCTGCGTTCGAGAAACTGATTGCCGCGTGGCTGGTCACCGACCCGGTGCAGGCGCAACGTTTCGCGAAAGTTGAACCCTGGTCGGAATGGGCGCGGGAAAGACAACTGGAGCGTACCGACACGGGCATTGATCTGGTCGGAGCGCGCCCCGATGGAAAGTACGTCGCAATTCAGTGCAAGTTCTTCGACGCCAACCGGCGTATCGCCAAGGATGATATTGACACCTTCCTCTCGGCGTCGGCGAAGCGCTGGTTCGCCGAACGCCTGATCGTCGAAACCACCGATACGCCGTGGAGTCCCAACGCCGAAGCGATGTTGCATGGCCAGACGACCCCAACGGCGGTCGTCAGCCTTCGTACCTTGTACGAAAGTCCGGTAGACTGGTCCGCATTCGCGGCGAGCGGCGAGATTGCGCGTTCCGAACCGAAAACCCTGCGACCGGATCAAATCGAAGCGCTGGCGGCTGTGCGAGACGGGTTAGCCAAAGCCGACCGCGGCAAGCTCATCATGGCCTGCGGCGCCGGGAAAACATTGACAGCATTGCGGGTCGCCGAGGAACTTGCCGGCTGCGGCGGGCATGTCCTGCTCTTGGTACCATCCCTTGCGCTGATGTCGCAAACCATTCGGGAATGGTGTACCGATGCGGTTTTGCCGCTCACTGCCTTCGCCGTATGCTCGGATACCCAAGTGGGCAGGCGCCGGCGCAATCGGGATGATGTGGCGGAGATCGAAGTCACCGACCTCGCCCTTCCGGCAACCACAGACCCGGCTTCGCTGGCACAGGCGGTGATTGCATCCGATATCGATTCCATGCGTGTCGTCTTCGCCACCTATCAGTCGATCTCGGTGATCGCCGCGGCCCAGGGAGAACATGGTCTGGCCGCGTTCGACCTGATCGTCTGTGACGAGGCGCACCGCACTACGGGCGTGACATTTGCGGGCGAAGATCAATCGAATTTCGTGAAGGTGCACGATAATGCCGTGGTTCGCGGCCGCAAACGCCTGTACATGACCGCGACACCGCGCATTTATGGCGAAACAGCGAGATCGAAGGCGCAAGACGCCAAAGCCGTCCTCGCCTCCATGGACGATCCCGAACTGTACGGCGATGTCCTGTTTCATTTCGGCTTCGCGCGGGCCGTGGAAAGCGGTATCCTCACCGACTACCGGGTGATCGTACTGAAGATAGACGAAGGCCAGGTAAGCGCGGCCGTACAAAAGCGGCTGGCCGATGAAAGCAGCGAACTGGTTCTGGATGACGCAACCAGGATTGTGGGCTGCTGGAAAGCCTTGTCCAGGATTGGCCTTGACGAGGAAACCGAGGCGGATTCGGGTCCAATGCGTCGCGCTCTGGCGTTCTGCCGGAATATCAAAAGCTCGAAGTTGGTGCGAGACGAATTCGGACAGGTGATCGAAGAATTTCAGTCGACAAACAGAGACGAAGGAATCGACGGCGCGCACTGCGAAGTCGATCATGTGGACGGGACATACAATGCCCGGGAGCGAGGCAAAAGGCTGGACTGGCTCAAGGAAGACACAGACGCCAATCGCTGTCGTATTCTGAGCAATGCGCGCTGCCTGACCGAAGGGGTGGACGTACCGTCCCTGGATGCCATTTTGTTCCTGCATCCGCGCAACAGTCAGATTGATGTTGTACAGGCAGTCGGGCGAGTGATGCGCCACGCGCCCGGCAAGCGCATGGGCTATGTCATTCTGCCGGTCGGTATTCCGCCCGATATTCCCGCGCAAGTCGCACTCAACAATAACAGAAAGTACCGCGTGATCTGGCAGATCGTGAACGCGCTGCGTTCCCATGACGAACGGCTGGATACCGAAATCAACCGTGTCAGCCTCGGCCAGGACATCAGTTATCGTGTCGTGGTCGTGGACGGCAATCGGCCTTATGCCAGTCCCGACGCCGAACTTCATGCGGTAACAGATCAGATCGAAGATCTGCCGGCGCGTTCCTCGCCAACCGGTCCGGGAATCGGCTATGGCGCCGCGGATAGCCCCGAAAGGTGGGACCAGCGTCAGGAGCCATTGCCGATAGTCATTGACGAGTTCTCGCGCGCCGTGATGGCGAAAATCGTTGAAAAGTGCGGAACGCGCGACTACTGGGAATACTGGGCGAGAGACGTCGCAGCTATCGCAGAAAGTCATATTACGCGCATATCCACCCTTGTTCAGCAGCCGGGCAGCGACGCCCAATCCTTTTTTCAGGATTTTCTCCGGGAACTTCGAGATGATCTGAATGACTCGATCGCGGAATCCGATGCTATTGAGATGCTGGCGCAACATCTGATCACCCGCCCAGTGTTTGACGCCCTGTTCGCGGACTATGCCTTTGTCGATCAAAACCCTGTCTCGGCCGCCATGACGGACATCCTGTCAGTGATTGATGAGGCTCAGGTCGAACGCGAAGCCGAAAAGCTGGCGGGATTCTACGCATCGGTACGCCGGCGGGCGGCGGGTATCACAGAGCTGCAAGCGAAACAGAAACTGATCGTTGAGTTGTACGACAAGTTCTTTCGCGGCGCCTTCCCGCGCACAACCAAAATGCTGGGCATCGTCTACACACCGGTCGAGATCATCGACTTCATCATTCGCTCGGTCAACGAGGCGCTGCAGGACGAGTTCGCCCAGACACTCGGTTCACAAGGCGTACATATCCTCGATCCCTTCACCGGCACGGGCGCCTTCATTACCCGGCTGCTGCAATCGGGACTGATCGCGTCCGGGGACCTGGAACGCAAATATCGTGAGGAAATACACGCCAATGAAATCGTGTTGCTCGCCTACTACATCGCCGCGATCAACGTCGAGACCGTGTTTCATTCGGTGGCGGGGCGGGATGAGTACCTGCCCTGGGAGGGCATCTGCCTGACCGATACGTTCGCCCTCAACGAAGGAGACGGCGAATTGTTCTCTTATATGAAGTTGAACACCGACCGCAGCCAACGGCAAAAGGAAACCGATATCCGCGTGATTATCGGCAATCCACCCTGGTCAACCGGTCAGAAAAGCCAAAACGACAATGCGAAGAATGTAGCCTACGCGAATCTGGACATAAGGATCCGGGCTACCTACGCGAAACAATCCGGCGCCACTCTCCAGAGAAATCTTTACGACAGCTATATCCGCGCGATTCGCTGGGGCAGCGACCGGCTCGGCGAGGCCGGAGTGATGGCGTATGTAACCGGCAGCGCGTGGGTCGAACGGGCATTTGCAGACAGGTTGCGCAAGTGTCTGGCGGAAGAGTTCGCCCGTATTTACGTATTTCATTTACGCGGTGACGGCCGCAAGGACATGCTTTCTGGCGGGGCGGGTGAAGGAGGCAATGTGTTTGGACAAGGCAGCATGACGGGTGTTGCCATCACGGTCTTCGTCAAGAATCCCGACGCCACAGAACAAGGGCAAATCCTGTTCCACAACATCGGAGACAACCTCACCCGGGAACAAAAGCTGGACATTATCAGGCGGTTCGGCAGCATCCGCGGGATCGAAGAATCCGGTGGATGGACGCGGATAATACCGGATGGGCATGGAGACTGGCTGGATCAGCGGGCTTCCGGCTTCGAAGACCACCTCGAAATGGGTAACAAGAAAGACAAAACCGGACATGTCCTGTTTCACAATTATTCTCTCGGTGTCGTTACCAGTCGGGATGTCTGGTGCGTCAACCCGTCAAAAACAGCATTGTCCGACAATATTTCTTCGACCATTGCCTTCTACAACAGTGAGGTGAGGCGCTGGGAGGCAGAAGTACGAGCCACAGGCATAAGTGGAAATAATCTTCCGGGGATTGATGACTTTGTAAATGACGATCCCGCGAAAATCAGTTGGAGTCGCGCCCTTAAACGGGAACTGGAAAAAGGCAAAACACTCCAACCGACAGACGGTCAGTTCGTGCCCTGCATATACCGCCCCTTTACGAAGCAGTGGCAATTCTACAGTCGCCGGTTGAATGAGATGGTCTGTCAGATGCCTCGTATCTTCCCGAATGCAACTCTTCCCAACCACATGATTGTCGTGACGGGGAAAGGGGCGCGGTCTGGATTCTCCGCGCTGATGATCGATGCTCTACCGAGTCTTTGCACGATTGAAACAGGCCAGTGCTTCCCGTTATGGCTCTACGAGGAAGACAAAGAGCGCGGCCAGTCCCGACTATCCGGTGAGTGTCTCTCCGGCTATCAGCGTCGGGATGCGATCACGGATTACGCACTCCGGCGCTTTCGCCAAGCCTGCCCCGCGGAGCGCATCACACGCGAAGACATCTTCCACTATATCTACGGCCTGCTGCACAGCGAAGACTACCGCCGCCGCTTCCGCGCCAACCTCGTCAAGGAATTGCCCCGTATTCCCTTGGTGGGCTCAGCCGTGGACTACCGCGTATTTCGGGACGCCGGCAGGCGCCTCGGTGAATTGCATGTGGGGTATGAGTCCGTCGACCCGTATCCAGCCACAATAGATACCGCAGGCAAGCAACTGATCGGCAATCCGCAGGAGATATATCGCGTCGAGAAGATGAGGCATCCGGGAACAGGCAGAAACAGGGATCGCTCAACGGTGATCTACAACGCGCACATCACCATTCGCGACATCCCCGAAGACGCCTGGGAATATGTCGTCAACGGCAAACCCGCCCTCGCCTGGGTCATGCAACGCCAATGCGTCAAAATCGACAAGAAAAGCGGAATTGTCAGCGACGCCAACCGCTACGCAATCGAAACAGCAGGCGACCCTCGTTACCCGCTCGACCTGTTCCTGCGTATGATCACGGTCAGCCTGGAAACTATGAGAATCGTACGCTCCCTCCCCGAACTCGCCCTCGAATAAGATCGGGTGGCGAGGGGTGTATATACATTTGTGAAATTGCACAGGTGAACTGGCTGGAGTACACTTGAAATCATGGCAGATGACAGCGGACAACTGAACGGGCAGCAGCGCACGGCGCTTGTAGAGTTTATTGAGGACAAGGATCGCGGGCGTGCCAGTATCTTCGTTGGGCGCAAAGCGGAACTGTCTCACGTGCAGGCTTGTGTCAACAAGCTTCTGAGAAGGCAGGATGGCGTAGCTCCGGGTATTGATCTGACCACAGTCATTCAGGGCGCGCCTGGGGCCGGCAAGTCCGCCCTGCTTGAGAAGATTGCAGAAGATTGGCCGCCAGGGGAAAAAAGCAAACCGGTAGCAATTCGCATTGCCGCAAGCTCACTGAAATTGCCTGCAGGAGAATTGCTTGCGATCATTTCGCGTCAGGTGGCCGGGGATTCCGCTATCCGGCAAACCCTGGCAAGGTTCCGGTCGATATCCGTTAATCTGGCCGGCATGGCCAATTTCACTGCTGATATGGACGCCTCGCAGTCAACCGCAAAGCCGCTTACCCCAATCATTCTGCTGTTCGACGAAATACAATCGGTACTTGCAGGCAGCATCTCGGATCAATCCCGGGAGAACCTGACCGATAATCTGGGGTTACTCCATACGGGAGAGCACGGAGCGCCGATATTCCCGATCTACGGCGGACTTGCCAACAGCGCCGACCTGTTGCGCTGTGCCGGTCTGACGCGGCTGACTATGGGGTCGGAATTGACCCTGCCGGGGTTCAGTGATGACGAGATGGATGAACTCATGACGCGGTTTGTTGACAAGCATCTGTCCTCGGCAAGACCGGCGCAATCGACTCTCAAGCGCTGGGATATGGCATTTCGCCGCGACAGTCAGGGCTGGCCGATGCACTGCCGCAATTTCCTGATTGCATTGTGCGAAGAAATCCGCAGCAAGGACTGGCGGCCGGACGCCGTAAACCTTGATACGGCGCGCAGGCATGCGCAGCAATTACGCTTTACTTATTATACGCACCGTATGCAGGGCGGGTTGCAGAACCGCTATGTATTGATAGCGAAGGTTCTTGAGGAAATGAGACGGATGCCGCCGATGCCGGATAATCTGGTCATGGCTGCCATTGACCGGGCGTATCAGGATCGTCCACCCGGGGATTTCGGCCTGGGTTCCTTGCCCGAGGGCATGACTGTCAGGCAGACCTTCGAGGCGATGCTGCATGCCGGGGTTGTACAGAAAATCGGCAGAGACAAATTCGCTTGTCCGATTCCATCGCTGGCCGGTTATATCGCGGCCAAGGCGACACTGCCGCCGAGTCCCCTTCATGAAGCGGTACTGGATAACGGGACAACGGATATGGATCATGCGCTTGCCCTGTGCCGGGATGATGCAGAACGGGCGAGACTGCTCCGAGCCACAGACATACGCGGGCGCACACCGCTGATACTGGCGGTTGAGCTGGGCATGGTGGCGATGGTCAAGCGTCTGATGGAAGTGGAGAGCGGTTTACCGAAGGCGTTGCGGTCACTGGATATCAGGGACAATAGCGGGAGCGCCGCGCGAGATCATGCCGCCACGCTGGGCGATGAGCGGATAGAGGCGCTGTTGAATTGACTGCGGGGGCCGGATTCGGTCAATGATAACCCTGGACAGTCTGCTCGCATCAATGATCTGTCCATCATTCACCCACTTGAGGATGGAGGCCTGCGACCGGCCCCACGGGTGGGGCCAGCCGCGCCCGGCTCAGGCGATGAACAGGTCGTTGTAGTCCTGAATGGTGACGAAGTTGAAGTCCTCCGCGTCGATCTGGTCGGCGGTCACGCCCTGCAGAAGGATCTCCTGCCCGTTGGCCAACTTCTCCGACGTGATGCGAACGCCGTAGTCGGTCTCCTCGATGACCAGGTCACCGAACCCGATGAACTTCGACCCCAGCTTGTTCTCCTTCTCGGCGAGGAACACGATGGTGTCGAAACCGTCCTCAAAGTCGGTGATGACGTCGACGCCGTCGCCCTTCCTGAACAGGAACTCGTCGGCCCCCTCGCCGCCAGTGAGGTAGTCGGCGTCCTTGCCGCCCTGCAGCCGGTCGTTGCCGCCGTCACCGATCAGCCGGTCGTCGTGCCGGCCGCCAACCAGAATGTCGTTGCCCTCGCCGCCTTCCAGCCGGTCAGCGCCGTTGTCCCCGTCGAGCGTGTCGTCGCCGCTGCCGCCATAGAGCCGGTCATGGCCGTTGCCGCCGGTCATGCCGTCGTTGCCCGCCCCGCCGAAGAGGCGGTCGTCGCCGTCGTCGCCTTTGAGAGTGTCGTTGCCGGAACCGCCCCTGAGAACGTCATCTCCTTCATTGCCGTAGAGGAAGTCGTCGCCCTTGCCGCCCTCCAGGATGTCTTTGCCGGCGCCACCGTTGAGCGTGTCATCGCCGTTCTCGCCGTAGAGCTTGTCGTGGCCCTCGCCGCCGTTGAGCGTGTCGTCGCCATCACGCCCGTAGAGATCGTCCTTGCCGGCCTTGCCGTTGATGGTGTCGTCGCCCCGGGTGCCGAGCAGCAAGTCCTTCTTTGCCGTCCCGTCAATGGTCTCGCCACTGGGCGGCGGTGGATACTCCTTGTTCGGGTCGAAGTCCCAGATGAACTCCACGTTCGAGAAGTCCTGTCCGTCCTTGTTCAGGAAGACGGCGAGCGTCTTCTCGCTGTCCCCGGTGCCGGTGACGAGCTTCTGCGCGGGCAACGTTATCGTTCTGCCATAGGAGGTCTCCACGTACTCCGGCACGGCGACGAACCGCACGTCGGCTTGGGCCATGCCGAGAGGAAGGCGCACGTAGTCCTTGGCGACATTGAAGTCGCCAATGATATCGGGCGCGTCGCCGCTCGGGTCGATGACGAAGATGTCACGCCCGCCACCGCCGTAGAGCCGGTCGACGCCGGCCCCGCCGTCGAGCCGGTCGTTGCCGCCGTCTCCCAACAAGGTGTCTTCGCCGTCGCCGCCGTAGAGCGTGTCGTTGCCCTGACTGCCGCCGACCACGTCGTTGCCGTCGCCGCCCCAGAGCGTGTCGTTGCCGTGCTCGCCGAAGATCTCGTCCCGGCCGGCGCCGCCGCGGATCGTGTCGTTACCGTGGCCGCCCCAGATCTCGTCGTCGCCGGCGCCGCCGTCAATCCAGTCGTCGCCGCCCCAGCTCCACATCTGGTCGTCGAAGGCGGTGCCCGTCTTCTCGTCGCCGCCCGTGCCCCCGAACCAGTACTCGCCCTGCATGCCCTCAAGGGCGCTCCAGATCCTGCCGATCGCCGCCTGGACCTTGGCCGGGTCATCGGGGTCGAAGTTGGGGCCGTCCGTGATGCGGTAGCCGTTGATCTCGGCGAGGACGATGTTGCCGTCGAGAATGATCCGGAAGTGGACATCACCGTAGTATCCGTCGGGGTGGTGCACCACCTCAATGGACTCCTGCAGGGTGTGGCCCCCCAGCTCGGAGATGACGATGCGGTCCTCCTCGTGGAGGAAGTCGGTGATGTGGACGTAGCTGTCGCGGTGCAGCACGAACTCGTCGAAGCCGTCGCCGCCCGACATGAAGTTGCCCTTCGTCAGCGCCGGGGACCACCACTCGGGGTTGTCGGGCTGCGGGCCGACCCGCACGCTGTTGCCATTGGGCCCCTCTTCGGTGCGGCTCTCCGCCTTCACGCGGCCCGCGACCAGAATGTCGTCGCCGTTGTCGCCGTACATCCGGTCGAAGAACGCATCGTCGCGATTGCCGACGAGGATGTCGCCCCACCCTTCGCCCCGGAGGAGATTCGCGCCCTTGCCGCCGGCGAGGAAGTCGTCGCCGGCGCCGCCCTTGGCCGTGTCGGCGCCGGAGCGGTTGGCGCCGCCCTGGTACCAGTCGCCCCGGTGCCCCCCGGTGAACCAGTTGTTTCCGGCGCCGCCGATTACTTTCGCCAGTCCAGAGAAACCGTCCGCAACCGTGTAGCTACGGTCTCCGTCCAGTCCCGAGTGGTCAACGACCTTGCCGGAGACGGTGAATTCTTGTCGTTCAGACATAATGTTCCTCCATCAGGATATGTATAACAGGTTGCCAGTCTACCCCAGCTCCACTCCAAGTGCAACCCTCAGATTTGTCCAATGAGAAATGAGCCTGAAGGTCGGGCGTATTTCCAACGAGAAATGAGTCTGAAGGTGGCGATTTTGGGATCATTGGAGAATGATCTTGAAATTGCACAACAAACGACCACAGACGGTGGAAGAGATCCGTTCATTCCTGAACGGCGCCACCACTTTCGACTTTGAACCCCAGTCCCGACAGGCGGCCTATGAACGGGTCCAAGGCCGCCTGCGAACACTCCGCTACCCCTCCCTCGGCAGGGCGGACCGGGGGACGGTCAGGGCGTACCTGCAGAAGGTCACGGGGCTGTCCCGGGCTCAGGTGACCCGACTGATCCGGCAGTACCGGGACACTGGTGGGATTCGGGACCGCCGCGGGAAGCCGGTCAGACCGTTCCCCAGGCGCTACACCGAGGCGGACGTGATCGCCCTGGCGAAGATGGACACCCTGCACGGGAATCTGTCCGGGCCCGCGACGCGGAAGCTCTGCGAGCGTGCCTGGGCGCTGGACGGGGATGCCGCCTATGAGCGTCTGGCGACGATCTCCAACGGGCGCCTGTACAACCTGCGCAAGACCCGTTGCTACCGGGGGCGCAGACGACGCTTCGAGAAGACCCGGCCGAAGCGGGTGCGAATCGGCGAGCGGCGCAAGCCCCGGGCAGAGGGTCGGCCAGGCTGCCTGCGCATCGACACGGTGCACCAGGGAGACCTGGACGGGATCAAGGGGGTGTATCACATCAATGCAGTGGACGAAGTGACCCAGTGGCAAGTGGCCGTCAGCGTGGAGAAAATCTCCGAGAGCTACCTGCTGCCGGCGCTGGAGCAACTCCTTGAGGCCTTCCCCTTCGAGGTCCTCGGGTTCCATTCCGACAACGGCTCCGAGTACATCAACCAACGGGTGGCCAGACTGCTGGAGAAGCTCCACATCGAGCAGACCCGGAGCCGTCCCGGCAAGAGCAACGACAATGCCTTGGTGGAGGGCAAGAACGGTTCTGTCATCCGCAAGCAGTTGGGCTACGAGCACATCTCCCAGCGCTTCGCGGGGGCGGTGAACGAGTTCCTGCTCGGGGCGCTCACACCCTGCCTGAACTACCATCGGCCCTGCCTGTTCGCCAAGGAGCGGGTCGACAACAAGGGCAAGCGCAAAAAGCGCTACCCCTACGGACTCGTCATGCCCCCCCACGAGAAGCTCCGATCCCTCCCGGACGCAGAGCACTACCTCAAGCCGGGTATTACCCTCAAGCGGCTGGATGCAATCTCAAGGGAGATCAGCGATAATGAGGCGGCTCTTCGGGTCAACCAGGCCCGGAGGAAACTGTTCAACACTACCCGAAATCACGCCACCTGAAGGCGCATCGACCTGGCTATGACATGGCGCCGTGAAAAGATTGTTCGCGACTCGCGTCCCCCAAATACGGGGCATCTGGCGGGAGAGGCCCCAAGGAGCTTCAACAGCAGATCAGTCCTCCGGTACCAAGCCTGGAAAAGCGTTTGAATAAAGACCAGTAAATGCTCTCTCTTCAGGCTCACTTCTCGATTGGAAAAGACTCCCTCGCCACGACCCCGGAACGAGGGCGTCGCCCGACAACTGAGGGAATTGATGCCGGGGCTCTGCTGGCGGATCGGGCTTATGACACCAACGCCATCGTGGCGCACTGTACCAGGCAGGGGATCGATCCGGTGATTCCGTCGAAGCGCAAGAAAATGTGATTGTATTGACGTGTATCGAAATGAATTTTATCGATCATTGAGTTATGGTTTTCCAGCAGTTGATAGATCGTGGGCTTCCCCATTATACCCGTTCAATGTCCTCCGCCCGATCATACCGCCGAACATGGCATCTGGTCCCACACTTGATGATCCAGCATCCGTCCGGCTTTCTTCTTGAACACGCCGCCCCATTGCTTGAAAAAGAACGGGACCTCATTATGCAAGCATTGGTCGCGAATATCCCGTACCCACCCGGCTTCCATCAGGCGCGCCCCGGCCCCGACTCACCACCGACAATGACCCAATCGACTCCCGGCAGTTCCAGGTTTGACAACGGGCCAAGCAAGGGTTCAAGGAAGGAAGTTGGCAAACTGCTCACCGATTTATATAGAATTACGGATTCGCTCAGACGGCTCCGCGACATCAATATATCCGTAACCAGGCCCGACCGACTACCCCAGCAAGCCAACGACCCGACAAATCTTGTCTGATAGCAAAGAAACAATTGTTAAATATATGGTATCTTGGGAAAAACACTCTCCTTCAGACTCATTCCGGTATTGGAAAATGCCGACACTTGTTGGAATCCGGTTTTATGTTGCCCTTCTTAAGAGAAGAATTATGGAGAAATTGATTATATGAAATGGAAACCTGCATTTGAGGCAGACGATGCCGTCTTGTACCATGCTGATTGTATCTCCTTGATGGAGGAGTTGGGAAAAGAACGTGCGGACGGGCTGTTCGACATGATTTTCGCGGACCCGCCGTATTTTCTTTCCAACGGAGGAATCAGTTGTCAGGCGGGGAAAATGGTCAGCGTGAACAAGGGCGATTGGGACAGGTCGATGGGCGTGGAGGCGAATCACGAATTCAATCTCGACTGGTTGCGCCTGTGCCGGAACCTGCTCAAGCGCGACGGTACAATATGGGTGTCCGGCACCCATCACGTCATCCATTCGGTGGGTTACGCCATGCAGCGTCTCGGCATGAAGATACTGAACAGCATCACGTGGGAGAAGCCGAACCCACCGCCAAACTTATCCTGTCGTTATTTCACGCATTCCACGGAAACAATTCTGTGGGCCGCGAAATCCGACCAGTCGAAACATTGTTTCAATTATCAAGCGATGCGCGAAGCGAACGGCGGCAAGCAGATGAAAACAGTGTGGAAGATGGGCGCCCCGGGAAAGGCGGAAAAAACCTGCGGCAAGCACCCTGTACAAAAACCTGTCGAGCTCCTTGACCGGATTATCCTTTCGTCCACCCATAAGGGTGATAGTATATTCGACCCTTTCACGGGCAGCGGTACTACTGGCATTTCGGCGGTGCGCCACGGACGGCGGTTCACGGGATGCGAGAAAGAGGAGCAATACTTCAACCTGTCCGCGGCGAGGCTGTCTCGGGGAGACCCGATGCGTTTGCTCAGGGGCACGGCATGATCCAGGAAAACATGGAATTACCCTGAGCCTCGTCACTGCCCCTTGCGCCGGCCTTGCACAATCTGGTCCAGAATCATGGCACAGAACAGGATCGAAAAGCCGGCCAGAATGCCCTGCCCGACCGAGGCGTACTGCAAGGCTTCCAGCACATCTTCGCCAAGACCCTTGGCTCCGATCAGGGACGCTACCACCACCATAGCCAGACTCAGCATGATGGTCTGGTTGACACCGGCGAGAATGGAAGGCGCCGCCAGGGGCAGGTCCACTTTCTGTAACAGATACCATTTGGACGCGCCGTAGGCGATCGCGGCCTCACGAATATGCTCCGGTACGCCGCGCAGTCCCAGCACCGTCAGGCGCACCACCGGAGTACCGCCAAAAATCATCGTGGTGACGATGGCGGCGGGCTTGCCGGTACCGAAGAAGGCGATCACCGGAATCATGAATACAAAAGCCGGCATGGTCTGCATGAAATCCATGATCGGGCGCAGGACGGCATACACTCGCTGCCGCCGGGCGCAGAACATACCTACCGGAATACCGATAGAGATGCTAATCAGCGCCGCCGTCCCCAGCAGGGCCAGTGTGGTCATGGCCTTCTCCCAGAAACCCAGCAGACCCATGTAGGCTAGAAATGCGGCGGCCCATACCGCAGTGCGTGGACCGGCCGAAAGCCAGGTCAACAATACAATGAAACTGGCGATCACAATCCACGGCGATTCCACAAACACCACCTCAAGAGCATCCAGCAAGGTTCGGATGCCCAGTGTAATAATATCGAAAAACCACTCACCCTTGAGCACGGCCCAGGTAAAAAACCGCTTTACCCCGTCTATCGCCGTGAGGCGATATTCGGGATTGGTCGGAAACTCCATTAACAATAAATATTTTCCGGGAAAGCTGTAATGCAGGACACAGGCAATGACGACAATGACGAAGAAGAACGCGCTCAGTCCGGTGCGCAGAGCGCTGATTCCGTGGGGCACGCTGCGGTCGGAGAGCCAGTCGGAAAAGCGCCGCTCAAGTATGATGTTGGCGAGCAGACCCTCTGCCAGTTTGACCAGGACCAGCAATAATAATCCGGTCAGCGCCACGTAGATTGCGCCCTCTTCAATCCGGCTCACTTCCTGCTGCAATTCAAGAATAGCGGATTCCAGCGAATCAATAGCCCGCCTGAAAACATCCACATTGGCGGCGTTGGCTTCAATGGCGGTCTCCAGTTGCTGACGGCGGAACTCCAGAGTGCCTTGCACACTCTCCATACGGTTTCTGGCCTCTGCGGCAAGATCTCCGAACAAGCCTCGGGCGATCTGGATGAAACCGAATGTCTCGAGAACCGCAAACGGCATGCACCAATTCCACAAACCCCGCATACCATACCAGACCGGGCCCAGCAACGCCGCCGCCAGATTGAAACTCCAGCGCAGCCCGGAGCGGCTGCCGAGCTTGTCAAACACGCGCAGATAGTAATCCTGTCCGGCGCCGACAAACTCCCGAGTCAGTTCCGAGTGATCTTCCCGCAATTCACCCGCAGGCATTGATTGCGATTCATCCATCGACTGGTTCATGATGTTTCTGTCCCCTCAATGACGGTTGTTAACAGGTCGGACCGGGTAATGACGCCACGGGGGCGTCCGGCGCTGTCATTGATGCGAATCGGCCGCTCGCTATCAATGGCGGCGCGAATCAGGACACTCAGGTTGTCTTCCAGCAGAAATTCCGGCACACCGTCCGGCAACGGTCCGTGCGCCTCCTCGTATTTCACCAGCGACTGCATGACCGTTTCTGCCCGCACCACCTTGAGTCGGGATATGCCGGCCACGAAATCCGCGACATAGTCATCCGCCGGGTGCATGACGATATCGGCGGGTTTGCCGATCTGCACCACGTGACCGTCACGCATAATGGCAATACGATGGCCGATGCGCACCGCCTCATCAAGATCATGCGTGATAAAAACCGTTGTTTTGTGCATGCCGGACGCCAGCGCCATGAACTCGGACTGCAACTGGCGGCGAATCAACGGGTCCAGTGCGCTGAACGGCTCATCCATCAGCAGGATCTCGGGATCCGCGGCAATGGCCCGGGCCAAGCCCACGCGCTGCTGCATGCCTCCTGACAATTCGTGCGCGAATTTGTTACCCCATCCGCCCAGCTCCACCATCTCCAGCGTTTTTTCCGCTACAAGCATGCGCCGGTTCTTGTTGATTCCGCGGATTTCCAGCGGCATGGCGATATTGTCCAGTACTGAACGATGCGGCATCAGCGCGAAATTCTGGAAAACCATGGCAATGTGCTCGTTGCGGAAACGGCGCAACACATTCTCGTCCATTTCCATCACATCCTGTCCACTTACGAAGATGCGCCCCGCGGAAGGCTCCAGCAAGCGGTTGATATGCCTCACCAGTGTGGATTTACCGCTCCCGGACAAACCCATGACGCAGAAAATTTCACCGCGCTCCACCTCGAAACTGACATCGGCCACCCCGACCACGCAGTTATATTTTTCCAGCGTCTCCGCCTTGGAATATCCATTGCTGCGGATACCGGACAGGGCGGCCCGCCACTGGTCACCAAAAATCTTCCAGACGCCTTCCACCCGGATGGCGCCGGCTGACGAGACATCCGGCTCAACAGATTTTTTGCCCATCTTGTAAATGGCAGAAACGCCGGTCAGACCGGCGCTTCCTGTGGTACAACGTCAGCAGGCGCGCTGTCGAATATCAAAGGCCCAGCCAGCTATCCACCCGCTCGCTGTTTTCAGCCACCCATCCCCTCGCCACTTCCGCCGGGTCCCGGCCATTACCGGCGATTTCGTAAGCGAAGTAGCTAACGGTCGCAGTGTCCAGGGCCATATTGGCGAGTAGTCCGGCGATAATCGGGGAACGGGATTCCAGTGACTTCGACCAGGCAACCTGCACCTTTTTCAGGGCATCTTCGGTCATGACCGTGGATTTCTCGAACCAGTCCGGATCTTCCTTCGGTTGCACCATGACATATTTTTCCGGGTCGAATGGCGGTTCCTCCAGAGTGACTACGTCATACATATACCAGATAGCATGGGGGGCGTAGCAATAGAAGGCATAGCCGATATCCTTGGCCACGCGGTCTCCCACTTCAGCCACCATCACGCTCTGCTCCGCGCGCACGGGTTCCATAAAATCCATCAGTCCGTAATCCCGCACCTTGACCTCATTGACATTGGCGGACGCCCAGCCCGGCGCGCCAATCCAGATCTCACCCTTGCCATTGCCGTCAGCGTCCATCAGCGTTGCAATTTCCGGACGCGCCAGATCAAAAATCGAGGTCACATTGTTTGCCTCGGAAAATGCTTTGGAGACACAAAAGTTCTGCTTGCCCTGATAAGGGTTCTGACTCAATGCCACTGTTCCCTTGCCATCCACATATTCTTTCGTGAAATTTTCCTGATTGGGCAGCCAGACATCCGGGTGCACATCAATATCCCCCTTGCCCTGGTCCATGGCCTGAAAAATCGTGGCGTTGGTTCCGGGAACGAGCTCCGCCGTACCGCCAATTTTCTCTTCCACAACCACCTTGATCAGATTGGCGATTGCCTGTGCGCCGGTCCAGGCCGGCGTGCCGATGTTAACGCTTTCCGCAGCGCTGGTCATGCCGGAAGCCATCAGCATGCCGGCAGCAAACAGTGTCGAAGTAAATCTTGATTTCATTATCTGAAGTCCTCTTGATTGATGATTGATTTTGAGCGTGATCATGTCCGCCATAACCGGAACTGATCCGACATCATTAATTGTAGCTGAACGGGCAATCATATTCGACCAGTTCCAATAAACCAACCCCGCCACGGGGTATTACGAGCCAATGAAGAGAACCCGGGCTCAATTCTCGACATGTAACGGGAGGACATGGAACCCGCGCCCCCGGGCAGGGAGCAGATCAAATATCAAGTGTATACGGCGGTCGGAGGAAAGATTCTCGGCCCAGTGTATAACCTTGTTGTTAAACGCCCAGAGTTCCCCTTCACGCATAACCACAGTTTCGTCGCCAGCGGAAAGCGGACTGCCCTCAATGCTCCTCAACACCAGATGCAGGCGGTCCCTGATTCGATAGTAAGCGCCAGAATCAATATGCGGATAAACCCGACGCTTTGGCAGCAAGGCAACCAGGGCCGCACGGCCCAGAGTCGCATCAAACTCCCCGGCAACAGCTTCACAAAACGCCAAAGCCCGAGGAAATCTGCTGGCGGCTGGCGTAGTCCGGCTCTCATGCACATCGTTAGCATTTTTTGCCCCGGGAGGGAGTGGTTTTTGGGGCGCCCGCAGGAAAATGTTCTGTGTGTGACGCTGACAACGGACTTTCCTCTGACGGCTCGTATCTACCGACCACATTTCCTGCCCGGCATTCAGTTCCTCCAACAGTAGCGCAATGTTCAGCTTTTCAGCGATTTTGGTAAAGTGCTGCATGAAGTCGTTTCAACTGCCAGAGGTCTCATCTCCAACAGCGTTTCCCAAGTTCTGGAGACCGTAAATCTTCAGGTGTGGCCTTGTATCCGCACCAAAACCTTGCCTTCCAACCTCTAAAACTTCCCACTTCTAAAGGCGGAGGGTCTTTCTCCATCACCATCGCCGTCTCCATCGCCATCGCCATCACCATCGCCGTCTCCATCGCCATCGCCGTCTCCATCGCCATCGCCGTCTCCATCGCCATCGCCGTCTCCATCGCCATCGCCATCGCCATCGCCATCGCCGTCTCCATCACCATCGCCGTCTCCATCACCATCGCCGTCTCCATCACCATCGCCATCGCCGTCCCCGTCTCCATTAGCGCGGGCTTCCTGAAAGTAATGAATTGAAAACTTGCCGCCCAAATACTGGATTGCACTGCCTAACACTAACGACAGTGCTACCAAGATGCCGCTCAGGATAAGAACCACCCGGCGGAGAAAGGTCGAGAGAACCTTAAGGATGTTTTTTGCAAGAGCATCAGTTTTCATGGCTGCCTCCTCGTATATGGAACATTAATCAGAATAAACTGGAGTATTATCAGGGCGAACAGGAGGCGATGTCTTTAACGGTTTGTCTTATACAAGGGGTCTACAACATCTGTTATATGCGAAATAATGACATTCGCCCTGTCAGCGGCGCTGCCAGCAAGGCGCAGGTGAAGTTCCCCGGAAATGGTGGATCAGGCAGGGGATAAGGTGGATGATGCGGCAAGAAGACTGCCAAACGTCATTGGACGGAGAACCTTGATGGCCGCCAGCAGGGCATGGGCCGCCGAATCCACCCGCACCGAGTTGTCGTAGACTTCGGTCCGCAACGCCCCGAGTACCCGGGATTTCCTGTTGATATAGAAGGTGTCGCGGTCATCCCTGAATTGCAGTTGTTGCAGGGACCGCAGTCCGCGATGGATCACCCGCTCGTATTCCAGAGTCCGCCGCTCGTCCCCGAGTACACGGGCCAGAGCGGCTGCATCCGCGAGCCCTTCAAGGTAGGCTCCGGTAGAGGCAGCATGCGGTGGACCGAAATCAGGGCGCCGGGGGTTGTAGAAGCGGCCGCATAGATCCGGTTCCAACCCGTCCCACTGTTGCATCGGCAAGAGCCAATCGCTCATTTCGAACACGAAGTCGGCGAATTCCCGCGAACCGGTCTGGACGTACAGGGATGCACACGCTTGGGTGTGCCAGGGAACGAAGGCCGGATTACGGTTTCGTATATGCCTCTCGCGGCACCGTTGGAATGCTCTTGTCAAACGTTCCAGTGTCGGTGCAACTGATAACCGCCTGCGTCTTGCTTCGGCCCAGAACAACAAGGCTTCCCCGGAATAGAAATTCCAGTTTTCCCCATCGCGTTCGGGAGGGAAGAAAAATGTCCGGAATCCGAGACGACCATGGGCAAGTGAATGGATTCCCGCTGCCAGCATGGCGAGTTCCCTTGAGAAGCTGTCCCTTTCCGGGAATTCCAGGATCGCGAGCCCGGCGAGTGCGCTGGCGCCAAGCTTGGCTCCGGTCGTTTCCACGATGGCGCCGCATCCCTCGCCGATTTCCCGGAAGTAACGGGACAGGTTGAAACACAAATTCCTCCGGGCTGCTTCGCGGATTTCGGCAGAGTTTTGGAGCTTCCCCAGTCGTGCCAGCGCCAACGAGGCCAGGAAACGGCGGATGGCGTTGTCCGCAGGAGACTCCAGTCCCCGGCTCGGCCAGTACTTGTAGGGAATCCCGCCGTTGGTGGATAAATTGTTGAGCATCCATTTTCCAATGCCGTCGGCGAGGTCAGCCGTGCGCATTTGACCGACTGATGAGCCGGCTTCGACCAACGTAGAGCCGCGATACAACCTGACAGGCGGCGCGTAATTTCCGTGAGGCAACAGAAGTTGCTCCGCGGAGAAAGCCAGAAAGTATCCTTCGGAGGCGAAGTCATCTCGAGCCAACCCCCGGTCTTCCAGGAACCGCTCCAGCGCACGGTCAAACCTGAGGTTCCTTGCCAGCATGTCAGTGGGGGCCAGACGGAGGCTTTCACCGCCGAAATGGATTTCCATTCCGATGATTCCATGGACGCGAGGGTAAAAATAACGGTTGAAACGTGCCAGGCTGACCCGCCGTTCATCACGGGTAACGCAGACTTCTACCACCTCGTCAGGGCTGGCGCCCACCTCATCCCGAAGGCGGGCCGGATTGCTACCGTCAGTCCAGCCTTGTTTCCGGGCCACTCCATTCTGGCGAATACAAAACCAGGTCTTGCGCCCGGAAGTCGATCGGGTGTCCAGGATGAGCTTATTCGGGTTCTGTTTTGTTTTTCTGCTCAGAAGGCGCATTTTGGAAGGACATCAAAAAGGGCTGCATGATCTCGGCAACGAATTCAGCGCGTCCGCTGACACCTGCCTTCGAATATAGTGAGGTTGCCTGCAACCGTGAGGTGCTTTCCTTGACCCCGCGGACCTTTGCGATTTCCGTGAAGCGGTAGCCTTTGATAATGAACCAGGCGACATCTTTCTCGCTACGAGTCAGGCGCCACTCATCCATCTGATCGTCGATAGTTTCCACCAATGCGGTGGAAAAGAGTATATTCCGGCGCTCTTCCCGAATCAGAAGCCGCCGTAATTTCCGCATATCCCGCAAGCCCAGAACCAGGGCCATCGAGACGCCAGCAAATACGATGACCTCAATGTAAAAGTGCCACGAGCCAGACTCTCCTTTATAGACCAGATCGACAACTATGTCGAAGACGAAGAACAGGATTGCTCCCGCAAGAAAGGCCAAAGTCAGTATCCGTCTTTGGATACGGCCCCGGGATGTCAGTTTCATATGATCCACTGCCCGCTCATCCCGCCCAGGGGCTGCACCGAATGGGTGAATTGATCGTGTTGCATGACGCGAGAAATGTCATCCCCGTTTCTGTTGGTACAAATGACTCGCTGTGCCCCCGGAGAGTAGAGTGTCTCTGTGGTTGTGAATGGCCTATACCCCTGTTTGGGGGGATTGTGTTCCATTTTGGAAAAATCCGGCTTGAACAGTCACGATCAATCATACTATTTTTTTGTTCAATTTCATCAGTCCCGATAAACCAACCCCGTCGCGGGGTGTTATGGGCCAATGAATAGTCCGCTATTGGCCGGATGCCGGGAGGTGAAAGATTATTTGTCGGGTATGGGACTTTTGGTAAGAAAGCGAACCGGAACAAACCGGCGCCGAAGTAAAGATACGAGGCCGGGACGATTGAATACCGGGGGTATGAGCCATGTTGAACAGCCAACAACTCGAATCGTTTCATAAAAACGGATACCTTGTCGTAGAGCGGGTACTGGATGACGATGACCTGCAACCGGTACAGCGGGAATATGATGAATTACTCAATTCATTGGCAAAACGCCTGACCGCCGCCGGTGAAATCGAGTTCGATTATGCGGGAATGCCGTTTGACGAACGGTTCGCGCGAGTCGCCGCCCGGCATCCCGGTTGCATCGATCTATTCAATATTTCGTTACCGCTCGAAAATGGCGAAATCAACCCCGACCGTTACCTGCGCATACGGGGCCTGCGGTGTTCGGCCTGTTGCACAACCCGGGAGCGCTGGATATAGTCGAGTCGTTGATCGGACCCGAGATTTCTTCCAGCCCGGTTCAGCAAGTTCGCATCAAGCCGCCACTGGCAAAACTCTGCGGCGGCAATATAGCGCGTTCGGGTGTTGGCAATACCACTTGGCATCAGGATACAGTAGCGGTACTGCCGGAAGCCGACGATACCGATCAGATAACCGTGTGGATCGCGGTCACCGACGCAACCGAAGAAAACGGCTGCCTGGTATCCATTCCGGGCAGCCACCTCGAAGGCTCGCACCGGCACGTACCGGGCGAGATTCCGCGAGAACCTACAGTACCCGCAGAAATCATTAACGGGCGCACAGGAAATGTATTGCCGGTAAAACGCGGCGGCCTGATCATTTTTCACAAGCAGAATATTCATTGCGCGCGGCCGAACCGGTCGAACCAATTACGCTGGAGTTTCGATTTGCGCTATCATCCGATCGGACAAGCCAGCGGCCGCCCGGCTTTTCCCGGGTTTGTCGCCCGCAGCCGGGCAAATCCGGAATCGGAATTGAAAGATCCGGCGGCTTGGCGCCAACTCTGGGAAGACGCAAGGCAGAGAATTATTAGCGGAGAATATCAGGGCCCGA
The DNA here is from genome assembly GCA_965204925.1 of Candidatus Poriferihabitaceae bacterium. GTDB lineage: Bacteria > Pseudomonadota > Gammaproteobacteria > Arenicellales > Poriferihabitantaceae. The sequence goes on along the minus strand of OZ242021.1, from coordinate 1,257,781 downwards.
TCTTCAAGGATTGGCGGCAACGTTGACCACGGGTTGCAGATTTTCTGATACCTGTCGGGAAAACTGAAAGGGCTGCTGAGCCCCGATTGTTGCCATAACCCCTGACCGGCAATATAATCGCGACATACCCTGATTTTGGGACTGGTACAGTTTCAGAAGTTATATCCCCCGCAATAAACAGCAGCGTGAAATTCGCAATCGTAATCAACGAAGGCCCCTACCAGCACCAGGCCTCGGATACGGCCTGGCACTTCACGAAGGCGGCGCTGGCCGCCGGGCATGAGATTGTGCGGGTGTTCTTCTACCATGACGGGGTAAACAACGGTACCCGTCTGACCACGCCGCCGCAGGATGACCGCAATATTGTCGAGCGCTGGTCACGGCTGGCGAACGAAGCCGGCCTCGACCTGGTTGTGTGCGTGGCGGCGGCGCAAAGACGGGGTATAGTCGACGCCGATGAAGCAAAGAGAAACGGCAAGGACGCGGAGAATATTGCAGACGGGTTTCGTATATCCGGGCTGGGGCAACTGATCGAAGCGGCCATCCGGGCGGACCGTCTGATGACGTTCGGTGACTGATATGGGCGCCATAAAGAAATTCATGTATATCAACCGCACGGCTCCGCACGGTTCCATCTATGCGCAGGAGGGGTTGGAAGTGGCGTTGATCGGGGCCGCGTTCGATCAGGACGTATCCATGGCATTCATTGACGATGGCGTGTTCCAGATAAAGAATGGGCAGGATACCTCGGCGACAGATATGAAAAACTTTTCACCGGCCTGGCGGGCGCTGGGGGACTATGACATTACCCGATTATATGTCGAAAAGGAATCCCTGCAAGCGCGCGGACTGGGCATTGACGACCTGATGCCGTTGACCTGGGAGGATGAGAACGATGACTATGCCGAAAAACCCTCGATTCGGATTGTAAACAGTGATGAACTTGCACAGATCATCACCGAACAGGATGTCGTTTTCAATTACTAGAAATACCCGTGCTGCATACCGTCAACAAGTCCCCGTTCGAGAAAAACAGCTTGAGGACCTGCTTGCGGCTGGCAAGGAATGGAAGCGATATACTGTTGATCCAGGATGCCGTGTACGCGGCGCTGCCGGATACCGAAGTCGCCGTTGATATGATTGAGGCCGTAAGGCGGCACAACGTATATGCGCTCAAACCGGATCTGATGGCCAGGGGACTGGATCAAGGCAGCCTGATTGGAGGGATAGAACCGATTGATTATGACCGCTTTGTCGAACTTGCGGTCAAGAATGATTCGGTGCAGTCGTGGTTGTAAGGTATGTTTTCCCGTGCCCGGCATGCCTCACAAACACGTTTCCCTATTTGATAAACCGAACCCGACAGGAGATTTCAGGACATGACTGATTTTGATCAAGAGGTTGACGCACGCGGGCTCAGCTGCCCCCTGCCCATATTGCGAGCCAAGAAAGCGCTGAACCGGCTTGCATCCGGCCAGATTCTTAAAATTATGGCGACCGACCCCGGCTCGGTAAAGGATTTCGAGGCCTTTGCCAATCAGACCGGAAATGAACTGCTGGACTCGTCAACCCAAGACCAGGAATTCCATTTCAGACTGAAAAAGGCATAACGGCTTGTGTTGTGAGCCATGCGCGCTGACCAGCCCATAGTCTCCGAGGCGCTTCCTGATGGTTGGGACATCCTGATTACCAATCATGCAATCTGATGGCTGCGCATTCAGAATATCAGCGGCGAGCTCCCCGATGCCATATGTGATAAGCCTGTGCAAAATCTGGTTTCTGACGGATGAAAAAATATTCTGATTGGGAAGATATCCCGGGGTTTGATCCGATCAAGGGTAAATACGTTCGTCTTGACTGTGAGACTTGCATCACTAATTGGAAGATTCGGGAAGAAGGCAAAAGACGGGGCAAGCGGAACCAGCCGGGCTCGGATGAAGAACTTCGTGATGAGATGTACAGGAAAATTGAGGCCTGGGTCAGCAAGCGGGCCGTTGCCTGCAAGGAGGACGTAACCGGGTGCGTTAACCAGGAACTCCGCTGAACAATACAACCGTGAATAGTAAGTACAACGATATACCTATAATCAAGATTGATTTCGACCGGGAGAATCCAAGGATCAAGGTGGCCCTGAAAAAATATGGCGACAAATTGAACGACCAACGCATACGCTTTGCATTACGGAGCGCTACAGAAGGGTCTCAAAGCTTTTCTTCCTATAATTCTCTGAAGGGTTCCGTCAGGGCAGCCCGAGGAATATCTGTGCCGATCATCGTTTGTCCCAAAGATGATCGATTTGTTTGCATTGATGGGAATACTCGTTTATCGATCTACCATGAGCTTCTTGATGAAGGGGCCCTTGGTGAATGGAATACCATCAACTGTCTTGTTCTTGAGAATCCAGAGCAGCGTGACATTGAAACCATCAGAGTTACCGCACATTTGGTTGGCGCACGCGAATGGCCAGCATACGAAAAGGCCCGTTACCTTCACTATCTGCGGAACGTGGAATTCATGGACTATGACGAGCTTATCGCAAGATGTGGAGGAAACAGGAGAACGATCGACCAGCAAATCGAGGCATACCACGATATGAATGAATATTATCGGGATGTCAACAGCGACGATGCTTTCCAGGTAGACCGGTTCAGCGGTTTTGTCGAGCTACAGAAGAGAGATATAAAGGACGCAATATTCAGAGCGGACCTTGACCTGTACGACTTTGGGAACTGGATACGGAATGGCCAGATATACAAACTCGCTGACGTCAGAAAACTACCTTGGGTTTTGGCTGATGAATCAGCAAAAAATACATTTATCAATGGCGGTATCCGGTCGATCGAAGACGCCATCGCCATCGTAGAAGAGAATCGAAAGAAAGATACAAAATCTCCAGCGGAAAAAACGACTGTCGCCAAAGCAAATATGACTGTGCTGGCCCAAGCTTTGCTCGAAAGGGTAAAATCATTGCCGAGAGAAGAGTATCTTGCCTTAAGAGACAGGAATTATGAGACAGCAGACCAGGATATAGAACTGTTGAATGACCTGACCGAGAATCTCCTTGACCTTCTGCAGGATGTCTCAAAGTGAGGCCCACCGTCGATTGGTGGTCAATACATCAAGTGCAATACAGCAACGATATCCTGAAGTGCAGGTTACGACGGACGTCATTGAAGACCCAGGTGATCCCGTATCCCCGATTATTGGCGGTTACCGTCCAGACATAATCGGAAGACCTTTTGACCAACGGACCCGATTGGTTATCGCTGAGGCAAAGACTGTTGGAGATGTGAATCGCCCGCACACCTTGGACCAGATTGATGCCTTTATAGGACATCTTGAATTGATGAAACCAGCCAATGGTACATTCATCTTGGCTGTTAACGGACCCGGTTTTGAGACCGCGAGAACTGTCCTGAATTTAAATTACAGGCAGCGTATTTCGGAAAGTATTCATATCGAACTGTTCGACGGGCTGGACTTCTGGAGACTGGGACCACCTGGAGAATTCTTGTGGCGTTTGTCCTAAGACGTCAGCCTGCTCTTTCACCAAAGCATCAAGCATATGCTTACCAAGTCGATGCCATTCGTTCAGTCAAAGACCTTTCTTACGCTGCAATTTTCCATGAACAGGGACTTGGCAAGACAAAAATTGCAATAGACCTTTTCTTGTTATGGCTGGAGAGCGATGTCGTGGACACCGTGTTCATCATCACGAAAAAGTCTCTCGTTGAAAATTGGCGGAATGAATTAAAGGGGCATTGTCATATCACGCCCCACATCCTGTCCGGCAGTCGAGCCCGGAACAGTGCGTCTCTGAATTCGCCTGTGCTTGTCTACGTAACCAATTACGAAACCATAGCAGCCAATGTAGAGCTTATCAAACTGTTTTTACAGACCTGTCGTGTTGGCTGCATTCTTGATGAAAGCCAAAAAATAAAGAATCCAGATGCTGTCCTGACACGGATTTTTCACGGGGTTTCAACATTATTCGACCGACGAATCATAATGACTGGCACCCCGGCTGCAAACCGTCCCTACGATATCTGGGCACAGATCAAGTTCCTTGATGATGGTGAAGCGCTTGGGGACAGTTTTGATTCATTCAGGCAAGAAATGGATTTACCAAAAAATAACGGAAAATCCGATGACTACGGAAAACGCTTGTCGGCAATCTATGATCGAATTGCACCGTTTACAGTTCGAGAGACCAAGGATACAGCGGGAATTCACCTTCCCGAAAAAACGATTGTCACTCGCTATGTCCAGCTACCGAGTTGGCAGATGGACAAATATACCGCATACAGGGACAAGTTGGCTTATGAGTACGAAAAAGAGGGGAATATCGAAACCGACAATGTAGACAGCATTCTGAAAAGACTTTTGCGCTTGGTTCAATGCGCCTCGAATCCAGGCCTCATTGATGGAAATTATGAGAATGAACCGGCGAAATTCCCAGTGCTAATCGAAATGTGTCATGAATTTACCAAGGAATCGAAAGTGATCGTCTGGACAGGATTTATAGATAACGTCAACTGGCTGGCTGAAAAACTAACAGAATTCAGGCCTGTGATCATTCATGGGAGCCTGCCCATACAACAACGAAACGATGCGGTAAGAGCATTTATCAATTCGTCCAATCTTGTGCTTATCGCCACACCCGGCGCTGCAAAAGAGGGTCTTACCCTGACAGTAGCAAACCATGCAATATTCTTTGATCGCAGCTTCAGTCTTGACGACTACCTACAGGCTCAGGACCGTATTCACCGAATTTCCCAGAAGCAGGATTGTTTTATTCACAATCTCATTGCCAACGACACTATCGACGAGTGGGTAGATGTACTACTAACGGCAAAGTACAGAGCAGCACAGCTTACCCAGGGAGATATTGATGTTACAACTTTCTGTGATACCTTCCGTACAGATGTTTCTGAGGTACTCCAAGGCGTTTTATTTCCGCATGGACCCAACAAACACTATCCTTCCTGAAAAAAATAGCACTCCGATATGACCAAAGACAAAAACACCATTGCTATATTGGGGGAGGATATCCAAACTTCCCAAGAGTTATTATCAATACACAATCTTAAGTTCCTGTCGGATAATCCACGGGTTTACGCGGTAATTCAGGAAATGGAAGATTTCGACGATCTTACGCAGGATGAGAAGCAGGGTCGAATTTACGATTGCCTACTTAAGGAGCAAAGCGTCAAGAATCTCATACCTCAGATCAAGAAGGATCGCGGGCTACAAGAACCCATAATCGTACGATGGGATACACAGGAAGTAATTGAAGGGAATTCCCGCCTTGCGGTTTATCGTAAGCTTAATCGCGAAGACCCCGATAATGAAATCTGGAAAGAAATACGCTGTCAAGTTGTTGATACACTTACTGATGATCAGCAGACACGAATTCTAGGACAGATACATCTCCATGGTAAAACTGAATGGTCCAGATACGCCAAAGCATTATATTGTTATCGGTGGGTGGTGGAGCAGGGCAATGACTCCGCCACTTTATCGAAAATAGCAGGATTTTCAACGCAAGAAATAAATAAAAATGTTTCCTCAATCAAGCTCATGCATGAAAATAACGAATCCAAGCATTCGAATTACAGTTATTACGATGTTCTGGTCCGAAACAGGGAGATATCGTCTGCGATCAGCGATAGTAATCCACTACGAAAATCACTGCTAACCAAGATAAAGACAGAAGCATTTACGGCTCAAGAAATGCGAGATCAACTACCAACAATAATTAGAAAACCAAAAATATTGGGGAAATTTCAGAAGGGAGAAGTCACGCTGAAGGACGCTTATGATCGGGCATCAATAAGCGGAACCCAGCATCGACTCAAGAAAATCCACGAAAGCCTTGAAGATATAGAAAAGGAGGACATTGAGTCTCTGGAACGGAACGAGGCTAATGCTGTGGATCAGGTAATCAGGAAAATACGTCGCAGACTGAAAACCGTCTCAAATATGGTTGAAAAGTGTCTTTCAATGAAAACCGACGGGGCCTAGACCCAAGTATCTAGCTATTGCTAGCTATTGACACCATGACAAAAAAAAGAGTGCTGCTGATAGAACCGGGGTACCGAAATAAATATCCCCCCTTGGGCCTGATGAAACTAGCCTCATACCATAAGGACCGCGGCGACCATGTCAAATTCTCCAAAGTCGGATTCGGCAAGGACGAAGGCATGTCATCGCTTCTCGAATCCCCATGGGACCGGGTTTATGTCACCACGTTGTTCAGCTTCGAATGGAAGCGAACTGCCGAGGCAATTGACCAGGCAATCCAGGTCGCAGGGATGCAGCCCGAGCGTGTCTTTGTTGGCGGAATCGCGGCTTCACTGATGCACGACGACTACCAGAATGAACCCCGGTGGGCCGGAGTGCGCTTCATCAAGGGGCTTCTGGTGGGCGCTCCAGCGAATGCCCTGAAGCTATCAGCAGAAGATTGCGATTTCGGAGCAAATGACCTGCAGGGACGTCCCATAGAGGAACGCATCCCGAATTACGACATCCTGTCGGACATCAACTACACCTATCCGGTACGGGATGCCTATTTCGGTTACGCATCGAGGGGCTGTGTTCGGAAGTGTGCATTCTGCGGAGTCCCCAAGCTGGAAGGGCCACAGCGTGAGATGCCACCCCTGACACAACTTGTGAATGGAATCGACGCTGCACACGGTCTAAAGAAGGACATGGTGTTGATGGATAACAACATAACAGCATCCGCCAGATACAAGGAAGTAATCGCAGAATTAAGAGATCTGGGATTCGAGTCTGGAGCAACGTTAACCCAACCCAACGGACGGAAAGTAAAGCGACGCGTGGACTTCAATCAGGGAGTAGACGCACGCATCCTGGCCAAATCGCCGATGTACCTCAAGGAAATGTCCAGGATATGCATCAGCCCACTTCGCATCGCTTTCGACCATATAGGAATGCGCAAGGTTTACGACGTAGCCATCCGAATGGCAGCGGACAACGAAATTACTTCGTTGTCGAATTACATGCTCTACAATTTCATGGACTCCCCGAGCGACCTGTACGAACGGATGCGTCTGAATATCTCTCTGAACGAGGAACTGGGAATCAGAATCTGGTCGTTTCCGATGCGCTACCAGCCCGTGAACCTTAAGGAACGTACTCATGTAGGAAAGTTCTGGAACCGCTACTACTTGAGGTCGTTCCAGATCATGCTCCAGGCAACCCATGGCCTGGTCAGCGGCAATCCGGCATTCTTCATTAGGGCATACGGTGAGAACAAACATGAATTCGAATGTCTCCTCAGCATGCCCCATGCTTTTATTTTCCATCGGGACCACTACGAGTACGGGAATGGTAGACCTGTTCTGGATGAATATTCTGAATATCGAAATAAACTGTCTGAAAGCCAGGAACAAGAACTGATTGGTCATCTGGCAGGCCCGGATACCGCAATTTCCGGGATACCAATGAAGCACTATGCAGAGTTGGCAGGCGACAGTACGATAGACCCGGCAATTCGCAATGTCTTGAGATTTCACACTCTTGATACCAGACATCGACTTGGTTCCGAAGACAAAAAGATTCTGCCGTTATTTTCACAACTCAATCCAGGCCCGGTCATGCCCGGAGAGGATGAGCATATCGAAGATGCGGGCCTGTACGATAATGATGCAATCCAGCAAGACATAAGAAACCAACGCGTAAGCGTCTAAGATCAACATCAAGGAGCTACCATGACGAAAAAAACCGAACAAGCGTCGCTGGTGGGGGCGGATATACTGAACCTGGTGACGACCGGTATGTACCATACGCCCATGGCCGTGTATCGAGAATACATTCAGAACTCGGCGGACGCCATCGAAAGGTCAGAGTGGCCTGATCAGGGACGAGTGGAAATTTCTATCAGTCCAGCAAGGAGGAACGTAAAAATACGGGACAATGGCCCTGGGCTATCGCTCGCACAGGCAAAACGGAACCTGATCCCGGTCGCGCGGAGCTCCAAGCAACGTGGCGTAGACCGGGGTTTCAGAGGGATCGGACGGCTTTCCGGGTTGGCGTTCGCGGAAAAAATCACATTCAGAACGAGGAGCAAGAGAACACAACCGGTAACTGAAATCTCTTGGGACGGGATTTCACTACGCGCGAATGCTGTTTCCTATGCAGACCCGGAACAAATTATCAGAAACTGCGTGACGGTCTCAAAGATAGAGGACATTGGTTGGCCAAGTAACTTCTTCGAGGTGGAGATTGAAAATGTATCCCGATACGCGGCCAACAGGATTCTCAACCGTGAAGCAGTCCGGAGATATATTAGTGAGGTAGGACCGATACCTATGTCAGAAACGTTTCCGTTTTCGACGGAATTGGAGACACTCTTCCAAGAGGAAAATAGATTGCTAACTCTGGAAGTTACATTGGATGGAGAGGAAGAACCGATCCGGCGTAGGCATGGATCAAGACTTAAGTTTTCGGAAGATCGGAAAGATACTTTCAGGGAAATACAGCAATTAAGGATTCCGGCCGTCGACAGCGAAAAGGACGCTGTCATAGGGTGGATCGCACACACATCTTATCTTGGAGCGGTCCCAAAGGATTTGGGAGTGCGGGGGCTCCGGCTAAGGGCAGGAAACATACAGGTCGGAGGAGAAGACGTTCTTGATTCGCTGTTCAAGGAAGAACGTTTCAACAAGTGGTGTGTAGGCGAATTGCACGTCATTGATGAAAGACTCCTGCCGAATAGTCGCCGGGATTACTTCGACCCCAGCCCACACCTGAGACATATAGAAAACCATCTTGAAGCAATCATCCATGGTGTCGTGAGGAGATGTAGAAATGCTTCATCAACCCGAGTGCAGTCCAGAAAAGTACAAACGGTAATGGAACAAATGGATAGCGCATATAGTTTGGCTGAGTCGGGATATCTGAAGGTAGTGGATTCGAAAGCGCTGATCACACAGGCTCTAAAGAAACTGAAAGAGTTCGAAGAGAGAATGAGAGAAGAAAACCTGAGTAATCTCAATAATGGAAAGAGACTCATTGAACTGAAGAAGAAATTATACGGATTCAAACCAAGGAAGAGATGCCCCCCCCTAAAAAATATCCGCAGTGAAGAGGTTGCTACTTACCAGCGAATATTCAAAACGCTGACGGAGGTGTGCCATTCTCCAGCCATGGCAAAGGAGATAATTGAGGGAGTACTGAAATCGGCATAACTCAGCAGTTTTCAGTCATTCCCGTTAGCCTGAAAAAACCAGTAAAACCGGGGGTTGGCCCGGTTGAAAAAGAGTGGTCGAGCATTTTCGAATTCTGAAATGGACCTGAAGGAGGTGTTTTTCCTTAAGGTGGGCGGCTCATATCACAGGGGGTTAAGGCCGCTTGATTGTGTTGAATAGTTGAGACAGTCTTGCGGGGGGAGGGGGGGCTTGTTGACCCTGCGAGCGGCTTCATTATCGCTCATCTTTCAGGATGATTCATGCTATGGATACAGTACCAAAATTGTTCGCCTTGCCTTCACTACTTAATGCGACAGAAACCTCCATTCCTACAATTTCCGACCCAATGGATCAGCCAGATATTCGGCAGGAGAAGGCACCCAGATGCTACGAATGTCAACGTCGCCATTGAACATGTCGGAGTAGAAGTCCATGAACCCTTCTTTGATGACCGGGGCTGTCTGCCTGTCACCGCTATTCTTTGCCTCTTGGTTATAGCAATATATCCAGGAAAAGTCGCCGCTTCTGATACAGCTGACAAATTCGGCACTGAGTTTCCTCTGATCGCTCTTCGCCACGGTTTCCGCATCGGTCTTGTAGCCGGTTTCTTTCTCGCCAAGGCCCGCTGAAGCAGACACGCTCACCAGCATCATCAGGGCACCCGCTACGTACCATGTTACCGAGTGACGAACGATGTGAAAAATGGTCATTACCCCTCCCCAAAATTGCACTGTCAATGTGAGGCAGGATAAATCTTAATCTCCGGGATGTCAAATTTCAGAGTTGTCCGATGGAACATAATTATCTCCGAACCGCGCGCCTCATTACCGGTATTTCGGATTGAACGGGACGGGTCTCGGGAATCGGGAGGATATGTCGAGGCGGGTCAGGTCCTGATGGCTGCGGGTATATTCTTCGGCGGCATCACGCACCGGGTTGTAGTCCCAGCTTTGGCGTTTGCCGATCGTGAGAGCCTTGTGGATTTCTCTTCTGCGTCTCTGGTCGTTGATCACCGTTTGCCGCAGTTGTTCGGCGTCCCAGTGTTGTTCGGCCTGGCTTTTACAGTTCCCGACCAGATCGACATAAGCCGGGTCGTCCGCCAGGTTGACCGTCTCATCCGGGTCGTTTTCCACGTCAAAAAGCTGATCGGGGTCGGTCGGGCAGGTAATGTACTTGTAGCGGGAAAAACGGATCATGAGCATCGGGGCCGCCGTTCCCTCCGCCAGATATTCACTGACTGTCCTGTCCGGGTCGCCGGACCCGTCGCCTGCGCATAGCGGGTACAGGCTGCGCCCGTCCAGCGGGTCGATGGGCTGCGGTTTGCCGCTGTCGGAGCCGCCCGATGCAATATCGATCAGGGTCGGCAGCACATCAATGAGGGAAACAGGATGGTCGACCGTCCGCGGCGCCCATTGCGCCGGCTGACTGATGATCATCGGAATGCGGCAAGCCCACTCGCGGAATGACATTTTGTACCATAATCCATATTCGCCGAGCATATCACCGTGGTCTGCGGTCACAAGGATGACAGTATTGTCGCCCAGTCCGCACTCGTCGAGCGCGTCCCGCAACTGCCCCAGCCACTGATCGACATAGGAGACATTGGCGTAATAGGCGCGCCGGGCATTGACAATCTGCTGGTCGCCGAGTTCAATGGAATCAATCGCAATAACGTTCTCCAGACGCTCGTTGTGCGGGTCGGGCTGGACTGCCGGACGCGCTACCGATGGCAGGGAAATATCGACGCCGTCATACAGGTCCCAGTATTTCTGGCGCGCGGCGTAGGGGTCGTGCGGGTGGATGAAACTGGCTACGAGACACAATGGGCGGGGGTCCTGTGAGCGCGCATGATCATAGATTACACGCATGGCCCGGGCGCCAACCTCATCATCATATGACAGCTGGTTAGTGATCGCCGCCACCCCGGCCTGGGCTACGCTGGACATGTTGTGATACCACAGGTCAATACGCCGGTGCGGCTCCGTCCAGTCCGGGACCCAGCCGAAATCGGCGGGATAGATGTCGGTTGTGACCCGCTCCTCGAATCCATGCAGTTGGTCGGCGCCGACAAAGTGCATCTTGCCGGCAAGACAGGTGCGGTATCCCATCGTGCGCAGATAATGGGCGAAAGTCGGCATCGTCGACGGCAGATAGGCGGCGTTGTCATATCCCCCGCAACGGGAAACATTCTGCCCGGTCATGAAAGCATAACGCGCCGGAGTACACAGCGGGCTGCTGGAATAGGCGTTCCGAAACAGCACCCCCCGACTTGCCAGGGCGTCGATATTGGGACTGTAGACCTCATCGTTGCCATAGCATCCCAACGCTTTGGCGCTTAACTGATCCGCCATGACCACAAGAATATTGGGTTGATTGCGGTATGATTGCATGATTGATCCGCTTGAAGTCTTATGTCATTTTTCCGGGACAGCCGCCCACATGGCCGCAAACAGAATGCTTATAAAAGTGCCGATAGCGACCGTTAATCCGATCGCCTCCAGCGGTGGCGTCCAGGAGAGGGAAAGAACGCCGAATACGAGCATCGTGGTGACCCCACATACCCAGATCGATTTGAATGTCGTGTCCCACTCATCATTATTCTCGGGAAGCCGATTGAAGAATAAAGCATAATCCAGACCCAGACCAATTACAAGCAACAACGAGATCAGGTGGAAAATGCTTAGCGGATGGCCGCTGAAAACAAGGACGGCGGCTACGGTCAACGCCGCCGAAAACGTTGGCACCATAATTTTCAGGGGGCGTGTCAGGTTCCTGAATCCCAGAGCCAGCACACAGTAGATGATCGTGATACAAACAATCATGGACAGAGCTACCCGCTTTACGCTTTTGGCAACGAGGTCCGTTGACGCGGACCGCATGTGCAGATAATGAACGTCCTGATGACTGTCGGCGAAACGCTTTATTGCCGCCTCATCGCGGACATCGTGCAGGAGAATGACGCCAGCTGCCCCGTCTTCGAAGTCGAACAGGTACGGATCGAGTTTTTTGCCGATCGGAGTGTCTTCCAGACTTGTCATATCCAGCGTTTCCAGCCTCTCCAGCGCGCGGATATCGTCGATTGCAGGGTCGAACACATCGGCCCGGAAAGGAAAATCGGCAAGCGCCGCCGCCAGATTTTCACGGATTGAGTCGACCTCTTTCAGTTGCGCCTTGCGCAGTAACTGTTGCTCACGGCTCGGCAAGAAGTATGAAGCCATATCAAAGCCTTCAAGAGCGCCGGCTGTCACCAGATCATCAAGACCGGGTTCCAGGTACTCGCTCAGCCGCAGCACGCCTTCCTGGTTCCCGGAGGCCATGATCAGCATGATACCGCCATACCAGAATCCGATGTCGTCTCGCAGCCTTTTCCCTTCCGCCCTCCTCTGGTCCTTGATCGGGCTGAGCGAATCCACATCCAGATGCAATACCGGCCCTTCGTGAAACAGCAAACCCGCCACCGCAACCACAGGCATCGAGGCCACCACGAGGCGGAGCCGGGTAGCGGAGCGACCCAGTGATTTCAGCCTGCCATGGACCCTGGGAAACCCCGCGGACGGCCCGCGGTGACCGGCAATGAACGGCAATACCCACCGTGAAAACATCGCCGCAGACACCAACCCCGTGATTGTGAACGTTCCCAGTTGCTTCAATCCGCCGAACCCGGACAGCAGAAACGCGCTGTATGCGATGATCGTGGAAAAAACCCCCAGCCGCAACGTCCGCCATACCTTTTGCAGTTTGTTCCTTTCGTCTTTTCCGTTGCGTCCCAGACCGCCAGTCAGCAGATGAATCGGATAGTCGACGGCAACACCCGCCAGCGTAATTCCGAATATCAGTGTAATGTCGTGAATCTGTCCGTAAACGATTAAAACAAATGCCGTTGCCACGATCATGCCAATCAGTAATGGCAATACGGTCAGCGCAACCATGCGTATGGAGCGATAGGCCGCCCAGATAAACAGAACTACGAGGGACAGCGCCAGTATCGACAGTTTTTTTATGTCTTGCCGGATGTTTTGCGCAGACTCGACGGCGAACACCGCCGGGCCTGTCATGATCACATTCAATGCAGGCGGTTTCATGGCGTCCAGCGTGGAGCGAATTTCCTCGATCACGGCCCTCTGATTTTCCATCTGGGTAATGTCCGCACCGACCTCGATGAGGACCAATGAGCGCTGATGATTTTCCGAAAACCAGACCCCGTGCAGTTCCTCCGGCCTTTTATGGCGGCTTACCCGGCCTTGCCAGCGTTCCAGCAAACCGGTAATTTCGCCGGTCGGGTCCTTGCGCAGGAAGCGTTTTTCAAGACCGGCGGCCGAGGAGTACAGCGCTTCCAGCCTGGCATTGAGCGCTGCTTTCAGACCAGCTACCGAAAACTGTTCCGCAAGGTTGTTGCGGGTAAGCAGGTAGCGATACTTTTCCAGAAAGGCGAGAATCTCATCGCCCGATTCCGACGCTCCATTGGTAACCTTGTCAAATGTTGCGGAAGTCCTCAGTTTCTCGACAAAATCACGATTGAAGCGGGCCAGTTGCTCTGCAGGCAATCCTTCGAACGCCAGCAGGATAATACCGGTTGACGCCCCGTGCTCCAGCTGGTGGTGCAACAGTTTCTCGAATCGGGTTTCGGGTTCAGGGAGGAATATTCCGGTATCGGTCGATACGCTGAATCGGGTAAGGACGGTGAACAGCGCGGCAGCAAGGATGCACAAGACCACGGTCGCCTTGTAACGCGCAACATCCACAGCCGTCTATGGACCGGTTGATTGCAGGAACTGGTAGGTCAGACCGAGCGTTGAGCGGTCTCCGTCGGCGCCGGTCGAGATCACTTTTTCTATTCGGTCGCCGTTGCCGTGAAGCGTTATACGGTCGAAATATTCAAGAATTTCCGGGTTTTCCGGAATGAGGTCGAGCTGCCAGTCCGCGCGGCTGCCTTGCAGCCCGGCTGCAAAGTCTTGCCGGATGCGCGCCACATCCCCGTCCAGCATCGCGCGCAGACATGCCACCGCTGTTGCCAGAAGCGGATGGGAGGATACCGCGTATTTTTGGATTTGTACCACATCGTCGCCTTTTTTGTTGTGAGGCGTGATTTTTTCTATTGATACGAAATCGCCGTTGATCACGATTTTTTCGGCAATGGGCGACACGGCGCTTTTCTCGATATAATCCGGACGGCGATACTCTATACGTCCTTCTGTAACGAGGTCGGTCACGGTGAAAGCCGAGCTTCTCGTTTCCCGGAAAACCAGTTTTGCATGAACAATGCCGGAAAACTGGCGCATCAGAGCGGACAAGTCCCACACGTCCTCGTCCGCGGCGGTTACAGGCGGGATAGTCAGAAATAAAAACAGCAATAAATTACGAACAGACAAATGCGAGTGTCCTTCAGTTTCACCGGCAAGGCGCAAAGATAACACAGCCAGCCGTTTTATTTATGTCAAGCCAGCAGTTGTTGCAGAATTTCGTTGATAAACGGATACCCCTTCTCCGTGCACCGGATGCGATTTCCGGATATTTGTAACAGACCCTGTGCAATCGGCGGCGCCAGCGCATCTGCGGCCGCCTTCATGCGCAACCCGGTGCGCTGCCTGAACATATTAACATCAATGCCGTTTTTGAGTCTCAGCGCATTCAGCATACATTCGAACAGAATATCGTCCTGCGCCACTGTTGTCGCATAACGCCAGGGTTTCCCGGCGCTGACCGAGGACATATAGGCCTGCGGCCTTTTCTCCTTCCACGCCCGCGTGACGCCATTGCCGTCCGTTATCTTGGAATGGGCGCCGGCGCCGATGCCGAGATAATCGCCGAATTGCCAGTAATTCAGGTTATGGGCGCATTGCCTGCCCGCTTTGGCATAAGCGGACACCTCATAGCGCGCATAACCGCCTTGCTCCAGTTGCCGCGCGATGGCGTCCTGCATATCGGCGCGCTCGTCTTCGTCCGGCAAGTCGGGCGGATAGCGGTGGAAGAGGGTATTCGGTTCCAGCGTCAGTTGATAAAACGACAGGTGTTCCGGTGAATGGGCCATGGCGCGCGCGCAATCGGCAAGCGCCATGACCGTTGTTTGTCCGGGCAGGCCGAACATGAGATCGAGGTTGATATTATCAAAGCCCGCCTGTCTGGCCCGGGTGATCGCGTGGTCAGCCGCCGCGGCGTTATGCACTCTGCCGAGGGCGCGCAAATGACGATCATTGAAACTCTGCACGCCGATGGACAGGCGGTTGACGCCGGCCGCGAGATACGTTTCAAAACGATCATATTCCAGTGTCCCGGGATTGGCTTCCAGGGTTACTTCCATGTCCGGGTCGAAGTCGATTCTCTGCCCTATGAACGCAAGCAGGTTGGCAATCGACTCCCCGCAGAACAAGCTGGGAGTGCCGCCTCCCATGAAAATCGAGTGGAGCCTGCGCCCCGGGCGCAGCTGGCCAATATCGGCGGAGAAATCCGCCTTCAGGCTATCCAGGTAGCGCTGCCGAGGCAATTCACCTGAAAACGTATGCGAGTTGAAATCGCACCAGGGGCACTTTTTGACGCACCAGGGGAAATGGATATAGAGAGAAAGGGGAGGCGCGGAAAGCCCCTGCGCTCCGTATGTCGGCATTCGTGACACCCTCTCTGTTGTTGCGGCTGCAAGAACCCTGAAACCGGTGAACAATATCGCATCTACCGGTCATTCTCATTTTGCACTGTAATCTGACCCGGTTTCAAGAAGAAGTTGTACGGGTGGATTCCCGTGCCCGCCTGTAAACCGGAAGCCGCGGCGACCGTGTGTGGTATAACCGGACGCCTTCAGGGGGTCGTTCCTGACAGCCCCGGGCTGGTTGAAAAGGAAATCGCCACGCATTCACATATGTTTGAACAGTTGGCCGTAGGCCTGGCTTGAGCGCAGCTTTTCCGGACGATCTTTAAGCGTGAGCACATAGCGGCCTCGCAGGTCGCGTCTGGCCGATACGATCTGGTCGACGCGCACGATCACGCCGCGATGGATACGCCAGAATTTATCCGGGTCGAGTTGCGACTGCAGCTGGCTGAGAGCGCGGCGCACGAGATATTCGCGCTCGCGGGTCATGACGCTCGTATACTTGGTTTCTGCGCGAAAATAGACCACTTCGTCGGTCGCCACCAGTATCGTGGTATCGCCGAGCCCGGCGCGAATCCATTGCAACCGGGAGGGCGCCCCGGCGCCGACCTGCCGCAACAGCGCGAGTAATTGTTCCCGGTTCTGGCTCTCGGTACTGCGCAGTCGCCTGATCGTGGCTGCGAGACGTTCGTCGCTGACCGGCTTGAGCAGATAATCGACCGCGGCGGCGCGAAAGGCTTCCACGGCGAATTCGTCATAGGCGGTGACGAATACCACTTTGGTGTGCGCCGGTAGCGCTGCGGCTACTTCCAGCCCGGACATACCGGGCAGGCGGATATCAAGAAAAGCGATATCCGGCCGGGTCTCGCGCGCCAGACGAAGCGCCTGGCGACCCTCGGCAGCCATGTCCACGATCTCAAGCTCCGGCCATAACCGGGAGAGCTTGTCGCGCAATCCCGCGGCTAGCAGCGGTTCGTCTTCGACGATCAGGGCGCCGGTCATGATTCCGTCAGGGGAATGTTGATCACGGCATTGACACCTCGCGGAGAGGCCGGGGTCAACTCAAGCGTCGCGGCGTTGCCATAGCGCAAACGCAGGCGGTCCCGGACATTACGCAACCCGGTCCCGCCCGGGCTTCCGCATTCGTTGATGCCGGCGCCGCTATCGGTAACGCGCAGAATGAGTGTGTTCCCGTCCCGCCGCGCGCTGAACGCGACCTCGCCACCCGCGGGCCCGGTTTCAATGCCATGGATTACGGCATTCTCCAGCAAGGGCTGAACAAGTAGTGGCGGTAACGGAACATCGCGCAATTCCTGCGGCAGGTCAAGCCGGTAATGCAAACGTCCCGGCATGCGGGCGGCCTGAATCGCCAGCCAGGCGCGGGAAAAATCAATTTCCTGGCCGAGTGTGCCGGTACTCGCGCGGCTATGCGCCAGCGCGCGGCGCAGCAGCGTGGTGAGATGTTCCAGCGCGCTCACCGCAAGATCCGGGTTGGAACGGACGAGCTGGGTGATATTGGACAGGGTATTGAACAGGAAGTGCGGCTCGATGCGCGCCTGCAGCAAGGCGAGTTCGGATTCGGCCAGCAGCTTTTCCTGCTGCGACTGTTTCAATTCCGATTCGGCGAGCAATCGCGCCGCTTTGCGCAAGCGCTCACGAGCGCCGAAGATCAGGAATCCGGTAATCCCGAAGAACAGTCCCAGCCCCAGGGCGCGGAAATCCTGTGAGAAAAAATAAAGCGGCTGCCCGGCCACGAACAGGCCTCCCGACAGCAGGCCCGCAGCGAGGCCGAGCGCGACCGGAGGCGCTGGCGCCAACCACGGGCCGAGCCATTGTTGCAGTCGTTCATGGGTGAGCATGAACGCAAGATGGATCGACCAGCCGATGCTCAGCGATACCAGCACAATGCCCGAAAAGTCGCGCAATTCGGTCAGCCACCAGACCAGGATGGCGACGGCGAGCGAGAACAGGCCAGTATATATGAGCGAAAGCATCGGCCGGTCAATATTACCCGGTTACAAACTTGCCGTGCAGACCGAGCGGGATCGCATAATCCAGCTCGGCCGCAGCCAGCGGACCATCGGCGAGCGCGTCGGCGTTGAACAGATTGAGTATGTGTATGCCGCGCTGCCAGTCGAAAGCAGCGCCGAGAATCCAGCCGGAGGACTCCGGAGCGCTGCCGGGCCGGGGCACGTACAAATGCTCCTCGGGTATCTGTTGCGGTGGATAGCGAAAGAAGTCGCGGCGGCTGCTTTCCATGTGGAACAGGCTGACCTCGTCCAGCGTGCCGTGGACTGGCGGCGTGAGCGAGTTTTGCGAGAGAAACAGCAATTTGCGATAGCGCCGGCAACTGACGCGCGGATCGACGCAGGGAAATTCAGAATAAATCTCCGGTTCCAGCATGGCTTCCTCTGTGATCGTCCGCTTGCGGGTATCAAGCCGGTATTGGTAATGGCGCACCGCGTGATGCCCTGGATTTCTGCCGCGCATGATTTCCGTGAAGGCGCTCGTCAGGATGCCGGCATCCGCCGCTCTGGCGCCATCGAAACGGATGATGCCGGCGTTATCCTCCCAGGCATTGCCGAAATGGAAGATCCACTGCGCGGGCAATTCCGCGAAGAAGTGGCTCGACAAGTCGTTCTTGTCGACGACCAGAACCCGGCAGGGTAGCTGCGGCTGCCATTCGTGCATTGCGAGGAAGCCATTGGCATGTGCGCCAGGACGATAATGGAAGGGCGGCAGAAAGAGCGCCAGATGTCTTTCGGTGACGATGAAGTCGTGCGGCATGGTCATAGGTTCGACCGGCAGGCGGGCGGCGCGCAGCAATTCGCCACCTCTGCCGATATGCCAGAACACCAGCAGACCGGCAGCCGAAGCATAGCCGAAATTCCAGACTCTGCCGTCCGTATCAACGCGCGGATGGGCTGAAAACGGCACGCCGCGCATGCTCGCACTGCCTGCGGGCGCGGGGAACTGATACGCTCCTGCCGTCTCCAGGGTCTGCGCGTCGATTTCGTATGGACTGCCCGCTTCCCACAGCGCAAGCAGACGGCCGGCATGATAGAGCACGCTGGTATTCGCCAGATTGATCTCGTCCGGATTCTTTACCGCGCGGGCGCCGGGCGGCGCCGCGACCAGGCCCGGATACAAGACACGTCCGGCCGCGCGCTCGGCTTGCACCCTGGCGGTCTCCACGAGCCGCGCTTCATGGCGCACGCCGCTTGAGTCGATGCGCCACGCTTGCACCATGCCGTCGCCGTCGAACCAGTGATGATTGCGATAGCCATACGCCTCGTGGCGGGCCGGACCGGTGCGATACAGTACGCCGCGCAACTCATCCGGCCAGCGCCCCGAGACGGTGGCGTCTCCGCGATAATGTTCCCGGTCGATATTGCCCCATGCCACAAGCCAGGGCAGCCTGCGCCGGGCTTCGGCGAATAGCGCAGACCAGTCTGCACTGTCCGCTCGGGACAACCCCCCCACGGACAGGGGGCAAGCCAGCAGCGCGAGCAGTTTCGAGAATTGACGTCTGTCCATTACAGGTTCCTCCTTAAATTCGGTCTGTCTGGTATAGGTGGACAGTTGCGGGTTCAGTGCATCAGCCTGATCACCTGGGTGACATCGCCTTGCAAAACGAAGCGCGCGTCCTTCCATTTGGCCGGACCGAATGTTCCTCTGGCATTATTGGAGAAGGCATAAGGTTCGACGGGCATGCCGACATAATTGGCATCCAGTTCGTTATTGCCGTTCACATCGTGCATGACGCGGATAGCGTATTCTCCCGCGGGCAAGTCTTCGGCGGTAACCGTCAACGATCCCTCTACGGCCGGTTCCCGCAATTGCGCAGCCGATCCGCCGCCCTCGAATTGCGCTTGCCCGGACAGTACTTGCACTTGCACGGAGCCACTGGCCTCGCGAATATCCTCAATAACGATGGTCAAGGTTGCGGCAGAGGCGCCTGTATGGACGCCGAGCGTTGCCGCGAGCAGGCAGGCGCCCGGGAGATTGCGTGTTTTCATGATCATGCTCCTGTCATAAATGGCTGATTCGCATTGAAATCTGCCACGGTCGCATGGATGTGGCAATGCTCGCGCGATGAAACCAAAGATGGCAGGCGCGAAACGGCGAGAACAGGCACGAATCGGTATTCTCTTGCCGAACCGAACCGGAATAATGAACAGCCCCGTTTGTTTTACCGGTCTGTCAGATCATGAAGGTTAAAATACCGTTGTCGGCCGTGCTGTTCTCGAGTGTCGGTTATTTACGAATCGGAGATCAGCAGATAGCCCCGGTTTTCGACCGTATCAAAGGTTCGCATCGCATTGATGAGCGCCTCCGCCCCGACCCATACCCAGGGAGCCCGGTTAGGGTTTACATCCATGATCAGGAATGAATCGCTGTGCTCATCGTATCCCCCCAAAGGCGAGATATGTCCCCCGCCTGGCTGACCAAGGACTTTGCGTGAATAATTTACCAACACAAAATCATCGCGGGTGGCCAGATTTTCGACGAGTTCCCGCCTGATTGACCGGGCGCTCAAATTTTCATCCACGACCCGGGTTTCCACTGTCAATCCATGGCTTCGCAGGACCTGCGCCAGCTGCCGCAACTGCAAGCCGAAATCACTTTTCATGGCCCCTTCTACCGGAATCGGTTTGCCAAGGACCTCGTAGCGGGTTTTCGTCTTTTCAGTGAGGACGTTGTTGGCCGTATATTTGCCGAAGAACGGGTTGAAATCTTCCGACAACCAGGCCATCTCATCCTTCCTGATAGATTCCCTGTCTTCAGGCAGTCCCTCTTTCTTGCCGAGCCGCAATGCGTTCAGCACCATTGCAGAGGAGGCCAGACCGCAAAAAATCTTGTTGTCCTGACTGACGAAATGATTACTGAGCGGGAAAAAGTCCTTGGTATGGGAAGAGCGCAGCAGGCGTTTGCCGCTTTCTTCAGACCCCCATCCAACCAGAGCCGGCGGCGCCGTATCCTCATTTCCACCGGCCTCCACGGCAAAAATCTGCAAGCCGGCAAACAATACCACCAGCGGCATCCAAAAGGGAAATATAGTTTGTATCATCGGTTTTACTGTCCCTATGGAATCACTACTATTCAGGTTATAAGGAACACTGGGAATTATAGACAATTGGTTACAATTATATGAACAGATATATTATGAAAAACGGGAATTGCTGCTATCATATCGTGTCAGGATTGGAGCAAATAGAGATGTCCTATAATACTAAGTTTCGCGTTGGGTTTGGAGGCGCCTGCCAAATATGGAATCTGATCCCGGCCATTTTGTCTCTTTTCATTCTCGGTTGCTCCGGAAAGATTATTCAGGAAAATAAGGTATCGTGGCCGGGACCAGGTTTTACCTCTGGGATACCCGAGACCAGGGATCATTCAGTGTTCCCCGGTTGCATACTGGTACGGTTTATACTCCTTACGGATACCCTATGACTTACACTTACACGACCTACAATCAATACAGTTACAATTATTTCTGCGAATTACTTGTATTCGTGGACAGCTCAGATAAAATTATCACCTACGATTATGAAGGAAACGAGGGGGAGGGGGGTTGTAACGTTTTTGCAGGCCGACTGAGCGATTAGCCTTCTTTATCAATCTTACTCCGTCACAGGCAATTTCGCTTGACTGACCACATTGAGCGGGCGAAAAGACTCCGGCAACATTGCCAGTTCAGACGCCGCGCGGTGTTCACCAGGGTCGCGGATTTTTCATCAAACAGACGCTACATAACGGCATTCATGCGAGCGGCGCAAGGAAGCGGTCATGCAGAAAATAGACAGCAAAATACGCCACTATCCCCACCGCAACGACAATGAGGTCGCCGCGCAGACTGCCTGCGGCCGGTGCCGCGGGCTGGCGCCGAACAACCAGCGCCCAGTCCACAATCGAATATAACAGAAAGGAACCGAACAACAGCAGGGATGCCAGATCACCGTTGGCAAGCACATGGACAAGCGCCCACAGGAGGATCGCAATGATCATGGGGTGACCGACCCGATGACGAATCCGGCATGGAATATAAGCCGCAACGAACAAAACAAATGCCGGCAACATGACAAATTTCGAAAGCGGCAGACTCATTGCAGGAGGCTCGAATACGGGTATCGGGGGTGTCGCTTTCCACCCATACAGCATGAGCACAAAGCCGGCGATAGAGACTCCCGAAAAAGCGGCCTTGTACCCCAACTCTCCCAGCCTGCCGATCAATGTCTGTCTCGTTTCCACACACGAAGGCAACAGGTGAATACCAAAAAATACAATAATGCCGATAATAAATAATGTCATACGTGTCATACTCCCCGATTGAATTATGTTATGCGATCATTCCACTCCCCGGCGCCAGCACGGACAGGGAAACCGTCATTGCCCGCAGTAATCCCGCCTAACTGACCACATTGAGCGGGCGGTTGTTCAGCCAACCGGTCAGGTTTTTCGCCAGAGCGTCAACCAGTCGTTGTCGGGTTTCCCTGGACCCCCAGGCATTGTGCGGGGTAATCAACAGATTGGGATGCCGGCTTTGCAATAGTGGATGATCGGGCGGCGGCGGTTCGATGTCCAGTACGTCAATGCCGGCTCCCGCTATTTCACCACATTCGAGCGCACGGACGAGCGCGGCGGAATCCACGATGGCGCCGCGCGCAGTATTGATCAGGATCGCGGATTTTTTCATTTTCCGGAAGGCTTGCTCATCAAACAGATGGTACGTATCGGCATTCAACGGGCAGTGCAGGGTTATGATATCCGAGCATGCGAGAAACTCGTCGAAGTGAGTGCGTCCGAACTTGAGGATACCCTCGTCTCCCGGTCTCTGGCACAGCAGTATTTCCATATCCAGGATCTCGGCGATTCTCATTACTTTAATGCCCAGCGCGCCACAACCGACGATACCCAGTACCTTGCCGCTGATCTCGGTAATCGGGTGGTCAAGCAGGCAGAACACATCGCTTTTACTCCAGTTTCCCTGTTGTACATCATGCAGATAGCGGGTCTGGCTGGTGAGCAGGTTCAGGATTAGCGCGAACGTATGTTGTACGACAGCCGGAGTTGCATAGTGACGGACATTGCAAACCACGATGCCCTGTTCGTGGCAGGCATCAAGGGCGACATGGTCGGTACCGGTGGCCGCAATCAGGATCAATTTCAGGCGCCGGCAACGGCCCAGCAACTCGCGGTCCAGCGCAACCTTGTTGGTAATGACGATTTCATGGGGGGCTACCCGCTGCGGGGCCTGTTCGGCACGGGTAGCCGGATAACTGGTCCAGTCTATCCCGGGAACCTGGAGTCCGCGCAGATTAATGTCGTTGTTGCCAAACGAGTTTTTATCAAGAATTACACCTTTCATGGTTTACTCCATGCGCGTTTTACCGCCCGTGCCACTATATAAGTGGTTCACCGCCTCACCATGTCATACGGTACGCGAAGCCGGTGGTCGTTTCCTGCCGCCCGGCTACATGACCGGCGTTTACCGAATGGCCAACCTCGATAGCGAGACTGCCGCCAACGGCTTTCCGTTCGTGACGCAGGGCCAACCGTACTTCCCGTTCATCGGGACGCAGCGGGACGCGGTATTCGTCATAAAGCCTTCTTCCGTTCTCTATCCGCCCATTCTCGACACGAAAGATTCCCATGCCCGACTCGGCGCGCAGCGGCTGCTCCACAGTGAGCCCCGTACTGCCGGTACCGATCCGCATGGATAGCGCCGACATAATGGAAGAGGACGCCGAGAAAATGGCGTCGTCCTCGTATTCCGGCAAGCTGAGCGCCAGCGTACCCGCGGCGTTTAGCGTCCAGCCTGCGCCGAGTTCCCGTTCGAATGCGCGGGATGTCCAGATCATGCCCGAGCGCAGGTCCGACCCGAACGCTCCCGAGGTCTCCGACCCCAGAAAGCCCGCGTCGTCGAAGTTGAAGCCGTATCCCCACGCATCATCATGCGACGGACGGGCAAGGCTCACCGACCTCGGCCCGAAACCCATGACCCATTCACCATCGTCAGGAAGCGAGAGACCATCAGATTTTCCAATCTCTGCCCAGCGCAGTCCGAGCGGAGCAAGTCCGGCCGCTGGCGCGTCGGTGGCGCCTGGCTCAACAAATTCCGGTATTGGAGAGCGGTTGTCGGAACCGATTGACACCAGTTTGGACAGGGCAACCCAGAACGGAAAGTCCTGCTCGTCGAACGCCGCCAACTCAATGCTGGCGGCGCGCTGTGCGATCGAACCGAAGGCGGCCGGCGTTTGCAGCGTGGTTCGGCTGAGCGCTGCCGCGGACTGTCCGGCGCTGAGCGGGCCCACGGGCGAAAGCGCCGCTGCGATATCCAGGTGACCGGCGCCGTAAGTTTCCAAGTCTGCGTATCGCCCGTTTCGATTTGCGGTATCAATCATGCGTTTCACGATCTCGGTATTCCCGCGTGTACCCCGGAAATGCTCCTTCAGCAAAGCGAACGCGCCGGAAACTATCGGCGCGGCATAGCTGGTGCCCTGCAAGCCGCCTTTTGTGTTGCCTCTTGCGGGCGAGTTCGGATCGGGAACGAGCCCGCGCACCGTTCCCGGCGCCGAGAGGCAGTAGTGTCGTCCATGCCTCGCGGCGTTCCAATTCGATGGAAGAGGGCCACATCGGTTGGAATAGTCCGCAATAGCCCCCGTTCGCGGGTCCGTCGCGGCGACAGCCAGGCTGTGCCCACGCAGTTCCGGGAAAATATAGGGAAGAACGCCCCCCAGATTCGGCACCGGATCGCTTTCGTTGCCCGCGGCATAGACGATTATGGTCTTCCCGGCATCGGGCACATCGGACTGCCACAGGGCGTTCAGCGTCTTTGGCAGATACGCGCGATACCAATTCACATTTTCGACGCTTTCGATAATGGCAAGTCGAGAGATGCGCGTCCCGTAGGATCGATTGATAACATCAAATTTTGTATGATTATCGCGCTCAATGCGCGCAAGGGTCTCGTCGAACTGCCTCCGATCTGCTACAGGGAGCTCCTGTATCCACTGTCGCAGCGCCCTTCCCGCCACGGCATTGGCGCGTTGATCGTCGGTAAAGTTCCTGGCGGTCGGAATGATCATTGCCCCGGGCGCGAGGCCGAGATTCTTCCCGGCCGCCACGGAAGCCACGATTGTGCCGTGAGCGCCTGCGCCGTAAGGAGTCGGGACTTCCCACCATCGGAGCAAATCCTCGTCCGATGTATCTTCGATGAAGTACTCATCATCGTCCGTTGGCCAGCCGCTCTCTTTCACGATTTCCCGCACCCAGCGGTTCAGCGCTTCTTCGTCTCCCCGGCTGTCGCCGCGCCAGGTACTGCAAGTCCCGAGCTGTCGGCAGGCGGCAACCTCGCTGTCGGGCAGAAAGCCCAGAGGCCGGGAATACGCAAGACTCGCTCCGTCCGAATTACGCAGTTTCACGCGCTCCCCGAACTCCGCGCCTTGCGTGTAATCAACGATTGTGTCATCGATCCCGATGCGCACGCCCTTGCCCGTCAACCCCCTCGCGTAGGCATGGTGCGCGCCAACCTGTTCAAGCACATTCGGCTGATATGTGGTGAAACGCGGCGTGCCCAGGTGATACGCCGGGTTGGTGGAAGGGTCGGGCCGCAGAGGCGGCTGTGGATTTGTTA
Organism: Candidatus Poriferihabitaceae bacterium; assembly: GCA_965204925.1. GTDB lineage: Bacteria > Pseudomonadota > Gammaproteobacteria > Arenicellales > Poriferihabitantaceae. Next base: position 1,232,352 of record OZ242021.1, on the reverse strand, counting down.
TCGGGGCGCCGCCGCCGTTCCCGCCGCCTCCTCCCCCGTTCCCGCCACCGCCGCCGTTCCCGCTTCCTCCCCCACAAGCGGAGAGAAGAAAAGCGCTGATAACGACTGTCGCAATGCTCTTGATACGGGCCACGAGACTGTACGGATGTTTCTTAAGCTGGCGGCTTGAACAGGGAAAGATATCGTCCGTGGTTTTCGGCTTGCATGGATTCTTTCGGGATGAATTTCAGCGCCGCCGAGTTTATACAGTAGCGCAGTCCGGTCGGCGCCGGCCCATCCCGGAACACATGACCCAGGTGAGAATCGGCGCAACGGCTTCTGACCTCGGTTCTGCGCATGAACAGTTTGTAATCTGTTTTTTCAACCACGCAATGCGGGTCAATCGGCCGGCTGAAACTCGGCCAGCCGGTCCCGGAGTCAAATTTATCGGTGGATGAAAAAAGCGGCTCGCCACTGACGATATCGACATAGATGCCCGCGCGCTTTTCGTCATGGTATTCGTTACTGAATGGCTTTTCGGTTGCATCCTCCTGGGTTACCCGGTACTGAATATCACTGAGACGCTTGCGCAGGGTTTCGCGGTCGGGTTTGTCATACGACCCGGGGTCAGGAGATCGATTCGGATTAATCAACAAATTCTCCAGTTCTGCGATATTCTCAAGCACCGTGTCGGTATATTTTCCGAGTTCGCGGCGATCATGTGAGCCGGTCAATACGCCCACGCAACGGGCTGTCCCGGCATTGATGCCCATATTCATGTCCTTCGGGCTGTCACCCACCATGATAACCTGTTCGGGGCGCAAGTTGCAATGGCGGCAAAATGCCTCGATCATGCCAGGATCAGGTTTTGCGCCATAGCCGCTGTCGGCGCCGCAGACGAAATCAAAACAGTCCATCAGATCGAGTTTTTCTGTCATGGCAACTGCATTGCGCTCATCGTCCATGGTTGCCAGAGCCAATTTCAGGCCGCGCCTTTTGAGCGTCAGCAGAAACTCCCGCAGGTTCTCTATCGCCGGTACCGGGTTGGACGCAGCGCGCGCGAATATATCGCGCACGGTGGATAATTGCGAATCGTTCAGAGGATGTCCGAGTTGTTCCGACCACAAATCCAGGATCTGCCGATTGCTGCCGGAAGCCAGTAACGAATCGGCGTCCCATCGGCCGCTTGCCGCATCGTACCCGCCGTTTCGCAACAGCGATTCAGCGAGTTGCGGCTGCCCGACCGACTCGGCGACATGGTTGGCCGCCTGAATATAGGAGCGCAGCCAGGTGGCGTTGAAATCAAGCAGGGTGCCGTCCTTGTCGAACAGAATACCTTTAATCACCGTTCCCTCCCCGGGCAGTCTTTCTGACCGAAGGCACCCAGCAATAACCGTCCGGGTCCAGTAAAAAGCACTCGCGCAGGCCATGGGGTTTGTCCATCGTCGCCATCAACACAGTATAGTTATGCTCGCGCGCCCTGCGCTCCGCCCGGTCGGGGTCCAGTTCATACAATCTCAACTCCAGTCCGCCGCCGCGGGCGCCATATTCGGGAAGCAGCGAGGGCAGCGGATTGCTGTGGTAGGTATGGTCTCCGTGCAGCATGAACCACTGGCCGTTGGCACTGAGCAGGGCATAGTCCCGTGAGGAAGCGGCCACGGAAAAATCCAGCACGGTGGTCAGGAACAAAACCGTATTTGCCACGTCCGATACCAGCAAATTGACACCAAAGCCGGCAAGCGCCCGCCCGGTTTGCTCGGCTTCAGTCGGATCAAATTTTTCCATGGCTACGGCAAGTGGTCACCTCATATACCCTCGCCTTTTGTTTCCACCGGCGCAGGCAGGAAAGCGTGCAAATGTTGCTCTTGGGGGAGGTTTGCTGATCATAGCACAAAAGGGGGAGTCGTGTTTTTGGCTATCCGGATGATTTTTTGTCCGCTATCGACGTGTGATTGTCCGGGATGGATTTCTTTACCCTGGCGATAGCGGCGATGCGCCGGTCGCACACCGCTTTTTTGATACGCAGGCCGGCGCGGCGCCCTTCACCGCATTCATCCAGAAGCTGTCGCGCAATCTGTCCTTGCTCAACCTGCAATGCCGCGCGGTGCATTTGCAGAAGCAGCGCGGTTTCTTCGCATTCATCATTTTCATGCCCGCTGCGCCCCCTGCGGTCCGCGCAACAACATGACGCGAATTTCTCAACCAGATCGGGCTTGCGAAACCCGCCAAAGGCTTCCAGTACCTTCAGAACCGTATCCGGCTTTAATTGCCGAATGCGGTGGCAGTGCAAGTGATATTCACATACCTTCAGGGCAAACTCACGAAAACGGGCCGGGACGCCAAGACGGTTGCACAGCGATGCAACAGATTTCAGGCCGCGTTTCTCATGGCCCTTGTGTCGGGGCAGTTCGGCATGAGGCGTCAGCGCCTTGCCCAGGTCGTGTACCATGACCGCGAAAATGATCATCGGGTCCCGGGTCATTGCGCCGGCCGCATCGACCGACATCAGGGTATGTATTCCCGTGTCGATTTCCGGATGATACTTTGCCGTCTGGGGAACCCCGAACAGGGCATCCACTTCGGGCAGGAGCCGTCGCAGCGCACCGCATTCCTTCAATTCGGTTAAAAACCGGGAAAATTTTTCTTCCTGCATGGCGCGGTTCATTTCCTGCCAGACACGTTCTGCCGCCAGCGTATCGGCCTCTCCGTTATCGGCCATTTCGGTCATCAACCTGCGAGTATCCGAACAAACACTAAAGTCCGTGAAACGGGCGGCAAATCGCGCGACCCGCAACAGTCTGACCGGATCTTCGCTGAATGCGTCCGAGACATGGCGGATGATCTTGCGCTGTATGTCCTTCTCGCCGTTGTAAGGATCGATCAGATTGCCCTCGTGATCCATGGCCATCGCATTCATGGTCAGGTCGCGTCTGGCCAGGTCCTGCTGCAGAGTAATATACGGGTCGCTGAAAAATTCAAAGCCATGGTATCCGCGTGTTGTTTTCCTTTCCGTGCGCGCCAACGCATATTCTTCGTGGGTGTGCGGGTGCAGGAATACCGGGAAATCCCGCCCCACCGGCCTGAAGCCAAGCTCCGCCATTTGCTCGGGAGTCGAACCTACGACAACCCAGTCACGGTCTGCGACCGCTCGCCCCATGACCCGGTCCCTGACCGCGCCGCCGACCAGATACCTTTCGAGTTTGTCCTCGGGAGAGCGCTTTTTGGGCATCATTTCCAGCTTTTCAGAACCATGTCCGCGCATTTTTCGCCGATCATGATCGTGGGAGCATTGGTGTTTCCGGAGGTGATATCCGGCATGATCGAGGCGTCCGCAACCCTCAATCCATCCATACCATGTACTTTCAGCTCATGGTCGACGACCGCCATCGGGTCCGCGGCAGGCCCCATTTTGCAGGTGCAGCACGGGTGATAAATGGTCGTTGCGGAATTTCTGGCGTGTTCGAGCAACTGTTCGTCGGTGCGCACCTGTTCTCCGGGGTCGTATTCGGAAACAATATGGCGTTGCAACGCCGGCATGGACGCGATTTTGCGGGAGATTTTCATGGCTTTTACCGCGATTCGACAATCTTCTTCGACAGACAGGTAATTGGGTTGTATATCCGGGTGGCGGTCGGCGTGTGGGGCGCTGATTTTGATGAACCCTGCGCTCCTCGGGCGCAACTGGCAGACAGAAGAGGTGAATGCCGAAAAAGGATGAACGCCTTCGCCCGGATTATCCGAGCTGAGCGGTTGAAAGTGAAACTGGATGTCGGGTCTGGCAATCTCCCTTGAGGTGCGCGTAAAGATGACTACCTGGCTGGCCGCCAGGGTCAACGGACCGTTCCGGAAAAACAGGTACTGAAGCCCGATCAGCAACTTGCGCAAGGGGCTGTTGATCTCATCATTCAGGGTCGGTTGCACGGTTTTGTAAACAGCGCGTATCTGCAAGTGGTCCTTGAGGTTTTGTCCGACTCCCGCAAGATGCAGCGCGCGGGGAATACCGAGGCTCTGCGACAAGTCTCCGGGACCAATCCCGGACAGCTGCAGAATCTGCGGCGAGCCGATGGCTCCGGCGCTCAATATCGTTTCCTTTTCGCTGTAAACCCGATGAATGCGGTTGTCCTTGCGAAATTCCACACCGATTATCCTTCTGCCATCGACCAGCAGCCGCGTCACATGGGCGCGGGTCATGACAGCCAGATTGTTTCTCGACATGGCCGGTTTCAAATAGCCTCTGGCCGTACTCCAGCGCCGACCCTTATGGGTAGTCAACTGGAAATAGCCGACTCCTTCCTGGGATTTCCCGTTGATATCGTCATTCGCCGGGATGCCGGACTTGATAGCCGCTTCGATAAAGGCATCCGTAACCGGCCTGCGGAAATGGATGTCGGAAACTTTCAGCGGGCCGCCGGTACCATGGTAGGGGATCTCGCCGCGTTCCTGATCTTCCGACTTGATAAAGTAGGGCAATACATCGTCAAAAGACCAGCCGGGATTGCCCCGGCTCGCCCATCCGTCAAAATCTTCCGGTTGCCCGCGAACATACAGTAACCCGTTGAGCGAACTCGACCCACCCAGCACTTTCCCGCGCGGCCATTTCAGTTGTCTTCCGTTCAACCCCGGGTCCGGGGCCGTGATATAGCGCCAGTCCATGTCGGGGTTGTGCATTGTTCGGAAATAGCCGACCGGTATATGAATCCAGGGGCTGTTGTCCCGCCCTCCCGCCTCCAGTAACAAAACACGGCGCCCGGGGTCGGCGCTGAGCCGATGGGCCAGAACGCAGCCAGCCGACCCCGCGCCAATGACGATAAAGTCAGCCTTGTGTTCGCTTGTCATTCCAGAACGACAAGCAGGTCGCCCGATTCGACACGGGAGCCTGCGCTTGCCAGCGCCTCCGCAATCTTGCCGGAGCGCTCGAAAACCAGATGGGTTTCCATCTTCATCGCCTCCAGCGTTACCGCCGACTGGCCTTTTTCAACGAGGTCGCCGACCGAAACGGCAACACTGACCACCATGCCCGGCATCGGGGCGGCAACCTGACTGTCGTCGTTCGGGTCCGCCTTGCGATGGGAAATGACACTGGAGGCGAGACTGTGGTCATTGACCACGACTTCCATCGGTTGACCGTTTACCTCGAAAAAGGCAGTTCGTGTTCCGTCCTCGTGGGAGTCCCCGACCATCTGGAATTTGATAATGAGAGCTTTGCCGAGCTGATCATCAATGACGATTTCTTCCCTCGGCTTGAGGCCGTAGAAATAAACCGGAGTGGGGAGGTGGCTGGTATCGTCATATTTGCGCTGATGTTCCATAAGCTGCTCGAATACGCCGGGGTAAAGCGTCCAGGACAGGACATCTTTCATGCTCGGCCGGTCCAGCCCCTTGCTTTTCAGCAGGTTTGCGACTTCCTCGAAATCAGCCGGCGGCAGGCTTTGCCCCGGCCGCCCGCTCATTGGCTGGCCGCCCTTCAATATCCGCTTCCTGATCTTCTTCGGGAACCCCTGGTACGGTTTGCCCATGCGCCCGCTCATCAGGTCGATGACGGATTGCGGGTACGCGAACTCGCGCTTGCCGTTCTCAATATCCTCGCAGGTCAGATTATTGGACACCATGAACAGAGCCATGTCACCGACTACTTTCGAGGTGGGGGTCACCTTGATGATGTCCCCGAACATCTGGTTGACCGAGGCATAGGTTTCGCATATTTCCGCCCAGCGGTCCGACAGGCCGAGCGAGCGCGCCTGTTCATACAGGTTGGTATACTGGCCGCCCGGCATTTCGTGTCTGTACAGGTCCGCCGAGGCAGGCAGCGTTTCACACTCGAAGGGCCGGTAAAATTCCCGGGTCGAACGCCAGTAATCGGCGAGCGAGTCGAGGTTGTCCGTGTCCAGCATGGTCGCGCGCCGGCTGTGCTGCAGCACCGCGGCGAGAGTATTCAGATTAGGCTGCGAGGTGCCTCCCGACATCGGCGCCATGGCCGCATCGGCGATATCCAGCCCCTCTGCCGCGCCATTCAATATGGAGGCGGCCTGAATACCGGATGTATCATGAGTATGAAAATGAACCGGTATATTGACCTCCTGTTTCAGCGACCGGATCAGAAGCGTGGCCGCATCGGGTTTCAGCAGTCCCGCCATGTCCTTGATACACAGGATATGAGCGCCCATGTCTTCGAGTTTGCGCGCCATTTCAAGATAGTAATCAAGGGTGTACTTGCTTCTGGCCGGATCCAGAATGTCGCCGCTGTAACAAATCGCCGCTTCGCAGATACCGCCGTATTCTTGTACGCTGTCCATGGCAACCGCCATATTCGGGATCCAGTTAAGCGCGTCGAAGACCCGGAAAATGTCCATGCCCGCCTCGACCGATTGCCTGACGAATTCACGCACCACATTGTCCGGGAAGTTGATATAGCCGACTACGCTGGACGAGCGCAACAGCATTTGAAACAGGATGTTCGGTACCTTTTCGCGCATTTCAGCCAGACGTTGCCACGGGTCTTCCTTCAGGAAACGCATGGAGGTATCGAACGTGGCGCCGCCCCACATCTCCAGGGAAAACAACCCGGGAGCAAGGGTCGCGTAATGTTGCGCGATGTTCAGCATGTCGATCGTGCGCATGCGCGTGGCAAACAGGGATTGGTGGGCATCGCGGAATGTGGTATCTGTCAGCAGCAGTTTTTCCTGCCCTTTTATCCAGTTTTGCAACCCGGCAATTCCTTCCTGCAACCAGATTTCACGACTCCCCCTGCAGGGCGCGGTGTCCGCTGGACCGGGAAGCGGCACGGGCTCGCGCCGCTGCGCGACTGGCCGACCCCTGACCTCATCATTGCCATTGACGATCGTGTCGGAAATATAAGACAGAATTTTGGAGGTGCGGCTGGGGTCAATCCTGAAATCCGTAAGCTGCGGAGTTTCATCGATGAAGCGGGTGGTACACTGCCCCTGCGCGAACGTCGGGTGATCCAGCAGGCGCAACAGGAACGGGATATTGGTTTTGACCCCTCTGACGCGAAACTCGTTCAGGGCTCTTTTCATACGGCCGATGGCGCCGTCGAACATTCTTGCCCGCGCGCTCACCTTGACCAGCATCGAATCAAAATACGGGATAACAATGGCTCCGGAAAACGCGCTTCCGGCATCCAGGCGGATGCCGATGCCGCTGGAGGAGCGGTATTCCGCCAGACGGCCATAGTCCGGCATAAAATGGTTGGTCGGGTCCTCGGTCGTGACCCTGCACTGTACGGCGAAACCATGGGTTTTGATCGCTTCCTGGGATGGCAGGTCCACTTCCCGACTATCCAGCGCATAGCCCCGGGCGACCAGAATCTGCGCGCGCACGATGTCAATGCCGGTGACTTCCTCGGTTATCGTATGTTCCACCTGGATTCTCGGATTGACTTCTATGAAATAGAATTGACCGCTCCGGTTATCGACCAGGAATTCCACGGTGCCCGCATTCTGGTACGAAACCGCTTCCGCTATCTTGCAGGCAGCGTTGCAGATTTCCTGTCTGAGGCCAGCATCCAGGTTTGGGGCGGGCGCGATTTCCACTACTTTCTGGTAGCGGCGCTGAATGGAACAGTCGCGCTCAAACAGATGTACCCGGTTGCCATACTCGTCGCCGAGAATCTGCACTTCAATATGGCGCGCCCGGGAAATCAGTTTTTCCATGAAAATATCCCGGCTGCCAAAAGCGCTGTCGGACTCCCGTTGCGCCGCCTCGAACGCGGGCCCGAGCTCCGCCTCGCTGTGCACCACGCGCATACCGCGCCCGCCCCCCCCGTGAGCGGCCTTCAGCATAACCGGATAGCCGGTCCTCGCCGCGGTCTCAAGACCGTCGGCCACATCTTGTATCGCCCGGTTGACCCCTCCGAGTACCGGGACCCCGGCGGCTTGCGCGATCAATCTTGCCGAAGTCTTGTCGCCCAGAGAGGCCAGGGTTTCGGTAGCAGGGCCGATAAATACGATCCCCTCCTCCCGGCAACGCCGGGCGAACTCGGGGTTCTCGGAAAGGAAGCCATAGCCCGGGTGAATGGCGTCGATATTGCGCGCTTTGGCGAGGGCGACAATTTCCTCGATGTTCAGGTAATTTCTGATCGGCTCCCCCGCCCCGCCCACCTGCCAGGCTTCATCGGCCTGAAACCGGTGCAGGGAATATCTGTCCTCGTGGCTGTAAATGGCGACCGGCGTGATACCGAGCTCGCGGGCGCTGCGGAACACCCGGATCGCGATCTCGCTACGGTTGGCTACCAGCAGCCTTGCAATCTGTTTTATTTGTCGTGGCGCGGTCATTTCAATATAATTATAACCTTAAAGCAGCAACCGGTGAGTCCGCGCTTTATGGATACCCCATGAAGAGTATTCAGTTGTAGCCACAAAAGGCGGACAATAGCCGGCCGCGAGCAACCCTAGAGTGGAAGAGATGTACTACGAAACCATACGCAAACTCGAAAAAACGGGTGTCAGCTCCGAGTATATACAGGGCTGGGCCAACGGTTTCCTGGGCAATCCCAGGCGTGAAGAGCAAAGAACCAACGATGCCTACGAAGCGGGATACGAAGACGGTGAGGCGAAAGCCACCAATCAGGCGGAACAGTTTACAGAACGGAGTTCGCGTTGATATCCTGGTAGTGGAGAAGGAGTCCGAAGGCTTGCTGCATGAAATTCTGAACGTGGGAGCGCGCAACGGAGGGCAGTCGTGATCACGTCGGTCGAGGCGCTGCACTACCGCTGCCTGCATTACGTGGCACAGCCTCTGAAGCCGTTTCACGTCTTGGTCGGCCCGAACGCATCAGGCAAGACAACTTTCCTGGACGTCGTCGGATTTCTTGGCGACATCGTATCAAATGGTCTGGATAAAGCCTTGGCCGAGCGTACCCCCGACCCACGCGATCTGTTGTTCGGCGGATGCGGTACCGGCTTTCAACTGGCTGTCGAGGCCGAGACATTGCTCCTCAGGAAGACCGGTATATGCGTCGCGAAGCAGCGTGATTTTTTTCCTCAGTCCCTGACGCCGCCAAGTTCGCTTCAGGCAAACATCAGGTCGCGGGACTGCAAGGTACTGGTCAACAAGGTTCCCGGGGGTAATGACAACTTCTACGACGAGACCAAACCACCGGGCCGCCGCTGGGCGCCATCGTTCAGGCTTGGGCCGAGGAAATCGGCGCTGGGCAACCTCCCGGCGGACGAGGCCTCGTTCCCGATCGCAACCTGGTTTCGTGAATACCTAGGGTCAGGCATCCAGCGTTTCATGCTCAACAGCCGCGCGATCCGCTATCCAAGTCCCCCAACGCGCGTCTCCGGGTTCCTGCCGGACGGTTCCAATTTGTCCTGGGTCGTAGCCCGCTTGCGGGAAAACGCTCCGAAACGTCACGCGCAATGGATCGCGCATTTGCGAACGGCGCTGCCCGACCTGACAGACATCCGCACCATCAAGCGCCCGGAGGATCGGCACTGCTACATGACTTACGAATATTCGGGGGGATTGACTGTTCCATCCTGGCTGGTCTCGGACGGCACACTGCGCCTGACAGCGCTCACACTGCCCGCATATCTCACCGACCTGCACGGACTCTACCTGATAGAGGAGCCGGAAAATGGAATTCATCCGGGCGCTATTGCAACCGTCTACGACTCGCTTCGCTCTATGTACACGGCACAGGTACTGTTGGCGACCCATTCACCGGTCGTGCTAAGCGTCGCACGAAGGGACGACGTGCTATGCTTCGCAAAAAACGACAATGGCGCGACCGATATTGTCCTCGGCTCCGAGCACCCTCAGCTTCGTGAATGGCTGGTTGACAAAGGCTGGGTTCACCCGCCTGACTTGAAGCCCGGGCGCCCCAAAGAGGCATTCGATTCAGCATTACGCGAGGCGGGGGTTCCTCGTAGTTCGTCTCTGTACCAGCAGATCGCCGAACGAGTGTCGCTGCGAGGCTGCGAAGACCGGTCCTTCCAAAGGTTGTGCAGTATACTGAGGGAGTGGTTCCCTGCCGAACCGGGTTCGGCGCGATGACATACATACTATACAGGTGCAACGGGAGCGAATAATGGCTGATCATCCATCAGTGAAGTCACGGGAGCGCCTGCAAAGATTATCTTCTATGGACTGTCGGCTGATTACCGTAAATCCCTGCTCAAGAAGGTGTGTTGCAATCTCACAGTCCCATTTCACCTGAATCTGGACACGGGATTCGCTCGCCGGACACCGACCCCTGCTCAGGAATTTCTTATTTTTTCGATCAGCGATGTCGTTGAAGTCGGGTACTCGAACGGTATCGAATGCACTGACCCTCCGCGGCTCTGCACTTCCCGGCCGCCCGCGATGTCTTCAATCTTCCAGTCACCCCCCTTTACCAGCGCCTCCGGTTGGATCTGCATGATCAATTCCAGCGGAGTATCCTGATCAAACGGTACAACTCCGTCGACGCAGCCGAGGGCAGCCAGCACCATGGCCCGCTCCGCAAGGGTATTGAATGGCCGCTCCACCCCCTTGCCGAGCCGTTTCACCGATGCGTCCGAATTGATGCCGACTACCAGTGACGCTCCCAGAGCGGCGGCGCTATGCAGGTATGCGACATGCCCGCGGTGAAGGATGTCGAATACGCCATTAGTGAAAACGAGTGGACGGTCAAATCCTGAAATCCACCGATCAAGCGCGCCCCCGGAGCCGGGGAAATATACCTTTTGTTGCAGAATCAACTGCCTTCCGCAGAATCTTCGCCCTGATCCGGTTGTTCGTTTTTGATGTACTCGAAAACCTTGACGATATGGGTCACGCCAACGACACCCTGCGCCGCTTCGACTGCGGCCTGTGCTTCTTCCTGTGTAACCAGACCCATGAGATAAACTTTGCCGCGCTCGGTAACTACCTTGATACTGGATGACGGCACATTGTCCGCGGTCAGCAAGACGGCTTTTACCTTGCCGGTGATCCAGGTATCGTTTGCGCGACTGTTGAGACTGCTGCGCCCGGCCAGATCCAGTTCATTGACCACATTGCGGGTCTGCTCATACCCTCTGGCTACGGATTCTGCGTACTGGCGTTGTTCATCGGTATGGACTTCCCCGGTGAGCAGTACGATTCCATTGATGATCGTTACACTGATATTGACCGGTGAACCGAGGTTCTCGTCGTTTCTGTAAGCGCTTCGCAATTCCAGTTCCAGCAGATTATCGTCAATATTACGCCCCAGGGTACGTCTTTCCGTGCCCAAGTCGACGGATGTGACCATCGCAGTGCCAATCAAAAGAGGAGCACAGGCGGTGACGGACTGTATGGCCGCAAGAATAATCAGGCTGCAAGAAAGGGTTTTCCACGATTTCAGGCAGGAACCCGCATGGTCGTTTGTCGGGGTCATGTCGCTTTTCTCGAACAGAGGTCAGGTCAATTACGGAAGTTTACAGAATCCCGAAGTACAAGTACAAGCCCTGTCCGGGTTCCAGCCATATGGAGGCTGCGGGGGCGACCACTTGCCCTGCGCGGTACTTCCCGGAATCCGCCGAATACCGTGGCCTTCCCGCCAGGATTTGTTCACTCCCTGAACGACAACGGCATTGGTGTCACGCATCGCCACCGGGGCGCCATTCAAAACGCATGTCTTATCCAGTTGATATCAAGACGGCCTTTTGGTCCGGTGATCGCAATGACATCGAAGCGGCACTGGTCATAGTAACTGTCGCGGTATTGTTGCAAAAAGGATTCGGCGGTTTTGCGGATCCTGTTTTGTTTTTTGCGGGTGATGCTTGCTTCAGCCCCGCCAAAGGCCCGGTTTTTTCGATAGCGCACCTCGACAAATACCAGATCATGCCCCTGGCGCATGATCAGGTCGACTTCACCACATTTCCTTGCGTAGTTGCGGGCAACCAGGGTAAGCCCGCGCGCTTCCAGCCACGACAGTGCAATGGACTCCGCATCTTCACCATTTTGCAAATGGAGCGCCTTCACATTTCTTCCCCCGGACGTACGGGATACAGGGAACTGTCGGGGCTGCCCGTTTCCGGCAACGGCTCCGCCAGCCCCAATTCGAACCTTGCCCAGACGGGCAGATGCACCACATTCCCGTCCGCGCCGACACGCACCGTCATGGCCTTGCCGGGGAATTTCATCCATGGGTTCTGCCGTAACACCGGTAATCGGGGAATGATCTGGTAGCTCTGCACCCCGAGAGCGTACAGTCGGTCGAGGGCAGTCCGGGCATAAGGGCGTTGCGGCCCGGCATCCGTATCTATAGCCATACCCGCATTGAAGTCATCGGATTTGTCATGTCCCCCGGACGAATCCGGCGCGGTTACGCCGCTGTCAGAGAGAGCTTCAGGGGCGCCCGCGGAGGCGTACACGCCAGTGTCGGAAAGAGCTTCGGGAGTGTCTGCGGGGGCATCCGTGCCGGGAGGCGGGTTTTCTTCACGGTCGTTCGGGTTGCCGCCAGATTCTGCCGCTCTGCGCACCTTGGCCATGGCCTTTTGCTGTTTGTACAACGCAACGCCGTCCAGGACCCACCGCATTTCTCCAAAAATCAACCCATCCAGGTCTGCGTTCATCGCCGGGTCCGGTTTGCCCGCGTAAACATAGGAAGTCGCATAGAGGGGTACGCCATGGCCCTGGAAAAAGCGGAGTTGGGGTACGATCAGTCTACTCTGGGCTGCGGTAGCCGCGAGAAAGATGAAATCCATGTCTTCATTGCGTCTGGGCGTAAATTTCAGGTCTAGCCCGGTTTGCGCTTCCATCAAACGATGACGGACAATACTCTTGTCGACTCCCAGAAACTTCTGCACCACTTTGGTATGATGCGAGACATCTTTCGGAAATGAGGCGTTTTTCACAAGCTGGCCGCCCAGACCTTCCCAATGGTTGACGAATGCGTTGGCGACCCGTTCGCCCCACTCTCCTTCGCTGCGCAGCACGCTGGCATTCCTGTGACCGCTAGCGTACGCCTTGTTTGCCATCTGGCGCGCCTCATTTTCCGGAGACAGGCTGATGCCATACAGATTGTCCGTCACCTTGTCGGAGGGAATATCGGCAAGCAGCAATGTGTCGGTTTCAAGGTTGCCGCTGGCGAGAAGGCTTCCCACCGCTTTTCTCCCCAACGGGCCAACGATGAAATCAGCGCCCCCCGTTTCGGCGCCCCGATAGTAAAAGGGAGCCAGAGAGGGGTCGGAGCCGATATCGTATAAAACCAGATCCGGTTTCGGCCAGGAACTATCCTGCCTGTGCGTTTCAGAGAACCCGTCGTAAAAAGCCCGAGCGGCCCTGCCGTCCGGTGAGGCAAGAGGCAGGAGCAAGGCGATTTGTTGCCTGTTTTGCGGGCGATTCACGATGTATGAATCAATGAATGCGGAGCTTGCCGGGTGGTTCGGCCAAACCCGTCTCCAATTCTGTAATTCAGCTTGCGTCCCGGAAACAAGTACCTCAAGCAATGCCAGCCAGCCAGCCAGATTCGGGTCGGTGATCTCTTCAAGCAGCAGTAAGCGGTGCAGAGAGTCGAGCGATTCGAGTATTTGCAGCAGGGTTTCCCACGTCTCCAGCCGGGCCTCGCCTGTAACCTCGGAGTCGAGTTTCAGAAGCGTTTCTACCGCTGTTGTCGGGAAACCTGAGTCCAGCTGCGTTTTTGCCAGAAGAATCTGCCGCTCCGATTTTTCCCGCATTGAAGGTGAATCTGCCTGCCACTCTGTCGCGCTGCCATCGTCAATAATGACAATCGTCTCTTCTTCCTCAAGAGCATGGCTGATCGCAGCCGGTTCCGGCTCGGTTATGGATTCCGTTTCCTTTTTTATGTTCGTTTCTTTTTCGGCATCGGTCTGTTGTGCAACCTCCTCCACGATTATTGGCGGCGCCTGCGGCAATTGTGTACAGTTGGCGAGCAGCACGCAGACCATGCCGAGAGCGATGCCGGGGGGCAGCAGCCCCGGTTTTGCGGGCATCAGGCTGCGTCCCGGTAAAAATTTTGACAAGTGTCCAAAGAATGGGATCATGAAGTTCCCTGAATTGCAGTAGCGGATACACACACTATACAGTATAAGAAATTCGGTAATGAACGGCAAAGCAGGATCACTGTACATAGTGGCCACTCCGATCGGCAATCTGCAAGACATCGGGTTGCGCGCAAAAGCCGTACTGGCGCAAGCCGCGCTGATACTGGCGGAAGACACCCGGCATGCGGCAAAACTGCTCAATCACTACCGCATCAAAAATACAACCCGATCTTTTCACGAACACAACGAAAACGAACAGGCTCCCGCAATAATACGCTTGTTACGACAGGGATTGGACATTGCGCTGATCAGCGATGCGGGTACTCCGTTGATTAGTGACCCCGGCTATCGACTGGTTCAGGCAGCGCGCAGCAATCAGCTGGATGTCATCCCGGTTCCCGGTCCGAGCGCCGTTATCGCGGCGCTTTCAGCTTCCGGACTGCCGGCTGACCGCTTTTGCTTCGAGGGATTCCTGCCGACCGCGCGAAAGCAGCGTTTGCAGAAGCTGACGGAATTATCAAGCGAAACGAGGACTCTGGTATTATTCGAGTCGAGTCACCGCATTGTCGAGGCGCTTGAGGATATCCGGTCCTGTCTGCCGGGCAATGCAAAAATCACCATAGCCCGGGAGATGACCAAGAAATTCGAGTCGTTCTACCATGGCGACATTGAAACAGTCCACCGGCAGGTCGAACAGGACGACTACAATCAAAAGGGGGAATTCGTCATCGTATTATCCTGGCAGTTACCCGATCATCCCGACTGGCAAAAAGCCTCCGGACTGATGGCGAAAATGATTGGCCACATGCCTGCCAGAGTGGCGGCAAAAATGGTCAGCGACACATTCGGAGTCAGCAAAAACCGGCTGTACCGGCTCGCCCTTGACCTGAAAAAAGGAAATTGATTTCACGGAAGACGCCATCACTATAGCCCTGGATAGCTGGGTCCAGTCGCGCAGCGCAAATACGCTTTCTTGCCCAGCACAAATACTCGGAGTTGATGTCAACGCCACACCAACGCCTGCCAAGTTTTTCCGCAACGACTACAGACGTACCGCTGCCCGCGAACGGATCGAAAACAAAGTCATTTTTCCTGGAACTCGCAAGAACCAGCTTCGCAAACAACTTTTCCGGCTTTTGCGCGGGATGCGAAGTGTTTTCAGGCATCGACCAGAACGGAACGGTCAAATCCGTCCATATATTGGATGGATGCGTGAACCGATAGTTGCTTTCTCCCTCGTGTTTCCAGTCTTTCGGCTGCCCCTTCACACGATACGGGGCCAGCACCTTGCGCTTCAGCTTATGAACCCCGTACGCACTAACTATCACTCCCCCCTTGAGGGGGAGTCGCAGAAGCCGAGCCGTCAGGCGAAGGCTGATTCGGCGGGGGTACGATGGGCAGGGTCGATTTCTTCGGTCAGGCCGGCGACGCCCTCTGCCATATCCGGCATCACGCTGCCCATGCCGCGGACAGCGCCTCCGCCTGTTCAAGCACGGTCTGCGCCGCATTCTCTTGCTTGTCGGGTGGATAACCATGCTTGCGCAGGACGCGCTTTACCAGTCGGCGCAAGTTGGCGCGCTCATTCTCTCGTACTGTCCAGTCGATGGTGACGTTGGCGCGCACTTTTCTGACGAGTTCGCAGGCGATGTCACGCAGCAACTCGTCACCGAGTACCCGAACCGCGCTATCGTTGGTCTCCAGCGCGTCGTAGAAGGCCAACTCGTCCTGCGACAGTCCCAATTTTTCCCCACGCGCCCCCGCCTCGCGCAGGCTGCGGGCCAGTTCGATCAGTTCTTCGATTACCTGTGCGGCTTCGATGGCGCGGTTGCGGTAACGCCTGAGGGTCTCCTCCAGCATCCCGGAGAAGGAGCGCGCCTGTACGACATTCTTTCGCCGGCGCTCGCTGACCTCGCTTTTCAGCAGTTTCTGCAACAGCTCGGCCGCGAGATTGCGTTGCGGCATATCGCGCACCTCGGCCAGAAAATCCTCGGACAGGATCGAGATATCGGGTTTTGCAAGCCCGGCAGCGCTGAAGATGTCGAGGACTCCCTGCGGCGCCACTGCTTGCGAGACGATTTGGCGAATGGCGTGATCCATCTCTTCTTCCGTCCCCGCCGTCCCTGCGGCGCGTTTGGCCAGCGCCGCCCGTACATACTGGAAGAACTCCACCTCGCCGCGAATGCGTTTCGTTTCCTCATGCGGTATGGCAAGGGCGAAAGCCCGGGACAACTCGCGCACCGCTTGCAGAAATCGCTTCTTGCCGTCCTCCCGGGCCAGAATATATTCCTGCGCCGCCGGCAGCAGGGACAGGCGCTGCACTGACGTGCCGTCGGTCCATGTTGTGTAGTCGAAACCATATAGCATGCCGCGGCAGATCTCATATTTTTCCTGCATCAGCGCTATCGCCTCGGACTGCTCAAGAGCGGTCTTTCCCGTGCCGCCGCTCTCGCTGTAGGTCGCAAGCGCCTGCTTCAGTTCGGGCGCAAGCCCGAGGTAATCGACCACGAGGCCGCCCGGCTTGTCGCGAAATACTCGGTTGACGCGGGCGATCGCCTGCATCAGCCCATGGCCGCGCATCGGCTTGTCCACATACATCGTGTGCAGGTTCGGGGCGTCAAATCCAGTCAGCCACATGTCGCGCACCAGTACCACACGGAATGGGTCATCGGAGTCGCGGAACCGCTGCGCCAGCGCCTCGCGGCGAGATTTGCTGCGGATATGGGGTTGCCAGTCGGGCGGGTCGGAAGCGGCGCCGGTCATGATTACCTTGATCTGCACCTTGTCATTGTCCTCACGCTCCCATTGCGGCCGCAGACACGCCAGTTGCCGGTAGAGGTCAATGCAGATACGCCGGCTCATGCACACGATCATGGCCTTGCCGTCCATCGCTTCGAGGCGCGCCTCAAAGTGCTCAACGATATCGCGGGCAATCAGGGCAATACGCTTGTCCGCGCCCTCTATGGCTTCCAGCTGCGCCCAGCGGCTCTTGAGCTTCTCCTTGCGGTCGGGTTCCTCACCCTCGGTCACCTCCTCAAACTCCGTGTCAATGTTGGGTCGTTCGACCTCGTCCAGAGTCAGCGCGGCCAGCCGGCTCTCGTAGTAAATCGGCACGGTGGCGCCGTCTTCAACCGCGCGCCTGATATCGTAGATACTGATATGGTTGCCAAACACGGCGCGCGTGCTGGCATCCTGAAGTTCGACCGGCGTGCCGGTGAAGCCGATGAACGAGGCGCCCGGCAGGGCATCGCGCAGATGGCCGGCATAACCGTCGATGAAATCGTACTGGCTGCGGTGCGCCTCATCGGCAATCACCACAATGTTGCGGCGCTCCGACAAGAGCGGATACCGATCGCCTTTTTCCCCGGGGAAGAATTTCTGGATGGTAGTGAACACCACGCCGCCTTGCCTGACCGAAAGTCTGGTACGCAGATCAGCGCGGCTTTCCGCTTGTACCGGCGGTTGACGCAGCAAATCCCGGCAACGGGCAAAGGTCGCAAAAAGCTGGTCGTCAAGGTCGTTGCGGTCGGTCAGGACTACGATTGTCGGGTTGGCCAGCGCCGGCTCGCGGATGATGCGCCCGGCATAAAAAGCCATGGTCAGGCTCTTGCCCGAGCCCTGCGTGTGCCAGACCACGCCGATGCGCCGGTCGCCGGGATTGCCGCCCGGCTTGCCGGACTCGTAGCGGCCGATACCATCGTGCGGCTCGGCAATCCGTTGCAGTTCGGCTGCCCGCAGTGTCTCTGCAACCGCCGTCTCGACGGCATGAAACTGGTGATAGCCCGCCATCTTCTTGACCAGCGTTTTTCCATGATTCTCGAACACGATAAAGTCGCGCACAAGCGCCAGCAGGCGAGAATGCTCGAATACCCCCCTGATCATGACCTCCAGTTGCATCAGCGTCGAATCGGCCAGGGTCTCGCCGGAGATTGTCCGCCAGGGCTTGAACCATTCCCACCCGGCAGTCAGTGTGCCGATGCGCGCCTCCATACCATCGGAAACGACCAGCGCCGTGTTCATCGCGAACAGGGACGGGAGTTCCGTCTTGTAGGTCTGCAACTGTTGCCAGGCCGTCCGCACCGTCACGTCCTCGTCCGCCGGATTCTTCAGTTCAATAACGACGAGCGGCAAGCCGTTGACGAACAGCACGATATCGGGCCGCCGCTGATGCCGGTTCTCGACCACGGTGAACTGATTCACCGCCAGCCAGTCATTGTTGTCGGTATGATCGAAATCGATCATACGAACCTGGGCGCCCTGCATGGCGCCGGCGGCGTTGCGGTATTCGACATTGACCCCCTCAACCGTCATGCGGTGGAAGTCGCGGTTGCGCGCCTCCAGCGCCGTTCCTTGCGGCTGTGTCAGCTTGCGGCAGGCATCGTCCAGCGCCTGACAGGGAAGATGGGGGTTGAGCCGCGCCAGCGCGTCTCGCAAACGATATTGCAGTACGACCTCGCGATAATCCGCGCGTTCGGGCGCCGCTGCGTCCGGGGCGATGTCAGAACCGTGTTTGACTACCCAGCCGAGGTTTGCCGGCCACTCACGAGCGGCTGTCTCGACATCCGACTCGGTCAGGCTGGCCATCGGCTATCGCGGCCCAATCACTCCCCCCTTGAGGGGGAGTTGCAGAAGGCGAGCCGCAGGCGAAGGCTGATGCGGTGGGGGTCTCCCGCTCGTGCATTCTCCGACCGTCCCCCACCGGCGCGTCTGCGGGCTGCCGCCCTTGCCTCGCCGACTCCCCCTCAAGGGGGGAGTGATAGTTAGTGCGTGCGGGGTTGAAATGGATGAGGCAGGAAGCATAATCGATGACGTGTCATTCATTGGCGGAGTCAATCAGATTGACGGCATCGCGCAGGCGGATTTCGCCGGAAATGAGTTTGGGGAGGAGGGTGTCGCGTAGGTGTGCGAGCGATTTTGATTCTTTCTCATTCGAGACGATGCGACGATACAAGGGGCGGACAATGTATTCAAAGGTGGCAAGTTCCGGCGCAGTTGGGACGATCACCGAAACCGTGCGAAATACTTTCTTGTTAATCTCAGCGAAAGTCGAGCCGCCCGATATACCTTTGATATGGCCGATGTTTTCGTGACACCAAAACAAGACGAAGATGTCAGGTAGTTGTTTCTCGCAGATCATGGCAATAAAGCCTTGATTGATGGCAGTTCGCAAATCAGTGATCGCAAGATAACCAATGGGAGCGCGAGAAGATAATAGAACCGTGCCAACCGGCAAAAGGCCAGAGCTGATCTTCTTGACTCCAGAGTCAGTGATCTTTCTTTCTGTGTCAAGCAATACTGGTGTAGCGAGTTTTGACATATCCTTCGGAGTGGCCCAATGCCGATCCCCATTTTTCCAGTAGGCGGGCTCCTTTGTGTTTGGGGTTGAGCCTCCAACAACGGTGACTTCGCTACCGATTTCAGACACTACCCACCCTTCCGGTATTTCACCGAGTTCGGAGTCAACGAGCCGGTTAGGGAAGAGCGAAGCGATTTCCTCGCCCAAACTGTCGAGACAGGCTTGTGCGCGCTGTATCGTCCAATCACTCCCCCCTTGAGGGGGAGTCGCAGAAGGCGAGCCGCAGGCGAAGGCTGATGCGGTGGGGGGTCTCCCGCCCGTGCATTCTCCGACCCGTCCCCCACCGGCGCGCTGTTGTTTGAGCGCCATCTTGGCGCGTACGGGGTCGAAATCGACGAACCAGGATTTGAACAGGGCGCGCGCCATCTCTTCCAGCGTCCGGTTCATACGCCGGTTCAGTTCAATCTTGTCGTCCAGCGTGCCAAGGATATGGGCAATGGCGCGTTGTTCGGGGAGGGGCGGGAGAGGAATCTTGAGTGTGCGCAGGTAGGTTACAGCCTGGGCTATGGACGGAACCCCTACTTGGGATGCATTGGCAAGTAGCTTGTGTTGGCCTTCGGTTGATGTGAAATATAGAGCGATAAACTCAGGAATCACTTTTGATTTGTCGCAACGCATGTAGAACTGCCGTGGCGAAATGACATAGCGGTCGAAGCGCGAGTATTCCGGCACAAAAGCGACTTGCCCGATGTTGCCTGCGCGAGTGAAGATCACGTCGCTACGGTGAACATTGGCGTTCTTGAGCCGCTTTGCGTGCTCGTCAGTAATGAAGTTGAAACCGGGGGTATCGTCAACCCGAACACCGTGAAGATGCTGGCCGCTGATGACAGGCACACCCTTCGGTACAAAGGTTTCCACCTTGATAGTAGAACCAAAAGGCCCCGCGGCCACTTTTTCGGAAATTTCCTCAATGGTTTCAGTTGGCCAGTCACAGGCTGGCGAGCAAACGGCCACCATCAATCTCTCCCGAATCCCAGCGTCTTCAGGTTATCCGCAATCGCGGCATCCAGCCTCGCTCCCTCGGCCCGTTGTTCGCGCAACTGTGCAACCAGCCGTTGCATCTTGTCCTCGAACGGTTCGCCGTCTGCTTCGGCGGGTGGCGCGCCGACATAGCGGCCGGGGGTGAGGATATGATCGTGCTTGCGTACTTCATCCAACAGGGCGCGGAGTATCTCCCCATTGATCCGGTGAGTATTATCTGTTTTTTGTATTATTGTACTCCATGTTGTTTTTTGGGCGGAAATCCGGTAGGGTTTGTGTCGGGAGTTGGCCAGACAGTTGCGGTATCGCATGATATCGAGGAAAGTCCGGGCTCCAACGGGTAGAGTGCCAGCTAACGGCTGGGCAGCGTGAGTTGACGGCCAGTGCCACAGAAAATATACCGCCTTGTTGTTACGAGGTAAGGGTGAAATGGTGCGGTAAGAGCGCACCGCGCTATTGGTAACAATAGCGGCAGGGTAAACCCCACTCGGAGCAAGACCAAATAGGGATCCATTGGTGTGACCCGCGCCGGATCCGGGTAGGTTGCTTGAGACGTTTGGCGACAAACGTTCCAGATGAATAACTGTTCACGACAGAACCCGGCTTATCGGCCAACTCCCTTTCCCGGAGCAACCATTGGCAAGAGACAACACCGTTCCGTTACGGCATCCCGACAAGGTAATGCGCCTTGAGCGCATGGGCTGTTTTCACCAGACCCGGTTGAGTTTCATGCGCACGCTGCTGCGCTCAATCGGCAGTCAACAGTGGCGCTTCCGGCGCACCCGCTGGGATATCGACCATAGGGGAACAGGGGTCGCCGTTTACGAGGTCGAAGGGCCTTGTCGCGTCTATTCGCTGATCTGTTATGCCAACGATCTGCCCCCGGAAAAACGCTCGGACCGCGTCATCGCAACCGAGTGGGACGCTACGTTTACGCTTTTTGACGGGGCGCCGGGTCGGGCTGATATTGCCAGACTGCAAGCGTCTGTACCGAAACAGGAAGCCGGGCATTGTTCGCAAACCGAACTGGTTCTGGCGCGCGCCAATCGCAGCGTGCGCCTGTTCGAGCATGTCGTCGATTCGCTTTCGCAAGGCTTCCAACCCGATCAGGAGCAGATCGACCGGGTCGGTTATCTGATGCGCACCACCGCAGTGTATGGCAACGGCAAATTCGGAATCAGCGACCGTGAGCGCATAGCCGGGCGCCCGGAATTTTCTTCCGCCTTTCATACCGAGTTGCTCGCGGTATGGTTGATTCGCGCATTTACGGTAGATATTGCAGAGCATCTGGCCCATGTCAGGGGGGGCAGCCGGGCGGTGGCGATAGATCCCGATTTGAGGCGCAGGCTGGGCGTGGGCAACTCGACCGGGCTTGGCATGGCGCCGTTTCTGGTTCTTCATCCTGCGTTGACCCATAGCTGGATGTTTGCCCGGGAATCCGCTTTGGCCAGAGTGAGAAGCCTGGCGCACAGTACCGCGCAGACCCGCAGACAATTCAGTCAATTGATCTCGCGCATGCAGCACGGACTTAAAGACTGGGTTACCCGGGATTTGCGGCAGCGGAACCGCATCCGGGCGCTCGGGGAAGATCTGGAAGCCCTGGCGAATTATGCACAATCTCCGGGGTTGTCCATACAGTATCCCTGGGATGCGCTGGTAACCTGGTCGGAGCGCGCATTGTCTGCGGAGGGGCAGGAACTTGTGGTTACTCTGGCCATCGAACCCCATGGTGAACTGGTTGATGATCTTGCCCATACGATGGCCGTTGACGAGGCGCAGTATTTTCCGATCGATGGCAGCCGCACTCTTGCCGAAACCCTTGACGTCATTGAACAGAAATATGCCTGGGCGCTGGCGGTCGATTATTCGGAGCCGGAGCAATCCGCCCGCTTCTGGTATTACTCCGAAGAGAAACTCGAACCCAGACTCGGGCAACGCTACATGGAGCCGGGAGCGGAAAGGGAATACCCGCTGGCATGCGGGCGAGATGTCCGGGCATTGTATGAGGACCTGAAAAAAACCTCCGTACAGGAGCGCGGCGAGGAAAAACTGGCCGCATTCCTGCTCAGTCATCCGCAGCACCGGCACAGTATCCGCAGAGTGCAGATAGTAGAGCGGCTGGACTATGCCGAGATACGGGATAACCTGATATCGGCCGATCTGGTTCCGGTTGACCTGCTGCGCTGCAAACTTTCATTTTTCGGGGCCAACAAGTTCGACCCGAAGTCCGATCGCTGGATACGAATAAACATGTATCAACACGCCCCGTTTCCGGACGAGATGGAACAGTGCGAAGGGGATGACTGGATTTATCTTCCCTTGCCTTATTGATGAAACGCTCGTTGAATGAAATTGAGCAGACTTGTCGAAAGGCCGCCAGGGGGAGTGGATTGCCCTGGGGCGTGGCCGATGACACAGGCCGCGCCGCGCGCTGGCTGCACGCCTTTCAACTCGACGGGGTTTCGAGTCTGGCCAAGTTGCTGGAAAGACTCGACCATCGGCGCCTGCCTGAGCATGCGCCACAGGCGCTGGATGGAATCTGGCAGGGGCGACGCAGCCTGTTGAGTCCGATCATGACCGGACTGGCCTTAAGCGACTGTCTGGGAATGATACAGGAGCGTCGCATAGAGACACGCGAGATTGCTTGCCCGATCCTGGTTGCAGGATGTCTGGGACAAACCATATTGAACCGGGAGCAATCCGTGACTGTAAGCTGGGCATCAACCCGTTTGTCGATTTGCCGTGACCGTCTCACCCTGACCGGAGACAAGAGCGGCCTTTATGTTGACACGGCTGCCCGGCTGATCTGCGAAAAGACCCTGTTCGACCATGACCGTGGCGACAGCCGGCATCCGCAGACCGGGGACACGCGGGTGCAGGCCGCGGCCTGGGAAAAACTTGAGAGCCGCGCCCATCGTACCTATGTCGAAGCCAGCGAAACATCCCGACTATCGGGAGCCGGGGCAGGATTGCATGACAATGACTGAATGCTTGCCGGCCAGGGTCGGGGCAAGACAGGCGCCGGCAGTCAGGCGCGTTCCATGTATTCGCCGGTTTCGGTATTCACTTTCACTTTTTCGCCCACGTTCACAAAAGTCGGGACGATGACCTTGTGCCCGGTCTCAAGAACGGCGGGTTTGCCGCTGCCGGAAGCGGTCTGTCCCTTTACCACGCCTTCGGTATCAACCACCTCAAGCACGACAGAAGGCGCCAATTCAATTCCGATCGGAACTTTATTATGAAAATTGATGCGGACATCGGCGTTGGGTAACAAAAACGGGATTTGGGTTTCGAGTTCACCGGTGCTTAAAGTGATCTGCTCATAATTATCCGTATCCATAAAAACATAGTCCTCGCCATCCAGATAAAGATACTGCATTTGACGCGGCTCGACATAAGCCTTTTCCATTTTATCTTCCGAGCGAAATCGTTCATTGAGTTTGACGCCATCTGATATACACTTCATCTCAAGCTGCACAAATGCGCCGCCTTTGCCTGGCTTGACATGGTTTTTCTTCAATATGCGCCACAATTTACCCTGATATTCGATCAGATTGCCGATGCGAGCTTCGAATGCCGAGATTTTCACTGGAACAGGTTTCCTGAAATTGGGGCCGCGAGACGGGAAATTGTACCCACTATGGCAGACAGCATCAATATACCGGAGTTGTCCGATCCGATATAAACCTTAACGTTGATCCGTATTCCCGACGCCCGGGAGCGGACAGATATGAGCGATAACAAGCCTTGCTTTGATGCCTGTCAGTTTCTTGCGACTGTTTCGCAGCGGCCCGGGGTCTATATCTTCACCGACGAGCAGGGCGGCACACTCTATGTCGGCAAGGCAAAAAATCTGAAAAAGCGTCTTCAGAGTTATTTCCGCCCGAGCGGGCTGACACCGAAAACACGTCTCATGGTTGCAAAAATTGCCCATGCCCAAACCCAGCAGACGCGCACGGAAAGCGAGGCGCTGTTGCTCGAATACAACCTCATCAAGGACAAGCGTCCCCGTTACAATATCGTCTTGCGTGATGATAAAAGTTTCCCCTACATCCGCCTGACCGAGAAAGATACCTTTCCGAGATTTACATTCTATCGTGGCCCGCGCACATTGCCGGGGCGGTATTATGGGCCATACCCAAATTCCGCAGCGGTGCGTGAAATGCTGGCGCAACTACAGAAAATTTTCCGGCTGCGTCAATGTGATGACGCCTTTTTCAAAAACAGGTCGAGACCCTGCCTGCAATACCAGATCAAGCGGTGCAGCGCGCCCTGTACCAAGCGAATCAGCCCGCGCGATTACCGGGAAGACATCCGCCAGGCCAAGGCCATGCTGGCCGGCGAAGATACCCGCCTGATCGATGAGTTGGCAGAAAAAATGGAGCAGGCGTCCGACAATCTTGATTATGAGAACGCGGCAGTCTATCGTGACCGTATCGCCCTGTTGCAGAGAGTTCGCGAGAAACAATATATTTCATCGGACGTCCGGGAGGCGGATGTGGTCGCTGTGGCTGCCGAATCCGGCATGGTTTGTTTTGCCGTCACCTCCATTCGCCGCGGCAAGAACCTGGGCATCCGCTTCCACTTGCAACCCAACGCGCTCGATAAAACTCCGTCCGAATTACTGGAGGTCTTTCTTGCACAAAATTATTTCGGCGCGGCTATCCCTGCGGAGATTCTCCTCGGCGAAGCGATTGGCAGCCGAAGCTCCCTGCAACAGATATTGTCTCTCGAAAACAAGAGAAAGGTCGAAATCAGGCAGAATTGCCGCTCTTACCGGGCAAGATGGGTCGAGTCGGCGCAGCTGAATGCGGCTGACCATCTGAGCCGTTACCTGAATCAGCGAAGCCAAATCAGCGGTCAGTTCAGCGAACTGGGTGATTTCCTGTCGCTGGCCGAGACCCCTTCGCGTATCGAGTGTTTCGATATCAGCCATACGATGGGAGAGAAAACGGTTGGCGCCTGCGTCGTATTCGACCAAAACGGCGCTGTAAAGTCCGAATACCGGCGTTACAATATATCCGGCATCGAACCCGGCGATGATTATGCCGCGATGCAACAGGTTCTGACCCGGCGTTATAAAAAGGTACTCGAAAACGATGGCAGGGTTCCCGACCTCGTGATCATGGACGGCGGCAAAGGGCAGCTGGGTGTGGCAAGGAAGGTCTTTGAGGAATTGCAGATGCTTGATTCGGTTGCGCTGATGGGGGTATCCAAGGGTCCGGGGCGCAAGGCGGGGACAGAACAATTTCATCTGGCTGGTGTGGTAACGCCGTTTCAACCCGCAGGGACTTCTCCGGTTTCTCATCTGGTGCAGCGAATTCGTGACGAAGCGCACCGCTTCGCAATAACCGGACACCGCCTGCACAGGGCGAAAGCGAGGAACCGGTCCACCCTTGAGCAGATAGCGGGGGTAGGAGATAAAAGACGGCGCAATTTGTTACGGTATTTTGGGGGGGCCCGGGAAATACAGCGCGCCGGAGTCGAGGACATTGCAAAAGTTCCGGGAATCAGCCTGAATCTGGCGCAACGGATTTTCAACGACCTTCATCGGTGAGCATTTCATAATCATGCTAAACATCCCGAACCTGTTTACGCTGTTCAGAATAGCCCTGATCCCGGTACTCGTCATACTGTATTTCTGGAATCTGGAAATTCGCTCGATGCTGGTAGCCGGAGTCTTTGTCACCGCAGCCCTGACCGACTGGCTGGACGGGTTTCTCGCTCGCAAGATGAATGCAACATCGGCGCTCGGCGCCTTTCTTGACCCGGTCGCGGACAAGTTGATCGTTTCCAGCGCGCTCGTTCTCCTCGTTTCCGATCTGGAAGTGTTGGACAGGGTGCTGCATCCACTGTTATTTTCCATTTCCGTATGTGTCATCATCGGCCGCGAAATCGCCATTTCCGCTTTAAGGGAATGGATGGCGGAGCTGGGCGAACGCGGCGTGGTTTCGGTCGGTAGCCTGGGAAAGGTAAAAACGGTATTCCAGATGGTGTCCATTTCCTTTCTGTTGTACGCTGAGCCTGTACTGGAAATTCCCTCATTTCGTGTCGGGGAGCTCGCTTTTTACGCGGCGGCGATTCTGACTCTCTGGTCGGTATACACCTACCTGAAGGCAGCGATGCCGTATTTGCTGGAAAAATCCGGTCCGATTAACTGAAATCGGACTGGCGGGCAGATTGCTATTGACACCAACCGATGTCCGGCTAGAATCAACATTCCAAAAAATTTGCAAGCGGGAATAGCTCAGTCGGTAGAGCACAACCTTGCCAAGGTTGGGGTCGCGAGTTCGAGTCTCGTTTCCCGCTCCAGTATTTCGCGCCCCTGTGTGTATGGTCAGCGCCAGGATTCCCGGTTTCTCGGGTCAGCGATATGGCACACTGCAACAGATGTCATGGACAAGACCAAGGGGCTGAGTGGCAGAGTGGTTATGCAGCGGCCTGCAAAGCCGTTGACCTCGGTTCGATTCCGGGCTCAGCCTCCAGCTTATGATCCTTCGGTACTGTTTGCCCGGGTGGCGGAATGGGTAGACGCAAGGGACTTAAAATCCCTCGATGGCAACATCGTGCCGGTTCAAGTCCGGCCCCGGGTACCACATCATTACGGGAGACAGTCTGACTGAATAGCGTTATTATACTTGCAGCAATTCCCGCTAAATCCGGGAAGCCAGTAAATTCGGGGGTTTCAGGGGGTTATTAGACAATCTTTTCGCAGATTTTTCATGGAAAAGCGGTAGAATAAGGGCCGTTTCTTCATAGTCGGAGGATACCATGCCCAGGACCCTGTTTCGCAAGACCCTCAGCGCGCCGGGCCTCCTGCGGCTGGTGCGTGGGGATTTCGATCGCATCGAAGACCCCGTAGCAAGCCGTGGCCTGGGTCTGACGGACTGCCTGATGTCGGCTTTGGCGATGTTCAGCCTGAAGTACCCGTCGCTGCTGAGCTTTGAAAAGGATGCGCGCGACGAGGACCGTATCCGGTCGAACCTCAAAAACCTGTACGGGGTGGTTCGCGCGCCATCGGATACGGCCATGCGTGAGCGTCTGGATCTGGTAGACCCGCGCTCGCTCCGCCGTGTTTTCAAGAGCGTGTTTGCCGCTTTGCAACGGGGCAAGGGTTTGGAGGGTTTCACCTGGTTGGGTCACCATCTGCTGTCGGTAGACGGCACCGGGTATTTCTCATCGAAGAAGGTGCATTGTGAGCGCTGCTGCGAGAAGCATCACCGCGATGGCAGCACGACCTGGTACCACCAGATGCTGGCGGCGGTGCTGGTTCACCCGCAACACCGGGAGGTATTTCCGCTCGCCCCGGAGCCGCTCCTGCGGGCAGACGGGTCGCGCAAGAACGATTGCGAACGCAATGCCGCCAGGCGGCTGTTGCGGGACGCGCGACGGGAGCATCGGCGCCTGAAGTTGCTGGTGGTGGAAGATGCGCTGGCCTCGAACGGCCCGCACATCCGGCTGCTGGAGGAACTGGATATGCGATATGTGCTGGGGGTGAAGCCGGGAGATCATGGGGAACTGTTCCACTGGGTGGGCGTCACGGCGGCGACCCGTAGCGTGGAGATGGAGAAGGACGGCGCCCGCTTCCGCTTCCGATTCCTGAACGGCGTGCCGTTGAATGACGCGAATTTCGATTTGGAGGTGAACTTCCTGGAATGCCAGGAGACCCGCGCGGACGGTCGGATACTGCATTTCTCCTGGGTCACGGACCTGGAAGTCACGGAATCCAACGCATATGAACTGATGCGGGCGGGACGTGCTCGCTGGCGCATCGAGAATGAAACATTCAATACCCTGAAGAACCAAGGCTACGGCTTTGAACACAATTTCGGTCACGGCCGGCGGCATCTGGCGACGGTGTTCGCCCACCTGATGATGTTGGCGTTCCTCATGGATCAGGTGCAGCAACGGCGCTGCTCGCTGTTCCGCGCCGCGCGCGCCAAGGCGGGCAGTTTGAGGTCCCTGTGGGAGCGGCTGCGCGGGCTGTTCTCGGGATTCCACGTTGCGGACTGGGAGACGCTGTACCGGGGTATCGCGTTCGGGCACCGCAAGCCTGAGCTGGAGCCCTTCGACACATCCTGACCCGGTGCCGTGACCGAGTGTGTGAAAGGCCGGTTCTTCAGGAAAACCCATGGCCAACCGCCGATCCGGCAATCCGCCGGAGGGGTGGCCTTGTCCGCATACCCTTAACGCCTGCGTTTGCATCCGAAAATCCCGCCGAATCCATGTGGGGATGTCCTTGGCGGGAATTGCTGTTATACTTGATAGACCATAGGAGACAAGTTATTATAGCATCCATGCTATGAGTACCGTTCAAATTCCACCGCTCAAGATACAAGGCATCAAGACAAAGGCTATTCCGTTTATTCGAGATGGTGTTAATTGGGATGGTTCAGGCCGCTGGATAGAGCCTTTTGTCGGTTCCGCTGTAGTACCCTTTAATATCAAGCCAGAACGCGCCTTGCTTGGCGATGCAAACCCACATCTGGTTCGCTTCTATGCGGCCATACAGGCGGGAACGGTTACAAGCACCACGGTGCGGGCATTCCTGGAACGTGAAGGTGAGCGCTTGCTTAAAGACGGGGCGTATTATTACCGAGTGAGGGAACGCTTCAACGCCGCTGGTGACCCTCATGATTTCCTTTTCCTGAATCGGGCCTGCTTCAACGGCTTGGTTCGCTTCAACAAGAAGGGCCTCTTCAATACCCCGTTCTGCCGAAAGCCGGAACGCTTCCGCCCTGCCTATATCACGAAGATTTGTAATCAGATCCAACGGGCGGCTGATCGCATGGCAGGCAAGGCGTGGGAGTTTGTCTGCGCCGATTGGAGCGAGATATTGAGCGAAGCACGGAAAGGCGATTTCGTATATTGCGACCCACCCTATGCTGGCCGTTTCACTGACTACTTTAATGCATGGACAAACGAAGATGCGACACAGCTTGAGGGCGAACTGAAATCGCTACCGTGCCCGTTCCTCTATTCAATGTGGTCTGAGAACAAGTACCGGAAAAATGATCGCCTGCATGATGCATTTTCTGAATATGAGATTTGTACCTTCTCTCATTTTTATCATTTGGGGGCGACGGAAGACCTTCGGAACGGTATGACCGAAGCATTGGTCGTCGGATGAAGGAATTCATCCTGAAGGCGCTTGCGGAAGTCCGGAACGGCTATTCTCTATGCGGGGTTGTGGATCGTAGAGCGCGTGTCTATCCGCTAGGTTCCGATACCAAGGTTATCAGTACTCTGTTCGAGATTGTGGCCCGGCAGGCGGTTGCGGCTTATGCCAGAAACGCAGGATTGGGACTAGCTGAACCAGAAAAACAGAATCACTACCCGGACTTTACCTTGATGCGTGGCGAATATGACCGGGAGAAGATCGCTCTTGACGTGAAGACTACATACCGACGGGAGGGACAATCCCGATTCAGCTATACCTTGGGGAGCTATACCAGCTACATCAGACCGGAGACGGAAAGCAAGAACATCCTGTTCCCGTATAGCCATTACGGCCAGCATTGGATTATCGGGTTTATATATAAGCGGGCCGAAGGGAAGCGGGATACAAGCGGCCGCATCTATTCATTCGAGACTCTGCGGGACATACCCATCCCGTTTGAAGATGTCGAAGTCTTCATACAGGAAAAGTGGCGGATTGCCGGAGACCGGGCTGGGAGCGGCAATACGGCCAATGTCGGAAGCATCAGTGGAACCATAGAGGATTTCAGTGCCGGGAGGGGTGTCTTCGCCTCTGAAGCGGAATTCCTCGAATACTGGCGTGGCTACAAGCGCACCGACCGAGAGCGCCAGTCCGCCTATTCCAATATCCAGGAATTTCGAGTCGAATACAGTACTTCGAGAGGGAGTTAGTCAGGCAGGCTTGTCAGCTTTCTTGTGCTTGGCAACGTGCTTTCGGCAATCGGAAAGACCTGCCGTCTTGCCCATGTGATGGCAGCATGGAACAGGAAGCGCTCCTCGGCATTCGGGTGGACTCAGCGCTGCCAGCACCAGATCAACCGATTATGTAAAAAACCAATCAAGGTATCTTCGTTGTGTGATAAAATCAAGTGATGAGCGAAAAAGGGGGCGCAGTGATGATCAGGCGGATTCCTTACAGGGATGTGATCCTGTGAGTATGCCCGTCGGCACATTCCCGAGCCATGCCGAGCTGAGCAGGGAACGGAAAGTAACCGGAAGAAAAGAAAAAGAAATCAGGCGGGTCAAGCATCATTATTCCAATGGATTTGCCGTAGAGGAAAACCCTCTTCCCCCGGCATATCGGAACAAGATCGTTACGGGAGACAGTCTGGCTGAATTGAAGAAGCTACCGGACAACTGCATTGACCTGATTTTCACTTCACCGCCCTACAATTTCGGTCTCGACTACGAAAAGAAAGATGATGCGGTATTCTGGGAAACCTATTTTTCCCGGCTGTTCAGTATATTCGATCAGTGCATCCGTGTCCTGAAACATGGAGGACGCCTGATTGTTAACGTTCAACCCCTTTTTTCTGACTACATTCCGAGTCATCATATTATCTCCAGTCACATGTTGGACAGGGGCATGATATGGAAAGGAGAAATACTGTGGGAGAAGAACAACTACAACTGCAAATACACCGCCTGGGGAAGCTGGAAAAGCCCGGGCAGCCCGTATCTGAAATACACATGGGAGTTTGTCGAGGTGTTCTGCAAGGGGTCTCTGAAAAAGGCGGGCAAACCGGAAGATGCGGATATACTGGGAGATGACTTCAAGAAATGGGTCTATGCAAAGTGGTCCATTGCCCCTGAACGGAGGATGAAGGAGTTTGACCACCCTGCCGTATTCCCGGAAGAACTGGCAAGGCGGGTGATCCAGTTATTCAGCTTCCGCAATGACATTATTCTGGATCCATTCAACGGGGTCGGAACGACAACCCTGGTTGCGCACCAGTACAGCAGAAGGTATCTCGGTATTGATATCTCGGCAAAGTACAACCGCGTGGCCAGGTGGAGGATCAAGGAGTGTCTCTAAGTGCAGAACAGATGTCCTGGCTGGAGAAGATCAAGAAAGATGGCGGCTGTCACGCCAGTAACATTCTTGCCAAGAGGAACAGCCCGGATATAGGCCGGTTCATTGACGAATATATCCGATTCAGCGATACCCTGAAGGGCTCACTGGATGGGGCTGTCAACGCTCTGAACAGATACAAGGATTACGTCGATGAGCATAACGTTTATACCGCTCAATCGAAGTTTGCTCCGACGATAATCGAAGAGTTCCTCTGCAGGATATTGAAAAAGGAGTTTGGAAACGACGTTTTGCAGTACGGCCCGGTTTCAGCCTACAGCAGCCTTTACTTCTCTTGGTCCGATAAGGCGGAGTTCAAGGAAGGAATTGAGATCAAGCTGAACGTCAAGGATCAGGATGTTGGCATCTACAAGAAAGAAACCCTCACCACCAGCACTGGAGGAGAGCACGAAATCTCAATCCCCATTGTCTGTATCGAGTGCAAGATCTATCTGGATAAAACCATGTATGAAGGAAGCGTTGCTACAGCAACCAGGATCAAGACGGGAAATCCATACTGTCTGTTCTTCATCGTGACAGAGACGTATGACGTAAGAAAGGACGTGGATATCGAAACGACGCAGATTGACAACATCTATGTTCTCCGCAAGCAACGGAGAAGCCGAAAAAACTCACCGATAAACCCGATCTGCACGGATGTAATGCAACATCTTCTGGACGCCGTCCGAACAAAGCTGGATTCCATCCGCATGACTGTTGATGAACGCATTACCTCTCCTGGATACATTCGCCAGTAGAACCATGCCAGGGAAACAGAACATTATCAAAGCAGGTTTCATCAGCACGCTTGCGCTTCTGGTCTCCTGCACAGGAACGATGGACGGTGTAGTAAGGGGTGAAGGTACTCGCGTAACCTTTCTGTATGAACAAGGCATGTACCGCGACTTTTACGAGACGACAATTGACGGCGAACATTTTAAGGGACAAGCAGTGCATTCTGATGCCCGAACTGGTACAGGGGTTGGTTTTGCTGTCATATCGTCAACCAGCGGCAAATTTGTGGCTGTCATGTTCGGTGATAGAGGGTCGACGATGCGCTGCAATATGAACTATGCGGATAGTTCTGGATTTACCCCGACAGGAGGGATCGGCATTTGTCAACACAGCGACGGTCGTGTAATTGATATAATGTGGTGAAACACCACGTAAGCCAGAGGAACGAACGGTCGGCCATGCAATGATATGGAAAGGGGTCGGCGCCTGACGCCATTACTGTACGGTCAACGCCGCTTGCGCGGGCGTCAATCCAATGCCCTGGCTACGGGGCGTTTTTTACCGTCACGGGCGCAAACGGCTCCTGTGCATAACTTTGCACCACTTCCAGGAATTCGTCTGCGAATTTTTCCAGCTTGGCGTGACCGACTCCGCTGATAGTCAACATCTCCTCGCGCCGCGCCGGTTTTTTCAACATGATTTCCTGCAAAGTGCTGTCATGGAAAACCATATAGGGCGGGATACCATATTGCTCCGCCAGTCGCTTGCGACAGGTTCGCAATGCTTCCCACAACTCCTGATTTTCCTCGCCAACAACCGTTCTGATTTTTGTCTCTCTGCCGATTGCCTGCTTTCCTGCATCTTCCCGCAACATCAGGTCAATTTCGCCCCTGAGCAACGGGCGGGTGGCCCCGGTAAAACGCAGCGCTCCGAATCGTTCGGCGTCGGATAT
The DNA here is from genome assembly GCA_965204925.1 of Candidatus Poriferihabitaceae bacterium. GTDB lineage: Bacteria > Pseudomonadota > Gammaproteobacteria > Arenicellales > Poriferihabitantaceae. Next base: position 1,199,332 of record OZ242021.1, on the reverse strand, counting down.
CAGGAATCCGCGCACGATTAACTGCCGGATGACCGAGCGCCACTGGTTGGGCGACAGGTCGGCGCCAATGCCAAAAGTGCTCAAATGGTGATGACCGTGCTGCCTGATTTTTTCAGTATCCTTGCCGCGCAAAACATCAACGACATGCAACGCCCCGAAACGCTGTCCGGTCCGATAGATACAGGAAAGCAGCTTCTGCGCGATTGTAGTTCCATGCCGGGTCTGTGGCGGGTCAAGACAGGTATCGCAGTTGCCGCAAGGGTCCTGCCGTTTCTCCCCGAAGTATTCCAGCAGGGAATTGCGGCGGCATTGCGTCACTTCGCACCAGCCCAGCAGCGCATCCAGCTTGCCGCGTTCATTGCGTTTGTGGATTTCGTCGGCGTCAGAACGCTCCACCATGCGGGCGCGTTGCACCACATCGCTTTTTGCGACAGGATTGGTCTTGTGCGAGTCCGGGTTCACTGCTTTGTTCATGGTGATTCTGTCGTGTGACTGTTTCCCCGCAAGAGCAATACGATGATACAGCTTGTGCTGAACGGGCGTGAGGGCGCCAGATAATTTACTTGTCCTTATGAGCCATATATTTTACCCTCATATTCCTTAATCTTTCCTTAAAGTTTCCGGACGTCTCCTGAAGATGCCGCAGAAAAATTAATGGCAAGCGCAATCATGATCCAGGGCGCCACCTCGAACGCCGGCAAGAGCGTTGTCGCCGCCGGGTTATGTCGGCTGCTTGCGAAAAAAGGGTTGCGCGTTTCGCCATTCAAGCCGCAGAACATGGCGCTGAACAGTGCGGTCACCGTTGACGGCGGAGAGGTAGGGCGATCCCAGGCGGTGCAGGCTCTGGCCTGCGGCATTGCGCCGCATACCGATATGAACCCGATCTTGCTGAAACCGAACAGCGACAAGGGAGCGCAGGTCATCATCAACGGGCAGTCGATCGGCAACATGGATGCAGTCGAATATCATGCCTTCAAAAAGACCGCCATTGATTACGCCCTGGCGGCATGGCATCGTCTGGTCGAGCAATATGATGTGGTGGTGGTGGAAGGAGCGGGCAGTCCGGCGGAGATCAACCTGCGGGAAAACGATATCGCCAACATGGGGTTTGCCACTGCGGTGGATTGCCCGGTGGCGCTGGTGGCAGATATAGAGCGCGGAGGGGTATTCGCGCATTTGAGCGGAACCATCGACTGTCTCGCGCGACATGAACGGGCTTTGGTGCGGGGGTTTTTGATCAACCGTTTTCGCGGCGACCGCTGCCTGCTGGATCCGGGTATCGACTGGTTGACGCGCAAAACCTCGATCCCGACCCTCGGCGTTCTGCCGTTCCTGCCGGGATTGCACATCGAGGCGGAGGACGCGGTCGACGCCCGGGATTTCAGGGATGTATCCGAACAGACAGGGCAAAAATTGAAAGTGGTCGTGCCCAGGATTCCCCGCATCAGCAATCACACCGATTTCGACGCGCTCCGTCTTCATCCCGCGGTTGAACTTGAATTTGTCGGACAGGGCGAGCGCAAGAGCGCCTGCGATCTCGTGATTCTGCCGGGCAGCAAGAACACGATGAATGATTTGCGCTGGCTGATCTCGAACGGCTGGCCGGACTGGATCAAAAAACACCTCAGGTACGACGGCAAACTGATCGGCATTTGCGGAGGCTACCAGATGATCGGTTCGAAAATTCATGACCCGCACGGCATCGAAGGCGCCGCCGGATCAATGGATGGCCTTGGCTTGATGAGTTTCGAGACGACCCTGCAACCGATCAAAAAACTTGAAAAGGTGAGCGGCACGCTGATCGACAGTCGTGCGCCGGTGACCGGTTACGAGATTCATATGGGAGTTACCCGGGGGACGGAGCGGGAACGCCCGGCAATAGACCTGAATGGAAAGAAAGAGGGCGTGATTTCAGCGGACAACCAGATCCTGTGCACCTATCTGCACGGGGTTTTCGACCACGACAGCGCGCGTCAGGCCCTGCTTGAATGGGCCGGGCTCAAGACTGCACATGACCATTCGTTCGACTACCGGCAATTCTGCCTGCAGCAGATAGATCGGGCTGCTGAAATGCTGGGACAGCAACTCGACTACCGGCGTCTTGCCACTATTATCGGACTGCAATCTCCGTGCTGACCCTGTCGTCCGTATTGGGCATATTCACTCCGGTCATTGTTTGTACGGCGGCGCTGCTGTGTGACCGGGCGTTGGGCGAACCTCGCTATCATCCTCTGGTGGCTTTCGGCCATACCGCAAACTGGCTCGAACACAAACTCAATCAGGATTCGCCAAAACTCCTGAAAAAATGGCTCGGCGGATTTGCTGTTGCCGTGCTGGTTGCGCTTCCGGCATCAGGCGTATATCTGTTACAAAGCCGTATTCCCGGAGCGGTTGCCGGCGCGTTATTCGATATCTTCGTCCTCACCGTCGTCATCGGCTGGCGCAGTATGCAGGAACATGCCGCTGATGTTTCCGGCGCCCTCGCTGCCGGCAACCTTGCACAGGCGCGGGAAAAACTGTCGCGTATCGTCACCCGCGAGACCGCGCAAATGGAGGCAGAAAAAATCCCCGGCCCGGTAATCGAGTCGTTGCTGGAGAATGGCAACGATTGCCTGTTCGCTTCGTTGTTCTGGTATGCTGTACTGGGGCCGGCTGGTGCGGTAGCTCATCGCTTGTCGAATACGCTGGACGCGATGTGGGGTTATAAAACGCAGCGGTTTGTTGATTTTGGCTATGTTGCGGCCAGACTGGATGACGGACTGGGCTGGATTCCGGCCCGGTTCACCGCGCTCTGTTATGCCCTGTCGGGCTCGTTTCGTCATGCCATGCAGGCTGCGAGCGCTCAGGCGGGCAAGCACAAGAGTCCGAACGGCGGCCTCGTCATGGCGGCCGGCGCCGGCGCTCTCGGCATCACCATTGGCGGGCCGGCAGTCTATCACGGCGTGCCGGAAGAGAAGATTGCGCTCGGCGTTGGCGAGGCCGCGACCTCTACGGACATTGCGCGCGCGGTGTCGCTGATCGAAAGGAGCGTCGCGCTGTGGCTGGCAGGCTATGCCTGCGTACAGGTCGGCTTTTCGCTGCTCGCTCTGTAGTGAGCGTCCTGACCGTCCGGCAGCGTTTCCAGCGTGTGGTCGATTTGCAGGATCGTTTCGACCAGCAGCTGGTGATACTCTGCGGGATCCTGCCACAGTCCTCTTTGTTGCGCTTCCAGCAACCGCTCGGCCATCTCCTTCAGGGCATACGGGTTGGACTTTCCCATGAAAGCCCGGTTTTCGGGATCGACCAGCAACGCATCGGTGACCGCCTCATATTGATAATCGTCAATCAGGCCGGTAGTGGCGTCGTAGGCGAACAGGTAGTCCACCGCTGCCGCCATTTCGAACGCACCCTTGTAACCATGCTCACGCATGGCGGCAATCCATTTGGGATTGATTACGCGGCTGCGAACGACCCGGTTGATTTCTTCTTTCAATGTCCTTATCCCGGGGTTGGCCGGGTTCGAGTGATCGCCGTGATAGATAACCGGTTGTTGTCCGCGCAGGACTTCAACCGCATTGCTCATGCCTCCCTGAAATTGGTAATAATCGTCGGAATCCAGCAAATCGTGTTCCCGGTTGTCCTGATTCTGTACGACCACCTCAAGTTGCCCCAGACGCGACTCGAACGAGGCGAATGCCGCTTCGCCGAAATGCGACTGACTGTAACTGTAACCTCCCCAGTTGACATAAGCCCGGGCCAGGTCGCGACCATCGTTCCAGATGCCCTGGTCAACCAGTCTCTGCAATCCGGCGCCGTAACCGCCGGGTTTTGAGCCGAAAACCCGGAACCGCGCGTGCGTCCCGGCGCGGCCATCGTCCATGCCTCCGGCAATGAGGCGTTCTTTGTCGATCCCGATATTCTCGCGCACCACATTGCTGTCTCCGGGCTCTTCATACTCTGCCAGCGTCTGTACCGCGCGGTCGAACAGCCGGGCGACATTGGGGAATGCGTCCCGGAAAAAACCTGAAATCCTGAGCGTCACATCGACCCGCGGCCGTCCCAGCTGGAAACCGGGGATGATTTCGATATCGATCACCCGGCTGGAACCTTCTGCCCACACTGGACGCACTCCAAGCAATGCGAATGCCTGGGCAATGTCATCGCCTCCCGTCCGCATGGTCGACGTACCCCATACCGACAAGCCCAGCTGACGGGGATATTCGCCCTGTTCCTGCAGGTGGCGGGCGAGCAACTGATCGACAGAGCGCTGCCCCAGTTCCCAGGCGCTGCGGGTCGGAATCGAACGCGAGTCCAGTGCATAAAAATTGCGCCCGGTCGGCAACACATCAAGCCGTCCGCGGGTCGGCGCTCCGCTCGGTCCGGCGGGTACGAAGCGTCCTTCCAGCGCCCCGACCAGGTTGGCGATCTCATCTCTTGCTGAATCACGGATCGCTCCCGCAACCACCCGGACGATATATTGCAACAATGGCTTCGTGGACTCCAGCGCCGGGTCGACCGGTTTGCCGGACAGCGCGTCCTCTACGCACTGTTCGGCGAGTCGCTCCAGCCGTTCCCGCGTATCGGATTCGGTACGCCAGCTGGCAGGGCTCAACACCGCCAGGATATGTGGACGTGGTCCACGCCAGGGAGCGGCCGCGTCGAATCTCAAGGGGTCGAACGGCCGCTCGCCGTTGATCAGTCCCAGATCGTCACTGAGGCAGTACAGCAATCCGCGGTCTTCGGGCCGCTCCCCGCGCGAAAGGCGGGTCAGCGCTACCAGTGTTTCAGCCAGTTTACGGGCTTCGGGAAGCTCCCCGAAGCGATGCAGACCATGGCGAATCGAGGATTCCTTCAGCTCACACAGCCAGGTATCGAGGCGCCCAAGCAATACGTCCGCGGCGCTGCCGATATCCGCGCCGATCTCTTTATCGAGGTTGGACTCCTTCAGTTTCTCCAGGATCCTGTCCCTGAGCCAGGCTTCACGCCGGCTGTCGAGGCCGGCGGCCTGATAGTATTCATCCATCCGGTTTTCCAGATCGAGCAGGTCTCCATAGCTTTCTGCCCGCGCCATCGGCGGTGTCAGATGATCGACAACGACGGCCGCGGCGCGGCGTTTCGCCTGCGCTCCTTCACCGGGGTCGTTGACGATAAAGGGATACAGGTGCGGCACCGCTCCCACAACAATATCCGGCCAGCACTGTCCAGAAAGCGCGACACTCTTGCCCGGCAGCCATTCGGCATTGCCGTGCTTGCCGACATGGACAATGGCGTCCACCTGCCAGATATACCGCAGCCACAAATAAAAGGCGATATAACCGTGAGGCGGCACAAGGTCCGGGTCATGATAGCAGGCTGCCGCATCCAGATTGTATCCACGCGCCGGTTGTATGCCGACGAACGTACCGCCGGTGCGCAATCCACATATCATGATGCGTCCGTTCCTGAACATCGGGTCGCCTTGCGGGGCTCCCCAGCGCTCCATGACCTGCTTGCGGTTGTCCCGCGGCAACTGCCCGAACCATTTCAGGTAATGATCCAGTGACAGGCTCTGGTTACAGGCCTTGAGCGGATTCGTATCCGTATCATTGGTGACCGCAGACTGCAACAGCGACAGGAGCGCATCCCCGTTTTCAGGAACGTCGTCGACCGGAAAGCCCGCTTTTTGCAATGCGCACAGGATGTTAATCAGCGACGCCGGCGTGTCGAGACCGACGCCATTGCCGATCCTGCCGTTGCGGGTGGGGTAATTCGCCAGTATGAGGGCGACGCGCTTGCCGCTGTTCGGGCGCCGCGACAGGGACGCCCACTTTGCAGCCAGTCTGGCGACGAACCGGGCGCGTTCCGCGTTCAGCCGGTAACGGATGATATCGGTCTGGGTTTGCCCGCTGTGCCGCAACAGGTTCTTGAAACTGACCGCAGGGCCGATAATCCTGCCGTCGTATTCCGGCAATGCAACATTCATGGCAATATCCCGACTGCGCAACCCCTGGGGCGACGCGGCCCAGTCCGATTCGCTGTTGGCAGCCAGGATCGCCTGGATGACCGGGATATCGCGCCCGAAGAGCCGGTCCGCAACCTGCGGCTCGCCGCACAGGGACGCATTGCCCTCGACGTGTTGGGAAAAACTGGTCGTATTGATCACGACATGGCAATCGCACTGTTCAATCAGATCGTCGAGCGCTTTCATGCAGTCCGCATTTTTCAGAGAAAGGACAGCCACCGCAAGGGTGTTGAATTCGGTTTCGAGGATTTCGATGAAATGGTCGAAGGCAGCGGTATTGCCCGACTGAACATGGCTGCGATAGAACAACAGCAGCGCGTTGGGCCTGGTCTCGTCCCTCGAATCCAGCCACTGGCCGAGCGAGACCGACGAACGCAGCCGGTCATAAATAAGCAAGGAGGGCAGTCTCACGGGAGGCGGCACAAGCGACCGGCCGGGTTGCACTGCGGTCTCCTGACCGAAGAACTGTTCAACCAGAAACGCAAACAGGTTGGCTGTGTTGCGTGTCCCTCCCTCGCGCAGATAACGCCATATCGTATGATGTTGCCGGGGATGGCAATTGGATACGCGCATCAGCTGCGGGTCGGGCTGGTCGTCGCCGGGAACAACGACCAGATTGATTGCGCGCTCGGCCGCCAGCGCGCCCAGACGTTCAATGCCATACTGCCAGTAAGCGATGCCGCCGAGCAGGGAAACGAGGATCAGACTGGCGTGTTGCAGGACCGAGTGTTCGTACAGGTCATAAGCGGCCGGTTTTGTCAGATTGATGAGGTTGACCAGCCGCACATCCGGAGTCGGCCCGACACAGGCCTCGACGCCTTCAGCCAACAGGCCAAGCGATGTGTCTTGACAGGAAAGGATAACGATACCGGCCGGGCTTTGTCGCAGATCGACTATGCCTTCTTCATCGCTGAAACCGCCGGGTCTGGCTGCCAGTAAGTGCATGGTCAGCCAGCCGGTTCATGACGGATTGGCAATGCCGCTTCGATATCCGCCAAATTGAGTCCCCTGCCAATAAATACCAGCCTGCTCCTGCGCTGTTCGTCGGGGCGCCAGGGGCGGTCGAAGTAGCAGTGCATGCGTTCGCCCACTCCCTGCAATATCTGGCGCATGGGTTTGCCCGGCAGAGCCAGGAACCCCTTGACCCGGTAGATCATGTATTCCCGTATCAGTTGTTTGACAGCGCGGGCGACGGGTTCGCCATCGACCTCCCCGAATTCGATGCACACCGAGTCGAAATGCTCATGGGCGTGGTCATGCTCGCGGCCGTGTTCGTGTTGACGGTCGTGATGGGTGGAAACACTTTCGATGCTTTCTTCCGTGGCATGCTGAAGCCCCGTGATCAGAAGTCGATCGATTATTCCGTTTGCCGCTTCGACGACCCGCACCCCGTTCTTGAGGTATGGCTCCAGCCGGCCGCGAACCTGACGGATTTGCGACTCGCACATGCTGTCTGTCTTGTTCATTATAACGAGGTCGGCGGAGACCAGCTGGTCTTCCAGCAATTCACGCAGGGAACGGTCATGGTCAATACCGGCATCCCCGATGCGCTGCGCTTGTATCCGCTGCGGGTCATGAGCCGGCCGGCCGGCTGCGAGAGCCACGCCGTCGACAACGGCAAGCACACAATCGACGGTGAAGAACGGTCTGATCTCCGGCCAGTTGAAGGCTTGTACCAGCGGTTTCGGCAGCGCCAGCCCGGAAGTTTCAATAAGGACATGATCGATATTCGCGCGGCGTTGTACGAGGCGCTTCATGACTGGCAGGAATTCTTCTTCCACCGTGCAGCAGATACAGCCATTCGCCAGTTCATGGATTCCGCCTGCATCCGTATCCGCGGCCGCCGCCCGGGTCGTATCCGCTTCCTCACAACCCGCAGCGCAGCTTCTCAACAACTCCGCATCAATGTCCAGTTCACCGAATTCATTGACAATAACGGCTATGCGCTTGCCGTTCGCCTGCCTGATCACGTTCGACAGCAATGTGGTTTTACCACTGCCGAGGAAGCCGGTAACGATGGTGGCGGGAATTTTATCGAGTCTCATGATCTTTTTACCTTGCGCGGGCGGTCGGGTTTCCTTTTCGGTCGATAGATATGGGCCTGGTTGCGGTCATACAGGAATGAATCGTTGAAGCGGGTCGGGTCCAGCGCATGTCCTACGAGGATCAGGCTGGTACGGGTGAATTTTCGTTCCCGCACCCTGGCGACAATATCGGCAAGGGTGCCGCTGACAAAATCCTGTTCCGGCCAGCCGGTGCGATAACACACGGCGACCGGGCAGGATTCGCCATAATGCGGGGTCAGTTCCCGCACAATTTTGTGGATATGGCTGACGCCCAGATGGATCGCCAGGGTCGCGCCGTGCCGCGCCAGACTGTCCAGGTTTTCGTTTTCCGGCATCGGGGTTTTGGCGCCGTAACGGGTATGGATAACGGTTTGTGTAACCCCGGACAGAGTCAGTTCCTTTTTCAGCCAGGCGGCCGAGGCGCTCGTTGCGGTCACGCCCGGAATCACCTGGAACGGAATGTCCAGCTGCGCAAGCCGGCGCATCTGTTCTCCGATAGCGCCATAAATGGACGGGTCGCCGGAATGCACCCTGGCGACATCCCGGCCTGCGGCATGGGCTGTCCTGACACGCTCGATGATTTCATCAAGATGGAGCGGCGCCGTATCTTCGATGATTACTTCGCCGGGGGCATCCGCCCCTGCCTCCCTGAGGATTTCTTCAGGAACCAGAGAACCGGCGTAAAGAACGACCGCACAGCGCCGCACCCGCTTCAGTCCCTTTACCGTGATCAGTTCCGGGTCTCCCGGGCCGGCGCCAATGAAATATACGGTCATGCGAGCGCTCCCGGCTTTTTTGAATACCCGCGCGGAGTGTAGACCCACTCACGGTTCAAACAGGGATTGACCATATGCCTGGACTCGCTGTTGCCAACGGATACGCAGGTAAACATATCGATATTACCGGCGTCGAGGCGCCCCAGCGTGGTGATGTCAGCATTCTCGTCCGTCCGTGTCAGGTTGCGCCCCGCCACCACCGGCGTCGAGGCGGCGCGGTATTGAAGCAATATGTCGCGCGCGCGGTCGAGTTGCCAGTTTCTTCGCGCCGACACCGGATTATAGAAGGAAACCACGAAGTCCCCGGCTCCAGCCGCATGGATGCGGCGTTCGATCACCGGCCAGGGAGTGAGCAGGTCGGACAGGGAGATAGCGCAGAAATCATGTCCGAGCAACGCTCCGGCGCAACTCGAATTGGCCTGCATGGCGCTGATTCCGGGGATCATTTCAATCTCTACCTGCAACCATTCAGGATGGTTTTCTGCGCCGTTCAACTGATCGTCGATCAATTCCAGAACCGGCGCCGCCATGGCATAGATACCGATGTCTCCGCTCGACAGCAGGGCGGTGGTCTTGCCCTCCGCGGCCAGTGCAAGTGCGAGTCTGGCGCGTTCGACCTCGGCGCCCAGTTGGCAAGAGTGGCAACGTTTTGCGGCCCATATCCCGTTGACTTGCGGGCGCAACAAGTCGAGATAAAGGCGGTAGGCGACGATATCGGTAGCTGCCCGGATTGCATCCAGGGCCATGCCAGTGATCAATGCACGGTCACCGGGGCCAATGCTGACCAGGTACAGACGCGCCATCAAGGCGATCCGTGTGACCGATAGCTGCGCGCCACCGCGATCGTGGCTCTCGCATTTTTTTGCTTCGGTAAAGCCAGTTCGGCGCGGTTGCCGGTGATCTGCGCCGCCGCAATGAGAGCCGCCGCCTCGGCCACGCCATAGCATCCCACCTCGCGAAAGACAACTTCCGATTTTTCAGTCAACTGCTCCTCGACACTGCGTAAATCCTTTGCCGGCCACGTTCGAAAAGGCAGCGCCAGGCTTGCGGCCGCAGCGACCAGACAAGGCTCACGGGCTTTCAGGTCAATACTGGCCAGGGCGCAAAACGACTCACCGGCGCCCAGCGCGGCACGGGCCTTGTCCAGCAGTTCGTCGATCATCTCGCGCGGGCAGTTACGGTCACAGCCGATGCCGAGCGTATGCACCGGTTGTCCGTAGTCGGCAGAGGAAGTGATCACGCAACGGGCGCCGATACACTGTGCAATGCGCCGCGACAGCGCATCCGCGCCCCCTTCATGTCCGGACAGGAGCGGAATTACATGATCACCGCGTTCATCCAGCGCCACGACCGCCGGATCCCGGTATTTGTCCCTGAGCGCCGGCGCAAGTGTACGGATCACAATCCCGGTCGCGCAGATAAAAATACAATCATGACCATGCACAAAATCGTTTTGCACTGTTTCCGTGAACGGTTTTACCCGGTGTTTGTGAATGCTGGAGGGGATTACGCCCAGCAGCCTGTCGCCGAGCATGCGGCCCGCTTCGGTCAGGCTGTATATGATCGTGGGTTGCTTGCCGGTCATAGCGCACGGTCTCGCGGACAACGGATCAGAAACAATGAGAAATACGGTCCTGTACCGTCGTCAAGCGTGCCAATGTCATGTACGATCTTCTGTCCGGAGTGTCCGGCATACTCCACATAACAGGCGTGTTCGGAGCGTTTCGACCGCTTGATCAGTTGCAGGATCCTGGCGCGGCGGCGGCCGGGTTTCAGGATCGCGATATTGTCGAACCGGACCAGCGTGTCAAGAATGTCGCGATCATCCCTGCGTCCGGATATGACCGCCAGATTCTCGGTCAGCCTTGTCATTGCCGTTCCGGTCAGCGCGGCGCAGGCATTGATCGAGTTGATCCCCGGCACCACAAAGGTCGGGTATTGCCCGTGCAGGCGGTCATGCAGGAAGGAAAACGAACCGAACAGCAACGGGTCTCCCTGACACAGGAAGGCGACATCCCGACCCTCGCCCAGGTGACGCGCGATGGCCCGTGCGGCCTGATCGTAAGCGCGGTTGGCGATATCCCGGTTTTCGCACATCGGCATGACGAAAGCCTGTTGCCGCTGCTGTGCATTAGTCGGATTGCCGAGCGCTTCGGCCGCAATCTCCCGCGCCATCGAATAGCCGCGGTCGCTGCACAGATAAGTGATCACGTCGCATTGTCGAATCAGGCGCCATGCCTTCAGGGTCAGCAGTTCCGGGTCTCCCGGTCCGACCCCGATACCATAAAACCGTCCGCATGAATCGGCGCCGGATGCACTCATGTTCATACTGCCCAAGTTACGGACATAAGGCCGTCAGCCGGTTGCCGGGGCGCTTTGGGCTTGACGCATTTTGCCACGGTGACCGGCTGCAACTTCCTGGTCGCCGCGCTTGCCGGCAGGTTTTTCCCGACCTGGAGGGTGACCCGCTCGCAACCCGGTTTGTCGTCAAAAAACGAGGTCAGCGCAGCCGCGCTTGCCGCGGTTACGGCGCTGGCGACCAGTTTTCCGGCCGGCTTCAACCGCCCCCAGGCGTAGTCCAGCAATGCCGGCAGTTTGCCGGGGCCACCGCTGCCGCCGATAAATACGCAGTCCGGGTCGGGCAGGTGCGCGCAGTTTTCCGGGGCCGCGCCGTGCACCGCAATCAGGTTCAGGCTGGTACCGAAACGCTCGCTATTAGCGGCAATATGCCCGACACGGGCCGCACATTGTTCGATCGCGTAAATCCGGCCAGAATGGTTCCACCTTGCCCACTCGACGCTGACGCTGCCGCAGCCGGCGCCGATATCCCAGGCAACCTCACCGTTTTCCGGAGACATCAGCGAGAGGATCGTCAGGCGCGTTTCACGTTTGCTGATCATGCCGTAGCCGGGTTTTGCGCCGGTCGAGAAGAAATGGTCGGAAATACCGGGGAAAGCGGGCAGCGCCGCCGGCGTCAGCCCCGGGTCGCGCCACTGATCAATGATACAGACACTCAGCGCGTGAAACTCCGGCTCCGTCCGCTCCTCTCCCGCCGCGGCCAGTTCGCTTGCCGAAAACTGTCGTATCCGCTGTTGCGCGCTGCCCATGGCTTCGCATACCCGCATGATCGATTGGCCGTAGCCCTGCCGCGTCAGTTCCCGGGCAATAGCCGCAGGATTGCTGGCGCTGTCGGTAAAAACCGCGATGCGCTGACGGTGTCTGATATGGCGGCGCAGTGTGTCTCGGGGGCGTCCATGCAGGCTGACGACCTGCGCCTGACGCCACGACAGACCGAGCGCATGAAAACAGCATTGAATACTTGAGATATTCGGGTGAAAGCGCAGCTTGTCCCTTGCGATCAACCGCCCCAGCCAGTCGCCTATTCCGTAGAACAGAGCGTCACCCGAAGCCAGCGCCACGATTCTGGCAGGCTGTTCGGCAATCAGCATTTCACGCAACCCTGCAAGCGGAGAAGGAAAAACCACCTTGCGGGCATCGCTTTTGATTCCTGAAATCTGTCTGAAATGGCGTTCCAGGCCGTAGATCAGTTCCGCCTTGCCAATGTCGGCGAGAGCATCCTGCGACAGCAAGGCCCTTTTGCTACAGCCCAGACTGACCACGCTGAGCGGCGGCCCATGCCACTCGATCGGCTCCGGCGACGTGTCCGCTGGGGCTAACACCGGTTGTTCTTCGCCAGACGCGCCAGCGTGTTGAATGCCGCCGCCGCCAGCGCACTGCCACCACCGCGGCCAACGATGGTGATATACTCGACGCCGAGCCCGGCTTCATGGTCGATCAGGTATTGTCTGGATTCGGCGGCGCCAACGAAACCCACCGGCATAGCGATTACCAGCGCCGGTTTCGCCGCGCCCTCTTCCAGAAACTCCATGAGGCGAAACAGCGCGGTCGGGGCATTGCCGACAATTGCGATGCTGCCTCCGAGATATGGCAGCCAGAATTGCACCGCGGTCATTGACCGTGACTGATTGTTTTGTCGGGCCAGATCGGCCACCGCCCGCTCATTCAGAAAACAGCGCGGGCAGTTTTCGACAAACCGTCTGCTCAACCCGTGTCTGACCATTTCCGTGTCGCACAGGATTTCACAGCCGGCGCTCAACGCGGTAACCCCGGCCGCTACCGCACCCTGGCTGAGCCGCACTTGCCGCGCGATTTCCGGGTAGCTGCACGTATGCACCAGCCGCATCACCACCTGGCGTTGCAGTTCGCAAAAACCGGACAGGTCGGTCGCTTCGCGGATCATGGCGAACGATTTGTCCTCGATCCGGGCAGGGTCTTTCAGGTAATCATCCACGGCAGACCGTATCGACGGCGCCAGACTGTCCGGGGGAAAAGGGTTTGGATTGGTTCATCGGTTTTTCTCAAAAAGGCCCACCCGGCCTGTTATCGGTGAAAATCGCTGTGCTCAGGTCTCCTGGCTCGCAGGTATGGTCACGCCAAGCCTTCCCGGGAATAACCGGTTTACCGGATTTTCCCAGTGGCGAAGATGTGGGTGACACCTTGCATACAGTTGCGGGGGCAGCTACGGCTTGGCTTTACGAAGTCATTTACCGTATTCCCTGACCACCCGCGTATTGTAACGGCAATCGCCGGGAATAAACAGCCTGTTTGTGGACAAACAGCAATTCCCGTCTTGCGCCCCCGTGAGCGCCCCTGGGCATCACTACCCCCTTGAGGGGGAGTCGGCAAGTCAAGGGCGACAGCCCGCCGGCGCGCTGGCGGGGGGACGGGACGAAAACTGAACCGCAAGAATGCCCCGCGGCGACGGGTAGAAGCGTGGATCAACGAAGGTTATTCAGGCGAGGTCTTCAACGGCTGCAATCAATGCTGCAACCTCGCCGAAACAGCGTGCAACAGGGGGCAGTACAGGCCGATCCTGTACATAAACAGGCAGACCGAGCGCTTTTGCGGCTTTGAGTTTAGCCGCTACCCGGCTGCAACCGCTGTTCTTGCTGATCAGCGCGTCAACCCGGTATCGCCGCATGAGGTCCAGTTCCCCGGCCAGGTCGAACGGCCCGAGCGCATGGATAAGGGTGATTCCCTCGGGCGCATCCAGAGGGCGGGCGCTGCGTACCAGCCATTGCTGATGAGGCAGGCGCCGGTCGGCAAATCGCAGAGCGCTGGCCCCGATCGAGAAAAACGGTCGCCGGTAATGGCTGATCTGCGGCAACAGGTCATGCCATTGCCGGTAGTCGCGCCAGTGCGGATGATCATCGCGATTCCATCCCGGCCGATTGAATCTCCAGCACGGAATGGCTGTGTCGGATGCCGCGGCCGCCGCATGGGCAGAGATGTTCACGGCATAAGGGTGGGTTGAATCAACAAGCAGATCGATCCGGTTTGCCCGGCAATACCTGGCCAGACCCGACGCCCCGTTACTCTCACCGGTACTGAACCCGCCGCTGTGAACGGGACAGGGAAGATCGGGTTGGCGAACCAGTCCGGCGATACTGTAAATCACCCGATGACCGGATTCGATCAGCGCCAGCGCCAGCTCTCTCGACTCCGCAATCCCGCCCAGAATCAGGATCTTTTTCATTTCCCGTTTGAGGAGCCGGCCAGTGCGCCGTCCCTGCCGAGTGCATACACCTCAATTTCACAACGGCATCCGGCCGCCTTCAGGGCTGCCTCCTTGGCCAGTGAACAGATTGTATCGGCGAGGCGCAGGTTCTTGTCCTGACACCAGGCCAGAACCTCAAGGCTGGTGTTGGCGCGCATGATCCTGCTTCTCAAAGCCTGACTCCCGCCCGCTCTCGCCGCTTGCTCCCCCAGAAACCCGAAATCAATAGACGAATCCTTGCTGTGCAGTGACAGATGGCCCGCTGCCAGTTTACTGATCTTGCCGAAGCCGCCGCAGATACTCAGCTTCTCCATTGGTACCCGGCGCAGACGCTTGAGCACAGCTCCGGCAAAGTCTCCCATTTCCACCACAGCCATGTTGTCGAGGCCAAGAGCGGATTCAACATAGTTTGCGCTGGTCGAACCTGTTGCAGCGCCAATATGCCGGATGCCGTTGGCATGGGCAACATCGATCGACTGATGGACCGAAGCGATGAATGCGGAACAGGAATAGGGGCGTACGATACCGGTGGTTCCAAGAATCGAGAGTCCGCCGACAATGCCCAAACGCCCATTCATTGTTTTCAACGCAATGCGTTCTCCGTCAACCACACCGATAGTGACCCTGAAGCCGCCCTCGTAAGCGCTTTCGCTGGCCAGGGTTTCGAGGTGCCCGGCTATCATTTGCCTCGGTACCGGGTTGATAGCCGCCTCACCCACACCAAGCGACAGCCCGGGGCGAGTAACCGTGCCGACTCCACAACCCGCGTGGAACCGGATGCCCGGTTCGTCCGACAATTCGACTTCAGAAAATATGGTAGCGCCATGGGTATCATCCGGGTCGTCGCCTGCATCCTTGATCGTACTGGCGCGGGCGCGGCAGTCATTCAGCAACCTGCATTCTTCCAGTCTGAAACCGACTTGCCTGCCTTTCGGCAACGTGATGGTCACAATTTCGCTTGCACGGCCATTCAGTAACAACCGGGCAGCTGCCAGCGAGGCCGCTGTCGCACAGGCGCCTGTGGTAAATCCACTGCGCAGCCGGGTTTTATTTTCCGGGGTCTCGTCCCGCATCCCCAACGCCTTCGCGACCAGTGAGCCTAATGGAACAGCCAGTATGCTCCGACCCCGATCGAAGCGGAGGCGATCAGTAATCGGCTGGCATGCAATAACTTCTGTCCAAGCCTGGCAATCCGCTTCTGCAACCGGTCCAGGAAAAGCCCGAAAACCAGCATCGCAACCAGAACGCCCAGGCAGAACAGAGCGATATACAGGACTCCGGCCAGCAAGCCGTTTGCAGCCGGCGCCGCCCCGGTAACCGGAATCAATGCCAGCGCCGGAGCGCTGCCCGCCAGTCCGTGGGTAGCCCCGATCAGGACGGGACGATGATTGCCATGCCGCCCGTCCGGGCCGGACAAGTGCATATGGGTGACATCCCCATGGCGGTGTACCCGCAGGGTCAGGCGGTTACGGCAGACCGTATGGATAATCCAGCAGCCCAGCGCGATCAGTATCAGGCCGATCAACTTCTCCGCGAGCAGGGTCACTGTGGCGGGTAACTGCATCCGGGTCAGGATGAACCACAACCCCAGCGACAGCACAATGGCGCCATGACCGGCGGCCCAGCGCAAACAATACCCCAACGCTCTTCGCCCTGCCCGACGCCGGTCATCCCCGTCGTCGACACAGGCCAGCGACGACACGGCCATAATATGGTCCGCGTCCAGGGCATGCACCAGCCCCAGACCGAAACCCAGTGTCAGCAAGCTGTAGATCGAGGCGTGTTCCATATCATCCGAATAATTGTACCTTTTGCGAGTATCATCAACAGTCGCCCATACGGCTGCACTGAATCCGCATTGCTCCCATGCAATAGCACGCTGTTTTCGGCCTTTTCCTTACACTGCTGTCACCCGTGCAGCGAGTAAATGAATTGCGAGGCTTCGAGTTATCGTACCAGCAGGCGCCCCCAAAGAGCCGCCGCGCACGCCAATGACTGGCTGGCGGACACTGCTTGCCTTCCTCAATCCTGTGCCGCTATTGCCGACGCACAGGTTTCAGCGCATCCGGGAAATCTGTGCAACAAGCCTCCTGATTTTCGGCGCCCTGCAGGCTACTCGCCATCCCGGATTCCGCCGAAACCGCCGAGCAGATTGACCTCGGGACGTGTATCGTTGACGACGCCGGCCATCTCCTGGTGCGCCGGGCCAAAAAAGCCGCCCGTCACCCTGCGCGCCGTGTCACCGAAGTTGTTACCGGTGACATCAATCTCGTAACTGAGTCGGGTTTGCCGAAAGGGTTTCCTGGTCTTCTCACGAATATTGCCGACATGCACGGTGAGATTGTTGAACCGGGCTGTGCCTTCAAGTTTGCTCAGGTCAACAGTGAGTGTTGCATCACCAGTTACCGGGGGTAGCCGTTTTCTGCCGAGATCAACCCCAATCACGCTCCCACTCCAGACAGCTGTGCCACTCGCGGGAAGCTCTGCGTTATCCGCCAGGGGTATTGAAGGCCGGGTCCCGAAAGCATCGGCGTAAGCTTGCGTGAAGTCATGCGGATTCTCGTGTAGATTGTCCTTGAGATCCCGCTCGACGCTGACCCCCCATGCGGCCCAATCGCCCCAGGCGGCGTAACCGTAACGTTCGGTCTCGGCGGCCACTTTCTTATCGACGAGCTCGTAGCCGATATCGGCCAGGAAGGCATAGTCCAGTTCGGCCGGCATGCCCCCGTCATAATCGTCCCGGCAGTAGGCCATCAGCGAGGTGCAGACCCCCAGATGTCCCTTGTCGCGCTCGGCGCCGGCCTCATGGGGCTGCTTCACCACCCACCACTGGTCCTTTTTCCGCCACTGCATCGGCACCGGCTTGCCCCCATAGGCGCGCTTGGCGTTCGGGCCGGTCCAGGTATGGCTGTCGGCGTGGTAGTAGGCGCCGAGGTAGAAATCCGCCGTGGTGTTGACAATCCCGAGGGCATGACCGATCTCGTGGGCAAAAGTGCTGGGCATGCCGTCGTGGAGATTGTCATGTACATATTTGGAAATGCCGATCATCCCGTAATAGGGAATAAAGTCCTCCCCGTCAGGACCATGCTCCCACTGGCGGATACCGCCGCTCACGGCGTTGCGGTCCCGCAGGATGACCTGGAGCACCAGCCCCCGGACGTCCCGGTAGGTAGTGCCATCTTCGAGGGTAACGGTGCGGCGCTTGCCAGTATCCACCAGACGTCTCGACCAGACTTTCGCCGAACGGCGCAGCACGCCCATGAAGTCCCTCGACGCGCCGCTTCTTCTCTTTGGCAGAAACCCGTTGGCCGGGTCGGTCTCATGCGGCCCGAAATGGAACCGGATGGGCATGGTTCCTGCCGGCCCATCTTTCTATGCGCCAAAAGTTATGCCGCCGCGCCGGCCGAGCACGGTAAGGGAGTCAGTGGATATATTGGGCAAGATGGCATTTGATCCATCCGCGTCGGCGTGCGCGGCACGCAGGCGCTCGAAGCGCTTCTTCGCTTTTCTTGCCTGCGCTTTCGTGAGAGACCCAATGCGCAGGGCCCGGGCTACGCCGGAAGTGTTATTCCAGCTCTTTTGCAAATCAGCGGCCGTCTGATTGCGCATTCGAACGCTCTTCGTCTGGAAATGCCCGACGTCGGAAACTGTGTCTGTTCCGCGTGCAGCAGAAATGTGACTTGACGGATCCATTGCCGCTGCATCAGCACAAACAGAGTCGGGCGTTTGCGATTTGTCTGTGCACTGCGGACCTTGTGCAAGCGCCACCCCCGAAAATATTGCGCCAATCGACGAAAAAATTGCCAAAGCGATAATTTTATGCATGGCCATCTGCCTCACCAAAGCATGGCGTTAATATCAATAATCTCATACTGTAGACCTTAATACCCTATTGATGTGTTTATTATGCCAGCCTGCAGCAAGGCGATCAAGACGATTTGTCAAGAGCAAATAAAGTGTGGGGAGAATCGGTTATCGTACCGGTCAGGCGGCCTTGAGGGGCCGCTGCGCGCGCCAATGGCTGGCCGGCGGACACTACTTGCCTTTTCGATTCAGTAGAGGACGGAGCGATCCGATTAGAAATTCTTCCATCTCATATCTTCCAAAAAGCAATGGCTCCACACAGATGAAACATTTTGCAAGATAGGCGTCCACAAGAATTTCGCTCGATTTTGACAGGGTTTTCGGTCTTTCAAACTTCAGACCAAGCAGCTCTGTCCCAATATGTCGCCGCAGCGCTGATCCTCTGCTAAGCGTCGAGTGGTTGCCATATCGGCGTTTTATGTCGCTACTCTCACCGACATAAATCAAGGAGCCTGTTTCATCGCTGACCCGATATAAGCCGGGAGAACTCGGAGGTTTGATTGCCCGCCATGGCATTTCGGGTTTGGAGAAAAATCGCTTGGCCCCGTCTTCCATGACGGATTGCACATTCAACTGCGCCTGATTCCAGTCGTCGTACGCAGCTTTCTGTGATGGCGAAAAATCGTCGCGCCGTCCCATCGCTCTATTGAGAACAAGATCAAACTTCTGAATGGCGCGTTCCTCAAGTTCCTTTCTTCCAATTGCTACCGGAAGAGTTCGAACAGAAAAGTCCTGTGGACCAAGGCCTCGAGGAAGCGCAGATCCGTTGTCTCGTATATAGTTTTCATAGTTTTTGAAGAGGGTTCCTCTACTCTGGAGCTGTTGTTTTACTCGGGAATTCAGATTTTTTGCCTCACCAGCATACACCGGAAAGTCTTGATAACAGATCAGATATACGCCTGGATTGGCGGTATTTACGATGTCCGGTGACTGTGCGGGCTGTCCAAGCAGAGATTTCAAGCCGGCCTCAAGGATATTACCTGCTCTGAGCTGACACAACTCCCAAGTCAACATGTCGAATTCCGACGCGCGGGGAACCTGTTGAACCTGTTGTGCTTTTCCATTATTTTGACCAGATTGTCCGATATGCCTTTGGCGCAAATCGCACGAACCAGTCATTGTACATGTCCACCGACTGCGTAATATCCCGTTTCCACCGGTCCGGTTTGTCTCTATTGACCGCCATTACCGGATAGCGCCACTTCCGCTATACTCCAGCAAAAATACCCATTACGAATGTCGCCCACCGCATGAGCCTCCCTCCTGCGTCAGATGAGGCATCCTGCATTCCTGATGACCAGCCAGTCAAGTATTTTGCGGGTCCATAGCATATGAGACTGTTGCACAGATTATCCATACTTGCTTGTAACAATGCCATAATAATCCGAACAATCGTGAATTTATACCGAAACAGACATTGAACCCCCCCTGCACATCCGCTCTGGATGCGACTGAAAGCGACCCGGAGCCGAGTTGTCTCGCCACCATGATTGCGGCGCCCGCTTCCGGGCAGGGCAAGACCGTGTTGACTGCGGCCCTGGCGCGCCGTTTCGTCAATCGGGGCCAGTCGGTGCGGGTGATCAAGATCGGCCCGGACTATCTCGACCCCACCATACTTGAACTGGCTTCCCGGCAGAACGTTTATAATCTTGATTGGTGGATCATGGGAGAATCGCATTGCCGCAATCTGCTGGCCAAGGCGGCTTCGGCAAGCGATATTGTGCTGGTGGAGAGCCTGATGGGACTGCATGACAACCTGCCCGCCAACATGCAGTTGGCCCGCCGTTTCGGGTTGCCGGTCACACTGGTGATGAATGCCGCCAAATATGCCC
This sequence comes from Candidatus Poriferihabitaceae bacterium, assembly GCA_965204925.1. GTDB lineage: Bacteria > Pseudomonadota > Gammaproteobacteria > Arenicellales > Poriferihabitantaceae. The sequence goes on along the minus strand of OZ242021.1, from coordinate 1,179,236 downwards.
AGACGGCCGCGGCCATCGTCGAAGGACTCAGGAATTACGCGCCGCCGTCAGCGCCCGACTGTGTACCGCAAGAGCCGACGCGGGCGACCCCGAATGAAGCGGAGAGCACAGCGGTGATCGGTAACTGCGTCGGCAGTGACAACCATCACCGTCTGTTGCGGGAGTCGGTCGGTGAGGACTATGCGGGCAGTATCCGGCGGGACGAGAGGATGGCGCTGCCGCTCAGGCATCTCGGATTGGTGCAGGCCGCCGATATTGCCGGGCTGGATCGGCAACTGGATCAGGCTGCCCGGGCGCTGGATGAATTCGGCATTGACGTTCCGTTGCGGCAGGTGCGGTTCAGGGCAGACCGTCCGCCGCAACTTCCCCGACTGCTTGCAGGCAGAACCATTGCGGTGGCCCGCGATGCCGGTTTCAGCTTTATCTATCCGGAGAACATCCGTCTGCTGGAATCCCTCGGCGCCCGTATCGTGTGCTTTTCGCCGTTGAATAATGAACCGTTGCCGCGCTGTGACGCGGTCTGGCTGCCCGGAGGATACCCTGAACTGCATCTGCAAAAGCTGTCCGCGGCGCAGCGCACAAGAAGCCATCTGCGCCGACATCACGATAACGGCAAACCGATACTTGCGGAGTGCGGCGGCATGATGGCCGCATGCCGCGTCATCACGGGCCGCAGTGGGGAAACCGGGTCGGGGTTCGGTTTGTTTGACGCCGCCTGTACCCTGACCGCAGGATTGCAGGGCATCGGATTGCAGAAAACAGACTATGGCCACGGCGAGTTACGGGGACATTCGTTCCACCACTGCGTCATCGAATTACTTGACCCGCGCCTCGCCGCCGATGGTTTCGGACAGAAGCAGTATGGAGGGCAGGGCGAAGCCTTCTATCAATCAGGCAAACTGACATTGACCTGGCTGCACCACTACTTCCCATCCAATCCGCAAGCCGCCGCCGCGCTGTTGTCATAAAAATCCCGAATATCCCGGGTTAGCCGCGCTTTTACCGCCGCGTCCCCAACGCTTGACGCGCAGGTCAGCTTGCGCTTTATGCCCCCAGAAGCCTTCAAGCGCGCACAGTCGTGAACAGTACTCACCGATCTGTACGGATGCCTTCGGGGTTACTTTCTGATACGTGCAGGTTTTTATGAATTTTCCAGCCCAGAGACCGCCGGTATAACGCGCTGCACGCCCCGTAGGCAATGTGTGGTTGGTGCCGATGACCTTGTCACCATAAGCGACATTGGTCTCGTGACCCAGAAAAAGGGCTCCGTAATTGGATAGATTCTCAAGGAAGTAGTCCGGGTTTTTCGTCAGAATCTGAACATGCTCGAAAGCCAGTTCATCACCCACTTCCACCATTTCCGCATCGTCCTTGCACAGGATGATCTGCCCGTAGTCTTGCCATGACCGGCTTGCGGTCGCGGCAGTCGGAAGCGTCTTCAATTGCCGCCTGATCTCTTGCGGAACGGCGTCTGCCAGCTCCTGACTCGTAGTAACGAGCGCTGCGGGCGAATCGAATCCATGCTCGGCCTGCCCCAGCAAGTCCGTGGCAGCCATTTCGGCATCACAGGACTCATCGGCGATCAACAGGGTTTCCGTCGGCCCCGCTATCAAGTCGATACCGACACGGCCGAACAGTTGTCTCTTGGCTTCCGCAACATAAGCATTGCCCGGACCGATGACCATGGCTACCGGCTTGCAGAACCCGGTACCGATCGCGGCTGTCGCAATCGCCTGTACTCCGCCGAGGCAGTATATTTCGTCAGCGCCGCCAAGATGCATCGCCGTGACCACCGCTGCATTGGGGCGGCCCTGAAAGGGAGGTGAAAAGGAAATCACACGCTCTACGCCTGCAACCCTGGCCGTTACGACTCCCATGTGCGCGGATGCCACCAGTGGAAATTTGCCGCCGGGAACATAACAGGCGACACTTTCCACCGGGATGTTTCGGTGGCCCAGCGTAACACCGGGGAGAGTTTCGATCTCAATATCCCTCAAAGCGCTTTTTTGCGCGGCGGCAAATCGGCGCACCTGTTCCTGGGCAAATGAAATATCGGCAATCTGCCGGGGCGTCAGTTCATTCAGGCAGGCTTCGATCTGCTCGTCCGTCAACCGGAACTGCACAGGATCCCAGTTATCGAATTTCTTGCTAACCTCCCGAACAGCCGTTTCACCCCGGGCTTCAATGTCGTCAATAATCTTTGCAACGATATCGCGTACCTGCTTTTGCTCTCGCGCGTTATTTTCCGCAATGCCCCCTGACTTCAGTATCTTCGCCATTATTCTCTTTCCTCACCTGAAAATTATGAAAAATTACCCCTATCCGCCTCTCGCTGCCCTGCCGCGTACAAACAGGGTGGCTGCAATAATGATGATCACGCCCTTGATCACCAGCTGTGCCTGAACGGGCAAACCCAGTATGATGACGATATTGAACAGTACGATGAGAATCAGCGCCCCGGTCACGGCGCCGGCAATCGTCCCCGAGCCGCCGGACAGGGCAACGCCGCCGATTACCGCAGCGACAATCGAATCCAGTTCGTAACCCCTGCCTACCCAATTATCGACAGTGCCGACGAAGCCGACCAGAAAAAGCCCTCCTGTTCCCGCCATGACCGAACAGAGCACGTAGCAGAATATTGTGACAGGACCAGACCGGATGCCGACCAGTTCAGCAGAGACCGGATTGCCTCCTGTTATGTAGATTTTGCGCCCCAGTGGACTCATATGCAGCAAAATCGCCAGCCCGACAGCCAACAGGGTGAAAACGATCATATTGACGGGGAGACCCAGAATCTGACCGGTCCCAAGGAAACGAAACCCGGACGGTAACGTTCCTGCAGGCGCGCCTTGCGTGTAGTAAAAGCGCACGCCCTGCAGGACAATCATCATGGCAAGGGTAGCCAGGAAAGGGGATACATGGCGCTTTGTGACCAGCAAACCATTGATCAGCCCCACGAATGCCGAGAATGCGATACCCACAACAAAAATGACCGGGATCATGGCATTCGAGGACGTATTGAAAGCAGTGGCTATGACGGCAACGGTTGCCATCAGAGAGGCTACGGAAAGATCAAGCCCGCGCACGAGGATAACAAAGGTTTGGCCGAGCACGACCATGCCCAATGGAGCAGTTTGTGTAAGAACATCCTGCAGGTTGCTGACCGAAAGAAAGGTCGGCTGCAAGGCCGTGGCAACGGCAACGAGAGAAAGCAACGAAAAAGGCAATACGAATCGCGGCAACCGATCTCCCAGACCGAAATTCGATAGCCGAATCTTCATCGTTGGCCACCCCGATTTACATAAATGGATACCGCCGCAATAATGATCAGGCCCTGAATCACCCATTGGATGAATGTGGAAACATTTATATAGTTGAGCAGATTGTTCAGGAACGAGAGTAGCAGTACCCCGAGCAGTGTTCCGCCGACGCCACCGCGTCCGCCGGTCAGTAAAGCGCCTCCAATAATGACGGGAGCGATCGAGGCAAGCGTCAGATGCTCACCGATTCGCGGGTCGCCGACACCGGTTCTGCTCACAAACCAGGCGCCGGCAACAGCAGCAAAGAATCCTGAAATAGCATATGCGGCAATCGTCACCCGCCCTGAACGAATACCACTGAGCCGGGCAGCCTCGGGGTTGCCTCCCACCGAATATATGGCACGGCCAAGAGGCGCATACTTCAGGAAGATGCCGATGATGACGAATGCCGCAAGCATGACCAATCCTGCTGTGGGCAGCCCGAAATTGCGCCCATAGGCAAACTCCTCAAACCAGAAGGGAGCCGAACCGGTCGGCTGGAGCGTGTAGAGTAAGGCCAGTCCATTCAACAGCGTTGCCGTACCCAGAGTGACGACCAGCGGGTGAACACCGGTATGCAGGATAATGATGCCGTTCATGGCGCCGAATATAGCCCCGGCCAGCAAAACACATACCAGCATTGGCCACATCAATTCATGATTGCTGTCGACCATACCGGCAAGAAGAACGCTTGAGGCAGTAACAACCGCACCGACCGAAAGATCGATGCCACCGGTCAGCACCACCACCGTCTGACCCAGGCTCACAAATCCCAGAGCGGACGATTGCTCCAGCACATTCATGAAATTATGGAAAGTGCCGAAACGTTCATTCACGAAGAAACCGGTTAGTACCACGGCCAGCAAAAAAGCCATCACGATCAATATCGGGGGATCGATACGAAGTAACCCGACCCGGGGTTTTCTCAAGTTGGCTAACCCCATCAGTGACCTCCACCGGCCGTCGTTTGTCGCATGGGTAACGTCGCCAGACGCATGATTTCGCTTTCGTTGATCTCCCCGTCTCTCGCTTCACCGGTGATTCTGCCTTCACGCATGGTCAGAACCCGGCTACAGAGCCCGACAATTTCAGACAACTCCGACGAGACCAGCAGAATACCGGTTCCGGCCTCGGCAAGGGAGCGGATAATTTTGTAGATTTCCACTTTGGCGCCTACATCCACGCCTCGCGTCGGTTCATCCAGAATGAGAACCCGATGACACGCTCGTGACCAGCGGGCAAACAGAACCTTCTGCTGATTGCCGCCAGAGAGATGGCGCACATCTGCCAACGGGCCCTGTACAGCAATATCGAAACGTGAAATTTCATGTTGCGCCGCCCGAATTTCGTCCGCCCGACTGAGGAAAAAGCCGCGGGAAAATTCGGCAAGAGTCGGCGCTGTAATATTGGCTGTGCAATCAAGCAGCATGAACAGTCCCTGTCCCTTCCTGTCCTCGGTCAGAAATCCCAACCCCTTTTCAATTGCCCTGAGGGGTGTCGGCGTGTTGAACGTCTCCCCATCCAGCGTGATCGTGCCGAAGCTCTTCGGCATCGACCCGAAGATCGCATGCGCCACTTCCGAGCGCCTGGAGCCAACCAGACCCGCCAAGCCCAATATTTCCCCTGCGTGAAGGTCGAAACTGACATCAAATACGTACGGAGGCATATTCAGATCACGCACGGAAAGAACGGGATCGGCTGCGTTGCGGGGCAGGCTGCCAGTGGGGTATATATCGGTCAGCTCTCGCCCGACCATCATCTCGACAAGCGCCGCGCGCTCCAGTGTGTCCGTGTCATGGGTACCGACATATCTACCGTCCTTGAGCACCGTGATGCGGTCTGAAATGGTGAAAAGCTCTTCCAGGCGATGGGAGATATAAACGACGCATACTCCGTTGTCCCGTAACAGAGCGATACGCTGGAACAAAATTTCGGCCTCGCGCCCGGAAATGACCGCTGTCGGCTCGTCCAGCAACAGGAGTTTGACTTCTCCAACCAGCGCCCTGGCGATCTCGACCATCTGCTGATCTGCCACACCCAGATTCTCCACGAGCATATCCGGGTCAAGCGCATGACCCAGAAGGGCGAGTGTTTCTTCAGCCATGACCCGCATGGCAGAATGATCCACGATACCAAACCTCCCCGTGGGCAAGCAACCGGTAAAAATATTCTCCGCAACGGAAAGATTCGGAAACAGATTGAGCTCCTGATGGATCACATGGATGCCGGCATCTTTGGCATCCTTCGGCGCTGTCCATCTACGCTCAACCCCATCGTAGCGTAATGTGCCTGAATCTGGTTGATATGCGCCGGAAATAATCTTGATCAGCGTTGATTTGCCGGCGCCATTCTCACCTGCAAGGGCGTGCACTTCACCCGCCAGCGCCTCGAAGCTGACATCGTCCAGTGAGCGGACACCAGGAAAATTTTTTGTGGTGTGTTCAAGTTCAATCATTGAGTGATACCGACAAGCGTTGGCAATTTCAGGACACAATGACCAGGATTCCCCGGCAGGCAAGGAACAGTCCTGCCGGGGAAATGGATATAACGCTGGCGATTAATCCTTACCTCGGGTAATTCGCAACAAATGTTTTTGGATCATAATCCGGCCCCATGCCATGACCCATGATGAAGTCATCCGGTTTGTCGAGCGCGACATAGTCCATGAGCGGGACATCGGCTTTGATTGATTTGGTTTCATCCCCCGCGGAGATTACCACCTGAAAATTCACATCCAGTCGTTTCGGTACCGGCTTGCCTTCCAGAACGTCGAGAGCCAGTTCTACGGCAGCAATACCGATGGACGGGGTATAGTCAATGCCGCAGAAAGCAAAGCCATGCTCCACCGCCAGCTTGTACATACGGTTCAGATCCCCTCCGGTATGAGGCGGTATCTCCGCGGATTTGAAACCGGCGTTGAGGAAGGCTTCAACGGAGCCGGAACCCTGTAGTCCCGAATCCGCCCACACGCCGGAAATGTCCCTGCCGTGCTTCTGTATGATCGCCGACATGATCTTCTTGCCATTGGCCGGGCTCCAGCTGGTATACTGCGTGTCGATGATCTTGATACCGGGGAATTGAGCAAAGACTTCTTTAGCCGCCTGCAACCGCATCTCCGCCGGGCTTGCCCCGGCAAGGCCGGGCAGCAGCACAATTCTGCCCTCACCGCCCAGCTTCTCGGCCAGCCATGTGGCGCTGATACGAGCCAGAGCCGTATCCGAAGCCGTTACAAACGATACGAAACTGTCATCGGATTTCACTCTCCTTGCCGCAGTGACTACGGGCACTCCCTGACGCATTGCGCGCCCGAGAATGGGGTCCAGCGCATCTGCGGTCGCTGGATTGACGAGCAACAGATCGATATCCTGATTGAGAAGATCCTGAATATCGGATATCTGTTTGGCCGGATCACTGTTGGCGTCAGTAACAATGAACTTGGCCAGACTGTCCGCGTTTTTCTCGGCAGCCCATTCAATTCCGTGCACGAAAGTCACCAGCCACAAATCGGCCTGTGATGCGCTGGAAAAACCTATCCGATAAGGACCGTCTTTGCTGAATTGACTCGTTTCGGCAAGGCTGTTGAAGTCGGGATTCCACAGGAATGTCCGCGGAATCCCGCTATAGCCATCCGCATATGCGGAAATGCTTGTCACCGCCGTAGTGACGGCAACCATAATAACTTTAGCGAGGATACGCTGCAAATATGTTGTCATAATCCAACTCCTGAACTTGTGTTGTTTAAAGAAAATGTTTGCCGGACTGTGAGGAAACAGGCGAACCGGTCCGACAGTGATAGTCGGCGACTCAACCTGATATTCCGGCTGACGCTCCGGCGCCCTGCGCAGCGCTGGATCCGGAAGTGTCCTGGCCCTGATGTTGTTCGGCAGAGAGGCCTGTCGCATAGTCCAGCGCCGGCTCTTGAGGCGCCGTGGGCAATAGCGGGAAATCCCACCAACCCACCACTTCGGCGGCAGCAACGGAAACATCACGGGTAATCGGTACTTCGACCAGCGCCGGCGCATTGGCGCCCAGAGCGCGTCTGATGACTGGTTCCAGATCGGCAGTGTCGGTGATTTTTTCCGCAATCCCGAAACCGAAGGATTTTGCCAATGCCGGAAAATCGACCGACCAGGGCTCATTATTACCCGCATGGCAGTTGAATTCGGAACCGATATTGCGACCGATGAGGCCGTCCTGGCCATCGCGAATGGATACATATCCAGAATTGTTCAATATCAGAAAAACTACGGGTATGTCGTATGTCACACACATCGCCAATTCCTGTACCGACATGAGGAAATCGCCGTCGCCAATGATGCACACAACCGGCGTGTCGGGTTTGGCAATCTTCGCGCCGATAGCCGCTGGCAGCGCAAAACCCATGGAAGAAAAGCTCCCCGATGTAATATGTGTGCGCGGCTCATAAACGGGGAACGCCTGCTTGGTCGAAGACTGCGGGTGCCCTGACCCGACGGTAACAATACCCTCACGAGGCAGGACGTTGCGCAGGGCGCGCAGGACCCGCAACATGGATGTGGGGATTCGATCAAAACAACGGCGCCGTTCGAGCGTTTCTTCCCACCGCTTCCCGAGCCGGGCTACTTCATTGAGCCAGCCTGTTCTGCTTGCTCGCGCCTTGCGCGCCTGCTCCCGTGAAATTCCGGCCAGAATATCGTCAAGTACAAGCTTGATATCGCCGACAATACCGCAGTCGGTCTCGTAGTTCTTGCCGATTTCATGTGAGTCGATATCCAGATGAATCAGTTTCGCCGAGGGAATCGAAAAGGCTGATCCTTTCCGCCAGGAAGATGCCGACCAATCGGTAAAGCGGCAACCGACCGACAGGACGACATCTGCATTGGCAGTGGCGAAGTTTCCCGGAGCCGAGCCCGGCCACCCCACCGTGCCTGCGCACACTGGATTGTCCTCGGCAATCGCTCCCTTGCCATTCCACGTAAAACTCACCGGCGCCCCCAGCGACTCGGCGAGGCGGGTCACCTCAGCCGAAGCGTTGGAGGTGATCGCTCCCCCACCGACAACGATGCACGGACGTTCTGCGGACAGTAACAGTTCGATCGCTCTTTGAACGGCTTTATCATCGGCGCGTGTCTTGCCGGCCGGCATGCGCTTGTCCAGATCCTGTGCATCTATTTCAGTCGTATGAACCTGTATATCCAGTGGTATTTCCACATGCACGGGCCCCGGGCGCCCGGTCAGCATCGCATTGAAGGCGCGGTGCATAACGAACGGCGCCATATCAGCATGTATGATGTCGAAATTGCGCTTTGTGACTGCTTTGGCTACATGCAGGAAATCGGGCGCATGATACCGATCCAGTTCCTGCATGACGCCATGGCCGCGCATGTGCGTAGCCGCCGAACCGGTGATAACGAGGAATGCTGTTGAATCGCACGAGGCGGTAGCCATACCAATAACCGTATTGGCGGCCCCGGGACCGATCGATGTGCACGCGCAAGCCGGTTGGCCGGTAACGCGAAAGTGTGCATCGGCAATGTGCGCGGCGCTTTGTTCGTGGAAGACCTGGAAGAACGGCAGTTTGGAAACCGGATCATTAAGGGCATCCAGCAAACTCCAATTGCCATGTCCCGGCAGACCGGCAACGTAGGGAACGCCATAGGATTTCAAGGATTTTCCGATGATTTGACCGACTGTAAGTCCCATCCTCTACCTCCTGATTTCTGAAAGTTGCCCAATTATTGCATAAATATTACAACAATTTTTTGCAATACTAAAATAATTTCAATAAATATTCAAATATTTTTTCGCTATAATCAGGGCTTGCGGTCATCGGAAAACTTTTAGTCAGTTATAAAGGCTGCATTCAAAGATTATTTTTTAAGGAGAGATCAGTAATGAGCGCTACTCTGCGTGATGTGGCCAAGGTTGCCAGGGTTGCCGAATCGACCGCTTCGCGCGCCCTTGCAGGCTTTCCCGCTATTTCTTCAGATACGCGAGAAAGGGTTATCAAGGCGGCAGAGCAGCTTGGCTATAGTCGACCGCGGCGGATTTCAGCGACTTCCTCCGAGCGCCGGGGGCTGGTTGGTGTTGTTGTTGTTGCGTTGCACAATTCTTTCTATGCCCATCTGGTTGACAATATTCATGACGAACTTGATGCGCACGGATTCGATATGATTCTGATCATTGATGAACTCTCGAATGTACGCCTCGGTCCCAAATTCGAAATGCTCGTAAACAATTCACTGGACGGGATCATCTTTGCCACCGCTTCCGTGGATTCGCCCACGGTCGACTTGCTGGTTGGACGCAATATCCCCATCGTATTGGCGGTGCGGTCGAACCAGCGCGGTAATGCAAGTGTCGTGGAAAGCGATAATGCCACTGCGGGAGCGGAAGCTACGCGGCATCTTATTGAGCTTGGACATCACAACATAGGTTTTCTGATGGGTCCCCGGGATACCTCGACAAGCGTTGATCGACTTCAGGGCTGCCAAAGGGAACTGGATAGCGCAGGACTGACTGCGACCGGTCGCAACGTCATCTGGGGAAGCTATTCACATGACAGCGGCTATTCAGGCCTGATGCAGTTGATGAATCTCGCGGACGCTCCCACAGGCGTCGTGTGCGCAAACGACGTTATTGCAATAGGCGCTCTGGACGCCTGCCAGAAGAGACAAATTCGCGTTCCGCAGGAGGTGTCCATTGTTGGAGTGGATGACATACCCATGGCAAGCTGGTCCATGATTGCGCTGACTACGGTTCGGCAATCGGTCGCAGAAATCGGTTGTCTTGCCGCGCGGCGGGTGGTGGAGAGAATCCAGGGCCGAAATGACCAGGCGCCCACTCACGATATCTTGCCAACGAGTATTGTCAGAAGGAAAACCACGGCAGTACCGAAACCGGTCACCTGATAACCCGGTCTGACCCGAGTAATCTGCAACACGCCCCGGCTCCGTTATAAATCCGGTCCCCTCAACAATCTGTCCACGTTCCTTCTTTTTGCCGGGGTTTTCCTCAAGTTAACGGGATTTGACGCGGTCGATGGCGTTGTTCCATCCGGCAACCAGGGCCTTGCGTTTACCGGAGTCCATAGCGCGGCCATCAAACCGGCGGCGAACCTGCCAGCGGGATGCGATCTCGGCTGTTGATGCGAACATACCGTGCTGCAGCCCGGCCAGCCAGGCCGCGCCCAGGGCGGTGGTCTCGATGACTGCCGGCTTCTCCACTACCGTGTCGAGTATGTCTGCCAGGAATTGCAGCATCCAGTCATTGGCCGCCATGCCGCCGTCCACGCGCAGCGCCTCCAGCGGCCGTCCGCTGTCTGCCGTCATCGCCTCGACCAGTTCCCGGGTCTGGTAGCATACGGCTTCCAGCGCGGCGCGCACGAAATGCGCGATGCCGGTAGCGCGCGTGATACCGAATAGCGCGCCGCGGGCATGAGGGTCCCAGTGCGGGGCGCCGAGACCGGTAAAGGCCGGAACCATATATACGCCGTCGTTGCCGGTGGTCGTTCTGACCAGATCGTCAATCCCGTCAACGTGGTCTATCAGTTGCAAGCTGTCCCGCAGCCATTGAATCGCAGTACCCGCATTGAAAATCGATCCCTCCAGAGCATAGGTGACTTCCCCGTTGAGCCGGTAGCCTACGGTGGTGAGCAGTCGGTTGCGCGAGGCTACCGCATGACGGCCGGTATTCATGATCATGAAGCAACCCGTACCATAGGTACTCTTTACCATGCCCGGATGGAAACATGCCTGTCCGAACAGGGCGCCTTGTTGATCACCGACTACGGCGCCGATCGGCAGGGCGGCGCCCAATAACGCAGAGTCGGTGGCGCCGTAATCATCGGCGCTGTCCCGCACCTCGGGCAGCAAGGCCCGCGGAATATCGAACAGCGCGAGCAGATGATCGTCCCATGACTGGGTGTGGATATTGAACAGCATGGTACGGCTGGCATTGCTGGCATCGGTAGCGTGTATCTGGCCGCCAGTGAGTTTCCAGACCAGGAAACAGTCCACGGTGCCGAACGCCAGTTCGCCCCGTTCCGCCCTGGCTCTGGCTCCCGCGACATGGTCCAGAATCCAGGCAATCTTGGTCGCCGAAAAATAGGCGTCCGCAAGCAAGCCGGTGCGTGCGGATATTTCACGGACATGACCCTGCTCCCGGAGGCGGGCGCATTGTTGCGCCGTTCTCCGGTCCTGCCATACGATGGCGTTATACACGGGTTTGCCGCTGGCGCGCTCCCACAACAGGGTGGTTTCCCGCTGGTTGGTGATGCCAACGACCGCCACGTCATCTCCGGCCTGATACAGGACATCACGGGCGCACCGCAACGTGGTTTCCCAGATGTCCGCAGGGTCATGCTCCACCCAGCCGTCGTCAGGATATATCTGCGGAAACCCGTATCGGGACGAGGCCAGCACGGCGCCGCCCGCCGTAAAGATGATCGCGCGCGAACTGGTGGTGCCCTGGTCGATGGCGAGAAGGTTTCTTTTCATGCTGCGGTTCCCGAATGTTTGGGTGGGTGATTATTTTCGTACAAATGATTATGAAAACTATACTGACTGAATATATTTTCATTTGAAAACAAATTCTATTTCATTTTTCGTTTTTTAGCGTTACTATTCGCCGGTTGAGTATCAATGTATCAATACATCACCGTCCGCCAGGTTGTCGAGGTCTCGCCGGTCGGTGAAACCATAAATATTAACCAACGAGGAATCTATCATGAAAATAAAAACCGTGGCCGCCGGCGCTTTGGGCGCCTGTCTGTTGCACAGTCCCGCATTCGCCGGCATGATGGAAGCGGAAACCTGGATCAATGATGAGTTCCAGCCATCGACGCTCTCCATCGAAGAACAGAAAGCGGAGATGGAGTGGTTCATCAAGGCTGCCGAGCCTTATCAGGGTATGGAGATCAATGTGCTATCCGAAACGATCCCGACCCACGAGTATGAATCCAGGGTGCTGACCCGGGCCTTTGAAGAGATTACCGGCATCAGGGTCAATCACCAGCTGCTGGGTGAGGGGGAGGTCGTGCAGGCGGTGCAGACGCAGATGCAGACTGGCCGCAACCTGTATGACGCCTACATCAATGACTCCGACCTGATCGGCACCCATTCCCGTCTGCAACTGGCGTTGAACCTGTCCGACTGGATGGCCGGGGAGGGCTCCGATGTTACCAATCCCGGCCTTGATGTCGATGATTTTATCGGTAAATCGTTCACCACCGGCCCGGATGGCAAGCTCTACCAGCTTCCCGACCAGCAATTTGCCAACCTCTACTGGTTTCGCAAGGACTGGTTCGACCGTGAAGACCTGCAAGCGCGCTTCCGGGACATGTACGGCTATGACCTCGGTGTGCCTGTGAACTGGTCCGCCTACGAGGATATCGCGGAATTTTTTACTGACCATGTGCAAGAAATCGACGGTGTCCGGGTATACGGCCATATGGACTACGGAAAGCGGGCTCCGGACCTCGGTTGGCGCATGACCGATGCCTGGCTGTCCATGGCGGGCGCTGGCAGCAAGGGCCTGCCGAACGGTATTCCGGTGGATGAATGGGGCATCCGCATGGAGGCGGGCACCTGCAACCCGGTTGGCGCCAGTGTCTCGCGCGGCGGCGCCGCCAATGGTCCGGCAGCGGTATACGCCATCCGCAAGTGGGACGAATGGCTGCGCCAGTATGCCCCCCCGGGCGCCGCCAGCTACGACTTCTATCAGTCTCTGCCGGCGCTTTCCCAGGGTAACGTGGCCCAGCAGATCTTCTGGTACACCGCATTCACCGCTTCCATGGTGGCCTCCAGAAGCGACGGCAACAATACCGTGGACGACGCCGGTAATCCGCTCTGGCGCATGGCGCCGTCCCCGCATGGCCCGTACTGGGAGAAAGGGCAGAAACTGGGCTATCAGGACGCCGGTTCCTGGACCTTGTTCAAGTCCACTCCGGTGGAGCGCCGCAAGGCGGCCTGGCTGTATGCGCAGTTCGTGGTTTCAAAGACAGTGGATGTGAAGAAAAGCCATGTCGGCCTCACCTTCATCCGCGACAGCTCGATCAATCACGAATCTTTCACCGAGCGCTCATCGAAGCTGGGCGGACTCGTGGAATTCTATCGTTCCCCGGACCGGGTGCGCTGGTCGCCGACTGGCGTCAATGTCCCGGATTATCCGAAGCTGGCGCAGATCTGGTGGCAGCAGATCGGGGACGTTAATTCCGGCGCGTTCACGCCCCAGGAGGCGATGGACCGGCTGGCTGCCGAGATGGACCAGGTGATGTCCCGCATGCAGGCTGCGGACGAGGCCGCTGAAGTGTACGGCGGTTGCGGCCCCAGGCTCAACGAGGAGAGGGATGTGCAGTACTGGCTTGATCAACCCGGCTCACCCAAGCCCAAAGTCGAGGAAAAACCGCAAGGAGAAACGATCGCCTATGAGGACCTGATCAAGAACTGGCAATAACCGGGGTGGATTGGGGTGTGGGCCGCCGGCATGCAGCCCACACTCTCCTCCCGTATCGAAAACGCTATCATGCAGCAGGCGCGGCAATGACCGGCGTGTCCGGCGAAGCGTCCATCAGCGAAAGGCAACGCGCGTTGCTGGCCTATATCCGCAGTCATGGTACCGGTCAGGTGAAGTCGCTGGCGGCCCGGTTCCGGGTTACGCCGCAGACAATCCGGCGGGACCTTAATATCCTGTGCACACGGAGACTGCTGCAGAGGGTGCATGGCGGAGCGGTGGCCGCTGGCGGCGCCACGCCGCGTGAACGGGAGTTGGCAAACCTGGATTATGCGACGCGCCTGCTTGTCAACCCGCAAGGCAAGGACCGCATCGGACGTTTGACGGCGCCGCTCATTCCCAATGATGCTTCAATGTTCATCAACATCGGCACTACCACCGAGCGGGTGGCTTCCCATCTCACCGGGCACAGCGGTCTTCTCGTCATTACCAACAACATCAACATCGCCAACACATTGCGCCGCTCGAAGGCGATCCGGGTAATGACCGCAGGAGGGCTGGTCAGACATGAAGATGGAGGCATCGTGGGCGATGCCACCGAAGAGTTCATCGGTCGTTTCAAGGTGGATTATGCAGTAATCGGGTGCTCGGCGCTGGACGAGGACGGCGCTATACTGGAATTCGATGTGCGCGAGGTGCGGGTCGCGCAATCGATCATAGGCAACGCCCGTTCCGTGATCCTCGTGGCTGATCGCACAAAGTTTCAGCGCAAGGCGCCGGTCAGACTGGGCAGTCTGGTCCAGGTCGATTATTTCGTCAGTGATCGGACGCCGCCGCAAGCCGTCCTCGACTACTGCCTGGCTAACGGGGTTCGTGTGGTCTGCGTTCCTCCCGACACCCCCGGCGCTGACTGAGCCGCTTCGTCCCGTGTCTATCGAACTCTTTGAGGTCACCCGCAACGTTGGCGGTGAGACGCATATATTTCCTGTCAGCTTGCGTCTTGAGGAAGGCGGGTTCAACGTCTTGCTGGGAGCCACGCTGAGCGGTAAAACCACGTTATTGCGCCTCATGGCCGGACTGGAGAGGCCTTCCAGCGGGGAGGTCCGGTTCGAGGGACAGAATGTAACCGCTGTGCCGGTGCAGAAGCGCAACGTGGCCATGGTTTACCAGCAGTTCATCAATTATCCGAACTTCACCGTATTCGACAACATTGCGTCTCCGCTCAGAGTGGCGGGGCTTGAACGTTCCCGTATACGCAAGCAGGTGGACAAGCTCGCCGGACTGTTGCGCCTCGAAAGCTGTCTCACCCGTTATCCCGCAGAGTTGTCCGGCGGCCAGCAACAGCGGGTCGCCATTGCCCGCGCTCTGGCCAGGAATTCGCGTCTGGTATTGCTGGACGAGCCGCTCGCCAACCTCGACTACAAGCTGCGCGAGGAATTGCGGGACGAACTGCCGAAGCTGTTCGCCGACAGCGGAGCGACCGTTGTCTACAGTACCACCGAGCCGCTGGAAGCGCTCATGCTCGGCGGCTGTACCGCCACCCTTTTCGAAGGCCGTGTGACCCAGTTTGGCGAAACGGCGGCAGGTTACCGAATGCCGGAAAACCTTGCCAGCGCCCGGGTTTTTTCCGACCCCCCGATCAACCTCTCCAACGTGCGCAAAAAAGCGCGCCGGTTCCACCTCGGCGAGCAGGTTTCCTGGGCCGTTCCCGCCGCCCTGCACTCGCTGGCAGACCAGGTCTACACGATGGGCATCCGCCCCCATCACCTGACTCTTGAGGCCATGGCCGATAATGCGGTGGTGATCGGAGGGCAGGTACAAATCGCCGAACTCAGTGGATCGGAAAGCGTAATCCGGGTTTCGGTGGAGGGAAACGACTGGGTCTCACAATCCCGTGGTATTCACCCTTTTCGCAGCGGTCAGCGGGCAACCTTGTATTTGCATCCCGACAAAGCGCTCTACTTTGACGCAAACGAACGGCTGATCCGGTACTGAGTATGGCGCGCATCGAACTTGAGGGTATCCGCCACAGCTATCCGGCGCCACCGGGCGAGGAACCGGTGTGGGCTGTCGAGGAGTTGAACCAGGTCTGGGAGGACGGCGGCGCGTATGCCCTGCTGGGGCCGTCCGGATGCGGCAAGACGACGCTGCTCAATATCATCTCCGGCCTGATCAATCCTACGCAAGGCAAGGTGTTGTTCGACGATCAGGACGTCACCAGCATAAGCACGTCAGCGCGGCACATTGCCCAGGTATTCCAGTTTCCGGTGGTATACGACACGATGACTGTATACGACAATCTGGCATTTCCCCTGCGCAACCGCGGTATGCCCGCAGCGCAAATCAGGCCTCGCGTGGAAGAGATCGCGGCCATGCTCGATCTGTCCGATACCCTGCACAGACGGGCATCCGGTCTCACCGCGGACGGCAAGCAGAAAATTTCCCTGGGCCGCGGGCTGGTGCGCGCGGACGTGCATGTGATCATGTTCGATGAGCCGCTGACCGTGATCGACCCGCACCTGAAATGGCAACTGCGCTCGAAACTGAAGCAGCTGCATCAAGAGGTCGGCGTGACCATGATCTATGTCACCCATGATCAGACCGAGGCGCTGACTTTCGCCGACCGGGTCGTTGTCATGTTTGAGGGCAAGGTGGTTCAGGTCGGGACACCGGAAGAACTGTTCGCGCGCCCGCGCCACACATTCGTGGGACACTTTATCGGCTCTCCCGGCATGAACCTGTTGCCGGCCGCCCGCAAGGAAGGGCGGTTGTGGTGCCTGGGTCATGATTTCGGGCCTTTGCCGAACGTTCCCTTGCACAGCGGCACGCTGGAACTTGGCGTGCGCCCCGAATTTGTGCAATTCGATGAGCAGGGTATTCCGGTTCGCATCAACCGGGTGGACGATCTTGGCAGGTACCGGATTGCGGATGTCGAGGCTGCCGGCGAACCACTGAAAATCATCGTCCCCGAAAGCGGCCGCGTCCCTTGCGGGCAGCCTGCGGTTCGCTTCGACCCGCAACAGACTCATTGTTACCTGGACGGCTGGCTGGTGGAGCGGCCACGAGGGCAGGCATGAACAGGGTCAACGACCGGAAAGCCTGGTGGCTGGTACTGCCGGTTGTGGCGCTGGTGGCGTTCAACGCCCTGATCCCGTTGATGACCGTGGTCAATTATTCCGTTCAGGAAACGTTCGGCAACAACCTGTTTTTCTGGCACGGCGTGGGATGGTTCGAGGAAGTACTCAAGTCGGAACGATTTCATGCCGCGCTGATGCGCCAGCTGGCGTTCACGTTCACGATCCTGCTGATCGAGGTTCCGTTGGGTATCGTTGTAGCCTTGTGCATGCCGCGCAAGGGAGTCCAGGTTTCGGTATGTCTCGTATTGATGGCGTTGCCGCTCCTGATTCCATGGAACGTGGTGGGAGCCATGTGGAATATTTTTGCCCTGCCCGATATCGGCCTGTTGGGTAAAACGGTCAACAGCCTCGGTATCGACTACAACTTCACCCGGCAACCGGTATCTGCCTGGGTGACTACGGTGGTCATGGACGTCTGGCACTGGACTTCGCTGGTGGCGCTGTTGACGTATGCCGGGCTCTGTTCCATTCCGGATGCCTACTATCAGGCGGCGCGCATTGACGGGGCCAGTGGCTGGGCGGTGTTCCGGTTCATCCAGTTGCCGCGGCTGAAACGGGTTCTGACCATCGCTATACTGCTGCGCTTCATGGACAGTTTCATGATCTATACCGAGCCGTTCGTACTGACCGGCGGCGGCCCCGGGAATACCACCACGTTTCTGTCGATCGACCTCGTCAAGATCGCCCTCGGCCAGTTCGACCTCGGGCCGGCGGCAGCCATGTCGCTGATTTATTTCATGGTGGTGCTGCTTGTGTGCTGGGCATTCTATACCCTGATGATGCGTAACGAGGAGCGCTAGCCCATGCACAACCGTAACGGCAAAGCCCTCGTCACGGCGCTGTACATCGTCTTTTTAATGCTGCCCATCTACTGGCTGGTCAGCATGTCGTTCAAGACCACCAATGAGATCCTGGGCGTGTTCTCCCTGTGGCCCAGGGAGTTCACGCTGGAAAACTACCGCAAGATATTCACCGATCCCACCTGGTACAAGGGCTATCTCAACTCGATCAGCTACGTAGTGATCAATACTCTGATCTCCGTAGCTGTAGCCCTGCCGGCGGCCTACGCATTTTCCCGTTATCGCTTCCTCGGCGACAAGCACCTGTTTTTCTGGCTGTTGACCAACCGCATGGCGCCGCCGGCCGTGTTCGCGTTACCGTTCTACCAGCTCTATTCCGCGATTGACCTGTTCGATACCCATATCGGCGTGGCGCTGGCCCACTGTCTGTTCAACATCCCGCTTGCAGTGTGGATACTGGAAGGTTTCATGTCCGCCGTGCCCAGGGAACTGGACGAAACGGCCTGGCTGGACGGATATTCGTTCTGGCGTTTCTTCATTCGTATATTCATTCCGACTATTGCGGCCGGCATCGGTGTCGCCATGTTTTTCTGTTTCATGTACTCATGGGTGGAATTGTTGCTCGCCAAGACCCTGACGGCAGTGGACGCCAAACCGATTGCGGCGACCATGACCCGCACCGCCAGTACATCCGGTTATGAACTGGGCCTGCTGGCCGCCGCCGGAACCCTGACGATTGTTCCGGGCGGGTTCGTTATCTGGTTCGTCAGGAACTATATCGCCCGCGGCTTCGCGCTGGGGCGGGTTTAGGAGTGCGCAGATGAACGGCGCATTCGACTTGACGTGGATGGCATGGACGTGGCCTACCGGCGTGCTTTTCCTGGCGGTGGCGCTGTCTATAGCGGCCATGGGGATTCGGGAGACGTTCAGTCCCGGCGGCAATCCGCGGCGGGGAATATTGGGGATCGACACCACTCGCGGTGACCGCCTGTTCATCTCATGGCTCGGGGCGGGGTTTATCCACTTGCTATGGCTGGCATTTGCGGGCGCCCCCCTGTGGGTTCCTCTGGGCATTTCCATAGCCTGGTTCCTGTTTGTGTTCAGGTGGGTCTGACTGAAGGTCGTTCATTCGTCCCGCGATGTTGTTGCGTGAACAAAATACGGGCGCGCTGTCCGGAAACCCTCTTGATGTTCTCATTGTCGGCGGCGGCATCAACGGCGCTGTGTGCGCCGCGGCGCTGACGGCGCGCGGCGCCAGGACCGGCCTCATTGACGCCAGGGATTTCGCCGGATTGACGAGCCAGCATTCATCCAACCTGGTTTGGGGTGGAATCAAATACATGGAAAGTTACGAATTCGGCCTCGTGGCGGAGTTATGCAAGTCGCGCAATGAACTGATGCGGCGATTTCCCTGCGCCGTCCGCGAAATCCGCTTTCTGACGACTGTTTCCCACGGGTTCCGCCGCCGTCCTGCGGCATTGTTGGCAGGCGCCTGGTTATACTGGTTGATCGGACAGGGATACACCCGTCCGCCCCGCTATTTGCGTCCAGCCGCCATCAAGGCTGTGGAGCCGGTCATCAATACGGAGCGCAGTATCGGCGGGCTGGAGTACTCGGACGCCTACCTGTTTGATAACGATGCACGCTTTGTTTTCGGGTTTATCCGTTCAGCGCTGGACCACGGCTGTCTGGCTGCCAACTATGTGGAAGCGGTGGAGTTGCGCAGCGCGGGAGGCGAATGGCGGGTGCTGGCGAAAGACGGCGTTTCCGGGCGCAGTCTTGGCATCCGTTGCAAGGTGCTGATCAATGCGGCCGGAGCCTATGTCGATACATTGAATAGGGCGGCGGGCACAAGGACAGAGCACCGGCATGTCCTGTCGAAAGGCATCCACCTGATCGTTCCCGGAATCGGGGACAGCGGCAAGGTACTGACTTTCTTCGCCGACGATGGCCGCCTGTTCTTCGCCATACCGATGGCCAACCGTACCTGTATCGGGACGACCGATACCCGGGTCGATACGCCCGATACTGTTGTCACCGACCGCGACCGGGACTTTATTCTGTCCAATATCAATGCCCGATTGAACTTGCCACGGCCGCTGACCAGGTCGGATATCATAGCGGAGCGCTGCGGAGTGCGCCCCCTCGTCGTTCCCCGGGGAGCCGATGCCGCCATGGATTTTCTGCAACTCTCACGCCGGCATGTGATCGAAACGGATCGGTCGCATCGGCAAATCAGCATTTTCGGAGGCAAGCTGACGGACTGCATCAATATCGGGGAAGAAGTATGCCGGCAGGTTTCGGCGCTTGGGGTCACGCTGGCGCACAGGCCGTCGTGCTGGTACGGTGAGCCGGGGGCGGGAGCGCGCGCGGCATTCCTGACGCGCGCCGCGCAGGCCGGAATCGCCGGTGAGCGGGCGCCTGACACTGGAGAACCACTGGCCGAACGGTTATGGAGGCGCTACGGCAGGGAAGCGGGGGCGATACTGGATGCGGTCGCGGCAAATCCCGCCCTGGCGGCCCCGGCGCTTGCCGGCAGCGGGCTGCGCCTGTGTGAAATTGATCATTTACGGGAGCGTGAAATGATCGTGACACTGGCCGACCTCCTGCGCCGGCGCTCCCGTCTGGCGCTGCTTTACAGGCATGAGGAACTGATGGCCATGAAAGGCATGCCGGAGTTGTGCGAGCGCTTGTTTGGCAAAGAGGGCAAGGCAAAATTCGAAGCCTGTTTCAGTAACCGGGAAACCGCCTGAAAGATCAGGCGCCGCCGCTTCGGCGTCTGCCCGGTCTTCCTGTCCGGTCACCCCGCGAGGGGCAACAACCACGGCGCGTATCACAGCAATCCGTAGGCGCCCGAAAGGTCTTTGTGCCGCCCTGTCGTTTGATACCGCACGAACATCGAACGGCGCTCCGCGGGCCGTCGTCCATGTCCAACAGCTGGAGAAATCGGAAAATCCGGCACAATCTCCCCATTCAATATCCGGTTATGGCATAATTGCACCCGAAGAAGCGGGGCTTGACCTCAATTATCGGGCATTGATTGTTTACTGCTCCCTGGAATACGGGATAACCGGACGAAATATATGAATTTTTTAATTTCAGATGCGTGGGCGCAAGAAGGTCTGGGCGGCGGTGGTCTGGTCGGAATACTGCCAATGATTCTGATCTTCGTGGTCTTTTATTTTTTGTTGATTCGCCCTCAGCAAAAGCGCGCCAAGGAGCACCGCAACATGGTGGCATCGCTGGAAAAAGGGAATGAAGTGGTAACGAACGGTGGGGTTCTCGGCATAATCACCGATGTTGATGACAGTTTCGTAACGGTGCAAATTGCGCCGGAAGTCTCGGTAAAGGTTCAGCGTCCCGCTATTTCACAGATGATGCCAAAGGGTACCGTCAAGTTCTGACCGCCCGGGTCCTGGCTCCGACACCTCCCATGCTGAATCGAACTGTCTGGTGGAAGTATATTCTTGTCCTTGTGGTGGTCACAACCGGACTTTTTTACGCGCTGCCGAATATTTACGGCAATGATCCCGGAATCCAGGTGCGCGGCGCCCGCGGCTTCAGTATCCAGTCCGGTGAGCTGGCTCGTGTTGAATCGATACTGGAGTCGGGCTCCGTTGCGGTCAAGTCGCTTTCCCTGGACGAAAAAGGCATCCGCATTCGGTTCAACAACGATGAAGACCAGCTGCGCGCCCGGGAATTGCTGGAAACCGGGCTGGGGCAAAATTATTCCATTGCCTTGACATTGCTGCCCGGGGCGCCGCAATGGTTGATCGATTCGGGCGCCTTGCCGATGTATCTGGGGCTTGATTTGAGAGGTGGGGTTCATTTTCTGTTGCAGGTTGATATGCAAGGCGCGATCACCCGCGCGAAGGACCGCTATGAGGACAACATCAAAGCCACGCTGAGAGAAAACAAGTTGCGCTACCGAAGCGTAACGCGGGGGCCATCGGGAGAGCTGGAAGTGGTAATCCGCAACCCCGGGCAGCGTATCCAGGCGCTGGAGGTGTTGCAGGAGGCCTACCCTGATCCGGATATCCGGGAACATGAAAATAATCCCGAAATACTGCTGCTGCGCATGAGCGAAGAGCAGATTCAGGATATTCGCGAGTTTGCGCTCGAGCAAAACCTGACCGCGTTGAGAAACCGGGTCGACCAGCTGGGCGTGGCAGAGCCGGTGGTGCAGCGACAGGGGGATGACCGCATCGTAATTCAGTTGCCGGGGGTACAGGATACCGCGCGGGCAAAAGCGATACTGGGCAGGGCGGCAACGCTGGAAATGCACCTCGTGGATGAACAGAACAACGATGCGGCGATCGAGTCCGGGCAGGCTCCCGCGGGTTCGAGACTGTACCGGTACCGCGATGGGCAACGTATTCTGCTGTTCAGGAAAGTGATCTACTCCGGCGATAATATCGTCGACGCCGCGGCCAGCCTTGATACGCAGACAGGTTCTCCGATTGTCAGTATAACGCTGGACGCCGAGGCCGCGGCGATCAACAGCCGGGTCACCGGGGAAAACATCGGCAATCGCATGGCAGTCGTCTATCTCGAACTGGTTTCGGAAAACAGGAAAGACGCCGACGGCAACCTCGTAACCGATGAACAGGGGCGCCTGGTGCGTACCAGCAAACGCATTGAGGAAGTGCTGACTGCGCCGGTCATTCGCGACCAGCTCGGCAAGCGTTATCAGATCGAGGGGCTTGAGTCGGTCGATGAAGCCAGGGACCTGGCATTGATGCTGAGAGCGGGCGCTCTGGCCGCGCCGGTCGAAATCATTGAGGAACGTACGGTGGGACCCAGTCTGGGGCAAGCCAATATCGATCAGGGCTTCCTTTCGGTCATGATGGGGCTGGTTCTCGTTCTCGTGTTCATGGCAGTCTACTACCGCGTGTTCGGTTTTGCCGCAATGATCGCGCTGACCATGAATCTGGTACTGATTGTCGCCGTATTATCCATGTTGCAGGCAACACTGACATTACCGGGGGTGGCCGGGATCGTATTGACAGTCGGTATGGCAGTGGATGCCAATGTCCTGATCTTTGAAAGGATCCGGGAGGAAATCAGGAACGGCAATTCGCCCCAGGCCAGCATTCATATGGGCTATGATCGGGCGTTGTCGACGATCATTGACGCCAATATCACGACACTGATCGCAGCGGTCGTCCTGTTCAACTTCGGCACCGGTCCGATCAAGGGCTTCGCGGTTACGCTGAGTGTCGGCATCATGACCTCGCTGTTTACCGCGATCATTCTGACTCGCATGCTGGTCAACTGGTTTTATGGCGGCAGGAACGTAAAGGAACTTTCGATTTAGCCAAATGCAAATTCTCAAGAGACAAACCACGGTCGACTTTCTCGGCAAGAGGAAACTGGCGCTGATTCTTTCTTCGATTCTGGCTCTGATCAGCGTCGGCAGCCTCGTGGCAAGAGGCCTGAATCCGGGAATTGATTTTACCGGCGGGACACTGGTGGAGGTTGGCTATGAGCAGCCGGTTGAGGTTGAAACGGTGCGGGCGACGCTCGTTGAAAACGGCTTCGAAGACGCTATTGTCCAGAATTTCGGCACGACCCGGGATGTCATGGTGCGTCTGCCGGCCGCTTTTTCGCGGCAGGATAGCAGCGCCGCCGAAATCAGCAGCCGCGTCATGGAGGCGCTTCGGGTACCCTGGAATGAGGTTCTGGTCGAGTCTGCCGTACACGATTCACAACAATGCCTGTCCGGCGGAGTGACGGCTGACTGTCGGGTGCAAATGCGCCGGGTCGAGTTTGTCGGGCCGCAGGTAGGTAGTGAGCTGACCAATCAGGGGGGGCTGGCGATGCTGTATGCCTTGCTGGGCATACTGGTTTATGTGACATGGCGGTTCGAATGGAGGTTTGCCGTGGGTTCGGTGATCGCCCTGGCCCATGATGTATTGCTTACAGTCGGCGCGTTTTCCCTGTTTCAGCTGGAGTTTTCCCTGCCTGTACTGGCCGCAGTGCTCGCCGTAATTGGATACTCACTGAATGATACGATTGTCGTGTACGACCGCATTCGTGAAAATTTCCGCAAGATGCGAAAAAGGGATGTCACGGCGATCATGAATATCTCGATCAATCAGACATTGCCGCGAACCCTGCTGACTTCATTGACCACGCTGCTCGTCGTATTGACCCTGCTCATATTCGGCGGCGAGGTCATCCGCGGGTTTTCTGTCGCCTTGCTGATCGGCGTTATCGTCGGCACCTACTCTTCGGTTTTCGTGGCCAGTCCGGCGGTGCTTGTTTTCGGTATCAGTCGGGAGGACATGTTGCCGGTTCAGAAAGAGGGAGCCGTGGATGCACAACCCTGATTGCGCCCGAATATCATGCACTGCCCTTTTTGCAGCGCCGGTGATACCCGGGTAATCGAGTCGAGACTGAGCGACAACGGCGAGAACGTCCGTCGTCGACGCGAGTGTCAGCAATGCGCCCGGCGATTTACCACTCTGGAGAAGATGGTTTTCGACATGCCGGTTGTGATCAAGGCCGATGGCCGTCGTGAACGCTTTGACGTAGACAAGCTGCGCCGCGGCATTATGCGGTCTCTGGAAAAGCTCCCGATAGAAAGCGACGCTGTCGAGAGGCTGCTCAATGGTATTATGAGGCAATTCACGCATCAGGCGGAGCAGAAGATTGAAGCCAGTCAGATTGGCGAGGTGGTTATGTACGAGCTGAAGAAACTGCATGAGGTAGCCTATGTGCGGTTTGCGTCTGTCTATCGCAGGTTCCGGGGTATGGAAGAATTCAGTGACGAAATCGAACAACTGAAAGCCTCACTGCCCGGATTGCCGGATGATCGGCAATCTCCCCTTGTGCCAGAGAATTCCGAACAGTGAACCCGTTCCACGGCTTCCGGCAGGGTCGGCAGTGGTTGCCGCCCCCCGCGCCTAAGGATGACGTTGCCGCCGTGAAATTTTCTCCTGTTGCAGATAATGCCGCGTCCGAACACGAAAGGATCATGGCGCGCGCGCTGAAACTGGCAGACAGGGGGTTGTATACCACTCACCCGAATCCCATGGTCGGATGTGTGATCGTCAAAAACGGCAACGTCATCGCAGAAGGCTGGCATCAGTACGCAGGAGGCGACCATGCGGAAATAATGGCTCTGAAACAGGCCGGCAAGGCGGCAAAAGGGGCTACACTTTATGTCACGCTGGAACCGTGCAGTCGTTACGGCAGAACCCCGCCCTGCGTCAAGGCCGTTAAAAAGGCCGGCATAGCCCGCGTAGTTGTGGCGCTGGAAGATCCGGATTTGCCGCCTGGTCAGTCTGGAATCGCCGAGTTGCGAGACAGCGGAATCGAGGTGTTGACCGGCATGGGACGATCCCGGGCGAAAGAGCAAAATCGCGGGTTTTTGAAAAGAGTGACAACCGGTATGCCGTGGGTGACGCTGAAAATGGCGGCCAGTCTGGACGGTAAAACGGCCATGTCCAGTGGCGAAAGCCAATGGATCACCTGTCCCTCCGCGCGGCTGGACGGACAAAAGGCGAGAGCGGCGTCTTCAGCCGTGCTGACCGGAGTCGGGACGATTCTGAGAGACAATCCCCTGATGAACGTCAGGCTGGAAAACGTGTCCCGCCAGCCTTGCCGGATTGTCCTCGACACAAACCTGAGTATGCCCGTCGATTCGAAAATTCTTGCATCGGACGGGCAGGTACTGATCATTACCGCCAGCCGGGATCGGGAAATTATTGAAATGTTTTCAGCAGGCGGGACCGAGATTATCAAGTGCGGGAGAAATTCCCGTAATCACGGCCACAGCGGCATTGATCTGCAATGGGTCATGCAGGAATTGGGCAGGAGGAAGATGAATACGGTTTTGCTGGAAGCGGGGGCCAGTCTGGCCGGCGGCATGCTGAAACAGGGCCTGGTCGATGAAATAATTGTCTATATGTCTCCCGATCTCCTGGGAGGGGGGGGCAGGGATATGTTCCTGATCGCGGGGCTTGACAGGCTTTCTGACAGGATAAGGCTCAAATATCGTAACGCGGTCATGATCGGGCGTGATCTGAAAATTACCCTTGATGCAGGGTAACCCGGATTGGCGGGGCCGCTATCGTGTTTACCGGAATCATTCAATGTATCGGCGAAGTTGTTTTCGGGCGCCCGACGCCCGACGGCATGGAACTCGCAATAAGGCCGGGAGGCAGATGCGGCCGCCTCGACCCGCAGCGTATATCATTGGGC
The DNA here is from genome assembly GCA_965204925.1 of Candidatus Poriferihabitaceae bacterium. Taxonomy (GTDB): domain Bacteria; phylum Pseudomonadota; class Gammaproteobacteria; order Arenicellales; family Poriferihabitantaceae. Next base: position 1,153,361 of record OZ242021.1, on the reverse strand, counting down.
GACAGTATCTCCGTCAATGGCGCCTGCCTGACTGTGACCGGCGTGGAAGATGCGCTCCTGCGTTTCGATATATCGCAGGAAACGCTGTCAAAATGTCTCATGCAAACCTGGCAACACGGCGCTGAAGTCAATCTGGAAACCGCCCTGACCCTTCAGACACCGCTTGGAGGGCATCTGCTATGCGGTCACGTCGACGGTCTTGCCACCTTGACAAAACGCAGGGACGGGGCAAAATTTGCGACCTTTTTCTTTGCGGTCGGGCACATGATCGGACGATACGTCGCACACAAGGGTTCTGTCGCGATTAACGGAGTAAGCCTGACCAGCAACCGGGTTTCGGATGAGCGGGAGCAGACGACATTCGAGGTTGCGCTGATCCCCCATACGCTTGAAAATACCACTCTGGGAAAACTTGATGAAGGAGATGGGGTACACATTGAAGTTGATCAGATTGCGCGTTATATTGATCGGATGGGTCGCTTCGACAGCCGCTTCAACGTCGCGCACCCGGGGAATCGGTAAACACGAGCATGAATAAAGAGCTACTTGCCATAAACCGGATCGAAGATGTGCTGGAAGATTACCGCCAGGGCAGGATGGTAATCATGGTCGATGATCAGGATCGGGAAAATGAGGGGGATCTGCTCGTAGCGTCACAATGCGTCACCGCGGAACACATCAATTTCATGGCATCGGAGGGGCGCGGGCTGATTTGTCTGACACTGACCGAAGAGCGCTGCAATCAGCTTGAACTGCCATTGATGGTAAGCAGGAACAATGCCCGTTTTGCAACCAACTTTACCGTTTCGATAGAGGCTGCCAAAGGAGTAACCACCGGCATTTCCGCACAGGACCGCGCCATGACTGTGCGAGCGGCGGTGAGCGCCGGCGCCAGGCCCGATGATATTGTCACTCCCGGGCACATATTTCCGATCAAGGCCCAGACCGGCGGGGTGTTGACCCGCGCAGGCCATACGGAAGCAAGCGTGGATATGGCCAGATTATGCGGCTATGAGCCTTCCAGTGTCATTTGTGAAATCCTGAAAGATGACGGCAGTATGGCGCGATTGCCCGATTTGATTGAATACTCGCGCAAGCATGGACTGAAAATTGGCGCGATCGCCGATTTGATCCGTTATCGACTGCAAAACAACCCCACCGTTCGCCGGGTGTCGGAAAGTCACCTAGACCTGAAGCCGGGGAAATTTCGTTCATTCGTATACCATGACGTAGAGAAAGGGGGAACCCATCTTGCCCTCGTCAAGGGTACGATAGCGCCGCGCCGGGTCATACCTGTGCGCGTACATATCCATCGCGGATTGCTGGATGTCGTGCTGAGTCCTTCTTCACCATGGAGCTGGACTCTGGAAAATGCGATTGAGATCATATCCGGTCAGGACGCAGGCGTGATCATCATTCTTTCCTACAATGAAAAGATAGAAGAGCTGGTGAACCGTATTTCCCTGCATGGCGATATGATGGCTATCCAGTCGCGAGAAGCCGAGTCGGCGGAAATTACCCCGGATCATGAAAATCATGCCGAGAATCTCAGAATGCTGGGGGCGGGTGGACAAATCCTCGCCGACCTGCGCGTCAGCCGGATTGTAGCGCTTGGACGGAAAAAGAAAGCCCACGCCCTTTCCGGGTTTGGCCTGGAAGTGCTCGACTATATCGAAACCCCGCAGCAGTTGACGGACTGGAACAAACAACATGAGCAGATCAGGCAAACCGGGCCCGCCGAGGGGCAGGCGCCGGAGCCTTTCCCTGCGGCGAAATGAACAGGCTTCCCCCTTGACCTGTCCCTGCGATAATGAATGAGATAAGTGGAAATTTTGTGGATTGTAAAGGCAGGTACGCGATCGTTGCGGCCCGGTTCAATCACTTCATAACGGACAGGCTGGTTGCCGGCGCAATGGATACCCTTGTCCGCCACGGCATAGCGGAAGCGGATGTTGACTGCATCTGGGTTCCCGGCGCCTTCGAAATTCCGGTTATAGCCGGAAAACTGGCGCGTTCGAATCGCTGGTCGGCGGTGATTACCCTGGGAGCGGTGATACGCGGCGCCACCCCGCACTTCGATTATGTTGCCGGTGAGTGCGCCAAGGGCATCGCAAGATTGGGGAGTGAGGGGGGAGCGCCGGTCATATTTGGCGTACTGACTACCGATACCCTGGAGCAGGCGATCGAGAGGGCCGGAACAAAATCGGGCAACAAGGGCGCCGATGCGGCGCTGGCGGCGCTGGAAATGGTCAGCCTCATGGACTCCCTGGAAACCCTGACCGGGGATGGGTAATGAGAAACAGTCGGCATCTTGCCAGATCGTGCGCGGTGCAGGCGCTGTATCAATGGCAGGTCACCGGTCAGCCCCCGGCGGAAATTGAAAGCAGTTTCATCCGCAATCAGAATCTGGCGGACCGCCATCTCGATTATTTCCAGGAGCTGATCAAATGGATTCCACGCCATGCCCCGGAGATAGACCGTTTGTTATCCTGTTTCCTGGACCGTGAGTTGGAAAGAGTGGATTTGATTGAACATGCGATCCTGCGGGTGGGGGCCTATGAATTGAAATATGAGGCTGACACGCCTGTCAATGTGATCATTGATGAGGCGGTCGGTCTTGCCAGGGTTTTCGCCTCTGAACACGGATATAAATACGTTAATGGTGTACTGGACAAGGTCGCAAAAGAGGTCAGGGGACATCCCCGGGTTGACCTTTCATAATCTGGTTTCCCCTCCTTCCAATCTGCTTGGGCTGGGCCTCGGTAGTGGAATGTTGCCCTTTGCTCCGGGTACCTGGGGCAGCGTGTTCGGGGTTGCTCTGGTATGGGCATTGTCCGGAGTTTCGGATTTTATTTATCTTTCAGCGACCCTGGTTTGCTTTCTGTGCGGGATCTTCATTTGCCGGGCGGCGGCCGATTCACTTGATACTCATGATCATCCGGCCATTGTCTGGGATGAGGTCACAGGCATGCTCATTACAATGGCCCTGATTCCGCCGCAGGCGCTCAACCTGTTGCTGGGATTCGTTCTGTTTCGGCTATTCGACATTCTGAAGCCTTGGCCAATCCGTGCGCTCGACCGGAAAATACGGGGAGGCGCGGGCATCATGCTGGATGACGCAGCAGCCGGCATACTGGCCAATGTTTCCCTGCTGGTCATACTGCATTACCTGTAACTTCAGCCACCACGCGGAGTCTTTATCATGAATTCATTCAACGCATACAGGATAGACGAGATCGAAAAACAAATTACAGCGGGTTTCCGACAACTTACGCTGGATGATCTGACCGCGGGAGACGTTGTCATCAGTGTCAAGTGGTCGGGAGTGAATTACAAGGATGTACTGGCGGCCACAGGCAAGGGAAAAATTCTCCGGCAATATCCACTGAACGGGGGCATTGATTTGTCCGGCGTGGTGATTGAGTCGAGCGATAACCGCTACCGGGAAGGGGATGAGGTGCTGGTCGCCGGATGCGGATTATCGGAAACGTCCGATGGCGGGTATTCGGAAGTGGCCCGGGTGAAAGGGGATTGGGTCGTGCCTCTGCCAGCCGGATTGAGCCTGAAGCAGGCGATGATACTGGGTACTGCCGGATTCACCGCCGCCATGGCTGTCATGCGTATGGAACAAAACGGCCAGACCCCCGGGCATGGACCGGTTGTGGTTACGGGGGCAACCGGAGGCGTTGGATCGATTGCGATTGATATTCTGTCTTCCAGGGGGTATCAGGTGACCGCGTTTACCGGCAAAAAGGAGCAATATGAATTTCTCGGCCGGCTTGGAGCGACCGATTTTGTGGATCGGCATGAAATCAATCCGGGAAGCCGCCCTCTGGAAAAGGCAATCTGGGGCGGGGCCGTGGATAATGCGGGAGGGGAGACGCTGGCCTGGCTGACCCGCACCGTGAAACCCTGGGGAAATATCGCCAGCATCGGGCTCGTGGATGATTTCCGGCTGAATACAACGGTCATGCCATTTATCCTGAGGGGGGTTTCACTGCTGGGGATAAATTCGATTGAAATGCCGTCCCGAATGCGTTCCGATCTGTGGAACAGGCTGGGAGGAGACCTCAGGCCGCGGAATCTGGACAAGATTCTGACTCGTGTCGTGGACTTCGAAAATCTCGCTGAAACGTTCGGCGGTTATCTGGACGGCAGTAACTTCGGAAGAACTGTCATCCGCATACAGGACTGACTGGATCGTTCGATTTTTATTTGATTTTCACTCGGTTTTTGCTTTATTTTCGCTTCACTTTTACTTCAGGAGAGAGGCGCCCGCAGCCATGCAGACAAGACAAAGCGCGTTGCGCGGGAGTTTCATGCGCAAGCCGGATAATACGCCTGCCGACAATGATCGCATTGAAATTGGTCCGACCCAGCTGGCTTTTGATGAATGGGCGGCGTCAGGGGTGGAAGCGCCGGATATGCAGGCGCTCAGGGAATATCGCCTGGAACGGGTCAGGGGGCAGTTGCGAAAAAACGATTATGCGGGCGCCTTGCTGTTCGACCCGCTGAATGTACGTTATGCCACCGACAGCACGAACATGCAGCTGTGGATTACCCACAATGCGGCCAGATGCTGCTTCATAGCCACTGACGGCCCGGTCGTTCTGTTCGATTTTCGTAAATGTCGGCATTTGAGCGAGCATCTCCCGTTGATCGATGAAATCAGGACTCTGTCCGGGTTTTTCTATTTTTCCGGCGGCAGTCGATGTGACGAGTTCGCACAGAAGTTCGCCCTCGAAGTGGATCAGCTGCTGCGACAGCACGGCGCCGGCAACCGCCGGCTTGCAGTGGACAAACTGGAAGTTGCCGGGGTGCGTGCATTGGATCGGGTCGGGATCGGGATTATGCCCGGAATGGCCATGATGGAAACGGCCAGGGAGATCAAAAATGAAAATGAACTGAAGGCCATGCGCTGTGCCATCGCTGCCTGCGATGCCGCATTGCACGAGTTCGAGGCTGCAATCCGGCCCGGTATCAGCGAGAGTGAGCTGTGGGCATACCTGCATGCAGGCAATATCAAGCGGGGCGGCGACTGGATTGAGACCCGAATCCTGTCTTCCGGGCCGCGCACCAATCCATGGATGGCCGAATGCGGGCCGCGTATCATCCAGCCGCAAGACATGGTCGCTCTCGACACGGACCTGGTCGGTGTCTATGGATATTGTGTCGACATATCGCGCAGCTGGGTTGCCGGCGATTGCCGCGCCAGCAAAGAGCAAAAGCAGCTTTTCCGGGTGGCCCGGGAACACATTATGGAAAACATGGAGGCATTGAAGCCCGGTCTCACATTCAGGGAGATGACGTTCGGCGGTAATCGGCTGGACCCGAAGTACCGTGAGTTGCAGTACGGGGTGAAATATCATGGTGTCGGGCTATGCGATGAATATCCCGCAATCTTTTATCCCGAGGGGTGGGAGTCGAACGGTTATGACGGTGTTCTCAAGCCGGGTATGTGTTTGACCGTCGAAGCGTATATTGGCGAAACCGGCGGCAAGGAGGGCGTGAAACTCGAGGAGCAGGTCGTCATCACCGAAGACGGCTATGAATTACTGAGTCACTTTCCCCACGACCCGAAACTGGCGGAATAGCGCGGTCGCGGCGGGACAGGCGAAAATCACAAAGACGTCCCGGCAACGGTCAGGAGGGGGATGACGTGAGTGTTACCAGCTCTTCCGCCGCGGTGGGATGAATAGCGACCGTGTTGTCGAAGTCCCTTTTGGTCGCCCCCATCCTGATTGCGACCGCAAACCCCTGGATCATTTCATCGGCGCCGCGACCGACCACATGGCAGCCGACCACCTTCTCGTTTTCACCTTGCACAATCAGCTTCAATAGTGTTCGCGGTTTATGTTCGGCGACCGCGAAATACATATCAACGAACCGGTTTTTGTATACCCGGATCGTATCGTTGCCGTATTTTTCCACAGCGCCGGCTTCCGACAAGCCGACCGTACCGACCGGGGGATGCGAAAAAATGACGGTGGGAATATTGCTGTAGTCGAGTTTCGCCTGCGGCTGATCGCCAAACAGCCGGTCGGACAACCGGCGCCCCGCGGCGATCGCCACTGGCGTCAATTGCGCCCTGCCGGTCACATCGCCAACGGCATAAATGCCGCTTGCCGTAGTGTTCTGAAACTGATCGACTTCAATATATCCGCGCGCGTCGATACCGACTCCGGCCCCATCAACAGCAAGTCGCTCCACCCGCGGATGACGACCGACCGCCCAGATAATGCAGTCGTAACCGTCCTTGCCTGATCCATCCCGATCGCGGTATCCGAGGCTTCCGGAATTGCTGACCAGGGAAGCGATTACAACGTTGGGAAGAATTTCAATGCCCGCCGCGGCCATCTCCTGCATGACCGCCTGTTGTATATCATGGTCGAATGTTCGTAACAGTTTATCCTTGCGCAAGAGAACCGACACGCGGCTGCCCAGCCCGCGCATCAACCCGGCCAACTCGGTCGCGATATAGCCCGCGCCGATCACCAGTATTGCGCGCGGCTGATGATCCAGATCGAAAAATCCATCGCTGGTAATACCGTAGCGGGCGCCGGCAATGTCCGGAACGGTGGGGCTGCCGCCCGTGGCAATGAGGATGTGGCAGGCTGAATAATCGTTTCCGTTCACACGAACGGTGCGCCCGTCCACAAATCCGGCCACTCCCTCCACGACCTCCACGCCGGACTGATCCAGATTACGCCGGTAGATGTCATTGAGCCGTTTGATATAGCTATCCCTGGAGGACTTGAGCAACGGCCAGTCGAAGCCGTTTTCGGTAATGTCAAACCCGTAATGCCCCGCCATTTGCAGTGTTTCCCCGATCTGCGACGTGTTCCACATGACCTTTTTCGGTACACATCCGACATTGACACAGGTGCCTCCCAGCCGACCCGCCTCGATCAACAAGACCTGCGCTCCGTATTGCGCTGCCCGCCGGGCCGAAGCGATACCGCCGCTGCCCCCGCCAATGACGATAAAATCATACTGTTTACTCTTCAAAAGCTGCTCCTGTTTCTTCGCCAGCCTTCGTCACATGGCTGCGTGATTTGCGCAACCTTGCGGTCTTCAGTTATATCCAACAGGTTTTCTCCATAATAGCCACGATTATACCTGTCACTGACAAAAAGCAGGTATATAATTACTCATCTTGGATAAACCGGGCACATAGAGATGAAAACGAAAGCGGCGGTAGCTTACGAGGCGGGCAAACCCCTGGAAATAGAAACGGTCGATCTGGATGGCCCGAAAGCGGGCGAGGCACTGGTCGAAATCAAGGCGACCGGGATTTGCCATACCGATGAGTTTACCCGTTCGGGCGCTGACCCCGAGGGACTTTTTCCGGCGATTCTGGGGCATGAGGGAGCCGGAGTGGTGGTTGCGGTGGGCGAAGGCGTGACCAGCGTGAATGAAGGGGATCACGTGATTCCCCTGTACACTCCCGAATGCCGGCAATGCGAATACTGCACCAGTGGAAAGACCAACCTGTGTCAGGCGATTCGTGTTACCCAGGGGCAGGGGATCATGCCCGACGGCAGCAGCCGCTTTTCGATCGGTCGTCAGAAGCTGTTTCACTACATGGGAACATCGACTTTTTCCAACCACACGGTTGTGCCTGAAATTGCGCTGGCGAAAATTCGCCCCGATGCGCCTTTTGACAAGGTCTGCTACATCGGATGCGGCGTCACCACGGGCATTGGCGCGGTGATCAATACCGCCAAAGTGCGCCCGGGCGACAATGTCGTCATTTTCGGTCTGGGTGGTATCGGCCTGAATGTGGTACAGGGCGCGCGGCTGGCCGGGGCGGATAAAATTGTCGGTGTCGATATCAACCCGGCGCGGCAGACCCTGGCTGAAAAGTTCGGCATGACGCACTTTGTCAATCCCGCCGAGGTCGAGGGGGATGTGGTGCCTTATATCGTTGATCTTACCGGCGGCGGCGCAGACTACAGCTTCGAATGTGTCGGCAATACCGGCCTGATGCGCCAGGCGCTGGAATGCTGCCACAAGGGATGGGGCGAAAGCATCATTATCGGAGTGGCGGGAGCCGGCCAGGAAATCAGCACGCGGCCGTTTCAACTCGTCACCGGACGGGTCTGGCGCGGCACCGCGTTCGGCGGGGCGCGCGGCCGCACCGATGTACCGAAAATCGTCGATTGGTACATGGAGGGGAAGATAAACATCGACGATCTGATCACCCATAAAATGCCGCTGGACAGAATTAACGATGCGTTCGACCTGATGCACGCCGGAGAATCGATCCGCAGCGTGGTCGAGTTTTAATTGCGGGAAGCGGGGCAGCCGAAAAAGCCGAGTTAGCTGTCACTCCCCCCTTGAGGGGGAGTCGAAGAAGCCGAGCCGAAGGCGAAGGCTGATTCGGTGGGGGGACGGGAATGCCCCTCCGTCTTGCCGGATCGGGTTCGGGCTGTCCCGGCGCTGTGCGGCGCCCGGTCAGGGTATCCTCCGACCGCCCCCCACCGGCGCGCCGGCGGGCTGACGCCCTTGCCTTGCCGACTCCCCCTCAAGGGGGGAGTGATAGTTGGGGCGCCGGTTCGCCGCTACTGATTATGCAGGTTCCGTATCCTCCGCGTCTGCGTACTGATTGTAGCCGAGACCGCGTACGTGGGGTTCGCGGTTGAGCAGACCGCGCAGGCGCGCCAGCTCGCCGGCGTCCCAGCCCATGGCCTCGGCTACCGCCTCATCCCAGAGGTGGCGAACCTCGCATTCGCCGTCGCGGAACTGCGGTACCTGCATGTCCCTCGTGCGTTCCCAGCAGGCGGCGAGGATGCGGAGGATGCGGTCGTCGGTAACATCGGGGATGCGGATGTTTTCCGTTTCGGCGACGCTGTACGCAGGGAAGGCGAGCTTTTTCCCCGGATTGCGCATGAGTTGCAAACGCCCGGGCGTTGCATTCACGAATACGGCCGCGGCTTTCGCTTCCGGTACGGACAGCCCGGTGACCGGCATCCAGCCGTTGCCAACGTATCGCTCATCGGCGGCAGTGGCGGTAAGCCGGACGGCGCTGGTATCTTGCCCAGCGGTGATCAGCAGATGTCCGGCTTTTTGCAGGATCCGGGTTACTTCAGAGGAATATACTCCCTCACCCAGTTCGCGTACCGTCTTGTCGGGTTGCTTCGGAATCCAGTATTCATCGGGCGTGCTTTTTATCGTCAGATGAGCCTCCGCTCCCTTCGATTTCAGTATGGGGAAACTCCCCGCAACGCCGGCTGCCCCGATGGGGCAAAGGACGGGGTGGCTGGCGTAGGCGTGTGCCGCTTCCGCCAGTTCAGGGGAACGCCAGATTGCCGGCGTCCAGTCGCCGGCCTTGATGCGTTCGGCGGGCCAGTACGATATTTCACCCCAGCCGTTGGGGATTGCCCCTTGCTCGCAGCCCGCAAGACATTCGTGCAGATCGGCAACCCCGGCGTCGTCCACAGGCAGCCGGTCCAGATTGATGAAGCGTGTCGGGGGGGGGGGGGGGGGGGGGGCATATCATGGCGACGCATCACCATGATGCTTTCGTTGATGCTGGTGTTCTGGCTCAGGTTAATCTTGCCCGGCTGATGACAGGTTAACACCGTATGAATGTGGTAACGCTGGGCCAGAACACGTCTAGCCTGCACTGCTGATGTGTTCGACAGTGCAATCGTCGGACTGATGGTTGTTGTTACATTTCGTTGTGCATCGGCACACTTGTCTGCTAACGCATCAAATAGCCTGCCTAATGAATTCTTATTGACGAAGTTCTTGAGTTTGGAGTCATTATTCACCAGCAGGGCTCCCATACGGTCAATGCGGGATCGTAGTTGTTCCTGAGTTTCTCTGGGAAACTTTTCACCCACATTGCTCCGATTGGTGAATGGCGGATTCATGATGACTATACGGGCGTCTTTAACTGCCTCCACGATATCTTCCAGCGTGGCGTCCGTCTCCTGCCAGACGCCTTGCGATGCGATCGAGTCATCCGGCACAAAGTCGTTGCTTCTTTCGACAATCGCTTTCTGCGCCAACAGTTCGAGCGTGCCTGTGGATACCCGACCTGCAGCGGCGGTATCGGATGAGGGGCCATAGGGCATGAGATGCAGACCCATCCTGCGGTACTGAATGTTGCGATTGCCCGCCGTCAGTTGGGAGGCTGCCAGTTGCAATGACATCGGGTTGATGTCCAGCCCCTTGAGCGTGCCTTCCACGGCCAGCTTCTGCAGGTCGGCGAGCGCATGATCGCCGGCGCCCTGTTGCCGGGCGCGGCGTTTCATTTCCGCGAGCATGGCGGCGAGCAGCGTGCCGCTGCCGCATGCCAGATCGACCGTCTTGTGGTCGCGCCATACTTGCGGATTCGTCCAGTCCGCCTCGCCACAGGCGTCCAGGGTCAGGCGGGCGGCCATGGAGGCGGCCACCGGGCGCGTGAAAAATGCGCCGTCGCTGGCCTGATTGCCCATGAATTCGTTGAAGATCGGGCCGGCGTGATCGGTACCCATGTCGGCGTAGGTCGCCGCGATTTCCTGGGCGGCCGCGGCCACATGGCGCAAGGCCTTTTCCAGACCGGCCGTTTTGCCGGTGCTTTCCGCCGCGTACACGGTCTCCAGAGCCGGTTCCAGCACGGGCTGGAAATCATGGCGCAGGATGCGCTCCCACTCGCGGCACACCCGTTGCACGACCCTCGCGTCATTCTTGATTGCCGACAGACTGCTGATTCCTGTCAGCCAGTTACCGGCGGCAATGCGCTGATGGAGCATGGCGGCGTTCATGAGCAGCAGGGCGGCCACATTGCAGCTGTCGTTGCGTTTACCCTCGGCCAGATTATCCATTTGCAAATGGCGGGCCAGCGCGGATTGCAGGCCGTCCTCGCGCAAATGGCGGCCCGCTTCCAGTACGCAATCACGCAGGATGTTCAGGTCGCGCTCGACCTTGTTGCCCTTGAGTCCCGAGCGGGTAAGCAGGTTCATGCGGATGGCGCGGGTGTTTTCGTGCAAACCGGTCTGTAACAGCATTTGTTGGGCGTTGCGGTTGCTGCGTTCCGCAGCGCCGCTTTTCTTGCGCTTTGTCGTGTGTTGCAGGCGCGAGCCCTCACCGTTGTTCATCATGCGCCGCGCCTTTTTCTTCGAACCCCTGATGTCGATGGGAGCAAGGGTTGCGTGTTTCCCCGGCTTTTCGCGGGGAGCGCGGTCAACCCTCGTTTCGGTACTGCCATCGGCGTTTTGATGAGTGGTCAGCAGCGTGTGGATGTCTGTGGCAGTAACATTCTCCGCTGTCAGCGGCGCTGGCCCGGGCGCGCCCGTTGTGTCGAAAACAGGCGGTTCTTCCCTTATCCGTCCTTGCAATTCGTTCAGGGGGCGCAAGCCGGCATCTCCAGGTCGGACATTGCGTTCCACAACCTGCTCCGCGACTTTCTGCGCTTCATCCTTCGCCCCGACATGGTAGTAGTGACGGATAGATCGGCTGCCTTGCGGCGCTACGCTGACCGCCGTGGCGATTACTTCCTGCGCCGGTGGAATATACAGGGTTATCAAGTCCGCCAGCTGGTCTTCAATGCGTTCGTCGTGGGCGCGCAGGGCCAGCAATATCTGACCGAGTTCCTGCCAGCCGTCTTGCGGGGCAGCGGTCTGCAACCATTCCTCCGGGTCGGCTTGCGGCGGTATGACGATGGGGCAGATGATATAGCCGGTATCCTTTCCCGGCGCCGTGCGCATGGCGCGGCCCACAGCCTGAATCACGTCGATCGGACTCTTGCGTGGTTCCAGAAAGGCTACCGCGCCAAGAGAAGGCGAGTCGGCGCCCTATCCGAAGATACCTACGTTGAGAACGCCGCAGGGTTCTTCCCGGGTAGCCCGCGCCAGATTGGCCTTGGCCTGCTCGCGCAACAGGACGCTGGACGATGCGTCGAGGTGTTGCAGTTTGTAGCCGGCGGGTTGCCGGTCCGGCAGATTGTCCTGCAAATATCTCTTGACCCACTCCCTCACGATGTCTGACTGAAGGTCCGCGGCCATATTCCTTGATTTATCCACCGTGTTCATAAAGGCAATACAGGAGAGAATTGCCGCCTGTTTCTGCGCGTCATCATCGCGCCGCGCGGCATTGCCCATAACCAGAGCGAAGGCCAGACCGCGGATATAGTGGTCGGTGGTGAGAGGTTGAGTCTTTTTACTGCGGGTGTCTTTGGCGAGCTGATTGGCGGCGCGGTAAGAATCAGGGTCATTGACGCCGATGGCGATGATGCGGTAGTCGGACAGCCAACCATTGTTCACGGCGTCAATATAACTGCGCCGGTAAATTTCCACGCCGAATACCGTTTCGTCGTCCATTGAGCGCACGATCCACTGATCATTTCTGCGCTGGACTTTTTTCTGGTCGTAGACCCTCGGCGTGGCCGTCTGGTAGATGCGGTAGGTGACGGGGAAGGCCTCGTGGTCATGACACAGGGTGAAGTTGCGCAGGTTCAGGGTACTCCGGGTACTGGCATTTTTGTTCTTGCGCAGACTGGCGGTGCGGTGGGCCTCGTCTCCGATCATGACCGCTGCCGTCGTTTGCGTATCGCGCAGGGCTTTCGCCACGCGGTGCGCGCTCTGGTACGTGCCGAAGAGGACGCCGATGGCTTCGCTCTGTCTGACAGATTCGATCCACCTTGCGATCTCTGCCGCATCCGTGGTGACCCGCCCCTTGATTACAGCCGCGCTTGTGTTGCTGCCATCGGCCGCAGGGTCTTTGGACAGGTCGCGCTTGTCCTCCTTGCCGGGATCATAACCGGCGGTTTGATCGGAACAGACGGCCAAGGCATTGATTTCGCGGACCGTGTGTTGCAGGTACTCCCGGCGGATTTGGGCGACCAGGGCGATGGAGGGGCAGAGCACGATGGAGACGCCGGCGGCGGGGGTCAGTTGCTCAATGACGCGCAGGGAAATGCGGGTTTTGCCGGCGCCGCAAGGCAGGATGATTTTGCCGCGCGCCTGACCGGCCGGCAGTCCGCCGCTGTCGCTTCGCGCATGTTCGGAAAGAACGCGGACAGCAGCGGCTACAGCCTCGTCCTGCATACATTGCCGGGTCTGGCGCGCCTCTTGCGGCGCCTGTGGCCGGCAGTGCGGACACGATTCCTCGTGCTGTCCCGAGCGGCATCCGCTCTCGCCGAGCAGGTCGGCATGGATGTTAACGGTCTTGACGGGACGGTCGCCCGTCATGGAGAGGACGGCTTCGGCCTGTTGGCTAAAGGACGCCTCTCCGTTGGTAACCAGCCAGCGTTCAGCCCAGAACGAGTAGGTTGACGCGCTCATGAAGGAATCCAGTTCCTCTTTGCGAATGGCTGCCGGTTTGCCGTTATCCAGTCGTCGGGACTTGCACTGGATGGCAATGTGCTGTCCGTCGCTGCGCCGCACGGCCACGGCGTCGATGCCGATGTCCTGATTGGCGGAACCGGAAAAATGCCGCTCGCGGTGCGGCCAGCGGTTCCACCTCCAGCACTCCTCAATATCCCAGTCGCGGATGTGAGGACCGACTTTTTCGGTGATGTCTTCCAGCCATTTGCCTCCCGTGCGCCAGGCGCGGGCTTTCTCCAGCATGGCAATGGCCTCTTTTATGAGAATACCGGAATCAGTGGTTTGCATGGTTTTTACTGCGCCGATTTCGGGTCGGCCGCTATCGGTCTGCCCGTAGCTCCAACCGCAGACTATTCCGCGGTGTCCGCCCCGTACCCCGATAGAAGCATGAACCGCGCATTTTATCAAGCAGCCGGATGCCCGGCGCGCGGTTCGTCACGGAGCAATTTGCACAAACCATCCGATTATTATGCGAGAAACCGGAAACGGTTTACAATGCCCGGGTAAAAAGTTCACTTGGGCAAATATAGAAAAAATCAGAAAACATGAGTACCCTATGCCTTATGTCGCGCGCCATATCGCGCCCGGCGCGCGGCAATGCGGAGCGCTATGCGGCGCCATGGCCGCCCTGACAAGCGAGGCGATGAACATGTTGCGTGTTACGCTGAAAACACAGAATCCTGAAAGGTGGCAGTAATGAGACAGAAACCGGATCTTGCCGCTCTGTTTGGCGCTCCCGAGACCGATACTTTTCTTGGACTGGAAGCCTGTAACGACCTGTCGCGGATCGATGCCTCATCGGCATTCATCGGCGCGCCCTGCGCTACCCCTTACCGCTCGGTGGGGGCCTACGCCCGTAATGGACCGGAGTCCTTGCGCAAAGCGGGCGCTTCGCTTGCCGCCAATATCGACCGGCATAATTTCGATATAGGCGGTCGGACATTTCCCGAAGGCGCCAAACGCGCCGTTGATTGCGGCGACCTGCCCTGGAGCGATACCGATTTCGCCGCTAACCGGGCTACCATCCGTCGGGCTGTTTCGACAATCGCAAGCCGCGGCGTCGTTCCGATCCTGATCGGCGGCGACGATTCCACCCCGATCCCGATGCTGGATGCGATGGGCGACACGGGGGAACAATACACGATTCTGCAAATTGATGCCCATATCGACTGGCGCAAGGAACATATGGGCGAACACCTCGGGCTCTCGTCAAATATGCGGCGGGCTTCGGAAATGGAGCATATCGTGAAGATCATCCAGGTGGGCGCGCGTGGTATTGGCTCCGGCCATTCCGACGATTATGAAGATGCGCTGGCGTGGGGCGTCAAGTTCTTTACAGGGCGCGACGTATATCGCGGTGGCGTACAACCGGCGCTGGATGAAATCACCCCGGACTCGAACATCATTATCTGTGTTGACATTGATGCGATGGATCCGGTAATCGCTCCGAACACGATCGGGCGCACGCCGGCGGGACTGGGCTACTACCAGACGCTTGACCTGATCGAGGGCGCCGCGCTGCGCGGTCGCATCTGTGCGATGGATTTCGTCGAGATCATGCCGGAGGTTGATGTGGACGGCCTGGGCGCCCTGACAGTGTCGCGCCTTGTGATCGCGACAATGGGTATTCTCGCACGGCAGCAGATCCAGCCTGCATAACCCCTTTTGCGCTTTTCCCGGAAAACCGGGTTCCGCGCCGCTTCATTGCCTCAGGCCTCACTTGCAAATTCACGTCCTGTTTGTTCTTCCGCCGCCCTGATCAGAAGCATCGTTGCCTCACTTTCATCATCGGAACGCACGCAAAGGCATACACGGGAACTATAGTCCAGCTGTGGATGTGACAGGCTCCACAATTCGCCGGTTTCAACGAACTTCTGTGCATGATGCACCGGCAGGTACCCGATGAACCGCCCCGAAAGGATCAGCAACAGCTGGCATTCCACATCCACTGTGCTGGCGGCGACATTCAGTCCGCGCGATGTGTAGGGAGACCAGCCTTCCATATGCGTGCGGTCTGCAAAGGGAGCTGCCCGGACTTTTTCCATACAGTGGATGGTTGCGCGCGCAATACAGGATTTGAGAATCCGCCTGTTCCAGCGTGATCACTTTTGTTTGTGTCAGGGGGCGGAAAACCGGCAGAATAATGGCATTGAACCGTTTCGAATTCAGGTTGCGGACCAGCGTTCGCGGTGAAGCGAGGCGGTATTCCAGTTTGGCAATGTATCCGCAAATAGTGGATTGACCGATATTAAGCTCGGTTTGCGCGGCAGAGAACCCGCGGTTACGGACAACACTGACGAAAACCCGCAGCAGGCGAAGGTCGCCATCCTGCAAGTTTGGAACGGGACGGAACCTTGACGGTCTTGTGCGCTCCCGGCCATTCATGATCATTGTAATATCCGCTGCGTTCGGGTTTTTATTGCTGTAAAGGCGTCTGGCGCTCGTCTTTTCGGGTCTTCATTCTCCATGCGGGATATGCAGTTGCAAACGCTGTGCAACGTCGCGGATCATCTGCCATTCTTCATGACGTACACGGATGCCATGGGCTTTATTATCTCGTATCGATTCAGCTGCGCTCCCACCGTGCAAGCGTACGCGCTCAGATCCCTGTGCGGGACGTAAGGTGTCCTCGCGGCGCGCGACGGAGACCGGCCTGCCGGCAACGCCGCGCTTGCCGTCGATTAGCGCTGATGCCGGGTTGTCCCGAACTATTTCGGGTTGGCGGCCAAACTCCATGACGCCCCGTTCCAGCAGTTCGACCAGATAAGGCAAAAGGCCAATACCCTGCGTCGTGTGGCCGCGCATATCCGCTCTTGGCAGGCAAGACGCAAAGCACTCCGCCTCGGCGGCGTCAGCGCCGAGCCGTGCGGCAAAGTTCCTGTAGATTTGCCTCAGCTTTTCCTCTTCAATGCGCATCTCAACTTCTCTTTACGGCAGTTCCGATTTTGCATGAATCCGAACTGTTTTCAAGAAGATGGCGCGGCGGGCGATCCCCCGTGGTCACCCGCGTTTTATTCTGCCCGTGCGCGATGTCGGATTACGGGCAGGGGCCGCCCCCTGTGGGCGGGAGTTTGCTGCAATGTTGTTCGGGGAAACCTTATATGACCACGTGTTGGTACAACCGCCTTTCCAGCCGTTTGAACGCGAATTGCAGCGCCTGAACCATGACCCAGTAAACCACCCCTGCCATAATGAAAGGAGTAAACGGATCAAAGCGCAGCTGTACAGCATCGTTGGCGAATGCGAGCAAGTCGAATACTGTAATTGCCCCGACAACTGATGTTGCCTTGACAAACATGACCGTCTCGTTTCGATAGGAAGAGAAGCCGAGCCGAAAAGCGAGAGGAAGAATAACGCGGGTCATTCTGGTCCAACTACCCAGTCTCAGGGAGTCGCTCGCTTCCCCCATGCCCTTCGGGACCGCCAGAATGCCGCCCCGCCAGATTTCACTGAGAAACGCGGCGTGATTGATGGACAACGCGACCAGCGCACAATTGAAAGGTTCCCTGAAGAAACTCCACAGGAACGTATCTCGCACCAGACTCACCTGGGCAAGTCCGTTATAGACGAGGTACAGAACCAGCAGCATGGGAGCTCCGCGAAAGATCACAGTGAACATTTCGCACGGCCAGCTGAGCCACCGGCTTGCCGATATTCGCCCCAAAGCTACAAAAACGGACAACGCAAGCCCGATTATGGCAACCGGAACCATCAGCTGTATAGTAACCAGGGCGCCTTTCAAAAGATCGGGCAGGAGGTCAATCGCCAGTTCCGTGTTGAACATCTTGCAATTCCCGATCAACTATTGCGCGAAGGGCGCAGACTGTAAGGTTTATCCATGGTCTGTTCCAGTTTCCGCATGCCGAATGCGCTGACCACGGCGAGAATAACAAAAACGCTCCCGGAAGCTATGAAAAACAGGAAGGGTTCGTTGGTTGTGCCCGACGCGACATAGGCGACGCGGACGATGTCGGACAGCCCGACCAGCGAAACATAGGCGTATCCTTCAGCACGATGAGCCAGATATTGGACATTCCCGGCAGAGCCAAACGAAAGACCTGGGGAAGGATCACCTTTCGTCTTTTGTTCTGTAGCGGTTGTAGTTCAGTTCGGCGTTTTCCTCCAGCGCAACAAGAGAGGGCGGCGCATTGAGGTGCGGCGCGTTAAAACTCGGGGGCGCCTCAACGTCCTCGTAGCCATACATATCGAAGTAATGACCCGGAGGGGTGAACGGGTAGTGGGGATCGTTAAAAGAGACACCCACAGAAAAAAAGGTCGGCTTGCACAGCAAGCCGGTCGAGTCGGTCAAGGCTCATATCCCGGATATAAGCCGTTGAGCAGCCATCGGCCGGCGCCGCTGTCCGCCACGCTTCGGGCGCTATCAGGTCAGGCGCCGGCAAGGCGTTTTCGGGACCGCGCAAACGCCCCGGGCGCTCGCGGCGCACACACAACCAGCGGCCATAATCCCCTTCTACGTCATCGCCATGCTCAATGGTCAGCGCGACATCCTCAAAGCCATAGTAGGGCAAATCCAGCCGATGCTCCGGATTTTCGCGCCATAGCCTGTGAATCTCCTGATCATATCTGCCGGGGCCGCGCCGCACCGGTTCGTTGAGGCCTGCCGGCACAGGGTGGCGGCTTGCGGGCGCAATCTGCGCGGGCGGGATGTCTGTGGCGTTTTGAAAGTGCGCTTTTCCAACCAGCGATGTCCGATAGCCGCTCAGTCGCAGGGTGTCCATGAGTGTAACTGTTTCCAGAGGCAGGGGAACGCCGTTGTAACGCACGCCGTTTATCGAGGGCATGCGGCCAGTTACAATGGCTGCCCGATTTGGCTGACATACCGGGCTGGCAACATAAAATTTGTCAAAACATATGCCGCGCTTCGCAATTTTGTCGATATTCGGTGTTTTCAGTATGCTGTTGCCATAACAGCCCAGGTGGTCAGCCCGTTGTTGGTCGGTCGTGATAAAAAGGATATTTGTACGATCGGAATTCATAATCGGGTCAGGTATAACTTTTCCTGTGAGTGACGTATCTGGCGTAATCGATCAGGGAGATGAAGTCGTAGACCGCCACGGCGAATTTTTCCTGCAAGCGGGCGCAATAGGGAGTGTATACGGCGCATTCCAGCAGCAGCGCCCCGATATCGTCATACCTGTCGAAGAGTTCTCCCGCGGCCTCTTGCAGACGATCACCAAAGGCGTCGGTATCCAGATCTTCCTTCTGCATATTGAGAAACTCCGGACTGGTTTGCATGCTGGCGACAACGGTCTCAACGTGATCGGGCAGACCGGCCAGACGCAGCACGGCGGGCGTAAGGTAGTCGGTAAAGGCGGTCAGGATGGCAATTTTCCGGTGCGGTTTGATACTGCGCGCGATCATGGGCAACTGCAGAAGACTGGACAGGTAAACCGGGATGCCGACTGCGCTTCGTACAGCATCCTGATAATGCAGCATGAAACCGCAATTACTGGAAATAGCCTTGACACCCATGCGCTCCAGCTCGCGGGCGGCGGACACAATTGTCTTTCTCGATCGATTTGTCGCCGTTTTTCACGAGGCTCACATCGGCAGCCTTGACCACCTTCATCAATACGGGATAGTCATAGTCATAGGCGCCGACATGGGCCGTATCGCCCGGCACATGGGCTTCGACTAAGATAACAGAACGTATCGTTGTATTACGAAGATATGAAGTTCACTTCTCAAAATAGCGCTTGTTTGCAGCATGCCGGTTTGTGCAGACTGCCGGACAAATGAGGCCCGCGCCGGAAAGCCCGAACCAGCGACCATGAAAATACCGATAACCGCTTTTTCCCGGATATCGATTTTCTGATTATCTGCCGATTGTTTCAGTCCGCAACAGGGACAACGTAATTGAGCCCTTGCCGCCCGCCGTCGACATAAATCGTTTCGCCGGTCATATAACTGGAATAGTCGCTGGCCAGAAAGACCGCGACCCGGGCAACCTCATCGGGCTCCCCCGGACGCAGCATCGGCGTGCGGGACATGATCTGGCGATATTTTTCGGGATTTTCCGATATGGTATTGAACATTTCCGTGGCAATCGAACCCGGACCGATCCCGTTTACCCGAACACCCCGATCGGCCAGAGCGATAGCCAGGCATTTGGTCCATTGATTGACTCCTCCCTTGGCCACGACGTAAGGCGCGATAGCCGGAATCGCCAACACTGCGTTCAGTGAGGACATGTTGATGATCGTCCCTCTCGAATCGTGCCGGTCCGGGACTTGCGCGACCATGCGTCGGGCTGCGGCCTGGCCGGTCAGGAACACGCCCTTCAGGTTTACCGAAATGACGCGGTCAAAGTCAGCTTCTTCCAGATCCAGAATATCGGCCATGTGCACGATACCGGCATTGGCAATGGCGGTATCCACTCGGCCATACTGTTCAATGGCAAAATCGAACAGGGCGTCAACGTCGGATTTTTGACTGACGTCGCAATGCCGGTAGACCGCCTCGCCGCCCTGTTCGCGAAGTTGTTGCGCCACCTGCCGGCCCGCATCGTCCGCCACATCGCACAGCGCTACCCTGGCGCCCTCCTTTACGAAGCGGGCAGCGCATGCGCGGCCGATGCCACGGGCCGCCCCCGTTATAACTGCAACCTTACCTTCAATCATGACTGTTTCCTGCGATTAATGAGCATTTCCTGTCTTGTATAATAGTTACGGCGATACCGGCAAGTAAAACAAATCCGGCGCTGTTCAGTCAATTGAAATGCGCCGGTAATATGGCAGAGGAGCCGGGCGCGGCGACCGGCTGCGAGAGAAATCGTTGCCGCGGGCGCCAGGTGATAGCGCTGTGCGAGAGGCCTTTCATAGTACAATGCGACTGGCATAGTTGAACGACAAACCCGCACAGGACGGACCAGCCAACGTGAACAATCAAAAACGATCGGCGCCATTTGACGCTGAACAGGTGCGCAAGGATTTCCCGCTGCTCGGTCGTGCAGTAAATGGCCAGCCACTGGTTTATCTGGATAACGGGGCTTCCTCGCAAAAGCCGCAGCGAGTCATTGATCGCCTGCGCCGCTACTATCGTATGGAACATTCCAATATCCACCGCGGGGTTCATCATTTAAGCCAGCAGGCGACCGAAGCCTACGAACAGTCCAGAGAGGCTGTCCGTTCCTTCATCAACGCGAAAAACCGCTGCGAAGTATTGTTCACCAAAGGTACAACAGACGGCATCAACCTCGTTGCCTCATCGTTCGGCAGGGCGTTCCTCAAAGCGGGTGACGAGGTTATTGTTTCCACGATGGAGCATCATTCCAACATTGTTCCCTGGCAACTCATTTGTGAACAGACAGGCGCCAGAGTGCGGGTGATTCCGATCAATCCGCATGGGGAATTGATTATCGAGGAATTGCAGTCGATGCTGAGCGCGCGCACCCGCCTCGTTGCCGTCGTTCATGTTTCCAACACGCTGGGCACGATCAACCCGGTACAGGACATTATTGATCTGGCCCACGGTCACGGCGTACCGGTATTGCTGGACGGCGCTCAGGCCGTGCCGCACATGCGTATCGACGTTCAGGCGCTTGATGTCGACTTCTATGCCTTCTCCGGCCACAAGGTCTTCGGTCCTACCGGGGTCGGCATCCTGTACGGCAAGGAATCGTTGCTCAATGCCATGCCGCCTTATCAGGGCGGGGGCGACATGATCGAACGGGTGACGTTTGAGAAAACGACCTGGAATGTCTTGCCTCACAAGTTCGAAGCCGGTACCCCAAACATCGCGGACGGTATCGCCCTGGCTGCGGCAATCGACTACTATTCGCAATTTGAAGAGTCCGCGGTAGCTGATCACGAACAGGATATTCTGCATTATGCGACCGACCGGCTGCTTGACATTGACGGGCTGCGCATTATCGGCACGGCTGCAAACAAGGCCAGCGTGATTTCCTTCCTGCTCGCTGACACCCATCCATTCGATGTCGGCACAATTCTCGATCAGCTGAGTATCGCGGTGCGAACCGGACATCACTGCACCCAGCCGCTCATGGATTTCTATGGAATCCCGGGGACAGTGCGCGCCTCTTTTGCCATGTACAACAATCGCGGCGATGTTGACAAACTGGTTGCTGGAGTCAGCAAGGCCGCTTCGATGCTGTTGTGAACCGGTTTGCTCTGTCTGTGGACGCGGATATGTCGACTATCGACCGGATACAGGACGAGATAATCGAAGAATTCGATCTTTTTGACCAGTGGATGGACAAATATGAATACATTATCGAACTGGGCAGGAATCTGCCGATCATGGACGAACAACACCGGCGCGAAGACAACCTCGTTCCGGGCTGTCAAAGCCGCGTCTGGCTGCATGCCGAACTCGATCAGGACAGGATCCGGTTCAGCGCGGATAGCGATGCCATTATCACCAAAGGGATTATAGCGCTGTTGATTCGCGCCCTGTCCGACCAGCCGGCCGGTCAGGTAAGCAACGCAGAACTCTATTTCATCGACCGCATCGGGCTGCGCGAACATCTGTCCTCCACCCGCTCCAACGGCCTCGTCAACATGGTGGCAAAAATCAAATCCACCGCGCGCATGCTTGCAAATACGCCGCGGGAGTCCGGCTGACCGCTTTTTCACAAGCATGGTTCACGCCGTCAATACCCCGGCCCTGGCGCCTTGCAAACTGGCGGGAATTGCTGAAAATCAGAAAAGCCTGAGCGCCCGGGTATAGTTTTTCCATCTATCCAGTCTTTCGCCAAGAGTCGGCGAATACTGCCCGGCAACCGAATTGACCATCAGGTTCAGCGCGGCGCTGATAGCCAGCGTAGACTCGAAAATCATCCCCGTTCGGGTACTTGCGTGTATGACCATGTCAGTGTAATTCTTGGCCCAGTGGCACATCTCGTCCGTAAATACGACCAGCGACTGGCTGTCCTTGTTACATAACTTCGAAAGTATTGGCGCCTCCTTGGCATAAGGAACCACATCGATCATGATCAGGCATCGGGGCAGCGGACTTTTCGTACGATCACCCCAATCAAGCCACTCGTTCAACATGCCGTCATGCGCAGCCAGAAAACGCACGTTGCTGCGCGCCATACCCAACCTGCGCGCGCAATCTTCTGCCATTCCCCGAACGGATTGAAATCCGGTGACATATACCTCCTCCGCCTCGACAACCGACTGCACAATTCGACCCCATAGCGGAGACGCTCTTTGCTGATAGATTTCTCCCAGCGCCTTATATTCAAGCTCCATGTTGCGGGCTATTTCCTCAGGCACTTCCTGAATTTCCATCTCGCTGTCCCGAGATGGTTCCCGGCTGAACAATTCGTTGTGAAGTTCCCGCTTCAGTCCACGCATACCCTGATATCCCAAACGCCTCAACAGGCGGCTCACCGTGACTTCGCTGACACCGACCTTTTCAGCAATGGAAGCGCCCGTTTGAAAGCTCAGGTCGCTGATATTCAATACCATGTACTGCGCTACCTGGGCTTCCAGTCTGGGAAGGTCCTGCAATGCGTTATTGAGTTTTTCCTCGAATTTGGGGAAGGTTATTGATGTGGAAAGGGAAAAGATGTCTCGCATTATATTCCGGTTAACTCCAATGATAGGTTTTCGGCAATTTTGTAAGGAATATTACCTTGCGTGATTAAGACATATTGGTTACATTAACATGGTTTCAAGCCGGATTGCAGCTTCTTGTTATCCAGCTTGACTGAATTTCAAACTTCAGAACCAAAAGCCAAAAAGTTTTAAGGAGAGTATGAGATGCCTAGACTCAAAACCAGATTTCCATTGGAATGCCTGATACCCGTCAAATCTGCCATCGCGATTATTGGCATAATATTCGTAACGGCCCCGGCAGCCTTCGCTCAGGGACAACTCAATGTTTATAACTGGGGCGACTATATCAACCCGGAAGTTCTGACCCGGTTCACGGAAACAACAGGCATTGAAGTTACCCTCGACACCTACGGTACAAACGAGGAAATGCTGGCCAAGATTCAGTCCGGGGCTACCGGTTACGACATAGTCTTTCCATCGGTCCATATGCGAGACATCATGCAGAAATTGGGCCTGTTGCATGACGCCAAAGTCAACACACTGAAAGGGTTTGAAAACATTGACCCTGCCAACAAGCGCTCCCGGGTTGATCCTGAAAGCTCGTTCTGTTTGCCCTATGCCTGGGGCGCGGTCGGTATTTTCTACAACAAGGCCGAAGCAGGTGAGATTCGAACATGGGATGATTTCTTCGCGCTACCCGACAAAGGCAAGAAAATCACAATGCTGGATGACCTGCGGGAAACCATAGGCGTAGCCCTGATAAAGAATGGCCATTCGGTCAACACCACTGACAACGCTGCCCTCAGGCAAGCCGAAGCATGGCTGCTGGAGCGCAAAGACAAAATCTCATCTTTCACATACGATATCGTTTCACTGGTTCAGGCAGGCGATATTGCAGCTTCCCACTGGTATGTGGGCGCGACTCTGTACACACTTGAAGAACCGGACAAACTGGGATTCGTAATACCTGAAGAAGGGGCAACCATGTATCAGGAAGACATCTGTGTCCTCAAGGATGCTCCCAACAAGGACAGCGCCATCCGCTTCCTCGAATTCTACATGCAGCCTGAAATCGCGGCCCTGAATACTGTGCAGCAAGTCAATGGCACTGCAAATATGCCGGCAAGAGACATGTTGTCCGAGGAACTCAAATCCAATCCAAATACGAACCCGCCGCCGGAAGTCATTGCAAAACTGCAAATATTCGAGGATTTGGGCAATGATTTGCGAAAGTACAATCGAGTCTGGACAAAGGTTCGAACCGCGCAGTGAGTGGAGAGGTTTCGGAACCCGTCGTCGAGGTAAAGGATGCGGTAAAACGATTCCCCGCGCCAGAGGGCGGTGTAATCACAGCGCTTGACTGTATTTCGCTCAAGCTCCGGCAGGGTCAGTTTGTGACCCTGCTCGGACCTTCGGGCTGTGGCAAAACCACACTGCTCAGGGCAATCAGCGGTTTTGAAGATCTGGATTCGGGAGAAATACATATTGGAGGGGAACCGGTAACCGGCGTACCTCCCTATCGGCGGCCCGTCAATACTGTCTTCCAGAATTACGCGCTTTTCCCGCATTTATCCGTTAACCGGAATGTGGGTTACGGGCTGGAAGTGGCGGGCACGCCGCGAGACGAGCGTGACCGGAAAGTTGGTGAGACGCTCGAACGTGTGGGACTGTCCGGTTTCGACCGCCGCAAACCTGCACAACTGTCTGGAGGCCAGCAGCAGCGCGTTGCCTTGGCGCGGGCAATCATAAATCAGCCAAAACTCCTGTTACTTGATGAACCGCTTTCGGCGCTTGACCGAAACTTGCGGCAGTCCATGCAGCTTGAATTGAAAAGTCTGCAACATGACCTCGGCATCTGTTTTCTGTTCGTTACGCATGATCAGGAAGAGGCTCTGACAATGTCAGACCAGATAGTTGTCCTGAACCAGGGCAGGACGGAACAGACAGGCCCGCCGGAAACTCTTTATCATCAACCTGCGACCCGTTTCGTAGCCGAATTTATCGGAGACAGTATCCTGTTTTCCGGGAAAATCCGGAACACTGCGGCAGACCCGATATTGGAAACCGAAGACGGCCTGAAGATACCTGTCAGAGTCGGATCAGAGGTGGGTATCCGTGCAACGCTGATTATCCGGCCAGAAAACCTTGATATTCCACCACGCAACCCTGACAATTTACTGGGTATTCTGGATGCCGTTCTCGAGCAGTCCGTCTTTCAGGGTTCGACCCGCCAATATGTGTTCAGGCTATCTAATGGCCAATCAATATCAGTTACGCCGACAGGGGCGGCCAACGAAGCGTTCCGGGAAATCAGGACCGGCGAATCCGTCCGTCTCTCCTACCGGCGGAGCGCCCCTCACCTGATCGCCGAACTCTGATGCTGGCAAGAAAACGGGACCGTCGCAAACTCACTGCCCTGCTGGCCCCGGGGACACTGTTTCTGGGCGTTTTCTTCTTGGGACCGCTGGTGATCATGATCATATTCAGTTTCCTTGAACCCGGTCTTTACGGAGGTGTCGAGTGGAACTTTTATCACTGGAACTACGGGCGAATTCTCGGCTGGGCCGATGAGGAGTGGGAGGAATTCGACCCGGTCTACGCCGGCATATTCCTTCGCTCCGTGCGGCTTGCGCTGACCAATGTTATTATCACGTTTCTGATCTGCTATCCTGCTGCATTCTGGGTCAGTGTGCTTCCTGCACGATGGAGGACCTTTGTTGTTTTTATCATCGTCCTTCCTTTTTTCGTCAGCCTCGTCGTCCGTCTGTTTTGCTGGGTGCTCATTCTGCGCCCAAGTGGTTTTCTGAGTGCCACACTTCTTGGCCTGGGAATCATTTCCGAACCCATCGACATTATCTATACGGAAACAGCTGTCCTGATCGGTATGGCGTATATCCTGCTACCGTTCATGTTTCTGCCCCTGTACGCCAGTATCGAAAAACTGGACCACTCACTCATAGAGGCATCGTCTGACCTGGGCGCCCGTCCGTTACAAACCTTTGTGCGGATCATACTGCCGGGCACGCTTCCGGGAATTGCGGCAGGGTCAGTGCTTGTATTCATTCCGAGCCTTGGAAACTTCATAGTTCCGGACCTGCTCGGAGGAGCAAAAGTCATGATGATCGGAAACCTGATCGAACAACAGTTTCTGTCAGCCAGGAACTGGCCGTTCGGGTCTGCTCTTTCCGTGATGATCATGCTCGTCATGCTTGTACTGATCATCCTCTACATGAGACGGGCCGGACGTTCGGAGATCGTCCGGTGAAGCATCCATGGTTAAAACGCTTGTTAAGTCTGCATGGACTACTTTTCCTTTTTTTCGTGTACGCGCCCATCATCATTGTTGTTGTCTATTCCTTTAACAGCCACCCTGTCAACATGATGGTGTGGAAGGATTTCACGTTCGACTGGTATCTGTCCATTTTCGGGAATCCAACGAAACTCACAGAACAGACATTATATGTGGAGTCGACCGACCAGTTGCTTTCGGCAGTCAAGAACAGCCTGCTGGTTGCTACAACCACAACCACATTTTCGACCCTGGCAGGCACTGCCACTGCACTGGCTGTATATCGGCATCATTTCCGGTTGAAGCCCTTCTATCAAGGCCTGCTCTATATGCCTATGGTCATGCCGGACATTGTACTTGGAATCGCATTACTGGTGTTTTTTGTGAATTTCAGCATCAGGCTTGGACTCATGTCGATCATCATCGGGCACTGTACATTCCTCATATCCTATGTCTTTGTAGTCGTCAGCGCACGATTGGCAGGCATGGACGACACACTGGAGCAAGCCTCCGCGGATCTGGGCGCCAATCCCTGGATCACATTCAGACGGATCACCTTGCCGCAGATTCTGCCCGGTATAGTCGGAGGAGCATTGCTCGCTTTCATCATTTCCATGGACGATCTCGTGATCACCTATTTCATAGCAGGCGTGGACTCGACAACGCTCCCGGTCTTCATTTACGGAATGCTGCGCCGTGGAGTTAAACCCGAAATCAATGCAATAGCCACACTGATGCTGGTTTTCTCCTTCCTGATCGCCTCACTCGGCCTTTACTTTCGAAAACGCGCCTGATTTCAAATGAACAACGTGAAACCTCGTGGACGTGAACTGGGACTGCCTTTTCCGGGCGCGACAGGGAAATACAACGCACTAACCGATGTTCCGGGAGTAGAAGTCGGCTACTGCACAAAGATCGCAGGAAAGGGAGCGCTTGTACCGGGACAGGGACCTGTCCGAAGCGGGGTTACCGCTATCCTGCCATTAGGATACAAGTCGGAACCCGAGCCCGTCTGGGCAGGGATGTTTTCTCTCAACGGAAATGGAGAAATGACTGGCGCCCATTGGGTGAAGGACGGCGGCTATCTGGTTGGTCCGATTTGTATTACCAACACTCATAGTGTCGGAATAGTGCACCATGCAGCGGCCAGATGGATGATTCGGAACTATGCAGATACCTGGAACTCCGGGCATCTCTGGGCAATGCCTGTCGTAGCTGAAACCTATGATGGGGTTCTGAATGACATCAACGGCCAGCACATCACCGAAGAGGATGCACTGCTGGCGCTGGACTCGGCGGCTCCCGGACCAATGGCGGAAGGGAATGTCGGGGGCGGTACCGGAATGATCTGCTATGAATTCAAGGGAGGGACCGGGACATCATCCAGACTGATCAGGATTGGCAAGAAGACATTTGTGCTCGGAACGCTGGTCCAGGCGAACCACGGTTTGAGGCCCTGGCTTACCATACTCGGACATCGTGTTGGCAAGGCGATGCCGGAGGGCCGCCTGATGGACCGCGAACAAGGTTCGATCATAGTGATTCTCGGGACTAATCTTCCGATGGCTCCTCATCAGCTACAGCGCCTGGCCAAACGCGCCGCTATCGGAATTGGCCGGGGCGGCACACCCGGAGGCAATAACTCCGGAGACCTTTTTCTCGCTTTCAGTACAGCCAATCGGGGACCCATCCCGCAGCTGGCGGGTTCTGTATTAAAGATGGAGTTTGTCAATGATGAAGCATTCGACCCGGTATACATGGCTGCGGCCGAAGTGATCGAAGAAGCAGTCATCAATGCAATGCTGGCAGCAGAAGACATGACGACGCTTCGCCCTCCCGGCCTTGTTTGCCGCGCGATCGATTCGGGCAGGCTGTTACAATTTTTCTCATAGCGAAATATTCATGAACTCTTCCGGTTTCGACACCTCCGCTTCATGGGAAGCACGCGATCTGGCGTCAGTGCTACACGGTTTTACTCACCTGGGGACCCTCGCGGAAAGAGGACCCGTTGTGATATCTCACGGTGAAGGAATCTACGTCATTGACACACATGGCAACCGTTACCTTGAGAGCAATTCCGGACTCTGGAACATGATAGTGGGGTTTGACAACCAGGACCTGATTGATGCCGCTTGCAAGCAATACCGGAAGTTTCCAGCCTATCACTCATTCTTCGGACGTGTGAGCGAACCCGCTGTCGAGTTATCCGAACGATTGCTCGAAATCGCGCCAGCGCCAATGAGCAAGGTGTTTTTCACAAACTCGGGGTCAGAAGCAAACGATACCGTAGTGAAGATGCTGTGGATGATCAATCGGGGGCTGGGCAAACCTCATCGTCGAAAGATCATCTCCAGAAAAGATGCCTATCACGGCGTTACCGGAATTACTGCCAGCATGACCGGAAAGGATTATTCCGGCGCATTCGGATTGCCGCTTGACGGCTTTGTCTTTGCAGACTGCCCGCATCACTGGAGGTATGCTCATAAAGGGGAGAGCGAACTTGAGTTTTCTGCACGGTGCGCCGGCAATCTCAAAGCCCTGATCCATGCCGAAGGCCCGGAAACTGTTGCCGGCTTTTTCGCCGAGCCGGTCATGGGCGCCGGTGGTGTGATCCCTCCGCCAGAAGGGTACTTCGAAGCCATACAACCGGTACTTGAGGAAAATGACATCCCCCTCATCGCAGACGAAGTAATATGCGGCTTTGGGCGTACCGGGCGCGTCTGGGGCTCCCAGACCTATGGAATCAAGCCCGATATCCTGGTCGCTTCAAAATGTATGACCGCCGGATACTTTCCGATGGGTGCAATTCTGGTGTCAGAACCGATTGTCAACAAGCTCGACCGGGCGGCAGAAGAATTCGAAGAGTTTCCTCACGGTTTCACGACTGCGGGCCATCCGGCAGGTTGTGCAATTGCGCTGAAAGCAATCGACATCATTCTGAATCAGGGGGTCTTCGACAATGTCGTATCTGTATCGCCATATTTTCAGGAACAGCTTCGTCGTTTTGCATCGCATCCACATATCGGTGAGGCTCGCGGCGTCGGGTTGATGGGAGCCCTGGAACTGGTCGGTGACAAACGGAACAGGACGCCTTTTCCGCCCGGGCAACAGGTTGCCGAACAAATTGCAAACGTTGCACTGGAAAACGGGCTGATCAGCCGTCCGATCGGACAAGCAATCATCCTGGCCCCGCCATTCATCATTACCCGTGACCAGATCGACGAACTGTTCGACAGGCTAAGAAAAACCATTGAACAAGTAACCGGAGTCCGTGACGTCTGAACAGCTATTATAACTATGTCCAGATACCGCATTACCGACAACGATCTCAAGTACGCCCGGGAATTCAGGGCAAACCCGCCTGGACTGCCTGGTCCGGGGTTGCAGAGAGTTTTGAATCTTCTGCGCGGCGGCCCCAAATCCGGCAAGTATGTTCTGGTTGTCAAAGAACCTTTCCGGCGCTGGGTTCTCGGACGCCTGCCTGAAGAACGCGGCCAACCGGTTGAAGTCATGAAAGGCATTGAGTTCACGGACCTCGCTGAAGCGGAGTGGGAGGTCTTCAGGCTTCGGTGGAAAGAAAGAACCGGGCAGGAACTGGAAGAGCTGCTGTAATATGTCCAAAATCCTGGGGTACGCCGACCGTTTCAGCGCCGCTCCGGGCGAGAGCATCCGGATAATGGTCAGTTGTGACGGGCTGGACCAATACAATGCAAAACTTGTTCGTGTGATTCAGGGTGACGTGAATCCATCCGGCCCGGGGTATCGGGAAGAGTCCATCCCGCTGGACCTTGGTGATCCTTTCAGTGGCCGATATCAACCGATCAATACTGGCTCCCGTGCAGTGGTCCAGGGCGCGCCGCTGTTCAATACAAAGTCTTCATTGGGGGTACAGGCTCTCGTCTGGCCTACCATGCCGGGCCGTGGACCGCAAACCATACTAAGCCGGGTCGATCACACCGGTTGCGGTTTCCGGTTTTATCTTGATATGGATGGCGCGGTATCCATCGAAATCAAATCGGCTGGACAATGGACCAGGAAAGTATCGACCGGGTTGCCGCTTGTTCCACAAAGATGGTATCTGGCGAGTGGAAGTTACGATGTGCAAAACGGCCTGCTTGCCGTTGTGCAACAGCCGCTTGAACCTTGTCCTGGAATGAATCAATCTTGCAAAATGTCCCGGATTGATCTCGCGGACATGACTCTTTGCGATGTTGACGCGCCAATCATGATCGCGGCGCTTTCGTCAACTGACAAGCCTGCCGTCGAGCACTTCAATGGACGCATCGAAGCGCCTGGGATATTTTCCCGGGCCCTGTCCAGGGAAGAAATGACAGGCTCCCGGAATGCGGGGCGCAAGGACCTGATCGCTGCCTGGGACTTCTCAATCGGAATATCCACCGACCGGATTACCGACATTTCAGGCAACGGGTTGAACGGAAACCTGATCAATCTTCCGACGCGTGGAGTACGCGGCCATTTATGGAACGGCGCCGAACACTGCTGGAAGAACAAACCGGAACACTACGCAGCGATTCACTTCCATGATGATGACCTCTACGATTGCGCCTGGGAACCGGATTTTGAAGTAAGGTTGCCGGACAACATATCCAGCGGTGTTTATGCCGTCCATCTTCGCAGCGGAAACGAGGAATACTACATTCCTGTTGCAGTTCGTCCTCCCCGGGGCACGACCACTGCACAGGTAGCATTTCTGCTACCGACTGCAAGCTACATGGCTTATGCGAACAATCGTATCGGAATTGATGTCCCGGAGACAGAAATAGTTTGCGGGCGACTTGTCCAACTCAATCCAGTTGATCTGTTTATGCAAACGCATCCTGAAATCGGTCTGTCCTTTTATGATTTGCACAATGACGGGAGTGGTGTGTTCTATTCATCCCGTCTCAGGCCGATCGTCAATATGCAGCCCGGACATATCGGCCATCTTGGAGGCGCGGGTTCGAATCTGTGGCAGTTCAATGCTGACACACACATCCTCGGCTGGCTTGAACAACTGGATCAGCCGTTCGATGTAATTTCAGACGAAGTTCTTGAAGAAGAAGGACTGGAAATTCTCGAAGGCTACAAAACGGTTATCACTGGAACACACCCGGAATACTATTCTATCAGGATGCTGGACAGCTTCCAGTCGTTCGTGAACAGTGGGGGGCGCCTCATGTACCTTGGCGGCAACGGGTTCTATTGGAGAATATCCTGCCACCCAACTCTGCCTGGAGTGATCGAATGTCGTAAATCCGAAGATGGCATACGCGCATTTGCGCCCCTTCCCGGAGAGTATTACGCCAGTTTCACGGGGGAATATACGGGGCTCTGGAGACGAAATGGCCGCCCGCCCAATGAACTGGTGGGTATCGGGATGGTTTCACAGGGATTCGACTACTCGTCCCCCTATATACTGAAAGAATCCAGTCTGGACCCACGCGCATCCTTTATTTTCGAGGGAGTCGAAGGACCCGTAATCGGTAACTATGGACTGTCGGGCGGCGGGGCGGCCGGCCTTGAGCTTGACGCAACCGATCATTCTCTCGGTACACCTCCACATACTCTTGTACTTGCTTCTTCTGAACGTCATACGGACTTGTATTTGATGACACCTGAAGACATGGATGATCCCGTCCCGGGGCTGGGAGGGTCCGAGGCAGAAATCATTCGGGCTGAAATGGTGTTCTTTGAAACTCCGGGCGGCGGCGCTGTCTTTTCGACCGGCTCCATCGCGTGGGCAGGAAGCCTCCCGCACGAAAACTACAATAACGATGTGGCCCGCATTTCCACTAATGTGCTGAAGCGTTTTCTTGACGAGACTCCATTTTCCCACACCACATAGCGATATGTTATGTATGTACTGGACAGGTTAATGCCGCCATGCTCTGGAAGTCTGGCTGGCTACTACTGTTGAATTGTGACGCGCATTCTTTCGAGAGGGCTGATTTTGACCGAACCCGGCGCGCCTGATTGCAGCATTCCCAGTTTTCGGGCGACTTCATATGCAGCCGGCCGGTCATTGCAAATCAGCGCCATGTCACAACCGGCCTGCAATGCGCGTCGCGTTCTTTGCAAGGGCGTTGCGGCGCCCCCGGCTCCCTGCATGCTCAGGTCATCGCTGAAAACCAGACCCCTGAACCCCAGGCGCTGACGCAGTACCGACCGTATCCAGAACCGGGAATAAGTCGGCAACTGATCGTCGATATTGGGGAAATGTACATGCGCGGTCATGGCGCCTCCCAGCCTGCCGGACAGGTTTTGCCAGGGTATCAGGTCACAGCCCTGTAATTCTTGCAGACTGCGGTTGTCGACCGGCAACTCCACATGGGAATCCTCAACGACCCCGCCGTGTCCGGGAAAATGCTTGCCGGTGGCAGCCATTCCCGCTGCATTCATACCGCTTATAAAAGCGCCGGCCAATTCCGCGATGACTTGCGGACGTTCATGGAAACCGCGGTCGCCGATCACGCGGCTGTCACTGTCAGCGCGATCCAGTACCGGCGCAAAACTGAAATCGACACCGACTCCAATGAGTTCCCGCGCCATCAACCTGCCTGTTTCCAGACAGAGAGCCAGCGCCTTGTCCCTGTTCTGGTCGTACATCCTGCCAAAATCGAGGGCGGCGGGCAAATCGGAAAATCCATTTCTGAATCTTTGCACCCGACCCCCTTCCTGATCCACCGCAATCAGTAAAGCGGGGTTGCGAATGGATTTGATGCGGCTGGTCAGGATTGCCAGCTGCGCCCGGGACGCAAAGTTTCGGCTGAACAGAATAACGGCGCCTACAGCGGGCAGCGAAAGTAATTCGATGTCCTCGCAGGCAAGCTCGGGTCCGCCCACATCCACCATCAGTGACCCCAGAGGCAGATCAACCGGCTGGCGCATGGGGATCAGACATGAATATTGACAACGGTTCCGATTGCAACCATGTCAAACAGTTCAAGCAAATCATGGTTACGCACCCGGATACAACCACGCGAACCCGGGACGCCCATTTCAACTTCATCCGGGGTACCATGCAGATAGATATATCGCCGCATGCTGTCCACGTTGCCGAGGCGGTTAAAGCCGGGCTCGCATCCGCTTAACCAGAGGATGCGGGTCAGAATCCAGTCCCTGTCAGGCTCGGCTTCGCGCATGCCTGTCCGGTATATCCCACTCGGCCTGCGCCCTCTGAAGATCGTGTTCAGTGGTTGCCCGGTTCCAATTCTGGCGCGGATAATGTGTTTTCCGGTGGGCGTGCACAGACTGTCCATTTTCTGCCCCGCGCCGCGCGCGGCGGTCGAAACCGGACAAACCTTGCAAACACGACCGTTCTGGTCGGTCACTTGCAAGGTCTGGGCGCCGATGTCAATATCAAGGGCAGTGCCGGCGCTCATTCTGGTTCGCTTATCGTTGCCCGGACAACAGGTAATCCAGCAATTCCCGGCAGGACGTCTCGATCAGATCCAGCGCCAGGTCGAATCCGTGCTCACCTCCGTAGTAGGGATCGGGCACCTCATGTTGCGTAGAACTGCCATACTGCAGAAGAAGCCCGATCTTGTGCTGGTGGCCAACCGGCGCCAGAGATTTCAGCCTGGAAAGATTTTGCCTGTCCATCGCAATAATCGTATCGTAATAGCGCATATCACTGACCGTGATTTGTCGTGCGCGCAGGGGCGTCAAATCAATACCCCGGGCCAGAGCGGCTGCAATGGCGCGCTTATCCGGCGGATGCCCCAGATGCCAGTCACCCGTTCCCGCCGAATCAATTTCAAAAAGGCCCTCCAGCCCTCTTTCGCATACCTGTTTTCTGAGCACACCCTCGGCAGTGGGGGATCTGCAAATATTACCCAGACAGACAAAAATAATTTTGTGGCGCGGCATTACCGGTCAGGCCCTCGCCAACTTGATGACACTGGATTCACTATGCAGCCGCCGCATGATACTGGCCAGATGTTTGCGGTTCGTCACTTCGATAGTGAATG
Source organism: Candidatus Poriferihabitaceae bacterium (assembly GCA_965204925.1). Taxonomy (GTDB): domain Bacteria; phylum Pseudomonadota; class Gammaproteobacteria; order Arenicellales; family Poriferihabitantaceae. Next base: position 1,119,244 of record OZ242021.1, on the reverse strand, counting down.
TCATGAAGGAAGTATTACGACATCGCTGATCCATTGAGACATTATTGATGTTGGAATTGAATTTGGCAATGATGTTGCTCACCCCGGCAAGTACGCCGGGCGTATCCTTGACTTCTACCTGGATGCGCACCTGGAATTGCCCCTTGATATCTTCCGACCAGTTCAGGTGAAACAGGTTGTCAGGATGGCGGAAGATGATTTTACTGTTCTTGCACCTGGAGCGGTGCACGACCAGTCCCCTGCCGCTGGTCGTGGTTCCGATGATATTGTCTCCGGGAACCGGATTGCAACAACTGGCGTACGTGATCAGCAAACGCTCGGCGCCCTGTATGGTCAATGCGGAAGGCGGGTGATCGGAATGATCGGGGCGTCCGGCGTGGGGCTGCGCCGCGGATTCCGCGATCAACTGTTTTGCCACCAGTCCGGGCAACCGCCTGCCAAAACCGATGTCTGCCAGAAGCTGTTCCCAGTCATCCAGTTTGAGATGTTTCAGCAAGTTGGCCTTGTCGGCGGCCGCAATCCTGGAGCGCCGATAACCCTGGCCGGCAAGCGCCGTGCGCAGCAGTTTTCGGCCAAGCCTCAGGGATTCCTTCTGTTTCTGCTGATTCAGGTAATGACGAATCGAAGCCCTGGCCCGAGAGGTAACCGCATAGTCGAGCCACGAGGGGATCGGTCGGGCGGAACGTGAGGTCTTGACTTCAACACGGTCCCCGTTGGAGAGAATTTCATGGAGAGGCACCATCGTCCGGTTGATCAGCGCTCCCACACAATGATCCCCGATATCGGAATGTACCGCATAGGCGAAATCCAGCGCTGTCGAACCGCGCGGCAGCCTTTTGATATCTCCTTGCGGAGTGAACACGTAAACCTTGTCCGGAAACAGGTCGGCTTTAAGATGTTCAAGATATTCTGCCGAATCACTGGACATGGATTGGGATTCAAGAAAGCTGTTCAGCCACTGTTGCGCCAGTTGCCGGGGCGCGTGCTCTCCGGTCGTTTCCGTCTTGTAAAGCCAGTGGGACGCGACCCCTTTTTCTGCCGTTCGATGCATCGCCCGACTCCGTATCTGGACTTCCACCGGCTGTCCGAACGGGCCGACAACGACCGTATGAAGCGACTGATAGCCATTTATCTTGGGGATGGCTACATAGTCCTTGAAGCTTTCGGGTTTCGGTTTATAGAGTTGATGGATGGCTCCCAATGCCTGATAACAGTGGGCTCGGCGCTCCGTGATGACCCGGATCGCATGGATATCCTGAACCTCCTTCAGCGACAGTCTTTTTTGCTGCATTTTACGGTAGATACTGTAGACATTTTTTTCGCGGCCATAGACTTGCGCAACGAGTCCGTTCATATCCAGTTTTTTCTGTATATTTTTGCAAACCTCATTGACCACGGATTTTCTGCCGCGTTTGGCAATCCTGATTTTCTTCTCGATCGCATTGAAACGCTTCGGATACAGATTGAACAGGCTCAAATCTTCCAGCTTCTGGGCCAATTCACGCATGCCCAGACGATTTGCCATTGGCGCATAAATCTCCAGGGTCTGGCGCGCGATGCGGCGTTTACGGGTATTGTCCAGTGATTCCAGCGTGTGCATGTTGTGCAGACGGTCGACGAGTTTGATGATAATGACCCGGATATCCTGAGCCATGGCCATGAACATCTTGCGAAATGATGCGACTTCAGCGTGTTCTCTGGATTCGATTTCCAGTTGGCTGACCTTGCTGACCCCATCCACCAGAATCGCAACGTCCTCTCCGAATTCCCGGGATAACTGACGCAGGGTGATGTCGGTGTCCTCGACCACATCGTGCAGGATCGCAGCGATGATGGTACGGCTGTCCATGCGCATTTCTCCCAGAATTCGCGCGACCGCGACAGGATGACAGATATAATCTTCGCCGCTTTTTCTCTTTTGTCCTTTATGGGCTTCGGCGCCATAGATCGTAGCCCGATAGATCTCTTGTACGGAAGGTTCGTCAAGATAGCTTTCCAGTACCCCGCTCAGATCATTGAACAGGTTGTCATTTTCCGGGGAGGCCGTGGAACTGTGCCTCGCCAGAAGATCACTCAGTCTTTTCTTCCATCTCCGGGCCAGCGCCATCTGCATCTCCACCGCCGTGACCAAGCATGGCCTGACGAATTGCTTCCCCTATCGCTTCGTCATCCATCTCGATCTCCTCTCTTTCATGATCGAATTCCAGCCCCGGAAGCGTGGCCTCCTCGTCCAGGATGGATGATGTAACCAGACCTTCCGCGATTTCCCTCAGGGCAATCACCGTCGGTTTGTCATTTTCCGGATCGACCAGAGGCTCCGCTCCCAGAGTCAATTGCCGGGTCCTTCTGGTTGCGATCAAAACAAGCTCAAACCGATTATCCACATGCTCCAGACAATCGGTTACTGTAACCCGCGCCATTATAAAACCTCCTGCATCAAATATCGTTTACCTCAGGGCTGTGAATGGCTCATGACCCGATCATCGTCGACCATCACGGATGTGTTCAGGTCGGCGAGTTGATCCAGCACATTCGAAAGCTCCATAAGCGCCGCTTCAAAATGGTCATTCACAATAATTACATCAAATTCGTCCTTGTGGTCGATCTGGTCGGCCGCATCTTCCATTCTTCTCGCGATCACGTCCCTGCTGTCCTGTCTGCGCTCAAGCAAACGTTGCTCAAGCGCCTGCAGGGAAGGCGGCATTACGAATACGGATACAGCCATCGGAAATTTTTCCCGCACCGTTCTGGCGCCCTGCCAGTCGATGTCCAGAATAGCATGTTTGCCGCTTGCTATCTGGCGCTCCACCGCTTTCACCGAAGTTCCGTAACAATGACCAAAAACCGTAGCATATTCTATAAAATTGTTCTGCCTGATCATTTCCCTGAAAGTCTGTCGGTTGACGAAATAGTAATGCACGCCATCCTCTTCTCCCGGCCGCTGCTTGCGGGTAGTATGGGAGACAGTGATGCCTGCGTCGTTGCGCATCGCAACCAGTGCTTTGGCCAGACTGGTTTTTCCGCCGCCGGATGGCGCCGAAAGAATCAGGATGCCGGGCATAGCCTGACCGTAATTGGCATTATATCACTCAAATCGCTGTATTTCCTCTGAATAACCGGCATGGAGATGGGGCTGTCCAGAGGGAACCCCGCCAGATTCCTGAACAGCAAACTCTTTTATTCCCCGGTGTTGGAGACAGTTCCCCGGATTCCATGCGGCAATTTCCGCGCCCCGGCAATCTCGTTGCGAGCCTCGCCCGACAACGAAACCGTTTCTGCGGGTGGTTGCCCCGGCGAATTACTATGCACCCGCGACATCAGGCTTGGAATGCCCGCCTCGTAAGCATATTCTGTGAGGTCATTTTGCCAGACATAGCCCAAGTACAAAAGCTGCTCGAATTTCTCCATGATACGATCGTTTGTGACCGGTTCGTCATCTCCTGCCATCCCTGTTATAATCGCCTCCTTCAGAATACTTCCATGTAAAACCGGCTCTCGGGACCGGATAAAGGCGCCCGCAACACTCGCAGCCACGTCCAGCAACCCCATTCTGTTTATCTCATTGAACCGAATTTGATACATGGAGTCGCGCTTTCTGGTCGCCGTTACCTCCACCTCCCTGATCGTGTCTGCGGAAATTATCCGCGCTCCCGTCTGGTATACCCGCCGGGCCAGACAATCTCCCCAGACCTGTAGAAAAAAGGGGTAGCAATGCGTCCGTTCCACGATTTCTTCACCGACTCCGGGCGCACAGGATACGCCCGCCTCCTGCAATGGTACGATAATCGCTTGTCCGGCTTCTTCAGGAGACAGGCGCCCTAATGGAAATAGCTCGCTACGGTCCCAGAATGAGGCGTTTGCCCTCCCAAATTCAGCTTCAAGATTCGGCGTGCCGGCCAAAATCAGCAGAAACGCAATACCTTCCCTGCGCACAGCCTGACTGGCGTTCAGCAGAGCTTCCGCGACCGGCGGCTCTAATCGGTGCGCTTCGTCAATGATCAGGACAAAGGGTTTGTTTTGACTTCTTTCCTGCAGTATCTTGCGGATAGTAGTGGACGAGCGAGACAAATCTATTGCAGTTCTGGTCCGGGCGAACCCAAGGCCGCCAGAAACCTCAACAGACCTGAACCTTTCCCGTAATTTCTGGTTATCCTCCGTCAGGCGACCCGACAACTCGGTCAGGGTTCTCATCTCACTCGGCGTTTCCCACAAGATATCCAGCTTTGATCCCTCTTCCCGCAGGGTCTCTTTTTGCAGATAACCGAGTAAGGCGGTCTTACCGTTTCCCCGTGGGCCATAGACGATCATATCCCGACTGATCGGTTTTCTGTCTGTCAGGGCTTCGACGCAATCCTGAAAATACTCCCGCTCCTTTTTACGTCCGGCCAGATAAGGCGGCACTACTCCGGTACCAGGCGTGAACAAATGCTGCAAATCCGGGTTGCTCATTATCGAATTATACCATCCCTGTCGGATCGAGTGAAAAGAACGCGCAACCCGATCAATGCAGGCTGTTGCATGACGGGCAACCAGAATACATCCGGCACATGTCATGCGGGAGCGCGTTGCCCGCGGCGCTCAGGTTAACAAGCGCTTTCCGATATTACGCAACCGCACTCGGTCTGGCTCGCCCTAAACCCAGTAAGCGGTGCGCGTCATGACTGCGGATGCCATTGTCATCAGCCGCTTGATTGCGGCGGGTAGCTCGGTGGCTCCGGCATGGACGGCCTGTTCCGAATGGCGAGCCTCATCTGCCCGCATTTGTGACACAATTTGCCGACTTCGCAAATCCTTGTCCGGCAGTCTGCCGAGATGGTCGTCGAGGTGGGCCACCACCTGTTTTTCGGTTTCCGCAACGAAACCGAGATTCCACTTGTCGCCCGCCATTCCGCTGACCGCTCCAATCGCAAACGAAGCCCCGTACCAAAGTGGATTCAGGAAACTTTTGCGGCTGCCCAGTTCGTCGAGGCGTCGCTCGCACCAGGCCAGATGATCGGCCTCCTCGGCAGCGGCCTGTTGCATCTGTTTGCGAATCGACTCGTTACGGGCCGTACAGGCCTGGCTTTGATACAACGCCTGGGCGCAAATTTCGCCAACATGATTGACTCGCATATATCTTCCGGCCCGGGCCCGGTCTCGGGCGCTCATGTTGTCATCTTCGGCAACGCTGGCCGGATACTCCCGACTGGACCGCGCCTCGACAAACAACGTATCCAGTGTGCGGGAGGCGCCGATGAAAAGATGGTCGAGACGGCTGTACAAACGCTGGTTTTCCATAATGTATAGTGTATCAGGATATGAACTGTCCAGGTTCGGATCCCTGGTTAATTTTTCTGCGGGTATTTACCTGTTTATGGGCAAGCAACAGGATAATTCGGAGGGAAAGAAATATTATGCCGATGTCATATTGGCTTCGCCGCTTTTGAAGGATCAGCGCTGCGAATGGCGTAGACCATTTCCATTGTCAAGCCACGGGAGTCTTTTTCAGGTTGTGCCGGTAAAGTGCAGAGTACATCAGAATCGGCAGAGGCCGTGAGCGCGGCAGCCATGGCGTCTACTATGTCATCTTTGGCTACTTCTTTTCTCGGAAATTGTTTGCAGATCTCGTCGAATTCCTTGTCAGCAGAAGAGCGAATGGATTTCAGCTCTCCGATTCGTTCCTTAATGCCCAAACGCTCTTTTTTTCTGTATTTCATGGGTCTTTTCCCGGCAAGCGCCCAAAAGCATACTTCCGGGTGGACCTCTCGCACGATGCGCCGTGCCTTCGCACAGGTTCGCAGCAATTCATCTACCTCCCTGATTTTGGGCATGATTGAGAGGGTCTGGTTTGTAAGCGACTTGCCTGATATTTTCCGATTTATTCGTTTCGCATCTTCACAATTTTCCGCTCTCAACGCTGCACGCACCGGAACTCGAAATACGCTGGACCCGCGGGGCGACTCAAGCTTCTTGCGCGCCTCCTTATCACAAAGACGCTCTTCCTCTCCATCCGGCAATCCGATTGGAATGTCGATAAAAATTCGATCCGAATCATTTGCTATCGCTACTAATTCCCCAATGTTTGCAACAATGTTCCAATGAGCTTCTCCAGATGGTTCCAGGGCAAAGAAGAGCCATCCTCTCTTGCAACCATCAACTCCGTATGCAGTTCCTGAAAACATTGATTCTTCCCGAATAGTTCTATGCTCTTTATCCGTTGGAGAAGGGTGAAAGCGTTTCGTTCGGGTTGGCGGCACGGACATTAAAAAACAACTGTGTAGTATGGCGGCTGCGGCGTCCCGGCGGTCATTTGATTCAATCAATGTTGATGACTACGCAACCGTCAAGTCCGCCTTTTTCAATGGATTCATGGGCATTGACCGTTTGCTCAAGCGCCCAGGTCCCGGCGATTCGATGCTTCAGCCGGTCTTGTTGCAAGGCATCATGAATATCCTTGATAGCCTGCTGTTTCGCCTGCGCGGGCATGTTGTAGACCAGTACCATGTGCAGGGAAATATTTTTGAACATTAATGGGTAAAACGGGATTGCCGGCTCCGGCACGAGGGAAGACGAATAGGTGGATATGCTGCCGTTGTTGTTCAGCAACGCTGCACCGGTTTTCGCGTTGACGCCGAATTCCACGTCAACAATGTGGTCTACTCCCGCCCCGCCGGTAGCCCGACCAATCTCTTCAATCAGGTTATCGCGCCGATAATTCAACACCTTGTCCGCGCCAGTCTGTCCGGCAATCCGGCAGCGGGCGTCGCTCCCCGCCGTCGCGATCACGTAGGCGCCGGCCAGTTTCGCCCATTGTGCCGCATAATAACCCACCCGCCCGGAGGCGCCTGTCACGAGAACATATTTGCCGGACAAATTACCGACATTGTGCACACAGCGGTGAGCGGTCATGATCGGGATGCCGATACAGGCGCCTGTGTCAAAACCCGTATTGTCCGGCAGTGCCGGAGCCATTGCGGAAGGCAGCGTGACATACTGCGCCGCCGTCCCGCAGTTGCGCTCGAATTGCGCCTGATAAACCCATACCCGTTGACCGCAGCGCCGCTCGGGAACGTCCTGACCGACCGCATCGATCACTCCGGCTCCGTCACTATGGGGAATCACGAAGCCATGGTCGAAGCCGGCTGGCTGCATGCCCGCTCTTTTCTTGACATCGGAAGGGTTCACCGCAGAAGTATGCAGCCGCACCCTCACCTCACCTCTTCCCGGCTCCGGCACAGCACGCTCTCCATACTTCAAAACAGCGCGCGCCACGCCCTGCTTTTCATACCATACTGCTTTCATTCTTCTTTAATCCGGCTGCCGATGCAATCAATTTTCAGCGGCTTGTTCCGATTTATCATTTAGTGTATCAGTATATGAACCAGCCAGACAATGCAAATCAGGGAGACCTTGTCGTGACGGGGTGATTTTTCGGGATGACGGCCTGGTATGGATCGCAGGTACGCTCCAACGTGAGCATATGCAAGCTCATAAACGGGGGCGAGGCTGTCTCAGGCCGCGCCGTTAACAAGTTCCAGTTCGTATGGATTAGTCGCTGAAATTTTGGCGAGCGTTCCAAGAATTTCAATAGTCTGATCTTTACTGAGCGAGTGCTTCTCCATCGCCATTTTCATATCTTCGCGCTCCAGCGGCGGGATGCGGACAGTAAAAAATGGCCACGACTTGTTCCACGGGTATCTTTGCAGAAAAATACCCGTGGCTGATTCCCGGAATCTTCTGTTCAAGGTAATCTGTCAGACTATAATAGCCAGACTGATCATCAACTTGATGGCCGGAAGTCGCAACGTGACGGATGAGTGTCATTTCGTCTTGTGAACAACCCGGAAACGAAGAGGATTGATATGTCGCTTATGCTGTCCCGGAGGCGGTTTCTTGTCCGCAGTTCTGCTCTGTTGGGCGTTGGATGTTTTCAGCCCGTCTGGTCGAAAGACAACCCCTCCGGCTTGCCGATACCGGCTCTGGTGGATGGAACGGGGGAAGAGCCGGTTGACCTGCGAATACGCAGTGGCGAGTGGTCGTTCAAACCGGGGATCAGGACGCCCACCCTGGGGTTTAACGGCGATTACCTGGGACCAACCATTCGGACCCGGCAGAACAGCGAACTCAACTTGCGTTATCAGAATACCCTGACGGAAGGCGTGGCCATTCACGGCCACGGGTTACACGTTCCCGGCGATGTGGATGGCGGGCCACAACTGGAAATCGCACCCGGAGACCAGTGGGAGCCCGCCTTATCCATTGTGCAACCTGCGGCCACCTGCTGGTATCACTCACATACGCACGGCAAGACCGGCGATCAAGTCTATCGGGGCCTGGCGGACATGATCATCATCGATGACGATCTATCCGATGCCATGGATATCCCGCGTCATTACGGCGTGGATGATTTACCCGTCATCATTCAGGACCGAACCTTCGATGCGCAGGGCCGCCTGGTCTATTCACTGGAGGAAGCGGATGAAGACGGCTGGCTGGGCGAGACCGTCGTGATCAACGGAGCCATCAACCCGGTCGCGTCGGTCCCGGCCGGCAAGTTACGGTTACGGCTGTTGAATGGCGCCAATGCCCGCTTTTACCTGGTGGGCTTTGCCGACCATCGCACCTTTTACAAAATTGCCAGCGACGGCGGGTTCCTGGAATCGCCGGTACCGTTGACCCTGATGGAAATGGCGCCCGGAGAACGGTGCGAAATCATCGTGGACATGGTGGATGGCCATTCCGCCGAACTGCTGACCTGGTTCGAGGATGAATTCGACGATGCTTCGGAAGATACCTTCCGTAGCTGGCTGGGTATACTGGGACTATCTGAGAAAGCCTTGCCTTCGGCATCGTTGACCCTGATTGTCAACCGAACGCTGTCCGCACAGACCGCTCCATTACCTGAACGGATGGTGGCGATTGTCCGACCCGGTAACAGTGAAATCGTGCGCACCCGCGACTTTGTCCTTACGATGGAGGAGGGGGATGGAGGTCACGCCCTGATGGATATGGCGATTAACGGCGCGACGATGGATATGAGCGTCATTAACGAACAGGTACGGCGCGGTGTCTGGGAGCGCTGGCGTATCCGGTCCAATCAAGGCGCACACCCCTTTCATGTGCACGGCTGTTCATTCCTGATTGACCGAATGGAAGGCGCGACCGCCCCACCCGACCAGCAAGGCTGGAAGGATATCGTGGTACTGGATGACGACGATTGGTCGGAAATCATCGTTCGTTTTGATCATCCGGCCACCCGGCGTTTCCCCTACATGTACCACTGCCACATCCTGGAGCATGAGGATCGGGGCATGATGGGCCAGTTTACTGTGAGTTGAGCATCCCTGACTGTTCACGGCAATCCGAGCGCAAGTCTCCATGAGCAGGAAACGATGTGCCTCGCTTTGGTCACGGTCCCGGGAACCCGCATTGACGAGCGACGAGGCGAGAGCGGAGTGCATGGAAAGAATTCTCGACTATCTCAACGAGCAGAAAATCCGTGCTGTTTCTGTTTATGGAGCCGTGGCGATCTTCTGTCCGGGAAAAAGGCGTCGCGCTATCCACCATTGGCGATGCGTGAGGCGCCGGAAAGCCCGGCAACCCGGGTTGCTGGCTCATTCCTGGCTTATCCCGATTTATCATTTCATGTTATCCTGTTTGCACACACCGTATATAACGGTCATGAAAATATGCGAATCGGGGAAATGAATACAAGTGGAATGAGGGCGCTTTTCGAGAAAGTCCTGCCGACTGAATCGATCGTCTCGGATACGGCCGGGTTGCGGGTTTCATCAGTCCCCTGATTGCAACGGGTAGCTCAGCGCCCTGTAATTGAGCAAGGAATTGGGTGTGGTCCAGTCGCCAGGGTTCCGGTAATGGGAGCCAGGGAACCGGATGGATCGGTAATCGGGGAGGGGCGGATCATGTATCTTGATCTGGTTGGGTAACCAACCGGGGGAGGGGCCACCATGACCGTTTCAATATTTACCATTGCAAAGAGGCTTTGTGAAAAGTCTGGCTGGACATTAAGCAATCTTGAATTGCAGAAAATGGCGTATATCACTCATATGTTCTATATGGGCCAGCATGAACAGCATGAACCCTTGTCCGGCGGCGCTTTTCAGGCTTGGAATTATGGTCCTGTAGACCCCGATCTGTATCATCTGATTAAACGGTTTGGCTTTGATCCAATTCCTGAAGGCTATTTTGATTTTGCTGCTGATATTTCAGATGCTCATCCGGGAACACGATACCTTGATGATGCTGTAGAAAATTTGCCACGTCATCGCCTTGTGGCAATTACCCATTGGGAGCATGGTGCATGGCGAAAAAACTATATCCCCAATGTTCGGGGAATACAAATTCCTAATGCAGACATCCTGGAAGAATACAAGAAAAGGCAGAAATTTGCCCATGAGCAACAATGAAGAAAATCACTTTTTTGATGAAAATTCGCCATTGTTGCAGGGCGGTGACCCTGTTATGTCTGATATGGAGTCGAGAATTCAGAAGTTGGAGGCCGGGCAAGATAGCGTTGAAGATATAAAGGATAAGCGCAGGCAAGATTGGTTAGATACTAACAAGTGGATACTCGGCATAGTGATTACGGTGGCTGGCCTTGTTTTATTCAGGCTAAACAGCCTGGATAACAGGATAGAAGACTTTAATCGGGAAGCCAGGGAAATAAGAGAAAGACTGGCTGTTCTGGCTGTTATTGAGACAAGGTTCAATTACGAGATGGAAGCAAGAGACCCCGCCAGGTCGAAAGACGAACAACCAGACACCAAAGTCCAAAATCAACATTGATGAACCAAAATCTTCTATGTGCGGTCTGCCCCTTTGACGGTGACGTAGTTTCGGGGGAGTGATGCTGTGCTCACGGGTGGAGAAGGAGTCCGCCTCTACCTCTACGACAAGTATGTCGGGAGAAAAACCGTGAACGCCTGGCGCAACGTCACCACCAGCGCCAGCGACTACCGCACGGGGACCGGGAACACGTTCGATCATGACAACGATGACGGCACCGCACCGCTGGCGGTCATGAAGGCGATGGGCGACTTCTACATGACCAACGGCTCTGGAGCGTTTGACCAGACCAACCCCTCAAGCGCCACCATCGGGGCGAACACGAAGGCCGACCCCGATATCATTTCATGTTATCCTGTTTGCACACACCGTACATAACGGTCATGAAAATATGCGAATCGGGGAAATGAATACAAGTGGAATGAGGGCGCTTTTCGAGAAAGTCCTGCCGACTGAATCGATCGTCTCGGATACGGCCGGGTTGCGGGTTTATGAATGCGACGGGTTGAGCGCCTACAGACAGATTCCAAAGCTGGTGGTATTGCCCGACTGCGTGCAACAGGTGCAAAGCGCCCTGGCGATATGCCGGGAACACGCTATTCCAATCGTCAGCCGGGGCGCCGGAACCAGCTTGTCGGGTGGCGCCTTGCCGCACCGGGACGGCATTGTATTGAGCCTTGCAAAAATGAACCGGATGCTGAAACTGGATCTGGACAACCGTACCGCCACGGTGCAACCGGGGATGTGTAATCTGGCAATCTCCGAGGCGGTCAAAAAACACGGGCTTTACTATGCGCCGGATCCCTCTTCCCAGATCGCGTGCACAATCGGCGGTAATATCGCAGAAAATGCGGGCGGGGTACACTGCCTGAAATATGGATTGACGGTACATAACATCAGCGCTTTGAAAATAGCTACCCTGGAAGGTGAACTGCTTGAAATCGGAGGCGCCAGTCCGGATTCCCCCGGCTTCAATTTGCTTGCGCTGATGATCGGCTCCGAAGGGATGCTCGGTGTTGTGGTCGAAGCCACAGTGAAACTGTTGCCGATCCCGGATACCGCAAAAGTGATCATGGGGATATTCGATTCGGTGCAAAGCGCAGGCGACAGCGTGGCCGCTATTATCGGCAGCGGCATTATTCCGGCAGGCATTGAAATGATGGACAACCCGGCGATACGCGCCGCTGAAGATTTTGCCGGGGCGGGTTATCCAACCGACGCCAGCGCCATATTGTTGTGTGAACTGGATGGCACATCGACTGAAGTGGATGAGCAGATAGAACAGGTCAGAAAATTGTTTGCCCAAAACGGCGCCGTGGAAAGCCGGGTTGCCGGGGATGAGCGGCAAAGAGTGTTGTTCTGGTCGGGCAGGAAAGCGGCCTTTCCCGCGGTCGGCCGGATTTCACCGGATTACTACTGTATTGACGGTACGATTCCGCGCAAGTCGCTAGGCCGGGTACTCACGGAAATAAATCGTCTCTCCGGGCAATATCAGCTACCGGTCGCCAATGTGTTTCACGCCGGAGACGGCAATCTGCATCCGCTCATTCTTTATGATGCGAACCAGCCCGGGGAGCTGGAGAAAACCGAAAAGCTGGGAAGTGAAATCCTGCGGTTGTGTATTGCGGTGGGCGGCACCATTACCGGGGAGCATGGCGTGGGAGTCGAGAAAATCGGTGAAATGTGCATCCAGTTTACCGACCAGGAGCGCGAACAATTCCATTGTGTCCGGGACTGTTTCGATCGGGACAGATTGCTGAATCCCGGCAAGGCCATACCCACTCTCGCCAGATGCGCGGAACATAACGCCATGCACATCCATGCGGGAGAATTGCCATTCCCTGAACTGGAACGTTTCTGATAGTGGAGAACATCGAAGAACAGTTGCGGGACTGTATTGTCCGCGCACGGGCGCAATCCACAGCGCTGGCTATCCGCGGAGGCGGCAGCAAGGATTTCTATGGGCGGGAAATAAACGGGCAGATACTGTCGACCCTGAAGCATGACGGGATCGTCGATTATCAGCCAACAGAGCTGGTGATCACGGCACGGGCCGGAACCCCCTTGCAGGAGATTCAGACAATCCTGGCCGGGCGCAACCAGATGCTGGGTTTCGAACCCCCGATGTTTTCGCCGTCCGCAACTTTGGGAGGCGTCATTGCTACCGGCCTCGCTGGCCCCCGTCGTCCTTACGCGGGGTCGGCAAGCGATTTCGTTCTCGGCCTGAAGGTGTTGACCGGGAAAGGCGAGATACTCCGCTTTGGCGGCCAGGTCATCAAAAATGTGGCTGGATTCGATGTTTCCCGTTTGATGGTCGGCGCCATGGGATGCCTGGGCGCCATTCTGGAAGTATCTCTCAGGGTATTGCCGCTGCCGTCGCGTGAAACCACGCTCATACTGGAACACGAGCGGGCAGAAGAGTCTCTTGACCTGATGAGTTCGTTGGCCCGCAAGCCGTTACCGGTTTCTGCGGCTTGCTGGGTTGCCGGGGTGACGCGGCTGCGCTTGTCCGGCACGGACGCCGGAGTCGGCGCGGCAGTCGGGCAGATTGGCGGAGAAGTGGATGATCGGGGCGGAGTGTTCTGGCACAACGTCCGTGAGCAAAGCCACGAATTTTTTCAGGCAGACGGCTCGCTGCTGCGCGCTTCGGTAGCGCCTGCGACGCCAGTGATTTGCCCGCAGATACCACAATTGATTGATTGGGGCGGCGCCCTGCGCTGGGCTTATGGCGCAGCAGACAACAGTGAGTTCGAGCAACAGGTTCGTTCCCGCCGGGGACATGTTACCCGCTTCAGGAATGCCGACAGGAGCGGGCGGGTGTTCGGCGCGGTCGATGCCGTGAAAATGAAATACCATCAACGCCTGAAGGATGCCTTTGATCCGGACCGGATCCTGAATCCGGGCAGAATGTACGCAGATTTATAACCATGCAAACGTCATTGACAAGTGAAATCGCGAATACCCCGCAAGGCAAGGACGCGGGGCGGATTTTGCGCAAATGCGTACATTGCGGTTTTTGTAACGCCACCTGCCCGACCTACCAATTGTTGGGGGACGAGAGAGATGGTCCGCGGGGAAGAATCCATCTGATCAAGCAATTGCTGGAAGGCGACCCGGTAAACCGATCATCCAGGGTCCATCTCGACCGCTGCCTGACTTGCCGGGCATGCGAAACCACCTGTCCGTCGGGTGTCGAGTACGGCAAACTGCTGGAAGTGGGTCGTTCGTTTTTCGACCGGCGGGCGCCGAGGAAGCGATCGGAAAAATTATTGAGGGAATTACTCGCCGCAACCATCCTGAGTCCGCGACTGTTTTCATTCCTGCTTGCGGCAGGGCGCCTGGTCAGACCGCTGTTGCCTTCTGCGCTTGGAAACAAGGTGCCTGAACCTTCGGCTGAACCTTTGGGCGGGGGGCGCTTGCAATGGCCAAAGCCGGTGCATTCCAGAAAAATGGTGGTTCTGGGCGGCTGCGTGCAATCTGTTTTCACACCCGATACCAATATCGCTGCCGCAATGGTGCTGGAGCGGTCGGGAATTTCATTGATTGAGGCCGCAGCCGGATGTTGCGGCTCGCTGGATTTGCATACTACCGATGAGCGCCGGGCCAGACAACGCGCGCGCACCCTGATTGATGCCTGGTGGCCCTGGCTGGAGCAGGGCGCCGAGGGTTTTATTGTGACCGCCAGCGGCTGCGCCGTCACCATCAAGGAATACGGCCATCTGTTCTGCGAAGATGCGGAATATCACGAAAAGGCCCGCCTCATATCCGCCAGAACCCTTGACCTTTCCGAGGTTGTCGACAGGGAATTGCACCCGTCCTGGCGGGCGCAGGCTGCCGGCTCAAGGGTAGCCTTTCACTCCCCCTGTACGCTTCAGCATGGTCAGCAGATCAAGGGCAAGGTGGAAGCCATTCTCAAGCGCGCGGGATACCGCCTGTGCGAGGTCGGGGACGCCCACTTGTGCTGTGGTTCAGCAGGCGCCTGGTCGCTGTTGCAGCCGAAGCTGTCCCGACAACTGCAAACCCGGAAAATTGCCATGTTGCAGGAAACCGCCCCCGATATCATATGCACTGCAAATGTGGGCTGTCAGGTTCACCTGAACAGCGTCAGTTCCAGTCCTGTCAGACACTGGATTGAGCTATTGGTATAGCCTGAGCCATACATTTCGGCCTGCTATCCGGGAATAGCGCAAGAATTGGTGCGTTGACCGTCCCGATATCCGGGTTTTTCGTAAATTTTCCCGAAAAACAACGCCGGGATATTGTATTGCGCTTCTCTATCCAGTATGATGCGCGCCTCCGTTTTTTACCAGCATTCTGTTTACAGCCAATGAAGACATTTTCAGCAAACCCCCAGTCCGTAAAACGCGACTGGTTCGTGGTGGATGCCGACAACCGGGTGCTGGGCAGACTGGCTTCTGAAATCGCGCGCCGCCTGAGAGGCAAGCACAAGGCAGAATATACTCCCCATGTCGATACCGGAGATTATATCATCGTGATCAACGCAGAGAAGGTAGCGCTGACCGGCAACAAGCCCAATGCCAAGAAGTATTATCGCCACACGGGCTATCCGGGAGGTATCAGGGAAACTTCTTTCCGCGAAATGATCGAGCGTCATCCTGTTCGTGTGATCGAAAATGCCGTTAAAGGGATGTTGCCGCGCAACCACCTCGGCAGGGCCATGCTCTCGAAACTCAAGGTTTATGCAGGAGACCAGCATCGACATCACGCCCAGCAGCCGCGGGTTCTGGAAATCTGACAGGTTCACATTGGATATGGCACAGACTCGGGAAATCTGGCAGGGAACCGGCCGCCGGAAATCTTCCACCGCCCGCGTTTATCTTGCACACGGCGACGGTAATATTGTGGTCAACAAGGTTCCCCTTGAAGACTACTTTGGGCGCGAAACCTCGCGGATGATTGTTCGCCAGCCGCTGGCACTGGCAGAAATGCTCGACAAGGTGGATGTCACGGTGAGCGTCAGCGGTGGCGGCAACAGCGGCCAGGCGGGCGCCATCAGGCACGGCATTACACGAGCGCTGATCAGATACGACCGGGAGCTCCGCAATCCCCTGCGTCACGCCGGATTTGTTACCCGCGATGCACGCCGGGTCGAACGCAAAAAAGTGGGTTTGCACAAGGCCAGAAAGCGCCCGCAATACTCCAAACGATGAGTCTGGACTTGCCGGCGGTCAATCGAAAAACGCCGCGTCGGCAACTTCCAGTGTAGGGACAACGAGGGCGCGGTCCAGATAGCGGTTGCTGCGTTCACAGGAAGTTTCCGACACAAAAGAGCAGGCGTGACAGGAAGCGGCATGCAACGAGCGGTCCTTGTCCGGTTCATGTTCTGCGCACAGCGGGTCCGACGAACAAATTCTGGCACGCGCCAGAGCCTGCCTGAGAAGCCGCCCCAGATTCCCGGATTTGCCGAGTTCAACCAGCCCGCCAAGCGTACCATCGGAATCTGCGGCAGCAGTATAGACGAGGATGCCGGCCTGCGCCTGTTCCCCCTCGGTATCGGCATAGATACGTTCCCGGATACTGGCCGAGTTATAGCCGCATTCGAGAGCGAACTCACGTACGAGCAGATGCGCAAGCGTGTGCAGTAACGTGTAGCGGGCGCCGGGATAATCTTCATCGGGATCCAGTTTGCGCGAGTTGCGCCAGTTCCTGTGCCCGCAGACCAGTTTCATTTCCCTCGCCTGAACGCTGTCCCGCCGCTCCCATTGGCGCAGCGCCTCTTCGCTGAAACGGATGAAAATTCCCTCGCCGTGTATCTGGCCGGAGGGAATCCATGTCGGCGTTCCCCGACACAGCCTGACCATCGGGGGGCGCTCGTCCGGGTCTCCCGAGTTTTCCGGCGCTTCGACCCGGGTGAAGCCGAGCAACGCATTCACCTCCCGTAACCGTTCTAGCAGCAGGACAGCGGAAATCCGATCTTCGAACCCATCCGGCACGACCTCCGCCTTACTCAGAAAATGCGGCCCTTGCCTGTGCGGGTCGGGATCGGTCAGCGCCTTCCATTCCGGGCCCTTGATGTCCGCTCCGGAGTTGTCGGCCTGGTTTTTGCCAGCGCGTACCGCGCGGACCGCATCGTACACCGCGGCGGGAGGATACTTGTCGATTCCGGGCAGCGTCCCGGTCTTTTGCAAGGTTTTCACCACGAAGGCGACCTCGGCTTGCGAGTCCGTATCATAGAAATAATTCCAGCCATCGCGAACAAGCTGGTTGACCGGATCACGGTAAAGCGGGACGGCCAGCGCCGAAAGTGTAATCGGGAACCAGCTGTTGGTTGCTCCCAGCAGTACGGTACGCGCCTGTTCCCTGCAACCGTCGTCATAACAATCAAGGTGCGGGTGGCGTCCGCGGCATCGCGGCAGGCATTCCTTGCCGAGTTTGCCGAAAGCCCGCGCCATATTGCGTGATGTGCCGCATTGGTCGCACTTGACCCACAGATTTTCAGTTTGCAGGGAAGCGCCGCTCTCGAAAAACCGTAGTGTACCGGTACAGGCTGACGACCCGCCATGCACGAAGTAGTTCCACGGGAAGTCGTCGAGGTGGCCGTTTCTACAGGCGGACAGAAAGCGCGCCGGAACAGCGTCCGCGTCTCTGACCGGCAGGTTGCCGCCCGCTCCGGTACAGTCCGCGTGAACAAACCGTGTTTCTTCCGGACGGAAACGGTTTTCCCTTATTTTGAACAGACCCAGACCGAGCTCGGACAACAAGCCGCATCTGACACAGCGCAGCCAGTGTGGAAAGGGTTTGACCGGGATGCCAACCAGGGCTTCGTATGAATGAGCGCCTTCGCCCTGGCTGGAAGGCGGCATGCGCAGGCTTTCGACCTGGTGGCCGAGCACCCCCCGAACAGCCGACAGGAGACGGGCCTCTTCAATTTGAATACAGTGGTTTTTTTGCCATTGATCGGTGCCCATCGTGACCACGGACAGGTTGGGCAAATCAATCAGCGCTCCCGGACCGTAACTCCAGAAAATCTGGCTTGAGCGGATCTCGCCGACCGCGGCCTTGTCGTTCATAACGGGTCTTCGTCTTCTTCACCGGTCGGCGGCGGCGCAATCCAGACGGGCCCGGGATTATCGAACTTCGTTGTATTCATGACCAGCCGCACACCGGACTCGACTTCACGCATGGACATCGGGATCGTGAAATTCGTCCACGGCTTTATGCCGGGACGGTGCAACAGCGGCACGATCATGCTTTTGTTCCTGCCCTTCTTCTGATAGACGAGGACACGACCATCCTTGCCCGCTTCCGCGGCCCACTGCGCTATGCGTTCGCGGACAGCGGCGTCTGTGTGTTCGCGGACGGCAGGCTGCGCGGAAACGCGCCAGGCGCGTCCGGCCATTACGTTAATAACGTGAGCTACTTCTTCCAGGTCAGTCCGGTCCAGGGCGCTCACCCCTGTATTGGGGTTGAGTCGGGGCGTTCCCAGCCTGAGAATGCCAAGCATGGCGCCGGTCAGGCCGCGGTCCAGGGCGCGCGGCGAGAACGGGGTTACCGACTGGGCTTCGACATGCTTGTAGAAAGTCGCATGGTAATGCTCGAACGTTTCGTAATGAGACAGGTCCCGCGGCCGCGCCCAGGTCAGCGTTGTGCAGACCAGCCCCGGAAAGGAACGACCGACGCGGCTGGTAGCCTGTATATATTCCGCAGTTCCTTTTGGCTGCCCGTTAACGACCATGAGGCCAAGGCGGTTGACATCGACACCGACCGAAAGCATGTTCGTGGCCAGAACAATATCTACGGAACGAGTCTCACCTTCGTCCCATTGCGTGACGAACTTTCCTTCCCTGTCATCGAAGTCCGCCTTGAACCTGACTTCCAGCTGATCGAGGGATGCGGGAATGTCGCGGCTCGAAATACGGGAAGTTAGCTCGCGGATCTGGCGTACACTGCGCCGGGACAGTCCGGGGCGGTTAACGAGACCCCGGTTGACGCGGAAACAGCGCGTCTGCACATCGTCCTCGGCAAGGCGTTTCATGCCTCCCAGCTCGCGCAATGAATTAAAGTAACCGACCGTTGTCAGATAGGGGTCGGCTGCCTGGCCGAAGCGCTCGAAAAGCGCCTGCGCCGCGGTCAGGAGTGCCGTGTACACCCGGATCAATACCGCCGGACGCGAGTTTCCGGGGGAACAGACGCCGATATATCGACGCCCCGGATGCTGGCTGACGGGTCTTTGCACGGAGAAGAAATTATCGGAAACATCAAGCCCGCCAGCAGGGAAGACCGAGACTTGCCGCAAAAAGATATTGTGGACCTGTTCTTTCGCCTTGCGCACGGTCGCGGTTGAAGCGACGATTTTGGGTTTTACGACCTCGTTGCCAATGTTCCAGGCGCACAACTCGTCAACGGCCGTCTCGTAGAGGCCGACCATCGTGCCGAGCGGCCCGCTAATCAGATGAAATTCATCCTGTATGATCAGATCCGGTGGACGGATTGGTTGAATTTCCCGCACCGTGGTCGCCGGCAGACCACCCTGTGCATGATGGTTACCGTTGCAATCCGCTTCCGGCCAGAGCAGGCCATGGCGTGTACACTCCCGGGTGGCGCGTCCGAACAGGGTACAGATCTCGCCGCGCCACGCCATCATGGCGAACTTGTCGACGGTGGCGATCATCATGGTCGGCGGACGGTGGTAGATCTCTTCGTCAACGACGAGGATGGGCAGGCCGGGATGGGCTTTGCCGCCCGCCCGACCCCTGGAAAAGGCACAGCGTCCTTTCTCGTCGCCGCACCAGATTTTCGTGCGCAGCGCTATCATGTCCACCTCGATATCACGCCTGTCCAGCATGTCCGTACCGCACCAGGGGCAGCTCGTCAACTGCGCCGGAGACGACCGATTCGTATTGAACCGGCCTGAATCGCGGATACGTTTGATTGCAGAATGGATATCGGCTGTCGTGCCCGGAGTGACCCGGTTGCCGACCCATAAACCGACCGTGAACGGTTCGCCGCCGAGGCGGTCGTCGCCGCGCTTGAGCGCCGCCTGGCGTACAACCTCCATGGCACAGATCAGAGTCGCCGCACGCTGAAACTGCTGCAATGTCAACAGGCGAAGTGTGTAACGCATAATGACAGTCAGGCCGCGACTGCCGTCATACCCGCCGGTTACGCCCTGCATGCGCCGTACCGCCATGGCAAAGGCGGCGACACCCAGATAGGCTTCGGTCTTGCCGCCGCCTGTAGGGAACCAGAGCAAATCGGCAAGCGCTTCTACCGGTCGCGTGCGGTCCGCATGTGTCGGTTCGGCCAGGCAAGGAAGGCAAAGCAGGACGAAGGCAAGCTGGAAGGGGCGCCACGAACGGTTGCCGGGCACATCGAAGTCCTTGATCTTAACCGTTTCCCGACGCCGCCGGGCAAGCGCATAGAGACTGTGTATACGCTGTCTGGCCATGACGCGGTTGGTAAACCGGAACGCTTCAAGGGCGGCCTCATGATCGCGGCTTGCCAGTACGCCAATACCCTCGTACAGACGGCGGTGAATGTCGGAACAGCGTGCAAGAGCCGCGTCCGCATGTTTTCTGAAATCGGCGGCGTCTGTTGCGACGCGTCCTCGCTGCTCTTCGATCCACTCCCCATAATCATCAGCGAGCATGGTGAGCGCCTGCACCAGGCGTTCCCTGTCCATTTCGGCAAGTCTTTCCATATCGAGAAATCCACGATCGGCCATGTTGCGCATGGCCGCGCGATCCGCAGGACAAAACCCGGGCGTTTCCGTCACCGGAACCTCGTATTGAGGCAATACGGCCGTGCTCACCTCAACCGCGCGTTCTGTTTCCCCGGGAGCGGTGCGGGCATGTACGGCAACACCGTGACCCACTGCAAACTCGACATGCCTGCGATAAACCATCTCGAGGGTACCCTGCTCCGGGTCTTCATCATTCCCGTGCACCGGCACCTTGCGGCAGAATGCGGCTTTGCGGCGTGCGCCGGCAGGCGCGCGCACGATCAGCTCTGGCTGGAATATCCAGGCCAAGTCCTTGTTTTCGTTCGGCTCTTTCTGTGCATTAACGAGAAACAGAGTGACCATGCGATCCCCACTCACGTTCGGATCGCGTACGGTGCCCTGGATGCGGACTTTCGGGTTGTCGGCATCCGGCGCCCGGTGCTGGAACGGTCCTTCACGCAAGTCGATACGGATGACTCCTCCACAAGGGACGCGCTGCCATACCCGGGCTCTGCGCTCCTGTTGTTTTTCCTTGCTGTCGGGATTCGCCGCGGTTTTATATACCTCGATGTCGTAATCACGGCGATAACGCCCCCAACGCGCCTCGACTTCAACGATGTCAACCTCGCCGTCCACGCAAACGGTCATTCCGAAACTGGACGGTACGAGAGACTGATTACCGGCCGTGCGGATTTCGTCCGGCACGTCGACTTCCGCATCAACGCGGCCGGTTGCATGATCGAATTCCGTCCCCGGGTCGTGCCGGCCCTTATGTACATCCAGATCACCGGGTTCTCCCTCATCGGCTTCAACCGCCCATGCCCCTTCTGGAGCAAAGCCTGATTTCATCGGCGCCAGTCTGCCGACCAGATAGCGGTCGCGTACATTGGTGTCGATAACTTGTTCCAGCGATCCGTTGGCAGGACCAAGCAGGTCGTCCATGACCGCCAGTTGCAGCAATTCCCTGATATAGGTCCGGTTTTCGATCAGGCGGGCATCGTCCACCGTCTTGCCGGTAAAGCGCTCTACCGCTCTTGCAAAGACTCCCCATTGCAAACGGCCGGCTGCACCCTCGGGCAATGCGATACCGGCGCTTTCGACTGCACTCCCGTTATTTGCAGACAACAGTCGATCAAAATAGATGGTCAGCTTGTCGCTGCCGATACGGAGGCGGAAGACCTGTCCGGCGCGCACGAACCTGCCGTCCGGCGTAACGACGAGTATCCAGTCACGCTTCGCGATCGCCGGGAACAGGGCCGGCGAACCGTTCAGTTCGAGTGTACAGCCAGGCAAGGCAGGGTGGCCGCCCGAACATGGATGCTCGGGCACAATCCAGGCGTCGACAGCATTCACCATCGGGCGCAGGCTCCACAAAAAAAGCCGACACATTCAAACCATGTGTCGGTCATACACGACGCATCCTCATTTGTCCCGCTGCCATTCGTTCAACATTCGTGTTTCTTGCAAACCGCCTGAAAAGGTGAAAACAGGGGTCTGAAGAAAATTCGTTCCATCTCCTGCCCATTCCTGTTGGTGATATTCCTTCCGGGAAAAGTCATGTCCGGGCAACACCTGACCGATATATGTCACAGATTCATCCTCTCTGCAAGGAGATTATGCTCCATAGCGCACATTCTCACTGTCCGGGCTTGTGACCGTGCAACCTTTTTCCCGGAATCTCGTGTAGAATCGGAAAATGGTCGCATCGGTCAGCAACATCACATCCGCTTCCTCGACCGTTCGATATTTCGAGAAGGACGGCTATTACCCGAAGGACGACCCGGAACATCGCAAGGCGAGCCGCTGGGTTGGGCAAGGCGCTGTGCAACTTGGCCTTTCCGGCCCCGTTGACCCTGCACAATTCCGCTCAGTGCTGGAAGGATACGTGCCGCAAACCGATATTCGGCTGGGCCGTATTCGAGACGGTGAACACGAACACCGCCCGGGCGTCGATGTGACCCTGTCAGCGCCGAAATCGGTTTCTCTGGAAGCCCTCGTACAGTGTGACGAACAGGTGCAGGGCGCTCACGACGCAGCGATGCGGGCGACGCTTGATTTCGTTGAAGAGCGCATCGTGCAAACTCGCGTATGGAGTCGGACAGAGCGCAAGATGGAACGAGTGTATGCGCCGGCCATGGTGGCGGCGACGTTCCGCCATGTCACCAGCCGCAATCTCGACCCGCAGTTGCATACGCACTGCGTGATCGCCAACATGACTCGCGACACGAACGGCAAATGGCGGAGCATCGAGACCGCAGACCTGAAGCGGAACCAGAAGCTGATCGGCGCGTTCTACCGCAACGAACTGGCGCGGCGATTGCGGCAACTGGGGTTTGCGCTGGCGCCTTCCACCATTGGCCGTATTCCGGGTTTCGAGATCGCGGGACGCGACCGGATGGCGCTGGAGGCGTTTTCCAGCCGGCGCCGGGATATGCTTGACTATATTGCGGAGCAGGGCTGGGAATATAACGCCGGGCGGACACGTCAAGCTGCGCTGGCAACACGGGCGCGCAAGGATGAACCCCACTGGAAGGTATTGACTGTCCTTTGGCGGCAGCGCGCCGAAGAGTTGGGCGTCGAGCGCCTCAGAGACAACAGCGTGCGGGATACGATCGCGGTGCAGTCTCCGTTGGAGATCGTGTGGCGGGCCGCAGAGCGAATCGAGGAGCGCCCTCCGGTGTTCGCGCAACGCGACCTGACCACACAGGCGCTCGGCCACGCTGCCGGCCGTTATACGATCAAGGATATGGACGAAGCCACTGAGCGGATGTGTATGGACGGACATCTGATCGCAAGGGTGCGCCACGGTATCGGGGCATCGTTCGTGACCGACCGCACAGTACGTGCACAGAAGGAGGTGGCCGCGCAGATCATGGCGGGTATAGGTACGGGCGCGCCACTGACGCCGACAGAAGTGGTGGAAGCACAGATGGCAGACTGTGGACTGACTGAAAGCCAGCGCGATGCGGTACGGATTATTCTCACAAGTCACGACCGGGTGGTTGGAGTGCAGGTTTACGCCGCAACTGGCAAGACGGATATGTTGCGTCAGGTCAAAACGCTGGCACAAGGACACCTGATCATCGGGCTCGCGCCCTCAACAAGCGCGGTGCGGGCCCTGGCGCGTGAGACGGGTATCACCTGCCGCACACTGCAAGGCTTCCTCGCGCAGCGCCGCGATGTCGCGGACAATCTGGTCGGCAAAGAGCAACTGGATGAACTGCGCAAGCATTTCACCCATTCGATCCTGGTGGTCGATGATATGGCGCAGGTATCGACGGAACAGGCGCGGCGGCTGGCCTGTATCGCCGACCACCTCGGTGTCGGGCGGCTGGTCCTGATTGGAGACAGGAAACAACTGCGGGCGGTCGGCGCCGGGCAACCTTTCCGGCTGCTGCGGGACGCAGGAATGCAAACAGCGCTTATGGACGACATTCGACGTCAACGCAACCCGGGACTGACGGCAGCAGCGCTGGACGTGCTCGGAAGCGAGGCAAAACCGCCCCCCGAAAAGTCGGTAGAGAACCTGTATCCGGTTGCGGCCGACCGGCTCGGCGAAACGGCGGCGCGCATCTGGCTGGAACTGTTGCCGGCAGAACGGGCGCGTACGGCGATTCTGGCGCCGACCCGGGAGCTGCGCGAACGCATCAGCGAGAGCGTACGCGAGGGACTTGCGGAAGAAGGGGCGCTGCATGGCCGTGAACTGGTCATTGAAACCCTCGTCGAACTCGGCTTGACGCAAGCGCAAAAGAACGACATGCGCAACTGGCGCGAGGGTGATGTCGCGGTCTTTCATCGTGATTTTGCACAATGCCGCATACACGCCGGTGATATTTGCACGGTGACGGCGCTCGAAAACGGACGGGCGCTGCTTTACCATGCTGATGGCAAGCTCCGTCATATCACACCGGCTGGCGCTGTTCGTCCCCACCTCGATCTTTACGAAACAAGCCGGGTTCGCATTCGGGCAGGAGATCGGATTCGCTGGACCCGCAGCGACCGTGACCGCGGGCTGATCCGCCTGGACCCGGCCGTAATCCTGGTAATCAGCCACCGTACTGTACAGCTGCGCGCGGATGACGGCAGGATGCTGGAACTTGACCATGACGACTCGCAACTGCGGTACATTGAGCATGCTTACGCCACCGCCTTGCACACAGCGCGCAAACTGGATCAAGACGACCTGATCGCGGCCCTGGATTCGGGTCACGGTCTGTTGACTGACCAGCGGACGTTCTGTCTGGAAATCAGCCGGACGCAGGGTCATGCAGTGGTACTGACCGACAACTGTGAACAACTGATGGAGTTATTGCAGGAAAACACGGGTGAGCGGAAAAATGAACCGGCCCGCAAGCCCGACAACATACAGTCTGCGGAACAGCTACCTTATGACCGGCATATTTCCCGGAGTCCGGGCATGGACCTGGATGTGGATTTGTGAGCGGATAGTCCTCATTGCCGCGCCGTGTCTGCGCCTTTAGCGATCTGCTGTCTCCTCCGCCTTGACGGTTGCCTCGGCTGCGGCGACGATCTCTTCCCATGCCCCGGCCTCGCCCACTTGCCGGTAACGCAATTCCTCGACGCGGGACAGGATCAGGATATCGCGCGCCACCCTGCGGCAAAGCTCTATCGGCAGGCCGTCATCGGGTTCTCTTTCTGTAGCTGCGATGGCGCGTTCAACGATGAAGCCTGAAATTGACATGCGAGCCGTCTCTGCCCGCTCACCGATAATCTGCCATTCGCTGTCTGTCGCCATTACGACCCGCGCCTTGCGCTTGTCTCCGTTCATGTCCGGCGCCTCGGCAAGTACAGGGCGGGAACGGCACAGGTTATCGGTGAAATTTTCATGGGCTTCCCTGCTGCTTCGGATAATAATATGAATTGTGAGAAGGGAGAATAGCATATGGATCAGGTTCACGTCCCGACTATTTGCCAATCGGTTAGAATATCCTCCCGGACGATTCCGGTAATCGAATGATGCCGGGGTTGACTGTCTGATAACAAACGGCTATGGATTTTGGAAAAATCTGACCTGCGAGAATTAAGGAACGCTTTTGGCGCCTTCCTGACCGGGGTGACAGTGGTAACGACCCGGGAAAAAGGAAGCATCCCGCGCGGATTTACTGCTAACTCCTTTACTTCTGTTTCCCTGGACCCGCCGATATTGTTGATATGCGTGGATAAGGCCGCGGAAAGTTTTGATGTGTTTACCGCAGCCCCGGGCTTTGCCGTCAGCATACTGGCTGAAGAACAGATCGAAACATCGGTGCTGTTTGCCTCGAAAAGACCGGACAAATTCGAGATTGCAGACTGGAGCCAAAGCCCGACCGGCTACCCTCTGGTGGACGGATGCTGTGCGTGGTTCGAGTGCCGGCAGAATCAGGTCATTGACGCTGGCGATCACGTTATTATTCTGGGTAATGTGCTGCGTTATGATTACAATGACAGGATTGGCCTCGGTTATGTGCGGGGCGGTTACCTCAGGCTGGGGCTGGAACAGTCCGCTTTCAGGGCGGCTTCTGCCAGCGCCGATGTCGTTGTCGGGGCCATTATCGAGCATGAAGGTAAATTATTATTGATTCGCGACTCCGAAACAGGAGAGTTGCAGGTGCCGGCAAGCGGTCACAAGGGAGAATCGGGATCGCTCGCCAGGCTGCATGAAATCCTGTCGGATCTTGATATCGAAATCAGCATCACTTCGTTGTTTGCCGTTTTCGAGCATGAGCGATCGGGGCGACAGTTCATTTACTATCGCGCCAGGGCGAATACGGGTTTGACCGGCAGTGATTTCTGGTCTCCCGAAGAAATTCCGTGGCAGCGCATCCGGTCCACGGCTATCCGCGCCATGCTTGAGCGATACATTGCAGAGTCGGAGCGGGGTCGATATGGTGTGTATTTCGGCGGCCACCGGGATGGCGCCGTTAAAATCATTACGGAATAGACCGCGATAACGGGTCTTGTGAGGGAAAGGCATGCAAAAATATCAGCATTATATTAATGGTGAGTGGTGTGACGCCGCCGACGGGGGAATCGTGGTTTCGATCAACCCGGCCACGGAAGAACCCTGGGCGCAGGCTCCGGCAGCCACCGAACACGACGTGAATCAGGCGGTCGAAGCCGCCAAAAATGCGCTTCTTGACGGGCCCTGGTCAAAAATGACGCCGACTGCCCGCGGCAGAATCCTGTACAGGCTTGGTGATCTGGTCGCGCAAAAAGCCGATCATCTCGGTGATATCGAAACAATCGACAGTGGCAAACTGCTCAGGGAGACGCGCGGACAAAGCGGGTATGTCCGTGACTACTATCATTATTTCGCGGGCATGGCCGACAAGATTGAAGGGGCCACCCTGCCGATCGACAAACCCGATCTGCATGTTTTCACGACGCGCGAAGCGGTCGGAGTAGTAGCCGCTGTAGTGCCTTGGAATGCACAGATGTTTTTAACAGCGACCAAGCTCGGCCCCGCCCTGGCGGCGGGCAATACAGTCGTATTGAAGGCTTCCGAACATGCGCCCGCGCCGATGTTCGAGTTTGCAAAAATTGTCGAGCAGGCAGGCTTCCCTGCGGGAGTGGTGAACATCATTACCGGTTATGGCGAGCCCTGTGGCCGGACTCTGACCAGCCATCCCGATGTGGCCAGGGTGGCGTTCACCGGCGGGCCGCAAACGGCCTCGAACGTGATCGGGAATACCGGCCGCAACTATGCCCTCGTTTCACTGGAACTGGGCGGGAAATCCCCCATTGTCGTATTTGACGATGCCGATGTACAAGGCGCCGTGAACGGTATTATCGCCGGCAATTTCGGCGCTTCCGGGCAAAGCTGTGTCGCCGGGTCGCGAGTGTTCATACAGGAAGGAATCCATGACGAAATCATGGCTCGTGTCATAGAGAAGGCGAAGCGCATCCGCATCGGCAACCCGTTGTCGCACGATACCCAGATGGGCCCCCTCGCCACGCGGGCGCAGCTGGAGCGTATTGCCGCAGCCGTGGAAAAATCCTGCGAACAGGGCGCGGAACTGCATTATGGGGGCAAACGGCCGGCGTCATGCGACAGGGGATTCTACTACGAACCCACGGTCCTGGGTTGCCCGCACCAGCAAATTGAAACGGTCGAACATGAAATGTTCGGCCCCGTATTAAGCGCTCTCAAGTTCCGGGATGAAGAAGAGGGGATAAGCATGGCCAACAATACGAGATTCGGACTGGGAGCAGGCGTCTTCACCGAAAATCTGGCGCGAGCCCATCGGGTGAGCGCCAAAATCCGCGCGGGAATCGTATGGGTCAATACCTATCGCGCGATTTCGCCGATCGCGCCTTTTGGGGGATTCGGCCACAGCGGATTCGGCCGCGAAGCCGGGCTTGAGGCGGTACTGGATTATACCCGGACAAAGACAGTCTGGATCAACACATCCAGCCAGCCGATGGCAGATCCTTTCGTCATGCGCTGATCCTTGCCACAGGAACGGCAACCCGCCCATGCCGCTCCCGCAATCATCAGGTGATACGCATTCCGGGTATGGCGCCTTCGTCGGGACTGAGCAGGAATAGCTCCTTGCCGCCGGAACCGGCGCACAGCGCCATGCCTTCCGATGTGCCGAATTTCATTTTCCTGGGAGCCAGATTGGCGACCACTACGGTCAACCTTCCCGGCAAGTCTGCGGGCTGGTAAGCGGACCTGATACCGGCAAAGACATTGCGGGTTTCCCCGCCGAGGTCCAGTGTCAACCGCAGCAATTTGTCCGCTCCTTCGACATGGCTGGCATCCACAATCCTCGCGACTCGCAAGTCCACTCTGGAAAAATCATCCATGCTGATCGGGGCGGCCAGCGGTGTGTCCGCAAGCGCTGTGGAAGGCTTTGCCCCTGTCATGCTCTCTGCGACCATGGACTGGATCTGTTTGTCTTCAATACGGGTCAGCAAGGGTTTGAACCGGTTGATGCGGTGGTTCAGTAACGGTTGCCCGGCGTCTTGCCATTTCAATGGCGGAATATTCAGGAACAACTCCACATTGACAGCCGTTTTCGGCAATACCGGCTTCAGGTAAATGATCAGCAATCGGAAAAGGTTCAGGCCCTGGGTGCAGATCAGGCGTACCTGCTCACGGGTACGGTCATCCTTCACCAACACCCAGGGTTTGGCTGCGTCGATATACTGGTTGGCGCGGTCGGCCAGCGCCATAATATCACGTATTGCGCGATTGTAGAGACGGCTCTCATAAGATGCCGCGATTTTTTCTCCGGCTCCGGCAAATTCTTCAAACATTGCAACGTCGGCCAGGACATTGCCCAGCTTGCCATCAAATGTTTTTGTGATGAACCCGGCGCAGCGACTGGCGATATTGACCAGCTTGCCAACCAGGTCCGAATTCACCCGCGTGCGGAGATCGGTCAGGTTGAGATCAATGTCATCAATCGTATTGTCCAGCTTGCCGGCGAAGTAGTAGCGCAGGTATTCGGGGTTCAGGTGTTTGATATACGTCGCGGCCATGATGAATGTTCCCCTGGACTTCGACATCTTCTGGCCATTGACGGTCAAAAAGCCATGCACCCATACCCCGCTGGGAGTGCGAAACCCGGCCCCGTGAAGTTCGGCCGGCCAGAACAGGGCATGGAAACGGGCCACATCCTTGCCCACATAATGATACAGTTCGCATACGCTGTCCTTGTGGAAGAATTCATCGAAATCGAGGTTTTCCCGGTCGCACAGATTGCGGAAACTGGCCAGGTAGCCAATAGGCGCATCCAGCCAGACATAGAAATACTTGTCTTTCTCGCCCGGTATTTCGAAACCCCAATACGGGGCGTTGCGCGAAATATCCCATTCGAGCAATTCCTGTGCGAACAACTCCATTTGCTTGTTGGCGATCTCTTTTTGGGTATGCCCCTGTGCAAACCATTCGATCATGAAGTCTCTGAAATCACCCAGTTTGAAAAACAGTTGCTCGGATTCCCGCGTCTGCGGTACGGCGCCGGACACGACAGAAACGGGATCAATCAATTCCGAGGAAGAATAGGCGCTGCCGCATACTTCACAATTATCTCCGTGTTGATTTTCCGCGCGGCATACCGGGCAGGTTCCCCTGACGAACCGGTCGGGCAGGAACATTTGTCTTTCCGGGTCATAAAGCTGCCTGATGGTCCTTCGATTGATATGTCCGTTTGCATTCAGCCGACCGTAAATCAATTCAGCGTAATACCGGTTTTCCGGGGAATGGGTGGTGTAATAATTATCAAATGAAATGAGGAAATCATCGAAATCGCGCCTGTGTTCGACCCAGACCCGATCAATCAACTGAGTCGGGGAAACACCCTCCTCTTCCGCTTTCAACATGATCGGCGTGCCATGGGCGTCATCTGCACAAATAAAGTAGCAGTGATGGCCGCGCATGCGCTGGAACCGGGCCTGGATATCGGCCTGGATATGTTCCAGCATGTGGCCCAGATGGATTTGTCCATTGGCATACGGCAATGCGCAGGTGATTATAATCTTCCTTGTGCGGTCATTGTTACGGAATGTCGGGGCGGGAACTGTCATGGGAATCCTGGATTTTGGAAAAATTGCGTCCGCAGACGATCATATTGGGATACAATGATTATATTTGATGTTGCCCTTGAACGGTTGGGTTCAGACGCCATCTTTTGTACTGTTATGCCGGCTCGACACTGCGCCCTCTGCAAAAAATCGGGACCGGCATTTATCAAACAGGTTACAGCGCCATGACAGCAATGAGTAAGGAATCGGTTGAAACCCTTCTCGAAGGGATCATTGACCCTCATACCGGCAACGGTCTGGTTTCCGGAAAGTCGGTCAACCGAATCGAAATAAACGGGGCTTCGATACATATTCACATCGTTCTCGGCTACCCGGCCAAAAGCTGGGAGCCGGAGCTGCAGAAACGCATTGAGGAAGCGGTACCCGGAGCGAATGTCACGGTCGCGTCGAATCTCGTCGCCCGCGAAGTCCAGGAAGGAGTCAAGCCACTAAGGAATGTGAAAAATATCATTGCGGTGGCTTCCGGCAAGGGCGGCGTCGGCAAATCCACCCTGTCCGTCAATCTTGCTCTGGCGTTGTCCGCCGAAGGAGCCAGGGTGGGCATTCTGGACGCGGATATTTATGGTCCGAGCCAACCCAGAATGCTCGGTGTCAGCGGCCAGCCAACCTCAAGGGACGGCAAAACCCTGGAACCGATGAACAGCTACCATTTGCAGGCCATGTCGATCGGCTTTCTGGTTGATGAGGAATCACCGATGATCTGGCGCGGCCCGATGGTTACCCAGGCGCTGGAACAACTGCTTAAGGACACCCAGTGGGATGATCTCGACTATCTGGTTGTCGACATGCCGCCCGGAACGGGGGATACCCAGCTCACGCTGGCGCAGAAGGTGCCGGTCTCCGGCTCCATCATTGTCACCACTCCCCAGGATATCGCGTTACTGGATGCCCGCAAGGCTTACAAAATGTTCGAGAAAGTGGACATCCCTGTATTGGGCATAGTCGAAAATATGAGCACACATATCTGTTCCAGCTGTGGGCACGAAGAACATATATTCGGAAGCGGCGGCGGCAAGAGTATGGCAGAGCAATACGGGACGGATTATCTGGGCGATGTGCCCCTGGAGCGGAGCATTCGGGAAAACACGGATGGGGGCAAGCCCACTGTGGTTGCAGACCCGGATGGCGTAATCGCCCGCAATTACAAGCAAATAGCGCGTAATGCCGCCGCCAGACTGGCCATGCGCAAAAAGGATTTCAGCTCGAAATTTCCCAATATTGTTATCCAGCAGAACTAGGGGTGTCCATTAAATCGGATAAATGGATTCGGCGTATGGCGCGCAACCATCGCATGATTGAGCCATTTGAACCACAACAGGTGCGCGAATCAAACGGTTGCAAACGAATATCTTACGGCACATCCAGTTATGGTTACGATATCCGTTGTTCCCACGAGTTCAAGATATTCACCAATATCAATTCTGCCATTGTCGACCCGAAGCGGTTTGACGAAAACAGCTTTGTCGACTTTACCGGGGATGTCTGCATTATCCCGCCCAATTCATTCGCGCTGGCGAGAACGGTAGAATATTTCCGTATCCCGAGAAACGTGCTGACGGTTTGCCTGGGCAAGAGCACGTACGCGCGCTGCGGGGTCATCGTCAATGTGACCCCGTTTGAGCCGGAATGGGAAGGTTATGTGACCCTGGAGTGCTCGAATACCACCCCCCTGCCCGCGAAAATTTACGCCAACGAAGGCATCGCCCAGGTTTTGTTTTTCGAGTCCGATGAGGTTTGCGAGACATCTTACGCCGACCGCGGAGGAAAATATCAGGGTCAGACAGGAGTCACACTGGCAAAAACCTGACCGGTAATCACTACCTGTCGGAGACGCTGGGGACTGCGATATGCTATCGTCCGGGCGACCCGGCGGGGCGCCTGTA
Organism: Candidatus Poriferihabitaceae bacterium; assembly: GCA_965204925.1. Taxonomy (GTDB): domain Bacteria; phylum Pseudomonadota; class Gammaproteobacteria; order Arenicellales; family Poriferihabitantaceae. The sequence continues at coordinate 1,087,342 of OZ242021.1, read as the reverse complement.
TCACGGCACAGTGACTCGAATCAGCACAGAGCGGCGAGGAATCGAGTCCAGTACCTGCTGGACGATATTCATATAATGACCAAGCGCGGGCGTGGTCTTTCCGGGAATTTTGCCCGCGTCGTCATAGCGTCTGACCCGCACAATAGCCTGCAAATGCGGATTTTTTTCAAATTCCCGGATTTCCTGCGCATTCATCGGGCCGCCCTGAAGTTCAAGGGTTTTCACGGAGGCTTCGGATAACCCGGAAAAATAATCAGGTTCCACGGCACACAGATACCTTTTCGCCGCAACATGCCATCTGACCGGTTGCGTGACCTCCTCAGGAAAAAATTTCGCCAGAATTTCCGCCCCCATGGATTCATGACAATTATCAAGGCCAAGGTCAATATAGTTTTCCGGAAATTCTCCGGTGTAATGGCCGACATCATGCAACAGGGCGGCGGCGATGATGGCATTGGATTCACCGGCGTGTTGTGCATTTTGAGCGGCCTGAAGCATATGCGCGGACATCGTCACTCCTTCTCCCAGGTAGGAATCAGCGCCCTTGCGATTAAAAATATCGGTCAGAAAGGCAACTATATTGTCATGGTCGACGTGCTCTGCGCAATCTTGTTTCATAGTCATAACCGGCTGTTTTTCAACTGTTTTTTCAACACGCGGATCTTGCTTTGCAGACTGTCCCGGTCAGCGTACGCCCCTTGCATCCACCGCTTCCCCGTCCCGGAAAACCCCTTTCTGCCGTGCAATACCCGGGTATTGTCGGTAACAAACAACTGGCCGGGAGCCAGTTTGAATATAACCTGAAGACGAGGTTCGCCTGCCAATTCGCCGAACCTCCGACAGGCCTGATACCAGGTCTCCATCTCAGCGAACGGGATGTCGGTCGCGGCGTCAGACGATCGATTGTTGAAATGGACGGCGCAGAGTTGCCCATTGACATCGGTCGCAAGGATCGGCCGGTACGCAACCAGATGCGCGTCCTCGCTGCCGCGGTATTCGAAACGGGCATTGTATCTGCACAGCGTATCAAACCGGGACGCATTCTCCCACTTTAGAATTTCGGCGATTTTGAATCCATCAACAAGCACAGACTCACCGCCATCGGCGCTGTTTTCAAGACACCCGAAAAACTGCAAGCCGGGCGCCGGGTTGCGGTAGGGATTGTCGGTATGAACCTCAAGGCTCTTGCAGGTATAAGCCAGATTGATCGGGTTGATTTCGGATCGTATTTCGAAGAAAGCGCCATAATTCGTTTCACGTACATAGCCGAACAATCCGATCACATCCAGTATCGCTGCGTTTTTCTGCGGGAGATCATTCATAATGGCAACGCCGTAACGATCCACTGCGGATAACCAGTCAAGCAGCGCTTCGGGGCTGGATTTCGCGTCCGTCCAGGACACGGCGGGAATGCAAGTGGACAGAGCCGCATCCCAGGTGGAAACGTTCTCTGGCAAAAGACGGCCGCAGCCGCCCGGCTCACGGTCGGATGGACGATCATAACGATTCTGCCAGAGCCAGTCGATATCAATTACCGTACGCCACTGATCCGGTCGAAAGCGCAGCTGCAACTGGTTTTCAGCATTGATTGAAGCCGATTCCAGTGTGGTATTTTCGGGAATATCCTGCAGGGTAACCAGTTTCTGATGGTTGGACGGGTCTCGCGTGTTGGCGCTCTGTCCGTTGTCCCGCAGCCATACCGCGTGAAAACGACTGCAACTCTCCAGCCGGCACACCTCAAGTATACGGCCCTGCTCAAGCAGGTTCAGTCTCGGCAGGCCCGATTTCGGGGCGCTCGCCTGCTGTCTGGCAGAAGACATGTCCGGATCAAAATTGTGCATGATTTTGTGGTAATGTGCACGCGGTCGGGATTTTCCAAAAAGTGGCCTATATTAACATCGAAACCTGCCATGATGTTCAATGACCTGGTGGATTACGCCAGCCAGTACGGGCTGGTTACGCGTGGCGGTTTTGCTGTTACCGGGCAGGATAATGTGCCTGACATCGGAACCGATGCCGCACGATCGCTCGTTTTATTCGGTAATGCGGGGTCTTCCCTGTGGAAATGTTTCGCGGCGTCCGCAGAGTACGCTGACGGGGAACCGCACCCATTGAATCGCTGGAGTGAAAGAATCGGCAATCAAACCGCAGACCGATTCGGCGGTCTGGCGCTGTTTCCGTTTGGTGAACCGCCGTACCGGCCGTTTCTGCAGTGGGCTTCAAGGTCGGAAGCGCTGCACCCCTCGAAACTCGGCATGCTCATTCATCCGCAGTACGGCCTTTGGCATGCATACCGGTTTGCCGTCGCTTTCCCGAACGTGCCGGACGGCATGGTCGAATCCGCAATCGGAGCGGGTCAGGATATATGTGCAACCTGTCCCGATCAGCCGTGCCTGGACAGTTGCCCGGTCGGCGCCTTTGACGGACAGCATTATGATGTCGGGCGATGTTACAGCTACCTTAAGGCAGATCGGCAAAATTCGTGTTCAAACCGGGGCTGCACAGCCAGACTGGCCTGCCCGCAAGGATTGCAGTTCCGCTATCGGCCCGGCCATGCCCGCTTTCACATGGCGGCTTTTTACACAAGTATGGCAGCCCGGTTTGGCGGCTGAATGATATGCCGTGCTATTATTCGCTGGCGAGGTTCGATAAAACCGGTTACGGACCCGGCAGACAGATGAAACATAACCGGGACAGAGTCACGGGCAAACAACAGAGCGAACATCAAAACGGCATACGTTGCGGCGCCCTGCTGGTCGCCGTAGCGCTGGCGGCGCTGAGCGCACTCACGGCAGTGGGCGCGTGGAGCGCGGATGCGAGGCGCGGGGCTGAACTCTACCAGCAATGCAGGCATTGCCATCAGACAGGGCAGGGCGCAGGGCACCGGATTGGGCCGCATTTGAACAGAGTCTTTGGGCGCGCGGCCGGTTCGCTCGGGAATTTTCCGTATTCCCGCGCGCTCCGCGACGCCGGGTCGAACGGTCTGGTCTGGACCGGGCAGACACTGGATGCCTTTCTGGCAAATCCGGCAACGGTGGTGGCACAGACACGGATGAGTTTCGATGGCATGCAGTCAGCCGGCGATCGGTCGGACCTGCTGTCCTGGCTGCGTACGTTTTCCGGTTCCCTCGATCAGGCCCCCGAGACACAACCAACAGCGACAGCGGCTGAATATGGTCTCGACCCGGACATTCTGCTGGTCCCAGGAAATCCGCAATACGGCGCCTGGCTGGCGAGTGAATGCACAACCTGTCACCGCAGCGATGGAATATATGCAGGGATTCCCTCTATCACAAATTGGCCGGTCGATGATTTCGTCATAGCCCTGCACGCATACAAGAACGGGAAGCGCAGCCATGCAGCCATGCAGATGGTCACTTCCCGGTTGTCCGACGAAGAGATTGCCTCACTGGCAGTGTATTTCCGGGATTTGAACGGGGAATAGCAGAAGCGCCGCAAGGTTGCTTCAATGGCGGCCGGGCGCCCCGTACATCCATACCCATATATCCTGAATCGGGGCATTATGATTGCTTCCTGCCGCTAATTCGGTTATGGTCGTGCCCTTCTTTCTATTGAAACAAATGGTCGACATGCACAGTATCAACGTCTCTTTTATCGGACTTGGCGTCATGGGGTATCCAATGGCCGGGCACTTGGCAACTGCGGGGCACTCGGTGTGCGTCTACAACCGGACAACGGCAAAAGCGGAAAAATGGGTTGCACAATACGGCGGCGCCCGTGTATCGACTCCCGCCGAGGCTGCTTCAGGCGCTGATTTCGTGTTTTGCTGCGTCGGTAATGACGATGACCTGCGCAGTGTCACTACCGGTACGGACGGCGCATTCCATTCGATCCGGCGCGGCGCTGTTTTTGTCGATCATACAACCGCTTCCGCCAATGTCGCCCGGGAACTGTACGACCATGCCAGAAAAAATGATTTTGGCTTCCTTGACGCCCCCGTTTCCGGCGGTCAGTCGGGCGCCGAAAACGGCGTGTTGACGGTCATGGTCGGCGGCGACGAGGCGGTGTTTGACCGAGCACAACCGATTATAGACTGCTACGCGCGATCAGCCCTGCGAATGGGCGCGTCCGGCGCCGGCCAACTGACCAAAATGGTCAACCAGATATGCGTCGCCGGAGTGGTTCAGGGGCTGTCCGAGGGATTGGCTTTTGCTGTCAATGCAGGGCTCGACGGCAGGAAGGTCTTCGATGTCATCTCGAAAGGCGCGGCCAGCTCATGGCAGATGATCAACCGGCATGAGACCATGCTGAACAACGAGTTCGACTTCGGCTTCGCTGTAGACTGGATGAGAAAGGATCTGGGGCTGTGTATGGAAGAGGCCGAACGCAACGACTCGGACCTGCCTGTCACCCGCATTATTGATCGCTACTACGCCGAAATCCAGGCCGCCGGCGGAAACCGCTATGACACGTCAAGCCTGGTAACGAGACTGCCGAGAAAGGATTTGGGCTGAGCGGAGTATCAGTCGCGCAACTTCTTCAGTTTGTCTATGGCCCGGATCTGAGCCGCCCAGGCCGCCAGTTCCGCTTTCATGTCCGCATAATCTCGGTCATCGGCCGCGGCTTCCTTCAGCTTCTCTTGCGCCTTTTTCACCGCTTCGCGGGCGGCGGACTCATCAAGTTCGTCTGCCCGCATTGCCGTATCCGACAATACTGTAACCAGATACGGCTGTACTTCGAGCAGTCCGCCCGTAATAAAGAAAAACAGCTGCTCGCCGTTCTCCTGCTCAACCCGCACATCACCAGCCTTAAGCCGGGTAATCAGTGGAGCGTGTCGCGGCGCAATGCCCAACTCTCCCTGAACCCCGGGAGCAAACACCATCGTCCCCTGACCGTTCCAGACTGGTTGCTCGGCGCTGACGATTTCAACTTGTATCGTAGCCATTGACTTCACATTAAACCTGATATGGACCGGAGCAACGGATTCAGCTTAACTGTTTCGCTTTTTCAATTGCCTCCTCAATGCCGCCGACCATGTAGAAGGCTTGCTCCGGCAGATGATCGTACTCACCGTTGGCAATACCCTGGAAGGCCTTGATCGTGTCTTTCAAAGCCACGTACTTGCCCGGCGTCCCGGTAAATGTCTGCGCCACGGTGAATGGCTGGGACAGGAAACGCTGCATACGCCGCGCACGCCCTACCGCCTGTTTGTCCTCTTCCGACAATTCATCCATGCCCAGGATCGCGATGATATCCTGCAATTCCTTGTAGCGTTGCAACGTACCCTGAACAGCGCGCGCCGCCATGTAATGTTCGTTGCCGATAACGAGGGGGTCGAGTAGCCGCGAGGTCGAATCCAGCGGGTCGACGGCCGGATAAATACCCAACTCCGCGACCTGTCGGGAAAGTACGAGGGTTGCGTCAAGATGCGCGAATGTGGTGGCGGGCGATGGATCGGTGAGGTCATCCGCAGGCACATAGACGGCCTGGAACGAGGTAATCGAGCCGTCTTTCGTAGAGGTAATGCGCTCTTGCAGCGCCCCCATCTCATCCGCCAGCGTGGGTTGATAACCGACCGCGGAAGGCATGCGTCCGAGCAGCGCGGAAACTTCGGTCCCGGCCAGGGTATAGCGATAGATGTTGTCGATAAACATGAGGACATCACGGCCTTCGTCACGGAAATACTCGGCCATAGTCAATCCGGATAATGCCACCCGCAGCCGGTTGCCGGGAGGTTCGTTCATCTGGCCGTATACCATGGCCACCTTCGACTGTTCGGGGCGTTCGATATTGACCACGCCCGCCTCCTGCATTTCGTGATAGAAGTCATTGCCTTCCCGGGTACGCTCCCCGACCCCGGCAAATACCGACAGCCCACTGTGGGCCGTTGCGATATTGTTGATCAACTCCAGCAGGGTAACCGTTTTACCGACGCCCGCGCCGCCGAACAGGCCGATCTTGCCGCCTTTGGCAATCGGCATAATCAGATCAACAACCTTGATGCCGGTCTCGAGCAACTCGACGCTGGCTGCCTGTTCCTCGTAGGTGGGGGCGGGACGGTGGATCGGCATGCGCTTGTCCGAACGGATAGCGCCGCGCTCATCGACCGGTTCGCCCAGCACGTCCATGATGCGCCCCAGCGTACCTTCTCCAACGGGAACCGATATGGGAGCGCCCGTGTTGCTGATCCTGAGGCCGCGTTTCAGGCCGTCGGAAGACCCCATGGCGATACATCGCACGACACCGTCTCCCATTTGCTGTTGCACTTCCAGAGTCAAGCCGGATTCATCTGTTTTCAGCGCCTCATATACTTTGGGCACGGTGTCCCGGGGGAACTGGACATCTACAACCGCGCCGATGATTTCTACGATATTTCCTGAACTCATGGTTCGAAAAGCCCTCGGTTACTATTTCAATTTCTTGTGCTTGCGCCGCGCTCAGACCGCGGCTGCGCCGCCCACAATTTCCGACAACTCCTGCGTGATCGCTGCCTGTCTGGCCTTGTTATAGACCAACTGCAAATCATCAATCAGGTTGCCCGCATTATCCGTAGCCGCCTTCATCGCCACCATTCTTGCCGCCTGTTCACAAGCGGAGTTTTCTGCCACAGACTGATAGACGAGCGACTCGACATAACGCGACATCAGAAAATCTATCACTTCTTTTGAGTCCGGCTCGTAAATATAGTCCCAGTAATGTTTCAGTTCCGGCTCTTCACTCGGCACAATCGGTATCAACTGTTCGACACGTGGAGACTGGGTCATCGTGTTTACAAATTCATTACTGATCACAAATACCCGGTCTACATGGTAATCCAGATAACTGTCCATCAGCGCCTTGGTCGCGCCAATCAGCATATTTAACTCAGGAGCGTCTCCAAGGCCCGAGACCTCGCTGATCACCTCGGCATTATAGCGCTTGAAAAAGGCGCCGGCTTTTTTCCCGATAATGCAAACCCTGATCTGTACGCCATCATCCTGCCATTGCGCCATGGCGTTCGCCGCCTTGCGAAAAACATTGACATTGAGACCGCCGCACAAACCGCGGTCGCTGGAGATGACGATAAAACCGACTGCCTTGACTTCTTCGCGCCTGAAGACATAAGGGTGCATGTACTCAGGATGCGCGTTTGCCAGATGAGAGACAACAACACGCATTTTATTCGCATACGGACGCGCAGCATTCATACGGTTCTGGGCACGGCGCATCTTGCTGGCGGCGACCATCTCCATCGCCTTGGTAATCTTGCGGGTGCTGCCGATACTCTTGATCTGGTTGCGTATTTCTTTAGTGCCCGACATTACAGTCCCCGGTTAGCGCTACAGTACAGGCCAGACAATCACCAGCTGCCATTTTTCCTGAAATCCTCAATGGCAGCGCCCAGCCTGCCCCCGATTTCATCGGACCACAGCTTGTCCCGGTTGATCTCCTCGACCAGATCACCGTGATTCGATTTGACATAAGCCTGCATCGACTCTTCGAAAGCAACGATATCACCAACGGCGACATCATCCAGATAGCCCTCGTTGACAGCGAATAATGAAAGCGCCATTTCGGCGACCGACATCGGCATATACTGGGGCTGTTTCATCATTTCCATAACGCGCTCGCCCCGTTCCAGTTGTTTGCGCGTGGCCTCGTCCAGATCGGAGGCAAACTGGGAGAAGGCCTCAAGCTCACGATACTGCGCCAGGGCCAGTCGAATGCCCCCGCCGAGTTTCTTGATGATGCCGGTCTGGGCGGCGCCCCCTACCCGTGATACGGACAAGCCGACGTTGATTGCCGGGCGCATACCGGCGTTGAACAAACCGGTCTCAAGGAATATCTGCCCGTCGGTAATGGAGATTACATTGGTCGGCACAAAGGCGGAAACGTCACCGGCCTGGGTTTCGATAATCGGTATGGCCGTCAGCGAACCGCTGCGCCCCTTGACCGCTCCGCCGGTGCGCTTTTCCACTTCCTGTGCGTTGATTCGCGCTCCCCGTTCCAGCAGCCGCGAGTGCAGGTAGAACACATCGCCCGGATAGGCCTCCCGCCCCGGCGGGCGTCTCAGCAACAGTGAAATCTGCCGGTAAGCCCAGGCCTGCTTGGTCAGGTCGTCATAAACAATGAGGGCATCCTCGCCCCTGTCCCGGAAGTATTCACCCATCGCGCAGCCGGCATAAGGCGCGATGAACTGCTCCGCAGCCGAATCGGATGCCGCCGCGGCAACGACAATGGTATGCTCCATTGCGCCATGTTCCTCGAGTTTGCGTACAACGCCGGCAATACTGGACGCCTTCTGGCCGATCGCGACATAGATACACTTCACATCGGTATCTTTCTGGTTGATGATGGCGTCAATGGTCACTGCTGTTTTGCCGGTCTGGCGGTCACCGATGATCAGTTCGCGCTGGCCGCGGCCAATCGGCACCATCGAATCAATAGACTTCAGCCCGATCTGTACCGGCTGGTCAACGGACTGCCGGGCAATAACCCCGGGTGCAATCTTTTCAATCGCAGACGATACCGTATTTTCAATCGGCCCCTTGCCGTCAATCGGATACCCCAGTGAATCGACGACTCGCCCAAGCAATGACTCCCCGGTCGGAACCTCAAGAATGCGCCCCGTGCATCTGACCGTATCCCCTTCACGAAGATGCTTGTAATCACCGAGCGCCACGGCGCCCACCGAATCCTGCTCAAGGTTCAGAGCGAGACCAAAGGTATTTCCGGGAAATTCAAGCATCTCACCCTGCATGGCCTCACTCAGACCATGAATACGGACAATACCGTCAGTCAACATGACGATCGTGCCTTCTGTACGCGCCTCGGTATCCGCCTCGAAGTTTTTGATTCGTTCCTTGATCAGTTCGCTGATTTCAGAAGGATTCAGTTGGATGGACATTTTAATTTCCTCGATTTATGTGTTCCGGCTCCGCCTGATAACGAATCAGGCGCCCAGGGCTCCCGCAAGTTGCTCAAGTCGCGCCCTGACCGAGCCGTCTATGACGCGGTCCCCGGCCCGGATGACAGCGCCGCCGATCAGTTCTTCGTCGACCGCAAATTCAAGATTGACGCCTCGCCCCAGTTTCGACTGCAAGACTTCAGCAAACTGTTTCTGTCGGCTTTCATCAAGCGGGGACGCCGTTGTCATCTGTGCCACGACCATTTTTTCGGCTTCCGCCTTGTGCGCCGCATACGCGCGGGCAATGTCACGGACGGCATTGACCCGGTTATTCCTGACCAGCAGCCTGACCAGGTTCTTGCCCTCCTGATCCAGTTTGTCGCCGCATACGTCAATGATCAGGCCGGACAGTTGCTGCGGTGATATACGGGGGTCATGAGTCAAATCAGCCATAACCGGATCGTCCGCCACCGCTGCAAGCAGCTTTATCCGGTCATCCCATACGGACAATGCATCGCGCTCCACGGCCAGTTCGAACAGGGCCTGGGCATAGGGTCTGGCAACATTACCTTGAGCAGACATGGGCGGTCTTCAGTCCGGCGCCCGGAGCTTCGTGACGAGATCGTCAAGGATGTCCGCGTGAGCCTTCGCATCTACCTCCCGGGCGAGAATTTTTTGCGCCCCGGCCACGGCAAGCTGGCTCACCTGGCCGCGCAGGACGTCTCTGGCCTTGTTCAATTCCCTGTCAATCTCGGCCCTGGCGGCGCGGACCATGCGTTCGCTCTCCTTTTTGGCCATGTCTCTGGCTTCATCGATCAGTTCGGAACCCCGCTTTTCCGCTTTGCCAATAATATCGCTAGCCTGGTTTTTGGCTTCCAGTATCACTTTTTCGGCCTCCTTGTGTCCTTCCGTTTCCGCCATCCGGCCTTTTTCGGCAGCGGCCAGGCCATCGGCAATGCGGGTTTTCCGTTCATGGAGCGCAGCCATGATCGGAGTCCAGACAAACCTTTTGGTGAACCAGACAAAGCCAATGAAAAACAGCACCTGGAAAGCCAGTGTGAGATTAAGATTCATCTCGCTTGAGCCTCCGTTGTCGCGTTAATAGTCGTATTGCGTCAGGAACAAAATCACGGCGCCCGGTTCATGCGACCGCAAACAGGACATACATCGAAATACCCACTGCGATCATGGGCACCGCATCAACGAGGCCCATGACGATGAAGAACTGGGTACGCAGCATCGGGATCAACTCCGGTTGACGGGCCGCGCCCTCGAGAAAGCGCCCTCCCAGAATACCAATGCCGACGGCGGCGCCCAGCGCCCCCAGACCCATCATGATCCCGCCTGCGATGTAAAGAAGTGCTTGTTCCATCTCAATCTCCGAAAATAAAAGTTGGATTAAAGTCAGTTAAACGGTGCGCTCTTGATCATTCCTGGTGGCGCTGATGGGCCATGTCCATATACACGATCGTCAACACCATGAAAATAAAGGCTTGCAGGGTGATAACCAGTATGTGAAAAACCGCCCAGATGAATTGCAGGACACCGCCGAACAAGGTCAGGACGACGCCAGCGCCGAACATCAGGGAAATGAGGATAAAGATCATCTCACCGGCATACAGGTTGCCGAACAGGCGCAACGAGTGGGAAATCGGCTTGGAAATGAGGCTGACGAACTCCAGAAAAAAATTCACGGGGATGAACAGCAGCTTCAAAACCGGGTTTTTCGCTTCAAACGGGTGCATGGTCAGTTCTGACGCAAAACCGAGCGCCCCCTTGACCCGGATACTGTAGTAAATCATCAGCGCAAAGATACTGAGAGCGAGGCCAAAGGTAATGTTGGGGTCGGTCGTTGGCACCACTTTCTGAAAATGGACGCCGAATAACTGAAGGAATCTCGGGATCAGCTCGACAGGAATCAGATCCATCAGGTTCATCAGGAAGATCCAGCAAAACAGCGTTAATGCCATTGGCGCGACCAGATCGTTTTTCGCCGTGAATGAACCGCGCACGTTTTCATCGATGAACTCGACAATCCATTCGCAGAAGTTCTGCAACATTCCCGGTTCACCGGCCGTTACCCGTCTCGCCACATTGCGGAAAACCACCAAGAACAACACGCCCAGCGCAAACGACCAGAAAAGGCTGTCCACGTGGACAGCCATAACCCCCATTTCGGCAGCTTCGGCGCCCGTATGAGCCATGCCCCACGAACCGTCGGCATGGCGTCCGAACGTCAGATTGGTCAAATGATGCCGTATGAATTCAGTCGATGTAATCGTTTCTGATGACGCCATGCAATTCAGATTCCTGTTCGTTAAACCGCTTGCAATTACCCGCGACCGGGTATTCGGCTCTCACCGGGCCGGGTTCTTTGCCGTAGCAGGACAAAGGCGCCCGCCATTTGCACCACCAGATAACCGGTCACCACCTGGAGCGGCCGCAAACCCAGGTAAATAAGCCCGAATGCAATACCGCCACCGATTACCACCAGCTTGTTCAGCAAACCGGCGTAAATCGGGCCCAGCGCAGACCAGCCTCTCCGGTCAGCATCCCGACCGAAGGCGCGTATCACACTCCTGGCGTTCAGGAGCGTACCGGCCAAAGCCAGAAGAGACCCGTAAAACACCGCCCCAAGCGCGGGCCAGACAGTAACAGATGATTGTGTTGCATGCCGGGCCCCGGTCGCCGCCAGCCATGCTGCAACGACAACCAAAAGCGCGACCGCGGCAATACACTGTAATGCCAGCGTCTGTCTGAGCCCTTGCCGCAGAGTCTGTGCTTCACCATTCGCCATAACGTACCTGTCCGTCCAGTCTCACGCGATACACTCTGATGAAACCGGTATATACGAAGACAACGGCGAGAGGCAGATTATAAGAGTATCTCCTCACGGGGTCAACTTGGCCGGATAATTAAATATCCCGCTATTTTATCCTGCCCAGAATACCGTCCAGTTCATCAAGGGAATGGTAGTGAATGACCAGTTTGCCCTTTTTCGCGCTGTGCCGTATATCGACCCTGGCGCCCAGCTTTTTCGACAGGTCTTCCTCGAGAAGTCTGATGTCGGCGCCAACTTGCCTGCCTTCGGCATGATCGTCAGGCGCGGGGCGGTTGATTATGCGCACCAGCCGCTCCGTCTGGCGAACGGACAGTCCCTTTGCCGCAACGGTTTGCGCAACGCGCGGCTGCTCCTCCTGCGACAGCGCCAGCAGGGCGCGGGCGTGGCCCATGTCCAGTCGGCTTTCCTCAAGCATCTTTTGTACATCCGGGTGCAGTGACAACAGGCGCAGCAAATTGGTGATCGCGGCGCGCGAACATCCGACCGCGTCAGAAGCTTCCTGATGAGTCAATCCGAACTCGTCAAGCAGTCGGCGGTAACCCCTGGCCTGATCTACCGCATTCAGGTTTTCCCGCTGTATGTTCTCGATCAATGCCACCGCCATCGCGGTTCTGTCTTCGACTTCGCGAATGACAGCCGGCACCGTCTCCAATCCGGCCAACTGGGCCGCGCGCCAGCGCCGCTCTCCTGCAATTATTTCATAGCGGTCCTGCCCCTGCGGGCGCACCAGAAGCGGTTGCAACACACCCTGCGAACGAATGGAATTACCCAGTTCCGCCAGGGCCTCCCTGTCCATCTGCGCCCGTGGCTGGTATTCGCCCCGCTGCAACTGTTCTATCGGGATTTCACGAAACCCGGCGCGCTCCCTGTCGACACGGACCAACCCGTCATCCCCACCGCCATGGCCGGTTGCAGGGGCGGATGGACGGGCCGTCAGTTGCACATCCCCGAGCAATGCGCCGAGCCCCCGCCCCAGTCTGGTTTTTTTCTTCACCATGGGTCGTTCACCGCGGGCGCGGGCGCGGGCGCCGCCCTGCGTCTCAACAACTCGCATGCCAGCGCCACATAGGCTCGCGCCCCGGCACAGTCACGGTCATATTCCAGCACCGGCTTGCCATGGCTCGGAGCTTCCGCGAGGCGCACGTTGCGGGGGATAATCGTGTGAAACAGCTTTTCGGGGAAATGTTCCGCCAGTTGCCCGGAGATTTCGATACCGAGTTTGTTGCGCCCATCATACATGGTGCGAAACAGCCCCAGCACTTGCAGCGCCGGATTCAGTCTGCGCCTGACCAGCGCAATGGTCTCGACGAGGCTGGTCAGGCCTTCCAGGGCATAGTATTCACATTGTACCGGTATCAACACCTCGCTGGCTGCGGTCAACGAATTGACGGTCAGGACATTGAGGGCCGGCGCGCAATCAATCAGTACCACATCAAAATCGCGGACAAGGCCGGCAAGAGCATTTTTCAGGCAATAGTCGCGATGTTGATGCTGCGCCAGTTCAACCTGGACGCCGGACAGGTCAGGATGCGACGGCAGGATACTGAATCCGTATCCGCTAACGACCAGAGCGTCCTTGATATCACAATCCCCGGTCAATACTTCGTAGACACTGTTTTCGATTTCCCGCATGGCAACCCCGCACCCCACTGTGGCATTGCCCTGCGGGTCCATGTCGACCAGCAGTACACGGCTGTGCGCGTAACTGAGTGAAGACGCCAGATTGATTGCGGTCGTGGTTTTACCTACTCCGCCTTTCTGGTTGGTGATAGCAATGACGCGGGTCAATTCAAAATTCAAATATGACGAGATGCCTGCGGGCATCAAGCCAGGGTATGTCGATTTTTTCAATGGTAACGCATGCTTTCGCCTGCGCAGACAATTCGGCTATTTCACTTTGCGGGTATTTGCCTTTGAACGCAAGCAGGCGAACACCCTGCGAGCGACATCGCCAGGTCAGTTCCACCAGTCTGGCCAGCGACGAGAATGCACGCGCTACAAGCGTATCAAATTTTTGTTGCGGTTGATAATGTTCCACCCGGCTTTTTTGCAACAGGATATTGTCCAGCTTCAGGCTGTGGCAGGCATAACGCAGGAATTCGATCCGTTTTCCGCGACTGTCCAGCAATGTTACCCGGGCGGTCGGGTCAACAATGGCCAGGGGAATGCCGGGAAATCCGGCGCCGGAACCAATATCGAGTATCCTTTTCCCTTTTATCCAGGGCATGACGCTCAGGGAATCAAGAATATGATGAACGACCATGTCACCGCCATCCGCAACCGCGGTCAGGTTCAGACGCCGGTTCCATTTTGCGACCAGTTCGATGTGGGCCAGCAACTGTTGTCGCTGCGCCTTGCCGGCGCGGATGTTCATTCGCCGGCACCCTTCCTCCAGTTTTTCCCGCAACTCTCGTGAAGCGGCGTTCACCATCAGGACGCAGCCGGATTACCCTGCGTGTCGGCAAACCCCGGCGCTATTCCAGAGTCGGGCCGGCCGCCGCCAGGGCCTTGCCTTCGTCCGTGTCTTCGTATTTTTTGAAATTTTCGATGAACAGGACGGCCAGCGATCTTGCTTTCCGACTCCACTCGGCCGGATCGGCATAGGTATTCCTGGGGTCGAGGATATTGCTGTCGACCCCCTCCAGGGAAACAGGAATCGACAAATTGAAAAACGGAACGGTCGTATATGCGGCTTCCTCCATGGCTCCGCCCAGTATTGCATTGATGATCGCGCGTGTGGCATCTATCGAAATTCGTTTGCCGCTGCCGTTCCAGCCCGTATTGACCAGATAGGCGCGGGCGTTTGCCTCCTCCATTTTTCTGGTCAGTTCGCGGGCATAGCGGGTTGGGTGCAGGCTTAGAAACGCTGCGCCAAAACAGGCGGAGAAAGTCGGAGCCGGTTCATCCACGCCTCTCTCGGTACCTGCCAACTTGGCCGTAAATCCGGACAGAAAGTGATATTTTGTCTGCTCCGCCGTCAATCTCGAGACCGCCGGCAATACCCCGAAAGCGTCTGCTGAAAGAAAGATGATGCGCTTGGCGTGTCCTCCTTTCGATACCGGTTTGACAATATTATCTATATGGTAAATCGGATAGGAAACGCGACCGTTCTGGGTCTTCGAATGATCGGCGTAATCAATCGTGCCATCGGACAGAACCATGACATTTTCAAGCAGCGCGTCGCGGCGTATGGCACGGTAGATATCGGGCTCGGACTCTTCTTCAAGGCCGATCGTCTTGGCATAGCAGCCCCCCTCGAAATTGAAAACACCGTCATGATCCCAGCCATGTTCATCATCACCGATCAGTTTGCGCCGGGGATCGGTCGACAACGTCGTTTTGCCCGTGCCCGACAACCCGAAGAAAATGGCCGTGTCACCCTCCTCCGAGACATTGGCGGAGCAGTGCATGGACGCTATGCCGCGCAGGGGAAGCAGGTAGTTCATGATCGAAAACAATCCTTTTTTCATTTCCCCGCCATACCAGGTGCCACCGATAATCTGCATCTTTTCGGTCAGGTTGAACGCGACAAAATTTTCAGAGTTGAGCCCCATTTCCCGCCAGTGTGGATTGGTCGTTCTGGCGCCGTTCAACACCACGAAATCGGGGACGAAATTGCCGAGTTCGGCCGGTTGCGGACGGATAAACATGTTTTTTACAAAATGCGCCTGCCACGCCACCTCCATGACAAAGCGCACCGCAAGCCGGCTGCCCGCATTCGCTCCGCAAAAAGCATCGACAACGAACAACCGTTTGCCCGACAACTGCCCGGCAACCCTGTTTTTGAGAATTTCCCAGTTTTCCTGCGACAACGGCTTATTGTCATTCTCCCCCTGATCGGCCCACCAGAAAGTATCCCGTGTCACCTGGTCGCGCACGATGTATTTGTCCCGTGGCGAGCGTCCTGTAAAAACTCCGGTATTGACCGATATGGCGCCGCTTTTGGTGAGCTCGCCTCTTTCATAGCCTTCAAGATCAGACACGGTTTCCTCTTTGAAGAGCGTCTCATAGTCCGGGTTGCGGATGATTTCCGCGGTGTTGTCTATGCCGTATTCCAGTAAGTCCGATTGTATTGCCATAGGGTCTGGGGGAGTATGCAAACCGGCGATTCTACCGGTTTTTTTCAGCGAATTCCAACAGCCCGATTCCTTTCCTGCACAGACCGATAACGGGCGCCGCGCGCCTTGAAAACCGTTGTTTTGAACAAACGTCTCATGGTATAGTTTGGCCTCGACTCGCTATTGTCTGTTAACCATAATGATTAGGGGGTGTCAATCATGTCGGATAATAACCAGCAATTCCCGCTAAGGACATCCCCACATGGATTCGGCGGGATTTTCGGATGCAAACGCAGGCGTTAAGGGTATGCGGACAAGGCCACCCCTCCGGCGGATTGCCGGATCGGCGGTTGGCCATGGGTTTTCCTGAAGAACCGGCCTTTCACACACTCGGTCACGGCACCGGGTCAGGATGTGTCGAAGGGCTCCAGCTCAGGCTTGCGGTGCCCGAACGCGATACCCCGGTACAGCGTCTCCCAGTCCGCAACGTGGAATCCCGAGAACAGCCCGCGCAGCCGCTCCCACAGGGACCTCAAACTGCCCGCCTTGGCGCGCGCGGCGCGGAACAGCGAGCAGCACCGTTGCTGCACCTGATCCATGAGGAACGCCAACATCATCAGGTGGGCGAACACCGTCGCCAGATGTTGCCGGCCGTGACCGAAATTGTGTTCAAAGCCGTAGCCTTGGTTCTTCAGGGTATTGAATGTTTCATTCTCGATGCGCCAGCGAGCACGTCCCGCCCGCATCAGTTCGTATGCGTTGGATTCCGTGACTTCCAGGTCCGTGACCCAGGAGAAATGCAGTATCCGACCGTCCGCGCGGGTCTCCTGGCATTCCAGGAAGTTCACCTCCAAATCGAAATTCGCGTCATTCAACGGCACGCCGTTCAGGAATCGGAAGCGGAAGCGGGCGCCGTCCTTCTCCATCTCCACGCTACGGGTCGCCGCCGTGACGCCCACCCAGTGGAACAGTTCCCCATGATCTCCCGGCTTCACCCCCAGCACATATCGCATATCCAGTTCCTCCAGCAGCCGGATGTGCGGGCCGTTCGAGGCCAGCGCATCTTCCACCACCAGCAACTTCAGGCGCCGATGCTCCCGTCGCGCGTCCCGCAACAGCCGCCTGGCGGCATTGCGTTCGCAATCGTTCTTGCGCGACCCGTCTGCCCGCAGGAGCGGCTCCGGGGCGAGCGGAAATACCTCCCGGTGTTGCGGGTGAACCAGCACCGCCGCCAGCATCTGGTGGTACCAGGTCGTGCTGCCATCGCGGTGATGCTTCTCGCAGCAGCGCTCACAATGCACCTTCTTCGATGAGAAATACCCGGTGCCGTCTACCGACAGCAGATGGTGACCCAACCAGGTGAAACCCTCCAAACCCTTGCCCCGTTGCAAAGCGGCAAACACGCTCTTGAAAACACGGCGGAGCGAGCGCGGGTCTACCAGATCCAGACGCTCACGCATGGCCGTATCCGATGGCGCGCGAACCACCCCGTACAGGTTTTTGAGGTTCGACCGGATACGGTCCTCGTCGCGCGCATCCTTTTCAAAGCTCAGCAGCGACGGGTACTTCAGGCTGAACATCGCCAAAGCCGACATCAGGCAGTCCGTCAGACCCAGGCCACGGCTTGCTACGGGGTCTTCGATGCGATCGAAATCCCCACGCACCAGCCGCAGGAGGCCCGGCGCGCTGAGGGTCTTGCGAAACAGGGTCCTGGGCATGGTATCCTCCGACTATGAAGAAACGGCCCTTATTCTACCGCTTTTCCATGAAAAATCTGCGAAAAGATTGTCTAATAACCCCCTGAAACCCCCGAATTTACTGGCTTCCCGGATTTAGCGGGAATTGCTGGATAATAACAAAATTCCTCTTGACCGCCGGGATTTTCTCAAGGCATCGGCCCTGATTCCGGGTTCTGCCGTCGCGGCTTCCCTGGTTTCTGCAACTGTGGCCAACAACGCCCTGGCATACGGCACAAACGATTCGAGCCTGTTCACCGGCTTGTGCTCCTCGATGAGCGAAGACGAAATCATGAAACTGCCGCGTGTAAAGCAGGACCTCGTTGCGCCTCCGGGAGCGCCACAACACGAACAGGTCGCAAGCGGCGGACCCAGGGTTATTGAAGTTACCCTGGTAACCCATGAGATGCGCTGGCAAGTGGACGATCTCGGAGCGGAGGTTTGGGCTCTTACGTACAATGGCTCGGTGCCCGGTCCACTGATCGTGTGCCATGAAGGAGATTATGTCGAACTGACATTGATCAATCCGAAAGAAAGCGCGATGGAACACAACATAGATTTTCACGCATCGACCGGAGCGCTGGGCGGTGGTACGTTGACCCATGTGCAACCGGGTCAGCAAACGAAACTGCGCTGGCGCGCTGTCAAACCTGGCGTATTCCTCTATCATTGCGCGCCCGGCGGGGTCATGATCCCGTACCACGTAGTGCATGGTATGAACGGGGCTATCATGGTCCTGCCTCGAGACGGCCTGAAAGACAAGAACGGAAATCCGCTGAGCTATGACAAGGTGTTCTATGTCGGCGAGCAGGACTTCTATGTGCCCCGGGATGCCGATGGAAATTACAAGAAGTATTCCATGCCGGGCGAAAACCTGAAAGACGTGCTGCCGCTCATGGCCGGGTTGATTCCGACGCATGTCGTATTCAATGGCAAGGTCGGCGCTCTCACCGGTGACAATGCGTTCAAATCCAGGGTTGGAGAAACGGCGCTGTTTGTCCACGTCCAGGCGAATCGCGATTCGCGCCCCCATCTCATTGGAGGACACGGCGATTACGTTTGGGAAACCGGTTCTTTCACAGATGACCCGACGACCGGACTGGAGACCTGGTTCATCCGCGGCGGCTCGGCAGGCGCGGCCATGTACACTTTCCGGCAACCCGGCATCTATGTCTATCTCAATCACAACCTCATAGAAGCCGTCCAGCTTGGCGCGGCATCGCATGTCGTTGTAGAAGGTGACTGGGATGACGGACTCATGAAACAGGTAGAGAAACCGGGTCCGATCATGGCGTAATATCGCGTTTGTAAAGGCGGAAGCCTGATCCATAAGGTGCAAGGGCGGGCAGGGTTCTTGCGGGAACCCATATTGCCTATGTCTCCGAATTCATACGCCCCGTGCCGATTGGCGGTTGTTCGATAGGCTATCCACCCGCCAACATCGGATTTCGGGTGGCGCTGGACGAGCCTTTGCCGGACGAACTGACGCTGGCCGGTGGCGCCCGCCAATAAACAAACAGCGGGCGCCCGTCAGGGCTGCTTTTTTCTGAAATCGAATATCTCTGCCCGGTCGCCCTTGTGGTTTTCAAAAGTCATGTCGGGGGGCTTGCCGACGCGGGCAAGAATGCGTTGGTAGTATCCGTTAACGTCGTTGCGGTCTACACGGACCGCAATCAGGTCCGCCCTGTCTTGCAAGGTCTCGGGGCTGGATAGCGCTCCAGAGTAATGCCAGCAGGGCAGATACACATCCTGGCCCGCATAATAATCAAGAATTTGATCATTGGTGAGGATACGAAATCGGTGATAATCCCCCCCGGATTGTTGTCTGATCCGGATTCCGGCTTCCCGCAGATAATGTTTCGAGGTAAACCGGTCCAATCCTTCCAGAGAATTTATCAGTAATACAAAACCCGTTACTGCACAGACGGCCCCGGTTTTCAAATCCATTTTGCCTGCGGTAGCGCGGCAAAGCGCAGTGACCGCAAAAGGAACCAGCAACATGGTCATGACCGACAGGGTGAGCGGATAACGGTCGTTGTACAGAAACCTCAACATCGCAAAGACCATGAGGATCAGGATGTTGATCACAACGATCATTTGCAAGCACTGCCATGTCTGCTCAAAACCGGGCGTCTGTTTATCTATCCATGGACGGACAAACCACCCGGCAACCAGGATCAGTACATAGCCTGCGGTCAACACTTCAAGAAAATTGAAAATCGCTTTCGCAAAAGGCAACACCGCCACTGCCGGATAAAATCCCTTCTCCAGGGCAGCCCGCCACAGTCCGGGCGCCAGGTCATCGATATAGCCCAGTAATTCGGTTTTGGCGGGCAGCCAAATCTTCGGGATCAGTTCCCGCGCGACCGATACCTTGCCGCCATACAGCCAGTACAAGACGACCCAGGCGAGTAACGACAGGAAAACAAGAGCGGCGATGACCGCCAGTTTCCGGGTCAGCCGGGCCGGAGTATATCTTCCGGAAACCAGCATCCAGAACAGCACAATACCAAGGTAGATCATTCCTTCGACACGAAAAGCCGTGGCCAGCAATCCGGTGAGAACAAAAGCGGCCAGATCCCTGTTGTTCGGGCGCAACCAGGCTTGTACGAAAAAAACCACCATCCACAGGAAACAGGCGATATACGATATATCCCTCACAACCATGGACTGGATTTCATTCAATCCCGGATAAAACAGATAGACAAAACCGGCCAGCCAGAGTTGAATTTTGTCGGCTCCCAGTTTTTCACTGAGTCTGATAAACGCGATTCCACCCAGCGCGCGCATTACCGCATTAAATATCAATGCTGAAGACTCGGCGGACAACGGGGTAATCTTGCTGATGACAGCAAGCATGGCCGGATAGAAAGGCCATTTGTACCAGGCAAGCCCATCCTGAAAATTTCCGGCCGAAAAAGCATTTGCCGTCATCACATAGCGCACCCCGTCGAGGTTGATAACGGGATCAATATGGTAGCTCCACAAGGCAACAATCAAAGAGCCGACCACCACGCACCCGTAAAGTGGAACCGGATTTACGGGTTTGCCCTTGTGTTGCATTGACATCAAGCGCCGGAATCACAAATGTGGGGCAACCGCATTCAAGGAAGTGTGTCTTATGATTTGCGTCAGGCGTAACCGGCAAAAAGCCCGGTGCGCATGGTCACGATCTCAATTTCAGATTTTGCGGGTCGTAGGGCGATTCCTCAATGACCGTGGCGCGGTGCGGCTTGCCGAGAATTTCTATTTCCAGTTCGCTGCCAACCGTAGCGAATTGCGGGTCAATCAGACCCAGAGCCAGGGACTTTTCGACGCGGAAACCATAGCCGCCCGAGGTCACCCGCCCGACCAGGGCGCCGTCCCGGTAGACGGCTTCGGAGCCGCGGGCGTCGGCATCGGTTACATCATGTACCTGCATCGTCACAAAAGCATTGCCGAAACCGCGTTGCCGCCACTCGATCAAGGCTTGTTTACCGATAAAGTCGCTATCCTTGTCCAGCTGTATGAAACGCTCCAGCCCCGATTCAAAGGCACAGTACTCGATCGACATTTCCCGTGGAATCAGACGCCAGGACTTCTCCAGGCGCATGCTGTCCATGGCGCGAATGCCGAATGGTTTTATATCGAATTCTTCTCCGGCCTGCATGACCGCGTCAAAAATACAGTTCTGCATTTCGATCGGGTGATGCAACTCAAAACCCAGTTCGCCGACAAAATTGACCCGCAGGGCCTGGGCCTGCGCGGCGCCCACATTGATCGGTTTGCCGCAAAGCCATTTGAATTTCTCGTCCGATAAATCGGTATCGGTCAACTTCTGCAATAGCGCCCGTGATTTGGGTCCGGCAACGACCAGTACACCGTACTGGGTCGTGATATTGCGTAATTCAACACTCCCGTCCGCTGGCCTGTTTTTACACAGGTAGTCCCAGTCATGGCGCTCCATGGCGCCGGCCGACACCAGGTAGTAGCTGTCTTTGCCAGTTTTATAAATGGTAAATTCGGCGCGCACACCGCCGTTCAGTGACAGCATGTGGCACAGGCCGATGCGCCCGACTGCCTTCGGTATTCGATTGCAGACCAGTGTTTCCAGCCAGTCCGCCGCCGTTGCGCCGCCGACTGCGAATTTTGCAAAGGCCGACATGTCCAAAAGTCCCACCTTTTCATGGACGTGCCGGCATTCCTGTCCTACAAATGGAAAATAATTCGAGCGGCGGAATGAGTAGCGCTCCACCACACGCCCGTCTTGCAGCGCGGGAGAGGTGTTGTGCGCCAGCAAAACGTCACCGCTGCCAACCTCGCTGACAGGCAGTTCATAGTCATCCGGCACAAACCAGTTCGGCCTTTCCCAGCCATAGACATGCCCGAAAACCGCGCCCAGCGATTTCATGCGCCCGTAACATGGCGCGGTCTTCAACGGGGTCGCCGCCGCCCGCTCCTCATCCGGGAAATGGTTGGTAAACACATTGCGATAGGCTTCCTCATTTTTCTCCAGCAAATAGCCGCGAGCGGCATAAGGTCCGTATCTTCTGGGGTCTACCCCCATCATGTCGACAGTCGGCTCGCCATCAACAATCCACTCCGCAAGCTGCCAACCCGCGCCGCCGGCTGCGGTAATCCCGAAGCTGTGTCCTTCATTGAGCCAGAAGTTTTCAAGTCCCCAGGCCGGCCCGACAATCGGGTTCCCGTCCGGGGTATAAGCGATGGCGCCGTTATACACCTGCTTGATTCCCACTTCCCCGAACGCCGGGACGCGACGAATGCACGCCTCGATATGCGGAAGCAGACGATCAATGTCTTCCTGAAACAATTCATTTTCACAGTCCGCAGACGGACCATCCACATAGCAACACGGCGCCCCTGTTTCATACGGACCGAGCAACAATCCCCCGGCTTCCTCCCTCAGATAGTAGCCCGCGTCGGATTCCCGCAGGACACCCTGTTCGGGCAACCCCCGCTCTTTTCTGGCCAGAATTTCAGGGTGGGGTTCGGTCACAATATACTGGTGCTGTACCGGAATCACCGGAATATCAAGCCCCGCCATTTCTCCTGTTTTTCTGGCGAAATTGCCGGTACATGAAACCACATGCTGGCAGCGAATGTCTCCCTTGTCGGTGATCACCAGCCATTCTCCACCGTCCCGTTCAAGCGCATGCACACAGGTATGTCGATAAATTTCAGCGCCCCGGGTACGGGCCGCCCTGGCAAGGGCTGTGGTCAGGTCATTCGGTTGAATATATCCGTCCTGCGGATGTTGTATGGCGCCGATTAGTCCTTCAGTGTTGCACATCGGCCATACCTGCCCGACCTCATCGGGAGTCAGAAAGCGGATATCGACGCCAACGGTTTTGCCGACTCCGGCATAGTAACGATACTCGTCCATCCTGTCTTGCGTACAGGCCAGCCGAATATTGCTGACCTGCCTGAATCCTGTAGACAATCCGGTTTCGCGCTCCAGTTCCTGATAGAAAGCGACCGAATACTGGTGCAGTTTACCTACCGAATAGCTCATGTTGAATAATGGCAACAATCCCGCCGCATGCCACGTGGAGCCGGATGTCAACTCCTTGCGCTCAACCAGTATGGAATCTGTCCATCCTTTTTTCGCCAGATGATACAGTGTGCTGGCGCCGACAACGCCCCCGCCAATGACTACGGCCCTTGCCCGGCTTTTCATGATCGATGATACCTCCGGATGGTCTGGTTAACAGGTTGGCTGACAGGCCGCAATTCCGCCCGCCCGATATATATCATACCATGTCCTTGCCCTGATATCGGGAGCAAACAGCGCACGCCGGGATGCCGCCCCACGGCATTTCTTACCGCGGTTTTCAGCGGATTTCCGCGCACCGGATTCTGGCTGCATTCACGTCATCCATTTTTTCAAGCGCGGTCGCCAGCGAGCCCTGCATATCAATGGCGCGGCAGGCATCCTCGATCACAAATACATCAAAACCTTCCGACCTGGCGTCAAGGGCCGACCAGGCCACACAAAAATCCGTCGCCAGCCCAGCCATGAAAATTCGCCTGAATCCACGGTTTCGCAGATAACCGCCAAGTCCGGTTGGCGTGGCCTTGTCATTTTCAAAAAATGCGGAATAGGAATCGATTTCCACCCGAAACCCCTTGCGCAGAATCAGTTCTGCATTTTCCGCGTCAAGCCGCGGATGGAATGCCGCTCCCCGGGAACCCCGGATACAATGATCCGGCCACAAAACCTGGTTTCCGTAGGGCATATCGACCTGATCGAACGGGGAATGTCCGGGGTGACTTGACGCAAAGGAACGGTGGTTTTCAGGATGCCAGTCCTGGGTCAGTATGCGGTGTCGAAATTTTTGTGAAAGCGCATTGATAACCGGAACAACGGCATCCCCGTCCGGGACTTCCAGCGCTCCCCCGGCGCAAAAATCATTTTGCACATCAATAATCAGCAAACAATCCGTACTATTTTGTATCATTTTGATTTCCCGTATCCGCAACTATGCCATAATAAACCATCGGCAATAATCTTCAAACCCCGGCAGACGTGACTGATGACATAACAACCATAAAGCTCTACCATCAGGTAGACCGGGTATTCAACGAGCTGGATTCCCTGGGTATCGGCGAACACGACGTGGTGGATGTGTCCGTGTTGAGCGCCTTTGATCAATACCATTATCTTGGCACCGATGCGGTGGATGAGGCAATCAGGAAGCTGAATATAGACGCGAGCATGGAAATCCTGGAAATCGGCTCTGGAATTGGCGGCCCCGCGCGCCACCTTGCGTATACTTCGGGATGCAGGGTGACGGCCCTGGAACTGCAACCGGAATTGAACTCCACGGCGATAAAACTGACCGCCCGCTGTCGTCTTCAGGACAAAGTGGACCATCTGTGCGGCGACATACTGGATGGCCTCCCACAGAACAAACAATATGACGCGCTGGTCAGTTGGCTTGCGTTTTTGCATATTCCCGACCGTCCCGCCCTTTACCGTAACTGCTTTTCTGCCCTGAAGCCCGGCGCCAGTATCTATGTTGAAGATTATTTTGAACGCAACCCCCTAAGCGATCAGGATAAGCTGGTATTGAGCCGGGAGATCTGTTGTGACCGGGTCCCGACCGTGGACGAGTATTCTGACGAGCTTTCCGGGGCGGGATTCAACCACATTGAGCTTGTCGACAAATCAGTCGAATGGACCCGCTTTGTTGTCGAACGGCAAGCTGCTTTCGAAAAATCCAGGACGCGCAACGAAAACCTGCACGGAAAGAAAGTCGTAAACGGCCTGTCGGAATTTTACAGCGCCGTCGTCAACCTGTTTACGGCAGGGAATCTCGGTGGGGTCTGCTTTACGGCCCGCAAACCGGATTAGCAAGTATCCAGTCGAATAATACGAATAATACCTGTAGATCAGGAGAAGATAATGATGAAAACGAAAAACCGTTGTATTGATCCCGAAAAAAGAGCGACCCTGAAGAAAGCGGGAGGAATGGCGGCGCTCGCTGCGGCGGCCCAGTTCAACCCTGCGATGACAGCCTGGGTATCCGGTTCCGACCTGCCCATAAAGGTTGGAATGCAATTACACAGAACCGGAATTGGCGCCTCTTATGGGCGCTGGTATGAGCGGACCGCGACAGCTGCGGCGCGCATCATAAACGACGAAGGCGGGATTAACGGCCGCCCGCTTGAACTGGTCATTGAAGACGATGGCACGGATCCCGGGCGCGGCGCGGAAGTGATCGAAAAATTCGCTGCCCTGCATAAAGTGGATGTCGCGTACGGTACCCTGTTTTCGCATGTCGTCATCGGTTCTTCTCCTCGCGCCGGGGAACTGAAACTACCCTATTATGTGGTATCCGAAGGTCATCACGTTGCATCGGGCAGCCTCAACCGTTATGTATTCCAACCCGGAATAACCGATGTCAGATCCCAGGTTATTTCCATGGCGCCCTGGGTAGCGGAAAATCTGGGCAAGAAAGTCACGATGATTTTCCCGGACTTTGCTTTCGGTCATGATCACCGGGATTATTTTTCCGCCGCCATTCGCGAACAGGGCGGCGAAGCGCTGGAACTGATTGCGATCCCGCCTTCCGAATCTTCGTTTACCCGGTATCTGCCCAGAATACCCTCCAAAACCGAAGTGCTGTATCACGTCATGGTCGGGCCCGGGGTGCTCACGTTCGTCAAGGAACTGGGCCAGCATTTCGGCAGTAACCGCCCGCAAATTTTCGGTTTTATCGATTCCCTGGAAGCGGTTGACCTGGCGACGCCCCAGCTCGAGTTTCTGGAAGGGACCCACTTCTGGGAAGGGTATCCCCGTTATGCCCAGAGCGGGCAAAGCAAGCATGATGCCTTTTATCGTCAGGCCGTGGGAGTGGACAGCAATGGCGCCAGCGTCAACGACGCACGGGATGTATCGACCTATTCCCACATGTTCGGTTGCTGGGAAACCCTGTTCATCATCAAACAGGCAATGGAAATGAGCGGCTATTCCTCACCTGATGCGACACACAAAAAAGCCCTGATTGAGGCGACGGAATCATTGCAGGCATTTCCCGAGGGCAGAAACCATCCCCAGGGGAGCAAGGTTTTCAACGGCAGGATTCACCAGAGCTTCGGCCATCAGAACATCTCCCGGGTCGAAGGCGGCCGGCTCAATGTGGTGCACCGAACCGCTATTGAAGACGGCCTGTACGAACCTGCGGCCGACTATACCCGGATGGCGCTTTAGATATTCCGCCCCGTGGACGGCCGCTCCGGGAACTCGGTTAGCCAGCTGCGGATGATTGCATTGAGCGCCCGAACAGGCTGAACCGGACACTCCGTGGATTTCGGACCATTCCTGTTGCTCGCTTCCCTGGAAGGGTTGGTTCAGTCGGCGGTACTCAGTCTGACGGCGCTGGGATTGTGCCTGGTATTCGGCGTCATGCGCGTCGTCAATGTCGCGCATGGGGAGTTTTACATGCTGGGCGCCGTTCTGGCCTGGTGGATTACCAGTCTGTTTCCGGTTCACCCGGCCGCGGGATTTCTGGCCGCGCTGCTAATCGGCCCGGCGCTGGTTGGCATAATCGCCTTTTGCAGCGAAAGACTGGTTCTCGCGAAGCTTGACTACAATCCCGAAGCCACCATCGTCGCTACGATCGGGGTTTTGTATATTCTGCAACAGTCTGCCCTGTTATTGTACGGCCCCGATGCCAGGCCGGTGCAGCCGCCCCTGTATTTCCGGGTCGACTTTCCCTGGTTCGGCTACTCCGGCTACAAGCTGCTGGTGGTAGCCATGGCCATTGTCATCCTGCTGGGCAGCTGGTATGTGCTCGGGCGCACCCGGGCAGGTCTGATCATGCGCGCCACGCAGGCCGATGGCGAAATGGCGCAAGCCTTCGGCATTCCCGTAACCCGTGTCTATGGCTGGGTTTTCGCTGCAGGAGCCATGTTTGCGGCGCTGGCCGCGGTTCTCATCGTTCCCATTCGCCAAGCCCACTATCTGATGGGTCTCGACCCGTTGCTGATGTCGTTTATCGTGGTCATTACAGGCGGACTCGGCAGCATCCGCGGAACCATATTTGCAGCGATTGTGATCGGCATGAGCGATGGTATCATTTCCATGTTCTTCTCCCCCACGCTGGCAAAGATGGCTGCCACATTTCTGGTTGCCATGGTGCTGGTATTCAAACCCGAAGGGCTGTTCGGGGTCAGGGAACGATGAAAGCGATTGCAGAAAATAAATCCCTGCTGCTCCATAGCCTGGTCATTGCCGCGCTTTTCTGTCTGCAATTCATCTTGCCGGAATACCACCATCTTAGCGCCACCCGAATCATGGTGCTGGCGGTTTTCGCGATGGGATTCAATGTTCTTTTCGGCTATACCGGATTGCTTAGCCTCGGCCATGCCATGTTTTTCGCCGCCGGCCTCTATGCCGCGGGACTGACCGTCTACCATCTGCAATGGGGAGCGCTCCCTGCATTTCTGTTCGCCATACTCACCGGCGCGCTGGTCTCCGCGCTGGTCGGCGCTATCGCATTGCGTACCCGCGGCGTGGCATTCATGATTGTCACGCTGATGTTCGCCCAGGTGGCCTACCTGGCCACTTTGCATTTCACGACTTATACCCGCGGCGATGAAGGACTGGTCCTTCCCGAGTCGGCGCGAAGCCTGCAATTGATGGGACTGCAATTAAATCTGGCAGACCCCGCCACGCGATATTTTGTTGCGCTGACCCTGCTGGCGGTCTGTCTGATTATTGTCTACCGCCTGGTCAATGGCCCGACCGGCAGGGCCCTGATCGCAATCCGCGAAAACGAAGAAAGGACCCGTATGCTTGGCTACAATACCTTTGCCATAAAGCTCAGGGCTGTGGTCATATCGGGAACACTGGCTGCCGCCGCAGGCGCCGCCTACGCCCTGTTGTTTGCCTATATCGGCTCCTCTTTCGCGAGTGTCCAGTATTCCATTGACGCCCTGTTGTTCACGCTCGTGGGAGGCGCCGGCACGATCCTGGGCCCACTGCTTGGCAGTTTCCTGATGTTTTATCTGATTGACATCGCCAGTAACTATACTGCCGCCTGGCTGCTTGTCACCGGCATTGTACTGATATTTCTGATTTTGTATTTCCCCAGAGGTATCCTTGGCGCCGCGCGCGAACGCTGGGTATCCTGGTTACCGTAATGCTGCTGGAAACCCGCAATCTGTCCCGGTCATTTGGTGGATTACAGGCTGTGCGCAGCGTGGACTTCTCGGTCAGGGCCGGCGAAGTGAGATCGATCATCGGACCCAATGGCGCCGGAAAAACAACCCTGGCCAGCCTCATATCCGGAAGATTGTCATCGGACAACGGGTCAATCCGGTTTTCCGGCAAAGAAATCACGCCCTTGCCGGCATGGCGCAGAGTGCGGCTCGGCATTGCCTATACCTTTCAAATCACCAGCATCTACCCGGCCCTGTCGGTTTTCGAGAATGTCGCCATCGCCGCGCAACTGCGGATGCAATCCGGGCAGATTCCCGCCGACCCGACCCGCTCCGTAAATGCTATCGTGGTCGAGTGTCTGGAGCGGGCAGGATTGAACATCGACCCGCGGCAAAAAGCGGGAGAAACGGCCTACGGCCACCAACGGTTGCTGGAAGTAGCGATGGGGCTGGCGTTATGCCCGTTGCTTCTGATACTGGATGAACCCACTCAGGGATTGTCTGACGGAGAAACCGAAGTGTTCAAATCCCTGATCCGGGAAATCAGAAAGTCCACTACCATCCTGCTGATCGAACATAATGTTCCGGTGGTCACTTCTCTGTCGGACCGGATTACCGTCATGCACCGGGGCGCCATACTTGCCGAAGGCGATGCCGATCAAATCCGGCGCAACGAGGCGGTCCAGACCGCCTATCTGGGGCGTGCGTGAGCGCATGTTTTCGGTCAACCGCGTTAACGCCAGCTACACTTCCGGCAGTAATACGCTCAGAAGTGTTTCACTGGAACTTGAAAGGGGAGAAGTACTTTGTCTGCTGGGCCGAAACGGCGCCGGGAAAACATCACTGTTAAAAACCGTGATGGGCCTGATGCCGTTTTTCTCGGGTGAAATTCTGTTGAACGGGATTGATCTGACCGCCCTGCGCGCTCACGAAATTCCCGCTCACGGAGTGGGTTATGTCCCTCAGGGACGGCGGCTGTTTGCCGAACTGACCGTGGCGGAGAATCTCGAAATTGGTCTGCTGCTGAAAAGACAGGACAAGCGTCTTGTGGAGCAGGCGCTGGGTCTGTTCCCTGTTCTGCGAACCCGGCTCGAGCAGGTCTCCGGTACATTGAGCGGAGGAGAACAACAGATGCTGGCCATGGCAAGGGCGTTGTGTCTGCAACCATCCTTGCTTCTGCTGGATGAACCTACCGAAGGGTTGATGCCTTCGATGATTGCAACTATCCGCAATGTCATCAGCCGGCTCGCCGGGGAGGGAGTCGGCGTACTTCTGGTGGAACAACGGATTGATGCTGTATCGGGAGTCGCTGACCGCGTCGCATTCATGGAGAACGGAGTTTTGCATGAACCCCTTGATGCGGCGCAAGTGGAATACGATGAAGAGCTGGTCAGGCGTTATATCGGTATTGGACGGGTCGATTGAAATCCGGGTTGCCACTATGGATATTACCGGTTGGCTGGAGCCTTTGCGCGGCTGACGTTTTCGCCCACAGCGCCGAACGCGGGCTGATTCTGCTGCTTCCGACTGAACTTTACATGGTCGGTGGAGCGCTGGCCGTTTTGCTGTCTTTTATCGTGTTGGCTGTCATCCCCCACGATTTTATCACACGCCTGTCCGCTTGCAGCCAGCCGCCAAAAGGCATTTCAGGACTCCCGGTTATTCCGTTCAGTCTGGGGTCTTTTCTGGCGCTCGCCTTTTTGATTGCCGCCGGACTCTGCGGTTCCCGGGACCCTTTGCTGAATCCCCTGCCCATCACAACGTGGACCCTGTTCTGGATCCTGTTTACTCTGCTTCAGTGTATTACCGGCAACCTCTGGACACATCTCAATCCGTGGAGCGGTATCGCCCGGAGCGCCCGGCGAATTTTCGGTCTCAAGCCCCGATATGCGGTTTTGCCGGAAGCCTCCGGGTATCTCCCGGCGATCATCCTGTTCTTCGGGTTTGCCTGGTTCGAGCTGGTTGACCCGGCTCCTGAAGACCCCCACCGGCTGGCCTGGATGGTTCTGGCCTGGTGGCTGATCAACCTGATTGCAGTACTGATTTACGGCGAGGAGACGTGGTTCGGGCGTGGCGAGCCGTTCTCTGTTTTTTTCCGGCTCATCGGCAAACTTTCGCCGTTTCAGGCTGACAGCGGCGGTAAAACCCGCATCACGGTTCCCGGGGCGGCCATGGGCGCCCTGCCGGCCCTGCCTCTTTCCGGTACACTGTTCGTACTGCTGACCCTGAGCACGGTTTCCTTCGACGGCCTTTCGGGGACCTTCTTCTGGCTGGGTCTGATTGGAGCCAACCCATTGGAATTCCCCGGCAGAAGCGCAGTGATACCCGCCAATTCCGTGGGGCTTGCGGGTGCATTCGGGTTGCTGACCTTGCTGTACCTGACGTGCGTGTATGCGGGCTGGAAAATGGCGGGAGTAAAAACCGGCTTTGTCGAGGTTGCCGGGAGACTGATATATTCCATTATTCCCATATCCCTGGTTTTTCATTGCGCCCACTACCTGACCCGGGTTCTGGTCAATGTCCAGTATGCGTTGCTGGCCTGGAATGATCCGCTGTCGCGCGGCTGGAATCTGCTTGGAGCCAACCACTTTCACGTAACCACTTCATTTTTCAATCATCTGGATACGGTATCCCTGATATGGGGCTTCCAGACCGCGGTCATCGTTCTCGGACATGTGATTGGTATTTTCATCGCCCACGTCATCGCGCTGGATATCTGCCAGCTCCCCCGGATTGCGCTAAGGAGCCAAGTGTTCCCGGCCATACTGATGGTGGGTTATACCGTGTTCGGATTATGGCTGTTATCCACTCCCGCTATCGGGTAACGCGCCGCTCCCGGGCGGTATGCGCACCCCTTTTTGACGGCGTTGAAGATGAGGCGGTGTAACAAACGCCTACCAGGGCAGCGGGTATCCCTCCGCGTGCCAGAAGGTTCCACTGTCAGCCAGTGTCAACTGGTCCATGCGATCAATAATGCCGCGAGCGGCCTGTGCAGGGTCAATACCGGTTCGATCGGTCATCTCGGTTGCAACCAGTCCCGGATGGAGCAGAAATACTGCAACGTTTCGTCTGCGAAGATCATGGGACAGGTTTTTCCCGGCCATATTGGCAGCCGCCTTGGACATGCGGTAGCCATAATTGCCCCCGGATCCGTTATCTCCAATGGAACCGGCACGGCTGGTGATGATTCCTATCTTCGAACCCGAAACGAGATTGTCCCCAAGCGCCGAGACGACCCGAAGCGGCCCCAGCGTGTTGACCTCGAACTGACGCCTGATCCGATCGAAATCAATATTTCCCCGGCTTTCCCGGGCAAGGATTCCGGAACAGTGGACCAGGAGGTCAATGCGGGTCCCGGACAGAATACGGGCCAACTGCGCCACCGAAGCATCATCGGCAACATCTATATCGGGGATGACTTCCAGGTCCAGATTCTCCATCTCCTTGGCCGGATTTCGTGTAGTGGCGTAAACCCGATCACCACGGGCTGACATCTGACGACCAAGCTCCAGTCCGATGCCGCGATTGCCGCCTACGATCAACACAGTGTGCATGGTATTGTCCTGATTATTCGATGGGTTGAATTTTACACACTATTTCCGGCAGGGTAAATCATGAAGCGGGGAAAGGGTGGTGAGTCCGTCACCACCCTTCGCGAGACCCCGGGTGATCAGGCGACCCGGGCAGACTTGTGCTCCAGCGCGCCGTCTGAACCTGTACCGACTTCGATTTTCCGCGGCTTCATGGCCTCCGGAATCTCCCGAACCAGATTCAGTTGCAGCAGCCCATTGGCAAGCTCCGCGCCGGTGACCTGTACATGGTCCGCCAGAGTGAACTTCCTTTCAAAAGATCGGTTTGCGATCCCCTGATGCAGATAGTTTCGCTTTTCTTTCTGCGCTTCCTGTCTGCCGCTAATAGTCAGCACGCCGTTTTCAATCTGGATATCGATGCTTTCGGAATCAAATCCCGCAACAGCGAGCGTGATAGTGTAGTGGTCCTCTCCGACCACCTCAATATTATAGGGCGGGTATCCGGCGGATGCGGTCTTTTCCGCGCCCAGGGCCGCGTTCAGCAAGGAACCGAAACGGTCGAAACCGATCGTGCTGCGATAAAGCGGGGCAAGATCAATTGTAGTCATGGTCATATCCTCCTCAAGAAGCAATATGGTTAAACGATAAATATGAATTGCTTCGGGAATCTGTAGAAGACTTCCCTCCACACTGGCTATCTGGGGACGGATGAGCGGATTTCAAGGCGCCCGGCAAAAAATCAATGCTTTTTTCGACAGCGCATCAAAACAATGTCTGTTGCACGCGCGCACCGCAGCCGGTTGCTTCGGGTCAGGGCGCCGGGGAGCGATCGGGGTATACGTGAAACGGCAAGAAGCGGCTGGAACAAAAACGCCAGACGGCGGTCATCCCGTTTTGCTTCCAGCCTGTCGATCAGGCGGCTCAATTTACCATGGCAAGGTCCCTGTTTCTCGCCGCGCCTGCGGGCGGCTATTAGGGATCTCCGAAATCGCGGGCATCATGGCGTTCGCACAGCAACCCCGGTTTGTCCGAAGAACGATTGACACGCCTCCCGCGCGCTACCGCGGGGCGCGCGGCGACCTCCCCGGTCCAGCGGTTAACATGCCGGTAGGAGGCGGTATCCAGAAATTCCGCCGCCTCGTAGACGGAATTGAGCGCCAGCCGCCCGTACCAGGGCCAAATGGCAATGTCCGCCACGGTGTACTCATCCCCGCAGATATAACGCCGCTCTGCCAGATTGCGGTCCAGCACATCCAGCTGTCGCTTGACCTCCATGGTATAGCGATGGATGGGATATTCCATGGGCCAGGGAGCGTACCGGTAGAAATGGCCGAAGCCGCCGCCGAGATACGGCGCGCTGCCCATCTGCCAGAAAAGCCAGGACAGGCATTCGGCCTTGCCGCGGGCGTCTGTTGGCGCCAGCGCCTGAAACTTGTCCGCAAGATACCAGAGAATCGCGCCGGACTCGAAAATGCGCACGGGTTCTTCTCCGCTGCAATCCAGCAGGGCGGGGATTTTCGAGTTGGGATTGATTGCGACGAAATCGCTGCCGAACTGCTCGCCTTCCTCGATATCAATGTACCAGGCATCGTATTCCGCGCCCTGGTAACCCGCCTCCAGCAACTCTTCCAGCATCACCGTGACCTTGATGCCGTTGGGCGTACCCAGAGAATACAGTTGCATCGGATGTTGGCCGCGCGGCAGTTTCCGTTCGTACGTGGGGCCGGCAACGGGGCGGTTGATACCACTCCAGCGCCCGCTGTTTTCCTGATTCTGGCGCCACACTCTGGGCGGTTTCCAAGAGGATGTATCTGTCATGTCAAATTCGTCTGTTTCCTCGCATTTTAACAGTTGCGCCAGAATCGTAACAAAGAGAGTATCCCTCAATGGCCGGTAATTGACCGTATGGCGCCCTGAAGCGACGGATAACGGAATTTGAAACCCTGTTCATGAAGCTTCGCCGGCACAACACGCTGACCACCAAGCAAGAGAGCCGAGGCCTCTCCCATTGCCGCGCGCAGCAGCGGCGCGGGCGCTGTGAAAAAACGGGGGCGGCGCAGTTCCCTCGCCAGACAGTTACCGAAATCCGCGTTGGTAACCGGGTGCGGGGCCGACAGATTGTATGCGCCCGCCGCATTCTCACTATGGAGCAACCAGGCCATGGCAGAGACCTGATCGTCAATATGAATCCAGCTCATCCACTGGTTGCCGCTACCGATGCGCGCGCCCAACCCAAACCTGAAACTCATTAGCAGCGGGGACAGCATTCCACCCTTCTTGCTTAACACCAGCCCGGTGCGGACAATCACAACGCGAGTACCCAATGCGGTTGCCGATATGGCTTCGCGCTCCCACTCCTCGCATAATTGCGCCCCGAAGTCTCTTCCGCAAGGGGCATCCTCGGTGAGGATGTCATCGTGTCGATTGCCGTAATATCCTGTTGCGGAGGCGCTTAGCATAACCACCGGCGGAATCTGACGACGCGCCATCCACTCCACCAGTTTCCGGGTCAAGTCGATTCGACTGTCCCGCAAGATGCGTTTCCGGCCTTGCGTCCATCGGCGCCCGATGATTCTGGCGCCTGCCAGATTGATCACAGCATCCACAGGATGCTCATTCGGTATTTCTGCGAGGGTCGCGAACAAGCCGGGGCGGTAAGATACGGGGGGATATTTCTTTGGGTAGCGTGTCAGTACTGAGATGCTGTGCCCTTCGGCTTCGAGAACCGGGATCAGGGCTTGTCCCAATAGCCCTGTACCACCAGTGACCAGTATGTCGAGAGGAGTATGCTTCATGTTTCCGGGGCAGAAAAGATTTTTCGGGTATCCAGAGTATGCGGCCAGCAATTCCCGCCAAGCCTGCCGGATCAGTAAATCCGGGGGTTTGAGGGGGCTGGTAAAAAATCTTTTCGCAGACTTTTCATCGAAAAGCGGCAGGATAAGGGCCGTTTCTTCATAGTCGGAGGATACCATGCCCAGGACCCTGTTTCGCAAGACCCTCAGCGCGCCGGATCTGCACCCTGAAGAACCAGGGCTACGGCTTTGAACACAATTTCGGTCACGGCCGGCAGCATCTGGCGACGGTGTTCGCCCACCTGATGATGTTGGCGTTCCTCATGGATCAGGTGCAGCAACGGTGCTGCTCACTGTTTCGCGCCGCGCGGGCAAGGCGGGCAGTTCGAGTTCCCTGTGGGAGCGGCTGCGCGGGCTGTTCCCGGGATTCCACGTCGCGGACTGGGAGACGCTGTACCGGGGCATCGCGTTCGGGCGCCGCAAGCCCGATCTGGTTCCCTTAGACACATCCTGATGCGGCAGCCGTGACCGCATGTGTGAAAGGCCGGTTCTTCAGGAAAACCCATGGCCAACCGCCGTTCCGGCAACCCGCCGGAGGGGTGACCTTGTCCGCATACTCCTGACGCCTGCGTTTGCATCCGCAAATCCCGCCGAATCCACGGGGGGATGTCCCTGGCGGGAATTGCTGATATGCGGTAATGGCCATTGCCTCGACCACACCTTTACAGGTACCATCTCAACCAGCGCGGCATTTTCTCATCTTGGTTGCCGCGCTACACGGACTAACTTGATGTCCCGGACGATCATTACCCAACCCAAAACCCGACACCACCATTAACCAGGATACAATTCCTGTGGCTTCAGACAATTCGCGCAGACTCATGACATCCTGCAGAGCGACTCCCGGGGGGCGGTAAAGTATGTACAGCTTCCAATCCTGGACTGACAGGCGGACAAAACCGTCACTGGGAAAATGTCTCTTCAGTTTCGCGCTGATCGCAGATACGCATGTGGACCGTGAAAACGGCCCGTCTTCTTCTCCCTTTCCGACAAACCGGCTTACCAATACAAGAGCCCGTTGCTGCGTTGCGGATATTAATGGACTCAGGGAGGAGATGGGCGCACTGGCTCCACGGTTTGTTCTGCATTTGGGAGACCTGATCCATCCCGTCCCTTCCATGCCTGCCTATGCACAGGCGGCGGATGACTTCCACAGCATTCTTGCCGGGTTGAACCTGCCGCTGTACGTTCTGCCCGGAAATCATGATGTGGGCGACAAACCGGTGGAATGGGCCCCGGCGGGTGTGGTGCGGGAGGAGTTCCTGGCAAAGTGGGAAGAACGTTTCGGTCTTCAATACCAGGCATTCAGTCAACAGGGAATCCATTTCATCCTGCTGAATGCACAGGTCATCAATTCCGGACTGAAACCGGAAAGCGAACAGCGTGAATGGCTGGAAAAGGAACTGAAAGAGCATAGCGGGGAGCGCATCATGCTCTTCCTTCACTACCCGCCGTTTCTGGGCTTTCCTGATGAGGGCGAGCATTACGACAATCTTGCCGAACCCGGACGCGGCTGGATACTGAACCTGTTGGAAAAATATCGGGTTGAGGCTCTGTTCGCCGGACATGTCCACCATTTCTGGTACAACCGCTACTCTTCAACGGATTGCTATCTCCTGCCGTCCACTTCCTTTGTGCGGCAGGATTACAGCGAGATGTTTCGAATACAACCTGCAACCGGTATGCAGGATGGGCGCAACGACACGGACAAATTGGGTTATTTTGTGGTGCTTGTCTATGAAAAAGGCCATGTCTGCCACTTTCGCCGCACCCTGAGGAGCAGACCGCAAGGCAGTGAAGGCAGTCCTCTCCCGGCGGGAGCCTCCGTTCGGAAACTTGTTCCGGTGCATACCCGTGAAATGACCGAATGCGCGGTCGGATTTGACATGCGCCATCCTTGGGCGGAACTGATCGATATCGCGCCATCCGGCGTCCTGGATGAGTTTTACCGCAAACGTGTGCGCAATGATTATCCATTATTGGCGCTGTGGGAGATGGGGGTCGGGCGGATGCGCATTCCCGCGCAGGACCTTGACGATCAGGTGATGGTAGAGCGCATGCGGGCTCTGAAGGAATCCGGTCATGAGTTTGTCCTGGTCAGTCAGGGAATCCCGGCTCCCGCAACCTGCGCCAGCATGATCAGGCATCAAGACCTGATCATGCGTTGGGAAGTGGTATTGCCGATGTCCAGGGTTCCACAACTGTCGCAAGCCATACGGAAACTGAAAACGGAAGGAGGATTTCCCGTTTACCTGTCCAGGCTGCGCATGAAGTCCGATCTTGTAGCAGATGGAAAACCTTACTTTCACCAGATCAGGCACGGTTTCACAATGGCGGATGAAGATGATCTCGGCGCCCTGGTATCCGGCAGGGATTGGGATCGGTTTTTTGATGGCCTGGTTTTTCGCGTAACCGGATGCGACCCGGTAAATGAATCTATAGTCAACATGTCGGATGTATGCAGGAGACTGGGGGTAAATGCGTCCATTACGCTGTTCATGGCAGACGACAACCCGGCTCTGCATCGTTGCGCTGACCTTGATAACGTTCACTACATCGCAGAAGGTATATTTTCCTCTTCGGGGCTGGATAATACCGAGTTGTTCATCGACACGTTCATGGACATGGACCGCGGCCACGGTGTGCGAAACGGGGTCATCGACCGAATGTGCAACCCGCGCGCAGCAATGTTTGCTGTACGTAATCTGTGTGCGATCCTGGCCTCGACTCCGGACCATCCATTTACTGGCGACTATGGCAGGGCCGGCAACGGACGCTGGATATCAAAAAGCTACCGGGACATGCTGAATCTCCTGGTCTTGACAGACTCTCCCGAAAATGAAATCATTCTGCACGGTTCGGAAAATCTGACGATCAGGGACGGGTGCGGAGAAATGGTGGATCTGATATCCGGCGGGGTCGGTCAGGCTACGCTGCGCAACGGCTTGAGGGGGAAGATGTTAACGATTGAACAGGGAACTGGAACTCCGGGAGCGTATTTTGTTAAAATTCCTCTTGTAAACCGGACTGACTCTTGATCTGCGCCAGCCTGCGGAGCGCGCCCCGAAGCCGGGGATTTCTCATTCGACACAGGATAATCTGATCAGAAACCCGTTTGTACCACGAGGGGCCAGAAGCTTCTTCACACTGCCTGGCATCGCTCTGGCGCTCCTCGGCTGCATCTTCCCGATTCATGCGACTGCATTGCCTGAAACGTATGACTCAATGGAGCATCGTTTCAGGCTGGTCAAAATAACGGACGGTCTCGAGCGCCCCTGGGGCATGGCCTTCCTGCCGGATGGATCAATGCTTGTGACCGAGCGGCCGGGACGGCTCCGCCGCATCATAAACGGCCACCTGGACCCGAATCCGGTCGCCGGTATTCCACCTGTCTATGCGAGTGGACAGGGCGGCTTGCTTGATGTTGCGCTGCATCCCGGTTTTGCCGAGAACAGATGGGTCTATCTGTCCTATGCGAGCCCCGGGCAGGGGGGTAGCGCGACTGCTGTTGCACGCGGCAGACTGACCGACAACCGCCTGGAAGATGTTGAAGAACTCTATATCGGATTGCCGCGGGTCAGTGGGGGGCGTCATTTCGGCTCCCGGCTGCTGTTTGCGAAAGGTTATCTGTTCATTACTGTAGGTGACCGGGGCAATAAAGAACAGGCTCAGGCGCTGGACGACCCGGCCGGCTCGATTGTTCGCCTGCATGAAGACGGACGCGTACCAAAAAACAATCCATTTGCCACAAGAGTGGATGCAGGGTCCGCGATCTATGCCTACGGCAACCGCAATCCGCAAGGCCTGGCGCTGGAGAAAACATCCGGGCGAATTTATGCGGTAGAGCACGGCCCGAAGGGCGGGGATGAGCTTAACCTGATTGAGTCTGGAGTCAATTACGGCTGGCCGACGATTACCTATGGCCGGAGCTACGCCGGCTTCAGGATCGGGGAGGGCACGCGCAAGGCA
This sequence comes from Candidatus Poriferihabitaceae bacterium, assembly GCA_965204925.1. Taxonomy (GTDB): domain Bacteria; phylum Pseudomonadota; class Gammaproteobacteria; order Arenicellales; family Poriferihabitantaceae. Next base: position 1,048,842 of record OZ242021.1, on the reverse strand, counting down.
GGTATGGCCCAGCCCGTCCATTATTGGGCGCCGTCGATCTCGCCTTCCGGCTTGATGATTTACGACGGAGACCGCTTTCCGTCCTGGCGGGGCAGCTTTTTTACCGGATCGCTTTCTGGAAGGCTGCTGGCCCGCCTTGAGCTCGGGCAGGGCAAACTGATAGTGGAAGAGCGCCTGCTTGTGAATCTGGGGAAACGTATTCGAGACGTTCGCCAGGGACCGGATGGCCTGATTTATTTACTTACGGATCATGCCGACGGCATGCTCCTGCGTCTTGAACCGACTGGCCTCTGTCCCGACAGTACCAGGCATGAAAATGACACACACTCCAACCCGTATGGCGGCGCCGAACACACAGAATCCGTCTGCCCGTCTGAAGTCTGCCCGGACGAAAAAGGTTTCTGCTCAGTCATCGGCCTCGGCTCGCCAGGCTCAACGTGACGGCAGAGTATCTTCGGGTTTTTACCCCGGGGAATTTCCATGTACACAGGAAACCAGGTTCGGGATACCGGGTTCGTAATCATCGCCCCCGACTTGCCAGGCATAACCCGGATGGAAAAGCTGGTCGAATTTATCCATGATACGATCGTGCGTGACGGATTCATCATCGCTTGCCATGCCTCTTGCAATGGCTTCTTCCAATGGCGCGGTAACCGCTTGTCCGGCTTCCTCCGGCGACAATCGTCCCAATGGGAACAGTTCACCGCGGTCCCGGAAAGAGGCGTTTGCCCTCCCCAGGGCAGCTTCAAGGTTCGACGTGCCAGCCAGCGCCAGCAAGAACGGATTGTCCTCCCTGCGTATGGTCTGGCTGGCGTTTAGCAGGTCTTCCGCTGTCGATAATAACCGGATAAATCTATTTCAATGCCCGCTGACCCGGATGCCCCCCTGAAAACAAAAGAGGACATTACCAGGTTGGGCTGACACGCCTTTATGACGACATTGGCTTACTGACTCCCGTGGGGTATTATCGGTAACTCGCACAAGCCAAACCATGGTCGCGCGCCAGCACGACAGGAGGTATCTCGGCATTGATATCTCGGCAAAGTACAACCGGGTAGCCGAGTGGAGGATCAAGGAACGCCTCCAAGCGCCGGACAGGTATCCTGTCTGAAGAAAATCAAGAATGACGGTGACTGTCACGCCAGCAACATTCTTGCCAGGAAGGACAGCCCGCACATAGGCAAATTTATTGATGAATATATCAGGTTCGGCGACGCCCTGAAAGGACCACTGGATAGGGAACTTGAACTCTGGAGCATATTTTATTACAATTCCTCTTGTAAACCAAACATGGGGCTGAATTTGATGTTGAAATCGAATGTTAACTGCATTGATCCTGGTTCAGCGGCCCGGCTTGCGGCGACCGCGGCGTTTCTGCTCTCTCTGGCGGCAGTCCCGCTGCCCGCCCTTGCAGAGAAAGAATGCGGCGACCCGATGGGCAGCCCGCCGGCAGTCACCTGCAGCGGCGGCAACTACGCGACCGGCATTTCATACACAAAGCTCACCGGCGGCCTGACGCTGAGCGTCGTTCCGCCGAGCGGCGGGACGACAGTTAACAGCGCGAAAAGCGGGATCACGGTGCAGCGCCCGGTGGGCGTTACTGGCGAGATGGCGGTGAATGTCGGCGCCGGAACAAAAATCGGCACGCCGGATAACCCCGTGGGCGGAAACGGGATAGACTTCACGCATGTCGGGAAACGCAACACGGTGGACACGGGCAAGATCTCGGTCACCAACGCCGGTTCGATTCACGCCAGGAAATTCGGCATCAAGATCGACCGCCGGAATGCAGGCGATATCGCGGTGACGAATTCCGGCAGCATCGTCGGTTCTGATCCGGATAGTACCATGGATGGCGGGATCCATGCCCGCGCACGGGTTGGCGGAAAGATCGTCATCAATAATTCGGGCAGCGTAACATCCGGCTTTCATGCCGCGCTCTTTGCCTGGTACGACAAGGGCACCGGGGAGACGGAAGCGGGCAGCGTCGAGATTACCTCCAGCAGCGGCGTTGTCCGCAGCATGGAAAGGCATGGCATTCTGGTGAATGTGGAGCGCGCCGCCGTTCCCGCGACCGTAACGGTCACCGGCGGCGCCGTCCACGGTAAGGACGATGGTATCCGGGCCACCAACAAGGGCACAGGCTCATCAACGGTGCGCGTCTCCGGGTCCGCAAGAATCGAGAGCAGCGACGAGGACGGCATTCATGCGTCGGCCGGCGACGACGACACCAATAATCCTGTCAGGGAAAAAAGCAAGGCTGCGGTTCTGATCGACCTCGGCGCGGGGAGCAGGGTCGTCACCCTGGGGGGCGCAGAACGCGATGCCAGCCATCACGGCCTTCTGGCCGAGCATTTCGGCAATCAGGCGGTGAGCGAAGATGACACCGATACCGGCTCCGTTACCGTCAATTCCGCCGGCGTGATCCGCACTGCCGGCGGCGGTCACGGTATTGCGGCCTTCGCGAAGGGGAGCGCCGCGACCGTGCCGATCGCCGTCCGCGCGACGGGCGGTTCGATTAGCGCGGCAGGCGCCGGCATCCATGTCGAAAACATGGGGCAAGGCATGACTGAAGTCACCGTTGGCGAAGGCGCAACCGTCACCGCCGAGCGGGACGGCATTTATGTCGATGGCAGCCAGGTCTTCGCGGATGGCCATAGCCGGGCGGGCGAACGCACGCAGACGGTCACTGTGCGGGGCAAGGTCACGGGCGGCAGCGGAACCTGGGCCGGTGTACATATGGTGAAGGGCGGCACGGTCGTCATCGGGCCGAAGGCGCGTGTGAGCGCGGCATCGGGCACGGCCATCAAGGCGAATGACGAAGGCGACATGACCGTCATCCTGGAAATGGATGAGCGCGGCCTGACCGGCCTTATCGACGGCACGATTCTCAATACCGCGAAGACGACCTTCAAGACCCGCGTGGGCGCGAGCGGCGCGCAGACGACGCTGGATAACGGCGCCACGGTGGATACAAGCCGGGAGACGAAAGGCGTTTACGACGAAGTGCATTGGGCCACGCTTGAGACACTCACGGACGGTAGCGGGCAAGAGTTCAGGAAGATGCCGGCGGCCCGTGTCTACCACGACCGGGCGCGAGTGTATGAGGCGCTGCCATCAATGCTTGTGGAGCTGAACGGACAGACGTCGTGGTATGAGCGGATGGCGGCGGCGCGCGACAGCGACGGCGTCTGGGCGCGGGTTGGGGGCGGCGACGGCAAGCGCAAGGTGGATGCATCCACGACCTCGAAGGGGCGGAGCGGACGAGCGCTTTCCCAGGATGTCAAGCGCTGGGACGTCGATGCCGGGTTCGACAAGCCTCTCGACGACAGGCTGACCCTGGGCGTGAGCGCGCACCATCGGCAGGGCGAGGCGACAGTGAAGCATGGCGGCAAAATCAAGGCCTCCGGGACGGGTCTCGGCCTCTCGGCGGCCTATACCGGCGAAAACGGCCTCTATGTGGACGGGCAGCTCTCCTGGACGCGGTTCGGCGGCATCGAACTGAACTCCGATGCGCGCGGCAAGATCGCGTCCGACCGGTCCGGAACGGGCTATGCGGCGAGCTTCGAGGCCGGCAAGCGGATGGTCAGGGACAGCATGACGCTGACGCCGCGCGGCGGCTTCGTCCTGTCCTCGGTCAATATGGACGATTTCGACGATGTGAAGGTCAAGGGCGCCGGCAAGGTCTCGCTCGGCGATGCGCAGAGCTTCAGGGGGCGGCTGGGCGTGCTGGCGGAGAAGACCGGCCTCGGCGGCGGCGCGCAGGAAGACGGGAACGGGCGGGCGTTCGCATCGCTGGATGTGGAGCACGAGTTCTCGCCGGAGCGCTCCATCACGGCGTCGGGGACGGCGCTGGCTTCCGAGGTCAAGGCCACCTGGTTCCGTCTCGGCGCGGGCGGGGCGATCAACGTGGGCGGTACCGGCGCGGTCACGCTCTCCGGTGAGGCATTCTACGCGACTGCGGGTAGCGGCAACGCCGGCCTCGGCGGTACACTGACTCTCGGCGTCCGCTTCTGAACTTGAAGCTTGCCGCCATGTGGCGCCATGACGGACAGAACCGGAATGGGCGCGGCTGGCGTTGCCGGAGGCGGCGTATCGCCTGCGCCCGCGCGCCATCGGCTATCAAACCGGGTTGTGGACACTGGACAAGTGGACCCGCCAGGCTGCCGAGGCGTTTTGAAGTACAATACGCGCTTTCTACCGACGTCGGGGTGTAGCTCAGCCTGGTAGAGTACTGCCTTCGGGAGGCAGGGGCCGGTGGTTCGAATCCACTCACCCCGACCACGGCCATACAACGCGGCGCCGTCACTCCGAGCGGCTTTGGCCAAGAACACTATGGTTCCATGGCGCGGGGTGTCAGTGGCACGGGGTCAGTTCATATCCAGCGCTTTTTTCCGCTCATTCGCCCAGGTCCGTATAATCTGGTCAACCGCGAGACCCATAAAAGCGACACACAGCCCCAGTGTCAGCCCGATTCCGGTACCCTGTGGGTCCGAGATGGCTTTCAGGATCAACTGTCCAAGATCGGTGGTGCCGATAAAGGCGCCGATGATCACCATGAATAATGCAAAGACCGCAGTCTGGTTTACGCCCAGCATGATGTGCGGAAATGCGAGAGGCAATTCAATCGATAGCCATCTCTGGGTGCGCGACACACCCAGCATTGAGCCTGTATCATGCAGAACCTGCGGCACACTGCGTAGCCCCTCGACCGTGTACCGTGTTGCCGGCACGGTAGCATAAACGATAGCGGCGATGATCACGGAGGTATCGGTGACGCCAAACAACATGATCACCGGGATCAGGTATATGAATGACGGGAAGGTCTGAAGAAAATCACAGATCAGCAGGATCCCCTTGCTGGCGACGGAGCTTTGGGCGCACAAGGAACCCATGATAACGCCGAGAACAGTCGAGACAATCACGGCGAATGAGGCCATATAGGCGGTGATCAGGGCCCGGTCCCAGTATTCCGACAGCGCAATGAAGAGCAGGAATCCACCAATGATCAACGCCTGTCTGATACCTGCCAGGATGTATCCAATGCCCATCATCAGAACAAAAGTCGCCGCGACGGGCATACTGAGGTACATGTTTTTCATTGGCACCAATACGGCCGTGATCAGGAACTCGTTAAAGCCGTTCAGCGCGTAGAAGAATGTGTCCCACACCCAATCCACCGCAGCCTGCCATAACGGTGCAGTTGTAATACCCTTATTGTGCGGGACGATGTACAGATAATTGAAGCCCTCCCTGAAAAAGAAGCTGCCCATCCAGGCCAATGCTGTACCGGCCAGAAAAACGACCAGAGCCAGCAATGCGTACCGGCGCCGCTGTACAAATGTCAGGTCGGCAAAGTAGTCGGTCTGCTTGTTCGCCCAGGCCAGGGACATCTTGTCCAGCACAACCGCAATCAGCACGATACATACCCCGATCTCGATACCGGTCCCAATCCTGAGAGAATTCAGTGCGATCATCAGGTTGGAGCCCAGTCCCTGGGCGCCGATAAATGAAGCGATCACGGTCATTGCCAGACATTGCATGACAACCTGGTTGACACCAATCAGTATGTCGCGCCTCGCTGTGGGAATCAGCACCCGGAACATCAACTGGATTTTGTTGCACCCGCTCATCATGCCCGAATCCACCACATCGACAGGCACTTTCTTCAGTCCCAGCAGCGTCAACCGAACCATTGGCGGCGTAGCGAAAACGATCGTTGCGATCGCGGCAGCATGGTCTCCAACGCCAAACAGCACAATCACCGGCACCAGATAGGAATAGTGCGGCATCGTTTGGGCAATGTTGAGGAGCGGATTCAGGACCTCCTCAACGAACCGGCTCTTGTAGGCCCAGACACCCAGTGTCAGCCCGAGAATAACAGATACCGGCGCGGCAATCAGTACAAACGACAAGGTCTCCATCGACGGCTTCCACTGTCCGAACACCGCGATGAATGTCGTGCAAACCGCAGCCAGTATTGCCAGCCGCATTCCCTGCAGCCGGTAACCCAGAATAATGGCCCAACCGGTAATCACTGTCCAGGGCAAGGCAGGCCAGCGCGCCCAGGGATTTTCATTGATAAAATCCCAGCTGGTGAAGGCGACAACCGTCTTGTTGCCTCCCAGAAAGATTTCCCGGACAAAATTGATCACGAAAAGGAACAGGCCGGAGATAGCTCTGGTGATTTCCCGAAACAGGGCGCTCTCTTCATAATCCTCAATGATCGGGTCGTATACCCGCACCGGCCACCACTCGAACATCACATATCTGACCAGATCGTTGATGAGCGTGGGCAGTCGCTCCAATAACGGCGGAAAGCGCCATAGATAACCGGATTCGGGCCTGATCAAAAGACACAGCGAGAAAAACACCGCCACAAGGACGGCAAACTGAACGACTTTCAAATGCCTGGCCAGGAAAGTCATTACACGATGATCAGCGCTGTTCCAGTTTTTCGGACTTCCCTCCGAACAACACATTGAGTACGCGAGAGGCATGCAGGGTCCCTACCACTTCGCCATCCGCATTCACGACCGCCACCGGTTTTTCCTGTCCAAGAATATTCTCCGCGACGGATTCAATCACAGCATCCACGGGAACCCCGAGATCGCCGCATACTTCCGTAGCAGACACGGGGTCCATTACGGATTGCACCCTGAGCACCTTTTCCCTTGGTACATCCTCCGTAAACTTGCGCACATATTCGGTCGCTGGATTCAGTACGATACTGGAAGGGGTGTCCAACTGCTCAACCACGCCATCTTTCATGATGGCTATGCGGTCGGCGAGACGCAGGGCTTCGTCAAAATCATGGGTAACAAACAGAATGGTCTTGCCCAGGACCCCCTGCAAACGCAGGAATTCATCCTGCATTTCCTTGCGGATCAATGGGTCCAGCGCAGAGAACGGCTCGTCCAGAAACCAGATATCAGGCTCGACAGCCAAAGAGCGCGCGATTCCCACTCTTTGCTGCTGACCGCCGGACAATTCCCGGGGAAAATAATTCTCGCGCCCCTCGAGGCCAACCAGATGAACCATTTCCATGGCTCTTTGCACGCTATCCCGTGTACTGATGCCCTTCACCTGCAATGGAAACGCGATATTCTCAAGAACGGTCTTGTGCGGCAACAGTCCGAAATTCTGGAAGACCATGCCCATCCTGTTGCGCCGCAACTCGACGAGTTGCTTGTGGTTCATGGTCAGGATGTCTTGGCCTTCGACAAAAATTTTCCCGGAAGTAGCATCCGTCAATCTTGATATGCACCGGAGCAAGGTCGATTTTCCAGAACCGGACAAGCCCATGATCACCAGGATTTCTCCCTGAATCACACCGAAAGAGACGTTATTGACTCCCACGATCAACCCCGCCTCCATGAACCGTTTGGGGTCTATGACACCGCTTGATTCCCGCAACATGCTCTTCGCGTTATTGCCGAATATCTTGTAGACGGATTCACATCGGATAATGGCCTGCTTTTCCCCGGCGGATTCTTCTTGAGATGACATGCCCTGAATTATGGTTTACCTGTGCTGATACGGATGGCGCAGCCCGGGTTTCCTGCCTGATTTGCGAACTTGAGGCTCGATAAACGGATCCCCCTGATCAGGGGGACCCGGAAGACTTGATGTAAAGCCTGTGCAGTTTATCGGAGAATTATCGCCGTCAATTGCTCGCCCCGAGCACAGACACGGTCCACGGCTTCCAGACATTCTCATTGTCCGCCAGCCATTTGGCGGCTGCGTCTGCATGGGTCATGCCATCGACATCAACCAGCGCGGCCATCGAACCGATCTGTGGAGTGGTGAACGACAATTTGGAAAATGCCGTGTATGCCTGCGGGTGCGACTTCGGGAACCGATAGTTGGCGCCTTTTTTCAGCCAGCCTGTCGGAGACCCGCAACCGGTCGTGCTCAGGTCGCCGCCATCCACGATTCTGCAACCATCATAGTACGGCGGAAATTCGATAAAGGTAAACCCCGAAGCATCGGTAAAGTTTGGCGTCCAGTTGAAGATAATGGTTCCGCGGCCCTCTTTCTCGGCGGCTTTGAGCTCTGTCCAGAGCGCATCTGCGGCGCCCGCGAATTTTACAACCCATTTGTCATCCAGTCCCAGACCCTTGAGACGGTTCGGCATGACGTCACCATGCCAGCTTTGCGGGCCTTCCAGCCAACGGCCCTTGCCGTCAGAATCAGGGGTCGCGAAATTTTCGTGACAGTCCTTCAGCGCTTCCCAGCTCGGCAGACCCGGACAAAGGTCCTTTTCGATGACCCAGTTGGGCACCCCCATCTCTTCCAGGGTCTCCGCGGCGTGGGTACCCATGTCGATCAAACCACCTTTCTCCATGGCGCTGTAATAGGCATTCTGCATCGTGGATTGCCAGACTTCGTGTACGATCGTGAGGTCGCCGGAGCGCACCGCCTCGAAGCTGGCCTGATTGTCCACAGGAACATATTCGACATTGTTTCCCATGCTTTCGAATATGCCGCCGATCACGTGCGCCATAACGACCTGACTGGACCAGTTCTTGATCGGTATTTTGATCGGTTCACTGCTGTCCGCCGCTGCGATGGAACCGGTCGTCAGAAAAATGCAGGTAGCAGAAAACAGCGCTGTCAAGGATCGGATACTGAATGTTTTCATAATAAACTCCATAAGTGTTTGCAATATAGAATATGGTGGTGATTGTCGAGGCAGGGATTATAACCTGAAACCTGTAACTTGCAATCTGATGGTTTGACGCGCTTTCATTTGGTCTTAACAAATTCAGCTTTTGTGATTAAACTAGAGTGGTCTGGTCAATCTGACCACCTTCAGAAAGAAGGGGCATATTTTATTCAAAATCCATTTTGGATGATATGGAATTGTCGAAGCGAAAAGAACGAAAATCGGAAGAACACCAGTGGCCAACCCTCAGTTCTGGAACCCTTGCCTGCAACAACTAAGAGAAGTCCTGTCCGAAGAAGACGTGGAAACCTGGTTGGCCCCGCTTCATGTGTTATATAACAGAAATACACTGAAATTACTGGCGCCGAATCGCTATGTTCTGAATTATGTGAAGCTCAATCTCTTCCCGGAGATTGAGAAAGTAGTCATGAATATGGATGCGGGAGTCAAAAATATTCGCCTGGAAATCGGCAGTCACGGTTTGGAGAGCCCTGTCGGTCCGAACAACAGCGGCCAGAACCTAAATTCCGCCCCCCGGCGCCCTGATTCCGATCCCCCGTATTCCAGCGGGACATTGAATCCCGACTTTGTCTTTTCCTCCCATGTCGAAGGCAAATCGAATCAGTTGGCCAGGGCCGCGGCGCTTCAGGTGGGCCTGAATCCCGGCACCGCCTATAACCCCCTGTTCATCTACGGCGGTGTGGGCTTGGGTAAAACCCATCTGATGCAAGCCGCCGGAAATCTGATTCTCGAAAGGAAACCCGATGTAAAAGTAGTGTATGTGCATTCGGAATTATTCGTAAACGACATGGTCAAGGCATTGAAGGACAATACAATGCCCAGATTCAAGGATTACTACCGTTCACTGGATGCATTATTGATTGACGACATCCAGTTTTTTGCCGGAAAACAGCAGTCGCAGGAACAGTTTTTCCACACGTTCAACTCTTTGCTCGGGAGCCAGCGGCAGATCATTATTACCAGTGACAGCATCCCCGACGCGATCAGCGGCATTGAAGCCCGCCTGATATCCCGATTCAGCAGTGGCCTGACCATGGCTATCGAGCCTCCGGAACTTGAAACCCGGGTTGCCATTCTGGAAAAGAAAGCCCTGCTGAAAGGAATATCCCTTCCCGACGATGTCGCCTTTTTCGTAGCCCGCAATATTCATTCCAATGTCCGCGACCTGGAAGGGGCGCTAAATCGAATCATTGCCAGTGTCAGCTTTACCGGCCGCCCCATTGATCTGGAGGTAACGAGACAAGCGCTTTCGGATATCCTGATTTATCGCAAAAACCGGATCAATATTGAGAATATCCAGCAAACTGTCGCTTCTTATTACAAAATACGGGTTTCGGACATGCTCTCGAAAAAACGCCACCAGCCGATATCAAGGCCTCGCCAGTTGGCCATGGTCCTGACCAGAGAATTGACAAACATGAGCTTGCCGGAAATCGGCGACCGTTTTGGCGGCAGAGACCATACGACCGTGCTCCATGCCTGTCGCAAGATAAAAGAGTTGAGGGAAGCCAACAACAGGATCCGGGAAGATTACCAGAATCTCCTGAGAATCCTGGAGTCCTGACCAATCCCGCGCATCCGGATGCTTCTGCCCCGTCCTGTGCGTAAGTATGTGATAATACCGTTGATATATTCCGCTTCTCTGTGGGCAGGATTGTGGAAAAGATTCACCCACAATTTGTCAATTCGTTCTACAATACACATTCAGCAGTTACTCACACAAAAATCCGGAAGTAAATAATTGAACCGTAAACGCTTTCTACCGATACTCACATGTCCACAGGACTAATTACCAATATTATTGAATAGCATGAACTTCAACATTGAAAAAAAAACATTATTGCCGGTACTTGCTCGGGTAAGCAGTGTTGTTGAAAAAAGACAAACCTTGCCCATATTGGGAAATTTATACTTCAGTCTGGCGGGAAAGAAACTTACCCTGGTGGGAACAGACCTGGAAATGGAAATTTCGGAAGTTATTGATAATATTCAGGGAGAGGATTGTGAGTTTACTTTATCTTCTCGTAAAATCTTCGATATTGTACGAATCTTGCCGGAAGATGCTGTTATCTTGTTTGAAATTGATCTTGCTCGGGAATGCGCGGTTGTATCATGCGGGCGTATACGTTATACCCTGAACACTCTGGATGCCGAGTTTTTTCCCAGGATAACAGGAGAGAAATGGGAAGAACGCTTCCGAATCGGCCAACGGGAACTGAAAGCAATAATCGATAAAACATCGTTCGCCATGGGGGTCCAGGATGTCCGCTATTACCTGAACGGCTTATCGATGGAAATGCAGAAAAACAGCCTGAAGGCGCTGGCCGCGGATGGCCATCGGCTGGCTCAGACCAGTGCGGATGTTGCGCTGGCTTCCGATGAAGAGCGACAGATTATTGTCCCCAGAAAGGCGGTCAGGGAAATTGTCCGTTTTCTTGACAGTGAGGTGGAAAGTGAACTCACTGTGGAGATTAACCGTAATCATCTCAAAGTGACGTGGGGAAAATCCGATCAACCCGATACTGACGGACATGCGGCGCCCATTCTCATTACCAAGCTCATAGACGGGAAGGTTCCGGAATACAAGAGTGTCCTTGAAACCGGGATGAAAATCTCAATTGAAGTGGACAGGGCAAATTTTCTGGAAATCCTGACTCGTGCTGCGGTATTGACCACGGATCATGAAAAAGGGGTCAAAATCACGATGGAACAGAATAACATGCGAATCGTCACCCGAAATAATGAAAACGAAGAATCGGTGGAAGAGCTTGAGGTCGATTATGATGGCGCTGATTTTGCAGCCGGCTACAATATCAGGTATCTGATGGAACCGGCCAGGGCGGCCACTACCGAAAAACTGAATTTGTATTTTCAGGGCAACGATGGCATGTGTGTCATGAAACAGCCCGAAGATGAACGCTCCATCTGGTTGATCATGCCAAGACGGCTTTAATAACCGGTAATGTTTCATGTGAAACATTACCGGTATTTCCTGAAACCGCTCCCCCTGTTTCAATTTTCCTGCGGAAGCGTAAAGCGTTCTGAAAGTCCATGATGCTGATGTTTCATGTGAAACATCGGTATTTACCAATCCGGTCGCGAAAAAGTTCAGGATCGTCTGTGTTAAAATCAGGGAGTTTTATTTTCAGGATGTTTTCTTATGTCGAATGACTACGATTCCAACAGCATCAAGGTGCTGAAAGGCCTGGATGCTGTCCGTAGACGTCCGGGCATGTATATCGGAGATACGGATGATGGTACGGGTCTTCATCACATGGTATTCGAAGTCGTGGATAACGCCATAGATGAAGCGCTGGCGGGGTATTGCAGTCATATCCGGGTGGTGATTCACATAGATGAGTCCATCACGGTCCGTGACAATGGCCGCGGGATTCCTACCGGTATACTGGAAGAAGAAGGAAGAAGCGCCGCGGAAGTGATCATGACGGTGCTTCATGCCGGCGGCAAGTTTGATCAGAACGCCTATAAGGTGTCGGGCGGCCTGCATGGGGTAGGGGTGTCGGTCGTAAATGCGCTATCGGAAAAACTGGTTCTTCGGATATGTCGCGGCGGAAAAATTTACGTCCAAGAGTATATGAACGGGGAGCCTCTCGCGCCGCTGGAGATTACAGGAGAAACCCGGGAAACAGGAACGACCATTACTTTTTCAGCCAGTACCGAAACATTTTCAAGCGTTGAGTACCATTATGAGATTTTAAGGAAAAGGCTGCGCGAATTGTCGTTTTTGAATTCCGGGGTACACATAGAACTGGTCGACGAGCGTACGGACGTCAGAGATGTGTTCCAGTACGATGGGGGCATCGCCGCTTTCGTAAAACACCTGAATAAAAACAAAACCGCCTTGCATCCCACCGTCTTCACTTCAACAGGGGAGAAAGAAGCAGTTTTGGTTGATCTCGCCATGCAATGGAACGACTCATATCAGGAAAACACTTATTGCTATACCAATAATATCCCGCAAAAAGACGGAGGTACGCACCTGGCAGGGCTGCGCAGCGCCATGACCCGCACCCTGAACGGATATGTCACCGAGCTGGGTCTCACCAGAAAAGAAAAAGTGAGTTTGAGCGGGGACGATTGCCGTGAGGGTTTAACCGCTGTTTTGTCGATCAAGGTCGCCGACCCGAAATTTTCTTCCCAGACAAAGGAAAAGCTGGTGTCTTCCGAGGTGAAAGGTTCGGTTGAATCGGTTGTAACGGAGGCGTTGGGAAGTTTTCTTCTGGAAAACCCCAGGGAAGCGAAGATCATCGCCAACCGCATTGTCAGTTCTGCGCGCGCCCGGGAGGCCGCGAGAAAGGCAAGGGAAATGACGCGGCGCAAAAACGCGCTGGACTTGGGCGGTCTGCCCGGGAAGCTGTCCGATTGCCAGGAACAGGACCCGGCGTTGTCCGAGCTTTATCTGGTTGAGGGGGATTCGGCGGGGGGAAGCGCAAAACAGGCCAGAGACAGGAGGTTTCAGGCGATTTTACCGCTCAAGGGGAAGATCCTGAATGTAGAAAAGGCGCGTTTTGACAAGATGCTTTCCTCGGAGGAGGTGACCACTCTGATCACGGCTCTTGGTGCCGGAATAGGAAAGGCCGATTTCGATATTGCCAGACTGCGCTACCATCGGGTCATTGTCATGACGGACGCAGATGTCGATGGTTCACACATACGCACGTTGCTGCTGACCTTCTTTTACCGGCAAATGCGAGAATTGATTGAAAGAGGGTATATCTATATCGCTCAACCGCCGCTCTACAAGCTGGAGAGGAAGAAAAAAGAAATTTACATAAAGGATGACGCTGAAATGACCAGTTATATCATGAACATCGTTGCCGAACATGCAACTTTGCACACCGCGGACAGGTCCATAAGCGGGGATGAATTGAGAGGGCTGATAACGCGCAACAACTCGGTTGTCCGTATAATAGAGAGATTGTCCAGGCGCTATAACCGGGAAGTACTTGAAGCGTTGCTGGCGATTGAGCCGATAGTGGAACAGGAACTGGGTGATCGGGAAAGCGTGGCCCGCATAGCGGCCGCGCTGGAAGCGGCGCTGAACGCGGGAGACAGCGACACGATTCGCTATACGGTCGGCGGAAATTCGGGGCGACCCGTCCTGACCGTGTCAAGACGACGGTATGGACTGGAAGAAACGATCGATCTCCCCTCCAGTTTTTTCAGCAGCGCTGAGTACCGGTCGCTGATTGCTCATGCCGCCGGATTGAGCCGTATCGGGGCAAGGTTTGCTGTTGAATGGGGCAGTAGCCGGGAAGAATTTGACCAGTTTTCCGGGGCGGTCGAATGGATGATGGGGAAAGCGAAGAAGGGTCTGTCGATTCAACGTTACAAGGGACTCGGAGAGATGAACCCCGAACAATTATGGGAAACCACGATGGACCCCGCAGTGCGCCGCCTTCTCCAGGTCACCGTTGAGGATGGCGTGGGAGCGGACGAAACCTTTACCACACTGATGGGAGACCATGTTGAACCACGCAGGGAGTTCATTGAGAAGAATGCGTTCGCCGTTTCAAACCTGGACATCTGATAATTTCCGTCGGCGCGTGTCGTCAATCAAGTTTCCCGACATGGGCCATCCCTGCGATACGGACTGTTTCTGCAGAAACAGTCCCGTAATAGTCGAGCGCTCCGACTCCGGCAATAAAACCGGATAGCTTCCCGCCGTCCATGGCAAGGGTGACATTGTTGTTACCCTGAATATGGACATTGGCGTCCCGTACGCGGACCGTGCCAAGGTTGACATGGTTCATGCCGGCAACGGACAGGTCCAGCGTGGTGTAGTCTCCACTATCTCCGATGACGAGGTTGTTTCCCTTCATTTCAAGCGTGAGCCGGTCGCCGTTGAAGCCCCGCAGGCTTACCCGGTTATAACCCTTGAGGTCGAGCAGAGCGAGTTGTGTCAGGGTGATTCGGGCAGTGGCGAAAACTCCGGGGCCGTCCAGCCAGAAAGGCGGATCGAATTCGAGTTCGATCCGATCTTCTTCGGCCTTCCAGTGTATCAGGTCGCCGACGGTTTGCGGCCAGGAGAGTTCCAGCTGCCTGTCGCGCCCCTGCCTCAGTTCTATCTCCCATTTACCGATAAGTGTAATCTCACGGACATCACCGATCTCCAGGCGCTTGATCATGTGTCCACCGTTGTGTTTAATCCCCGAGGCGCTCGTGCCGGACACATGAATGCGGTCCGTAATGGCAATGACGAGTATAGCGATAGTTGCCACGGTCAATACTGCAACCGTTCCCAGTAATGCAATGACGCTGGCTCTCGGCTTTGGTTTCATAGGGTCTTCCTCTGTTCAGTTATCTGACTGGTTGTCTGGGCCGGATGTGAAACGGGCGGTGATTTCTTCCGGCTTGATGCCGAGTAACTGCATCGTGCGGACAATTTCCGGGAGCGCCTCCATGAGGAACTCCCGTCTCATTTCTTCCAGTATGCGAACAACGGCGTCTTCGCCGACAAAATATCCTCTGCCTCTCTGGTTCGTGATGATGTTTTGTTCGACCAGGATCTGGTAGCTGCGGGCAACGGTGTTCGGATTGACGCCAAGCTGGACGGCCATCTCGCGGACGGAGGGAATGCGTTCGCCCGCACTCCACTCGCCGCCGAGAATCCGCTCCCGAACCCGGTCGGCGATCTGCAGGTAGATTCCCTTTGGGTCCTTAAACTCCACCGTTTATTTGCGCCTCCTTCAGCCGCAGCCACGCGACCCACCATAGAACGAGCGGGAGCAGAAACAACCCCCCATGAAAGAGTGTCGCAAGGATTTCCCGGTCCGGAATCAGGAAACGCGGGATCGTATTGCCCATAACGGCGTAGAGCATGAAATCCGCAAGGTTGAAACTTTCGGTATGCAACGAGGACAGAGGGACGCCCCGGATATCCGCGGGATACCAACTGAAACTTCCAGACGCAAGGTAGACCGCGGCAAGTACGAGCAAGGCAAGACCAACATGTATGAGAACGAGGAGCAGGACTGTCTTCAGGAACGCGAACCGCTGAAACCATACAGCTCCGAGAAAGAATACCGACTGAAAAATGATGTAGGAGTCGTACAGCTTCCGGACAGCGGGGTCGAAAGGATTGAACAACGCGCGCCGGCTTCCGTAGATGATCAGGTTGAACAGTTCGATCACAACGGAAAGAAAAAGAAAACCGATCGGCAGTATGATGCAGATGCCCACCGTGAGAGGCAAGAGGCGCGCAATGAGCTTTTCCAGCGGGGATGCGGGGAGAAGCAGGTAAGTTTTCTGGCGGGTTTGATCGTGGAGCGACCGGAATGTCACGCTCGTTGCCCACAGCCCCCAAATGAACAGTGCATGGTTGAACAGTGTCCGGTAAAACGATGGATGCGCGGACCCGTCAAGGCGCTGTTGCGTCGAGATCAGGAAAGTGACAGCGGCCACGACGCCGAAAATGGCGGCATGTATGCGCCATTCGGCGAGAAAGTCGCCGCGCAGGAGAAACCAGAGTCTGGCTATGGAAAACGATTGTTTCATCATGTTTACTCCTTGCGGACGGATTCGCGGAATGCAGCCGGGTTGGAGATGGCGGCTTTGAACAGGAGTTCCAGATCCGGTTGCCCGCCCCCTGCGTTGGACTCGGTGCGCACCGTGGCGTATCCGCCGAGGCCGGGTTCCACGTATACCAGGCCCGGGGAATGCTGGGGCGGTCGGGTTGTTTCCCGGGAGAAGCGGAAAGCGGCGGATATTTCGGCGAGGCTCCGGTTGCAGATAAACGTTCCGTCGTGAACGATCAAAACCCGGTCGATCAACGGCTCCACATCCTTCACCTGATGTGTGGCGAGAACGAGGATACGGTCGTCAGTCAGGGATTCGGCGACAAGTTTGCGAAAAAGTCCTTTTGACGGGATATCCAGGCCATTGGTCGGCTCATCCAGGATCAGGACAGACGGTTGGCAGGCGAGTCCGAACGCGAGGTGGAATTTCTTCTGTTCCCCGAGCGAGAGGCTCGCGAGTTTCTGCGCGCGGGGCACGGCAAGCTCTTCAAGCAGACGTTCCAGGTATTCGTGATCGAAATTCGGATAGAGAGGCGCGAACCTCAGGATGTATTGCCGGTCCGTGGCCGCCGGCAGCCGGGGCGCCTCGGAGAGCATATAGATTCGTGAGAGAAATTCCGGCGCCCTTCGGCGCGGCTCCAGACCCAGTACCCGAATCCGGCCGGCGCCGGGAAAAATGAGGCCGCCGAGCAGATTGAGAAGGGTTGACTTGCCGGCCCCATTGAGCCCGAGCAGGCCATGGATATTACCGGGCGCCAGCGTGAGGTCGAGGTCCTGGAATATCGTAACGTTGCGATAGCCGAACCGGATATTTTCGATTTCGATCATGTGTTACAAGAGAGCTCAGGGAAGTCATAAAATTGTATTAGTGAAATAATACAGTAGGTATTTTCTGCTGTCAACCCCCTCGGGAATATTTTTTGATTCAGTCATATTGTTATAATCTGTCTGCGGTAAAATCTTTCGGGAACAAATGCCGCGCTTTGTTGACGACCTGCCCAACCCGGCAGATTGCCGGCCCGGCCTCGTCACCCCACTATTTGAACAAGACGTATGAAACAGACACACGAGACAACTGATTTTGAGAGAGTGATCAATCGCCGGGAACTTCTCAAGGGTTCCTTTACCCTTGGCGCCGCCGCTTTTGTGGCTGCCGCCTTGCCAGGCGCGCCGTTGCTGGCCCATCCGACCATTCGTTTCGACCCGGTGGCCGCCAACAGTCATGATACGGTCACGTTGCCAGAGGGATATGAATGGCAAGTTGTAGCTGCCTGGGGCGACCCGCTGTGGAGCGCCGGCTCCGAATTTGACCAGTCGAGCCGCGGCACCGCCGCCAGCCAGATGATGGCATTTGGCGACAACTGCGACGGGATGGCGTTTTTTCAGGTCGACGGCCGCAACCTGCTTGCAGTCAACAACGAATACTGCAACCGCAATATCATCTTTGGTAACCGGGATTCCGCCCTGCCGGAAAATGATGACGACGTGAAAAAGGGTATGGCCGCGCATGGCGTGAGCATCTTTGAGGTAGCGCAGAATCAGGGGCGGTGGCGGGTCGTGTCCGACTCACCCTGGAACCGCAGGATCACCCCCATGTCACCGATGGAAATCACCGGTCCCGCCCGCGGGCACGACCTCATGAAAACCGCTGCCGACCCCTCCGGCACACGGTCGCTCGGAACCTGGAACAACTGCGGCAACGGCATAACTCCCTGGGGAACCTTTCTTACCTGTGAGGAGAACTTCGACGGCTATTTCGCAATTCCCGGCGAGCCGGAAGCGAAACTGTCCGACATGCACAGGCGATACGGTATCAAGACCAGCGACCGGGGTTACGGTTGGTATCTGGTGGATGCACGCTTTGATTTCGGGCGCAGCCCCAATGAGCCGAACCGCGCGGGATATATCGTGGAAATCGACCCCTCGGACCCTCAATCAACCCCCAAAAAGCGTACCGCAATGGGCCGCTTCAAGCATGAAAACTGTGAGATCGTGGTAGCCGCCAACGGCCATGTGGTAGCTTACATGGGTGACGACGAGCGTGGAGAATTCATTTACCGGTTCGTTTCCAGGCATAAATACGTTGCTGGTTCACCGCACAATACCGACCTTCTGGAGGGCGGTTTGTTGTCCGTCGCAAGGTTCGAAGAGGACGGTAAGGGGCAATGGATTGATCTGACCGCTGAAGCTACCGGCATGTCGCGGGAAGAAATTTGCATCTTTTCGCGGATTGCGGGCAGTAAGGTCGGCGCCACCACGATGGACCGCCCGGAATGGGTAGCGTCCAATCCCTATCGGCCTGAAATCTTCTGCTGCCTGACCAATAACAAAAATCGCGGGATCAAGCCCAACGCCGGCGGAGACGCCACTCCCGTTGGCGGACCCAACCCCCGCAAAGCCAACCGGTACGGCCAGATTGTGCGCTGGGCGCCCGAAGGAGGCGATCACACGGCGCGGGGATTTTCCTGGGATTTGTTTGTCATTGCCGGTAACCCTGCTGTGTACAACGACGCCAGGGGCGGTTCAGGAAACATCCACGCCGACAACCTGTTCAATTCTCCCGATGGGCTCGCGTTCGACTCTTTGGGAAATCTCTGGATTCAGACGGACGGCAACTACTCCAATGAAGGGGATTTCGCTGGCATGGGCAATAATCAGATGTTGATGGCAGATGTGGAAACCGGTGAAATCCGGCGTTTTCTCGTCGGTCCGAAGGAATGTGAAATCACCGGTATCACCTGGAGTTCGGACAGACGCACTCTGTTCACAGGCATTCAGCATCCCGGTGAAAAAAACCCGTCTGTATGTCATTTCCCCGATGGTGGCAACTCCCTCCCCCGTTCAGCGGTGATCGCCATTACACGCAAGGACGGCGGGTATATCGGTTAACGGGGGCGCGCTCTGTTGTAATCCCGGATATTCGCGGTATCATCAGAGCGAATTCAATAAAATGCCGGAAACGGGTATCTCATGACGCTGGAAACACGGAATTATATCAACGGCCGATGGGTCGACGGGGTGGACAGAGTAGCGGATGTGAATCCGTCCGATACCCGCGATGTGGTCGGTGAGTTTGCGCAGGCCAGTCCGGCGCAGGTCGCCGAGGCTGTCGATGCGGCGCGCCGGGCGCAGGCTGTGTGGGCCGGCAGCGGTCTGGAGCGGCGTTACGATGTGCTGATGGCGATAGGCCGGGCCTTGATGGATCGCTCCACGGAACTGGGCGATCTGCTGTGCCGGGAAGAGGGCAAGACCCTGCCCGAGGGCAAGGGGGAGGTCTATCGCGCCGGGCAGTTTTTTACCTATTACGCTGCGCAAGTACTGCGTCAGATGGGAGATATCTGTGACTCTGTCCGCCCTGGCGTGGAGGTTTTGGTGACCCGGGAGCCGGTTGGCGTGATTGCTGTGATTACGCCATGGAATTTCCCGACCGCGCTACCCTGCTGGAAACTCGCGCCCGCCCTTGCTTATGGTAATGCCGTGGTCTGGAAGCCGGCCAATCTGACGCCGGCCAGCGCGGTTGCGTTGATGGAGATTATTGCGCGCCAGGATCTGCCCGACGGTCTCGTGAACATGGCGCTCGGCAGTGGTCGTTCGGTCGGCGAGGCGCTGATCACATCCGGCGGCATTGATGCCATCACTTTTACCGGCTCGCTTGCTACCGGCCGCAGGATCGCGGCGGCGGCGGCAGAAAACCTCACTAAAGTACAAATGGAGATGGGCAGTAAAAACCCTCTCGTTATAGTGGATGACGCAGATATGGAGGTAGCCGTGGCGTGCGCGGTAAACGGGGCGTTCTTCAGCACGGGACAAAAATGTACGGCCTCATCACGCATTATCGTCACCGCAGGCGTCCATGATCAATTCGTCGAAGCCATGCAAAAAGCCATGGACGGGCTGGTCGTGGGTCATGCCCTGGACCGAAAAAGCAACATCGGTCCAGTCGTGGATCAGGCGCAACTGGACCAGAATCAGCGATATCTGGCGATTGGCAAGCAACAGGGGGCGGAGCTGGTGTGCGGCGGAGAACAGCTCGAACTGCCTGCCCCGGGATACTATATGAAGCCGGCATTGTTCATAAACGGCAGCAATGCCATGCAAATCAACAGGGAAGAAATATTCGGGCCGATCACCTGTGTTATCAGGGCGGACGATTATGATCACGCGCTGGCGCTTGCCAATGATACCGCGTTCGGGTTGACCTCCAGTATCATCACCCGTTCTCTTTCCCGTGCCAGCCATTTCAGGAAACATTCGACAACCGGTTGTGTCATGGTCAATTTGCCGACTTCGGGGACCGATTATCACGTGCCTTTCGGTGGCAGGAAAGATTCCAGCTTCGGGTCTCGCGAGCAGGGACAGTATGCCGCCGAATTTTATACGCAGGTGAAAACCACCTATCTGAAAGCGTGAAGCCGTGTTGATTATCGATGGGTTGCAGTACTCCAACTGGAGCCGAAAAATCTTCGAGCAGATGCGCGCGGGGGGCTTGAATTGTGTCCACGTCACCATTGCCTATCATGAGACCTGTGTCGAGGTCTTGAGAAATATCGGCGCATGGAACGGGCTGTTCGAGCAACACGGTGACCTGATTGTCAGGGCGGACTGTGCAGAAGCGGTTCTGGAAGCCAGAAAAAACAACCGCATAGCCGTTATCTTCGGGTTTCAGAACTGCTCTCCGATCGAGGATGATTATCACCTTGTGGAAATCTTTCACGCGCTCGGGGTGCGTTTCATGCAGCTCAGCTATAATAATCAGAGCCTGCTCGCGACCGGCTGTTATGAACAGAACGACCCCGGCATTACCCGCTTCGGCAGGCAGATAATCCGGGAAATGAATCGTGTCGGCATGGTTGTAGACATGTCGCACAGCGCCGAACGCTCCACTCTTGAGGCGATTGAAATTTCCGACCGTCCGATCGCCATTACCCATGCGAACCCGTCCTCTTTTGAACCGGCCCTGCGCAACAAATCGGACGCCGTGCTCAGGGCGCTCGGGGAAAGCGGGGGTATGCTCGGCTTCAGCCTGTACCCGTTTCACCTGAAAGGGGGATCGGATTGCTCGTTGCAAGAGTTCTGTAGAATGGTTTGCGATACCGCTTCGTTGATCGGTATTGACCATATCGGTATCGGTTCGGATTTATGCCAGGATCAGCCGGACTCGGTCGTAACCTGGATGCGCAACGGGCGCTGGAGCAAGGTCACCGACTATGGTGAGGGAACGGCATCCAATGCCGGCTGGCCCGCCCAGCCGCAATGGTTCGGCAACGCCGCGCATTTTGGCAATATTATCCACGGCCTGGAGGAAGCCGGATTGGGCCGTGAGGATATCGAAAAAGTAATGGGGCTGAACTGGTTGCGCTTTTTCCGCGAGTCATTTACCGCCGCCTGAGAAGAAGCGTTCAGGTTCGCGGTATTTGCATATATCGTGAAATGCAAGTATAACCCCCCGAAATAACGCCTCCCGTCCCACCTGTAAACGTCATGCGTACCTCGAAACTGTTATTGGCAACCCTCAGGGAAAAGCCTGCTGACGCAGAGGTCGTATCCCACAAGCTCATGCTGCGGGCGGGACTGATTCGAAAGACGGCAGCGGGTATATACAGCTGGCTGCCCCTGGGCATGCGGGTACTGCGCAAGGTAGAGGCTATAGTATGCGAGGAAATGGATCGTTCGGGCGCCCAGCAGGTGTTGTTACCGGGTGTGCAGCCCGCAGAGTTGTGGAATGTGTCCGGGCGGTGGCAGGAATATGGCCCTGAGTTATTGCGCTTCAAGGACCGTCACGAGCGCGACTTTTGTCTCGGGCCGACCCACGAGGAAATTATCACCTCGCTGGTCAGGAACGAGATCCGCAGTTACCGCCAGTTACCGATGAACTTCTATCAGATACAGACCAAGTTCAGAGACGAAATCCGCCCCCGGTTCGGGGTCATGCGCGGTCGTGAATTTATCATGAAGGATGCCTATTCCTTCCATACGGATCAGGCCTCGCTCCAGCAAACCTACGATGTCATGTATCAGACATATTGTGCGATTTTTGACCGTCTGGGGTTGCGTTACCGGGTTGTGGCTGCCGATTCGGGGAGTATTGGCGGTCACACTTCCCATGAATTTCATGTATTGGCGGAGTCGGGCGAAGACGTGATCGCGTTTTCCAGCGACGGCCGCTACGCCGCCAATATCGATCTGGCCGAAGCCGTGGCTCCGGCGGCGAAGCGCGCCCCGCCCAGGGAAGAAATGACGCTGGTCGACACGCCCGGCGTCAGAACGATAGCCGATCTCGTCGAACGGTTCGGGTTGCCGATAGAGAAAACGATCAAGACCCTGGTCGTTGAGGCCTCGGATCAGTGTGAATCCCCGGTGGTTGCATTGCTGGTGCGAGGAGATCATGAACTCAATCCGGTCAAGGCTGAAAAGCTCCGGCAGGTTGCAGCGCCGCTGAAAATGGCGGACAGTGAGGTGATACGGGATGTTATCGGGGCCGGCCCCGGTTCGCTGGGCCCAATCAATCTGCCCATTCCGTTTATTGTTGACCGCAGTGTTGCCGAAATGTCCGACTTTGGCGCCGGAGCCAATATCGACGACAAGCACTATTTCGGTATCAACTGGAAGCGGGATGTCGAACCCGGTGAGGTGGCCGATATTCGCAATGTGGTGGAAGGCGACCCGAGTCCGGACGGCGCCGGCGCGATCACGATCGCCCGCGGGGTTGAGGTCGGGCATATTTTTCAACTGGGCACGAAGTACAGCAAGGCGATGGGCGCTACGGCGCTGGACGAGACCGGCAGGCCTGTTGAAATGGCAATGGGTTGCTATGGAATCGGCGTTACCCGTGTTATCGCTGCCGCGATAGAACAGAATCACGATGACAGGGGCATTGTCTGGCCACAAACGATTGCGCCTTTTCAGGTCGCTATTGTGCCCGTCGGCATCAAAAAATCGGAGCGTGTACGCAACACGGTCGACATGCTTTACCGCGAATTACAGCAGGCCGGCATTGAGGCGCTGCTGGATGACCGCGACGAGAGACCGGGTGTGATGTTTGCCGATATGGAGTTGCTGGGCATTCCCCACCGTGTTACGGTGGGCGAGCGCGGTCTCGGGCGCGGTGTCGTTGAATATCACGATCGCGCGACCGGCAGAAATGAAAATATCCCTGTCGAGTCGCTGGTCGACACCCTGCGCGGGCTGGATTGATTCTGCTGTCCGCTAAATTCAATTAATCGGGATGTCAAAAAAATTTATTGCATTGTTTATAAAGGTGCTACACTCCCCCGCTGATACGGTGGTGAAATCGTTTGTATCTTCTTCCGTATTGTTCGAAGACGGCTTTGTCGGAAAGTTGGCTTTTTCAGCCGTCTGGCGGTTCACTCATAGAAGCAAGAGGTTAGTATGTCAGGTAATCTGGTAACCGGAACTGTAAAATGGTTCAACGATGCCAAAGGCTTTGGCTTTATCAAAAGGGAAGGAGAGGCGGATGTTTTTGTTCACTATCGCGCAATCAATGGCGAAGGCAGAAAAACGTTGCATGATGGCCAGCAGGTAACGTTCGAAATAACCAATGGGGAGAGGGGCCCCCAGGCGGAGAACGTCACCCCCCTTTAGTTACCGTGGATCAGTAGTTACTGTGGATCAGTCTTTATCCACCTGTTCGGCGATCAGGGTGATCATTTCAAACATCACGGCGACGGCGACGAGCGCTGTGATCCGGTTCGGCGAATCCCATGTGGGCATCAGGCAGACCACATCACCGCCAATGACATTGAGGCCGCGCGCCGCGCGCAGTACCGACATGACTTCGTTGATACGGAGACCCTCGACCCCGGCCTCGATGTTGGCAACGCCGGGGGCCACCGTGGGGTCCAGGCAGTCCAAATCAAAGGTGATGTACACCGGGTTGTCGCCGAGACGAGCGCGCACGATTCGTATGGCTTCCCCGATTCCGATCTCGCGTAAACGGTCAATGTCGATGACCTCATAGCCAAGGTTGTAGCTTGGTTCCAGCCAGTCCAGGGTACGGGGATTGCCGCGAATGCCAATCTGCACACTGGTATGGGGGTCCACGCGGCCGTCGCGGACGAGATAGCTTGCCCAGTGGGCGGCAGACTTCCGGGCGCCGAAAAAGTGCTCAATGTGATCGAAAGCATCGGTGTGGGCGTCAAAATGCAGCAGACTGACCGGGCGGCCGCCTGTCAGTGCGGCGCCGGGGCCGGCTATGGCCTGGAGGATGCCGCCGGTGATTGCATGGTCCCCGCCAATTGATACCGGGCGCGCCCCCGCCCGGTCCACCCGCCGGAAAAAATCGGTCATTCGCTGGATACTGGCTTCGTTATCGTTCAGTTCGGGCAGCGCCACGTCACCGAGATCATGAATGCGGACCAGATTCCATGGATCGATGCCGAAGGCCTTGTGCACTCGCCGTCCCAAGGCTGAAACATCACGTACCGCCCTTGGGCCAAGGTGCTGGTCGTGCAGGGTGGTGCCGTTGCCGGTACTGTGGGGCACGCCTGCCAGGGCGATGTCGCAATTGGCCGGATCGGGGTCGTGGGGGCAACGAAACAAGGTAGGGATCCCCCACCAAAACAGGCCCTGGACCATAGCATCCAGTCGACTTTGCGCGGTCGGGTCGGTCATGATTCTGTTTCCGTTATTGCAGCGAGGACGATTACAGGGTCAGGCATTTTTCGGAAAAGCTCCATATCGGCGTCTCTTTACGGGTCGGGATAGTATACATCGGGCCTGCATCAATTGAAACGGGACGGGGAGAATGGTTGTATGTCCATGCAGGGTGTTTCTCCTGCGATCAATTCTGCGATCAGCTTGCCTGTTATGCCCGCGAGCGTGAGGCCGAGATGATGATGGCCAAAGGCGTACCAGGTGTCGGGCGAGTCGACCGCGGGGCCGATTACGGGCAGCGAATCCGGCATGGTGGGCCGGAAGCCAAGCCAATCGGAGGTCGGACGGTTCGGCAGATCCAGTATTTGTCGGGATTTGCGAGCCATGTAGTCGAGGACCTTGCGGTTTTTTACGGGCGATAATCCGGCGACCTCTACGGTACCGGCACAGCGCAGCCCCTCGTTCATCGGCGCCACATAAAATCCGCTCTCGACCCAGGTCACGGGGCGGTTGACCATATTTTGCAGGCCGGCATACTGAATGTGATAGCCTCTCTCCGTATCCAGAGGGAGGGTTTGTGTGCCGCAACCCCTGATCTGCCCGGAAAACGCGCCACAACTGATCACGACCCGCTGCGCCATGAGCGGGTTCTTGTTGTGGAGGTGAATGCGGATGCCGTTCGGGGTATGGGTAATACCACGGGCGTGGTCGGAAACGAAATTTCCCCCCATTTCCAGGAAGCGCCGGAAAAACCGGGTTACCAGAGCTTGCGGGTTGAGAGTCTGCCGGGTGTCTCTGAAAATAACGCCTCTTTCAAATCTGCGGTTTAGGTTGGGCTCGAGATCGATGATTTCATCCCGGTTGATTGCAAAATGCCGGATGCCGTGGTCTGCCCAGGCCTGGTGGCGGGTACGGTCTTTTTCAAACTCCGCGGCGCTTTGATAAACCTGCATACAGCCGTTGGCAGCAATCAGGTCGCTGGTTCCGGTCATGGAAATGAGGGGGTCCAGTCCGGCATGGGTTTCCTTCAGAATCATGTTCAGCGCCTTGATCGTTTTTTGCACCTTGTGCTCCTGACAGTGCCTGAGGAATGACAGCATCCACGGCAGGTGGGTAAGGGCGTACCGGAGATCGATGCGTAATGGACTGTCCCGGCGAAACATCAAGGACGGCAACCGCCGCAACAAGCCGCGGTCATTAACCGGGACGCAGCCATAATCGGCGAACGTGCAGGCATTGCCCGAAGAGGTGATCGACCCCGGTTCATTGCCATCGGCCAGTGTCACCTCGAATCCCTTTTTACGGAGCCACAGCGCGCAGCTTACCCCGATGATCCCGGCGCCGATAACAGCGACATGCCGTTTCATCTCGCCCATGTTCTCTTGCCCCGTTCCTGCCGTTTAACTGTTGGGTGATTGACGGGGGTGTACTCAGGCGGCCAGCGTGAATATCCGGCGTCCGATACTTTGTCCCCGACGGTCATAATTGATTTCATGCGCCGTGATTGTCCGCGCGCGATATAACAGACAGGTTGTGGCGCGCGTGCCGTAGTCATCGCCGCAGATAAAGACAGACGAAACGAGTCGTTCGAACTCTCTGTCCGATCCGGCGCCCGCCGGCTGGTCGTCCCCCGCCGTGGTCTGATCGTGCATGATTTCGCTCAATTCATCCATGCTGATTGCCGATCTCTTTTCGACGATTTCGGTCAGTTTCCTCACTCCGCAAGACATCTTCGGCCATTCCTGATCGATGTAGCCGTTGGAGACACTGTGATAACCGTCGGACAGCGTTTTCAACGACTTGTCGCGGCTGCAAAAGACCCGTACGGCGGTGCGGTTGCCAAATACAAGATTGAACGGATTAAATCGGTTACAATGACGTTTCAGGTATTCCGTGAAATTGTCCCGCGCCGCGCCGCCGGAATCATTGGCCAGAAACTTGAAGACCAGATTGCCCCGGCTTTGCCTGTCGGCGACAGGGGGCGCTCCGGTGCGGAAGTTTGTGACTGCACAGAAACTGCCTTTATGATTGACTCCAAGCCAGCTTCCGCCCTTGTTGGTATCGCGTCCGGCCAGTATTTGCGGATAGTCGGGCCAATAGTGCATGGTCCGACTCGGACGATCATGGTATTCATCGCGGTTGGCCGCAATAATCAACGGGTACTCGGGATGCCGGTTAATGGCGAGAAATAATATACACACAGGCATGGCATTATGCCAGATTGACAGCCGGGTTTCACGAAATGCCGGTATTGGCATCCACGGCTGAGCGGATGACCGATCAGCGCATACAGTGGTTTCCGGGCCACATGAACAGGGCCAGCCGGGAGATTCGGGAGGTTTTTTCCAGGGTTGATGTGTTCATCGAGCTACTGGATGGACGCATTCCGTCAAGCAGCGCCAACCCGATGCTGGCGCGGTTGCGGGGAGACAAACCCTGTCTCCGGGTGATGACGAAAACAGATCTGTCGGACCGCGAGATGAATGAGGCCTGGCAAAGGTTTTACGAGTCTCATGCGGGTATGCGGGTTGTGCTGGCAGACTTGCGAAATGGCCGCGACGCGGCCCGGGTGCCCGGCTTGTGCCGCAAATTGTATGTTGACAATGGCGGCTCCCGTGAACGAATCACGGCCATGGTGATGGGGATTCCCAATGTAGGCAAGTCGACCCTGATCAATCGTCTGGCAGGCCGGGTCGTTGCCAAAACGGGGAATCAACCTGCGCTTACCCGGCAACAGCAATGGATCGGGATTCGGCCGGATTTCGTTTTGCTGGACACCCCGGGAATGATGTGGCCGAACATTGAGAATCGAAATGCCGGGTATCGTCTGGCGGTGACCGGGGCGATCCGGGACACGGCCATCTCCCATATCGAAATCGCGCTGTTTGCGCTTCGTTACCTGAAGGATAACCATGCTGCAAGTCTGGCTGAACGATACAAGCTCGAAGAAATCGGTACCAGGACGCAACAGCAGATTTTGACGGATGCGGGACGGCGGCGAGGATGTCTGGCTGCGGGTGGAAAAGTGGATCTTGAGCGGGCAGCCAAAGCGATCATCTCCGATATCCGGGACGGCAGATTGGGGCGCATTACCTGGGAAGCGCCGGCATAATCCTGCATCGGACGCATACAGGAAATAACATGGTCAACCATCGGGCAATGGCATTCGGACATGCACAGAGGGAAGCAGTGGTTATCAAGGATCGTTATCGCGCATACCGAAGCAGCCATGCACAATAAGGGTAAGGAGTACGATTGCGCCGCCGGCCAGAGTCAGATTGCCGGGATATTCGTCGAGCGCAAGCCAGACCCAGAACGGTCCGAAGACTGATTCGAGCAGCATCATCAGACTGACTTCGGGCGCGCTGATGTATTTGGGGCCGATAAACATCAAACTGGCCGCCACCGGCAGCATTACGAAGCCCATCAGGAACAGATATTTCAAATCACTGGCGGATGTCTGCGTCGGAGATACGAGCGGGAATAAAATCACGGCGGACAAGAGCCCGCCGAATACAAACGCAGGCAGCAAGTCCATGTTGCGATGCCTGGCGACGACGGTGAAGCTGGCCGCCAGCGCGAGAGCGGCCAACAGTCCGGCAATATTGCCGGCAGATGCGTCCGGCATGATACTTTTGCCGGAACAAATGACGGCAATCCCGGCCGCGGCGATCAATATCGCGAGCCATGTCCGGCGCATCACCCGTTCCTTGAAGATCAGCCGCGATATCAATGCGGCGAACAGGGGAGTGGTACTGATAATAAACAGGGTGTTGGCCACCGCTGTGTGGGTTATCGAGTAAATGAAACTGAGGTTGCCGACGAAATACAGCGCAGCAAGACAGGCGCCCGGCCATCCTATGCCGAACAGCGCCGCGGTTATGCGGGTTCGGTAGTGTATGGTCAGTACCAGCAACATGCCGAAACCGTAAAACAACCCGCGGAAGAATGTGATCGTCAACACATCGGCGGTAATCAGTCTGTTCAACAATCCGTCAGGACTGAGTGCAAGCACCCCCAGCGCGGTGATAATGACGCCCTTGCTGTGTGTGGACAGGGAATGGAACACGGACGACGGTTTCAGTTGTGCACGACACGACCGAAAGTGCGCTCAAGCACACTTCGTAGCGCGCGGTCAGGTACTTTTTGAAGGCGCAGGCCGTCACAATCGTTGAATATCATGAATTCGTTCAATGTTGCGGCAAAAGCCGCATGGAACGCATCGGCTCGCCTGATGCGCCGTTCAAGCACGATATTTCTGACGATCAGGGTGCGCGATGCGCGTTCAGCCTTGCAGTCCATGCGCGCCACCAGATCCCCGTCCCACAGAACGGGAAGACAAAAATAGCCATATTTGCGTTTGCCCTCCGGAACGTAACATTCAATCTGATAGTCGTAGTCGAACAGGGCGCTTATTCTTTTTCTCCGGATAACGAGGTTGTCGAATGGAGACAGGATCCGAACCCTGGAACGGGATAGCGGCTTGTTGAGGAGAGCGCTGTAATCCGGCAAGGCAAAGGAGACCGGCCCCGGGTTTTTGCCCACGATTTGCACCGGTACGATTTCGCCACTCTCTGCAAGCGCCATGAGTTCGGTGTGGACGGCTGGCTTCAGACCGTCCCGGAGATAAGCTATTTCCGAGGCGCTGCCATAGCCGTGGGCTTCCAGGTAACGCAGTATCAGGTGACGCAGGAACTCGCTGCGTTCCGGCATTGAAGTGTCCACACGGTCAGGCAGGACCCGTTCCGCAAGGTCGTATACTTTCTGGAACCCCTCCCGTCGAACCACCATGAGCCGACCCTCCATGAACAGTTGTTCGAGGGCGATTTTGGCCGGTTTCCACTGCCACATCGGCAGCCGTCTTTTGCCGTGATCGCGAAAATCCCTGGACTGCAGGGGGCCCTCCACGGTGATACGCTCCAGCACGCGGCGCCTGATTTCGGGATCGCATTCATACCACAACCGTTTGCCGTTGGCGAATTCGCGCTTTATTGGCAATGTAAATCGATAATCATGGATCGGCAAGAAGGCGGCTGCGTGAGACCAGTATTCAAAAATTCTGCCTTGTTGCATCAAGCGGTCGAGATGTTCTTGCCGATAACGCGGATTGCGCACCCACAAAGTGTGGTGGTGGGCCCGTTGTATGACCGAAATGGTGTCGATCTGGACATATCCGAGGCGCTCTATTGCCTCGCAAGTGGCGTCAATCGCCTTCCCGCGGCGATTGGCGGTCAACACCCTTTGCGAATGAAGCGCAAGTTTTCTGGCTTCCCGGACAGAGAGGGGATGGATTATGCCTTCGAATTTCATAGCGCCTCCCCGGTGGCATATGATGCCGTATTTTTCATTGTGACTGACTGGCGGCAGGCGATTATACCGCTTGTATGCGGCAGTTGCAGCGGATGTTGACACTCGCCCTCACCCTTGCCTATCATTTTGTGCAACATGGTCAAATTTTCGATCGCGCCCTTGAAATCCCCCCGCCCGGGTGGGGCTGAAGGCGCCGCTTGCCCGCTTGTGGCGGCCGCGCTGGTCGCTCTGGATTGCGAAACTACCGGGCTTGATATTGCCAGGGACCGGTTGGTTCAGGTGGGGGGTGTCAGGATTCGCGGAGGGCAGGTTGAACGGGGAGATCACTTCGAGAGTCTCGTGAACCCGCAAATGGAGATCCCGGAAAAATCGTTCGCGGTGCACGGCATCGGAGAGAAGGATCTGCTGGGAGAACCGGTTTTTTCTGAAATTGCCGGGGCGTTGGACGACTGGATCGGAGTATCGGTTGTAGTCGGGTTCTCGGTGGGGTTCGATATCGCGATCTTGCGCAGGGAGCATGAGCTGGCGGGCATTGCATGGAACCCGCCTGCCTGTCTCGACGTTGCCTTGCTGGCGCGGCGGGTTCTGCCGGCCCTGCCGGTTTATTCTCTTGACACGGTCGCATCCAGTCTCGGAATCAACATTGTCGACCGCCACAGCGCCATGGGTGATGCGGTAGCGGCGGCGGATATGTTCGTTGCTCTGTTGCCGGGCTTGAGAAAGGCGGGGGTGCGGACGGTGGGGGAGGCCTTGCGTGTGTGCCGGGAATCAAGGAGCGCCGCCCCTGACGATCCGTTGCCTCCCTGGGAGCGGCTTGATGAAAGCGATGGAAACGAACATTTCCCCGATGAGCATTTGCCACCGGCTCTGGATGCTCGTCGCTACCGCCTGCGGGTCGCGGATCTGATGCAGCGTGACCCGGAAGTGATACCGCAAGAGCAGACGGTGGATGAGGCGCTTTCGCGCATGATGGAACGCGGGATCAGTTCCGTGTTTCTTGTCCGTGAACGCGGCGCTCCGGTTCGTCCGCAGACATCCGGGATCGTGACCGAAAGGGACATACTTCGCGCCATGGAGCGCTTCCGGGAAAAGGCGTTGTTACTCCCGCTGTCGCGTCTTGCCACGCGCCCGCTGCACAGCATCCATGCCGGTGAGTTTGTCTACCGGGCCGTCGGGCGCATGACCCGCACAGGTATCCGCCACTTGGCGGTGCATGATGACAAAGGGGTTGTGGTCGGGGCCATTTCCGCCCGTGACCTGCTTGAAGGGCTGGACAATAACGCTTCCGTTCATCTGGACGACAGCATTGACCTGGCGGAAACTGCCGAAGACCTGGGACGGGCCTGGTCGACGCTGGCGCCGGTTTCAAGGAATCTGTTTGAGCATGGAACCGATGCCCGCGACATTGCCCGCGTTGTTTCCCGTGAATTGTGCGCCCTTACCCGGCGAGCCTGTGAATTGGCGGAGGCGGAGATGGCGGCAACGGATTGGGGGCAGGCGCCTGCAGCCTGGGCGATGCTGGTGCTCGGATCCGGTGGGCGCGGAGAGTCCCTGTTGGCCATGGACCAGGACAATGCCATTGTGTATTCAGATAACAGTAATGGAATGAGTGACGCAAATACGGACGCCTGGTTTTCCGAACTCGCCACCCGGGTCTCCGCGACCCTGGATATGGTGGGCGTGCCGTACTGCAAAGGGGGTGTGATGGCCATGAACCGGGCATGGCGGCGGTCTTTGCGTGAATGGAAGGACGAAATTGGCGCCTGGGTCAGCAGGCTCCACCCCGAGGATATTCTCAATGTCGATATCTTCTATGACGCCCGGGTGGTATACGGGGACCTGGACCTTGGGTCGCAACTGCTCGATCAGGCATTTGCCGTCGGCGGGGCGTCGCGTGAGTTTCTTTCGTTGCTCAGGCTGAACGCCTGCCAATATGACAGCGCTACCGGATTTCTTGGACGGTTGCGGCTCAGGGAAGGTCGCCTGGATGCCAAGAAAAGTGGTCTTATGCCGATCTTTTCAGCTGCCAGGGCGCTGGCAATTCAGGAGGGAATCCGCGCCCGTTCGACCCGCAAGCGACTGGAAGCCTCCATGCAGGCGTTGGCCGGCAACCGTTCCATGCGCGAAGTCCATGAGAATTTGCTGGAGGTACATCGTGTTGTGCTGGCAGCCATCGTTGGCCAGCAACTCAGGGATATGTCACGTGGAGTACCGCCGTCCAACCTTGTTGCCCCGGCGGAAATGACGCCGCCCGCCAGACAGCGGCTGAAATGGGCGCTGAGCCGGGTCGATTATGTGTCCAACCTGCTGGATGTTCCCCGGATACAGGAATAGCCTCCTGATCGGTGACACGGGGCGCTAACCTGCCTCCCTCTGAACAGGCTGGCGGGGGCGTCATCCATTACGCCGGTATATTTTCTCTCTTGATACATTGATATGGGTCAATGTCCGTTCGTCATTGTGCATTCGCCACGAGATCATGCGTTGCATCAAGCGCATGACGTCGCTGGCGTGGCCCGGATCATCAATCAAATTGTTCGTTTCTGCGGGATCATTTTGCAGGTCGAAGAACAACGCCGGCAAGCGGGTGAAGTGAACATACTTATAGCGCTGGTCGCGTATTACACTTATTTGACATTCGTCCATGGTGATACCGAGAATCTTTTCAGGCACGGCGTTTTCAACGTCACGGAAATCATATTCCCAATGAACTTCCTGACGCACATCGCAGGTTTGTTCACCGCGTATATGCGGCATTAACGAGCGGCCATCGCACTGGCGGGGTATGGGCAGGCCCAGCGCGTCCAGCATGGTCGGCATGACGTCGACCGACTCCGTAAACGAGGACAGGGTACGCCCGCGGACGTTTTCCGGTTGTGACGGATCGCGAACAATCAACGGAATATGATAGGCCGAGTCGAAAAAACCGCCCTTGCCGAACAGCCAGCGGTCGCCAAGCAGTTCGCCGTGGTCGGCGGTCAGCACGATCAGTGTGTTATCGTATTGTCCGGTGTTTTCGAGATGATCGAGCAGTTTGCCGAGATAATGGTCTACCTTGCTGACCAGGCCGTAATAGGCCGCCTGAATCTTTCGCATTTCCTGATCATGGAGGGCGCTGCCTCTATCCTGTTGAATCCAGGGCCCGAACCAGTTACACGTCTGTGACAATGCCGCCTTGAGCCAGGGATGTAATTGTTCGTATTGCCGGGGGGCCGGCGCACGAGCCGGGGCGGGTACCCGCTCCGCGGGGTACATCGTATTCCACGGTGCGGTGGCTACAAATGGCGGATGCGGACGCAGCCAGGATAAATGTATGCACCAGTCGGCATCCGCCGAATCAATATGGCGGATGACCCGGTCGGTCAGAAATGCGGTCTGGGAATGTTCGTCCCGGTACAGTGGCGCTGCAACACTGTCACCGCGCCCGTCGCCGGCTCCCAGATGCGCTTCCAGCGCGCTATTGACAGAATAGCCGTTGTCTCGCAAATGCCGCAACCAGGGGGTCGGGTTGCCATCGGTCAGTAGCAGACCCTCTTCGAAACCCGGCATCATATTCTCGTAGCCGTGTTCGATTACCTTGCTTTCGCTGTGGTATCTCGGGTCGGGGCTGGTGTCGGTGTATCCGAACAGCAAGGGGCGGTAACCGGCAGCGCGAAGCTCACGGGCCAGATTGGTGTGGCGCTCGTCCAGGGGCGTGCCATTGCATACCACTCTGTGGTTTTGCTGATACATGCCGGTCAGCAGGCTGGCCCTCGCCGGGGCGCAAGGCGCCGTTACCGAATAGTGGTTACCAAATAAAACCGCGTCATTGATCAACCGGTCAAAGTTCGGGGTTTTTACGCACGGATGACCGACAGCGGAAATACAGTCGCCGCGCCATTGATCCGCTGTTATAAATAGTATATTCATAGACTTGTTAGTGTATCTGAAAAAGGTCCAGGTTTTGTCAGCCAACCCGGGTAAGTTCCAGCGATTGACCGCGCGCGAAGCTGGCGCAATCCGCCCCATGGTCCCGGCGAACCCGATCATTCGGCATAAAGGAGTGTGTGATTACTGGCAAGTGTGGCGAGAAATGGTTGAGTTTACCCGCATCCGCGGCGCCGGCGTTCGTGATCAAGTCTGGTTTCTGCAGCACGAGCCGGTATATACCCGAGGGGTCCGCTGTCACGACCAGCCGGCCCCGGGCGGCCGTCATATTCCGGTTGTGCATAGCGACCGGGGTGGTCTGATGACCTGGCACGGCCCGGGGCAGCTGATCGTCTATCTTTTGCTGGATGTAAGAAGAATGAATATCGGTCCGAGAGCGCTGGTCAGCGCCCTGGAGCAGGTGACCATTGATTTCCTGGATTCCTGGGGCGTGCGCGGGGAGCGCCGGCCCGGCGCTCCCGGCGTCTACGTAGAAGATAAAAAAATTGCGGCGCTGGGACTGCGGTTTTCGCGAGGATATTGTTACCATGGGCTGAGCCTCAATATTGATGTGGATCTGACCCCGTACAACTGGATTATCCCCTGTGGCATCCCCGACCTGTGCGTGACCCGGCTCAACGACCATGTCGGCAATGTCGATTATCAACAAGCCGTTTCCCGTTTCGAGAGGCTGCTCCTGTCCTGGCTGCAATCGGATACCAAAACGAGACCATCGACCGCCCAGGCCCCCGCCTGATTGACGATGACCGGATTGATGTCGATTTCCGATATGATTTCTCGCAAAGCGAACGCCAGCTCCGAAAAGCGAACAATCGTTTCGACGAGGGCGCGCCGGTCACCCGGCGGGTTGCCGCGTATACCATCAATCAGTCTCGCTATTTTCAGAGAAGTGACCATCTTCTCCGCCCCGGACGCGGTTACTGGCGCAAGCGCAACGCGCGAGTCTGTAATCAACTCGACAAGGACCCCGCCGGCCGCAACCAGTATGAAAGGACCAAACTGGGGATCGTTGACCATTCCCAGACCAACCTCTGTTCCCGGCGCCACCATTTCGCATAACAATACCCGCTTGCCGAGACGCCGTGAAAGGGCTTCGTATGCCTGTTCCAACTCCCCGGCATCGGTGATATTGGTGATCACGCCGTTCTGATCGCTCTTGTGGGCGATACCGCTTGTGGCTGTTTTCAGGACCAGCGGGAAGCCGAGTTCCGCGGCTGCCCGCAGCGCCTCGTCCCGGTTTTGCGCGCTGCGACGTCGCGGCGCGCTTATACGAAAGTCGGCAAACAGTTCCATCGCCAGTCGTTCATCCACTATGGCTCCTGAATGGCTGGACAGGATTTTTTTCCATTTGTGCGCCTTCCCTCCATCGGAAACGGTTGCTATCGGCAGGCGTCGGTTTTTTCGTCTGTTTCGGTAGGCCAGCAGATGCCTGACCGCCAGCAACGACGGGCGGGTGCCATCCAGAAAGGGAAGTCCGGCCGCGCCGCATCTCTTGCCCAGATCGGGGTTGTCGATATCGGTGTGACAGTTCGCCATCGCGACCGGCTTTTCGGTTTCTCCGGAAATTCGGACCATCACGCGGTAGAAAGCCTCGGACAAGTAGTAGTCGTCGCGAAAATTGGAAAAGAACAAACCGATACTGACAGCCGGGTCACGCATCAGGGCCGACATGCAGCGATAGAAGCGGTTCTCGAAATCATGGTGCGAGCCCCAGGCGTCCAATGGATTATCTGCGGCCAGTCCCGGTTCCAGGTTCTCGCGAAGCGCCGTTTTGGTATTTTCGCTTATTGAGGCAAAGCGGATGTCAAGATCACAGGCGATATCGGCCACCAGTTCCATGAGCCCGCCCGACTCCTGGATTGTGGCCAGATCGCCGGCGCCTGCCCGGCGCCCGGATTGAAACATGGCAAGCGCCGCTCCCATCTCATTGAAGTCGTCGACCTCAACAACGTTGTAGCGGTCGAATACCGCTTCCCATGCGGCATGATTGCCGGCAATGGCGCCGGTATGTGTTTTTGCCAGACGGGCGCCAAGAGGGGATTTTCCGACCTTCATCACGACTACCGGTATATCCAGTCGCCTGGCCCGCTCCAGTGCATCGGTAAACGCTTTCGGCTCGCGCACTGTTTCCAGAAACAGCGCAATCACCCGGGTGTCGGAGCGGGATAGCGCCCAATCCATGTAATCGGCTACTGTGGTCACCATTTCGTTGCCGCAGGAAACGCAGAGATTGAATTTCAGGCGGCAGCCATTGTGCGCCAGCGCGGCGAACGCGGAGCCAGACTGGGAGATGAAACTGATGCCGCCGGGCAGTTTGTCGTGTCGATTTCTGTTCATCGGGAACAGCCCCGCGTACAAGGCTTCGGCAATGTTGTAAAAACCCATGCCATTGCTCCCGCAAACAGCAATGCCCGCCTGTTTCGCCAGTTTTGAAATTCTTTGTTGCAGCGGTGGTTCAGTATCATTTTCGAGCATGCAACTGGAATAGATCGTCGCTGCCCGTACCCCGTGGCTAATCGCCTCCAGCAGGGCCTGCTCCAGTCTTTCGTTGGACACGGCGAGTACCGCGTGCTCCACCGTTTCGGGCAGCGAACCGAGGTTCGGATAGCAGCGAACGCCGAATAACGATTCATAGCCCGGATTGACCGGATAAACCGCTCCGCGCCAGACGGAGTCGATTACCATGTCCGCGAGCGCTCGGCCGGGACTGCCTGGCCGCGCGGACGCGCCTACCAGCGCGATTGATCCGGGGCTTAAAAGGGGATCAAGGCGGTGAGACATTATGATTGCAGTCTCTCTTCTCTCCAGGCAAGCGCTGCCTTTAGTCCTTCGTTGCGCAGGAGGCGGTTGAATTCCCGCCTGACCGCGGTTTCTGTCGTTTCGATTTTTATCGAAGTCTCCACGCCCATCTGCAGGGCCTCGTTCATGCCCATGATCTCGTAGCTGCGGTTCAACGCCTGTTTGGTCAGTCTCACCGAATCCGCATCCATAAGCGCGATCTCCCTGGCCAATGCCAGAGCGCGAGCCGGCGCCTCGCCGGGTTCGGTAATTTTATTGACGATACCCAGTTGTAACGCCTCGGCCGCCGTCATCCGCTCCTGACCGGTCAGCAATATTTTTTTGGCATGCTTCGGATTGGTATACCAGGGCAGGAGCAGCGCTACTATGCTGCTTCCAAAACGCAGTTCCGGTTCTCCGAAAACACTGTTCGCGTCGCAGACGGTGAGGTCACAGGCGAGAGCCAGTTCGAACCCGGCGGCAAGCGCATAGCCATGTACGGCGGCGATCGTCGGTTTCGACAGGCTCCAGAAACGCATGATCACATCAAGGTCATATTGCAGCGCTTCGCGCCACTGCCGTTCGCCCTGACGGTTTGCCTCGATGCCCGCCTGCAGGTCGAAGCCCGAACAAAAAGCCCTGCCGTTACCGTTGAGGACGAGCGCGTAAACATTTTCATCCTGTTCAATCCGGTGCAGCGCTGTGTTCAGCTCATCCAGCATGATTTTGTTGATTGCGTTGAGCTTGTCCGGGCGGTTCAGTGTAATCACGGCGACCGCCCCGTGACCGCAAACTTCAATCGTTTCAAATTTCATGCAAGGTTCGTCAATTCACAACCGAAACCCGATCTCCGGTACGCACTACGCCGGTGGTTTCGGGAACGAGATTGATACCGAAATAAACCTCCCCGTCTTCCCTGCGACGGTAACTGGACAGGGTGTGGATCGGTTCCGGCCCCGACAATACGCCGGTCTGCTGGTTGACGGTCGGCACGGAGCAGCGGGCACAGCCCTGTGTTACCCGTAAACGAACGTCACCGACCGTGATCTTTTTCCAGTTATCTTCAGCCAGCGGCTGGCATCCACTGACCACGATATTGGGCCGGAAGCGGTCCATTCCGACCGGGTTCTGCAAACGCGCATTGAGGTCGTCCAGCGAACCCCGGGAAAGCAGCAACAGGGGAAATGCGTCCGCGAACAGCGTGTGTTCTCCGGCTTTTGATACGGAGCGGGAGCATTGCCGGATTTCATCGTCGGGGAACGAGACCAGCCTGCAATCAACGCCGAGCGCCTGGCTCAGCCACTCGCTCGTTCGGGTATCGTGTTCCAGCGCCCGTACTGCATCGCCCCATACCTTTGTATTTATTCTCTTGCAGTTGTCTCTTTCGGGCGGAGCGACCGTGTGTTCTTCCATGCCGAACGAAAACAGCGTAAGACTGCCATGATCGACCCTGGTTTTGACCAGCGCCATTTGCGGATACGTGCGTTGGGTCATGAATGTGCCGTCGGGCCTGACCACCATCCATTGGCGGTCATACTCGAACCCGGCTTTATTCAGTTGCGCCGAGTCGAACGAAATACCAGCGAGGGATTTGACCGGATAGACATGGATTTCGGACAGGTACATCATTACGGGAACAGGAAGCTGTCTTATAATTTATGGTGTGAATATGAATATTACTACTGCAAGGGAACTATTGTCGCAGTTAATGACTGCCGATACCAGCGCAAGCCCGCGCCAATGACGATCTGGCTTGGACTTGGTTCCAACCTCGGCAACCGCCGGGAAAATCTCGAAGAGGCGATTCGTCTCCTGCAAGTCCGCGGCTTCGAATTGTCGAAAGTCTCTGTTCTGGTGGAAACTCCGGCATCGCTGCCCGACCATGCCGAACCATCGTGGAATCGACCTTATCTGAATTGCGTCATAGCGGGTCATGCCGGATGGGACCCTGCGCGGGGATTGCGCATAGTCCAGGAAATCGAGCATCAGCTCGGCCGGCGGCCTGCACGGCGCTGGGCTCCGCGCCTGATCGATATCGACATCCTGTTGTGGCGCGACCTGACCATGAAAACCCCGCAGTTGACGATCCCTCATTACGCGATAAGCGGGCGCCCCTTCGTTTTGACTCCGCTCATGCACCTGCAGCCGGATCTGGTTATTCCGGGTCGGCGGGAGACGGTTTTCGACCTGTGCCACAGGGCGCGTCCGGTACCGCTGTGGATGGGAATTGTGAACATCACCCCGGACTCATTTTCCGATGGCGGGAAATGGCAGGACAAGAGGATGCTTGATCAGCGTATTGAAGATTTTATCAAGTATCATGTCCAGATTATCGATATCGGCGCCGAGTCCACTCGTCCCGGCGCTACCCCGTTGTCTGCGGACGAAGAATGGCGGCGGCTGGAGCCGGCGCTGACCGCGCTTGGGCGGAAGCTGCGTAGCCTGAAGATTCGACCGGTTATTTCTGTCGACAGCCGGCATTGGCAGACCCTGGAAAAAGCGCTGGATTGTGGAGCGCAAATGATCAACGATGTGACCGGTCTTCAAAATCCCGATATTGTGGCTCTGGCAAGGCAAAGCCGGTGTCAGGTGGCGGCCATGCACAGCGTGACCATTCCCGCCGATCCTGCGGCAGGATTGTCCGTTGCGCGAAGCGCCATCACCCAGTTACAGGACTGGCTGGAGCGTAGAATAGACCAGTGGCTGGACGCGGGTATTGATTTGAACAAAGTGATATTCGACCCGGGAATCGGCTTTGGCAAAAGCGCCTGCCAGTCAATCGAGTTGTTGCAGGGTTGTATGAACTTCAGACAGGCCGGGCTGCGCTTGCTGATCGGCCATTCACGCAAATCATTTATCGGCGGTTTTTCCGATCATCCGTTCGCCAGCCGTGATCCGGAAACCCTGGGGATTTCCCTGGGGCTCTGTCAAAAAGGGGTCGATATCATTCGTGTCCACGATCCCGTCCTCCATGTGCGCGCCTGGCGCGCCTGGTCTCACGTATCAACCTGATGAGCGGATAACAGCCGTTTTCCGACAGGCGCCCGCCCGGTTTTTTGCCATTTAATGGAACACTACTTCCGCAGACAGCGTGAAAACCGGGATCATTGCATCGAACAATTCACCGTTTTCGTCCTGCATGCGGTAGCTTCCGGTCATGGTCCCGACCGGGGTTTTCAGGATGGCGCCGCTGGTATACTGGAAACTTTCACCGGGTTTCAGGTTCGGGCGCTCCCCGACCACCCCGGGACCCCTCACTTCTTCGGTTTGTCCCTCGGAGTCGGTGATTATCCAGTGGCGACTCAGCAGTTGGGCGCTAACCCGCCCGGTATTTTCCATATTGACCGTATATGCAAATACATAGTGATTATTTTCCGGGTGGGACTGTTCCCAGAGATACTGCGGTACAACGGTGACCCGGATCTGCTGGTTATCTGACATGAGTATCAAAGCTGGTTGCTTGCCCTTCATTATATACCCAATCCGTCATTGAAAACACTCTCCGGGAATGTTGCCGGGCAAATGAAGTGTCCAATCCCCGAAATTACCGCGTTGAAGCGCATTTCCCGCTGGAGATACCCCTCATCCTCCATTGGACAATTCCCGGTCTTGACTTCCCGGGAGGACTAAAGGTATCCTCAATCAGATATGACAGGTCAGGAAAGGCCCGTTTGCTGGCCGTATTACTGTTTTTTGGAGGCCCTTGCGGGTTCGGCGCATTTATTTCTACCATAGAGTACAACGGGGAGGCAATAATCATGAAGAGGTTACAGCAATTCCCGCTAAGGACATCCCCACATGGATTCGGCGGGATTTTCGGATGCAAACGCAGGCGTTAAGGGTATGCGGACAAGGCCACCCCTCCGGCGGATTGCCGGATCGGCGGTTGGCCATGGGTTTTCCTGAAGAACCGGCCTTTCACACACTCGGTCACGGCACCGGGTCAGGATGTGTCGAAGGGCTCCAGCTCAGGCTTGCGGTGCCCGAACGCGATACCCCGGTACAGCGTCTCCCAGTCCGCAACGTGGAATCCCGAGAACAGCCCGCGCAGCCGCTCCCACAGGGACCTCAAACTGCCCGCCTTGGCGCGCGCGGCGCGGAACAGCGAGCAGCACCGTTGCTGCACCTGATCCATGAGGAACGCCAACATCATCAGGTGGGCGAACACCGTCGCCAGATGTTGCCGGCCGTGACCGAAATTGTGTTCAAAGCCGTAGCCTTGGTTCTTCAGGGTATTGAATGTTTCATTCTCGATGCGCCAGCGAGCACGTCCCGCCCGCATCAGTTCGTATGCGTTGGATTCCGTGACTTCCAGGTCCGTGACCCAGGAGAAATGCAGTATCCGACCGTCCGCGCGGGTCTCCTGGCATTCCAGGAAGTTCACCTCCAAATCGAAATTCGCGTCATTCAACGGCACGCCGTTCAGGAATCGGAAGCGGAAGCGGGCGCCGTCCTTCTCCATCTCCACGCTACGGGTCGCCGCCGTGACGCCCACCCAGTGGAACAGTTCCCCATGATCTCCCGGCTTCACCCCCAGCACATATCGCATATCCAGTTCCTCCAGCAGCCGGATGTGCGGGCCGTTCGAGGCCAGCGCATCTTCCACCACCAGCAACTTCAGGCGCCGATGCTCCCGCCGCGCGTCCCGCAACAGCCGCCTGGCGGCATTGCGTTCGCAATCGTTCTTGCGCGACCCGTCCGCCCGCAGGAGCGGCTCCGGGGCGAGCGGAAATACCTCCCGGTGTTGCGGGTGAACCAGCACCGCCGCCAGCATCTGGTGGTACCAGGTCGTGCTGCCATCGCGGTGATGCTTCTCGCAGCAGCGCTCACAATGCACCTTCTTCGATGAGAAATACCCGGTGCCGTCTACCGACAGCAGATGGTGACCCAACCAGGTGAAACCCTCCAAACCCTTGCCCCGTTGCAAAGCGGCAAACACGCTCTTGAAAACACGGCGGAGCGAGCGCGGGTCTACCAGATCCAGACGCTCACGCATGGCCGTATCCGATGGCGCGCGAACCACCCCGTACAGGTTTTTGAGGTTCGACCGGATACGGTCCTCGTCGCGCGCATCCTTTTCAAAGCTCAGCAGCGACGGGTACTTCAGGCTGAACATCGCCAAAGCCGACATCAGGCAGTCCGTCAGACCCAGGCCACGGCTTGCTACGGGGTCTTCGATGCGATCGAAATCCCCACGCACCAGCCGCAGGAGGCCCGGCGCGCTGAGGGTCTTGCGAAACAGGGTCCTGGGCATGGTATCCTCCGACTATGAAGAAACGGCCCTTATTCTACCGCTTTTCCATGAAAAATCTGCGAAAAGATTGTCTAATAACCCCCTGAAACCCCCGAATTTACTGGCTTCCCGGATTTAGCGGGAATTGCTGAAGAGGTTACAACTGCTTGCAGTCGGTCTGGCGCTGGTTGCGGGAGGACTGGCAACAGTCAGTGAGGAAGTAATCAGCCAGATGAACGCATGGATGTCCACGAGCAACCACAACCGCATCGTCCAGATCCAGAATGAGGGCGGTGTCCGTGATTCCACGGGGACAGTCGAAATTTCCTACTACAGCAACTCATCGTTCAAGGTGACATCACCGAAAGGTGTTACCATGATTGTGGATCCTTGGCGTAATGATCCTTCCGGCGCCTGGGGACTCTGGTACCGAATGGATTTTCCCATGACAGAGGTGGATATCGGCCTTTCCACACACGCCCACTTTGATCATGACGCCTTGGACCGGCTGGATGCGAACATGCTGTTAGACAGGATGGCCGGGACGTTCGAGCTCGGCGATGTCAGGATCACCGGTATTGCCGACAAGCATGTGTGCGTTGCTCCCGGAATCATTCCCTGGACCGACGCTGTCAAGCAGTTCGAGGGACGTGACGACCCGTGCCCACCGACCAACATGAGGCATTTGGATAATAATCTCTATATCATTGAGACCGGTGGCATGAGGTTGCTGATGTGGGGAGACAACCGCGCCGCGCCGCCAGCCGGCGTCATGGAAAAGGTCGGCCAGGTGGATGTGGTATTCGTACCGGTGGACGGCTCCCGGCATATCCTGGACTACGAGCAGGCGGACAGCGTCGTTGCCATGACCGGCGCCAAGGTCGCGATACCTCACCATTATCTGGTTCCCGAGACGACGTTCGTGACTTCCACC
Organism: Candidatus Poriferihabitaceae bacterium; assembly: GCA_965204925.1. Taxonomy (GTDB): domain Bacteria; phylum Pseudomonadota; class Gammaproteobacteria; order Arenicellales; family Poriferihabitantaceae. Next base: position 1,005,820 of record OZ242021.1, on the reverse strand, counting down.
CTCATGCCTGCGCTGGAGTGGGCCGAGAGACATCCGCACACTGTGCTTGATAGCCCGACGCTGCAACTGAGCGCTGCGCAAATCGCGGACATGAAAGGCCATGTCATGTATTTCGGTTCGCATAACATGGTTTCCGGCGGCGGATAATAGCGGGTTACCTGAAAAACGGAACAAGCCGGGGAAGGCTTGTTCCGTTGTATTGACTGGAGCGGATCATATCGGGGTTGATTGTCGGGTCATGGTCGGCCGTTCTCGGGGCCTTTGCCGTGATGCAGGCACAGGCGGTTGGCTGAGATCGTGATCGGGAAAAAGCCGTTCAGGCGGGCCTTGCTTCTGCTGGCGCTTGTTTCCTTGCCCGCCCACGCGCACTTCAATCTGGATTTGAATATCCGCATCGTTCATGTCGTTCATACCGGGTCCGGTCTGGATGTCTATATGCGCTTGCCGACGCCGCTCTTTCTGGCAGAACTCGCGGGCGAGGTCGATGACAATGGTCTTTCCGCACCTGCCCCTTTCACGTACCAAAGAGTCGAATCGGGGATCCTGATGCATTATCTCGACCTTGGCGCCATTCGCAGAACACCCATGGATTTTGCCGCCCTGGCCGAGAGCGGACAGACGTTTTCTGTCGAGGGCAAGGCGCTCAGGGCGGAAACGCTGGACGTTGGCGTGCATCCTGTCAGTGAGCAGCCGCCGTTCGCGTCACTGGAAGAAGCGAAACATTCACTGGAACAGGACGTGTTCCCCTATGACGCCGGGGAAATCCATGTCGGCGCAACGGTCACGGACCTGTTGCTTCGCTATCGTTACGACCGCCCTGTGGACACATTCTCCTATCGCAGTACGTTCAATCCGGGGCTGAAAGGGCAGGAGGAGACGGCCAACCTGATCCTCGACTATTATCCGGGAAATGTTCAAGTGTACCGGCTGACCGGTCTTTTGAACGATCCGGTCACGTTCAGCAATTCGCAATGGCAGGCGGTCGCCACGTTTGTCCGGCAGGGGATGGTCCACATACTGGAAGGCCTCGATCATGTGCTTTTCGTCATGTGCCTTACCGTGGGCGCGTTGGGGCTGGCGGGTCTTCTGTGGCGTATTACCGGTTTTACCCTGGGTCATACGGTGACCCTGATCGCTGGTTTCCTTGGTTATGTGCCGGCCGCGGACTGGTTTGTGCCCATGGTGGAAACGCTGATTGCCCTGACCATTATCTATGCGGGCGCCGTGATCCTGCTGGGCAGTCGGCGAGGGGCGCACCCGGCCGCCTCTTTTTCCGTGACCACCGGCATCGGGCTTGTCCACGGACTGGGGTTCTCGTTCGTGCTCCACGAGTTGCTGTTGCCGGGCAGCGCCCATCTCTGGAAATCGTTGATATCGTTCAACATCGGTGTCGAGATCGGCCAGGTATTGATCGTAGCGGTTGTCTGGTTTGCGCTTTTCGTCATCGCCCGGGTCAGCATGAATGCCCTCGTCACAGTACGCTGGGCCGTGGCTCTGCCCTGCATTACGGTGGCATCTTACTGGACCGTGGAGCGGGCCAGTCTGTTAGCCGGAATGCTGTAACATGTAGACAAGGCAGTCCGCGGGACCGTGGCATGCTGGCGGACAGCGGACAATCTGTTTAACCGTAACCGGCAAAATGAAATATTGGATATGTGCATTTCGCCGCAACTGCGATATATTTCCCTATTGCACTCAACCACACGATTTTGAGGAGATTCCCATGAGCATACCCAAACCAACGATCAGCCGCCGCGCCTTTCTGGCAGGTATCAGCGCAACGGCCGCCGGCCTTACTTTCGTATCCCGGGACCTCTTCGCAGCCGAGGAACCGAAACTCAATTTCTATAATTGGGATACCTATATCGGGGAAACCACGCTTGACGATTTCAGGGCCGCAAGCGGCATTGAGGTCAACATGGATCTGTTCGCCGATAACGACGAGCTGTTTGCCAAACTGAAAGGAGGCAACCCCGGATACGACCTGATCGTTCCGACCAATGACTATGTTGAACGCATGATCGTTGCAGGTATGCTGGAACCGCTCGATCACAGCAGGATACCCAACTTTGCCAACATTGACGCTCCGTTCCAGGATGCCCTGTTCGACCCCGGCAGAAAACACAGTATGCCCTATATGTGGGGCAGTATCGGCATCGGCTACCGCAAGTCGAGTGTCGACGGCGTCCCTGACAGCTGGAAATGGCTGTACGATTCCGATCGTTACTCCGGCAAAATTGCCATGCTGGCTGACGCTTCGACGGTTATCCAGATGGGGTTGAAGTACCTCGGCCATCCGCTCAACACGACCGATCCGGCTCTCATCAGGCAGGTAGAGGAAATGATTATCCGGCAGAAAGGGCACATCAAGACGTTCGCCGAGGATAACGGCCAGGATCTGTTGGTGGCAGGTGACGTGGATATTACCATGGAATGGAACGGCGACATCCTGCAGGTGATGCTGGAGGACGACGATATCGGTTATGCGGTACCGAAAGAAGGCGGCCTGCTCTGGGAGGACTGCCTGTGCATTCCCAGAGGCGCCCCTCACCCGGAAAACGCCCATGCGTTCATCAACTACATACTGGATGCCGACGCTGGCGCACTGATCGCCGACTACATCCAGTACGCTACCCCCAATGCCGCGGCCAAGACCAGAATGGATGCGTCCTATACCCGCAATCCGGCCATCTTCCCCCCTGCAGAGATCACGGCCGTATCCGAAACCTCCATCTACAAGGGTGAGGAATACCAGCAGTTGATTGATGAAACCTGGACCCGTATTCAGGCGGCCTGACCGGTTTCATCTTCCCGCAGAAAGGCAGGCAAGGCCAGGGCCTTGCCTGCCCGCCCAACCCGTATGCTCCTGACATCGCATGGATCACTGGCGCCGGCATCCCCTGATCTTCTGGTTGATCGGTGTACCGCCTTCCCTCTGGCTGTTTTTCTTCTTTATCGCCCCCCTGGGGTTGATTTGGCTGTTCAGTTTTGGTGAGAAGCAAGGGCTGGTAGAGATCGACCTCAACTGGACCCTGGCGAACTACGGGCGCGCTGCAAACCCCCTGTACATCCGCATCTTCCTCAAATCTTTCTGGTTTGCCGGTCTGACCACCCTGATTTGCCTGATAGTGGCATTTCCCATAGCCATAGTCATTACCTTTGCTCGCGAGAAATGGCGGCCCGTACTCTTGCTTATCGTGATCCTGCCGTTCTGGACCAACCTGTTGATCCGGACTTACGCGCTGATCGCGGTACTGCGCGCCAAGGGGTATCTCAACCACGGTCTTGAATCCCTTTGGGACGGGTCTTCGGCGATACTGAATTTTCTCGGTATCGACGCTGCCACCGTCATGGGTGAGCGTTTCGTTGCACTTCCTTTTCTCTACAATAATTTCGCAGTGGTATTTGGCCTGGTCTATGTCCATCTTCCGTTCATGGTATTGCCGCTTTATGCGTCCCTGGATCGCATGAACCGATCCTGGCTGGAGGCCAGCCTTGATCTCGGCGCTTCCCACTTGCGCACATTCCGGTCGATCATGGTTCCTCTGGCCCTGCCGGGCATCGTGTCGGGCATAATCATTACCTTCATACCCGCGCTGGGCTCTTTCCTCACCCCGGACCTGTTGGGAGGCACCGACAGTCAGATGATCGCCAACGTGATCGAACGCCAGTTCAAGTCTGCCAATGACTGGCCCTTTGGTTCTGCCCTGTCGTTTGTTCTGATGTACATCACGTTCTTTGCCCTGGCTGTACGCGCGTTGCTGGCAAACAAGCGGGGTGAGCAGGGATGAACCCGCTGCGCCGCCGACAACCCGTTGCCCCCCTCGAATACGGGCGCAGGCGGTGGATGCAGGCCACTATTGCCCTGTCGTTCGCGTTCCTGTATGCGCCTATCGTGATCCTGGTCATTTTCAGTTTCAATGACAGTCGGCGCAATATCGTCTGGCGCGGTTTCACCACTCGCTATTATGAAAAGGCCTGGAACAACGAGGGCCTGATCGAGGCCTTCACCAATTCTCTGACGATCGCTTTTTTCAGTACCCTGGCAAGCACGTTCCTCGGCGCCATGGCGGCCCTCATGCTCTGGCGTTTCCGCTTCCCCGGCAAGGTCCCGTTCGAGGCTGCTGTGGCATTGCCCATTGTCATCCCCGAAATCTGTATGGGAGTAGCCATGTTGGCATTTTTTCAACGTATTGGCTGGCCCACCGGGTTGCCCTGGCCTCTCAGCCTGGGCGCTATCACGATCGCGCATATATCGTTCAGCTTCCCTTTCGTGGCCATGATCGTCCGTGCGCGGCTGGCCAATTTTAACCGTGAACTGGAGGAAGCGGCGCGCGACCTCGGCGCCAATGAGTGGCAGGTATTCCGGGATATTATGGCGCCGTTCATGAAACCCGGACTGATTGCGGGCGCTCTGCTGGCATTCACCCTGTCGCTGGATGATTTTGTCATTACCTTTTTCACGGCGGGCCCTGAAACGGTGACCTTTCCGGTGAAAATTTATTCCATGGTGCGGTTCTCGGTGACGCCGGAAATCAATGCCGCCTCCACTGTCCTGATTGTCATCACCCTGATCCTGACGGCTGTCGCGCTGTGGTTGCAGAACCGCATCGGGGGCAGGCAGGTTGTGTGACCGGAGACCGTCAAACCATGAACAAGCCGGCGCCCATGATCCGGATCCGCTCCGCCTCCAAGAAATTTGGCAATATTCTGGCAGTGGACAACAACAGCCTTGACATTGATGCCGGGGAGTTTTTTGCCTTGCTTGGTCCGTCAGGTTGCGGCAAGACCACGTTGCTGCGGATGTTGGCCGGCCTTGAAGTTCCCACCTCGGGACGGTTTTTGATTGACGGAGAAGATATGTCCGGCATCCCGCCCAACCGGCGTCCGGTAAACATGGTATTCCAGTCCTACGCCGTGTTTCCGCACATGACGGTTTTCGATAATGTGGCTTACGGGCTTAAGGTGGCCGGCGCGCCGAGAGCCAGGTTGGAAGCCGAGGTCATGGCTGCGCTTGCCTTGGTGCAGCTTGAGTCCTTCCGCAATCGTATGCCGGAGCAGTTGTCTGGAGGGCAGAAACAGCGAGTCGCGCTGGCGCGCGCCCTGGTCAAGAAACCCAAGGTGCTGCTGCTGGACGAACCTCTCTCGGCCCTGGACGCGAAGTTGCGCGAGGCTATGCAGATAGAACTGGTCAAATTGCAACAATCCGTGGGCATCACCTTTGTCATCGTTACCCATGACCAGGACGAGGCGTTATCCATGGCTGATCGCATTGCTGTGATCCGTGCGGGCAGGATTGAACAGGTAGCGACACCCCGCCAACTCTATGAATATCCACGCACCCGGTTCGTTGCCGACTTTATCGGCAAAATGAATGTTTTTGAGGTGTCATCCGCAAAGTTCGAAAACGGACAGATGGCTGTGAGTGTCCCGCAGCTGGGTACAATCCATATTCCCTGGCAAGATTCGACTGATCCGGTTGACAGCATCGCCATCCGCCCGGAAAAGACCCGCTTGTTTCGTCAACAGCCGGACGCAGAGCTGTTCAGTGTCAGCGCCACAGTCGTCAATGTCGCCTACCATGGCAGCGAGAGTCATGTCTTTGTCGAAACCCGGGAGGGTGTCCAACTTTCCGGTACAATCCAGAACCGCAGCCGGGACATGGATACCTTTCGTGTGGGGGATGTGGTTCGGGTCGGTTGGCGGCCTGCGGATACCCTGGTACTGACGCGCTGAAGTACGCTTTCGCGGCAACGTAAATCAACCGAACCGGCAACAGCGGTAACAAATATGTTCACTTACCTTGACCCTGATATCCGTCAACAGATCATTGACAGCGGAAAACTCGTGAGCATCAACCGTAACGGCCGCCGCCTTCCCGATGAAAATACCGGATTGGGGGATGAACCGGTTATCAACCTGCTCGGTCCGGTCCCGTTACCGCTCAGGATAGACGGAGCAGATTATCAGGTCGACTGGTACGCGGCGGTTCGCAAGGCGGAACTCGACAAGGTTGAGGAACTCGCGTCCACGCTGCGCGAGAGCGGCCGGCAGAATCTGTTTGCCGGATTGGCCACCTCGATGGCGGTCAATAGTGTGCTTGTGATCGGTGATCCGAAAAATATGGACCCCCCCCTGGTTCGCGTCCATTCGAATTGCCTGACCGGTGATGTGTTTGGCTCCCGGAGATGCGATTGCGGCCCCCAGCTTGAGTCGGCCGTAGCCCGAATTGCAAGCGATGCCGGCGGCATGATCGTTTACATGGCCGGGCACGAGGGGCGGGGTATTGGCTTGTGGGCGAAAGCGGCAACCTATCTGTTACAGGACGCCGGACAAAACACCTACCAGGCAAACCAGTCGCTTGGATTGCCGGTCGATTCCAGGGATTTCAGCGATGCAGCGTCCCTGATCCTGTATTTTCTCGGCAACAGGCCCATGCGGCTGCTGACCAACAACCCGAAGAAAATAGAGGATCTGACCGCTTGCGGCCTGACTGAAGTAATACCCGTGAAGCATGTCGTCGGGGTCGGCAAATGGAACAAGCGATACCTGTCTGCCAAACGCGGCTGGGGGCATACGATCAGCGGTTCCGATCTCTTGTCGGAATGATTTTCCTGCAATGATCGTCATCCGTTTTTTCTTCGGCTGGCCGGTTTCGCAAGACGCGCACAGCCGGCGCTACAACTCATAGACCCATTTCAGCAAGGCATCCTGGATGCGGACGCCGTTGCCGTAACGGACCTTGTCCGACTGGATTATGAGCGCCACCGTGTACGGGTGGTTGCGTCTGGAATTGACATAACCTGCCATGCCGCTCACCCCGCGCAGCCATCCGGTCTTGACCCGCAACCTTCCCTCCGACCCCGGCGCCCCGGAACGCTTGCGCATCGTGCCGTCGAGTGACGAGAGGGCGAAGGAAGACAGAAATTCCGCATGGTAATTGCTCTTCCAGCCATGCTGTAACAGTTGCGCAAGGCTGTCGGCGCTGATACGGGTATCCCTGGACAATCCGGAACCGTTATCGACAAACAGTTCCGGCATTGACATCGCATTGGTTGTCAGCCATTCCCGGAGCCGTTGCCTCGATCCTTCGAGGGTGCCGGGCTTGGCCGGCCTGAGGGCATCAAGGCCCAGAAACAATTGCCGGGACATGACATTGTTGCTGTATTTGTTGATGCCGGTAATGATATCCGCCAGGGGGTGCGATTGGTAGTCCAGTATTTCTGCGGCCCTGTCCGGAGTTTTTGCCACCCGGTAACTGCCCAGGATTTGCCCGCTGCTGTCGCTCCATAAATACTTGAACAGCCTGAATGTATACTCATGGTTGGAGAGTATCGTTCTCGAAACGGAATATTCGCCGCATGCGATTTGATAGCTGCCCGTAAATTTGACAATGATGCGGTTGCGCTCGCGCCTCGTTCCATTGAGCCGCCAGCCGGATTGCGGATTGGTGCATTTGCCGCGTTTTGCCCGGATATCGTTGTCGATGACGAGGCCTGCAAGGGGCGGGTCCGCAATAATCCGGATACGGTTGTCGAGCGGGGACAATATGAACCGGGTTGCGGAAAAATTCACCAGCGCCGCATTCGGGCCTACATTGTAGAGACGGTGCGGCCGGTTATCGAATGCGCCACGGTCGTGCCGCGCAATATCGAAGTAGCCGTCGTCGATAACCAGATCACCGGTGATCGTATGAATACCTCTTTGGCGCAGTGACTGTACCTGATGCCAGAACCGTTCCATGGTCAAAAACGGGTCTCCGCCGCCCTGCATGATCAGGTTGCCTTTGAGAGCTCCGTTTTCGATGGTCCCGTCAGCCAGATAGCGGGTTCGCCACTGATAGCTTGGCCCGAGGATTTCAAGCGCCGACAAAGTGGTCAGTATCTTGATTACCGAAGCCGGGTTTCTCGGTTTGCGGCTGTTCAGACTCAGTATTTTCTCTCCGCTATCGGCAGCGCGCACGTCCACACTGACCGCGTCTGGCGCAATGCCGTACTGATCAAGCAGGCGGGCGACGCTGTCCGGTAACGGCCCGGCGCTGGCGGAAGGATGAAAAAACCACACAGCCATACTGGCAAGCAGGACAGGGTATAAACAGCGCAAGCGCGGATTCACGAGAATTTTCAGTGGAAACACTTCACCATATATTGCAATTCGCGCTATTATATTGCCTGTTTTCAATCGACCCGGATTAAAATGTGGCCGCTCGGGATGTGAGTCAGAAAAAAACCCTCTACAGGATTCAGTTTCATAATCAGGAAAAGCTGTACGAGCTGTATGCGAGGGAGGTTGGTCAGAGCCACATGTACGCGTTCGTCGAGGTGTCAGGCATCATTTTCGGGGAGAAATCCAAACTTGTGGTCGATCCCTCCGAGGAGCGGCTCAAGCAGGAATTCGGTTCTGTCAAGCGGACTTACATCCCCTTGCACTCGGTAGTGAGAATTGATGAGGTTGACAAGGAGGGAATCAACCGCATTATCGACGCCGTCAAGGACAAGGGCAGCAATATCGCCTCATTGCCGTTGCCGCCACTGCAACCCAAACGCACCTGAAAGCTACCCGTTATACCTGACCCCTGTGCCGCCGATCCCGCAATAACCGTTCGGGTTTTTCGCCAGATACTGCTGATGGTAGTCTTCGGCGTAGAAAAATTCGGGCGCGGCGCAAATTTCGGTGGTGATGGCGCCGTAGCCTGCAGCCTGCAACCTCGCCTGGTAGTCGTCCCGGCTCATGCGCGCCCGGGACAGCTGGTCAGCGCCGCGGGCATGGATTACAGATCGGTATTGCGTCCCACGGTCATTTCCCTGGCGCATGCCCTGGGTTGGGTCATGGGACTCCCAGAACGTCCCGAGCAGGGTGTCATAACTGATTTTCGCGGGATCGAATACCACCAGCACGACTTCGGCATGACCGGTCGTTCCCGAGCATACATCCTGGTAGGTGGCGTTGCGGGTCTGGCCTCCGGCATAACCGGCCGCAGTGGTAAATACGCCTTGCAGTTGCCAGAATTTCCGCTCGGCGCCCCAGAAACAGCCAAGTCCGAACACCGCTGACCGCAAATGGACGTCGAACGGCCCGCGGACCGGATTGCCGTTGACGAAGTGCCGGTTGATTACCGGCATACACGGCTCGCGGTCAGGGACCGCGAGCCCCGGTTCGGGGCAAATTGCCGGCCTTGATGAAAACAACGTTGCAGCCCTCAAAAGGGAAGGTTATGCCCCTGGCCGACCATGCACATGATCATGGGGATGGAAAGCATGGTATTGGTTCGGGAAGCGAGCGAGGCTACATTTTTGGCTTTCGCAATCTCGTCCGCGCTGGCCGACACGATCCCCAGTATTTTTTTCTGGTTGGGCCAGATCAGGACCCATACATTGAACAGCATGATAGTGCCGAGCCACGCTCCCACACCGATTATTGGGGTTTGCAGGGTGAAGGCTGAAACGATACTTGCTCCCGGCAGGTATTCCAGTGCGATAGCGCCGGTTATCCAGGTGGCAACGGCGCCCCAGCGAAACCACAACAACGCCCGCGGCGCGATGTACTTTGAAATGGCGGCCGGCCCGGGACCATCGGAATCGGCTGCGGCCTCGGCCGCGGCCGGTACCTGTACGAAATTGAAGTAATAAAGCAAACCGATCCAGACGATACCGGCGAGTACATGTAACCAGACAACGAGGGACCACATAATAATTAACCTCTCAATTTGAATTTGTTTCTGTTAGCGCACAATGTGACAGCCTGTTCCCGCAACTCCTGCAGACGGGCTTTTTACAAAACAAGGGCGATCACAATCGCAAGAACAAAGCCGGCGATAATCGTGCCGGGGATACTTTTTAGCGGATTCATGATTATTGGCTCCATATCGGGATGATGAAGATCAACGGATACGTTTAAGTAAACTAACCTGAAGGGCGAGGATAATAGTGTATCGGCGATAATGCAAGTTTAATGGGACGTTGCGGGTGGTCTGACCCGGTACGGGTTTTCGGCTGCGGTTTGATACCAGCGTCTTCCGACCGCTTATACACTGATCCGCTACCAGACCTGTTCGGCCCCTGCCGCCTTTCTCCTTTGTGAAATTTTATCGAGTATTTCGAGTTTCTGTTGCCGGCTGAAGATTGGCCATTCCCGAATTTCTTCTGCATTGCGATAGCAACCGCGGCAGAACGGTTTCCCGTCGAACCGGCAGACTGACTGGCACGGAGAAGGGACCGAGGTATCGAATTTCCGCCGTGTTCTGCGGCCGCGATTCTGTCTTCGACTGGTCCGTGAATCCGGCATCAGGGCTGCCCGAAGTTACAATATCCGACCAAACCAGTTCGAGACGACGATGGCAACCAGCAATACAATCTGGGTGGCTGTGATGATCACGCTTTGTTTGTGCAGTTTTTTGAAATACGCCTTGTCCTGGGGAGATTCACTGGTAAGCCAGTTGTCCTTGGCCGATGATATTTTTGGCAGCAGAATCTGGTGGCTGTAGAGGAATCCTACTAAAACGACGATCAGCAAAATATAGTGGTACGATCCGGCTGCAATCGAAATCAGGGCGGCCAGCAGCGAAAACGCAAGGCCCCATATGCAATAGCGGGGAAACAAATCGCGGGTAAGGGAGAGCGCTTTGCTGTTGTCCAGGACCTTGTGAATGGACGGCAGTACAACCCCGACCAGAAAAATCATTGAACCCAGCAGAATTGAGCAAAGCAGTATTGTCAGAACCAGCATAACGAAAATCCGGTTGGGGATTGCTGGCAATTATACGAAAGAGTCCGGCATAAATAAGTTACAAATACGTTAATTTCCCGTGCGGCGATCATGCCCATGTATCCGTATTCGGTTTCAGACTGTCTGTTCCGCAGTGGAGCGGACGAACAGGTGATCCAGCAGTTTTCGGAACCATATGCCCTGAATCCTGTCAGCGGACTCGACCATTCTGTTTTGCACCTCTCTGCTTTGCGCGCCCGGCTTGCCGTAAGGCGCCCAGTCCGAGTCCTGCCAGCGCCGGAAAATGTCCCGTGTGACCTCGGGGTGAAACTGTAAGCCGTAAATCCGGTCGCGATAGCGAAAAGCCTGATTCGGGAAGGTCGCCCCGGTGAACAGCGCGACCGAGTCCGGCGGCAGGTCGAATTGCTGGAAATGCGCCTGGGTGACGTACATTGATTGCGCAAACAGGGGATTCTGGCGGCTCACGGGCTTGATCTCATAATACCCGAATTCACACAATCCTTGCGGGTGCGGCCCGACCCGCGCGCCCAGCGTGCGGGCGATCAGCTGCGCGCCCAGGCAAATTCCGAGCAATGGCAGGTTTGCGTCGATCGCCTTTCCGAGCCATGCCATTTCCGTATGCAGGAACGGGTAGTCTCCGATTTCAGTCAGATTCTGGGCGCCGCCAAAGATTACCGCCCCGGCAATGGAATCATCCGGTTCCGGCAACGAATCACCACGGAAAGGGCGCCTCAAGTCGTTCTCGAAGCCCAGGCTGGCCAGATGCCGGGTCGCAACATCGTCTCCCGGGTTTTCGTGATGGTCAATCAGAATAATTTTTTTATCCATTCCGGACAGTGGTGCATTCAGTTATGTAAAAATACATCGTTTCCGCGTGACCCGCAACATGCCGGAAATGATCTGTTCCGCCTCCAACCCTGTACACTATAGCCTGTTTTGGCGCAGCAAGAATACTATGTTCAGGACCGACTATTTATGCCCCGGCACACATTCAGGATAATTGATGCCCATACCTGCGGAAATCCGGTTCGGGTGGTAATCGATAATCGACCGCAACTCTGCGGTTCAAGCATGAGCGAGCTGCGCCAGCATTTTATGCGGGATTATGACTGGGTCCCGGGCTGATGTTCGAGCCGCGCGGTCATGAGGCGATGTCGGGCTCCATACTGTATCCCCCGACCCGCAGGGAGTGCGACCTGGGGGTACTGTTCATTGAGGTAAGCGGCTGCCTTCCCATGTGCGGCCACGGCGCTATCGGCACGGTTACCGTGGCCATTGAGCAAAATCTGGTTACCCCGAAAACCCCCGGACAGTTATTGCTGGACACACCGGCCGGGCCGGTCGCAGCCAGGTATGAGCTGATTGACGGATATGTCGAATCCGTCGAAATCACCAATGTCCCCGCCTTTTTGCATTCCTCCGGGATCAAAGTGGAGGCGCCCGGCATCGGTGAACTGCTCGTGGATGTCAGTTACGGGGGGAATTTCTACGCGATTATCGAACCCCGGGGAAACTACAAAGGGCTGGATCATTTCGGTATTGACGATATCCGGCGTTTCAGCCCGCTCGTCAGGAAAGCGATCAACCGGTTGGAGACATTCGTGCATCCTGAGGATGACACGATCGGAACGGTCAGCCATGTAATGTGGACCGATCAGGCAAAACACAGGCAAGCGGATATGAGAAATGTCGTGTTTTATGGAGACCGCGGTATCGACCGCTCCCCCTGCGGGACCGGGACTTGTGCCAGAATGGCCCAGTTGGTGGCGCGGGGCGAACTGGCAATCGGGCAGAAATTCGTGCATGAAAGCATCATCGGTAGCCTGTTTACCGGGCATGCCATTGAGCCGCTATCGGTTGGCGGCTACCGCGCCATCCGGCCGGCGGTCTGCGGATGGGCGCGGGTTACCGGCCACAATCAAATTATCATTGAAGAGCGCGACCCCTACGCCCACGGGTTCTTGCTGACTTAGGATCAGGCTCATTATCAAGTTTGTCCGGATATTGTTGACCACAGTCTGTCGGGATGTCCTGTTATTCCTGTTGGCCTGCTGTTATCCTGCTTATATGTCGATGGATATATCCCTATATGGGTGTTGATATTGCGCGGCAGTTCCATGTATAAAATTTTTCGTTTATGGCTTGAGTAAGATACTATAGATTCAAGAACTCAATCGATAAATGGCCATAAAAACCAAGGACAAGCTGCAAATGAAGACACTTGCATCCTCACCCGGCCTCGCAGCCGCATTTTTTGAAAAGTGTGACGTACTGTTCGGGAAGCAGTGGGCAGCCTGGGCGGCAGGAATACTGCTGGCGGTCAGCAACATACTGCTGTTTGCCTACGAGAAGCCGTGGAGCGCCGCGGACGGCGTGCGCAACTGGGGGGACTGGCTATTCAACAGCCTCGGGCTGGCCGACCACATTATCATTTCGCCCCACCTGTATTCCACCTCTCTTTTGAACTTCGGTGTGATTGGCGGCGCTTGCGCTGCCGCTTTGCTGGCAGGACAATTTCGTATCCGGGGCGCGCCGGCGTTTGAATTGTTCAAGGGACTGGTCGGGGGAACGCTGATGGGAATTGGCGCCGCCATGGCATTTGGCTGCAATATCGGCGGCTTTTTCAGTGCAACCAGCGCCCTGTCAATGGCCGGGCTGGCGATGATGGCGGGCCTGATGATCGGGGTTTACATCGGCTTGCGATTGTTGATTCTGGAGGTCACTCTGGATTTCGCGGCTTCGGCAGCGCCCCGGAAAACCACCCGAGGCGGCCTTCTTGCACGCAGGAAAGCGCAGCAGACGCTGGGCCTTTCGGTACTGGCCTGCGGCTTTGTGATTGCACTTGTTTATGATGGCTTCGACTATCCGGTTCGCGCCGGTTTCCTGTTGTTCGGTCTGTTCATCGGGGTAGTCATGCAGCGTTCGCGGTTCTGTTTCGTCAAGGCTTTCCGGGAACCGTTTTTGACCGGCGACGGCGAAATGACGAAGGCGGTCATTCTGGCTGTCGTGATCGGGGTGATCGGTTTTTCAATCCTGAAATGGACCGATCTGAAAGATTGGGATGCACAGGTCGCAAGCGCGTTCTGGCTCGGCAGTCTGCTCGGCGGAGCCATTTTCGGTATCGGCATGTCGTTAAGCGGTGGCTGTGCCACCGGTTGTCTGTGGCGCGCGGGAGAGGGCCAGATCAAGCTGTGGATCGCGATTGCGGCCTTCGGGGTGTCCGGCTCACTGTTCAGAGACTGGCTTGATAATACCGGCTGGTTAATGAAGCTTGGCGAACCGGCCTTTCTGCCGGATATAATGAGTTGGAAAATGTCGATAGCGACCGTGTTCGGCATCATGTTCCTGTGGTATCTGCTGGTTGTGTGGAACGAAGGGAAGAAGAAGCTGGTCGTTGCCTGGTGAGTACCACCGGACTGCGGCTCGGGTCGAAACGCCGGGGTCATGAACGCGGCACTGGAAATCAAATGAAGTAATACCAATAATCTCAATAATCGGGCGGCAAGGCCCGGGAGGAAATAACGATGAAAAGCAAATCGATTGTTCTGGCAGCGGCGTGCGCGTTGGCGACGGTGGGCGGGGCTGCCGTGCTGTCCCCTGATGCCAACAGCTCTGCCGCTAAAAAATTCGGCGCGCCCACCGAGGGTATGAGTGTTGAGGAATACCAGTCTCTGGTATTTCTTGATCCACAGAACACGATACGTATGGACTGGGACGCGGTCAAGGGTATGGATGGGTATTTCCTGATCGATAACCAGGGGGAACCGACCGTTTCCGTTGTCGATTACGAAAAAGGTGAAACGATCAGGAAAATCGACATGACCGAAACCGGGAACCACCATCTCTGGGTTCTTCCCGGCGCCCGCTATGTATGGTCTTCGCAGCGTTACGAGAACGATGTATTCTGGACCATTGACCTGACCACCCAGGAAGTCATCGACAAGTTCAATGTCAGCATGAATGGCGCTAACGTCATTGCGCCCCTGCATGTCGGTTTCGCTTATACGCAGCCGCTGGCGGTGGTTGGAAACATACTGGACAAGGAGCACGGTTATCTGACATTCCTGAGTACCGCAACCCGAAAGCCGCTGGAAACGATCGAGCTTGGTTGCCACGGCGCCCGTGACGCCATGTTCAGTCTGGATGATTCCCTGATTTTCAGTACCTGCCAGCAGGAACCCAAAGGCGTGTCGATTGTGGATGTCGAGTCGCGCAAGGAAATCAGGATGGTTCCCGTTGCCGGCGCCCGCGCAGGCGCCATGACTCCGGACGGCAAATATTTCATGGCTGCGGCCAAGGGCGCTATTGTGTTCTTCGATACCAAAACCGGCGACTTGATCAAATCTGTCGAAGTACCCGGCGGCGGCGGTAATATCACTTGTCTTCCGGACAGTTCCAAATGCTATGGCGGCCTGCGCAAGGCGGAAGGCGTCGCGGTGATCGACATAGCCAGCCTGGAACTGAAGACCGTGATTGAAACCGGGCCGGATGCAAACCGTCTGTATCTCAATCCGGCCAATACCCGTTATGGATTGTTTGCCAATGAAGGCAAGAAATCAGATATCGTCACGATCATAGATACGGAAAATGATGTCGCGGTTAAAAACCTTTATACAGGCCTCGGCCCCCACAATATCGCCTTCAATCCGGAAGGAACCCGCGCGGCGGTTACCACCACGCAGGAGACGGTTGCGACCCTGATCGATACTTCAGCGCCGGACCCGAGGGAATGGGAAGTCATTACAACCGATCTGGCCGCCGGCATACAAAACAACGGGGTGCGCTGGGTGCCAAGCCCGGAAGCCTTGCGTTCGGTTTTGTGAGGCGCTGACCGCGTTGATACCAAGCCAAACGGCGCCGGCCTGCAACTGTCCGGGTTGCGGGCCGCCCCATCAACATAACGGAGATTAAGTTTATGAAGCATTTACACACGCGGCGCGATTTTCTGCGCTATGTCATGGTCGGGGGGGTGGCTGTTCCCGCTACGTTCGGTCTGATTAACGAGAGCGGCGCCAGTGCGTTCAATTTCGTGCTTGATCCGGAAAACCCGACCGAACTGGAAAAGATGCACATGGCCAAACTGACCCTGCCGCCGGTCGTTGAGGATGGCAGCGCGGCGCCGGTGCAGGTGGAGATCGATCATCCAATGGATGACGATCACTATATAACGAGCATTCAGATCGTCAGTTTCAATGATCCGGTACAGACCAAGGGAACCTTTTACCTTTCTCCGGCCAACGGGGAGGCGTTTCTCAGCACGCAGGTGCGCCTTAACGGTGGAGAAAGCCGGGTCTGGGTAATAACAGAATGCAATCAGCACGGCAGATGGGCAACCAGCAGAGATACCAGGGTAGCCGCCGGGGGCTGTTGATTCGATGCGCTCCCTGTTAGCGAACCGGATTCGACTGCCGGCAGCATGGCTGCCGGTATTGCTGGCTGTGGCCCTGGGCGCCGGCCTGGTTCCGGCGCAGACCGTGTTTACTGCCGGCAGTGACGCCGGCAGCGGCCAGGTACGTATTATCAGCACCAATGATATTCACGGTTACATGCGTCCGGTCTACTACCGTTCCATGAACCAGATGCGCCCGTGGGGAATGCAATCAATGGAAGGGGACTACCTGGATAAAGCCCGCTTTGAGGGCAGGGTGGGAGGCGCGCCCCATGTGGCTACCGTCATAGACCGGCTGCGCTCCGAGGTTTCGGGTCAGGCTCTGTTGGTCGACGGGGGAGATACCTGGCACGGCTCGGGACTGTCATTGTTCGACCGCGGCGAGTCCGTGGTGAAAGTCATGAATGCGATTGGTTATGACGCCATGGTTCCCGGAAACTGGGAATATTTTTTCAGCAGGGAGCAATTCATGAAACTGGTGGAACAGTCCGCTTTCCCCGTTATTGCCTACAATCTGACCGACAAGGACTGGGACGAGCCGGTTCTTGATCAGTACGTCATCAAGCAGGTTGGCGATCTTGAAATAGCGATCATCGGTATGACCTATCCATGGACAGGACTGGCGTCGGTCGCTACGACCGGAGCCGCGAAATGGTGGAACTTCGGTATCCGGGAAGCCGAAGCGGAGGAACTGATTGAGCAGATTAAAAGCTCCGATGATCCCGATCTGATCGTGTTCATTTCCCATGCCGGTTATGGTATGGACCGCAAATTCGCCCAACGGGTCGATGGTATAGATGTCATAATCAGCGGGCATACCCATAACGCGGTTTTCGACCCGGCGGTCTATAACGACACCCTCATTTATGAAGGCGGCGCACACGGGGAATATGTGGCGAGCCTTGACCTTGACATAAAGGAGGGTGAAATAGCGAGCTACAATTACCGGTTGGTCAAGGTGCAACAGAATAATGTTCCAGGCGACCCGCGAATAGCCGCGATTGTGGAAGAAGCGTACGCTACTCACGCCGACAAACTGAATGAAGTGATCGGGGAGGCTGAGGGGCTTTTTTATCGCCAGGATTACTGGCAAAGTACGATGGGCAATCTCATTACCGATGCGTTGCGGCAGATCGAGGGGGTTGACATTGCCTTCTTCCCGGCCTGGCGCTATGGCATAAGCCTTATGCCCGGAAAAATTACCACGGAGGATGTCTACAATATGGCGCCAACGGACGGCCGCATTTTCACCTACCGTATGCCGGGCCGGGAAATCAGAACCCTGTTCGAGAACATAGTCGATGCGATCGTCAACGAGGACCCGTTCGCAAGGGTTGGCGGTGACATGATCCGCTTTTCCGGCGTGAAAATCGTAACGGACCCGGCCAACGAGCGGGGGCAGAGAATCCTGTCGATCACAACGGCTGACGGCGAACCGTTTTCCCCCGACAAATACTACTCGGTTGCGTCCGTACATACCCGCTTTCAGAACAATCCGATGTTCGGGGCCGCCGACATAGTCGATACCGGCAAGGTTTTTGTGGATGAACTGATTGACCATATCCGCGCCCGTTCGCCGGTGTCGCCCGGTCTCGACGACAGAATTGTCGTACGCGGCGGCGCCCCAGTCCTTTGATTACCCATACAGGAGGAACCCATGGCAAAAATAAAACCCCCCAGAATGAAAATCGACAGGAGAATCACCCCTGACGAGACATTCAAGGTCAAGGTCCGTTTTGAGCATCCCTCATTCACCGGGCTTGGGCAGGTAGATACGGAAACGATGCCGCCGTTCAACCGTGCCGTACCCGTCACTTTCCTGCGCAACATGCTGGTCTATTACGGCGAAGACCTCGTTAGCCGCTTCAGCATGACGTCGGCCATTGCCGACAGTCCGCTATTTACGTTCAAACTGAAGGCAACCAGAGAGGCCCCGGTCAAAGTCGTATTTATCGACAATGCGGGCGAACGCTGGGAAGTCGTCAAGGACGTAAAGTTCTCGTGATTGAACATAACCCGATAACCCGATACACCTGGACATCCGGATAATTTTATGAAAACAGTTTCCCTTGCAAATTTGCTGGCAGCGCTGTTCGTTGCACTTTTCGCAAGCGCTGCAGCAAGCGCTGAAACATCAGTCGGGAAATTCGAGATCGAGGGACTGATTTCTCCTGCCAGCCCCCGCGCCCTGGAGGCCGAGCTGGAGGAGGCGCTCGACGTCAGGGTGATTGACCTCAACCTGAAAAACACCGAATCCGGCTGGCCTGTTCTCAGTGTCGAGTTTGATTCGACCCGGTTATCGGCCGAGGACATTGTCAGCGCGATTGCCAGTATCGAAGACCCGGCCGGACATAAATTCCAGGTGCGCACCGGCCCGCCGGTTGCCAACGCGGAATATTCGGATGAGGAAATTGCAGCTATGGCGAAACTCGGCCCCCCTCCTCCCGCCATTGTTCCACTGGAAAACCCGAATCCGCCGACTGCGCAATCCATTGCACAGGGCAAGACCCTGTACGAGAGGAACTGTACCACCTGCCACGGTCTGGATGGCGGCGGTCACGGTCCGGCGGCCCACGGCATTACTACATTCCCGCGCCAGTTATGGGTCTGGAACAATGCCCCCGGGTCCGCCGACGGCTATCTGTTCTGGTTCATAACGAACGGGCGCAATGAAATGCCGCCATGGGGGGTAATCCTGTCAGAAGGTGAGCGCTGGGACCTGATCAACTACATCAAAACGCTGAAAAAACCCCAATAGTGATCGATTACGGCATTGATTGTAATGGGAATTTTTCATGAAACGGATTACCCGTCCGCTTGTTGCCGTCCTTGCGCTCTGGCTGATCACGATGCCCGGCTTTGCACAGGGCAGTACAAATGAAGAAAAGGCCGGCCCGCAAATCGGCGCAGCGATCACCCTGCAATCATTCGACGGCCCGGTCACGTTGAGTCAGTTGAACGGCAAAATTGTCCTGCTGTTTTTCGGTTTTACCTCCTGTGCCGATGTTTGTCCCATGACGTTGTCAACGGTGTCGAGGGCATTTTCAAGGCTTGCCACAGAGGAGATGGAGCAGGTTACTGCCTTGTTTGTCAGCGTTGATCCGGAAAGGGACACCCCGCAATTGCTGAAGAAATATACCGGCTATTTTCATGAAAATATTATCGGTGTGACTGCGGACTATCGGACGCTCGACCGGTTCGCAGAGCGCTATGGCGCAGCCTATGAGCGGAAAGAGGCGCCGGACTCGGCCCGCGGTTACGCTATTTCCCATACGCCCGACATCCTGATTCTGGACCGACAGGGGAGGCTTTTGGAAACGAGGATCGGTTTCCCGGCCACTATTGCGGAGGTTGAGAACAGAATAAGGATCGTGTTGTCGAATCCGGCCGAATCGTAGTGAACAGGGTCTGCCGTGTTGTCGCTGTGTGTACCTTTCTGGCCTGCGTTTTGCCGGCCATGGCTTATGAACATCATGAGTCACTGGTTGATTTCAGGGAGTTCTCCGACCGTGTCGTGGCCGAATCGAAAGAGGAGAACAAGCCCTATTTCCTGTTGTTTTCTGCCGAATGGTGCCACTGGTGCCATGAGTTTGCGGAAAATACGCTGGTACGTAAAGATGTTACCGATTTTCTCAACAAACATTTTGTCAATGTATTCATTGATGTCGATATCGATCAGTCCGCCTACGTAAAGTACCAGGCACAGGGGCTGCCCTATACCGTATTCCTGAACCCGGACGGAACGCTCTACTACAAATACACCGGCACTCTGTACGGGGATGCCTTTCTTGATGTGATCCGGGAGGTCGCGGCCGAATCCGGGGAGGGGAAGTACGCCCTGGGCATGGAATCAAGCCGCATTGAGTATCAACCCCCCGCCAGCCTTGATAATCGGATGCTGGCGGATTTGCCACATTACTTTGCGGAAAATGTGCTGGACAATTTCGACCCGGAGCAATTCGGTCTCGGTAAGGGGCAAAAAGGAATACAGCCGCGCACCTTTTTATACCTTCTGGAACAAACCCGTGCCGATACAAGGCAACAGGCTGTTGAATGGGTCAGCAAAACGATGGAGCAGGCTATTGATTATATCTATGACCCGGTCGAGGGTGGATTCTTTCGCTATGCCGAGACACGCGACTGGAAAATACCGCACTATGAAAAATTTTCCGATCTGAACGCGGCCACTGTCCTGTTACTGTACCGGCTTGACCGGGAACAGCATTCTGGAGTACTTGCACAGGCTGCAAAAACCACACTGGACTACCTGACCTCGACGTTGTATGACGAAGCAACCGGGGTTTTCCTGAGCTTTCAGGTTGCCGATAACAACTACTACCTGCTGTCGGAGAAATACCGCAGGGAAGCGCAGCCGCCGAAGGTAATGGACAAGGTTTTCACCAGCCGGCTGGCGGCGACGCTGCACCAGCTGATGCGCATTGATGAACTGATCGATGACCATGCGCTCACACGCAAAACAAGAAAGTCGATAGATTTCCTCGCGCAAATGATAATGAGTGATGAAGGCATGAACCGCTACTTCATACCGGGCAGCAAGCAGTGGTTTTCACAGGCAGACCTGTCCGATTATGCCCATGCCGCAGTCCTGTTTGCCGACGCCGCCGGGCATTATGAGGATGCCCGCTACCGCGCCGTGGCCAGCAAGATCATACGCTCGGCGATCGTCGAATTTTACGATCGGGAACAAGGGATATTCATGGACCCTGGCGTTGATCACTCGAGTATCGAATATCTGCTGGAAATGAACGGATTGATCGCTACGGCAATAGTCCGGTCAGGCAATGATGACGCGGCGAGTCGGGAGATCCTCAGGTCTCTCATAACCTATTTCTCGCAGATATCGGAGGTGCTTGAAGAGCGCTTCTGGGATGCCGTCGATTGGGATTTCGCGGAAGCCTACGTGCCCTACTTGCGCGCAGTGGAAGCCGTATACGGGCAGCACGATTGATATACATGAAGTTTCTTTGGGAACCCGTTTGCGATATTTTATGGTAAGGTAACCGACAAATTGGATGAGTAGCGAGGGTAAGGGTTTTGAAAGCGCTGGCAGATATCTGTATTATTCCGATCGGAGTTGGCGTATCCGTCTCCAGGCAGGTTGCAGCTTGTCAGGAGATTTTTCATGGGGCTGGTTTGGATACCCGTTTGCACGCATACGGAACGAACGTCGAAGGTGAATGGGACGATGTCATGGCAGCCCTGAAACGTTGCCATGAAAAAATTCACGAAATGGGCGCTCCCCGCATCAGTACCACGATACGCCTCGGCACCCGGGTTGACCGCGAGCAGTCGATGCAGGAAAAGATCGACAGTGTTACGGACAAGATGAAGTAGCGGCGAAATGTTCTTCATGAGCGGGAAAGCGGCCGGATAGCGCCGCCGGGAACGGGACTTTCATTATCAAGGTACTGACGCCGGTACTCGCCTGTGAAGATTACCGCCGTCATGGTGGCAACCTACATTATCGACTGCTGCCTGATCGGGACGAAACCCTGCAAGTATTTCCAGCTTAATTCTCCCTGGTTCAATGAACGCAAGGGAGTGTTCTCGAAAATGGATCTGGACAGGCTGATTCCAAAGCGCTGGCGGCTTGCACAGGAGTATGACGACGGCGTGTCGAACCCCGTTTCGTTTCCGGTTTTTCTGAAACCCGAATGGAGTGAAAATGCGAGAGGAATCTATCGCGCCGACAATGTACAGGAATTGCAATCGGTTCGACAGAAAATCGCTGCCTCGAACGTGCCTTATCTGCTGCAGGAGGGAGCCAGCCACAAGCGGGAGTTCGAAATATTCTGTTTGCGGGATTACCGTGACAGCAACCGGTTTTCCGTATTTTCCATTACGGAAACGATCAATCGCAGGGAACCAGACCCGATAAACAGTATCCATAACGGAGATACACATTACCGGGATTTGACTGATCAATTCTCCGAAGAGCAGCAAGAGATTGTATATGGATTCCTGAGGCGAATTGGCGCTTTTGCCATATCACGGCTAAGCGTCCGCGCCGAATCACCGCAGCAATTACTGACCGGAAACTTCCAGGTGATTGAGTTGAACCTGTTTACCCCTATGCCGATCCATATGCTGGACCCGAAATACAAGCCCCGCGATTTATGGAATATGATTCGTCGATACATGATGTGTCTTGCGCGCCTGACCCGGGCCCGGGACAGACATCTTGAGGAAAAACCCGTTTATACCCGTATCCTGTTCTACAACCGCGAAGGCCTGTTCGCCAATTTCATAAAGAGGAGAATATGAGGAAGCTGAGAGCGTTGATCTATACGTGGATCAGCGAGCGATACATGCACGATTGCAGCAATTTCAATACCCTGGCTGTACGAAAAGGTTGCAGGTCGAAAGCGCAGGCGCGGGCGGTTTTCCGGAAAAACAATGTGCCGCATGCGCAGGGAAGGGTTTTTTTCTGGCCTTGGGTGGCACACCGGTTTGCCTGGAGCCATGGCTTCCCGCTGGTCATAAAACCGAATGTGAGCGGCTATTCACGCGGCAGCTATTTCCCCATACGAAATTACCGCGAACTGTGGCATGCCATATTGCGGGCAAAGCTCTGGTGGCCAACCACGATCGTGGAACAATATCTCAGGGGAGCCAACTATCGGGTTTTGGCTGAAGGCAAGGGGCTGATTTCCGTAATTCGGCGGTATCCACCGTTTGTCACAGGCAACGGGCAAGACACGATAGAAGCGCTGATCGACAAGGAGAACGTTGTTCGTGAGGAAATGAACCTGCATCCAACCATTTTCCCCATAGCCAAAAATCACAATGCGATCCGGCATCTGCGAAAACAGGGTCTCGATCTGTCATCCACTCCGCGGCCGGGGCAGCATGTTGAAATATTTCACCGCGTTGCCCTGGCCCCGGGGGGCGTGGTCGAAACGATCAGTCAGGATACCGTTGCCGGAGAAAACAAGAAATTGTTTACAGAGGTCGTGAAAATGTTCGACGCCAACATACTCGGTATTGACGTGATTTTTGAAAAAGGGATCGATATTCCCTGGTCGCGGCAAAAATGTATTTTTATCGAAGTCAATTCGCGGCCTTATATCAAGATGCACCATTGTCCAAGATACGGAATGGTCGAAAACTTCAGTCACGCGCTGGCAGAGCTTGAAAAACTGGACATCACGGACCAGGATATTTTCTGAATGCTGCCCGATGACAGTCGTGCCCCGAACGGGCATCGGCGCTCACAGTCTGCCGTGAACCGCGTTTGCGGCTACTGTGCTGTACGTTTTCGCATCGAACGCTATGGGGTTGGTGCCGGCCGACGGGTCGGCAACTGCCATTTCCCCGATTTCCCCGATTCGGTCATCGCCAATGCCGATTTCCTGCAGAGTGTCGGGAATGCCGATACTGGCGCGTAACTTGATCACCCATTCGAGGAAGGCATGGAAGTGCGGTTTGAGTCCGAGATAGCGGCAAAGCCTCGCGATCGGCTCGACGATGGCAGACCGGTTCGCTATCAGCGCATAGGGCATGAGGATAGCGTTGAGCGTTCCGTGGTGGGCGTCATAAATGGCGCCCAATGGATGGGCAAGCGCATGTATGGCGCCGAGACCGCGCTGAAATGCGGTTGCTCCCATCGAGGAGGCCGCCAGCATCCGGGTCCTCGCCTCGATATCGCCACCGTCGGCCGTCGCGGCAGGCAGGTTCTCCTTGATCAGTCGAATGCCCTCCAGCGCGATCCCTTCCGCCATCGGGTGAAACAGCGGAGAGCAAAAAGCCTCGAGGTTGTGGGACAACGCATCCATACCGGTTGCCGCAGTCAGCATCGGAGGCAAGCCGACGGTCAGTTCCGGATCCAGTATGACACAGTTCGGGCACATGTCGGGATGAAACACGATTACCTTGCGCCGCTCGTCCTCTTTGACAATCACCGCGGCGCGGCCCACTTCGGAGCCGGTGCCGGCGGTAGTGGGAATAGCCACGACCGGGGCAATCCGGTCAGCGTCTGCCCGCATCCAGTTATCTCCTTCGTCTTCCAGGTCCCACAAACTGCATTGCTGTGCGGCAATGACGGCAACTGCCTTGCCGGCATCAAGGCCGCTGCCGCCTCCGAGGGCGATAACGCTGTCATGATTCCCGCTCTTGTAGGCGGCCACGCCATCGGCGACATTCTTCCCGCACGGGTTGGGCCTGACGTCACTGAAAACCTGAATTCCCAATCCGGCATGACGACAGATATCGACAATTTCCTGTGCCATCGGTAATGCAGCGATACCCGGGTCGGTGACCAGAAGCGGCGCCGTCATACCGTATGTTTTGCAGACGTCGGCTATTTCACCGACCCGTCCGCTGCCGACTCGCATGGCGGTAGGATAGTTCCAGTTCATATTCATGTTGTCAGATCGTTCTGTTGAAAGGGGCGAGGCGGTTACCCGGGCGTTTCCAGCGTGATCGCAAGCGGGCAATGATCGGACCCCATCTGATCTTGCAGATACTCGATCTGCTGCACCCGTTTCATATCGGACCGATCGATTAGAAAATAATCAATGCGCCAACCGACATTGCGCATGCGTCCGCGGGAAATCATGTGCCACCAGGAATAGACGCCGGTGACGCCGGGATTGCGTTCTCTCCAGACATCCACCCAGCCATCCTCAACGAGGCCGTCCATCCAGGCGCGTTCCTTCGGATGGAAGCCGATTTTGCCATCGTTTTCCTTTGGTCGGGCGAGGTCAATTTCTTCGTGGGCCACATTCATGTCCCCGCCAACCAGCACCATCCGACCCTGTCGCCGCAATTCCGACATGCAGGCATGCACGCGGTCATAAAACACCAGTTTTTCCTGCCAGGCTTGTTCGCTTTTGCCACCGTTCGGGAAATAGATCGAAAAAAGGTCCCAGCGATCTTCACACAAAGTGAAGGAGAAGTGACAAATCCTCCCCTCGTCGGCATTCGGGGCTTGTGGCACTACAGTTGCAAACTCCACCTCGTCCAGTTTTTCGCGCAGTGATTTCTTCACCCACAAAGCGGTGCCGGCATAGCCTTTCTTGCGCGCACTGTTATAGTACTGGTCATAGTCATTGTGCGTGGTCAACCACGGACTGAACTGATCGGTGGACCCCTTGATCTCCTGGATCATGAATATATCAGGGTCATGGTTTGTGATAAAATTATACATTTCCCCCTTGCGCTCGACCGCACGGATGCCATTCACGTTCCAGGTAATAATTTTCAACTGTCCGACCACATTGTTGCAAAGCGCCGATTGTACACAGTATGGGGTCAACAGATATACCCGAATCGTGTAAAAGGGGATAATATGCCATGCTGACGCGCCGTAAAATCCGCTCCGGAGCGAGTTGCCTGCACGCAGGGTGAAATGCACTTTTTTCGAATATGTTGTTGAAAACCGATAGCAAGCTGCCCGATGCGGGTACGACCATTTTTACAATCATGTCAAAAATGGCGCAGGATCATGGAGCGATCAACCTGTCCCAGGGGTTCCCCGATTTCGAACCCGATCGGGGTCTCGTTGACCGGGTCGACTATTACCTTCGCAACGGCAAGAACCAGTATCCGCCAATGCCTGGCATACCGGAGTTGCGTGCAGGCATTTCCCGCAAGCTGAAAATCAACAGCCGCATCGATATCGACAGCGAATCGGAAATCACCATAACCAGCGGCGCTACCGAAGCCCTGTTTTGCGCGATTCATTGCCTCGTGCGCCCTGGCGACGAAGTCATTGTCTTCGACCCGGCTTATGATTCCTATGAGCCCGCCGTTTCCCTGGCCGGCGGCAAAACCGTCCACGTACCGATGACGTTGCCGAGCTACAGCATCGACTGGCGGGCCTTCAGGCGAAAACTCGGCAGCAACACGCGTCTCGTCGTGATCAACTCGCCACATAATCCGAGCGGCAGCATATTGCAACGGGAAGACCTTGACAACCTTGCCGCGGCGATACGTCCGTTGAACTGCTTTGTGCTCAGCGACGAAGTGTATGAACACATTATTTTCGATGGCAGGGAGCATGCCAGCGTATTGGCCCATGATGAGCTTCGCAAGAGATCGATGGCGGTTTTTTCCTTCGGCAAAACCTATCACGTGACCGGCTGGAAGATTGGATACTGTATCGCCCCTGCCGAATTGACCATAGAATTTCGCAAGGTTCATCAATTCAATGTGTTTACAACGCCGACCCCGATGCAGTGGGCGTTCGCGGACTTTCTCGAATCCAACCCGCAGAACTATCAGCAACTCGGGGTGTTCTATGAACAAAAAAGAGATCTTTTCTGCCGCCTCATCGAACGCTCTAGGTTCAAGCTGTTGCCGTCGGCCGGTACCTACTTCCAACTGGCCGACTACAGCCGCATTTCGGGCAAGACGGATACCGCATTTGCCAACTGGATGACGCAGGAAAAGGGGGTAGCGGTCATTCCGTTGTCACCGTTCTACAAGGAGCCGCCCGACAGTAAAGTGATTCGATTCTGCTTTGCCAAGCAGGACGCGACCCTGAAACAGGCCGCAGACATAATCAATTCCCTGTAACATTGCCACCACCCATAACCTATTATCGGAGAGTTGTCATGTTGGAAATTCACGGCAGAAAAAATTCCAGTAACGTTATCCCGGTCATGTGGACGATCGGAGAACTGGAGCTTGAACACGTGCGGCGCAACATCGGCGGCACATTCGGCGGGCTGGACTCAAGCGAGTACGGCGCAATCAATCCCAACCGTCTGGTGCCGGCCATGAACGACAATGGCTTTATCCTGTGGGAATCCAATGCCATTGTCCGGTACCTGTGCAAGCAGTATGGCAACGGTTCCCTGTACCCTGCCGACCCGCAACAGTGCGCGCTGGCGGATCAGTGGATGGAATGGTACAAATCGACTGTAATGCCGGCTATTTTCCCCGCATTCTGGGGGCTGGTGCGAACGCCGCGAGAGGAGCAGAATGAGGGGCAGATCAGCGCCAGCGCCCGGACTACCGGGGAGAAACTGAAAATTCTGGAGCGGCGCCTCGAAAACAGGCAATTCGTCCTCGGTGATCATTTGACGATGGCGGATATACCGCTTGGAGCCATATTGTATCGCTATTACCATCTGAATATCAAGCGCCCGTCCCTGCCCAACATCGAAGCCTGGTACAGTCGGCTGCAACAGCGGGGCTGCTACCGTTTGCACGTCATGATTCCATTCGGGAACTCCCTCAGTGAGTGGCTTGAACTGGAAAAGGCGGGAGCCTGACAGTTGACCCTTGTCCTGCGAGAGCGTCGGTGAGCGGCCAGTGAGAGAAGCGTGCCGGAGCGCAGATCAGCGGGAGACGGCTGCGGGTGGATTGACGAAAACCTGGCCTCCCTGCATTCGGGGTTTTTGTGCGTAGCCGTAAATGATTTCAAACGTGATCGTGATCTTTCCTCTTTTCGTTTGCTTTGCAACATGGCGTTGAAATTGTCTGAATCGTTGTTTTCCGGTAAGTGATTTTCTGCGCCCGGCGTGCAGATTGACAAACCCTTCACCGCGCAGATCGGAGATAACGGTCATACAGTCGGCATACTCGACCTGTACCCGGTCCGTGTCCACGACGGGTTTCTCGAAACCGGTTTTCAGCAGCGTGTCCCCCAGATCGTGCATGTCGGTAAACGGGTGAACATGGGGGCCGGAATCCACTTGTTTCCAGGCGTGGTCAATTTCAGCCAGTGTGCCGGGGCCAAATGCGGAAAAACAAAAAGCCCCCCCCGGTTTCAAGACCTGTTTCACTTGCCCGGTGAATGCCCCGAACTCGAACCATGTCCCCTGCAAATTACTTACCACGCAATCGAACAGGGTTCCGGCACGAGATAGTGTGATGGTTGGGAAGGTTGCCTGGCGGTTGGACGGACCAGTATCAAACAGACTCGAATACTCAACCTGAGCGGCTTCCGGAAATGCAAGACAGTCAGGCTCGAAATCAAGAATCAGAACGGATTCCAGCGTTCGTTGCACCAGTCTTGCACGCTCTTTTAGCTCCCTGCGGACAGGTTGCAGCAAATACGCCATGCCTGCCTGGTCCGCGGGAAACCCTTTCCTCGTAACGGTGAATTTTTCCAGATTGAGTTGCATGGTATTCAGGCCGGAGTGCACAAGCGGGCGCGACTTTTCAACAAAAATCGGGTAGTTTATGTGTAACAATCCGGTCATAAATTACCACAGAGAGCTATCCGGTTGCTCTACCTGAAAAGTATCATTTGTTTGTGAACCGGCGCAATGATCCGGGTAAATGACAGGCGAACAATGAAAGTAGTCTTTTTAACCAACATGGCTTCTCACCACCAAATGGATTTTGCGCGGGCGATGGCAGGGTTGCCGGATGTCAATGATTTCCGAATCGTGTTCCACAAACCGGTACCGCAATCGCGCATTGAAATGATGTAGTCTGATGACGGCGGCTTCAATGAACCGTTTATTATCCGGTTTTGGCAATCGGATAACGCTCAAACAGAGGCGTTGCGCTGGATTGATCGGGCTGACGTGGTGATACAGGGACATTTTCCGATCCGGTATGTGCGCAAGCGAATCAGGCAGGGTAAATTGACCTTTGCCGCCCAGGAGCGATTCTGGAAGAAAAAGCCGTCATGGAGACGCAGGATAACGCGCCTCCCGCGTTTGTACAAAAACTACTGGTCGGTCAACCGGGGAAGCTACCATTTGCTGGCGATTGGCGCCCGGGCGGCGCAGGATTTGAATGATATGGGTCTGTTCGAAGGCCGTAGCTGGAAATTCGGGTATTTTATGGATATGCCTGAATACCGGCTGAAAAAACATTCGGGTGATGTAGTCTCGTTGCTTTGGTGTGCGCGGTTCACTCGCTTCAAACAGCCGCATAAAGCGCTTGATATCGCTCTTGGATTGCGCGCGCGGGGCATGACTGTGCATTTGACGATGATTGGCGACGGTGAACTGTACCCTTCGATTGAGCAACTCGTGAACCAGTCGGGCGCTGCCGGTTACGTCACTCTGGCGGGGTGGAAGAAACCGCATGAGGTCATGCAACATATGTTGGCCTCGGATTTGTTTTTGATGACCAGCGATCGCGGTGAGGGCTGGGGCATGGTAGTCAATGAGGCTATAGGCTGTGGTTGCGGAGTAATTGCCAATCGCGAATCGGGGGCTGCGCCGTGGTTGGTGGAACATGGAAAAAGCGGATTTTTGTATAGTGATGAGGCGCTGGACGAATTACTGGATGAGATCGCGGCAAGCAGTCGTGAGCGTTTGCTGGACATGGGTCGGCTGGGGAATGAACGCATGATGCAGGAATGGTCTGCCCGGGCGGCGGCCGTACGGGTAGTGAATTTGTCCGAGAAGCTGCTGGTCGGAAATGTTGAATCTGCGAGACGCCTGTTCCTGGACGGACCCTGTTCGCCGGTGTAGAAGTATGCCGGTAGTGTGGTACTATTTCCGTTACAGAGGTTCATAAATATTCAGCGCCAGTACGAATTGTCCGATCCAGATCAAAATCCGCTCATTGAGCTTTGGCCCGTCACCATTCTGCGGCGCAGGCTCAGGAACTGCCGGGAGGTTAATGACGAACTCATAAAACTCTTCCGCGAATACCGGCAGGAACATTCGACCGCTCCGCATTGCGGGTTTATCAGCCCGGACAATTTCGCCAACAATATCGATAACCGGGCGCTGGATATCCTCAAGTCGTTCATTACCGACGGGGTTTATCAAATTTCTAAAAAGCTGAACGAAAAATACTGGAAACGATTTGCACTGAAAACATTGCGGGTCGACGTGACTGGCATGTGGTTCCAGATCAGTAACGGTTTCACCTTCCATGAAACCCACGTCCATGGCAATTGCTCGTGGTCCGGCGTGTATTATGTCCAGGCCGGCTCGGCCAGCCGGTCTGACGCTGAGCGCATGCCGAATGGAATGTTGAACGGAGTAACCCGGTTTTACGGACCGCATCTGGAAGAAAGCGCTGCCGGGCACGGCGACTGGGGCAATTACTATCTTCAGGACAATACCTGGACCAGCTACCCCGAGGACGGCTGCCTGATTATATTTCCTTCGTACCTCAAACACATGGCATTCCCCTACAATGGTGAAAAGGACCGGATTATCGTGTCGTTCCACGCCCAGGTGAACTCGGATTCAGAGATACAATACAAATACGGCTTTAATTGAAAAATGCAGAGATAACGACCGGGATGTGCGCCGACAACAAGACCCGGTAGTTAGCGAACAAATGGAAAAATTGCAAGGAGCAGCCAGTATCGGTTGGCAATGCGCCTGCGATTGGTATAGGATAGTCGGATGAACCGGAATACTGGATGATCCGGTTTTGTAACTGATAATTACCGAACGTTGGAGAAAACACAATGAATTTCAAGCTTAATCAGGTCGCATTGGCGGCGGGTATGGCGCTGGGTCTGTCGGTTTCGGCGACCACCGCGAGTGCGGAGGAAGTAACCATTGCTTCATGGGGAGGGGCATATCAGGAAGCCCAGAGCAAGGCGCTGTTTCAGCCCGTAGCCGAAGAGATGGGTATTACAATCAATGAGGAATCCTACAAGGGCATCGGCCAGGTGCGCACCAAGGTTGCGGCGGGCGCGGTCCCCTGGGACATCATTGATACGGGTTCAGGCGGAGGCGCGCGGGGATGTGAGGAAGGAATTCTGATACCTCTGGACTACGATATGATAGATGTTTCCAATTTCGTGACCGATACCACGTTGTCCTGTTGTGCGGGAACGATCGTATTTGCCACTGTAGCGGCCTGGAATACCGATACCTACGGTATGGACGGACCCAAAAGCTGGGCAGATTTCTGGGATGTCGAAAAATTCCCGGGCACCCGCGCAGTGCGTGGAAAAATGCACGGCATGCTGGAGCCGGCGCTGATGGCTGACGGAGTGCCCATGGATCAGGTTTATTCTGTTCTGGACAGCGAAGAGGGAATCAGGCGCGCGCTGGATAAAATTCGTGAGCTCAAGCCGCATATTGCGGTATGGTGGGGGTCGGGCGCGCAACACGCGCAGTTGATGAAAGACGGCGAAGTGGACATGACCACCGGCTGGAATGGCCGGTTCGATGTCGCCATCGCCGATGGCGCCAAAGCGGCCTACACTTATAACCAGGGCTTGCAGGATTACGATTGCTTCGGTATCCCCAAAGGGGCGCCCAACCCGGATCTGGCCATGAAAGTGATCGCCAAAATGAGCGAGGCGGAATATCAGGCGAACATTCCGCAATACATCACTTACGGGCCGACCAATTCCAAAGCCTATGAAACCGGCAAGATAGATGAATCGCTGGCCCGCATGCTGCCGTCCCATCCCGACAATGCCGCCAAATTGCTCCCGATCAACCAGGAGTGGTATGCGAAATGGGAGAAAATCGGCTCCGAGATGTATGTTGATATGATGACCGAATAAGGAAGGCCGCCAGGAATCTGAAGAACCCGCAGGCAGGGGTGCAGGCAGTATTGCAAGGCGCTGCCTCTTGTCTGCGGCGGTTTCCACCCGGATAAATGGTAAGGCTGATGACTGACACCGGGTCCGCCAGGGCGTTGCCTATCCATATACGTTCCGTAACCAAAACCTACGGTCGTGTTTTTGCTCTGGATAACGTCGACCTGGATGTCCGCAGCGGTGAATTCCTGACATTGCTGGGCCCTTCGGGTTCGGGAAAAACGACGTTATTGATGGTGCTGGCTGGTTTTACCCGGCCGGACTACGGCAGCCTGAAATTCGGGGGTCGGGAAATCATCCGCATGCCGCCCCATGTTCGTGAGGTGGGCATGGTTTTCCAGAACTATGCGTTATTTCCGCACATGAACGTAGCGGACAACATCGGATTCCCGCTAAAGCTGCGCGGCGTTGCGGCCAATCAAATCGCGCAACGGGTAGCGGGTGCGCTGTCTACCGTGCAACTGGACGGTTATCAGGACCGTCAAATTACCCAGCTGTCCGGGGGCCAGAAACAGCGTGTGGCGCTGGCGCGCGCGATCGTGTTCGAGCCGCAGATTCTGTTGATGGACGAACCGCTTTCCGCGCTTGACAAAAAACTGCGTGAGCACATGCAGATCGAGCTGAGACATCTGCATGAAAAACTGGGTATGACGACTGTTTACGTGACCCACGATCAACGTGAAGCGTTGACCATGTCGGATCGGGTGGCTGTGATCAATAACGGGAAGCTTGTTCAACTGGATGAACCGCGAGCGATCTATGACCGGCCGGCCAATTCGTTCGTTGCCAATTTTATCGGTGAATCAACCCTGGTTCCCGTTGAACGCCGGGACGGAAAGGCCTGTTACAACGGGACGCCGCTGCAAATCACCGATCCTGAAATGGCAAAAGGCGACCTGCTGATGCTCAGGCCCGAACGGTTGATCCTGTTGGATACGCAAGCCCGTTCCGGTAACACGAATTACAATTGCTTCAACGGCACGGTTGACGAGACCGTTTACCAGGGTGAAAGTTTCATAACTTGGGTAACGCTCAACAACGGCGCCAAAATAACGGTGCGCAGTATCAGCCAACAGCAGACCCTGGCGGCAGCGCCCAGGCGAGGTTGCAAGATTACGCTGGGGCTGCACGCGGACGAGACTGTATTGATCGCCAGCGACAAGGACAGCGCATAACCGGATTGGCAAGGTCAGGAACGGGGAATCAACCGCTCGAATGAACAGTCGCAATCCGGTCGCAGCGGGTATTAACGCAGAAGGACTGCGGCGCGACATGGTTCGTGAAAAGCTCACGCTGTTCGGTCTGTCCGTTCCGGCCCTTGTACTGGTGCTCGTTATCATCGTTGTCCCGGTGGGCTGGCTGTTCTGGCTTTCGTTGTTCGATGATCAAGGGAGGCTGTCTCTCGCCAACTATACCCGGATGCTCGACAGCAAATCGTATATCCGAATTTTTCGCACCACATTCGAGGTCAGCTTTCTGACCACCTTGATCTGCGTGCTGCTTGGTTATCCCCTGGCTTATTTCCTGGCGCAGTTGCCGAAACGCTGGGCGGCGCTGGGCATGGTAACAGTGCTGCTGCCATTCTGGACGTCTCTGCTGGTACGCACTTACGCATGGCTCGTTGTGCTGCAACGAAGAGGTCTCGTCAATCAGTGGGGCATGGAGCTGGGTTGGTGGGATACGCCGATCAGGCTGGTGCACAATCTCAACGGGACGCTGATCGGCATGGCGCATATCATGTTGCCATTTCTGATATTGCCCTTGTTCGGCGCAATGAAAACGATTGACCGGGACTACATGAAAGCGGCTTCCAATCTCGGCGCAAATCCGGTCAAGGCATTCTGGTACGTCTTCTTTCCACTATCCCTGCCCGGTCTGTTCGCCGGTATGATTGTCGTATTCGTCCTGTGTCTGGGATTTTTCATTACGCCGGCCGTGCTCGGCGGTGGCAGAGTCATCATGGTTTCCATGAAGATCGAAACACTGATTGACCTGTTCTTCAATTTCGGCACCGCGAGCGCGCTCGGTGTCGTGTTGCTGATACTCACCCTGGGCGTGCTGTTTCTGGCTCACAAGCTGCTGCAACTGGACCGCGTGCTGGGTGGAGGGCATAACGCATGAGCTGGTTAAGTCGCCCGGCCTCCGATACCTGGATCACGCATGGCAGGCGGCTATGGCTATATATTGTTGCCGCAGTAATCATGGCCTTTCTGGTCATCCCCACGCTGATCGTCATTCCAATGTCGTTTTCCGACTCGCAATATCTCGAATTTCCACCGCGCAGCTGGTCTGTCCGGTGGTACGAAAACTATTTCGGCTCCAGCGCCTGGATGACGGCGACATGGGTTTCGTTCAAGGCGGCATTTTTGACAGTAGCCGTAATCACTCCCATTGCCACGATGGCGGCATACGGGCTGTATGTCTCCAACCTGAAGGCCGCAAGATTCATCTTTGTACTGCTGATCACGCCGATGATGGTGCCGGTTATCCTGATTGCGATCGGCGTTTTTTTCGCCTATACCAAACTGAAACTCAATAACACGATGCTCGGCCTGGTGCTAGCCCATTCGGTACTGGCCTTGCCGATGGCGCTGATCGTGGTCAGCGCCGGGCTGAAAAGTTACGATATGAACCAGGAGCGCGTGGCGCGCAGTCTGGGCGCATCCAGATTCAGGGCGTTCCTTCTGGTGACCTTGCCGCAAATCCGGTTTTCCGTGGTCACCGCCGCATTACTGTCATTTATCGTATCTTTCGATGAGGTCATCGTGGCATTGTTCATCTCTGGCGGAAACATGTCGACAATGACACGCAGCATGTTTCTTGCGCTACGGGACCAGATTGATCCGACTATTGCCTCCATATCCACTATCATGATCTTGGTTACAACGGCCGCCATGGTCATCGCCCAGGTATTCGGCAAATCCGACCGTGGGAAGAATACCTGATACCGTCATGCGTATCGCCGGATCAACGCTTGAAACCGATCTCACCATCCACAAGATCGACCGCGATATGATCGCCAGGCTTGAATTTGCCGGCTAATACTTCCTGCGCCAACTGATTTTCTATTCGGGTTTGTATCGCCCGCCTCAACGGTCTTGCTCCGTAAACCGGATCGAAACCGGCTTCGACCAGTTTGTCAAGAGCCCGATCGGAGACTTCCAGTGTCATGTCCCGCCCGGCGAGGCGATTTTCAAGATACTGAATCTGGATTCTCGCGATTTGCCTGAGCTGATCCTGTTGTAACGGATGAAAGACCACCATATCATCAATCCGGTTGATAAATTCCGGGCGAAAATGGGTTCCGATCACGCCCATGATCGCCTCTTTCATGCGCGCATAGCGATCTTTTTCGGGGCTGTCCTGGCTGATTTCCTGAATCATTTGCGATCCCAGATTTGAGGTCATTACAATGACCGTATTCTTGAAATCCACGGTGCGACCCTGTCCGTCGGTCAGTCGGCCGTCATCCAGTACCTGAAGGAGGACATTGAACACGTCCCGGTGCGCCTTCTCAATCTCGTCAAGCAGGATAACCGCGTAAGGGCGGCGGCGCACCGCTTCGGTCAGATAGCCGCCCTCTTCATACCCCACGTATCCGGGCGGCGCTCCGATCAGTCGCGCCACAGAGTGTTTTTCCATGAACTCCGACATGTCGATCC
The DNA here is from genome assembly GCA_965204925.1 of Candidatus Poriferihabitaceae bacterium. Lineage (GTDB taxonomy): Bacteria > Pseudomonadota > Gammaproteobacteria > Arenicellales > Poriferihabitantaceae. Next base: position 970,593 of record OZ242021.1, on the reverse strand, counting down.
GCACCATGGCCTCTTCACTGTCGAACATGAATTCAGCCAATGCCCGGGTCAGTTCGGTTTTTCCCACCCCGGTCGGACCCAGGAACAGAAATGATCCATAAGGCCTGCCCGGGTCGGACAGCCCGGCCCTGGAACGACGTATCGTATTGGATACCGCAGTAATCGCCTCTTCCTGGCCGACCACACGCTCATGCAGCTTGCTTTCCATGCGCAACAGTTTCTCACGCTCCCCCTCCAGCATTCTGGAAACGGGAATACCGGTCCAGTTGGCTACCACTTCTGCAATCTCATCTTCACTGACATGGCTGCGCAACAGGGTCGTTTCCTGCTTGTTGGCCAATTCTGCGGCCTGAATCTGTTTCTCCAGTTCCGGGATACGTCCGTACTGTAATTCGGACATACGAGTCAGGTCTCCGGCGCGGCGGGCGGCTTCCAGTTCAATACGGACGCGGTCGAGCTCCTCCTTGACGTGCTGGCTGCCCTGAACGGCCGATTTCTCCGCGTTCCAGATTTCCTCCAGATCGGCAAATTCCCGGCTCTGTTTGTCGATTTCCGCCTCCAGCATATCCAGTCGTTTCAGAGAAGCCTCATCGCTCTCCTTCTTCAGCGCTTCGCGCTCGATTTTCAATTGAATCAGCCTGCGCTCCAGTTTGTCCATCGCTTCCGGTTTGGAATCAATTTCCATACGAATCCGGCTCGCCGCCTCATCGACGAGATCAATCGCCTTGTCCGGCAGATTGCGGTCGGTGACATAGCGATGAGAGAGTGTTGCCGCTGCAACAATAGCCGGGTCCGTAATATCCACACCGTGGTGCACCTCATAGCGCTCTTTCAGCCCCCGCAGAATAGCGATCGTGTCTTCGACTCCCGGTTCGTCTACCAGTATTTTTTGGAATCGTCGTTCCAGCGCCGCGTCTTTCTCAATATACTGCCGGTATTCATTCAGCGTGGTTGCTCCGACGCAGTGCAATTCCCCGCGCGCCAGCGCAGGCTTCAACATATTTCCCGCATCCATGGCGCCTTCCGCCTTGCCGGCGCCCGCCATGGTATGCAACTCATCAATGAACAGGATGATCTGTCCCTCCTGCTTCGACAAGTCATTCAGCACCGCCTTCAGGCGTTCTTCAAACTCGCCCCGGTATTTGGCGCCCGCGAGAAGCGCCCCGAGATCAAGAGCAAGCACCCTTTTGTTCCTGACGCCATCCGGCACTTCCCCATCCACGATCCGCTGTGCCAACCCTTCGATGATGGCGGTCTTGCCTACGCCGGGTTCGCCGATCAACACCGGGTTGTTTTTGGTCCTTCTCTGCAGCACCTGAATGGCCCGGCGAATCTCGTCATCACGACCAATCACCGGATCCAGTTTACCCTGCTCGGCGCGTTCGGTCACATCGACTGTATATTTTTCCAGCGCCTGACGATTGTCTTCCGAGCTCTCGCTGTCAACAGACTGACCGCCGCGCATCGTATCGATCGCCTTTTCCAGGGGAGTTTTCGAGGCTCCTGCATTGCGCATCAGTTTTCCAAGCGTACCCTTGTCATCCACCGCCGCGAGAATGAAAAGCTCACTGGTAATGAACTGGTCCTTGCGCTTCTGCGCCAGCGCGTCGCAGACATTGAGCAATTTTGCCAGATTGCCGGATATATGAACCTCTCCCTGATTGCCTTCGACCCGGGCCAGTTTGTCCAGCGCATTACCGAGCGCCGATCTCAACTGGCTGACATTGACATTGCTGCGGGCGAGCAGGTGTCTGGCATTACCGCCATCCTGGTCCAGCAACGCCAGCATCAAATGCAGGGGGTCGATGAATTGATGGCTGCGCCCGACCGCCAGACTTTGGGCTTCGCCCAGAGCCAGTCTGAATTTTGTTGTCAGCTTGTCGAATCGCATGGCTTCACCTCATTTATTGCCGATGACTTTAGTTCGCACGGCCTTGGGAAACCATGCGCCCGGCAGCGCCCAACTTGTCGTTCGGGCAATATTCTCGTAACTCTTAAATGGGGCTTGAGCAGCCGATTTTCAACTACGGTTTCCGTTTTCCGGAGATACTATCGGTTTCGTCATGCGGCCTCATACATTACAATACGGCTGGCATATTTCTGATTCACATATTCAGTTCATATAAAACCGCGGATTTTCCAGTGTATAAATCATTGAAGATTACGGGCTATCGCAGATTTCCTTCATTCAAGCTGGAGAATTTTGGCAGGGTAAATCTGCTTGTGGGAACAAATAGCTCGGGGAAGACTTCGATTCTCGATTGCCTGGAATTATTGCAATCGACGAACAACCCTTATGTGCTTTCCGCGATACTCAGGCGGCGTGGCGAGTGGGACTTTCCCGTTGAGGACAATAAATATCCGGTAATCAATCTTGAACATCTATTCTATGATCGCAACTTTGATGTAAACATCACCATTGAGTCTGATGAAGAAAAAGATACCGATGTAAATCGTAATAATAAGGTCGAAATATCCGTCGAGGACAAGTCCAGGACAATATTGCCTGAAGAAGACACTGAATTTCCGGATATGGACGGTGACCTGGTTGTTTCGATCAGTTGGTCGGATGTCGGTAAACCACTTAGATTCGGTATCAGCCGTGAAGGATATATGTCAGGTCCGAGGACCGCCTTTCGGCCGCGACCCGACTCTCATGCCCCGGTTCAGTTTATCCAAACTAACGGGATGTCCAGTTATGACATCACAAGATTATTTGAAAACATCGTTCTCACGGATAGCGAGGAACATGTCATTGACGCGCTCCGTATTATCGAGCCGTCCATCGACAGAATCGCTGCACTCAGTTTTGGCTCCAGGAGTTTTTCACGGGAGCGCCCCAGCGGCATATTCATTAAACGCACAGATACTGCCCAACGAATACCGATTGGAAGTGCAGGGGACGGAATGTGGAGAATGCTGGGTCTCGCACTGGCTATTGCCGGCGCAAGAGGGGGAATAGTTTTGATCGATGAAATTGATACCGGCTTACACTACTCCGTGATGAAGAAGATGTGGGAAATGGTTAGCGAACGTTCCCTGGCTTTGGGCACACAAGTATTCGCGACTACGCATAGCCGAGATTGTTATGAAAGTCTTGCCTCGATTGTGAGATCCGATTCACTCCATACCGGAGTCGCAATTCACCGCATTGAACATGGTCTTGAATGTGCCGTTACTTTTTCCGATGAAGAGGTAGTCGTCGCTGCACAGCGGGGGCTGGAAATAAGATAAGGATTGTCCATGGAAGTCCGCAAGAAACTCCTCTTTTCCAGTCGAAACGACGAAGTTACCCGTTCTTGTTCCCGGGTGCGGAATCCAGGTGACCGTCCGGCCCAGCATCGACAGCGGTAGTTTTCATCCGCAGCCGTCGATACGCCTCGGAGGCCATCCATTCTCCCAAGGTTTCCCGGAATCGCTCGTCGTTCATGTAGCGGACGAAAATTTCTTCGTTCTGGTCCATGCGTTCGATGAAGAGTCGTCGGAGCAGGTTTTCGAATACCAGCGCGAACCGGCTCTCCGGATTCACCTTGGCGGCGTAAAGAAGGCTCTCGTCTTCGACCGCCTCCTCCACGATCTGATCGAAGAACAGCTGGTCGGCCTGGTTGAAGTCGGTGCCGAACCGCTCATTCACGATGTCGATGAGCTGCGAAAGTGGAACATCCTGCTCCCGGACCAGGCCGCTGCCGACCTCCGAAAGCCCGTCAAGAGCCGGCGCTTCGCCGTCTCGGAGCGCGATGGAGCCTTCGGCGATCTTCTGGAGTCGATAGTACTCCAGTTGCACATCGTCGTCGAAACGATAGGCCGGCCCGCGTCCGCGCCGCGGCAGCTTGGCCGAGAGATGGCGCAGGAAGACATGCAACCGTTCAAGGTCGGGGTCCCGATAAGGAATGATCTGGCTCAGGAAACCGTAAAGATTGCGGAACGCCTGCGCCTTGCCCCGCAAGAGTTCCGCATCTTCCTCCTTGTCCCGCTGAAGGACGGAGAACCGCGACACCGCCGGATCCAGCGCCGCGTTCATCGCCTTGTGGTCGGCCGCGCTCTGGCGCTGCTTCGGCTTGAAATACACGGCGCAGAACCGCTCGACCTCCTCGGCGAGATAGATCCCCGCCGCGTCAAGTTCCCCCTTGATCGCATACATGTGGGCGGGGTCGACTTCCTCGCCCATTTCCGCGCCCTCGTAGTAGGCCTTGAACGCCTTGAGAATCTCCTCCCGGTCGTTCGCAAAATCGAGAACAAACGTATCTTCCTTGAGGGGATGAACCCGGTTCAGCCGCGAGAGCGCCTGCACCGCCTGAATGCCGGCGAGGCGCTTGTCGACATACATCGTGTGCAGAAGCGGCTGATCGAAGCCGGTCTGGTATTTTTCCGCGACCAGCAGCACCTGATAATCCGGCGTCCCGAACCGTTCCGGCAGCTCTTTCTCGCGGATACCGTTATTCATCTGCTCCTCGGTATAGGCCACGCCTGCGGTCTCGTCATCCTGTACCGTGCCGGAAAAAGCGACCAGGGTTCTGATCGGATAACTCTTCTCCCGGATATGGCGGTCGAAGTTCTGCTTGTAGCGCACGGCCTCCAGGCGCGAGCCGGTGAGTACCATTGCCTTCGCCCTGCCCCCGATCCTGTGGCGTGTGACCGTCTGGAAATGCTCCACCATGACCTGAGTCTTCTGGGCGATATTATGCGGGTGCAAGCGCAGGAAACGCGCGAGCGCCTGTGCGGCCTTCTTGCGCTTCACGTTGGGGTCGTCCGGACACTCCTTCAGCAGCCTGAAATAGGTCGCATATGTCGTGTAATACCGGAGCACATCAAGGATGAAGCCTTCTTCGATCGCCTGGCGCATGGTGTAGCGGTGAGCGGGTAGCCCTCCGCGGCCGAAAACCGCCAATGTTTTGTGTTTTGGCGTGGCGGTGAAGGCGAAGAAGCTGAGATTCGCCTGCCGGCCGCGCTTGGCCATACTGCGGAACAACTCTCCCATATCCTCCAGACCCTCTTCGGCGGCATATGCCACCGCCTGTTCCCGTAGGCCCTCCCCGCCGAGGACTTCCTTGAGATCGGCCGCTGTCTCGCCCCCTTGGGAGCTGTGCGCTTCGTCGACGATCACCGCGCAGCGCCGCGTCGGCAGCGCTCCGGTCGCCCGTTCCCCGCGCTCTTCCGCCATCCTGAGCAGTTGTCGGGAAACGAACGGAAATTTCTGCAACGTGGTGATAATCACCGGCACGCCGCTTTCGAGCGCTTCGGCCAACTGGCGCGAACTCTCGTCGATCTTCTGCACGACGCCGCGCTTGTGCTCAAACTGGTAGATCGTGTCCTGAAGCTGCTGGTCAAGCACGATACGGTCGGTAATCACGATCACGCTGTCGAATATCCGTTCGTCGGCATCGTCGTGCAGCGATGCGAGCCGGTGAGCAAGCCAGCCGATGGTGTTGCTCTTGCCGCTGCCGGCGGAATGCTCGATCAGATAGTTCTGCCCTGTACCGTCGCGCCGCGCCAAATCCACCAGTGTGCGTACCGCATCCAGCTGATGATAGCGCGGGAAGATCATCGTCTCGACCCTCGCCTTACGGCCGCGGTCGTCGCGCTTCTCCTCGATCTGGAGATGAACGAACCGCGCCAGCAGGTCGAGCAGGCTGTCCCGCCGGAGCGCCTCTTCCCAGAGATACGCCGTGCGGCAGGTCCGGCCGGCACTATCCGGCGGGTTGCCGGCGCCGCCGTCGTTTCCCTTGTCGAATGGCAGGAAATGGGTCGCGGCGCCAGCCAGCCTTGTGGTCATCAGCACCGAGTCGGTATCGACACCGAAATGAACCAGCGTACGCTGCTTGAACGTGAAGATCGGCTCGTTCGGATCTCGATCGCCTCTGTACTGCTGCCGGGCGTCCTCAATGGTCTGCCCGGTGAGTGGGTTCTTCAGTTCCAACGTGACAACGGGGATTCCGTTGAGGCTCAACGTGATATCGAGCGATTTCTCTGATCGCGGCGAATAGTGGAGCTGGCGTGTGATCCCGACCCTGTTGGCCTCGTATGCGGTCTCCAACTCCGGGTTCAGGCTGTGCGCCGCCTTGAAGAACGCCGGGCGCAGCGTGCGTCCGTAACACTTGAAGCCGTGGCGCAGCGTGGCGAGTGAGCCGTTGGCGTCCATCCACTTGCAAAGATCGGCCAGGACCTGTTCGCCGGTCTTGTCGCCGAGGAGCGCTTCGAGCTTCGCCCATTCGCGGGGCTGCGTCTCCCGAATGAAAGCCAGCGTCGTCTCCGGGAAGACCGCGCGGTCGCGGTCGAACCCCTCACCGGGAATCGACACATAGCCGTTGTCCAGAAGATGGGTTTCGATGACCGTCTCGAAGGTCTTTTCGCCGGTCGGCTTCATGTCACTGCCGCACCCGTATCCGTGAATCTTCGACAATCCAGAGCTGTCCGGCAAGCGTCGCATCGGACAACACATGGAGCAGTCGGGCGCCGATTTTCAGGATATGGTCGCGGGACTGGCTGTTCGTCCGAAAGACGACGAGCCCGGGATAGGCGTCAGGTGGATACATCCGGATGTCCGCAAAGTCCGTATCAAGCGTCACGATGGCCCGGCCCTCGCGCATGCAGACAGATGCAAGGTCCGAATCCCGCGCGCCCTTGAGATTCTGGTCGAGCGCGGTCACCGCATCGTGCCCGGCCGCGCGAAAGATGTCCGCCAGATCGACAGGGAGGTTCTCGTCCAGCTTGAACCGCACGCCGAGTATCCTACTGCCCGAGCGCTACGATCCGTTCGTTGGCCAGGGCAGCGGCATAACAAAGCGTCGCACGCACCGCTTCGCGAGAAACGGACGGATAGCTCCTCGCGATGTCCTCCGCCTCCAGACCGTCCGCCAGATTGTCCAGCACCGTCGTCACCAGAACGCGCGTCCCCGAGATGCACGCCTTGCCATGGCAAATTTCAGGGTCCACGGTGATGTAGTCGCGCCAGTTCATAATTTCTCCGCAGTTTAAATTCCGAAGTGCAACACTTGGGATGGTGAATATCTCCACTTGAATTGGGAATGGACTGTACCACTGAAATCCTTTGTGGGCGAGTGTCTCAGGCAGTTCTGCCGGGATTGGCTCCGTCGCGCTCGGGAGGGAGAGCTTGTCCGAATGAACATGGCGGAGCCGCGACGGTCCGATTCCCCTGTTCGGGGGCCTTTTCCGCCAGAAGCATCGTTTGTAAAACCGCCCATAGCATATAATAGCTTCGGTGGGGATTATCGCACGTCTTGGGTACACTTTCTCCTCGTCCAGAGGCGGAGTCTATCGCTGCATTTGCGAGAGTTTCCGGTTCAGTCACCAGACCGCGATGCTTCGAGAGGGCATTGGCAAACGCAGCACTGACGCCGCCCAAGGTTGCGCTTTTTGGTGGTCCGCGTCGTGACGGCGCGGCGCGGTTGGTCGAGAACAGGATTGCCATGGGGCGGCCGCCGGATTCAAACTTGGCCACAGGCGGCTTCCCGACAAACTCCGCCCTGTCGGGGGTGTCGACCACTTGTTCGCGGGGCATTTCTGACTTTTCTTTCAGCGGCACGGCGTTGTCGCGAGACTTGTGGACCGCATAGCCATACCGCGCGTTCTCCCCACTGTCCTCGATCTCGCACTCGACATCGAGCGCATCCGCGTCCATGCGGATATCCGCCATGTCGAAGGACACCGCACCGCCTCGCAGCTTGTTGGCTTCCCTGACGGCTGCGGACAGGCAGACGGCCAACGAATCGAGAACCGTGGTCTTTCCGACGCCGTTGACCCCGACAATGAGGTTGAAGCCCGGCCGGAAGCGGAACTCCGTCGCCTTGATGGCGCGAACATTCGCCAGCTTGAGTCGTGCAATCCTCATGCTGCGCACTCCACGTTGATCAGGCCCGTAACTGTGCCGGCAACCAGAGCGGCGCGGCGTTCCCTGAGAAGGGTCACAGTATCTTCGATCTTCACCGTAAGCGCGTCCAGCCGCGCCGTCTCCCGGTCGAGATAGTCGGCAATGGTGCGCTGCTCTCGCCGTCCCGGCATTGGAATCTGCATGTCCCCGATAAAGCCCCACTCGGCTCTCGGCATCTTGGAGCCGAACGTTGCTGCATCTACCGCGTCTATAAAACTACGGTCGAGGCAGACATAGCCCAGAAATCGAGGCTCGATCCCAACCGGTGTCATGACGAGACATTCGCCCGTAGATCTCCCCGGAAACTCTGCTACCCATACTTTTGCGAGATAGGGCCTTAGCTTTCCGAAGAGTACATCTCCAGGCTCGAAGATATTGCCGAGCGAATCGTCTTCGGCGCCTCCGTTAACTGAGAAGGCGGGGGAGAGTCCTCCTGTCCACGAGACAATGTCTTCCAGTCCGATAAAAGGCTTCCGTTCTCGATTGCTTCGACTCGTGACCGCCGCTAAAGAAACAACATACTTCAAGCGCTTGGTGGGAAACGGGGTAACAACAGCCTGTGGGGTCATCCCGCCACCTCCCGTAGGAGTTGCATCGGGGTCGATTCCTCGTGTGACCGCTCGTGCAATGACCGCCTGCCGCTTCTCTGCCAGCAGCTTCAGCACTCGTTCCTTTGCCGCGACCAGCGCGTCCAACCGAGCCGTCTTCCGGTCGAGATAGTCGGCGATGGAGCGTTGTTGTGGAGGTGGTGGTAATCGGATGGCGATGTTCGCAAGAGAATCTCCGTCAACGTGGGGGATTCCCATACCTACGGATTCTGCCTTGATCTGATCTTCCTTGCTTTTACAAGCATAATAAAAAAATCTTTCATCAACTCCTCTCGGGGTAACCAGCGCAGATGTTGACGAAACAACCCCTCGTTTAGCCGATAAAAATTCTCCCGCGTTTGATCCATCCCACAAAAGCAAAGTGGAATTCTCGGATGCTAAAAGGGCCGATAGGCCAGCAGGAACGAGGCTTGGCTCGCTATCCTCTCCACGCAGATAATTCATAGTCAGATAGGGCAGCAGGCCATAATCTTGGCTTGAGCTCATTGTCGAAGGAGGCAGTGTGCCTTTTTGCACTTCTGCCAAGTATCTGAATCGCACTTCAGGCCAATCGGATTCTAGTCGGCTCACCCCACCACCTCCCGAAATAACCGTACGATCTCTTCCTCCGCCTTCCGCAGGTCCGCGTCAATCGCCGCCAGCGGGCGCGGCGGTGTATATTTGTAGAAATGTCGATTGAAGGAGACTTCGTAGCCGACCCGGTCCTTGTCGCGGTCCATCCAGGCGTCGGGAACATGGGGGCGGACCTCACGCTCAAAATAGTCATCGATATTCTGCTTGAGCGGCACGTTCTCGAAATCCCGCAACGCCGAATCGGGTTCGTATTCGTCGGCGCCCTTGAGAACCGGCGCGGCATCAGGGTTCGTTACGGCGAAGACATCGCGAAAGAGCTTCCGTTCCTTCTGTGTCCACCGCGCCCCCCGCCTGCACAGCAGGCCCGCGATGCGACCCCACACGACGTTCCAGTCGTTCATGGGCTTTCGCCCAAGTGCCTTGTCAATGGCCTGCACATCGTCCAGAAGATGAGGACAGGCATCGAGAAAGCGTGCCTTGTCCTCGACCGTCATTCGGTAGCGCAGGCGCAGCGGGCGTTCGACCGTGATACGGGTGTAGCCGAAATCGGCATTGTCGAAGAGCTTCGAACGGTCGCCGTCCTCGAAGCGCCCGTAGAGACGCACGATCCCGTCTGTCTGTTCTTCCGAAAGGTGACGGCGCTTGTCGCCCAGGCTGCGCTTGCTCTCGGGACTGCCGCCCGGCGTCCATGTCTCACGCGCGTCGACGAGCTGTATCTTCCCTTTGCGCCGCCGCTCCTTGCGGTTGGTGACGATCCAGACATAGGTGCCGATGCCGGTGTTGTAGAACATCTGCTCCGGCAGGGCGACGATGGCTTCGAGCCAGTCGTTCTCGATCAGCCAACGGCGGATTTCACTTTCGCCCGAGCCCGCGCCGCCTGCGAACAGCGGTGAGCCGCTGAGCACGACGGCGAGGCGCGAGCCGTGCTTGCGTTCGTCCGGCGCGACTCTCTCGAACTTTGCCGCCATGTGTTGGAGAAAGAGGAGCGAGCCGTCGCTCACCCGTGGCAGGCCGGCGCCGAAACGCCCGGAAAAGCCCTCCTGTTCGTGCTCACGACGGATTTCCTTCTGCTGCTTCTTCCAATCCACCCCGAAAGGTGGATTGGTGAGGAAATAGTCGAAGGTCCGGTCGCCGAACCGGTCATCGGTCAGACTGTCGCCGAAGCGGATGTTGTCGCCGCCGCCGTTGTGATCCACCTGCTTCATCAGCATGTCCGAGGCGGCGGTGGCGAAGGCGCGCTTGTTGTAGTCCTGGCCGTAGACGAAGAGCCGGGCCTGCGCGTGGTGGTCGCGAAGATAGTTCTGCGCCTCGGCCAGCATGCCACCGGTGCCGCAGGCCGGATCGAGCAGCGTGCGCGCCGTCCCGGGGGTCGCGAGCAACTCGTCGTCGTCGATGAACAGGATGTTCACCATGAGCTGGATCACCTCGCGCGGCGTGAAGTGGTCGCCGGCGGTCTCGTTGGCCAGTTCGTTGAAGCGGCGGATCAGGTTTTCGAAGATGAGCCCCATCTGCCGGTTGGGCACTCTCTCCGGGTGCAGATCCACATCGGCGAACTTCGACACCACGAGGTAGAGGATGTTCGCCTCGCGCATCCTCTCGATCTCGTTCTCGAACTCGAAATACTCGAAGATGCCGCGCACACTGGACGAGAAACCCTGGATGTAGCTCACGAGGTGCCGGGCGATGTTGTCCGGGTCGCCCTTCAGCCGGCCGAAATCAAGCGGTGAGTGGTTGTGGAAACGCTGACCCGCCGATGCGTCAAGCCTGGCGTCCAGCGCCTCGCCGTCCAGGCGGTCCTTCAGCCGCCCGTAATCCGCGAGCACCTTCGCCTTGGTGGGAGCCAGAACGCAATCGAAGCGGCGCAAAACCGTCATCGGCAGCATGACGCGCTCGTATTGCGGCGGTCGATAGGGGCCGCGCAGCAGATCGGCGATCTGCCAGATCAGGTTCACGAAGTTGATGTGGTCGACCATACTCTCCAGGGTCATTGAAAAACGCGGTTTGAATTGCGAAAATGCAATACTCGGGACGTTGAACATCTCTGGTTAATTGGCGAACTGTACCATTGAAATCCTTTGTGAGCGAGTGCCTTGAGCCGGTTCTGTCCGGAATCGGCTTCGCCGCGTTCGCGCAGGATGGCTTGCTCGACCGCACGCGGCAAAGCCGCGACGGCCTGATTTCCCCGATTTGGGCGCGGTCCTGACGACAGACATTCGAGCAAGGACAACCGAAGCAGACCAACCGGAGCCGGGCTCTGGAAGACCACAGACTGTGTCGATCACCAGGAATGGGGACAAGAGGCGGAGGGCTCCGGGCGGGCGCGGGAGGCCGATCAGGGAGGCCGGGCGAAACCCCGCCACCCGTCGGAGCGAGAACCTCCGGGAGTCCGAATTGAAAATCATTGGGCCGGCACAGTGCCCCCTTCCCGTGTTTTATCTGGTATAATGTGGCACCTGTAATCAGTATCCCCCGAAAAACAGCCGAAAAAGCTCTATGGATTCGCCCTGACTCCCCCTGTAACGCGCAAGCCTCCCGGGGCCAGCGCAACTACCCGGAAATTACCATGCCGAAAGAAAACTCAGCTGTCGAAGAAGAAAAGCTACTGGAATTTGTCATGGCTGGACGCACCGATGTCGGTTGTGAGCGTGACAATAACGAGGACTGTTTTTATCTGGAAGAAAACGCCCATGCCGGCTGGGCGCTTGTTGCCGATGGCTTGGGCGGGCATCTTGGCGGTGATGTCGCCAGCGAGTTTGCCGCGGTCGCCCTCACCGAGTTTGTTGTGGACTCGAATGAACGGGATTCTGCCGCGCATATGGATGAAAAAATCATGGCGGAGGCCTTCCAGGCAACCCACGCCGTGGTGCATGCCCACGGCCAGAAGCATAGCCGTGTCTGCGGTATGGGGACTACCCTGACCGCGGTTCATATCGACAGGACAACGCGGCGGCTGGTTTCCGGACATATCGGCGACTCCAGATACTATCGGTGGCGCGATGGCGCTCTCGTACAGATGACCGATGATCATACCCGGGCCGGGCGTCTTTTACGCGCCGACCCGGACGCTCGCGTACCGTGGCAGGCTTGGCATTCACTGGAGCGGGCGCTGGGGCCCAATCAGGAATGCGAACCGGAGTATCTGTGCCATGAGGTAATTCCCGGCGACTTGCTTTTACTGTGTTCGGACGGGCTTGACAGAGTATTGAAGGACTATCAAATTACCGAAATACTTGCCCGCGACCTGCCTGCCCCCGAGCGCTATGTGGATGCCCTGGTCGGTGACTGTCTGGCCGGAGGGGCTCCCGACAATGTTACCGTTGTGGTGGTCATGATCCGGTGAGGGGTGGGTGGCGACTCAATGGGAGTCTGTAACTGGTTGTAATGGAACAATGGCCAAGTGTCCCGATTTTCACTGGTTTTATAGTTAAAGCGAAGATGTTATCTTGTCGGAAGTGTAGCAAGAATGTTGGGCAAGCTGCCAAATTCTGCCCTCATTGTGGAGTCAAAGCCCCCATAGCCAGCAAGCCCAGGCCAAAGCGGAAGGTATTGAAAGGATTACTTTGGATATTCTTAGCTATCGTGGTTATCGGAATGTTCGCCTCAGATCAGGAGCCGGAAACCGTGAAAACAATGTCTAAAAGCTCCAAAGCTATACCATCAACGGGAGAAGTGGTTGCAGATAAAGCCACAGGGGGAATTGAATTACCAGCTCCGGAAGATCAGAATCCGGGCATGCTGGAGTCGGAATGGAACGCACATGAGTTTCGGGTTGTTAAGGATGAAGATATCAGTTTTTTGAATCGCTCACGAAGAAGAGTCAGTATCGTAGCGCCTGATGCCCTAACACAGGAAGACCGTACTGCAACCCTTATGGAAGCAGCTTTGCTGAAGTGGCGGGAGCACCACGCACAATTTATCATCGTATCTTTACTCCCTTTCGAGCCGGCGGACTTTTCTATTGCACGATTGGACTATGCACCGGATAAGTGTGGCATAAGCGGAGATGAATGTACCGGCAAAGTATGGACATATGTAAATGCTTCAAACGTTATAATCACTCCTGAACAAGAGCAAGTTTATACCGCACGGATGGGCAACCGGGACAGATTTAAGGAGTTTGATCGGACCAATGGCTTTAAGGTACTCAATGAAGGTCGCTTGAAAGCTTTCCTGGCTGAAAAATTCAAGACTACACCGGAAGATATTTCCAGGCAACTCACAGCGGTATTTCTATCTCAGCTATCTACAGCAGAAATGTCAATCCCACATCAATTGGCACTTCGCGGTCATCTCAGCGAGCAGGATCAGAGACTCGCTGACGAAACGGCCTGCCAAGCCAGTTGCGTGCTGGGGTGACAAATCGACGGAATCATCGGCTCTATCTCTTGCTCAGTGCAGTACGCCACGATGGTGATTGGTGTAGTAGGCCCGGCCCACCAACAAGGGGCCATATGTGGTCCGAAATATCCTGTCTACGATGTGAATCCGTCATCTCAGCCGTCCAAGAATAGGAATAGCTAATCATGTGCTTTGAAAAAGTTGTATTATCAGGACCATAGCTAATGTGGCTGCTACTCCAATCGTTGTGCCAAATATGAAAAGGATAATTCCCTCGGTCGTCAGGTGGTACCATTCACTGCCAGTGCCGGAGGGCGTTTTGACCTCATTGGCAATCCGTTCCAGGAGTTTGGTTATTTTTGCAAACTTGTCTTTCGGTAGTCTTTGGAGTTCTCGGCGTATCTGCGGTCCTGTGCGCGGAGCGTCCTGTGCCACCTTGTACAATCTTGCCCCCCAGTTTCTTGTGTCGGGAGGATCGGGTATTTTCGGTGCGGGCGGGCAAAGTCGAGCGAGCGAGCCCTGCAAGGTCTCATTGGATGTAAGGATCAGGTTTCTGAAAGGATCACCGTATGTACCATGGCCCGCTATGGCTTGACAGAACAGAATGGCGAGCCGCAATCGAACGACTTTTTCGGAACCCAGCATTGTGACGTGAGTCGGCGCCACATATGCACTTAACTGAAATTCGGGGAGGAACGAATCGCGGTCCGGGTGACGCTTTTTCTTGAGTTCGCGATGGATATTTTCGATACGGAGCAAGGCTTCTATTGCTTGGTCAGGAGCAAGTGCTGTGCTTGACCAGCAGCCCACAGCGATGAATGCGCCACGGTTGTAATCTGTGTCTTTGGGGTGGATTGAGCGATATTCTGCGTAAATCGCCCAACCCTCCCGTCCGTCATGATAGAAGAAATGCGTCGCCCCCTTGCCTTGGGGATTTTTTTCAGTTCGGTTGGTGTCCAAGTGCTTGGTTGCCTGTTCTGGAAGTTGCCGTCCGTCGAGCGTTATGTATTCGAATCCATACCGATCACTTGGTGTGCCACAAACGAAAAAGATCGGAGAAGTCAGTTCGTTGTTGACCATTGCTTGATCTTTTGCCAGAACGTCAAACGAACCGACGGATAGCCCGATAAGGTTCGATCGGTTGCATGGACGTAGACCCACTGGATCACACGTTTGATGGGTTGAAAGTCGTGCTTCTCCACGATTGGTGCCCGCGTGCTGCCCACCGCTGTGTCTCCACTGGTCTGGACGTTTCCAACCGTGAATCGAATGTACTGAACTTGTGCTTTCTCGAAACGGCGAAGAGCGGACTTGGTCTGAGGAAAATGTTCTCCGAAGAATCGCTTGGGGTCAAGATTACGGTTCGGAACAGCGTCCCATTTTGCAGCAACGAAAAGGAGCCGGATTCGACTTAGACCAAGATCCCGTATGTGGGCGAGAAGTCCGCTGAACATCATGTCTTCGAAGAGGCGTTGATCTCGGTCGTCTGTCGATTTGTTCGGGGTAGTTTCGGGACCGTGCCGGGTTGTATCGGCCACGAAGATAAACAGTTTTCTAACGCTCTTTGTTGTCAGGACATTTTCCAACTCCGACGGCAACGCTGGTTCGTAGTCAGGTTGTTCTCTTTTTGGCAGGATAGCCTGGAAATCCTCGCCTGAGATTTCCATGAAACTGAGTTTGACTGATCGCCTACTCTGACCGAATTCAATGAAAAAAGTCTGGAGTGTGCCTTGTGGGGTGCGTTCAGGGAATTCGCCCCGGTCGAATCTGTTGATCCAGCCCAAGAGTTCTCCGCTGGGATTTGTTTGCCCGTCTTCATTCTGGAACGTAAGATCAATGCGCTCGTCCGTGTAGAGCCGGTGAATCAAAGCGTGCTGGAGCGTGGACTTTCCGGCTCCAACAACGCCCGCAGTAAACAAGCAATACCCGCCCTGCGGAAGAGGCGGTACGCGGTTTGGGCTTGTAAGCCCCCCGTTCGCTCGGAGGTCATCTGGGCTAGTCATATTGGGGACGGTAAAATGCGATGGACATCATCGGAGCCAGAATATCAAGCAGAGCGCCCAATATGACCGAAAGGGCGATTGCAACCGGACTTACTGCTTGCACGAAATTTCTCCAAGTGTATTTGAATTTGCCGACTTCGTCCGCTTTATCATTAATTTGATCAAGTTCAAGATCTGGGACCGGGGATAAGTGCCGGTTAATCTCATTCTCAATTGATTTGAGGTCGCGCTGCATTTCATCAGTATAGCTCCGGCGGTAGTTTTTCTCGTTAATACGCTTTTGATGAGTGTTTCTTTTTCTCTGTATATCCTCGTGGAGGGATACATATTTGTGCACGACCCCTCGGCGATAGCGTTCATCAATGAGGTCGCGAATGTGTTTCTCAAGCTTTTCGGCGTACTGATCGTGTTCCTGTATAGGCCGTTCCGCTGAAGGGGGTACCAGATCAGTGGACTCCGTTTGCAGGAGCTCCTCGATCCGTTTCAAGTGCTCTTGGGCACGTGGTCCGAGCCCTAAATTGCGTGGGTCAGTAATTTGTTCCCTGAGCTTGGTAATCTCGTTTTCCACCTCCGCGACCATCGCAAGCTCGTTTTGGTATTGTGGATTATCATCAATCAACTTGAGCGCCCTTGTACTCTCTTTATCAAACAAAGACCACCCTTCTTCTTGCGTTTCCCGCACGATGTCATCTTCAATGAGTCGCGAATAAAAGGCGTTCGTATTGCTGATGAAGCTGAATACAAACACGATAAAAAACACAAGGAACGGCCAAGCGAGGGAGCTATCGGCAATGCGTGCCGCCCGAATCTTGAAGTTAATCCCCAAAAGCCCCAACCCAATGATCGCCGCGATCGGGAAACTCATGTAAAGCGGCAGGTCCTGCGAGAAGCCAAGATAGGTTGTGTATGCGCTAAACCCGGAAGCTATGATAAGGATCACTGCAAATATGACATCAAAAAAAGTTCCTCGTGGCATTTCGCTATCAGGGTATTCTGGGTTCATGGCAGTACCTTTGTATGTCTATTGGGAATTATACAATGATGTCGAATTTTTTGCGACTTGGCGCGCAAAAAGCTGCGTCAGTTTGGGTTATCTATCCTTTCCGGTCACTTGGTGGGAATTATTTGATAAACCGGCACAGGTTCGGTTTAGGGGGAAAATAGCTGACCGCCAGATCATGTTTAATGTCAACGTATCCATTGCTGGTGAAAGTGGGAGAAATTTGTTCGCTTTTCACGCATTTGTCTCGCTCTGTGGGCTGCCATCTTGTGGCGACAGTATTAAGTATAGAGCATGGTCACAATCTCTTCCTACGCATCGGCCAGCGGCCAGAGCAGTTTCCCATGGCCGACACGCAAGGCTTTCACCAGTCTGGCGCCTCCCGGCAGCCGACCCGAGAACAGACTGGGCTTGGGACCGACGGCTGGTTTTTTGAACGCAGCGATTCGCTGATAGTCCGGTGTGGTTAGCCAAGTTCGCCCATCTTCCTCGTCGGTGACAATCCGATACAGGCCAGCAAGCGGTGCAACCTCGGTGTCAAGCAGACCCTTGTAGTATTCGATTGACCATTTCTGGGTACCGCCGCTAAGAGCTTCAGTTCGAAACCGCGCCCATAGCAGCGCCGTGTCGGGCGTTGGCCAGTCACTGGCGTCCGTGTAGGCCGTGATTTCGTCGGATTCGAGCCAGTCCCGCATCTCGGCGGGAGTGACGAAGACAGGCTTGGCATTCTCAATCGCCGCCATGGCTGCGCGCCGTGAAGGAAGGCCAGCGCGGATCAGCATCGCCATCATGAATTGTGGCACGCCGGTTTCGACCGTCGCAGCGCCGCCGCCTGTTACCATCTCCGGAGACCAGCCGAGGGACATGCGGCGGGTACGGACAGCTTCCAATGCCCAGACCAAACGATAGGTGAAGGTCTCTTCCACTGCCCGCATATTCTGCGGCCCGATCTTGGAAACCTCTTCCCCGGACACCGGCAAGCCTTACTCAATTCCCTGCTATGACTCGATCGTGAGCGGCTTTCCATCTCTTTTTTGCGTGTGGCGGGGTCTTGTCCCAGACTTTTACGCCGAACACACATTCGTAAGTGCGAACCTGGCTTTTTCCCTGAACTGACAAGATTGTGAACCGCATC
Source organism: Candidatus Poriferihabitaceae bacterium (assembly GCA_965204925.1). Classification (GTDB taxonomy): domain Bacteria; phylum Pseudomonadota; class Gammaproteobacteria; order Arenicellales; family Poriferihabitantaceae. The sequence continues at coordinate 953,048 of OZ242021.1, read as the reverse complement.
CCGGAACTCTCTGTCACTGAGAGCTTTTTCTCGTAGGGTAAACCTCCGATGTCGAGGCGTTCCCATTCTTCTGAGTATAATCCTCCGCCATCATCAAATGCGCCGCCCGGAGGGGCTTCTCTCCGGCCCGGGACGATCCCGTCTTCGAATATGGCTACATTGAACACATAGAGCGGCATCTCACGTGTGCCTCCCCTGTCGGCAACGACCTTGTACCAGCATGGCGGGTTCTTTCCCTTGGACAGGCTTAGCAACAGCCGGTCGCGTTCACGTTCTGCGGCGTCGCGGGCCCGGATAGCTGCCTCTTCAGCCATGCGCGCCTCCCTGAGTTCTTCAACGGCCTGATCGCGTTCATATTCCGCGCTGTCGTGAGCCTGAGTGGCCGCTTGTTCGGTCATATGTGCGTCTTTCAGTTCTTCGAGCGCCCGGTCGCGCTCGCTTTCTGTGGCATCACGCGCCCGCAGGGCTTCTTCTTGGGCGCTGCGCGCCGCAGCGGCTCTGCTGGTCAGGGTTTCAATCTGGTTTGGGATGTCCCAGACTGCTGGGCCGCTTCCCGGATCTTCAGGCTCACGTTCGGGAGGCAAGTTGTCCTGGTAGATAAAGCCGAAAAGCGCAAACAGCAAAAGGAAAAAAAGAAGAATGAATGTTTCAGCGACAGTGAGGCCGAGGATTGTACCTCGTCGGTACGGATTCATCGTCTCCTGCCAAAGAGCCTTGTTAATACGCCTTTCTTGTTGCGTTCAACTTCCTCTGCAAGAAGCCTGAAGGCTTCCGCCACACGCATTGTTTCTTTGCCGGTTTCCCGCAAACCCTCCAGCGCGGCGTCGAGATTCTGCGCTGCATCAGCGGCTTTTTCGTAGATACTATCGTCACAAGACAGCGGTCCACAGGGCAAGGCATCGAATATGAATGGCAGCAAGGAAAGAACTGGTATTCTTCGCATAGCGGGTGGCAATGCCCCGCCAACGCTTGAGATGCAGGAAGGCATTCTCCACCAGATGCCGCAGACGGTAGAGATACGCATCATGCTCCCGTGGCTCTCGGCGATTGCGCTTCGACGGAATCACCAGCTTGATGCCCTGTCCGGTACAGTATGCCACAATGGCATTGGTGTCATAAGCCCGGTGCGCCAGCAGAGCGCCGGCATCGATCCCCTCGATCAGGAAGTCAGCCTGGCTACAATCAGCCGTGGCGCCTTCCGTAACAACCGCTCGGACCGGCAGACCATGCGCATCCACGGCCAGATGCAGTTTCGTGTTGAGTCCCCTTTTGTGCGTTCCATCGCCTGATTCCCGCCTCGCGCCCCAGCCCCGTGGGGAGGCGCCTTGATATGGCTCGCATCGATCATCAGCCACTCGTAATCCGGATCCTCCATGATCTGTTCCAGCAACCCTTCCCAGATTCCCTTGTCCCGCCAGCGACTAAAGCGCCGGTGGGTGTTCTTCCAGTCGCCGTAATCCGGTGGCAGATCCCGCCACGGCGCTCCGGTACGAAGAATCCGGAACACCGCACAAGAGCCTCTCACCGCCTCTTCCCGGGCTTGCACTTCCACGGGTCGCGGGTTACAGCGTGGCCCAGCAAATCGTAGTTCGTTGCGCCGGTTACCTTGACCCGGATAATGTCATCGGGTGAGCATTGTGGTTCGCAGCCCTCGGCTTTGATTACGCCATCAACTTCGAGACGTCTCTCTCGCTGCGGTCGAGCGCCTGTTCATCGTCCACGGCGTCGACCATATGCGCCGGCCGCTTCATCGCTTTCAGCACGGGTCGGCTTGCGTGCTGAAACGGGACGTCAATATAAGGCAGCAGCGTACCCTCGGCCATCAGCGGTATCAAATTATCGACATGCGGGTACGGATAGACATAGTGCAATCGCACCCATACTCCCAGTTGGCCCAGCGCCTCTGCCGGATCCTGGATATGCGATCGGAGCGGCCTAGCGCCATGAAACGAAGTGCGGTATTTCAGATCCAGGCCATAAGCGCTGGTGTCCTGGGAAACAATCCGCAACTCCCGCACTCCGGCGCTGACCAGGGCTTCGGCCTCATCTATCACATCACAGGCCGGGCGACTGGCCAGCTTGTCCCGCATTTGCGGAATAATGCAGAACGAACAATGGTGGTTGCAGACCTCCGATATCTTCAAATAAGCATAGTGCCGGGGAGTCAGCTTGAAACCACCCGCAGGCACCGGGTCCCGGAAAGGGTCATGCACCGGAGGCAAGCGCTGGTGGACCGCTTCCGTCACTTCCCGGGTGGTCGCGGGGCCGGTTACCGCCAGCACTTCGGGATGAGCCTGCTGCACGATACCGCCTTGTGCACCCAGGCGCCCGGTGACGATCACCCGGCCATTTGCGAGCAGCGCCTCCCCGATGGTTTGCAGCGATTCCTCAATCGCGTCATACGTGAAACCGCAAGTGTTGACGATGACCAGATCCGCGTCATCGTATTGCGCCGTCATTTGATAACCCTGTGCCCGCAACTCGGTCAGAATGCGTTCCGAATCCACGGTCGCCTTGGCGCAGCCAAGACCGACGAAACCGATCTTGCCGGGCACTCCCGCCGCTGTGGCTAACGTGCCACTGCGCCGTGGACCTGGCGCACGATCAGAGTTGTTTTTTGCTATCGGCAGAGATGTCTTCCTGATTTTCGCCCGGACGTTGCTTCCTTTTTTGCAGACGCTTCTGTTTTGCGTCCGCTTTCACAGGAATACTCATTTCCCCGTACAATACCTGCTTCAGGAAACGGCATGAAAACTGGAAAAGTTTGTCCTCGTCCGTTACCAGATCCTGCCGCTCCCGCTCATCCAGTTCAAATACCTCCGAGAATCCGGGACTTTGCAGGAATGCGCGAAAGTTGTCGATATCGTAACTGCACATATCGAATAACTGCATTGAACGGGGTGTTGGCTTGCCTATGGTGGGGCCTGAAGAGCGTTTCTTGAGGATAATGTCTCGCCACTCCCGGTTTTTTTCGTCAAACTCCACAAGCCCCTGTTCTGCAAGATATTCCTTCACAGTCAGGGTGCGGGGTTCCTCATGCCCCTTGCAGTGGGGTTCCCTGACGACGAAGTAAATATCCTCGACTTCGGCCGAACCCTGTCTGCGTACCCCCATTGAGCCGAGGGCATAATAGCGGCAGGCCGTAGGACGATCCTCATATACACTGCAACCTTCCGGCGTAAGGAATATACAGGCGGTGGATCCGGGCCGGGTGGCCAGTTTCAGGCCGGGCATATCATGGCCATCCATCGGGAAGGGTATCGTATATCTTGCAACCCACTCGGAGGACGACAGGTTTGCCCTGCGCTTGAGGCGCTGGATATCGTAAGGCATCAGCGTGATGTCAATGTTCTTGCAGCATTCATTGAAACAGGAAATGTTTTTATGACAGTGAAATTGAAACTCGCTGTCCAAGGTCAGTTCAACCGGATTAACCGGGCTTTCCCGGGGAATTTCTTCCTTGATTTTCTCAAGATCTTGCAGGGACATTTATTTGGGCAACTCCGTACAAACAGATGTAAAATCAATACCATTGATATTAACGCCTGCGCTGTGTACAGGCAACGCAAATCGGATACTGCACGTTGACAGACCAGCAATATGCCACTTGAAGCCATTATCCTTGCAGCCGGGCAGGGAACAAGAATGCACTCCGATTTGCCCAAGGCGCTGCATCCGGTGGGCGGTACGCCCATGCTGCAACATCTGCTTGAGACGGTAACCGGGCTGGAGCCGGAACGAATCCATGTTGTTGTCGGTTATGGCAAGGCACGGGTCATATCGGCAATCGAACAGCGCTGTCCTGCTCTGGTTGCGGAGCAACAGCCAACATGGGTCGAGCAGGCTGTGCAACAGGGAACCGGTCATGCCGTCATGCAGGCGCTGCCGGATATTGCGGAAAATTCATCGGTACTGATTCTGAACGGGGATGTTCCGCTCATTTCCCGGGCAACGCTCAAACGGGTTGTTGCGCACGGTGAACATCTGAACCTGCTCACCGTATTGCTGGATGATCCTCACGCAATGGGTCGGATTATCCGCAACGGCCAGAATGAGATCGTCGGCATTGTAGAGGAAAAGGATGCGACCGCGGCCCAAAAAAAGATCCGGGAAACCAATACCAACTGTCTGTGCGCCCGGGCGCGCCAGCTGAAGCGGTGGCTGTCTGCGACCCGTCCCGCCAACGCGCAGAATGAGTTCTACCTGACCGATGCAATCGCAAACGCGGTCGGGGACGGGGTCAGGATACAGAGTGTTTCTCCTGATTCAGTTAGTGAAACCCTTGGCGTAAACAGCAAGGCCGACCTCGCCCGGGTGGAAAGAGTCTACCAACGGAAACGCGCCGAAGAATTGATGAATCGGGGCATTACACTGCTGGATCATACCCGTTTCGACCTGCGCGGACCCTGTGACTTTGGCCGCGATTGCGTGATTGATATCAACGTGATACTGGAGGGGAAGGTGCAACTGGGAGACGGGGTCGTGATCGGGCCGAATACGCTCATACGCAACTCGACTATCGGTGGAAGCTGCGTGATCGAGGCGAATAGCCTGATCGAAAATGCCATAGTCGGCAGAAATTGCCGGATTGGCCCGTTTGCGCGGATTCGCCCCGGGACGGCGCTTGAAGACGGAGTACGCATCGGAAATTTCGTCGAAGTAAAAAACAGCCGGATAAGGGATCACAGCAAAATCAATCATCTTTCCTATGTCGGAGACAGCGAGATCGGCAAGCGCGTCAATCTGGGCGCCGGCGCCATTACCTGCAATTACGACGGAGCCAACAAGCACAAAACGGTGATTGGCGATGATGTACAGGTCGGCTCATCCAGTCAACTGGTCGCGCCGGTCACGATTGGCGCCGGCTCGACCATTGGCGCCGGCTCGACCATCACCCGTGATGTAACACACGATACGCTCGCAGTGGCCCGTGCGCGGCAGCGTTTGGTCAGGCATTGGAAACGCCCCGACAAGAAGCGGACTCCGGCATAAATGTCCTCAACGGAAAACAGCTTATGTGCGGGATAGTCGGCGCGGTTGCAAAATCCGATGCGCTTCCCGTTCTGCTGGACGGGCTGAAACGCTTGGAGTACCGTGGATACGATTCTGCCGGCATTGCGCTGACCGGGTCGCAGCGCAATATTTCCCGTATTCGCAGTGTTGGCAAAATTGCCGAACTGGAAAAGGCGCTTGCCGCTTCCGATGTCATGCACGGCACAACGGGCATTGCCCATACCCGCTGGGCAACCCATGGCCCTGCCACGGAAACCAATGCCCATCCTCACATGGGCGGCGCCCGGGTGGCGCTGGTCTGCAACGGCATTATCGAGAACCACGAGAGCCTCAGGCAATCGCAAATCGCATATGGAATGGAATTTCATTCCGACACCGATACCGAGGTCATCGTCAATGAAATATATCGACATAACCGGGAAGGTCTCGATCTTCTGCAAGCGGTCAGGGCGGCGCTTGCGGTATTGGAAGGCGCGTTTGCCATCGGCGTGATCAGCGCGGATGAACCGGATCGTCTGATCGGGGCGCGGCGCGGCTCACCGCTGGTGGCGGGGATCGGTCAGGGCGAGGCGTTCATTGCCTCGGACATGTCGGCGCTGACCCCCGTTACGCGGGATTTCCATGTCCTTGAAAATGGCGATATCGTTGACATAAAGGGAGGCGCTATTACGATCACCGATCAGTCAGGTCAACCCCGGCGTCGCGCAGTCAGGGTCAGCGCAATCCCCGCGGAGGCTACCGGTCCCGGAGATTACCGCCATTTCATGGCAAAGGAAATTCACGAACAGGGGACCGCGATTGCCGATACTCTGGAAGGGCGGCTTGGCGGAACCCGTGTCCTTGAAGCCTGTTTCGGCAACAAGGCCAGCGCCGTCTTCGACCGTACCCGATCCATTCAGATCATTGCCTGCGGAACCAGTTATCATGCCGGTATGGTGGCCCGCCACTGGTTCGAGGGGGCTGGTATCCCTTGCCAGGTGGAGATTGCCAGTGAGTTTCATTCCCGCAGCCATGCCGTGCCCGATGATTGTCTGGTGGTCGCCTTGTCCCAGTCCGGTGAGACCATTGATACATTGAACGCCCTGGCCCTCGCCAAAACGGAGGGTTATAAATATTCCCTGGCAATTTGCAATGTTGCAGACAGCGCCCTGGTCAGGGAAACCGATCTGATCCTGATGACTCACGCGGGACCGGAAATCGGAGTCGCCTCGACCAAGGCATTCACAACCCAGCTGGCCGCGTTGTGTCTGCTTGGCATGGCGGTCGGGCGCAGATTCAATCTGACTGCAAAGGACGAAGCCAGACTGGTCAGGGAACTGCGAGAAGTGCCCGGAAAGGTGGAGGACGCGCTGCGACTCGAACCGGTAATCCGGGTCATTGCAGGACAATTTGCAGACAAGCGTCATGCCCTGTTTCTGGGACGGGGCGTACACTATCCGATTGCTCTGGAAGGGGCGTTGAAACTCAAGGAAATTTCATACATTCATGCAGAAGCCTATCCTGCCGGAGAACTGAAGCACGGCCCGTTGGCGCTCGTGGATAGCGAAATGCCGGTCATATCGGTCGCTCCCAATGACCGATTGCTGAACAAACTCAAGGGCAACATCGAAGAAGTGCGCGCCCGCGGCGGAAAACTGATCGTTTTTGCCGATTCCAACGCCAGAATGACCAATCAGGGAAATCTCCAGGTCATTGATGTGGCTCCGGTCGACAATTCTATCGCTCCCGTCATTTTCACGATCCCCCTCCAGCTTCTCGCCTACCACGTAGCCCTGATCAAAGGCACTGATGTAGATAAACCCAGAAACCTCGCCAAGTCGGTAACGGTGGAGTGATTGACTGCCGCCATATCCACTTATCGGCCAGATGGAAGAATTTTCTGTACGGCAAGCTGGTATGTGGCAAATTGCGCTTCCTTTGCTGACATTGCTTGCCGTCTCCTGCTGTTTTCTGCTGGACAGCCGGCTGATTCTTCAGGGAACGCGATTATTGCGATGATCCGGTACGACAAAATTCGGGATATAGTGAAAAGAATCCCGGCCGGCAACGTGACCAGCTACGGGAAAATTGCCCGTATGGCCGGTTGTTCCGCCCGTCAGGTTGGTTTTTGTCTGGCGGCTACTCCGGCGCACGCAGGCATTTCCTGGCACCGGGTAATCAACAGCAAGGGAGAGGTCAGCGAGCGCAAGGAAGGCGGCGGCGCCTATCGACAAAAAGCCCTGCTGAGCGATGAGGGAATCGTGTTTGACAAAAACGGTCGAATTGATTTTGAAAGATTCGGCTGGATTGAGGCGGAACTTCCATTGGTGGATTTTACAGAGTAAGGATTGTGCATAAATGAAGATACCGTATGGGCGGCCCTTGTGGCCGCCCGTGTGTCATTTTCCGCATGCGCCGATACCGGAAAATACGACATCCCCTTTGTGTTACGATGTGCCGGATTCCATCAACGGACGATGACCAAAGCGATGAACATGAACAGGCGCAGACTGCCGATCGGTATACAGGCCTTTCGCAATATTCGCGGCAGGGAGTGCTATTATGTGGACAAGACCCCTCATATCGAACGACTGATCGATGAGGGCGAATACTACTTCCTGTCGCGCCCGCGGCGTTTTGGCAAGAGCCTGTTGATTTCCACCCTGCACGAACTGTTTGCCGGCAACGAACCACTGTTTCGCGGGCTTCATATCCATGAGCGTTGGGACTGGAGCGTCAGGCATCCGGTGATGCGGTTGAGTTTTGGAGGCAAATACAATGAGCGAGGCGAACTGGAAAAGGACATTATCGAACAACTGGAAAGTATTGAGCAACAGTATGGACTTGAGCCTGCCATACGGTCGGATAGCGGGGCGAGACGTCTTCGCAATGTCATACAACGTCTTGAACGCAAGACCGGCGAGCAGGTGGTGGTACTGATAGACGAATACGACAAGCCGATACTGGATGTACTGGAGAACAAGGAACTGGCGCGTGAGAACCGCGATTATCTGCGTGGTTTCTACGGCATGATCAAGGACTGCGCGGATTATATTCGTTTTGTCTTCATCACCGGCCTCAACATGTACTCGAAGGTCAGCCTGTTCTCGGTACTGAATAACCTCTACGACATCAGCCTGAACCCCGACTATGCCACCCTGTGCGGTTATACCGATGACGACCTCGAAACTGTGTTTGCTCCCGAACTGGCGGATGTGACGGACGATGACCGCGAGAATATTCGCCACTGGTACAACGGCTACCACTGGCTGGGGAAAGAGAAGGTTTACAACCCGTTCGACATCCTGCTGTATTTCAGGAACCGGGAGTTTCTGCCCTGGTGGTATGAGACCGGCACGCCTTCCTTTTTGTACGACCGCATGGCAAGCGGGGCGGTCAATACGCTGGATTTGGAGAACCTGCATATGTATCGCAGCGACCTGTCCACATTCGAGGTTGAGCGGGTCAATCTGAACGCCCTGTTATTCCAGTGCGGTTATCTGACCCTTGTGGATCAGAAAATCGAGGGTTCGAGATTTCTCTACACGCTGGACTATCCCAATCATGAAGTGAAATTGAGCCTGAATGAAGAATTGCTGAAGGCGGTTACCGGAGATGTAGTGCGGGTATCGGAGTATGGCAGGGCGTTGCTTGCCTTGCTGGACGGCAACGACTTTGACGGATTCGGCAAGGAATTGCAGGCGTTCTTCGCCGGTATTCCGTACCAGTGGGGCGCTCGTGAAGCGGGAGAATATGGCGAGGGGTATTATGCTTCCCTGTTGTATTCGTGTTTTGTGATACTGGGTATGGACATTCGGGTTGAGGATTCCACGAGTCGGGGTCGTTCTGACATGGTTCTGGCGCGTGGTGGTCAGGTATTTGTGCTGGAATTGAAGGTAGCGCGGGAAGCGCAAGTACAGGCGAGGCTGGAGGAGGCGCTTGTTCAGATGAGGCACAGGGACTATGCCGGCAAGTACCGCACGGGCAACAGCAAGGTTCATCTGCTTGCCCTGGTATTCGACCGCGACAAGCGTAATCTGGCGATGATGCGGGCGGCATCATGTACATAATTGACGGGTGTCGTGTGCTACCCGGGTCGTAATCTTCCTCCATGAATCCGCTATCGGCCAGGCAGAAGAATTTTCTGTACGGCAAGCTGGTATACGGCAAATTGCGCTTCCTTGCCAGGCCGTGCTATGACATGGTCATTGGTTCAATGCTTGCGCTTGAGCGGATTGTCGATTTTTTCGCGCCAAAAGATCATTCGGACATCGGCGGCCTGACCCTCGTAATCAAAACCTTTGAGCGCCCCTATGCGGTCAGGAGGCTGGTCAGAAGTATCAAGCGCCGTTATCCGAAGGCCAATATCCTGGTTGTTGATGACAGCAAAAATCCCGCTCGTCCGGACGGAGTGGAAAATCTGATCATGCCTTACGATACCGGCATCTCGGCCGGCAGGAATGCAGCGCTCAAGCGAATTAAAACCCGATACTTCTTGTTGCTGGACGATGATTTTGTATTCAGTCGCCGTCAAAAACTTGGCTCTCTCATTTCCAGCATGGAGGAACACGATGAAATCGACATACTCGGCGGTCGGTATATTGACCTCCCCTTTTATATCCTGCATGACTTCCAGAATATCCCGGTTTCCTCTTCTGTACCGCCAAAAATTCCGCTCAACCGGATGTTCGGCGAAAATCGTGTCGTTGACAAAGTGCAAAATTACTTCATTGCCCGTACTGAAGCCGTTCGCCGGGTGCGCTGGAACGATGATCTGAAGGTATCGGAACACACCGAGTTTTTTACCCGTGCACGCGGGCAGATTACCACGGCCTTTCGGGACGATATGCTCGTTCTTCATGCCAAAACACCCTTTGACATCGCTTACCATCGCCACCGCTTTCGCGTCCGGGCAAGCGGTTGAGTGGTCCCGGCGTCTTGTATTTGTCTCTTGTATACTGAATGCCTTCATACCTTCGTCGCCGGAGTGGTTGATGGCCTTGGCCGTGATGCGCCCGGATTGAGGCGGAATTTTGATTGGTTGACTTTGTGTTATGATGTGAAAACTTTTCTCAACGGACGATGACCATGAGCAGGCGCAGACTACCGATCGGTATGCAGGCCTTTCGCAACATTCGTAGCAAGGAGTGTTACTATGTGGACAAGACCCGCCATATTGAACGACTGGTCGATGAGGGCGAATACTACTTCCTGTCGCGCCCGCGAAGGTTCGGCAAGAGCCTGTTAATCTCTACCCTGAAGGAGTTGTTCGAGGGCAACGAGGAACTGTTCCGCGGACTTTATATTCATGAACGCTGGGACTGGAACAACAAACATCCGGTGGTGCGTCTGAGCTTTGACTCGAACTACAGCGAGTCGGGGAACCTGAAGAGCAATATCTTCAACCAGCTAATCGCGCACGAGGAAGATGCGGGTATTGAACCGCCGCCATTGGACTATACCGCCCCGGACCGCCTGCAACGTCTGATTCGTTATCTCTACCGGGACACCGGACAACAGGTGGTGATTCTGATAGACGAATACGACAAGCCGATACTGGATGCGCTGGAGAACAAGGAACTGGCGCAGGAGAACCGTGATTATCTGCGCGGCTTCTACGGCATGATCAAGGGCTGCGCCGACTACATTCGTTTCGTCTTTATCACCGGCATCAGCATGTACTCGAAGGTCAGCCTGTTCTCGGTACTCAATAACCTCTACGACCTCAGCCTGAACCCTGAATACGCCACAATCTGCGGTTATACCGAGGATGACCTTGAAACGGTGTTCGCTCCCGAACTGGCGGATGTGACGGACGATGACCGCGAGAATATTCGCCACTGGTACAACGGCTATCACTGGCGCGGGAAGGAAAAGGTTTACAACCCGTTTGACATCCTGCTGTATTTCAGGAACCGGGAGTTCAAACCATGGTGGTATGAGACCGGCACGCCTTCCTTTTTGTACGAGCGCATGGCAAGCGGGGCGGTCAATACGCTGGATTTGGAGAACCTGCATATGTACGACAGCGACCTGTCCACATTTGAGGTTGAGCGGGTCAATCTGAACGCCCTGTTATTCCAGTGCGGTTATCTGACCCTTGTGGATGAGGAAGATCGTCCCGAGGGTATTTTCTACACACTGGACTATCCCAATCATGAAGTGAGATTGAGTCTGAACCGGCAATTGCTGGAGGCGGTTACCGGGGATGTAGTGCGGGTATCGGAGTACGGCAGGGCGTTGCTTGCCTTGCTGGACGGCAACGACTTTGCGGGATTTGAACGGGAATTGCAGGCGTTCTTCGCCGGTATTCCGTATCAATGGGGCGGTCGTGAAGCGGGAGAATATGGCGAGGGGTATTATGCGTCCCTGCTGTATTCGTGTTTTGTGATACTGGGTATGGACATTCGGGTTGAGGATTCCACGAGTCGGGGTCGTTCTGACATGGTCCTGGCGCGTGGTGGTCAGGTATTTGTGCTGGAATTGAAGGTAGCGCGGGAAGCGCAAGTACAGGCGAGGCTGGAGGAGGCGCTTGTTCAGATGCGGGATAAGGATTATGCGGGCAAGTACCGCACGGGCAGCAAGACAGTTCATCTGCTTGCCCTGGTATTCGACCGCGACAAGCGTAATCTGGCGATGATGCGGGCGGGGTGAGTATATTCGGAGGATGTTCGACCCGCAAATTGTGATCAGCAGCGGTGAGCCGGCGGGTATCGGGCCGGATATCGTCATCCGGGCGTTGCAACATCCCATCTCCGGTCGTCTTGCTGTCACCGGTGACCCGCTTCTCATCAAGGATCGTTCAGCCCGGCTGGGTATCAACATGGAAATATCCCTCGTTGATGATCCATCATGGATCCATCCCCACAAACCCGGTCATATGCAGGTGGCGCCGGTTTTCTTGCCGGCGCCGGTGACAGCGGGAAAACTGAACCCGCATAACAGCCGCTATGTGATCGATTGTATTGACCGGGCGGTAAACCTGTGTCAGGCGCATGGCTTTCACGGCATGGTGACCGCTCCGGTACATAAAGGCACGATCAACGATGCCGGAATCCCGTTTTGCGGGCATACGGAATGGATTGCAGAACGAACCTGCTGCGCTCGCCCGGTCATGATGTTGGCCAGAGGTTCGTTGCGAGTCTGTCTGGCTACTACGCATCTGCCATTGCGTGAGGTACCGGAAAACATAACCCGACACGGCATTGAAGCGGTTCTTGAAGTTATACACGCGGAAATTTCGGCGTTGTATGGCATTCCTGCTCCGGTAATTGGCGTATGCGGGTTGAATCCTCACGCCGGAGAGGGCGGACATCTGGGAACAGAGGAAATCACCATTATCGGGCCGGCCCTGGATGGTCTGCGCAGTCGAGGGATGGAGGTGGTCGGCCCCTTGCCCGCAGATACGATTTTCACCCGCTCCGTTGCCGGTACACTGGATGCAATACTGGCCATGTATCATGATCAGGGATTGCCGGTAATCAAGCACAGCGGGTTCGGGGAGGCGGTCAATGTGACCCTGGGTCTGCCGATTATCCGTACATCGGTAGATCACGGTACCGCTCTTGAGCTTGCCGGGAGCGACGCGGCCAGTGAAACCAGTTTGCTGGCTGCGATCAACCTTGCGCTGGAGTTTGCCGGACAGACACGGGCGGTTACAGGTGATGCCTCGTGATGTCCTCAACAGGTCCGTTGCTCGCAGACGATTCGGACAGCATTTTCTCAACGATGCATGGGTCCTGGACAGAATGATTCGGGCGTTTTCGCCGCAAAGCGATCAGATAATTCTGGAAATTGGTCCGGGTACCGGAGTGTTGACAGAAAGGCTGCTGGAACATGTCGATCATGTTATAGCAGTCGAGCTGGACCGCAATCTGGCAGCGTTACTGGGGCGGAAATTCGACTCACGAAAACTGACCGTGATCGAGCAGGATGTGCTGACGCTTCCCATCCAGTCGCTGTTTACCGGCAACTTGATCCCGGAAAAAAGGGCTGCGAGCAAAATCAGGATCATAGGCAATCTTCCCTACAACATATCGACCCCGTTATTATTTCACCTGATCGATAACGCAGGACTGATCAACGACATGATGCTGATGTTACAAAAGGAGGTGGCATTGAGATTGTCTGCCGGCCCGGACAGCAAACACTATGGCCGCCTGTCGGTCATGACCGCTCTTGAGTTGCGTTGTGAATGCCTGTTCGATGTTGCTCCCGAATCTTTTACTCCGCCTCCCGGGGTTCATTCAACCGTTTCAAGACTTTATCCACAGTCGATCTCTCATCTCGTCAACGATAGCCACAGGTTGAACAACATTGTCAGACAGGCGTTTTCCCAGCGCCGAAAGATCCTGAAAAATTCATTGAAAAACCTCGTTTCGGAATCCCAGTTTTCGAGCGCCGGCGTCAATTCCTCCCTGAGAGCCGAAAAACTCGACGTCCTGCAGTTTGTCGCCCTGTCAAATGCCTGAACGGGTGCGCGGCAAGGCTTGTTGCCTTGTTGTAATCCACTCTTCCACCTCCCGGTTGATCTGGCGCGCTTTCCTGCCGCGGCTTGTGATCATCGGACCAATGATGACCTCAATCGTTCCCGGATATTTCAGAAAACTCCTTTTTGGCCAGAACACTCCCGAATTGTGGGCCACCGGTACGACCGGATAGCCTGATTTTGCCGCGATCATGGCGCCTCCGATCTGAAATTTTGTCATGTCGCCGGGGCTGCGACGCGTCCCTTCAGGGAATATAACGAGCCAGCGGCCCTCTTTCAGCCGGATCACGCCTTCCTGGACCAGGGTATCAAGCGCGCGGATTTTCCTGGAACGATTGATCGAGATCGGCCGGTTCAGCGCCAGACCCCATCCGAAAACCGGAATCCACAGCAATTCCTGCTTCAATAAATAGGACTGTGCCGGGAAAATCAACTGAAAGGCCAGCGTTTCCCATGCGGACTGATGGTTGGCCATGACGATGGCTGGCCCCGGGGGAATATTCTCTATGCCCGATACGCGGTAGTGAACACCGCACAGCCAGCCCAGTGTACGGATATTGAACCGCGCCCAGACTCCGATCACACGGGCGCGGGTCAGCGAGGGCAGTCTGAAACACAGTAATGCGAGGCAGCAAACAACGACTGTACTCATCACCTGACCGGTGAAGTAGAGCAGGGCCCGGCAAAACAACAAGCCTGTTTTCATTGCTCTCATCGGGCAGGGTCTTTGTGTCTGCCCGCAGACCGGCGCTGGCCGTATACGGAACAGGAGGCGGGCGGCCACGGGGGGTTGCCCCTGCGCTTGGCCGGGACGATCATACCTCGAATACCATTAACGGCGTCGTGCATATATCCGGCGGTATCCAGCGTATGGCCGATCGTTCATCCGCTATGTAACGGGAGCGAGTATGTGATCAACGAAAGACGCCAGATCGCTGAACCGTGGCGCCTGTCTGAATTTTTCGTGAATCCGGCCGGATTGCAGCAGTTTCAACGTGTCCAGGCCCTTGCCGGTTTCGACCAGAACCGGTCTGGCCCCTGCCGCTTGCGCCGCCTGTATGTCACGCAATGAGTCCCCTACAACAGGAACATCATGCAGATTGCATTTCAGGCGCTGCGCCAACTCCAGCAACATTCCCGGCTTTGGTTTTCTGCATTCACAATGGTGCTGATCGCTATGCGGGCAGAAGAAAAATGCGCTGATCTCTCCACCGGAATGACCCAGTTCATCCAGCATTTTCTGATGGATGCGGTTGAGGGTATTGACCGAATAATATCCTCGCGATATCCCGGACTGATTGGTCACAACGACGATTTGATAGTCCTGCCGGCATAGCCGGGCAATCGCTTCGAGGCTGCCGGGAATGGCAACCCACTGTTCAGGCGAGCGGATATGGCTGTCCGAATCCTCATTAATCACGCCATCGCGGTCCAGCACGATCAGTTTCCGGTTATCCATATTGTATTGTGACTTTCCCCGGGTTCTCAGTCCACTGTCTGAGGAGTATCCTCATCACCATTGTCGCCGACTTGCGCAAAATCCGACACCCGAATGCGCCCGTCAATGATCTTGCCGGTGCGCAGGTTGACTTTCTGCATTTTCTGCCAGAAGGCCTCGTTCAGGTCAAAATCAGCGGCAACGGCATTGCCCAGCAGCAGAATCAAAAGGTCTGCGCATTCCTCGGCCAGTTCTTCCGTCGATTTTCCCTTCGTCACACAAGCGGAAATCTCTCCGAGTTCCTCGGCCATAAGTGCGGTCCGATATACCATATCTTCGCCTTTCTCTTCATGAAAGCGGTGTTTTCGATGGAATCGCCGCACCTCGTCGATCATGTCGTTAAAGGAGTCCGGGTTCACGGTTTGATTCTGATTTTTGAAATATCCGCGACCCCCAGAAATAACTGACGAATCCTCGCCAGTGTCGCCAATCGGTTGCGGCGGATCGTTTTGTCGTTGTGCATGACCATAACATGATCGAAAAATCGGTCCACCGGCTCCTTCAATGCGGCCAGTTGGGAAAGCCCCGCAATATAGTCATGCGCCCGGAAACGGTCGTGTACCTGACCGCCAATGCGTTCAAGTATGGCTGCCAGATCTTTCTCGGCCGGTTCGCAGGCCGCGTTCGCGTCGAAATCTCTTGCCTCGACCGCCACATCGCTCTTCGACAGCATATTGCCGATTCGTTTGTTGGCTGAAGCGAGGGATTGGGCAGCGCTCGTGTGGTTGTTGAAAAAGTAATGCACCGACTCAAGACGCCGCGCGAAATCCAGCGGCCGGGTCGGCGCCGGCCGGGCGCCGGACACGGACGCGTACTGATCGGCGTTGTAGCCCTGTGATTCAAAATAGCCTTTGGAACGCTCCATCGTAAAATCATAGACCTGCTTGACGAGGTCGGTGCGGCGCTCTTCGTCCACGGATTCGACAACAGGCAGGGATGAAGTATCGGAGCCGCATAACGAGAGTTTCGATGTTTCGTCATAGAGTGCATACAAATCAAGGTCCAGCTGATTTTCCACGATCATGCGGAATACCCCGAGCGCCGCCCTGCGCAGCGCAAACGGATCCTTGTCTCCGCCCGGAGATTCCCCGCAACCGAACAATCCGACCAGACTGTCGGCTCGGTCAGCCAGGGCGACGCATATTGCCAGCGGGTCGGACGGTACCGTATCGGCGGCAGTCCGCGGTTTGTAATGCGTCTCGATCGCATTGGCAACGGATTCCCCGTAACCCTCGTTGCGGGCATAGTATCTGCCGATTGTACCCTGTAATTCCGGGAACTCACCGACCAGGCCGGTAACGAGGTCCGCCTTGCATAGCTCGGCAACTGTATCCACGGCCTTTGCGTCAACATCAAGCTGCCCGGCAATAAAGCGGCTGACTCTGCGGATGCGCCCGACCTTGTCATGCACCGTGCCGAGCCGATCATGAAACAACACCCCTCTTAAATCCCCGACCCGGTTTCGCAATGGTATTTTCTGGTCCGTGCGCCAGAAAAACCCGGCATCGGACAATCTGGCGCGCAATACCCGCTCATTACCCTGCCGCACCCGTTCGGGGGATTTGCTCTCTGTATTGCTTATCGTTACGAATACGGGCGCCAGCCGGTCACGGTCATCGACCATGTGGAAATATTTCTGGTGATCGGCCATCGTAGCGATCAATACTTCTTGTGGCAGTTCCAGGAATCGCCGGTCAAATTCGCCGGCCAGCGCAACCGGCCATTCCACCAGTCCGGTCACTTCATCAAGTAACTCCTGTCGCATGAGGACTCTGGCCCCCGTCTTGTCCGCGAGCCGCGCTGCCTGTTCCCGGATGACCGATTGACGTTGAGCGTAGTCTGCAATAACGCTGCCTTCGGTTTCAAGCAAATCGGGGTATTGATCGGCAGAGGGTATCTCGACACAGCCGGCGCTGTGAAAGCGATGTCCTCTCGTCGTCCTGCCGGATTCAAGTCCCAGCGCCCTGGTGCGCACCACGTTGCTGCCATGCAATGCAAGCAGCCAGCGAACCGGGCGGACAAATTCCGCCTCATGATCTCCCCATCTCATTCTTTTTGCAACAGGCAGGGAGCGGATGCTGTGCTCCAGACAGCGTGTTACCACTTCATCAAGACCGCTCCCCGGCCGCTTTTTTTCAAAAACCAGCCAGGCGCCCTTTTCAGTCCGTCTCGTCCCAAGGGCGGACAGTTTCACCCCGCAAGACCGGGCGAACCCCTGTGCGGCGCGAGTTGCGGCGCCATGCTGATCGTATGCAGCCTGCAACGCCGGGCCTCTTTTTTCCTCTATGCGGTCGGGTTGTATCTCCAGTACATTACGGACTCCGACTGCCAGGCGCCGGGGGGTTGCGTACCACTTCATATCTGCCGCGTTGTCTCGTGCCAGTCCTTCTGAAACCAGTCCCCGGAAAAACGTTGCGGCAAACGATTGCGCCAGGTTTTTCAGCGCTTTTGGCGGCAACTCTTCGGTACCGAGCTCAACCAGCAGCGACTTTCTCGCGGCAGGAAAATTTCTTTCGCTCGACACCATCAACTCTCCGCGCTCATTGCGGATTACGAACCGTCCGTCCCGGCTTTCCCTCTGGGGAAACCGAGTTTTTTCCGGCTGTCGTAATATTTGTCGGCTACGCCCTTGGCCAGATTCCTCACCCGTCCAATGTATCTGGCTCTCTCAGTAACACCGATTGCGCGCCGGGCCTCCAGTAAATTGAACGTATGGGATGCTCTCAAAACCTGTTCATAAGCCGGCAGGGAAAGATTTTCCTGAAGAAGCTGGCGGGCGGTAGCCTCGGCGTTGTCGAACTGCTCCTTCAAAATCCCGACATTGGCATGATCGAAATTGTAGGCGGACTGTTCCTGTTCATTTTGCAGATACAAGTCGCCATATTTGTATTGTCCGGCAGCGCCGCAGCTTTCGGCCCCGTTCCAGACCAGGTCGAATACGGAATCCACTCCTTGCAGATACATGGCGATGCGTTCGAGGCCGTACGTGATCTCTCCGCTCACCGGCCGGCAGTCGCGGCCTCCGACCTGTTGAAAGTACGTGAACTGGGAGACCTCCATGCCGTTCAGCCAGATTTCCCAGCCCAGCCCCCAGGCGCCAAGTGTCGGCGACTCCCAATCATCCTCGACAAAACGAATATCGTCTTTCTGCATATCCAGCCCGAGGCCGGCCAATGAACCCAGATACAGATCCTGAAAATTATCCGGTGAGGGTTTCAGCATGACCTGGAACTGGAAATAATGCTGCAACCTGTTGGGATTGTCCCCGTAGCGGCCGTCTGCAGGGCGCCGCGACGGTTGCACATAGGCTGCACGAATCGGCTCCGGACCCACTGCCGCCAGGAACGTCGCCGGATGAAATGTGCCGGCCCCCATCTCCATATCACAGGGCTGCATGAGCACGCAGCCCTGTGCGCTCCAGTACTGCTGGAGGGCCATGATCAACTGCTGGAATGTGAGCATGGTGTTTGCAAACCGGACAGTTCGGGTAAATCCGGGGCGGCAATTTCCGCCAGCCCCTCGCGCAGACGGCGCAAGGCTTCGAGTCTGTCGCCTTTCAGTGCAATACGCATGATCGGACGCGCCTTGTTTGCAAGAACGAGGTAATCGCTGTCAGCCTGGGCGCGGTGGAGATCATGAAAACCGTATTGACGACCCGGAATCGGCAAGGCCTCAAGTTTACTTTCCGTGATCTGGATAAAGCAACCGCTCGCGGGGCCGCCCTTGTGCAACTGCCCCGTGGAGTGCAGGTAGCGCGGACCGAATCCCAGCGTTGTCGGCAACTGCAAGCTGCGTGACAACTGTGTCCTGATTTGCTGAAGATTCTCCACGACCGCAGTGAATGCGGGCAGCCAGGCTGTAATGCCGAGATATTCAGCCGCCGCCAGGCCGGACTGAAATTGCTCGAACACATCCGCAAGCCGGTTGCCGGCCGGCGCGGCGAGGCCGGCGTCACGGGTATAAAAGATACAAAAATCGTTTTCCATCAACGCCCGTAACCCGACCGACCGTTTCTCATCGACCAGTGTCCGCGCGCTACTTTTCGCCTGTTCCACATCCGGCTGATCAAAGGGATTGATGTCCATGATCACCGTTGCCAGTGTTGCCGCCATTTGCCAGCGAAAGAACTCTCTGGCGATATCGCAGGGTTCGTTCAGCGACCAGCTCAAATCAGCATGCGCAACGTCCTCGCAGCGGGCGAATCCGGCTGCGATGTTTATGGTGAAGCCGCCCTCCGGTCCTGCCTCCTTGCGGTCGCATGCGCCTCCGGTTTCCCCATGAAGCGGAATCAGCCCGACCCCGTTTTTGCCCGTACTTTCGGCGATCAGTTGTTCAATCCAGGCGCCCAGGGGCGCAAGCGGTTCTGCGATATCAAGCCGCATCCGCCTCTTCCCCGACAGTGCGCTGTCGCCGAGCAGCCGAGCCAGCGCGGTGACCGTGGTGTCCTCTCCCGATTTTACCCGGGCGCAGAAACTTATCAGATTTTCCAGCAGCAAACGCAGGTCGACCCCGATGAGCGCCGCCGGAACGAGACCGAAGAAACTCAGCGCCGAATAACGTCCACCGATATCCACGGGGTTCAGGAATACACGGCAGAAACCCGACTGCGATGCCTTGCGGGCAAGTGGAGAGCCGGCGTCCGTAATGGCGACAAAGCGCCCCCCCGCATTTTTGTCCTCGCGCCCGGCCTGTTCATAAAACCATGCCAGCAAATCGTTCGTTTCCAGCGTGCGGCCGGACTTGCTGGAAACCACAAACAACGTCCTTGCAGGGTCGAAATCAAGCGCGTTGATTTGTGCAGGAGACGTCGTATCCACTACAGTCAACGGCAAAAACCCGGGTCGACTGGTAAATAAACCGGAAAAAACCGTGGCAGCCAGGCTCGCCCCGCCCATACCGAGCAACGCGGCATGGTCGTACCTGCCGCATTTGCAGATTTCATCTGCCCAGACGGACAGCGGGCCAATCTGTTCGCGCATCCACTCGACCGCATCCAGCCATCCCAGCCATTTACCCGGGTCATCGCCGCTGGCAAATGCGGATTTCCACAGGGTTTTGTCCTTTTGCCACAATCTGTCAATCCACCCCCCGGGATCTGTGCCCTGTCCTGTAAATGTGTTCATGCCATTACGATCCGATATGCGCGAGTTCCCACTCCAAGTGTCGGTACAATAACGGTTGCTCATTCCAGTTTTCAAGAAACCGCGCCTTGTCACGGCGTAACGCAAGCCGGTGAAAAAATTTCCAGCGGTGTTGTTTTGCACTGTCCAGATCGATCACAACGAGATTGTCATCGTGTACGAGCAGGTTGGTCGCCTTCATATCGCCGTGGGACAGGGCATGATCCCGCAAGACCTCGAACAGCGCCGGAACTTTCCCCTGTATGGAGTGAAGCGGCGTTGCCCAGTCTTCCATATCAAGATAATCCGACAGCAGGACGCTATCGACGAATCGGCTGACATACCAGGAACGACCGGCAAAAGGCCCCAGACGGCTCTCGATCATGGCAATGGGCTGCGCTACCCGGATACCCGCAGCGCTGTATCTTTGCGCCATCCTGAGACAGTTTCTGGCGCGGCTGACCTGAAAGTTTCGCCGCAACAGGTGCCACAGATTTTTCGTGTTGTATCGTTTGACGATCAAGTCACCCACTTCCGACGGCACCCGGTACAGTGTCGTAGCGCGGTCATCCTTGAACAGGGTTGCGCCTTTCGGCATGCCGTTTCCCCGGCAATCGTCCTCCAGTCTCTCAATGAGTTTTTTCGTGTCGATACCGGCCATGCGGGCTTCGGCGCTTTGAAACCGGATTTTCAATTTCACCGGCACGTCCGGTTTCACTAACGAAGCCTGTTCAGGAAGTCAGCGCCTGCTCCACCTCTGCATATTTCTGCGCTGTTCTCGTGATGATCTCTTGCGGCAATTGTGGCGCTGGAGAGGTTTTGTCCCAGCCGAGAGTCTCCAGGTAATCGCGGACAAATTGTTTGTCGAAACTCGGTGGGCTGGTTCCGGGTCGATACTGATCGACCGGCCAGAATCGTGATGAATCCGGGGTCAGGACCTCGTCAATCAGGTGCAACGTGTTGTTTTCATCAACGCCGAATTCGAACTTGGTATCGGCAATAATAATGCCGCGAGCGGCCGCATACTCGACCGCGCGGGTATAGATCTCCAGGCTCAGGGAGCGCACCTGCGCGGCCCTGTTTTCGCCGAGCAACCCGACCATTTGCGGGTAGCTGATGTTTTCGTCGTGGTCTCCCGCCTGCGCTTTCGTGGACGGGGTGAAAATCGCTTCCGGCAACCGGTCCGCCTGCTTCAGGTTTGCGGGCAGGGCAATTCCGCATACCGCTCCGGTTTTCTGGTAGTCTTTCCAGCCGGAGCCGATCAGATATCCTCTGACAATGGCTTCAACCGGCAATGGTTTCAGTTTCTTGACGACTATGCTGCGTCCCGCAAGCGCCGGCCGATCTGCGGTACGCGGCACAACCTGTTCCAGCGTACGCCCGCTCAAATGGTTTGGCGCCAGATCCGAGGTTCGTCCGAACCAGAAATCGGCAATCCGTGTCAGGATGCGGCCCTTGTCCGGAATCGGTTGGGGAAGAACGACATCGAATGCCGAGATGCGGTCACTGGTGACGATCAACAGGTGATCTTCATCCACCTCGTAAATATCTCTTACTTTTCCCCGATGCAATAACTCGAGATCGGCAACGTCGGATTCAAACAGGGCTTGGCTCATATTCATTTTTACAGGACTTCAATCAGATAATGGTTGATTCTACAGGAACATCATCTCGCAACGGGTACGATCGAGCGGACTCGACGAAACCCTTTTGGCAGGAATTTTCCTCTTTTCGCGCGGCTGTCGACATAGGGGTCAAAATCAGCCGGCCTCATGTTCAGGTAACGTTTACCGCTGTCGATGCGCAGGTTGTGATTTTCCTGAAAAACGGTGATACCGACTACGAATTCCTCGCCTGACCCGAACTTTGCCGCGGGAATATGGATCAATCGCATGCCCTTGCCCCGGTTCAGGCGCGCCACTTCGCCTGCAGTAAAAACCAGCAGCCTGCCAACATTGGTAACGACTGCGACCCAGTCATCGTCAAAATCGGCGATCGACCGGGGTATCAGCACATTGCCCCCGTCGGGCACCCGCAAAACCGACTTGCCGGCCTTGATTCGGGAGCCCAGGTTGGCAAGGGTCGTGACAAATCCGTAACCGGCATCGGTGGCGAGCAGGTATTGCGATTTTTCGTTACCGATCATCAGGCCGCGGAATGTCGCCCCCGGCCGCGGCGTGCAACTGCTGCTCAACGGCTCACCGAAACTGCGGGCAGAAGGCAGATCATGGGCGGCTACCGAATAAGTACGGCCATCGGAGTCGATCACAACGAGGCTATCGCTGGTCTTGCCCTCGACCGAGCACAGGTGCCGATCTCCGGTTTTGAAATTCAGTTTGTCGATTTCAACATCATGACCGTTTGCGGCCCGAATCCAGCCTTTGGCGGACAGCATTACGGTCACGGTTTTCGCCGGTACCAACTCGTTATATTCCAGAGCCTTCGCCGCGCTGCGCCGGACGATCGGGGATCTTCTGGGGTCGCCATACTCTCCGGCATCGGTCAGCAATTCATTCCTGACAACAGCCCTCAAACGGGTTTCGGACCCAAGTACGGCGCACAGGTGGTTCGCTTCCTTCTCCAGTTCGTCCTGTTGCGAACGAATTTTCATTTCCTCCAGTCTTGCCAGATGGCGCAGACGGGTATCGAGAATGGCGTCTGCCTGCAAATCGTCCAGGTCGAACCGCTCCATCAGTCTGGCCCGGGGGGCGTCCTCGTATCGAATAATGGCGATCACCTCATCAAGATTCAGAAAGGCAACGAGCAATCCCCCAAGCACATGAAGCCTGGCAAGTACCGTGTCATAACGAAACTGCAAACGCCGCCTGACCGTGGCAATGCGGAATTCGAGCCACTGGGTGAGCAGCGTCTTCAGATCAAACACCTGCGGCCGGCCATCAAGGCCGATCATGTTCAGGTTGACGCGATAGCTTCTTTCGAGATCGGTGATGGCAAACAGGTGCTGCATCAACGCCTCCCGCTCCACCCGGTTCGGTCGCAGCTCAATAACCAGCCTGGTCGGGAATTTATGGTCGGACTCATCTCTCAGGTCCACGACCATCGGCAATTTTTTTGCCAGCATTTGCGCCGCTATCTGTTCCTGGATTCTTGCCCCGGAAACGTGCCAGGGCAAGGCGGTGACAACAATGTTACCGTTCTCAACCTGCCACGCGGCCCGTTGTCTGATGGCGCCGTGGCCGCATCGGTAAATATCCAGTATTTCCCGGGGGCTGGAAACGATTTCAGCTTCGGTGGGGAAGTCGGGGCCTTTTATATGCCGGCAAATCCCCGCTATTGTAGTTGCCGGATCATCGATCAACTGTACACAGGCAGCCACCACTTCACGCATATTGTGGGGAGGAATGTCGGTTGCCATACCGACAGCGATGCC
The DNA here is from genome assembly GCA_965204925.1 of Candidatus Poriferihabitaceae bacterium. GTDB lineage: Bacteria > Pseudomonadota > Gammaproteobacteria > Arenicellales > Poriferihabitantaceae. Next base: position 929,559 of record OZ242021.1, on the reverse strand, counting down.
CGACCCGCCATTCAACAACACATTTGGCAGTCGTGCCGGGAGCCGCCGCGGTTCATCCAGGGTGCCGTCGAAATTCGCTACCCAGTCGGTCGTGTCCTGATCCGCCTCTTCCAGAAGCAACCGGGCATACCGCGTCAGGCGGGACTCCGTGTAGCGCATGGCCGCAAACGACCCGGGATCATCCTGGCTGCCCCAGTTCCCCTGGCCGTCAATCAGCGGATAGCGATAACTGAATGGTTGCGCCATCAAAACCATGGCTTCGTAGCAAGAGGCGTCGCCGTGAGGATGAAATTTTCCCAATACATCGCCCACAGTGCGGGCAGACTTCTTGAATTTGGCCGTAGCGTGAAGTCCGAGTTCGGACATGGCGTAGACAATGCGGCGCTGCACCGGCTTCAACCCATCCGCAATACTGGGCAAGGCGCGGTCGAGAATGACGTACATTGAGTAGTGCAAATACGCTTTCTCGGCGAACTCGGCCAGCGGCACGGTACCGATTCTGGCAGGCGCCTCGGCCTCCAGCAGGTCCGGCGGGGATTTTTTTGCCATATCGGGATTTCAGACTTCCAGGAGCCGCGGCATCATTTCGACCAGGTTGCAGGGACGGGTGCGGTAATCCAGTTGATGGCGGATCAGTTTGTCCCAGGCCAGCCTGACCGCTCCCGTTGAACCCGGAAGAACAAAAATATACGTTCCGTTGGCCACTCCGGCCAACGCGCGCGATTGCAGTGTCGAGGTTGCGATGTCATCGTAGGACAGGACCCGGAACATTTCTCCGAACCCGTCCAGCGTCTTGTCGAGCAGGGGCGTGATGGCTTCCGGGGAGCCGTCCCTGCCGCTTACCCCGGTTCCCCCGGTCGTGATCACAACCCGTACAGCCGGGCATGCAATCCATTTCGACACGACCGCCCGGATTTGATAAATATCATCCGCGACGATTTGCTTCTCATACAACTGGTGCCCGGCGCCGCTCAGGCGGCTGACCAGCGCTTCTCCCGATTTGTCGTTACGTTCGGTGCGGCTGTCCGATATCGTCAGTACCGAAATGGTCGTTGCAATGAACTCGCGTTTTTCTGTGTCCGGCATGGGTTGTCCCTGTGGCTGCCTGTAAGTGCTATAGTATGCGGTCACTTCGCATCGCATACATTTTACCTGAATAATGATCGTTGTCACAGTAAGAACGTTCGCCAGCTTGCGGGAAAAGCTCGGCATCGACAGAAAATCAATAGACCTGCCGAAGCCGATCACAGTGGCGGGAGTATGGGCGCTGATCAGCGAGTCGGACGTTCCGGAAAATCTGTTCTGTGCGGTAAATCGGGAATACGCGAGGTTCGACCGCGTGGTCGCCGATGGCGACGAGATCGCTTTCTTTCCGCCCGTCAACGGGGGCTGAAATGCACATTGAAATTCGCCGGCAACCATTCGACCCCTGGCAGGAACTGGCTTGTTACCAGAACAAAAGCGGGCTGTTGCCAGGCAGTTACGGCGCCTGCAGCGCCTTTGTCGGTACCATGCGGGACTTCAATCAGGGTGAAAATGTCAGCGAGATGGTCCTTGAGCATTACGCCGGCATGACGGAGAAATTGTTGGCCGACCATGCCACGGCGCTGGTGTCACGCCATGACTTGCTGGAACTTCTTGTTGTGCACCGTGTCGGCAGGATCGTGCCAAACGACCCGATCGTTCTGGCCGCCGCGTGGTCTGTGCACCGCAGGGCCGCGCTTGATGCCTGCCGCGAGATCATGGAACACCTGAAATCTCGCGCCACATTCTGGAAAAAGGAAACGCTGGCCGATGCAACCGCTTCTGCCAGACAGCGCTGGGTGAACAATATTTCCGCGTGAGCGCGGATTCTCCCGACCTCCGGCAAGTCCTTACAAAAACGGTTCCACCATGCTGGCCAGCTCCGGGTAGTCCAGCTTGCCGAGCCGGGCGCTCACGAGCTGGCCGGCGCGGTCGAAAATCGCGGTAAACGGGAGGGCGCCGGCATTGTTGTTGCCGTGGGATGCCAGTAATTCATTGCTATCGACAATGGAAACGAGAGACGGATAGTTGATGCCGATTTCATCCCCGAAGGCGCGCGCCGAATCAAGCAGATCATGGGCAACCCCGACAACTTGCACGTCCTGTGCCGACATCGCGTTATTGAACTCAATGAGCATCGGGATTTCTTCCAGGCAGGGCGGGCACCACGTTGCCCAATGATTGACGACCACAACCTGGCCGAGCCATTCTCCGCCCGTCCGCAGATTCTTGCGGGTGTCCGGAAGTTTCAGTTGCAGCAATACGGCCACCGGCGCATCGTCTTTCGCGGAAAAATGCTGAATACCGAGCCAGCCCCCGGCCAGCATGAGCAGCAGCCCGAAAATTCCGACCAGCCCCTTTTTTTTCAACATCATTGGCCCATTACAGCTACAGTGACGACAGCAGGTCGAGGAACGCTTCACTGTCCATGTAGCCGTAAAACCCCTTGTCGTCAAGTACTTGTCCGTTCTCATCAAGGAACAGGGTAGCGGGCGGCCCAAAAACTCCGAACTCCCGCTTCAGCTGCTTCTTCGATTCGTCTTTCGGGTCGGTCACGTCAACCTGCAGCGCGACAAACCCGGCCTTCAGTTTCTCCCTGACCCGGGGGTCGGCAAACGTTGTTTCCTCCATCCTGACACAGTCCACGCACCAGTCCGCATAATAATCAATGACTACCCTGCGCCTGTTCGATTTTGCGACCGCCAGTTGCCGGCGCAGCTCTGCCACATCGGCTATGTGCAGGAACACCCGTTCTCCGACCCGCTGCGACGTCAGGCTGGTAGAGATTCCGGTTGTGGGAAAATTGGATAGCGAGGGCGGCAAAGGCCTGAAAATATCCCGTTGCCCGGTCAACCCACCGACAATGAGCAGGACGCCCCATACCAGCAACAGGATTCCCGCCCCTTTGCCGAGCCGCTGCCAGTTTGAAACGAAGTCGTCACGTCGTTGCGCAGCGCCGGCAAAGACGCTGAGTATGATGAAAAAACTCCCCCATAGCAACAGCACCGGGACTTGCGGCAGCGCCCCCAGAAACCAGATCGCCAGCGCCACCAGCATGATCCCGAAACCCTGCCTGATTTTTTCCATCCATGGGCCGGAGCGTGGAACGAGGTATCCCGCTCCCATGCCCAGCGCAATCAATGGCAGGCCCATGCCGATCGCCATCGTAAACATCAGTCCGGCTCCCAGCAATACGCTGCCGCTGGCTATGGCAATGCCAAGTACGGAAATCAATACCGGGGACACACAGGCGCCGATAATGAGCGCGGAAAACAGTCCCAGCAGGAAAACTGGCGGGACCGAGCCGGCCAGGGTTCGGGTACGGCGCTGGAACCATTCCTGGATGGCGCCCGGAACCTGGAACGTAAAAATGCCGAACATTGCCATGGCCATGAGGACGAGTAAGGCGCTCAACAGGCCAATTGCCCAGACATTCTGAAAGTATGCCTGAAGCTGGTCTCCCGTGGCGCCGGCCAGCGCCCCCATGGCGGCATAGGTCACCGAGGTTCCGAGAACATAGGACAAGGCAATCAGGCCGCCTTTTGTACGGGTCAGGGATTGCCCGTGACCGGCCAGAATGCTGGACAGGACAGGAACGATCGGCAGTACGCATGGGGTGAAGGTGAGCAACAGTCCCGCAACAAGAGCGCCCGGCAAAAGAGCGAGCATGGAGCGGTTGCGGGTTTTGCCGCTATCGGCGGCGGCGCGGGACGGCAGGTCGACGGCAACAGCGCGCGTCAGATTGGCAAGATCGAACGTTCGGTTGACAGGAGGGTAGCAAATGCCGCCATCCGCGCATCCCTGGTAGCTGGCATGCAGGGTCAGTCTGGAGATATCCTGCAACAACCCGACCGCAACGGTGAAATCGGCATCGTATATTTCCACCTCGCCGAAATACGGGTCCTGTTTTGTTTTCCCGGCAGGCAATGCCACGGATTCGACTGAATCAGCGGGCTGCGTCGTGAAGCGGATTTTATCACGGTAAAGATAATAGTCCCCGGCAACCCGGAAGTCCGCGTTCACGCTGTTTTGCGAGACTGCCCGTATGGTCAGCCTGAAGGCTTGATCGACCGGCAGAAACTCCTGTTGTACAAGGCCAGGCTCCAGCAGTGAGCGCACATCCCTTGCCGCGCCCGCAACTTTCTCCTGCCAATTTTGTGCACGGGAATCAAGACCGCTCCAGAGATACAAAATCAGAACGAACGGGATTGAAATCGCAGGTAATACGGCAATCAGAGGTTTTTTGGACATTTCCGGGTGATGTGTATGCGGTTTGCCCGCCAGCAACGCAGGTAATGTAAAATATACCAGATGAAGGTGCTATTTTTGATTTTTCTCATTGTCCCGCTCGTCGAAATCTGGCTGCTGATCGAAATCGGTTCCCGGATCGGCGCCGGGATAACGATATTCCTTGTGGTATTCACCGCGCTGCTCGGCGCATTTCTCGTCCGGGTGCAGGGGTTTTCGACGCTCGCCAGGGTGCAGAAGCAGTTGCTGCTGGGGCAAGCGCCTGCGCTTGCCGTCATTGAAGGTCTGTTCCTGTTCGTTGCCGGAGCGTTGTTGCTGACCCCCGGGTTTTTCACTGACACCCTCGGTTTTATCCTCCTCACCCCGCCTCTGAGGCGTTCGATCATCCGCGCCATACTGGCAAGGGGAATACTGCGCGGCGGCGCTCCACCAGGCGGGGCGCGCCGGTCTGCCGGCGAAGCGGAAGATGCTCCGCGAGCGCGCCGGATCATAGAAGGCGAATACCGCGACCTGGACTGATCGGATGCGGGCCTCAATGTACAACATACGGCAGCGGCTTCGATAACTTGTCTGCATTTCAATCCCTGGGCTATCGGGAACTGCTCGAATGCACCGTTGAAACGCTTCGCTCTGCAGAGGGCACGCGCGCGGATGTGTTGCTGGTCGAGACTCGCGGCGAGCGGGCCATCCTCAAGGATTACTCCGCTTCGAACAAAGGCTTCCGCTTGCTTGTCGCGCCCTGGCTAGTCTACCGCGAGATCAGAACGCTGCGTGTTCTCGCAGATGTGCCGGGAGTGCCCGCGTTCATGAGAAAACTGTCTGCCCGGGCCTTTCTGGTTGAGTTCGTTCCTGCCCGGCAAATCGATCGGGTACAGGAGAGGATCGACTGGGCTCGGTTTATCGTACGTATTGAGGCGCTGGTCGGCGCGCTCCACGCCAGAGGAGTGGTTCATGGCGACCTGCGCAACATGACCAACATTCTGGTGACGACGCGACAACGCCCGGTATTTGTCGATTTTGTTTCTGCGGTTCATCGCGGTCACCGTTTCGATATCTTCTCGCGGACCCTGTTCAGGCTGTGTCTCTCGATCGATCATGGCGCAGTGTTCAAACTGAAGGAGAAATACGCCCCGCAACTGATCACGCCCGCAGAACATTTGCGCCGGGCAAACCCGGGCCGCATTGAGACGATCGCCCGCTGGCTCTCTGTGCGTATCCGCAAACTGGTACAGATCATTTTTCCCTGAGACGGGTTCCCTGCCCACGCCGATCAAAGAAATTTCCGTTTTTCCCTTGACTTTTCAATCTTCGCTGTTATATTAGCACTCGCTCAAGGTGAGTGCTAACAAACTTATGGTCATGTCATCGTTTGTCGCTCACCGTATCCAACATTGATTTTTTAACCAAACAACAGGAGATATGAACGTATGAACATCCGTCCGCTTCATGATCGTGTCGTGATTCGACGAGTCGAAGACGAACGAACCAGCCCAGGTGGGATTGTCATTCCTGATTCTGCTACCGAAAAACCGATGCAAGGTGAAGTTCTGGCAGTGGGAAAAGGCAAGGTACTCGACAATGGTGACCAGCGTGGTCTTGATGTCAAGGTTGGCGACAAGGTGCTTTTCGGAAAGTATTCCGGCACCGAAGTCAAGGTTGACGGCGAAGACCTGCTCGTGATGCGCGAAGACGACATCATGGGTGTTATCGAAGGTTGATTCATTAAATCTGAAATAAAGAACAAATTTTTGAGGAATTGTAGAAATGGCCACTAAAGAAGTTGTATTTGGCGAAAATGCACGCGCTCGCATGCTCAAGGGAGTGAATACCCTGTCGGACGCTGTAAAGGTTACCCTCGGACCCAAGGGCAGAAATGTCGTGCTGGACAAATCATTCGGGGCGCCTACCGTAACGAAAGACGGTGTTTCGGTTGCCAAGGAAATCGAGCTGAAAGACAAGCTCGAAAACATGGGGGCGCAAATGGTCAAGGAGGTTGCATCGAAAACTTCCGATGTTGCTGGTGATGGTACGACCACGGCAACCGTGCTGGCCCAGTGTATGGTGCGCGAAGGCATGAAAGCCGTTGCAGCCGGCATGAACCCCATGGATATCAAGCGCGGAATCGACAAGGCGGTTATTGAAGGCGTTGAAGAGTTGCAGAAGATTTCCAGGCCCTGTGCCGACCACAAGGAAATTGCCCAGGTTGGAACCGTGTCCGCCAACGCCGATAAAAATGTCGGTGATATCATCGCGGAAGCAATGGAGAAAGTGGGCAAGGAAGGCGTGATCACGGTGGAAGAAGGCAATGCGCTGGAAAACGAGCTGGAAGTTGTGGAAGGCATGCAGTTCGACCGCGGTTACCTGTCTCCCTACTTCATCAACAATCAGGACAATATGTCCGTTGATCTGGAAAACCCCTACATCCTGATTCACGACAAGAAAATTTCCAATATTCGTGACTTGTTGCCCACCCTTGAGGGTGTTGCCAAATCCAGTCGTCCGCTGCTGGTCATTGCGGAAGATGTGGAGGGAGAGGCGCTGGCTACCCTGGTTGTCAATAATATCCGTGGAGTTGTCAAGGTTTGTGCAGTCAAGGCTCCGGGTTTTGGCGACCGTCGCAAGGCGATGCTGCAGGATATCGCTGTCCTGACCGGTGGTCAGGTGATCAGCGAGGAAGTCGGCATGAGCCTCGACGGCGCCTCTCTGGATGATCTTGGGCAAGCCAAGCGTATCCAGATCACCAAGGAAAACTCCACGATCATTGACGGCGCCGGCAGTTCCGATGAAATCGAAGGTCGTGTCAATCAGATCCGGGCGCAAATCGAGGAAGCGACTTCCGACTATGATCGCGAGAAAATGCAAGAGCGCGTGGCCAAACTGGCTGGCGGTGTTGCCGTGATCAAGGTGGGCGCTGCCACTGAAATTGAAATGAAGGAAAAGAAAGCCAGAGTCGAAGACGCGTTGCACGCGACCCGCGCCGCAGTCGAAGAAGGCGTAGTTCCCGGCGGCGGCACGGCGCTGGTTCGCTGTGTCGATGCGGTTTCCACGGTCAAGGGTGAGAATCAGGATCAGGACCTGGGTGTCCGTATTGTGCTGCGTTCTCTGGAAGAGCCACTCCGTCAAATCGTCAGTAACTCGGGTGGGGATGCCTCTGTCGTACTCAATGAGGTGGCTAAAAATGAGGGTAATCATGGTTACAACGCCAGTACTGGTGAATATGGTGACATGATTGAAATGGGTATCCTCGACCCGACCAAGGTGGCCCGCACCGCATTGCAAAATGCGGCTTCCATCGCCGGACTGTTGATCACGACAGAAGCGATGATCGCAGAAGTGCCGGAAGATAAGCCTGCTCCTGCCATGCCTGATATGGGCGGCGGCATGGGCGGTATGGGTGGAATGATGTAATCCTCTCTTGTCGCAAACTGGAAAAGGCGCCGTCAAGGCGCCTTTTTTATTGCGCTGTCCTGATAACATTGGAGGGTGTGGCAATCCACCGCACTGTTGATATAATCGGGTCTCGCACAGACCCCTGATGCCTGCATGATGGAGCCGGATCGTATTTCCGCAAAGACCGTTGCCCGGTAGAATTCTCGTTACCGGCGGCGCCGGCTATATCGGTTCCCACACTGTTGCGCAACTGCTGGCGGCAGGTAATTCGGTTGTGGTTGTGGACAATCTCTGTTCGGGCCATGAGTGGGCTGTGTCCCGGCAGGCTGCTTTTTACCGGGGAGACATCCACGACCGGGAACTGATCGGTCAACTTCTGAAACGGCACGAGATCAGCGCGGTCATGCACTTCGCCGCCCATGCCGTGGCCTCCGAGTCGGTGCAAAACCCGTCGAAATATTATCACAACAATGTACTCGGATCGCTCGACCTGATCGAGACCTGCATCGAACAGGGGGTACCCCGGTTCATATTTTCTTCCAGCGCCGCGGTTTATGGTATTGCCGGCAACAAGCCGGTCAGGGAAACTGAAGAAACCAATCCGATCAATCCTTATGGAACATCCAAGCTGATCACCGAATGGATGCTGCACGACTTCGCGCAGGCGGCGGGAGGAAGGTTCAACTACATTGCGCTGAGATATTTCAATGTCGCAGGAGCCAGTATGGACGGCGGCCTCGGCCAGGCTTCGCGGTCGGTAACCCATTTGATCAAGACGGCTTGCCAGGCTGCCTGCGGCATGCGTCCCGGCATGTCCATATTCGGCGACAATTACGATACCCCGGACGGCACCTGTATCCGGGATTATATCCATGTCGATGATCTTGCCGCCGTTCATGTTCATGCCTGGCGCTACCTCAAGGGCGGAGGTAAAACCCGGGTACTGAATTGCGGGTATGGTCATGGATTCAGTGTCAGGGATGTCATCCGGTGCGTAAAATCGGTCAGCAACACGGATTTTGCCGTCGATGTTCGCCCCCAGAGGCCCGGCGATCCGCCGCAACTGGTTGCCGACAGTGGCAAAATCAGAACGCTGCTCAACTGGCAACCGCGGTACGATGACCTTGAGACGATCTGCCGCTCTGCCTGGGAGTGGGAAAAGCGGCAACGGACGGGGCCGGCCGTTGCCCGGATGATCGACGAAGACATTTCAACGACATGAAACTGGCGTTCTGCCTGTTCCGCTATTTCCCGTGGTCCGGGCTGGCGCGGGATTTCCTGCGGGTTGTGCAGGAATGCCACAGGCGCGGTCATGATATACATGTTTATGTCCGGGAATGGCAGGGAGAGCGCCCGGCCGCAATCCGCGTCCACGTGCTGGGAACTTCCCGCCTGACCAACCATAACCGGGACAAATCGTTTTACCGGCGGTTCAGGGAAATAGCCGCCCGCCAGCATTTTGACGTCATTATCGGCTTTAACAGAATGCCCGGGCTGGATATGTATTATTGCGCGGATCTCTGCTATGCCAGCCGGGGTAACAAACATCATGGCAGACTCTATCGGTGGATAAGCCCCCGTTTCCGTCATTTTCAGGTCTTTGAACAGGCCGTCTTCGGCATTCAGGCATCAACCACCATCCTGTCTCTTTCGGAGGCGCAGAAGGGAGTGTACCAGGAACACTACGCTACCCCGGGAAGCCGGTTCAGACCAGTACCCCCGAATCTTGATATCAGGAACAAACCCTGGCATCAACCTGCCACCGTGCGCCGTAAAAAACGCAAAGAGCTTGGGCTGAAAGACCATCAGTCCCTGCTTTTATTCGTAGGCTCCGGTTTCAGGACAAAGGGTCTTGACCGCGCCATCCGGGCCATGGCCGCGTTGCCTGCGACGTTGCGTCAGGATACCCGGATGCTGGTTGTCGGTCAGGACAGGGCAACCCGCTACCAGCGTCTCGCGAACAGAACCGGCCAGGCTGCAAAGGTTCGCTTCCTGGGCGGGCGGGATGACGTTGTGGAACTGATGGCTGCGAGCGACCTGTTGATTCATCCGGCCCGTCAGGAAACCACAGGCACGGTATTGCTTGAAGCCGTGGTTGCCGGGCTGCCGGTTCTGGTTACGGATGTATGCGGCTATGCGTATCATGTCGCCAGCGCACAGGCGGGCGTCGTTTCAGAGTCGCCATTTGTGCAGCAGACATTCGATCAGGAACTGTACTATGCCCTGACCACCGACCAGCGCGCCGGATGGTATAAAAACGGCATTGAGTATGGCGCAAACCCCGGGCTTTACCGGATGCCGGAAACGGTCAGCGATCTGATTGAGGAAAGAGCGGCGACCCGCGCAAGACTTCGTTCGTATGATAGAATGATATTCCCGGCGCCAAGACATTAAAATAGCAAGAATGCTGGTTGAAAAACTGGAGATTGAATAATGAAATTGAGAAATTTTGATATATCGGAAAGTCTGGATGATCAGAAATACCGGTCTGATCTGGGCGGACCTGGATGTGTTTCTGCTGAAGCCATTGCAACCGGTCAATGGTTATTTATTTGCCGGGGAAAACAATAAGTTCATCGGCAATGGTATCCTTTCACTTCCTGCAAATTCCCCAACCCTTGCAGACCTGATCGAATTTTGTGAGGATTATTATCCGATTCCGCCATATGAGCATAGAAGAAGAGTGATACTGAACCTCAAGCTCAGGAAATGGGCAGGCTTTCCGGTTCATGTGTCCCGGCAACGCTGGGCGGTATGGGGGCCGCATGCCCTGACCTGGTTTTTGCGCAAAAACCGGGAGGATCGATACGCATTACCTCAGGAAAGCCTCTATCCGATTGAATACAAGGATTATGATCCACTTCTCCTGCCTTACGAGCAAACCTGTGAGCGCTACCTGCGTGATGCTCTTGCCGTACACCTTTGGGGAAGCCGGTTGCGCGACAAGATTCAGGAAATGGGCGGCGACATCCCGCAAGACAGCTTTCTGGCCCATGTTCTAAACCTCGGTTCATAAGAAACGCCGGACAATAAGACAAGGCCGATTCGACAGGAGGTTCAGGCCTGTTGTGTCCTGAGCGTCCCGAGATTGCGGCTATCCCGACTGAATACTGCGGCTAGCAGATGGATTCTCTTGCCCTGTCGCCGGTACTTGTCCGCATACCCGCGTTCGCACATCTGCGCCATAGCCTGTTGTGCCTTTGCCTCCACATCCGTGCCGTCCACTACCTTCAACTCAAATATGAATACCTGATCCTGATACATCACCACGAGGTCCGCCCGCCCGTGACGGGACGCATCCTCTACCCGAATAGCGAGGTTCAGGGCGCTGAAACTGGAAAACAGCACACTGGCATAATGCCCCTCATAGCGGGCTATCTCATTGCCGTCATACCACTGGTGCGGGATACAGGAAAAAAGAGACCTCAACTCCTCTTCAAGAGCCGTGAAGTCATTAGCAGCAAGCAGACGGGTCAGGGTCGCCCCCTGATTCAGTACCTGCGCGGTCGACTTCCCGCTGACCGCCGTCAGCAACTGCCGGTTCAGGCTCAAACGCACCTCGCGGTTGGGATAGTCCAGCGTGTAAAAAGGGTCTCCGTCCCTGTCTTGCTCACCGGTAATCGTCAGATAACCGCACTGGAACAACAGGGCATACAGGTTGACCTGCTCAAGGTCAAACCGGGACAGGTCTGAATAGTGCATTTCCAGGTTACTGAACTCCCGTGTACTGATTTCTCCACTGGCCATGCGATGGTACAGAAAGGACGGGGTGCCGGTCTCATACCACCAGGGCAGAAACTCCCGGCGCTGGAAATAAAGCAGGATGTCGAACGGGTTGTAGACCTTCTCCTTCCCGCGCCAGTGATAGCCGTTGTACCAGTGGCGAATATTCTCGCGGTCATCGTCCGTCACATTTGCCAGTTCGGGAGCAAACACGGTTTCGAGGTCGTCATCGGTATAACCGCACAGGGTGGCGTATTCAGGGTCCAGGCTGAGGTCGTAGAGGTTGTTCAGCACCGAGAACAGGCTGACCTTCGAGTACATGCTGATTCCGGTGATGAATACGAAACGAATGTAGTCCGCGCAGCCCTTGATCATGCCGTAGAAGCCGCGCAGATAATCGCGGTTCTCCTGTGCCAGTTCCTTGTTCTCCAGCGCATCCAGTATCGGCTTGTCGTATTCGTCTATCAGAATCACCACCTGTTGTCTGGTGTCCCGGTAGAGATAACGAATCAGACGTTGCAGGCGGTCCGGGGCGGTAGAGGCCTCGGGCGGCGGTTCAATACCTGCCTCTCCCTCGTGCGCGATTAGCTGGTTGAAGATATTGCTCTTCAGGTTCCCCGACTCGCTGTAGTTCGCGTCAAAGCTCAGGCGCACCACCGGATGTTTGGTATTCCAGTCCCAGCGCTCATGGATATAAAGCCCACGGAACAACTCCTCGCTGCCCTCGAACAACTCCTTCAGGGTAGAGATTAACAGACTCTTGCCGAAACGCCGCGGACGCGACAGGAAGTAGTATCCGGGTCTGCGCGCCAGGTTCCGGATATAGCGGGTTTTGTCCACATAGTAGAAATCCCATTCCCGAATGCTGCGGAAAGACGCCTCTCCTATCGGCAGTTCCAGTTTGTCCATTGTCATCGCTTGTCAGGGCTTCACATTTATCGGTGGGGAGGCCGGATCATAACACAAGAGAGACGTTGCATTTCTCCATGTCCGGGGCTGGACACACGTGATCGTGCCTGATCACAGCCACTGTCGTTGATTTCGACCTCCCTCCCCGCCGGCGTCCTGATGCCCCCGGCTTGCCGACCCCCCTCAAAGAGGGAGTGATAGCGCAGCCGGCATTCATTCCCGTATTTATTCTTCGGTCGGGACGAGACCCCTGAAACGACTCATCAGCCCGGAAAACCAGCCTGCTTCATCAAGGAAAGAGCGGCTGATCACTCCTGAGATCACTCACCAGCAGGTGAACCGGATGACGGCCTCTACGCCGGCGAACAGGGACCGTCCGCAAACAGGCGTCTCGCAGATTCAATATCTCCGGCCAGCAGCTTCTCATGTCGCCAGCGCACAGGCGGGCGTCGTTTCAGAGTCGCCATTTGTGCAGCAGACATTCGATCAGGAACTGTACTATGCCCTGACCACCGACCAGCGCGCCGGATGGTATAAAAACGGCATTGAGTATGGCGCAAACCCCGGGCTTTACCGGATGCCGGAAACGGTCAGCGATCTGATTGAAGAAAGAGCGGCGACCCGCGCAAGACTTCGTTCGTATGATAGAATGATATTCCCGGCGCCAAGACATTAAAATAGCAAGAATGCCGGTTGAAAAACTGGAGATTGAATAATGAAATTGAGAAATTTTGATATGTCGGAAAGTCTGGATAGTCCAGAGACGATCAGAGAGTATCTACAGAAAGTGATCGTGGATGGCGATATAAGAGTTTCAGTTTGAAACGAAGCACAGTTCGCAAGGGCAAATGGCAGGTTCAGAAACAATTGTCTTGACCCAATCCGCATCCCTGGCGCCGCTGCCGGGAATCGGTACGTTCTGGTATGGCCCCGAACTTGGCAAGCTGGAACGCGCCTGCCTGCGTTCCATGATGCAGCAAGGGCATGAAGTAACGCTTTTCACCCGCGATGAAGTGAAAGGCGTGCCGGCCGGCGTTCTCCTGCGCGATGCCCGCGAGATTACGGGAGACCGCCCCCTCGTTTTTTCGGTTACACGGGACAAGAAGAAAAGTCCGACTCTGTATTCGGATCAGTTTCGTTATCACATGATCAGAAATACCGGTCTGATCTGGGCGGACCTGGATGTGTTTCTGCTGAAGCCATTGCAACCGGTCAATGGTTATTTATTTGCCGGGGAAAACAATAAGTTCATCGGCAATGGTATCCTTTCACTTCCTGCAAATTCCCCAACCCTTGCAGACCTGATCGAATTTTGTGAGGATTATTATCCGATTCCGCCATATGAGCATAGAAGAAGAGTGATACTGAACCTCAAGCTCAGGAAATGGGCAGGCTTTCCGGTTCATGTGTCCCGGCAACGCTGGGCGGTATGGGGGCCGCATGCCCTGACCTGGTTTTTGCGCAAAAACCGGGAGGATCGATACGCATTACCTCAGGAAAGCCTCTATCCGATTGAATACAAGGATTATGATCCACTTCTCCTGCCTTACGAGCAAACCTGTGAGCGCTACCTGCGTGATGCTCTTGCCGTACACCTTTGGGGAAGCCGGTTGCGCGACAAGATTCAGGAAATGGGCGGCGACATCCCGCAAGACAGCTTTCTGGCCCATGTTCTAAACCTCGGTTCATAAGCGCCTCACTATCTTCCGGGACTTGAACCAAATCTCCACCGATCGCTTTCAGTAATTCCCGCTTCGGACTCGGGAGCGCCTCATCATTGGGATAGTCCAGCGTATGGAAGATCTCCGACAGGCTCACTATTTATTGTTCGTCGGAGACGCGCCCTCGGAAACGGTTCATTAACCTGGAAAACCAGCCTGCTTCCGATTTCTTTCCATTCGTCCCGATGTCAGCGTACTGCCTGAGATATTCGCTGTCCGGGAAGTTGTATGCGAGCACTTTGCGTGCATCGTCCGCGAGATCATTCATGCCCATTTCCCGGTAGCTCGACATCATCAGGGCAAGCGCCTCTTCGACGGAAGGGGTGGACGCATAATCCTGGATGATCCCCCTGGCGCGGTTGACCACGGCCACATGAGCATCTTTCGAGTAATAATACTTCGCAACCACCAATTCATTTCTCGCCAGCGAATCCAGCAGGCGCTGCGCCCTGACCCGGGCGTCCGCGGCGTAGCGGCTGTCCGGGAAACGGGTATATACCTCCCGGAAAGCAGTCAACGCATCATACATCGGTGAGGCGTCGCGATCGCTCAGGTCATCATGCCCGAGCAGTCTGCCAAGAAAAGACAGGTCTTCCTCAAAACTGGCCAAGCCTTTCAGATAATAAACATAGTCCACGGAAGCATGGGTCGGATGCAGCTTGACGAAGCGGTCCGCGGCCGCCAGAGCCAGTCCGACCTGCTCGTTTCGGTAGTGAATGTAAACAGTGTCGATGCGCGCCTGAATGACGTATTTGCCGTACGGGTATCTCGCCTCCAGCGCTCGCAACTGTTCCAGGGCCGTCTCCCAGTTTCCTTCATCCATACTTTCCCGGGCATCGCTGTAAAGTTCCTCCACGGTTTTATCCTCTTCTTCCTTGTCCTTGCTGAAAATGCCGCACCCGCTTGCCAGCAGGCAGAATAAAACGAAAAAGGGCAGACAGACAGCCCACCGTCCGCCTGCGCTGAAAAACCGGTCTTTGGAAGTTTTCATTTTCATCAATACTTCATCGGCGCGGATTGTTTACTATAGGGAAAACTGGACTGTCCGGGCGGAAGCGCGATTATAATCGTTCACGCGCCCATTGTGCCATAACCAGATTGATGCCGGAATCCGAATCCCGTCTTTTCCTTGAGTCCACGCCACAAATGGAAGGAGAACGTGTGGACAAGGCACTCGCAAAATTGCTGCCGGAATATACCAGAAATACCATTCAACAGTGGATCAGGCAGGGGCTGGTACGGGTGGACGGCAAGCCGGTCAGGCAGAAACTCAGGCTGTCGGGGGGAGAAACACTGGAAATTCATATCCCGGATATTCCCGTTGCAGACTGCCTTCCGCAACAGATCGACCTGGAAATCCTGGATCAGGACGACCACATCATGATTATCAACAAACCCTGTGGCCTCGTCGTTCACCCGGGCGCCGGCAACCGGAACGGTACCTTGCAAAACGGTTTGCTCCATCATAATCCCGAACTGGCAAAATTACCGAGGGCGGGAATCGTTCACCGGCTTGACAAGGATACGAGCGGTCTAATGGTGGTAGCCAGGACAGAACAGGCCAGACAGCGCCTGATCGCCCAGCTCGACAGCCGCCAAATGAGCCGCCAGTATCTCGCTATCGTCAACGGCGTCATGATTGCGGGGGAAACGATCAACGAGCGAATCGGCCGCCATCGTCAGGACCGGTTACGCATGTCGGTGACCCCGCACGGCAAGGCTGCGGTCACCCATGTTCGTGTCAAAAGAAAATACCGTCGCCATTGCCTGGTGCAGGCCAACCTGGAATCCGGGCGTACTCACCAGATCCGCGTACATTTGAGCTGGAGGGGGTTCCCGATTGTCGGTGACCGCTTGTACGGACATCGAACCCGAATACCGCCGGGAGCATCCGAACCGCTCAGGCGCAGCCTTCAGGGGTTTCCGCGGCAGGCGCTGCATGCCGAAAAACTCACCCTGGTCCATCCACGAAGCCATGTCGAAGCAAGCTGGCACAGCGCACTGCCCGCGGATATGGAAACCCTGTTGGCCCAACTTGAAGACGACAATGCCCGAAATAACACAGGAGACTCCGGTTAAACCGGACAATACTGGCGACAGGGCGCGGCCAGACATTGTGAGCGGGTTATGCCCGGGCGCGGCCGGTTTTTCAGGGCATTACCCGCACTTGCTCTCGCCGCAACTCAGGCAAGTCATACAGCCATCCATAAATACCATGGCCCGGGTATTGCATTTGGTACAAAGAACGGCGCCGTCGGGAAACGGGTTGTCCTGTGTGTCCGCAAAGAGGCGGGTGTGGCGTTGCTCATATTCCCGGCGCTTCTGGTCAACCAGCGCCTGCTGGCGCTCGTCCAGGTCCGACCCGTCAATCATACCGATCATTTTCAGATGGGACTCGATAACATCCCCGATTTCTGCAACGAGTGAAGGCATATATCTGCCGCCCCGTTTGAAATAACCGCCTTTCGGGTCGAAGACGCTGCGCAATTCGCTGACGAGGAAAGTAATGTCGCCTCCCTTTCTGAAAACGGCAGAAATGATCAGGGTCAATCCCGATATCCATTGGTAGTGATCCATGTTTTTCGAGTTGATAAAAATCTCGAAAGGCCGGCGCTTTTCGTAAGGCGTGCCCGGATTCAACAGGATGTCGTTAATGGTAATATAGAACGCGTGTTCGGATACCGGCGTCTTGATCTTGCAGGTGTTGCCGACCAGCATTTCAGGTCGAACGACCTTTTCGTGCATCTGTACCACGTTGTCTCGGTTGTCTCGCGCCACATCGGGAGCCGCCGCCACAGGCGGTTCTACCGGACTGCCGCTGCCTTTTTCTTCCGTTTTGATCACGTTGCAATCAACGATCCTCTGGTCTATTTTTATATTCATGAAAATTTCGACAGGGTTTTCGGTTTGGGCGGCGACGGTTTTTGCCGGTGAATATGGGGCATTGGCGCAGTGCAACCGATTCGCAGACTGAACTGGACTCTCCGGTTTTTTCCCTGATACCGGGACTGGGGCTTTTTAACCGGATTTCTCAATCTGTCCCGTCCCGCCGTTATTGCCAGGTTGCCGCATAGGCCGCTAGAGCCGCCCGTAATACCCTTCTTTCAGGGCATCAAACAAATTCGCCGCGGTGTGCAGTTCACCGTCGTACTCGATTTCTTCATCCCCCCGTACCTCGACTACGTCGCCATTTTCGAGCACGAACCGATATTTCGTGTTCTTCAAATCCTGCTCCTTTACCAGTACCCCCTGGAATACTTCGGGGTTAAACCTGAACGTCGTACAGCCTTTCAGTCCTTTTTCCCAGGCATATCGGTAAATGTCCTGAAATTCCCGGAACGGGCAATCGGTCGGCACGTTGGCGGTTTTCGAGATTGAAGAATCGATCCATTTCTGCGCCGCCGCCTGTATATCCACATGCTGTTTCGGCGTAATGTCCTCACTCGTGATGAAATAATCGGGCAACTTTTCATTTTCATTTTCCCCGAAGGGTGTTGCCGCCGGGTTCACGAGGCGGCGGTAGGCCAGCAACTCGTAGGAGTAGACGTCAATTTTTTCCTTGGTTTTCTTGCCTTCGCGAATGACGTTTCTGCTGTATTCGTGGGCGAAACTCGGCTCGATTCCGTTGCTGGCGTTATTTGCCAGAGACAGGCTGATTGTGCCGGTAGGCGCGATTGAGGTATGGTGTGTATAGCGGCAGCCGTTGACCGCAATCGCATCCCGCAACTCATCGGGGAACTGCTGCATGTAACGGCTGTAGCGAGCCATCAGTACCGAGCCTTTGACGAGGTCCCCCTCACGCAAGCCGTCCCTTATCATTTCCGGGCGCTTGACCAGCATCTCCCGGGTCACTGCGTATTCCTGCCCGAGTACAGGCGCAACTCCCTTTTCCTTCGCCAGAGCCACTCCCACCTCCCAGCCGACCGTAGCCATTTCCCGGGCCGCCCGCTCCGTGAAGGCCAGTGACTGCCCATCTCCGTATTTCATCCTCAACATGGTCAGGGTGGAGCCCAGACCGAGAAACCCCATGCCGTGACGACGCTTGTGTACCAGCTCCCTGATCTGGCTGGGAAGCGGCAACCCATTGATTTCAACCACATTGTCCAGCATCCGCGAAAACACGGCGACCACGTCCCGGTACTCGTCCCAGTCAAATCTGGCTTGATCGGTAAACGGGTCGCGGACAAACCGGGTCAGATTGACCGATCCGAGCAAACAGGCGCCATAAGGCGGTAGCGGCTGCTCTCCGCAGGGATTGGTGGCGCGAATATTCTCGCAGAACCAGTTGTTGTTCATCTCGTTGATACGGTCCACGAGGACAAATCCGGGTTCGGCATAGTCGTAAGTGGAACTCATGATCGTGTCCCACAGTCTTTTCGCGCGAACGGTGCGATAAACCCGACAGGCGACCTCGCCCGTTTCGTTGGTTACGTAATTGTCGCTATGCGGCCATTGCCGCCAGATAATCGGGTATTCTCCGCACTCGACCTCATGTCGGGTCGCCGGAAAAGACAGGGGCCACTCTGCATCGTCCTGCACCGCCTGCATGAATTGATCGGTAATCAGGCAGGACAGGTTGAATTGGCGGAGCCGCGCGTTTTCGCGCTTGGCGCAAATAAACTCTACGATGTCGGGATGCGAAATGTCGAACGTGCCCATTTGCGCGCCGCGGCGTCCGCCGGCAGACGACACAGTGAAGCACATCGAATCGAATATGTCCATAAAAGACAGCGGGCCGGAGGTATACGCTCCGGCGCCGCTGACAAAGGCGCCCTTGGGGCGCAAGGTGGAAAATTCATACCCAATCCCGCATCCGGCCTTCAGGGTTAATCCGGCCTCATGGACGCAAGCCAGCACACCGTCCATCGAATCGGGAATGATGCCTGCAACCGTACAGTTGATCGTACTGGTCTCGGATTTATGTGCCAGAGCGCCTGCGTTTGATGTAATGCGCCCGGCCGGGATCGCGCCGCGCTGCAATGCCCAGAGAAACTGTTCGTACCATTCCTCGCGCTTCCCGGGAGTATCCTCAACCTCCGCCAGGGCCCTGGCCACGCGCTCCCAGGTCGCCATGACATCCTTGTCCACCGGCTCACCCTGCATGGTTTTCAGGCGATATTTCTTGTCCCAGATATCGAACGCGGCGGGCTGAAGATCGATTTCGTCCAGCGCAACGCCTCCGGCGCCCCGATTTCTCTTACTGACTGCGCTACTCATCCGCGGGATATTCCAATTCGGCGACAACCTGCATATCAGGAATTACACATTAGTCGTCAGTGAATGTTGAACACGCGGCAGGTCTTTTCCTGCCTTCAGTTGCGGAAAGTTCAGTCCTTTTGTTAATGCCTGATTTTCGGTTAGCCTGGTCCGCACACGAACTGCTTTCGGGAATGTTCCCGGAATACAAATATCAGTCTCTGGTTCGGCCTTGCTTGATTGACAGGCATGATGTGATGTTGAAGCGTTGCGGCTATTCGCTTGTTTTGGGCGGCTGGCTTCATCTATTCCTCCGGTGGTAGTGCGTTTTTCATAATGGCGCGGCAGTGCTTCACAATGTCCGGTGATTGCGTCATCACGCCGCAAAGATGTTCAAACAAGTCATGTATGGCGTTCTGCTTTCCTGTCACTTCGTGATAAAAAGACGCCCCATCAGTCTCATAAACGCGCGGGCTTATTTCGGTTAAATATCGAACAGGGGTTTTGGGTATGACCAGAACGAGGTATCCGCGCCATTGGCCAGACTTCTGCCTTATAGCCGTTTCCAGTTCTCTCTTTACTTCCCGTCTGTTCCCCGCATTCATCGTGTTCCATTTGTTTTTTACTTCGGCAAGCATGCGTTTCCCTGGACATTCAAGGTCATACCCGGCATCATGGTCACGCCACCCGTCTACAGACGCCAGAATATTCTGGTGGAATCGTCCGAGCGCGTTACTCATCCCACGCAACCCTGATTCCGCATTTTGCAATGTGACCAGTTTCGTCGCTTCATCCAGATCAAGCGTTGATGCAACAAGCAAGGATGAGAAAGGATCCACCACATTCCTGTTGCGCTTTTCATCGGCTTCTGATACTGCCTTGGCCGCTGCCTCCCGCAAGGCATTGATATGAGCCTGTAAAGAATCAGGACTAATCCACGAAAGCGGCATTGACTTTGTCCAGATGCAAAAGGGCGCTCCTGTCCAATTCAATTCCAACCGGTTTTCTATTCATGCGCGCAGCAACCCTGTATGTGGTTCCCGAACCAAGAAACGGGTCCAACACAACATCCCCTTTATCCGTGAATAACTTGATAAAAAATTCCGGCAGCCATTCAGGGAAAGCCGCGCTATGTCCGGTGTTGTGAGCTACGGGGGATTTGTGTAATACATTGGTTGGATACACGAGGGATTTTCCGTCCCAATTCGCTATACATCTCCCTACCTTGGATCTTGTTGCCGATTCCTGTCTGGTCAAATCATTCTGATTCATGTTTTTCAGACGTTTTTCCGTCCAGTTTCCAATCGAAACCTTGACCGCATCCTGATTCATTTTGATGTCCTTCGTCTTTGAAAAATGCAGCAACCGTTCCCAGGAATCGCGGAACCGATATTTCCATTTGCCGGGTGCGGCTGTGGTTTTGTGCCATATATATTCTTCTATCCACCGGAACCCGATGTCTCTTTTGAGGGCAAGAATCAAATCAAGAACATAGGTATGTCTTTCGCCGTCCTTCGCTTTCTCCTTAATGTTCAGAACGAACGAGCCGGTAGGCTTAAGGATGCGCAACATCTGCTCTCCCCGAAGAGAAAACCAGCCAACATATTCCTCTGGCGTGACCCCGCCATACGTATGCTTGCGGGCATCCGCATAGGGGGGAGATGTAACAATCAGGTCTACAGAATCATCCGGCAGGCTTTTCATGACATCCAGACAATCGCCGATGTATATTCTCTCCCACAGATAATCATGTGATGTCTTGTCCAGCATTAGCGGATTATCGTTGCAGTCCCGGCTGCGGATGAAGCAGACTCTTTATATTTCAACATTTTACCGCTCATCAACCGGTCAATTTTCTCAATTCCAAGTGGAGCGGTATGCCGAATTTTCTACAACCTTTCCAAGCGCTATTACACACAGTGTTCCCACATATAGTGGAATCCGCTTGGCAGGAAATACTATATATAGTCCGCCCGCAGGCCGATTCTAAACGTTGCATGTTATGTTGTCCAGCACTGTTTATTATTTTTTCGGAGTGATATTTTTGTATTCCCCGTAATAGCCGGGCGCATCGGTTTATAATGCCGCGATGGAAACAGAGACGCCCCTGAACATCCGCGTTTGCGATTCTATTGATGAGGTGTCCGGCCGACAGTGGAACCGGCTGATCAGGGGGAATTATCCCTTCCTGAATCACGGGTTTTTATCGGCGGTGGAGCGCGCTGACTGTGTCGGTGAGCGGGTCGGATGGATTCCCCGGCATCTGGTCTGTCAGCGGGACGGGGCTCTGGTCGCTGCAATGCCGCTTTACGAAAAGCATAATTCCTGGGGTGAATTTGTCTTTGATCATGCCTGGGCGGATGCCTTCCATAGATACGGAGTGCAGTATTACCCGAAGCTGATCAATGCGATACCATTCACACCGGCATCGGGGCAACGCATTCTGATTGCCGACGGGCAGCAGCGGGGAAAGTGGGCGCAGGCACTGGTCGGGGCGGCCAAAACCCTGGCCCGTGAACACGGATACAGCGGGGTTCACAGTCTGTTCCCGGAGCCCGGCGACTACGAGCTGCTTAATCGGCTTGCGCCTGTTTCACGCCATGATTGCCAGTTTCACTGGCATAACCGCGATTATACCTGCTTTGATGATTTTCTGATAACGCTCAAATCCAGGAAGCGCAAAATCATCCTGCGGGAAAGGCGCAAGGTGATTGATGCGGACGTGCAGATAGAGTGGCTCGACGGTCATTCTGCGACCGCAGCGGACTGGCGCAGGTTCACCCGGCTATATCAAAAAATCTATGACCGCAAATACGGCATACCGGCATTCAATACGGCTTTCTTCACGGCCGTCAACGAAGCCATGCCCGGCCAGGTTCATCTGGTATCCGCGAAAGTGGACGGGAAAATCGTCGCGGCAGCGCTGTTGTACAGTGACGACACCACTTTATATGGTCGTCATTGGGGATGCGACCGCTACGTAGACTGCCTTCATTTCGAGGTTTGTTATTATCAGGGTATCGAGTATTGTATTCGGCGCGGGCTGCAACGCTTCGACCCCGGCGCCCAGGGCGAACACAAAATCGCACGCGGTTTCGAGCCGACCCGTACCTGTTCCCTGCACTGGATGTCGGACAACCCGTTCAATCCGGCCATCCGGCAGTTTGTCCGGCATGAGCGGGACGGAGTGCAACATTATATGGAAGCGGCAGCCGCACACTCCCCATACCGCGCCATCCGCAAGGAACCATGAATGTCCGCGTCGTAGCGCCCCTTGCGCTGCGAACAGAAGTGTTCCCCCTCGGGCTATTGCCGGGAGCGTACGCAAAGGCCTTGCGCCGCGCTGCGGTAACAAAACTGCCCGTCCGGGTAGAACTGCTTGCAATAGCGCCGGAACTTGCCGACCGGCCCGTCGGAATGGCAGAGCATCGGCCGCGGCCGGTAGCTCTTGTTTCGCCAGATAACGACATCCTGCAGGACATCATGCTTCTGGGCCGTCAGGATGATCCTGTTCATTATCCGGGTGCGCAGCCGCGGAGGCAGGAAACGCATGCCGACAATCGGCCGCCCGGGCCTCGTCAGGCGGCGCACCTGGCTTACCAGTGTCATCTCAAGCATTTCGCTGTCGACCGGCGTCGCAAATACCCACAAACGGGTTTCCATGCCGATACTGCGCTCGCAAACCTCAATGAACGAATAGCCGAGACCGTGCACATGGGTAACCGCGGAAACATCGTAAGTGAGACGCTTTACGCCCGCGACAACCCGGGACCGCGTGAAATCGAAGCAGCTCTTGAGATACGGGCCTTCTGTCAATACCGGGGCGGCCGTCTTCACATTGTCATAGCCGTGCAGATAGCGCAGATGCCCGAGGTCGACGGAGTTCTCGGTCGTTTCCTGGGGGTGCCCTGCGAATCGCACACTCCAGAACCGCTTTTCACACCAGTCGCCTCCATCCGGCGGCGGGGCGGGGAGATGCCATTGCGGCGCCCGCCCGCCGCTGCCTTTCCAGGCGAAGACGAGCCCCAGGATTTCGTATGTCTCGAACACCCTGAGTCTGGCGGACTTCGGAGCCGGCGCACAGGGCGTCGCCACACATTGTCCGGTCACGTCGTATTCGAAGCCGTGGAGCGGGCATATCAGGCAACCATTGCGCACCCGACCGCCAGTCGCGGGTCCGAGAGCGGCGCCAAGATGCGGGCAGACCGCTTCAGCGACGCAGACGCCGCCGTTCCTGTCGCTCCACGCAACGATCTGTTCGCCGAGCCAGGTTTTCTGCAGCAGTCCTTTTTTCTCTATCGCCTTGCGGCTGGCGACGAAATACCAGCCTTCGGGAAATGGAAACAGCGACGGGTTGTCATCCGGCCTGTTCACACCGGGTTTCATGCGATGAGGGCTTTCCGGGGCTGTACGGTAGTGGCTCGGTTTGAATTTTTCACGCTTTCGACAGATCTTGGGGCGGTTTGGCGCGAGATACGTCTCTTCGGTCATGCAGGCAAGACTGCTGATTTCCCGGAGTTAGCCAGTGACGCCAGCTTCCATGGCCGGAACAACCTTCAGCGTCCGGTGAACCCGCCAGGAATTATAATACATGAAATGCGGGGCGACAATAATGGGCATGATCCGACAGCAATTCCCGCCAAGGACATCCCCACATGGATTCGGCGGGATTTTCGGATGCAAACGCATGCATCAGGGGTATGCGGACAAGGCTAGCCCTCCGGCAGGTTGCCGGATCGACGATTGGCCATGGGTTTTCCTGAAGAACCGGCCTGTCACACACTCGGTCACGGCTGCCACATCAGGAAGTGTCGAAGGGCTCCACATCAGGCTTGTGGCGCCCGAACGCGATGGCTCGGTACAGCGTCTCCCAGTCCGGAATGTGGAACCCCGGGAACAATCCGCGCAACTTTCTCCACAGGCGGGGTAAACTACCCGCCTTCGCCCGCGCAGCCCGGAACAGCGAACAGCGCCGTTGCTGCACCTGATCCATGAGAAACGCCAGCATCATCAGGTGGGCGAACACCGTCGCCAGATGTTGCCGGCCGTGACCGAAATTGTGTTCAAAGCCGTAGCCCTGGTTCTTCAGGGTATTGAATGTTTCATTCTCGATGCGCCAGCGAGCACGTCCCGCCCGCATCAGTTCGTATGCGTTGGATTCCGTGACTTCCAGGTCCGTGACCCAGGAGAAGTGCAGTATCCGACCGTCCGCGCGGGTCTCCCGGCACTCCAGGAAGTTCACCTCCAAATCGAAATTCGCGTCATTCAACGGCACGCCGTTCAGGAATCGGAAGCGGGCGCCGTCCTTCTCCATGATCCAGTGGAACAATTCCCCATGATCTCCCGGCTTCACCCCTGGCACATATCGCATATCCAGTTCCCCCAGCAGCCGGATGTGCGGGCCGTTCGAGGCCAGCGCATCTTCCACCACCAGCAACTTCAGGCGCCGATGCTCTCGTCGCACATCCCGCAACAGCCGCCTGGCGGCATTGCGTTCGCAATCGTTCTTGCGTGACCCGTCCGCCCGCAGGACCGGCTCCGGGGCGAGCGGAAATACCTCCCGGTGTTGCGGGTGCACCAGCGCCGCTCCTGGCATCTGGTGGTACCAGGTAGCGCTGACATCGCGGTGATGCTTCTCGCAGCAGCGCTCACAATGCACCTTCTTCGACGTACAGTTTCCTGCGGTTCGACCGGATGCGTTTCCCGTCCCGCGCATCCTGCTCGAAGCCGAGCAGCGACGGGTACTTCAGGCTGAACATGGCCAGCGCCGGCATCAGGCAGTCCGTCAGGCTCGGGCCACGGCTTGCGACGGGTCTTCGATCCGGTCGGAACCGTCCCGTATCATGCGAAGGAGGCCGGGCGCGCTGAGGTTCCTGCGAAACAGGGTCTTGGGCATGGTTCATCATCCGGGATGGAGAGAACGGCCCTGGCATACCGCTTTTCACCGAGAAGTCTGCGAAAGGATTTTTTCAATCCGCTGAAACCCCCCGGATTTGCTTGTTTGGCAGGCTCAGCGGGAATTGCTGTGCGACCCCTTGATCCAGATCGCTCGGCCAGTGGTCACTGCAAGACCATGGACCGACGACCGACATGGGAACTTGTCCGGATCAGCCGAACATGAAATCCTCTTCCGTCAGTTGAACACCGTCCTCCAGGTTGAGCAAGGTCATCGTTTCACCTTGCGAGCCGTATGAGATTGTCGCTTGGCCATCCTGAACCTGAGAAATGGTCAGATCGTCAAATTCAATGTCACCCTTGAATTGAATCTTGTCCTTACCGTCCTCGAAGTCGTTAATGGTGTCGTTGCCGTCTCCAGCCGAGAAGACAAAGGTGTCGTTGTCCTTGCCGCCCCACAGCCCGTCGTTTCCGGCGCCGCCTTCCAGCCGGTCATTGCCCTTGCCGCCCTTCAGCGTGTCGTTGCCGCTTCCGGCACCGCCAGCTCCAGAATCTCCGTACAAGTTGTCATTGCCCTTGCCACCCTTCAGAGTGTCATTCCCAGCACCGCCGTACAAGTGGTCATTGCCGTCGTCGCCCCACAGCCTGTCGTTGCCCTCGTTGCCATACAGGTGGTCATTGCCGTCGTCGCCCCACAGCCTGTCGTTGCCGGCGTCACCCCAAAGGTAGTCGTTTCCATTGCCGCCATAGACGGTATCATCATCCTCGCCGGCATACAGCAAATCCTTGCCTTCCCCGCCATACATGGTGTCGTTGCCATCACCACCACAGAGCAGGTCGTCGCCGCCGTTGCCGCGCATCGTATCGCCGCCGTCCTCGCCCGCTATCCTTTCCGCATTTTCAGTGCCGTTGATCGTGTCGTCACCATTGCCGCCCATCATTGCAGGAAGGCTGTAATATGTTGCCCAATTCATGTTTCTCTCCTGTCAGTTACTGTTCAATTGCATCGTGGGATCAGCCGCCCCGTATTCAGGCGTACGGGCAGACTGACCTGCCCTTATACCCCCCCCCCCCCCCCCCCCCCCCCGCTGTCAAGACTCCAAAGTGATCAAGCAGGGTGATCCCACGCTAATTTCGGCCAATTTTGCTTGACGGCATGTTGCGGGTGCTTGGCGGGAAGTGGCTGACATGGACGCGCAGGCGCGTCCCGTCAGCGAACTGCTGCAGATGGCGCTTCCGGGCGGGCGCGACCGCCGTTGCTGCCGCCCGCATCGGCGGTGATCAACAACTCGCGCGCCTCGGGATGACGCTTCCTGCCCAACGCGCTCCACCACCGCCGCAGCGAGGCCACGGCAAACGCAGGGGTGTCGTGGTCACGATCGCGGCAGGGAACCGGGTTACCCCGGTCCCCCCTCACAGATCCGGACATGCGCGCTGACGCATCCGGCTCCTCCCCCGGGTCGCCCTGACAAGGCATTGACGGCAAGACGTTGACTCGGCCATGGATGTCTGATTTCCAGTCCGGGCCAGTAATGCGCCGTCAGGCGATCCATGTCGGCCACCCGAAGCGGTCCTTTTGCGATCTGCGGCGCAATACCTTCAGCCACAATCGCTTCAGACGGGAGACGAACCGAGCCAGGAATCGGAGAGAGGATGGTACGGCATGGTAGTTCAGCCAGCCATTCAACACCCTTCCCAACCACCTCGCCGTGTCCGCCACATCCGCCGTGACATGGTGGAGAAGCGCCGTCAGACGCTCCCCCGGTTCCCGCTGTACAGATTGCCGTATCCGGTCCGCCGCCGCCGATGCTCTCGTCGCACATCCCGCAACAGCCGCCTGGCGGCATTGCGTTCGCAATCGTTCTTGCGCGACCCGTCTGCCCGCAGGACCGGCTCCGGGGCGAGCGGAAATACCTCCCGGTGTTGCGGGTGCACCAGCGCCGCCCCTGGCATCTGGTGGTACCAGGTAGCGCTGCCGTCGCGACGAAGCAGACCCGGCGCGCTGAGGGTCTTGCGAAACAGGGTCCTGGGTATGGTATCCTCCGACTATGAAGAAACAATCCTTCATCATACCGCTTTTCCATGAAAAGTCTGCGAAAAGATTGTTTACCAGCCCCTTCAACCCCCCGAATTTACTGGCTTCCCGGATTTAGCGGGAATTGCTGATGATCCGATTTTCTTTGAGAGCCTGCACACGTTCAGGATATGATTGCTTTACGTTGTCATGGGCGGTAATATCCGGCCCCTGAAACATCTTCGTATACCGATCGATTTTTGCCCGTGACTTTAAGCGAACCGTGCGTACAACCCTGATCGCCGGCAACTGGAAAATGAATGGTGACAAGGCCATGGCCAGAGCCATATGTGAAAATATTGTCGCAGGCGCCCGCAACCGGGAAGAGAATGACGCCGCCAATGCAGGCAATCCCGATATTCTGCTCTGTCCTCCCTTTACGCTGTTGTCGACGGTGAGCGCGATCATTCGGGACAGTGTCTGTCAACTGGGCGCCCAGGACATGGCGGCGAGTGGAAATGGCGCTTTTACCGGACAGATTTCCTCAACCATGCTGCTGGATTGCGGATGCAGTCATGTTATCCTCGGCCATTCCGAGCGCCGCGCCCTGTGCGGCGAATCGGACCAGATGGTGGCGGACAAGACAGGGCGCGCGGTTAGCGATGGACTGGTCGCGATATTGTGCGTCGGTGAAACCCGGTCAGAACGGGAATCGGGCGCGACCGGACAAGTGGTACAACGCCAGGTACAGACGGTGATTGACACGGTCGGCATTGGGCAATTCAGGAATATCGTGATTGCCTATGAGCCGGTCTGGGCGATCGGTACCGGGCTCAGTGCAACACCGCAACAGGCGTGGCTGGTCCATCAATTGATTCGCCGGCAACTTGCCCGGCACGATGCCGATATCGCTGAAGGCTGCCGTATCCTGTATGGCGGCAGCATGAAGCCGGACAACGCAAGTGAATTACTTGCCGGGCCGGATATTGACGGCGGCCTGATCGGGGGCGCCGCATTGAAGGCGAAAGACTTCCTCTGTATTTACCGGGCAGCCTTGGCAATACAGGGCAGTCCGGGCAAAACGGAAAGACAATATACAAATTATGGTTTCTAATCTCTTACTGGTGGTTCATTTGATTATCGTGGTTACCATCGTCGTGCTGGTGTTGCTGCAACAGGGTAAAGGTTCGGAAATGGGCGCGGCGTTCGGGGGCGGTTCTTCGCAATCACTGTTTGGCGCCAGAGGTTCAGCCAACTTCCTGAGCCGCGCGACTTCCGCTCTGGTCACCGTATTTTTTATTACCAGTCTGGTATTGGCATACCTGTACACGCGGCAGGGTGAAAACGCCAGCATACTGGGTGGGTCTGTCATCAACCAGACGGATGAACAGGTTGATGAGACGGCGGTAACCAGCCCTGAAACTGAAGCGCAGGAGACATCGACGGAAACCGGGGAGGCTGATGTGCCCGCCGTGCCCGCCGTACCGCAAGAATAAAACACAAACAGCCGAAGTGGTGGAACTGGCAGACACGCAGTCTTGAGGGGGCTGTGCTTCACGGCGTGAGGGTTCGAGTCCCTCCTTCGGCACCAGCTGACAAGCTCCGGGCAAATCCAGCTTATCCTGAAGGCCAATCCTGAAAGACAAACCCATGCCCGCGGATAGCGACCGGCGTCTGGTTATCCGGCTGGTCCTGTTCCATGTCGTCATCATCGCGCTGTCGAACTACATGGTGCAGTTTACCGGCGCATTCGCTGGATATACGTTCACTTGGGCCATGTTTGTTTTTCCCGTCGTCATACTGGCTACCGACCTGACCGTTCGTCTGTCCAACCCGTACAATGCCCGCATTGTAGTTGGTCTGGCCTATATTCCGGCCATACTGGCAAGCGCCCTGATGGCAGACTGGCGAATTGGAATGGCCAGCGGCGCTGCCTATCTGGTCGGACAGTTACTGGACATTGCGGTATTCCAGAAAATACGGAAAAGGGCGCGGGCGTGGTGGCCGGCGCCCCTGATCTCGACATTGGCCGCCAATATTATCGACACCTATACCTTTTTCGGAGTTGCGTTCCACCGCTCGGCCGATCAATTCATGGCAGGCAACTGGTTTGCGGTTGCGACCGTGGATTTATGCTTCAAGATTGTCGTATCGGTTGTCTTGTTCCTCCCCGCCTATGGCGCCTTGCTCGACTATCTGCAAACCCGGCCCGCTTCCGGCGCGCCATAAAACTCCGCTCGAACCTGGACATGCTCTTGATAACGATGCGCCGAATGTCGTAGTATTCGTTTACGTCTTCCAAACTTCACCCTCGTAACGAGGCTATAATCAGTGTCAGCGCGACGGTTCACCCACATGCTTCTACCCCCCCCCCCCCTTTTCGAGGATTCAGCATCCGGGCGCGGGGCTGATCCGGTGGGCGCCCTCGGGAGACTCGCTTCAATACCCCGTGAAGCTCAGATTAGCGCAAGCGATGGGGCGATGTGCGGCTGGCGTGCAGCGCGGCGCTGCCGCCGGACGGTTCGCGCCCCGCAAATTCCGAACGCGGGGCTGTGCTGATGGGCGCGCTCCGGTGGGCGGCCCGCTGGCTGCGGCTCCGCTCTTCCCGCCGCGTCAATACCACCTCGGCGCGCCTGGCGCTCGCCGCCGTTGCGCTGCTCGCGCTGGGCGCCGCCTTCGCGCCGCAGGCCGCCCATGCGAGATGGGTGAACGGCACGGCCACCCCGGGCGATGGACAGGTCAGGGTGAGTTGGCAGCATTTGGGCGCCGGTCCTGATTCATATGCCACGCTTCGATGGAAGGAAAGCTCCAAGAGCGCTTGGTCCGCGCATAGGTTCAAATGGCAGAGCAGCTGGAATGGCAACCAGACGCTGACGCATACCGTCACTGGGCTTACCAACAATGTGGAGTACACGTTCTATATTGAGGGCTGCTGCGTAGCTAACCTCCGGTCCGGGACATTAACGGCGACTCCGGTACCCCCCTCCCCCCGCGGCGCCGACGGGCGTCAAGGCCACGCCGGGCGATGCGCAGGTGACGTTGTCTTGGACCGACCCCGGGAATTCCTTCATCACGCGCTGGGAGTACGAGCAGACCGACGAGAGCGGCCCGGGCGACTGGATGAAGATCGACGATTCCGGCGCTTCGACGACAAGCCATACGGTGGAGAGACTGCGCAACGGAGTGCGCTACAGCTTCAAGGTGCGCGCGGCGATCGGCAACCAGCTCGGCACGGTGTCCGCCTCGGTGTCGGCGACGCCCCAGAAGGCGCCCTGCCAACCCTGGCTGGACGCCATCCCCGCCGGTGTCGGCCCGGACTTCACGGCGGATGTCACGATCAGAACTAGCTGCGGAAACATCACCGGGATGGAGTACCAGATCAAGGACGCCAGCGCCGGGTGGCCTTCTTCCTGGCAGACCTTGTCCACCGAGAGCATACGGAACAACGAGAGTCTCTCGCAGGAGTTTGACTTTTCTTTTCGGTTCAGCCCTTCCGTGGGCGGCCCGCACGATTTTCGTATCCGGGCGCTCAATAGCGGCGTTGCCGGCGAGGCGGAGAATCCGAGGCGTATCGTCTGGGCCGGCCCCCCCTCCGCTCCTCAGGGGTTGCGCGCCCAGCCGGGCGCCGGCTCGGTCAATCTGACCTGGAATCTGGCGTCGACTCAACAGGCCGTCACCGGCTGGGCCTGGCAGTCGAAGTTGGCGACCGCCTCCAACTACGGAGGATGGGACACCGTCTCGGGCGCCAACGCCAGCGCCACCAGCCATACGGTGGAGAACCTGACCAGCGGCACCGCCTACAAATTCCGGGTGCGTGCGATAAATGCCGCCGGCGACGGCGCGGTCTCCAGCGAAGTCACGGCAACGCCGCTCGGGGTGACGGTCTCGAAGTCCTCCCTGACGGTGCCGGAAGGCGGCAGCGGCACGTACACGGTGAAGCTGGACGCCGCGCCGGCGGAGGACGTGACCGTGACGATCACGGGAGCGTCGGGCGACGTGACGGTGGATCCGGCGTCGCTCACCTTCACGCCGCGGAACTACGGCGCGGCGCAGACGGTGACGGTATCGGCGGCCGAGGACGACGACGCGGTGACGGAAGCTCTGGTGACGCTGACCCACGGCGCCCAGGGCGGCGGGCTGGACCGCGTGGCCATCCCTTCCGTCGAGGTGACCGTAACGGAGAACGACACGGCGGGGGTGACCGTGTCGGTTTCCGAACTGACGATCGCCGAGGGCGGCTCGGGCGAGTACACGCTCGTGCTCGACTCCGAACCGTCGGACGACGTGACCGTGAGCGTGCTGGCGGACGGCGACCTGGGCGACGTAAGGGCGATTCCGTCGCAGCTGACCTTCACGCCCGCGGACTGGCGCACCGAGCAGACGGTGACGGTATCGGCGGCCGAGGACGGCGACGCGAAGACGGACCCCGCGGTGACGCTGATCCACCGCGCCGAGGGCGGCGACTACGATGGCGTGAGGATCAGCTCGGTCACGGTGAACGTGACCGAGGACGACCCGCCTCTGAAGCCGACGAACATCGTGGAGACGCCGGGCGACGGGCAGGTGACCCTGACCTGGGAAAATCCGCGGAATCCCGACATCACTCACTGGGAGATTCAGCAGCAGGCGCGCGTCAGTCGCAACCCCGCCTGGACGCCCTGGAAGCGCATCGCCGGTTCCGGCGCCGCCACCGCCCGTCACGTGGTGACGAAACTGAACAACGGAACGTTCTACGCGTTCAGGATCCGCGCCGTGAGCGCCGCCGGCGACGGCGCCGAGTCGGACGATGTGATCACGTTGCCGACCCGGTCGGGCAAGCACATCACCCTGGCGCCCGACGGCGCCCGAATCACGGAGGGGAATGACGGCACGAAGCGTGTCTCCATCGACATCATCCTGGGCGAGCCGGCGCCGGCGGCTAGCGGCGAAGGGGTTTCACTAGGAGGATCTGGAGGGCTCGCCGTCGTGTTCAAGTTCGGCAGCGCCTCGACGGCGAAGCAGAGCCCGGTTACCCGGGGCGGGACAAGTTGCACGACGCCGAATCCGACTGACGCGGACATGTGCTGGCCTGTTTCCCCTCTGGTCATTATCGACGCCGGCCAGAGTAACGGCAGGTTTGAAATCGCCATTCTGGGCGACAGGACTATCGAACCGGACGAGACCATCGTGCTGAAGGCGACGCCCACTGCCGATGGCTGGACCGGAGACTCGATGACGCTGACCATCGTCAACGACGAAGTCCCGCCCGCCGCGCCGACGGGCTTCAGCGCCACCGCGGGCAACGCGCAGGTCACGCTTTCCTGGGACAACCCGAACGACGCCAGCATCACCCGCTGGGAAGTCCAGCAGCGCACGGGCGGCAGCGGCCCCTTCGGGCGCTGGCTGCCCATCGCCGGTTCCGGCCCCGCCACCACCAGCCACGTGGTGACGAACCTGACCAACGGCGCCGCGTACGCCTTCAAGGTTCGCGCGGTGAACGACATCGGCGCCGGCGCCGCATCGTCCGCGCAGGCGGCGACGCCGCTGCCGCTGCCGGCCGCGCCGACCGGCGTCCGCATGACCGCGGACAACGAAGGGCTGACACTCTCCTGGGACGATCCGGGTGATGCCGGCATCACCCGCTGGGAAGTCCAGCTGCGGCGGGGCGGCCGCGACTTCGGGCGCTGGTTGCCCATCCCGCGGAACGACCCGGACACCGACTTTTCCGTCCCCGGGAGAGTGGCCATTGGTGTATTCGGGTCCTACGGCGTCGTCCACGCTTTCAGAGTCCGCGCGGTGAACAGCGCTGGCCCCGGCCCGGTGTCGGCAGTGGCGTCGCTGACGCCCCTGCCGCCCCTGCCCGCCCAGCCGACGGGGCTCAGCGCGACGCGCGGGCAACGCGCGGGTGACGCTCGTCTGGACCGACCCGGGGAACGCCAGAATCACCGGCTGGGAATTCCAGCAGAAGACGGGCGACGACGGCTCTTCGGCCCCTGGCTTCCCATCTCCGGTTCCAGCGCCTCCACCACCCGCCACGTGGTGACGAACCTGAACAACGGCGTCGCCTACGCCTTCAAGGTGCGCGCGGTGAACATCGCCGGCCCCGGCCCCGCGTCGGCCGAGGCGACGGCGACATTGCAGAGCCTCGCGCCGGCGGCGCCGACGGGCTTCAGCGCCTTCGGCAGCAACCGCAAGGTGACGCTGCTCTGGAACAATCCCGACAACCCGAGCATCACCCGCTGGGAGGTGCAGCAGAAGACCGGCAGCACGGGCAGTTACGGCGGCTGGAACCCCATCTCAAGCTCCAGCGCGAGCACCACCCGCCACGTGGTGACGAACCTGGTCAACGGCACCCCCTACGCCTTCAAGGTCCGCGCGGTGAACACCGCCGGCAACGGCGCCGAATCGCCCGAGCAGACCGCCACGCCCGCCGCCGTGCCCGACCGCCCGACCGGCTTTCGCGCGCAGCCGGACTTTGGCAGCGTGATCCTGACCTGGGACAACCCGAGCGACGCCGCCATCACGGCCTGGGGGGTGCGGTACGGGCCTGCTGAGCGCGAGCTCCAGGACTCCGACTGGAAGACCATCCAGGGTTCCAACGCGAGCACGACGCGCCATGTCGTGAGGCCCCTGGCGCCGGGCTTCGCCTTCAGGTTCCAGATCCGCGCGGTCCGCGGGCGGGCTCTCGGACCCGCGTCGGCCGAGCTGCGGGTTACCGTGCCGCAACGTGGCGTGACCGTCTCGACGCCCTTGCTGAAGGTGGATGAAGGCGGCACGGGGAGCTACACGCTGACGCTGGAAACGGCGCCTCTGGGCAACTTCGTGGAGATCGAAGTCGCCGTCTTCCCCGAGAGCGACGTCGTGAGGGTGAGCCCGACAGTCCTGGGGTTCACGAGCGCGAACTGGACCAGGCCACAGACGGTGATGGTGACGGCGGCGGCCGACGAGGACGCGGTCGCGGACCCCGACGTGACCCTGACCCATACGCCCGCGGGCGGCGGTTACGACGAGGTGGCTATCGATTCGGTGACGGTGGCCGTTACGGAAACGACGCCGATCCTGCAACTGCTGACCGATCCCGACCCGGTGGCGGAAGGCACGGCGATCAGTTTGACGGTGACGTCCGACAAGGCGCGCACGGGCAGGCTGCCGGTCAGTCTGACGCTGTCGGCCCGGGGTGCGAGCGGTATCGACGCGAATGACATTCCGGACGGGCTGGATCCGCGCAGCTTCAACGCGGAGTTCGGCCAGAACGCCAGCAGGACGGGCACGGTGACGATCCCGACCAGCGCCGATACGAACGTGGAAGGCGTGGAGACCTACACCGTCACGTTGAACGATGCGGCCGGCTATGCGGTCGGCAGCGACGTGACCGCGAACGGAACGCTGAGCGACCCCATTCCCGAGCCGGATGTGCCGACCAACCTCATGTTGACGGTGGGCGACGGCGAGGTGAAGCTGACCTGGAACGATCCGGAGGACGCCAGCATCATCCGCTGGGAAGTCCAGCGTAAGGATGGGAGCAATGACTGGGGCGGCTGGACGAACATCGCCTTGACCGACCTCGACACCTCCGTATCCGGGAAGTTGTCCTGGACAGCGCAGAATCTGAAGAACGGTACCGAGTACCGCTTCCGGCTTCGTGCGAGAAACGTGGGCGGTGCCGGCGGTTCCTTGGTGACTAGGGAGGTGACGCCGAAGAAGCCGCCGTTCGTCGGCACGGTGACGGTGGAACCGACCAAGCTGACGATCGCCGAGGGTTCAAGCGGCAGCTACACAATGGCGCTGGACAACCAACCGCCGGGCGATGTGACGATTTCGATCGGCCTTACGGCCAGCACGCTCACGCTGGTCAACCCGGACCCGAGCAACACCAACCTGACGTTCACGCCCGCGGACTGGGACACGCCGCAGACGGTGACCATGATAGCGCCGAAGGACGCCAACGCAGTGAACGAGGCGGACACGACGATCCTCCACGCCGTCACGGCTGGCGACTACGATACGGTGATCGACAACGTGACGGTCAGCGTCACGGACACCACGCCGATATTGCAGCTGCTGACGAACCCCTTGACGGTGACGGAAGGCACGGACATCAGCCTGGAGGTGACGTCGGACAAGGCGCAAACGGGGACGTTGTCGGTAAATCTGACGCTGGCGGCCCAGGGCGCCGCCGGTTTCACCGCGGACGATATTTCGGGCACGCTGGGTCCGCGGAACTTCGATGCGGTCTTCGGCGCAACGCCGAGCCTGACAGGGACGGTGACGATTCCCACCAGTTCGGATTCGACGAACGAAAGCGCGGAGACCTACCGGATCACGCTGAACGACACGGACGACTACGAGTTGGGCGCGGACAAGACTGCGGACGGCACGTTGAACGACGGCGGCAGCAAGCCGGTATCGGTGCCGGCGACGGTGACGGTGACGGAGGGAATGGACAGCAACGCAACGGTGCAGATCACGACGACGGAGGCGTTCGGCGAGGCGGTGACGTTTAACGTGAGCTACGGCAGCACGAGCGCGACATCCGATGTGGACGCGAAGGGCGCAGGCGATCCGTCCGCTGGCGACTACGACAACGACAAGGCGACGTCGGTGGCGTTCGGCGCGAGCGACACGACGAAGGACATCGCGGTTCCGATCACGGACGACGATCTGGACGAGTCGGACGAGACGTTCACGGTGACGATCGCGCCGGCGGCGGCGCTGCCGACCGGCTTCGCGCTGGGCGCCTCCGTGACGACGGTGACGATCAAGGACGACGACGCCTCGCCGGTGCTGACGGCGATAGCGGACGTGTCGTACACGGTGGGCCAGACGGTGGACATCACGGCGGCAGCGACCGACGCGGACGGGGATTCGGTGAGCTATAAGTGGTCGCGCAAGGAAGGCGAGACGACGCCGGCGCTTCCGGACGGCACGGCCCTGAACCAGGCGCAGTTGACGTTCACAACAACGGCTGCGGGCACGTACACGATGACGGTTACGGCGAACGACGGCAACGGCAACACGGGCAACACGGACACCGAGGAAGTCGTCATCACGGTGACGCCGGCCCCCATTTCGCTGAGCATCGCGGACGCCTCGGCTTCGGAGGACACGGGCACGCTGTCGTTCACGGTGACGGCATCGTCGGCCCCGTCCGCGGAGGTGACCTTCAATTACACAGTGACCCAGGAGACTGCCGACACGGCGGTAGAGGACACGGACTTCACGGCGGTGACGACGGCGGCTTCGGGACCATCGCGGCCAACGCGCAGACGGCCACGATCGCGGTGACGTTGATCGACGACAACGTCGAGGAGGCCGACGAGACGTTCACGGTGACGTTGTCTTCGCCTTCCGGTGCGACGATTTCCGACGCGACCGCGACGGGCACGATCGAGAACGACGACACGGCGACGCTGTCGATTACGGATCCGACCGCGGTGACGGAGGGTGATTCCGGCAGCACGAACATGGTGTTCACGGTGATGCTGGACAGCCAGAGCGCGAAGGAGGTCACCGTGGGCTACGCGGTGGATGCGGCGGCGGCTTCGACCGCGACCTCCGGGACGGATTACACGGCGCTGGCGGACGGCACGCTGACCTTCGCCGCCGAAACGGCGACGCAGACGGTCACGGTGTCGGTGACGGGGGACGAGCTGGACGAGTCGGACGAGACGGTGGTGATCAAGCTCTCGAGTCCCGTGAACGCCGTGTTGGGCACAGCGTCGGCCACCGGCACGATCACCGACGACGATTCCTCGCCGGAGTTGGATGATATTGACGACGGGACGCTGCGGGTCGGCCAGACGGTGAGCATCCAAGCGTCGGCCACCGACGCGGACGGCGACCCGGTGAGCTATGAGTGGTCGCGCAAGGCTGGCGAGACGACGCCGGCGCTGCCGCAAGGCACGACCCTGAACCGGGAGCAACTGACCTTCGTCCCGACGGCGGCAGGCACCTACACGATGACGGTGACCGCCTCGGACGGCAAAAGCAACTCCGACACCGAGGACGTCACGATCACGGTGACAGAGGCCGCGAGCGTGTCGGCGCCGGCGACGCTGTCGGTGGCGGAGAGTGCCGGCAACGCGACGGTGACGATCACGACGGAGGCGGCGTTCGGCGGGTCGGTGACGTTCACCGCGACCCTCGCCGACGGCACGGCGACGGGGGCTTCGGATCCGGCGGGCGCGGACTTCGACAACGACGCGGTTTCGGTGACCTTCGGCGCGTCGGACACGACGAAGGACATCTCGATTCCGATCACGGACGATGCGCTGGACGAGGGCGACGGGGAGACCTTCACGGCGACGATCACACTGGCGCAGGGCAGCACGCTGCCGGCGGGCTTCACGCTGGGCAATGCCGCGACCACGGTGACGATCACGGACGACGACGCTTCGCCGGCGCTGACGGCGATCGAGGACGTGACGCTGCGCGTCGGCCAGACGGTGGACATCACGGCGTCGGCGACCGACGCGGACGACGGCGACACGATCAGCTACGCCTGGTCGCGCAAGGCGGGTGAGACGGCGCCGGCGATCCCGCAGGGCACGGCCCTGAACCAGGCGCAGCTGACCTTCGTGACGGCGGCGGCGGGCACGTACACGATGACGGTGACGGCCTCCGACGGCAACGGCAACTCCGCGACCGAGGAGGTCGTGATCACGGTGAGCGCCGCGGCTACGGTGTCGGTGCCGGCGATGCTGACGGTGACGGAGGGGACGGACAGCAGCGCGACGGTGCGGGTGACGGCGTCGGCGGCGCTGGGCAAGTCGGTGACGTTCGAGGTGAGCTACGGCGGCACGGCGACGGGGGCTGCCAATCCGGCGAACGGGGACTACGACAACGACGCGGTGACGTCGGTGGCGTTCGGCGCGAGCGACACGACGAAGGACATCGTGATTCCGATCACGGACGACGGTCTGGATGAGGCTGCGGAGACGATCACGGTGACGATCGCGCTGGCGCAGGGCAGCACGCTGCCGGCGGGCTTCACGCTGGGCGACGACACGACCACAGTGACGATCACGGACAACGATTCCTCGCCGGTGTTGACGGCGATCGAGGACGTGGCGCTGCGCGTCGGCCAGACGGTGGACATCACGGCGTCGGCGACGGACGCGGACGACGGCGACACGATCAGCTACGCCTGGACGCGCAAGGCGGGCGAGACCACGCCGGCGCTGCCGCAGGGCACGGCCCAGAACCAGGCGCAGCTGACCTTCGTAACCACGGCGGCGGGCACGTACACGATGACGGTGACGGCGTCCGACGGCAACGGCAACACGGACACCGAGGATGTCGTGATCACGGTGAGCGCCGCGGCCACGGTGTCGGCGCCGGCGACGCTGACGGTCGCGGAGGACGCCGGGAACGCGACGGTGACGATCACGACGGAGCGGGCGTTCGGCACCTCGACCACCTTCAACGTGACCTACGGCAGCACGGCGTCGACCTCGGACGCGGACGCGACGGGCGCTTCGGCGCCAGCGGACGGCGACTACGAAAACGACGCGGTGACGTCGGTGCAGTTCGGGGCGTCGGACACGACCAAGGACATCGTGATTCCGATCACGGACGACGACGAGGACGAGTCGGCTGAGACGTTCACGGTGACGATCGCGCCGGCGGCGACGCTGCCGGCGGGCTTCACGCTGGGCAGTGCCACGACCACGGTGACGATCACGGACGACGACGCCTCGCCGGTGCTGACGGCGATCGAGGACGTGACGCTGCGGGTCGGCCAGACGGTGGACATCACGGCGTCGGCGACGGACGCGGACGACGGCGACACGATCAGCTACGCCTGGACGCGCAAGGCGGGCGAGACCACGCCGGCGCTGCCGCAGGGCACGGCCCAGAACCAGGCGCAGCTGACGTTCGTAACCACGGCGGCAGGCACCTACACGATGACGGTGACGGCCTCGGACGGCAACGGCAACTCCGCGACCGAGGAGGTCGTGATCACGGTCAGTCCCGTCCCGACCGATCCCCCCGCCAGGCCGACGGGTTTCACTGCGGCGGCAGGCAACGAGGAAGTGAAACTGACCTGGGACGACCCGGGCGGCGCCGGCATCACCTGGCAGTTCCGGCAGCGCAAAGGTCGCGCGCAGGGCGCCTGGACGAACATCGATGCCGGCGACATCGACGGTTCCGTCTCCGGGAAGCTGTCGTACACGGTGGAGGATCTGGACAACGGCGCCGAGTACGATTTCCGGATTCGCGGGCAGAACGCGGCCGGCACTGGCCGGCAGTCGGCGTGGGAGTCGGCCACGCCGACGCCGCCGGCCACGGTCGTGCCCGTCGCGCCGACGGGTTTCGGGACCAAGGGCGGCAACCGGCAGGTGACGCTGTACTGGACGGACCCGAAGGATGCCAACATCACGCGCTGGGAGATTCTGCAGAAGAAGGGCAGCGCTAGCTTCGGGACGAACTGGACGCCCATCGCCCGTCCGGGCAACCCCGGCAGCGAAGTGGCCACGCTGTATCACGCGGTGACGGGTCTGGAGAACAGCGCCGCTTATGCCTTCAAGCTCCGGGCGGTGAACGCCGTCGGCGCCAGCGTGGCATCGGCCGAGGCGACGGCGACCCCGAAAGCGCCGGCGGCCGCCACGCTGAGCGCCACGGCGGGGGCGACGGGCGAAGTGACGCTGAACTGGACCGTTGCGGACGGCGACCCCCATGCGCTGGTCGAGCACGCCGAGTCGCTCGGCATCTGGCAAAGCCGGTACCGCCCGAGGGGAGGGGACGGAACCACCACCCTGACCGACTGGCAGACCATCCTGCACACGCGCACGAGCGGCGACTCGCGAACCGCCAATACCAATCTGTCGCTGACGATCCCGCACGGCGGCGTGGTGGATCTGCAGATCCGCGCCAGCGGCGGCAAGCGGGGAACGACAGCGGCCACTTGGGGTCCCTGGTCGAACACGGCGACGATCACCCTCAACGACGCCGACGACCCCCGCAATGCGGCCCTGACGATCGTCGGCGCTCCGGTCGAGGTGGCGCCGGGCAAGGAAGCCACGTACACGGTCGCCTTGAAGAAGCCGTATGCGGGCACGCTGAGCATCGCGAGCAGCGACACGGCCAAGGCAACGGTGGATCCGGCTTCGCTGACCTTCACGAGCGGAAACTACGAAACGGCGCAGACGGTCACGGTGACCGGCGTCGAGGCGGGCACTGCGACGATCAACCACGCCTACCGGCTGAGCGGTGCCAGCGTGGACTTCATTCCCGACGCGGGCACGGTTTCGGTGACGGTGGCGGAGCCGACGCCAGCCATTTCGCTGAGCATTGCGGACGCATCGGCGTCGGAGGACGCGGGCACGCTGTCGTTCACGGTGACGGCGTCGTCGGCGCCGTCCTCGGAGGTGACCTTCGAGTACACGGTGACGGCGGAGAGCACCGACACGGCGGTCGAGGACACGGACTTCACGGCGGTGACGACGGCGACTTCGGGAAGCATCGCGGCCAACGCGCAGACGGCCACGATCGCGGTGACGTTGAACGACGA
The DNA here is from genome assembly GCA_965204925.1 of Candidatus Poriferihabitaceae bacterium. GTDB lineage: Bacteria > Pseudomonadota > Gammaproteobacteria > Arenicellales > Poriferihabitantaceae. Next base: position 888,947 of record OZ242021.1, on the reverse strand, counting down.
CAACGTCGAGGAGGCCGACGAGACGTTCACGGTGACGTTGTCTTCGCCTTCCGGTGCGACGATTTCCGACGCGACCGCGACGGGCACGATCGAGAACGACGACACGGCGACGCTGTCGATTGCGGATCCGTCTGCTGTGACGGAGGGGGATTCCGGCAGCACGGACCTGGTGTTCACGGTGACGCTGGACAGCCAGAGCGCGAAGGAGGTCACCGTGGGCTACGCGGTGGATGCGGCTTCGACCGTGACCTCCGGGACGGATTACACGGCGCTGGCGGACGGCACGCTGACGTTCCCGGCCGAGACGGGGACGAAGACGATCACGGTGTCGGTTACGGGGGACGAGCTGGACGAGTCCGACGAGACGGTGGTGATCAAGCTCTCGAATCCCGTGAACGCCGTTCTGGGCACGGCGACGGGGACGGGCACGATCACGGACGACGACGCCTCGCCGGTGCTGACGGCGATCGAGGACGTGACGCTGCGGGTCGGCCAGACGGTGGACATCACGGCGTCGGCGACGGACGCGGACGACGGCGACACGATCAGCTACGCCTGGTCGCGCAAGGCGGGTGAGACGGCGCTGGCGATCCCGCAGGGCACGGCCCTGAACCAGGCGCAGCTGACCTTCGTAACCACGGCGGCGGGCACGTACACGATGACGGTGACGGCGTCCGACGGCAACGGCAACACGGACACCGAGGATGTCGTGATCACGGTGAGCGCCGCGGCCACGGTGTCGGTTCCGACGACGCTGACGGTGGCGGAGGACGCCGGGAACGCGACGGTGACGATCACGACGGAGCGGGCGTTCGGCACCTCGACCACCTTCAACGTGACCTACGGCAGCACGGCGTCGACCTCGGACGCGGACGCGACGGGCGCCGCGGCGCCGGCGGACGGCGACTACGAAAACGACGCGGTGACGTCGGTGCAGTTCGGGGCGTCGGACACGACCAAGGACATCGTGATTCCGATCACGGACGACGACGAGGACGAGTCGGCCGAGACGTTCACGGTGACGATCGCGCCGGCGGCGACGCTGCCGGCCGGCTTCGCTCTGGGCGCCGCGACGACGACAGTGACGATCACAGACGACGACGTGGCAGTGCCCGTCACCCCCGACGGGGTGACGGTGTCGGTGACCAGGCTCACGGTGGCCGAGGGCAGCGCCGGGACCTACACGGTGAAACTCAACACCGAGCCGCCCGGCACCGTGACGGTGACGCCGTCGAGTTCGGACACCGGCGCGGCGAGTTTCTCTCCGGCCACTCTCACCTTCACGGCGCAGAGCTACGGAACGGCGCAGACGGTGACGGTGACCGGGGAGAGCGACACTGACGGCAATGACGAGACGGTGACTATCAGCCATGCGGTGACGGGCTACCGGTCGGTGAGCGGCGGCCCATCGGTGACGGTGTCGGTGACCGATGGTGGCACTGGCTGTCCGGTACTGGCGGCGCCGGCGACGCCGACGGTGACTGCCGGGTCCGGGCAACTGTCGGTGAGCTGGAGCGCGCTGTCCCAGAACCAGGCTTCGGTGGGCGGCCGGGAGTTGCGCCACCGCAAGACGGGGACAACCAGCTGGACTAGCAAGACGGTCTCCGGCGCCGGGACGACGAGCGGCACGATCACCGGGCTGGACTCTGGCGCCGGCTACGATGTGCAACTGCGGGCCACCGCGCTGGCGTCTTCCGGCTGCGCTGACGGGGTCTGGTCGGCCAGCGCGACCGGCACGACCACCGCCGACCCGTCGGTGACCGAAGAGCCCGTCACAAAGACCATCACCCTGTCAACCACCGGCTCGACTACGGTTACGGAAGGAGATAGTGGCTGGACCGATGTTACGGTCAAGATAACGCTTGGCGGGGTGGAAAGTACCGATTATCCTGTATACATTGCTTTTGTACCAGAAGTCGGTACCACGGGAACTTTCTCGGCGAGTAATTCCGTTAATAAATGCGCCGATAGAACAGCGTTTGATTTATGCGTGTGGCCCTCCGTTGTTACATTTGTCTCGGGTGAAACAGAGAAAACCTTTACCGCAAGAATACGCGGGGATGAAAGGGACGAGAATAATGAGATTGTCAAGTTTCAGGCTCGAAAGGGGAACAAGATAAGGGGGTGGGGAACCGCATCGATTACCTTTACGATCGTTGACGACGATGACAGCAAGGGCGTGACGCTCTCGAGTTCGGCGCTGACCGTTGCCGAGGGCGGCAGCGGCAGCTATACGGTCAAGCTCAACACCAAGCCTTCGGGCGATGTCACGGTGACCGTGGGCGGGACTTCGGGCGATGTCAGCGTCTCGGGTTCGCCGTTGACCTTCACGGCGGCGAACTATGCCGCGGCGCAGACCGTCACCGTGAACGCGGCGCAGGACAGTGACGGCGACACCGACCCCGCTGTCACGCTGACCCACAGCGCCGCGGGCGGCGGCTACGGCAGTGTGTCGATTGGCAATGTCACGGTCTCGGTTACCGAGGATGACAGCAAGGGCGTGACGCTCTCGAAATCGGCGCTGACCGTTGCCGAGGGCGGCAGCGGCAGCTATACGGTCAAGCTCAACACCAAGCCTTCGGGCGATGTCACGGTGACCGTGGGCGGGACTTCGGGCGATGTCAGCGTCTCGGGTTCGCCGTTGACCTTCACGGCGCAGAACTATGCCGCGGCGCAGACCGTCACCGTGAACGCGGCGCAGGACAGTGACGGCGACACCGACCCCGATGTCACGCTCACCCATAGCGCCAGTGGCGGCGGTTACAACGGGGTGTCGATTGGCAATGTGACGGTCTCGGTTACCGAGGATGACAGCAAGGGCGTGACGCTCTCGAAATCGGCGCTGACCGTTGCCGAGGGCGGCAGCGGCAGCTATACGGTCAAGCTCAACACCAAGCCTTCGGGCGATGTCACGGTGACCGTGGGCGGGACTTCGGGCGATGTCAGCGTCTCGGGTTCGCCGTTGACCTTCACGGCGGCGAACTATGCCGCGGCGCAGACCGTCACCGTGAACGCGGCGCAGGACAGTGACGGCGACACCGACCCCAGTGTCACGCTGACCCACAGCGCCGCGGGCGGCGGCTACGGCAGTGTGTCGATTGGCAATGTGACGGTCTCGGTTACCGAGGATGACAGCAAGGGCGTGACGCTCTCGAAATCGGCGCTGACCGTTGCCGAGGGCGGCAGCGGCAGCTATACGGTCAAGCTCAACACCAAGCCTTCGGGCGATGTCACGGTGACCGTGGGCGGGACTTCGGGCGATGTCAGCGTCTCGGGTTCGCCGTTGACCTTCACGGCGGCGAACTATGCCGCGGCGCAGACCGTCACCGTGAACGCGGCGCAGGACAGTGACGGCGACACCGACCCCGCTGTCACGCTGACCCACAGCGCCGCGGGCGGCGGCTACGGCAGTGTGTCGATTGGCAATGTCACGGTCTCGGTTACCGAGGATGACAGCAAGGGCGTGACGCTCTCGAAATCGGCGCTGACCGTTGCCGAGGGCGGCAGCGGCAGCTATACGGTCAAGCTCAACACCAAGCCTTCGGGCGATGTCACGGTGACCGTGGGCGGGACTTCGGGCGATGTCAGCGTCTCGGGTTCGCCGTTGACCTTCACGGCGCAGAACTATGCCGCGGCGCAGACCGTCACCGTGAACGCGGCGCAGGACAGTGACGGCGACACCGACCCCGATGTCACGCTCACCCATAGCGCCAGTGGCGGCGGTTACAACGGGGTGTCGATTGGCAATGTGACGGTCTCGGTTACCGAGGATGACAGCAAGGGCGTGACGCTCTCGAAATCGGCGCTGACCGTTGCCGAGGGCGGCAGCGGCAGCTATACGGTCAAGCTCAACACCAAGCCTTCGGGCGATGTCACGGTGACCGTGGGCGGGACTTCGGGCGATGTCAGCGTCTCGGGTTCGCCGTTGACCTTCACGGCGGCGAACTATGCCGCGGCGCAGACCGTCACCGTGAACGCGGCGCAGGACAGTGACGGCGACACCGACCCCAGTGTCACGCTGACCCACAGCGCCGCGGGCGGCGGCTACGGCAGTGTGTCGATTGGCAATGTGACGGTCTCGGTTACCGAGGATGACAGCAAGGGCGTGACGCTCTCGAAATCGGCGCTGACCGTTGCCGAGGGCGGCAGCGGCAGCTATACGGTCAAGCTCAACACCAAGCCTTCGGGCGATGTCACGGTGACCGTGGGCGGGACTTCGGGCGATGTCAGCGTCTCGGGTTCGCCGTTGACCTTCACGGCGGCGAACTATGCCGCGGCGCAGACCGTCACCGTGAACGCGGCGCAGGACAGTGACGGCGACACCGACCCCGCTGTCACGCTGACCCACAGCGCCGCGGGCGGCGGCTACGGCAGTGTGTCGATTGGCAATGTCACGGTCTCGGTTACCGAGGATGACAGCAAGGGCGTGACGCTCTCGAAATCGGCGCTGACCGTTGCCGAGGGCGGCAGCGGCAGCTATACGGTCAAGCTCAACACCAAGCCTTCGGGCGATGTCACGGTGACCGTGGGCGGGACTTCGGGCGATGTCAGCGTCTCGGGTTCGCCGTTGACCTTCACGGCGCAGAACTATGCCGCGGCGCAGACCGTCACCGTGAACGCGGCGCAGGACAGTGACGGCGACACCGACCCCGATGTCACGCTCACCCATAGCGCCAGTGGCGGCGGTTACAACGGGGTGTCGATTGGCAATGTCACGGTCTCGGTTACCGAGGATGACAGCAAGGGCGTGACGCTCTCGAAATCGGCGCTGACCGTTGCCGAGGGCGGCAGCGGCAGCTATACGGTCAAGCTCAACACCAAGCCTTCGGGCGATGTCACGGTGACCGTGGGCGGGACTTCGGGCGATGTCAGCGTCTCGGGTTCGCCGTTGACCTTCACGGCGGCGAACTATGCCGCGGCGCAGACCGTCACCGTGAACGCGGCGCAGGACAGTGACGGCGACACCGACCCCAGTGTCACGCTGACCCACAGCGCCGCGGGCGGCGGCTACGGCAGTGTGTCGATTGGCAATGTGACGGTCTCGGTTACCGAGGATGACAGCAAGGGCGTGACGCTCTCGAAATCGGCGCTGACCGTTGCCGAGGGCGGCAGCGGCAGCTATACGGTCAAGCTCAACACCAAGCCTTCGGGCGATGTCACGGTGACCGTGGGCGGGACTTCGGGCGATGTCAGCGTCTCGGGTTCGCCGTTGACCTTCACGGCGGCGAACTATGCCGCGGCGCAGACCGTCACCGTGAACGCGGCGCAGGACAGTGACGGCGACACCGACCCCGCTGTCACGCTGACCCACAGCGCCGCGGGCGGCGGCTACGGCAGTGTGTCGATTGGCAATGTGACGGTCTCGGTTACCGAGGATGACAGCAAGGGCGTGACGCTCTCGAAATCGGCGCTGACCGTTGCCGAGGGCGGCAGCGGCAGCTATACGGTCAAGCTCAACACCAAGCCTTCGGGCGATGTCACGGTGACCGTGGGCGGGACTTCGGGCGATGTCAGCGTCTCGGGTTCGCCGTTGACCTTCACGGCGCAGAACTATGCCGCGGCGCAGACCGTCACCGTGAACGCGGCGCAGGACAGTGACGGCGACACCGACCCCGATGTCACGCTCACCCATAGCGCCAGTGGCGGCGGTTACAACGGGGTGTCGATTGGCAATGTGACGGTCTCGGTTACCGAGGATGACAGCAAGGGCGTGACGCTCTCGAAATCGGCGCTGACCGTTGCCGAGGGCGGCAGCGGCAGCTATACGGTCAAGCTCAACACCAAGCCTTCGGGCGATGTCACGGTGACCGTGGGCGGGACTTCGGGCGATGTCAGCGTCTCGGGTTCGCCGTTGACCTTCACGGCGCAGAACTATGCCGCGGCGCAGACCGTCACCGTGAACGCGGCGCAGGACAGTGACGGCGACACCGACCCCAGTGTCACGCTGACCCACAGCGCCGCGGGCGGCGGCTACGGCAGTGTGTCGATTGGCAATGTGACGGTCTCGGTTACCGAGGATGACAGCAAGGGCGTGACGCTCTCGAAATCGGCGCTGACCGTTGCCGAGGGCGGCAGCGGCAGCTATACGGTCAAGCTCAACACCAAGCCTTCGGGCGATGTCACGGTGACCGTGGGCGGGACTTCGGGCGATGTCAGCGTCTCGGGTTCGCCGTTGACCTTCACGGCGGCGAACTATGCCGCGGCGCAGACCGTCACCGTGAACGCGGCGCAGGACAGTGACGGCGACACCGACCCCGATGTCACGCTCACCCATAGCGCCAGTGGCGGCGGTTACAACGGGGTGTCGATTGGCAATGTGACGGTCTCGGTTACCGAGGATGACAGCAAGGGCGTGACGCTCTCGAAATCGGCGCTGACCGTTGCCGAGGGCGGCAGCGGCAGCTATACGGTCAAGCTCAACACCAAGCCTTCGGGCGATGTCACGGTGACCGTGGGCGGGACTTCGGGCGATGTCAGCGTCTCGGGTTCGCCGTTGACCTTCACGGCGGCGAACTATGCCGCGGCGCAGACCGTCACCGTGAACGCGGCGCAGGACAGTGACGGCGACACCGACCCCGCTGTCACGCTGACCCACAGCGCCGCGGGCGGCGGCTACGGCAGTGTGTCGATTGGCAATGTGACGGTCTCGGTTACCGAGGATGACAGCAAGGGCGTGACGCTCTCGAAATCGGCGCTGACCGTTGCCGAGGGCGGCAGCGGCAGCTATACGGTCAAGCTCAACACCAAGCCTTCGGGCGATGTCACGGTGACCGTGGGCGGGACTTCGGGCGATGTCAGCGTCTCGGGTTCGCCGTTGACCTTCACGGCGGCGAACTATGCCGCGGCGCAGACCGTCACCGTGAACGCGGCGCAGGACAGTGACGGCGACACCGACCCCGCTGTCACGCTGACCCACAGCGCCGCGGGCGGCGGCTACGGCAGTGTGTCGATTGGCAATGTGACGGTCTCGGTTACCGAGGATGACAGCAAGGGCGTGACGCTCTCGAAATCGGCGCTGACCGTTGCCGAGGGCGGCAGCGGCAGCTATACGGTCAAGCTCAACACCAAGCCTTCGGGCGATGTCACGGTGACCGTGGGCGGGACTTCGGGCGATGTCAGCGTCTCGGGTTCGCCGTTGACCTTCACGGCGGCGAACTATGCCGCGGCGCAGACCGTCACCGTGAACGCGGCGCAGGACAGTGACGGCGACACCGACCCCGCTGTCACGCTGACCCACAGCGCCGCGGGCGGCGGCTACGGCAGTGTGTCGATTGGCAATGTCACGGTCTCGGTTACCGAGGATGACAGCAAGGGCGTGACGCTCTCGAAATCGGCGCTGACCGTTGCCGAGGGCGGCAGCGGCAGCTATACGGTCAAGCTCAACACCAAGCCTTCGGGCGATGTCACGGTGACCGTGGGCGGGACTTCGGGCGATGTCAGCGTCTCGGGTTCGCCGTTGACCTTCACGGCGCAGAACTATGCCGCGGCGCAGACCGTCACCGTGAACGCGGCGCAGGACAGTGACGGCGACACCGATGCCGATGTCACGCTCACCCATACGATTAGTGGCGGCGGTTACGGCGGTGTGTCGATTGACGATGTGACGGTCTCGGTTACCGAGAGCACGCCTGTGTTGCAGTTACTGACTGATCCGGCGGCGGTTACGGAAGGGTCGAACATTGAATTGACGGTGACCTCGAACCTGGATTTGAGCAGCGATGTCACGGTCAGTTTGACGTTTGCTGATCGCGGTTCGAGCGGATTTGACGCGGATGACATTGCCGGGACTTTGGGGCCGCGTACGTTCACGGCATCCTTTGGTGAGTCGGGCAAGACCGGCATGGTGACGATCCCGACGAGTGTGGACTCGCAGGTAGAAGGCGCCGAGACCTATCGCATCACGCTTAACAATGCAGATGGTTATGCGTTGGGCAGCGACACGCAGGCGGACGGTACGCTCAATGACGGTACATCACCACCCGTTTCCACCACTCCCGCCAAGCCGAATGTGACAGCGACCGCAGGCGATCGGCAGGTCATACTTTCCTGGGGCAACCCGGACGACGCCAGCATCACCGGGTACGAGCTGCAGTACGGCAAGGTGGGCGAGTCCCCGGGCGGCTGGACGAATATGGACGGTTCGGGCGCCAGCACCGTGCAGTATACGGTAACGAATCTGGAGAATGGTTCTGCGTATCGTTTCACGATTCGCGCTGTGAACGCCAATGGCAACGGCGCAGCCTCCGATGAAGTGACGGCAACCCCGACAGCGCAGCCTTCCGAACCTCCCGAAGTGACAGCGACTCCCGGGGTTACTGTCTCTGCGTCCACCCTGACTCTGGATGAGGGCAACAGTGGCAATTACACGATCGTGCTGGACAGTGAACCGGCCGGAGCGGTGACGGTCACGGTAAGTGGAGCATCGGGCGATATTACGGCAAGCCCCCCGAGCCTGACCTTCACCGCGCAGAACTGGAGCAATGCGCAAGGGGTGACGGTCAGCGCCGCGCAAGATGACGATGCGGTAGAAGATGCCTCGGTGACGCTGACCCACAGCGCCTCGGGCGGCGGCTATGATGCAGTGGAGATTGCTTCCGTGAGTGTATCGGTGATTGAAGACGACACCGCCGCAGTGGCCGTGACCCCGACCGCTCTGACGCTTGATGAAGGTGATACGGGCAGCTACACTCTGGTACTGAAAAGTGAGCCGACCGCGCCGGTGACGATTACCGCGACCGCCAGTACGACAGACGTGACCCTCTCCCCTTCGTCTCTGACCTTTACCCGCGCCGGCTGGAACAATCCGCGGACGGTGACCGTTGCGGCTGTGCGCGATGCGGATGATATTGAGGATGCCTCGGTAGCGATCAGCCATGCTGTCTCCGGCGGGGATTATGACGGAGTATCGGCCGATACGGTTAGCGTGACCGTGAAGGACACGACGCTGGCCGAGCAAGCGGAGCGGGCGAACAGGATCAACCGGGTGGTCCTGCCGCAAATAGTGTCGATTATCGTATCCGAGTCGTTTGATTCAATAGCGGCGCGTATTCGTTCGGCGGCATCGGGCAAGACATCGAACACGCTGCAATTCGGAGTCGCTTCATCGCCCGTAGAGGAGCCGAATCCCTTCTCCGTGACCATAAAGAGCCGGGCAGACGATACAGATGACCCGACTCTGGCGGAAGTACTGGATGGTACGGCGTTTACGCTGACACCCGGCATTACCGACCCGTCCGGCAGCGGCGCCTCTGCGGTGCTGTGGGGACGGGCCAAGCGCTCCTCTTTCTCCGGTTCCGAAGACGGGGTTTCCTGGGACGGGGAGCTATGGTCCGGTCATTTGGGTACGGATATTCGCCTGCGCCCGGATTTGTTGGCGGGCATGGCGCTATCTTATTCCGAAGGCGAGGTTGATACAGCCAGTGAAGGACAGAATCAACGGGTAGAGAGCGACCACACGACACAGCTGCTTTCCCTGCATCCGTATATGGCATGGATAACGGAAGAAGCCAGCGCCTGGGGCAGTATGGGCTATGGAGAAGGGGAATTGCGTATAGAAGAAGAACAGGGTATGGCGCGCCGCGAAACCGACATGGAATATGTCAGTATTGCGGCAGGGGCAGAGAAAATATTGCATCGGGATGAGAACTGGATTGCAGGGGGAACGACCCGTATCTCGCTGAAAGGGGAAGGTTCCTGGTCACAGGTACAAGCGAACAAGAACGAAGCGGCGGCGCTTGACAAGCTGGGCATGGATATGCAGCGGCTGCGGGTGTCGGTAGAAGGGTCGCATGAGCGCGAAGTGCGGCAAGGTTCTGCGTTGACCGCGGCGTTGGAGATGGGGTTGCGCTATGACGGCGGGGATGTAGTCTCGGGGGTGGGGCTGGAGTCGGGCATCAGTGTGAACTACCGGAATGCGCAGCGGGGGCTGACAGCGGAGGCGCGGGCGCAGGGACTGGTGGCGCATGAGCAGGACCGCAAGGAATGGGGATTGAGCGCGCTGGTGCGCATGGATCCGGGCGCGGACGGTCGCGGGATATTTTTGACTTTTGAGCCGTCGCGAGGAGAAACAGACAGTGGCATGAATCAGTTATTTGATCGTAATCCGGCATCTGTGTCGGGCGCGGACAATGGCGGGGATACGAACCTGCGCCTGGAGGCGGAGGTCGGGTATGGTTTCGGGGTAGGCCGGGATGGGCCGCCGGGGGTATTGTCTCCGTATGCGGGGGTGACCCTGGAGGAAGCGGGTGAGCGCAAGTGGCGTGTGGGCACGCGCTATACGGTCAAGGAAGCGTTTTCCCTGTCCATGGAGTTTGAGCAGAGGCAGGGTCGGCAGACGCACGAGAACAGCCTGCTGTTCAAAGGGACGCTGCGCTGGTAGAGAGGGAGTTGCTTATGGACCATTCGATACCGGGTTTTTTCGCCCAAATGGTTTAGAATAACAGTTTTGCGGCAGGCCAGGTTTGCCATGCCAGTGAACTGGACAGGCCGAAGTCGATGGCGTATAATGCCAAGTGGAGGCCGCGGCGATGAGACGGGCGCCTCCCACTTCCAGGGTGGTCACTTTGCGTGGAATAGCCACTGAAATCCGTAGAAAAGAGTATCCGATGCCAAGCGTTACCGTGATTGACCATCCCCTGGTTCAGCATAAGCTCTCCCTGCTGCGTTCAAGAGAGACCGGAATCCGCTCTTTCCGCCGGATCATGCGTGAAATTGCAATGATGGTCGGCTACGAGGTCCTGCGTGATATGGATCTCGTACGGCGCACCATTGAGACTCCGCTTGCCAGCATGGAGGCGCCGTTTCTCAAGGAAGGAGAACCGGTCCTGATTTCGGTCCTGCGTGCCGGCAACGGATTGCTTGAGGGTATGCTGGAACTGGCGCCATCAGCCCCTGTTGGTTACATCGGGCTGGCGCGGGATCCGCAGACGCTTCAGGCTAACGAATACTACTTCAAGGCGCCACGTGATCTTGCCGACAAGCTGGTCGTCGTGCTCGACCCGATGCTGGGGACGGCCAACACCGCGTCTGCCGCGTTGTCACGGCTGAAAGACGTCTCGGCCCGAAGTATCCGACTGATGTCCCTGCTGGCCGCGCCCGAGGGAGTCGACGCTCTGGCGAGAGCCCATCCGGACGTTCCGGTCTTCACCGCCGCCATCGACCAGTCTCTGGACGATCATGGCTACCTGGTGCCCGGTATCGGGGATGTCGGCGACCGGCTGTGCGGAACCTGATCATGCTCCGCAGGGGTCATTGCAAGGGGAGTCCAGTCCTGCTTTCAGTGCGCCGATAAAAGCCGCAAGGTTGATACGGATGGGTCATTCGATACCGGGTTTTTTTCGCCCAAATGGTTTAGAATAACAGTTTTGCGGCAGGCCGGGTTTGCAACCGGCCAGTGAACCGGACGGAGTTTGTTTTGTTAGCCGATTATTTACCGATTCTGTTATTCATCATCGTCGGCATTGCCGTCGGTGCGGTGGCCATTTCGGCAGGCAAGATACTGGCCCCGAGCAAACCTGACGAACAAAAGAATTCGCCCTATGAGTGCGGGTTCGAGGCATTCGAAGATTCCAGGATGAAATTTGACGTCAGATATTATCTGGTAGCCATCCTGTTTATCATTTTTGATCTTGAAATTGCGTTTCTGTTTCCGTGGGCGATTGTGCTTGATGAAATCGGCGTGTTCGGGTTCTGGGCGATGATGTTGTTTCTCGCAGTCCTCGTAGTCGGGTTTATCTACGAATGGAAAAAAGGCGCGCTGGAATGGGAGTAGATTGAGATGGCGCTCGAAGGTACCTTGCGGGAAGGGTTCGCGACAGCCAGGCTGGACGATTTGATTAACTGGGCGCGCACCGGTTCGATGTGGCCGATGACTTTCGGTCTGGCCTGTTGCGCGGTCGAAATGATGCAGGCGGGGGCTGCCCGCTACGACCTCGACCGTTTCGGTATCCTGTTCAGGCCGAGCCCGAGGCAATCCGATGTCATGATCGTGGCAGGTACGCTGACCAACAAAATGGCGCCCGCCCTGCGCAAGGTCTATGATCAGATGCCCGAACCACGCTGGGTCATCTCCATGGGGTCTTGCGCCAATGGCGGCGGTTATTATCATTATTCCTATTCCGTGGTGCGCGGCTGCGACCGCATCGTGCCGGTCGATGTCTATGTTCCCGGCTGTCCACCCACTGCCGAAGCGTTGATCTACGGTATCCTGCAGCTACAGAAAAAAATCAGGAAAACCAGCACTATTGCCCGACCGGCGGCGGTATCGGCTGCCTGATTATGCTGCCGGGCGCTGGACCTGATGGTTGAAACTGACACGGAAATACCCTCGGGAGCCACTGCAACGTCATGACCCTGTCCGCGTATATGGCCGAATTGCTCGGTGAGGATTTGATCGCCGGCAAAACCCGGCTCGGCGAACTGACCTGTGAAATCCGCGCCCGGTCGATTGTCGATGTCTGCAACCGCCTGAGAGACGATCCAAAAACCCGATTCGACCAGCTGATCGACCTTTGCGGTATGGATTACTCCACCTGGGGTCAGGAAGGCGGAACCCCCTGGCCGGGCAGTCGTTACGCGATCGTCTATCACTTGATGTCGCTGGACAACAATCAGCGCCTGCGGCTGCGCTGCAACCTGGACAATGAGCAGCCGGTCATCGACTCCGTTATTGATGTCTGGCCTGCGGCAAACTGGTTCGAGCGCGAAGCCTTCGACCTGTATGGAATTATTTTCCGGGGGCATCCCGATCTGCGCCGCCTGCTGACCGATTACGGCTTCATCGGCCATCCATTCCGCAAGGACTTCCCGCTGTCGGGGCGTGTGGAAATGCGTTTCGATGAGAAACAGGGGCGAGTGATCTATGAACCGGTCACTATCGAGGAGCGTATCCTCGTTCCGCGCACGATCCGCGAGGATTCGTTCGCCGCTCCTGACCCGCTTGAGGGCGCCGACTGATGGCCGAGATCCGCAACTACACGATGAATTTCGGACCGCAGCATCCGGCCGCGCACGGCGTGCTCAGGGTGATCATGGAAATGGGCGGTGAGGTGATCGAGCGCTGCGACCCGCATATCGGCCTTTTGCACCGGGGCACGGAAAAACTGGCAGAGACGAAGCCCTGGAACCAGAGTATCGGCTACATGGATCGTCTGGATTATGTCTCCATGATGTGTAACGAGCATGCCTATGTCATGGCAATCGAGAAAATGCTCGGTATCGAAATTCCGCTGCGCGCCCAATACATCCGGGTGCTGTTCGACGAAATCACGCGCATTCTCAATCACTGCCTGTGGCTCGGCGCCCACGCGCTGGATATCGGCGCCATGACCGTATTCCTGTACTGCTTCCGTGAACGGGAAGATCTGATGGATTGTTACGAGGCGGTATCCGGGGCGCGCATGCACGCCACGTACTACCGCCCCGGCGGGGTGTATCGGGACTTGCCCGACCGGATGCCGAAATATGCGACCACGCAGCGCCATTCCGAAGACGAGATGAGGGCGCGCAACGAGACCCGCGAAGGCTCATTGCTGGATTTTATCGAAGCCTTCACCGAGAGGTTCCCGGCCCGTGTCGACGAATATGAAACCCTGTTGAGCGATAACCGTATCTGGAAACAGAGGACTGTGGACATCGGCATTGTTGAACCTGATCGGGCAAAAGCGCTGGGTTTTAGCGGCCCCATGCTGCGAGGTTCGGGGGTGGAATGGGACCTGCGCAAGAAACAGCCCTATGAGGTTTATGATCGTATGGATTTCGATATTCCGGTTGGTACGAACGGAGACTGTTATGATCGCTATCTGGTGCGGGTCGAGGAAATGCGTCAGTCCAACCGCATGATCAGGCAGTGCATCGACTGGCTGCGCAACCATCCGGGGGCGGTCATTCTCGATGATCACAAGCTGACGCCGCCTTCGCGGGAAAACATGAAGGGCGACATGGAGTCGCTGATTCATCATTTCAAGTTGTTCACCGAGGGTTATTGCGTACCTGCCGGGGAAGCCTATGCGGCTATCGAACACCCCAAGGGAGAATTCGGTATCTACCTGGTTTCGGACGGCGCCAACAAACCTTACCGGGTCAAAATCCGCGCGCCCGGCTTCGCTCACCTGGCCGCCCTGAATGAAATGTCCAGCGGCCACATGCTGGCCGATATGGTTGCAATCATTGGCACCCAGGACATCGTGTTCGGCGAGGTAGACAGGTAGATAATGGCAGCCAATTGCAAGAACCACTCCCGGCTATGCGCCGCCTCCATGCAACAGATCGAGCATGAACTGGGCAAATACCCGGCGGACCAGCGCCAGTCCGCGCTGATGGCCGCCTTGAGGATCGCCCAGGACGAACATGGCTGGCTGAGCGGAGAACTGATTGAATATGTTGCCGGCATAATCGGGACGCCGCCGATCAAGGCGTATGAAGTCGCGACCTTTTATTCCATGTATGACCTGGCCCCGACAGGCAGGCACAAAGTATGTCTGTGCACCAATGTCTCCTGTATGTTGCGCGGCTCCGATGAGATTGCCGCTCACCTTCAGCAAAAGCTCGGTATCCAGTTCGGTGAAACCACTGCTGACGGCCGCTTTACCCTGAAGGAAGTGGAATGTCTGGCCGCCTGCGCCGGAGCGCCGATGATGCAGATAGGGCATCATTACTATGAAAATCTGACCCCTGACAAGGTTGATCGGATTCTGGAGGCGCTGGCATGAACCTGTCTCTCGTTGCCGGACGCTTCAGCTCGTTGCGCAGGGCATGCAATGTCAGCTTGCCCGACCCGTCTATCGAAAAACCCTGGACACTGCGCAGTTACCGCGCCAACGGCGGTTACCGGGCATTGGAGAAAGCGCTTGCCGGCCAGGTGCCGCATAGCGAAATCATAGAGACGATCAAACAGTCGAACATCCGCGGGCGGGGCGGCGCCGGCTTTCCCGTGGGTGTGAAATGGGGTTTCATGCCGCGTAAATCGCCCGCGCAGAAATATATCGTGTGTAATTCCGATGAAGGCGAACCCGGCACCTGCAAGGACCGCGACATCATGCGGCTCAATCCCCATGCCCTGATTGAAGGCATGGTCATTGGCGGTTATGCGATGGGCGCCACCGTCGGTTACAACTATATACGCGGTGAATTTCGGGAACCCTATGAGGTCATGGAGGAAGCGCTGGCGGAGGCCCGCGAGAACGGACTGTTGGGCCGCAACCTGTTCGGTTCGGGTTTCGATTTCGAGTTGCACAACCATCTCGGGGCGGGAGCCTATATCTGCGGCGAGGAAACGGCGTTGCTCAATTCACTGGAAGGCAAGAAAGGCGAACCGCGTTTCAAGCCCCCGTTCCCGGCCGCATTCGGACTGTACGGCAAGCCGACCACGATAAACAATACGGAATCGTTCGCCTCTGTGCCGGCAATCCTCAGGGCGAACGGCAACTGGATGGATGGCGCATGGTTCAGGCAGCTGGGCGTTGAAAATGCCGGAGGGGTAAAGATATTTTCCGTGACCGGCCATGTCGAGCGCCCCGGAAATTACGAGATCAGCATGGGTACGCCCTTTCGCGAACTGCTGGAAATGGCGGGCGGGGTATGGAAAGGGCGCAGGTTGAAAGCCGTGATCCCCGGTGGCTCATCGGTGCCGGTCATGCCCGCGGAAAAGATCATGCAGGCCAGTATGGATTACGATTCATTGCAAAAACACGGCTCCGCGGTCGGCGCCGGTTCTGTAATTGTCATGGATGAGACCACGGATATGGTGAAAGTTCTCAAACGCATCGCGTATTTCTACTACGAAGAGTCCTGCGGCCAGTGTACGCCCTGCCGCGAGGGCACCGGCTGGTTGTACCGTATCTTGCAGCGTATTGATTCGGGTCGGGGCAGGGCTGAAGACCTCGATACCCTGCTTGATGTCGCCAACCGCATAGAGGGGCGCACGATCTGCGCCCTGGGCGACGCGGCGGCTTGGCCCGTACAAAGTTTCCTGGCGCATTTCCGGCATGAATTCGAAGCGAAGATCGGGTAACGGGGAGCGATGGATACGATAAAAATACAAGTCAACGGCAGGGAACTTGAAGCCGAGGCCGGTGAAATGCTGATTCGCGTCACCGACCGCAACGATATTTATATCCCCCGTTTCTGCTACCATGAAAAACTGTCCGTCGCGGCGAATTGCCGCATGTGCCTCGTGGAAGTGGAGCGGGCGCCCAAACCGATGCCGGCATGCGCTACTCCGGTCAGCGCCGGCATGAAGGTCTTTACCCGTTCGAAACTGGCCCGCGAAGCCCAGCGCGGCACGATGGAATTTCTGCTGATCAATCATCCGCTGGATTGTCCGGTTTGCGATCAGGGAGGCGAGTGCCCCTTGCAGGATCAGGCGATGGGGTATGGCGGGGACGATTCACGCTTCATGGAAGCCAAACGGGTCGTGCCGAATTACGATATCGGGCCGTTGATCGCTACGGAAATGACCCGTTGTATTCACTGTACGCGCTGTGTGCGTTTCGGGGAAGAGGTCGCCGGGGTGGTTGAAATGGGTATGCCGGGGCGCGGCGAGCATGCCAGAATCACCACGTTCCTGAGCCGTCCGGTGGATTCTGAAGTTTCCGGCAACATGATTGATCTGTGTCCGGTCGGCGCTCTTACGTCGCGTCCTTACCGTTTTTCCGCGCGCTCCTGGGAAATGGAGAACCATGCGTCCGTCAGCCCGCACGATTGTCTCGCAACCAGTATCAATATCCAGACGCTGAGGGGTCGGGTCGAGCGGGTTTTACCGATCGAAAACCCGGCAATCAACGAATGCTGGCTGGCAGACCGGGACCGCTTTTCCTATGAAGCGGTCAACAGTGAGCGGCGCCTGCTCGAACCGATGATCCGCGAGAACGGCCGTTGGCGGGCAACCGACTGGGAAACGGCCCTTGTGTTTGCCGCCGAAGGGCTGCGCGCCATTATCGAGGCCGGGTCCGCCGGTGACATCGGCGGAATTGCCAGCCCCGCTTCGACGCTTGAGGAGTTTTACCTGTTGCAGAAACTGATCCGGGGGTTGGGCGGTGAAAACGTCGACTACCGTTTGCAGCAGTGTGATTTCAGGGACGATGACATGGGCGTCTGGCCGGTGTCGGAAGCGGCCGTCAGCGATTATGACAAACAACATGCCGTATTGCTCGTGGGCTCCAATATCCGCAAGGAACAACCGTTGCTGTCCCTGAAGATGCGGCGGGGGTGGAGGAACGGCGTGACCCGTATCAGCGCCATCAATCCGGTTGATTATGATCTGAACTTCGCTCTGGTCGAGTCCGCTTGCGGGGTCGGCGGCGACTTGGTATCGCGGCTCGCGGAGCTTGCCATGAGTATCGCCGCAATTCGCTCCGTTGCCCTGCCTGCGGATATACGGGCGCTTTCCGGCGAGAACCCCGGCATGCAACAATCCGCGCAAAACCTCGTGGATGCGGGCAGCAACGGGTTGATCGTTCTGGGAGCGTTGGCGCAGCAGCACGCGGATGCCAGTGTCATCAAGGCCATTGCTAGCTGGGTCGCCGATACGGCAGGTTGCAAGCTCGCTATACTGGCGCCCGCCAACAGTGTCGCCGGGCATATCGCGAACTGCCGGCCGCGCGCCAATGGCAAAAACCTCCACGACATGCTGGCTGGCGGGATGCAGGGCTTTGTGCTGCTCGGTTGTGAACCGGAACTCGACTGTATCGACGCAAGGGCGGCCACCGCCGCCATGCTTGATGCGCGCTTCGTAGTCCAGATGAGCGCTTTTCAAAGCGAGTCGGTCAAGAGGTACGCGGATGTGCTGTTGCCGGTCGCTGCCTTTACCGAGTCTGCCGGCGCTTTTGTCAACTGCGAAGGCCGCGTGCAGATGGCGGCGGTCGCCGTCAACCCTGCGGGCCAGTCGCGCCCCGCCTGGAAGGCGCTGCGTGTGCTGGGAAATTTCATGCACTGCGACGGATTCGAATTCATCACCCTTGATGAGGTCATGGCCGAGATCCGATCGACGGTTGACATTGACAACCTGCAGCTGCGTGCGCGTTCGACACAGTACCGCATCAGTCCATTGCTGTCTGTGTCCAATGGCGGCGGGCTGCTGCGCATCGCAGATATGCCGATGTATCGCGGCGAGGTTACACTGCGCAATGCACCGGCGTTGCAGCGCACGGCGGACAATCCCGCGCCGGCGGCATCCGTTCATCCCGCCACGGCGCAAAAACCGGGGCTGGCCGAAGGCGACACGGTGATCGTGCAGGAGTTGGGGCAAGATCGCTCCGCCGGCGTCCGGCTGCCTCTGCGCCTGGATTCTCGCCTCGCGGAAAACTGCGTCCACATTCCCGCCGGATTCCATGAAACGGCCGGTCTGCCATGCCATGCGAGGGTCCATATTCTGAAAGCGCCGCGGGATGGCGACGTCTGATGGCTGATTTCTATTTCTCGACCACCGGATGGTTGCCGCACGGTTTGCAGCAGCTCGTCTGGATCATGATCAAGATCGCCCTGATCCTGGCGCCGCTGATGGCGTGCGTGGCATGGTTCACTTTTGCCGAACGCAAACTGATCGGGTATATGCAGACCCGGGTCGGGCCGAACCGGGTCGGCGTCAAGGGCTGGGGGCAGCCGATCGCCGATGTCGTCAAACTGATGTTCAAGGAGATCGTGATCCCCCGCAAATCCAACCGCTACCTGTTTCTGGCCGCGCCCGTTCTTTCCCTGGCGCCGGCGCTTGCGGCCTGGGCCGTGGTTCCCTTTACCGACTCGCTGGTACTGGCCGATATTGACGCCAGCCTGTTGTATGTGCTTGCCCTGACCTCGATGGGGGTTTATGGGGTGATTGTGGCTGGCTGGGCATCGAACTCCAAATACGCCTTTCTTGGCGCCATGCGCTCTGCCGCACAGATTGTTGCTTATGAGATTGCCATGGGCTTTGCCCTCGTAGGGGTGCTGATGGTTGCCGGCAGTCTCAACCTGCGGGAAATTGTGCTGCACCAGTCCGGCGGCTTCTGGCAGTGGTACTGGCTGCCCCTGCTGCCGTTGTTTGTCGTGTATTTCATCTCTGGAGTGGCAGAAACCAATCGGGCGCCGTTCGATGTGGCAGAAGGTGAGTCGGAGATTGTCGCCGGCTTCCATGTCGAATATTCCGGTATGGGTTTCGCCGTGTTTTTCCTGGCGGAATACGCCAACATGATATTGATTGCGGCGCTAACCGTGTTGATGTTTCTGGGAGGGTGGCTGCCGCCGCTTGAGATGGCGCCGTTCACCTGGTTTCCCGGGCTGTTCTGGTTTGCGGTGAAAACCGCCGCGGTGGCATTCCTGTTTCTGTGGTTCCGCGCGACGTTCCCGCGCTATCGCTACGACCAGATCATGCGCCTTGGCTGGAAAGTCCTGATACCGGTCACCCTCGTATGGATTGTCGTGATCGGTCTGGGGAAGTTCCATACGCCGCTCGGATTTGTTTTTGCATAACGCTATGAAATTACACGACAGTCAGACAATGTTTGCGCGCCTCGGACAACTGTATAAAACCTTTTCCCTGCAAGAACTGAGGAAGGGTCTGGGGGTAACCGGCCGTCAGTTATTCAACAGGAAAACGACGATCATGTATCCGGAAGAGAAAACGCCGAAGTCCCCGCGCTTCCGCGGCCTGCACGCGCTGCGCCGCTATCCCAATGGCGAGGAACGCTGCATCGCCTGTAAACTGTGTGAAGCGGTATGCCCGGCGCTGGCTATCACCATTGATTCCGAAGAACGCGAGGACGGCACCCGGCGCACCACCCGCTATGACATCGACCTGTTCAAATGCGTTTACTGCGGGTTTTGCGAGGAAGCCTGTCCGGTGGATGCGATCGTGATGACCGATATTCATGAATTCCACATGGAAGAGAACGCGGAGCGTGTGATCGATAAACAGGGACTGCTGGCAGTAGGGGATCGCTACGAAGCGGAGATTGCCGCCGCGCGCGAACAGGATTCAGCTTACCGGTAAATCGGGCGATGACATTTCTGCAAGCAACGTTCTATGTATTTGGCGCCATTCTCGTCTTTGCGGCCGCGATGGTAGTGACCGTACGCAACCCGGTGAAATCCGCATTGTTTCTGGCGCTGGCGTTTTTCAGCGCAGCCTGTATCTGGATTACGTTGCGTGCCGAATTCCTCGCTATTGTCCTCGTCCTCGTCTATGTCGGCGCCGTCATGGTACTGTTTCTGTTCGTTGTCATGATGCTTGATATCGACCTGGCCAGGTTGCGCGCGGGCTTTACCCGGTATCTGCCGATTGGTTCACTGATTGCGGTATTGCTTGTTGTTCAAATTGCGCTCGTGCTTCATGCTTCCTTCGGGGTGGACGATTACGGTCAGCCGCGAGCTCCGGCGGTCGATTACAGCAATTCGAAGGAATTGGGCGGACAGTTGTATACCCACTATGTCTTCGCATTTGAAATTGCCGCGCTGATCCTGCTCGTTGCGATTATTGCCGCCATTGCCCTGACCATGAGAAAACGCCCCGACAGCAAATATATCGACCCCGCGGGGCAAGCGCGGGTAAAACGCGAAGACCGTTTGCGCATCGTGAAAATGAAACCGCAGACCTCTTCTTCCGCGGGGCGGGACTCATAATGATTCCACTTTCCCACTATCTCGTTCTGGGGGCGCTCCTGTTTGCCATCAGCGTCGTCGGAATATTCCTGAACCGCAAGAATGTCGTGATCCTGTTGATGGCGATCGAACTGCTGCTGCTTGCCGTCAATCTGAACTTCGTGGCTTTCTCGTACTATCTGAATGATATCGCCGGCCAGGTCTTCGTATTTTTCGTCCTGACCGTGGCTGCGGCAGAGGCGGCAATCGGGCTTGCCATCCTGATCGTATTGTTCAGGAGCAGACAAACCATCAATGTTGACGAACTGGATACATTAAAGGGATGAGGAATATCTACCTTGCCATTCCCCTGATCTGTCTGGCTGCCTCGATCGTGACCGGGTTGTTCGGCAAATTCATCGGACGGCGCGGCTCACATTCGATCACCATTGCCGGGGTGGCCATCGCTTTTCTTTTGTCACTGTGGGTCTATGCCGATGTGCGCGGCGGCGCCATTACCAGCGAGACCGTGTATACCTGGGCAATCAGCGGCGGGATTCCCCTGCGCATCGGGTTCCTGATTGATCAGCTGAGTGTGACGATGATGGTCATTGTTACCTTTGTTTCCCTGATGGTGCATATCTATACCATTGGTTATATGGCGGAAGATCCGGGCTACCAGAGATTTTTCTGTTACATATCGCTGTTTACGTTTTCCATGCTGACGCTGGTCATGTCGGACAACTTTTTGCAGCTGTTTTTCGGCTGGGAAGCGGTCGGGCTGGTATCTTATCTGTTGATCGGTTTCTGGTTTGAGCGGGATACGGCGATCTTCGCCAATATGAAGGCATTTCTGGTGAATCGCGTCGGTGACTTCGGGTTTTTATTGGGGATCGCCGCAATTCTGGCTGTTTTCGGATCGCTGGATTATGCCACCGTGTTCGGCAGCGCCGCGGCGTTCGCGGAAACTACCGTGAACTCGCCTTTTGGTGAATGGAAATGGACTACCGTGATTTGCATCCTGTTGTTTGTCGGCGCCATGGGTAAATCCGCGCAGGTCCCCCTGCATGTCTGGTTGCCGGATTCCATGGAAGGCCCGACACCGATCTCGGCGCTGATTCATGCGGCAACCATGGTGACGGCGGGCATCTTCATGGTGGCTCGCATGTCGCCCCTGTTCGAGCTCAGCGAGACCGCCCTGTCGGTGGTATTGATCGTCGGCGCCACCACTGCCATCTTCATGGCGCTGCTCGGCCTCGTGCAGAATGACATCAAAAGGGTGGTTGCCTACTCGACCCTGTCACAACTCGGTTATATGACGGCGGCGCTGGGGGTGTCGGCCTATGAGATCGCAATCTTCCATCTCGGCACCCACGCGTTCTTCAAGGCGCTGCTGTTTCTCGCCGCCGGTTCGGTCATTATCGCCATGCATCATGAGCAGGATATGAGAAAAATGGGGGGGTTGAAAGCGGTCATGCCGATCACTTACCTGACCTGTCTGGTCGGCTCGCTGGCGCTCGCCGGAATCCCCCCGTTCGCCGGTTTTTTCTCCAAGGACGCGATTATCGAAGCGGTGCGCCACAGCAGTACCGCAGGCGCGCGGTTCGCCTACGCCGCGGTACTGGCCGGCGTCCTGATCACCGCGTTTTATTCTTTCCGGTTATTGTTCATGACCTTCCACGGCAGTAACCGCTCGGACGAACATACCCGGCAGCATCTGCATGAATCGCCGGCAGTGGTGACGCTGCCCCTGATTGCGCTGGCCGTGCCCTCGCTCCTTGCCGGCGCGGTTTTCTTTGGCGCGGTGATCGGCGGGGAGCACTTCGGTGATTCCCTGTTCATCCTCGGCAACCATGACGTCACGCGGGAAATCGCCGGTTCCCATGCCGGCAAGACCGGGGGCGCCCTGATATTCAGCGCGGTTTTGCACGGCATTCTGACCCCCCCGTTCTGGCTGGCGCTCGCTGGAATCGCCGGCGCCTGGTATTGTTATTGCCGCAATCCCGCAATGCCGGCAAGGATTGCAAGAGCCGCAGGCCCGCTCTACCGTATATTGCAGAACAAGTACGGCTTTGACGATTTCTATCAGGCCCTGTTTGCCAGGGGTTCGGTACGGTGCGGGAAATTGCTGTACAGGAATGTCGATGCGGGACTGATTGACGGAGCGCTGGTGAACGGGGCCGCCCATACGGTAGCCGCCATTTCGGTTGTCCTCAGAAAAATCCAGACCGGCTATACCTATCACTATGCCTTCGTGATGATTATCGGCTTATTCAGCCTGATCACGCTGTTTGTCTGGTTTTGAAGATGACCCTGGACCCGGCGCCGGATAGCAACGTCTCGCATGGAGAATAATTTGCTCAGCGCGCTCATCTGGCTTCCGATTCTTGCCGGCGCGCTGGTGCTGGCGACCGCGGATGACCGGCGCGCGCCGGCTGCGCGCAGACTCGCCCTCGGATTTTCCATTGCGATATTTTTGCTCGGCATTCCCCTGTACACCGGGTTCGACCCGACCACGGCCCGCATGCAGTTCGTCGAGCATTACCGCTGGATAGAACCGTTCAACATTTTCTATTCGCTCGGCATAGACGGCATCTCGATGCCGCTGATCCTGCTGACCACGTTATTGACTGTGGTTGTCGTGATCGCAGGCTGGCAGGTCATTCAATATCGGGTCGCGCAATACATGGGCGCATTCCTGATTATGGAAGGCATCATGATCGGCGTGTTTGCGGCGCAGGACGCCGTTTTGTTCTATGTCTTCTGGGAGGCCATGCTGATTCCGATGTTTCTGATAATCGGAATCTGGGGCGGCCCCAACCGCATCTATGCGACCATCAAGTTTTTCCTGTATACATTGCTCGGTTCGCTGCTGATGCTGGTGGCCCTGATCTATCTGTACAATGCCAGCGGCGGAAGTTTCAGCATTGCCGATTTCCACCGTTTGCCATTGTCGCTGCATGCCCAGATATTGATCTTTCTGGCTTTTTTCGCCGCTTTCGCCGTCAAGGTTCCGATGTTCCCGGTGCATACCTGGTTGCCTGACGCCCATGTCGAGGCGCCGACCGGAGGTTCCGTGATCCTCGCCGCGATCATGTTGAAGATGGGCGGCTATGGATTTATTCGATTCAGTATGCCGATTGCCCCCGACGCCAGCCATGAACTGTCCTGGCTGATGATCGGACTGTCCCTGATCGCGATCGTTTATATCGCGCTGGTCGCGCTCGTGCAACAGGACATGAAGAAGCTGATCGCCTATTCGTCGATTTCGCACATGGGGTTCGTTACCCTGGGGTTTTTCGTGTTCAACGCGCAGGGCGTGGAAGGGGCGATGATGCAAATGATTTCCCATGGATTCATTTCCGGCGCCCTGTTCCTGTGCGTTGGCGTACTGTATGACCGTTTGCATTCACGCAGAATTGACAGTTACCGGGGTATCGCGACTCCAATGCCTGTTTTTGCCACGTTCATGGTATTGTTCGCCATGGCCAATGCCGGACTGCCCGGCGCTTCCGGGTTCGTCGGAGAATTCCTGGTGATCCTCGGCTCTTTCCGGGTCAATCCCTGGTTCGCCATTTTTGCGGCGCTGACCCTCGTGTTCGGCGCCGCCTATACCCTGTGGATCGTAAAACGGGTGGTATACGGGAAAGTATTGAACGATGAGGTCGCTGCGTTGAACGATATTGACCGCCGGGAAATTCTGATGCTGGGCATTCTCGCGTTCATGGTGCTGGCGGTGGGTGTCTGGCCGAACCCGGTGCTTGATGTGATGCGTGTATCGATCGACAATCTGCTGCAACATGTCGAGGTCTCGAAATGCCTGACAGCGTGTCGTTAACCCGCTATCCGGACACCGCCCGCCAAATCCCCGGCTTGTTATCATGAATCTTCAAACACTGAATCCGGCGCTGGCGTTACCCGAGATTGCAGTCGCGTCAATGGCATGCGTTATTCTGATGGCCGGTCTGTTTGCCAAATCGCCCGGACGGCAGGAGCTCTGTTTCCGGTTGAGTATCGCTTCCCTGCTGGCGGTCGCTGCCCTGATCATCGGAGATTTTTCAATGCAGTCAGCCAGCGCATTCAATGGGCTGTTTGTAGATGACCCGATGTCTGATCTTCTCAAGGTCGCGATTTGTATTCTGTCTGCGGCTGTTTTTGTGTACGGCCGGCAATATAACCGGCATCGGGGCCTTTTCCGCAACGAATATTACGTACTTGGACTCTTTTCAGTTTGCGGGATGATGATCATGGCTTCGGCCAACCATCTGTTGACCCTGTATCTCGGTCTGGAACTGATGTCGCTGTGTCTTTACTCGATGATTGCCTTTTACCGGGACGACGCTCTGGCGGTCGAGGCGGCCATGAAATACTTCGTGCTGGGCGCGTTGGCGTCCAGTATCCTGTTGTACGGTATGTCCTTGCTGTATGGTTTGACCGGCGTCCTGGGCCTGCCCGAACTGGGCGCCGCCGTGGCCGATGCGCCGCCGGACAATCTGGCGCTGGTTCTTGCCACCGTGTTCATAGTGGTCGCTGTTGGCTTCAAACTCGGAGCCGTACCGTTTCACATGTGGGTACCGGACGTCTACCACGGTTCCCCGACGTCGACTACTGCATTCATTGGCGCGGCCCCCAAAATTGCCGCCTTTGCCATGACGTTGAGACTACTGGTGGGAGGACTGGAAGACCTTCAGGGAATGTGGCAGCAGATGCTGATTATTCTCGCCTTACTGTCAATCCTGATCGGCAATATCATCGCAATCGCCCAGGACAACCTGAAAAGAATGCTGGCATGGTCGGCAATCTCGCACATGGGCTTTTTCCTGCTGGGTATCCTGAGCGGGACAGACGCCGGGTACGGGGCATCGCTGTTTTATGTCCTCGTTTATGCCACCATGAGTTGTGCCGCGTTTGGACTGATTCTGGTTCTGTCCGATAAAAACTTCGAGTCGGATCAGTTGAATGACCTGAAAGGCTTGAGTAAAAGAAGCCCGCTGCTGGCGTTGTTCATGCTGACCCTGATGTTTTCCATGTCCGGGGTGCCGCCGGCCGCCGGTTTCTTCGCAAAACTGTCGGTCATACAGGCATTGGTTGATGTCGGTCTCGTATGGGTCGCCGTGGTCGCCGTCATACTGGCCGTCATTGGAGCCTATTATTACCTGAGAATTATCAGACTGGTTTATTTCGATGCGCCCGAATCCGACCGGACGATCCCCCGCATAAAGGACAGTCGGGCGGTACTGGCATTCAATGTCATCCTCATCGTCGCCATATTGCCCTGGATCGGATCGCTCATTTCACTATGTAATCAGGTCATTTCTGAATTTGTCCACTGACGGCCTGAACCACTCATCGCAGGGACAGGGCCCCGGGCGCCTGTTCGCAACGGTAATCACGTATTCACGCATTCCACCTGAACGACCATGAAGGATAAAATGAATCTCGGTATCCTGTTCGGCGGGCAATCCTGTGAACATGAAGTCTCGGTCACATCCGCAAGATCAATCCAGCAAGCCGTCAACCGGGAAAAATACCATGTCCACCTGATCGGTATTGACAAATCCGGCTACTGGCGTCTGGGCAATGATGTCGAGGCCCTGACTGCATCGGGGTCGGTCATTCCCCGACTGCGGCAGGATCCGGCTCCTTCCGGCAGCGCCGTATCGCTGGAATTGCACAATCGCGGCAATCTGGTTGCGCCAGTGGATTCGACGATGCGACCCGGTACTTCCGCCTGTCTCCCCGCGCTGGATGTGGTGTTCCCGGTTTTGCATGGCCCTTTCGGTGAAGACGGCGCCATGCAGGGTGTACTGGAAACGGTCGGGTTGCCCTATGTGGGATGCGGCGTTGCCGCTTCCGCCCTGGCCATGGACAAGGCCCTGGTGAAAATGGTATTTGCCGCCAGCGGCATTCCCCAGGCGCCGTACAGGGTTGCAGAAGCGGCGGAATGGCAGCGGAATCAGGATCAGGTTATTATCCAAAGCGAGCAAAAGCTGGCCTATCCGATGTTTGTAAAACCGGCCAATATGGGATCGAGTGTGGGTATCAGCAAGGCGGGCGACCGTCAGGGATTGATAGATGCCGCCAATCTGGCGTTGCGGTTCGACAACAAGATCGTGATCGAGAAATCCATGGAAAACTGCCGGGAAATAGAATGTTCGGTGCTGGGTAACGAAAACCCGCAAGCCTCCGTTGCGGGCGAGATCATTGCAGGCGCAGAGTTCTACGACTATCATACCAAGTATGTCGACGACAGAAGCCGGCTGGTTATTCCGGCGCCATTGGATGATGAAACAAGCCGCCGGGTTCAGTCGCTTTCGCTCCGCGCTTTCCGGGCGATTGACGGGCGCGGTCTGGCGCGCGTGGATTTCTTTGTTGACAAGAGTTCGAATGCGGTCGTACTGAACGAAATCAATACCATGCCGGGATTCACCCCGATCAGTATGTATCCGAAGTTATGGGCCGCTTCCGGCATCGCTTATGACGATCTGATTGACCGGCTGATCGAACTCGCTATTGCTCGTTTCGAGTCGAAACGGTCGTTACAATTCACACTTTAGGATCGTCTGCCGGATTATTTGCACCGGCGCGCGACACAGGAATTGCTGCAATAATCTGAAAAGCCGGGGTTGAAAAATGCGTGATCCGAGATATGACATCCTCTTTGAGCCGCTCCGGGTAGGCCCGGTAACGGCGAAAAATCGTTTCTGGCAGGTGCCCCATTGCAATGGCCTGGGCTATCTGTCCCCGAAAGGCGAAGCCGCCTTTCGGGGCATGAAAGCCGAAGGCGGCTGGGCCGTGGTATCCAATCAGGAAACCGATATCCACCCGTCCTCCGATTCTGCTCCCTATGTTGAAGCCAAGTTATGGGACACGCAAGACATGAAACGACTGCGCCTCAGTGTCGACGCGATTCATCAACACGATGCGCTGGCGGCAGTCGAGCTCGGTTTCTACGGACATGCGGCGTATAACGGGCACAGCCGCCTGCCGACCATGTCTGCGTCGGAAATGATTATTGGCTCCATGGAGCCGCTGCAACCTTATTGCATGGGTAAAAGAGACATCGCCAATGTGCGGCGCTGGCACCGCCGGGCTGCGCTGCGGTGCAAACAGATCGGTTACGACATCGTTTACGTCTACGCCGCTCACGACATCGCCCTTGCCTTTCATTTTATCTCCCCGAAATACAACCGGCGCACCGATGAATACGGGGGCAGCCTGGAAAACCGGGTCCGGTTGCTGCGCGAGTTACTAGAAGATACCAAAGACGCGGTCGGCGGCGATTGTGGCATCGCTCTGCGCTTCGCGGTGGATGAACTGCTCGGTGATACCGGATTGGTATCCGCGACCGAAGGACGCGAGGTGGTGGAAATGCTGGCGGAGGTTCCCGATATCTGGGATGTGAACATCAGTAAATGGGCGAATGATTCGCAATCCTCACGCTTTTCCGAAGAAGGCTTCCAGGAGGAGTATATCCGGTTTGTCAAACAGGTAACCGGAAAGCCGGTCGTGGGCGTCGGCCGATTCACGTCACCGGACACGATGGTTTCACAAATCAGGCGGGGAGTGCTTGACATGATTGGCGCCGCCCGCCCGTCGATTGCCGATCCGTTCTTGCCGAAAAAGATCGAACAGGGCAGAATCAATGACATTCGGGAATGTATCGGATGCAATATCTGTATAGTCAGTGACAACACGATCATTCCGATCCGTTGCACCCAGAACCCGACCTCCGGTGAAGAATATCGCCGTAACTGGCACCCGGAAACAATCCGCGCCAAAACCTCTTCCGACGCTATATTGATTGTCGGAGCCGGTGCGGCCGGACTGGAAGCGGCCATGTCACTGGGCAAACGGGGTTATCGGGTTGTACTTGCCGATGCGGCCGGCGCTCCCGGCGGCCGGGTAACCCTGGAGAGCCGCTTGCCCGGGCTTTCTGCATGGCAACGGGTGGTCGATTACCGCCTGGGCCAGATAGAAAAGCTGGATGCGGTCGAGATTTTTCTGCAAAGCAATGTGGACAAGGAGCAGGCGCTGGATTTTTCCAAAGAACTCGATATTCAGCACATCGTTATCGCCGCCGGTTCAAAATGGGACACTCAGGGCGTGGGGCGCAGTCACTATCATCCGGTTCCGCGCGATGAAAACGGGACGACCGCGCTGACTCCCGACGACATCATGACAGGGGCGCCGACAGCGGGTTCTGTCGTAATCTATGATGATGATCACTATTATATGGGCAGCGCGATCGCCGAGGCCCTGGTCAGGAAAGGCGTCAGAGTGACCCTGGTTACTCCGGCGGCGGATGTGTCGGCATGGACGCACAATACCCTGGAGCAGGGTTACATCGAATCCCGGCTGTATGATCTGGGCGTGGTCATAAAGGAAAAATTTCTGCTGGCTTCAATACAGCAGGGAGGCGTGACGCTTGAACATGTGGTCAGCGGCAGAAGTCAGCGCCTGGAGGCCGACAATCTGATCATGGTAACCGCAAGGCGTCCCCGCAATCGTTTGTTTTTTGATCTGGATGGCGACCCGCACGGCCTGGCATCGGTCGGCATAAAATCGGTAACGCGAATCGGCGACTGTCTGGCCCCCTCAACTATTGCCGCTGCGGTATACGAGGGTCATCGCTATGCCCGCGAGTTCGGCGGCAATGTGGACATTGACGAGGTGCCTTACGCAAGGGAATATATCCAAATCTGAGCGCCGGGTTCTGTTGGCAAGTCAGCGCTCCGGAGAAAGGGAGCATTGCCCGCGCTCCGGGTTCGGTTCGACTTCGGCCAGGTCGAGAATCTGTTTCAATTCGCTGGCGCCTCCTGTGTAGCGCCCGTCAATCCATATTTGCGGCACGGTGACCGGGGTCCTGGGGCCAATAATCGGTTTTACCCTGGCCAGCATTTCATACAGCGAACGGGGATCCCTGACGACATCGTGGTATTCATATTCAAGCTGTGCCTGTTCCAGATATTCTTTGGCGCGGATACAGTGCGGACAACCGGACTTGCCAAAGATATGATTGCCTTGTATCGGAGTACCGCCGATCGCTCGCTCAATCACAGCCTGGGTTAACACTCCGCGGTTTAGCGCCGCGCCCTGGGAAACCAGTTTGCCGTCAACCAGTACGATCGGGGCATGCCAGCCGCCTTTGGGCAGGGGTCTCCACCATTCGCTGAGCCAGTCGCGCATTTCAAGCGCGACATTGATCCCGTCCAGGTCGGAATCAATACAATCCTGGATAATGTCTCCGGTCAGTGAACATTCCCCGCAGGGAATACTGACCCTGAACGGTCCCCAGGCGCCCGCCCAGCGAAATACGGTGATATTGACCAGCTTGTTCATGGCTGGAATCGTGATTGTTTACAGGATTATAGCGCAAGTATATCCGATCCGCGCCGCGCATTACTGCATCAGGCAGCTCGGGCGTCCGGCTGCGATAGCCGTGACGCGGGCGCTGACGAACAATTCGCCGTCAATGTCATGCCTGACATGGTTTGCATCCTGCCGGATTCTGGTTTCGACCGAGTTCGCTCCGGCCGCTACAGCCATGTCGTATGCTTCCTGTCCGGCAATTCGGGTGGCTTCCCGGATAGCTGTTTCAAGATTCTCGAAGCGCACCGGCTCTCCCTTGTGGAACAGATAAAACACGCCGAACTGAGGCTGGGCCACGGTCACGTGGGCGGTCTGTACGACAGCGCCGAGCGCTGCGCCGACGGCATTCGCCGTTTCGGCATTTTCGGGCAGGTTCAGGGGAATTTTCAGCTTTCGCGCCACATCGGGGAAATAATCGGCCGCCGATCCGCCCACGGCGACAATTGGATAGTCATCTGAAAACTGAAGTTTGAACAGCGGGTTCACTTTTCGGGAGCGGCCCTGCTCCAGTACAATATCGGCAAGCAGCCGGGTCAGGTTTTGTGATTGGGAATCGGCCAGTTTGCCATGCTGGTTGAGACCGGCCTCAATGAGCTTCTGGCTGATTTTACCGGTCACGAGGTCGAATACTTCCTGACAGGGTGATCGCGCATCCCCGTCCCGCCAGTTGCCGTATCCATACAGGTGGCGCATCTGCCTGGCCCATATTTTCGCCCCGAGCCGGGCCGCCCGACTATCCCAGTGGTCGCTGATACCGAGTACATGGGTTGCATCGGACGGGGTAAATCCACTGTAAATCACCAGTCCCAGCCGTTCCATCCGGGCAATCGCCCGCAGCATGCCCCGATTGCTGTCGATCAGCGTTTCAAGCTCTATCGGCCCCTGTTGCAATTTTTCCCAGGTTTGCCGCTCAATATCGCTCAACTGCCGCAGCAGTATTTCATTTTTCTGCAGCGGCAGAGCGAACTTGTTGTTTCTCGGACTCGGCAGACCATTTGCCTGGCGCTCGATGGCCGGCATTACCTGCGGGAACTGGTGCGCCAGCAGGCTTATCGGCACTACCCTGCGCCCGGAGATGCTGAGCCCGGACCTGAACCCGATCTCGCTATCGCCGCCCAGGCCAATCGAAAACACCCGGATCGCTTCGATCATCGGCTGCCAGGCGCCGATCCTGGCGCCGTTTTCACACAACTCCGGCCGGCCATCGGTGACAATGGCTATATCGGTAGTCGTTCCGCCCATATCGACAACGATAGCGTTTTTCTGCCCACTCAGGGCGCAAGCCCCGATCACGCTGGCGGCCGGTCCGGAAAGGACGGTGGCAACCGGCTGTAAGCGGGCAGTGTGCGCGTTGACCAGCGAACCGTCCCCTTTCACGATCATCAACGGCGCCTCGATCCCTTTTCCGGCAAGTATCGTTTCCACCGAATCGATCAGCAACTGGATATACAGAATCATGCGGGCATTCAAGGCAACGGTCAGCGCCCTCCCCGGGGCGCCCAGGCTTGCAGCCAGTTCATGTCCACAGGCAGCCGGTTTGTCAGTCAGTTCATGAACGAGGTCGCGCAGCTGTTTTTCATGAGCGGGGTTGCGGGCGCCGAACATGCCGGATATCGCAAACGCGGAAACCCGCTTATTTTGTTCTGCAATCCTGTTTCTGGCAAACTCGATGTCCAGCGGTTTCAATTCCTCGCCGACCGCCCCATGGCCGCCGTCAATCAGGGAGATCATATCGCGGTCAACGATCCCTGCCAGTCCGCTTTTGTCGACCTGGGCCGGATTGTAGCCCGCCAGCAAGACGCCAACCGGCGCCCCGCGCCCCTCGACGACCGAGTTCGTCGATAAAGTGGTGGAAAGCGCAACGAGATTGACCTCTGCAATGTAGCAGGGCGGTAACCCCGAGATGGCGTTGCCGATACCGATGGTCAGATCGAAACGGGTCGTCAGGCTCTTGTTGCTTGCCAGCACGACCCGGTTTTCATCCACGATCACCGCGTCAGTGTATGTGCCTCCGGTATCGATTCCGAGTTGATATGCCATACCGGTTACAATGGGAGAGCGGGTCGGGCAATGCGGTCATACCTCGCCACGCCACGCCTGTCCCGCCGCAAGCATGGGCATTAGCGGGACGGGTTGCGCGTAAAGGCCGCAGTTAACGAGCGCGGCGCCGGTGGCGGCGCCCGATTTTATACTGGATCAGCCGAACATGTCAGCAGAGATCGCTTCGTACCAGCCAAGGGATTCCTCGTAAGTCGCCTTGCGCAGCTCGGCGGATTCGCCGACCTGTGAGATAAAGCCGTCTATCTTCTCGATTTTCTCATCAGTCGCCTTGTAGGTGGCGCCTACCTTGACGCCGTCATTGGTCTCGATAAGCGACCAGCAGGTATTGGAAAAGCGCGCCGGAAAGACATCCGATCCGGTCAGGGCGCCGCGCACCGCCATGGCGCAAACCTTGGCTTGGCTGTTGGCTGAAAAGCCGGATTTGGGCATATCACCCTGCTGCGAGGCGTCACCGAGCACATGGATATTTTCATCCATGCGGCTCTGCATCGTGTGCGGGACAACGGGCGCCCATCCCGCGTCATCGGTAATGCCCGCCGCTTCGGCGACAAGCCCGGCCTTTTGGGCGGGGATAACGTTGCATACATCCACGTTGATCGCCTCACCGTCGACCACGACCTCCATGGAGTCGGGACGCACCTCAATTTGCCGGTCGCCGAATTCCGGCCAGATTCGTTCGACCATGCCGGGGTAATAGCGTTTCCAGCCATCCTCGAACAGGGCCTGCTTGGAAAATTTCTCCTTCGGGTCCACGATCAGGATTTTTGCCGTCGGATTCCTTTTTTTCAGTACATGGGCGACCATCGATATCCGTTCATAGGGACCCGGCGGACAACGATACGGGTTCGGTGGCGCCACCATGCAGTAAGCGCCGCCCATCGGCATCGCTTCGACCTGCGCTTTCAGCAGTTGTGTCTGCGACCCGGCCTTGTAGGCATGCGGCATCAGATTTTGCCGCGAATGATCCCAGCCCGGCACGGAGCCGGGTTTGAAGTCTATGCCCGGAGACAGTATCAGCCGGTCATAGGAAAGGCTCCCGCCACCGGCGAGCGCAACGTTGCGGGCGTCAGGGTCGACGCCCACGACCCAGTCATGCACGACATTGATTCCATAAGCGCTCGCCAAGGCGCCGTAACTGTGCCCGATAGAGGCGAAGTTGCGGAAGCCTCCGATATAAAGATTCGAGAAAAAACAGGAGTAATAGGCTTTGGAAGGGTCAATCAGAGTCACATCAATGGCATCC
Organism: Candidatus Poriferihabitaceae bacterium; assembly: GCA_965204925.1. GTDB lineage: Bacteria > Pseudomonadota > Gammaproteobacteria > Arenicellales > Poriferihabitantaceae. The sequence goes on along the minus strand of OZ242021.1, from coordinate 855,721 downwards.
GCGGAGTCTTTGGCGATATAGCGCGCCGCCGTCGCGCCGCCGGCTCCGCCGCCGACCACGACCACACGCGGCCGCGCCTGGCCCACTACCGCCGGCGCCGCCATCGCCGCCGAAACGGTGACGGCCGAGGCGAGGAGTTGTCTTCTGTTCATTTTCATGTTTCTCTCCTTACAGTTTTACGCTGGTTATTCAAATTACGGGGACGGCGGCCGTTCGCCTGGCTACAGCAGTTTGATCAGGGCAACGACCAGACCGCCCTGTGCAATCAGACCACCGAACATCCATTTCATCAGATCGAATTTCGTCTGCTCAATACCGGCCCTGGTTTCCTGTCTCAGCGCTTCAATGCCGGCCCTGGTTTCCTGTCTCAGCGCTTCAATTCCGGCCTTGGTTTCCTGTCTCAGGGTTTCAATGTCAGCCCTGGTTTCCTGTCTCAGGGTTTCAATGTCAGCCCTGGTTTCCTGCCTCAGGGTTTCGATATCGGCCTTGAGCGCTTCAATGTTGGCTCTGGTTTCCTGTCTCAGGGTTTCAATGTCAGCCTTGGTTTCCTGCCTCAGGGTTTCGATATCGGCCTTGAGCGCTTCAATGTTGGCTCTGGTTTCCTGTCTCAGGGTTTCGATATCGGCCTTGAGCGCTTCAATGTTGGCTCTGGTTTCCTGTCTCAGGGTTTCGGTATCGGCCCGGATATTTTCAATATCTGTCCGCGTGGCCAGATTGGAATTGAGCAGAGTCACCTGCTCATCAGCAAGGGTCTCGGCCTGCAATTCGGTAAAACCGCAGGCGGTCAGACGCTTGATGAAACGGTGGGTATCGAATGCAATGGCTTCGCTCATCAGGCAATCATAAAGTATCAGGCAATGAATAACAAGTGTATGGCCAGGTCAGGGCTATGCCATAAGTCGACGCTGAACCGGCAGCCTCAACCACTCAATCGATCGGTTTTCGTTTGCCGGCGCACAGCGTCCGCGCGAATTCGAGAAATTCATCAATGGCTCGCAGGCGGAATTTTTGACGCGGATAGACGATCGAGAACGGGCGGCGGATGGGGTTTGCCAGGGGAATGGCGCGTAATGACTTCAGGATCAGTTCCTTTTCGATCGTCGCCACTGAAACAATGGAAATGCCCAGTCCTGCCGCGACCGCGTTCTTGATCGATTCCGGGCTGCCGAATTCCATGATTATATCCAGTTCTTCCATGCCGAGACCCTGCCCGGCCAACCAGTTCTCTATGACTTCGCGAGTGCCCGACCCCTCCTCGCGTCCGATAAACGGGAATGAACCGATCAGTGCGGCGTCAACCTGCCCGTGTTTGTCGAGAGGATGGCCGGGGGCGCATATGACGACCAGTTCATCGTCCCAGATGACATCGGTTATCAGGGCCTTGTTGTTGACCGGACCTTCGACGATGCCGATGTCGATGTGATTGTTCTCGACCATGTGGATCACGGAGTTGGTATTGGCTACGTTGAGGCGAACCCTGACATCCCGAAATTTCGATTGATAGGCGCCCACTATGCCGGGGATGAAATACTCCCCGATCGTGGTGCTGGCGCCGACGATCAGCGGGCCTTGTACGTCTCCGGTCAACGCGCTTACCTGAATGTCCATTTCCTTGCGCAGGGCGATAATCCGGTCTGCGTACTCCTTGACGACCTTGCCCGTTTCGGTCAGTGTGATTCGGTTATGCGTGCGGTCGAACAGGCGCGTATTGAAATATTCCTCAAGTTGGCGAACCTGGAACGTAACGGCCGGCTGGGTCATGTGCAATGACTCGGCCGCTTTCGTAAAACTGAGCAATCTGGCTACCGCGCCGAATACCTGGAGTCGTCGATCTGCCAAAACGCCTGTCCTGTCGTATGATTAGGGTATAATAATAAACGGCATGCGCATTGAAATTTGCACACCCGACCCTATTTTACTATACTACAGGCCGTAAATGAGGCGCAGCGCATCGTTGGCGGCTGCCCAATCGGTTTTTCCTTAAACATGAGGTGAGAAGTTAAAATGGCAAGATACGAAACTGCGGTTGCACGTCCGGCTGCACGCGGCATCGAAATTAACCGGGTTCTGAAAAATACCTATATCCTGCTGTCCATGACATTGTTGTTCAGTGCATTGACGGCGGGTTTGTCGATGGCAATGAATTTCCCGCCGCTCGGGATCATCGTCACCCTGGTCGGCTATTTCGGCCTGCTGTTTTTGACGAGCAAATTCAGGAACTCGATCCTCGGCCTGGTGTTTGTCTTTGCGTTGACCGGATTCATGGGGCTGACCCTCGGGCCGATCCTCAATTACTATATGCAGACTGCCGGCGGCAGTGACATTGTAATGATGGCGCTGGGCGGCACCGGGATTATTTTTATCGGACTGTCCGCCTATGTTCTGGTAACCCGCAAGAATTTCAGTTTCATCGGCGGTATGCTGATGGCCGGTATCCTCGTTGCCTTCCTGGCCATGCTGGTAACCCTGATTTTCCCGATGCCTGCGCTGAGCCTGGCAATTTCGGCGATGTTCATCATGCTTATGTCGGGCCTGATCCTGTTCCAGACGAGTGAGATTATCCACGGCGGAGAGACCAACTACATCACTGCCACCGTGACCCTCTATGTCTCGATCTTCAACATATTCACCAGCCTGCTGCATATCCTGGGAATTTTCAACGACGACTGAGCGTAATCCGGCGTGATCCGTAGCGGGCTGGCGTCGGGCTGGCGCCCGCCCCGCTCATTCGGCGTCGCGCAGGATCATGTCTGCGGCTTTTTCGGCAACCATAATTACCGGGCCGTTGGTATTGCCGGAGATGATCGTGGGAAAAACGGATGCGTCCACTACTCTCAGGCTCTCTGTGCCGTGCACCCGCAGTTGCTGGTCGACGACCGATGACTGCGGGTCGGGACCCATCATGCAGGTACTGGTTGGATGGAAAACGGTCTCACTGCGTTCCCGGATGTCCTCGATAATCCGTGATTCGGACTGCACCGATTCCCCGGGAGATATTTCGCTTGCGATGATCTTGCCGAGCGCGGGCATTTTCGCTATCTCTCTCAGGATGTGGAATCCTTCGATCATTTCCTGCAGGTCGTGGTCGGTCGCCAGGTAGCCAGGGTCGATACGCGGGTACTCGAACGGGTCGTTCGATGCAATGCGCACGGCGCCACGGCTGGTCGGCCGGCACTGGCAAATTCCTTGCTGGATGGCGGGCCAGGGGTCGGGGCGCATCAGGGGTCTCTCGCCTTTGGGTGATGTCATATACGTCAGCGCCGAAAAATACAGTTGCAGGTTCGGGCGCGTCCGCGCGCTGTGACTCTTGATGAAGCCACCAGCCTGGTTGACGCTCAGGGACAACGGGCCTTTCCTGAACAGGACGTATTTCAGCCCGGCGCAGAGTTTTCCCCACCAGGGGTACAATTCGTTGTTCAGTGTAGGTACGCTGGCGCGATAGAAATGGGTCAGCGCCAGATGATCCTGAAGGTTGCGGCCAACTTGCGGGCTGTGCAGGAGTACGTCAATTCCGTACCGGCGCAGGAGTTCTCCCGGACCAATGCCGGACAGTTGCAACAACTGTGGCGAGTTGACGGCGCCGGCACAGACAATGACTTCCCGCCTGGCGCGAACTTGCCGGGTCTCGCCGTTCTGCCGGTACTCTGCCCCGACCGCCTTGCGCTTGTCGAAAAGGATACGGGTGACCTGTGCATGCAGCTCGATACGGCAATTTTTTCTGGCAAGCGCCGGGCGCAGATAAGCCCTTGCCGCAGACATTCGAAGACCGTTTCTCATTGTGATCTGGTACATGCCCACTCCTTCCTGCGCGGCGCCGTTGAAATCCGGGTTCGCTTGCAGTCCGTATTCGCCGGCTGCCTTGAGAAAGGTATGGCACAGGGGGTGATACGATACGCTCGGGTCATTGACGTACAGGGGGCCGTTGTCGCCGCGAAAGGCGTCGCCCCCGCGTGAATTGGTTTCGGACTTTCTGAACCAGGGCAATACATTGTCCCAGCCCCATTGCGGGTTCCCCATGTCCCGCCAATCATTATAGTCTTCGCGCTGGCCGCGAATATATACCATGGCATTGATGGAACTGGAGCCTCCCATCACCTTGCCTCGCGGCCAATAGCTTTGCCTGCCGTTCAACCGCGTCTGGGGCACAGTGGTATAACGCCAGTTGACAGCCGGGTCGTAAAAGGTCTTGCCATAACCGATCGGGACGCGGATCCAGAACCTGTTGTCGCTGCCGCCGGCTTCCAGTACCAGGGCGCTGTTACGTCCATGCTCGGTAAGACGTCTGGCCAGCACCGATCCTGCGGAGCCGGCGCCTATGATGATGAAGTCAGCCTCGGCCATGCCCTAGACTGTGACTTCATGGCGGCCAATCCGGTCCCGCCCGAAAATCCTGAGATAGCGCTCGATTTCGCTTTGCGGCCCGGATGCTTTTTCCAGGTTATCCGATATTTTTACCGTTGGATGCCCGTCGGCGCGCGTGACCTTGCAGACGATCGAGAACGGTTTGAGCCGGTCATTGGGGGTCGGTGAGCAGTCGCGGAAATCGTTGGTCAGGTTCGTGCCCCAGCCAAAGCTGGTTCGCACTCTGCCGTCGAAGTGATCATGGACCGTTTCAATTTCATCAATGTCCAGTCCGTCTGAAAAAATCAGCAGCTTCTCTTGCGGGTTCTGGTCCATCAGGCGCCACCACTCGATCAACTCTTCGCCGCCGGCAACCGGTTGCTTGGAGTCGATGCGAAATCCACTCCATCGCGCAATCCACCGCGGGGCGTTGCGCAGGAAAGCGGTAGTGCCGAACGTGTCGGGCAGGGCGATCAGCAAGTTCCCGTCGTACGTTCGCTGCCAGCTTTCCAGCACTTTATAGGGCGCCTGCAACCGTTCGTCGTCCGTACTCGCGGTCGCGGCTATGACCATCGGCAATTCGTGGCCATTGGTGCCGATCGCTTCAAGATCGTGGTTCATTGCCAACAGCACATTGCTGGTGCCAATGAATTTGCCGCCAAGCCCCTCCTTGAGCGCTTCGACGCACCAGTCATGCCATAAAAAGCCGTGCCGCCTGCGAGTGCCGAAATCCGCCAGGCGCAGGTTGGACAGACGCTTCAGGCGCATCACCTTTTCCCACAACCGGGTCTTGGCGCGGGCATAAATGACGTCCAGTTCGAAGCGTCCTGTGCCTTTCAATGCCGATCTCGACCTCAGTTCGCTGATTATGGCGAGCACGGGCAGTTCCCATAGTGTCACATCCGCCCAGTTGCCGTGAAAATCGATCCGGTACTGGTCGTTTTCGACCTGGAGGTCATACTCCGGTAAACGAAACGCTTCCAGCCAGTCGATGAATTCAGGGCGGAACAACCGTTCCTTGCCATAGAATGTGTTTCCCGCCAGCCAGATTTTCTCTTTCTTGGAGAGACGGATTGCGCGCGCGTGGTCCAGTTGCTCCGCCAGTTCGGTGTGATCGATTTCCTGTGTCAGCCTGACATGGCGGGAACGGTTAATCACGGAAAAAGTGACCGGGATAGCGGGAAACTCCTTCCAGATCGTTTGTAGCATCAACAGCTTGTAGATATCCGTGTCCAGCAGGCTCCTGATGATCGGGTCCAGTTTGAACGTGTGGTCGTATACGCGTTTTGCCAGGTCAATCGCGGGCATGGGAAGGGGATGTTATGGAAGCACGATTCTAGCCGAATTGTTCGCCGCCAGCCAGCGCCGTGGACGCGGCATACGCGGAGGCGGCGACCTTACCGGCGTCCGCCCGTACCCGCTTGATCAATATGGAGCCGTGGCCGGCGGCAACGAGGATGCCCTCTGCGGATATCGACAATACCGTGCCCGGTTGACCGGTCTCAGTCGAAACCCCGGCGTCATAAATCTTCAGTATATTGCCGTTATGCGTGGTCCACGCGCCGGGCTGGGGATTGGAGGCACGAATGATATTGTAACATTTTTGGCTTGATTCCTGCCAGTCGACTCTGGCCTGTTCCTTGCCGAACCAGGATTCATAGCTCCCTTGCGATAAATCCTGGGCGATTTTCGGCGCCCTTCCCGCTTTTACCAAATCCAGCGATTCGATCATCGCATCGACTCCCAGTGGAAACAGTTTGCCGAAATAGACATCACCAAGCGTTTCATGCGGGCCGATCCGGCACTCCTTTTGTAACAGAATCGGACCTTCATCAAGCCCCTCGTCCGGCCAGAAAACAGTGAGGCCGGTACGGGTGGCGCCGGCCGCAATCGGCCAGTTGATCGAAGACGGGCCGCGGTGCATGGGCAGCAGCGACGGATGATACTGGAACGTTCCATATTTCGGTGCGTTCAAAACTGTTGCGGGCACAAACAACAGGACATAAGCCATCATGCAGATGTCGGCTGCAAATGATTGCATCAGGGCCAGTGATTCATCCGTTTTCCAGGAGACGGGCTGATGTACGGGAATATTATTTGCCAGCGCCAGTACCTTGAGCGGGTCGCTTGCACGGCCGTCCCGGTCCGGGGCGGTGCATACCGCAACCACATTCTCATGCCGTTCCAGCAATCTTTTCAATACGGCCTCGCCGAACGCCTGCTGGCCATGCACTACGATTCTCATTTCAGTCTCCCGGACTTACGTCATTCTGCCTGGCTTCGCGTAACTACACTGCGCCCGATTGTTTGATGGCCGCCACTTCCTGCGTACTATAACCGAGTACGCCGGTCAGGATCTCATCAGTATGTTCACCGAGTAGCGGGGAGCGTTCGACCTCGACCGGAGAGTCCGACATTTTGATCGGGCAGCCTACGGTGAGATATTTTCCCCGTTCGGGATGATCGACCTCGACAATCGTTCCGGTCTTCCTCAGGGACGGTTCCTGCGACAGTTCCTTCATCGACAGTATCGGGCCGACCGGGATGTTCAGGGGATTGCAAATCTCCATAACCTCGAACTTGGTTCTGGTCATCGTCCATTGCTCGATCGTCTCGAATACTTCATTGAGACGGGATAAACGCGCTTGCGGGGTGGCGTAGTCGGGATGCGTTTTCCACTCTTCCTTGCCGATCACATCGCATATATTTTCCCATGCCGCCGCCTGGGTGATGAAGTAGGTATAGGCGTTGGGGTCTTTCTCCCAGCCCTTGCATTTCAATATCCGCCCGGGCTGACCGCCGCCCGAGTCATTGCCGGCGCGCGGTGTGGTGTCGCCAAATTCGATGCCTTCGCCGTATTGTGAATATTCGGTAAGGGGACCGCGTTGCAGACGTTGCTGGTCGCGCAGTTTTACCCGGCAAAGATTCAGCACCCCGTCCTGCATCGGCGCCAGTACCTTTTGCCCGCGTCCTGTTTTTTCGCGCTGGTAAAGGGCGGATACCAGTCCCAGGGCCAGATGCAGCCCGGTACCTGAATCGCCGATCTGCGCGGCAGTCACCAATGGCGGGCCATCCAGAAAGCCGGTTGCCGACGCCGAGCCGCCCGCGCATTGCGCCACGTTTTCATAGACTTTGCAGTCTTCATAGGGTCCCGGACCGAAACCCTTGACCGATCCCATGATCATGCGCGGATTCAATTCCTGGATCCTTTGCCATGAGAAGCCCATGCGATCCAGCGCTCCGGGAGCGAAATTCTCGACCATCATATCGCATTTCCTGATCAGCCGTTCCAGCGCCTTTTTGCCGGTTTCATTTTTCGAGTTCAGGGTGATTGAACGCTTGTTATGATTCAACATCGTGAAATACAGTGAGTCGGCGCCTTCAATATCGACCAGCTGCCTGCGTGTCGCGTCCCCCACTCCGGGGCGTTCCACCTTGATTACATCGGCGCCCAGCCATGCCAGCAACTGCGTGCAGGTCGGCCCCGACTGGACATGGGTAAAGTCAAGAACGCGGATTCCTTCGAGAGCTTTCATATTCTGTTTCATCTGAAATTAATGCCTGATGCCATTCCTGTTTGTATATGGTCTATTTGTACATGGTCTGGGCTTTCGTGCCCGGAGCGTATTCATCGGGATCAACCCAGACATTGACCACCGCGCAGTTGCCGGTTTTTGCGATCGCTTCACGCGCCCGTTGCAGCGCTGGCTGAATTTCGCGGGCTTCATGAACTTCTTCACCATAGCCGCCGATCATTTCCCCGAATTTGCCGAATGGAATGTCGCCCAGCTTGTTGCCGACGTTGCCCCGTTCCGCGCCATATTTCGTTATCTGCCCGTATCGGATCTGGTTCATCGCCGAATTGTTGCCGACAACAGCGAGCCAGGGAGCGCCGAAGCGCTGCGCTGTTTCCATATCAAAAGCGGTCATGCCGAAAGAACCGTCCCCGTACAGGCATAGCACCTCTTTATCAGGATGCGCCAGTTTGGCCGCCATCGAAAAGCCGGTGCCGACACCGAGCGAACCCAACGCTCCCGGGTCCATCCATTGCCCCGGATTCTTCGGGCGCACGGCCTGCGCCGAAATGGTTACGATATCGCCGCCGTCGCCGACATAAATCGTATCTTCACCCAGAAATTGATTGATTTCCCATGCCAGCCGATAAGGATGGATCGGATTTTGATCGGTCGTAAACATCGGCATCAGTTTTGCCAGTTTGGCCGCTTCAATGGCGCGCAATTCAGCCATCCATTTCTGCCTCGCCTGACGCGCCCCCTGATCCATGCGCGCCGATGCGGACTGTTCCGTTGCCGCCAGTATGGCCCCCGGGTCGCCTGCCAGCCCCAGGCTTATATCGCGGTTTTTGCCCACAGTCGCATAGCTCTGGTCAATCTGGATCAGGATTGCCTTGTCAGAAATGCGCTTGCCGTATCCCATCCTGAAATCAAACGGGGCGCCGGCAATCAGGATCACATCGGCGTTTGCAAATGCGTCGCGGCGGGTACGGTCGAAATGGTGAGGGTCGTCATGCGGCAACATCCCCCTGCTGGCGCCGTTCATGTAGGCGGGAATATCCAGCGAGCGCACGAAACGGATCGCCTCTTTGTATCCACCGCTGCTAAAGACCTGTTGACCGAAGAGGGCGGCGGGTTTTTCCGCCCTGACCAGAATGTCGGCCAGTCTCTCGATATCGGCGGGGTCGCCGATTGAGCGCACTGACGCCCGATAATGTCCGGGTTCGGGTATTACAGCATTCTGTAACGGAATTTCGCGATCGAGAATATCCCTCGGAATTTCAAGATAGGACGGGCCATAGGCGCCGTTAAAGCATTCGCGGGCAGCCATTGAAACCATATCGGCCACCCTTTCCGTTGAAAACACGCCGGAAGCGAATTTGGTAATCGGCGTCATCATGTCAACATGAGGCAGATCCTGTAACGATCCCATTTTGTGCTGGGTCAGCGAGCTCTGGCCTCCGATATGCAGTACCGGGCTTTCCGAACGAAACGCGGTCGCGATGCCGGTCACCGCATTGGTGCAACCCGGCCCGGCGGTCGTCACGACACAGCCCAGTTTACCGGTTTGCCGGGCATAACCATCGGCGGCATGGGCCGCGGTCTGCTCGTGGCGCACATCAACTATGCGGATGCCTTCATCTATACAGCCGTCATAAATGTCGATAATGTGACCGCCGCACAGCGTAAAAATCGTATCCACCCCTTCATTGCGCAAGGCCCTGGCGACGAGATGACCTCCGGATATGACGTTTCGGTCCCTGCTTTTTCTGGCAAGAGTGTCGGTTGCGGTATCGGATTGCACTTTTTGCGCCAGTTCTTTGTTCATGCTTGTTTACTCACGATTATTTTTTATGAATATTTGCCCTGTTCCGGATATCCCGGAATTTTCAGCCTTTTCATTTAAGGTAATCGACAAATCTGTCGACATGATCGGCGAGATACATCGCATGGTCTTCGACCAGGCGTTTCGCCTTGCGTGCGTCACGGGCTTCAAGAGCCTCGATAATCCTGATGTGATCGACAATTGATTCGCGCGCCCGATTGCGCTCACTGATGGTTTTTCTGCGTATCGCACGCATGTGGATGAACAGACCTTCGGTAAGGCTGATCAACAGGTCACACTTGCTTAACTGGATCAGGCGTTGATGAAAAGTGATATTGGTTTCCGAGTATTCATCAATATGCGCCCGCGCCATGTTTGCATTATCAAAGGTCGCGAACAGTTTGCGCATTGACGCCAGCTCTTCATCGGTTGCATGTTCTGTCGCCATTCTGGCCGCGACGCCTTCAAGCGCCGCCCATACCTGAATGATCTCCAGTATCTGTTTCTTGGTTTTGCGGATGACAAAAGTTCCCAGCCTCGGAATCGTCTCTACCAGTCCCTCTTGTTCCAGGCGCGTAATCGCCTCGCGTACCGGGGTTCGACTGACATTCAGGTCGCCGGCCAGTTTTCGCTCATCCAGGACGGGCGCCTCCGTTCCGCCGTAAATATCCATTTCGGAGATGGCTTCCTTCAACGTTGCATAAACCTTTTCCTTGAGCATCGGGTTGGTCTCCAATGGTTCCAGGCTTACTGTCGGATTTGCCATTTTCATGCTTGCGGATGTCTTGTGTATTTTGTATCCCGGACAAACCATCCGCGGACGGCGCCCGAACTCCGGTTCCCGCGCATTAGTCCTTACCTGCTTGCGCCCCCCTATCCTTGCTCCGCATTCGATTTCGGATAACCGGATAGAGGATCAGCGCGGCCGCTATGGCGATACAAACTGCGGAAATGGGACGTTCGAAAAAGACAGAAACATCACCATGAGAACCGATCAGGGTTTGCCTTAAAGACCGCTCCGCGAGCGGTCCGAGAACGATAGCCAATACCGCCGGCGCTACCGGGTAATCCAGCTTTCTCAACAAATATCCGACGATGCCGAACAGGAACATCAGCCACACATCGTGCATGGTCTGGGTTGGCGCGTAGCCGCCAACGACACAAAGAATATAGATGACAGGCGCCAGTATCGTGAACGGCACGGTCAGTACGCGGACAAATATCGGTATGAATGCCAGGTTAATCAATACCGTCACCAGGTTGGCGACATACAACGAACCGATCAGGCCCCAGACGAAATCAGGGTTTTCGGAAAACAGCAGCGGTCCCGGACGCAGACCCCAGATAATCATGCCGCCGAGCAGAATGGCGGTTGTCGGAGAACCCGGAATGCCCAGGGTGATCATCGGCAACATGGAGCCCGTTGACGCGGCATTGTTTGCAGCTTCCGGCGCGGCAACTCCGGAAATATTGCCTTTGCCGAATGAACCCGGGTCCCTGGAAAAGGTTTTCGCCAGACCATAAGACATCAGCGAAGCGGGGGTGGCGCCGGCGGCAGGCAATGTACCGACGAAAAAACCCAGAAATGATCCCAGCGAGGTTGTGCCGATATATTTCCTGATATCCGACAAATTGGTCAGCGTGGATTTTATCGACATTTTCACATTGTGCACGATAACCTTGCCGCGCGTGGATTCGAGCGTCCACAGCATCTCGCCAATGCCATAAATCCCGATCGCGAGAACCAGAAAATTAACGCCGTGAAGGAATCCGGAGATATTGCCAAAAATCAGGCGCGGCTGTCCGGAAATAATGTCAAGACCTACCGACGCCAGTACCAGTCCGATCAGGATAGAAAAAACAGTCTTGGGGATGTCATCTCCGCCGAGTCCGATAAAGGTTGCGAAAGCCAGTACCATCAGGGCGAATTCTTCCGTGGGGCCGAATTTAAGCGCAAAAACGGCAAGCGGCGGCGCGAACAATGTAAACAGTACAACCGATACAGTGCCGCCAATGAACGAGGCGACCGCCGCCGCGGTCAGAGCCTTGTCGGAGTGACCGGATTGCGCCAATGGACGTCCATCGAAAACGGTGGCTACCGCAGTCGACGCGCCGGGTATTCCCAATGTAATGGAGCTGATGGCGCCGCCATACATGGCGCCGTAATAAATCGCGGCGAGGAATATGATGGCTGCAGTCGGAGGCACCAGAAAAGTGACCGGCAACAATATGGCAACCCCGTTAACCGACCCCAGGCCGGGCATGGCTCCTACCAGCAACCCGATCGCGCAGCCGATCAGAATCATCAGGAAATTGGTGGGTTGCAACGCCTCGAGCAACCCGGCTATCAACAACGGTATTATTGAATCAAGCATTATTTCGTTCGTTTGCTGTCGCCTGTATTTACTTCGACCGCATCAGGAATACATCAGATCGTAGATCGGGTAAAATAACGGCTCGGTCCCCGCCTTGGGCAGAGGGATTTTCAGCGCCCACTCGAACAGGCAGAATATAAATACCGGAACCGCGATCATCAATACAATGGTCAGCGGCCAGGTATGGCGTCCCACGAAACGCAGATAAAATAGCAGGAACAGTAGCAAGGAGGCGTAAATCCCGATCAGATGTGTCCCCACCAGCAAAAACAGAATGGCGCCCGCGGAAATGCCGACAACCAGCAAGGCATCCCGGCTGATATAGGGTTCCAGGGAGCGTGATTCCGGTGTGGCCCGGCGAAACCAGCGCCAGACCGTGGTCAGGGAGGCCAGCAGCATCCCGGCAGACAACCAGAAAGGCCAGGCCCCGGAGCCAGGACCGCGATCCTCAATCCAGCCGATATTCAGTTCAGCGCTTTTCAACATCAGACCGATCGAACACAGCGCGCAAATGAGCGCCATCAACAACTCGGCAGTGCGTACTGTCATATCAGCCCCTGAATCTCGTCCGGCGCCTCCGGTTTCAGGGAAATCCGGGATGGCTGGTGAATGCGCAATCTGTCGATTAACCGGGATTGCGCCGGGATACCTGACGAGGGGACAGCGCCTCGCCAGACAATCCCGGCAGTGTCTGAATCAGCCCCTGAAATCCGGACGACACATCATCGGATGGCGTATTACCCTTACTCGCCGGTAATTGCGGACGCCCCGACTGCCTCAATCAGGTTCTTGTGCAACGCAATCTGGTCTTTATGGTAGGCGCCAAGGTCGCCGCCCGCCAACCAGGTATCGCAGGCCAGACCATCATCTACGCAAAACTGTTGCCATTCATCAGAATCGAACAATTGCTTGAACAGATCGATATAGAAAGATTGCGCCTCGGCCGACATTCCCGGAGGACCATTGATTGAACGCTGCATATAGTATTGCATGTCCACGCCCAGCTCTTTCGCGGTGGGAATATCGGGGTACGCGGGAAGCCGCTCTGCCGTGAACTGAACCAGAGGTTTGGTATTCCCGGCGCGATAGAATTCGCTTTGCTCGGCAGGGTTGTTGACAGTCGAGTCAATGTGCTTGCCCACCAGGTTTTTAGCGACCGTGCCGCCGCCCGGGAACGGGATATAAGTCACGTCATAGCCGAATGTCTGTTCCATCATCGCGGTCAGAATGGAATCTTCCTGACCCGTGCCCGTGCCTCCGACTTTCCAGGCGCCGTCTGCCGCTTTTACGGCCGCAATATAGCTGTCAAGATCGGTTATGCCGGTCATGTCGGCGTGTACCCACAGCAGGAAGTTATCTACAGCCATGCGCCCGATCGGGGTAAAGTTACTGACATCGACACCAAGTTCCGATTGAATGATCGGGGTCGTATAAAAACTGTTGAGTGTAACCATTACGATATGATCGTCGCCTGCCTTATCCTGTAGATAGCGCAGCGCCTCACCACCGGAGCCGCCAGGCTTGTTTATCGGGATAAAAGGGCGAGGGGAAAGATCTTTTGCTTCAATCAAGCCCTGTAACAGCCGCGCAATCTGGTCTGCGCCCCCGCCTGCTCCGGCCATGATAATGAACTCAACGGGCTTTTTCGGTTCCCACGCCGAGGCTGACTGGGAATAGCCGGTACTCACGCCAACCGTTACAAGAAAGGCTGCCAGCAATAGGGTTTTCGCTTGTTTAATCATGAATAATCTCCAAAAAATGTTGTCCTGAGTCGGCCGCCAGCCCAGCAATCCGCAAACAGCCGGTCAGAGTAATTTCAATTGGTATCTGGTATACCAGATACCAGCTTCAAGAATAACCAGCCCGATTTCCATTGTAAAGCGTTTCAGGGACAAAAATTCGATGTCCGAATGATCAGACTGGCGTCACTTGTGAGCGACCCCTCAATACTACTCGATCGGCGCTGGCAAATCCAAAAAATCCGGCGCCCCTTGCCCCCGGCAATTTGCAGGATTTTTTTGAGCGGTGTTTTCCGATGCTATCCGTCATCACTGCTTCCCTTCGTGTTATGATCAGCGGACTTTTGTCAAACAGGCATTGACCATGGACAAGCGCAGACTGCCGATTGGGATGCAGGCCTTTCGCAACATTCGCAACAAGGAGTGTTACTATGTCGACAAGACTCTCCATATCGAACGACTGGTCGATGAGGGTGAATACTACTTCCTGTCGCGTCCGCGGCGTTTCGGCAAGAGTCTGTTAATCTCTACCCTGAAGGAGTTGTTCGAGGGCAGCGAGGAGTTGTTCCGCGGGCTTTATATCCATGAGCGCTGGGACTGGAATACCAAACATCCGGTGGTGCGCCTGAGCTTTGACGCGAACTACAGCGAGTCGGGGAACCTGAAGAGCAATATCTTCAGCCAGCTAATCGCGCACGAGGGAGAGGCAGGTATTGAACCGCCGCCCGAGGCCTCTACCGCCCCGGACCGCCTGCAACGTCTGATTCGTTATCTCTACCGGGACACCAGACAACAGGTGGTGATTCTGATAGACGAATACGACAAGCCGATACTGGATGCGCTGGAGAACAAGGAACTGGCACAGGAGAACCGCGATTATCTGCGCGGCTTCTACGGCATGATCAAGGGCTGCGCGGACTACATTCGTTTCGTATTCATCACCGGAATCAGCATGTACTCGAAGGTCAGCCTGTTCTCGGTGCTGAACAACCTCTACGACCTCAGCCTGGACCCTGAATACGCCACCCTGTGCGGTTATACCGATGACGACCTCGAAACCGTGTTTGCTCCCGAACTGGCAAATGTGACGGACGATGACCGCGAGAATATTCGCCACTGGTACAACGGCTATCACTGGCGCGGGAAGGAGAAAGTCTACAACCCGTTCGACATCCTGCTTTATTTCCAGCGCCGGGAGTTTCTGCCCTGGTGGTATGAGACCGGCACCCCGTCCTTTCTGTACCATCGCATGGCCAGTGGAGAAATCAGTACACGGGAGTTCAGTAACCTGGAAATGCACTATTCAGACCTGTCCCGGTTTGACCTTGAGCAGGTCAACCTGTATGCCCTGTTGTTCCAGTGCGGTTATCTGACGATTACCGGTGAGCAAGACAGGGACGGAGACCCTTTTTACACGCTGGACTATCCCAACCGCGAGGTGCGTTTGAGCCTGAACCGGCAGTTGCTGACGGCGGTCAGCGGGAAGTCGACCGCGCAGGTACTGAATCAGGGGGCGACCCTGACCCGTCTGCTTGCTGCTAATGACTTCACGGCTCTTGAAGAGGAGTTGAGGTCTCTTTTTTCCTGTATCCCGCACCAGTGGTATGACGGCAATGAGATAGCCCGCTATGAGGGGCATTATGCCAGTGTGCTGTTTTCCAGTTTCAGCGCCCTGAACCTCGCTATTCGGGTAGAGGATGCGTCCCGTCACGGGCGGGCGGACCTCGTGGTGATGTATCAGGATCAGGTATTCATATTTGAGTTGAAGGTAGTGGACGGCACGGATGTGGAGGCAAAGGCACAACAGGCTATGGCGCAGATGCGCGAACGCGGGTATGCGGACAAGTACCGGCGACAGGGCAAGAGAATCCATCTGCTAGCCGCAGTATTCAGTCGGGATAGCCGCAATCTCGGGATGCTCAGGACACAACAGGCCTGAAGGTTCGGGAAAGACGGCGCTTGCCGTCGCTCTCATGCAGTCCCGAACCCACCGGCCCGCCAAAGTTCGGGACCCGGGCCGCACAAACGGGAAACTATAGCTCCTGACTGCGATCTGTGACCGCGGAGGCTGTCGCTGTCGTCGGCGCCTTCGCGGCGTGTGAGAGGGGAGGTAATACGGTTGGCGCCGGTTCGGCGGGCGGGGATGGCTTACTTTGCACTGGCCGGTTTCAGTATATTGAAAATGGTGGCGCCGATATGCACTGGAGATTCGACGACGGTCACCCCGACTTCTGCGAGCAACGCCATTTTCCCCGCCGCCGACCCCGCGTTATGTTCAATAATGGCGCTGGCATGTCCCATTCGCCGTTCACTGGGGGCGTGTTGACCGGCTATGTACGCGACCACCGGCTTTGCGCAAGGCTGTGCCGACAGGTATTGTGCCGCTTGCTCTTCTTCGGTTCCTCCGATCTCGCCAATCAGAACGATTCCGTCGGTCTCCGGGTCGTCATTGAACAGCCTCAGACAATCGACAAAATTAATTCCATGCACCGGGTCGCCGCCAATACCGATACAGGTTGACTGCCCCAGCCCGGTCACGGTCGTTTGCGCTACCGCCTCGTAGGTCAGCGTACTTGCGCGGGAAACCACGCCGACACGCCCCGGCTTGAAAATCTCTGCCGGCATGATGCCAATTCGGCAACCTTTCGGGGTAATGATTCCGGGGCTGTTCGGGCCAATCAATGTGGAATTGCCCTGACGTAACCGGCGCGCTACATGCACCATGTCCAGTACCGGAATATGCTCGGTGATACAGACAATCAGGGTCATTTCAGCTTCGATTGCCTCAATCATGGCGGCCGCGGCGGATTCCTTCGGCACAAAAATAACAGTTGTATCGGCCTGTGTTTCGGCTTTCGCCTGTTTTACATTATCGAAAACCGGTAACCCCAAATGACGTCCTCCCCCCTTGCCCGGCCTGACTCCCGCTACCATTTTCGTGCCGGATGAAATTGCGCGCTCAACGTAAAAGGTGGCCTGGCTGCCGGTTATCCCCTGACAGATGACACGAGTGGAAGAATCGACCAGAATGGACATGCGTTACCCGTATTTCCCGCCGGTCAGCAGCTTTTTGAATCGTCTGCCCAGGGAGCGGCTACCGGCTTGCGACGACGGTTTGCCGGGCGAACCTGCGGCAGCCGCGATTTCAACCGCCTTGCGCGCGGCTTCGGCCATGCTTTCGGTAATAAAAACCTGCGGTATGGACTCTCTCAGGCGGCGTTTTGCCAAATCCGCATTGGTGCCCGAAAAGCGCACAACCACCGGGATTTTGAGGGGCGCTGACCGGTTAATCAGTAAAAGCGCGTCAGCAATCGTATCGCAGCGCATGATGCCGCCGCCAAACACGTTGATCAGCAGACAGTTTACAAATGGAGCGCTCAAAACCCGTTCAATCGCGCTGCGGCTGCGCGCAATTTTCGAATCCGGCGGCAAATCCAGAAAATTCGACGGCTCGCCGCCCAGATATTTGATGGCATCAATCGTCGCCATCGACAGCCCCGCCCCGACTGCCAGACAGCCGATATTGCCATTCATCCTGAAATAATTGAAACCATGCTTGCTGGCCTGCAAGCGCTCGTCCGGGCGCCAGGCATCCTGCGCCAGATACCGGTTTTGCCGTTGCCGGAACATCGCGTTGTCGTCCAGCGCAATCTTTGCGTCCAGCGCAACCAGATTCCCGCCGGTGACAGCCAAAGGATTGATTTCAATCAAACTCGCATCCCGGTCGATAAACAGGTTGTAGATTTTGCGCACGATCTGTTTTGCCTGCTCAGCCGGTTTACCGGTCAGGTTGAGGTTTCCGGTCAGCGTTTCCAGTTGCGCCGGCGCGGCGCCGGTATCATCTTCCATGACCAGCCTGTAGATGGATTCCGGTTGCTGCGCCGCAACCGACTCAATATCGGACCCGCCATGGTTCGAATACAGCAGGACTACTTTCTGAAGTTTCGCGTCTACCAGCATCGCCATCGAAAGCTCGCGCTCGAATTCCAGCACTTTTTCCAGATAAATCCGTTCAACGATGGCGCCCTCTTCCCCGATTTGTGAGGTTTTCAATGTATTTCCCAGCATGGCGTCGGCATAGGGACGGATCTCCAGATGATTGTCCGACTCATGTATGCCGCCGGTCGGGTGCAACCCGTGGAACCGTTCTGCATCGACAAAAGAACCGCGGGCGCGGCCGCTGGAGAGAACCTGTGCCTTGATCATCCAGCGCTCGCCGCCGAGGCGCGCCGCGATTTCTTCGGCCTGTTCGGGAGTAGTCGCAACCTCTCCGGGAGGAATCAGGATCCCCGCTCCTTCCAGCAGGCGCTTGCCCTGGTATTCGTAAAGGTTCAATGCAATTCCCGGTACAGGCAGACGTGATTTCGAATCGGTTTCGGTTGCTCCCCGATACTAAACCAGAAGGACAATTTTTCCAAAATGGCGGCTTGCTTCCATGACTCGATGCGCTTCGGCGGCTTCCTGTAAAGGATAGATGTCGGACACGAGCGGCAGCATTCTTCCAGCTGCCATAACCGGTACGACCGTGTTTTCAAACCGGGCAATGATCGCAGCCTTTTCAGCGACTGGCCGCGAGCGTAGCACGGAGCCGATTATTCTCTGCCGCTTTACCATGATCCGCGCCAGATTCAGTTCGGCCTGTACACCGCCGAGAACACCGATCAACATCAGTGTCCCGCCGATAGCCAGGGATTTCAGGTTGGCTGCCAGATACGGCCCTCCGATATGATCGAGGATCAGGTTTACTCCGCGTTCCCCTGTTCGTTCCCGCACCCGATCGGCAAACGGTTCGGTCTTGTAATCGATCACACAGTGGACGCCGAGTTCCCTGACCCGTTCGACCCTGGGCGTGGACGCAGTCACAATGATATCCGTATCCGGCGCCAGTTCTTGGCACAGCTGGATGGCGGCCGTATTCACTCCGCCGCCGCCTCCGTGCAGCAATACCGACTGATTATTCCCGAGGCCGCCGATCATGAAAATGTTGAGATAAGCGGTCAAGCCGATTTCGCAGACACAGGCAGCTTGCATGAAGTCCATGTTTTCGGGTATGGCCATGGCATGATCGGCGTAAGCCGTAGCAAACTCCGCATAGCCGCCACCGCCGATCAATGCCATAACGCGGTCACCGGATTTCCACCGTGTTACCCCTTTACCGGTTGCTTCTACAGTTCCGGCGACTTCAAGCCCCAGGATTTCCGAATCCCCTGCGGGCGGCGGGTAATGCCCCTGGCGCTGGATGATATCCGGGCGGTTGACCGATGTGGCTGCAACCCTGATCAGAATCCGGTTTTCCCCCACAACGGGCATATCGGCATCGCCCCATTCCATCATTTCCGGTCCGCCGAAACCCTTCAGTAAAATTGCTTTCATTTCAACCGCCGATATAAGACATTTCCACTTTTTGCGGGTGGCTGTACAGCGGGGCGGCTACGCTCGCCTGACTCCTTTGCATCGAATACCGATCCTCGCGGCCGAGCCATATCGCCTCAATTCTCTGCCGGATTACGGCATCCGAATCGTGCTCCCTGAGCAGCCCTTTCAAGTCAGAGCCGGAGGTTGCAAACAGGCACGTAAACAATTCTCCAATAGCGGAAAGCCTGGCCCTGACGCAGTGGCTGCAGAAAGGTTGCGTGATTGAAGAAATAACGCCAATCTCTCCCGAGCCATCGCTAAAGCGCCATCGTTTGGCAACTTCGGAGCGGGAGTCGAGGTCTATCGGTTCAAGCGGATACCTGGAACGAATCAGATCGATGATTTCATGGGCGCCAAAGACCTGATCACGCCGCCATTGATTATGATTGCCCACATCCATGAACTCGATAAATCGCAGGATCACCCCGGTGCCTCTGAAATACTTGACCATGGGCAATATGTCGGGGACATTGATATCCTTTTGCACGACCATATTCACCTTGACCGTATCAAAACCGGCGGTGACCGCGTTGTCCACTCCCCGCAAAACATCTTCCATCGGGAATGAAATCTGGTTGATGCGCTGGTAGATTTCCGGTGAGAGCGCGTCCAGACTGATGTTGATCCGTTTCACTCCAGCCTCCTTCAGAGAGCGCGCCCGCGCCCCGCTCAGCAACGAGGCATTGGTCGTGATGGCGATATCCCGGATCCCGTCCACCCGGCGAATCTTGCCAACCAGCGTCTCAAGGTCCCTTCTCAACAGCGGCTCTCCGCCGGTCAGCCGGATTTTCTCAACACCCAGACTGGCAAATATCCGTACCAGCCTTTCGATCTGCTCATAGCTTAGCAGGGCGCTCGACTTCAGGAACGGGTAGCCTTTGCCGAAAACATTTCTCGGCATACAGTAACCACAACGAAAATTGCACCGGTCCGTAACCGATATGCGTAAATCACGCAACGGCCGCCGGAGCTTGTCCCTGGGCACGGCGGTTAACCCCCCTGGATTGCAGGCCAAACGGTCAGCACGTCGCCGTCTTCAAGCTTTTCATCCCGTTCCGCTTGCGGGAGGAATACACCATTTCGCATGATCGTTCGTACCTCCGTATCCGGTACATTAAACCGTTTCAGGACCTGGTTCGCTGTAATCGAACCGGGTTCGTCCAGCCACACCGCGTTTCCGTCGATGTTTTCTGGCAGATACTCCATGAGGCTGGAGAAAAATTTGACCGTGACTTTCATTATGACGTTGCGAGGAACCGTCTAGCCTCCGCCGCGATGAAGGTATTTCCGAAACCTGTCGAGAAATTCATTGCGTTCGGCCTGTGAAAAATGTTCGAACTCAATTCTAACATCGACAACCGGTAATTCCAGTGACGCGAGGCGGCGAGTCCTTTCCTCTCCCAGGGTCAGGCGCGCTGTCCTGTCGTCCCGTGTGATCCTGAATCTGCGTTCTCCCTGTCTTGCCGCCCGGCCTGCGGAAACCCGATAAGGCGCAACCGCCGCGGCCAGACTCCTGATCAGCTCGACATGGGTAAAGCCCATCTGCGCGAAGTAATCGGATACTCCGGCCTTGCTCATCCCCCGGCGACCGGAGGCCATACGGCAACGGTATCATTGGGTTTCAACGCAACATCCCGCTCGGCTTCGTTCAGGTATACCCCGTTCAGCAACACCAGATGCACGTCGCGGCGGGGCACAAAATGCTGGTCAATCAACTGGTTCGGGGTTGTGTTGTCTGCCACTTCCAGGATTGCCATATTGTTCACCGCATTCCCCGGCAAGTATTCCGACAGGGTTGCGAACAGCTTGAAGTGAATCTGCATGCGCCTGTTTCTTTGGCAACGTTTCCGGAAATCCGGACGCCTTGCGGTATCCTGCCTTATCCCTGGGTCACGGCCAACCAGGCTTCCATAATCATGAGCGGGTTGTCAAGCAGCCGATCTTTCCATTTCCCCAAAGAGAAACGCCCCTGTATCAAGCCGCGAACCACTCCAATATGCTGGGTCAATCCGAGCATATTGGCTCCGATCAGGCGATCTTCCGCAAATTGCAACTGGATGTAGCGGAAATTTTCCTCGTCGACCAGTCTCGCCGTATCTCCGCCCTTGACCCCTTGCCACTGGCCGTAGGAGGCGGATATCAGGCCGATCGTATCCAGCACATTCATCAACACGCTGCCCTGATGATGACTGGAACACGGTTCGACCATGTTGGTGGCAGCCACATAGCCATGCTCAACCGCAGTCGGCTGGATGGCCTGGACACTGTACTCTCCAGTCGAAAAATCGCGTCCGCAAGCCACATCACCGGCTGCATAGATATGCTCAATTGATGAACGCATGTATCCGTCCACGACAATCGCCCCGTTGGATATTTCAATACCGGAACCTGCCAGAAAACCGGCGTTGCCCTGCACGCCCGTGGCGGAAATGACCAACTCGGCTTCCACTGACCCGTAGCCGCTGATGCAAACCCTGATATGGCTGCCGCAAGATTCGATCGCCTCGACCCGGGAGCCGGTCATGACATCAACCCCCTTGCTGACGCACCACTTTTGCAACAGCGCGCCGCAAGTCTGATCGAGCATTCTCGGTACCATGCGGTTGCCCATCTCAATCACCGTCAGTTTCGCGCCGGATGAAACGAGCGCTTCCAGGATGATGCAACCGATAAAGCCGGCGCCAATCAATACAACGGATGAACCGGGGCGGATTGTGGACGCTATCTTTCTGGCATCCGCCAGTGTCCAGCAATTCGCGACCCGGGCGTGATCAATGCCCGGAATCGGCGGGACAAGCGGCTTCGACCCGGACGCAACGAGCAGCCGGTCATAACCTTGGATCCCTCCAGCCAACAGCGAAACTTCCTTCCTTGCGGGATCCACGGACTCAACCGTATCAATCAGCAACTCGATTCCCCGATCGCGGAAATGTCCCGGTTGTTTCCTCAGATAAGCGCCGGTTTCATCAATGTTGTCCATGAGCAGGTAGGGGATCGCCATGCGCGAATAGGGAGGCTCGGGTTCGTCGCCAATAATGGCGATACGTGCAGACGGATCCCGTTTGTGCAACGTCTCAGCCGCCACTACCCCCGCGGGGCCGGCGCCAATGATCATGTGGTTCATGCGGGCAACGCGAATTTCTCACGCACTTCGTCAGTCAACTGGCCCTCTCTCGTCCAGCCGCGCAGTGCATAATATTCCGGCAACATTTCATGAAGACTGCATACCTTGCCTTTGGCAGGTCCGGTTTTGGCCGCTTCCCTGAGCAGTCTGGGAGGCAGCGTGTCGTCTTTCCCGGTCAATCCGGCCTTCATATTGTAGTCCCGTTCCAGGTTCCAGATACGCTCACCGGCCTCAAGCAGACGTTCCACAGACCAGTCGCCCCGGCATGCCGCGTCGATTTGTGGCGCCATGTTGTCCAGCGACCATGCAAAGGTGGTAAATACACACAAGCCCATGGAATCCACGGCCGCGGTCGCATCCTGAAACGCCTTGACCAGCCCGGCCTTGCCCTCGGTCACCAGCGGATCGGTTTTTTCGGGAATGCCCAATACCTCGGAAGCTACGGTATAGCCGCGCAAATGGCAGGCGCCGCGATTGGAGGTCGCATAGGTCAGTCCCATGCCCTGCACCCCGCGCGGGTCGTAAGCCGGGAATTCCTGGCCCTTGACCGACATCGACAACTCCGGATGGCCGTATTTCTCGCACAGTCTCTTCGATCCCATCCCGAGGTCCTTGCCAAAGCCCTGGCCCGTTGCAACCTGATCAACACACCACGTCAGCGCTTGCGCTGAACCGAAATTGAGTTCCATGCCTCCCGTATGTTCGGTCGTAATGACCCCCATATCAAACAGTTCCATAGCGGCGGCCACCGTGGCCCCGAACGAAATCGGGTCCATGCCGTCCTCGTTGCATATGAAATTGGCGTACGTCAACGCATCCAGATCGCCGACGCCGGTATCAGCGCCCAGAGCCCAGGCTGCTTCATATTCGAGTCCGCCCGAATTTCCCCAGTATTCGGGTTTGTTCTCAACGGTGAAATGCCCCTTGTCGATCGTCGAAATGCGTCCGCACGCTATCGTGCACCCGAAGCAGGCGGCGTTTGTCGTCAGATTCGGCTTGCCGTCACTGCTGCGCGGCTTCGCCATCGCTTCCGCCGAAATATCGTTCGCGCGCTCGAACTGCACGTCACGCATATTCTTCGCCGGTAACGCTCCGATCTCATTGATCACGTTCATCAGCACCTGGGTGCCCATTGCCGGCAGACCCTGTCCGGTCACGGCGTGATCGGCCAGCGCCTGTTTTTGTTCAGCGACACTTTTCATGAAGCGTACCGGATCCTTGATATTGCCAACCCCGCGGGTGCCGCGCACAGTAACGGCCTTGAGGTTTTTCGAAGCCATGACTGTGCCTACCCCGGAACGCCCCGCGGCGCGGTGCAGATCATTGATCACTGCCGCATACAGACAGCCCGCTTCCGCCGAACGCCCCACCGCTGCAACCCGCATCTGCGGATCTCCGTGTTTTTCATGCAGTAACCGGTCCGTCTCCCAGACGGACTTTCCCCAAAGATCGCCGGCGGGCAGTATTTCCGCCTTTTCATTGACGATATTGAGGGTGACCGGAGACTCTGCCCGGCCTTCGAATATAATCATGTCCCAGCCAGCCATCTTCAATTCGGCGCCGATGAATCCACCGGAATTGGAGCATGCCACCGCCCCGGTCAACGGGCTTTTGGTGATCACCGAATAGCGTCCGCCCGTTGATACCGCTGTTCCGGTCAGGGGGCCGGTGGCAAAAATCAGCTTGTTATCCGGGCCGAGAGGATCGCAGCGCGGGTCCGTCTCCTCAACGAGGTAACGGGTAGCCAGTCCACGCTGCCCGATATAGTCCGCCGCCCAATCCATGTTGAGCGCTTCTTCTTTCACTTCACCACGGGTCAAATTGACTCTCAGTATTTTTCCGGTCCAACTCATTGTACTACCCCCTCAATTCACGGATGCGTTGTCTGTTTTTGCCGCCCACGCCCGCATTTTCTCAAGTCCGGTGGCGTCCGCGTCCACATAAGTGATGGCGGCGGTCGGACAGGCGCTGGCGCACTTGGGATCGCCGCCGCAAAGATCGCACTTGATGACCTTGCCGGTATCCTGATTGTAGTTTACTGTCCCGAACGGACAGGCGATCGTACAGACCTTGCAGCCTACGCAGACCGCATCACTGACGATCATCGCCCCGGTTTCCCGGTTCATCGTAATCGCCTCGACCGGGCAGGCATGCAGGCACCACGCCTCATCGCACTGGGTGCAGGTATAAGGCACGAAGCGCCCCTCGTCATGGAAAGTAAAAACCTTTATCCGGGATTTGGCCGGATTGAACATTCCCTCATTCTCATAGGAACAGGCCATTTCGCACTGCAAACAGCCGGTGCATTTTTCAGGGTCTATACTCAGTGATCGCAGCATTTCGCTCCTCCCGGATTAATGATCGTCTTGGTTGTTATACACGTCGACATCGACAAACCTGTGATTGCCCTGGCGCGACCTCTTCGTCAAACTGGTGATGCCTCGTAACCTCTCCCAGGTTTTATTAAGATGGACTGTACCGCATTTCGGGTAAGATACCACGTAAAGGAACCTTTCAGCAAGTCCGGGAATTGTCCTGTCAATTCTGATTGCCACGCTACAGGCGCCCGCTCCGGAGATGGAGCGGGCGCCCTGTGAAAGGATAAATCGGAGGATAACGCGCCGACTCGAGGGGCAGTCTGTTATTCGACCATCACGCCGCCGAAGGAGCCGCGGAACTCGCCCGCTTTCTTGCCCTCGGAGGTGAAGTCGAACACGCCGCCGACCTCTGCCGCCATCGGCCCGAAGAAATTGCCGCTGAAGGTACCCGTGAATTTGCTGGCATCCTTCGTCAGCCGGTTATTGCTGGCGGGGGCGGTGATTGCGGTGACTTTGGTTCCAGAGAACCCGTCCCCGTCGATGCGGCCTTCAAGCGTGGCCAAGAATTTCAGGTCTACCTTGATGGTGTTCTTGCCGAAATCCGCCGTTGTTTCCGCGCCAGACAGCCAGCCACTTATTTCGCCCTCGCCTCCCGCATCAGCCTGCCGTTGGTTCGATATCCAGTAGCCCTCGTATTTGGCCGAGCCAAAATTCGGCATATCGGCGCCGGACATCTTGCTGTCGGGCAGAGCCTTGACGAACCCGATCCCCATGTCGGCGATAAAAAGTGTGTCGCCGGTTTCATCTCCGGGGGGCTGCCTGGTTGAAGCCCAAAGTCCGAAGTTCATGTGTTTGAAGGGCATCACGGTCGGAAAACGCACATTCTCGTAGACGGTGATGTCGTCATAGGTGAGAGTGACGGCGCCTGCCGTGTCCGTGGCGCTCTTGCTTAGCCGGAGCCACTTTTTCGTGCTGCCGTCCATGTAGTAGTAAATGCCGCTGAGCCCCGTGGCGGCGTTGGCGTCCTTCGAGTCAGCCGCGATTCGGACTGACTGGATGGCGCCATCGCCGGTGTTCGATTTCGGGGTAAAGGCGGCCGTGCGGGTATCCAGCCTGTAGGTGGTGCCGCTGACCCATACAGAACTGATATAAAACTCCCCCTGCGCGCGCATGATCGGAACGGCCTTTCCGCCAACCGTGACCGTGCCGTAGGGGTTGGCTTCGCTCACGGTAGTGTCCGGCTTATTCGTCCCGCGATCGCGGAAAAGACTGACCATCTTGTTGTTTTTACTGGTCGCGTACTGGTATACCAACGTCAGACGCTTGAGGTCGTCCTCCGAGTCTGTGACAAACCGGAGAGGCAGGTCCGTGCGGTCTACAATACGCGGCTGGGCTCTGGTCTCGGGCTTGTTCCCGCTGGCGGCCGCATAGTTGACTTGAAGCCGCCAGGACCAGTAGCCGTACAGCGTGTCGCGGATAGTCCCGGTCGTTACCGTCTTGCCATCTATCGTCTTCGTGGCCTTTGGCGCACCGGCCGTGATGGAGGTATCGCCGACCTTGTAGGTCATGCCCTCGACATGGCGGACCTCCCTGCTAGCGGCTTGCTGCGCTTTCATCGCTTCGTCGGCGGCCATCTTTGCCTGGGTGTCGGCCTTCATTCTGGCGGCTTCGGCGGCGATTCTGGCTTCGACCGCTGCCGTCCGGCTGCCTGCGGCCCTGGTCTTGTCGTATTCCTTCTTGGCCAGGTTGTAGGCTGCCAGGGCTTCGTCAGCCGCTTTGCGGGCTGCTTCGGCGTGTGTCTTGGCCATGGGGTTTCCGGTTTGTATTTCGGCCAGACCCATGACCGCTTCTTGTGCCCCATCGGCTGATGTTTTGGCCTCATCGGATTTCGTTTTGGCCATGTCGGAGGCATCCATGGCGGCCTTTTGGGCTTTCTGAAGTTCGGTCATCTCCGGTGTCCCGGAGGTGGAAGAACTGCCTCCGCAGCCGGCCAGCAGCAGAGTCAGGAAGGTGGCCAAAGCCCATATCGGTTGGTTAGAGTATTTCATGGTGATTTCGCCTTATGATTGAAAGTTGAGTGAATTAAGGTTGAGTCGCGGTCCGGTCCACCGGCTTTCCGGCGGGGCTGTCGCCCTTGCCTTGCCGACTCCCCTCAAGGGAGAGTGACGGGAGCGGGTTGGATCGGGGTCTGTATATCGGGCAGCCGTGAAGGGGCGCCCGGGCGCTGGCGCGTCGTAAGGGGCGTGCGGGTTAGTTAAGTAAAGAGCGCCCTTTTGGGTAGAGACGCTTGTGCCGTGTGCGGCGCTTGCGCGGCTGCGCTTTACCGCGTGGATTAGCGGGATTTCAGAGTGTTCAGACCCTTGGAAATTGAGGGGGGGGGGGGGGTAAGCTATTGTAATCATTGTTATTTTTCTTATTCTTTAGCATTCAGGGGCCGTCTTTGTGGTTTTCGGAATCAAGTGAACAAACGAATTAGTCATATTGATGGGATAGCTGTTGCTTTATAATGAAGCAAGATGAGTAGAATTGTCAAGGGGGCGCCCGCTCCGCAGAGGGGGCAGGCGCCTCATCAGCCCTCGGGGAATGCCGGCGACGGCTACCGGTCCTTAGTCACTGCCGCTCCTTGTCGATGCCGCCGAAGGAGCCTTGGAACCCGCCGTGCTTCATGTTCTCCGAAGTGACGCTAAACACGCCGCCGACCTCTTCAAACTTGGGGCCGAAGATATTGCCGCGGAATTCCACGGTATAAACACTGCTATCCGTATTTATATCCGTGTCGGTGATATCGCTGATCTTCGCGCCCGAGAAGCTGTTGCCGTCGATCATGCCCGAGAACGTGCCGGATATGCCTATATCGGCCTTAATGGTGCTCTTGTTGAAGTCCACCGTTGTTGTCGCACCACTCGTCCAAGAGTTTATTTTGCCGGGTTCTGACGAATGATCGGCGCGGTTTTGCATTGTGTACTGCGCCTGGCCAAAATAGGTGACGATGCCGCCAACTGGAATGTTGGCAGGCGGGGTCACGGCCTTGCCGGGCAGCGCGCTGACGAACCCGACTCCCAGGCCGGCATAGGTGTTGCCATCCTCTTTCAGTGGCGTCCATGTGCCGAAGTTGATGTGTTTGTAGAGCTTTGCCTCGGGGAAGCGCGCATTCTCGTAGACGGAGATGTTGTCATAGGTGAGAGTGACGGCGCCTCCTGTGTCCGTGCTACTGCGGTTCAGCCGGAGCCACTTTTTCGTGTTGCCTTCCATGTAGTAGTAGATGCCGCCGCCGAGACCTGTGGCGGCGTTAGCGTCCTTCGTGTTGGCTGCGATGGTAGCCCTGTTGGCGTTCTGCTTGGTCAGTTCCGCAGTGCCGGAGACCATGTAGAACTCGCCTTGCACGCGCATGATGGGAACGGCTTTTCCGGAAACAGTGACCGTGCCGTAGGGGTTTGCGCCGCTCGCCGTAGCCGTCTGGTCCGTGTTGCCGCGGTCACGGAAAATACTGACCATTTTGTTGCTCTCCAGAGTGACGTATCTGTCCACAAGTTCCAGACGCACAGTATCATCGTCCGAATCGGTGCTGACTCCGAGCGCGATATTTCGCTTTTCAACCACTGGCTGCGCCCTGGTCTCGGGAGGGCCGGCTGAATAGGTCACGGCAGACCGGTCGGAATCCCCCTTCCTGACTATATCCTCTATTTTCCCGGTTGTTCGGGTAACGCCATCCCTGGTGGCTGTCTTTTTCGGCGAACCGGCCGTGATGGAGACGTCGCCAACGCTGTAAGTCTTGCCGTCAGCCGAGACCTTGAGAACCATGCTGGCGGCATCCACCGCCATCTTCGCCTTTTCCGCAGCCATTGCAGCCTGCTTGTCAGCCTCCCTCTTGGCCGCCTCGGCTGCCAGCTTCGCCTCAACCGCCGCCGTCAGGTTGTCCGTGGCTTTCGCCCTGTCGTATTGTGCTTTGGCCGTCTCGTAGGCGCTCATCGCCGCGTTAGCTGCTGTGCGCGCCGCCGCAGCGTCCATCTTCGCCGTGTCGCCCTTGCTGCCGGTCTGGAGTACGACGATACTCATGACCGACTCATCGGCCTTGTCGGCCTCTGTATCGGCATTCGTTGAGGCGGTCATGGCGGCATTCTTCGCCGCTTCCGCCGCCTGTTGGGCTTTTTCCAGTTCGGTCGGCTCTTTATTCACCATGGAAGTGGAAGAACTACCCCCGCAACCGGCAAGGAACAGGGTCAGAGACGTGAGCAGTGCCAGGAACAGTTTATCAGTGTATTGCATGATGATGTCTCCTTATGGTTGAAACAGTGGAAAGTAATGTGAAGTAAAAAGGTTGAGTCGTGATCCGGTTTTCGAATCGGACTGAATATTCCGTATAGCGCACGGCATCACTCTTGAGGGGGAGTCGCAGAATTCAAGTCATCAGGCTCTGGCGGATGCGTATGCGGGACGATGTTTGGCCACTTGGTTCGTACATTCTCCGTGCCACCCCCACCGGCGCGCCTGCGGGCCCGAGCCCCTGCCTTGCCGACTCCCCCTCAAGGGGGAGTGATAGGGCTGATGGCCGCGGGCGGTATTGTGGACAGCCGTCAAAGGGTGCCCGGTATCAGCGCCGAGTGAAAAATACCCAAAAGCGCTGGAATAAAAGTACCCGGGTTTGCGGGCAGGGGCGTTGACCCGGCGAGGGAGGGGCGGGTCGGTTAAGTGTCCGGCAAAATAAGGGTCGCCCTGTTGGACAAGGGCGCCTGTGCCGCTGCGTTTTAGTGCGCGGATTGCAAGGGATTCAGAGATCCTGTCCCAGGAAATGGGGGGGGGGGGGGGGGGGGGGGGGGGAAGTCATTGTTTATCATTTGCTTTTCTTTAATTTCAGAGCTGTTTTCACGATTCCTGGAAAGATGAACAGGTGAATTATTACGATACTCACTGGACGGTTACTTTATCAAGTCAACTGGAATTTCCTGTGCATGGATGCAGTTACAATCAGACTATGATGCAGTCTGTGTGAATTGCTGATAATACTCCATTGTACTATACATCTTCAGTGTTGGAGAATGCCTGATGTTATGAACAGATTTGTTATTCCGGTAAAATTGGATTATCGTATAGTCGTTGAAAGTAAGTCAATAAAAAATTTTGTGGCGAAGATACCTGATGAATGAAGCAAAACAGGCGGCAGACAGGGATATGGATTCGTTTACCCTGACCGATAACAGCACAGGACAGTCATGGCGGCTGCCGACGCGCACCGGAGCCACCGGCAACCGGCTGGTCGATATCAAGACCCTGTACGGCGATACCGGCATCCTCACTTATGATCCCGGATTTACTTCCACCGCATCGTGCAAATCGGATATTACATACATAGACGGTGACAAGGGCATCCTGCTGCATCGTGGCTACAGCATTGATGAGCTGGCGCAAAAGAGCGATTTCATGGAGATCTGTTATCTTTTGCTGTATGGCGAATTACCGACCCCGGAACAAAAAAATGAGTTCGATGCCGAGATCAGGAATCACACGCTGATCCACCAGCAACTGGCAAAGTTTTACTCAGGCTTCATGCGCAGCGCCCATCCCATGGCCATCATGGTCGGGGTGGTCGGCGCCCTGTCCGCTTTTTATCACGACAGTACGGATATTACCGATATCGAACAACGCAGAACGGCGGCCCACCGCCTCATTGCGAAAATGCCGACGATCGGCGCTTATGCCTACAAGTATGCTCTGGGGATGCCGTTCCCCATGCCGCGCAACTCGCTCAGTTATTCTGAAAACCTGTTGCAAATGATGTTTTCCAATCCTGCGGAGGACTATCGCATCAATCCGGTGCTGGCGCGGGCGATTGACAAGATACTGATTCTGCACGCCGACCATGAGCAAAACGCCTCGACTTCGACCGTCCGTCTGGCCGGGTCTTCGGGCGCCAACCCCTACGCCTGCATCGCTTCCGGGATTGCGTCATTGTGGGGGCCGGCGCATGGTGGAGCCAATGAAGCCGTGCTGAAAATGCTCAATGAAATTGGCAGCGTCGATCAAATCGACAAATACATCAGCAAGGCCCAGGACAAGAACGACAGTTTCCGTTTGATGGGTTTTGGACACCGCGTCTATAAAAACTACGATCCCAGGGCAACGGTCATGCGCCAGACCTGTCATGAAGTCCTCGAAGAGCTCGGTATTCATGAACCGCAACTGGAACTGGCTATGAAACTTGAAGAAATCGCGCTCAAGGACAGCTACTTTATTGAGAAGAAATTGTACCCCAATGTGGATTTTTACTCGGGCATCATCATGAAGGCGATGGGTTTCCCCACTTCCATGTTCACCGTCATGTTTGCCATAGGGCGGACAGTGGGCTGGGTTTCACACTGGAAGGAAATGCTGGTGGACGATGAGCAGAAAATCGGGCGCCCCCGCCAGCTTTATCAGGGCAACCTGAAACGCCCTTATATCCCGCTCGAAAGACGCGGGCATACGGAAAAGAAAATCAGCTGGTCCTGGCTTTGGGGGGGGTCGGGCAGATAAACCCCGCATTACTGACCGGAGCCGCAACCCGTTCCGTCACGAGCATGTTGACCAAAATCCTGATCACCCTGGCCGTGATCATTATCGTTGCTCTCGTATTTCGCGCGAAGGCAGCGCCCGCCGGTTCGCCAACGGTGAAAACGCCGGATGAGGTGGGAACGCTGTCCGTACGTGGAGTAGCCTATGCCTTGCTCGGTATCTTGCTGTTGGCCGCGGCTGCGGTGTTTATTATCAAATTTCAGGCCGACAACAAAATTATCACCATTCGTGTTATTTCCGGTGACGGCGTCAGTACCACTTATCAGGCACGACAAAAAACGATCAAGGGCCGGCGATTCACCACTCTCGACGACAAGCAGGTGACGCTGGGAGAAAGCGACCGGATAGAAATGGGTGGGCAGTAATCTCTCCGTGTTCTCCGGCGCCCCGCCACTTACCCTGCTGACCGTCGGTATTTCAGTCGCGGTCTATGTCCTGATGACATTCGGGCCTGAGCGCATGATCCTGGGGCCGTTGCTGATCTCGGAATATATCCGCCCCGTCCTGCCGGAAATTCGCCACGGGCAGTGGTGGCGCCTGATCACGCCCATGTTTCTTCATTTCAGTATTTTTCATATAGTTTTCAATATGTTATGGACATGGGAACTGGGCCGCATTGTCGAGCGGCAGCAGGGCGCATGGCTGCTGGCCATCCTGATATGCGCGGTCAGCGTGGTCTCGAACCTGGCCCAATACCTGGTATCGGGCCCCCTGTTTGGCGGTATGTCGGGAGTCATCTATGGATTGTTCGGCTATGTCTGGATTCAGTCGTTGACCAATCCACGGTTCCGGATTCGGCTCAATCCGGTAATCATAAAACTGATGCTGGGCTGGTTCGTGTTGTGCTGGTCCGGGCTGCTTGAGAAATTTTTTGGGCTGGCCGTTGCCAACACGGCCCACAGCGCGGGTCTGGCAAGCGGAATAGCGGCGGCTCTGGTCGTTTCCGGCATTGTGCGGGGTTACAGGAAATAATCCGCTTGTGGCATAATCACGCCCTGCGGTTTACACTGGCCCCGACCAGTCCCGTTCGTCTCCGTTCGTCTTCGCGACCGTTGTTGCCGCGAAGGTTCCTGCATGTTGTATTCGGGTGGATCACCTCAGGTTTTTGTGAATGATTGGAAAATGACCCTGGACAGCAAAGTATTTGAACCGGTTGGAGGGCGCTATCACGGTCCGCAACTGGAGAAGTCCGTTCTTGAATTCTGGGAAAGGAATTCCGTCTTCGAGAAGACCCTGCAGCAAAGCGAAGGCAGACCGCGCTTCAGCTTCAATGAAGGCCCGCCGACCGCTAACGGCAAGCCGGGTATTCATCACGTCCTGGCCCGCACGTTCAAGGACATCTATCCTCGCTTCAAGACCATGCGCGGATTCCATGCTCCGCGCAAGGGTGGCTGGGACACGCATGGGCTGCCGGTCGAACATGAAGTCGAGAAACAACTCGGTATCTTCGACAAGAAAGAAATTGAAAGCCGGGTTGGCATCCATGAATTTAACCGGCGATGCCGCGCATCGGTGATGACCTGTATCGGCGAGTGGGAGGCGTTGACCCGCCGCATGGGATACTGGGTCAATCTGGATGAAGCCTATTACACGCTGGATAACCGCTACATCGAATCCGTCTGGAACCTGCTGCGGCGCATCTGGGACAAGGGTCTGATCTACAAGGGTTACAAGGTCGTCCCCTACGACCCGCGCATCGGCGCCACCCTGTCATCTCATGAAGTGGCCCAGGGCTACAGGGAGGTTGAAGACCCGTCTGTCACGGTGCGCTTCAGACTTGAGGGCCAGGAGCGCGTCTCATTTCTGGTCTGGACCACTACTCCCTGGACACTGCCTTCGAATCTGTTGCTCGCGGTGGGCGCTGATGTGGATTACGCCTGGGTGCGCCATAACGATGAAATCCTGATTCTGGCCTGTGCCCGGGTCGGGCGCTATTTTGCGGAACGGGATCAGCCCTGCGAGATAATCAGGACGGTGAAGGGAAGCGAGCTGGCCGGTCTGCGCTATGATCGGTTGTTCGACTGGCTGGATATTGAATTCGGCGATTGCTTTCGTGTGGTCAGCGCGGATTTCGTCAATACCGAAGACGGTACGGGAATTGTACATATCGCTCCCGCCTATGGGGTTGATGATCTTGCGCTTGGACAAAGGGAAGGGCTGCCTGTCGTGCACGGGGTCGGACTCGACGGGTGTTTCATGCCGCCGGCGGCGCCCGTCTCCGGCCTGTTTTTCAAACAGGCCGACCCGGTCATCTGCAAGCTGCTGGATCAGCAGGGCAACCTGTTTCTCAATGAAACGACACGGCACAGTTATCCTTTTGGCTGGCGTACCGGAGACCCGCTGATCTACTATGCAAAGGAAGCCTGGTATATCAGAACGACTGCAATCCGAAAGAGGATGGTGGCGCTGAACAAAACGATCCACTGGGTACCTGAAACCATTCGCGACGGGAGGTTCGGCCGCTGGCTGGAAAACAATGTCGATTGGGCGCTGTCCCGTGAACGTTTCTGGGGAACTCCGTTACCGCTATGGACGGACGGTCAGGGGGGCTTCATGTGTATCGGCTCACTGGACGAACTGGAGGCGCTCACCGGGCAGTCGATGCGCGGCATCGACCTGCATCGCCCACAGATTGACGAGGTCACGTTTATCCGCGAAGAGCGCGTCTGGCGCCGCGTTCCCGAAGTGATTGATTGCTGGTTCGATTCCGGCGCCATGACCTATGCGCAGTGGCACTACCCGTTCGAGAACGAGGATATTTTCACGAGACACTTTCCCGCCGATTATATTTGCGAGGCCATCGACCAGACCCGGGGATGGTTTTATACCCTGCATGCCATTGCTGCCCTTGTGGATGACAGTGTGGCTTATAAAAACTGTGTTTGCCTCAGTCACATTGTCGATGAGCACGGCAAAAAAATGTCCAAGTCCCTGGGCAATATCATCGACCCGTATGAGGTTTTTGATGTGGTCGGAGTCGATGCGCTGCGCTGGTTGTTTCTGGCGCGCGCCGCGCCCGATGCGCAAAAACGCATTTCGGTGGAAATTGTCCGGGAAGTTGCGGCGACTTTGATCAATACGTTATGGAATACCTGGTCATTTTTCACTCTTTACGCAAGACTTGATCAGTTTGACAGCGGCCGTCCGGTCGCCCCTGCCAGGCGTCCGCAGATCGACCGATGGGCGCTGGCGCTTGCTCACCAGACCCTGAAAGTGGTAACCGAATCACTGGACCGCTACGATGCCTTCGGGGCGGGGCAGGCCATTGAGAAGCTGGTGGACCGGGTCAGCAACTGGTATGTGCGGCGCAACCGGCGGCGATTCTGGAAAAGCGACGATGGCAATGACAAACAGGCTGCCTACCTGACCCTGTATGAATGTCTGGATCTGATTGCGCGAATGATCGCGCCATTCATGCCGTTTCTGGGCGAAGCGCTTTACCAAAGTCTCGGAAAATACGATTCCGATTGCAAACAAAGCGTACATTTGGCCGTGTGGCCGCAATGGGACGCCGCAAGTCTTGACGACGACCTCGTGCATGAAATGGAGGTGGTGCAGACTATTGTCGGCCTCGGCCGCTCTGCCCGCGAAGAAAGCCGCATACGTGTGCGCCAGCCGCTTTCACAGATGCTGGTCAGCTCGACCGATAGAACGCTACGCTCCGTGCTCAAGAGACACGAGCAACTGATTCTCGAGGAATTGAATGTCAAGGCCATCGACTTCATCAATTCCGACCAGGGGCTGATCCGCCACACGATCAAACCGAACTTCCCGCGCCTGGGGAAACGGTACGGCAAATTGATGCCGGCAATCCAGGCGGCGCTGGGCGCGCTCGACGGAGACCGGGTTGTGCGGCGGATGCAGGAGGATAAGGCTCTTGAGCTGCAAGTCGAAGGCCGCGAAATTGTGCTTGAGCGCGACGATATTCAAATCCTGACTTCATCGGCGCAAGGTTTTGCCGCTTGTTCCGGGCAGGGTTGTCTCGTTGCGCTCAACACTTCTCTCGACAACGTATTATTGATCGAAGGCGTTGCCCGCGAGTTGGTGCGAACCGTACAAGACGCCCGCAAATCGGCGGGACTGGAGATTTCGGACAGAATTTCGCTGTGTATTACCGGAACGCCGCGGGTATGCGCCGCGCTGCGCCAGCATCGTCAGACTATTCTGGATGAGACCCTCGCGGTAGATCTGGTCGACTCTCTGGAGGGCGGGTTTATGGCCGAGCGGTCGCTTGATGATGACAATTGGGTCATATCCCTGAGCAAGGCGGCAGGAACGCCCGCAGATCACGGAATTGTGTGATGAGGACGTTCCCGGGACACCCCATGATTCTTTTTTTCTTTGAAGACAGCCCGGGCAAGCCCCTTGTGGTTGTCCGTGTCATCCTTCGTATGCTTGCAGTATCTGGCCCGGAAGTGTACTATCACCTGCCTTGCATTGATGCTTCCGGCAGACAGAATCGATCGCATGGATGAGCAATCTGGAAACCAACCACATAATCAGGCGGGAATCATGACCGGCACAGAAACAGCGCGGCAACTTGAAAAATTGATCGATTCAACCGGATTCATCGCAGCCTTGGACCAGAGCGGCGGCAGTACTCCGAAAGCATTGATGAGGTATGGGGTAGGTCCGGACCAGTATGACGGTGAGGATGAAATGTACGTGAAGGCGCATGAGATGCGCACCCGGATCATGACCAATGAGCGCTTCACCAGCGACAGGATTCTCGGCGCCATCCTGTTTGAAAACACGATGGAACGGGAAGTGGAAGGGCAGCTTGCGTCTCATTATCTTTGGCGCCGGAAACAGATCATTCCGATCCTGAAAGTGGACAGGGGTCTTGCCGATGAAGAAAACGGGGTGCAGATGATGAAGCCGATGCCTCACCTCGACGCGTTACTGGACAAGGCGGTGGAAAACGGTTTTTTTGCGACCAAAATGCGCTCCGTGATCAAGACCGGCAATATACAGGGTATTCGGGACGTGGTTGCGCAACAATTTGCAATCGGCAAGCGCATCATTGCCCGCGGGCTGGCGCCGATGATTGAGCCTGAGGTCAATATCCACTCACCGCAAAAAGCCGCCGCCGAACAGATTTTAAGGGACGAGCTGCTGGCCAATCTGGCCCGCCTGGGTAAAGACCAGCAGGTCATATTCAAGCTGACCCTGCCCGAGCAGGCTAATTTCTATCAATCCTGTATGGAACATGAAAATGTGCTCAGGGTAGCGGCTTTGTCCGGTGGGTACAGCCGTGAGGAAGCTACTCGCCGACTCAGTGAGAACCGCGGAATGATTGCGAGTTTTTCCCGGGCGCTGACCGAGGGGCTGTCGGTGCAACAGTCCGATATCGGGTTCAGCGACACGCTGGCAAGATCTATTGATGAGATTGTGACCGCCTCCCGCACCTGAGGCGCCAGGGGCAGCCACTGTGCCTGCCCGCGAACCGCGATCAATCATACGCGGAATATAACGCGGGTGACCACGGTGAGTGCCTGTGCATCATTAACTCGCGGCGCCTGAATATCGTAATGACATTCAGGCTTCGCTTTTATTCCCCGGACAGGCAGGTTTTTAGCGACCTCGCAATCGACAACATCAATTCGTGCCACATGTCCGGTCCCGGAGCCAGTTCTGCGCCCAGCGGGTCCAGCGTCCCGGTCCTGGCTTGTGTACCTTTGATAACTGTCTGGATGATTCCGGGGTCGAACTGGGGTTCCCTGAAAATACACTGAACACCGCGTTCCCGGATCAGGCGCCTCACATCCCGGACTTGCCGGATAGCCGGCGCATGATCTGTTGAGCTCGAGACCGAGGTCAGCGAATTCAACTGATTCTCTTTCTCGTAGTATTGCCAGGCATCATGGAATACGATATACGGGATCGTTTTGACGGGTTCCAGTATTTGCGACACCCGCTCTCCGGTTTGGTGGATTCTGGCAATGACCTGATCCCGGTTGCGTTGGTAAAGTGCTTTGTTGCCGCTGTCTATCCGGGAAATCCATTCGGCAAAGGCAGAAACGATCAAAATGGCATTTTCGGTCGAGAGCCAGACATGGGGATCCGGATCTCCTTCTGCATGCGCATGCCCTTCGTGTCCGTGTTCTTCATGCTCATCGTGTTCATCGTGCCCATGTTCTTCGTGCTCATCATGCTCAAGGTCAGCCCAGACACCTTGTTCGCGGAAAGGCAGGATATGAAGTCCGGCATCGTCAAGCAGGGACTTAACCCGATCTTGCGGTTTGACCTGTTCCGCGATTTTCGACAGGGCTTTTTCCAAATCGGGACCGACCCGGATCACCAAATCGGCGTCGTATACGGTTTTGACCGCAGACGGGGACAGCGCCTGGGTGTGGGGGGAGTGTCCGGGTGAGATCAGCAATTCCGGAATAGCGGCTCCTTGCATGACTGCGGAAACAAGGGAGTGCACCGGACTCACTGACACTGCCACTCTGGGCGCTGCCGCAAACAGCCCTGTTGACCAGACGAGCATCGCGAGACAGGGAACGGTATACAGCAAGCGCTTGTTCGCGGCGGGTGTACCCCTGTGATACAGGGACAGTTTTGCAATAGACAGGTTCATAATCCGAAGGCCGGGGGTTGTTTTCAGTAATGTTATAATATATCATAACTGGAATCAACCTGTGAAATCAATTTTTTATAACCCTGTTGCCGAGCCTGTGACCAGACCCGATTTCCGCCGCTTCCGCAGTTTGCAACATGACCATGACTCATGTATCCATACGGCGCTGGAAAAGGCGCAAGCCATCTGCGCCGGGAACAACACCCGTTTTACACATCTCAGGAAGCGTGTTCTTGAATTGATCTGGTCCAGCCATAAACCGGTACCGGCCTATGACCTGTTGGAAACCCTGCGTAATGAAAGAACGAATGCACAGCCCCCTACCGTCTACCGCACGCTTGATTTTCTGTTGAAGTACAGGCTGATCCACAAAATCGAATCTCTCAGGGCTTATGTAGGGTGTGATTTCCCGGAGCAACGACATGTCAGCCAATTCCTGATCTGCAACCGGTGCCATCAGGTCGTGGAACTGAATGACTCCCTGATCAGACAGGTGATTTCCCGTCAGGCCAGAAAGGCCGGATTGGAAATGATCGATCAAACTGTCGAAATTCTGGGTCGTTGCCTGAATTGCCAAAGCAAACGGTCACAAACCGGGTCTGTCCATGCAGACTGAAGCGCTCGTTAACCTGCACAATGTCTCGTTGTTTCGCGGAAGCGGAACCATTCTTGACGACATCAATCTGTCTGTCGCGAGAAATGAAATTGTGACCCTGATCGGTCCAAACGGGGCGGGCAAGAGCAGTCTCGTGAAAATTGCTCTCGGTCTGATGCGGCCCGACCGCGGTTCTGTCACCACAAGCCCCGGTATCCGTGTCGGTTACGTCCCCCAGTCGGTCAATCTTGACCGTAGTATACCGGTCAATGTCACCCGTTTTCTCCGGCTTTGCGGTATTCGGGAAAACCGCCGGCTGGAACAGGCGCTTGAGCTGGTCGGCGGTGGGCAACTCAGGGAGAAACCCTTGCAAGAAATTTCAGGTGGAGAACTGAGACGGGTCTTGCTGGCAAGAGCCATATTGAGGTCACCCGATCTGCTGGTTCTGGATGAACCCGGCGCCGGAGTCGATATCAGCGGACAAGCGGGCCTGTATACCCTGATTCAATCCATACGCGATAAAACCCGTTGCGGGGCGCTCCTGGTTTCCCATAATCTGCACATTGTGATGGGCGCTACCGATAAAGTGATCTGTTTGAATCGCCATATCTGTTGTTCCGGCACTCCGGAAAATGTGCAGGAAAACCCGGAATTCCTGTACCTGTTTGGCAGGGAAAATGCGGCGGCGCTGGGCGTTTATCGCCATTTGCATGATCACGAACACAATTTGCAGGGAGAAATCTGCCGGTCTGTGCAGATTGATTAAACTGCCGGCGAGCGCAAAGCCTGATAATGGATGAATTTATGGTCCGATCACTGATCGGTGGTCTAGGGGTCGCCGTGATATGCGGGCCGCTGGGCTGTCTGCTGGTATGGCAGCGCATGGCCTATTTTGGCGCCGCCTTGTCCCATGGGGCGCTGCTGGGCGTCGTGCTGGGATTGTTTCTGGGCGTCAATCTCTATTTCTCCATCCTGGCGGTCTGTATCGCGCTGTCATTTTTGTTGTTATATATGGAGCGATTCAGAAATCTGACAACGGATACCAATCTGGGCATTCTGGCGCATGCGGCGCTGGCTCTGGGTATCGTGATTCTGAGTACGATGCCTACGGTCAGAATCGGCTTGATGACGTATCTTTTTGGCGACATACTGGCGGTCAGCTGGCGGGATGTTTTCTGGATTTACGGAGGTGGAAGCGTGGTCATCGGTTTGCTCGGGACAATCTGGCGGCCGCTGCTTTCCCTGATCATACAGCCGGACCTGGCGTTGATTGACGGCGTCAGGGAAAAGAGAACCCGACTGATATTTCTGGTCATACTCAGTTTTGTAGTCGCGGTTTCCATGCAGGTTGTCGGAGTCTTGCTGATCGTGTCGATGCTTATAATACCGGCGGCATGCGCCAGAAGATTTTCCAGTACCCCGGAACAGATGGCTTGTCTGGCAAGCCTTTTTGGCTGCCTCTCGGTGGTTGTTGGACTTGGCGCCTCCCTGTTTTTCAACAGTTCGGCAGGACCGTCAATCGTGGTCGCGGCGACGGCGCTGTTTGTGTTGTCGATGCTGGCCGGAAAATTGCGAGGCGGTCATTGACCCTGCCGCCGCGTCCGGCCTGTCCGGGAGATCATGCCATGCAACCCGTCGCGCCACTCCCCGACTGTTTCATCTCTTGCCCGTTGTGGCGCCGGCTGCTGGCTATTCTTTACGATACTGTTTTATTGTGTTGCCTGGTATTTATCGCATGGCAGCCGGTTCCACTCATTCCGGAGTCTCTGCATCCGGTATCGGGAAGGGCCATTCGGCTCGGTTATCTGCTGGCAATCTGTTTCCTGTTCTTCGGCTGGTTCTGGCGCCATGGCGGACAGACCCCGGGTATGCGCGCATGGAGGATAAAATTAATGCCTATGCGTCCCGATCGGGCGCCCGATCGATCGCGGCCAGTGACATGGAGAACCGCATGGCTGCGTTTTATTGCGGCGTTATTTTCCTGGATAACGTTCGGCGCAGGATTCGCCTGCTCAATCTTTCATCCCGAGAAACTCGCCTGGCACGATCTGTTTTCCCGCAGCCGTTTGATTGTCCTGCCCGATAGCGGACTCCGGCTTGCGGGCAGACACGGTAACCGACCCCTGCGTTGATGACAGGAACGAAAGAGAATGTCCGGGTCTGTGGTATGGTTTTTCTTGCTTTTGCTGACGGCAGGGGTTAAAAGGAGTCCTTTTTTTCGGGGTCTTTCCATTGGATCTTGCAGAAAATTTTTTGAAACTCGTCCAGATCATCCTTGTCGATCTGGTACTGGCGGGTGACAACGCCATTATTATCGGGCTTGTTGCCGCCAGATTCAGTAAAGAGTATCGCCGCAAAGTGGTCCTGTATGGTGTCGGCGTTGCGGTCATACTGCGCATCGTCTTTGCCCTGATCACGGTGCAGTTACTGGCCATAAAGGGTTTGTTGCTGGTCGGCGGTCTGCTGTTGCTGTGGATATGCTGGAAACTGTGGCAGGATCTGCGCCAGCCCGGGCAACAACGAACGGTTCCTGCAGAAGCCGATCCGGCCGCGGCCGCCGACCGGCAAAATCCGCCGTTGCGCTCGGCCATTTTTCAGATTGTGGTGGCGGATGTTTCGATGTCGCTCGACAATGTCCTCGCTGTCGCGGCAGTTGCCGACGGCCATACCGGAATACTGGTTTTCGGTCTCGCGCTTTCAGTCGTATTCATGACGGTAGCCGCGGCCCTGATCTCGGACATCCTGCAAAAACACCGCTGGATTGGCTACCTTGGACTGCTGGTCATCCTCTATGTCGGGTTGCGTATGACGTACGACGGCTACGTGCAGGTTTTTGGTCCTGTGTTTTAACTTGATCCGGTGGCGCCGTCAGGACTGTCCGGCGCGGCGTGCCTCAATCCCCGCACTGATGCAGAATCTCCCCAATCAGTTGCGGACCCCGATAGATCAATCCGGTATAAAGCTGTACCAGACTGGCCCCGGCATCGAATTTTTCCTGTGCCGAGGCCGCATTGTGGATTCCGCCCACCCCGATGATCGGGATTTCTCCCTGCAGGTTCCTGTAGAGGGAGGAGATGGCTGCGGTTGACAGGGCTTGTAGCGGCGGACCGCTCAGTCCTCCCGTTTCGCCGGCAAGCGGATGCGAACGAATCTGTTCTCTGGAAATCGTTGTATTGGTTGCGCAGACCCCGTCTATCCCGTGTTTTCTGAGTAGCGCCGCGATGGTGTCAATGCCGGATTCGGCAATATCCGGGGATATTTTCAGCGTCAGAGGGATCCTTCTGCCCGAACGGTCCGATAATTGCTGACGTTTGCGGTTCAGGCTGTATAACAGCGAGTCGAGCGCCTCGGTCTGTTGCAGGTCTCTCAGGTTTTGCGTATTCGGCGATGAAACATTGATCGCGACATAATCCGCATGAGCGTGCACCCGCTCCAGTCCCCGCAGATAATCAAGCGCCGCGCCGCCGATCGGGGTGGAGGAATTCTTGCCGATATTGATGCCCTTGATAATGGACGGATCCGCTTTTTCAATATTATGTATAAAGCGGTCGAGCCCGCAACTGTTGAACCCCAGTCGGTTGATCAGGGCATTGTGTTCGGGCAGTCGGAACATCCTCGGTCGCGGTTGACCCGGCTGCGGCGCGGGCGTTACCGTACCGAGTTCGAGCCATCCGAAGCCCAGCCTGTGCAGCGCGTCGCAGGCTGTCGCATTCTTGTCAAGACCCGCGGCCAACCCCACCCGGTTAGGAAATTCGATACCCATGACCCGCACCGGACGGCGCCGGTCTCCCGCACGTTTGCCGGCGCCCATGACCGCGGCAGTCATGTCCGACAGAAATCCTGACCTGGAGACAAGGGCCAGTCCCGTCATTGCCAGGTCGTGGCTGGTTTCGGCCCCGAACCTGAAAAGCGCCGCTTTTGCCAGTGAATACATGAGGCTCACGTCAACCTCCGATCCGGATCAGTCCATGTCCGAACAAATTTTTCGGGCTGCTTCGGCAGCCATGCCGGTGTATTTGTGCGGCGTCAATTCAAGCAGGGAGCGTTTTGCATGCGCCGGGATATCGAGTCCGTCAATGAACAGATGCAACGACGCCCGGGTTATACCCTGTTTGCCGCGGGTAAGCCGTTTCAGTTTCTCATAGGACCCGGCAACCCGGTAACGCCGCATCACGGTCTGGATCGGCTCGGCGAGAACTTCCCAGCTGCGTTCGAGGTCGGCATCCAGCGCGGTTTCATCGGGGACCAGTTTGTTCAAGCCTTTCAGGGTCGATTCGATCGCGATCAGGGTATAGCCCGCGCCGACTCCAAGATTGCGCAGTACAGTCGAATCGGTCAGGTCCCGTTGCCAGCGGCTGACCGGCAGTTTTGCCGCCAGATGGTTGAGCGCCGCGTTGGCCAGGCCGAGGTTTCCTTCCGAGTTTTCAAAATCTATGGGGTTCACCTTGTGCGGCATCGTGCTTGAACCGACTTCTTTTTCGATGACTTTTTGCTTGAAATATCCGAGCGCTACATAGCCCCAGATATCCCTGTCGAGATCGAGAATAACGGTGTTGTTTCTGGCCAGGGCATGGCAGAACCCTGCGATGTAATCGTGGGGTTCTATCTGCGTGGTCCAAGCCTGCCAGGTCAGGCCGAGAGCGCTGACGAAGTCATTGGAAATTGCCGGCCAGTCAGCGTCAGGATATGCACACAGGTGAGCGTTGAAGTTGCCCACTCCACCATTCAGCTTGCCATAAAACTTCTGTGCAGAGAGTTGCTTCCTGCTTTTTCGCAAGCGCTCCACTACATTTGCCAGTTCCTTGCCAACGGTGGTCGGGCTGGCCGGTTGTCCGTGGGTGCGCGCCAGCATGGGCTGGTCGGCATAGCGTTGCGCCATGTCTTTCAGACAGTCAATCAGCCGGTCGAGCGCCGGGACGAGGACGTCATCGCGCGCGCCGCGCAACATGAGGCCGTGCGCCAGATTATTGATGTCTTCGGAGGTACAGGCAAAATGAATAAATTCACTGACTTTTTCGATCGCGGGATTGTCTCTGATTTTTTCCTTCAGGTAATACTCTACCGCCTTGACATCATGATTGGTGACACACTCGATCTGCTTGATACGTTGCGCTTCCGTGAGGTCGAAATGGTCGATAACCGATTGCAGGACGGCGGTGTCGCTGTCGCAAAACGCGGGTACTTCCGGGATCGCCTGTTGCCTGGAAAGATGCAACAACCACTTTACCTCGACCTCCACTCTGGCGCGCATCAGCGCGAATTCGCTGAACCAGGGGCGCAGTGGAGCGGTTTTATCGTGATAGCGGCCGTCCAGAGGTGAAAGCGCGAACAAAGGGGTCAGGGGGGTCAGTTCCACTCTCCCTCCCTCATATTGCGGGCTGTCCGGATAATGCCGCCGCCGATACAGAAATCATGCTCGTAGAATACAATGGACTGCCCGGGCGCGACCGCCCATTGCGGCTCGCTGAACCGGATCTGCGCACAGTCGGCGCCGGCCATACGGACAACACAGGCCTGATCTTCCTGTCGATAGCGGATTTTGGCATTGCACGCAAGCGGCAGCGCAGGCGGGGAGCCGGCCACCCAGTGCAGTTGTTCGGCAATCACCACTTGTCGGGTCAGCGCCGGATGATTACGCCCCTGCGCCACATAGACAATGTTGCGTTTGACATCCTTGTCAGCGACATACCAGGGTTCTCCCTCTCCACCGATACCCAGCCCGCGGCGCTGTCCGATCGTATAGAAACAGGCTCCCCGGTGCCGGCCGACAACCTCTCCTTGCAGTGTTTCTATCGACCCCGGACGTGAGGGCAGGAAGCGCTCCAGGAAATCCGCGAATCGACGCTCGCCAATAAAACAGATTCCCGTGCTGTCTTTTTTATCATGAACGGGCAGGGCCAGTTTTTTCGCCATCTCCCGCACCGCTTCCTTGTACATCTCGCCCACCGGGAAATGCGAACGGGATAATGCCCGCTGATCGAGAGTGTGCAGGAAATAACTCTGATCCTTGTCGCGGTCGCGCCCCTTTCTGAGCAACCGGATGTGGTTTTGCCTGTCCAGGCGGACATAATGACCGGTCGCGATAAATTCGGCTCCCAGATGTATGGCCCATTGCAGAAACTCCCTGAACTTGATTTCCCGATTGCAGACGACA
This sequence comes from Candidatus Poriferihabitaceae bacterium, assembly GCA_965204925.1. GTDB lineage: Bacteria > Pseudomonadota > Gammaproteobacteria > Arenicellales > Poriferihabitantaceae. Next base: position 811,188 of record OZ242021.1, on the reverse strand, counting down.
TCCGGGTTCGGGGTTCGTCCGCTTCTGTATTCATGAAGGAAAGCGCGAAATACACGATCCCAGTATTCGTGAGCGAAATTGATCGTTTTCAGTTTGATCCCCAGCGTTTCGCAAACTGCTTGCGCATCCGCCAGATCCGCAGCCGCCGCGCAGTATTCCCGATCATCGTCTTCTTCCCAGTTTTTCATGAAAAGCCCGGTGACCAGGTGACCGTCTTCCAGCAATTTCGCCGCGGCCACCGAAGAATCGACTCCGCCGGACATGCCGACCATCACATGACTCACCGCTATTTCCTGTCCCGGATTTGCGCATCCCTTTTGTCACGCTGACAATCGGGAGCGCAAGGGCCGTTCACTCCGGCTGCGGTATCGCGGGCGGCATTGACCGGTTCATCTCTTCGCGAGTTGTCCACCAGGGCGCTCAGAGGGCGGATATTTCCCCAGTCCGCGCTGCTTTGGATAATCGGCAGATAACCGTTTGGCTGGAACCAGGAATCCACTACGTAGCGCTTGCCGGAAACGATTTCCCGGATCTGTCCCGCCCAGTGCTGATCGAAGAAAGACTTGCGGTAAGCCTGCCCGATCACGGTATGGTGGCGCAACAAATCTTCCCGTTCCAGCAGACGCAGGTAGGTGGTCGTATTGACCGCTTCATCAATGCAATCCAGTTGACCGGGGAACAGGGCGGAAAAGTCTTCCTGTCCGGCGGGCAGATTGAAGGGCAGATCCTTGTACGTGGGCGTGTGGCGCCCGATCAGGACTTCCATCCAGCCGATCGCCTGTTTTATCTGTTGGCGTTCCTGTGCCGGGGTTGGCGCCGCGACGCTGAACCAGGCTTCGATTTCCCGCCATTCGGCTACGGGTAAATCGACTACGGAGATACGCTTGCAGGCAAAGTCGTAACAAACCGGAATCGCGCCGATGTCAACCTTAAGCGGGACCCGGATGCCCGGACTTTTTGCCGCCACTGCCGGAGCCAGCGTAACCGCCAGAAAAACCGCAAATGCGAATCTCACGACTCAGGACTCCGATTGTGCTTTCCAGGCATCCGGCAATACGATGCCGTCGCCAAACAGCCAGGCCTCCATCTGGCTTGCCAGATACTTTTTGTGCCGGGAATCAAGGGGGTTGAGCCTGTACTCGTTGATCAGTATCGTTTGTTGTCGTAGCCATTCCTGCCAGGCCTCCTTCGATATCTGGTCAAATATTTTCTGTCCCAGCTCTCCGGGCCAGGGCGGACGGCTCAGTCCTTCGGCTTTTTTTCCGAGCTTCGTACAATTCACCTGTCGCGTCATGGGTGCGTTCTTCGGGGCTGCATATTATCAACATTACAAATTGAACCGGGGGCTGTCTCGTGGCATGATCGCAATACATGTTCCGGTACCCCGCGGCCGGTATCCGGCTACCGGGGATAACGCCCAGATTAATACGACAGTGTAACGCACAATAGCCGAAATTTCACGGCTCGGAATTGTCTGATGGAAATGCTCCCGACTGCGCTGCTGGCAACAGTCATGGTACTGTTGATATTGCTTGCGGCCTGCGCTGTTGCCGGCAGGCTCCGCAAGACCGAACTGAAGAAAGTTGAGAACAGGCTGCGCGACACGGAAAAGCAACTTGAGATTGACGCAATACGCTCCGAAGAGCGACTCGGATATTACCGCAAGCTCAATGAGGAAATGATCCGATCCCGCGAACAACTGCAAAAGGATTTCGAGGTGTTGTCGAACCGGTTATTCGAGGACAACCGCGAAAAATTCGGGCAAGAGAGTAAACGAACCCTCGATTCCAGCCTGGAACCCCTAAAACAGGAGATCGAATCCTTTCGCAAGCGGGTCGATGAAACCCATCGGGAAGACCTGAGAGACCGTAACCGTCTCCAGGGCCAGATCGACGCGTTGCAGAACCAGGCCCGCAAGATCGGTGAGGACGCGGTACAGCTTGCCGCCGCGCTCAAGGGCGAGAGCAAGACCCAGGGTAACTGGGGCGAAATGGTACTGGAACGGTTGCTGCAAGAATCCGGGCTGGAAAAAGGCAGGGAGTACGAAATCCAGGCCAGTTATCGTGACGAAGACGGCCGGCTCAAGCAGCCCGACGTTGTCATTCACCTGCCCGACAACAAGGATTTGATCGTCGATGCGAAGGTATCCCTGAAGGCATGGGAGGCCTTTTTCAACGCCGCCACGGAAGATGGACAGGCACAGGCATTGAAAGACCACCTGGCATCGCTCAAGGCGCATGTCGCCAATCTTGCCGGAAAGTCCTACCAGGGTCTCGACAACGTTCACAGCCTGCAATTCATTTTCATGTTCGTACCGGTGGAACCCGCCTGGATGCTGGCCCTGCAAGAAGAACCGGGAATTTTCCAGCAGGCCTGGAACAAGGGTATCGTGATCGTATCGACCACTACACTGATGCCGACACTGCGCACCGTTGCCAACATCTGGCGCAACGAGAAACAGAACCGCAATGTACAGCAGATCGCCGACAGCGCCGGAGGGCTGTATGACCAGTTCGCTCTGCTTGTCGAGTCGCTCGACGATCTCGGAAGGAGAATCGGTTCTGTACAGAAAAGCTACGATCAGGCGCGGGACCGTTTGCATACCGGCGCGAGGGGAAGTATCGTCAGCCGCCTCGACAGGCTTAAAAGACTCGGCGCCACAACGAGGAAGCAGTTGCCTGAATCGGTCGGGCAGTTTGTGGAAGAGTGATGCTACAATTATTTTAGAATGATCGGCCGGTTCTGGTATAATGCAACGTCTTTTGAGGTGCGGGCGCTCATCAATTCCGCGGTTGACGAATTGATCCCGGGGCGACCGGACAGGTCGAACAATTTTCCCGATTCAGAGGTTTGGACATGACTGGCGACCATGTGGATAACAGGCGCAGACGCCTGTTGACTATTGCAACGACGGGCGTGAGCCTGGTGGGCGCGGCAGGTTTGGCGGCGCCGTTTGCCGGCAGTATGCTGCCGAGCGAAAAGGCAAGGGCGGCGGGAGCTCCGGTAGAAGTGGATATCAGCAAAATTGAATCCGGCCAGCAGATCACGGTGGAATGGCGCGGGAAACCGGTCTGGATAATCAAGCGCTCGCCCGAGATTCTCGCGCTGTTGCCGGACATGGATGATCACCTCGCAGATCCGGACTCGGAGCAGAATCAGCAACCCGAATATGCCCGCAATCCGTATCGTTCAATCCGGGACGATATTCTGGTTCTGGTCGGCATCTGTACTCATCTGGGATGTTCTCCGAAATATCAGCCCGCAATCGGCGCGGTTTCATTCGATCAGGACTGGAAAGGCGGATTTTTCTGCGCCTGCCATGGCTCCAAATTCGACCTAGCGGGCCGGGTTTACAGTGGCGTGCCGGCGCCGACCAACCTGGTCGTGCCTCCCTACAGGTACCTGGCCGACGATGTGTTGCTGATCGGTGACGATCGGGGGGTAGCGTAATGCGATTCCTGCTCAACTGGCTGGATGACCGGTTTCCGGCAAGTAAGGTAACGAAAGAGCACCTGACCGGATATTTCGCGCCAAAGAATTTCAATTTCTGGTACTTCTTCGGCAGTCTGGCGTTGCTGGCGCTGGTTCTGCAAATCGTTACCGGAGTATTGCTGGCCATGAACTACAAGCCGGATGCCGGGCTCGCCTTTGATTCCATCGAATACATCATGCGGGACGTTCAGGGCGGCTGGTTCGTGCGTTACATGCACTCTACCGGTTCATCCATGTTCTTTGTCGTAATTTACCTGCACATGTTCCGCGGACTGCTGTACGGTTCTTACCGCAATCCCCGGGAACTGATCTGGATTTTCGGCATGATCATTTACCTTGCCATGATGGCTACCGCCTTTTTCGGTTATTTGCTGCCTTGGGGTCAGATGTCTTTCTGGGGCGCCCAGGTTATCGTGAACCTGTTCGAGACCCTGCCTGTAATCGGAGTCGCGTTATCGGAATGGATCCGCGGCGATTATGTGATTTCGGATATCACCCTCAATCGTTTTTATGCGCTTCACTATCTGATTCCGTTTGTTCTGGTCGGGCTGGTTTTCCTGCATATCGTCGCCTTGCATAAAGTCGGGTCAAACAACCCCGACGGCATCGAGATAAAGGAAGGGCCGAAAGGGAACAGATGGAGTGAGGACGCGCCGGCTGACGGCATTCCCTTTCACCCATACTACACAGTCAAGGATTTGCTGGGGACGGTCGTTTTTCTGGCGGTCTTCTTCGCTATAGTGTTTTTCATGCCGGAAATGGGCGGGTATTTCATTGAACAGCCCAACTATGAACCGGCCAACCCATTGAAAACTCCGGAGCATATCGCCCCTGTATGGTATTTCACGCCCTACTACGCGATCCTGCGGGCAGTGCCGAGTTTTGCCGGCACCCAGGTCTGGGGAGTACTGGTCATGTTCGCTTCCGTCCTCATATTTTTCTTTTTGCCGTGGCTGGACAAGAGTCCGGTCAAATCCATACGGTACAAGGGTCTGACCACCTGCTTTTCACTGGCGCTTTTTGCGGTCACCTTCCTCGTTCTGGGATGGCTGGGAACGAGAGCGCCGACTACGAACCTGACTATAATGGCGCAGTTTTTCACGTTGATCTATTTTTCCTTTTTCCTGCTGTATCCGAGTTTCAGCGCAGCCGGGCAGGGTTTGACGGTCACCGGAAAGATTCTGTTGTGGCTGACGATAGCCCTGTTTGCCGGGACGCTTTTCTACTGGTGGTTCGGCTGGAGCGCGGGGCCGGGCGCGGGTCTGAAACTGCTCTATACGGCGCTGTCGATCGCGATACTTTTCATACTGGGGATCCGGCCTGTGTTCATAAGCCCGGAAAAAGTCAAACCTGTTCCGGAGAGGGTTAACTGATGAAGAGACGGATTCTGTCCCTGATCCTGACTGTGGCGCTCGGTTTTCCCGCCGGATTTGCACAGGCAGCTACAGGCGCTGCGCCCCTGGACTGGGTCGAGGTGTCATTACGGGACAAGGTTTCATTGCAAAATGGGGCCAAATTGTTCGTAAACTACTGTATGTCCTGTCACAGCGCGAAGTATATGCGCTACAACCGTATGGCTGCGGACCTGGAGATTCCCGAAGACCTGGTCGAGTCCCGAATGATTTTCACAGGGGGCAAAATTACTGACAGTATGACGACAACGATGACCGTCAAACAGGGTGAGGAATGGTTTGGGGTCGCGCCGCCGGATTTATCCCTGATCGGAAAGCTGAGAGATCCGGACTGGATTTATACCTATCTTCGCACTTTTTACCGGGATGAATCTGCAATCAGCGGCTGGAACAACCTGGTGTTCCCGCAGGTTGCCATGCCCCATGTTCTGTACGAATTGCAGGGAATACAGCATGCCCGAAAGACAATCGGGATCGACAGTCATGGCAATGAGCATGAGGTAATCGGTCTGGAACTGGTTCATCCGGGGAGCATGACTGTCGAAGAATATGACCACGCGATGCGTGATCTGACCAATTTCCTTTATTACATGGCAGAGCCTGCCCGCATGGTTCGGGTCGGTTATGGTATATGGGTCATGCTGTTCCTGGCCGTGCTGGGTACACTTGCATTTCTGTTGAAAAAGGAATACTGGCGGGACGTCCGCTAGAACGTGGCGGGTTATGAATCAAATTTGCGCCGTTCTGTAGCGATCAGATCCTGATGGGAACTTTGGACAAGGGTAAGGGCGGTGGACCGGGCAAGCGCCGGCCCGGCCTGCCTGCTTCTACCAGACCCTATCTGATTCGCGCCATCTACGAGTGGGCGGTTGACAGCGGGCTGACACCGCAGATTCGGGTAGATACGAGACGCGAAGAGGTTGTTGTGCCGCCGGAGTATGTCAGGGAACATGAAATCGTGTTGAATATTCACCCGCAATCGGTGAGGGCGCTTCAGATTGATAATAAAATTCTGATGTGTTCGGCCCGTTTTTCCGGGAAGCTGATTGAGATTTGTGTGCCCGTATTTGCCGTCATGGCCGTCTATGCCAGGGAGAATGGAATCGGAATCACGTTCGAGGATACGGGCAAGCCGCCTCCGGGAAGCGAACGTGACCCGAAAAAACACCGGTCGACCGGTAGTCAATCAGGACGTCAATCCGATAAAAAGCCGGATTCGCCCCCTCATTTGAAACTGGTCAATTAAAATATTCGTTTCCCGTCAGGAGAGGCGCGTTTCTTCCGGAGTGATCAAATGAAGCAGTTCAGAGGCACGACCATTCTCTCTGTGCGCACTGATAACCAGGTTGTAATCGGCGGCGACGGCCAGGTTTCGATCGGTAACACAATGATGAAAAGCAATGCGCGCAAGGTGCGGCGCCTGTACAACAGGCAGGTATTGGCAGGGTTTGCGGGCGGCACGGCGGACGCATTCACGCTGTTCGAACGATTTGAGGGAAAGCTGGAAAAGCATCAGGGCCAACTGATTCGGGCGGCAGTGGAACTGGCCAAGGACTGGCGTACCGACCGCATGTTGCGCAGACTGGAGGCCTTGCTGGCGGTGGCGAACCGTGAAGCATCGCTTGTCATTTCCGGGAATGGAGACGTCATCGAGCCCGAACAGGGCGTAATGGCGATCGGATCCGGTGGAAATTTCGCCAAGTCGGCGGCGCTGGCCCTTATTGAAAGCTCGGATTTGTCCGCCCGCGAGATCGTCGAGAAAAGTCTTGGAATTGCAGGACGGGTCTGCATCTATACCAATGACCACTTGACCATCGAGACTCTGGATTACTGATTGCACGTTATTACCCCGGAAGCTGCCATGACTGAAATGACCCCCAGAGAAATTGTCGAAGAACTGGACAAGCATATCATTGCCCAGAATGCGGCAAAGCGTTCGGTCGCTATCGCGCTGAGGAATCGCTGGAGAAGAATGCAAGTCAATGCGGATCTGCGTGGAGAGATCACGCCCAAGAATATCCTCATGATCGGGCCCACCGGAGTAGGCAAAACCGAGATTGCCCGACGACTGGCCAAATTGGCTAACGCGCCATTCATAAAAGTCGAAGCGACCAGATTCACCGAAGTAGGATATGTTGGCCGGGAAGTTGATTCGATTATCCGCGACCTCATGGACATATCGCTGAAAATGACCCGGGAACAGGCAACGGAAAAAGTCAGGAGCAAGTCCGAGGATATGGCCGAGGAAACTATTCTCGATATATTGCTGCCGCCCGCTCGCGGGGAACCCGTCAATGATGACAGCGCCGCTCGCCAGAAATTCAGAAAAATGCTTCGCGAAGGAAAGCTGGACCACAAGGAAATCGAAATCGAGGTCAGCAGCGCCTCCATTGGCGTGGAAATCATGGCTCCCCCGGGAATGGAAGAAATGACCCACCAACTCCAGGGTTTGTTCCAGAATATGGGAGGACAGAAAAAAACCACGCGCAAGGTTCCCGTGGCAGAAGCATTAAGACTGTTGACCGAGGAAGAGGTATCAAAACTGATCAACGAAGAGGAAGTCCGGTTGCAGGCGCTGGACAAGGTCGAGCAGAATGGAATCGTTTTTTTGGACGAGATCGACAAGATCGTCAACCGCTCCAGCGCGACGCACAGTGGCGTTGACGCTTCCAGGGAAGGGGTGCAACGAGACCTGCTGCCCCTGGTTGAAGGTTCGACCGTGTCGACCAAATACGGCATGGTAAAAACCGATCACGTCCTGTTTATTGCATCCGGCGCGTTTCAATTGTCCAAACCGTCAGACCTCATTCCCGAACTACAGGGGCGGCTCCCGATTCGTGTTGAATTGCAAGCGCTGAACAGTGATGATTTTGTTCGGATACTGACCGAGCCGGACGCCTCGCTGACCGAGCAATACCAGGCGTTAATGGGAACGGAGGGTCTGCGGCTCGAGTTCACGCAGCAGGGTATCCAGCGTATTGCCGAGGTCGCCTGGCAGGTCAACGAGCAAACCGAGAATATCGGCGCACGCAGACTGCATACGGTCATGGAGCGCTTGTTGGAAACGGTCTCATTTGAAGCGGCCGACAGGTTCGGTCAAAATGTCTGTATTGATGTTGACTATGTGAACCGGCACCTGAAAGACCTCGCGGACGACCAGGATCTTTCGCGCTACATACTTTGACGTGAACAGGATTGCCGGCGCCGTCAAAGTCTTTTTGCTTGGCCTGCTGGTTTGTGCAGGAGTGGCTTGCAGCATCCTGTCGGTTGTTCTGAGTCGCCGGTTTTACCAGAGGATCGCCCGGCTCTGGCATAAGGGGGTGGTGCGGGTGGTGGGTGTTCGCTGTCAATTCAGCGGGGCGGCGCCTGCTGCGGGGGCGCTTGTCGTATCCAACCACGTTTCCTGGCTCGATATTTCCGTGATTGGCTCCGAAGCGCCGGTTATATTCCTGGCGAAAAGCGAAATCGCAAGCTGGCCGGTATTGGGATTCATTGCAAAAACAGCGGGTACCCTGTTCATTGACAGAGGCAGCGGGGCAATCGAGGCGAATGCCGGACTGTCGCAATTATTGTTTGAGAAACAGTCGGTTCTGGTCTTTCCCGAAGGTACGACCACAGACGGACACTCCGTCAACCGGTTTTATCCACGGCTCGTGAAATCCGCCATTGAAAGCAATGCCCGCGTGCAGCCGGTCGGCCTGCGCTATTCGGACAGGTACGGCAATCCGCTTCCTGCGGTCAGCTATGGAGAAAACATGACGTTCCTGCAAAGCCTGTGGAAAACTGTTTGTCTGGGCAGGATACAGGTGCACGTGCGGGTTTTCGACCTGCTGGCGCCGAGCGATTCCCGCGACCGGATCGCCAGGGAAGCGGAGTCGAAAATCAGGGCATGGGTCGAAAATAATCGGTGATCTGACGGAACTTTCAAAATTATTAGCACTCTACCCGATTGAGCGCTAAAATAAGAAACAATCAGAAACCCGATTACCATAGTTCAATGACGCAACGTTTATCCGCTCCGATACAACTCTCCGCTGGCGGCAGCTTGACGGCCTATATGCACGCGGTTAATGCCGCTCCGATTTTGACTGCCGGGCAGGAGTACGATCTGGCCGTACGTTATCGCGATGACGGCGACCTCGAAGCTGCGCGCGAACTGGTGTTATCCCATCTGCGTTATGTGGTCAAGGTAGCGCGAGGGTTTATGGGTTACGGCCTGCCGCTACCCGATCTCATTCAGGAGGGGAGCGTCGGCCTGATGAAAGCTGTCAAGCGTTTCGATCCGACCCGTGATGTTCGGCTTGTTTCATTTGCAGTACACTGGATACGCGCTGAAATATACGATTATGTGGTTCGCAACTGGCGCATTGTCAAGGTTGCCACCACCAAGGCACAACGCAAGCTGTTTTTCAACCTGAGAAAATCCCGCTCCAAATGGGGACGGATGAATGGCGCAGAAGTAACCGGGCTTGCTGATGATCTGGATGTCGATACCGGCGTCGTGCGGGAAATGGAAACCAGATTAAGCGGTACCGATATTGCTTTCGACGGCTCTTCCGATCAGGATGAAAACAGCGCCTGTCTGTTGCCTTCGCGGTATCTTGGAGACAGCCGTTATGACCCCGAGATGGTAGTTGGAAACAACGAATACCGGCAGCAACAGCAGCATCAGCTTGGCGCAGCCCTGGAAAAGCTGGATGAGCGCAGCAAGGACATCGTCACCCGGCGATGGCTGAGCGATGACAAACCCACCCTGCATGATCTTGCGCGCCAGTACGGAGTATCGGCGGAAAGAATCCGGCAGATAGAAAAACAGGCTCTGGAAACCATGAGAAACGCGATTTCCGCGGCTTGATTCGTAGCTGGCGCAGGCCGGCGCCAGCCATCGGGTGCGCACAGGAAAGAATTCGGGAACCAGCCAAAGGACTTCGCCCGAACCGTTATTGCGCGCTTTCCTGAACCGGAATCCGACATTATTTCAACTGGCAGAGGGCATCAGGATTCGTCAGGAAATTTTAAGCCGGTCAGTTTTTTCGCTGCATTGGCCGCAGCTTTGTGGTCTTGATAATGTATTATGTATCAGGCATTAAAGACTTTTAGTGCGTTTTTTACAAGACATATTATGAAATCACAAGCAACCGCTACACTGCCGCGCCCGGCGCGAAAGGCTTTGGCAAAACTCGGCCGGGATATCGTGGTTGCGCGTAAAAAACGCCGTATCTCAACCGTCTCAATGGCCGAGCGCGCCTTCCTGAGCCGCAGCGCCTGCTCCAGGATCGAGAAGGGCGATCCAACCGTTTCGATCGGCGCCTATGTCACGGTACTGGCGATCCCGGGACTGGTTGAAGGAGTCGGACAACTGGCCGACCGCAGCAATGACTCCCTCGGGCTGGATATCGAAGAAGACCGGCTGCCGCAACGGATTGTACCGCGCGGCCGCAAGCAGGGCCAGCATGAGCGAGACGGTTGAAGCGCATATCGATCATGGTGGTGAAACATGCCTTGTCGGGCGCTGCCGCTATGTCGCCAAAGCACGCGGGCCAAGCTCTGTATTCGAGTATGACGGCGACTGGCTGGTTTACCGTGATGCTTTCGCTCTGGATCCTGCCAATCTGCCGCTTGACGATAGTCCGTTCTATACCCGTTCGGACAAGTCGGCGCTGCCCGGCGCGCTGCGAGATACCGCGCCCGAACGTTGGGGACAGCAACTCATCCGGCGCGCATTTCGCAAGTCCGGAGAAAATCGCAGCCTGTCGGAAATTGATTATCTGCTGGCGATCAACGATCAGGTGCGAGTCGGCTCGCTTCGATACCGGCGGGCAGGCGAGTCCGGTTTCGATCATGGCATAGGCCGCTACCGCGTGCCGCCGCTGATTCGGCTGCGGGCGCTATTGAGCGCGGCCGATGCGGTACAGGACAATACGGAGACCGCAGATGATCTGAAACTGTTGCTGAATGAGGGATCACCACTTGGCGGCGCTCGGCCGAAATCGGCGATCGTTGATCGGGACGGATCGCTTGCCATTGCCAAATTCCCGAAGCCGGACGATGACCGTAGCGTCCCGCGCGGTGAAATCCTGGCGCTCATCCTGGCCGACAGGGCAAGGGTCAATGCAGCGCATGGTCGGATCGAAACCGTCGCCGGGAAGCCGGTGGCGCTGATCCGGCGTTTCGACCGGGACGGGAAGCGACTCTCCCGTTTCTGTCGGCAATGAGTCTTTTGGGACTCCATGACGGAGATACGGCAACCTATACGGACATTGCCGAATGTATTCGCATGTATTCCAGCGCCCCGACCGAAGATCTGCACGAACTCTGGCGGCGGATTGTGTTTAGCGTGATGATCGGCAATCTTGACGATCATCTGCGTAATCACGGATTTCTCTATGGCGGCGATAACAAATGGCGTCTGTCGCCCGCTTATGATCTGAATCCGGCGCCACTTGAAGAAAAAGCGCGCGAACTGACGACCTGGATCAGTGACGAAGGCCCGCAAGCCGATCTTGATTTGGCGTATCGGGCCGCGCCGTTCTTCGGGCTGAAGAATGACGAAGCGGTGCGGATCACCGGCGAAGTCGCCGGCGCCTTGCGTGGTTGGCGCGACCTCGCGCGGCAACTCGGCATGAGCGCTGCGGATACAGCAGTCTATGCTACGGCGATTATCGGCAAGGCATAGGTCAAGCCTGACCAGGCAAATAATTTTTTGAAAGTCGCGCCGGTTCCATCCTCGGGCTCAGGTTCCATTCTCCCCGCCTTCCGGGTTTTCTTCCCGTATACCCTCAATCACATGATCTGCGCTGCCTGAACGTAACCACTTTTCTGCCACGCTGATTACCTCGTCCGGCTCAAGTCTTGTTCTGCCTTTCAAGGCACACTCATGAATTACAGCAACCCGCCAGCCTGCGTCACTCAGGGCCTGTCGGGTTTCTTCATCTTTCTGCCGGTTGCGAGTGATTTTTCTGCGCCAGAATTCCTGTCTGGTAGACGGCCACTTGAATAAATGACAATCATGTCCATGCCAGAAACAGCCATTGACAAGAATGACGGCCTTGTATTTGGGGAAAGCTATATCCGGTTTTCCGGGGAGTTTACGGTTATGCAGTCTGTAACGGAATCCTCTTGCATGCAGAGCCCTGCGAACGAAAAGTTCGGGCTTCGTATCCTTTGCACGGATACCGGCCATCATAAGTCTGCGGGTTTTCGGGGAAACGATATCAGGCACTGGCCGTCAACTTTCTTTTCCTGTCAGATACAAATTCCGGAACCAGTTCAGTCTGTCTTTTATCCTTTTCCATTACGGCGCGAATATGAGGCAACATAAATTGCGCGATTGCCTCAACAACCGGAACGACAACCGCATTGCTAAACTGCTTGTAAGCCTGTGTGTCGGAAACCGGAATCTCGAAATGTGGTTTTCCGGGGCCATCGAAACCCATCAGGCGCGCACATTCTCTCGGGGTCAGACGGCGTGGTCTGTCCCCATGCTGTCGAACCAGTATCTCGGAACCATCCTTGTAATAGCGGGCGGACAATGTACGGGAAACATCATCCGGACCAACAAGGCCATAGCCGAATCCGTTCCCCCTTGCCTTGTGTTTTGCGGCATAGTTTTCAAGGTAGGCCCACAGGTTTCCCGAAAGTGTGTATTTGGGGCTGACCGTACCGAGTGGTCCGTGTGTGTAGGGCGGCTCTTCCGGCTCGGCGCCATCCTGCGGGTGCAGAACCGTATACATTAGCGGTCCGTTCGCCGGGTCAGGCACATCCAGTCGGCTGAAATCAAAGCCGGTATGCTCGCGAAAACCTGCAATAAAAATCCTCTCGCGATTTTGCGGGACAAACCCCTTTGCATTGATTATGCGCCAGTCGATATGATAACCGAGGTCTTCCTCCAGGGTTTTCCGGATAACGCGAAATGTGTTTCCTGCGTCATGACTGATCAGGTTTTTTACATTTTCCAACAGAAAGGCTGGTGGCCGGCGCCGGGCAATAATACGTGCAGTATCGAAAAACAGAGTGCCCTGTGCATCGCAGGAAAAACCGTGTTTTTTCCCTAGCGCATTCTTCTTCGAGACGCCGGCAATGGAAAAAGGCTGGCAGGGGAATCCGGCAACAAGCACATCATGTGCGGGTATTTCTTCTTCTGCTATGGTAGTAATATCCCCGGCAACAGGATGATTGCATGGAAAGTTCGCCTGATATGTTTTCCGGCAGGCCAAATTCCATTCACTGGTGAAAATACATCGTCCACCCGCGGATTCAAATCCCATTCGAAGGCCGCCGATTCCGGCAAACAGATCAATAAAAGTGAATCCAGGTTTTCCCGCAGGCTGATACAGGATAGCTGTTTTGGCCTGTCTTGATAGCCAGTCAGTAACAGTTTTCCTGGGAATTGTTTCACCGGATTCCCAACGATACAGGGTCCTGATATTGTACCCCGTGCGTGAGGCAATTTCTTTTCTGGATAACCCGGATTTTTCAATAAGCCGGGATATTTCTCCCTGCCTGAATGCCGGCATTTCTGTTTCTCTGGGACACTTTTTGACATTCTGGCATAACAGAGAAATAATTTCAACGGCTGTGTTACGATTTGTCAAACCTGAAGTTGAAATGCCTCCTTAATTGATCTTGTACGGGGGGAGCGAAGCAACAGAGCGCAAGGCCGTTGCTTAACCGACGTTCGCTGCTGATTCCCCAATTCCCGCGTTTGAAATAATGGAAACCAACCAATCACCGCCGGCTTTGCCGGTGTACCGCTTCCACCAGCGTTTGTACGCGCTCCGGGTGAATGCCGGGGTGAATGCCGTGGCCGAGGTTGAATATATGCCCTTCGCCGGGGCCGAAATCTGCGAGTATGCGCTTCGCTTCGCGTTCCACCTTGTCGCTGGAGGCATAGAGTACGGTGGGGTCCATATTGCCTTGCAGGGCAACCGCTCCCCCGGTCCTTTTCCTCGCTGTACCCAGTGAGACGGTCCAGTCCAGTCCGATCGCGTCGCATCCGGTTTGTGCGATCCGCTCCAGCCACCCCGCCCCGCCTTTGGTAAACAGGGTCACCGGGGTTGAAGAACAGGCTGGGGCCGTTTTCAGCGCGGTCACAATTTGCGCCATGTAATCCAGCGAGAACTCCTCGTAGTCCGGTGTACTCAGCACTCCCCCCCATGTGTCGAACACCATGACAGCCTGCGCCCCCGCCGCAACCTGCGCCGTCAGATAATCAACCGTTGCCCGGGTGATCTTCTGCAACAGGCGGTGCATGGTTGCCGGCTGATCGTGCATCAGGCTTTTGATTTGTATGAAATCCCGGCTTCCTTGCCCTTCGATCATATAGGCGGCCAGAGTCCATGGACTGCCGGCAAATCCGATCAGCGGGACTTTACCGTCGAGTTCCCTGCGCGTCATGCGGATGGCTTCCATAACATAGTCCAGTTGCGTTTCCACCTCCACTTGCGGCAGCTTTTCGATTTCGTTTGCCGACCGCAGCGGGCGTTCGAACCGCGGCCCGGTCCCTTCATTCATGGTCAGCCCCAACCCCATCGCATCCGGGATGGTCAGAATATCGGAGAAGATAATGGCGGCGTCCAGGTCGAACCTGAGAATCGGTTGTATCGTCACCTCACAAGCCAGCGCCGGGGTTTTGCACAATGTCAGAAAATCCCCGGCGCGGGCGCGGCTTTGCCGGTATTCCGGCAGATAGCGTCCGGCCTGACGCATGATCCATATCGGCGTACAGTCAACCGGCTGACGCTTTAACGCTTTCAAAAATCGGTCGTTCATGATTTATTCGGGCAGGTCGCTGTGTCCCTGCAGGAACCGGTCGACCGCCCGTGCGCACTGCCGCCCTTCCCGGATGGCCCACACTACGAGCGATTGCCCGCGCCGCATATCTCCTGCCGCAAACACTTTTTCGATATTGGTGCGGTATGCGTCTGTGCCGCTTTCCGGCGCCTTGACATTGCCGCGGCTGTCCCGTTCGATGCCCATCTTTTCAAGCAGCCCCTGATAAACAGGATGAAGAAATCCCATGGCAAGCAGAACGAGGTCCGCTTGCAGTTGAAACTCCGATCCTGCGATCTCCCTCATGCGCCACTGCCCGGCGGCGCGCTCCCAGGCTACCTTGATACATTGTATGGAGGAAACGCGCCCCTTGCCGTCTGCGTTGAAATGCTGTGTCTTGACATCCCAGATGCGATTGCATCCTTCTTCCTGGGAGGAAGAAGTGCGCAGCTTGTGCGGCCAGTTCGGCCACGTCAACGCCTTGTTTTCGCGGACAGGAGGCTTCGATAATATTTCAACCTGAGTGACTGAAGCGGCTTTCTGCCGGATTGATGTGCCGATACAGTCCGAACCCGTATCTCCTCCTCCGATGACGACCACCTGTTTCCCCGCGGCGCTGATAAAGCGGCTTTGATTCACCGTATGCCCCTGCACCTTCCACGTGTTCGATCTCAGAAAATCCATGGCAAAGTGGATGCCGTCGTATTGTCTGCCCGCTACTTGCAGGTCGCGCGGATGCTCGGCGCCGCCGCTTAAAACGATCGCGTCAAAAGTATCGAACAGGAATGAAACCGGAATATCGACACCGATATGAGTCCCTGAATGGAATTTTACGCCTTCGGTCTTCATTTGCGCCATGCGGCGGTCAATCACCATTTTGTCCAGTTTGAAATCCGGGATACCATAGCGTAATAATCCACCGCTTCGTTCCTGTTTTTCGTACAATGAGACCGAGTGGCCTGCCCTGGCCAGTTGCTGGGCGCATGCCAGTCCGGCCGGGCCGGAACCGACCACGGCCACATATTTGCCGGTTCTGTGGGCTGGAATTTGTGGTTGTACCCATCCTTCCGCCCACGCTCGCTCGGCGATGCCTTGTTCGATCGTTTTAATCGTAACGGGCTGGTCTTCAATGTTCAGCGTACACGAGGCCTCACAGGGGGCCGGACAGATGCGCCCGGTAAATTCCGGGAAATTATTGGTCGAATGCAGTACATCGCTGGCCCGCTTCCAGTCTCCGCGATAAACGAGGTCATTCCAGTCCGGAATAATATTGTTGATCGGGCATCCGGTCTGGCAATACGGGATTCCGCAATCCATACAGCGCGCGCCCTGCCTTTTCAGTTCGTTTTCCCTGAGCCCGATGACAAACTCTTTGAAATGGGTGATGCGGCTTTGAACCTCTTCGTATTGTCGTTCCCGGCGCGCAATCTCTATGAACCCGGTTGGCTTACCCATGTCGAACCTTCCTGTACCGGGAGCGGTTTTCCTGTTCCAGTTTGAGCAACGCGGCCGCATAGTCATGGGGCAGCACCTTGATGAAGTTCGGGAGATACTTTCCCCAGTCATCAAGGATCTGTCCGGCAATTTCACTGCCGGTATATTCATAATGCTTTTCGATGTATTTCCTGAGGCGCGCCTCATCCGCTTCCAGCGGGTTATCGATATTCTCGTAACCGTGGTCGGCATCAACCGGTTGCAGCGATACCAGTTGCTGGTTACAGCGTACGGAAAAGCGCTTGTCCGGGTCCAGCACGTAACTGATTCCGCCGGACATGCCGGCCGCAAAATTTCTGCCCGTATCCCCCAGGCAGATGACGATGCCGCCGGTCATATATTCACAGCCATGGTCTCCGACTCCCTCGACTACAGCGATTGCTCCCGAGTTGCGCACACAGAATCGTTCTCCCGCCACGCCATTGAAATAGGCCTCGCCGCAAATGGCGCCATAGAGCACGGTGTTGCCGACAATGATGTTCCGGCGGCGATCTCCGATCCCGGAATTGGCGGGCGGATAAATGATCAGCTTGCCGCCCGACAGTCCTTTTCCCGCATAGTCATTGGCTTCTCCTTCCAGCGTGATCGTAATCCCTCTGGCAAGCCAGGCGCCCAGCGACTGCCCGGCCGTACCCTTTGCGTCAATGTACACCGTATCTTCCGGCAGTCCGCCATGACCATATTTGCGTACGAGTTCGCCCGACAGCATGGCGCCGAATGTGCGGTTGACATTGGCGATAGCAATGTCGATGTGTACCGCAGTACCGTTGTCGAGCGCTTCCCCTGCGCGCCGGATCAGTTCCCGATCCAGCACATTGCCGAGGCCATGTTGCCGGGATTCGCAGTTGTAAATGGAGACCCCGGGATCGACATCCGGCTTGGCCAGAATGCGGGAATAATCAAGCCCCCGTGTTTTCCAGTGATCCACCGCTTTCGACATTTCAAGCCGGTCAATCTGGCCGATCATTTCGTTGACGGTACGTATACCGAGTTGCGCCATGATCGTGCGCAGTTCCTCTGCAACGAAAAAGAAATAGTTGATGACGTGCTCGGCCTGGCCTGTGAATTTTTTCCTCAGTTCGGGGTCCTGGGTGGCGATACCGACCGGACAGGTATTCAAATGACACTTTCGCATCATCAGGCATCCCTGGGCGATCAGGGGCGCCGTCGCGAAGCCGAATTCGTCCGCCCCCAACAATGCCGCTACAGCGACATCACGGCCGGTGCGCAGGCCGCCGTCTACCTGGACGGCAATACGTCCACGCAGACGGTTCAATACCAGCGTCTGGTGCGTTTCAGCGAGGCCGATTTCCCACGGCGAACCTGCATGCCTGATCGATGTCAACGGACTGGCGCCGGTGCCCCCTTCATAACCGGAGATCGTGACGTGGTCGGCATGTGCTTTGGATACACCCGCGGCTACTGTGCCGACACCCACCTCCGAGACCAGTTTCACGGAAATACGACTTTCGGGATTGACGTTCTTCAAATCGAATATCAACTGCGCCAGATCTTCAATCGAGTAAATGTCATGGTGCGGCGGCGGTGAAATCAGCCCCACGCCCGGAGTGGAGTGGCGTACGCTGGCGATTTGGCGGCTGACCTTGTGACCGGGCAGTTGTCCGCCTTCACCCGGCTTTGCGCCTTGCGCCATCTTGATCTGAATGTCATCGGCATTGACCAGATAATCTGTCGTAACGCCGAACCGCCCGGATGCAACCTGTTTGATTGCGGAGCGCTTCGGGTTGCCTGAACCGTCTTTCAGCGGCCGGTAGCGCTCTTCCTCTTCTCCGCCTTCGCCGGTATTCGATTTCCCACCGATTTTATTCATGGCAACGGCAAGCGTCGAATGGGCTTCCCGGGAAATCGACCCGAACGACATGGCGCCTGTTGAAAATCGTTTGACAATTTGTGAGGCCGGCTCCACCTCGTCTATCGGGATGGCGGGTGAAGTCCGGTCAAACTCGAACAGCCCGCGCAGGTTGAACAGCGCTTTATCCTGTTTGTTGACGAGATCGGAAAACTCCTGCCACGTTGCAGCATTGTTGGCGCGCACGGCATGTTGCAGACGGGATACCGATTGCGGATTCCATACATGGCTTTCCCCACGAACACGAAACGCGTAATCGCCTCCGGCGTCCAGCGCATCGCGGTACAGGGGCTGGTCGCCAAAAGCGCGCTCGTGCAACGTGAACATGTCCCTGGCAATTTTGTCGAGGCCGACTCCCTGGACGGGCGAATGGGTACCGGTGAAATACTGATCGATAAACCCTTGTGACAAACCGACCGCGTCAAAAATCTGGGCGCCGCAATAAGACTGGAAAGTCGAGATGCCCATCTTCGACATGACCTTTTTCAATCCCTTGTTGACGGCCCGGATATAGCGGGACTGCGCTTCTTCGAAATCAATCTTTTCCGCAACGTTGCCGAGCAGTGCATTGATCGTATCGAATGCGACATAGGGGTTAATCGCTTCCGCGCCATATCCGGCCAGTGTCGCGAAGTGGTGCACCTCAAGGCAGGCGCCAGTCTCAATGACGAGACCGGATTTGGTGCGCAGCCCCTTCCTGATCAGATGGTGATGTACGGCAGAGGTCGCCAGCAGCCCCGGAATGGCAATGTTATCGGCATCCATTCGCCGGTCGGACAGAATCAGGATATTGAAACCCTTTTCCAGGATCGCCCGCTCCGCCTTGACGCACAACACCCTGAGCGCTTCGGCGAGGCCCTGTTCGCCGTCGCTGACCCGGTAACAAATGGTCAGCGTCCTGGTCTGGAATGCGCCATTGCTGTGGTCTTCGATCTGTCGAATACGCTCAAGCTGGTTGTTGGTCAACACGGGCTGGTCAACGGTCAAACGCATTTCCTGCCCGCCATCGCTCTGGCCGAACAGGTTCGGACGGGGGCCAATGAGCGAGAACAGGGCCATGACCAGTTCTTCGCGGATCGGGTCAATGGGAGGATTGGTGACCTGGGCAAAATTCTGCTTGAAGTAATTGGAGAGGTGCCGCGGTTTGTCGGACATGACTGCTGGCGGCGAGTCCATGCCCATGGAACCGAGAGCTTCCTCGCCGCGTTCAATCATCGGCAATAGCAGGAACTTGAGGTCCTCCTGGGTATAACCGAAGGCTTGCTGGGCCTTCAGCAACGTCTCCGGATCCGGCGACATTGCGCCCACTGCAACGCGCAACGATGACAATTCGATCCGGGTCTGGTTCAGCCACTCCTGGTAGTTATGGGATGAAGCCAGTTGCTTCTTGATTTCCTCATCTTCGATAATGCGCCGCTGTTCGAGATCAATGAGAAGCATTTTGCCCGGCTGAAGCCGCCATTTCTTTTTGATATTTTCTTCCGCGACAGGCAACACCCCCATTTCCGATGCCATTATGACCCTGTTGTCCCTGGTGATCAGATAGCGCGCCGGGCGCAGACCATTGCGGTCCAGGGTTGCGCCAATCTGTTTGCCATCAGTGAAGGCGACCGCTGCCGGTCCGTCCCACGGCTCCATGAGCGCTGCGTGATATTCGTAGAAAGCACGGCGCCTGGCATCCATCAATGAGTTGCCCGACCACGCTTCCGGTATCAGCATCATGATCGCATGAGAGAGCGAATAACCGCCGGCCACAAGCAGTTCCAGCGCATTGTCGAATGACGCCGAATCCGATTGCCCTTCCGGGATTACAGGCCAGATCTTGTCGATGTCGTCACCCAGCGCATCGGAAAACATCGTACTCCTGCGGGCAGCCATCCAGTTTATATTGCCCCGCAGAGTATTGATCTCGCCGTTGTGCGCGATCATGCGAAACGGGTGCGCCAACTCCCAGGCGGGAAAAGTATTGGTAGAGAAACGCTGGTGCACGAGAGCCATGGCCGATTTCATTTTGCGGTCGGAAAGGTCAGGATAGAACGCTGCGACCTGACTCGACAAAAACATGCCCTTGTAGTTGAGCAACCTGGATGACAGCGTTGTGATATAGAAATCAGCCTTTCCCCGTATGTCGGACAAGCGGATATGACGTTCGATCTGTTTGCGAATGACAAACAGTTTCCGTTCAAAGTCATCTTGCGTAGCGAGATCCGCTCCACGACCCACCACGACCTGCCAGATTGCCGGCTCGGTCGGTAATACGCTCTCACCGAGGCCGGAATTGTCGACCGGCACCTTGCGCCAGGTTATTATCGTTTGTCCTTCGTCCAGCACATAGCGTTCTACCACCCCCTTCGCTTCCGCCTGTCCGGCCGGAGAAACGGGCATGAACAGCATACCCACCGCATAGTGGCCGCTGGCAGGAAGCGCCTGACCGATTCGGCTGCGGAAAAACTGATCAGGCATCTGCAACAGGATACCGGCGCCGTCGCCGGCTTTCGGATCGGCGCCGACCGCACCCCTGTGGGTCAGATTGTCCAGTATTCTGAGACCGCTTGTTATGATTTCATGACTCTTCACGCCGTCCATGTTGACGATAAACCCGACTCCGCATGAGTCATGCTCATTGGCCGGATCGTACAAGCCTTGTTTTTGCGGACGTGACGCGGATCGGGGATATTGCATGAAGCTGGTCATGGATTACTCGAATGGCGGACGGCACGGCTGATAGCGGACAGCCAGAGCTCGGCCAATACACCGAACCAATCATTCTAACCGTTTATGAGGGATCAATCCAGTGCGTGGACAGCCGCCCGCACCCCGCCTTGAACGCGCCCGCCGACGCGGCCCGACGACCCTTCATCGTCTCGGCTATGCGCCGAATCCCTCCTCCAAAGGTTCGCCTATCTCCATCCGTAACGAACCGGTCAATATGAGAATTGCCGGCCGTCAACCGCCCGAGTGTGAATCAGCCGTTCGTAAGCGTCCTTTGCCGGTAACTTGATCGCACGCATCAACAAGCCGCGGGCCTTTTCCCGGTATTTGATTTCATCCAGCTTCAATATCCCGAACGCATATTCCGGGGGCGCCGCTTTTGAGTCCGGCGAGAGTTCCAGGGCGCGTTCAAAGGAAGCAACAGCGTCTTTCCCCCAAGCCCTGTACAGGATGCGCGCCATGAACGGGCCCAGCGCACCGACCAGTTCGGCGTTCCATCGGCCAAGGCTGAGATAGGCTGAAGCCATCTCGGGGTCGGCTGCAAGCGCCTTTGCGGTGGACTCGCGTATCTGTTCGGCATATCCCCGGCTTGCCGCGCCGAACGAGCCCACTGTCTGGGCGTGTCGACCGATGGCCTGCACCAGTTGCAAATAGGCGTCTGCATTATCGGGGGCAAGGAGAACCGCTTTTTTTGCCAACTTGATCGCATGCTTGAGCAGTAAACCTTTTTCACTGTCTTTAGCTATGTAGTGCGCGTGGATTGAAAGTGACTGCGCAGCAAGAGCCAGACCTTCCGGTGTATCCAGACTCTCGCCTGTTCGGGCCGCATCCAGGAATCGTCCTTCAATATAGGCTGCGCGCGCCTTGTCCATGGACAGGGGGTCGGCAGCAAAGATATGGGACGTTGACGTATAAAAAATCAGACAACAGGCGAGAATCGGGCCAGATACTTTGCCTGAATGGAATCCGTTATGATTTTTCATTCGCAAACAACCCTGTATCGACCTGTCAACCCATTATGATACCTCTCGCGGCCACAAGACGGTTGTCCTCGGACAAGAAGCCCTCCAGAGTAATATGGTATAGTGCTTGCCGGACCCCCCCCCCCCCCCCCCGATATTGAGAGTCAATACGGAGAGGAGCGCGAAATATAGCGGTTGAAGCCGAGCCAGTCAACCGTCAGCCCGCAAAGCGCCACACGACGTCTTTCACCGCCGGGCAGGGCGCTGACCTTCGTCTTCCAAGGAGGCAGGCGCAGCGCCTCTGCCGAGATTTCAAATTTATGCTTCAGGTTATGGCCGTCCGCCGCCTGTACGATGTTTTCCAGTCGGGTCTGTTCTTTCGCCAGGGCATCAAGGGGGAGTGACGCGAGCGGGTCGGATCGGGTGTGACAATCGGGGGCTGTATATCGGATAGTTGTCGAGGGGCGTCCGGTCCGCAGAGATGGACCGGACGCCCGCCGGGGAATGCCGGCGACAGCCTACCGATCCTTAGTCTTGCCGCTCCTTGTCGATGCCGCCGAAGGAGCCGCTGAACCCGCCGTGCTCCATGTTCTCGGAAGTGACGACAAACACGCCGCCGACCTCTTCAAACTTGGGGCCGAAGAGATTGCCGCGGAATTCCACGGTATAAACACTGCTATCCGTATTTATATCCGTGTCGGTGATATCGCTGATCTTCGTGCCCGAGAAGCTGTTGCCGTCGATCCTGCCCGAGAACGTGCCGGATACGCCTATATCGGCCTCAATGGTGCTCTTGTTGAAGTCCACCGTTGTTGTCGCATCACTCGTCCAAGGGTTTATTTTGCCGGGGTTTGTCCCATGATTGGCGCGGTTTTGCATTGTATAATGCGCATGACCGAAATAGGTGGCGGTGCCGCCAACTGGAATGTTGGCAGGCGGGGTCACGGCCTTGCCGGGCAGCGCGCTGACGAACCCGACTCCCAAGCCGGCATAGGCGTTGCCATCCTCCTTCAGCGGTGTCCATGTGCCGAAGTTGATGTGTTTGTAGAGCCTTGACTCGGGGAAGCGCACATTCTCGTAGACGGAGATGTTGTCATAGGTGAGAGTGACGGCGCCTCCTGTGTCCGTGCTACTGCGGTTCAGCCGGAGCCACTTTTTCGTGCTGCCTTCCATGTAGTAATAGATTCCGCCGCCAAGCCCGGCGGCGACGGCGTTGGCGTCCTTCGTGGCGGCTGCGATGGTAGCTCCGTTGGCGTTCTGCTTGGTCAGTGCCGTGGTGCCGGAGACCATATAAAACTCGCCTTGCGCGCGCATGATGGGAACGGCTTTTCCGGAAACAGTGACCGTGCCGTAGGGGTTTGCGCCGCTCGGCGTAGCCGTCTGATCCGTGTTGCCGAGGTCACGGAAAATACTGACCATTTTGTTGGACGTGAACGTGACGTATTTGTCCACAAGTAACAGACGTACAGTATCATCGTCCGAATCGGTACTGACTCCGAGCGTGATACTTCGCTTTGCAATCGCTGGCTGCGCCTTGGTCTCGGGAGGGCCGGCCTTATAGGTCACGGCAGGCCGATCGGAATTTCCATTCCTGGTTAAATCCTCTATCTTCCCGGTTGTTCGGGTAACGCCATCCCTGGTGGCTGTCTTTTTCGGCGAACCGGCCGTGATGGAGACGTCGCCGATGCTCCAGGTTTTGCCGTCGGGGGAGACCTTGAGTTCCTTCATGGCGGCTTCCGTCGCCATCCTGGCCTTCTCTGCGGCCGTCATTGCCTGTGCTTCGGCCTTCATTTTGGCCGCTTCAGCCGCGACCTTTGCCTCGACCGCCGCCGTCAGGTTGCCTGCGGCCTTGGCCTTGTCGTACTCCGCCTTGGCTGTATTGTAGGCTGCCATCGCCGCATCCGCTGCCTTGCGGGCTGCATCGGCGTGCATTTTCGCCATAGCGCTGCCCGTCTGGATAACGGCAATACCCATGACCGCTTCTCGTGCCCCATCGGCTGATGTTTTGGCTTCATCGGATTTTGTCTTGGCTATGTCGGCCGCATCCATGGCGGCCTTTTGGGCTTTCTGAAGTTCAGTCGGTTCTTTATCCGTCATGGAGGTGGAAGAACTGCCTCCGCACCCGGCCAGGAGCAGGGTCAGGGCAGCGAGCAACGCCCAGAACAGTTTGTCAGTGTATTTCATGTTGTCAGTGTATTTCATGTTGTCAGTGTATTTCATGTTGTCAGTGTATTTCATGTTGTC
Source organism: Candidatus Poriferihabitaceae bacterium (assembly GCA_965204925.1). GTDB lineage: Bacteria > Pseudomonadota > Gammaproteobacteria > Arenicellales > Poriferihabitantaceae. The sequence goes on along the minus strand of OZ242021.1, from coordinate 787,231 downwards.
AGTGTATTTCATGTTGTCAGTGTATTTCATGGTGATTTCTCCTCATGATTGAAAGTTGAAAAGTTGAGTGAATCAAGTGTTGAGTCGTGGTTAGGTCCACCGGCTTTCCGGCTCCCCTCAAGGGAGGAGTGACGGGAGCGGTTGGATCGGGCGTAGCGCGATAATTCGGGGACTGTATATCGGACAGCCGTGAAGGCGCGCGGGGCGCTGGCGCGGCGAAGGGGTGTGCGGGTTGGTTAAGCGTCCGGGGAAGTAAAGAGCGCCCTTTCGGGTAAAGGCGCTTTATGCCGTGTGCGGCGCTTGCGCGGCTGCGTTTTACCGCGCGGATTACCGGAGTGTCAGAGACTCTTGTCCCTGGAAATGGGGGGGGGGGGTAAGCTATTGTAATCATTATTATTTTTTCTTTGTCTTTGCATTCAAGGCCGTCTTTGTGGTTTTTGGAATCGGGCGACAGAAGGAATTATATTCTAAATACGGAGATTTGTCCAATGAGAAATGAGCCTGAAGGGTGGGCGTATTTCCAACGAGAAATGAGTCTGAAGGCGGCGATTTCGGGATCATTGGAGAATGATCTTGAAATTGCACAACAAACGACCACAGACGGTGGAAGAGGTCCGTTCATTCCTGAACGGCGCCACTACTTTCGACTTTGAACCCCAGTCCCGACAGGAGGTCTATGAATGGGTCCAGGACCGCCTGCGACTACTCCGCTACTCCTCCCTCGGCAGGGCGGACCGGGGACGGTCAGGGCGTACCTGCAGAAGGTCACGGGGCGGTCCCGGGCCCAGGTGACCCGGCTGATCCGGCAGTACCGGGACAGCGGTGGGATTCGGGACCGCCGCGCGAAGCCGGCCAGACCGTTCCCCAGGCGCTCCAGGCGCTACACCGAGACGGACGTGACCGCCCTAGCGAAGATGGACAACCTGCGCAAGACCCGTTGCTACCGGGGGTGCAGACGACGCTTCGAGCAGACCCGGCCGAACCGGGTGCGGGTCGACAACAAGGGCAAGCGCAAAAAGCGCTACCCCTGCGAACTCGTCATGCCCCCCACGAGAAACTCCGATCCCTCCCGGACGCAGCGCACTACCTCAAGCCGGGTATTACCCTCAAGCGGCTGGATGCAATCTCAAGGGAGATCAGCGATAATGAGGCGGCTCTTCGGGTCAACCAGGCCCCGGAGCAAACTGTTCAACACTACCCGAAATCACGCCACCTGAAGGCTCATCGACCTGGCTATGACATGGCGCTGTAAAAGATTGTTCGCGACTCGCGCGCCCCAAATACGGGGCATCTGGCGGGAGAGGCCCCCAAGGAGCTTCAACAGCAGATCAGTCCTCTGGTACCAAGCTTGCAAGCTTGGAAAAGCGTTTGAATAAAGACCAGTAAATGCTCTCTCTTCAGGCTCACTTCTCAATTGGGAAAGACTGTGCGAAGTATTCCAGCGTGGTATCAAGCGCGGCCTCGTCATACTGGTGCGTGATGTAAGCCTGCCCGATTCCCTTCAGCAACACGAGCCGCAACTTGCCGCGGCGAACTTTTTTATCCAGCCTCATCAATCCTTTAAGTTTTTGCGCTGAAAGAGCATGGCATGGCTGTGTCGGCAATCGCGCCCTGTCCAGTAACGATTGCAGACGGGTCAGCGCCTGTTCGGAAAAGTCACCCTGCAGTTTCGACATGAATGCGGCCATGATCATGCCGAGGGCGACTGCTTCACCGTGCAGCCAGCCGGCGTATTGTGTCGATGTTTCGATAGCGTGGCCGAACGTATGCCCAAGGTTCAGCAACGCCCGCATACCGGCTTCCTTTTCATCCCGTTCGACGATACGCGCCTTGTTGCGGCAGGACTGTTCGATCATGTACCCGAGCGCTTTCTGATCGAGCGCCATGATCCGCTCGATGTTGTCTTCCAGCCATGCGAAAAACGGCGGATCATTGATCATTCCGTATTTGATTACTTCCGCAATACCGGAGGAAAACTGCCTCGGTTCCAGAGTGGACAGGGTAGAGGCATCGATTAATACCCCTTGCGGCTGATGAAAGGCGCCAATCATATTCTTGCCGCGTGGATGATTGACCGCGGTTTTGCCGCCAACGGATGAGTCGACCTGGGAAAGCAGCGTCGTAGGTATCTGGATGAACGGAACACCCCGTTGATAGCAGGCGGCAACGAATCCGGCAATATCTCCGACCACGCCCCCTCCCAGGGCGATTACGGTGGTCGAGCGCTCCAGCGGGACCGAAATCATGCGGTCAAAGATTTCGCGGGCGGTGCATAACGTCTTGACTCCTTCTCCGTCCTTGAGGACCATTTGCTCGACCGATTTGCCGGCCAGGCTGTTTGTTATTTTCTCCAGGTAAAGCGGGGCAACCACTTCGTTCGTAATAATGAAAACCTGCTCCCCGCGAATCCAGGGGCGCAACTGCTCGCGGTCATCCAGTATCCCCGGCGCAATGCGGATATCGTAACTGCGTTTGCCAAGATTGACGTGGACGGTTTTCATGGTTGTTTGCCTGCCGGCGGATGATTGATCAGCTGTGCAATTTTACGGGCAGTCCTTTTCGCTGTTTCTGTAGTGACTTCGACGACCCAGTCCGCCTGCGCTTCATACAATGGCCCGCGTTCTTTCATCAGTCCGGCGATTGTGGTGCGCGGGGCGGCGGTTTGCAGCAGGGGGCGGTTGCAGCAACTCTCCAGTCTCGACCATAAAATGTCCACCGGGGCCTTGAGATAAACCGCTCGTCCGTGCTCGCGCATCAGTTTCCGGTTCGAATCACTGAGAATAATACCGCCGCCGGTGGAAATAACCGTTCGGGTGCGTTCGCCGGTCTCTGCAAACAACCGGTTTTCCCGCTTGCGAAATCCGGCTTCTCCCTCTATCTCGAAGATATGGCTGATGGAAACACCCGTCCTCTTTTCGATCATCTGGTCCGTATCCATGAAGTCCAGGCACAGGAAGCGGGCAAGGTTTCTGCCAACCGTGGTCTTTCCCGACCCGGGCAGACCAATCAGATAAATATTTTCCATAACAGCTATAATAGCCTCTGAAACAGCCCTTTTGAAAGACATTTCATATGGCATTTCTCGCAAAAATCGTATTGAGACTGATCTATGCCGGATTTGTTTTTGCCGTAACCCTGGCAACAGGTCTGGTTCTTTACGCGGCCTCATTGTTGCCCGACCTGCCATCGGTTGATGAGATTCGACAGGCGCCCCTCAATATTCCGCTTCGAATTTACAGTTCCGACCGCAAGCTGATCGCCGAATATGGTGAAGAAAGACGTATTCCTGTCACCCTTGACGAGGTGCCGCCGCTTCTCATAGACGCCCTGCTCGTTACCGAGGATGATCGTTTCTACCACCATACCGGCGTTGATTTCCCGGGAATTGTGCGTGCCGCGATCAGCAACTTCATGAGCCGTTCGCGCAGCCAGGGCGCCAGCACGATCACGATGCAGGTGGCGCGAAATTTCTTCCTCGGTCCGGAAAAGACCTATACCCGCAAGCTGAAGGAAATGCTTCTGGCTTTCAAGATGGAGCGGGCCCTGACCAAGGACGAAATTCTTGAACTCTATCTCAACAAGATTTTTCTCGGCCACCGCTCCTATGGTTTTGCCGCAGCGGCGCAGGTCTACTATGGCGTCAGTCTCGCGGAACTCAGCCTGCCGGAAATCTGCATGCTGGCCGGCTTGCCCAGAGCCCCGTCCGCAGACAACCCGATATCGAACCCGCAACGCGCCCGGGAAAGGCGCGCTCATGTTTTAAGCCGGCTGTATGCACTCGGCAGAATCGACAAACTCAGCCTGGAAACGGCCAGCAAGTCGCCGCTCACGGCGTGGCTGCATGTCACTGACGCAGACTTTCAGGCTCCTTACGTATCGGAAATGGCGAGACGGTTCCTGTTTGAACGGCTCGGTGACGACATTTACCGGGCCGGATTGAACGTCACCGTTACCGTAAACAGCGAATATCAGAAAAAAGCGGATGAGGCGCTGCGCCGGGGCCTCATTGACTATGACATGCGTCATGGCTTCAAGGGTCCGATCGGCAATGTTGCTCCGGCTGACTTGCCCGTTTCCGGAGGGACGGCGCAGAATCTGCTCGACATACTGTCCCAATATCCGTCAAGCAGGGAAATCGTACCGGCAGTCGTGATCCGGGTGGCCGACCGGTCTTTCGAGGCGCTCAACAGCCGCGGCGATACGCTCACCATTGAATGGAAAAATATGCAATGGGCGAGAAAGTATATCCGCGCCAACAGTATCGGTCCTGAATTGACTTCTGCCAGTGATGTTGTCTCGGCAGGTGATGTCGTATATTTGAGGGGGCTCACGGAAAATAACTGGATGCTTTCCCAGATACCGGAGGTGTCCGGCGCCCTGGTCAGTCTGGACCCCAACAGCGGAGCTATTCTGGCGCTCGTCGGCGGGTTCGATTACTATCTGAGCAAGTTCAATCGCGCTACCCAAGCTGAACGACAGCCGGGGTCGAATATCAAACCATTCATTTATTCGGCGGCGCTTGATAACGGTTTTACCCCATCCAGCCGGGTAAGCGCCATGCCTGTCGTTGTAGAGGACGATCTGGAAGGAATCTGGAAACCACAGAACTACAGCAGGAAATTTTTCGGCCCCACCCGCCTGAGGAAAGCGCTGAGCCTCTCCCTTAACCTCGTATCCGTCCGCCTGCTCCGCGCAATGGGACTGGATACGACGATCGAACATCTCGCCAGATTCGGTTTTGACCCGGAAAAAATGCCCCGCAGTTTTTCTCTTGCTCTCGGCAGCGCCAGTGTCACGCCGCTCAATCTGGCATCCAGCTTTGCTGTTTTTGCCAATGGAGGATTCCGGGTCGCGCCCTGGTTCATTGAAAAAATCGAGGATGCCGAGGGCAATCCTGTTTCCTTGCCTGTTCCGCCCTGTCAGGACTGCCCGCATGAATCCGGGGAAACCGGTTCTGCCGAAGTCGGGCTTTCCACGCAAACTCCCGAGCGGTCGCTCTCGGCCGCGAATGCCTTTTTGACCGGCAGTATCATGAAGCAGGTCATTGCAACCGGCACGGGGCGCCGCGCGCAGTCGCTGAACCGTTCCGACCTGGCGGGCAAGACAGGGACTACCAACAATTTCCGGGACGCGTGGTTTTCCGGATTCAATTCCGATGTGATCACCACCGTTTTCGTTGGTTTTGATGAACCGGCGCACCTGGGCAGGCGAGAATCCGGAGCGAGCGCGGCGCTCCCTATCTGGATTGACTTCATGGGTCATGTTTTACCGGACTACCCCGAGAAGCCCGAGGTCATCCCGGAAAACATAACTACCCGTTTCATCAACCGGGAAACGGCAAAACCCACCTCGCCGGACGATCCGGACGGGTACCTGGAATATTATCTTGCCGGCACGGAGCCCGGCGATGCAATCGGCCCACAAAGCGCGGATGTGGACGCAAGCGGCAACGAACCGGCTAACGAATCGCTGTTTTAACGAACTCCCTGTGGTCGCCGGCGTTGTATTCCGTATGCAGCGATCACTCCCCTTGCACACTCCTCCTCAAGGAGTAGTGAACATTGGCAGGCGCCGGTTGCATACTCTCATTCAGTCGCTTTTTTGCGGCTTTCCGCGTATTTGTCCAGCTGCTCGCGGGTAGCTTCTTTCTGGTATATAGCCTTGTATTCGCCGTACGGCATGCCGTAGATGATTTCCCGGGCCTGGTCGTAGTCGAGTTCAATGCCCTCATCGCGGGCGGCGCTCATATACCATTTCGAGAAACAGTTGCGGCAAAAATAAGCTACATTCATGAGATCGATATTCTGCACCCGGGGATTTCTGCGCAAGTGATCGATCATCTTTCTGAAGACCGCCGCATCAATGCGGGTACTTTGCAGTTCGGTTATTTCCGGCAATTCAGTCATTGTTCATTCTCCGTCAATTATCATCGTACCTTGCTGGTATATACTCCACTTGCAGTCATTATATCAACCATGCCCACCCCACAACCCGAAATCGATCCTGTTCGTTGCGCGCGCTCCGTCATCGAGGTCGAGGCGGCCGCTGTGCTCGCTTTGCCGGACCGCCTCGACGGTGGATTTGGCAAGGCATGCAACATGATACTTGAGTGCGAGGGGCGGGTTGTCGTGATCGGCATGGGCAAATCGGGGCATATAGGGGGCAAGATTGCAGCCACTCTGGCGAGTACCGGGACGCCTGCCTTTTTCCTGCATCCGGGGGAAGCCAGTCATGGCGACCTGGGAATGTTGACCACTCGTGATCTGGTGATCGCGATCTCCAATTCGGGCGAAACGATCGAGGTGGTTTCGATCATCCCGATCGTCAAGCGGCTCGGGATTAAACTGATTGCAATGAGCGGCAATCCGGCCTCGACACTGGCGCATCAATCCGATGCCAATCTGGATGTCGGTGTGCACAGGGAAGCGTGCCCGCATAATCTTGCGCCGACCGCAAGCACAACGGCAACCCTGGTCATGGGTGACGCGCTGGCGGTGGCAGTGCAGAAGCTGCGCGGGTTTTCAATCCAGGATTTTGCCCGCACCCATCCCGGTGGAGCGCTGGGCAGGCGTCTGTTGCTGTATGCCAGCGACCTCATGCACACGGGTGATGAACTCCCCCTCGTCAGGGAGCATGCGACTATGGACCGGTTGTTGCTCGAAATGTCCTCCAAGTCCCTGGGCATGGCCGGCGTCGTTGATCACAACAACCGGTTACTGGGCATGTTCACCGATGGGGATTTGCGGCGCGCGCTGGGAAAAGAGGTCAATGTGTACGAGAGTAAGGCGAGAGATCTGATGACGAGAGACCCGGTCACGGTTGCCCCGCATACATTGGCAGAAGAAATTGTCAAAATCATGAGAGATTTCGCGCAGCAGGGCCCCCATGCGATCAATGGTCTCTTCGTGGTTGATGACAACGATCAGGTGGTGGGAGCGCTCAATACCCATGATCTGCTGCGCAGTGGCGTGATATGATTGATGGGCTGGTTGAAGGAAAATCCGGTATTGGCCGCAGGGGTGATCCTTTTCTTCCTGTTGTCTGTATGGGTCCAGCCTGATTTGCCGACAAAGGTGGACCGTGCAGTCGCCCGGCAAGCGAATGAACCGGATTATTTTATCGAAAACCCGGTTTCGACCACCTCCGGGGAAAACGGAAGGGAGTATCGGGTTGTTGCCGACAGGTTGACGCATTATCCTGCCGAGAGGCGCTCCCTGTTGAGTAACCCTCAAGTCATACAGTATGATTCCGGGCGCGTCCTGAGTCACATTTATGCACAAACCGGGTGGATATATGATGACCGATCCACCGTTTTACTGGATGGAAATGTCCGCGCTTTTGAAAGCCGCAACGGGGTTTCCCGCAGTGTAGCCGCATCGGATAAAATGACCATTAACCTGAAAGGTGAACAATGAGGGAGATTGTAAAAGAATGCTGAGATGGGCTGTTACCGGATTGCTGCTGTATCTGTCCATGCAAACAGTTGCGGCGCTGGATGGCGATGCCAGCCAGCCCACCTTCCTGGATGCGGACGACGTGGAAATCAATGTTACCGAAAGGGTGCGCATATATCGCGGCAATGTGGTGCTGATCCAGGGCAGTGTACGCCTGAATTGCGATAAACTGGTTACCTCCCTTGATGAAAACCAGGCGCTGGAAGAAGCCGTTTGTACCGGCGACCCTGCACGGTTCAAACAACGCCCCGCGGACCAGGACGAAGATATCCGGCTATCGGCGCTGAAAATCACGCTGGACCAGACAAACGACCTGTTGATACTGGAAAATCGCGCCACGATGGAGCAGGGCGGTTCGCTTATTACCGGGAACCGGGCCGTTTATAATCGGGCTACGAGGGAAGCCAGAATAACCGGCGATCAGGCTGTGCAATCCGGCGACGGTAGCGAACCGCAGGACCATTCCAGGGTCAAGACGGTGATCCAGCCGCGTAAAAAGGAGAGCGGGTGATTGCCGCACAATCTGCCCGAGTATGATGGAAAGACAGCTTGCCGTCCCGCGAGAAGGCTGACTGCCACAGGACTGAAAAAGAAATATCGGCGAGTCACCGTTGTCGATCATATCGATCTGACTGTATCCAGCTGCGAAGTGGTCGGATTACTGGGGGCGAACGGAGCGGGTAAAACAACCAGCTTCAACATGTTGATCGGGCTGGTTCAATGTGATGAAGGGGTGATCCATCTTGATCATGAGGACATTACCCGCCTGCCCATGCACGAACGGGCGCGCAGGGGAATCGGTTATCTGCCCCAGGAGCACTCGGTATTCAGGAAGCTGACGACCGAGCAGAATCTGCTTGCCGTACTCGAAATCTCGGGAAAACACAGCAAGGAAGAGCAACGCCGGGTCAGTGAGTGTCTTCTCGAGGAATTCGGTATTCTTGGGCTCAGGGACAAGCCGGCCATTCAATTGTCAGGCGGTGAGCAAAGACGGGTGGAAATCGCCCGCGCGCTCGCCCTCGAACCCGGATTTATTCTGCTTGATGAGCCTTTTGCCGGGATCGATCCGATTGCGGTTCAGGATGTCCGGCATATGATCAAAATGCTCAGACAAAAGGGGGTCGGTGTATTGCTTACCGACCATAACGTCCGCGAGACCCTGGGAATCTGTGATCGCGCCTACCTCATGCACCGGGGGCAAGCGCTGGTTTCCGGACCGCCGCAGACCATCATGGCCGACGAAAGGGCCAGGGATGTCTATTTCGGTCGTGGCTTCAGGATGTGATCGGTCTACCGGTAGTAATCACATACGGGATACGACGCAGAGGGTTCACAATATGGATCGAAAACGGGGCGCTTGCCACCGTCGGCGCGAGTATATGAGATTCCGGGGGAAGGGGTGGTGACGAAGTCACCCCCTTTTTATCGTTGATCCTTGGGCCTGTCTGGCGTGTTACAGTAGTTTGATCAGGGCAACGATCAGACCACCCTGTGCAATCAGGGCGCCGATCATCCATTTCATCAGATCGGACTTCGCCACCTCAATGCCGGCTTTGGTTTCCTGTCTCAGGGTTTCGATATCGGCTTTGGTTTCCTGTCTCAGGGTTTCGATATCGGCTTTGGTTTCCTGTTTCAGGGTCTCAACGTCGGCCCTGAGCGCCTCAATGCCGGCCTGGATCCGGGCCACATCAGTCTTGGTGGCGAGATTGGCATTGAGCAGGGCAACATGTTCATCCGCCAGGGTCTCTGCCTGTGGCTCGGTGAAGCCGCAGGCAGTCAGGCGCTTGATAAAGCGGTGGGTGTCAAATGCAATGGCTTCGGTCATGGGGCGATCATAAAGTAACTGACAATGGACGGCAAGCGCTGTCCGGGTTCACTTGATATGAGACTGTGGGGTCGTCTGTGTGATACGATGATATTGGCGCGGGTTGTTAGAGGATGTTTTTTTGCTGTACACTGGAAATATGTACCGCCATAAAGAGCCGCTGGCGGCGCGCGTTTCCGGCAAACCCGGATCCGGGTTTTCGGCTTGCGATACCGGGCCAGCCGGGAGTGCATAATCATCAACACAAACCCTGGAGTAAAATTCATGCAAATATCCGTAAGTGGTCAACATCTTGAAATAACCGAGTCCCTGTATCATCACGTATCGGAAAAAATCGAAAAGATCGCACGGCATTTTGATTCTGTTACCAAGACAAATGTAGTACTGCATGTTGAAAAAACCCGGCATATCGCGGAGGCGACCGTGAATACAAAAGGGGCTACGATCCACGCTTCAAGCACTGCACAGGACATGTATTCAGCAATTGACGCGCTGGCGCATAAACTGGACAGGCAGGTTATAAAGCACAAGGAGAAACGGGTTGACCACCATAGAAACGCCGAATCGATCAAACATATTCCCGGATGATCGATTCAGTAAACGAGGCGGTTCATTATGGCGATGAGCCGCCTGCTGCCCTTGGCGTAACGCTGAAAGATTATCTGGATTGCAGCCTCGTCATTGCAGATCTGGAAGTGACGAGCAAAAAGCGGTTACTCGAACAGTTTGCCAGACTGGTTGCCAACAGCAGCGGCGCCGGTGACGGCGGCGATGAAACCCGGCTCGGTTTCGACCTGATTTTTGACACTTTGTATAATCGCGAGCGCCTCGGTTGTACCGCGCTCGGAAAAGGGGTCGCATTACCCCATGGACGTATTGCAGGACTGGCCCGGCCGATAATTTCAATCGCCAGGCTCAAACAGCCGGTTGACTATGATGCGCCGGATGGAGAGCCTGTCTGGCTCGCGGTCTGTCTGGTAATTCCGGAAAGCGCTCGTGACATGCATCTGAACCTGCTTGCCTTGCTTGCAGGGAAGTTCAGCGACGAACAATTTACAGACCGTCTCAGGAAAACCCGTACAGCGCAAGCGCTGTATCACTGTTTTGTTTCTTGAAACATGGGGCGCGCTGGCCGGTATCGGAAATGATCCCGGGATGTGAGGAAATGACCAGAGCCGACATTGACCTGATTATCATCAGCGGCTTGTCCGGCTCCGGCAAGAGTGTCGCGTTGCAGTCGCTGGAAGATATCGGCTATTTTTGTATCGACAACCTGCCTGCCCCTCTGCTGCATCAATTTATTGCCGATTTTCCCGGACAAACGGGCGCTGTCAATGCCGATAGCAGCGGGCTTCCGGGCGCCGCAGTCAGTATAGATTCCCGTAACAAGAGCTATCTGCCGGAACTGAATACTCATTTGTCGATACTTGAGGAACATGGTATCCGTTATCGGATACTGTTCCTTGAAGCGGAAGAACAACAGCTGGCGCGCCGTTATGGTGGGACCCGAAGAAAACACCCGCTTACCGATACCCGCACCCCATTGCTTGAGGGTATTCGGCTTGAACGCGCCCTGACCCGGTCCTTGCGCGACAGGGCTGATCACGTCATCAACACGACCGATATGGCGCCGCATGAGCTACGTGGTCTGGTGCGGGATTTTGCCGGCGCCGGCTTGTCTTCCAATCCGCTGTTCCTGATTGAATCGTTCGGTTTCAGGCACGGGACTCCCCGCGAAGCGGATTTCGTGTTTGATGTCAGATGCCTGCCCAATCCGTATTGGGACGAATCCTTGAGATCGCTGACCGGGCTGGATCAAGCGGTCCACGATTTCATGCAAAGCAAGCCGATTGTCAATGACATGATCACGGAAATATTTTGCTTTCTGGGGAAGTGGTTGCCAGGATTCATTCGTGAAAACCGAAGTTACATTACGGTAGCGATAGGTTGCACTGGCGGGCGGCATCGTTCGGTCTTTGTCAGCAAACAGTTGATGCAGCTTTTCTCCGGGGAGCGTATCGACGCACAGATACGCCATCGGGATATTGAAAAATGAGGGTGTGCAAACAGATTCACGTCATAAACAAACTGGGATTGCACGCCCGTGCCGCAGCCAGACTGGTCAGGTTGTGTTCCGGTTATGAAAGCGTAGTCACGCTCCATAATGGCGAAAAATCCGCGGACGCCAAAAGTATCCTGGCGATACTGATGCTGGCTGCGACCCAGGGGGTATCACTTGAACTGGTGGTTGAGGGCGGTGATGCCCGGCAGGCCAGCGAAGAGATAGCGGCGCTGTTCGAGAACTATTTCGATGAAGGGGAATAGGGGACGGGAGAAGCCATGCTAGCGCTCTATGGGAACGGGGTCGGGCATGGTATTGCTATCGGTACCGCCAGAGTGATGCGGCAACCCGGACAGGATATCCCAAGCTACGACATAGAACCCGAAAATATCGAACAGGAAGTCGCCCGTCTCGAACAGGCGATCAGGAGCGCCGCCCACAGGCTCGCAATTATTGACGGGCAATTACCTTCCGAAGGGGTTTCTGAAATTCGCGCCATATTACGGGCGCAGTCATTGATGCTGGATGACCCGATGCTTGGTCAGGAGACCGTTTCCATCATCCGCGGGCAATGTATCAATGCAGAGGCGGCATTGCAGCGACACGCCGCCGATCTCGAAAAAATATTCAGCGAAATCAATGACCCTTACCTGAGCGGCAAGTCAGTCGATGTAGCCCAGGTTATCAACCGTATTCAGGGTGCGCTGATAGATGATCAGAACGCTCCGGGAGCGCTATCCGAAGGGAAAAACTCCGAGGGGGCAAGCGAGGCGCAAATTATTGTAGCCAATGATCTGACTCCCGCGGATACCATTGAACTGAACAAGCATCATATCAGGGGATTCATCACCAATCTCGGCAGTCCTGTTTCACATACCGCGATTCTCGCGAAAAGCCTGAAAATCCCGGCCATTGTCGGGTTGCATGGCGGCATTCGCTACTTGCGTAATGGAGAGCGACTGATTATAGATGGCAAGCGGGGGGCGGTTCTCGCCAATCCCGATCAGTCCACGCTGCAAGCCTATCGAATCAGAAGGGAGAAAATTCTGCGCCGCTCCCAGGAACTGGAATCTCTCGCGCAAGAGACAGCCACCACCCTGGATGGTGTTGAAGTGGCATTGAATGCCAATATCGGGTTGCCCGGAGAGGCGCTTGCGAGTGAGTTGCTGAATGCTGATGGAGTCGGCTTGTATCGAACCGAGTTCCTGTATATGAATCGTGCCGGCCTCCCGGACGAAGAGGAACAGTACCGGGAATACAGTCGCATCCTGAAGCAGACGATTCGCTCCGTCACATTTCGCACCCTGGACATCGGTGGAGATAAACCGGTGGCGGGTATCGGCGCCAACAATGCGATCACCAATCCCGCGCTGGGGCGGCGCGCTATCCGTTTGTGTCTGCACGATCTGGCCCTGTTCAAACCACAGTTGCGGGCAATTTACCGGGCGGCGGTGCATGGGCGGGCCAGACTGCTGGCGCCGATGCTATCCAGTATGGATGAACTGGATCAGTTGTTTTTATTGCTCCGGGAGATACGTGAAGAGCTTCGCTCGCAAGGCTTTTCTTACGACCCCGATGTGCCTGTCGGCGGTATGATTGAAGTGCCGGCGGCAGCGGTTGCAGCCGACCTGTTTGCGGACAGGCTTGATTTTCTGGCTATCGGGACCAACGACCTGATTCAATACACGTTAGCGATTGACCGCGTTGATGATGATGTGAGCTATCTTTACGACCCGCTGCATCCTTCTATTTTGAGATTGATAAAGAGCACGATTGATGCCGGGAAAACGGCCCGGATTCCGGTTTCCATGTGCGGCGAAATGGCCGGGGATGTGCGTTACACCCGCGTGTTGCTTGGCTTGGGCTTGCGGGATTTCAGCATGGAGCAGTCGACTATCCTTGAGGTGAAGCGGCAGGTCCGGCTCACCAATATCACGAGAATACAACCTCTGGCAGAGCGGTTGCTGAAAATGGCCAACCAGAAGCAGGTCAGACAGCTAATGGATGAAATCAATGCCTGATATGGTATTGTCCGGTTTGCACGCATGTTACGGGTAACAGCAAACTGTATATCGAAACAACCCGCCGCCAAGCCGACCAGAAAAATCTGGAAATGACAATGAAAGCCAGGAACGCCAGGGACGAGGAATATCTACAGATCGTTTTGGACGCGATCAGGGTTTCTTCACAATACAAACCGAAGTTTGGACAAGGAACAAGGGGTGGCGGGCTAACGTTTGAGCAATTTCGAGAGTTGTATCAGAGAGATATGTTCTACAGTTGGTTTGGACTCGACAACCCGATGATGTACGCAGCCCACAAAGCTGCTGGCGGTATGACAAGCGTATATCGACAGATCGGGATCGGATGCGAGAAGCTGTTTCGCAGAGTCATCAAAGACTCCATGGGGCTATCAGAGGAAGATGCTACATGGTCGTATCAGGTAACGTTGCCCAGCGGGCGGAGGCGGACGCTATATCTGGATGGCCGGGTCCCCCTCGACAAGATCAACGATAAGGTAAAGCGAGACCGTTTCCTTGGATGGATGAAAGAGTCTGCAAAGATGCTGGATGTTGATGACAAAGTATTTGGAAGTTTATCGGGCGCTATTTTTGAAGTTCGACAAGGCTACAAGAGTAAGGACTCAAAGCGACAAAATGCCGACATCGCTAATGCTGCGACAGCGTATACCAAAGGCTATTTCCCTTGTGTGGTGATTCTATCAGGACAGATAGATAGCGATATCCTGATGCGCTACCGGGCGGAAAAGTGGTCCGTCGTAACCGGCGCCCCCGGTACTAAAGATTCGTTGGTCTCTACCTATGACTTTATGCAGGAAGTTATTGGCTATGACCTCGCAGCCTTCTTCGAGCAGAATAGTTCAACGCTTCGAGAGGAAATTGATGCCATCTTGCGCGCTCTGCTCGCACCGGAGGTGATGTGAGCGTCATTGCCGGAGAGAAGTTGCGACAAAGGGCGGACTACACACATAAGTTCAATGCGAACTCGGGACGACATGGCTGGCTACGCTTAACACCCGCATATTCGATCAAGATAGTAGAAGAACTCATGGCCCAACACGACCGGCCGCGGCGCGTGCTGGATCCGTTTTGTGGGACGGCCACAACGGCCTTGAGCGCTGCCTGCCACGGGCACGAAGGTATAACGACAGATATCAATCCTTTCCTGGTATGGTTTGGCAGAGCGAAGACCGCCCGATACTCTGGCGCCACACTAACATCAACGCGCTCTGCGTATGCACGAGTGATTGATGCGCTTAAGGGGGGCACAGTCGAGCCAGCCGAAACGCCGCCTATTCACAACATTGATCGGTGGTGGTGTGCGGAGGCGTTGGTATTTCTACGCAAGTTGAAGTCTTGCATTGAGGCTGAGAGCGAGAAACAATCCCCTGAAAGAGACCTTCTGTTGGTGGCGTTTTGCAGGACGCTGATTGGTTTATCAAATGCTGCGTTTAACCATCAGTCCATGTCCTTCAAAGATGATGCCCAATTGAGCATACCGTTTGGCGGAGATATGAAGCGCAGGTTCGGCGAAGACTTGCAGTTCGTATTGGATGGCGCAGAAGATAACCCAAGTGGAACGGGGCAAGTTGTGTTTGGGGACGCCAGGAACCTGGGACGAATAATCAATGGTTCTTTCGACTTGATTATTACATCACCTCCATATGCTAATCGGATGTCGTACATTCGTGAGCTTCGGCCTTACATGTATTGGCTCGGTTTTCTGGACAACGGACGCGATGCGGGTGAGTTGGACTGGTCGGCAATTGGTGGCACATGGGGCGTCGCGACCAGCAGGCTTGTTGACTGGAAACAGCCGAATGATTCGTTTACACATCCGTTACTCAATCAACCTTTAGATAGAATCGCACAGGATCAAAACAAAAACGGGATAATACTTGCGAAGTATGTTTCCAGGTATTTCAACGATATTTGGGAACATGTTAATTCTCTGGCGCCTATAGTCCGTAAGGGCAGCGAATTGCATTACATCGTAGGCAATTCGACATTCTACGGTGTTTTGTTGCCCGTGGAGCAACTTTACGCGGCAATGCTTAGAGACGTGGGCTTTGAAGATGTCCGGTGTTGTGCGATTCGAAAGAGGAATTCAAAAAAGGAATTGTTTGAGTATGATGTTTCTGCCCGATGGCCTGGCTAAAGCAGGAATTTACATGTTTTTCTTTACTTCCCGGGTTCACCCCGGACGTTGACCGAGACTGGTTTCAGTGCAACGGAAAGCTATTGCAGGGCAGTGTCTGCGGTCACTTGATATGATTGGTTGCTTGCAATCAAAGTCGAAAGGGACTTTTTCTCTATCTTGATTGCTGCGCTACAGATGTTCCCGGTTGCGGGTTTGTCACCGCGCAGGCTGGCGGCGCTGACGGCGGCGCTGTCGTCCTGTTGCGGGAGTTTCCGATTCCGAATCGGCAGGGCGCGGAAGATCGACCTGCTCTCTGAGATGATCGAATGCCGCCGTTTTGTGCGGTATTGCCAGGGCGTCTACAAAATGTTCCTGAAATCTGGCTTCTACTGCTGTTTCCACCTTGCGGATGCGCCTGACTGTGTCCTCAATCTCCGAGCGCGCATCGACATCAAGCAGGGTAATGGTGGCGCCGGCGCCGGCCGCGTTGCCGGCAGAGCTGACGTGCGCCAGTTCGCAATCCGGAATCATGCCGAGTACCATCGCATATTTGACATCGATGTGCGCCCCGAACGCCCCCGCCAGCCGAATCCGGTCAACCGAGTCCACCTTCAGTTTGTCCATTAACAAGCGCGCGCCGGCGTACAATGCGGCCTTCGCCAACTGGATTGCCCGTACATCATTCTGCGTAATCAATATCCGGATCCGGTCCTCATCATAGAGTGTGTAGCTCCAGGTTTTCTCATTCCGGGTCAGGCGTCCGGTTCTTGCAGCCAGATTGCCATCAATCACGCCATCCGGCCTGATCAGTCCGGCAAGATACATTTCGGCAATCACCTCTATAATGCCCGAACCGCATATTCCGGTAATGCCGGTGGATGCAGTCTCCTCGACGAAACCGGGTTGATCGGACCACAATTCACTGCCAATGACGCGGAATCTGGGTTCGAGGGTTTGTCTGTCGATACGTACTCTTTCGATCGCCCCCGGCGCCGCTCTTTGCCCCCCACTGATTTGCGCGCCCTCAAAGGCGGGCCCCGTCGGACTGGAAGCCGCTACCATTTTCCGGTTGTTACCGAGTACGATTTCCGCATTGGTGCCGACATCCACCAGCAGGGTCAGTTCGTTGCGTTCATAGGGAGCTTCGGAAAGCGTGGCGGCGGCGGCGTCCGCCCCCACATGGCCCGCTATACAGGGGAGAATATAGGCTCTGGCGCCGGGGTTCACTTTAAGGTCAATGTCTCCCGCCCTGATGTCAACAGCGGCATCGGTAGCCAGGGCAAACGGGGCGCCGCCCAGTTCGATCGGGCTGATGCCCAGCAGCAAATGGTGCATGACCGGGTTTCCGACCAGCGTCAGGTCCACCACATCGGTCAGCTCAATGTCCATTGTGGCAGCCAGATCCTCGATCAATCCCTGCACCGCCTCTCGCACTGCGCGGGTCATGTCCGCTTCCCTGCCCGGATTCATCATCACCCAGGAAACCCGACTCATCAAGTCTTCACCAAACCGGATCTGCGGATTCATTCGCCCGGCCGATTGAATCGCCCGGCCGCTGACCAGATCGCATAAATGCGCTGCAATGGTGGTTGAGCCGACATCCGCCGCCACCCCGTAAATGTTTGTTTTAAGTCCGGGCCAGATAGCGATCGCCTGTTTCCCGCCATGCACTGCAACGGTTATTTTCCACTCTCCCTGGCGCAATACATTCTGTAGTGAAGCCAACAGATGGAAATCGAATGAAACATCAGGCAGGCTCCAGTCGAACTCAAGCGCGTCCCGGGTGCGTTGCAAATCCCCGCTTGGGTCGTGCATGTCCGGTTCGGGCACTTCGATATAATGCAGTCGAACAGACGGGTTCAGGGTGATGCCGTGAACATCCAGCCGTTTGCGAACCACCTGTTTGTGCGCCTGGCTTTCCGGCGGCACGTCGATAACCACATCTCCAAGCAGTTTCGCCTGACAACCCAGCCTGCGGGTCGAAGACGCTCTCCCGCCAAAAAATGCCTTCTCGCTGGCGCTTTGGGGTGACAGGTTTTCCGCGTTGGAGTGGATGTGGAACTTGGCGAACTCACCGATACTGTGATCAATCTGGCAACGGTCGCAGATACCGCGGCCGCCGCATACAGTATCCAGGTCCACGCCCAGTTGCTGGGCCGCCTCCAGCACAGATATCCCTCGTGTAATCTGCCCGCGTTTGCCTGACGGCGTGAAGACGACCTGTACGGTTGCGCTGGCTTCGTTCATTTTCCTGCAATGTCGATTTCACAGATCCGGCAATCCATGGCAGTCACCGCTCTGTTCCTGATCCAGGCAATTTGCAAAGCCCGAACAAGACGGAGTTATCCCCTGCGCCGCCGGCGATTGCTGCGCCCGCCGCTCGTGCTTTCAGGGGTCGGCTGTCGATATTTTTTCAGCCAGCGCGCGCAATTAACATCATGCCCCATAACCACATCGGCGCTCATTACTGCCTGCATGACCTCTTCATGAAGCGGGTTCGTGATCGCCGAGGTCATGCCTGCGCCAATCGCCATACTGAGAAAATGCCCATCCATTCCCTTTCGATTCGGGATGCCGAAACTGAAATTCGAGGCGCCACAGGTGGTATTCACCTTCAACTCTTGCCGCAGACGTCTGGCCAGATGCAATACCTGGCGGCCGGCGCTATTGACGGCCCCAACCGGCATGACCAGCGGGTCAACCACGACATCGCTGTAATGAATCCCGTAGTCGGCCGCCCGTTCGATGATTCTTTTTGCGACATCGAAACGTTCATCCGGATTTTCAGATATGCCGGCTTCGTCGTTGGAAATTGCAACCACGGCGGCGCCGTATTTTTTGACGAGCGGCAATACCGATTCCAGCCGTTCTTCCTCCCCGGTTACCGAATTCAACAGCGCCTTGCCCTGATAAACCTGCAAGCCTGCCTCCAGCGCCGCTACAATCGAGGAGTCTATGGACAGCGGCACATCGGTAATCGACTGCACCAGTTGAATGGCTTCAGCCAGAATTCGCGGCTCGTCGGCCAACGGAATTCCGGCATTGACATCCAGCACGGCGGCGCCCGCGGCGACCTGCGCCAGCGCGTCGCTTCGCACACGGCTGTAATCCCCGACCTTCATTTCTTGTGCGAGGATCTTCCTGCCGGTCGGGTTGATTCTTTCTCCGATAATGACGAATGGCTGCTCAAAGCCGATACGCACTTCCCGGGTTGCTGAACTGATAACGGTATCTGTCATAGCTTTATCTGTTTACGTTTCTTACGACCCGTCCATGAAGAACGTCAGCCGGAAGATCCGCCTGTTTCAAGGCACCGGGGTCAAGACTGTGTTTCGGAATCATTACCGTGATTGCGCACAAGCCGGAGCAATCTTTCCCGGTCATATGACGCTTCCAGACTGGCCGCTCTCTCCCGCGCCGCAGACTCGAGATCATCTCCGCAGCTCTCGGCAACCCGCCTCCATTCCTCGAGATAGGCGTCGGTTGCGGCCTTGCCCGCACGCATGGCGGCTGCATCAATGGCTTGCGCGAAACGTTCGGAAAGCTGTATTTTTTCCGATTTTCGCTGTTCTTTCGCGATCACCTGGGCGGGAATATCGCGCCAGTAAACAGTAATCAGTTGAGCCATAACATATCTCCGGGCAAAACCTGCCAGCCAATAACGGGACCGAATCAGAATACGGCCGTAGTATTCCCCGTTCCACTGGCGAGCCGGACTTCGAGTCCGGATTCCAGAAATGCGTCTCCGGTCACTACCTTCTCATAACTGACACCGAGGTACCGGGCCGCCTTTTGCGCTTCTTTCTCGACCCCGGCGTTTTCCTTCTGGCACAGATAGACCAGTTTTTTGTAATTACCGAAAAACTGATCTTTCAATTCGGGGTATTGATCCAGAGACAATCCGCGGATGACCAGCCGGTCAAAATGGGTGGCCAAAAAGTCGGTGAGATAGAAGGTGCCGGGCTCGGACTCATGCAAGTGGCGAAACTTTTCCTTGCCCGCGAACATTTCGTAACAGTGGGCGCCCGGCAGGCGTTCGACCTTTTCTTCCCTGAGCATTTTATCCAGCAATCCTCCCGTGCCGCAGTCCGAATAGGCCACAAACAGTTTTTCATAGTCTGCTCGATTATCGCGAATTTTTCTGCGTACCGCCGGCGGGATTTTCTGTGGATCGTTATGCAACTCGGCGGGCAGACACTGGATATCGACATGTTCCCAATGATTGAGGTTTTTGATCCGCACCAGTTCATGAGCCAGAGCGCCACAAGCAATGACGAGAACCCTTTTCATCGCGGGCGCCTCATCGGGAACCGGACAACGCAGGAATCAACAGGGAGCCAGAGCTTACGCGGCACGCCTTTCGGCGATCTTGGCTTGCGCCGTTTCCACCGCAACGGCTGCGTCCCGGCAGTAGGCATCGGCGCCAATGGCGAGACCGAACTCTTCGTTCAGGGGCGCCCCGCCAACCAGTACGATGTAGTCATCACGAATGCCCCTTTCCACGAGAGTGTCGATCACTACTTTCATATAGGGCATTGTGGTTGTCAGCAGCGCCGACATGCCGATAATGTCCGGCTTGTGTTCTTCAATCGCGTTCAGGTAATTATCTACCGGGTTGTCGATACCGAGATTAATCACCTCGAATCCGGCTCCCTCCATCATCATGGCGACGAGGTTCTTGCCAATATCATGGATATCTCCTTTCACGGTACCGATAACCATTTTGCCAATCGGTTCGGCGCCGGTCTCGGCGAGTAACGGACGGAGTATTTCCATCCCGCCTTTCATCGCATTGGCCGACATCAATACTTCAGGGACGAATAAGATACCGTCACGGAAGTCGATGCCGACAATTCGCATACCTTCGACGAGGGCGTCATCAAGAATGCGGGTGGCGGGCCACCCCCGCCCAAGCAGAATATGGGTGCCTTCCATGATTTCTTCCCGCAGCCCGTCATAAAGATCATCGTGCATTTGTTCAACGAGTTCATCGTCGGGCAAAGATGACAGATCCAGTTCGTCGTCATCGTAGCTATCGTCAACCATCCCAAAGCCCCCGTCATTATAAAGAAGGTTAAGAAGAACGGCGAGGCGCCACAGTCAGGCTGCCTCAAGTCGGGGGCAGAATATACAAGCCGATAAAATTATGCAATATATAATTTTACGATTTGAGCGGGCACGGGAAACCGCAACCACCGGCTGGCAGTGGTTACGAATTTCCCGTGTTGTGACAAGGAGCTTGCCGCCTCGTCTCCGGGCGCTCAGGCGTCAGGCGAGATCGAAACGGTCCAGATTCATCACCTTGTCCCACGCCGCTATAAAGTCCTCTACGAACTGTTGTCCGGAATCCTTGCAGGCGTAAAATTCCGAGATAGCCCGAAGCTGGGAATTTGAACCGAAGATCAGGTCGACGCGAGTGGCGGTCCATTTTATTGCACCGGTTGGTCTGCGCCCTGCGAACACATCATACTCGTCAGGACTCGGCTCCCATAGCTCCCAGGTGATATCCGGGTCGAGCAGATTTACAAAGAAATCATTGGTCAGGGTTTCCGGATTGTTGGTCAGAACTCCGTACATGAACGGCCCGGCGTTTGTACACAGGGTGCGCATACCCCCAACCAGAACGGTCATCTCGGGCGCAGTCAGCGTCAGTAATTGCGCCCGATCAATCAGCAACTGCTCAGGCGGCAGGGAAGGTTCCCCCTTCAGATAATTACGGAACCCGTCCGCAACCGGCTCAAGCACGGCGAAGGACTCCACATCGGTCTGTTCCCGGGTTGCGTCCGCGCGCCCCGGGGTGAACGGCACTGTTACCTCGTATCCGGCAGCCCTTGCGCCCATCTCAACGCCCGTGCAGCCAGCCAGAACGATTAGATCGGCCAGCGAGACCGCCTTGCCGTTCGTTGCCGAGTCATTGAATTTTCGCTGGATATCTTCCAGTTCCTTCAACAATGTCGGCAGCCACTCCGACCGATTGATTTCCCAGTCTTTTTGCGGCGCGAGGCGAATACGCGCGCCATTCGCCCCGCCGCGCTTGTCCGACCCGCGAAAGGTGGACGCGGCGGTCCAGGCTATCGAAACCATTTGTGGAACGGACATTCCGGAATGTTCAATCCTGACCTTGAGATTCTCAATGTCCTGCTCATCGATCAACTTGTGAGTGACTTTCGGAATCGGGTCTTGCCAGATCAACTCCTCATCCGGAACTTCCGGCCCCAGATAGCGGACGCGGGGGCCCATATCGCGGTGTGTCAGCTTGAACCACGCGCGGGCAAACGCATCAGCGAATTCTTCGGGGTTCTTGTGAAAACGCCGCGAAACAGGCTCATAGGCCGGGTCCATCCTCATGGCCATATCCGCCGTAGTCATGATCGGCGCATGGCGTTTGGAGGGGTCGTGCGCATCCGGCACCGTGTCGGATCCGGCGTTATCCTTCGGTACCCACTGATGGGCGCCGGCGGGACTCTTGCTTAACTCCCACTCATAACCGAACAGGTTGTCGAAATACCCCATGTCCCATTGGGTCGGGTTGCTTGTCCATGCTCCCTCGATTCCACTGGTAATGGCATCTCCGCCCTTGCCGGAACCATGGCTGCTGATCCAGCCGAGCCCCTGTTCCCTGATGTCGGCGCCTTCCGGTTCGGGCCCGACATGGGCGGCATCGCCGGCGCCGTGACATTTACCGAAAGTGTGTCCGCCGGCAGTCAGGGCAACGGTTTCCTCGTCATTCATTGCCATGCGGGCAAACGTCTCACGGACATCGACTCCGGACGCGACCGGGTCGGGGTTGCCGTTCGGGCCTTCCGGATTGACATAAATCAACCCCATTTGCACAGCCCCGAGCGGCTTTGCAAGGTCGCGTTCACCCGAATAGCGCTCATCACCCAGCCACTCGTTCTCGCTGCCCCAGTTGATGTCTTCCTCGGATTGCCACACGTCTTCACGACCGCCCCCGAACCCGAACGTCTTGAATCCCATGGATTCCAGAGCGCAGTTGCCGGCCAGGATCAGCAGGTCGGCCCAGGAAATTTGCCGACCGTACTTCTGCTTGATCGGCCACAGTAACCTGCGTGCCTTGTCGAGGTTGCCGTTGTCGGGCCAACTGTTGATCGGCGCAAACCGCTGGTTGCCGGTACCGGCGCCGCCACGGCCATCGCCGGTGCGGTAGGTTCCCGCAGCATGCCACGCCATGCGGATGAAGAGCGGGCCATAATGGCCGTAGTCGGCCGGCCACCAGTCCTGTGACTTCGTCATCAACTTGCAGAGATCTTCCTTCAGGGCATAATAGTCGAGCTTCCCGAACTCCTCGGCATAATTGAAGTCACGATCAAGCGGAATGGAGCGGGGCGAATGCTGATGCAAAAGGTTGACGTTCAGTTGCCCCGGCCACCAGTCACGGTTTGTGGTACCGCCCCCGGCAGAATGATCGGGTATGTCATGGACCGGGCATTTACTCTTTTCAGTCATAAATTATCTCCTGGTTTTTATCGGATATTTATACGCTACACAGATATGAAACCAAACGGATTATATCCTGTTTTCAACAGGTGAATTATATATGGTTTTGACTGGACATTACAGGATTGTCGAGGTTGTCTGCCGTTTTTTCCCGTGCTTCAGCGTATACCGGGGCGGACTGCACAATGTCAGCCGCTTGCGCCCTGGCCCCGGGTTTCGCGCCGCGCCATCGTTTCTGTCAGCCGTCGTCCGGCAGTGCGGCCTGCACCTGATCGCGGTCGAACCACCACTGATCCTGTACCAGTACGTCAATTACATTACGCAGTCTGACCAGGAACTTTTCCGGGCTGTCCAACTCCATCCTCTCGATCCATTGATCGAAAGCGGCCTGATCGTGGACGCCCGCATGGCGGCGGGCAACGGTAGTCAGCATCTGCATGGCATCGACATACAACCCGGGGTCTTCGACCTGTTCCTTTCGCAGATCATGGACATAGACTGCGACAGCTGCGGCTACGGCAGCGCCGTCGGCATCGTCAGCGGTTTCATCGATCACGTGTTGCAGCATGTCGATCGTGATTTTCGGGTTAACCGGGAAAGTGACCGCGAGCCAGACTCCCTGTCCCAGCGCGGCCAGGCTGTCAGCCTCATTGCACCGGAACAGCAGATCACATAAATCAATTACTGCCGGCCAGTCGCGGACAGCAAAGAGTGGGTCGAATTGCGCTCTTGCCCGTTGCCATGCGCGCTTGTGCTGCCCCAGTTCGAGCAAAAGCCGGGCGGCATCCTTGTCGAGCTTCGCGATCACTGCGGGGTCCGCTTCGCTCGCTGACCGCCGTTCGTCCAGGCGAGTTTCGAGCCGCTCCAGACGGGCCTTGAGGGCAGCGGTCGAGACCACCGCGTCGGCGCCGGTTTCGGCGCCGAAGTCAAATCCGCTCCCGGGCGGCATCGTCGTTGTCCGCGTGATCAGGGTTGCCGCATTTGCGCGTCGACCCGATCCCGATAACGGATGCGGTAAAGCAGCCGGTTCTGCCGCCGGCATTGCCTGAACGGGGCTCTGTTATGCAGGACATTGTTGCAGATCAGTCCCTGGCCGGGGGACAGGGTATGTTTGACGACATGCTCGGAATTCTCCAGTAAATCGGTCAACGCCGCCCGCGCCTCACTGAGGAGCGGGTCAGGGCGCCACAGAACAGAGCGGGTACGGGCAGTATACCGCATGCACAGTCGGCCGC
Source organism: Candidatus Poriferihabitaceae bacterium (assembly GCA_965204925.1). GTDB lineage: Bacteria > Pseudomonadota > Gammaproteobacteria > Arenicellales > Poriferihabitantaceae. The sequence goes on along the minus strand of OZ242021.1, from coordinate 763,036 downwards.
CGGTGGTGACCGCAAAAACCGGGCCGGTAACACTTTCCCGAATGTTGCCGTCGTCCGTTCGGTTGGCCGGAATGGTCATCGCTGCGGGGTTCGAAAGCGCCGCAATATAATCCGGGTCCTGATCGCGCAACAGGATATAGGCGATTTCGTGGTCCAGTAACCGGTTCTCTCCACCGTCGGGCGCCGCTTCGACGCAGTGCAGAATAAATGACCGGATCATGTTGCCGCGGTTTTCGCAAGACCGATAATAGCCGTCCGTGTGCCAGTTCAGGGAACGGCCGGTATAGGGAATGAATTTCTGTTGCCGGTGGTCGCGGCTCACCCGGATTTCACTGACGCCCCGCTCATCGGCATAGAGACTGGAGACGGCATGCCCAAGCCCCATGCAGGCGCCCAGCTCCAGTACATGGGCGCGGGTCATTGCCGCGTCGCTTTGGTAGAAGCAGAAATTATTGCGGTCACAATATGCTTGCAAGGACTGTCGCTCGCCTGCCGAGATATTCCCGCAATCCGCGATACGGGTCATCAGCGTCGGCACATCGGTCACATAGCGGGCAAGTTTATGTTCCCGCCAGCGCCGGTAAGCCGCGTGGTCGTCCAGGTCGAACGGGTTGGCGGCGCGACAGCATGTCCGGTTTCGGACCATCAAAAGGAGGAGCCGGGCCGGCTCAAAAAGGCCAGTTCTTCGGCGGTGGATTCCCGCCCCAGGATACTGTTGCGGTGCGGATAACGTCCGAAGCGGTCGATAATCTCGAAATGACGGCGGGCGAACTCATAGTACCGATCGAATATTTCACGTTCGCTCCGCTCTACCGAATTGCGCAGATTGTCGTACAGCATCAATGATTTATGCTGCATGGTAATGTCCTCGCTATGCTCGAACGGCAACCAGGCGAACACCCGGTAAACAGGCAACAGTGTCCGGTCCCAGGCTTTGTCAACGATCTCAATCGCCAACCGCAGCGCGGCATGATCGCAAGAGAAGGCTTTGGCGGCGCCCCGGTACATATTTCGCGGAAACTGGTCAAGGCAGATAATCGATGCCAGAAGTCCGCGCGCAGAGCGTTGCATTTCCGGCATCTCACCCCGATATACGGCATGCGAAATACTTTCGAACCGCTCCGTGATCCGCCGGTCGGTCTGCTCGTTTTTCGACCACCACAGTGACTGTTTCTGCTCGTTGATTTCCCGGCTCGAAGTATGGCTGCCAAACCAGAACCCGATAATGCTGTCTGTTGTTTCCATCCCCTTATCGTACGACAAACAGGGCGCAATGTGGACGTTCGTCAGCCAGAAATCGAATATCCGGGTATGTATGATCGTCTTATATCCCGGAAGGGATACACTGTTTAGAACTATTGGGCAGTATTATCTGTTTTGCATCCGTCATAGAATGTCGATAGGCTATTTGCAGATCATGCATCGCAGCTGAACTGTTGGAGGAGAAGTGAAAATGACTGACGAAATCAATCAATCAGCGCCCGGCGAGCCCGTAGAGGAATCTGCCGCAGAACCTGCCGTGAAAGTTTCCATCCATGACACGCCGATGCTGGATGAACTGGAGAACGGTCCCTGGCCGAGCTTCATATCGGGTATCAAGAAACTTCGTAATGATCATGAGGATGAGCGCGTCAATGGCGTAGCCAATGATTTGCTGGGGCAGCTTGAGCATTCCTACGAAACGAGAAAGGGTTACTGGAAAGGCGGTACGGTCAGTGTCTATGGTTACGGCAGCGGGATTATTCCAAGGTTCTCCGAGGTGGGCGACCAGTTCCCGAAATCGAGGGAGTTTCACACTCTGCGGGTGCAGCCGCCGGCCGGCAACCACTACTCGACCGATATCCTGCGCGAGTTGGCCGACAGTTGGGAAAAATGGGGTTCCGGGCTGGTGACGTTCCATGGTCAAACTGGAAACATCATGTTCATCGGGGCTTCTACAGAGAATACACAGCATTTCTTCGATGAAATAAACGAATACGGGTTCGACCTCGGCGGCGCCGGCCCCTGTGTTCGAACGGCAATGTCCTGTGTCGGCGCGGCGCGCTGCGAGCAGTCGTGCGCCAATGAGCAGAAACTGCACAGAACCCTAGTCAACAATTTTACCGATGATGTGCACCGGCCGTCACTGCCCTACAAGTTCAAATTCAAGATTTCCGGTTGTCCGAATGATTGCACCAATGCCATTGAACGCGCCGACTTTGCGGTCATTGGAACCTGGAAAGATGATATACGGGTCGATATGGCGGAATGGAAAAAATATGTCGCGGAGAAGGGCCGCCAGCATGTCATCGACAACATTATCACCCGTTGCCCGACTTCCTGCCTGTCTCTCAGGGACGACGACACGCTGGAAATTGAAAATGCGGATTGTGTCAAATGTATGCACTGCCTGAATGTGGCGCCGAAAGCGCTCAGTCCCGGCGAAGAAAAAGGCGTTACCGTTCTGATCGGCGGCAAACGGACGCTTAAAATCGGCGATCTGATGGGAACGGTGATCGTGCCGTTCATGAAAATGGAAAGCGAGGAGGATTATCAGCGGATTGTCGGGTTGGCGGAGGATACGATCGAGTTCTGGGCAGAAAACGGTCTGGAACATGAGCGCTGCGGCGAAATGATCGAGCGCATCGGTCTCGTCAATTTCCTTGAGGGTATCGGCATTGATGTGGACCCCAACATGATTGCCCATCCCAGGGAAAGTTCCTACGTCAGAACCGACGGTTGGGACGATGAGGCGAGAGCGTGGTTCAGGAAGCGCGCCCGAAAACGCACGGCTGTGCAGGCCGACCAGGTGCCGGGAGGGTAAGGGAATGGCCAAACAAATGAGAATGCCGATCGAATCGGGTTGCCCCGACGGATTCCAGTATATGCACCCTGTCATGGTGCGCAACTACGGACAATGGCAATGGCATGACCATCCGCGGCCCGGCGTCCTCAGGCATGTCGCGAAGAGCGGCGATCAGGTATGGACGGTCAAGGCCGGCACCCAGCGGATTCTGGATGTCTATACCCTGCGCAAGCTCTGTGACATTGGCGACCAGTATGCCGACGGGCATGTGCGTTTCACGATCCGTTCCAATATCGAGTATTTCGTAGATGACGAAGCGAAGGTGGCGCCGCTGATCGGGGCGCTGGAAAATGCCGGCTTTGTGGTCGGCGGAACGGCCAATTCCCTGGCCATGATCTCGCATACCCAGGGATGGCTGCATTGCGATATTCCGGGCACCGATGCCTCGGGAGTGGTGAAGGCAATGATGGATGAATTGATCGACGAGTTCAGGAATTGTGAAATGCCGAACCGGGTACACATGACCACTTCATGCTGCCAGATAAACTGCGGCGGCCAGGGTGACATCGCAATCAATATCCAGCATACCAAACCACCGCGAATCAATCACGACCTCGTATCCAATGTCTGCGAGCGCCCTTCCGTTGTGGCCCGTTGCCCGGTAGCGGCGATTCGTCCGGCCGTGGTAAACGGCAAGCCGACGCTTGAAGTTGATGAGAAGAAATGTATCTGCTGCGGCGCCTGTTATCCACCGTGTCCACCGATGCAAATCAATGATCCTGAACATACAAAACTTGCCATCTGGGTCGGCGGCAATCATTCCAATGCGCGATCAAAACCGAGTTTCCAGAAACTGGTTGCCGCCGGTATTCCGAACAATCCGCCGCGTTGGCCGGAAGCGACAGCGATCGTCAAGCGGATTTTACGGACTTACAAGGAAGACGCGAAAGACTGGGAGCGGGTCAATGACTGGATTGAACGAATCGGCTGGCCCCGCTTTTTCGAGCGTACCGGTCTGCCGTTCACCAAATACCACATTGACCATTGGCGCGGGTCGCGCAAGAGCCTGAATTCGTCCGCGCATATTCGGCTGTAAAATACGGGATTCAACTTTACTGTTTATTTACTATTCGATCGGAGAAATAAAATGGGTATAGAACTTGACGGGCGCAGTTACGATACCGATGAAGAGGGTTACCTCGCGAATCTGTCCGACTGGAGTCCCGAGATCGCGGACCAGATGGCCAAAATGGATGATTGCGATCTGAGTGAACACCACTGGGAAGTGATCAATTTCCTGCGCGAATACTACGAAGAATATCAAATCGCGCCTGCGGTTCGGGTGTTGACCCGGTCGATCGGCAGAAAGCTGGGAAAAGACAAGGGCAACAGCAAATATCTGTATCAGCTGTTCCCTTACGGGCCGGCCAAACAGGCTTGCAAATACGCCGGACTGCCGAAGCCGACAGGCTGTGTCTAGTCGATTGAATGTCGGCTGTCACGATCATCTATGCGGTGATGTTCTACATTGCCGCCGCGGCGCTGATAATTGGTACCGGGCGCAAGATCGTTCAGTATTCACGCGCTCCGGCGCCGCTCAAGATTCCGACAACCCCGGCTCCCGTTACAAGAGCGGGTGTGGTCGCGCGACTCATTCGTGAGGTCGTGTTCTTCGAGAGCCTGTTCAAGGGCAGCAAATGGAGCTGGTTGTTCGGGTGGCTGTTCCATTTCAGCCTGCTGATTGTGGCGATCCGCCATTTGCGTTATTTCACCGAACCGGTGTGGGGCGTGGCGGTTCTCGTTGCCGATATCGGAGTGATCATGGGTTGGGTCATGATTTTCGGGCTGCTGGGATTACTGGTTCGCCGTATTGGAGTGGACCGTATGCGTTACATTTCCGCCCCGTCCGATTACCTGATGTTGCTGCTGATCGCTGCCACCGGCGTCAGCGGCCTGTTGGTGAAGTATGTTTTCCACAGTGACATCGTGCAGTTGAAAGCCTTTATTTCCGGCCTTGTAACATTCGACTGGCGACCATTGCCGGCGGATACCGGCTTGCTTGTTCATCTGGCGCTCGTCATCATCCTCATGCTGGTTTTTCCAGTCAGTAAATTGCTGCATGCGCCGGGTCTGTTTTTCAGCCCGACCCGCAACCAGATCGACAATCCCAGAGAGCGGCGGCATGTTGCAATGTGGACCGATTCGCCACCCGGTAAACAGGGCGGATGAGGGGTCAGGGCGGCCATGACATGAAAATCGCGGCGTGAAAGCAGACTTCCAGATTCCTGAACTGAAAGAGTACCCGGAGATTCCGGTACTGGTCAACGGCGCGATGGAACACAGCCAGCCTTTCATGGCCAAGCCGGAACATCAGGAGCCGCTGGGCTATCCGGGTGAGTTGATTCCCGACTGGCGCGACAAGGCGATCGGGAAAATGGGAGAATTGCTCGGCAAATTCCGTTCCTTGCGGGTATTCATGGATACTTGTGTCAAGTGCGGGGCTTGCACCGACAAATGCCATTACTATCTCGGCACGGCGGACCCGAAGAATATGCCGGTGGCGCGTCAGGATCTGATGCGGGCGGTGTACCGGCGTTACTTTACCTTTGCCGGCAAATATTTCCCGTGGCTGGTCGGGGCGGTCGATTTGACCGAGGAAGTGATCAGGGACTGGTACCGTTATTTCTATCAGTGTTCGGAATGTCGGCGCTGTTCCGGGTTTTGCCCGTTCGGTATCGACACCGCCGAGGTCACCATGGCGGCCCGGGAAATCCTTGACCATATCGGTATAGGACAGAAATACAGCAATGAAATCATCACCAAGGTGCACCGGATCGGCAACAACCTGGGGTTGCCCGAAGCGGCGCTGGCGGACACCCTGGAGGGGCTGGAGGAAGACATTGAAGAGGAAACCGGGGTGGCGGTCAGATTGCCGGTAGACGAGAAGGGCGCGGAAGTATTGCTGGTTACGCCGAGCGCCGATTTCTTCGCCGAGCCGCATATTGACGGATTGATCGGCTACGCCAAGGTTTTTCACAAGGCCGGGATCAGCTGGACGATCAGTTCCTACGCATCCGAGGCGGCCAACTTCGGTATTTTTACCGGTTCCTTCGAGCATATGCAAAAAGTGGCAGAGCGGGTACGCACCGCAGCCCTTGAGCTGGGCGTAAAGCGTCTGGTCGTCGGTGAATGCGGTCATGCCTGGCGTGTAGCCTACAGCTTCTGGAACAGCCTGATCGGGCCTTTCGATTTTCTCGACAGCAACTATCCGGCGCCGCAGCATATCTGTGAACTTACCCATGACCTCATTGAACAGGGGGTTTTGAAGTTCGACCCGCAAGTACATGATGACAAGGTGATCACATTTCATGATTCCTGTAATGTGTCGCGGGGTTCGCGCATGGGCGACATAGCGGGCGGGCAGTTCATTATTCCGCGGCGCATCATCCGCTCGTGCAGCCGCCATTTTGTCGAGATGGCGCCGGATACGATTCGTGAAAACACCTTTTGTTGTGGCGGTGGAGGCGGGTTGCTGACCGATGATCTGCTGGAGCTGCGGGTCAAGGGCGCCATGCCCAGGGCGCAGGCCCTGCAACGGGTCATTGAAGATCACGGCGTTACCCATATGGCCGCGATTTGCGCGATCTGCAAAAGCCAGTTCACGAAAGTCCTGCCGATGTACGGCATGGGTATGGATATGGTGGTCAGTGTGCACCAGCTGGTCGGGGATGCGTTGATCATGCAGACCGAACACTAGAGATAATGAGGCGATAAGCCGGGAAACGGGAATGTCGAAAGCAACCGGACAAAACAGGCAGACGTTCAGAAAATTCAGCGAGGGGGCATTCAAGTGGGCGAACTGGCAGGACGATATCTTCAATGAGGACGCCTCCCACAAATGCCCCACTTATGTCCATCGTACACCGCCGTGCCAGGGCAGTTGCCCTTCCGGGGAAGATATCCGGGGGTGGTTGCAGATTGTCCGGGGGATTGAGAAGCCGCCCGCCGATATGGGTTGGCAAGAATATGCGTTCCGGCGTTCGACCGATGCCAATCCATTTCCCTCGATGATGGGACGGGTTTGTCCGGCGCCCTGTGAGGCGGGTTGTAACCGCAATAATGTCGACGACTTTGTCGGTATCAATGCCGTTGAACAATACATTGGCGATACCGCCTTTGAGAAAAATTTCCGGTTCGGGGAGCCGCCGCCTCTCAAGAGGCAGCGCGTCGCCGTCATCGGCGGCGGGCCGGCCGGTCTGTCCGCGGCTTATCAGCTAAGGCGGAAAGGCTACGGCTCCGTTATTTTCGAGAAACAGGCGGAGCTTGGCGGTATGTTCCGTTACGGGATTCCGGGCTATCGGACGCCGCGCAGTGTACTCGATCACGAAATCCAGCGGATACTGGACCTTGGCGGTATTGAGGTCAGGTTGAATACACGGGCCGGTATCGACCTCTCCGTGCAGCAACTCGAAGATGACCATGATGCGATTATCTGGGCGATTGGCTGCCAGAGCGGTAATGCCCTGCCGCTGGACGGTTGGCATGACGCGCCGAATTGTGTTAGCGGAGTTGCCTTCCTGGAGGCTTTCAACAAGGGCAATCTGAAGGTCACGGCCGACAAGGTGGTCTGTGTCGGGGGCGGCGACACCTCGATTGATGTGGTGTCGGTGGCGCGCCGATTGGGCAAGATCATCAATATCAACGAGAGAGACCGTCCTGAAGAGGTCATTGGCGGGTATGCGGCCCATGATTCGGCGATGGTCGCGCGCAGGCAGGGTTGCGATGTGACCCTGACCGCGCTGTTCAAACGCCAGAATATGACGGCATCGGAAGTTGAGGTGAAGGACGCAACCACGGAAGGGGTCAGCATTATAGATGGTGTCATGCCGGTTGAAATACGGGTTGACAGCGCTGGCAGGGCGGTTGGCCTGAAGATGATGCAGTGCGAAATGGATGATAAAGGCGCGCCGGCCGCTATCGAAGGTACGGAATTCGACCTGGAAGCGGATTTGATCGTCTCTGCAATCGGACAGGGCGGTGACCTTGAGGGTCTGGAGGATATGGCCAACGAGCGCAACCTGATCGATGCCGACCCGGGGTTCCGGGTGCCCGGCCGGCCCGGGCATTTTGCCGCGGGGGATATCGTCCGCCCTCATTTATTGACTACCGCGATCGGCCAGGCTGCGGTTGCCGCAGCCAGCGCAATCGGTTTTATGGCAGGCGACGATCCTTTGAAACGCCCCAAAGTGGATGTGCGCCACTTCAATTTGTTGCACAAATTGGGCGAGCAGGGCCTTGCGCTCAGTGAATATGACAAAAGCCCGGTGCATGGCACGGACAGCGCCGCATTCGCCGTGCACAATTACGAGGATCGTTCTGCCAACGAGATCATTCCGGCAGACCGGTTGTTCCTCGCCCATTTCGAGCCGCAAGAGAGGAATAAACGGGTCTCGGTCGTACCCGATGCGGGGCAGGTTCTGGGGCATTTCGAGGAACGCCACATGATCTTGAGCGAAGAACAGGCCGTGGCAGAGGCGAAGCGATGTATGAGTTGCGGCATGTGCTTCGAGTGCGACAACTGTGTGATTTACTGCCCGCAAACCGCGGTGTTCCGGGTCAAAAAAGAAAAGTCTACGCTGGGTCGTTATGTCGATACCGACTACAACAAATGTATTGGCTGTCATATCTGCGCCGATGTCTGTCCCACCGGCTATATCGACATGGGGCTAGGCAAATAGGATCGGGGCTGCGGGTTTTATGGTATTCATGTTGCGCGTAGCGGGCCTCGTTATGGTATTCGGCATGATCGGCCTGTCCCACTCATCGCGGCCTTCCGGCCAACCGCTGCAACCGGTTCTCGACCTTCCGAAGGCGGTGCGGGGTGAAAGCTGTGTCGCGCCGGTTGAAGAGATGCGGCGCAGGCACATGGAGATGCTTTTCCACCAGCGCGACGAAACGATGTATTTCGCTGTGCGCGATACTGAGCACAGCCTGATCGGGTGTATTTCCTGTCATGCCCAAAAAGATGCCGCGGGGCAGTTTATTCCAATCAACGCGCCGGGACAGTTCTGCGAGCAATGCCATTCCTATACTGCGGTCAAGATCGACTGTTTTCAGTGCCATGCCGCGACCCCGGCAAATATGACCGCCGATCAATGACGCCTCCGCAGCCATCTGTCCACTCGCGCCGGGCCGCCCTGAAGAAGTCTGCTGTTTTGCTCGCCGGTCTCGTTTCCGGAGCCAGGCTCGTTGATCTTGCCGGGGCGGCTACAAAACGTGAAGCAAGCGACCGGCTTGTACGCTGGGGTATGCTGGTTGACACAACCCGCTGCGCGGATGGCTGTAGCGACTGTGTCGACGCCTGCAATACGGAACATGGATTGCATGGCAAGGGCCGTCCGCTGACCGATGCGCAATACATTCGTGTGGTCCGACTGAAAGACAAATCCACCGGGCATACCTCTTCGCTGCCGTTGCTGTGCCAGCATTGTGAAACGGCGCCGTGCGTCGATGTCTGTCCGACCGGAGCGTCCTTTCGTCGCGGGGACGGGGTTGTACTGGTCGACAAACACACATGTATCGGTTGCCGCTATTGTATGCTGGCATGCCCCTACAAGGCGCGCTCGTTCATTCATGAGAATCTCACCGATCAGAAGCCGGCAACCCCGCGCGGCAAGGGTACCGTGGAGTCCTGCAATTTCTGTACCCATCGTATCGACCGTGGTGGAACCCCGGCCTGTGTCGAAGCCTGCGCCGGGAAAGGTCACAAGGCGCTCGTGTTCGGCGATCTCAATGATCGCGAAAGCGAGTTGTACCGGCAGCTTGAGCGGAAGCCCTCTGTGCAGATTCGGGCAGATCTGAACCTCAATACCGGGGTGCGTTATCATGGTATCTGAGCGAGTCGCCTGGACTACATTGGCATGTAACTGCCGGTTGTACTGGGCCGGTATGGGCGGGCTTGCCGTTATCGTTCTGAACGGGCTGTATTTTGCCTGGTTCATGGAGCGTCATGGTCATTGGGTGACCGGCATGAACAATCAGATTGTCTGGGGATTGCCGCATGTTTTTGCGATCTTTTTGATCGTCACCGCATCGGGCATCCTCAACGTCGCATCTCTCTCGTCCGTGTTCGGCAAATACGCCTACCGGGCATGGGCAAGATTATCGGGATTGCTGGCGATTACATTGCTGATCGGAGGTCTGGTTGTGCTGGTACTCGATCTCGGCCGTCCGGACCGTCTGCTCATCGCCATGACCCATTATAATTTCAAATCGATTTTTGCCTGGAATATTTTTCTGTATAGCGGGTTTGTCCTCATTGCCGCGATCTATCTGTGGACCCTGTTCGAGCCGGGTATGGCGAAAAAATCAACTGCTGCGGGGCGTGTTGCGTTTGCCTGGAGAATTGTGCTGACTACCGGGACCGGATCGATCTTCGGGGTGATTGTGGCGCGCGAGGCCTGGGACAGTGTCCTTCTGGCGCCTTTGTTCATTGCCATGTCGCTGAGTTTTGGCGCCGCATTTTTCGTAGTATACCTGTTTGCGTTGAGGCAAGCGGCCTTCACCGACGATTCACGGTTGACTGGAAAATTCCGCAACCTGCTGATCGGTTTTATCTGGGCGGTCTTGCTGATCGCACTGATTTTTTACATTACAAAGGCCTGGGACACGGCAAGCCGCGATTACGCGCGATTCATTTTGCTGGACGGCGGTCTGTTGACTGCGCTGCTGTGGGTCGGGTTTGCCGCGCTTGGTGTACTGGCGCCGCTGATTCTACTGCACGCAACGGGCGGCGATTCCCCGCGCCGCGTCCTGCTGGCCAGTGTTTTGCATATTCTGGGCGGCCTGGCCTGCCTTTATGTGATAATCATCGGTGGACAGGCTTGGCCTTCCGTCCTTTTTTACAACAAGGAGGTTTCAAGCAGTTTTTACGATGGCGTAATTGCCGCCTACCACCCGACATTTGCCGAACTGTCTCTTGGCCTCGGCGGTCTGTCGCTGGCCATTATCGCGAGTCTGCTGGTCATGCGGGTTTTGCCCTTTTTGCCTGTAAACAGGGCGCCTTCTGATTGATGCCGGGCCACAATGCAGCGCCAGCGCCAACCCCGGCCCGCTTTCTATCTCTCCGCCGCCCGCAAGTCTTCCGGAAAGACGATTTTGTCGATCGGCATTTGTGCCGCGCTTGTCGGCAATAACCGGCGCATCCAGCCGTTCAAGAAGGGGCCGGACTACATCGATCCGCTGTGGTTGGGTCATGCCGCCGGAAAACCCTGCTATAACCTGGATTTCAATACGCAGAATCCGGCACAGATCAGGCGTTTTTTTGCGCGCCGGTCGCGCGCCGCAGACGGGGTTATCGTTGAAGGCAACAAGGGTCTGTATGACGGAGTGTCTGTTGACGGGCGCAATAGCAATGCGGCGCTGGCGAAACTGCTGGGATTGCCTGTAGTACTGGTATTGGATACTGCCGGAATGACCCGCGGGATTGCGCCGTTGTTGCTCGGATACCGGCAGTTCGACCCGCATATCGACTTCCGGGGTATCATCCTCAATCGGGTGTCCGGGTCCAGACACGAACAGAAACTGAGGTCAAGCGTTGAGGCGCATACCGATTTTACAGTAGCCGGCGTCATTGGCAACGATGACCGCCTGCGAATCCGGGAAAGGCACCTCGGGCTTACGCCCGTTAATGAAACAGACCGCATGGAAAGCCGAATCCGGGAGATCCGGGAGGTCGTTGCAGCCGGTGTCGACGTGGACCGCCTGTTCCCGTCTCCGCCCGTGTTTCGGCGGCGCGGGTGCGGCAAGTCCGCAGCAAGGGTGACAGGACACAAGTCCTCCGATGTGCGCATCGGCGTACCGCAAGATGCCGCGTTCGGTTTCTACTATGCCGATGACATTCGCGCATTTGCAGATGAGGGAGCAGAGATCGTCCGTTTCAGTACAATGGAAGATGAAGCTATCCCGCAAGGAGTGGACGGGTTGTTTATCGGAGGGGGGTTCCCGGAAGTCCACGCGCAGGCGCTGGGTAACAACGCGGCCATGCGCCAATCCATACTCCATTTTATCAACGCCGGCGGCCCGGTCTACGCCGAATGCGGCGGCTTGATGTATCTGGGAAACTCGATACGATGGAACGGACGGCAGACGGCAATGGTCGGAGCTCTCCCGGTGCACGCAGTTATGGAGAAGAAGCCTGTGGGTCGCGGATACGTAGAATTACAGGAGACCGGCGAGTCCGTCTGGGGCGGACTGGCGGCAGCCGGTGAGACGATCCATGCCCATGAGTTTCACTATTCCAGGGTTGAATTTATCGGAAAAGTCGATCGTTTCGCTTTTGCGGTCAAGCGCGGATGGGGACTGGACGGCAAGCATGACGGCATCGTCCATAAAAACGTTGTGGCCGGTTATTCCCATTTGCGCTCGGCGGGAGCGGTCGATTGGATATCGCCGTTTGTCGATTTTGTCAGACAATGCAGAACCGGATGTGGTCGTCATCGATCCTCGAATCGGCGTATAATTCTCCGGCATCCGCAGACAGGAGCGCCGAATTGATCATGCTTTCCGATCAGGAAAAATCCATTCAACAGTCCCGCATTCCGGAGAGAGCCTGGCTTGCCTGCGAGTTGCATGATTCCCTGGCGCAGACACTGGCCAGCGTCCGTTACTACATTCGTAATCTTGACCATGCCATACAGGGCGGAGACGAGTGTGAAATTTACGAGTTGCTGGAAATAGTGGAAAATAACGTGGAGGTTGCGAATACGGAGCTACGCGCGTTGATCAATCGCTTTCGGGCGCCTATGGAAGAAAGCAACCTGCTCCCGGCTATGGAAAACATCATTCGGAAACTTCGGGGGGAGGCCGGTTTGAACGCGGTTTTCCAGAACCGGCTGGGAGATATTGAATTTCCTCCCGCTGTGACATTCCAGGTGATTCGTATCGCCGAGGAAGCTGCGGCGAATATCCGTAAACACGCCGAAGCCGATCTCGTTCGCGTCATGCTGTATGTCGAAGCGGGGCGCTACCATCTCTTGATCGAGGATGATGGATGTGGTTTTGACCCAGTATTGCCGGAGGACAGCAGGGATGGGCATTTCGGATTGAAAATCATGCAGGAGCGGGCTGCCGGAATTGGCGGTGAACTGGACATTGACAGCGCTCCCGGCGAGGGTGCCCGAATCCGCCTTGCCTTTCCGCAGCAGAGAAATTGCAATGAAGCTGCTTGTAATTGATGACCACACGTTGTTTCGGGCGGGGCTGAAAAGCCTGCTGGAGCGCAGAAAAATTGATGTCATTGAAGCCAAAGACGGCAAGAGCGGTATAGAATTGCTGGCCCGCGAGAAGTTTGAAATCATTCTGCTTGACCTGATCATGCCGGATATGAGCGGACATGAAGTTCTTGAGTGGATAGGTAAGGCCGGCATCAGCGCCCCTGTCGTCATGTTATCGACTTCCAACGAGGAAAAAGACCTCATTGAATCCCTGCGTCTGGGTGTCCGTGGTTATTTGCTGAAGGACATGGACCCGGATGATCTGGTCAAATCGTTGAAAGATGTACTGGATGGCAAAACCATTATCGCTCCGGGTCTGACCGGGGCGCTGGCCAGCGCCGTGCAGAAAAAGGCAACTGCCGACGCTGCGTCCGTCTCCCGCTCGGTACGCGATGTATTGACTGCAAGAGAGATAGACGTATTGCGGGACATTACGAAAGGCTGGAGCAATAAAACCATTGCCAGGGACCTCGGCATTACCGACGGCACGGTCAAACTTCATGTCAAATCCATTCTCAGGAAACTCAATGTCCATTCCAGGGTAGGGGCCGCCGTCATTGCAGTGGAAGAGGGACTGGACTGAGTGCGCTGGTGCGTTGATGTCGATCAAGCGCTATCTGGGTTGCTTTGAATGTCAGCAGACCCTGACTCTGGCCGGGCCGTTTTGTGACCCGTTGACGTCTTTCAGAGAGCCGGTCATATTTGTCGATGGGGGCGCCCGCTGCCGTAAATCCGGCCAGGGTATAGCTGTCGGAGACGGGGATTCTTTCGATGGCGAGCTGGATGTATTGCTGGACCGAGACAAGGATTTCTCTGATCTGGCATTTGTCCTTGCCAATATCCCGCAAGGGTTTTCCGATATCCGTCTGCTCGGGTTTCTCGGAGGGAGACGTGATCATGAGGTGTTCAATTTCGGTGAGGTACACCGGTTTCTGGCAACGGCCGCGCCGGCGCGGGCTTTGTTCGATGACGAGGTGGCGGCCTATTCCGCAGGATGCTGGAGTTTCTGTCGTCATGGCGGTTTCAGCCTCGGGGCGCTGCAGGAAAGCCGCGTCAGGATGCAGGGCGATTGTCTGTATCCATGTTCCGAGCCGACGCTGTTCAAACCACTGATCTCGCTGGGTTTGAGTAATATCGGAAGCGGTACGATACAACTGGAGTGTTCTCACCCGGTTTTTGTCTTTTTTGAGGAACTGGATTAGCCGATACGCTGTCTGTGTTGTTATGCGCCGATATTTGTTATGACCGACCTGTTCGACTTCCGGAGGAAATCTTCCGCTTTTGCCGTTATGGGGAATCCGGTTGCGCACAGCCAGTCGCCGCGGATACACGCTCTGTTCGCCCGGCAAGTCGGAATATCACTCAGCTATGACCGCATACAGGTGGATAGCGGCGGTTTCGAGCAGGCGGTGAGCCATTTCTGCGCCCACGGCGGCGCCGGACTCAATGTCACGATCCCTTACAAGGTTGCAGCCTGGAGGTTGTGCGGCCAGAACGGGCACAGCCTGTCACCAAGAGCGGATCTTGCCCGCGCCGTGAACACCCTGAGCCTGGAAAGGACGAGGAAGATCGATGGTGACAATACCGATGGAGCGGGGCTGGTGGCGGATATCGAGAGCAACCTCGGTATTTCGCTGAACAATAAAAATCTGCTGGTCATTGGCGCTGGCGGGGCTGTGCGCGGCGTCCTCGGTCCACTGCTTGAATGTCATCCCGCTTCGCTCATGGTTGTTAACCGTACCTTTACCAAAGCCGGCGATCTGGTAGAAATATTTTCCGAATATGCGGACAGTCGCGGCGTTGCGCTGGCAAGCTGCCGCTTCGAGGATTGTGACCGGCCACGCTATGATCTGATTATCAACGGCACCGCAGCCAGTCTCGCCGGAGCGCTGCCCGGAATCAGCGCGGCATGTATCGATTCGGGCACAGTCGTTTATGATATGGTGTATTCCCCGGAGCCGACCGTTTTCATGAAATGGGCGTTGTCCGAAGGCGCCGGTCAAGCCCATGACGGTCTGGGGATGCTGGTCGAACAGGCTGCCCAATCATTCTTCATATGGCATGGCAAGCGCCCCGATACGGGGCCTGTTATGCGCGCCATTCGGAAACATCGGGCGAGCGGACGATGAAACAGACATTCGAGAAAACCCTGGTAGTCGCAATCTCTTCGAGGGCCCTGTTCGATATGTCCCGCAGCCACGAAGTTTTTGAAAACGAAGGAATTGACGCCTATTGCAAATACCAGATCAAGCATGAAGCGGAAGAACTGGAGCCGGGCATCGCCTTCCCCATGGTCCAGAAATTTCTCGCCCTGAACCGTACTGTCGACAAGAACGCCCCGCATGTAGAAATTGTTCTGGTATCGAGAAACAGCGCTGATACCGGTCTGCGTATATTCAATTCGATCCAGCATTACAAGTTGCATATAACCCGCGCTGCGTTTACCGGGGGGAGTACGGCTTATCCGTATGCCGAGGCATTCGGCGCCGATTTGTTTCTGTCGGCCGATCCGTCGGATGTCGGCAAGGCGCTGGACGCCGGCCATGCGGCCGCTACCGTATTACCATCGCGGGTGGGCCCGTCCGATAGCGGTCAGCTGAGGATCGCCTTTGATGGAGACGCCGTTATTTTCTCCGATGAGGCGGAGCGGATTTTTCAGGAAAAAGGGTTGCGCGGATTCACGGAAAACGAGAAGCGGGCTGCCAACAATCCGTTGCCTGGCGGCCCTTTCCGAAAATTCCTTTCGGCCCTGCACCAGATTCAGCGCAATTATAACTATGACGAATCGCCGATACGCACGGCCCTGATAACTACCCGCGCCGCCCCTTGCCATGAGCGTGTGATCAGGACGCTGCGCGCGTGGGAGGTGCGGGTCGACGAGAGCTATTTTCTCGGTGGTATGGACAAGGCCGAATTCCTGAAAACCTTTGGCGCCGACATTTTCTTTGATGATCAGTTCGATAACTGTGAATCAGCCAGCAAATATGTCCCGACCGGGCATGTGCCAAGCGGCGTCACCAACCGCCAGACGATATTGCCAATCACTGGACCGGCAGACCGATCAGGGCAGTAGTTGTTCGCCGGCATAAAGCGATGCCAGCTCTTGCCTCGGCTTGATCGTGTGATATTGACTGCCATCAACCATGACTTCCGCGGGGCGTGGGCGTGAGTTGTAATTCGAACTCATGACCGAACAATAAGCGCCGCAAGTCCTGACCGCCAGCAGGTCATTCTTCGCGACCCGCAGGGTGCGGCCCTTGCCGAGGAAATCACTGCTTTCACAGACCGGGCCCACCACATCATAAACTTCGGGTCGTATGTCGGGATTCTTCCTGGCCTCAATGATCTGATGACGCGCCTGATACAGGGAGGGGCGGATCAGGTCGTTCATGGCCGCATCGACCACGCAAAAATTCGAGATTTCTCCCTTTTTCAGATAATGCACGCGGGTCAGCAATATGCCGGCATTCGCCATAATCGCCCGCCCCGGCTCGATTACAATGTGCATCCGCTTCCTAAGGCGGCGTACCTGATCGACTATCATTTTCCCGTACTGCGCCGGGGCGGGCGGTTGCTCATCGAAATAGCGCACTCCGAGACCCCCGCCACAATCAATCTGCGCAAGCTCAATGCCATGAGCGGATAACCGCTCCACGAAGTGCAATACCCGTTCCAGGGCATCGCGGCAAGGAGACAACTCGGTAAGCTGGGAACCAATATGGCAGGCCACGCCATGAATGTCGAGATTCGGGTCTTGCGCCACCTCCCGATAGATAGTCAGGGCCTGATCCGGCGCCAGTCCGAACTTGTTATTACGCAAACCGGTCGAGATATACGGATGGGTTTTCGCATCGACATCGGGGTTGATGCGCACCGAGATTTTCGCAACCCTGCCGAGTTCGCCGGCAATACGGCTGATGTGGCTCACCTCGCTGCAAGACTCGACATTGAAGCGCTCAACCCCCGATTCAAGCGCCAGGCGGATTTCCCAATCCTGTTTGCATACACCGGAAAAAATCACGAGCGCCGGGTCACCCCCCGCCCGCATTACTTTCAACAACTCCCCGCCCGATACGATGTCAAAGCCCGAGCCGAGGCGGACCAGCAGGTTGAGAACGGCCAGATTATCGTTCGCCTTTACTGCGTAGCAAATCTGGTGGGGATAGCCGTCAAATGCGTCATTGAACGCATGCCAGTGTTTTTCCAGCGTTGCGCGGGAATAGAGATAGCACGGTGTACCGACTTCCCCGGCAATCTTCGCCACATCCACCCCCTCGGCGCACAAAACCCCATTGCGATAGTCGAAGTAGTCCATGTCCGTTTTTCGGCAAAGTTCCTGACTATACCAAAAAATATCACTTGTTTCTGAACCCGGACAGAATCCGCGCGGAACATGAAGGGAAACAGCGTCCGCCCCGCAAGAAGAGCGGACGCTGCGGTTGCCGGGGCCGGGCAGCCTGTTATTTCTCCGTTCCCGTTCTCCGGCCGCCGAAGGCGCCGCGAAACTCGCCGTCCTTCTTGCCCGCCGAGGTGAAGTCGAATACACCGCCAGCCTCTTCCGCATTCGGGCCGAAGAAGGCGCCGTTGAAACCGCCCGTGAACGCCCCGCCGCTGGCGGTCGTCTTCACCTTGAACCATGACGGCCCGTCATTCACGGTGACCTTGTCGCCAGCGAATGTGTTGCCGTCGATATCCCCCTGAAATACAATGGTCACCGAATCACTGGAGCCCGCACCGCCGTACAGGTCGATATTGACCGAGTCCTTCGCGAAATCCGCCGTGATCTTCGCAGTGCCCTCGAAAAGGCCGACCTCGCCCTCGCCCTGCGCGTTCTGGGCACGGCTGTGGCCGACAAAATGACCAGCGTAGGTGGCGCTGCCGAGGCGATTGCCCTCCATGAAAGCGGCCGAGGTCATGCTCTGGCCGTCCAGGAGACGGACAAACCCGATGCCCAAAGCGGCGCTGCTATCGCCGTCCTCCTTCAACGGAACCCACTGGCCGTAGTTCATGTGATCATAGGCTACCGTAATCGGGAACCGCGTCACATTCTCATACACGGTGATCTTGTCATAGGTGATCGTGACGACGCCTTGATTCGAGGTCTCGGTCTTCTTCCGCCTCAGCCACGTCTTCGTACCGCCACTCTCATAGTAGTAGATGCCGTCCTGCTCTCTCCAGTTGTGATTAGCCAGCCCAAAGCCGACATCGGCCTGATGGACATTGCTTTCGGTCAGCGCCCCGGAGCCGCTGGCCAAGCGGAACTCGCCGCTTGCGCGCAGGATCTTCAATTTGGGAGTGTCGGCGTTGTTGTCATGATCGACCTCGCCATGGGGGTTGGCCGCGGTCGCCGTAGCCGTCTGGTCAGTACCGAGGTCGCGGTAGGCGCCGCTGATCGTTGTTTCGCCAATATACTTGTCGAAGAGAAACAGGCGGGTCTTGTCATCGTCCGAATCAAAGACCACCTGCGCTCCGTATTGGAGATCCCTCGGATAATCGGGGTAGCCGCTGTTGCCAGCGTAAAACTCCGCATTAACCGTCGCCCCCGGAGCCCTCCGCAGCAAGATAGATGGCTGCGCGCGCTGCCCGCTGCCGCTTTGGATCGCCGGTCTATGAATTCTTCTCACAGAGTTGTTCTTAAAGTTATAGAACGCGACGAAGCCGGTCTTGCGCTCGACTCCATTCGCCGTCCGCGTGACCGGCGGCGCGCCTGGTGTGATCGAGGCGTCGCCGAGGCGGTAAGCCCCGCCGGAGAACCCAAGCTCCATGGCGGCAACCTTCACCGCCTCGGCGGCCTTGTCTTTGGCTATCTTCGCCTGCGCCTCAGCCTCCGTCTTCGCCATCTCGGCCGCGATTCTGGCCGTGACCGCCGCCGTCTCTGTGGCGCCCGTGGCTTTCGCCTTGTCGTATTCCGCCTTGGCCTCCTGATAAGCAGTCATCGCCGCCACCGCCGCCGCGCGCGCCGCATCGGCGTGCATCTTCGCCGTGTTGCCGCCGGTCTGGATTGCGACCAGATTCATGGCCGCCGTCTCGGCCTTTTGAGCCTCCGTATCGGCATTCGTCGAGGCCGTCATGGCCGCGTCTCTCGCCACCTTGGCCGCCTCGCAGGCTGTGCCGATCGCCCCGGCAGGGCAATCCCCGCCCCCCCCCCCCCCCCGTTCGCCGTCATGGGGGTGGAAGAACCGCCCCCACAGCCGGCCAGCAACAGGATCAGGAAAGCGAGCGGAGACCATCTCAGTTTATCAGTGTATAGCATGGTGACTTCTCCTCATGGTTGAAAGTTGAAAAATCAAGTAAAAAGGCTGAACATGGGTTCGGTTTCGGTATCCCGGCGTCTCCGAGTGAATAGCGATTTCTCGGGCGGGCACGGGGAGTCTGACCACCGTCCGGGTGATACCCGTAAGGGGCGCCCCCTGTGGTCGCCCGCAGGCCATTGCGTCTGAGCGTGATGTCGTTTTGCGGACGAGTGTCAGCGTCGGGTGAAAAATACCCAAAAGCGCTGAAGTAAAAGTATCCGGGGTTTGCAGGCCGGGGCGCTGACCCGGCGAGGGAGCGCGCGGGTTGATTACGTATCCGGGAAAATAAAAAGCACCCGGTTGGGTCAGGACATTTGTGTCTTGCGCGGCTCCTGTACGGGTGAGCCTTGCAGCCCCGATTACCGGGGTTTCAGAGGGTCTTGCCCCGGGAAATTGGGGGGGGGGGGGGGGGGGGTAAGCAATTGTAATCATTCATTATTTTTCTTTATTTTGTGCTCTACAGCACAGTCGCCTTTGTGGTTGCGGGATCCGGTAAACAGGTGAGTACCCAATCATATTAAATGAATATCGCTTTATATTATAAGTTGCGGCAATAGTCAACAGAAAAATCAGGTCGGCAGCAATTCCCGCCAAATCCGGGAAGCCAGTAAATTCGGGGGGTTCAGGGGACTCTAAAAAAATCTTTTCGCAGACTTTTCATGGAAAAGCGGTATGATAAGGTTCGTTTCTTCATAGTCGGAGGATACCATGCCCAGGACCCTGTTTCGCAAGACCCTCAGCGCACCGGGTCACCCCCTGCCCGATACGATGTCAAAGCCCGAGCCGAGGCGGACCAGCAGGTTGAGAACGGCCAGATTATCGTTCGCCTTTATTGCGTA
The DNA here is from genome assembly GCA_965204925.1 of Candidatus Poriferihabitaceae bacterium. GTDB lineage: Bacteria > Pseudomonadota > Gammaproteobacteria > Arenicellales > Poriferihabitantaceae. The sequence goes on along the minus strand of OZ242021.1, from coordinate 742,845 downwards.
GCAAATCTGGTGGGGATAGCCGTCAAATGCGTCATTGAACGCATGCCAGTGTTTTTCCAGCGTTGCGCGGGAATAGAGATAGCACGGTGTACCGACTTCCCCGGCAATCTTCGCCACATCCACATCTTCGGAGTACAATACTCCATTACGATACTGAAAGTAATCCATTATCCCGGATCAGGACGGCTCAACCGGCGCGCACGGTCACCAGACCGGGTTCCCTGCGGTCGAAAATGACCGCCAGCAAATGAATACGCTGACCCCCTGTGCGGTACTTGCCCGCATAATCCTTACTTGCTATCTGCGCAAGCGCCTCATCCGCCTTCACCGCAGTCTGCGATTCATCATCCACAACCTTGAACTCCAGCACAAATACCTGACCCTCACGCAACAATACCATGTCCGAACGACCCCGACCGGTGGACTCCTCCACCCGCATATCCAGTCCCAGGGCGCGGAAACAGGCGTACAGCACGGTCGCATAATGACCCTCGCTACGCCCCCCGTCGTTGTGTGTATGCCACTGATACGGAATACCGGCGAAGAAAGCCTGTAATTCCCGCTCGAATCCCGCAAAGTCGTTGGCGTCCAGCAATCCGACCAGCGTCTCGCCACGCTCCGCGGCAACTACCAAATCCCGATAGGTCGCCCTCATCAATTCCTCGTTCAGACTCAAACGCACCTCGTGGTTGGGATAATCCAGCGTGTAGAAGATTCTTGAACCGCGCAGTCCCTCACCGACAATAGTCAGATACCCGCACTGGAATAACAGGGCATTGATATTGATATTCTCCAGTTCAAAACTGGACAATTCACTGTCAAATATTACCAGGTTTTCCAAATCCAGGGTATTGACCATTCCGTTGGCCATGCGGTGGTACAGGAAGGAGGGGGTGCCGGTCGCATACCACCAGGGTTTGAATTCCCGGTTCCTGAAATACAGCAGGATGTCGAACGGGTTGTAAACCTTCTCTTTCCCGCGCCAGTGATAGCCGTTGTACCAGTGGCGGATTTGTTTGCGCTCCGATTTCGTCACACTTGCCAGTTCGGGAGCGAACACGGTTTCGAGGTCGTCATCGGTATAACCGCACAGGGCGGCATAGTCGGGATTCAGGCTGAGGTCGTAGAGGTTGTTCAGTACCGAGAACAGGCTGACCTTCGAGTACATGCTGATGCCGGTGATAAACACGAAACGGATAGAGTCCGCACAGTCCTTGATGATGCCGTAGAAACCGCGCAGATAATCGCGGTTCTCCTGCGCCAATTCCTTGTTCTCCAGCGCATCCAGTATCGGCTTGTCGTATTCGTCTATCAGTACCACGACCCGTTGACCTGTGCTTCGGGAGAGGCGATGAATCAGGTATTGCAGACGCTCCGGGGCGGTATGGATATACAGCGAGGGTTCAATGCCCGCGTCTGCCTCATGTGTGGTCAGTTGCGTATGGATATGACTGTCAAGGTTCCCCGATTCACTGTAGTTCGAGCCAAAACTCAGACGCACCACCGGATGCCGGGTATCCCAGTCCCAACGCTCATGGATATAAAGCCCGCGGAACAATTCCTCGTTGCCCTCGAACAACTCCTTCAGGGTAGAGATTAACAGACTCTTGCCGAAACGCCGCGGACGCGACAGGAAGTAGTATCCGGGCCTGCGCGCCAGGTTCCAGGTATAACGGGTCTTGTCCACATAGTAGAAATCCCATTCCCGAATGTTGCGGAAAGACGCCTCTCCTATCGGCAGTTCCAGTTTTTCCATTGATCTCATCCTGTATGTTGCGGGCCGAACCCGACGCCGGAGTCAATCCGGCGATGTTAATCGGTTCGCCCTCCGATTCTGACCGATTCCCCGGCATGAGGCAAGGTGTTGTGCCAACTTATCCCCTCAGAATGAACGTTCGCCTGACGGCTCGACTTCTTCGACTCTCCCTCAAGGGGAGCGCTCAGATGAGTGACATATATGAGACCGGAAGGTTTTTTCTTCGGGAGGTTGCGAGCAAATGAAATGTCCGATTTCCCGGTAGCTCAATTGTCCGGTCAACCCGTTCCTGTACGGCCTGGTCCGGTTGATCAGGAGGCAGGTACAGCGGTCCTTTCTGCCCGCAGGCAGTCAGCCACAAACCACCGAGCAGGCTCACAAGGAGTATCTTTTTCGATATTTTCATTGCGGTTTCGCTATTTTGAAGCGATTCCTCTTGCATCCAGCGATTCGCACGCCTTGAGACGCGGCAAGCAACAAGGAAAAGGGCGCGCGGTCCGGGGAGGTCGCGCGCCCGTGAGGAAAAAATGGTCTACTGTGGGCGGGTTATTGCTTGGCGCCGCCGAAGGCTCCGTAGGCCTCGCCTTTCTTGCGCTCCTCCGAGGTGATTTCGTACACGCCACCGACCTCGGCCGCCATGTCTCCGAAGAAGGAGCCATTGAACTTGCCCGTATACCTGGCGCCGTCCGTGGTCGCGGTCAACCAGGTCGCTGACGTGGAGACGATTGGCGCCCGAGAAGTCGGCGCCGTTGATCTTGCCCTCCAAAGTGGCCAAACCGCCCAAAGCGACCGTCACGCCACTTGATTCGAAGGCGGCCTTCGCCGCATCGGATTTCATCTTGGCCATATTATAGGCAGCCAGCGCCGCTTCATACGCCTTTTTGGCCGCATCGGCGTGCATCCCCGCCTGATTGCCGGTCTGCATATCGACCAAACCCATGGCGGTTTCTTGCGCCGCATCCGATGAGGCTTTGGCCGCATCCGATTGCGTCTTGGCCATGGCGGCTGCATCCATGGCTCTCTTTTGGAGTTTCTCAAGTTCGGTCATCGCCATCGGCGTGGGAGAGTCGTCTGTGTCCGTGTAATTTGGTCTCGTTGCCGTTTTTATCGGAAACCGACTGCATCGGGGAATTGGGCAGATAGTGAATATTCTTGTTCACGACTGCACCTTACCCAGCTATTCCCGAAGGTCGCTACGGCTGAATCCGGCGCAATAACTCGACCATACGGACATCATCCGATGCCTCAGCATAGTCCTGCGCAGTACAACCTCTATTGTCTTTGAGAACCGTCGAGCGCAGTGCCGCCGGCAGCCGGCTCTCCGCCTGTACCAAATATTCCACCATCGCCACCATGCCCAATTCAACCGCCAGCATCAACGGCGTGCGCCCACGCATGTCCGTAGCCTGCAACCGTTTCCCCCGTTCCTCATCACCCCGGCACTGTTGTATGGCTTGCTCTATTTCTTTCGGATTCTCCACCAATACCGCATCATGCAGTGAACCCGGCGGGAGCGTGGCTCGGGCGGCGATATAGCCCGCTAGTGACGGAATCGGACAAACCAATCTTCCACTTCCATCTATGGTTTTTTGCACAACCCCGGCATGCAACATTGCATCAAAGGTCTGCCGGATTGTCATCCCCTCGGGCAAGGCCCCCATACCGAAATCCTCAGGCAGGCTGTCCCGGCGCGCCCTGTCGATAGCAGCCATAATCAGATTATCCGACATCGGTAGCTGGCCCATCTCTTCCAGAACTTTCGATATCAGCACATACCGGTTCTGTAAACCACCCTGCATCCGTTGCGCATAATATATAAAACGCAACTGCTGCGCCCGCATGCACACTGTGTCCAAGTCAGCTGCATCCGGCTGCCAGTCCTTCTGCCGTATCTCTTCACACAGCGCAATCAGAAAATTGCGACAGTGCATCGGCCAGCCCTGACTGTCGCGACGAAACGCGATACCCCAGCGGTCGATAGTGGACTTTGCAGGTCGCGCGGATGACAAATACTGTTCCACGAACCGCGTCATCAGTTCGTCCATCTCGTCATCAGTGAATCCCGGCAATGTCAATTCCGACCCCAGGGCCAAGCGTGTCAAGCCGGTAGCTTTCAGTAAATCCGCGCTGTTGGCAAGCCCCCCGTAAACCGCAAACATCGGCGCTCCATGCTCACCCGTGTGTAGCAGTCTCAAATTCTGGATCAGGTGTTCCCGTGACTGCTCCGAAGCGCTGAACGCAAGCTCGGTCTGTATTTCATCAAACAACAAAATGACCGGTACCGGGAGCTGTGTGGAAGACCTTGAAGTATCCCTGCCGACCGTAACATCGGCCATACCCGCCACGCTGACCGATATGGACTGGATGTATTTCCCCAAAACCTGAATCAAGCCGGGAACCCGCTCTGTCCGGGACACGACCGCCTTCAGGCAATCCGGCATGGGTAGTTTGAGTATTCCCGGGTCCAGGGATACGGCAACTGCCGACCCGCCCCCGCCCGGCGGCCATTCTTCCCGGATTCTCGCCAGAAGAGCCGACTTGCCGGCCCCCGGCGCTCCCTGGACCACCGTGGTCAAGTCGACGCCCGGCGCACTCGCCTCCTCGCCCTGTTTTCTCAACAGCCGGTTGACGCAACCCTGCACGTGAGCCAGTTCAGCCTTCCGACCCACAAAAATGGCAGCTTTCCCGCGGTCCTTGTCTTCAGTAAATTCAACAAGCGCCGCGCGAAGCGCCGCGCGCTGTTCCTTGCTCAGTTGTCTGCCTGTGTTTTCCATGATTTCAAGTGTACTCCGCCACTTCGCCTGCACAATGTCAGGAATTGCCCAGATTCAGATTCTTACCCCCCATTCCCCACCGCATCAGTCTTTGCCGAACGGCTTGGCTTCTTCGACTCCCCCTCAAGGAAGGGTGATGTGTGCGGGCGGGAAGCCCCGCCCTGCGGTGAGGATTGGGGATAAGGAAAAGGGCGCGCGGTCCGGGGAGACCGCGCGCCCGTGAGGAAAAATGGTCTACCGTGGGCGGGTTATTGCTTGGCGCCGCCGAAGGCTCCGTAGGCCTCGCCTTTCTTGCGCTCCTCCGAGGTGATTTCGTACACGCCACCGACCTCGGCCGCCATGTCTCCGAAGAAGGAGCCATTGAACTTGCCCGTATACCCGGTGCCGTCCGTGGTCGCGGTCAACCAGGTCGCTGACGTGGAGACGACCTTGGCGCCCGAGAAGTCGGCGCCGTTGATCTTGCCCTCCAAAGTGGCCAAACCGCCCAAAGCGACCGTCACGCCACTTGATTCGAAGTTGGCCGTCACCGTTGCTGTGGAGATAGAGGTATTAACTTTGCCATTCCCTTGCGCGTGGGGAGACCGTCGCCACAGAATATGGTGGCCATTATAGGTTGCCGTGCCGGCGGTCGGCATGTCCATGGTCTTTTGGCCGTCCTCCAGTATGCGAACGAAGCCGATGCCGCGGATCATGTCGTCTACTATAGTTTCGTCTTCCTGCCCATCCTTCTTCTTGGTCATGGACCATAAGCCGAAGTTTATATGCTGATAGGGCATCCCCACCGAAAAGCCCTCGACATTCTCGACCACGCTGATGGGCTTGTATTTGACCGTCGTCCCTTCGGTCGAAACATGCCGCAGCCACTTCTTCGTGCCGTCTACCTCGTAGTAGAAGATATTGTCGTTCTTTTTCGTGCCCGTGGCGATCCGGTATCTGGCGGTCTTGTCGGAACCAAGCGTCCCTTGATCGGGGGCATTGCTGGTGGTTTCACTTTTTTTCCTGACGAGATGGTAGAAGTCGCCCGTCGCTTTCACGAGTGAGTATTTCTTGCTGCTGTCCGTGACCTTGCCGTAGGGTTGCGCGGTGGTTATGTCGGACGCGGTTTTATGGTCTGAAGTGCCACTGGCTGCGTCGATGAAGCCGTTCACGGCCTTGGCGCCGATATACTTGTGGGCAAGATGTATCTGCTGGCCAACGTGGTTCACCGAATTTCCGTACACTGATAAAATGATCGGGCCGGTGGGAGTGGTTGCTGCGGTTGATTTTCCATGCGTCCTGGTGTCAATTTGCGGCTTGGGCACTTCATCGCTACTTGCAGCCCTTTTACTTTCCACTTGCGCCGCTGACCAGTGATAATCATATTGCTTGCCGCTGCGCGTTGTCTGCGACTTGCCGTCGACTGTAGCTGTGCTGTTGTTCATCGGGCCGAGCAGGACCGACTTGTCGCCGACCATGTAGGTCATCTTCTCGCTGTCATAGCTCAGCCCCCCCGTGGCGGCGGCTGCCGCGTCAGCCGCCCTTTTGGCCGCGGCCGCCTGCGTCTCGGCCTTGGTTTTCTCCGCCTCGGCGTCCCCCGCAGCCTGTGCGGCCACAACTATATCCGTCGCGGCCTTGGCCTCATCGGATTTCATCTTGGCCATGTTATAGGCAGCCAGCGCTGCTTCATACGCCTTTTTGGCCGCATCGGCGTGCATCTCCGCCTGATTGCCGGTCTGCATATCGACCAAACCCATGGCGGCTTCTTGCGCCGCATCCGATGAGGCCTTGGCCGCATCCGATTGCGTCTTGGCCATGGCGGCTGCATCCATGGCTCTCTTTTGAAGTTTCTCAAGTTCGGTCATCGCCATCGGCGTGGAAGAACTGCCTCCGCAGCCAGCCAATAACAGAGTCAGGGAAACGACCAGAGCCCACATCAGTTTGTCAGTGTATTTCATGGAATTATCTCAAGAAGAGTTGAAAAATTAAGTGAAAATCAGAACCACGATCCCCACACACCCGCATTTGTACTATAATTACATACGATAAGTCAATTGTACACCATAAATCAATAAAATGTTCGGGTATCTGTCAAAATTTTTGAATTCCCGATTGCTGTCTGAATGAGCAAATGAATTGTCCGATCAATCTGTTCCTGTACGGCCTGGTCCGGTTGATCAGGAGGCAGGTACAGCGGCCCTTTCTGACCACAGGCGCTCAGGAATAAACAACCGGACAGGCTCGCAAGGAGTATTTTTTTCGATATTTTCATTGCGGATTTGCTTTTGAAGCAATTCCTCTTGCATCCAGCGATGCGCGCGCTTTTACAACCTGCTCGCGCACCCTGGCGGGAGCGGTACCGCCGACATGACTGCGCGCCCTGACCGACCCTTGCACAGTCAGCCTGCGGTATACATCCTCCTCTATGAGACTACAGAATGACTTCAGTTCGTCGAGTTTCAGAGCGGACAGCGGCTGTTCCTTGCGCAAGGCGTGGTTGACGATCTTGCCCACGATCTCATGCGCGTCCCGAAAGGGCATGTTCTTGCTGACCAGATAGTCGGCAAGATCGGTAGCGGCGCTATATCCACGAGACGCGGCAAGCAGCATGGCATCGCGGTTTATGTGCATCTGTGGAATCATTTCAGCGAAAACCTCGAGGCATACGAGCAGGGTGTCGACCGTATCGAACAGGGGTTCCTTGTCTTCCTGATTATCCCGATTGTACGCGAGCGGCTGCCCTTTCATGAGAGTCAGCAATGCTACCAGGTTGCCAATCACGCGGCCGCTCTTGCCGCGAGTCAACTCCGCGACATCGGGATTTTTTTTCTGCGGCATGATGCTCGACCCGGTGCAGAACGGGTCACCCGGATCGACGAAGCCGAAGGCGTCCGAGGACCACAATACCAGTTCTTCCGATATACGGGACAGGTGCACGATCAAAAGGGCGCTGTGCCCCAGAAACTCGACGATGAAATCGCGGTCCGAAACCGCATCCAGCGAGTTTTCCGCAATGTCGTCGAAACCAAGCTCGCGGGCGGTCATTTCCCGGTCGATCGGGAATCCCGTTCCGGCCAGCGCGGCGCTGCCGAGCGGACAGACATTGATGCGGCGCCTGCATTCGCGCAACCGTTCAAAGTCGCGCTGGAACATGGCGTTCCATGCCAGAACGTGATGCCCGAAAACAACCGGTTGGGCGCATTGCATGTGGGTATAGCCGGGCATGATTGTTTCGGTTTCCTTGCCGGCCAGTTCAACCAGCGTATACTGGAAGCGGGTCAGTCGCTCACAGATGCGGTCCAGTTCCCGCCGCAGATAGAGGCGCATGTCAGTCGCAATCTGGTCATTTCTGCTGCGTCCGGTATGGAGCTTTTTGCCGGCTTCGCCAATGCGCGCTGTCAACGCCGATTCGATATTCAAATGGACATCTTCGAGACTTTCCCGCCAGTTGAATTGCCCGTTCTCTATTTCCAGGCGAATCTCTTCAAGACCATTACTGATCCGGTCGAAGTCGGAGCGGGAGATGATGTTCTGTTTGGCCAACATTCTCGCATGAGCGATCGACCCGGCGATATCCTGCTCATACAGGCGGTGGTCAAAGCGGATGGATTGTGAATATTTTTCCATCAACGAACTGGTGGGCGCCTCGAAGCGTCCGCCCCATAACTTGTTGGGCTTACTCATTTCGATCAGCCGATGCGAGAGATTTTGAGCAGTTTTTTCAGGTCTTTCAGAAATAAACGCGGATCCAGGTCGGCGGGGACGGCCATCATGGCATTACCCAGCGGGTCGATCACAATAGCGTCATCGGCGCCGAGGCCGTTCTCTCTGAAGATGGCCCGGACCTGACTTCCCAGCCCCCGATCTGAATCAATCAGGAAGCTGGCATCTGCATGTCCGGCCTGTAGCTGAGCCAGCAAATCCTCGTTCTGCAAGATCAGATAGCGCTGCACCCGGTTGCCGTCCTTGCCGACAGCGATGCGTGTCTGGCGGGTATTGTACAGTGATTTCCGGCAGTCATCGTCGCAGGGCTGTTTGACCAGATGCACGACAGTCCAGAATTTCTGCAGTGACTCCAGGTTGGCCGGACGCTGATCATAACGCAGGTTTTCGAATGCCGCGAGCGGCACGGCAGGCTCGATCAGGAGCGCATGATTGGATTGGCCTGCCGGGGCGCGGTCAGCATCGAATCCGTAGTACCAGATGAACGCAGCCAGCAGAGGCCCCGCAAAGACCGAGATAACCAGCGCCAGTTTCAGTCTTGATACCAGTACAGCCGGTTTCCCCGGGTCAGGTTGCACTGCTTTTGACCGGTGATGAGGGTTGCTGTGTACGGCTGTTTTTCATCCAGATCATGCCGAAAACGATCAACGCTACAGCCAGCCCCCACCATTGCACGGCGTAGCCGATGTGACGGGTCGCATTCATCGTATAAGGCTTCCAGATCCTGGTCAACGACTGACGTTCCCCGGGGGCAATGACGAGGACAGCGGGAGCGATGTCGAAGCCGAGGGCTTGCGCCAGCCCGTTGCGGTCGAAATACTGGATGCGCCGCGGCCAGGCTGATTGATCGGTGAATGCCGGACCCAGGGTAAATCCGCTTTCGGGGATCGTCAACTGCCCGCTGACCGTGACGTTGCCGGCGCCCGTTCCCGCCTCCGGCAGAGTCTTTGCGGCGGCGCTCCAACCGAGGTTGATCAGTATCACCGTCTGATCCTTTCCCAGCATGAACGGTACCCATAATTCATGTCCGACCATTCCATTGTAAACGCGGTTTTCCATCAGGAACACTCGCTCCTGCAACCATTTTCCGTTCAGTTCAACCTGTTGATAGTTCAGAGTCTGCCAGTCCTCCCTGGAGCGGTCCAGCCTGATGCGCCCTCCTTCCCCGGCTGCGATTTGCCGGTCGATGGCGTGTTTTTCAAGTGCGCGAGCGAGTTGCCAGCCTCCCAGCGCAACAAGGACGCCCAGCCCGGTAAAATAGAGGATAAAAATGATCGCTTTTGCTGGCTTTTTGTTCATTTTCGTGATGATATGGCAATCTGCCACGCCGCATCGTTTCCCGACATGTTTTTCAAAATTATACTGGTTGCCCTGTTACTGTTCGTCATCGTCAGCCTGTTCACCGCATTTTATTACATGATAAAAGACCCGTCCGCTTCCACCCGGGTTGTCAAATCGTTGTTCGTCCGGGTCGGGTTGTCACTGTTTATCATGACGCTTTTGATACTGGGCGCTGAAATGGGCTGGGTAACCCCGCATGGTTTCGGGCGGTAGCGAATCCCGCAAGAGAATGTCTGTCCGGGATATTTACAGGATGTAGACAAAAATGAACAGCCCCAGCCAGACCACATCGACAAAGTGCCAGTACCATGCCGTCGCCTCGAACGCAAAATGACGCTCTGCGCTGAAATGCCCTTTGAGCGCGCGAAACAGCATGACAGTCAGCATGATGGCGCCGAGCGTCACGTGCATGCCGTGGAATCCGGTCAGCATGAAAAAGGTCGAACCGTAGATGCCGCTGCTCAGCTTCATGCCTTCATGGTACGCTTCGATATACTCCACACCCTGTAAATAAACGAACAGGAAGCCCAGGGTCACTGTCAGCAACAGGCCGATCACGATTTGTGCCCGCTGCTGTTTCTTGATTGCGTGGTGCGCCCAGGTCACGGTCAGGCCGGAGGTCAGCAGGATCACCGTATTGATGAATGGCAACGGCCACCAGCCCATATGGAAGTCGCTTCCGCCAAGGTCCCCGGGTCCATTGGTCGGCCAGATTTCCTGGTAGTCGCTCCATAGAAAGGTATGCGTGGAGGCTCCCGAACCCTCGCCCAGCAGCCAGGGAACGGAGAGTTGCCGGGCATAGTACAAGGCCCCGAAAAATGCCGCAAAAAACATCACTTCAGAAAAAATGAACCAGACCATGCCCATGCGAAAAGAGGTATCTTCCCAGGATTTGTAAACGCCGGACTCACTCTCGTGAATTACGGCGCCGAACCAGCCGAACAGCATCACGACGAAAAGCGCAAACCCGGCCACGGTGAATTTCAGTCCGACCCCGCTGCCGTTCAGATAAGCCGCAAACCCGCTCACCATCAGGGTGAGCGCAATGGAACCGACAATCGGCCACTTTGCCGCTTCCGGAACATAGTAGGAACCGCGCACTGTCTCTGACATAGTCATGCCTCTGTATGATATTTAGTTGATTCGACTGTTTATATCGAAAAAAGTATAGGAAAGCGTCACCGTACCGATATCTGCCGGTAACGCCGGATCGACTACGAAAGTGATCGGCATGCGCTTCTGCTCGTTGCCCCCGAATGTCTGCTGGTTGAAGCAAAAACATTCGATCTTGTTGAAGTGGGTTGCCGCCTTCGCTGGCGCGACGCTCGGCACCGCCTGACCGACCATGGCATAGTCACGCTGGTTGGTGGCAATGTATTGCGTTGTATATTGGCGCCCCGGATTGACCGTCATCTTTTTGACCTCGGGGCGGAAATCCCATGGCGCCCCGAGGTTCACCGAACTCACAAACTCGACCTTGACCAGCCGTTCCGTATCCACCTTCAGGGTATTCGCCCGGGCTTCGCTGGTGCGGCCGGTTTTCCCGTTCAGTCCGGTCAGGTCGCAGAACACATCATAAATCGGTACCATCAGATAACCGAAACCGAACATTGCAAGCGGGATCAGGAACAGATGTCGTATATTGGTTTTTTTCTTCATTACAGGCGGCCTGTTCCGGCAAGAAAAATAAAGCCGAAATAAATCAGGCAGGCGACGGCAAATAACAGGATTACCGTTGTCCTGACATTTCTCATGGTGGAGCGCCCCATGGCGCCTGGCCTCCGGCGTACCTTACCGGACGACCGGTTGCGGGTCGAAAGTGTGGTATGGCGGGGGTGAACTGACACTCCACTCCAGTCCATGCGCTCCCTCCCAGACCTGATCCGTGGCTTTTTTGCCGCCGAGGATACACTTGACTACAACCACCAGCAACAGGATCTGCGCAAAGCCGAAACCGAATGCGCCGATCGTGGCGATCTGGTTGAAATCGGTAAACTGCACCGCATAGTCGGGGATACGCCGCGGCATGCCGGCAAGTCCGACAAAGTGCATCGGGAAGAACAGGATGTTGACAAAAATGGTGGATAGCCAGAAATGCGTCTTGCCAAGCCGTTCGTCGTACATGTGACCGGTCCACTTGGGCAGCCAGTAATAAACCCCTCCTATGATGCCGAAGATTGCGCCCGGAACCAGTACATAATGGAAGTGGGCTACGACAAAATAGGTGTCATGGTACTGGAAATCAATCGGTGTCATGGCCAGCATCAGGCCCGAGAATCCGCCGATCGTGAACATGATCACGAAGCCCAGCGCAAACAGCATCGGCGTCTCGAACGTCATTGCGCCTCGCCACATCGTCGACACCCAGTTAAACACCTTGACTCCGGTCGGCACCGCAATCAGCATCGTGGTGAACATGAAGAACAGTTCTCCGACCAGCGGCATGCCCACGGTGAACATGTGGTGCGCCCACACGATGAAGGACAGGAATGCAATGGACGCGGTCGCATAAACCATGGAAGTGTACCCGAACAGGCGCTTGCGCGAGAAGGTCGGAATGATTTCGGAAACGAGGCCGAACGCCGGCAGGATCAGTATATAGACCTCCGGATGTCCGAAGAACCAGAAGATATGCTGGAACATGACCGGGTCACCGCCGCCGGCCGCGTTAAAGAAACTGGTGCCGAAGTATTTGTCCGTCAGCAACATGGTTACGGCGCCCGCCAGCACCGGCATCACTGCAATCAGCAGGTAGGCGGTAATGAACCAGGTCCAGACGAACAGGGGCATTTTCATGTATGTCATGCCCGGCGCCCTCAGGTTCATGATCGTGGCAATGATGTTGATGGCGCCCATGATCGAGGATACGCCCAGCAGATGGATGGAAAAAATCAGATACGGGAAGGCGTTTCCGGTTTGCAGTGACAGGGGTGGATACAGGGTCCAGCCTGCCGCCGGTCCGCCGCCTTCCATGAATAATGTGGCAAGCATCAGGCCGAATCCGAAAGGCAGTATCCAGAAACTCCAGTTATTCATCCTCGGCAGCGCCATATCCGGCGCTCCGACCATCATTGGCAGCATCCAGTTGGCCAGTCCGACGAATGCCGGCATCACTACACCAAAAATCATGACCAGCGCATGCAACGTCGTCATCTGGTTAAAGAAATGCGGGTCCACGACCTGCAATCCGGGCTGAAACAGTTCGGTTCGAATCACCAGCGCCATGGCGCCGCCGATAAAAAACATGATCAGCGAAAACCACAGATAAAGTGTTCCGATATCCTTGTGATTGGTGGTTGTCACCCAGCGCATCAGCCCGGGCGCCGGGCCGTGGTGGTCGTGGTCATCGTGGGCGGTAGTCGCGTATGCGTTCATCTTTACTGTTCCCCGGTATCTGTTCTCGTAGGTGAGGATTGCGTGGACTAGTTGACGCGCAGGTTTTTAATCGTCAACGGCTGCACGACATCTCCGGTATCGTTGCCCCACGCATTTCGTTCATAGGTGACGACCGCAGCCAGGTCAGCGTCATTGAGCTGGGTGGAAAAGGCCTGCATCGCGGTGCCGGGCTTGCCATTCAGGACTATATCAATGTGGCCCTCAATATCCTCAAGCATCATCGGGGCGCCGACCAGTGAAGGGAATGCTCCCGCAATGCCCTGGCCATTGGCCTGGTGACAGGCAACGCAGTAAGTTCCGTAAACTCCTTCCCCTCTTGCCATCAGCTCTTCCATGCTCCATTCGCGCTCCGCAGAGCTTGCCACCGCTTCGGCCTCGGCCAGTTGCGCCGTTACCCAGGCGTCATAATCGCCTTGTGATCTTGCATCGACCACAATCGGCATGAAGCCGTGGTCGCGGCCGCATAGCTCGGCGCACTGCCCCCGATAAATGCCTTCTTCATCAATAATCATCCACATTTCATTGATGAAGCCCGGAATCGCATCCTTTTTAATGGCGAATGCAGGCAACCACCAGGCGTGCAGGACGTCGCTTGCGGTCAGCAGGATGCGTACTTTTTTGCCGACCGGCAATACCACGTGCCGGTCGGTTTCCAGCAGGTAGTTTTCAACGCTGGCCGGGTCAATGCCGGAGTCCAGCTGCGCCGCTTCGCGGCTGTCCGCATGCAGGTTGCTGATAAAGCGGATGCCGGAATCCAGGTATTCGTACTCCCATTTCCACTGGTGGCCGGTCACTTTAATCGTGATTTCAGCATCCTCCGTTTGCTCCATCAAGATCAGGGTTTTTGCCGCGGGAACGGCCATCACGACCAGGATGATAAAAGGCACGACCGTCCAGGCAATCTCCGCCGTCATGCTGTCGTGGAAAGTGGCGGGAGCGACTCCTCTCGACTTGCGGTGTCTGATGATACTGACGGCCATTGCGCCAAACACCACGACCCCAATCCAGAAGCATATCCACAGAACCATCATGTGCATGTCGAACACCTTCTGGCTTATTTCCGTGACTCCTTCGGTCAGATTAAGTTGCCAGTCGGCTGAAGTGGTGGAGCTTGCCATCAACAGGACTGTGGCGGACAGAATCGCGCCCCCATGAACGGACATTCGTTCAGATATTTTCATTGACTATGGAACCTCACCAGACAATAACAGAGAAAGCGGATGGACAGACAGGAATTGCCTTGCACAGCATGAATTTTTCAAAACGACAGTGTACCAGCAAAGTGTATTTGATCAATGCCAGGGAACATCCCTTTTGCCGGGCGCCGCCGCAAGTACGCGCGCGATTATATCAAATTATAACAACCATTGGATCGTAAAGGTTCGCTCCACCGCATCACCCTGCCCGGATCATGGCCAAATTGCGCTTCTGCCGGTCGAATACCAGCGCAAGCAGATGAATCTCCCTGTCCCCTGTCCGGTACTTTCCAGCATAATCCTTCTCTTTCATCTGTGCAAGCGCCTGCACCGCCTTCACCTCTACTTGTGTTTCCTGCGCTACCTTGAACTCCAGTACAAATACCTGGTTATCCCGTATCAATACCATGTCGGCGCGACCACGATTCGTGGAATCCTCGGCCCGAATCTCCATGCCCAGTATGACAAAACACGCATACAGCAAGGAAGCATAATGCCCCTCGGAATAGCCCCCATCCTCAAGACTCTGCCACTGATACGGAATGCCGGCAAAAAAAGCCTGCAACTCCCGCTCAAATCCAGCGAAGTCGTTGGCATCCAGCAGGGCAGTCAGCGCTCTGCCGTACTGCGAGGCTCTCAATACATCTCCGGTGACCGCCGCCAGCAATTGCTTGTTCAGGCTCAAACGCACTTCATGGTTGGGATAGTCCAGCGTGTAGAAGATGCCTTCCGGGAGAACTTCCTCCTCGACAATAGTCAGATACCCGCACTGGAATAACAGAGCGTTCAGATTGACTTTCTCAACCTCGAATGTGGACAGGTCACTGTCGTACATATTCAGGCTTTCCAAATCCAGCGTGTTAACCGCCCCGTTTGCCATGCACTGGTACAGGAAAGAAGGCGTGCCGGTCTCATACCACCAAGGCTTGAGCTTCCGTTTCTGGAAATACAACAGGATGTCGAACGGGTTGTAGACTTTCTCGTTCCCCAGCCAGTGGTAGCCATTGTACCAGTGTCGGATATTTTTGTGCTCCGCATCGGTCAGACCTTCCAATTCCGGGGCAAACACTGTTTTGAGGTCGTTCTCCGTGTAGCCGCACAGGGCGGCGTATTCAGGATCCAGGCTGATGTCGTTGAGGTTGTTCAGGTTCGAGAACAGGCTGACCTTCGAGTACATGCTGATGCCGGTGACAAAGACAAAACGCAGATAGTCGGCGCAGCCCTTGATCGCTCCGTAGAAGCCGCGCAGATAATCGCGGTTCTCCCGCGCCAGTTCCGGTTTATCCAGCACATCCAGGATGGGCTTGTCGTATTCATCGACCAGGACTACTACCTGTTGGCCCGTAGCGTCATAAAGATCAAGAATGAGGTTTTGCAGGCGGTCCGGGGCGGTACGCGCCTCCGGGGGCGACTGGATACCTGCCCGCTTTTCGTGTGCAGTCAACTGGTAGAAGATATTACTCTCCAGGTTCCCCGCTTCGTTGTAGTTGGAGTCGAAACTCAGGCGTATTACCGGATGCCTGATACTCCAGTCCCAACGGTCATGAATGTAAAGACCGCGGAACAGTTCCTCGTTGCCCTTGAACAGATACTTTAATGTGGATACCAGAAAAGTCTTGCCAAAGCGACGCGGGCGGGACAGGAACCAGTATGCGGGCCTTCGCGCCAAATTCCAGATATGGGGGGTTTTGTCCACATAATAAAAGTCCCATTTCCGAATATTGCGGAAGGAGGCGTCACCGATCGGCAGTTCCGGTTTATCCATTGTCATCTTAATCCAGGGGGTTCGCCGATCATAGCATATAAGGGCCTTCGCATTTCCCTTTGTGCCATTGCCCCAATTCCCTGATAAGCGCTCCGGGGATGGTTTTTTTGCCGGGTTGTCCGGTTTCAGATAAGGTAGCGATGGTGTCAGGGCTCAAGGATAAAAGCGCGGATAAGGATTCGCGCATAATGGTCAATCAGCAGGAATGCGAACAGGGCGCTCAAGTAAAAGATCGAATAGCCGAAAGTTTTCATCGCGTACCGGTCGCCCGGCGAAAGATACAGCCGCACCGAATAAAAGACAAAGCCGGCGCCGAGCGCCAGAGCGCCAGCCAGATAGATTGTGCCGCTCATCATCGTGACGAACGGCATGATCGTCACTATGACCAGCAAAATGGTATACAACAGGACATGGAGTTTGGTATAGGCAATGCCGTGGGTAACGGGCAGCATCGGTATTCGCGCCCGGCTGTAGTCATCGACGCGCCTGATTGCCAGCGCCCAGAAATGAGGCGGGGTCCAGACAAATATAATCAGGAACAGCAACAGCGCTTCAGCATGAAGCTCACCGGTCACCGCAGTCCAGCCGAGTACGGGCGGCGCGGCTCCGGCTACCCCACCCAGTACGATATTCTGGGGTGTACTGCGTTTCAGGAACATCGAATAAATGACCGCATAACCGACCATTGAGGTCAGTGTCAGAACCGCTGTCAGCGCATTCACGAAAGCCAGCAGAATTCCCATCGACATCGCCGCCAGGGCAAGCGCGAACGAGACTGCCTGGCGGCCGCTGATATTACCCTGCGGCAAGGGCCTTGAGCGGGTGCGTTCCATGCGGGCGTCAATTTCCTCATCCACCCAGTGGTTCAGGGCAGCCCCGGCCGAGGCGGCCAGTCCGATTCCGGCCAGACCCCAGAACCAGGCATCGAAAGGCACCGCTCCTTCGGTGGAGAGAATCATGCCGGCCAGCGCGGTGAACAGGATCAGCAGCACTACTTTCGGTTTGCACAGACGCAAATATTCCCTCCAGTCGAAGGGTTGCGGCAGGGCCTGCGTCATCTTCATTGTGATCGGGTCGGGCAGCGAATGCGACAAAGTCAATTACCGGATTTTATCAAAAAGTGTCCGTATTCCCGAACAGAGTTGTCCATATGGAGCATGACCTGAAGATTAAGCAGTCCAAATCCCCGCTTTTGCTGATTTTTCAGAACTGACGGGAATTTCTGCGTTATCATTACCCCCCTGTCCGCTTCAGCCTCATTGTATATCCAAACTGAAAACATACCGGAAACACTGCTAATCAAGTCCGATCTGGATAGATCCGGCGGCTGGAGCAATGCGTTCCGGGATTTCGATATTGATATCGTCGACTGGCAGGAGTTTGCCGACAGGAATGATATAGATTATGCCCTGGTCTGGCAGCCGCCTGCCGGTTTCCTCGGGCAGTTTCCGAATCTCAAAATCATCTTTTCGGTCGGGGCGGGGGTCGACCATCTGAAAGGTGAGAACATTCTGCCTGCCGGAGTCCCGGTTGTGCGCATGGTTGAAGAAGCGCTGACGGCGGGAATGGTGGAATATGTCATCTACCAGACGTTGCGTTTCCATCGGCATATGCCGCAATATGAACAGGATCAGAAAAATCGTCGCTGGCATGAAATTATACAAACCCCGGCTTGCGAGCGCACGGTCGGCATTCTGGGACTCGGGGCGCTGGGCCAAGCCGCGGCCGGGTTTCTGGTGGCGCTGGGTTTTAACGTCATCGGCTGGAGCCGAACCGAAAAAACCATAGCGGGGGTCACGAGTTATTTCGGCGACGAGCAGTTGGACGCCATGCTGTCCGCGAGCGAAATACTGGTTTGTCTGCTACCCTGTACCGAGCGTACCCGGGGCATTCTGAACGCGCACAATCTGGGCAAACTTCCCGCGGGCGCCTGGCTGATTAACGCAGGCCGCGGCGCTTGCCAGATCGAGGCAGATATTATCACGGCCCTCGACGAAGGGCAGTTGGCCGGCGCCGCGCTGGATGTGTTTGAAGTTGAGCCGTTGCCGGAAAGCAGCCCGCTCTGGGATCACCCGAAAGTCTGTTTTACCCCGCATATCGCCAGTATGACGTTGCCGGCATCCGCCGCCGTCCATGTGTACAACAACATCAGGCGGTTTCGCGATAACCTGCCGCTGACCCATGTTGCAGATATGAAACGGGGTTATTGATACAGGCCGGCGCGGTCACGGCCCCCGGGTGATCAGGGCGCGTTCAGCCAGCGCTCCGCGGCCCCTGCCTGCGGGCGGAAAAAGCAGATCATGCGACCATCCTGACCAGCTTCTGAATTTTCTCCCCAGGGCGCTGTGCCATGCAGCGCCATGCGATGGACTACGAACGATTCGCCCGGCCGCGCATGTACCGGGACCCGCCGGCACTGGTTGAATATGGTTCGTCTGGCCTGTTTATAGATTTCCGTGACATCCACGTCTCCCCATTGTTGCGGAGGCAGTTTTTGCCAGACTGTCCTGAACGTACGCCGGATGATTTCATGGGAGCCTTCCCAGACAACAAAAGGGGAAGCGTCGCGGCTGAACGCCACCATCGGAATACCCAGGATGAACGCATGGCGCTCGCGCAAGTGTCTGCGTCTGTCGGGGCCTTCCGGCAGCAGGCCGTCGACATGGGCGGCATCACGCCTGAGCCGGTAGTGGTGCGCCTGCGGTGTTTCAGACCCCCCGGCCCGCGGGTACCCCGGATAGCAAACCGAGATTTGACCGGCATCCAGGGCAAACCCGTTTATGTGCAGTGATTGCCGGATAAACTCCATGGCCGTTCCTGCCAGAGGACCGGAATCACCCACTTCACCGAGTCCGTTGTTGGGCAGCGCACTGACCCCGGCAAACCAGGAGCCATTGCAACGCAGCCATTGCCGGTTGCGTCGTGCATGGACCTGCTCCCTGGCGCAGGGCAATACCCGGTCCACCCAGGTTTTCAGGACAGGATCAAAATCAATGGCGCACCAGCCGTTTTTATAAAAGAGACGGGCATTCATAACATTATGATCGGCACAGGGAAAAAAATTGCAAGATGCCTTGCGCCCCCCTTAATAGTACAGGGAATACAGTCCAGCTCGTGGACAAGCGTTTTGATGACCCTAGGCCCGACAAATGAAGGAGACCGTCCTGATTCGCCGTTCGCAAAGATTGCGCACCTGATTTTTGATCATTTGCGGGAAGTCATCGCCGAGAATGATCTGCAAGGACACCGGCGGCGCAGATGAAGATAATCCGGTCGATGATGCGGTCCGCGGCGCGATCCTTGACGCCATTCTTGCCAGCCAGCTTTCGCTCTGTTCGGTGGAATCAGTGACTTCAAGCAGCCTGAATCCTGCATTCGCAAGCAAGACAATCATCCGGTCAGCCGTTTCCAGGTGACTGATACGCGCATCCCGCGCCCAGGGAACCGGGTACAAAACCTCCTGTCCTTCTCCCTTGATTACATCATGGATCGCGAAAATGCCGCCGCGCCTGATGGCTCTTTTTGCTTCGGCGTACAGCCTGTCCCTGGCTTTGATATTCATCGCGGCATGAATGGTCATGGCCGCATCAAAGCGGTTTCTCGGGAAGGGCAGACAGGTTGCGTTTCCTTGCTGAAAATCAACCTGATCCGACAGCCCTGTCCACGCGGACAGGGCGCTTGCCGCATGACAGAATGCAGGGTTCAGATCGAGTCCGGTCACCTTGCAACCATAGGTTTCCGACAGGCAACGGGCAGGCCCGCCCAGTCCGCTGCCGATATCAAGCGCGTGACTGTCCATCGACAGGTTCATGCGCGCTGCCAGTTCCAGGGTTGCGCTACGCCCGCGGATATGGAATTCATCGAAGGCAGTCAGATCCCGGGTGGTCAACCGCGTCAGGTTTTTGCCGCTTGCCTCAAGAGCGTCCGCGATCCGGTCGGTCAGGGTTTTACTATTGCCATAGTGCGCGATTACCGTGTTGCGCGTCCGCTTTTTCACGATTTGTCTTGTGAGGCGAGCGTAGGGATAGCTCCCTGTGGTTGTCCGCCCCAGCCCGCGGGCGGAAGCAATCAGGCGCCCGGAACCTTGCGGTTGTCCACTATATCATCCGGCATTTCCGGACTTGCCGGGATCAGGCGAGATCAATTTTCACCGGTACCGCCCGGGTCAGTGTATGGCCCACCGGAGAGGTAGAGACCACTTTTTCGTGCAACTCCCGAAGCGCCTCCGGCGAGGCGTCGCTGTCGATATCCACGGTAACCGAAATATTTTCATACCCGGCATTCCCTTCACTCAATCCAAGAAAGGTATGCAGGTCCAGATCGCCTTCGAGTTTGATCGTGATATCTCTGACCGTGATTCCGGCGGCGGTGGCATTGGCAGCGTAACCGACCGCCAGACAGTTGCCCAGCGCGCCGAGAACCTGCTCCACCGGATTGGGCCCGGTATCCGTGCCGCCCAGCGCGCCCGGCTCATCCGATGCCTGGGGCGGAAATTCACGTATTCTGGCTTCCGAGCGGAATCCTCCATTCCATTTGACTTCCGCATTCCATTTGGTTGACGCGGCTTCGGGTTGCTGCTGTATTTTTTCAGCCAGGCTGGCAACGGCAGAGATTTGCACATCATTCAGGGTTGTTGTGGCAGTATTCGACATATCGCAAGGTCTCCGGATACAGTGAGACCGGATTATATTATTCACAGGGGCGCAAGTAAACCATTTGGCAGGACTGATTTTCTGTATCCGGTTTACCGCGGTCCCGCAATGACTACACCGTCCCGCATCGTGAACGATCGCATTCGCGTCATCCGGGGGACATTACCCGGGCGGCATTGACGCTATCGTCGACGCCGCCAACCCGGCAGTGTGTTATGATCCGGATAAACAGACTTGTATGCTCGGTATATAAGATTCAGGCTATAAAAAATTAAAGGTCGCTATCCAGCGATAGCGTCAATTACGACAATGTTCTATTGCACAGCGGAGCTCTGATCTTCAATATCAAGGGCCTGGACAGCCACTATTTCTATCATGGCCAAGTCTGCCGATCCTCGACGAACAGAGAGGAAGTTTCCATGACCCGACCCGAATCAGGCGACCTGAAACGCCGCCGACTCCCCATCGGTATTCAGTCCTTCCGGAGAATCCGGGAACAGGACTGTTACTATGTGGACAAGACGCCCCTTATCCGGGGATTGGTGGATCAGGGCGACTACTGGTTCCTGTCCCGCCCGCGCCGCTTCGGCAAGAGCCTGCTGGTAGACACCCTGAAGTCGCTGTTCGAGGGCCGGAAAGAACTGTTCCGTGGACTGGACATCCACGATCACTGGGACTGGTCGGTGCGACACCCGGTGGTGCGGCTCAGCTTCGGCGGGAAGTACAACGAGCCGGGGGATGTGGAACGCAGCGCGCTCAATCAGCTTTTCTGGATAGAAGAAGAAAAACAGCTGGAACCGTTGGCCCCGGCCACGACCGGGCCGGAACGGCTGCAGGACATTCTTCGCCGTTTGCATCGCACCACCGGTCAGCAGGTGGTCGTGCTGGTGGACGAGTACGACAAGCCGATCCTGGATGTGCTGGAGGACCCGGAGCTGGCGAAAGCCAATCGGGACTATCTTCGCGGATTTTACGGCATCATCAAGGACAGCGCCGAACATGTCCGGTTCGTCCTGGTCACCGGGGTGAGCATGTTCTCCAGGGTGAGCCTGTTTTCGGGCCTCAACAACCTTAGAGACATCAGCCTTGACCCGAGGTACGCCACGATCTGTGGCTACACCGACACGGATCTGAATACGGTCTTCGCCGCGGAGTTGCCGGGGCTGGACCGGAACGAGGTGCGGCGCTGGTACAACGGCTACCACTGGCTCGGCGGGGAGAAGGTCTACAATCCCTTCGACGTGCTGCTGCTGTTCGACACCCGAAACTTCGAGGCTCACTGGTTTGAGACCGGTTCGCCTGAATTCCTGTTCCGGGCGCTGATGGAGCAGGAGGTGAGCCCGATGGAGCTGGAGCATCGGATTGTCGATACCCGGCTGGTGTCGAAGTTCGATGTGGGAGACATCAGTGTGGATGCCCTGCTTTTCCAGACCGGGTATCTGACCATTACGGAAAGGGAATGGGATGGCGCCCAGACTTTCTATACGCTCGACTATCCCAATTTCGAGGTGCAGCAGAGCCTGAACCAGGGGCTGCTTTCCCATCTCGGCCGTCAGGGCAAGGAGGTGTCGGACCGGGGCAAGGAGCTGGGCCGCCTGCTGGCTGTCAACGACTTCGATGGATTCGCGGATCACCTGCGGTCATTCCTGGCCGGCATCCCCTGCCAATGGCAGGGCCGCCACAGTCCCGCCCGCTATGAGGCGTGGTACGCCGGGATGCTGTATGCCTGTTTCCGGACCATCGGTCTGGACCTTCGGGTGGAGGATTCCTCAAGCCGGGGCCGCGCCGACATGGTGGTGTTCCATGGAGGGCAGGTATTCGTGCTGGAGTTCAAGATGGTCCAGAAGGAAGGGGAAGGCGTCGTGGATAAGGCGCTGGACCGGGCCATGGTCCAGATGCGGGATCGGGGGTATGGGGAGAAGTACCGGGACCGGGGGGAGCCGATCCGTTTGGTGGCCCTGGTGTTCGGGGGAGAGGAGCGGAACCTGCTCGGGATCCGTGCCGGTCAGGGAGGCGGATCCCGGCGGTGATACACGGTCAGCTTCCCGGGAGTGATTTCACGCCCTCGCAGGGAGAATCCGGATGATGGCTGATTATGATGCCAGCCCTGCCCGGACGGAGAATCGCCGGTGGGCATTCGTTGGAGGTTGGAACAACGGGTTGAAGGGAGGGCGTGACGCCATGGACGGTGTGACCGGTATATGGAGTGTCTCCGTCCGCAGCAGTGCCGTAGCGGGCATGATCCGGTTCAGGTCGGCGGGGGTTTCACCGGCAACATCCGCAGATAGTCCCCGAAGGACGGAATGGGGATGCGGTAATGGTCCGGGAGGTCACGGGCAGGGGCCAGCAGGCCGGCATGCAGGGCATTGGTCAGGAAACTGTCGATGGTTTCTCCTGTTTTCCCGCGCACAGTTTCTGTCAGTGACTCGATTCTATCACAGGACAACTGACCGCTGTTCTCTTCGGCTGCCAAGGCCAACTCCCTGTAGACCCAGGCCCGGCTGGCCCCGGCGGCAAGCCGGGCGGCATAGTACTCCTGCCTGTATTTCTCGGCCGTGGTCATGACCTCATCCAGACGGGCCGGATCAATCCGTCCCCCATTGGAATGGATAATGTCGCACGCCGCAATCGAAACGCTGTTGATATGCTGTGGCCACCCCTGGGACAGCTCGGCCAGACGGGTAATCCACACTTCCCGCTCCTTCGGATTCCCGGTGAAACCATAGGCCCTGAAGGCGCTCCGGATGGCACAGGCTGCCTCCCCGAATGGCAGGGGTTCCAGATTCACCACCCGTCCTCTGGCGAATCTCGACAGGCCGCACTGGCGCAGCACGTTCTGAGTGTCGCTCAGACCGAAAAACGCCGCCACCAGGGGAATGCCGGCGGGGGGATTGTGCAGACAATCCATCACACCCCGGGTCGCGCCGGACACCGGCGTGTTCTGCGCCTCGTCGACCAGTACTACCAGATGGAGATTCCCCAGTAGCGGGGCCGCGTTCCGAAAAACACGCTCCGAAAGCCGTTTCGTTCCCCCACTGCCCCCGGCTTCTGGCCGCCCCCCCACGGAGACACCCCCCAATCCGATACCTCGTTCGGACAACTCTCTGTAGAGCTTCCGGCTCCGTTCCTGAAATCCCTCCAGCTTCCCGGCAAGTATGCCAGGCTTCAACCCGGAAAGGCGCTTCATTTCCGTATTGGCTGCCTCGACCAGGAGCATCATGACGTCGATGGAAGATTGCAGGGTCTCGGGCTTGATGGCGACCGCTACCCATGGCGCCTGCGGGGTCGAATGGCGCCGCACCGCCTCCATGCACTCCTCCAGCAGCGCCGACTTCCCGGCGCCGGGGGCGCCCTGGAAAACCATCGTACCGCCCCCCACCATACCTTCGCTGAGGCTGGTGACGGCCGAACGATATACCCCGTATTCCGCATCACGCCCCCGGAAGAATGGTTCACGCCCCGCTTCAGAGCGGTCCGTGCGCTTCAGCCAGGTTTCCAGGGGCAACGGGTCGGCCGGAGGGGGTTTGGGGAAGGGCATCTGGTTCATACCGGCAATCTTACCCCAACTGCGAATAACAGTGGGCGGTGAGAGCGCCCGGCCCGCAAGAAGACCGGACGCTTCGGATGCAGGGGCTGGTAGGTCGCCGGTTATTTCTCCGTTCCCGTTGTTCTCCGGCCACCGAAGGCGCCGCGGAGCTCGCCGTCCTTCTTACCCTCCGAGGTGAAGTCGAACACGCCGCCGGCTTCTTGTGCATTCGGCCCGAAGAAGGCGCCGTTGAAGCCACCCGTGAACTTGCCGCCATTGGCGGTCGTCTTTACCTTGAACCACGACGGCCCGTCATACATGGTAATCTTGGCGCCCGCGAATGTGTTGCCGTTGATCTCCCCCGAGAGTTTGACGCTCTCCGTGGAATCCCATTTGGGGCCGGAGTACAGACCGACCTCGACCGAGTCCTTCCCGAAATCTGCCGTGATCTTGGCGCTGCCTTCGAAAAGGCCGACCTCGCCCTCGCCCTGCGCGTCCTGGGCACGGCTGTGGGCGACAAAATAGCCCTCGTATGTGGCGCTGCCGAACTTGGTCTCCATGATGGCGGACGGGGTCATGCTCTGGCCGTCCAGGAGGCGGACAAACCCGATGCCCAGACCGGCGACGCTATCGCCGTCCTCCTTCAGCGGGCCCCAATGACCGTAGTTGATATGATCGTGGGCAACCGCAATCGCCACCCGCGTCACATTCTCATAGACGGAGATATTGTCATATGTGATCGTGACGGCGCCTTGATTCGAGGTCTCGGTCTTCTTCCGCTTCAGCCACGTCTTCGTGCTGCCGCTCATGTAGTAGTAGATGCCGTCCGCCTCTCTCGCGTTCTGGTTACCAAGTCCGATGCCGACATCGGCGTTATGGACATTGCTTTCGGTCAGGGCTCCCGAGCCGCTGGCCAAGCGGAATTCGCCGCTCGCGCGCATGATCGGGACGGCGTTTCCGGATACGGTGACTGTGCCATGGGGATTGGCAGAGGTTGCCGTGGCCGTCCGCTCGGAGCCGAGACCGCGGTAGGCGCCGCTGATCGTGGTTGAGCCATGGTATTTGTCGTAGAGAATCAGTCGGGCCTTGTCATCGTTCGAATCGGTGACCACCTGTACTGAGGATTTGATGTTGGCCCGGTCCTTGTTATTGCCGCTGTCGCCGACGTAAAAGGTTCTGCCGCTCCCCCCCGCAGCCTTCAGCCTGAAGATTGATGGCTGCGCGCGTTGCTCGCCGCCGCTCTGGATCGCCAGATGGACGTTGTTGTTCACGTGTTTGGAAAGAAAGTTATAGGCTGCGATGAAGCCGGTCTTGCGCTCGACTCCTCCCGTCGTCCTTGTGGCCGCCGGCGCGCCTGACGTCACCGAGGCGTCACCGAGGCGGTAGGCTCCATCGGAGAACTGAAGTCCCATGGCGGTTATCTTCACTGCTTCAGCCGCCTTGTCTTCGGCTATCTTCGCCTGCGCCTCGGCCTGCATTTTCGCCTCCTCGGCCGCGACCCTTGCCTCGACCGCCGCCGTTACGTTGCCTGCGGCTTTGGCCTTGTCGTATTCCGCCCTGGCTGTATTGTAGGCAGCCAGGGCCGCGTCAGCCGCTCTGCGCGCCGCTGTGGCCTCCATCTTCGCCGTATTGCCATTGCCGGTCTGCATAGCGACCACATTCATGGCCGCCGTCTCCGCCTTCCTGGCTTCTGTATCGGCATTCGTTGAGGCGGTCATGGCGGCATTCTTCGCCGCCTCCGCCGCCTTTTGGACTTTCTCCAGTTCGCTCGGTTCCTTATTCATCATGGAAGTGGAAGAACTGCCCCCCCCCCCCCCCCCCCCGCAACCGGCAAGGAACAGGGTCAGGGAAGTGAGCAGTACCAAAAACAGTTTATCAGTGTATTGCATAACGATTTCTCTTGTATGATTGTATGATTGAAAGTTGAAATATATTGAGTGAATCAAGTTCGAGTCTTGGTCTTGATGGCCAGCCTTCGCCTGACAGTTCGGTTCCTGCGCTGTCCCGGCGAGGGAGTGCGCGGCTCCTGTACGGGTGAGCTTTGCAGCCCTGATTAGAGGGGTTTCAGAGGTTTCTGCCCCTGGAAATTCGGGGGGGGGGGGGGGGGGTAAGTGATTGTAATCATCCATTATTTTCTTTACTTTAGCCGTCTTTTTCGGTTGGCAGGCATCGGATAAACGGGCGGATTGTATTATAAATGATTTGGGAATTATATCTTTAAGGCCAAAAATTTTTCTTGGATGTGGTGTGGACATATCAGTATTCCAGTAAAAACAGTTCGTGTTGGATTCTAACATAACCCTGAATCGCGTCAAGCCAGTTTTGAATCCTCTTGATAGTGACCCCGCTACATCTGTCAGACCCGACATGTCGGGTCTGCCGCTGAATATAACAGCCCTTGACCCGGCGTGGGGTAGCTCCCCAAGCCCGGCGAATAAGCGAAGCTTCTTTCTCTGATGGATGTAGCTACGACCCGCATCTGCCGGAATTGCTTATGAATCAGAAGAAACCGGGTAAACCGTTGTCGGGCTATGCACGCGGCGGGTAGCGGTCGTAGCTGGGCAGGTTGCGGCTCACCTCGCTCCAGCGCGCCTTGTCGAGGATAAAAATATTGTCGTCGGCCTTGCATCCCGGGTCGTCATCCAGCGCCCCCAGCGGGGTGATGGCGAGGTTTCTTGCGCTATCCAGTCTCGGTAATCCTGACCCGCATTTTTTGCAAAACACATGGGTGAAATACGTTGCGGAAGGCATCTTGTAAACGTCCAGGCAGTCGCTTCCCTGCGTAAAGGCGACGGCATCGCGCGTTGTGAACCCGTTGGTGGTAAACGCCGCTGCGCGCTGTTTCCTGCATCGGGAACAGTAACAGTTATGCACTACACTGAACGGCAGGGTCACCTCGAAGCGGACTTCCCCGCACAGGCAGCTTCCCCTGGCTATCCCCGCAGTGGGTTCGGATAGCGGCGGGTTATCATATGCGGACCCGGGAACACCCGGTGGATAGCCGTCATGTTGCGGCAGGTCGCCGGTAATGTCGAGCCAGGGCGCTTTGGACGCCACAAAAATATGTCTGGAAATTTCAGGACCGTCATCGTGAGACCCGGCCGGGACATACATGAACCGGCGCGTATCATCCTCATGGGGAACCACCGAGCCGCAGATCCGGCAGAAGGAGCGGGTCAATGTGGGAGAGGATTGATAATCCGCCGTGATGTCCGCCGGGCGGCTGATCCAGCAGAACCGTTCTCCCGTTACAAAATAGTAAGAGCCGTACGCCGCGCCGTGCGCTTTTCTGCACATCCGGCAATGGCAGTGGCAGGAGAATCGGGGCTTTTCGAAAAACTCCCACGATACCTCGCCGCATAAACATTGACCTTTGCTCATGGACTTCTCTCTTTTTCGGTGTTTCCCCTATCCTGACAGTGAACCGGTTTTATTTCAAGCGGTTGTCAGATAATCCGTTATCGGGATACTATCTGCGCACGTTAATCGGGCGAGGCTCATGAAAATCGAAATTCTGTGTACCGGCGATGAGATTCTGAGCGGCAAGACAGTCAATACCAATTACAGCCATATCGCCAGACGGCTGACTGAAAACGGATTCAATACGATATGGGGAACCGTGGTGGGCGACGATCTTGCCAGCCTGGCGCAGTCGTTCCATCTGGCCGCGCAAAGGGCGGATATCGTGATCGTCAATGGTGGTCTGGGACCAACGGTCGATGATCTGTCCCAGCAGGCGGCGGCGCAGGCGGCGGGGGTCGAGCTCGAACTGGTCCAGCCATGGCTGGACAGAATTGAAGCGTGGTACGCCGCCAGGAACCGGCAGATGCCTTCCAGCAATGTCAAGCAGGCCATGCTGCCGGCCGGTGCGCAATGGATAGACAATCCGGTTGGCACCGCTTGCGGGTTTGTGATCGATATTGGCGGCGCCCGCTTTTTCTTCACTCCGGGAGTGCCCGCGGAGTTGCGGCGCATGTTTGAAGAGCAGGTTCTGCCCCGCTTGCAGGCGATGCGCGGTGAAGCGATTTTTATCCGGGTAAAGCGCTTCCACACGTTCGGTATCGGTGAGGCGCGGGCGGACCGCATATTGCATGGGGTTGAAGCGCTGGCCACCAACGGCTCGGTCAAACTCGGGTTCCAGTCGCACTACCCGCAGCTTGAAATCAAGTTGACACTGCATGGCCGCTCACACGAGGAACTCGACCGGAAAATCATGCCCGTGGAGAATGAAGTCCGCAAGCGGCTGGGAAACTTTATTCTTTATGAGGACGATCAATCGCTGGAAAAAGAAATCATTGGCGCATTGCAACGGATCGGGGGTAGCGTCCGTATCGTGGAAATGCACACTGCGGGAAGGGTGGCCGCGCGTCTTGTGGGCGCCGCGGACAGCGCTGAATGGATAAAAAGTGGAATGGTATCAGTCGAGGTCGATCAACTGCTGGAATATGCGGGTATTGTTCCGCCGCCGTCGCGGGAGCCGGATCAGCGGCTGGCGGTTTGCCTGGCCGAGGCTATTCAGGCGCGTTTTGACTCGTCGCATGCCCTTGTGGCGCTGACCGAGCCGTTGTACAGGCAGGACGGGGTCAAATACGCGGCGGACGTCGCTGTTGCGATAGCGGACGGAAAGACCAGCGCCTGTCGGATATCCCGTCTGCCGGGCAGCCCTGAATGGGTGCGGCTGGGGGCTGTGGAACTGACGCTGGATTGTCTGAGACGTTACCTGTTCGGCCTGCCGGTACAGGAGCGAATCGATTCCGAGTTGCACTGAAGGCGGAGATCCGGCGGGCCGGCCGGCGTCCCGGTATCCTTGCCGGAATTTACGAATCCCGTTTTAACCGGACAAAAATTCCGGAACGGCATTTGGGATCGAAATACGTAGACTTGGGCGGCATCAATGCGCCGGAATCGGCAACATCCATCAGTTGCTTCATTGAAGTCGCGTGGCAGGCAAATACAATGTCCCAGCCCTCTTTGCATTTTCGTTTTATGTCTGCGTCTGTATGGACCCCGGCAATGTAGTCGAGACGCGGGTTGCCGCGCATATCCGTGATCCCCAGAATCGGGTCAAGAATGAGATTTTGCAGAATCATGACATCCAGCGATTCTACCGGGCTGTCCCGCCACAGATATTCGGGTTTGACATTCAGTTGATACCAGCCATTGTTCAGATACATACCGAACTCACCATGCCGGGAGGGCCGCAGCCCGGTTTGAGTGGAGAGGTCGCGGACCTCGAAAGCGGTTTTCAGCGCCTCAATGATGGCCGTGTCAGTCAAGCCGTTCAACCCCCTGACACAACGATGAAAAGGCAGTAGTCTGAGCTGGTTGTCGGGGAACAGGGCTACCAGTAACTGGTTCCAGGGTTCGTTCCCCGTGTTGCCGTATTTGTCGCGCATGATCCTGGCGTAACGGTACCCGGAGGCGGCGCGGTGATGACCATCGGTGAGATAGGTGGTTTCGACCGCAGCGAACAACTCGGCCAGTCGCCTCTGGGTCTCATGGTCTGCGATACGCCAGATTCTCTGGAGGACGCCGTCCGTACCGGAAAACTCCAGTTCGGGACGATTTTCGATTATTTTCCCGACAAACCGGTCGATGTCCGGGCGCTGACTGTAGGTCAGACAGATCGGACTCGACGATGCCCCCACGACGACCTGGTATTGCGCAAGCAGGTCCTCCCGGTCGCTGCGGGTGTTTTCGTGTTTGCGCATGGCGCCCTGTTCATATTCGCGTACCGGAACTTCACAAACGACGCCGGTTTGTACATGCTCGCCGGTATCAAGCTGGTAAACGAACATACAGGGTTGTTCCAGAACATCGAACGATCCGTCCGATAGCAGCTTATCCAGGTTTTTCCTGTTCGATAACAGAAGTTGTCCGGTGGTCGGACGGTTTTCTTCAGGCAGGTCCTCGAGTAACCGCATGGTATTCAGGAAATTGCGCGGGTTGCCTTGCGCGAATATGCGGCGTTGTCGCGGTGAAACGGAATCATAGGCCGGAGAGACGATTTCCCGGGCATGGCCGGGGTTGACGAGAAAGCCGTCGAATGGTTTTATTTCCGGCATGGAAAGGCGGTTTGTCAGCGGTTGTCCCGTTCGAATTCACGCATGAAGCGGGCCAGCGTTTCAACGCCGGATTTTGGCATGGCATTATAAATACTGGCCCGACAGCCTCCCACGCTGCGGTGACCCTTCAGATTCATGAGGTCGGCTCGCTCGGCCTGGTTCAGAAATTTCCGTTCAAGGTCTTCGTTCGCGAGCCGGAACACAACGTTCATGTGCGAACGGCTCGCCGTCTCCACCGGACAGTTGTAGTATCCGTCGCTGGCGTCAATCGTGTCGTACAGGATGCCCGCCTTTTCAGACGCCGCCGCTTCCATGGCCGCCAGCCCTCCTTGTCGTATCATCCATTTGAGGACCTTTCCGAACAGGTAGATCTGGAACATCGGCGGGGTATTGAGCATGGAGCCTTTCGATTGCTGAATGTCGTATCGGAGATAGCGCCCCATGTTGCGGTTGCAGGATTCGAGAATCGAGTTCCTGATGAAGACGACCGCCATCCCGGCAGGCCCGAGGTTTTTCTGCGCCCCGCCGTAAACGAGGTCGAACTTTTCCCAGGGCAACGGACGAGCCATGTACTCCGAGGATACGTCGCCGACCAGTGGAACTTCGACATCCGGCCATTCGGAAAAGCGTATCCCTCCGATCGTTTCATTGGTCGTTATGTGGAGATAGCGGGTGTTGTCCCGCAGGTCTCCCAGCTCGTTCGACAAGGGCATCCGCGTGAAATTGTGTTCGCCGCCGTCCCAGGGTATATAGATATCGCCATATTGCCGGGCGTCCGTGATCGCCCCCCCGGCCCAACTGCCCGAGTGGATGTAAGCCCCTTTCTGCCCCGGCTTCAACAAATTCATGGGAACCATCGAGAATTGCAACATGGCGCCGCCCTGCAGGAACAGGACGCTGAAATCGTCGGGCGCCTCGAATGCCTGCATGGCCAAGCTGGCGGCTTCTTCCGCGACCTCAATAAAGCGCTTGCCGCGATGACTCATTTCCATCAGGGACATTCCGGCCCCGCGGTAGTCGATCAATTCATCTTGCGTTTCTTCCAGCGCTTCCAGGGGCAACGTACACGGCCCGGCGCTGAAATTGTGTTTCCGGTAGTTCATCAGTCTGTTTCCGTTTGCGGGTCTTTTTGTTCAGTTGACGCAGTTTATCAATTTTCCGTTTACGAAAGAATCGATCACATCAATAACGCCGTTGGCGACCGCCGTCTGCGCCTGGGTGGTCGAGGCGCCAATGTGATGGGTGCCGCATACCGATTCGTGATTGGCCAGAGCCGACTCGAAAGCGGCGCTTGCGGAATCCGGTTCGTTCCTGTAGACATCCAGTCCCGCGCGAATGCCTTTGCTTTGCATGGCTTCAATCAGCGCCGCCTCATCGATCAGATCACCGCGCGAGGTGTTGATCAGTGTGGCGCCGTTCTTCATTTTGCCCAGAAATGAGTGGTTGACCATGTTTCTGGCGCTGTCGGTGGAGGGCATGTGCAGGGTAACGATATCGCAGGTTTCCAGGAGTTCGTCCTGTGAATCGAGTTGTATGATCCCGGCTTTCGCAATCCTGGCTGAAGCTTGGTCCGAGCGACCAGGTTTGGCGATTGCATGGACTCCCATGCCGAATGCCCGGGCCCGTTCGGCTACCGCGAAACCGATGGCCCCGAGGCCCAGTATGCCGATTTTCCGGCCATACAATCCACGCCCCGTGGAATATTTCTTTTTGTTCCATACCCGGTTTTTCAGATCTGCCGCCGCGGCTGCGATATTGCGGTCGATCGCGATGATCAGGCCGATCACCAGCTCGGCAACGGCAATCGAGTTCGCCCCCGGGACATTGCATACCCGGATACCCCGATCCGCGGCGCCGGATTTGTCTATGGTATTGGTTCCGGCGCCCGCCCGCACTACCAGTTTCAATGATTTGCCGGATGCCAGAGTGTTCGCCGTTACCTGAGTGCTGCGCACGACCAGAACGGAATGATCGAGGACCGCCTGTGGCAGGGCAGCGCCGTCAAGCGCCGGATTCGAGTTCACTTCATGGCCGAGGCGGGTCAATCGGTCGATATGGGATGCGGGAAAACTGTCAGCAATAAGGATTTTCATATGAAACGTCTGGTCGGGTGTTTTGCAAAACCGCGAACGGTTGGTAATCTGGCGCGGATAGCCGCTAAAGGGCGTCTGCCGCCCGGTCACCGAACTCATCGGTACTGACCATGGTCACGCTCGTGTCAGACCCGGACAAATCGGCAGTCGAATAACCGGCAGCAAAGACAGACTCCATGGCCGCCCACACATTTCTGGCCTGATCGGCCATGTTGAAACTCATGTCGAGCATCATGGCTACCGAGCCGATCATGGCATATGGGTTGGCAATGTTCCTGCCGGCAATATCGGGCGCGGAGCCATGCGAAGGTTCGTAATAGGATTTGTCCGCCCCCATACAGGCAGAAGGCATCAGCCCCAGCGAGCCGAGTATGCCGCCGGCCTGGTCGCTCAGAATATCGCCAAACATGTTTTCCATGAGCATGACATCGAATTGACCGGGGTTGAGGCACAGATGGGTCGCGGCAGCGTCAACCAGCATGTGGGCGACTTCAACTTCCGGAAAATCCGCGGCCGTCTGTTCGATTATGTCGGTCCACAGTATGCTGGATTTCAGGACATTGCTCTTGTGGATGTTGTGCAGTTTCTTTCTGCGCTTCATGGCTGTGGAAAAAGCGACATCGACGATTCTTTTGATCAGCCGTTCATCGTATTCGAGCGTTTCCCGGACGTAACGCAATCCCTGTTCATTGACCCCGGTTTCCTTGTCGCCGAAATAAATCCCGCCAACCAGTTCGCGGATAATCATGATGTCAATGCCATCGCTCACGACCCGGGGTTTCAGTGGAGAGAAATGGCCGAGTGAAGGGGGCAGGTAAACCGGCCTGAAATTGGCAAAGGTATCGTAGCGGCGGCGCATCGGCAGCAAGGCGCCGCGTTCGGGTTGCTCGTCAACGGGAATTTTTTTCGACTCCTCGTGACCAAGACCGATCGTGCCTTTCAGGATCGCGTCCGCGCGGTCGCAGACGGCGATCGACTCTGCGGGGAAACTGCTGCCGGTTTCAAACCAGGCGGAGGCGCCAAAAGCCGCCGGTATCAAATTGAACCTGACCCCGGCGCGGCGCTCGACCGCCCTGAGTACCTTGACCCCCTGCTTCATGATTTCCGGGCCGATGCCGTCTCCGGGCATCAGGGCGATATTGTATGTATTCACGAATCGCTGTCTGATTTTTCGGTTAAACCGCCCAGTCGGGTCGACGTTTTTCGATGAAGGCATCAATACCCTCAATCGTTTCCTCAAGCATCATGTTGCCGGAAATAGTTTCAGTCGCGCCGCGGTAGGCGCTCGCGAGGTCCTCGTCGAGTTGCTCATAGAACATCTTTTTTCCCAGACTGACCACTCGCGCAGGGTGGCGGATGATCTTCCTGGCCAGTTCATCGGTTGCCTCGTTCAGCATCTGTGGTTTGACTACGCGGTTGACGAGACCGTATTCCAGCGCCGCGGAAGAGCTGATAAAATCGCCGGTCATGAGCATTTCCAGGGCGCGCTTGCGGGATATATTGCGGCTCAGCGCGACAGCCGGGGTTGAACAGAACAGTCCGGCGCGGATTCCCGATACGGCAAATTGCGCCGTTTCGCAAGCTACCGCCAGGTCGCAGGCCGCGACCAGCTGACAACCGGCGGCGGTAGCTATTCCCTGCACCCGGGCGATAACCGGCTGTGGCAGATGGACTATCTTCTGCATCATTTCGCTGCATTTGCCGAACAGCTTGCGGTGCGCCGCCTTTTCTGCGCTTTGGCGCATCTGCCTGAGATCGTGTCCGGCGCAAAAGGCTTTGCCGTTAGCGGCAATGATCACTGCGCGCACCGTATCGTCCCCGGCAATGATGTCCAGGGTGTTACAGATTGATTCAAGCAACTCCGCGGACAGGGCGTTATACTGGCGCGGGCGATTCAGTGTCAGGGTGGAAACCGATCGATCGGTTTCCACGATCAGATGCCGATCTGCGGTCGCGCGGGCGCTATGGGCGGTGTTCATTGATCCGTGTGATCCTGTCCGCCGGCGGACTATCTGGATTGATCGACCATGAATTGTACGGCGGCTGCGACGGCTTCATCGCTGAGCGCCGGATTGCCGCCTTTTGCGGGCATGAACCCGCTTTCTCCGGTATAGCCTTCGATAGCATGCCTGACCAGTGTTTCCAGACCCTGTTCTAACCGTACCACCCAGGCATCAACATCTCCCACTACCGGTGATCCTGCAATTCCGGCGTTATGGCAGGCTGCACAACTCGTCTGATAGACGGATTCACCGTCTGCAGGAGGCGAGGCAACTACGGCGCTTCCGTCTTCATCCGTGCCTGATACGACTGCCGCGTTTTTGTCCACGTTCAATACGCCCACCGCAGAGATGCGTGCTTGCAGGGATTCCATGGATTCGTGGTTTGCAACCGCTTGCAGGGAAAACAACAGGGCGAAACCGGACAACGTGGCGATACTCGGAATTTTCATATTTCAGTAGAGGCTGGTTTTTTGTTAACGACCATCAGCGCGGGATTTTAATCGAAAAAAATCACAAGGGAAACCGCCGCGCCGTCGTGTTGCCCCGCCGTTCCGGCGATGCCGCAATATAATCCCCGGTACGCTGCGTTCCCGGGCGTATGCGTTGACTGCCCGCGCGGGCTACCCGCTTTTTTTCTGCCGATCGATTTTCGCTTGCAGGTCCCTGAGCCGCGCATCCAGACTCTGTTCGAGGTATCGGTCGGAACCGACCTCCTTCAAAGCCAGTTCAATGGCCGCGAGGGCTTTCTCGTCATCCCCCAGTACGGCAAAGTACTCCGCCCTGGCCTGATGGGCCTGTGCAACCTGGCCCAGAGCGGCAGCGGCCCGCGACAGCAGCCGGTACAGCCTGTAGTCATCGCGATGCCTCCTGATCTGATGGCGCAAAACCTTTTTTGCAAGAGCGGGCTCGTTGTTGGCGAGCCGGGCTTCCGCCAGCCGATAGATCAGGTAACGATCATCGGGATGGCGTGTAATGGCAGCCAGGTATCTCCCGATGCCCTCTTCCGCCCGATTATCCGCAAGGTCGATCTCGGCGCGGGCAGACTGGATCCAGGGATGATGCGGGTGTCTGGCGAGTACCGCAGCCAGCGCTTCCCGGGCGCGGGCAAAATCCCGATTGTACAGATGCGTAATGGCGATGCCGTATTGCGCAGCGTCCCTGACCTCGGGCGAACCGGTTTCGAGTTGCTCGAGAAACCAGGGAATCGGGTTTTTTTGACGATCCACATAAAGCGCCCGGATGCGGGCCCTGGCGAGAAAATACTCGAAACTGCTTGAGTATTCGCGTTCGGGATAGCTGTTCGCGCGCGCTTCCGATTCAGCGATGCGGGTGTAGGAAAGCGGGTGGGTACGCAGGAATCCCGGCACGCCGCTGTCAATCCGGTTATGCCGTTCCAGTTTGCCGAAAAATGTGACCATGGCTTTCGGATCATAACCGGATTGGGCCAGTATCCTGATGCCAATCGCATCCGCCTCTCTTTCAAAATCCCTGGTAAAGGCAAGCCTGTCCGATTCCAGCGCAGCCCCGGTCAATGTGATTCCTGCCGTGCCCGCCTGTCCACCGACCAGTATCGAGCCGATAATGGCCGCTATGGCCGGAAGTTTGTTCTGGTTGGCTCTGGCAACGAGTTTGGGCAGATGGCGTTGGGTCAGGTGGGCGATTTCGTGCGCAATCACCGCGGCCAGTTCACTTTCGTTGCCAGTCGCCAGAATCAGTCCGCTATGGAAAGTGATGTAACCGCCCGGTACGGCAAATGCGTTGAGGTCATTGTTGCGTACGAGGTTGAACGAAAGCGAGGTCTCGCGCAGGTCGGCGTGTTGTCCGATACGGTCTCCCAGCGTTTGCAGATAATGTTGTAATTCATAATCCGCGAGAAACGAGCGATCCCCGATCAGACGACGCAGGAACGCTTGTCCGATCCGTTTTTCCTGGAGAGGGTCGAGATACTGTGTCGAGCTGTCGCCCAGTTCCGGCAGGTCATCTGCGTGGGCTGGCGGCGCGGTCGATGCCAGTGAAATGGCCAGCAGGACAGCCAGCGCGGTCCGCCTTGCAGGCTTCAACCGGGAAATAAAGGGGTTCATGGCAGTTTCCTGACACTGGAGTCGGTTCCAATCAGCAGCACATCGGCGCCGCGCAGCGCGAACAGGCCGACCGTGACCACCCCGGGAACCTGGTTCATGCGCCTTTCCATGTCCACCGGGTTTTCGATATCGAGATTCCTGATATCGAGAATGACATTGCCGTTGTCCGTGACGCAGCCGGCGCGCAATACCGGCTGTCCACCGAACCTGAACATCTCGCGGGCGACCAGACTCTGCGCCATGGGTATGACTTCAACGGGTAACGGGAAAGCGCCCAGCCGGTCGACCAGCTTGCCCTCGTCGACAATGCAGACAAATCTTTCCGCCGCTTGGGCCACGATCTTTTCCCGGGTAAGCGCTCCGCCGCCGCCCTTTATCAGGTGCAGATGCCGGGTGGCTTCATCGGCCCCGTCGACACAGACTGGCAATGTACCGACCTGTCCCAGGTCCAGCGCCGGAATGCGGTGAGCGCGCAGCCGCTGTGCGCTCGCTTCGGAACTGGCTACCGCGCCATCTATTTTGCCCTTGATGCGCGACAGGGCGTCAATAAAGCAGTTCACGGTGGAGCCGGTACCGATGCCGACGATATCCCCCGACTGGATGTAATCAAGGGCGGCATTGGCGGCCTGTTCTTTCTGACCGGCTATCGGCATCGTGGCTTGCGATTCGGTAACGGGAGGTTCGTTGAGGGTATTTCTGCCTGCATATCAAAACAGTGAGGCGCTGAGTTCACTCACCGCTTTCAGCATGTCCGGGTCGTCGCTCAACGTTTCCGATATGGCGCCGCGACAGGCGTCCTGCGGGCTGATACCACTGACGATCAGCTTCGCCGCATGCACCAGCAGGCGGGTGCTGGCCCCCTCTTCCAGACCGCTGCCCTTGAGGTTTCGGGTCATTCCCGCATACTTCACGAGACGTGCCGCCATTGCTTCGTCGAGGCCGGATTCCTGTATGACAATGTCCGTTTCACGCCGCGCCGGAGGGTAGTCGAATTCAATGGAAACGAAGCGTTGCCGAGTGCTTTGTTTGAGGTCCTTGAGTACGCTCTGGTAGCCGGGGTTATACGATATGGACAGACAAAACTGATCGGAGGCAGTCAGCAGCTCGCCGGTTTTGTCGATTGGCAGAACCCTGCGATCATCGGCCAGAGGATGGATGACCACGGTGGTATCCTTGCGCGCCTCGACGATTTCATCAAGATAGCAGATGCCGCCGCCGCGCACCGCCCGCGTCAGGGGGCCGTCCGCCCAGCGCGTCTCGCCGCCGATGATCAGATAGCGGCCAACGAGGTCCGACGCGGTCAGATCGTCATGGCAGGAAACGGTAATGAGGGGGCGTTCGAGTTTCCACGCCATGTGTTCCATGAAGCGGGTCTTGCCGCATCCTGTCGGACCTTTCAGCAATACCGGGATCGTGTTTTTACAGGCGGCCTCGAACAACTCCACCTCGTTTCTGCGGGGCGAGTAGAACGGCTCGTCGACAATCCGGTATTCCTTGAGGTCGGGGTCAGCGCTCATCGTTCGCAGGGGTCTGGTTGTTCGTCACAAGAGTCCGGGAATGGCGGCAAGTGTATCACTTTCCCGTCCTTTTTATCGAACCGCGGCATTCGGGTTGAATCCGATTCGGTACGCGGACGGGTATTGCCCGTCCGGCTGTCGTTATTCAAGGGCGCAATAGTATACAATCCCGCGCCATGAAAACCAAGACAAACAAGCCTTGGAATATGCTGGTACGGCTGCTGAAAAGAGTGTCGATCACATTGATTGTCCTGATTATTGTCATTGTGATGATCGTGTTTGTCAAATACCGGGAAAAGCTGGCGAAGTATCCGCGATTTGTCGATACTCCCGCGACCCGCGTCATGCCCCATGACCAGCGTGTCGTGTTGTTCGCTCTGGGTGACTCCGGCTCAGGGTCCGTTTCACAGCGTGATGTCGCCAGAGCGATGGAAGAAAGATGTAAAAAACAGGAACCCGACGCCTTGCTTTTGCTCGGTGACCTGATTTATCCGGATGGTACGCAAACGTTACAGCACCCGCACTGGAATGAGCGTATTTTCGACATGTATGGCAGTGAGTGCCTCGCGGGTCTTCCAATCTTTCCGGCTTTGGGCAATCATGACTATAACGGCGACCCGCGTATCTGGACGCAAGCGGGCGAGATCAATGCTCGCTGGTGGTTCCCGCATCGACACTACGAAGCGCTTTTCGAAGACCTTCTGGCGCTCTATGTGATCGATACAACCAATCCCCTGTTCATACACACAGCGCTTCCCGCCCTTGAACAGCGTTCGACGCCGTGGTCCATTGCGTACGGCCATCATCCCCTGAACTCGGCGAGCGCAAGCGGCGGCAGGCACCGCGGAGGCGGCCTCGGCGGAATGATCGTGCGCCGCGCCATTTGCGATCATGTCGATACATTCCTGTCCGGTCATTCCCATCACCTGGAACATATCGATATTGATAACTGTCAGGCAGACCAGTTCATTTCAGGGGCTGGCGGAGCGGTGCTGTACCCGCTCCGGGAAAATCCGCAGCACCATTTCGGCGCGGTCACATACGGATTCCTCGAGATAGAAGCCCGCCCGCAGACGATAGCGTTCAGATTCATATCGACCGACCAGTCAGTCCTTTATGAGCACCATAAACGCAAACCGGAGATTGCCCCCGAACAGATACCGCGCCCATGAGGTTCAGAATCGGCGCTGGATTTGAAAATCCCTGTATAGTATCTTTACAAGAACTTAAGTAGCCGAAACCCGAGCCTCACATCTTATGATCTCCAAAAGCGATACGACAATTTGCCTGACAACGCTGAGAAAGCGGCCGTGTTCTTTGTCCTGAACCGATCTTCATTTTCAGGAACAACGTTGTCCGGAGGTATGTCTCCCGGGCATCCGAGGTTTACCCCTTCTGCAATCAAGCGATTACGCGACTTCAAATCCGGCAATCTGTTTGTCGAATGTCTGGACTACAGGGATGCCCTCGACATTCACAAGGATCGATTCCTGTATCTGGATCCACCTTATGCCAATGGAGGCAAACTGTATGGACAAAGAAGGGATATGCACGAAAGTTTCAGTCATGAGGAACTGGCGGCTCATTTGAACAAAAGAGATGGCTGGGTGTTGTCCTATAATGATTGCGCTCTGATTCGGGATTTGTATTGCGGACATTGTATGATCAAGCCCGAATGGGCTTACGGTATGTCAGCCAGCAAGTATTCAAAGGAATTATTGATCGTGAATGCCTGGAATAAGCCAGACTGACAGCGGCAGAGTCTGGGAGTTCGGGCTGGCAAGTGTCATTTCGTATCCACAACGCCGAGACAAAAATAATCCCCTCGCTGAAATTCGACATTCAACTGGTCGGCAACCCGAACAAGTTGTCACGCCATGAAATTCACTATGACATGGCTCCGTAATTCACAAGACAGAGCCTGCCGCTGATGGGAATACATATTCTCTATCGCTGTATCGGAATACTTTTGGGAACAAATTCGGCTGCGCTCTAGCCTGTTGCGCGGAAAACCCGTATAGTCGGGATTTGTAAACACAAGCCGGGGTTCGGACGGTTCAACTTTGATATGATATGAACGATATCGTTGCCACAAATGAAACGATCCTCGTTGTCGGCGGCGGCATCAGCGGCATGACGACCGCTCTCGAGGCCGCTGAATGCGGCAAAGACGTTATTCTGGTCGAAAAAAATCCGGCGCTGGGCGGCCGTGTCTCCCAGCTCTACAAGTACTTCCCCAAGCTGTGCCGCCCGTCTTGCGGACAGGAAATCAATTTTCGCAGGATCAAGGCCAACCGGAGCCTGCGTATTCTGACGATGGCTGAAATAACCACGTTAAGCGGGCATGCGGGAAACTATACGGCATCGATCAGGCTGCGCCCGCG
Source organism: Candidatus Poriferihabitaceae bacterium (assembly GCA_965204925.1). Lineage (GTDB taxonomy): Bacteria > Pseudomonadota > Gammaproteobacteria > Arenicellales > Poriferihabitantaceae. The sequence goes on along the minus strand of OZ242021.1, from coordinate 702,597 downwards.
CTATGTCAGGGAAAACTGCACGGCCTGCGGGAACTGCGCAAGAGCGGTCGACGCCGAAATCGACGATCCTCACAACTACGGGCTGAGCAAGATCAAGGCGGCCTGGCTGCCCCATAACATGGCCTATCCACAGCGCTATGTTCTGCACCCGTCTATCGTCGGCAATGAACAGGGACAGAAGGCGAAAGCGGCCTGTCCTGTGGATGCGATCGATCTCGAAATGCAGGAGCGCACGATCGACATTCACTGCGGCGCTGTCGTATTCGCGACCGGCTGGCGTCCCTATGACGCTGCCCGTATCGAACCCTACGGCTATGAGCGATATGAAGATGTCATCACCAGTGTCGAACTCGAACGCATCATGGACCCCTATGGCCCGACCGGCGGCAAGCTGATCCGGCCGTCCAACGGAGAGCCTGCCAGGGATATTGCCTTTATTCAGTGCGCCGGTTCGCGCGACCGCAATCACCTGTCGCATTGCTCGAGAATCTGTTGTATGGCATCATTGAAACAAAGTACCTATGTTGGCGAGCAGTTCGGTGACGATGAGCGCGCCCGGGCAACGATTTACTATATCGATATCCGCACGATCGACCGCTTCGAGGATTTCGAGAAGAAAGTGCGCGCCGATGAAAAAGTGCATTTCATCAAATCCAAGGTGGCCAGTATCGTCAGGGACCCAAAAAGCGGAAAACCGGTTTTGCACGGAGTCGATACCCATGGCTGCAAGCGATATGCAAACCCCCATGATCTGGTCGTGCTGGCAGTCGGCATGGAACCGAACCTGAACCCCGCGTCGATCATGAAAACCGCGCACGGCCTGAGTACCGACCGTAGTGGTTTCATCGAGCTGGATCCTGCCAACGGAGGGGTTTTCGGCGCCGGCTGCGCAACGAACGCTCTTGACGTGAACCGCTCCGTGCAGAACGCGACCGCTGCGGCGTTGCGCGCAATCCAGGTGGTCAATCGCGTGTCGGCGTAGCGGGAAATGACGGACACGATGAAAACGGCGGCGTACATGTGCAAGGGCTGTGGCCTGGGAGAGCGGCTTGATATTGACCAGCTGGTTCATATCGCCAAATCGCAGGGCGGCGCCGACCTCGCCACATGTCACGATTATTTATGCAGTGACGACGGCATCTCCCTCATTCGCCGCGATATCGAACAGGAAGGCGTCACCCATGTTGTGCTGGGAGCCTGCTCGCCAAGGGCGAAAACGGACGCATTCAACCTGGAAGACGCAGCTGTCGCCAGAGCGAATCTGCGGGAAGGGGTGATCTGGAGCCAGCCGGATACGGAGGAAGCCCGGGAATTGACCCAGGATATGGCGGACGACTATGTGCGCATGGCCTGTGCCGAAGCCAGATTCATGCAGCAGCCCGCCGCCAATCCGGCGCGTGGCGTGAACAGGCGCATACTCGTTGTCGGCGGCGGCATCAGCGGCATCACCGCAGCGCTGGAAGCGGCCAAAGCCGGTTACGAAGTATTGCTGGTCGAGAAAGAGTCCGCTTTGGGGGGGTGGGTCAGGGAGCTCCATCGTGTTTTGCCATGCAGGGAGCCGTATGCGCACCCGCAGGTCAACCCGCTTGCGGAGCGCATCCGCGAAGTGGAGATGGAAGCCGGTATCACCGTCTTTCTGAATGCTACGGTGACCCGCACCAGCGGCGCTCCCGGGCAGTTCAGCGTCGATATTTCGACAGAGAGCGGCTCAACCGGCACTGAAAATGTCGGCGCCATCGTACAGGCCAGCGGTTTCAACCGATATGACGCCAGCCAGCTGCCCGAATTCGCTTATGGCCGCGCACAGGATGTCGTCGACCAGATTGGACTCGAAGCTCTGGCCCGCGCGGCGGATGGTGACGCGATCACACGCCCTTCTGACGGCAAACCGGTCGAGAGCGTCGTGTTCGTGCAGTGTGCCGGGCAACGCTCCGGCAAACCGGGGCATCTGCCCTGGTGCTCCGGTTATTGCTGCAACGCAAGTATCAAGCAGGCCATGTATTTCAAGGATCGCAGCCCCGATGTCGAGACCCATATCATCTACAGCGACCTGCGCGTGCCCGGCAACGGGGAGGACTTCTACCGTTCTGCGCAAACGAAAGGCGTGATCTTTACCAACGGCACGGTGCAATCGGTCAGCGAGATTGCGGCTGCGTCCGGTTCGGTATCGCTGGAGGTCGTACTGCATGACCATATTCTGGACGAGGAAGTGGTGGCGCATGCCGATTTGGTCGTTCTGGCAACGGGACAGGCGCCCAATTCCGGGGTTGACATCCAGGCGCCTGCCGAGCCCGCGGGCAGCGCAGGCCAGGCGCGGGTGAGCGTCGATTCGATCCTGAACCTCGACTATCGGCAGGGAGCGGACCTGCCCCACCTTAAACACGGTTTCAGTGATTCGCATTTTATCTGCTTCCCGTATGAAACCCGCCGCACCGGTATTTACAGTTGTGGCCCGGTGCGCCGTCCGATGGACATCGTCCAGTCGGTTGAAGACGCTACCGGCGCGGCCATGAAAGCCATACAGGCTGTGGAAGGCGCGGCAATGGGGCGCGCGGCCCATCCAAGGTCGGGGGATTTGTCCTGGCCTTCTTTTCGCCGCGACGGTTGCACACAATGCAAGCGCTGTACAGTCGAGTGTCCGTTCGGCGCCATTGATGAAGACGGGGACGGCTACCCTGTTTTCAACGAATCCCGCTGCCGGCGTTGCGGCACGTGCATGGGCGCCTGTCCGGTACGGGTCATTTCCTTTGAAAACTATTCGGTCGATACGGTGGGCCAGCAGATCAAAAGCATTGATATGCCCGATGAATTTGATGAAAAACCGCGAATTCTCGTTCTGGCCTGTGAGAATGACGCCTATCCGGCGCTGGATATGGCGGGGCATAACCGCATCGAATACAGCGCGTTTGTACGTGTCGTACCGATTCGTTGTCTGGGATCGGTCAACCTGATCTGGATAACCGATGCGCTCAATTCGGGATTCGATGGTATCCTGTTGATGGGCTGCAAAAAAGGCGAGGACTATCAGTGCCATTTCGTAGACGGTTCGGGACTGGCCCATGAGCGCATGAGCAAGGTTGATGATACGCTGGCCCAGTTGCAGCTTGAGCCGGAGCGTGTACAGACATATGAAGTGGAAATCACCGACATCGATCGTATACCGCGTCTGATCAATGAATATGCCGCACGCATTGAGGAAATCGGCATGAACCCGTTCAAGGGCTTTTAGTGATGCTTTCCGCCAGCGCGCCGTCTCCGTCCGCCGTCAATACGTCGATGATCGAGAAATATCGAAACAGTTTCCTGCGAGAAGTCGAAGCCAATGTCGAGGAAGGGGAGTGGGTGAAAATGTGCATGCAGTGCGGGGTCTGTTCCGGTTCCTGCCCACTGGGAGATGCCTGGGAGCGCCCCCCGCAGGAATTGTTCATGATGATTCGGGCGGGGCAGCGGGAAGAGGTGCTCGCCAGCGAGTCGATGTGGATGTGTACGTCCTGTTACAACTGTATTGTGCGTTGTCCGAGAGGCCTTCCGATCACCCATATCATGCACGGTCTGGCGAACTATGCCAATCGGCTCGGTCTGGCGCCCAGGATGAATCCGACCAGACGGTTTGCCAGAATTTTCTGGGATAATATCAGCACGACCGGGCGCGTCAATGAAACCCGGCTGTCCATGAAGCTGTATTTCATGAATGGTCCGATCGAGGGAATCAAAACCGCTTTCGCGATGCGCAACATCGGGCTCGGAATGTTACTGACCCGCCGCCTCAACCCTTTCGCCCTTTTCCGCTCCGGGGGAATCCGGCAAAAATCCCAGCTTCGGCGGATGCTTAAAAAGGCTCGCGAGATCGAAGATAAACGCAAAGGATTCAATTAAACGAGGTTTGCCCCAAATGGCCAGAAAAGAATATTCGTTTTACCCGGGTTGTTCGTCAGAACGCAACGCATCGGCCTCCAACTATATGGTATCTGTGGAATCGATGTGCAAGACCCTCGATATCAAGCTCAACGAGATTCCCGACTGGAATTGCTGCGGCGCATCGATCGGTTATAGCGAAGGCGGGGAATTGCCCCGCCATGTCATGAATGCGAGAAACATTGCCCTGTCGCAACAGCATAATGCGGGTCAGGATATCGTCGCCACCTGCGCCGCCTGCTGGCTCGGCGCGAAAGAATCGGTGGAACGTCTGTCAAAATCGGAGCAGCTGCTGGCCGACACCCGGAACATTCTCGCCGACGCCGGTCTCAACGTAGACATCAACAAGGACACCGCGAAGGGGGTTCGCCACATGGTCGAGGTGCTTATCGAGGATTTCGGCTACGACGAGCTTGAGGCGCCGGTTAAAAAGCCGCTGGACGGATTGAAAATCGCGGGTTATGTCGGCTGCCAGACCAACCGCCCGTTCGGCATCGACGGCGAGTCGTTCGAGAACCCCAAATATCTGGATAAAATGGTTGAGACGATGGGCGCCGAGGCGGCTGACAAATATGAGCAGAAAGTCACCTGCTGCGGCGGCGCCCTGGCTTTCTCCGAACCTGAGAAAAGCCAGGCGCAGATCAAGGAAATCGTTGAATCGGCATATGATCACGATGCCGACATGATCGTTACCCCGTGCCCGGTTTGCCAGATGAATGTCGAGGTTTACCAGGAGCGGATCAACAAGACGTACAGCACGAAATTCAAAATGCCGGTCGTTTATTACAGCCAGTTGATGACCGTGGCTTACGGCGGCACCGCCAGAGAAGCCGGTCTTGACGGTCAGGTGATCCGCGCGAAAAAACTGGAAAAAATCGCAGGCGCATAACTCATCGCCCGAACAATCCCCGACAAACCCTGACCACGCGCCCGATAACTGTGAATCTGCTGGTTTTTCAACATATAGACTGTGAGCACCCCGGAATTTTGAGAAATTTCCTCAAACAGGACGGGATTGGATGGCAGGCCGTGGAACTGGATGCGGGCGAGCCGATTCCCGATCTTTCGCGCTACGATGCGCTATGGGTGATGGGCGGACCCATGGATGTATGGGATGTCGATGAGAACCCCTGGATGATCGCCGAGAAACAGGCCATTCGCAAATGGGTAAACGACTTGAACAGGCCTTTTCTGGGCCTGTGTCTGGGGCATCAGCTGCTGGCGGATGCGCTTGGCGGCACCTGCGGACCGCAGAACCCGCCCGAGATTGGCGTAATGGAGGTCGAACTGACCGAAGAAGGGCGGTCGGATCCGATTTTCAGGAATATGCCCGCCATTCAGAAATGCCTGCAATGGCATTCGGTTCGGGTGGCCCAGCCGCCGGAAAACGCCGTCGTGCTGGCTTCTTCCGACCTGTGCCGTGTGCAGGCGATGCGGGTCGGCAAGCGCGCCTGGTCCATGCAGTATCATGTCGAGATCGAGCCGCACACGGTCAGCGACTGGGGAGAAATTGCGGCTTACAGACAGGCGCTGGAAAATTCCCTGGGACCGACCGCTCTCAAGGATATCAAGGCGCACAGCGATGCCAGCATGGATTCGTTCGCCGATAACGCCAGACAGCTTTACGATAATTTCATGGCATTATGCCGTGTGTGAGGTGGTCGCGCTCTCGTAATCACCGCCGGACTGTGGCATTCCGGGAACGGTGGAACGAAACCGACCCCAAGCCGGATACTCCCGCCGCAGTCCGTTCATGGGTGGCAAAGTATGAAGTGAGTGATTTCTTGCCGTTTCCCGTATACGCCGATCACTTCCTGGCACCCTGTTTCCCTGGCATGGATTCTACTGGCGGATGTATCCAGGAGAGGTAATGCGTTCATCAACAGTCATGCGGATGGAATCCAGCTTTGTTCGGACGGCGTCCAGAAGATGTTGCATTACATCCGTGCAGATCGGGTTTATCGGTGAGTTTTTTCGGCTTCTCCGTTGCTTGCGGAGAACATAGATGTTGTCAATCTGCGTCGTTTCGATATCCACGTCCTTTCTTACGTCATACGTCTCTGTCACGATGAAGAACAGACAGTATGGATTTCCCGTCTTGATCCTGGTTGCTGTAGCAACGCTTCCTTCATACATGGTTTTATCCAGATAGATCTTGCACTCGATACAGACAATGGGGATTGAGATTTCGTGCTCTCCTCCAGTGCTGGTGGTGAGGGTTTCTTTCTTGTAGATGCCAACATCCTGATCCTTGACGTTCAGCTTGATCTCAATTCCTTCCTTGAACTCCGCCTTATCGGACCAAGAGAAGTAAAGGCTGCTGTAGGCTGAAACCGGGCCGTACTGCAAAACGTCGTTTCCAAACTCCTTTTTCAATATCCTGCAGAGGAACTCTTCGATTATCGTCGGAGCAAACTTCGATTGAGCGGTATAAACGTTATGCTCATCGACGTAATCCTTGTATCTGTTCAGAGCGTTGACAGCCCCATCCAGTGAGCCCTTCAGGGTATCGCTGAATCGGATATATTCGTCAATGAACCGGCCTATATCCGGGCTGTTCCTCTTGGCAAGAATGTTACTGGCGTGACAGCCGCCATCTTTCTTGATCTTCTCCAGCCAGGACATCTGTTCTGCACTTAGAGACACTCCTTGATCCTCCACCTGGCCACGCGGTTGTACTTTGCCGAGATATCAATACCGAGATACCTTCTGCTGTACTGGTGCGCAACCAGGGTTGTCGTTCCGACCCCGTTGAATGGATCCAGAATAATGTCATTGCGGAAGCTGAATAACTGGATCACCCGCCTTGCCAGTTCTTCCGGGAATACGGCAGGGTGGTCAAACTCCTTCATCCTCCGTTCAGGGGCAATGGACCACTTTGCATAGACCCATTTCTTGAAGTCATCTCCCAGTATATCCGCATCTTCCGGTTTGCCCGCCTTTTTCAGAGACCCCTTGCAGAACACCTCGACAAACTCCCATGTGTATTTCAGATACGGGCTGCCCGGGCTTTTCCAGCTTCCCCAGGCGGTGTATTTGCAGTTGTAGTTGTTCTTCTCCCACAGTATTTCTCCTTTCCATATCATGCCCCTGTCCAACATGTGACTGGAGATAATATGATGACTCGGAATGTAGTCAGAAAAAAGGGGTTGAACGTTAACAATCAGGCGTCCTCCATGTTTCAGGACACGGATGCACTGATCGAATATACTGAACAGCCGGGAAAAATAGGTTTCCCAGAATACCGCATCATCTTTCTTTTCGTAGTCGAGACCGAAATTGTAGGGCGGTGAAGTGAAAATCAGGTCAATGCAGTTGTCCGGTAGCTTCTTCAATTCAGCCAGACTGTCTCCCGTAACGATCTTGTTCCGATATGCCGGGGGAAGAGGGTTTTCCTCTACGGCAAATCCATTGGAATAATGATGCTTGACCCGCCTGATTTCTTTTTCTTTTCTTCCGGTTACTTTCCGTTCCCTGCTCAGCTCGGCATGGCTCGGGAATGTGCTACCGAATTCACTCATGAAGTCAGGTCTTTGTAGGAAATCCGCCTCGCATGACCTTGCCCAAGCCGCTTCAGGCATTCGACCTGACTGTCGAACTGGTGGAGAAGCCGAGTGGTGCTGACGGTTTCGGCCACTCGTTTCAGCATTGGTCTGTCTCTTGACTGTGTGCGGATTATTATGTTCAGGCGCAAGCATATGAGATTATGGTTTGGCCTGTGTGAATTACCGATAATACCCCACGGGAGTGAGTAAGCCAATGCCGTCATAAGGACGCCAGCAATTCCCGCTAAGGACATCCCCACATGGATTCGGCGGGATTTTCGGATGCAAACGCAGGCGTTAAGGGTATGCGGACAAGGCCACCCCTCCGGCGGATTGCCGGATCGGCGGTTGGCCATGGGTTTTCCTGAAGAACCGGCCTTTCACACACTCGGTCACGGCACCGGGTCAGGATGTGTCGAAGGGCTCCAGCTCAGGCTTGCGGTGCCCGAACGCGATACCCCGGTACAGCGTCTCCCAGTCCGCAACGTGGAATCCCGAGAACAGCCCGCGCAGCCGCTCCCACAGGGACCTCAAACTGCCCGCCTTGGCGCGCGCGGCGCGGAACAGCGAGCAGCGCCGTTGCTGCACCTGATCCATGAGGAACGCCAACATCATCAGGTGGGCGAACACCGTCGCCAGATGTTGCCGGCCGTGACCGAAATTGTGTTCAAAGCCGTAGCCTTGGTTCTTCAGGGTATTGAATGTTTCATTCTCGATGCGCCAGCGAGCACGTCCCGCCCGCATCAGTTCGTATGCGTTGGATTCCGTGACTTCCAGGTCCGTGACCCAGGAGAAATGCAGTATCCGACCGTCCGCGCGGGTCTCCTGGCATTCCAGGAAGTTCACCTCCAAATCGAAATTCGCGTCATTCAACGGCACGCCGTTCAGGAATCGGAAGCGGAAGCGGGCGCCGTCCTTCTCCATCTCCACGCTACGGGTCGCCGCCGTGACGCCCACCCAGTGGAACAGTTCCCCATGATCTCCCGGCTTCACCCCCAGCACATATCGCATATCCAGTTCCTCCAGCAGCCGGATGTGCGGGCCGTTCGAGGCCAGCGCATCTTCCACCACCAGCAACTTCAGGCGCCGATGCTCCCGTCGCGCGTCCCGCAACAGCCGCCTGGCGGCATTGCGTTCGCAATCGTTCTTGCGCGACCCGTCTGCCCGCAGGAGCGGCTCCGGGGCGAGCGGAAATACCTCCCGGTGTTGCGGGTGAACCAGCACCGCCGCCAGCATCTGGTGGTACCAGGTCGTGCTGCCATCGCGGTGATGCTTCTCGCAACAGCGCTCACAATGCACCTTCTTCGATGAGAAATACCCGGTGCCGTCTACCGACAGCAGATGGTGACCCAACCAGGTGAAACCCTCCAAACCCTTGCCCCGTTGCAAAGCGGCAAACACGCTCTTGAAAACACGGCGGAGCGAGCGCGGGTCTACCAGATCCAGACGCTCACGCATGGCCGTATCCGATGGCGCGCGAACCACCCCGTACAGGTTTTTGAGGTTCGACCGGATACGGTCCTCGTCGCGCGCATCCTTTTCAAAGCTCAGCAGCGACGGGTACTTCAGGCTGAACATCGCCAAAGCCGACATCAGGCAGTCCGTCAGACCCAGGCCACGGCTTGCTACGGGGTCTTCGATGCGATCGAAATCCCCACGCACCAGCCGCAGGAGGCCCGGCGCGCTGAGGGTCTTGCGAAACAGGGTCCTGGGCATGGTATCCTCCGACTATGAAGAAACGGCCCTTATTCTACCGCTTTTCCATGAAAAATCTGCGAAAAGATTGTCTAATAACCCCCTGAAACCCCCGAATTTACTGGCTTCCCGGATTTAGCGGGAATTGCTGTAAGGACGATGAGTGGTAGCGTTTTCGCAGATGGAGCGCTTGCTGCTGATGACATCAAGCGTCCGGGCGGCGTCAAATGGACTCTCTTGGGAAGGCCATTATATAGCCATACCTTTGTAACGCTACAGCGATAGTTTGCTCTCACTATCCCACTGATTTGAAAAGATTACTTTTCAGTAGGGGAAATCTGGGCTATGACGGACATTTCTATTAACAAGGCAAAAAGTTGTTCGTTTGGCCTTCTGCCCATAACGGTGTTTCGATATAATCGCCCGAGACCGTTTGGAAAATACTTTACACTGCTGCCATGATGTAACCTCGTAATTGAAGAGTTGATCAACCTGCCTTGAGGAGAAAATGTTATTAAAAGTCGTTGTCTGTCTTGGAGTTACGGTATTCGCTGCTGGTTGCGCTACCAATCCGGAAAACATTGCGGCCATGTACGTCAGTCCGGACAACTACAAACATTATTCGTGCGAGCAGATTATGAGAGAAAAGAACAGGGTTCTGTTGCAGGTCAATCAACTCAGTGCGGCTCAGAAAAAAGAAGCAGAGGAAGATGCTGTTGCAACTGGTGCTGGGATGATCTTGTTTTGGCCTGCGCTGCTTTTTTTGGCCGATGGCGGTGGCAATGAAGCCCAGATCGCCGCATTGAAAGGCCAGCATGACGCACTCGACACAGCTTTTTTGGAGAAAGATTGTTGATGTGTTCAGCCGTGATTGCCCCAAATTTGATTATCCCACATGAAACCGCGACTACTTTTGAGGAAACACTCAGACCAAACCGGAAAATATTCAAGCGCAGGGTCGGGTACTATCCAGTAATTTGGAGAAACTGAAGAAATGCCCATAGAACAAATCCTGATTGACGGCAGACATTGCGTAACTTTGAAAGAACTTCTTCGGCCCGGACTTCGAGCCGTTTTTGTTGGCATCAACCCGTCGCCGAAATCAGTCAGTGCAGGGCATTATTATCAGGGACGGCATGGCCAAAGGTTATGGAAACGGTTACGAGACAGTGGAATCGTTAAATTTATGGAAAGCGGAAGAGAAGATGAATTTGCTTTTCAGCAGGGAATTGGTTTTGCAGATATGGTTCGCAGGCCAACTTTCTCAGGGCAAGACCTGTCATCGACTGAAATTCGTGAAAGGGCGAAGCTTCTGATACAAAGGCTTGTTGAACTTGGCGACCCGAGACCGATTGTTGTCTTTGTTTACGCCAAAGCTGCCAAAGAATGTGAATCCGCTTTGAGGGATGCAGGATTTGCAACTCTCAGAATGCCGGGGCCGTACGAAAAAAAGGAGACTGCAAACCAAATGATGCTGGATATCTCAGAAAAACTCGGGAATCGATAATTTCGAATATGCTCATTTTCCGTTCGACGGGTCATAACAAGATTAGGACGTGTTAGCGCAACTTGACTGAAGTATAATACTCTTTGCCCTTGTCGCCTTTGGCTGGAACCGTAGTTGAGAATCAAACCGGTGGAGCTTACCCAAGCCCAATACGGACGGATAGCCCCGCTGTTCCCGAAGCAGGGGGGGGGGGACACTTTTTTAATCATGGACATATCAATGCGGACCGTTGATAATACCCCGCTTGTCCGAAATTTTATCGATCCTCCATGTCAGCAGTCGATCCCGCCGTCAAGATTGTCGATGTAACCCTGCGCGACGGGGAACAGACGCAGGGCGTCTCGTTTTCCCGTTCCGAAAAAGAGAGTATTGCCCGGGCGCTGCTCGACTCGCTCGGCGTCGACCGTATCGAAGTCGCTTCTGCCGGTATATCCTGTGGTGAACGCGAAGCTGTGCGCAGCATCAACCGGTGGGCGAGCCGCAAGGGTTACCTGGAGCGGGTCGAGGTACTCGGATTCGTCGATCACAAGCGCAGTGTCGACTGGATTTCGGAGGTCGGTGGAAAAGTGATCAATCTGCTTGCCAAGGGCAGTGAAAAGCATTGCAGGAATCAACTGGGCAAAACTCTGGCGCAGCATCTCAACGACATATCGCGAACGATCGATTATGCCTGCGGCCAGGGGCTGGCGGTCAATGTTTATCTTGAGGACTGGTCGAATGGCTACGCCGACAGTCCGCAGTATGTTTTCGACATGATGAAGCAGCTGCAATCGTTGCCGATCGGGTATTTCATGTTACCCGATACGCTCGGCGTGATGTCCCCGGGCGAGGTATACGACAGTTTTTGCGACATGCTCGACCGCTTTCCCGACTGCCGGTTCGACTTCCACCCGCACAACGACTATGGTCTGGCGACGGCGAACTGTATGGCGGCCGTGCGCGCTGGCGCGGCTTCCGTCCATTGTACGGTCAACTGTCTCGGTGAGCGCGCCGGCAACGCTTCTCTGGCGGAAATCTGCCTGGTACTCAAGGACAAGCTGGGAGCGCGCTTGCGGATCGAGGAGCACGAGATCTACAACATCAGCCGCATGGTGGAAAATTTCTCCGGAAAAATAGTGGCCGGAAATACTCCCGTTATCGGCGCCGATGTGTTTACGCAAACTGCCGGCATCCACGCCGATGGCGACCAGAAAGGAGACCTGTACCAGACCCGCCTCAGTCCGCGCCGCTTCAACCGCACCCGTTCCTATGCGCTGGGAAAGATGAGCGGCAAGGCATCACTGCAGAAAAACCTTGAGACGCTGGGCATCAGCCTTTCTCCCGATAACCAGTCGAAGGTGCTTGCGCGTGTGGTCGAGTTGGGCGATTCCAAGGAAAGCATTACTCCGGAAGACCTGCCCCTGATCATAGCCGAGGTGCTGGAGACCGGCGACGAGAAGGTGATCGAATTATTGAACTGTTCGATTACCAGCGTGCTGGGACTTGAGTCCGTGGTCAGTATCAGTGTGCGCCTGTTCGACAAAACGCTGAAATCGACCGGTACCGGCAACGGCGGTTTCGATGCCTTTATCGTTGCCGTGAAGAAAATTCTGGACGGAACCGGATTCGGGTTCCCCGAGCTGATCGACTACCAGGTGCGCATACCCAAAGGCGGCAAGACCAGCGCCCTCGTCGAATGTTTTATCACGTGGCAGGACAGTGAACGCAAAATCAGGACTCGCGGTGTCAATGCCAACCAGGTATTCGCCGGTATCGAGGCGACACTGAGAATGCTCAACCTGAAACTGGCTCCGGGAGCGGTCTGACTGCGCCATCCAGTTCCTGATAACCGATCGTAATTGTCCCGCTCGTCATTAGATCCCCTGAAGAAAAAAGAGGACATTACCAAATTGGGCTAACAGTTTCCGCGTGGCGCCCTGCTTCACGGCCGGCGCAGGGTTATCCGCGAGAGTCTTTATTAATGAAGGCGCTATAATGAGCAGACTTTCCTGACATAAGGACGCACCATGGACAGACTGGAATTACCGATCGGAGATGCTTCGTTTGGCAACATTCGCACATCCAACTGCTACTATGTGGACAAGACCACCCATCTGTGGAATTTGACGAAAGGCGGAGGTCGATACTACTTCCTGTCGCGCCCGCGCCGTTTCGGCAAGAGTTTGCTGATTTCCACGCTGAAGGAACTTTTCGAGGGCAACGAAGAACTGTTCCGCGGGCTTCATATTCATGAGAATCGGGACTGGAGTATCCAGCATCCGGTGATACGCCTGAGCTTCGGCGGCAAATACAATGAGTCGGGAGAACTGGGAAAGGACGTCATGTTGCAGTTGAGAGATATTGAGCGCCGTCAGGATCTTGAGCCGGACACGGAAGCGGATACCGGTCCGACGCGCCTTCGCAGCCTCATAGAGCGTCTTTATTATGAGACCGGGCAGCAGGTTGTCGTTCTCGTAGATGAATATGACAAGCCGGTCCTTGATACGCTGGAGAATCAGGAACTGGCGCAAGCCAACCGCGATTATCTGCGTGGCTTCTACGGGGTCATCAAGGACTGCGCGGATATGATTCGCTTTGTCTTTGTTACCGGCATCAGTATGTACTCGAAGGTCAGTTTGTTCTCGAACCTGAATAATCTGTACGATCTGAGCCTGGACCCCGAATATGCCACACTGTGCGGGTATACGCAGAACGACCTGGAAACAGTATTCGCCCCGGAAATGGAAGGTCTGGCCGATACAGAGCGCGAGAATATCCGCCACTGGTACAACGGCTATCACTGGCGCGGGCAAGAGAAAGTCTACAACCCGTTCGATATTCTGCTGTATTTCAGGAACCGCGAGTTCATCCCGTGGTGGTATGAGACCGGCACGCCCTCATTCCTGTACCAGCGCATGGCCAGTGGAGAAATCAATACGCGGCAGTTGCAGAACCTGGAAATGCCCAGAGCAGACCTGGCCCGCTTTGAGGTTGAGAACATCGACCTCAATGCCCTGTTATTCCAGTGCGGCTATCTGACCATTGCCGGTGAGTCAGAGCAGTACGGGGAGACGTTCTACCTTCTTGATTATCCCAACCATGAGGTGCGTTTGAGCCTGAACCGGCAGTTGCTGACTGCGGTCAGTGGTCGGTCGACAGCACACGTCCTGAAGCAGGGCGGAACGCTAATCCATCTGCTTGCCGACAATGACTTCACGACCCTTGCCGAACAGTTGCAATCGCTGTTTGCCGGTATGCCGCATGCCTGGCATGATCAGAATGACATGGCTCGTTATGAGGGGTATTATGCCAGTATGCTGTTTTCCAGTTTCAATGCTCTGAATCTGGATATTCGGGTAGAGGACGCGTCCAGTCATGGTCGAGCGGATATGGCGGTGATTTACGAGGGACAGGTATTCGTATTCGAGTTCAAGGTAGCGGATGAGTCAGAAACGAAGGCAAAGGCAAGACAGGCGCTTGTGCAGATGAACGAGCGCGGCTATGCCGACAAGTACCGTACAGACAATCGGAGAATCCACCTGCTTGCTGCCATATTCAGTCGCAAGAAACGCAATCTGGCGCTGCTTGAAACACAAGCGGGCTGACAAACGGCGCACGGCGCTCCTGCGGACGGGTTGAGTGGCCTGTTCGCTCGTTCCCCTGAAAGCGGAATACATTTAACAAAAAGCGCAAAAAATTGTGCAGGTCGCCGAACATTTTCCAATGTTGAGAAGCTCATCTTCCGTTGGAAATACCGCTCATCCTTCAGGCTCACTTTCAACCGGACAATCTGGTTGCTCTTGACACAGGATCATTCTGCCGGTTGCTATTTTTCCCTGTGCTGTTTAATATCATGTCTTCCCCTGACTGCTTCACAGGGACAACATTTTCTACTACACATACCGGAGGTTAGTATGACTGACACCAGCCGAAGGGTGGAACATTGGACGCGCACCAGGCGTCTCATGATCATCACCCTGGTTTTATGGTTCATTTTTTCTTTCGTCGTGCACTGGTTTGCCGGCGCCCTGAACGCGGTTTCGTTCATGGGTTTCCCGCTGGGTTTTTACATGGCCGCACAGGGTTCGGAAGTCATTTTTGTAATCCTGATCTTCTGGTTTGCCTGGGCACAGCATAAAATTGATCAGGAAACCGGTTTCGCGGAGGAATAGAACATGAAAGACAACTTGTTAAAAGGCAATTTTGTCGAGAATTTGCCAAAAATCTACGGGTTGTATACCGGGGGCTTCCTGGTATTCATCCTCATTATGGCTCTGTTCGAACAAATGGGCATGGCGGCTGATACCATCGGTATCCTTTTCGTTGCCTTTACCGTTCTGATCTATGCCGCTATCGGCTGGCTGTCGCGGACGATGAAGGTCGATGCCTACTATGTCGCCGGTCGACAGGTGCCCACCGTCTTCAATGGTATGGCCACCGCCGCAGACTGGATGTCGGGCGCTTCGTTCGTTGCCATGGCCGGCGGCATCTACTTCGGGGGACACGGTTACCTGGCGTTCGTGGTTGGCTGGACCGGCGGCTATGTACTGGTCGCGGCGCTCATGGCGCCTTATCTGCGCAAGTTCGGCTGTTACACGGTGCCGGATTTCATCGGTACACGATACGGCGGCAACCTCGCCCGTTTCTGCGCCGTGGTGGTGCTGGTCGTTACTTCGTTCACTTATGTGACCGCGCAGATCAATGCTACCGGAACGATCGCCGCGCGCGCGCTTCAGATTCCGTTCGAGGTCGGGGTCTGGTTCGGACTGCTCGGTATCCTGCTGTGTTCGATGCTCGGCGGCATGCGAGCGGTAACGTGGACCCAGGTCGCGCAGTACATCGTACTGATCATCGCCTATCTGGTGCCGGTATTCTGGATGTCCAACAAACAGGGTTTCGGCCTCGTTCCGCAGCTGGTCTACGGCGATGCCGTCATGAAAATCACCGAACTCGAGGCGTTGCACGGTCTCGGTACCCTGGAAGCGGTCAGTGGCGCGAAAGCCGGCCTCAAGGCGTTGAGCGTTCCTTTCGCGGCTGCCGGCGACAGTTGGAAGTTCGTTACCCTGGTATTGTGCATGATGGCCGGTACGGCGTCATTGCCGCATATCCTCATGCGTTACTTTACGACTCCTACGGTGAGGGCGGCCAGACAGTCCGTTGCCTGGTCCCTGTTCTTCATTTTCCTGCTGTATTTCACGGCTCCGGCGCTGGCGACATTTACCAAGTTGCAGTTGCTCAACCCTGAATTGGCAACGGGTATCATCGGCAAGGCGATCACGGAAGTGAATGCGCTGGAATGGGTGCAGAAGTGGAGCAGCGTCGGCTTCCTGCAGGTTATAGACGGCAACGCGGACGGCATACTGCAACTCAACGAGTTTTTCATGCGCGGTGACATTGTCGTGCTGGCCACCCCGGAAATTGCCGGGCTGCCGTATGTCATCTCCGGTCTCGTCGCCGCCGGCGGTATGGCGGCCGCGATGTCAACGGCGGACGGCCTGCTGCTGGCGATTGCAAACGCCCTGTCTCATGACCTGTACTACAAAATCATCGATCCGGCCGCAGAAACAAAAAAACGCCTGCTGGTAGCGCGCGCCCTGCTGTTGTTGATCGGAGCCGCGGGCGCCTTTGTAGCGAGCCTGAAACTCACCAGTATCCTGGGAGCGGTGGCATGGGCATTCGACTTCGCCTGTTCCGGACTGCTGTTCCCGATCGTTCTCGGTATCTGGTGGAAACGGGCCAACCGCCCCGGCGCTATTGCCGGTATGGTATGCGGTTTCCTCGCGGGAACCTGGTATCTGTACATGGTGCGCTTCGCCGGCATGGATCCGTGGATCGGTATCGACCATCTGCGCTTCGGAATGATCGGTATGCCGGTGAGCCTGGTTGCCATGGTTGTGGTCTCGCTGATGACGGCGGAACCCGACGCCGAGACCCAGGCCATGGTCGATGAGATCCGTGTGCCTGCGGGCAAGACGATACTGGGTTCTTCCCACTGATCCGGTTTACTGAAATTGTTTTCAGTCGTGACTGTGCCGGGGCTTGTCCCCGGCATTTTTTTTGCGCCTCCGGCTGACGCCGGCGCGAAGTTGTCCGCAATCGTCTGAATATGTATAGCGAATTTCCGGGCTGGGTACTGACGCTCGATTACCTCATGGGCATGGTTATGTGGACCCTGATCGGGCGCTTCGGTATGAGTATTTTCCTGCGCGAGGACAGTTCCTTCTTTTTCATGCGCGTATTCGTCAAATATACCGATCCGATCCTGAAACTGTTTTCTCCGATCACGCCCGGCTTCCTCGTTGACGCGCTCGTCCCCCTGTATGTAGCCTGGTTTTTCTATATGATCCGCTTTTACCTGATGCCCTGGCTGCTCGGTTATTCGGTGCTGGGCATGCTTTCCTTCCCGCTGGAAAGCGAGTTCGCTCGTGGTCTGGCGAGCCTGATTTCGATGCTGGTCGGCGGTTGACCGGCGACCGGCCCGGCAGGATGCCGTCCCCGACTGCAAGGGAGGTCGATTTTCCGGCCGATACCGCGGACTTTATTGCAAGGTTTCGAACAGGCCGGCGTCAAGCCGCGCAACGGCGCCGGCCGCTTGTGTAATGATGCTGCGGTAACAGGCCGCCTTCGGCATCTCGCAAGCGAAATAGAAACGGGCGGTCTCGATTTTGGCGGCATAGAAGCGGTCGCTGTCGGCGCCCAGCGCCATCGCGGCGGACGCTGCCCGCGCCAGTTGCCACGCACAGCACACGACGCCCCACAGCCGCAAATACGGGTCGGCGATGCTGGCCGGCTTGCGCATGTCATCGGCCGCCATGACCAGTATGCTTTCAATGACGGCTTCCAAATCATCAATGCCGGCCAGCGCGCGGTCACGCAGATCATTCAACTCGCTCTGATGCACATTCGACATATCGTTACGCATATGGCCGATCACAATCCGCGCGGTACGGCCGTTATCGCGCACCAGTTTGCGCCCGATCAGGTCGAGCGCCTGAATCCCGTTGGTGCCTTCATAAATCGGGGTAATGCGCTGGTCGCGGTAATACTGCGCCGCGCCGGTTTCCTCGATGAACCCCATGCCGCCGTGTACCTGCAACGCCAATGACACATTCTCGAGGCCCATCTCTGTCATGTACCCCTTGACTATCGGGGTCAGTATATCGACCATGGCCTGCGCCGGTTCCCGTGTCTGCGGGTCGGGGGATTTGAGCGCCTTGTCCAGTGAGCCGCCCAGCGCCAGCCCCAGAGAACGCAGCCCTTCGATGCGGCATTTCTGCAACATCAGCATACGCTTGACGTCAGGATGATCGATGATTGCCACCCGTTCGCCGTCCGTATTCCCGATTGCGCAACCCTGTACCCGCTCACCGGCGAACCAGACGGCCTGCTGATAGGCCCGTTCCGCCACCCCGTTGCCTTCCAGACCGACGGCCAGCCGCGCAACATTCATCATCGTGAACATACATGCCATGCCGCGGTTTTCCTCTCCGACCAGCCAGCCAACGGCGCCCGCAGGGTCGCGGTAGCGGCCGGTACCATAGCCCAGAACCGCGGTCGGACTGCCGTGAATGCCGAGCTTGCGCTCAAGGGAAAGGGTCTCGACATCGTTGCGCACCGTCCAGTTGCCGTCTTCGTCAGGCAGGTACTTGGGCACGATGAACAGTGAGATACCTTTTACTCCGCGCGGCGCCGCCGGCGTGCGCGCCAGCACCAGGTGAACGATATTGTCGGTCATGTCGTGGTCGCCGTAGGTGATGAATATCTTCTGACCGCTGAGCAGGTAGTGATCGCCATGCGGGGTCGCCAGGGTCTTGACCAGCCCCAAATCGGAGCCGGCCTGGGGTTCGGTCAGGTTCATCGTGCCGCACCAGTTGCCATGGATCAGATTGCCGAGGAAAGTATCCTTCTGTGCGCTGGAACCGTGCCGGTCGATGGCTGCGATAGCGCCCTGGTTGAGCAGCGTACAGAGCGAAAACGCCATGTTCGATGAATGCCAGATTTCCTGCACCGCGGCGGCTACCAGCCAGGGCAGACCCATGCCGCCGCGCTTCGGGTCGAACGGTATGCCATTCCAGCCGCCGGCGATGAACTGCCGCCATGCCGCGCCCCAGCCGTCCGGCGTACGCACCTTGCCGTCCTGTAGCCGGACTCCCTGCTTGTCGCCGATCCGGTTGAGCGGGTCCAGCACTTTTTCCGCGAGTTTCCCGGCCTCGACAAGAATGGCGCTGATCGCCTCCGGCGTCGCTTCCTGACAACCCGGCAGACGGTTCACGCCTTCCAGGTCGGCGACATGCTCGATGGCAAACAGGATGTCGCGCGCCGGTACCCTATATTGACTCATAACGTTTTTCCGCGGATTGGATACTTTCAAGTTTCGTACGCACTTTCTTCGCCACCGAGTCCATGTCATCCAGTGTGTCGGAGATATCGGCCTGCTTTTGTTTCAGCTCCCGTTTGTGTATGCGGATGGTATGCAACACGAATTCCAGCTGCGCCGACTCGTTCGGATGGGTATCATACAGCTCCATCGTGGTTTTAATCTCTTCCAGGGAAAAACCGATTCTCTTTCCTCTCAGGATCAGTTGCAGCCGTACCCGGTCCCGTTCGCCGTACACCCGTTTGTTGTTTTCCCGCCGCGGTGACAGTAACTTTTCGGTTTCATAAAAGCGGATGGCGCGGGTCGTAATATCGAAGTGTCTGGCCAGATCCGAAATACTGTAGGTGGTTTTTGATGACATTGGCGATTGACGTTTACGTAAGCGCAATGTATCTTACAAATCCGTTAAATTCCATACCCTTTTCGGGTAATGAGACTGATGACCAGACAACGCAAAACCGGGCAGCCCGAATCGCCGCCATTCGATTCCGGTTACCGGTCGGGCGAGCGCGCTGGAGCGCAAGGTGGATATGCCCGCCGCCATGGATACGCTGGCGAGGGCGTTAAAAACGTGGGTGTAGTCGGCGCCGGCGCCATGGGCAATGGCATTGCCCAGGTTTTCGCCGCCGCAGGCTTCACCGTCACCCTCGTTGATGTCAGCGAGCAAGCCCTGGAACGGGGCATGGCCGCCATTACCGACAGCCTCGGCAGGATGGCGGGCAAGGCATCGATCACACAGCGGGACAAGGCGGACACGCTGTCGCGGATCACTACGGCGACCTCGCTCGGGACGTTGTCGGCGGCGCAATTCGTGGTCGAGGCCGTTCCGGAGGACTTGGCCGTCAAGTCGGCCGTCCTTGGGCAGCTCGATCGCATTTGCCCGGCGCAAACCCCGTTCGCGTCCAATACATCATCCATTTCACTGACCCGGCTGGCCGCGCAAACGGGCAGACCGGAGCGGGTTATCGGCATGCACTTCATGAACCCCGCGCCGATCATGAAACTCGTTGAAATCATCCGCGCGCTGCAAACCGATGACCGTACTTGCGACCTTGCCCGCCGGCTGGCTTCAGACCTCGGCAAGACCCCGTTACTCGCCAATGACAGCCCGGGCTTCGTCGCCAACCGCATCCTTGTGCCGATGATCAACGAGGCCATCTTCGCCCTGCACGAAGGCGTCGCCACGGCCGAAGCGATTGACGAGATCATGAAGCTCGGAGCCAATCACCCGATCGGGCCGCTGGCGCTGGCTGACCTCGTCGGGCTGGATGTGGTGTTGTCGGCGCTGAGAGTGATAAGGGAAGGTATGGGCGACCCCAAATTCAGACCCTGCCCCCTGTTGATCAAAATGGTGGACGCCAACAAGCTGGGCAGGAAAACCGGAGTCGGGTTTTATGACTATCGTTGAAATGTCCTGCGCTCTTGCGGACCGCCCCGGTGGCTCTGCCCGTCCAGAAACACCCCCACCGAAACGGTGACATACCGGCCGCCTGAACAAACAGTTTATTTTGGCGAGATTCCTGACCCGGCGCTTCCAGCGTCTGTTGTCCGCCTGTCCGTTTACTGCCCCGCTACCCGCAAGAATATGCCGTGAACCGGAACTGTGGCGCGGACGGGTTGCCGTGTCCGCCCGCGGGCGGAAGAGCCGCTTCGCCGCTTCCCGAACTGTCACGAAATTGCAATCGTCCACCGTCTACCGGTTGCAAAGCGGTTTCTCATCCTGTTTAATAACAGGTCGCGTATCCATTAAATGCCCCATTGGAGAATAAAATGGTTAAAGAGAACAGGCCTGCAGGACAAAACACGACCTCCGCGCGCTCGGTTGCCCCCAGCCGCTCATCGACCGATCTTGAGCGCTGCGTCAATGCGCCGGGGCGCGCCGAACTGGTCAGGCAGGTCAGTGAGAAAATCCGTGAAACGGGCGTTACCTATGTCTATTTCCAGTTTGTTTCCGTGACCGGCCGAATTGTCGGCAAGGGGATTCCCGCCGATCACTGGGAGAGGGTATCGGAGAGAGGGTTTCAACTGGTTTATGGTTCAACGGCCAACCTCTATGTCGACCGTCACGGCAATTACATCGGCTACGGTCCCGAATCGTCGGAGCTGGTCGGCATCCCGGATCCGGAAACATTTGTCCAACTGCCCTGGGACAAGCGCATTGGCCGCGTATTCTGTACTTGCTACCGTAACCGCGAGGAGCGCATCGACCCGGGCGCCCACCTGACATCGGACTGCCGCGGAAACCTGAAAATCATCCAGCGAGAGTTCGCAGAAAAGCACAATATGCACATGCGCGCCGGTACCGAGCCGGAGATGATGTGGCTCAGACTGGATGAAAACCGCCAGCTCAGGGGCGGCGTAACGAAGCCCAACTGTTACCACATCGATCAGTTCGAGGAATTGCGTCCGGCCTTCATGCAGGTGATCGAATACGGCCAGAAAATGGGGTTTGACATGATCCAGGGCGACCATGAGGACGCGCCGGGGCAACTGGAGCTGAACTGGATGTTCGACGATGCGCTCAGGAACTCGGACCGTCTGACCACTTATCGCCAGATCTGCGCCCAGGTCGCCCGTGAGAAAGGGCTGCATGCCTGCTTCATGTCCAAGCCGTTCATGAATGTGTCCGCCTCCGGCTGCCACCATAATGTTTCGCTGTGGTCCGGCGGTGAGGAAGTCGTCAATCGGTTGCATCATGAAACGCTTCCGGGGCTGGACGGCGTATTTACCTACCTGCAAGGCGGGGTCAATCATTTCATGCCGGATTTTGCCATTGACGAGGTCAAGCCGGGTGCGATCGGATTGAAGGCCATAGGGGGCGTGATCGAGCATCTCGGCGCCCTGACCTCGGTCGGCTCGTCCACGGTCAACTCGTACAGACGGTTGTGGGATACCGGTTTCTGGGCTCCGGTCTTTGCCGACTGGGGTTTCCAGAACAGAACCTGCGCACTGCGGGTATCGGCGCCGGGGCGGTTTGAGTACCGTTCCGTTGATTCCATGGTCAATCCGTACCTGATGGCGGGCGCGCTGCTGAAGGCGTTTGACGACGGCATCAGCCGCAACCTCGATCCGGGGGAACCGGAAGAACGCAATATTTACGAAGCGATGGATGCGGGCAAGAAGGTCAAAAAGCTGCCGATGACTCTGGGGGACGCTCTCAGGGAACTGGAAAACGATGAGGTCATACGTTCGTCAATGCCGGGCGACATGTACCGCGTCTACCACCACTACAAGAATGACGAATGGGAGCGTTTCAATCATGCCGTGTCCGATTGGGACCTTGCCAACTATCTCGACTGTCTGCCCTGACGCCTTTTGCCGGGGGTTAGACATCAAAACCGGAAACCCGTTAAGTGAGGAATTATCATGTGTGGTATCGCAGGGCTTATCCACCGCGGCAAGAGTTCCGATGTCGGATCGGAAATGACGTCCATGCTTCAATCGCTGAAACATCGGGGACCCGATTCCACCGGGTTCGCGCTCTATGGCAATCCCGTCAGCGGTCAGTATGTGATGCGCTTCAAGGTCGCTGAACAGGAGGACATGGCAAGCGGATTCGATATCCATGAAAAGGTTGTCGACCGTCAGCGGGAAGTCGACGCGCGCCTCGACAAGCTGGGCGCCACGGTCTGCGGGCGTGATCGCGTCACCGATTATTCTCATCGCTATGCCTTTTTTTTCGAGGGCGATATGCGTCGTCTCGCCGATTACGTCGAAGATATAGACGGGGTGGAAATCCTGTCGATCGGCAAGAGTCTGGAACTTGTCAAGGACCTCGGCGATGCCGAACGGGTATCACGGCAGTACGGCCTGTCGGGTTTTGCCGGCACCCATGCGATCGGTCATACGCGCATGGCGACCGAGTCCGATGTGGATATTCGTTCGGCGCACCCTTACTGGGCCTACCCATTCAACGATGTGTCGGTCGTACACAATGGACAGCTGACCAACTACTGGAGTTTCCGGCGGGAAATGGAACGGCGCGGACACCGCTTCATGTCGAATTGCGACTCCGAACTGATCGCCGTATACATTGCGGATCGCATCGGTAAGGGTGATGATCTCGAGACGGCAATGACCCGTTCCGTGGAGGAACTCGACGGCGTATTCACCTATCTTGTCGCTACCAGCGATCAACTCGGCATGGCAAAGGATGTCATGGCCGCCAAGCCGATGGTGTTGTATGAGAGCGAGGATTTTGTCGGGCTGGCTTCCGAGGAGGTTTCAATCCGCAGCATCTTCCCCGATGAAATCCACACATTCGATCCTTATGAAGGGGAGGTCAGGGTATGGCAGGCGTAGATCACAGATCCCATAATATGGGGTTGCATGAGGAGCGGCTGAAAGGGCGCACCCAGCAGCGTTTTTTCAGCGCTACGGAGGAAGAGAACTATACGTATCCGTGGGCGTTTGAAGTCGATATGGAGCGGGCGGCGGCGTTCGACGCCGTGGACATGGAGGCAACCGCGATCAACCTGAAAATCCGGGAATTGATGCGCCAGGGGTATGGCGCTGTCACGGTGCGCAATCCGCGCGCGCGCCATGCCGTCGGAGTGGGAATATTGAATCGCGCCAACATGCATTTCGAAGGTTCTCTCGGTTATTTCGGTTGTGGCCTGATCGATGGTCCGAATATCCGCATCAGCGGCCGCGTGGGTTGGTCCTGCGCCGAGAACATGATGGCCGGAACAGTCGTTGTCGAAGGCAATGCCGGTTCGACTTTCGGGGCTGCCATACGGGGTGGAGACCTCGTATGCAAGGGCGATGTCGGTTCCAGAACCGGTATCGACCAGAAGGGGGGCACGATTATTGTCGGCGGCAGGACGGGCGCTTTTTCCGGGTTCATGATGCAACGCGGACGCATGGTGATTTGTGGAGACGCGGGCAAGAACCTGGGAGATTCAATGTACGACGGCGTCATTTATGTCGGTGGAAAAGTACAGGAACTCGGCGTCGATTGCGTTGGGTCGGAAATAAATGAAACAGAGTTGAAGTGGCTCACGCAGAAGCTGGCAATGTACGATATTGCGCCGGCGTGCGGGGTGGAGAACATGAAGAAGTTCGTTTCCGGCAAGAGTCTGTGGAACTACGACAATCTCGAACCGACCGAGAAAAAACTGATCCTTTGAAACGGCAAAACAGCGGTAAGCGATAACAGAAATGTCAAAAGAAAAAAGAAATCCCAACCATCTGGGACAGAGTTTTATATTCCCGCCGGAGGTCATTGATGACATCCATATCAAGTCGGAACTCGGACGCTACCGCATGCGCGGTTTTTCCCTGTTCAAGAAAATCCCGAGCTGGGACGACTTGACATTCATGCCCGGCACATTGACGCGGTTCGTAATCGAGGGATACCGCGAGAAATGCCTGACGCGCACCGTGATCGGCCCGAAAGCGAAACGTCCGCTGGAACTCGACATTCCTGTCTATATCACGGGCATGAGCTTCGGCGCCTTGTCCTATGAGGCGAAGACGGCGCTGGCGCGGGGGGCGACGATGGCCGGAACGGCCACCTGTTCCGGTGAAGGCGGCATGATACCGGATGAACGCCGATACTCGGAAAAGTGGATGTATCAATGTATCCAGTCGCGCTACGGCTTCAACCCCAACCATCTGCGGTTGGCGGACTGTGTCGAATTTTTCATCGGACAGGGCTGCAAAGTGGGGTTGGGCGGGCACCTCATGGGGCAGAAAGTCACCGATCAGGTTGCCGAAATGCGCTCCCTGCCGGCCGGAATCGACCAGCGTTCGCCGGCGCGCCACCCGGACTGGCTGGGACCTGATGACCTTGCGCTGAAAATCAACGAGGTGCGTGAAGCCACCAACGGTGAAATCCCGATCCAGCTGAAGCTGGGCGCGGCGCGGGTATATGATGACGTGCGTATGGCCGCCAAGACCGGGCCCGACTCGATCTATATTGACGGCATGGAGGGCGGCACCGGCGCCGGCCCTCATCTGGCGACCGAAGAAACGGGCGTGCCGGGCATCGCCGCCATTCGCCAGGCGCGTCGCGCCCTTGAGGATGTCGGCAAGGCGGATGAAATCTCGCTCGTTTATGCCGGTGGAATACGCAATGGCGGCGATGTCGCCAAAGCGCTGGCGCTGGGCGCCGACGCCGTTGCCATCGGCCACGCCGCATTGATGGCGTTGAACTGCAACAAGGATATTCCGGAAGCCGATTTTGAAAATGAGATCGGCGTTGAAGCGGGCTACTGCTACCATTGCCATACCGGCCGCTGTCCGGTCGGCGTTGCCACGCAGGACCCGGTTCTGCGCAAACGCCTGGACCCGGACACGGCCGCAGAGCGGGTCTACAACTTCCTGCATACGTTGACGATCGAGGCGCAGCTTCTGGCGCGCGCCTGCGGCAAAACCAATATCCATTCGCTGGAACCGGAAGACCTGGCGGCGCTCACCATGGAGGCCTCGGCATTGGCACAGGTCCCCCTTGCCGGTACCCAGTACACAGTCGGGCGACCCGATATGACCCGTTTTTGAATGAGGCGGAGCGTTGGAGATCAACATGAATAATGATGTGGACAAGTTTATCGAATCGGACGGCCTTGATTCTGATCGCGAGAAGGCTATCGGCCAGCATATCGGTTACCGCTATGACGTCAATCTCGCGCCGGACATGGAGCGCTGTACCGAATTTTTGAAAACCTATATGAAAATCATGGGCTGGCAGGATCTGAACTGGCTGGAAGATGTACACATGGGGTACGAAGAGGGCAAGCCGGCCGTATTCGACCGCAATATCAACGGCTGGGTGCAAATCCCGAAAAGCGTGGAATTGCCGGATAACCAGCAGGACCGCGATATGATCGCGCGCGAATTGCTCGTCAAATTCCAGATGTCGGGTTCCCATCCCATGGTTGATCTGATGAACGCCTACAGAAAATTCTGACGATCCGCTCTGATGTGACGAAACTCAGTGTCAATCTGAACAAGATCGCGCTTCTGCGAAATTCCCGCGGCCGTGATTATCCCAACGTCGTTGAGTATGCGCGCAAATGTATCGATCTCGGGGTCGACGGCATCACGGTACACCCCCGTCCGGACGAACGCCACGCCAGAAAGCGGGATGTTTATGATCTTGTGGCGCTGCGCAAACAGTATGCGCAGACAGAATTCAATATCGAAGGGTATCCTGCGCAGGATTTCCTGGCAATGGTCGAGGACGTAAAGCCCGATCAATGCACGCTCGTGCCGGATGACGCAAATCAGTTGACGTCGGATCATGGCTGGGATATTGACTGCGCCGCGGCAATCCTGGAACCTGCCCTGCAACGTCTCGCCGATGCCGGAATTCGCAGCTCCCTGTTTGTTGATCCGGTTGTACAGCGCGTTGAAGCGGCTGCCAGAGCGGGGGCGGACAGGATCGAGTTGTATACCGAAGCCTGGGCCAGCGCGTCCGGCGGCCCGTATGAACAACCCGTTTTCGATCAATATCTGGAAGCGGCCATGCAGGCAAACGAACTTGGGGTCGGGGTCAACGCGGGTCATGACCTTGATCTTGATAATATTGCCCGATTTCTTGAGATACCGGGTATTCTGGAAGTGTCGATCGGTCACGCGCTCACTGTCGAGTGCCTCTTCCATGGTATCGAAAATGTCATACCCCGCTACCTTGCGATCTGCGCCGGGTCGGCCTCAATCGCTCATATATAAATGACGACAGACATCAGCTCTGTAATTCGTCTGAGGGAGCCCGGACTGGGTGAGCGGTGGCTTGGCAGGGAGCGCTGCGTGGTGCGTGGCGGCGCCGTCATTGCCGTACCGATCATGGCGGGTGATCAGCTGGAGATCGTCGATCGGGAAGGGCGTCAGCCGGCGCTTGTCTTTGCGTTCGATGCAACCGGAGCCAATGTGACCGCCTCTCTCGGGGTCGAACCTTCTGCCGGCGCGGCGCCGATTGCCGAAATGCTGGATACCGGTAACGCCGGCGCAGCGAAAATCCGCCGCAAGCTGCGCTCTTTTTCTGTTGATTTGGCAGGTTGCCGGGGCGCCGAACTGCTGTGCGGGGAAACCGCGCCCGGTTCAGCGGTGAAACTGACGGCGGAGCGAGAATCGATCGGCCTGATCTGCGCTCCCGGCAATGCCATGGCCGTGGACGGCGCCAATGACCCGCCGACCGATCTCGTTGTTTATATTACTCGCGCGAACCCCGGTTGCCTTACCGAACACGATCTGCCCGAGCCGCTCGCTGACGAAGCGCAGAGCTTTCGTATTGACGCCGCTACGGCGCAAGGCTACGAGGTGCGGGCCGGGGAGTACATCCAGATCATCGATGTCGATGGCCGCCAGTGCTCCGATTTCCAGTGCTTCGATCAGGGCGCGCTGGACGCGGGCAAGACCCGCAACCTGAGCGCCACCACGACCCGTTCCCTGATGGGTAGCGCGTGGCCCGCTCCGGGGCTTTATTCGAGGTTCTATGACATTGATTTCAAACCGCTCGTGGAAGTCGTGCAGGATACCTGCGGCCGCCACGACAGTTTTGGCATAGCCTGTACCAGCAAGTACTATGACGAGGCCGGTTATCCCGGACACGTCAACTGTTCGGAAAACTTCAATCGGGCGCTGGCCGCGTGGCCGATCGAACCGAGGGCAGGGTGGCATGCCATGAACCTGTTCTTCAATACGTTTTTTGATGATTCATACCTGTACCTGTTTGACGACCCCTGGTCGAGACCGGGGGACTATGTATTGATGCAGGCATTGACCGACCTCGTTTGTGTTTCGTCCGCTTGCCCCTGTGATATCGACCCTGCCAACGGGTGGGCGCCAACGGATATTCATGTGCGAACGTATACGGGTAAAAACCTGTTCAAACGCGCCATTGCATTCAGGAAAACCACCGACGCGGAGCCTCAAATGACACAAGAGACCAGTTTTCACAACAGAACCTCTCGACTGACCCGCAATTTCTCCGAGTACAATGGTTACTGGCTGGCAGACAACTTTACCAACCTCGGCGCGGTCGCGGAGTATTGGGCATGCCGGGAACGGGTCGTCATGACCGACCTGTCGCCGTTGAGAAAATACGAAGTAACCGGCCCGGACGCTGAGCTGTTGATGCAGACCTGCGTTACGCGGGATGTCCGCAAGATGTCGATCGGGCAGGTCGTCTATACCGCGATGTGCTATGAGTCGGGCGGTATGATCGATGACGGCACCGTATTCAGGCTCGGCGACCGCAATTTTCGATGGATAGGGGGCAACGATACCTCAGGGTTGTGGATTCGCGAGCAGGCTGCAAGGCGCAAGCTGCGGGTCTGGGTGAAGGACTCGACCTCACAGCTTCATAACTTGCAGGTGCAGGGACCGAAAAGCATGGAAACGCTGGCGAAATGTGTGTGGACCCGTCCTGACCAGGCTCGCCTCGAAGAACTCGACTGGTTTCGGTTTTCCATCGCCCGTATCGGCGGCGCGGACGGGGTTCCGATCGTCTGCTCGCGAACGGGCTATACCGGTGAGCGGGGGTATGAGATATTCTGCCATCCCCGTGATGCAGAAGCGGTCTGGGACGCGGTGCGGGATGCCGGACAGGAATTTGGCATAGCCCCGCTCGGTCTGGAGGCGCTGGATCTGTTGCGCATCGAGGCCGGTCTCGTTTTCGCCGGTTACGAGTTTTGCGATCAGACCGACCCGTTTGAGGCCGGCATCGGCTTTACCGTTCCCCTGAAATCCAAGCAGGATGACTTTATCGGCCGCGAGCAACTGATCGAACGCAAGAAAAATCCCCGCCAGAAGCTGGTCGGGCTGGATGTGAACGGCGGAGAAGCCGCTGCCCACGGCGACCCTGTGTTTGTCGGCCGCGAGCAGGTGGGCGCCATTACGAGCGCCATGATCTCGCCTTTTCTCGGGAAAAATATTGCCTTGTGCAGAATCAAGATCATTCATTGCGCACCGGGAACGCAAGTGGAGGTCGGAAAGCTGGACGGACATCAGAAGCGTATTCCGGCAACGGTCGTCCCGTTCCCCCATTTCGACCCCGGAAAGGAACGGGTGCGGGGGAATTACCGCCCCTCTTCATGAGCCAAGCCTCGCCAGTCAAGGAGAATGACCCGCACAATTCAATCTCGCCGAATATCGAGGTAACTACCGAGAGAATCGTCGAGCGCGTCTTTCCACGGGGTATGGTGGGCCGGGGCCATCGTTCCCGTTAACGGTGAGCGGTGTCCGAAATCACGAAATGTCATGATGTCCTTCTTCTTGTTTTTCTTCCATTCATAGAAAGCCCGGTTGGCCTCTTTTATGTCGAAACGCGGATAATCGGTCATGCCCATCAAGTGCAGCGTATAGTCCCCCTGGTATTTGATCGCACCGTAATCGTCCGCAATGTTGTCCTCGGCTTCGCGCCATTTTTCAATGTCCGCGTGCATTTCGGGTTGTGAGGGGACTTGCAGCCTGCCGAGAATGAGGTCGCGCGCATACCAGGCCTGGGCGTCGAACATGTTGAACGTATACCATTGATCCTGCATGCCCAGATACATCAGTTTCGGGTTGTGTTCCCAGACCACGCCGTTGTACAGATTGACCGGATACAGGCGGTTGTTCGTTTTCAGTCTCAGTTTTGCCTCCATGAACGGGAAGTGGTGGAGATAGCCGGTGCATATAATGATCGAATCGACGTCGCGGGTACTGCCGTCCTTGAATGTCGCCGTATTGCCCTCCACCTTTTGCAGCAGGGGGACTTCCTGCCAGTTGTCCGGCCAGTGATACCCGGTCGGCGCCGTACGATGGGATACGGTGATGAACCTTGCCCCGTACTTCCAGCATTGCGAACCGATATCTTCCGCCGAATAAGAGGTCCCGATAATGAGAATGTCCTGCCCGCGGAACTCCACGGCGTCGCGGAAATCATGGGCGTGCAGGATGCGCCCGGGGAAGGAATCGAAGCCATCGAAATGGGGGACATGGGGAATGGAGAAATGACCGGTGGCAACGATCACACAGTCGAATGGCTCGCTGTATTCGCGGTCTTGCGCATGATCCTCGACGGTCACCGTAAACTTCTCGCTGGCGTCATCATACGTGACATGCCTGACTGTTGACCGGAAGCGGATGAGGCTGCGAACTCCGGCTTTTTTGACGCGCCCGGCGATGTAGTCGAACAGGACGGCGCGCGGCGGGTATGACGCGATCGGCTTGCCAAAATGTTCCTCAAAGGAATAATCGGCAAATTCCAGTCCTTCCTTGGGTCCATTCGACCACAGGTAGCGGTACATGCTGCCATGTACCGGTTCTCCATACTCATCCAGCCCGGTACGCCACGTGTAGTTCCACAAGCCCCCCCAGTCGGATTGCTTCTCAAAGCAGACAATTTCCGGAATTTCAGTCCCTTTTTCACGGGCGGATTTGAAAGCCCTGAGTTGAGCCAGCCCGCTGGGTCCGGCTCCGATAATTGCAACGCGCGTGGTCATCATTCCTCTCACGTGTTTATCTGACAAAAAGAAAACCTCGCGCCGCCGCGGGGCGCAATACCGATCGTTTGTCGCAGGCGGCGGAACGATTGTTTGCATTCTAATCCGCCAGCCTGTAAATGGCAACCGGGCGGCGTCAAGAGCGAACAAGCAGCAATTTCCCCGCCATGCCGGGCTTCACGTCATAGCGCCGGCGGCGACCATTTCACGCAGCTTGAATTTCTGGATTTTTCCGGTGGAGGTCTTTGGCAATTCGAGGAATATGACCTGTTTCGGACGTTTGTAGCCGGCCATGTTCTGCCTGCAAAAGGCAATGATCTCCTCTTCGGTCGATTGCATGCCGGGTTTCAGTTCGATAAACGCGCAAGGGGTTTCTCCCCATTTTTCATCCGGCTTTGCGACGACTGCGGCAGCGGCTACTTTCGGGAATTTGTAAAGCGTCGATTCGATCTCGATCGAAGAAATGTTTTCTCCGCCGGATATGATAATGTCCTTCAGTCTGTCCTTGATTTCCATATAGCCATCGGCATGTACAACGGCCAGATCGCCGCTATGGAACCAGCCGTCCCGGAACGCTTCGGCGGTCGCCCCGGGATTTTTGTAGTAACCTTTCATGATCGCATTGCCGCGCAGGACGATTTCCCCGATCGTGCGCCCGTCAGCCGGCGCCATTTCGCCGGAGTGGACGTCCATGACCCGGGCTGCCTGCATGATCGGGAAGCGGACTCCCTGCCGGGCCTTGATTTCGGCCTGTTCTTCGGGGGTCAGCTCCGACCATCGGGTTTTCCAGTCACAGAAAACGACATGGCCGAAGGTTTCGGTGAGGCCGTATACATGAATGACATTGAGTCCAAGTCGCTGGGTCTTTTCCAGTATCTTGCTCGGTGGCGGGGCGCCTGCCGTCATCACCTGAACGGTGTAGTCCGGGATATATTTGATCGAATCCGGCGCATTGGCCAGCATGGCGAGGACAATCGGCGCCGCTCCGAAGTGGGTAATGCGCTGTTCGCGTATCGCGGCAAAGATATTTTCGGCGCTGACTGCGCGGTTGCAGACGAGGGCGCCGCCCATGAGCGCCATGCTCCAGACATGCCCCCAGCCATTGCAGTGGAACATCGGAACCGTATACAAATAGCGTGCGAATCTCGGGATTTGCCAGGCCGCGACCGTACCCAGGGACATCAGGTAAGCGCCGCGATGATGGTAGACGACGCCCTTGGGCTGCCCACTGGTGCCTGAAGTGTAGTTCAGCGTCAGCGCGTCCCATTCCGATTGGGGCATGCCCCAGCCGCCGTTTTCATCTCCGCTGTCGAGCAATTCCTCGTATGTCATGTTGCCGAGGCGCTGACCGCCGGCCTGCGGGGGCGGCGCCTCGCTATCGATAATGTCAATAACGACAGGCGGGTCGTCAAGCGCCGACAGGGCCCTGGAAACGACATCGGAGAACCGGGTGTCGGTGATCAGGACGCGGGCGTCGCTGTGCGCGAGAATAAAGGCGATCGTATCGACGTCAAGCCGCGTGTTGATCGTATTCAATACGCCTCCCGACATGGGAACCCCGAAGTGGGCTTCTGCCAGTTGCGGGGTATTGGCAGCCATTATTGATACGGTATCTCCCTTTTTTACTCCCAGTTTGCCAAGTCCGTCCGCCAGGCTACGGCACCGTTTCGACACTTCTTTCCAGGTTGAGACGCGGCTGCCGTAAATGATCCCGGCAGCGTCTGCATAAACCTCGCTGGCGCGCTGCAGGAAAGAAATGGGGGTGAGTTCCACATGGTTGAGACCATTCACCCGATCCAGGACATCGTAGTTTTCTTTCATGCGGCAACTATACTCCATGAGGCGACAACATGGCAATTTGTTTCCCGTGATGACCGTTTTCGGTGCATAATCCCCGCCTGTTTTTCGTTATCGCATGCAAGGATTCGGAATCTTATGAAGGCGCCCCCCGAACTGGTTTTGTCCCGGCGAATCGGGAAAACTCCCTTTGAAGAGCGCGTGTTCGAGCAGGGCGCGCGGGTGTTTACCGTTTACAATCATGCGCCGCTCGCCTCTGTGTTCCGCTCCCATGAGGAAGATTACGAACATCTGTGCCGACATGTGCAGATCTGGGATGTGTCGTGTCAGCGTCAGGTCGAGGTGGCCGGCCCCGATGCCCTGAAACTGGTCGAACTGGTCACGCCGAGGGATCTGTCGCGCTGCCGTATTGGCCAGTGCATGTATGTCGTTCTCGTCGATGAGCGGGGCGGGATTGTCAATGATCCGGTGCTGCTCAAACTGGCCGACGATCGCTACTGGCTGTCGATCTCCGATTCCGGTGTCCTGTTGTGGCTGAAGGGTATTGCCTGCGGGCGCAACCTGGATGTCGACGTATTCATGCCCGATGTCAGCCCTCTGGCGGTGCAGGGCCCGAAAGCCGATGATCTGATCGCGGAAATGGTGGGTGAGGAGATCCGGGAACTGAAGTTTTTCCGGTATGTCCGCGCCGCTATCGCGGGCATGGAGCTGATCGTAGCCAGATCGGGCTGGAGCGGGCAGGGGGGATACGAAATTTATCTTGAGGATTCTGCGCAAGGCCTTGCCTTGTGGGACGCGATTTGGGAAGTTGGACAGAAGTACCATATTCGCGCCGGTTGCCCCAATCTCGTGGACCGCATGGAGCGCGGGTTATTGTCTTACGGCAGTGATATGACGCTTGAGGACAATCCTTATGAAATCGGGCTCGATCGCTTTTTCCAGCCGGCGAAGACAGCCGAGTGCCTGTCTGCGAAAGCGCTCGAGCGGATTTTGCGGGAGGGTATCAGGAATGCCCTCGTTTACCTGTTTGTCAGTGGTGAGCCATTGTGTCCGTTGCGTCATACCCGGGATTTGCTCGATGGCAACGATAACCGGGTGGGAATTGTGACGAGCCTGGCGTACTCCCGCAAATACGGCTCCAATATCGCCTTTGCGAAGGTCAACATCGGGTTCAGCGCGGCGGGCAGTGTCCTGTCTATGGACATCGGGCGCGGGCAGCGCCGGCAGGCGGAAGTGGTGACACGCAGGTGGCAGCGCGTGCGCGCCCCGGCATGGCAAGGGCGCGTGTGAACGGCTTTATCGTTTCAACTCTTCGTACATCCGGTAATGAGTCTCCACCATGCCGACGCTGCGGTAGGTTGAGCGGGCGGCGCGGTTTCCCCTTTCCACATAGAGGCGGTAGCCGCAGACGTCGGGGTTCTGCGCAGCCAGCTCCTTCACTTTTTCATAGAGACGGCGGTAGATTCCCTTGCGCCGCCACGGCGGTATGACATAAACACTCTGTACCCACCAGAAAACCCCGTTTCGCCAGTCGCTCCATTCGCTCGTAATCATTAACGAGGCGACCACTTCCCGTTGATGTTCGGCGACCAGATAAAAACCGAGGCTCGGCTCCCCGATGATCCGCCGGGCGCCGGCCAGAGCGACGTTCGGGTCCAGCCTTGCGCCTTCGGTCTCAAACGCCATTTCCCGGTTGAAACCGGCGATTCGCCGGGCGTCATGCGGGGTGGCTTTGCGGATATGGATTTCCCCGTTCACCGGATACGATCGGCAACAACGGGGGCAATCCAAAGCAGTAAAATTTCTTGCAACTTCGCTATTAAAGATGGAGAATTTCCCCGTCAGATTATTCGGGAGCTTCAGTCCCGAACTATAACGTATTTATCACTTGTGCGGTTATTTCCGGTAAGCGATCAACGCCGACTGTCGCCGGCCCGATCGTTGCCGGGGAGGACCCCGAACGGCAAACAAAGAGGATAAGTCCGGTGAGCGAGGCAAATGGCAAAGTCAAGACGGTCGGGCTGGTCGGCGGCGGGGTCATCGGCTCGGCGTGGGCTGCCCGCTTGTTGATCAATAATATCGACGTCAACCTGTATGACCCGGCGCCGGGGATCGGAAAGCGTATCGATCAGGTGCTTGATCATGCGTTGCGCGCCTGTCGCAGCATGACTTCGGCTCCGGTGCGTGTCAGGGGGCGGTTATGTCTGGTCGACAGTATTGAGGCGGCCGTGTCCGGCACCGATTTCGTTCAGGAGAGCGGACCCGAGCGCATCAAGGTCAAGAAGGTATTGATGCAGGAAATTTGCAAGCATACGGGCGCTGCGGTGATCGTGGCCTCTTCCTCTTCCGGCTTGTTGCCGGGAGAAATGCAGGAAGGCGTCGAGCATCCCGAGCGCGTAATCGTCGGCCACCCGTTCAATCCGGTCTATCTCATGCCGCTCGTTGAAATCGTGGCGGGCAATGCCACCAGCCGCCGCGTTGTTGACCGCGCGCGCGCGTTTTATGCGGGGATCGGTATGCACCCCCTCGTTGTGCGCAAGGAGGTCGAGGCGTTTATTGCCGACCGCCTCATGGAAGCCCTGTGGCGGGAAGCTCTGCACCTTTTGAATGAGGATGTCGCTACCTGCGATGAACTGGATCAGGCGATCGCGTATGGTCCGGGTATCCGCTGGGCATTCATGGGACCGTTCGAGACTTTTCGCATTGCCGGCGGCGAGGGCGGGATACGCCATTTCATGTCCCAGTTCGGCGCGTCGCTGAAATGGCCGTGGGCCCGGTTTGATGGCCCCGAGCTGACCGATCAGTTGCTCGACAAAATATCGGCGCAGT
This sequence comes from Candidatus Poriferihabitaceae bacterium, assembly GCA_965204925.1. GTDB lineage: Bacteria > Pseudomonadota > Gammaproteobacteria > Arenicellales > Poriferihabitantaceae. The sequence goes on along the minus strand of OZ242021.1, from coordinate 667,524 downwards.
CCGACCAGCAGGCTGAGGGGCGCAGTATCGCTGAACTGGAAAGGAAAAGGGATGACTGTATCGTCGCCATACTGCGGGCATTGCAGGCAAACGATTACGCCGCGGGCAAGGCGCTGACCCGATATCAGGAATCGCTCTTGCGACTCTCGCGCGAGGACGCTTTGCAGACAAACGGCGACGCTGTCCATGCCACAACGCTCGAGGGCGCCGATAACGGAACGCCGGCAACGGGACACGGGAGGGTATGATCATGAACTTCGATTACAGCGAAGAGCAACGGATGCTGATCGAGACGGCCAAACGTTTCGTCGAGCGGGAACTGTATCCGTTTGAACAGGAAGTCGAGCAGTGCGGTGACGTTCGCCCTGAACTTCGCCAACAGATTATCGGGCGCTCGATCGAGGCGGGGCTGTACGCCGCGGCGATGCCCGCGGAGTTGGGCGGCGGCGGACTGGACCCGCTGTCGATGTGCATGCTTGACCGCGAACTGGGCAGGGCCAGCTACGCATTGCAGTACGCCGTTGGGCGTCCCAGTAATATCCTGCAGGCCTGTACCGCGGAGCAGAGGGAAAAATACCTGTATCCGTGCATACGCGGAGAGAAGATCGACTGTCTGGCCATGACCGAACCGGGCGCCGGCTCCGATGTCCGTTCCATGTCATGCCGGGCGCACAGGGACGGCGGCGATTTCATGATTCAGGGTACCAAGCATTTCATCAGCCATGCGGATGTGTCCGATTTCGTGATCCTGTTCGCCGCTACGGGAGTCGATCATACGCCGAGAGGCCCGAGAAAGAGAATCACTGCATTTCTTGTCGATACCGGTACGCCCGGCTATGTCATACGTCCGGGTTACCGGAGTGTGTCCAATCGCGGATATCATAATTGCATTCTTGAATTCGATCGATGCCGCATTCCGGCAAGCCAGGTATTGGGCGAGGTGGACAAGGGGTTTGAGGTGGCCAATGACTGGCTGGGCAATACCAGGCTGCAAGTGGCGGCGATCTGCCTGGGTCGTTGTGATCGCGCCTTCGAGCTGGCCTGTGAGCATGCCGCCGGCCGCATCCAGTTCAACCAGACCATCGGGAAGTTTCAGGGGGTCAGTTTCAAATTGGCGGATATGGCGCTGAAGCTCAGGTCAGCCGAGTTGATTACCTACCGGGCCGGCGCGCGTGCCTGTAACAATGAAATGACCGATATGGACGCGGCTCTTGCCAAGCTGTCGGCGAGCGAAGCGCTGGCTTTCATAGCCGACGAGGCGCTACAGATATTTGGCGGCATGGGTCTGATGTCGGACCTCCCTTTGGAGAGAATCTGGCGCGATGCCCGGGTAGAGCGTATCTGGGAAGGAACGAGTGAAATCCAGCGTCTGATTATTTCCCGCGCGCTATTGCGACCGTTGGAAAGCAAATCGTGAAGACTGGACGGGAGACAGGCTGGTGCGGGTTGACATCGATCGGCTGATCCGGTTTTTGAATCCACGCTCGGTCGCGGTGGTCGGGGGGCGCGAAGCCGGGCAGGCCCTGGTTCAATGCCGCAAGCTCGGCTTCGCGGGCAAGATGTGGGCGGTCAATCCGAAAAGAGAGTCGATGGCCGGCATTGCCTGTCTGGCTGACTGCCGTCTGTTGCCCGAAGCGCCCGATGCCGTATTCATCGGGGCGCCGGCCGAAGCGGCGATCGGTATCGTCGATCAGCTGAACCGCATCGGCGCGGGTGGAGCGGTCTGCCTCGCTTCGGGGTTCAGCGAAGTGGGGGACGAGGGCGTAGTCCGTCAGCGCAGATTGCGGGAGGCGGCCGTAGACATGCCGGTATTGGGGCCGAATTGTTATGGATATATCAATGCTCTGCTGGGCGCGGCCATGTTTCCGGATCAGCATGGGCTTCAGGCTGTGGAACAGGGCGCCGCGATCATTTCATCGAGTGGAAACATCGGCATCAATTTCACGTTGCAGCAAAGAGGATTGTCGGTTTCCTGGCTGGTCACCGTGGGCAACCAGGCCGTGATCGGTATCGAGGAGGTCATGGCGGCGGCGCTTGAGAACGAAAGGATAAAGGCGATCGGCCTGTACATTGAAGGTCTGCGAAATTTGCCCCTGTTTATCGAACTGGCTGCCCGCGCGCGCGCGCGCAGGGTGCCGGTCATTGTCCTGAAAACGGGCAAGTCGGGCCTCGGGGCGCGTATCGCGTTCAGCCATACCGCTACGCTGACCGGACAAGAGGGACTTTATACGGCCTTGTTCAACCGCCTCGGTATCGGTATTGCCGGCAACATGGAAACATTCCTGGAAGCGCTGAAACTGGCTCTTGTCGTGGGCCCGTTGCCCGGCAACCGCATTGCGTCAATGAGTTGTTCCGGCGGAGAGGCGGCGCTCATTGCAGATCTGGCTGTCGGGCGGGAACTGGTTTTTCCGGCCATCGGGGAGGCTCAGCGGGCACGCTTGCGGGTAACGTTGAATGAATATGTCGCCATTGATAACCCGCTGGATTATCACACTTTTATCTGGGGTGATCGGCAACGTATGAGTGCGGCGTTCACGGCCATGATGTCCGCAAACTATGACCTGACCCTGCTCGTCATCGACTTCCCCATTGTCAACGATTGTGTGATCGACGATTGGCTGGAGGCGGCCCGGGCGTTTGTCACAGCTTGCCGGCAGACGGGTTGCCGGGGCGCGGTTGTCACCTGTCTGTCGGAAAACCTCAATCCCGAAATCCGTTCATGGCTCATGGACAATGGCGTGGCGCCCCTGCACGGTATGGAACAGGCCCTCGCGGCGATTGAAACGGTCAGCAGAATCGGCGCAGCATGGGGCAGGGGCTGGTCAATGCCCGCAGCGCCCGGGTTGTCGACAGCGGCCGAGCCTGAACTCGCCCGCAGTATGGATGAAAATGAGGCCAAGCAATTTTTAAGGTCCTGGGGTATCAGAGCGCCGGACTCGACCACCGCGAGGACCATGGACGAGGTCAGGGCGGCCGCGGAAAAAATCGGCTATCCTGTGGTATTGAAGGCCGTATCCCGGTTTATCGCGCACAAGTCCGAAGCGGGCGCTGTGGCGCTCGGAATCCACGATGAGGAAACCCTGGACGAGCAAGGCGCCCGCCTGTTCGGGTTGTCCGATACCCTGCTGGTGGAGCAGGTTGTTGCCGATGCTGTCGCTGAATTGTTGATCGGAGTCGGTTATGATCGGGTGTTTGGCCATTACCTCGTTCTCGGCTTTGGCGGCATGCTTGTCGAATTGATCAGGGATCGGGAAATATTGCTGTTTCCGGTCGACCGCGCTGCCATAAACGCTGCTCTCGGGAGACTGAAAACGCGGCCTTTGCTGGACGGATTCCGCAAGCGGCCGCCGGCTGATGTCGAAGCGGTTGTGGATACTGTAATGGCTGTAGCCGAGCTCATCGAAAGGCGCCGCGACGAGATCGTCGAACTGGAGATCAACCCGCTGATTGTCAGGCCGCAACAACAGGGAGCTGTAGTTGCCGATGCGCTGATTCGGGTGCGAAATTGAACCTGTTGACAAGTTAACCCTGAAGGTGAGAAGACCATGTCCGATGCAGTGAGAACAGTGATTGACGGCGGCGTGCTTGAAGTTACGCTGGACCGCCCCAAAGCCAATGCCATAGATGCGCCGCTCAGCCAGGAGCTGGGCAGGACGTTTGCGAATTTCCGGGATGATCCCGACTTGCGGGCGGCGATCATTACCGGAGGCGGCGAGAAGTTTTTTTGCGCCGGATGGGATTTGAAGGCCGCCGCCGCAGGGGAGGGCGTGACCAGTGACTTCGGGGTCGGCGGATTCGGGGGGTTGCAGGAACTTCCCGATATGAATAAACCGGTCATTGCAGCGGTCAACGGCATTGCCTGCGGCGGCGGATTCGAACTGATGCTTTCCACGGACATCATTATCGCGGCCGAGCATGCGACGTTCGCCCTGCCGGAGATCAATGTCGGTACACTGGCGGATGCGGCAACGCTGAAGCTGCCGCGGCGTGTTCCGTATCACGTAGCCATGGAATTGCTGCTGACCGGGCGCTGGATAGATGCCGGAGAAGCCCGCAGGTGGGGGCTGGTCAATGAAATTACCAGCGCCGACAATCTGCTGGTTCGGGCGAGGGAGATCGCGCGGCGCCTCGCCAACGGGCCGCCGCTGGTTTTCGCCGCGATCAAGGAGACCGTGCGGGCAACGGAAAATATGAACTTTCAGGAGTCGCTTGACCTGCTCAACGCCGAGGGACTCGCCACCGTCAAGAGGCTTTACAACAGTGAGGATATGCACGAAGGAGCGCTGGCTTTTGCCGAGAAAAGGGAACCGGTCTGGAAAGGACGCTAGAGGCAGCGGCGATGAGGATTTCTCAAGGCGCGACGTTTCGGCGAGACAACGCGGGGCCATGGAATATAGTGAGCCGCGGCCGCCCCTGATGCAATCGGACGGTCCGCGCCCGTTACCCGGTGGAGTATGGATTTGTTGTAAAATGAAGTGAATTGAATAGAGGGAGGACAGATATGAATCCGCCTGGCTCCGCGACGACGGCGCATCCTGATGACCTGAAGATCACACTCGGAGTCGAGGAAGAGTGCTTCCTCGTCGACCCGAAAACCCGTGGTCTTCTCGTTGATCCCGATCCGCGAATCTTCGAAATGTGCGAAAAGACACGCGGAGCGCACAAGATCGTGCGCGAGCTGTTGCGCTCCCAGATCGAAATCAATACCCGAGTGTGCGCTTCTGTCGCCGAGTTGCGCGAGGCGTTGATCGAAACCCGGCGCATCGTCATCTCGGCGGCCGAGCGCTACGGGGCGGTGGTCATGGCTGCCTCCACCCATCCGTTTGCGCGCTGGCAGGCGCAGATAACTACAGCGAGGGAGCGCTATGAAAAATTTATAGCCATGCACCAGGACAATCTGCGCCGCTTCCTGGCTGGCGGTATGCACGTCCATGCCGGGTTCGCCGATATGGACACGCGCGTTCGGGTGATGACGGCGATCCGGCAGTATCTGCCGTTGCTGCATGCCTTGTCCACATCTTCGCCGTTCAGCGACGGGCGCGGCACCGGGTACAAATCCTGGAGGCTGACCATCTTCGGCGGCCTGCCGCGCACCGGTATGCCCTCTCCGTTTCATTCGGCGGCGGAATATAACCGCCTGCTTGCCGAGTTTCAGCGTTGCAAGTACATCACGAATGGCAGCGAATTGTGGTGGGATATCCGCCCCTCGCACGCTTATCCGACGGTGGAGATGCGCATTTGCGATGTCTGTACGCGGTTGGAGGATGCGGTGAGCGTGGCCGCGCTCTATGCCTCCCTGATCCGGTGGCTGGTACGCCGCGACAGGGCTGGCGACTTGCCTGCCGAGCCTTTGACCGAGCTGATCTCGCAGGACCGCTGGATTGCACAGCGCTATGGCGTGTTTTCCTTTTTCGGGGACCGCAGTGGAACGGGCGCCAGAATCGATATCCAGGACTATCTGGGCGGGCTTGTCGAGGAGCTGGCTTGTGATGCGCGGGCGCTTGGGTGCGAGCCCGAGATGCGCCGCGCAATGACGATCATCCGCGAGGGTTCCAGCGCAGACCGCCAGTTGGACCTCTACAGTCTGCGCCGCCTCGAAGGAGACACTCATGAGGAAGCATTGCTCCGCGTAGTCGACGGGTTGCTTGCAGAGACACGAGCGGGAATCAGGATTCCCTGACCGGCGGCGGCAAGAATATGGATGTGGCGGAGAGTGAGGGATTCGAACCCCCGGACCTGTTACAGTCAACGGTTTTCAAGACCGCCGCATTCGACCGCTCTGCCAACTCTCCGGCTCGGGCGTGTCTGGAGCGATTATATATGACCGCGGCCGGGCAAGCTACCAACCGGCAATCAATTCGCTATGGTTTTGTTCGCAGATTTGCCTTATGATCTCGTTGCCTTTCTTGCAAAGCCCGTTGCTTGAGCGCCATCCGCAAATCAGTCATGGTTTTTTCACCCGCCAGGGCGGGGTGTCGCAAGGGCAATTCGACTCCCTGAATTGCGGGCAGTACTCGGGCGATCGGCGGCGGCATGTGCTGGAAAACCGCGCCAGGGTGGTCGCTGCGCTGCACTGCGAGCGCATGGTCAGTCTCCGGCAGGTTCATGGCGCTGTGGTTCATCAGATCGGCGGCGGGGCGCATACGCGCGCTATGTTGCAGGGGGACGGGATGGTTACTCGCGAGCGGGGCGTGGCGCTCGGTGTATTGGCGGCGGATTGCGCTCCGGTCCTGTTTTTCGATCCGCAAAACCGGATTGTCGGAGCGGCCCATGCCGGGTGGAAAGGGGCGATCGGCGGCATCACCGATCAGGTTGTCGCCGCAATGGGCAGACTCGGCGCCACACCCGGAAATATCCGTGCCGTGATCGGTCCTGCCATTCAGTCGCGCTCCTGTGAAGTCGATATCGGGTTCGAGGATCAGGCGCTGGCGCGGTCGGGCAGCGGGTACGAGGACTGTTTCAAGGCGGCCGCGGTCGATCACAAACGAATGTTCGATCTGCCTTTATACATCGAAAAGAGACTGGAAAAGGCGGGAATCATGCACATTGATCGGAGGTGTGAGGATACCTGTAGCAATGAGCGGCAGTTTTTCAGTTACCGCCGCGCATGTCACAGAGGAGAAAAGCGCTATGGGCGCCAGGTGAGCGCCATTTGCCTGAAAAAATGATCGCGAATCGGGTTCTTTGCAACCATGCCGGGCGCGCGGTGTCGGGAGCCAGGACATGAGCCATGAAAATCTTGCCGGGCAAATTGCCAGGCGCAGGACATTCGCAATCATATCGCATCCCGATGCCGGCAAGACGACACTGACCGAACGTTTGTTGCAATATGGAGGGGCGATTCAGCTGGCCGGTACGGTCAAGGCGCGCAAGAGCAATCGCTATGCCACGTCGGACTGGATGGAGCTGGAGAAGCAGAGAGGCATATCGGTGACCGCTTCCGTCATGCAGTTCCCCTACAAGGGGCGCATCGTAAATTTGCTCGATACTCCCGGCCATGCGGATTTTTCCGAAGATACCTATCGCACCCTGACTGCGGTGGATTCGGCGCTCATGGTGATCGATATTGCCAGAGGGGTGGAAGAACGGACGGTCAAGCTCATGGAGGTCTGCCGCCTGCGCGATACGCCAATCATGACCTTCGTCAATAAAATGGACCGCGAGGGGCTTGATCCGGTTGATGTCATGGATGAGATTGAACGGGTTCTGAAAATCAGGTGTGCGCCGATGACCTGGCCGGTTGGCGCCGGCAGGCGGTTCGTCGGGGTTTACCGTCTGTATGACGATGTGGTGCACCTGTTCAAGGGGCGCGGGGGACTGCAACGGGATCGGTTCATTGAGGGGCTGAATGATCCCGAACTCGCTGAAAAAGCGGACGATCTGGCTGAAACGCTGCGCGAAGAAGTGGAACTGCTCCGGGGGGCCAGCCACAAATTCGATCGGGCTGCCTATCGTTGCGGGGAACTCACTCCAGTGTTTTTCGGTTCCGCGCTGAACGGTCAGGGCACGCATGAATGGATCGATAATTTTGTCGAACACGCGCCTGCTCCGCGGCCACGGGCGGCTGAAACCCGCGTGGTTCAGGCCGGGGAAGAAAAATTCAGCGGCTTTGTTTTCAAGATACAGGCCAATATGGACCCGGCGCACCATGACCGCGTCGCTTTTTTACGCATCACTTCCGGGGAATTCCGGAAAGGCATGAAAATTCGCCATGTGCGAGCGCAAAGGACGCTGGTTGTGCAGAACGCCCACACTTTTATGGCGGCCAGACGAGGACATACAGAAAGCGCTTTTGCCGGGGATATACTCGGCTTGCACAATCACGGCAGCATCCGCATCGGGGATACTTTCAGCGAGGGAGAAACGCTTGAATTTACCGGAATTCCGAATTTTGCTCCCGAATTGTTCAGGAGAGTCCGCCTGCGCGACCCGTTGCGCGCCAAGGCGTTACAGAAAGGACTGATCCAGCTTAATGAAGAAGGCGCTACCCAGATATTTCAACCGTTGACGAACAACCACCTCATTCTTGGCGCGGTAGGGATTTTGCAGTTCGATGTCGTCGCTCACCGCCTCAGAACAGAATACGGCGTCGATTGTCTGTTTGAAGCCGTGCCCGTATCCACTGTGCGCTGGGTCGAATTTACAAATTCTGCCGATGAAGCCGAATTCATGCGTCGCAACGAGCATAACCTGGCCCTGGACGGGCAAAAAACACTGGTCTATATCGCCCCGAACCGGGCCAACCTGCAACTCGTGACCGAGCGCTGGCCCGATGTCAGATTCCGCGCCACAAGAGAGGTATGATGCAGTCAGTTATAATTGCCGCGCTATACTCGCCTCTTTGGGGCGTTATCAACAATGCGCACAGGTTACCCCGCAGTTGCATGGCTGAATCCGGGTGTTTGACCGTAACATGAGACCGACATGGTATAATGTCTCGACCAGCCGATACCTCGTCAGGATATGTCGATGAAACTGATTACCGCAATTATCAAGCCATTCAAGCTGGATGAAGTCAGGGATGCCTTGTCCGAGGTTGGCATACAAGGCATGACCGTGACCGAGCTCAAGGGGTTCGGAAGGCAGAAGGGGCATACCGAACTGTACCGGGGGGCGGAGTATATTGTGGATTTTGTGCCGAAAGTGAAGGTTGAGGTGGCAGTGGAGGATTCGATGGAAGACAAGGTGGTTGAAGCCATTATCGGGGCTGCGCAAACCGGAAAACTCGGGGACGGCAAGATTTTTGTCTATGATCTGGACAAGGCGGTGCGCATTCGCACCGGAGAGTTGAATGCGGATGCGTTGTAGGCAGGTTGCCGTGCCCCGACGCTCCTTTTGCGGGCGATGGCGGATTGTCCAGCGCTCGCTGGCAGCCGCGGCGCAAAGGCCGGGTTCTATGTATCGGGCGTGGTCAATGATTGCCGCAACGCAGACTCGATCATGAAAAATCCTGCGGGATACGGCCATATCGAAGAACTTGTCGACAACGATCAATGTGTCATACTGGACGGCGCCGTTGCTACGGAGTTGCAGCGCCCGGGCATCCGGGGATGGGGTTTGAAGGAGGATATTCACTGGGGGTTTGACGCGCTGCACGTAGCGCCGCAGGCAGTTCTTGATGTGCACAGGCAATATCTGGATGCCGGGGCGCACATACTGACGACCGATACCTACACGATCCTGGACGCGCCTTCCTATTCCGCCGATTACGATATTCATGTTCCGAACCCGATTCACTGGATGGATCTGGCGCGCACCGCAATCGAATTGCCGAGACAGGCAATCGCCGAGCGGAATCGGGAGCATAATGCGGTGGTCGCGTTCAGCATTGGCGGGGAGATCGAAAATAACGAGCAGAAGGATACGATGGAATTCCTGCTGCGCATATTCCGCGACTGTCCTCCCGACCTCATCCTCTTTGAAACCCTGTCTCTTATTGAGGACAACCTGACCTTCGATGCCATCGGGGCGCTGATCGATTCCGGTTTTCCGGTCTGGGTTTCATTCAGACGGTGCCGCAAGGGGGTTTGCGGTATACACGGTCAGCTTTGGGGAGGACCCGAGGGCGACCGTTTCGGCCGTCTGGCGCGGATGTTCGAGAAAATAGGAGTCGGGGCTTTGTTGATCAACTGTCTGCCGATCAACCGGGTGGACGGAACGTTGTCGTGGTTGAGGGATTTTACAACGTTGCCTCTGGGCGTGTACCCCAACGTCGGCAGATTCGTCAATTCCGGCTGGAAATTCGACGAGTCGATGGCGCCGCATGATTTTGCCGCCAAAGCCCTGACGTGGCGGGCAGAAGGAGCGCAGATCATCGGGGGCTGCTGTGGTGTCGGACCCGCCGAGATAGCCGCTGTGGCGCAAGCGATGAAAGGGGCGCCGCGCGGACGCGAGCGCAGGAAGATCAGGGAAGAGGAGCCGGCGCTTTCGGGTATGCCCCGTATGCCGGACGGGTTTGGCTGGGTGGATGCGCTCGGCCGCGAATTGTATCCACTGCCCTTGCCGAAAATCGTTGTTGACAGCGGGGTATTCGTGCCCACCCAGGGCAGTTACCTGATCTGGAAATATCTGTTTAACCACGCTACAGGCGCTGACAGGAACTGTCTTGATGTCGGCTGCGGGGTCGGCATACTGGCCATACAGTTGGCGCTCAACGGGGCGCGAAATGTGACCGCTTTCGATATTTTGCCCGAGGCTGTCAACAACACATTAACCAATGCCTTCCGTAATGGCGTTGCCGGGCGCATGACCGGAATCGCCGCAGATTTGTATTCCTTTCTGCCGGAGGAAAAGTTCGATGTGATCGTGGCCAGCCTGTATCAGATGCCGACCCATCCAAAAGGGCAGAGCCGGGGATATCGCGACATCGACTATTGGGGGCGCAACCTGCTCGATCATTTTATCAAGAATCTGAGCAGCTACCTGAATGTGGACGGCACGGCTTACCTCATGCAGGTTTCCATGCTCGGAGCCAAACGCACCCGCGATCTGTTACAGAAAAACGGGTACAAATTCCGCGTTGTTGATTTCAATCTGTATCCGTTCAACCCGTTGTTCAACGATAACCTGGAACAGATTTATGCGGTGGAAAATCTTTCCGACGCCTATCATTTCAAGTACTCTGAAAACGAGCACACGATGGTTATGTACCTTCTCGAAATTACCCGCAACAACGTTCAGACCGCACAATAGCCGCCGTCCACCGTGTAAATACCTCCGGTGCAGTAGGCGCTCGCATCCGATGCCAGAAACACGGCAAGTCCCGCAATATCGCCAGCTTGTCCAACCCTGCCGAGGGGAATGTGGTCGACAAAACGTTGCAAAATGGCGTCATTGCGCCAGAGCGCCTCGCTGAAGCGGGTCTTTATCAATCCCGGGCATATGGCGTTGACGCGGATATTGTCTTTTCCCCAGTCCTGGGCCATGGCCTGTGTCAGGTTGTTGACGGCGGCTTTGCTGACACTGTAAATGCCGATAAACCGTTCAGGAGTGAGCCCGCCGATTGAACTGATATTGATCATTGAGCCGCCTCCGCGTTCCCTCATGACAGGGCGCACCCGTTTGCAAAGTTCAAAAGGCCCTTTCAGGTTGACGTCGATAATCTTGTCGAATGCGCGTTCATCCGTTTCATGGATCGGGCCGAATACCGGATTGGCGGCGGCGTTGTTGACAACAATATCGATTCCTCCGCGGCTTTCCAGCGTTGCTTCCACCAGCCGGTTTATATCGCGGAGATTCCCGATATTGGCGGCCATGGCGACCGCATCGAGTCCATCCGCCTGAAACGCGGCTGCGACCCGCCCTGCCGCCGCCCGGTTACGGCTGCTGACCACGACCCTCGCGCCAAATTCAGCCAACCCGCGTGCGATGGCTTCACCGATACCTTTGCTGGCGCCGGTAACGAGGGCGACTTTTCCGTTCAGCGCGAACAGGGGTTTGATACGATCCTGTGACGACATGCCGGTTACCGCGGATTTTCAGGGCTTCCGGGGAGCGGCGAAAAAACACACAGACTGCCGCCCCGATTACTGTTGCGTTAATGCCTGTAATACCTTTTCGGGATGGGCCGCCGCCTTCGGCACCTTGCGCCAGCGCTTCCTGACATTCCCGTCGCGCCCGATCCAGACTGTGGAACGGATAATGCCGGTCACTTTTTTCCCATACATCATTTTTTCGCCGTAAGCTTCATATTCGGTCATCATGGATTTGCCCGGGTCGCTGAGCAACGTCAGCGGAAGCCGGTATTTGTCGATGAATTTCCTGTGCGACCCGGCGTCGTCCGGCGATACGCCAATGACCACCGCTCCGGTTTTTTCGATTTGCGGCCAGATGTCGCGGAATCCGCACGCTTCCCTTGTGCATCCCGGGGTATCGTCTTTCGGATAAAAGTAAATGATGACGTCGCGTCCTGTAAAGTCTTTCAGGGAAACCGGCCGGTTATGCTGGTCAGTCAGTGTGAAATCGGGTGCGGGCATGCCTTCTTCAATCGCCATATCAGCCTCGTCGTTATCAGTGTGTCCGTTGCCGGACAAAAACCGGAATTGGAAGAGTGCAGTATACCTTGTCTGGAAATAGTTTAGAATTGGCGGCTGAACGGCAACCCAGCTATGGAACCTGAAAATGGGCCTGGAATATCTCGAATTCGAAAAACCGGTAGCCGAGTTGCAAGAGAAAATCCTGGAACTCAGGCGTGTCAGCGCCGAAGGCGGACTGGACCTCGAACAGGAGATCCGCAGTCTTGAAGCGCGAAGTACACAGCTTACCCGCGACATTTTTTCCAAACTGAGCGCCTGGCAGATCACCCAGCTTGCGCGGCATCCGTTACGTCCCTATACGCTTGACTACATCAAACTGATCGTTGAGGATTTTCAGGAATTGCACGGCGACCGCATGTATGCGGACGACCCTTCGATTATCTGCGGTCTGGGTTTGATCGACGGAAAGCGGGCGGCCATTATCGGGCATCAAAAAGGCCGGGATACTCGCGAACGCACGCGGCGGAATTTCGGTATGCCGCGCCCGGAAGGTTATCGAAAGGCCCAGCGCGTCATGAAGCTGGCAGAACGGTTCGCTCTGCCGGTCGTTACATTGATAGACACTCCGGGCGCTTATCCGGGGATCGGCGCCGAAGAGAGGGGGCAAAGCGAGGCTATCGCCCGATCGATCGAGGCTATGGTCAGCCTCGACACGCCGATCATTTCGGTCGTTATCGGTGAGGGCGGTTCCGGCGGCGCCCTCGCCATAGGCGTATGCGACAAGCTGATCATGTTGCAGTATTCAACCTATTCGGTCATTTCTCCGGAGGGCTGTGCCTCGATACTGTGGAAGAGCGCCGAAAAGGCGGCGGAAGCCGCTGAAGCGATGGGCGTGACGACAACGGAGTTGTCGCGACTCGGTCTCGTTGATGAGGTTGTTGACGAACCGCTGGGCGGGGCGCACAGAAATTATCGGGAAGTTGCCGAAAGCGTGAAACGGAGTCTCGCGGCATCTCTGGAGAGTTTTTCCGGTGTGCAGACCCCGGCAGTACAAGCGCTGCGCCATGACCGACTCATGGGTTTTGGAAGATTCGCAATCAGGCAGTAACCCGCTGTCCTCTGCCTGCGGCGCGGCGCGGCGCGAAGCGGTATCGCGGGACGCCTACAGTCCGCAAATGTTGTCCGCTATTTTATTCCAGCGCTTCGCGTTGCCGCGCGATACCCGTTTCATTGTCGCTTACAGCGGTGGATGCGATTCGCAGGTACTGCTGAACAGTCTGGCAGACGCTCTTTGGGGGACAGGATGTGGAATAGTGGCTGCACATTTCAATCATCGGCTGCAACCCGAATCCGCTCACTGGGTTGAGCTCTGTCGGCGCCGGGCGGCGGCTCTTGGCGTTGATTTCGTTGCCGGCCAGCCGTTGGCAGAGCGGTCGCCGGGCGCTTGCGGAGCGGAAAAAAATGTTGAAGCCTGGGCAAGGAATGAACGCTATCAGTGGTTGTCCCGCATCGCCGGGCAAGGGGATGTGGTCTTGACCGCTCACCACGCCAACGATCAGGCCGAAACGTTTCTGATGAACCTGTTCCAGGGCAAGGGGCTTTCACAGCTTGCCGGTATTGCCCCTCATCGTCCGCTTGTATACGGGTCCCCGATCCGTCTGGTGCGGCCGCTGTTGGGATTTACCCGGCAGGGACTTTGTCAATATGCCCGGCGGCGCAACCTGGACTGGATAGAGGATCGTTCGAATGAGTCCGTTTCCCGCTACAGAAATCTGCTGCGCCACGATCTGATACCGGCATTGCGCAGGCGTTGCCCCGACTTGATCGAGAGACTGAACACGGCTGCAAATCAGTGCCGTGACATTGCCGGGCGTGAAACCGGGGCCTTTGACCGGCTCCGCCGGCAGAGCGTTGACCCTGGCGCCAGGCGGATTTTCTGTATGGCGGATCCTCTTCGTGTGGACAGTCTGATCAGTCTGGCCCCGTCTGCATTCAACGGCCTGATTCGCAGCTGGTTGCATGAGTCGGGCTGTGTTTCACCGGGAAACAGGAAGTTATCGGAGTTTTACCGCCAGCTTTGCGGTCATGCGGAACATCCGCAATTATCGCTTGGCCGACAGGTTATCCGCAAATTTCGCGCGCGTCTGTACCTGACCCGGGAGTTTACAAAAAACCGGCCCGATTCAGTCGCCTGGAACCTGTGCAGGCTCGAGATCGCGCAGTGTCATATCCGCGTGCAGGCGGAAACCGCCTTGAACCGGGGACTTGGCCTGTCCAGGATCAGGGGCGCCCGGTTGAAATGGGTGTGGCGAAAAGGCGGGGAGCGTATACGCCTGCCCAATCGAACGCACAGTTCTTCCGTGAAGAAATTGCTACAGTACAGTCGGGTTCCACCGTGGGAAAGAGACCGGCTGCCAATGCTGGTTGTTGATGACGAGATCGCCTGGGCGCCGGGTATCGGAGTGTCGGACGGGTTCGCCGCCATTACCGGAGAAGAGGGCATTTGCCCGCGTTTTTCTGCAACCGGTGATTGAGAGTCGGTCGGCTATCTGGTACGCTATCCTTGCGATATTACTGAACACTAAAGAGCGAATCCCGTAATCTGCCCGCTGTTGATGACCAAGTATATATTCGTTACGGGGGGGGTGGTTTCTTCACTGGGCAAGGGCATTGCGTCGGCTTCCCTGGGCAGTATTCTCGAGGCCCGCGGGATTAGTGTTACGTTGTTGAAACTCGATCCCTACATCAATGTGGATCCGGGGACAATGAGTCCGTTCCAGCACGGCGAGGTGTTCGTTACGGAAGACGGCGCCGAGACCGATCTTGATCTGGGGCATTATGAAAGATTTGTCCGTACCACGATGAGCCGGGACAACAACTTCACGACCGGCCAGATTTATGAACGGGTGATCGGCAAGGAACGCAGGGGAGATTATCTGGGCGGTACCGTTCAGGTCATTCCCCACATTACCGACGAAATAAAATCATCGATAGTGGCGGGCGCCGGCAATGCGCAAATTGCGCTGGTCGAGATAGGAGGCACCGTGGGTGATATAGAATCGCTGCCGTTTCTGGAAGCCATCCGGCAGATGCGGGTTGAGCGGGGCAGACGCAATACCCTGTTTATTCACCTTACGCTGGTGCCGGAAATACGGGTTGCCGGTGAAATCAAGACCAAACCGACCCAGCACTCGGTCAAGGAAATGAGATCGATCGGCATACAGCCCGACATTTTGCTGTGTCGTGTGCGCGAACCCCTGCCCGATGATGCCCGCAGTAAAATCGCGTTGTTTACCAACGTGGAGGAGGAAGCCGTTATTTCCGGGGTTGATGTGGACAGTATTTATGATATTCCGGGGCTGTATGTCGAACAGGAAATGGACCAGCTCGTCACGCGGCAGCTGTGTATTGACGCCGGTCCGCCCGATTTGTCGGAATGGCGCAATGTCAGTAGAAATATCCGCAACCCGGTCAATAAAATCAGGATATGTATGGTCGGCAAATACACCGGCCTTACCGAGTCATACAAGTCGCTCTCCGAGGCGCTCGTTCATGCCGGCATTCATACCCTTACCGAGATCGATATCCACTATATCGATTCCACGGCAATCGAAGAAAACGGGATAACAGCGCTGGAAGGCGCCAGCGCTATCCTTGTGCCGGGGGGGTTTGGAGAAAGAGGTATTGAAGGAATGATTCTCGCTGCGCAATACGCCCGTCTGCATAAAATTCCCTATCTGGGTATTTGCCTGGGCATGCAGGTTGCCGTCATCGAGTTCGCGCGCAGCGTTATCGGTCTTGCCGGGGCGCACAGCACCGAATTCGACCGCAATACCCCTCATCCGGTCATTGCCCTGATCACTGAATGGGTCGATGATAGCGGAAATATCGAGTTGAGGAACGAGTCGACCGCGCTCGGTGGAACGATGCGCCTCGGGGCGCAGAACATCCACCTCAGGGAAGGCACCCGTTACCGGCAGATCTGTCAGTCGGACGTAATACGCGAGCGTCACAGGCACCGCTACGAATTCAACAACAATTATATGGGCCAGTTCGAGCGTCATGGCCTGGTTTTTTCCGGGTTGTCCGGCAACGGACTGGCGGAAATCATCGAGCTTGATGATCATCCATGGTTTATCGCCTGTCAGTTTCACCCGGAGTTCACTTCTTCACCGAGAGACGGGCACAGAATGTTCAGCGACTACGTCAGGGCGGGCCTCGCCTGTCAAAAATCACATTTCGGTGATCGGTTGCGGCCATGAACATACCTGATTTCAATGCCTCGGGGCAGGGCCGCTTTTTTCTGATCGCCGGCCCCTGTGTAATCGAATCCGAAGCCATGGCGATGTCGACCGCCGCCCGCTTGAAAGAGATCACCGGCCAGCTTGATATTCCGTTTGTGTACAAGTCATCCTTTGACAAGGCGAACCGCACCTCGGCTGCGTCCCCGCGCGGACCGGGCCGCGATGAGGGCTTCAGGATTCTGCAAAAAGTAAGACAGGAAGTGGATGTTCCGGTGTTGACCGATGTGCACAGCGTCGATGATGTGGAGCAGGCGGCTGCCGTTGTGGATGTGATCCAGACTCCGGCGTTCCTTTGCCGGCAAACCGACCTGGTACAGGCGGCCGCGCGCTCGGGGCGTCCGGTGAACATAAAAAAGGGGCAGTTTCTCTCTCCCTATGAGATGGAACATGTCGTCAACAAGGCGAAAACGGCCAGGCCGGGGGCGCAGATCATCGTTTGCGAGCGCGGTTCGAGCTTTGGCTATCACAATCTTGTCGTGGATATGCGGAGCCTGGAAATCATGAAAGGCATGCAGTGTCCGGTCGTATTTGACGCAACTCATTCGGTGCAACTGCCGGGGGCCGGGCAGGGCAGGTCCGGCGGACAGAGGGAGTTTGTGCCGGTTCTGTCGCGGGCCGCCGCCGCGGTCGGTATTCACGGCCTGTTCATGGAAACTCATCCGAGCCCGGACCGGGCATTCAGCGATGGTCCCAATGCCTGGCCGCTCGACAAAATGAAGCCCCTGTTGCGCGAACTGATCGGGATCGACCGCGTCGTAAAGCGACAGGCTGCGGGAAATGCCGAAGTGAGGTAATCGGAGGCGCACAGCACAATGCCGCGAACTGGTACGAATACGCACATCAGGGATATTCAGGCCCGCGAAATTCTGGATTCGCGCGGCAATCCGACCGTTGCCGTCGAGGTCACCCTCGAAAACGGCATCGTCGGCAGCGCCGCCGTTCCTTCCGGCGCATCGACCGGGTCTCTCGAGGCGCTGGAGTTGCGTGATAACGACCGGCAACGTTACCTCGGCAGGGGGGTCCTGAAAGCGGTCCATAATGCCAATTCGCTTCTCGCTTCCGCGTTGCGCGGACACGATGCCCTCGACCAGCGCGGTATTGATCGGCGCATGATCGAGCTCGACGGCTCTGCCAACAAGGAAAATCTGGGCGCCAATGCCTTGCTGGGTGTCTCACTGGCCGTCGCCCATGCAGCCGCCCATGCCCAGGACATCCCCCTGTTCGAACATTTGGGGGCGATTTACCACAACCGGAAATTCCTTCTTCCCGTACCGCAAATGAACATTATCAACGGCGGCGCCCATGCAGATAATGCGATCGATTTCCAGGAGTTCATGATCCTGCCGGCGGGTTTTGACCGGTACTCGGAAGCGCTGCGTTGCGGGGTAGAGATATTTCATTGTCTCAAATCGGTATTGCTGGATAACCGCCTGGGTACCGGGGTGGGAGATGAAGGCGGGTTCGCCCCGCAATGCGCATCGAATGAAGAGGCGGTCGGTCTCGTCATGGAGGCCATTGAAAAGGCGGGATACCGTCCCGGCGAGCAAGTCATGATCGGGCTGGACGCGGCCAGTTCGGAATTTTACAGGAACGGAAAATATGATCTTGCGGCCGACGGTCTGGAATTGGACGCGCGGCAATTTGCCGACTATTTGCAGGGCTGGGTCGACAAATACCCGGTGATCAGTATTGAGGACGGAATGCAGGAGAGCGACTGGGCCGGGTGGAAGGAGTTGACGAAGCGGCTGGGCGATCGTGTACAGTTAACGGGCGATGACCTGTTTGTGACCAATACCGAAATACTGCAAAAGGGCATTGAGCAGGGTATCGGCAATTCCATTTTGATCAAGCTCAACCAGATCGGCACCTTGTCCGAGACTCTTGATGCAATTGCCATGGCGCAGCAGGCCGGCTACAGCGCCGCCATCTCGCACCGCTCCGGCGAGACTGCGGATTCGACCATTGCCGATCTGGCCGTAGCCACGGCGGCAGGGCAGATAAAAACCGGCTCCCTGTGCCGTTCGGAAAGGGTGGCAAAGTACAACCGGCTCCTGAAAATAGAACAGTTGCTGGGCGACAATGCACACTATGCGGGAATTGGCGCATTTTCCAATATCCGGGGATGCCGGGCAAATTGACTTGAAACCCCTGAACTTCCTTTTGTTGACGCTGTTTGCCGGAACCTCGTATGCGTTGTGGTTCGGGGACAAGAATGTGTTTGATCTGTACCGGCTCAAGGAAACGGCGCGCCAGACTGCACAGACAATCGACATGCAGTCACGCGAAAACCGCAGGTTCAGCGCCGAAGTCAATGCCCTGAAAACGGACGGTGAGAGCGTGGAGACCATTGCCCGCTCCGAACTCGGCCTGATCCGGCAGGGCGAGGAATTTTACCACATCGTTGAGCGCACAGAACGGTGAGTGGGACGCCTGGGCGCAATAGCCGGCCGGGCACGGTTCTTTCCCTGTTATCGATCAGCCGTCTGCGCGGTCGATTTCGTGTTCCCTGAATATCGCGGGCAGTTCCTGTAGCGCGATCTTGCCAAGCGGGGTGCGCGGCAGCTCGTCAACGGCGGCGACCCGCGTGATGCGGTTGTGCGCGGATACCAGGGTGTTATATTGCCTGATCACCCTGCGCGCGCCGGCGGCCGCGTTGCCGCCATCCATGGCCAGTACGCAGACCGGTTTCATGTCCACCTCCAGCACGCCGGCTTCCTTTACGATCGGATCCCGTTCCAGCAGCGTTTCCAATTCTTCCGGGTAGACATTCTTGCCCGCCTCGGTCACGATCAGGCGTTTCGAACGGCCGGTCAGCGTGACCCGCCCCTGACTGTCGATGTGGCCGATATCGCCGGTCCTGAACCAGCCATGCTCAAGAACCCGGGCGGTCTGCGCGGCGTCCTCATAGCCGAGCATGACGTTGGGCCCCTTGATGAGGATTTCTCCCTGACCGTTTTCATCCGGGTTGTCGATTCTCACCTGGACATGTTCCACGGGTTTGCCAACACTCTGCGGGGCATCGTCGAATTTGTCCTGCATGCAGGCCAGAGGCGACGTTTCGGTAAGGCCGTAACCCTGGCGCAACGGCAAACCGAGATCGTGATAATAGCGCGTAATGCGTTCATCAAGGTGGGAACCTCCACTGACCCAGACCTTGATGCGCCCTCCCAGTCGCTTGCGCAAGGGGGCGTTGAGATATTGTCTCAGTGCGGGAGGGGCGGCCTTGAGCATGCGACGGTATAATGCCACAGCCTTGCCGCCTTGCGCGAATTTCTTTTCGAGGCCGATCATGATGTTGCGGAACAGCCGCGGGACAGCGATGATAACGGTAATCTTTTCCTCCTGCAGGGCCGTGACAATTTCAGCGGCGGCGAGAACCCTTGGCGTTACCAGCGCGGCGCCGGCGTAATAGGGCAGGTTGACATTGGCTGTAATGCCCATGGCATGGGACAATGGCAACAGGGAGATGAAACGGTCATCGGGGTCGAATGTCTCGATGTTGACTGCGGCCAGCACGTTGGCAGCCAGATTGCCGTGAGACAGGCGCACTACCTTGGGATTGCCGGTGCTGCCGGAAGTATAGAGCCGGGCCGCCACGGCATGCGGGTCGTCCGCCGGCTTGATCGCATTTTCCGCCGCCGCCGCTTGCGCGTCTTTGTCGAGGGTGATTTCGATACGGGCTTCGTGTGTCAGGGCGGAATCGTGAACGAGCATGACATCCGGCTTGATCGCCTCGATCTGGGCGGCGATCTCGTGTTCGCTGTTACCGATGTGGATCGGGGCGATCATGCAGCCCGCACGCCATGCGGCGAGGGCCGCCACCGTCCACTCCGGGCCGTTGGGCGCCGTGATGCCCACTGTGGCGCCCGCCCCGATTCCGGACTTGCGCAGTTTCTGCGCAGTGACGAGGGCGGCTTCATGGATGTGGTGATACTGCACCTCCCGGCGGCCTTTGCTGTGTCGGCATATCCAGGCTGTACGACTCCTGTTTCGCAACAGGGACGGTTCGAGCAGTTTCCACAGATTGCTGCTCATGCCGGATCGGATTCCCGATGGCGACGGGTATCACCAGTGTAGCTGTTCATGATATTTTCTGACGGGTTCCCGATTGTGAACGACTATGCGGACAGAATCAAGTCCTGAATGACCGGCAGGGTCCCGATCGCCAGAGCCAACGAGGTCGATCTCCGCTATCTCTACCGGGATAACCACAGGGGCTGCCCCCTGACAAACATGCCGTGACCGGGCGGCGGGAGTGAATCGTGAACATAGACAAAATAGAATCGTTCCACACGACCGACATCGGCCTTGTGCGGGTGACGACGGATTCAGGCGCTCAGGGCTGGGGGCAGGTCTCCACCTACAACGCAGACATCACCACAATGGTCCTGCACCGCCAGGTGGCCCCCTGGATACTGGGGCGCAATGTTTCTGACCGTTCCACGCTGGGTGATCTGTTCGATCGGGTTTTCGAGAAGGAACACAAGTTCCCCGGTTCATACATGTGCCGCGCCGTTTGCGGGGTCGATACCGCGCTATGGGACCTGCACGGCAAGATAGAACGCAAACCGGTTTGTGAATTGCTCGGCGGCAAACCGCGCCCGCTGCGTGTGTATGCCTCCAGCATGAGCAGGGACATCACGCCGCAGCATGAAGCGGAACGGTTCGCCCGCTTGCGTGACAGGCACGGGTATGACGCATTCAAGTTCAGGGTCGGGGCCGAGTGCGGACGCAATCGGGACCAGTGGCCGGGGCGCTCGCAGGAAATCGTGGCGGCGGTCAGGAAAACGCTGGGCGATGACGCGGTTCTGCTCGTTGACGGCAACAGTTGCTACCGGCCGGACAAGGCCATCGAACTGGGCCGCATGCTGGAAGATCACGGCATCTGCCACTTCGAGGAACCTTGCCCCTACTGGGAATATGAATGGACCCGAGAGGTCACCGCCGCGTTGTCGCTTGAGGTCACGGGAGGCGAGCAGGACAACAATCTGGCGTTATGGAAATACATGATCGATAACGATACGGTCGATGTTTACCAGCCCGACATTTGTTATATGGGCGGTATCGAGCGAACCCTGAGGGTCGTCAGAATGGCGGCGGACGCGGGGAAAGTCATTACTCCTCATGCCGCCAATCTCTCGCTGGTGACGATATTCACGTTACACCTCGTGGGCGCGATCGAAAATGCCGGGCCTTATGTCGAGTTTTCCATCGAGGGCGCCGATTATTATCCCTGGCAATACGGCGTCTATGAGGATTTCCCCGTGGCCAGGGACGGCAAGGTGCAAATCCCCGAAGGTCCCGGCTGGGGTGTCAGGATTTGTTCATCCTGGCTGGAGAAATCGACCTGGCGGGCCAGCGAGGCGCGCACATGAAAAATCAACCCGGATATTCAGGAAAAATTTGCAGTATCCGGCTGTGTAAACTATACTGGCTGCGATTCCATGAAATTGCCTGATCGGGTACCAGCGCTGGTGATTGTTCCCGCAGACAATAAGTGGCAGGCCCGGAAAACTTACTTCAGGAGGCAAGCGAATGTTGCGAACCGGTTTGAATTTCTTCAAAAAAACAGCTTCATTGTTCGTCCTGGTTCTGTTTTTTTGCGAGAGTGTCTACGCGCATCGGGATTTGACACTGGTCAGCTGGGGCGGGGATCTGGCGCGCGCGCATATGCAGGCATGGATTCTGCCGTGGGAAAAAGAACACAATAAATCGGCAGATATGGTGTATTACGACGGAGGGATCGGACAGATCCGCGATCAGGTCAATACCACCAACGTAACCTGGGATGTCATTGATATGGAATATTCCGACCTCATCCAGGCCTGTGACGAGGGCCTGCTGGAGAAATTCGACCATTCCCTGCTGCCCGATGCCGACAGCGACTTTGTTGAGGGCGCTCTTCAGAATGAATGCGGCGTTGGCGTGTACACATGGGCCACCGTTTATGCTTATGACACAGAAACGTTCGCCGGGCGTCAGCCTGCGAGCGTTGCCGATTTTTTCAATACCCGGGATTTTCCGGGGAAGAGAGGGCTGCGCAAGGACCCGCGCGGAACCCTGGAATGGGCGCTGATGGCGGCCGGCATTCCAGCCGATCAGGTCTATGCTGAATTGTCCACCGAGGAAGGCCTGAATCTGGCATTTGCTTCGCTTGACAGATTGAAGTCGAACATTGTCTGGTGGAGTTCGGGGGGGGAGCCTGTGCAGTTGCTGAAAGACGATATGGTCACTATGACGGCTGCCTGGAACGGGCGGCTGCACCGGCCGATCATGGAAGATGGCGACCCGATAGGCATTGTCTGGGATGGCCAGCTCTGGGAGATGGAGTTCCTCGCCATCCCGAAAGGCAGCCGCAACGCTGAAAATGCCAGACAGTTCATTGTGTTTGCAACAAGCGCCGCAGGCATGACTGAAGTGGCGCGGTATATCCCCTATGGTCCGGTCAGAAAGTCGGCGCGGGAAAATGTCCCCGAGGAGATACGGCCTTATCTGCCCGCAGAAAATATGTCCGGCATATCATTACGCTTCGATTCGCAATGGTGGGCAAATAATATCGATCCGATTCGGGAAAGGTTCGAGAAATGGATTGCGCCTTCAGGCCTTGATGTGCAGGAGCGTGGCGCGCGCTTCTGACAATCGAATGATCCTTCTTTTTGTGGAGTGTAACGTATGCAGCAACCAAAAATAGACAAGGTAATATTCTGGACGGCCCTGATCGTTATCATCACGCTGGTCACGCCCCTGATTCTGTTCGAGGAAGGTTCGAAGAAGGCTCTTGGCGTGTTATTCAATTTTGCTACCGGTCAGCTTGGCTGGACGTTTCTGTGGTTTACGATCGGCACATTCTTCATTCTCGCATGGCTTGCCCTGGGTCGTTTCGGCGGCGTTCGTTTCGGCGGCCCCGACGCTCGCCCGCAGTTCTCCATGGCCAGCTGGGTTGCCATGTTGTTTTGCGCCGGCATTGGCGCAAGCGTCATGTACTGGGGGGCGATCGAGTGGGCCTACTACTATTCCGGCCCGCCGTTCGGCATTGAACCGAAAACAGCGAAGGCCGCCGAATGGGCGTCAATGTACGGACTTTTCCACTGGGGGTTTACGGCTTGGGCCGTCTATTGCATTCCCACACTGCCATTGGCTTACATGCTGTGGAACAAAAAGCGGGCGGTGCTGCGGTTGTCGGCTGCCTGTGCCCCGGTAATCGGAGAGAATGCCGCAGCCGGATGGCCCGGAAAAATTATTGACGTCCTGTTCATGTTCGGATTGATCGGAGGTATCGGCACCTCAATGGGTTTGGGCACGCCAATGCTGTCTGCCGGCCTCTCCGAATTACTGGGTGTCGAGCGCAGCTTCTCGCTTGATGTGGTCGTGGTCGTGATCTGGGGGATCATCTTTGGCGCCAGCGTCTATTCGGGTCTGGAAAAAGGTATCAAGGTTCTGAGTGACATCAACCTGTGGCTGATCATCATCATTCTCGGGTTCACTTTCCTGTTTGGCCCGACCGTGTTCATATTGTCCACGTTCACGAACAGTGTAGGGCTGTTGATGTCCAATTTCATTGAAATGAGCTTCTGGACCGACCCGGTCGCCGCAGGCGGGTTCCCCCAGGGCTGGACGATTTTCTATTGGGCCTGGTGGATCGCCTATGCGCCATTCATGGGGTTGTTTGTTGCGCGTATTTCCTATGGGCGCACCATTCGGCAGTTGATTGTCGCCGAAGTGGTCGGCGGCTCCCTCGGTTGTTGGCTGTTTTTCGCGATACTGGGAAATACGGGCATGTATTTTCAACTGAACGATATTGTCCCGATCAGCGATATACTCGGCAATCAGGACGGCGCGGCAGCGGTTATTGCCACTATTGTCGGAGTCGGGCAAAATGCCTCGTTTTTCGGTCTCGGGATTGGCTTCGTGGCGCCTCTTTTGCTGGTCGTGTTCGTTGTGCTGGCTTTTATATTTGGCGCCACGACTCTCGATTCATCAGCTTTTACGCTGGCCTCTGTCGCTACCGAAGAGCAGGAGGACGCAAATACCCAACCGGCAAGATGGCACCGTTTGTTCTGGGCCTTCATTCTCGCCGCCGTTTCACTGGCATTGATGTATCTCGGTGGTTTGAAACCCCTTCAGACTGCATCCATTGTGGTCGGGTTGCCGCTCATGGTGATCCTCGTTATCATGATTGTGTCGTTCTTCCGGTGGTTGAATGCGGATTACCCGGAACCAGGTAAAATTGATGTCATTGATCTGAAGCCGCAGTCCGACTGTGGCGGCGCTGTGCCCGTTTCCCATTCGACAGAGGCGCAGGAACCCGACAAGGCCGGTTAGATCAATAAGTTCGATATCCAATACGGAGAATCACGATGTCACAGAGAATAAGCTCGCCATTCGGTACAATCATTATTGATCAGGACGATGTGAGCGGCCTGATCAAAACGGTCGGCGGTGACGGCGAAAAGAAAACACGCCGTCATGAGCCGGTTTCCATCACTCCTGACGTTGATATTTACGAAGACAGCGGGGCCTTGAAATTGTGGATGGACCTTCCCGGAGTCGACAAGGACAGTATCCGGGTCACCGTGTCGGGAAATATGCTGGCCGTCAATGCCCGCACCCGAAAATTGAACCTTGAGGGTGGGCACTGGGTGCGACGTGAGCGGCCGGTCGGGGATTTTGTGCGTCATCTCCGGTTCGGTTCGGAAATTTCCGAAGGCAGTGTCGTTGCCGACTACTCGGACGGCACCCTGGTATTGACCATTACGAAACCGAGGCAGTCCGAAGCCAGGAACATAGCGGTCAATATTCAGTAACCAGGCTGTCGAATATCCGCATGCCGGATTTTCCGTCTTCGAACGCCGGGGGACATACTATTATGCCGATTTCCCCAAGCCGGTCCGAGGTTACGGACCAAGTGTATTCCTTCATGGTATCCTGTGCCAACGCCATGATGCTTTGTGCCACGGATGCGGTGCAAAGGGATATGGTTGCCCGATTTTCCAGGCAAACCGGCAAGAAGCGGACCCGGTCATTTTCTGCCAATCCGTTGCCTGTTCTTCGGAATCTGACGTGGGTCAGGGACATGAAGCTGGCCAGGGATTTCTGCCAGTTTGCGCCTTGGCTGCCGTGGAGTATTTCCCCGCGTACCGTTGACCGGGGGCATCAAGTGGCGCTTTTGTATTTTAACCGCATCCTGGATATGGGCGATATGGTAGCGGGATTGATGTATGTGGATGCCGGCCAGCATTACCCGGAACACAATCACGCTGGCCGGGAGATGTACTTCCTGATTTCCGGTACCGCCGAATGGCGTTATGGCGGCCACGACGATTATCGCAGACTGCCGGCAGGCAATGTCATTTATAACCACCCGTGGGACCGGCATGGGGCCAAGGCCGGTGATACTCCGTTGCTGGCGCTGTTCCTGTTGGCCTGATTGCGGTTTGTCCGGGTCCGGAAACAAGTGGGACGGTCCAGGTATTTGCCAAAGTTACCTGAATATTTTATGGCGCCCCGGACGAACCGCTTGAAGCAAGAGATATGACCGGCAAAAAAGACCGCGAGACCCGGCGGAAACTGGAGCGGATGAACAGCGGCCTTTACTGGTGGGGTGTGCCGACGCTTTTTCGTTGTCCATATGATCCGGACCCTGGAAACTGTGACATTGCGCTGGTCGGAGTACCGCACAGCACCGGTAACGGGACTACCGAGCGCGACCAGCGCCTGGGTCCGAGAGCGGTGCGCGATATGTCTGCGCTTGGCCGTCGGGTACACATGGAATTTGCGATGGATCCTTGGCGGTAATGCCGGATCCATGATCTGGGTGATGTGGCGCTGCCCGAAGCCAACGATAATGAAAAGAGTATCCAGCGGATAACCGATTTCTACAAGTCCATTGACCGCGCGCGGGCAAGACCTGTTTCGGTTGGCGGAGATCATTGCAAGTTTAATATAAAGCAACAATCATCCGATCAATATTGCTGTATAATCCGCCTGTTTACCCGATTCCAGGAAAACTGAAAAGATAGTCCTGAATGCAAAGACAAAGAAAAATAGCAATGATTACAATGACTCCCCCTCTCCCCCCCCCCCCCCCCCCCCAATTTCCAGGGACAAGAGTCTCTGACACCCCGGTAACCCGCGCGGTAAAACGCAGCCGCACAAGCGCCTTTACCCAAAAGCATGCTCTTTACTTCCCCGGACGCTTAACCAACCCGCACACCTCTTCGCGCGCGCCAGTGCCGCGCGGCCCCTTGCGGCCCCTTCACGGCTGTTCGATATACAGCCCCCACCGCGCTAGGGCCGGTCCAACCCGCTCCCGTCACTCCCCTTGAGGGGGAGCCAGCAAGGCAAGGGCGACAGCCACAAGCAAGCCGGTGGATCGAACCCCTGTTCAGCCTTTTCACTTGATTTTATCAACTTTTAACTATGAGGAGAAATCATCATGAAATACACTAACCGATATGGGCCGTTGGCCGCCTCCCTGACCCTGCTCCTGGCTGGCTGCGGGGGCAGTTCTTCCACCTCCATGACGCCGGAGATGACCGAACTTCAGAAAGCCCAAAAGGCCGCTATGGATGCAGCCGACATGGCCGAAACCAAATCCGATGAGGCCGCAGCATCAAACACAAAGGCACAAAACGCGGTCAAGGGTATCGTCGAAATCCAGACGGGCAGCCCCATGGCGAAGAGGCACGCCGAGGAAGCACGCAAGGCGGCAGATGCGGCGATGGCAGCCTACAACCTGGCCAGGGCGGAATACGAGAAGGCCAAGGCCGCAGGCAACCTGACGGCGGCGGTCGAGGCCAGGGTCGCAGCCGAGGCGGCGAAGAGAACGGCCGAGGCTCAGGCGAAGATGGCCGAAGAGAAGGCGGCCGAGGCGGTAAAGATCGCCGCAATGGAGCTTGGGCATGACGGGAGAAAGACCTACCGCCTCGGCGGCACCTCGGTCACGTCAGGCGCGCCGACTGCCACGAAGACGACAGGGGGTGTTGAGCGCAAGACCGGTTTTATCGAAGCGTGGAATTTTCATAATGAAGGAGCGAATACTGTTAACAGACCGGCAATCACGAAGGCTAACGCCGGCACCGGGGGACGCGCACAGCCAGCGCTCTTTGGTACGGGGGGTAGTGCAAGATATGCCGACGAAAATGTAGACGGAGCCCGGCAACAGAAGGTCACCGACTCGGACGATGACAAGGTTCGTTTGTATC
Source organism: Candidatus Poriferihabitaceae bacterium (assembly GCA_965204925.1). GTDB lineage: Bacteria > Pseudomonadota > Gammaproteobacteria > Arenicellales > Poriferihabitantaceae. The sequence goes on along the minus strand of OZ242021.1, from coordinate 640,041 downwards.
TTTACGACAGATACGTCGGCGAAACGACGATCAGCATCTACCGCAATCTCGCCAGTTCGAGTAACGAGCAGACAGCTACGGCGACCTCTGCCAATCCCCATGGCACGGTCACCGTATCCGGAAAGGCCGTTCCGATCATGCGCGCGACCGGCGTGTTCCGCACGGCGGGCTCCAGATCCGGTACCGGGGCCCTGACCGAAGACAATATTCATACTATCACGGTTCCCGGCCGAACCAACGATGTGAACGTGAATGAGGCTAGCGGCATCTACTACTACATGAGCGGCGACACGAAGATGTGGCTGAAGCGGAAGAAGTCCGAGACATCAACCGGTGGCGCCGTCACGATCACGTATGACAAGATCTCTGTTTATGAGGTGACACGGTTTCCGATTTCGGTTCCCTACGAGTACATGAACTATGGTCAGTGGGTTCCGCTGAAGGAGGACGGTAATACCGCCGCCGGTCTGGGCATCGGATTTGTCAGCGTCCTGGACGGCCAGAGCATGACCCCGTCCGCCGTCATGGAGGCCCAATTCGGCAGTGCCACATACGAGGGAACTTTTGTCGCCTATACCCGCGCACAGGATGCGCAGGGCGAGGGTGAGGTCGGCCTTTTCGAAGGCACTACGAAGATCACGGCGGATTTCGTGAAGAACACGCTCAGGACCGATCTGTATGCCAACACGAACCCCCCGCCGTCAATTACTTTTCAGGGGGAGATTGACGGGAACACATTCGCGGGCACCAAGGTCACCGTGGGTGCCGGACCGAGCTGGTTCAAGGTGAAGACGACCGCCAACGGCGGCAGGTTCACGGGCAGCTTCAACGGCGCCTTCTTCGGGCCCGAGGGGCAAGAGGCCGGCGGTGTGTTCGACTATACCTCGGAAGGACGGAAGGACGGCGAATTCCGCGGCGCTTTCGGCGGACGGAAGTTGGGAACGAAGAAATAACGGGCCGCCCCTTGTCGGCGCGTTATTTTCATCCCTTGACTACCGGCAAGGCGCCCGACCCGGACACGGGTCGGGCGCCTTCTTTCATTTAACCCGAACTGGTGGCAGCGCCGGTGCAATCGGTCAGCTTGCCTTGATGCGGTTCAGCACGTAGTGCAGGAGGCCTCCGGCGAGATAGTATTCGACTTCGACCGCAGTGTCGATCCTGGACTGCAACTGAATCGGGTCGATCGATCCGTCTGCGCGATTGATACGGGCCTCGAGAATCTGGCGCGGCTGAAGTCCGCTGTCCAGCCCGAGAATGTCGATGCTGTCGGTGATACCGAGGTTGTGGGTTTTGCGGTCCTCTGCGGGCATGAACTGGAGTGGAAGCACCCCCATGCCGATCAGGTTGGAGCGGTGTATACGCTCGAAACTCTCGGTGATTACGGCTTTGACACCGAGCAACAACGGCCCTTTCGCGGCCCAGTCACGGCTTGATCCGGCGCCGTATTCCTTTCCGCCAATGACTACGGTGGGTATTCGGTGCGCCATGTACCGCATCGCGGCGTCATAGATCGCAATCGGGGCGGGGTCGTCGACCATACGGGTAAATCCCCCTTCGACGCCGGGTACCAGCTCGTTTCTGATACGGATGTTGGCGAACGTACCCCGCGCCATGACTTCATGGTTGCCCCGTCTTGATCCGTAGGAGTTGAAATTCTGTCGGGCAATGCCGCGTTCGGTCAAATATCTGCCTGCGGGACTGTCGGCGGCGATCGAACCGGCCGGGGAAATGTGATCGGTAGTCACCGAATCACCGAGCAGCGCGAGAATGCGGGCGCCCCGTATATTGCTGTCCTTGCCGCTGGTATACTGTTCCTCGAAAAACGGCGGCAGTTGAATATAGGTTGAATCGGCAGAAAACGCATAGGTTCGACCCGGCCTGGCGGGGATGTCCTGCCATTGTTCGTCTCCTGCAAATATGTCGGCATACTTGCTCAGGAACATCGAATGGTCAATTTTGCCTGCTTCACGGGCAATCTCTTCATTGGTCGGCCAGATGTCTCTCAGATACACGGGATTACCGTCCCGATCACAGGAAATCGGGTCGCTCAAGAGGTCGATGCGGGTCGTTCCCGCCAACGCATAAGCGACGACCAGAGGTGGAGAAGCGAGCCAGTTGGCTTTCACCAGTGGATGAATGCGGCCTTCAAAGTTGCGGTTGCCGGACAGTACGGAAGCGACTACGAGGTCATTTTCACGCACTGTGCTGTCTACCGGTTCAGGCAGGGGGCCGGAGTTTCCGATACAGGTGGTGCAGCCATATCCCACCGTATTGAAGCCCAGCGCGTCAAGGCAGGATTGCAGCCCCGCCCTTTCAAGATATTCGGTCACCACTTTTGAGCCGGGCGCCAGCGATGATTTGACCCAGGGCTTGCGGGTGATCCCTCTTTCCAGCGCTTTCTTCGCGACCAGTCCGGCCCCCACCATGACGGCCGGGTTGGAGGTGTTGGTGCAGGAGGTGATGGCCGCCACCACGACATCACCGTGATGCAGGTCGAATCCGGCGCCGCTGTCAAAATCCTCGTCGATCTCGTTATCCTTGCCTTCGCGGGAGATGAATGTCTGCATCGTTTGCGGCAGGGCGGACAGGGTGACCCGATCCTGGGGGCGTTTTGGCCCGGACAGGCTGGCGCCGACTTCACCGATATCAAGCGTCAATGTGGAAGCAAATAGCGGTGCGGCGCCGTCGCTGTTCCTCCACAGACCCTGGGCCTTGCTGTATTTCTCGACCAGCGCCACCGTTTCGGGCGGGCGGGCTGTCAGGCGAAGATAATCGATTGTTTGCCGGTCCACAGGGAAGAAACCGCAGGTCGCCCCGTATTCGGGGGCCATATTGGCAATAGTGGCGCGGTCTGCGATCGGCAGATGATCGAGCGCGCTCCCGTAAAACTCTACGAACTTTCCGACCACGCCATGTTCACGCAGCGTCTGCACAATGCACAGCACGAGGTCGGTCGCCGTAATGCCTTCTTTCAGTCTGCCGCTCAGTTCGAAGCCGACAACTTGCGGGATCAGCATCGGTATCGGCTGCCCCAGCATGGCGGCTTCGGCTTCAATGCCGCCGACGCCCCAGCCCAGAACGCCGAGGCTGTTGATCATCGTGGTATGACTGTCCGTTCCGACCAGTGTATCCGGATAGGCGAGCCGCTGACCGCTTTTTTCGTCGCTCCATACGCCTCTGGCCAGATATTCGAGATTGACCTGGTGGCAGATACCCGTTCCCGGAGGGACGAGGCTGAAGTTGTCGAAAGCTCCCTGCCCCCATTTGAGGAACTGGTAGCGCTCTGCGTTTCGCTGCATTTCCAGATTGACATTGGCGGAAAAAGCGCTGTGAGTGGCATACTGGTCAATCACTACGGAATGGTCAATGACGAGGTCAACCGGTGAAAGAGGGTTTATTTTTTCCGGGTCGACATCGGCTTTGACGAGCGCCTCACGCATGGCCGCCAGGTCGACTACCGCCGGCACTCCGGTAAAGTCCTGCATCAGCACACGGGCCGGACGCCAGGCGATTTCCCGCGGCGTGTTGCCTTGTGCGCTTTTTGCGACCGCTGCGATATCGTCGGCCGTGCAGGAAACCCCGTCCTCGTGGCGCAGCAGGTTTTCCAGCAGCACTTTTATGGAATGGGGCAGCCGGTCAATGTCGGCAAGAGCGGATAGCGCGGGTGAGTTGAGGTCATGGTAGCCGAAGGAAATCCCGTCGACGTCCAGGGTTGAATAACTTTTGAATGAGTTTTTTCCGGTTTGCATGATCTTTTCTGTCAAAATGTGACGTTCGGCCGCGCATGCAGGCCGAGACGGTGATTATACTGTATTTGCAGCCGCTAGAATGGTTTGATCACGACCAGAAGGACGATGCCGACAAGGTACAGTACGGGAACTTCGTTCATCCACCGATAGTGAACATGGCTGCGCCTGTTGCGGCCGTCCCGGAATGCAAGCAGCGCCCGGTAGCACCAGAGATGATGGAGTATGACCAGCGCGACCAGTACCAGTTTCGCGGACAGCCAGTTTCCAGAGAACCCGTAAGCTATCCATAGCCACAACCCGGAGGCGACGGTCAATACCGCCCCCGGGGTCATGATGCCGAAAAACAGTTTCCTCTCCATGATCCTGAACCGTTCGATACTGATGCGGTCGTCGGCCTGGGCATGATAGACGTACAATCTGGGCAGATAGAACAATCCGGCGAACCAGACAACGAACGAGATGATATGAATTGACTTGATCCAGAGCATTTGCGAAGCCGGTCTGTGTCGGGTCTATTATAGCAGGCCGGCAAACAGGCAGGCAAAAAAAAGGACGCCCAAACCTCGGGCGTCCGAATCAACAACACCAATGGAGGATTAAAACACTATGCCGCCTTGCGAAGCTCCCGGGGCAGTTCAGTTTCTCGGGTTCTTTCGGAAACTGTTTTTACCGGGGCTTTTACAAGATTGCCGGGTCGGTAGACCGCCTGATAAATTTCATGGCGCTCGATACCAATGTCCTGTAATAACCGGTCGCTCATTGCAGTCAGTTGGCGAATAGCCTTTCTGCGCTCATTCCAGTATTTGATACGGTCTGCGATTCGTCTTATGATCCCGCGACGGAATGAATTGTGGATGACGTTCCTGCGTCCACCGATAGTTGCAATATTATTCATACCCACCTCCTAATTGACCAGGGTCATGATAATTGTCAAGAATGTTAAAGTGCCAACGTAGGAGAGTCCTACCCTGATTAATATGTCGGTCATCGTTCTTGCTCTGTTAAAAAAATAGCTGTCTGGTAAAACCGGCCCTGTGGATACAGTCAACCAGCATAACGGAATATAGGGATTGGAAGCGCTATGCGCAAATGATATATTTTCATATAATACATGAGTATTCACTCATGTATAAATTATGCCGATCCGCTATCCTTCCATGTCTGCGCTACGCGCCCTCGAGGCTGCGGCGCGTCATTTGAGCTATACTCGCGCGGCGGAGGAACTGTTTGTCACACAGAGCGCGATCAGCCACCAGATCAGGCATGTCGAGGAGCTGTGGGGAATCAAACTGTTTCAGCGCAGCGGGCGCACCCTGGTGCTGACTGAAGCGGGCCATGTTATCGTGCCCGTTGTCAGGGAATTCGTGAGACGGCTGACCTCGACCGTAGAGGACCTCAGGGAGGTTCAGCCCACGCCTGCGGCCCTGAGGGTGGCATTGCTGCAATCCTTTGCCTTCAAATGGCTGGTGCCGAGGCTGGGCCATTTCAATCATGAATATCCGGATATCGATATCTGGATTTCCACTTCCGATGAGCTGGTCGACTTCGAGTCGGAAAATGCCGATGTCGGTATTCGTCTGGGCTACGGAGACTGGAGCAACCTGTATCAGGAACTGCTCCTCCGGGAATATGTTTTTCCGGTTTGTAGCCCGCACTTTCTTGAGGAATACGGCATACCCGAGAAGCCTGCGGACCTGCTCGGCCTTCCCTTGTTGCGGCGCAACGCAATAGACATTCTGCAACGCTGGAGAGACTGGTTCAGGGATGCTGGCGTCACGGTCAGGAAAATGCCGAAAGGCACCCAGCTGCCGCTAACCAGTCTGGCAATCCAGGCTGCAATTGACGATCAGGGGGTCGCGCTCGCCCGCAGCGCCCATGTCCTTGATGATGTCAAGGCCGGTCGGCTGGTGCGGTTGTTCCCCGAGGTCAAAAGCAAATCCAACCTTTCCTATTTTTTCGTTTGTCTGCGGGGGCGGGAAAGGGAACCGCAAATTACCGCTTTTCGCAGCTGGCTGAAACGCGAAGCGGAGATATCCGAAAGCGAGTTCGAGCAGATGCTGGGTTGAACGCGGCCCCGCTTTTTAGCGCTGTGCCGGTGCAATTGCCTCGATTACTTGCCTGCTGTCGAGCCGGGCGAGGCATCGCCGCGGACACGATCTCCGTCCGCACGCCCTGCATCCGGGAGCCTGTAAAACCCGGTCATGTCGCCCCAGCGGCCCCGCCCTTTTTTCATCGGTCGGTCCGAACAGCGCAACGACCGGAGTTTTTACCGCTCCGGCGACATGCAGCGGGAAACTGTCGCCGGTCAGCACCCGTTCAGCGCGGCGGACAAGCTCCGCAAATTCCGGCAATGTCAGAGCGCCCAGCAGGTTGGCGCTGTCAATGCACTCACCGCTCAGCCCATGCTTGATCATCGCTTTATCGACTTCGTGTTTGCGTTCCGCCGAACCGGTAAACACGACATGGAATTGGCGCACAACCGCTTTGCGGGTTGCCAGCCAGTTTTCAAGCGGCCAGTCTTTCGAGGGCCAGCGTGTAAACGGACTCATGACCAGCACCGGTCTGGCATGTGGATTGGTGCGGGCAAGCAGGTCGTCGATTGTGCGCTTTTCTTTCGCGCTGACACAGAATTCCATTGAGGTATCCACTGTCGGTACCGCTGCCAGCTCCAGCACCCGGTCCATCTCCCGTATCGCATGCAGGCTCTTGTCCCGGAAGCCTTCCAGTTTCCACCAGTTTCCCTTGACCAGCTTGCGTCCGGATTTTGCCGCATACAGAAACAGTACCGACCTTGCCAGCCCCTGGAGGTCGATTGCGAGATCGAACCGTTGTTGTCTGATCTGGCTTATGACCCGGCATATTTCCCGCCACGAACGGAGCGGTTCGCGGTACCAGTTGCGCTTGATTCGATAGTAGTCGAGGGCAATGATTCGGTCTACCCAGGTGTTATAGCGGTAGATGTCGAGCGATGTGCTGGCAGTGAGCAGGGTCAGGTGACTGTCCGGGTAATGTTTCCTGAGCGCACGGATATGGCCGGTCGAATGCACGACGTCTCCCAGCGACGTCTGTTTGATGACGAGGATTTTCATCGACCGATCAGCAGATGGACCGCGCGGCGCTGTATGGGTCGCATCCGTCCGGCTGTGTGCGGAACCATCTGAATGTCCACATGTACTGCTCCGGCGCCTCGCGGATCAGGGTTTCCATTGCCTCGTTGATCCTCGTTGCGTCGGATACATGATCGTTGCTCGGAATCTGTTCCAGAGGCGGCTTGACGATGATCCGGTATCTGCCGCTCTCTGTGTCGAGAATGCAGATAAATGGAATGACGACGGCGCCGGTTTTCCTTGCCAGTCGGCTGACCATGTTGAGAGTAGAGCTTTTTTGACCGAAAAAAGGCGCATACACCGTATGTTTGCCTTTCCCGTGGTCCTCATCCGGAATCAGCAAACAGACGCGCCCGCCGTTTATTCCCCGGATCAGCCCGCGCAGACTCTGATCGCGCATATAAAGACGGGTCTCGTTGAAGCGGGTGCGCCCCTTGTACAAAAACCAGTTGTATACCGGATTTTTATCCCGTTTCATCATCGAAACGAGGGGGGTCCCGATGAACAGGGCGATGGCCCCGGTATCCATCGTAGTCGTGTGATAGGCAACCATGATCACATTTTGTGAACGGTTGCGCGCAGACCACGGCTGTCTGAAGTGTTCGGCGCCCTCAATATCGACATATTTCGCCAGCCTCCTGCGCGTGCTCATCATACTCAGACCCATGTCCATAAAGCTGCGGCCATAGCAACGAAAATGCGCCTCCAGAAGTTGCCGTCGCCGGCGTTCGGACAGCTCGGGGAAACACAGCCGGATATTGATCTCGGCGATATTCCTGCGTTTCCTGTTGCGCAGGCGCATCTGGTCGCCCAGTAATCCGCCCAGTCTCATAACCACTCTCCTCGGCAGCCAGGAAACCAGCCACAGCAGAAGCAGGATCAGCCAGGCGCTCCAGTATGCCGGTTTGAAACAGTCCGGATCGAGTTTGACTTCAGGAGAACAGTCGGGTGGCATTGGAGTTGACGAATTTCTCATAGCAGGGGTCTTTGCCGGCAAGCCAGCACAGGTCGCTCCATGTGTCGATGTCGCGCAGTTTGCGGCAAAAGCCAATGTTCATGCCGAGCGAGTCGAGGTTCATCAGCAATCGGGACAAAACCCGGTTTGAACCCCAGTCCACGCGCCTGAATATGCCGCAGCGCAGTTCATGGAGGCCAAGAATATAAAATCCGCCGTCGACCGTGGGTCCGACCATATTTTCCCGTTTGCTGACCCGTGCATGTATCTGCAGCAGGATTTCTGCGGATATGTGCGGAACATCGCAGCCCATTACAACACCACAACCGTATTGCCTGATCGCTTTTTCAAGTACATACGTCATTCTTTGTCCGAGGTCGCCTTGCGTCTGGACTTCGATATTCATGCGGTAACGGTTTCCCAGGTCCCGGAAGTGGTCGTGGTTGCGGTCGGGCGACACGGTGAGGACGAGCGAACCGGGCCAGTATGCCCTGACCTTGCTGACCGAGCGGGTCAGCATCATGAGAGCCAGTTCCGCCGCCGCGGCCCCGCTCAACTGCGGCTGCATGCGGGTCTTGACCTGTCCCGCGACAGGCGCCTTGGCAAAGAGGTATAAAGGAATATCGGGGTTAGCGTTCATGACCGTACATCTCACCGAGACGCTGCGGGTCGATCCCTATCCAGAACAGAAATCTCAATTTCCACATGAGCAATATGGTTCGTATGGCGCCGCGGTTTTGCCACCGCCGGGCGGAAGTCATAACGGGAGGACGGATCAGCAGCGGGGAACCGTGTCTTTTGAGCAGTTTGCTCATTGCGATATCTTCCATGAGACAGATTTTGGGGAACCCCCCGACATGGTTGAACAGTGAAGCGGTCACGAACATCCCCTGGTCGCCGGTGGCAAGGGAGCGTACACGCGAACGCACCCGGATCATGTTTTCGATCAGGCGGTAGATCCATCCTTCCGATTCGAGTGTTACATCAAATCTCCCCCATTGCCGTTGTCCGGTGACCGCCCGTTCCACGCTGGTGATGGCGTCAACGGGCAATCGCGTATCGCAGTGAAGAAACAGCAGAATATCCCCGCTGGCCGCCGTCGCCCCTGCGTTCATTTGCCGGCTTCGCGCGGGTTGGTCCGTTGAAATTATCCGGATCACGGGTTTCCCCCGTTCGCGCCGCCGCTCAATCGAACGCAGAATTTCCAACGATTTATCCTCGTCACTGGCATCGACCAGTATGGCCTCATGCAATCCGCGCAAGCTTTGCAGATGATTGACGAGGCGCTCGGCGTTTTCTCCTTCGTTGTAAAGGGGGGCAACGACCGAGATCATGTCAACGCTCCCCGATCAGGCACATTGCACCGCCGTCACGAGTTATTTTTTGCGGCTGGCGGCAATTCGCAGCCGCAAGGCATTCAGTTTGATGAAGCCGGTTGCCTCGGCCTGGTTATAGGCGCCCGCATCCTCCTCGAACGTTACAATTTTCTCGTCGAATAACGAATCCGTCTGCGACCGGCGGCCCAGCACATCGACATTGCCCTTGTACAGGCGCAAGCGTACTTCTCCGTTCACCGTTGCCTGAGAGGCGTCGATCATGCCTTGCATCATGACCCGCTCCGGGCTGAACCAGTAACCATTGTAAACAAGGTTTGCATAGCGCGGCATCAGTTCTTCCTTCAGGTGCGCCACCTCGCGGTCGAGGGTAAGTGATTCGAGCGCGCGATGGGCCTTGTGAATGATCGTACCGCCCGGGGTTTCATAACAGCCTCTGTTCTTCATGCCGACATACCGGTTTTCGACAATGTCCGCGCGTCCGATGCCGTGGGTCGAGCCTCGCCTGTTCAGATTTTCAAGGACTTGGGCCGCAGTCAGTTCTTCACCATTGACCGACACGACATCTCCCAGGCGGAAGCCGAGCGCCAATTCCTCCGGTTCGTCCGGCGCGGCCATCGGAGAGTTGGTCCAGCCCCAGGCTTCATCATCGGGCGTCGTCCACGGATCTTCCAGTTGCCCTCCTTCATGCGAGATATGCAACAGGTTTGCATCGATCGAGTAGGGGGAACTGCCGTCTTTTTTCTTGCCAACCTCAATACCATGCTTGTGTGCGTACTCCATGAGTTTTTCCCGCGAGGTCAAATCCCATTCCCGCCAGGGCGCTATGATGCGGATATCCGGGTCCAGGGCGTAGGCGGACAACTCGAACCTGACCTGATCGTTGCCTTTACCGGTAGCGCCGTGCGAGATTGCGTCGGCGCCGGTTTTCCTCGCCGTCCCAATCAGGTGTTTGGCGATCAACGGACGCGCAATGGCCGTGCCCAGTAAATATTCGCCTTCGTAGACTGCGTTGGCGCGAAACATCGGGAAAACATAGTCACGGGCAAATTCCTCGGTCAGGTCTTCGATGAACAGTTCCCTGACCCCGTATTTTTGCGCTTTCCTGCGGGCCGGCCCAAGGTCTTCGCCCTGACCGATATCGGCCGTGAACGTGACGACCTCGCAGTGGTATTCGTCTTGCAGCCATTTTAGAATAATTGAGGTATCCAGCCCTCCGGAGTAGGCCAGGACAGCCTTTTTGATTTCTGACATCGGTTATTTTTCGTATTTTGGCAAGCAATCGGATTTTATTATATCATTAACATCAGGTGGCTGTTTGCGAACGCTGTCAGTATCGCTGGCGGCCCGGCAATGATCTTCATGAACAGGGCGCAGTTTTGGCGTATCATTTATTACCAGTTTTTTCGGAACAGGCAAGTGGCAATTCGACATCTGTTAAGTTGTATGGATTTGACCGGACAGGAGCTTCGGCAACTGATTGCACGGGCCATCGAACTCAAGGCCGAGCTCCCGACAGGCTGCCATGCCCGGTTCATGCAGGGCAAAACCGCAGTACTGGTATTTGAAAAACGATCAACCCGCACCCGCGTCTCGTTCGAAACCGGAATCGGTCAATTCGGCGGTAATTCGATTTTCCTGGCGCCTTCCGATTCCCATCTCGGTCACGGGGAGTCGATCGCGGACACGGCCCGCGTGCTTTCGAGGATGGCTGACCTGATCGTCATGCGGACGGGGGCGCACATGCGTGTCGAGGAGATGGCGGGAAACGCCTCGGTGCCGGTAATCAACGGGTTGTCCGATTACAACCACCCCTGCCAGATTCTCGCCGATATCCAGACATTTACCGAGCGTCGCGGAGATATCGGGGGCAGGAAAATTGCCTGGGTTGGTGATGGCAACAATGTTTGCCATTCGTGGATGAACGCGGCCCGGCAATTCGGTTTCGGGTTGTACATTGCCACGCCGAAAAAACAGCGGCCGGATGGGGAGCTGGCAAAACAATGCGCCAGCCATATTGTCCTGACCGAAGACCCGGTAGAGGCTTGTACGGGCGCGGCGCTGGTCGTTACCGATACCTGGTCCGGAATGGGGCTTGAGAAAGAAAGGAAAGTGCGTGAGAAAATATTCAGGGGCTATTGCGTCGATCAGGAATTGATGGAACACGCAGCCAGGGACGCTCTGTTCATGCACTGCCTGCCGGCATACCGCGGCAGCGAAGTGACCCCGGAAGTGATTGACGGTCCGCAGAGCGTGGTCTGGGATGAAGCGGAGAACCGGCTTCATGCACAAAAGGCGCTGATCGAGTTCCTGTTGTCGGGCAGATAATTTTTCCATGAAAAAAATACTGATCCTGTACTACAGCCGTCATGGCGCCACGGCCGAGTTGGCGAGGTATGCCGCGCAAGGCGTGGAAAGTATCGCTCAATGCGAAGCCGTCATGCGCACCGTGCCCGCCGTTTCCAGCGTTTGCGAGGCGACCGAAGAGTCCATACGCGCGCATGGGGATGTCTATGCATCGACCGATGATCTGGTCAGTTGCGCGGGACTGATACTCGGCAGCCCCACCCGTTTTGGCACGATCGCCTCCCCGTTGAAGTACTTTTTTGACCAGACCGTCCCGCAGTGGCTGAACGGCGTCCTCAGGGACAAGCCCGCCGCTGTATTTACTTCTTCCGCAAGTGCGCATGGCGGCCAGGAAAGCACCCTGCTGTCCATGATGCTGCCCCTCATTCATCACGGCATGATCATTACCGGGCTGCCCTACAGCGGCACCCGGCTTGGCCGCACACAGACCGGCGGCAGTCCTTATGGCGCAGGCCATGTCGCGGGAGAGGACGGCTCGTTGCCTGTCTCCGATCACGAAAAGGAGTTTTCAAAAATTCTGGGACGCCGGGTGGGCGGCCTCGCCATTGCCCTTGATGGTACAGCGCTGTAGCGCCCCGGACAACGGCGCCGTTACAGTAACGTTTTCAGGAACGGTATTGTGATTTTGCGCTGGTCGCGCAGTGAGGCGCTGTCGATTTTGTCGAGCAGGGCAAACAGGGAACCGGTGTCGCGCCGGCAACGGGACATGATGAATGCGATCACTTTTTCATCCAGATCAAACCCCTTTGCCAGCGCCCGGCGCCGCAATGCCCGTTGCTTTCCGGTCTCGTCAAGAGGGTGGATATGGTAGACCCCTCCGCAAGCCAGGCGGGATTCCAGGTCTTTCAATCCCAGATTGATTTTGCCGGGCGGCGCTGAACCGCTGACGATCAGTGTTGCGGAATTTTGTATCATGCTTTCGTACAGGGACAGCGCCTTTACCTGCACATCGTCGAGGCCGGCAATCGTTCCGATATCATCAAGGCAAACGACTGTGTTTGCAGCAACCGGGATCAACTGATCGAGTTCCCCGTTGTCCTGCCCGCTCAGGGATATATAGCTTGCGGGTCTTGAGCGTTTTTCCGCGGTTATACAGCAGGCGTTGAGCAAATGGGTTTTGCCGCAGCCGGATTCTCCCCACAGATACAGGATTGGCCGCGGGCGGATGCCCGACAGCAGGTTGACAAGCTCTCGCACCAGTGTCTCATTGCCGCTTTCACAGAAACTTTCAAAAGCGATATCACCGCCGGCATCTGCCGGAATCAGTGTCTGCCTGCTCATTTTTCGGTCAGACTGCCAAACTCCTGCCGAATCCCCCACAGCCATACATACTGGATGCCGCTGACCACCGTTGTAATGAGTACCCCGAAAACAAGCGCATGGACCACGATCGGCAGAGAAAGAATGGCCGACTTCTCCAGTAATACGACAACCATCAGCGAGATTTGCACAAACGTGTTGACCTTGCTCGCATAGGTGGGGCGGATCGATACCGTTTGACCGGTTACCGCAATAATCAGATAGCCGGCCACGATGACGAGGTCCCGGAACATCACCACGACCAGTAACCAGAAAGGAATGTCACCGAGTATGGCCAGCATGATATAGGTGCTGCCAATCAACAATTTGTCGGCTATCGGGTCAAGCAGCTTGCCCAGACTTGAAATGCAGTTGAACTGTTTCGCAACATACCCGTCAAGGCCATCGGTAATCCCGGCGGCCACGAACAGGTATAGCGCCAGATCATAGTTGTGTTCATACAGCAACAGTACCAGTATCGGGCAAGACGCGATACGCGCCAGGGTCAACAGGTTCGGGATAAGCGAGATCAGATTATGCAAGTCGGGTTGTGTCAGGAGTCAAAAAAAGTTCCCGCTAACCTATCACTGCCGCGCCCTGTTTTCAAACATTTGCCGGGGAATTTTCGGTTCAGATATGGCGCAGGCGAATCCGCTATCGGGCAGGCTTCATACCATATTCAGATTCAGTCAGGCATAATTGCGATTATATTTCCATTTATCCGACATTCACCTGAATAGCCCGTGTTGCCGCAAAAGAATCCGAACACGAAAACTGCCCTGAGCTATCGCCAGAGCGGTGTTGATACAGATGCCGGAAACGCCCTCGTCGAGCGCATCAAACCGGTGGCCAGGGAAACGTTCCGCGCCGGCGTTCTTGAGGGGCCGGGTGGTTTCGGCGCGTTGTTCGAACTGCCGGCGGACCGCTTCCGCGCTCCGGCGCTGGTCTCGGCAACGGATGGCGTCGGCACCAAACTGAAGCTCGCCGGCATGCTCAACTGTCATCATACAATCGGCATCGACCTCGTTGCCATGTGTGTCAACGACATCGTCGTGTGCGGCGCTGAACCGCTGTATTTCCTTGATTATTTTGCTACCGGGAAGCTGGACGTGGAGCAGGCGGAAACGATCATCGCCGGCATTGCCCGGGGGTGTGTCATCGCAGGTTGCGCCCTGGTCGGCGGGGAGACGGCGGAAATGCCGGGGTTTTACGCTGCCGGGGATTATGATTTGGCAGGCTTTGCGGTCGGCGTCGTCGAGAAGGATGAGCGCATCACGGCACAGCGGGTTTGTGCCGGAGATACGGTAATCGGCATCGGTTCTTCGGGACCTCATGCCAATGGTTATTCCCTGATCCGCAAGATTATCGACGTCAATGGCAGCGACCTCGACCAGAAATTTGCAGGCGCCACATTGGGCGATGCCCTTCTTGCTCCTACCCGCATTTATGTCAAAACGATTCTCGATCTGCTCAAATCGGTGCGCGTTACTGCCATCGCCCATATCACGGGCGGCGGGCTGCCCGGTAATTTGCCGCGGGTGTTGCCGCCGGGCCTGAGTGCCCGCATTTCCCGATCATCGTGGTCGATGCCTCCTGTTTTCAGATGGTTACAGGAAAACGGCCGAATTGAACAGGCTGAAATGCTGTGCACATTCAACTGCGGGATCGGCATGGTGGTCTGTGTCGATTCGCGACAGACGGATAGCGCCGTAACCCGGCTTGAAAATTCGGGGGAAACGGTTTTTGTCCTCGGGGAGATTGTCGAATCGGACTGCGCCGCCGTGTCCCTGGTCGATTAGCGCTTGACTTATGTCCGCCCGAACGTTCAGGCTGGTGGCGCTGATTTCCGGTAATGGCTCCAACCTGCAAGCGATGATCGATCATATCCGCGCCGGAACGCTGGACGCCGCGATCATGGCCGTTGTCAGTAATCGTGCAGATGCGTTTGGTCTTGAACGGGCCAGGGCGGCGGGGATCGAGGCCATTACGATTGATCCCGCAAACTATTCATCCGCATGTGACTTCGATCGGGATCTGGCGGAGGCCGTGTCGCGCTATCAGCCCGACCTGATCGCGCTGGCCGGTTATATGCGAATACTGGACGCTGCGTTCGTCGATCGGTTCTCAGGCAGAATCGTCAATATTCATCCTTCGCTTCTGCCCAAATACAAGGGGCTGAATACCCATCAACGCGCCATTGACGCGGGAGAACGGGAACACGGGGCGAGCGTGCACTATGTGACTCGTGAACTGGATGAGGGCCCGGTTATCCTGCAACGGAGAGTTGAAATTTCACGGCAGGATACGGCGTCCACCCTGCAACAGAAAGTACACGAGGCAGAACATTGCATTTACCCGATTGCGATTCAGCGAATCGTGACCGGAGCAGTCGATTTCAACAGGATAAAATCGGGATTATGATCAGATTATCCGCCTCTTCCTGCTTTTCAGGCGCAGCCTTCCTTGCCGGCGCGTTGCTGTTGTACTGTACATCGCTGTCATTTGCCGGCATACCCGATCCCCGCATATTGCGATACTCCGTAAACGAAGGGAATATGACGATCGGGGAGCTGGAGGTTATCATGGAGCGCCATGACCGGCAGGTGAAGGCAACGGTGACTACCGATCTGCAAGGGCTGGCAAAACTGCTTCTGGGAGAATATATCGCCGAAACCCGGTTTCATGTCCGCGATGGCCATGCGCTACTGGACCGGGGGCTGCTCAAGACCGGGAAGAGCGATACGGGGTCGGGTTTCAGGGTCGATTACGACAACAAGCTAGTGAAACTCGACTCTGGAGACAGTTACCGGTTCGCATCCGGCGAGATGCTTGATTCGACCGAATTTCCCGTAGCCCTGATCACGGCCGACCTTGCCTCCGTAGCCGGGAAAATCGTATGGGAGGTCAATGCCCGCAAGGCGAGGCGCTATCTCTACGAGGCGCCGCAACGGACAATGCTCAACCTCGACGGCAGGTTGTATAATACCTGGAAAGTGACACGCGGCAAAGTTGGGGACATGCACAGAATGGTCACATTCTGGCTGGATGCCGACAGGCAGAATATTCCGTTGAAAATCGTAACAGCCAGAAAGGATCGCGAGACGGTCCTGACCTTGCTCGACGCCTCCACGGGCGCCGCTTCATGGCAATGACCAAAGCACTCAGTATTTCCAATCTGGGGAAAACCTACGATAACGGTCACGTCGCCCTGAAAGATGTCAATCTGTCTGTAGACGAGGGTGATTTCTTTGGACTGATTGGCAAAAACGGCGCCGGCAAGTCAACGACTATCGGTATTATCTCCTCATTGGTCAACAAGACCTCCGGTTCGGTGCGGATTTTTGACATTGACATTGACGAGGACTTCGATCGGGCCAAGTCCTGTACTGGTATTGTTCCCCAGGAGATCAACTTCAATATCTTCGAAACCCCGATGCAGATTGTCATGAATCAGGCAGGATACCATGGCATTCGCCGAAAACCGGCCAGACGACGGGCACAACACTATCTTGATATGCTGGGCCTCGGCGACAAGAAGGACACGCCCGCAAGGAATTTGTCCGGAGGCATGAAGCGCAGGCTCATGGTTGCGCGCGCCCTCGTCAATGAACCCCGGCTGCTGATACTGGATGAACCGACTGCGGGCGTCGACATCGAGATCAGGCGATTGATGTGGGAGTTTCTGACGGAAATCAACGCAAAAGGGACAACGATCATATTGACGACCCACTATCTCGAAGAGGCCGAAAGCCTTTGCCGCAATATCGCAATCATCGAACGCGGGGAGTTGATTGAAAACACGGATACCAAAAGCCTGTTGTCCCAGCTGCGGCAGGATACCTATGTGCTTGATCTGGCGTCTCCCCTGACCCGGCTGCCGGAGCCGTTGGCCGCTTCGTCCAGCCAGACATGGAAGTTGAAAAACAGCATGACTGTGGAAGTCATGGTGTCGAAAACCGAGGGCATGAATGCCGCCTTCGACCTGCTCTCGAAACACCGCATTCAGGTGGCGAGCATGCGTAACAAGACAAACAGACTGGAGCAGTTGTTCATGGAAATCATCGCCGGCAGCCAATCGGGGCATGGGAGAGAGACATGAGCCGGGAACGAAACCGGGTCGCATTCATGACCATACTGAACAAGGAGGTTACCCGTTTCATGCGCATTTGGCAGCAGACCCTTTTCCCCCCTGTTATTACGACAGCGCTGTACTTCATTATTTTCGGCAACCTCATTGGCCCCCGCATCGGTGAAATGGCCGGACATTCCTATATGGAGTTCATCGTCCCCGGACTCATCCTGATGTCGGTCATCAACAATTCCTATGCCAATGTTTCTTCTTCGTTCTTCGGCGCCAAGTTCCAGCGCTCGGTCGAGGAGTTACAGGTTTCTCCGGTTCCGAACAGTGTCATGTTGCTTGGCTATGTATGTGGCGGCGTTTTGCGCGGCTTGCTGGTAGGCATCGTGGTCACGCTGGTATCGCTTTTTTTCAGCGACCTCCATATTCACAGTTTCTGGGTTGCCGCAACTATTATCCTGCTCACGGCGCTGCTGTTCTCCCTGGCCGGCTTCCTGAACGGCATATTCGCCACAAAATTTGACGATGTGACCATTGTCCCCAATTTCATACTGACCCCGCTGACCTATCTGGGGGGCGTTTTTTACTCGATACAGCTGTTGCCCGAGTTCTGGCAGGTGGTCTCCCACGCCAACCCGATTCTCTATATGGTCAGTGGGTTCAGGTTCGGTTTTCTCGGTATAGCCGATATAGACCTGGCCGTTTCATTCGCGCTGGTATCCCTGTTTTGCGTGATTCTTTTCGTAGTCAATCTGCGGCTGCTTGATCGCGGCGTCAACCTGCGACAATAATTGCGCCAGTTTCAGTCTCTGGATTTTCCCGGACGGGCCTTTCGGCAACTGATCCCGTATGTAAATGGTCTTGGGGCAACGGGTCTCCCCGAGCAGCCGCCGGCAGTGGTCGAGAAGTTGCGCCTCACTGCATCGGACGTTTGCCCTCAGTGTGACACAGGCCGCGACCTCCTGTCCATAGTACACGTCGGGAACGCCGAACGCAGCCGCTTCGAATACGTCCGGGTGGCGGTACAGGACGTCATCAATTTGCCGCGGCGCAATGTTTTCTCCCCCGCGAATAATCAATTCCCTGAGCCTTCCGGTAACAAAGATATAACCCTGTTCGTTCCGGTATCCGAGGTCGCCGGTATGGAACCAGCCGTTTTCATCAAGCGCCTCACGGGTGGCTTGCGGGTCATTGAGGTATCCTTTCATTACGTTGTCGCCGCGCACCACGATTTCCCCAATCGCCCGGTCGGCGCAATCATTGCAGTTTTCATCGAAAATGGCGACCTCGTTGCCGACCGGCAGCCCGGCCGACCCGTAAACCACCTCTTTTCTGTGCAGGGGGGCGGACAGGATTTGTGCGGCGCATTCGCTTATTCCCATCGTTTCGATGATGGGAATATTAAACAGCGCTTCGAACTGCCGATGGGTGGACGGCGCCAGCGCTGCCGAGGCGGAACGGCCAAAGCGCACATGATCGCCGAACGCGAGAACCCCGCATTGCGGATCGTCGTTGCCGATTGTCTGCCTTTGCCGGCGCTCAATCAACCAGGAGATGATCGTGGGTACGACACTGAACCAGGTGCAGCGATACTCCCCGATCCACGACCAGAAATTGCGGGCGCTGAACTTTTTCGCCATGACCACCGCGCTGTTGCTGACCAGAGTAGCCATGACCGAGACCATTTCAGCGTTGATGTGATAAAGCGGGAGTACGCATAACCCCTTGTCACGCTCATGCAGCTCATGGGCGCTGACCGTGTTCCTGCCGCCCGCGATTACATTCCTGTGGCTGAGCAGAACCCCCTTGGGGCGCCCGGTGGTTCCCGACGTATAAATGATCAGCGCCGTATCCTGCTGCGTGATCTCCGGTTGTCCGGCAATGACAGGTTCAAGCGGAATCAAATCCTGTTGCGCCCCCTTGTCTTCGTCCTCGATCAGACACTCGAAATGACTGCCTTGCCGCAAGCAATCCGCATATTCGACCCTGTACGCGGCGGAGCAAAACAGTAATTTCAGTTGCGAATGCGCAATGACATAACCCAGTTGATCGGGGCCTGCCACCGCGTTCAACGGCAACACGACCCGTCCGCTATACATTACGCCCAGGAACAGGCAGGTTGTCCATAACCCGTTGTCCATGAGAAACGCCACCGTCTCGCCATGCCCGATGCCCTTGTGTTCAAGCAGGCGGGCGATCGACCGGCATTTTTGTTGTAATTCCAGATAGCTCAGGCTCAGGCCGGTTTCCGCTGCTTCGAGAAACAGTTTGTGCGGGTTTTGCAGTGCGCGGGAATCAATGAGTTGCCTGACGGTTTGCACGGCGGGAAGGTTGCTTGCGTTCAGGCCCTGCAGTCCGGTCGGCATTGGTAACGATCCCAGTAATCTGAAAACAGTTCCTGCTCGGATGGCTCGCAAGGCTTGATACGGTAGGCCACACGCGTTGTGTTGAGATAATGCCGGTAGTTCATGTTGTCGGAAATGCTGTTCCCGCCCCAGCTTCCGCAGCCCATCGACAGGGAAAAAGGCAGGCCGTTGTCGAAACTGCCGCCGTTGGCATAACAGTGTATCTGGTTGACGATGACCCGGCATACCGGCAGATTCAGGCCCATTGCTAGCGGTCGGTCGCGGGTCGTGGTATGAATCGAAACGGAATGCCCCTTGCCCTGATAGTCGAGGATGCCTTCGGCGATGGTGCAGGCATGATCGAAGTCCCGCGCGCGGTAAAGAGATAGCACAGGGGACAGTTTTTCCCCGGAAAATCTGGCGCCTTCGCCAAATTCGGTTTGCTCGACCAGCAGGATTCGCGCCTGTTTCGCTCCGCTTGCGCCGAGACCGCACAGGACCGCGATTTCTCCGGCGGAACGGGCGATGATGTCCGGATTCAGTCTGCCGTCCCGCCACATGAGCGCCTCCAGGGTCGACCGGTCATGCGCGCCAAGCAGCGTCGCGCCACAGCGTTTGAGCGCTGCCAGAGCCGACTGATAAACCGCATCCACCACGATCAGGTTGCTCTCGGACGAGCAGCTGGTGGCGTTATCGAAAGATTTTGAAGTTACAATTTTTCCGGCGGCTTCGTTCACTTCCGCGGTTTCATCAATAATAGACACGACATTGCCGGCGCCAACCCCGATTGCCGGGGCGCCGCTGGAGTAGGCGGCGCGGACGTTGTTCTGTGAACCCGTAGCGACGATCAGGTCGACTGATGACATCATTTGCCGGGTGGCTTCCCGGCTTACCGGCGACGGCAATTTCTGTACCAGGTCGGGAGGCGCGCCGACTCGCCGCAGTTCGGCCTGCATCAATTCGACCACTTTGGCGCAGGTGCGGTCGCCTTTGGGTGAGGGCGCCAGTATAATCGCATTTCTGCCCTTGATGGCATTGATGGCCTTGTTGGCAGGGGTGGCAGCGGGGTTGGTTGACGGTACAATAGCCCCGACCACCCCCACCGGTCTCGCGATTTCGACGATTCCGCGGTGCGGATATTCAGCGACCACCCCCACCGTTCTGGCGTGCCGCAGATCCCTGAGCAGGCCAATCGTCTTGCGGCGATTCTTGACAATTTTATCCTCGACATTGCCCATCCCGGTATCGGCCACCGCCATTTCGGCGAGCAGCCGGTTATTGTCCGGGTGGACGATGCTCCAGCCCAGCGCCGTAACCGTCTCATCAACCCGGCGCTGATCGCAGGCGCTGTACTTCTCCTGCGCGGCGCGCGCGCGCGCCAGGACCGGTTCAATCGTCAACGTCATTCAGTAGCAATCCGCAGGGGGCACAGGTCGCGATCAATTGTCATGCCACAGCCAGCGCTCAGTCTTCCTTCAGGGTGGCCAGCAATTCCGTCAATGCCACCTGCCTTTCCTGCCACATTGCCAGCGCCTCGTCACGGTTCATGATGCGCACCGGTGAATTGGTTTGCGCCATCTTGCCCAGCGTTTTCGGATCGCTGAACATCACAGGCACTTTCTCGGCGAGGAAGTCGATAATCGCCTGATCGGTGCCTCCCGGAACCATCAGCCCCCGGAAGTTGACACTGGAATTGTCGACCGCTATTCCGAGTTCCATGAAGGTAGGCACGTCGGGCAGATACTCGTGACGTTCGAGGTCTGCCACCGCGAGGATCCTGATGTCTCCGCCTGCCCGCGCGGAGTCCGAAAGGTTGTTGAATCCAGCCATGACCTGGCCGCCCTTGACCAGTTTCAGCGCGTCGACGCCGCCCTTGCCGGGCACATATTTCAGTTCGGCGCCGGTCGCTCTGGCCAGTTGCAGGTGAGCGATATGGTGACCTACATATTTACCCGCGCCACTGACCGTAACCTTGCCGGGATTGGCTTTGGCAAATTCGACCAGTTGTTCGGCCGTATCGAACTGGCTGTCCTTGCCGGTGATCAGTACGGCCGGGTCCGCTCCCCAGTTGCCCACCGGTTCCAGATTATTGACGTTGTATCTGGTATCAAAGACGATGGACTGGGCTATAAAATGCGGAACATTGTAAGCGGCCATCATATAACCGTCGGCCGGGGCTTTGTCCGCAAACCAGTTCCAGCCCTTGCGTCCGCCCGCTCCCGGTTTGTTGGTGACATACATCGGCTGACCGATCGACAGCGGATTACCGTCCGCATCCTCTTTTGCCGATGCCAGGGTGGCAATGCGGGCCTGGAAGTCGGTGGCGCCGCCGGGGCTATAAGCAACCATGACGCCAATCGGCCGGTCGGGATAGCCTTGCGGGTGGCCGTCGGCATGGGCGGTTGTTCCGGCGCCCAGCAACAGAGCTGTGGAAATGGCTTTGACAGCGGATTTGAATGCGGGTCTTTGTGAATACTTGTGCATGTTGTCTCCTTAAGAAAAAGGCAGTGAAATAAAGAGCGCCCCGTGAAGCCGATACCTCACGTCCGGCTACGATACATAAAATCCGCCGATGATACCCGAAAAACTGTTGCAGCTTCAGTAAATTTTACCTATGCAGCCACCGACAATCAGATCAACCAGCCTTGCGGGGTGCGCACGTATAACAGTTTCCAGAACAGGCCGTACAGCGTCAGCATGATCAGTGCGCCAATCAGGGATTTGTACAGCAGGGCCTTGCCGTCCGTCCATTTGCGTTTGCCGTAAACGAGAACGATACACAGGAAGGCAAGAAACGACCCGCTGTAAAACCCGATCGTCTCGACCGAGAGAACGAAAACAATGGTGATCGCAAGTCCCGGAAGCAGGATCGGCCAGGCAATGGCTGTGGCATCCGGTTTTTGCGCTGTCGGCGTCTGTTCCCTTGCCGCCTTGATCAGCTGCGCCAGGGCAAGCGTCAGCATGATGACCGCCAGTATCCTCGGGAACAGATAGATCTCCGGGTCCGTATCCCGAAAACTGGCGATCGCAAAGACGACTGCGGCGGTCAGGGAAAACAGGGCCGCTTTTGTTTCATTGCTGTCGATACGCAACATGACGTTAACCGTTGCCGGCGTTGCGACGCCCGCTCCAAACGCTGTAGACAATAGACAGGATACACAGCGAAATGAGCGTGATATTGATTGTGCCGCTGGTGAAATAATGGAACACTCCATCGCCGCTTTCACCGATCAACCGTCCTTGCAGGAAGTTGTCTTCGGCGATCGGTCCGAGAATGATACCGAGAACGAGCGGCGCCGCTCCAAAGCCGAATTTACCGGCAAAATACATCAACGTTCCCAACGATATCATGATCAACACATCGGAATAACTGGACTGGATGCTGTACGTGCCAAACACCGAGAGAATCAGGATGACGGCCGCCATATAGTGCCCGGGAACATTCATGATCCAGCCGCTGTGCTGGCTCAGGAACAGGCCGATTACGAGCATCAGTACCTGCGCCACCAGCAACGAGTTGATGAATGTCCAGGTTACTTCCGCATGGATCGTGAACAGATCCGGCCCCGGGAACAACCCGTGGATCAACAGGCCGCCCAAAAGGACGGCGGCAGTCGGACTGCCGGGTATACTCAGGGTCAACAGCGGTACCAGGGAAGGGCCGACCATGGCATTATTTGCCGATTCCGCCGCAACAATTCCGTCCGGCTCGCCCTTGCCGTAAGCGGCGGGGTTCTTGCTTGTCTTTTTTACCTGGTCGTAAGCGACCAGCCCGGCAATCTGGCCGCCGGCGCCGGGGATAATGCCGACCACCGTTCCGATTGCCGAGCCGATGCTCAAGGCCCGGATACGACGCAAATTCCAGGCAAGCGAGCGTAGCAGACGTGAACTGCCGAGCGCATCGATCGTGGATGCCTTGCCTGCCGTCTTCTGTTCCATCAGAGTGAAAACCTGGGGAATGGCAAACAGCCCGATCAGCGCCGCGACGATATGCACGCCGCTTTCAAGGTGTTCGGAAACCACGAAGCGTTCCTCTCCAAGCATGGGATTGTCGCCAATGGTGGACAGTGATAACCCGAATAACCCCGCCAGCAGTCCCTTGACTGCGGAGGAACTGCCTATCGTGCCGATAATGGTCACTCCGAGAATCGCGATCCAGAACAATTCTGTCGGTCCGAATTTCAGGGCCAGCCGGGCAAGTGGAGGGGTAAAGAATACCAGGACGAGGATTCCGGCCACGCCTCCTATGAACGAACTGGTGAAGCAATAGTGTAATGCCTCTGCCGCCCTTCCGCTCTTTGCCAGTTGATGCCCGTCCAGCGCCGTTGCGATATTTGCCGGGGCGCCGGGCACATTGACCAGTATGGCGCTGATTGCGCCGCCGGCGACGGTGGCGGTGTACATCGCGCCCAGCAGGATCAGTCCGGCGGCCGGCTGCATGTGGAAAGTGAACGGAATCATCAGCGCCACCGCCATGGTCGGGCTCAGACCCGGCAATGCGCCCAGTATCAGCCCCGCCAATGTCCCCCCGACCAGCAACGCGATATGATAGAGAGTAAAGACCTTGTCGAAGTGAAGCAGGAATTCCATCGTGGTTACGGTATTTCCCGCGCGGGCCTGATTGTCATTGATTCAGTCCATTGAGATGAGTACTCCCAGAATCGTAGTGGCCAGGCCAAAAGCGCCGAATACGGCAAGCATCAGCCGGTTCTCCCGCTTTGCCATGTCTGTTTTCCAGTTGGCCATGTCTGCTCGCAAGCGGTCAATCGCGGATTCGCTCTCTGCCTTTCTCGTGTTCATACGTTCCTCCAGAACCGCCAGTTTTCGCGCCAATTGAGAGATTGTCGGATCGGTCACGCTGGCATTCTATCACGGGATTGTCTTTTGGGTATAGAGTATTTCCCGATTGTGTCAGGAGCGAATATCGTCGCGGACTGTGTGAAAACACATCTTTTGATGGCGGTTGCTGGTAAAATCAGGACATGACTCGTATAACATGTAAAAGTTGTTCGCGGTTGGCGCTTTTTGCCGGGTGATCGAGCGGCCATGAAATTTTCCAGCCTGACCGAACGCATCTCGGGGGAAAGCGTCGATGCCTGGGAGGTGCATTATGAGGGTGTGGCGCGCAGCGAGGCCGGAGAGGATGTTATCGTGTTGAGCATCGGTCAGGAGATTGATGAAGTGACTGCGCCTGTGATCGTCGAATCGGCGGTGACGAGCCTGAGGAATGGCCGCCACCATTACACCCCGATTGAGGGTACGCTGGAGTTACGAAAGGCGATCGCGAAGCGCCACCATGAACTCACCGGGCAAGCGGTCGATGAGCGTAATTGCGCGGTATTCTCCGGCGCGCAGAATGCCCTGTTTGCCGTTGCCCAGTGTCTGCTCGAACACGGCGACGAGGTCATTTTGATCGAGCCGCACTATACCACCTACCCGGCCACATTCACCGCCTCGGGCGCCGCAGCGGTCAGCATCCAGGCCAGAAGGGAAAACAATTTCGGTCTGAATCCGCACGACGTGATTGCCGCGATCACGGAAAAGACCCGGGCGATTGTGCTGAATTCCCCGAATAATCCGGTCGGGGCAGCCTATACCATGGAGCAATTCGAACCTCTGGTGGAGGTTTGCCGGGAACGGGGTATCTGGTTGATCAATGATGATGTATACCAGGAACTGTTGCTGCCGCAAGAGCGGGCAAGCCCTGCCAGTCTTGTCGGCGCCGACCCGATTTGTATCACCGTTTCCAGCCTGTCCAAGTCGCACCGCATGACTGGCTGGCGTCTGGGCTGGGTGGTCGCCCCGCTTGCGCTGATGAGCCATTTGTACAATCTTTCGCTATGTATGGCCTATGGTTTGCCGGGATTCATTCTGGATGCCGCGGTGACTGCCCTGCAATTCGACGCTGGTACGGCGAACCGCGTTCGGCAGAATATGGATGCCCGCCGCAAGATCGTTTATCAGAAACTGAAATCCCTCGAAAACATGCAATCCCTGTCACTTTACAGTGCCCCCGGCAGCATGTATGTAGCGCTTGATATTACCCGCTTGCCCGTTTCCGGGCGGCAATTCGCGAGGGACATGCTGGATCGGTATAATGTCGCGGTATTGCCCTGCGATGGATTCGGCGCTGTCGGCAAGGGGCTGATTCGGGTCAGTTTATGCGTCCCGGAAGAGTGCCTTGCGATCGCCTGCGGGCGTATCGTTACCTATGTTTCCGGGCTGGCGCCCGTATAATCCGGGCGCGCCCGGTCCTCCCAACCTTTTATGATGTTGATGAGAGCCAAATAAATGATCAAGTCTCATGCACAGGTAGTCGTGATTGGCGGCGGTCTGGTGGGTTGCAGTGTCCTTTATCATCTGACCAGACTGGGCTGCCGCGATGTGGTACTGCTCGAACGCGATGAATTGACCTCCGGCTCCACATGGCACGCCGCAGCCGGAACACACGGTTTGCACGACAATGACAACGTGTCGAGAATGCAGTACTACACGATGGATCTGTACCGGCAGCTTGAAAAAGAGACCGGACAATCCTGCGGCATTCATCAAACCGGTTCGATTTATCTGGCCTGTACTCGGGAACGGGTGCATCAGCTGCGTATCCAGGCATCCAGGGCAAGCGCTTTCGGCGCGGAATTTTACGAAATATCGCCGCAGGAAGTCCTTGACCTGAACCCGTTGCTGAATACGGACGATGTGCTGTGCGCCATGTACGAACCCCTTGGCGGCCATGTCGATCCTTCCGGGGTGACCCATGCCTATGCACAGGGCGCGCGCAAAAATGGCGCCGTAATCCACCGTTTCACTCCGGTTATCGAAACCAGACCGCAAGGGGATGGAAGCTGGCAAGTGGTCACATCCGGGGGTACTGTTCGCGCCGATGCCGTGGTCAATGCCGCAGGCCTGTGGGGACGGGAGGTGGCCGGGTTGGCCGGAATCAAGCTGCCGTTGATACCGATGGAGCATCAGTACTTCGTAACCGAAGATATTCCTGAAATCTCCAGCCTGGGCAGGGAGCTGCCGGCGGTGGCTGACCGCGATAATGAATACTATATGCGCCAGGAAGGCAAGGGTCTGCTGGTCGGGGCTTATGAGAAGGACGGGCGATTCTGGGCAGAAGACGCTACGCCCGCCGATTTTGGACATGATCTTTTGCAGGAGGACCTGGAGCGTATCAGCGAGAATGTGATGCGCGCCTGTGAGCGCGTCTCCGCGCTGTCCGAAGCCGGCATAAAAAGAATGATTAACGGACCGATGATCTGGTCTCCGGATTCTTCCGCGTTGCTCGGCCCGGTTCGGGGACTTGAAAACTACTATGTCTGTAACGGCATTATTCCGGGCTTCAGCCAGAGCGCGGGGCTGGGTAAAACCCTGGCCGAGTGGATTGTCGAGGGCGAACCGGAGTTGGACATGTTTGCCTGGGATGTCACCCGTTTTGGCAAGTGGGTGACCAAATCCTATACCCGGGCGCGGGCGCTTGATACGTACAGTTCGCGTTTCCGCATCCATTTCCCGAACGAGGAGCGTGAGGCCGGCCGTCCGCTTAAAAAACGCCCCGTATATGACCTGCAACAGTCCATGGGCGCCGTGTTCGGTCTCTCTTATGGCTGGGAGCATGCCCAGTGGTATGCGACCGGCGGCGTGCCCCAGCAGGACGAGTTCAGTTTCGAGCGGCCGCGCTGGTTCGAAATCATGGGACAGGAGGTTCGCGCCCTGAGAGAATCCGTCGGGGTGGTCGATACCTCGAATTTCGCCAAGTATTGCATCACCGGGAAAAACGCTGTCGGCTGGCTTGACCGCATTGTGGCAAACCATGTCCCCCGACAAAACGGACGCGTCTGTCTGACTCCCCTGCTGAGTCGGAGGGCAGGGTTGGACGGGGATTTCACCGTTGCGCGTTTGTCCGACGAGTCCTTGTTGATGATCGGGTCGGGCATTGCCGAGGATTACCACTTGCGGATTTTCGAGCGCTTTCTGCCGGCCGCCGGCGTCCGTTTCGAGTGTGTTAGCGATGCTATGGCCGGATTCAACATTGCCGGACCCAATGCCGGAAAACTGTTCGGGGAGATTACGGGCAGCGCTTTCCCCGATGACGCTCCGGGTTTCATGCGTAATCGGGTCATCGAAATCGACGGTTATCAGGCGATCGTATTGCGGCTTTCCTTTACGGGAGACTTGGGCTTCGAGATTTATGTCAACGAGGAAAATCAGATGCGGCTTTACCGGTCCATTCTCGACAAGGGGAAGAAGTATGCGATCCGGCCGGTTGGCTCGCGCGCTCTGGGTTCTATGAGAATCGAGAAAGGGTACGGCAGTTGGGGGCGCGAATACTCTCCCGAGTGGTCTGTGCTGGAATCCGGGCTGGCGCCCCTCGTGAAAACGGATAAACCCGAATTTGTGGGCAGGGACGCTTATCTTAAGATCAAGGGTCTGCCGCCGAAACAGAAGCTGTGCTGTTTTACCATTGAATCGGAACCCGGCCGCGAGGGCGCCGACCCTTGGGGCGGCGAGGCTATTTTCCAGTCCGGCAAATATGTGGGGCGCATCACCTCGGGGTCGTACAGTTTTACCTTCAATACCTCGGTGGCGCTCGGTTATGTCAACGCCGCCTGCGCCATACCCGGCGAGAAATTCGAGGTTGCCATACTGGGCGTCCCGCATAAAGCCGAATTGCTTGCCGAACCGTTGTTCGACCCCCGCAGCGAGAAACTCCGCGCGTGACGGCGCCCCCCACCGAATCAGCCTTCGCCTTCGGCTCGGCTTCTTCGACTCCCCCTCAAGGGGGGAGTGATGGGGGCGGCACGGGAAACTGCGTTACCGGGATGGTCAGGGTAGTCGAATCGACTCTGCCATCAGGTCAAGCAGGGTATCCGCATCGGCATGTATGCGGTAAAGGGCCTGATGGCAGGGCTTGATGAAACCCTGACTGACCGCGTGGCCGATGAAGGCGTGCAGTGGGTCGTAGTATCCGCCCACATTCAAAAGTCCGACCGGTTTCGATGTACTGTGAAGCTTCAACTGGGACCAGGTGACTGCCTCGAAAAACTCTTCCAGGGTTCCGAATCCGCCCGGCAGGGCAATGAACCCGTCCGCCAGATCAGCCATTTTTGCTTTTCTCTGGTGCATGTCGGCCATCATGATCAATTCTGTCAGGCCGCTGTGGGCCACCTCTTCACTGAACAGCGAGTCCGGAATGACTCCGATGGCTTCGCCGTTGTTTTCCATTACCGAGTCAGCTATCTGTCCCATCAGGCCGATATTGCCGCCACCGTAAACGAGACCGATATTACGCTCGGTCATGGCTCTGGCCAGAGATTTCGCCGCAGCGCGGTATTGCGGCCGGTTACCGGTCCTGGAGCCGCAATATACGCATATTCTTTTCATTCTTCGTCTGCTGTAGTGAGATTGACGAGCAACTGCCGAAGCCGGCCAGCGTTTGTCGCATGACAATTCTGCCAGTGTACAGGTCCACAAACAAGTGAGCGCGCCGGTTGGTAACCTGAGCGACTGTGCGGGTTCGGTTGTTGCGTTTGTGCGGAGATACTCCATGCGTGTTTTTTGATGGGCAACAGCGCAGGGGCGGGTCACAGGCGCCCGCCGGCGTTTTATCGCGTATGCGACTTTTGTCAGTCTGCGGACAGGCACGGGGTCTGTCCCTCTTCGCGGGAGTGAAGAAGCCGGGCCGTCAGACGAAGGCTGATACATAAAGACAGCCGATTGCGCAGGTGGACCGGTCCGGGATACACTTGAAGCCATGGCAGATAACGGCAGGCAACTGAATGAGGAACAGCGTACAGCGTTGCACAAGCTGACCGTGATGGGGGACCGCGGGCGCGCCAGTATCTTTGTCGGACGGAAAGCAGAACTGGGGCTGATTCGGGACCGGCTTGATCTGCTCGTTGAGCGTCAGAATGAGGTAGCCCCGGGTATTGATCTGACCACAGTCATTCAGGGGGCGCCGGGCGCCGGAAAGTCGGCCCTGCTCGGGAAGATCGCAGAAGATTGGTCGTCGGGCGGGAAAGGACAGGCGGTCGCGGTATCGCTTGATCCCGGAGCGCTCAAATTGCCCATTTCGGACTTCCTGAAGGCGGTCGTATCCCGGGTGGGGCAGGTTCCGGGCTTTGCACAGATTCTGGGCAAGTACATCCGCTCGATATCGGTCGGCATGGCTGGTATGGCCAGTGTTGAAATCAAGGCCGAATCTCCGGAATCCTCCGGCAAGCCTCCGGTTCCGGTCATTCTGTTGTTTGACGAGATACAAACCGTCCTTGCGGGCAATATCCGGGATCAGGCACGAGAACACCTGACCGATAATCTGAGATTGCTCCATAACGGCCAGCACGGAGCGCCGATGTTTCCAGTCTACGGCGGTCTCGCTAACAGCTCCGACTTGTTACAAGATGCCGGTCTGACACGCCTTGCCACGGGGTCGGAGCTGATGCTATCCGCATTCAGCGATGATGAAATGGATGAGCTGATAACCCGTTTCGTTGAACAGCATCTATCCTCGGCGCGACCGCAAGCGTCCACCCTTGAACGCTGGGGCGCCGCGTTGCGTCGGGACAGTCAGGGTTGGCCGATGCACTGCCGCAATTTCCTGATCGCGTTATGCGAAGAAATCCGGGCCAAGGACTGGCGGCCACAGGCCGTGAATCCGGATACGGTTCGCACATATGCGCAGCAACTGCGTTTCACCTATTATACACAACGTATGCAAGGCGCCTTGCGCAACCGGTACGTTCTGGTATCGAAGGTTCTTGAAGAGATGAGACGGATACCACCGATACCGGACGATCGGATTATTGATTTGATTGCCGGAGCGCATCGAAACCGTACCCCCAATGATTTGGGTCGCAGCTCCCTGCCTGACGGGATGACAGCCGGGCAGGTTTTTGATGCGATGTTGCATGCCGGTATTGTGCAGAAGACCGGCAGAGACAAATTTGCCTGCCCGATTCCATCACTGGCGGGCTATATCGCTGCCAGGGCTACTGTTCCACCGAGTCCGCTACATGAAGCGGTATTGGATAACGAGCCGGATTATTTGGATGATGCGCTTGACCTGTGTCGGGGCGGCGGGGAACAGGGGAGGTTGCTTCAGGCTACGGATATGCGCGGACGCACGCCGTTGATTTTGGCGGTTGAGCTGGGCATGGCGTCTCTGGTTGAGCATCTGGCGCGGGCAGAGGGTCGGTTGCCGGCGGCGTTAAGGACAATGAGGCATGCAGACAATACGGGCCAGACTGCCCGGGATCATGCCGTCGCATCGGGTGATGAACGGTTGGTGACGCTGCTGGATCGAGTCCGGCCGCCGGAACCGGACAACAAGTCGTAGAGGGAAGCGGACATCAACCGGCGGCTGCCGGCGAACCGTGTTGTTCGCTGTCTTTGTAAACAAGGCTCAAAAGCGCCGACGCAACTCTTTTGTTTTACAATCCGCCCGCTAATCGACCTGCCTGAAAGTCAGGCAGGCGCAACTCCAACGGGAAATCATCATGACGAAAATCGGTTTTATCGGTCTTGGCAATGTCGGCGGCAAACTGGCGGGCAGTTTATTGAGAAACGGCTTCGACCTGACAGTTCGGGACCTGGACGAAAACGCGGCGCAGCGATTTCTTGATGACGGCGCCAAATGGGGTGAAAGCCCGCGGCAGATGGCCGCAAGCACGGATATTCTGATTACCTGCCTGCCCAGCCCGCAAGCCAGCGCTGAAGTCATGGAGGCGCATGACGGCGCCTTGCAGGGTCTCGGCAAGGGCAAGATCTGGGCGGAAATGAGCACCACGGATGAATCCGAGGTATGCCGGTTGGGTGCGCGGGTCAGGGCGCTCGGCGCGCAAGCGGTGGATTGCCCGGTTTCAGGGGGCTGTCATCGCGCGGCAACCGGCAATATTTCGATATTCGCAGGTTGTGAACGCGCGACATTCGAACGCATGCTGCCTTTGTTGACGGCGATGGGGAGACGCATCCTGCATACCGGGGCGCTCGGCTCGGCGTCAATCCTGAAAGTGGTGACCAATTATCTGGCGACCGCCAATCTGCTGTCGCTTTGCGAGGCCCTGGTTACGGCGAGAGCGGCGGGAATGGACCTGAACACCACTTATGAGGCGATCCGTATTTCTTCCGGAAATTCTTTCGTCCATGAAACCGAAAGCCGGGTCATCCTGAACGGCAGCAGGGACATCAGTTTTACGATGGGGCTGGTGTGCAAGGATATCGGGTTGTTCAATGACATCGCCAAACGCAAAAATATTCCCCTGGAAATGGCGCCGTTGCTGGTCGATATTTTTGCCGATGGCGAGGCGCGGTACGGCGCCCGGGAACTCTCTCCCAATATCATCCGGCGTCTTGAAGACGCCACCGGAATCAGGGTCACCGCGCCGGGCTTTCCACCGAAAATACTGGATGACGAGCCGGAAGAATCCGGTTATGAAGTACGGGCGGCTACGTCCGATCCGTAAATTCTGTTACGGATTTCAATTGCGGGATTAAGAGTACAGGGATACGTCACGATGTACGGATTGGCAGGAATCAAGAGAACAATATCGTGAGTGAGACTCTTGCTGCCACTTTCCCGGTCTCTCGCATTCCGGCCGTGAATGTGGCTGCGGTACCCCAAAGATGTACAGGATGATCGCCCCTTCGACCCACTCCTCCTGCAACCGTATGATCGGTTCGTTCGGGTTCTTCCCCTTGAAGTGGCCGCCAGTCCCCACGGCCAAGAATGCCGGCGTTGACCCGGGGTGGCTCACGACCAGGTAGACCCCCGGCACATTGGGAACATCATCGCGTCGGTGGCGCAACCGGGAAACAGGCACGAAACCCTCAAAGCCGAGAGTCTGCAAACCAGCGACCGATTTCAATGATTTCGGGTGCAACATGATACCTGTGTCCTCGGAACCTTATCCGTTCATAGTATCAAGATCATGGGAGACCAGATTCGAGAAATGGCAGTTCCACTGGGACCGTCCAAGCCATACTATTTCTTACCGATCTCCATGTCAATTTCCTGATTATTATTGCAGTGCTGATCTACGAAAAGGCAGTGATTAATAACCCGAAATCGGGCTTGACCATCTCCCAATAGGAACCCTAACGAAAAGCTCTTTGATGTTAGACATAAGAAATCGCGTCCATAAGACCTGACCCCAGTCAGCCCTGCTCCCCGGAATGCGGATTGTGTTATCATGTTCGCTCATCATCTCGAAACGAGCATGACGAGTAGGAGATGCTATCACCCGGAAAATCATCCTCTCGTGGCCTATGGCGCGGGCATCAGCGAATGAGTTATGCTGACAGTAGCAGTTCACATACCACCCCCACCGAGGCAGCACAAGGCCAAATGAGCCAACCCCAACCCGCTTTTGCCGAGATGTCGGAATTTTATCGTGCAGACGCCGCGATCAAGCTTGATCCGCGCAGACGCTCCGACCTCGGCCAATTCATGACTCCAACTCCGATTGCAAGGTTTATGGCCAGTTTGTTTGAGGATGTCTCGGCTGATATCCATCTGCTGGACCCGGGGGCCGGAGTGGGCTCCCTCACGGCGGCATTCGTTGAGCGGATCAGCCTAGAACCCAGAAAACCCCGGGCAGTCACATTAACGGCCTATGAGATTGAGCCAGTTCTGATCACCTATCTACACAACACCCTGGGCGAAGCAAAAGAACAATGTCGTAATGCACAGATCAATGCCCACACTGAATTGTGGACGGAGGATTTTATTCTTGATCCGAAATGGGTAGTGCAACCGGATATATTTCATCCGGTCCGTGATATGGAGAACGGCTTTACCCATGTCTTGATGAATCCACCTTATAAGAAGATTCATTCCTCCTCCATCCACCGATTGGCATTGCGCAACGCCGGAATTGAAACGTCGAATCTCTATACCGCCTTTCTGTTTCTGGCTGCGAAACGTCTGCGCCCAGGCGGTGAATTGGTCGCTATCGTCCCCCGTTCCTTTTGCAACGGGCTGTACTTCAAACCTTTCCGCGAACAATTCTTTGCCTTTATGTGCTTGCGCCGCATCCACATTTTCGAAACCCGCCATCATGCCTTCAGAAGTGACAATGTCTTGCAAGAGAACATCATTCTGCATGCTATCAAGGGAGTGTCGCGGGTCTATGAATCGAACCTGCCCGGCCAGTGGATAGGGTTTGAAAATCATCTCAATGTCTTTCACACAAGGCAAAGAGGGTTGTCACCAGCACTGGCGTACGGCCTGTCCCTTTATCTGAACAGTAGCCTCGTGGATCGTTATTTCCGGCAGTTCAACGGACATACACAAGTCAATGCAGCCGACCTTCGGTCGCTAAACTACCCGGCCCGGATGGTTTTGGAGCGATTGGGGTCTAAAGCATGGAACGCCACACTTTCCCAACAAATGATTGACTACATGATTGAGACGGAGCTTTCCCACATGACGAATAAAAAAACCCACTGCTTGCCCAGCAAAATATTGATGATGCGAAAGCAATCCTGGAAGCATTCGGCATGCCACGTGGACAACTCAACGAGCGTTCGGCCCTCACATTGCTGGCACTAATTGATCTCAAGCCGGATGGGTCATGGAAAGCGTTACACAGACCACTGATGAGTATTACACCCATCATGGATTTTACGCGTGAATATTATGGCCGGACATATGCCCCCAACACGCGTGAAACCTTCCGTCGCCAGACAATGCACCAGTTCGTAGAAGCGGGTATTGTACGCTACAACCCAGATAATCCTGTGCGACCCGTGAACAGCCCTAAAGCATGCTATCAGATCAGCGATGAGGCCTATACCGTCATCCTGACCTTTGGGAGTGATGACTGGCAGAGTGCACTTGATGACTACCTGAAAAAGCACAGAACACTTGCCGCGAAATGGGCTCAACATCGAAAGATAAGGTCATGATGGGCGATTTCTAAAGTGCTCATGAAAAGTACTCGGAAGGTGTTTTCCTTCAGCCGGAGGCGACAGCTACCCATTGCCGTACGAACAAAGAGCAGGTTCACCGTATGTTGGTAGCCGCCGATGCAGGGTGCGTTCACACCCTGCGTCACCTCACGCCGCCAACGATCCGACGCTGGATGCTTCGCCGCCACAAGCATGATAATCGACCGCAGCCGGGCGCTGTGCCAGCCGCTCGCGCCCGGCGACTGCATGTTGCTTCGAACGGGACGGAGACAGGCATTGCTTGAGGCGAAATCATTACACGCCGGGCGATCCACGCATCGACCGAGTTTTGCTGCCGGCGCTTTGTTTGAGGCCAAGCGGACGGGCCTGGCCAGAGTCCTGTTCGCGATCCTGCATCCGCGCCATGCCAAGGCGGCATCGGTGAACGCTGAAGCAGTCCGGCTATTGTTCGGTTCACGCCGCGCCGACATATCGTTGGGCGACGTAGAAGCGGTCGATGTAGCGCACGGACGGCTCTGTTCCAGCGTTCGGGTCCGCCATACCGCAGGGAGTGTGCATGTTTCGGGCTTGCCCCGAACGGATGCAAACGCCTTTGCCGGTGCACTTGAAACTGCGAGATGCGGCTGGTGGCGCCGTACGCTCGCGCCGCAACTGGAAACGCTCCGCTCCGCGCATGACCGGCTGACGGCATTGGCCGATCCAGCCAGATACCTTACCGACGACGCATTTCGCGACCTTGAGACCGAGGCGAGAACGGTAGCCAGCGGGGTCGCGGGGCGGTGGCCGGAAGTGCTGTCGGATGTCCCGGAGATCCGGATGCTACGGGACCTCCTGGAGTTTCTGGAAGCGCCAGGCGATGCCAGAGTGAAGGCCAATGAGGCGTTCGTCGCAAACGAGTTGGTCCGTTCGCGCGCGTTCTTCGACCGGGTCGAGGCCCGCCCGCTCACCGAAGAGCAACGCCGGGCGGTCGTCATCGACGAGTGCCGCAACCTCGTGGTCGCCGCTGCCGGCAGCGGCAAGACATCGGTCATCGTGGCCAAGACGGCGTGGCTCGTCCGAAAGGGGTACCGCAAGCCGTCCGAACTGCTGCTGCTCGCCTTCGCGCGCGACGCCCGCAGGGAGATGGAAGAGCGGATGGAGGCACGCCTCGGCGCCGCAACTGCGCGCGAGGTGACGGTGCGCACCTTCCATAGTCTCGGCATGGCGATCGTCGGCGAAGCCGAAGGCAAGCGCCCGGCGCTGGCCGCGACGGCGGAGAACGACCGGGCGCTGTTCGACCGGTTCAAGGACATCTTCGCCGATCTGTTCGCCGACCCCGAACTGTCCGCCATGGTGTATGAATGGTTCCAAGAGGGATTCGCGCCGTACAAGAGCCAGCAGGAGTTCAGAAACTGGGGCGAGTACCACGACTATATCCGGAAGTTCGACATCCGCACGCTGAAGGGCGAGGTGGTCCGCAGCTTCGAGGAATGCGAGATTGCCAACTTTCTCTACCTCCGCGGCGTCACCTACGAATACGAAGCTCCCTACGAGCACGACTTGGCGACCTCGGAGAAGCGCCAGTACAAGCCCGACTTTCGTCTTCCCGACCACGGCGTCTATATCGAACACTTCGGGATCGACGCCGCAGGGAACACGGCGTCTTTCGTCGACCGGGGCGAATATTGGCGGGATATGGAATGGAAGCGCGGCGTCCATGCCGGGCATGGCACTGTCCTGATCGAAACCTTCAGCCACGAACAGGCCGACGGCAGGCTGCTGCGAAATCTGACGGAGAAGCTTGAGGCCCACGGGGTGACTCTCTCGCCGGTCCCGCGCGAGGAAATATTCGCCGCTCTCGACCAGCAGGGCCGGATCGGTCCGTTCACGCGGCTGGTGGCGACCTTCCTGCAGCACTTCAAGGGCAGCCGGTTGTCATTCGAGGAAGTCGCCAGGCGCGCCGACGCTCACCGGGACAGGAAGCGGGCGCAGGCGTTTCTGGCAGTGTTCCGGCCGATCTTCGAGCGCTACGAGGAAGCGCTCGCCAGCGCAGGCGAAATCGACTTTCACGACATGATCAGCCGGGCGACCGATCTCGTGGAGGAAGGACGTTACCGGAGCCCGTTCGGATACATCCTGGTCGACGAGTTCCAGGACATCTCGCCGTCCCGCGCGCGGCTGCTGAAGGCGCTGCTCGACAGCGCGGCCGGGGCGCAACTGTTCGTCGTCGGCGACGACTGGCAGGCGATCTACCGGTTCGGCGGCTCGGACATCGCGGTGATGCGGGAGTTCGGGGACCATTTCGGCGCGTTCGAGCGCCTCGATCTTGCCACCACGTTCCGCTGCGCCGACCGCATTGCCGCCGTTGCTACCGATTTCGTGCTGCGCAACCCGGCGCAAATCCGCAAGACCGTCCGCACGACGCGCAAGGCGGACAGGCCCGCGGTATTCGTCGGACTGCCCAGCGGGCAGGAACTCCCGCTTCTGAAGGAGGCGCTCGACCGGGTCGCGGAGGACGCCCGCCGCCACGACGGCGCGTCGGAGGTGCTGCTGCTGGGCCGCTACCGGCATCTGCGGCCCCGCAACCTGGAAGTGCTGCCGAAACAGTATCCGGGCCTCCGCTTCACCTGGATGACCGTGCACCGCTCCAAGGGACTTGAGGCCGACTATGCGGTGGTCCTCGGACTGTGTTCCGGGAAGCACGGGTTCCCCGCCGAGATCGCCGACGACCCGCTGTTCGATCTGGTGCTGGCGGCGTCCGAGGCCCATCCGAACGCCGAGGAGCGGCGCCTGCTCTATGTTGCCATCACCCGGGCGCGACGGCAGGCCTATCTGCTTGCCGACGGCGGGCCGCCGTCCGAATTCGTGACGGAGTTGATCGACGGCGGATACGACGTCGAGATGTTCGGGCGTCCGCCGGAGAAGGACGTGTCCTGTCCGCGATGCGCTGGCGGACGGTTGGAGCGCCGGGAAAACGCCCGCGGGGGAGGCGTCTTCTACGGCTGCTCGAATTTTCCGCTGTGCGAGCACACGGCGCGTTCCTGCCCCCGCTCTGTGGGAACGGCCTTCCCGTCAGGGCCGGGGAGGCCTTCCGCTGCCACGACTGCGGCGGGTCAATCGAGGCCTGTCCGGTCTGCGACGGTTGGTTGAACGAGAGGATGGGGAAATACGGCCGCTTCCTCGGCTGCTCGAACTTCCCAGACTGCGGCTATACGAGAAACCTGCGGAAGTCAAAGAAAGGGCGTGAGACGTTGGCTCAGGGTGGTAATGCTGGGGTAGCGCGGCGCTAAAGATGAAAAACGGATGGAATTCGGGTAACATTGTGTCACGACAGGGTTTTCTTCGATTTTTATTTTAACTGACGGAATCATATCGAAACTGGAGACCTTGCCGGCCTTGTGAAATGTCCGGGTCAGATATTTGCGGTTGCAGGTGGCAGAGAGTCAGACGGAAAACCTGAAAGCAAGAAAGTCCCGGAATCTGTTGTCTCGTCTTTATGGTATGTTGCCCAGGGTTTGAAACGCAGGTCAGGAGAACCGTTATGGGGTTGAATGAAACAAAGACATGTGCGCCCTGGCGGGTCGGTGTTCTGTTTTCTGTGACGGGGACTACCGCGGCGATCGAGAAAACCCAATTAGCCGGGACGATGCTTGCCATAGAAGAGATCAATGACGCCGGAGGAATCCGGGGACGCCCGCTCAAGCCGGTAGCCTACAACCCTATGTCGGATACCACGGCGTTTTGCCGTTACGCCAAACAGTTGATGATCAAGGATGGAGTCAATACCATTTTCGGGTGTTATACCTCCAGCAGCCGCAAGTCTGTTTTGCCGGTCGTGGAACGTCTCAATGGATTGTTGTGGTACCCGACGCTGTACGAAGGTTTCGAGTTTTCCCCCAACATCGTTTATACCGGGTCGGCTCCGAACCAGACTGTGGTCGTGTTGTGCAGCTATCTGATGAAGCGCTATGGCAGCCGATTCTATTTCGTCGGCTCCGACTATATTTATCCCCGCGAACTGAATCGTCTGATGAAAGAGTTTCTCGGCCATAACGGCGGCTCGGTGGTGGGTGAGTCTTATGTCAGTCTGCGCGCCGGCCAGAGCGAATTCAATCCGATCATCAGCGAGATAAAAAAATGCTGTCCCGACATCATTTTCTCCACAGTGGTCGGCGATACAACCACTTACCTGTACCAGGCCTACGCGAACTCCTGCCTTGATCCGCAGACGATGCCGATCGCCAGTCTGACGACCACAGAAACGGAGATCCGGGAGATGGGTTATGACGTCGGTGAGCGCCACCTGACCGCCGCCAGCTACTTCCAGGGGGTAAAGGGCAAGGCGAATTCCGAGTTCGTAAGAAAGTACAAGAAACATTTTGGTGATGACGAGCCGACCAATGTTTGTGCGGAAGCCTCCTATTTTCAGGTGCATCTTTTCGCAAAAGCGCTGGACGAGGCCGGCACAATGGACACCGACGTTTTGAGAAAAATGGTCATGGAAACGGAATACACGGCTCCGCAGG
Source organism: Candidatus Poriferihabitaceae bacterium (assembly GCA_965204925.1). Classification (GTDB taxonomy): domain Bacteria; phylum Pseudomonadota; class Gammaproteobacteria; order Arenicellales; family Poriferihabitantaceae. Next base: position 601,392 of record OZ242021.1, on the reverse strand, counting down.
GGAAAGTTTCGATGGATGCGAAGAGTGGTCACACGGCTTTGTGGTCCAGAATAGGACGCGCAAACCGTGACGGCCAGTTTGATATTGTCTATGAGTCAGCGAGGCAGGTCGCGGCAGATCCGTATCTGATCGGTTACGGCAGGGCTGCTTCCGGACCAGTATCCGGGTAATCTCAGAAACTGTGAGAAAAGGCAGAGAGTTCTTCAAGGATTTCAGGGGACTCGAGTTTCTCGTCGTTGTCCCGTTCGACGAAGACGGTAACAACATCAGCCGCGAGCTGCGGCGCCTCGGCGGTGTCGTAAAGCAACTGTGGCCGGCTCCGGCTCCCTTGCCGACCGAAGGTGAAATACTGATCTGCGAGCTTTTCCCGGACATTGCCGAGTGCACATCCTGGCTGCCGGGAAATTCCCCCCTTCCGTTCATATTGCATGTGCCCAGAAATCGGGAGATAGATTTCAGGGAAATCCGGAATTGCGCCCCCCATGGATTACTGTACTCTCCCGTTACCGAGACATTGATTGCAACGACCATACTGTTTGCGCGGGAGCAGTTCAGCTATGAGCGGCGCTTGCGCTTCCGTATAAACAGGCTGGACGACAATTTGCGGTCCATGCGCTCGGTGGAGAAAGCCAAGGCGATATTGATGGAGGCCAGAGGTATCGGTGAAGACGAGGCTTATCGGGCGCTGCGGCAAACGGCCATGGAACGCCGCATTACTCTGGGGACAATTGCAAAAGCAATTGTTGACTCACATGAGTTGTTGAGGTAATAATAGAGAGAGCGCATTCACACATTCAATAGAAAAGCGCTGCAATGATGGCAAGAGCGCCATCATAAAGTTGAGCGAAAACGCCCATTCATGACACCCGTTGAAACGGGTTAACGGATATTGGGTGTTTTTTTTGGCTGTTTATGAGCCGTAACCAGTCACTATTCAGTAACTGCCAGTATGAATATTGTGAGGTTGGAACCAATTCGGGAGCAAGATTATGAGCACGATTAACAGACGTAAATTCCTTAAAACAAGTACGGCCGCAGCGGCCGCCAGTGTACTGCCGATGCCGTTTGTCTGGCCGAAAGGCGCCAGGGCCGATACGGTGAAGATGGGAATCCTGCATTCCCTGACCGGCACCATTGCAATCGCCGAGAAATCGGTTGTCGACGCCGAACTGCTCGCAGTGGAGGAGATCAATAATGCCGGTGGAGTCATGGGGCAGCAAATTGAGGCTATTGTCGAAGATGGCGCAAGCGATTGGCCTACATTCGCAGAAAAAGCGCGCAAGTTGATAGACAAGGACAATGTGGCGGCGGTCATGGGGTGTTATACCTCGGCCTCGCGCAAGGCGGTATTGCCTGTTTTCGAGAAGCTGAACGGTCTGCTTTATTATCCGACTTATTACGAAGGGCTTGAGATCTCGCCCAATATCATGTACACGGCACAGGAGGCCACCCAATCGTCGATTGCGGCGACCGAATGGCTATATGAAAACCGCGGAAAGAGCTATTATCTGGTGGGTTCGGACTATATATGGCCGCGCACCACGATTAAACTGTGCAAGATCACCCTCGACCGTCTCGGCGGCGCCGTAGCGGGTGAGGACTATTACCCGCTGGGGGATATCGAGTTCTCTTCAGCGATCAACAAGATCAAGGCAGCCAAACCGGATGTCATCGTCAATTGTGTGGTCGGCGGCAGTAATGTGGCATTCTTCAAGCAGTTAAAGGCAGCCGGTGTCATAGATAGCGATACAACGGTATTGTCGCTCGCCGTTTCCGAAGAAGAAGTATCCGGAATCGGCAGCGAAAATACTGCCGGGACCCTGACTTGCATGGGCTATTTCCAGAGCCTGGAAAATCCGGCGAATCAGAAATTCGTCAGTGCGTTCAAGAACAAATACGGCGCCGACCGGGTCACTGGCGACACTCTTGAATGCGCTTATATTTCCGTATATCTGTGGTCTATGGCGGTTGAAAAAGCGCAGAGCACGGAAGTGGAAAAGGTGGTGGCAGCTTCGTCGGGACTTGAAATTGACGCTCCGGAGGGCAATGTGAGGTTCCATGTTGACAATCATCATCTCTGGAAACACGCCAGGATTGGCGAGTTTCTGCCGGATGGGCAGGTGAACATGCTTTATGAGTCCCCTCTTATCGAGCCTGATCCGTTCCCGAAACTGTAAGCCCGCAATCCCCGGGGAACCGCGTCCGGGGTTATTCGCATAACCCCGGACGCTTCTCCGCAAATCGGAATTCATTTACCATGCAGATCCCGGATCGTTGAGAGTCGGATTGATATGAGCGGTGAAATGCTCGCGTTGCAGGCCTTTACTGGCCTGAGTGTGTTCTCGGTATTGATGCTGATGGCCATGGGTCTGGCCATTGTCTTTGGGCTGATGGGCGTGATCAATATGGCTCATGGCGAGTTGATGGCGATGGGCGCTTACACGACCTATGGCACGGCGCTCCTGTTCCAGGCCTTCTTCCCCGACCTGATGGGTATTTATTTCCTCGTCGGTATCGTACTTGCGTTCTGTACTACATTCATATTCGGATACCTGCTTGAGCGCGGTCTGATCCGTTTCCTGTATGAACGTCCGCTTGACACGATGCTGGCAACCTGGGGAGTGGGGCTGTTGTTGCAACAACTCTATCGACAATTTATCAATCCAAGGCCGGTCAGTGTTCCCACCGCCTCCTGGCTACAGGGGGTCTGGCAGGTTACGGACAGTATTTCCTTTCCGCTGAGCCGGCTGTTCATTATCGCGTTGGCCCTCGTCACGGCGACCCTCGTTTATCTTTTGCTTTACAAAACCCGCTGGGGGCTGCTGATCCGGGCAGTGACCCAGAATCGTGCCATGAGCGGGGCGGTTGGAATAGACCAGAGCCGGGTTGATTCATATACGTTCGCGCTTGGCTGCGGGCTGGCCGGAATCGCCGGCAGTTCGTTTACGATGCTGGCGTCAACAGCGCCGGACACTGGCCAGGCGTACATCGTCGATACCTTTATCGTGGTCGTGTTCGGTGGAGTGGAGAGCCTGCTCGGAACTGTTTTGTCGGCGTTTCTGATTGGCCAGATACAGACCTGGTTCGGGTATTACCTGAGCGGTTCCATGGCGCGCGCGGGTGTACTGTTGCTGGTGATCGTGGTATTGTATTTCCGGCCGAACGGTTTGTTTGCCACCCGGGTCAGACGATGACGACTGCCCGCAACCTGCCGTCCCTGCGCCACGCGCTGGTGGATTTCCTGGAACGATCCGGTCTGTGGATCCTCGCCGGGTTGCTGCTGCTGGTCGTTCCGCTTACCTTTGACATGTTCAGGCTGGGGTTGGCCGCAAAATACCTTTGTTTCGCATTTCCGGCGCTCGGCATTGTTCTTATCTGGGGGTATTCCGGAATCCTGAGTCTCGGGCAGGGTGTGTTTTTCGGCCTCGGCAGTTATATGATGGCGATGTTCCTGAAGCTTGAGGCCGCGGCTAATCCGGATTCATCTTCAGGTACGGCGCTGGCGGCATTTTTTGGCGCCGCCGGATTACCGGATTTCATGGTCTGGAACAGCGTCGAGGAACTGCCTTTATGGTGGGAGCCGTTTCATCATGTCTGGATCATGATTCCGGCAGTCCTGCTGCTGCCGACCCTGCTCGCATTCGTGCTTGGTTACGTGAATTTCCGAAATCGCGTCAGTGGGGTTTATTTCACGATCGTCACGCTTTCCATTGCCGCCATCATGGCAATCGTCATCATTGGACAGCAAGGTTACACAGGCGGCATTAACGGGATTACGGACTTCAAGACGTTTCTTGGCATGAACCTGGACACGGATCGGGCCAGGGTCGTGATGTACTTCATTACCGTATCATTGCTATTGCTGGCTGTACTGGCCGGGCGTTTCATCATAAGGAGCCGTCTGGGAAGGGTGCTCGTGGCGATCCGTGATCAGGAAGACAGGGTGCGGTTTTCGGGCTATGATTCGGCCCTGTTCAAGGCGTTCATCTTTGCTGTCGGCGCTCTTTTTGCATCCGTTGGCGGCGCCCTGTTTACGATCCAGGTCGGATTGGCGTCCCCTTCGCTGGTTGGCATCGTACCCTCCATTGAAATGGTCATCTATGCAGCGGTCGGCGGGCGCGTCTCGCTGATTGGCGCGGTCTATGGCGCATTTCTGGTGAATGCCGCCAAAACCTTTTTTTCGGAAAATTTCGTCGAATACTGGACCTATTTTATTGGCGCTTTGTATATTTTTGTCGTCATGTTCCTGCCGGCGGGCCTCGCTGGAATCCTGAAAAAACTGCGCGGCTCCGAAAATGGCAGGAGCGCTGGATAAGGCGGATTGAATGGATGTCTGAAATTCTGTCAGTGACCGATCTGACCGTCTCATTCGACGGTTTCAAGGCGGTCGACAATCTTTCTTTTTCGGTAGAGCGGGACGAGCTGCGTGTTGTTATCGGCCCCAATGGAGCGGGCAAGACCACGCTGCTCGACATGATTTGCGGTAAAACCAGGCCGACCCATGGGTCGATCCGGTTCAAGGACCTGGAGTTGTCGGAAATGGTCGATTACCAGATCACCCGCGCCGGTATCGGGCGAAAATTCCAGACCCCTTCAATCTATCAGGACTTGACCGTATTCGAGAATCTCGAAATATCCACCGCGCAGCATCGCGGCCTTTATGATACGTTGTTTTTCCGTCACGATCGGGCCACGATCGAAAAGGTTGAATCGGTCGCCGGAGATATATCTCTTGAGGAGCAATTGTATTCCCGGGCCGGTACACTGTCTCACGGACAAAAGCAATGGCTTGAGATCGGCATGCTGCTGATGCAGGACCCCGATCTGATGCTGCTTGATGAGCCGGTGGCCGGAATGAGCGCGCGTGAACGCGCGTTGACCGCCGAGTTATTGAAGAGCATTGCCAAAGGGCGATCGCTGGTAGTTATTGAGCACGATATGGTGTTTGTCAAAATGATTGCCAAAAAGATCTCTGTTTTGCATCAGGGCCGGTTATTGGCGGAAGGCAGCATGGATCAGGTGCAAAATGATGAGCGGGTTATCGAAGTGTACCTGGGCGGTTGATATGGCGGTCCTTGAGGTCGAAAAACTGAATGTCTTTTATGGAGACAGCCATGTCATCCATGATATCGGTTTTGCGGTGCAGGATAACGAAACGGTGGCCATCATGGGGCGTAACGGGATGGGCAAGACTACACTGCTCAAAGCGCTGATCGGTCTGCTTCCGGCGCGCTCAGGCACCCTGCATTTCGCCGGGAAAATCATAACCGGGGCGCTCAGTTACCAGCGTGTCCGCGCCGGTATGGCGTATGTACCCCAGGGCAGGATGATCTTTCCCTATCTGACGGTGCAGGAGAATATTCTGACCGGTATCCACGGAAGCGGAAAAAAGAGCGTCCCGTCATTCGTTTACGAAGTATTTCCGGCGCTTCGGGAAATGCGGAATCGCCGCGGCGGCAACCTGTCCGGTGGACAGCAGCAACAACTGGCGATAGCGCGGGCGCTGGTCAATAATCCCGGGTTGCTGATCCTGGATGAACCGACCGAGGGTATCCAGCCGTCCATTATCAAGGACATCGCCAGGGCGCTCAACTATCTGAAGAAGGAACTGGGTTTTGCCCTTGTCGTGTCCGAGCAGGTGTTGAGTTTTACCATGGAAATCTCCGATCGTTTCCTGATCATCGAGAAAGGAGAATTTGTTTATGAAGACACCAGAAGCAAGGTAGAGACCGAAAGGATACACACCTATCTGACCATTTAACTGACTTGTCCGGGAGGACATTATCATGCCACTTAGACGACCTTCAAAAGCCGACCTCGCCGCGATTAGCGGGAAACGCCATCTGCAACTGACCGAAGCCGAGCTGGACGATTTATACGAACTGGTTTGTGACAATCTCGAACTGTACGATATCCTCGAGCAATATCCGGACCCGGTGCGCGAAGTCGTGCCCGCGGTGCGGGTGCCGGGGCGACGCCTGACCCCGCAAGAAGATCCGCTGAATGCCATCGTCAGAACCTGCTCGGTCATGCTGCCGGGCGCCGGCGGCAGGCTTTCCGGCAAATCTGTCGGGGTCAAGGATACGGTCTGTATTGCCGGTATCCCGATTTCCTGTGCCTCGCGGCTGCTTTATGACTATACCCCGGATGTGGACGCTACGGTGGTTACTCGCATACTCGAAGCGGGCGGCCACATTACAGCGGTTTTGAACACCGATGATTTCGCCTTCTCCGGGGGAGGACATACCAGCGCTTACGGTGTCGGCCTGAACCCGGTTGACCGCAATCATACGGCGGGAGGGTCTTCCTGCGGTTCCGCCGGCGCGGTCGCGGACAACCTGGTCGATATCGCGCTCGGCGGCGATCAGGGCGGATCAATCCGTATACCCGCGGCGTGGTCCGGAATTGTCGGCCTCAAACCGACTCACGGCCTGGCGCCCTATACCGGTATCGTGGGGTTCGACCTGACTATAGATCACATCGGACCGATGACCCGCACGGTTGAGGACGCGGCCCTGCTGCTTTCGGTGATTGCCGGCAAGGATCCGGATTGCGCCGACCCGCGGCAGCCCGACGAGATCGAATCACAAGACTATACACAGGCGCTGTCCGGTGACATGGCGGGACTCAGGGTCGCCGTGGTCAGTGAGGGATTCGGCTCCGCGCTGGCCATGCCGGCAGTGGATTCGGCGGTCAGGGACGCGATAAAAGTCCTGCAAGACCTGGGCGCCGGGGTCACGGAGGTATCGGTTCCGGAGCACAATACGGTGGCGCCATTGTGGAATTGTATTGCGATAGAGGGCGGGGTGGCGAGTTTTTATTCCGGTCATCACAGCTATCAGAACAAGGGCTGGTATAACCCGAGATTGATGTCGGCCATGGGCCGGGGTATCAAGACTCATGGCGGTGATTTTTCTGCCACTGCCAAACTGGGTACCCTGATTGCAGATTATATGACCGACCAATACCACGGCGTTTTCTATGGCCGCGCAAGGAATCTGGCGACCCGGTTGACAAAAGCCTATAACGAGGTCTTCGAATCGTTCGATCTGGTGGTTATGCCGACCACACCGCAGACCGCGCATGAAGTTCCGCCGGGTCCGGAAGAAGACCGCAAGGCTTATGTCCGCCAGGCGCTCAACATGGTAGCGAACACGGCGGCTTTCGATTTGACCGGACATCCGTCAATTACAGTGCCGTGCAGGAATGTCGAAAGTCTGCCGGTCGGTCTGATGCTGACCGGGCGCCATTTCGAAGATGCCACAGCATTGCGCGCCGCACATGCCTACGAGCAAGCCTGACCCGGTCGGCCCACAGTGACAGAATCCGTTACCGGAACGGTCACCATCAACAGCATCGCCGGGCGGGCCGGTGATGCCGCAATCAGCGAGCGGTTGCATGTCCTCGGCCACAAACAGGCGGTCGAATATGTCCCGATTACAGTTGATGAAACCATGCGGCGGCGATTGCGTGTTCGCTCCGATCGGGGGACGGAATGTCTGGTCGCATTACCTCGCGAGCAGAGGCTTTTCGATGGCGCGGTATTGTTGCTTGAGGCCGAGCGCGCCATTGTCATACGCATGTCCGAACAGAAATGGCTGTCGCTTAGGCCTGTGGATATGCCGAGCGCGCTGGAGCTCGGTTACTTCGCGGGTAACCTGCACTGGCGGGTGCGTTTCGACGGAGCAGTCCTGAAGGTCGCGCTCGAGGGACCGGAAAAAGACTACCTTGCCCGCCTTCAACCCTTCCTTGAAAAGCGCCGTGTCGAAGCAGACGCTACAGATTGATAGCGGGCAGTTTTTGTTGTCGCTGCAACACGCGGACAGTTTTTTCCCGAGCGGCGCCATTGCACTGTCCGGCGGACTGGAAACACTGGTCAATGAGGAGCGGGTAACATCATCGGCTCAGGTTGAGAGGTTTGTGCACGGCCAGTTGCAGTTTCGCTGGGCGCCATTCGACCGGCAGATCCTCGTTGCAGCCTGGAGGGCAATGGGCGACCTGCCACGGGTGGGTGAAGTGGACGCACTGGTTGAGGCGCAGACACTGGCAGCCGAATCCCGCGCCGGATCGAAGCGCGCCGGCCAGGCGTTGCTGGGGGTGCATGCCCGTCTTGGAACCCCGCGGGCCGCCGAGTACCAGCGTATGATCGCCGATAAAATGGCGCATGGGCACAATACCGTTGCGCAAGGGGTCGTATGGCATGCAATCGGGATTGGTGAATCCGAGGTCGAGTTGATGTCGGCCTATGCGTTTTGTGCCGGTACCGCCAGCGCCGCGTTGCGTCTGGGGGTGATCGGGCACCTGGATTGCCAGGCCATCATTGCCGGCGCCCGCCCGCTCATCCGGCGGATACTGCTGCATGAAGCGACCGGTCTTGACGGCGCTTACTCATTCACCCCGGAGCAGGAAATTGCGGTCATGCGCCACGAGGCGCATGGTTACCGCCTGTTTGCAAATTAAAAACCGGAAATTACGTAACTTATGATGAAGGAGAAATGAACCATGTTACTGACACCTACAGAAATGGAACGATTGACCCTGTTTACGGCTGCGGAGTTGGCCAGAAAAAGGAAAAACAAGGGACTTGAACTGAATCATCCGGAGGCGGTTGCCTATATCAGCGATGAAATTCTCGAGGGCGCCCGTGAAGGCCGGTCGGTTGCGGAACTGATCTCATTTGGTTCGACTCTGCTGAGCGCCGATGACGTCATGCCCGGGGTGGCGGATCTGATTCCGATGATCCAGGTTGAGGGCACCTTCCCGGATGGCACCAAACTGGTTACCGTGCATGACCCGATCCGCCCCGGCAACCGCGTCAGGCAGGAATCGGAACAGGTTGTGCCAGGCCAGTTGTTGCCGGCATCCGGAGAAATCGAAATCAACAAGGACCGTCGAACGGCGTGTATTGAAGTGACCAATACCGGTGACCGTCCGATACAGGTTGGCAGTCACTATCACTTTTTTGAAACCAATCGCGCGCTTGATTTTGACCGGGAAGCAGCCTACGGCATGCATCTTGATATTCCGGCGGGAACCGCGGTGCGTTTCGAGCCGGGTGAAACCAGACAAGTCACTTTGACTTGCTTTGGCGGAAGCCGGATGCTGTATGGCCTGAACGGCCTGACCAACGGTTCGGCAGGCAGTGAGGATGACAAGGCCCGGGCCTTGCAGTCAGCCAGACAAGGAAAATTCCGGGGGGCATAGACGATGGCAATCATGACACGAAAAGAATACGCGCAGATGTACGGTCCCACTACCGGCGATGCCGTGCGTCTGGGGGACACTTCATTGGTGGCGCAGGTCGAGCATGACTACGCCGTGCCGGGAGATGAATGTCTGCACGGTGGCGGCAAAACACTGCGCGATGGCCTGGGCCTGGCGCCGGGCTATGACAGCGCCATGGGGGCGCTGGATATGCTGTTGTGCAATGCCATGGTGATTGACCCGGTTCTCGGTATCGTCAAGGGCGACATTGGTATCAAGGACGGGAAAATTGTCGCTATCGGCAAGGCCGGCAACCCGCAGACGATGGACGGCGTGCACCCGGGGCTGGTTTGCGGCGCGGCAACCACGGTACGCGATGCAGAAGGACTGATCGCAACTCCCGGCGGGATTGATGTGCATGTGCATTTCGACAGCGCCCAGCTATGTGAACATGCGATCAGTTCGGGTATTACCACAATGCTCGGCGGTTCGCTTGGCCCGATCACCGTGGGTATAGATTGCGGGGGTGTCTTCAATGTCGGGAAAATGCTGCAAGCCGCCGAACAATGGCCGATCAACTTCGGTTTTCTCGGACGCGGCAATTCTTCCAAACCCCGCTCACTGTACGACCAGATGAGAGGAGGGTGTCTGGGCCTGAAAATTCATGAAGACTGGGGCGCCATGCCGAGTGTTATCGATACTTGCCTGTCGGTCGCCGACGAGCTGGACTTTCAGGTTCAGATTCATACCGACACACTGAACGAGAGCGGTTTCGTCGAGGATACACTGGCGGCCATCAAGGGCCGCACGATCCACATGTACCATACCGAAGGAGCCGGGGGCGGCCATGCGCCCGACATCATCAAGGTGGCCGGCATGAGCCACTGCCTGACTTCGTCGACCAATCCGACCAATCCGTTTACTGTAAACACATTCGACGAACATCTCGACATGATCATGGTATGCCATCACCTGAGCCCCTCGATTCCGGAAGACGTCGCTTTTGCCGAGAGCCGCATACGTTCACAAAGCATTGCCGCTGAGGATATCCTGCATGACCTCGGCGCCATCGCGATGCTGGGTTCCGATAGCCAGGGCATGGGGCGGATCAACGAGGTTATCTGCCGCACCTGGCAACTGGCTTCAAAAATGAAAGACCAGCGCGGTCGTTTGGGCGAAGAGGAAACCGAGCGGGGAGATAATGAACGCATCAAGCGCTATATTGCCAAATATACGATCAACGCCGCCCGCACATTCGGTATCGATCAGTATGTCGGCTCACTGGAAGCGGGCAAAATGGCCGATGTGGTATTGTGGCGTCCCGGTTTTTTCGGCATCAAGCCGGAACTGGTGGTCAAGGGCGGATTTATCGCCTGGTCTCCGATGGGCGACAGCGCGGCTTCGTTGATGACTTGCGAACCGACCATCATGCGTCCGCAGTGGGGCGCGTTCGGTTCGGGCAAAGAGTCGCTGAGCGCCTGTTTCGTTAACCCTGCAGCGATTTCGGCCGGTCTGCAGGATACATTACAGTTACGCAAGCCGTTGCTGCCGAGCGGGCCGACGCGCAAACTCGGCAAGCAGGATATGCTGCATAATTCGGCTTGCCCCGACATCTCCGTCAACCCGCAGACGTTTGACGTATTTGTTGACGGCAAACTGGCATTTTGTGAACCGGCTGCCAGACTGCCGTTGGCGCAACGTTACATGCTACGGTAGAGGCGTGGAACATAAAGGCAAATACCAGTATGAATACAGAGACCGAACCGAAAACACAGGATTTGCCGGGGCCGGCCCGGATCGGGATTGGCGGCCCGGTCGGATCGGGCAAAACCGCCCTGATCGAGAACCTGATACCGGTATTCGCCGCGCGCGATCTGGAACTTGCGATCATTACCAATGATCTGGTTACCCGTGAGGATGCAGAGCGCATCCGGCACAGTGGCCTGATTGACCCCGGGCGCGTGCTGGCCGTGGAAACCGGAGCCTGTCCGCATACCGCTATTCGTGAAGATCCCACCCTGAATATGCAGAGCGCCGACCAGCTGGCGCGGGACTATCCGAAGCTGGCTGCTGTAATCATCGAGAGCGGCGGCGACAATCTGGCATCGACATTTTCGCTGGATCTGGTCGATTACTGGCTGTTTGTGATCGACGCGGCGGATGGCGATGACATACCGCGTAAAAAAGGCCCCGGTATTGTTCGTTCGGATTTGTTGATCATCAACAAGACCGATCTGGCGCCCCGGGTTGGCGCCGACCTCAAGCGGATGGTCAGGGAGGGTTCGGCGGTGCGCAGCGGCAAACCGATCCTGCTGACCAATTGCGCAACCGGGGAAGGCATCGAAGCGGTCATGGATCAACTGGTACACGATGTCCTGTTTGCCTTCAGTCCCGATAATTGAATACTGCGGTCAAGTCTGCGGCCAAGAGCGGGCGGTCGGCTTCGGCAGACCTGGATTTGCAGTTGCGGGCCGCGGCGGATGGCCGGACTTACCTCAGCGGCCAGTTTTGCCGGTATCCGTTTCATATATGCCGGGCGCAGTATGTCGACTCCTGCCCGAGCGGGCTGGCGACCGTTTATCTGCAATCAAGCGCCGGTGGAATTTTTGCCCACGATCGCTTGTCGTGCGAATTTCATGCGCTACCCGGGTCGCAATCTCATATCACCACGCAATCCTCAACCATCGTACATCGCATGGACGAGGGTGATGCCCGTCATTGTGTAACCATTCGCGCGGACGAGAACAGTTTCATCGAGTATCTCCCCGACCCGATGATCCTGTTCCCCGGGGCGAACATATATTCCGGCGCTGTTGTACAGCTTCACCCGAGCGCTACCGTCATCATGGCCGACGCGTTCATGCACCATGCCCCGGCCACCGCAGAGCCGGTTGTACGGCGGGAGAGTTTCACTGAATATTACAATGAAACCCGGGTGGAGAGTCCGGATGGAACGTTGTTGTGTCTCGACCGTTACCGGGTGTCCGGAGCGCAGTTCGGTAGCGGCCAGTCAGGGGTCATGGGCAAGAATGCGACCCAGGGGACGTTCGTATTGTTGAACCGGTCACACAGCACAACCGGACTCGGCGCATCCATTCGCGGTTTCCTGGAATCCGGTTTTTCCGGATACGCCGGGTTGTCAAGCCTGCCGAACGGTTGCGGTATCTGGGTGCGTCTGGTTGCACGGGATACCTTCGTCCTGCGCTCGGCCATTCTGAAACTGTGGGAGGTGACTCGTCAGGCGCTGCTTGGCGAGCGCCCGAACCGCAGAAAAAAATAGAGATGCAGGTCTGTGCGGCAAGACCGCTATTCGTTACAAATAATTAATGTTTATTGACAATCTCTACTATTTTTAGTAAGGGTATTGCAAGCGGAAAACCGGTACAAGGTTCCGCGGGCTGAAAACGGTAGCAACCATGCTACCCGGAAAATCGGGCAAAAAAGCCCCAAAAAGGTTCTCGTCAGTATGTCGGGTTCGTTTTTGGGGCTTTTTTAGTCTGGTTTTCCCAGTGTGGTCGACCGCGGTGGTGAAGTGATGAATGCTGAACGCTCGACTGTATTCATAATCGAAAGCAAATACGATGCTTGCGAATCTCTGAGTTCAACTCTGGAGACAGCAGGGTTCGGCACACGAAGTTATGCGTCCGGGGAGGAGTTTCTGGATAGTTTCGACTCCGAACGACAGCCCCGTGACCAGAGATGTTGTGTGCTGATTGATGTTTTACTGCCGGGCATGACCGGGCTGGAATTGCAGGCCAGCCTCAAGGCCGGTCAAATCAACCTGCCGTGTGTTTTCCTGACCAGCGAAAGAGATATTGCCCCGTGTGTCCAGGCGATGAAGGCTGGCGCCGTTGATGTTCTGGGGATGCCCTGCCCTGAGAAGAATCTTCTGCGCAGTGTATGCGAAGCGCTGTCCCGGCATGATCGGGAACAGCGGAACAGCCGGGAGTGCGAAAAAATCAAGGCCAGACTGGCGACATTAACCCGGCGCGAACGACAGATTCTGGGACATCTGGTTGTCGTTAATGACGGGTCGACGGTGTCGAGTGAACAGATTGCCGGTCGATTGTTCATCAGTCGGCGAACCGTTGAACACCATCGCGCCGCGATAAAGGAAAAAATGCACGCCCGTTCGCTGCTGGAACTGATCAACATGGCCAGGGTCGGGGGGGTTGATGCATAACGAAATATTCAGGGGGCGGATGATTTCAATTTGGGTAGCGCTACCTATTTACCCGGGCAAACCATCTCGCTACTGTACGGGGATAGCGTCTCCGGGCGCCTCGACCGTGCCTGTCGTCGCCCGGATGAGATTTGAGGTCAAGAAACGGGACTGAGAAAATGGCGAAGAAAAAGAAGACTGCGGCTTCCGGCCTGTCTGCTGAAGAAAAATTGGCAAGGCGCAAGCTGGACGCCCTCAAACGGGGTATTCATCGCATTACCGATCTGGAAACCACCCCGTTTTCAGTGCATGTCGCGGGTATCGGGAAAGCGGGCGCAGATATCGTGTCGCAGATACTCAGGGACAAGATTGCGAATTCCTCACCCGGTGAAGAGTCCGGATTCACTGCCCTGGCGGTCGACATTGGCGATCAGGACCTTGCGCAGGTGCGACAGCTGGCCAACGAGTTGCCTGACAAAAGCGCGCAGGTGGAAACTGTTGCGCTGAACATGCCGGATCGTGATGAATTGTTCAATTCGTTGCGGCGAATGCGCGAATTTCTCAAGCTTGAATACCCGAGATACTACTGGAATCCGAATTATGAGCCGTGGTTGCCGTCGAAGACGCAGCTTCCCGGGGAGGAGGAGCATGTACCGCGGTCGGTCGCCAAGGCGCTCTATGCCCGTTCCTATTATGACGGCGCCAGAGAAATGCGCGCATCGATCAGACGATTTGCCGACCATGTGGATAGCGCTCCCGGCCAGTCGGTGGTGGCGGTCGTGTTTGGTCTGGGCGGCGGCGCAGGCAGCGGCATAATGGTCGATATGGTTCGTCATCTTTCCAATGTCGCCTTTGGCAGGCGGGTTCTGGTGGTTGGAGTCGGCATTGCTCCGTGTGAAGGTGATGAGGATGTTCACAAAGGCAGCCAATTATTCCCGACATTGAACGAACTTGATTGTATGGGTGACGAAACGAAGAACGAGGGCGTGATTGCGGTGTGGGGTGACCTTTACCGGAATCCGTTTACCAGTGGAGTCATTATCGTGCCGCAGCAACCGGTCTGGGAGTCAACCGGCAGCCTTGCGGCAACGCATGAGCGGGTCGACCAGGAAGTTTCTTCATTTCTGACGCGTAATAAAGGGCTTGATTTCTGGGAGACTCTGCGCATGCTGAACTGGGTCGGGGCGCCGCCCACCCAACATGCTGCGGCACGTACCCCGTATGGGAGCAAGTGGGCGCATGTGCTGGGCTTTGCCGACATCGGGGAAGGCGTACTGGCAGACAAGAATATGGCTGGGCGTCTTGGTGTTCGATCAAGTTACCGGCCGGAATTTATCGAAATACGCGCAGCCGACGCTGAGGATTCCGATACCGGCCGGGTCGCAGAGATTCTGGGCGAGGCGTTTTCGCCGCTGGCGGAGCCGGCCATCACCGCTTCGGTCAATGCGGCGCCGGGTACGTTGCAGTTCATACTGCCTTGTGTCAGTAAAACCGACTTTGAAATGTTTTATCAATCCCGCAAGTCCTACGACACGCTGGATTGGGAAGAAAAACTGAGTATTCATGCCTGGTTGCTTGACCTCGGCGTTCTTCTGTGTGAACCGGCGATTCGATTTGATGGTATGGCCGGGGAATGTCTATGGGGTTGCGCCTGCTGGGTAGTGGTTCCCTACGACCAGATCAGAGGACCGGAAGAAGTTGAAACGGCAGTGGCCGCATAACAACAGAAGCCCGCATGTTCGGAAACATAATCACAGGAATGAAAAATGCCGCTTGACTGGAAGAACGTAAAAAAGAAGTACGCCAACGGAATGGAGATACCGACTGTTGCCGGAGGCAAGACACTGACCATAACAGGTTGTGATGACGATGCCATCTATATTGAGAATCCGCTATGGAAAGCGCGGTTGAGCCGCGTCAATCTGGAAAAAGGCGTTGAACTGATCGAGGAAGGGTTGATAGACAGGGACCCGGGGTTATTTGTGGAAGACTATCGGGTGTACGTGACCGATGAACGTTCAACCTCGGCAGCCCATGTACTCTATGATCTTGGATTTCTGGATGAAGATACGGGTTTCACGGTGCGGTGTTGAATCGGGTGTTACGTACAGTTTTCAGGCTTCTGGATGCACAGGTATCGCGCTATATCCATACCTGTGGGCCCGGAAATTGGTTATAACCGGCTTTATCAAACGAGGAGATTAAGAAATGGCACAACATTCTATGTATCACAGCGCGACCGGTGAGCAGGCTCCTCACTGCATACATGTGGTGGGTGTGGGGCGGTCCGGATCAGGTTATGTAGAAGGTCTGCTCCGTACCGGAGAGATCGAAGATATTCTGGAGAGCCCACGGGCGCGAGTCGCGGCGCTGGTCGTCGATATTGGTGAAGATGATATGATTCCGGCAAAAGATTATGCCGCCGGATTTCGCCAGCGTCTTGAGGAAAGAGGCATACCACAAGAGCGGTTTCATTTCGAATCGGTTGCTCTTGAAATCCCGGAGCGTGACGATTTGTTCAACTCTCTGCGGCGTATGCGCGAATTTTTGAAACTGGAGTATCCAAGATACTACTGGAATCCAAATTATGAACCCTGGTTGCCTTCGGCAATCAAGTTGCCCAGGACTGGTGACCATATTCCAAGAGCGGTAGCGAAAGCGGTTTACGCAAAAGCTTATTATGATGGCGACCGGCCCATGGAAAAAGCGTTGCAAAGATTTGCCAACCATATAGAGGAAGCAGAGCTTCCCTCCATGGTTCTGGCCTGTTTCAGTCTGAATGGCGGAACCGGCAGTGGTATGATTGTCGACCTTGCCCGGCATCTGGCCAGCGTCAAACTGGGAAGACGGATCCCCGTCGTGGGTGTTGGACAACTGCCCAACTCCGGTGACGGAGACGTCAATCCGGCCATGTTCCCTACTTTGAATGAGATCGACTGTATGCTGGATGACGACAAGAATGCCGGTGTCTGCGCGGTCTGGGGCGACCTTTACAAGAGCCCGTTCACCGGTGGATTCATGGCTGTGAATACCGAGCACTCATTCCAGCGCTTGTCATCCTACACCCGAAACGACGACAGGAACCGCAATATCAATCCTGAGGTGCGTCATCGCATTGCCAATGAGGTAACCAACAAGTTCGCCCAGGATTCATTCATGCGGTTTGCGGCAAAGGATGACGGAAAGCTGTTGTTCCGGGCATTGCGTCCGGCTGGCTTTACCGGGGCGCCCCATGAAACGGTAAGCGGCAAGTCCCGTAACTGGACTCTTTACAACCTGTCCAAGTTCACCCATCCTGGTGTACAGGTACTGCCGGGTGAAGCGATCAGCAAATGGCGCGCCGTGATGGAGGAATGGGTGGATCATATTGATGACTACTCCGGCGTCAGCGACAAGTTCAGGACGGATTACGCGGAAGTGCATTGCCATGCGCCTCGCGAAATCGGATTTGAACATATCAACGCCAAGCTGAAGGAAAAGATCACTGGACGATTTCTGGTACCCGGGGAAGATTCCACCTTGCAAATGCAGAACCATGAGTTTTTCGATCATCTGACCTCCTATGCCGACATCATTTTGCCGGGTATGGCAAAAACTGACCTGGATGTATTCTGGAAAGCCCGGGATGAGTATGATAAATTCGATTGGGAAGAAAAGCTATTGAAGCATTCCTGGCTGCTTGATCTTGGCGTATTGATGTCTGAACCCGCGATCCGGTTCAACGGAATGGCGGGTGAATGTCTGTGGGGCTGCGCCTGCTGGGTAGTAGTTCCTTATGACCAGATGCGAGGAGACGAACTGCCGCCGGCTGACCGTACTTCAATTCTGGCTCAGGGCATCGACATGATGACCAAAACGGTGGTGCCAACCCCGTAGCGGGTTACCCGTGAAGGCAGGTTCTCCGGTCGCGATTGATATGATAGTGACCGGAGTCCAGCCCCCATTTATGATACGGTATGATACGGCGAAAAACTTATACTTCTTGAAGATATCCTGATGACTGCAACGCAGATTGAAGACGATTCCCGAATACCGGTCACGGTGGTGACGGGGTTTCTGGGGTCGGGAAAGACCACCCTGATCAACCGGATTCTCTGTGAGCAGCATGGGCGTAAAATCGCGGTCATCGTCAATGAATTTGGTGAAGTCGGCATTGACGGCCAGTTGATTGTCCAGGAGGATCAGGAAGAGCTGGTGGAATTTAATAACGGTTGTCTGTGCTGTACGGTGCGAGGCGATCTGATTGATACCGTGAATCGATTGCAGGAGCGTTCGGAGCTTGACGCGATTCTGATCGAAACCACGGGCCTTGCTGATCCGGCGCCGGTTGCGTCGACTTTTTTCCTGGCCGACGAACTGACCTCGAAAACCCGGCTTGATTCTTTCGTGGCTCTTGCTGATGCGGTCAATCTTGAACAAAATCTGGCGCAAAGCGAGGAAGCCCGGGAACAGATCGCGTTTTCCGATATTATTTTGCTTAACAAGGCGGATCTGGTCTCGAAAGAACGGCTGGAGGAAGTCGAGCGCACTATTCGAAAATCCAACCCGTTTGCCAGAATTTACCATACCGAACACAGCGAAATTGATCTTGGGAAAGTGGTCGGTGTGGGCGCTTTCGAGCTGGAGGCAAAGTTGCAGGTCGATCCGGCGTTTCTGGATGACCTTGAACATGAGCATGATCAGGCTGTCGGTTCGTTCGTCATACGCGAAGAGCGGCCGGTGGACCTGAACCGGTTCATGCTATGGTTGACGCCTTTATTGGCTGAGCGGGGGGATGATATTTACAGAACCAAGGGAATTTTCAATGCCCGCGGATTCCGCGACCGGATGATATTCCAGAGTGTACGTATGTTGACTTCCATCCAGCCGGACCGGGCATGGAAATCGGGCGAACCGAGAGTAACCGAGTATGTTGTGATCGGTCGGGATCTTGATCGGGAAGAGTTTACGGAAGGATTTGCGCGTTGTGTCATTTCCGAACCGCGGACGGAATCCTGATCAAGTTACCGACATTTTTAACTTTACTTTTGATAGTCAAAAATATCAAAATCGGACAGTAATCAATCTTACCTGAAACGTTGTAATACGGGAGAAATAAAAAATGAGCGCTATACGACAATCAATGAATCAATTGACTGATATTCAAACGGTCCCGGTTCCATGGTCGAAGGTGATCGGAGTCAGCGCCGCCATTTTGATGGGTGTATTCATCATTTATGCGGTCGGTTTCGCATCTCCTGAAATCATCCACAATGCGGCGCACGACGGACGTCACGGGTTGGCGTTCCCTTGTCACTAGAGTGAGCGCTGAATGACGGGCAGCTTTGCCTACCGATTTTTTTCTACCGCGGTGATTGCTGGCGGGGTTGCGGGCCTGTTGCTCGCGGCCATCCAGCATTTCACTGTAGCGCCAATGCTTCTTGAGGCTGAGACTTACGAAAAAACCGGCGTAGCCGGGAGTGATCATGACCAGCAATCAGCCGCTTCGCACGCAGGGCGCCACGCAGGCCACGGCCACGGAGAAGTCTGGAGTCCACAGGATGGATTTGAACGGAGTTTCTTCACATTTGCCAATACCATGATCATCGGCATCGGTTTTGCGCTGATCCTGGTCGCTTGTTATGCAATCAGGACAATGGTATCGGAGTCCGGGATGAGGCAATCCCGAGTCAATTGGCGGTGGGGTGTTATCTGGGGACTGGGCGGCTTTGCCGCATTTCATCTGGCCCCGGCTCTTGGATTGCCTCCGGAGTTGCCGGGCGCGGCGGCAGGGGACCTGGGCGCCCGTCAGGCATGGTGGTGGCTCACGGTGATATTGACAGGCGGCGGTTTGCTTGTGCTTGCTTTTGTGCCGGGTTCCATCCGCTGGCTGGGTCTGGCGCTGCTCGCAATACCCCATCTGCTTGGGGCGCCACAGGCTGGCAGCCATGCCGGATTGGCGCCGCCTGAACTGGCCAACGCCTTTGTCGTGATTTCGCTGGTTACCAATGCGGTTTTCTGGATTATGCTCGGCGCGCTGAGCGCATTCCTTTATGATCGCCGTGTGGCAGGTTGAGAATCGCCGGCCGCATGAACGCGCGACTTTTTGAAGAACGGATGCTTTCCGAAAATCTGGCCAGGCGCGGAACGATCATTCATCGCCCGCAAACGGCCCCCGCGGCCCGGACCGCGGCAACAGGCAGTTCCCGGCGCAAAGGCGAATTTACCTCTGTGACAGGATTGACGCCAGAAAATCCGTCACTATAAACCACTCAAACAGGAGCGAATCATGTACCATGGTGATATTTCAAGCAGTAAAGACACGGTCGGCGTAGCCGTCGTAAATTATAAAATGCCCCGTCTGCACACCAGGGCGGACGTGATCGAGAACTGCCACAAGATTGCAGACATGATGGTCGGCATGAAAGTGGGGCTTCCAGGAATGGATCTGTGCATTTTCCCGGAGTACAGCACGCATGGCATCATGTACGACGAAAGGGAAATGTACGAAACCGCTTCCGCTTGCCCGGGAGAGGAAACCGAAATTTTTGGAGAAGCCTGCCGCAAGGCCAAGTGCTGGGGCGTATTTTCGTTGACCGGAGAACGGCACGAAGAACACCCCAATAAAGCGCCTTACAACACGCTGATCCTGATGAATGACAAGGGTGAAGTGGTGCAAAAATACCGCAAGATCATGCCCTGGGTGCCGATCGAAGGCTGGTATCCGGGTAACTGCACTTACGTAAGTGAAGGGCCCAAAGGCATGAAGATGAGCCTGATCATCTGTGATGATGGCAACTACCCTGAAATCTGGCGTGACTGTGCCATGAAAGGGGCCGAGCTGATCATCCGTTGCCAGGGATATATGTATCCGGCAAAAGATCAGCAGGTCATTATGGCCAAGGCCATGGCATGGGCCAACAACAGCTATGTGGCGGTAGCCAATGCTTCCGGCTTTGACGGCGTTTATTCCTATTTCGGCCACTCTGCCATTATCGGCTTTGACGGACGCACCCTGGGCGAATGCGGCGAAGAAGAAAACGGGGTTCAGTATGCGGCTATTTCGCTGTCGCTGATTCGCGATGCGCGGCGTAACGGCCAGTCTGAAAACCATCTGTTCAAGCTGTTGCATCGGGGGTATACCGGTATGATTAATTCCGGTGATGGAGACCGGGGGCTGGCTGTATGTCCGTATGATTTCTACAGCAAGTGGGTGAATGATCCGGATGCGACCCGCCAGATGGTCGAGGAAATTACCCGCGAGACGGTCGGTACCGATGAATGCGAAATGGACGGCATCCCCAACCAGAAAACAGCGGCGCACCGTTAAGGGCCGCATAACTGTCAGGAAACGGGAGCGCAGGCTCTCGTTTCTTTTTTCGGGTGTCCGGCTCAGCAAGGCAAATGAAAAAATCAGCTACGCCCCTGGCAGAATATCGGGTAACCGGGGAACCCTGGTACAGACCATCCGGCAATGAAATCCAGAATTTCCTGGCTGCTCATGCAGACCGCACACCGATCGTACTGAAAGGCCCGACCGGTTGCGGAAAGACCCGCTTTATCGAGTATCTGTCATGGAAGCTGAAACTGCCGTTGATCACCGTTTCCTGTCACGAGGACATGACGGCGTCGGATCTGGTCGGCCGGTTTTTGCTGGATGCGGACGGCACGGTATGGCATGACGGGCCGTTGACGCTGGCGGTGCGGCACGGCGCAATCTGCTATCTTGACGAGATCGTCGAAGCGCGCCAGGATACCAGCGTGGTCATTCATTCCCTGACTGATCATCGCAGAATGCTTGCGCTTGAGAAAAGGAACGAGATCATCCGCGCGCATCCTGATTTTCATCTGGTGATTTCCTACAACCCGGGATATCAGAGCGTGTTGAAAGATCTGAAGGAATCCACCAAACAGCGATTTTGCGCGATTGGCTTCGGTTATCCGGAAGCTGCGGTCGAAGCGGAAATTGTTTGCCGGGAATCCGGGGTCGACAGGGAAACCGGCGCCCGACTGATCAAGATTGCCGAGCGGTCGCGCAATCTGAAGGGCCATGGTCTCGACGAAGGCTGTTCGACCAGAATGCTGATTCATGCCGGGAGATTAATCAAGCGGGGAGTTCCACTGGGAGAAGCCTGTGAAATCGCCCTGTTATCTCCGCTGACTGATGATGCGGACATATGCCGGGCTCTCGGAGCTGCGATTGCAGCTTGCGCCTGATTGCTTTGGCCAGGCATGAGTTTCCGCGCCAAGCCCGATTTCCTGGATGTGGTCGTCAACGACGGCAAATTGACGGATGAGGCTGTCGTCAAGCGGGTTCTTGAGCATTCCTTTCCAAAAGCCTGGGAGGCGCGCTGGTTGCGCGCTTGCCGCCGCCTGGATCAGGCCGGCTATGGCAAGGGTGTGGTCTCATCCTGGACACGCCATTCCTGCGAACTTGCGGATAAAATCGATCCGGGCGATGTCTTGCATCTGGCCGATGTGGTCTCTTCGGTCGCGATCAAGTCGGGCAAGGTCGCCGCGCAGGAATTGCCTGTTGCCGCGGTTCGCGCCGCGGCCCGGTTGCAGGGTGATGAATGGCTGTTCCGCTCCTGGCTGGGTTTGATTGAGCGATTCATCCACCTCGCCCCGGAATCGGCGCTGGTCGTGTTGCAAAAAATGGATTATCTGCTGAGCCGGTTGAACGTAACGAGGCTGGAATCCTGGCTGCTGGCGGGAGTGAGGGCGGCGGGCGCCGATGCCGGACGTCGATTTCAGTTCTTTACCTTTGCCGACCCGGAAGCGGAACGATGGCTGGAGCGGGAATCGGGAGCGGTCACGTTTGCCGATATTCAGCGCGAGCTGAAAAGCTATATGAACGCCTTATGGGGGATTCGACAACCCCTGCGCGAAACCTCCGTGCATACCCCGGATCATGTCTGGCGGCGCGCCACGTTTGGTAGCGGCATCATTCATATGCCGCCTTCGTTTCCGGGGTATAAGGGGGATCAGGCGCTGGATTTGTACCGGGCAAGCGTGGCGCATATCGGCGCCCATCTGCGTTATTCCGGCAGCTCGTTTCCGGTACTTGAGTTGAGGCCGATGCAGGTCGCTATTATCTCCCTGATCGAAGATGCGCGTGTTGAGTATCTGGCGATGCGCGAATTCCCGGGACTGAGACGCTTGTGGTTGCCGTTTCATATTGCGCTGGCCAGCGGCGTAATGACGGCCCCAAGCCTGTTGGCCCGTCTGGCCCGTGCATTGATGGATCCGGACTATCGGGATGAAGATGGCTGGATCCGCCGCGGCCGTGAAATGGTGGATGCCGGGCGGGACAAATGGGATGCGCAAACCAGCCGTGAGATTGGCGGTTTGCTCGGCAACAACCTCGGGCAGATGCGGGTGCAGTTCAATGCCAGGACCTATGTCGTCGAACCGGCGTATCGGGATGATAACCGCGGGTTGTGGGATTTTGGTGAACAGCAATCAGCGATGCAGATGGACTCTGAAATGTTGTTCGACTCGGCGCAGATAGAAGAACCGGATGATCCGGAACAACCGGCGGACAATGAACGCGACGAGCCTGAGCCGGGCGACGATCAGGCTGCTCCGATATCGGTTGAGGTGGTGGAGGAAGACGGTATTCCGGTCGCGCGCTATCCGGAGTATGACTACCTGACCGGGCGCAAACGCCGGGAATGGACAACGATAGTCGAATTTGCGCCCAGGCCGGGGTCGTTGCGGGTCATTGAGGATACGCTGGAACGATATGCCGATGTCGTCAACAGAATCCGGTTGCTGATCAGCAACGCGCGAGTAAGCCGGCCGCAAAGAATACGCAAGCAACACGAAGGTGATTATCTGGACATTGACGCCTGTATCGAGTCGGTTATTGAACAACGGTTGGGTGAACAACCCGACCCCAGGGTTTATACCCGCACGGAACGCCGGAGCCGGGATTTGTCCGTGCTGGCGCTGTTGGACATTTCAGAATCGACCAACGATTGTGTACGGGGGGCAAAAGCGAAGGTCATTGATATCGAGTGTCAGGCGACAGCGTTGCTGGCGCATGCGATGTCGGGGCTGGGAGACCCGTTCGCTATTGCCGCGTTTTGTTCGAATCAACGGGACGAGGTTCGTTATTACCGGGTCAAGGATTTTGACGCGGATTACGACCGGCGCGCCCGTTCCTGTCTGGCCGGTTTGTCGGGGGGGTATTCGACTCGTCTGGGCGCCGCCATCAGACACGCCGGAGCGGACATCAAAACCCGCTTGACCCACCGGCGCCTGATCCTGGTGCTGTCAGACGGCGAACCGTCCGACATCGACATACTCGACAGGAATTATCTGGTTGAGGATGCCCGCGATGCCGTACACTCAATGGCCCGGGACGGAATTGATGTATTTTGTGTGGCTCTGGATAGCGGCGGAGAAAATTACCTGACCCGCATTTTCGGGCAGCGCAATTTCGTTCAGATAGACAAGCTGGAATCCTTGCCGGAACGTTTGCCGATGCTGTACTTCCGGTTGACCGCGTGACCGGCTGTCAGGCGCCGGCTCCTGAACATGGATGACTGCCGAAAATATCTGTGCGAGCTGATCGGTACATTCGCCCTGGTATTCTTTGCTGCCGGAGCGGTGATGATTGATGACATTACCGGCCGGCTCGGGCCTGTCGGGTCGGGAATCGTATCCGGATCCATTATTACCATTGTCATTTATACTTTCGGCAATGTCTCCGGCGCCCATGTCAATCCGGCGCTGTCAATTGCCGCCGTGGCGCTGGGACAACTGCACAAACGTCTGTTGCCGGGCTATATCATCGCGCAAATGGCCGGGTCCGCCCTGGCCGGATATTTCCTGCTTCAGGTTATTGGCAGGTACGGCAAAATGGGCGTCAACATTCCAAATACCGAACTCGGTGTGACGGCATTGCCTGCGTTTGCCGTCGAGTTGTTTTTATCTCTTTTGCTGATGTGGGTCATTTGTGCCACCGCGTTTCATAAATCGGCCGCCAATAAATTTGCAGGCATTGCAATCGGAGCAACGGTCGGCATTGAAGTCATGCTGATGGGGCCCTATGCCGGCGCCGCGATGAACCCGGCGCGGGCCTTCGGTCCGTATCTCGTGTATGGAGATTTCTCCAGTTACTGGATTTATCTGGCAGGGCCGATCATCGGCATGCTGCTCGGCGCCTGGTTGTATCTCTTTACACATTCCGTGAACCTGCATAATCCAAAGGGAGAAAAATGACTGAATGGCGCAGTACGGCAAATGATCGTTTGTCGTCGGGAAAGAATCCGGTGGGGCGCGCGAGCGATATGCCGCTGTATTACAACGCGCATGTGTTTTGTTGTGTCAATGTACGACCGCCCAAACACCGCCGCGGCTGTTGTTCTGCCAAAGAGTCGCGACTGCTTTGTGACTACATGTGCAGGCGGAGCATGGCTCTGGGCCTGAGAGATATCCGCATCAACCACGCCGGTTGCCTCAATCGTTGTGAAATGGGCCCGGTAATGGTGATCTATCCGGAAGGGATCTGGTATACCTATTCCACGGAAAAGGATATTGATGACATCGTGCGCCATCATATCATGGGGGGCAGGCTGGTTGAACGGTTGTTACTGAAACCGGATCAGGGTCCGCGCCACTAGCGGCTATTCGGCTACGGCAGAAACGATGATTTCAAGAAACCGTCTGGATCAGCAGACCAGCCCTTACCTGCGGATGCACAAGGACAACCCGGTTCACTGGCAACCCTGGGACGAGGAAGCGCTGGCAATCGCAAAAGATGCCCGAAAACCGATATTGCTGTCGATCGGTTATTCAGCATGCCACTGGTGCCATGTCATGGCCCGGGAAAGTTTTGAGGACGCCGAAACCGGTCAATTGATGAACGAACTGTTTGTCAATATCAAGGTTGACCGTGAGGAACGCCCTGATCTGGACAACATTTACCAGTCCGCGTTGGCCAGTATGGGGCAACGGCGAGGTTGGCCGCTGACCATGTTTCTGACTCCGACCGGAGAACCGTTTTATGGTGGAACCTACTTCCCTCCGGTCGCGCGACAAGACGCGCCGTCATTCAAAAGTGTGCTGCGCGCCAACGCAGAAGTTTTCAACAAAAATCCCGACAGGGTCGTGCAAGAGGCCGTCAAACGGGTAACCGATCTGACTGCCATTCCTCGTGACCATAGCCATGGAGAGATTTCCCGGGAATTCCTGAATCATGCGGCGGGCCGGATTCTCGACGGAATGGATGTCGTTTATGGTGGTTTCGGGCTTGGCGCCAAGTTTCCGCAAACCATGCTGCTCGAACTGTTGTGGAACGCATACTGCCGTACCGGTCATACCCCGTTCCGGGATGCCGTTCTGTGTTCTGCGGAACATATGTGTCTGGGCGGAATTTATGATCATCTGGGCGGCGGGTTTCACCGCTATACGACGGATGACCGGTGGCTGGTCCCGCATTTTGAAAAAATGCTGTACGACAACGCCCTGATCATATCATTGCTGATCCTGTTGTGGAGGGAGACAAAAAACCCGCTTTTTTCGCATTGCATTGAACATACGGCGCAATGGATGATACGCGAAATGAGGTCGGATGAAGGCGGGTTTGCGTCCAGCATCGCCGCCGACAGTGAAGGGTATCGCGAAGGAGACCGGGAAACGGAATGCGGAGAGGGGGCCTTTTATGTATGGACTGAGAGCGGGATAGACCGTGTACTGGCCGCTGACGAAGCGCGATTGTTCAAAAAATATCATGATGTCACCGCAGACGGAAACTGGGAGGGTGAAACCATTCTGAACAGAACCGATCATCCATACACAAAGAACCGGGAGATTGAGGACAGGCTGGCGCGACTGCGGGAAAAACTGTTTGACGCGCGCGGGCACAGACCCCGTCCCGCCCTGGATGACAAGATTCTGGCGGATTGGAATGGTCTGCGATTGCGGCGCTGGCGGAAGCGGGGGCCACCTTCAATCGACAGGAATGGATTGATGCCGCAATTTCGGCGTGGCATTTCGTACGGAACAAAATGAGTACCGGCGGTGAGTTGTGTCATGCGTACCGGCAGGGGCGATGCACCCCGATGGCGCTGCTTGACGATTACGCCAATATGGCGCATGCCGCGATTGCGCTCTATCAGGTCAGCGCAGACCCTGCCTGTCTGCAACAGGCCCGGGATTGGGTGGCGATAGCCGATCGGCATTATCGGGACGCGGATGGAGGCGGTTATTTCCATACCGCCGAGCACGCCAGGACAATCGTATTTCGCGCTAAAACCGCATCCGAAACCGCAACCCCCTCGGGCAATGGAATGATGGTCAGTGTGTTGGCCCGTCTCCATGCCTTGACGGTTGTCGAGTCTTATCGGCAACGCGCCGAAGAGATTATTGCCGCATTCAGCGCTGCGGCACAGTCCGATTTCGTGGGTATGGCGTCACTCCTTAATCACAGTGAACTTCCGGGAAGCCTGCTGCAAATTGTCGTTATCGGTAATCATGACGAAGAGAAAACCGGAAAATTTCTGCAGGTTATCAATCGGACTGCAACGCCAGCCCGGATAGTTCTGAATCTGGCGCCGGATGCGACGCTTCCGGATTTGCATCCGGCCTCCGCCAAAACCCGGATAAACAATCAACCGGCTGTGTATGTATGCTCCGGCAATACCTGCCGGATGCCGATAACCGAGGTAGCCGCCCTGGAGTCCCTGCTGGGCGAATATCGCGGCCAGCGTTGACCCGGGGCCGACCCGGAGCGCTGGCGGGGTCAGGCCCCGTGCTTCAGGACTGCGTATGAATAAAGGCCGGCCAGAGCGCTCATGGATGCCGCCGCTTCCGGCGCCGCCCGTTTACCGACCTCAAGCAGTCCTGCCGACTCGGATACCGTAAGTCCGGTTCGTTGCCCGAACACATCCAGGTCATTGAATCCGGTCAGCCATTTTACATGGAACAGTTTCTCGAACAGGTCGGTGACCGCGGTGATCCGTTCAATGCCGGAGGCGCGGTCAATGACCTTCCTGGAAAGGTAGTCGAAAGCGATGCTGAACTGCGACAGTTCGCCGCACAGCCGGTCAAGAAAGGCGAACAGCAGTTCTTCCGGCAGATACATGGTGTTGCCTTCCCAGATGAACAGGGTTGGCTGGTCGGGGTCAAGCCCCGCCCCGGTCAGCAGGGCAGGCAGGCCCGGCTCAAGATAGTTGCAGGGGATGCCCGTGCACGGCGTCATGCCGTGTTCTTCGAGAACCCGCTTCTTGAATGACAGAACGGCTGACTGGTCCACGTCGTAAAAAGTAACCCCTTCCGTCCGAAACACCCGGCCCCGCATGTCGAAGCCACAGCCGAGTGTCACGATCTGGCGCATACCGCCTTCAATTCCGCTCTTGACGACCTCATCGAACAGGCAAAACCGGTAACGGAGTATCTCCCCGATTTCGGGGAGCGCCGCTTCCAGCTGATTGGCTTTCACCCGGATGTCGTCATTGACGAACCATTTGGCGTAAGGGTCGTTACAAAGAGGGTGTTCAGTTTCATTTTCCATCGCGCGGAAACAGGCGATGACAAATGCGGTTGCACCGATTTCATTAATATCTGTCATGTTTTCTCCACTCGTTATGAAGGCGATGCAGAAAATCTCTTGGCGTAACGCCTTCAGTTCCCCGCTCACGCGATTTCTCACTTACCTCATCAAACAACCTTTGCAAATGGTCGTCATCGAATATCGGCTCGTTCCCTTGTACTTTGCCTTGCATTCCTTCACTGGCGCGGGCGTTTTTCCGGGCCCTCTTGACATAAAAGCTATACAACGCTCTTGCTTGTCCGAACTCCGCCATGGGCTTCAACTCCAGGATATCCTGAAGCCGCCCCGCAAGCGCCGGCATCATGGCAAAGTATCGCATCTTCGCTTGTGGTGTCATCGCCAAAAACAGGAATAAATTCCGCGGCAATGCATCGATCAGGGCTCGAATCGCCGAAAGAAACCGCAGAACCGGTGTTTTGGAAAGAGAATAGTCTTGTTTTTCCAACTCATCCAAAAGAAGCAAAATCCCCCTGAGCAACCCCAGTCGCTCGCTGACATAAACCACATCCTTAAGCGCCTGCGTGCGGGACTCCACCGTGTCCAGCCGGTAGTACACTCCCAAGCCTTCCCGGTGTCTGTTGAATATGCGCAATCCTCCAAACCATTCCATAGCCAACCGTGCGCACTCAGACAACTTCTCCGGTTCCGCTGCGGCGCGCTCAAGGCTATTCAGTATCATTCGCACTTCATGGTTTCGCGCTACTTCTTTCACGTCATCCCGCGCTTCCGGTGACGCCTCTGCCAGGGTCTCCCCGATTCGTTCGAAGTGGGCATGATCCAGACCCTGAAAAATTCGTCTCACAACCGAGTCGAAGCTCGGCTCCGGATCAGGAGAATACCGAATGATGTAAAGCCCCTCATCCTCCTCATACAACTCCCGAAATTGCTGTTCGTAATAACGTAGCAGATTCGTTTTGCCCACTCCTTGTGTGCCCTCGATCACTACAACCTGGGAGGGACGATCAGGTGATTCGAAGTCCCTTACTCGCTCTTCGATTTCGTCATCGACCCTGTCTTCCATATGATGTCCGGGGGGCTGCCCTGCGGCCGGAAAAGGACTCCCTGCCACCCCCCAGGTTTCGAAATGGCTCACCGCGCCATTTCCTTGACAGGTTCGACCCATCCGCTTACGAAGGCTCATAATGTCTCTCCTTTCAATAGTCTGAGGCTCACGGATGCGCGACCGGTTCGAGGCGCAACATGGCCGAAGCGGACAAATTGGCTCGAAACGAAATTCGGTGGAAAAGCCAGAGGGCGGCCATGCTCTCCAAAATTCAGAAAAACGACAGAGCGTTCTATCCCCAAGGTACCTTCCTGATTACAACGAATGATGCCAGATTTGCGTGTTAAAGAGAAGGGGCGTTCAGGCGAGGATCTGCTGTTCCGGGCGCCTGGTCGATTGTTTTGCCAGTCAGCCCATGAGCCCGGCTATGACCTTGCGCATTGATTGCGGGCGTCAGTCCCGGTCAAATCGAAGTTATATCCAGACGCAAATCATAAGCAGCCAAAACTCTGGCCAGAGTATCCACTCGCGGTGACACTTCACCCGATAATGACCGATAAAGGCTCTCGCGACCAATTCCTGTTTTATCGGCAAGCTGCGCCATGCCGTTTGCTTTCGCTACATGCCCAATCGCTCTGGCCAGTTCGGCCGTATCGCCATCCGCGACCACCTGTTGCAGGTACTCTCTGATCATATCCGGACTATCCAGGCTTTCCGATACATCAAAATGTCTTAATTTCATTGTTCAATCTCCAGTTTTTCAGCCAGCTTTCTTGCTACCTTGATATCATGTCGCTGAGAGTCTTTATGGCCTCCTTGCAGCAAGATAATCAGAACTCCTTTACGCACCACAAAATACAGGCGATAACCTTTACCTTTATGAATTCTCATTTCATATAAACCTCCGCCAAGTGATTTATGGTCGCCCAGATTGCCTTGCTGTGCTTGTTCCAGTCGCCGTAAAATCCCGGCCTTCGCCTTTTGGTCTCTCAATTCTGTTCTCCAAATGTGGAACTCTTCTGTTTCGAGCAACTGATACATATTCGTATTGTATCTTAAAAGATATAATAATTTCTGTTACAGCGGTTGCCCTGTCCCCCAAAAATCCATTGACACTTCCCGCCGTCGTGGTTATTTATCGTCGTGTGAAAATACAGATGAACGATTGAGACGAGAGTATGGACAAACTGAAGATGCACAGTTCTGATCTGAGCCAGGAAAATATCACGAAGATACGTGAGTTGTTCCCCGGTTGTGTGACCGAGGCGCATGATGAGGCTACGGGTCGGCTGCGTCTGATGGTGGATTTCGATCAGATGCGACAAGAGTTGAGTGACCATATCGTGGAAGGGCCAAAGGAACGGTATCGGCTGGATTGGCCCGGGAAGCGGGAGGCGCTTGCGCTGGCGAATGCGCCGATTGCGAAGACGCTGCGTCCATCCTTCAGTGAAAGCACGGATTTTGATACTACTCGAAATTTGTTGCTGGAAGGGGACAACCTGGAAGCTCTGAAGCTCCTCCGGCAAAGTTATCTCGGACATGTCAAGCTAATTTACATTGACCCTCCATATAACACTGGCAACGACTTTATTTATGCCGATAATTTTTCAGAGCAAACAGACGGTTTTCTTGAACGATCACTTCAATCGGACATCAATCGCAACAAGCTGGTTGCAAATCCGCAAACCAGCGGCCGTTTTCACTCCTCATGGCTTTCAATGATCTATGCGAGACTGCGACTGTCCCGTGCGCTCCTGCGCAACGATGGGGTTATATTTATCTCCATTGACGATGGTGAGGTACACAATCTAAGAAAAGCCGCCGACGAAATATTTGGAGAACGAAATTTTGTGGCCAATATCATTTGGGAAAAAAAGTACGCTCCGGCGAATGACGCCCGTTGGTTCAGCGATAACCACGATCATATTCTGCTCTACGCCAAGAGCAAATGTGACTGGAAGCCCAGAGCGCTCCCGCGAACGGACGCGCAGAACCGAAGATATATAAATAGGGATGATGATCCGAGAGGCCCTTGGAAATCTGGTGATCTTTCGGTCAAATCCTATTCGGCAGCATACGATTACGAAATTATTACTCCATCGGGCCGCAAAGTGACTCCTCCCCATGGGAGGTGCTGGCGTGTACCGAAGTTACGTCTTCAAGAAATGATTGAAGAGAATCGGATCTGGTTCGGGGAGGATGGTTCAAATGTGCCATCAGTGAAAAGATTTTTGTCTGAAGTCAGGGACGGGGTTGTACCTCTGACAATTTGGAAGTATGACATAGTCGGACACAATCAGGCAGGGCGCCAGGAACTCAAGAGTCTGTTTGATGGGCAGGGATATTTTGATGGCCCAAAGCCGGTATCTCTGTTGTGCAGGATAATTTATCTTTCGGGCGCAAAGGATGATGATATCGTACTTGATTTTTTTGCCGGTTCGGGCACAACGGGGCACGCTGTGCTGGAAGCCAATGCAAAGGATGGAACACAAAGAAGATTTGTGCTTGTGCAGCTGGATGAAAAAATTGAACCCTCCTCTCAAGCTGGTCGATTTGGTTTTTCTACTATTGCAGACATCACAAAAGATCGTATCCGTCGCGCAGGCAAGAAAATCCTTGAAGGCGACTGCCACCCTGACTGGAACCGCGATGTCGGCTTCCGGGCGTTCAGGGTGGATACATCCAATATGAAGGACGTCTACTATCGCCCCGGGAGCATACTCAACAAGCCCTGATCAACGGCTTTGATGAGTGTTTCAGGAATGCCGGTATCACTCTGACCGACGCGCAAATTCTGGAGAACATCTGCAAGGTGCAGAAACGACAGAACCTGAGCGTCTCACAGTCGCTGACCGATTTCACCACGTTAAGTAGGCACGGCGCACGCGTACCCGCAAGCAAAACTTATCGGAAGGACGCGCTGGACACGGCCCGGATTCACCTTGATGTCGAGATGGAGACGGGAACGGGCAAAACCTACTGTTACATCAAGACCATCTTCGAGATGAACAGGCGCTGCGGCTGGTCGAAATTTATCATCATGGTACCGTCTGTCGCCATCCGTGAAGGCGTTTGCAAGTCGTTGCAGATTACCGCCGACCATTTTGCCGAAAGTTATAGCAAGAAGGCGCGGTTCTTCGTTTACAATTCCAGGCGCCTGCACGA
Source organism: Candidatus Poriferihabitaceae bacterium (assembly GCA_965204925.1). GTDB lineage: Bacteria > Pseudomonadota > Gammaproteobacteria > Arenicellales > Poriferihabitantaceae. The sequence continues at coordinate 569,319 of OZ242021.1, read as the reverse complement.
GTTGGATGGCTTTTCCTCGGATGCCGGTATCCATGTGATGGTGATCAATATCCAGGCGTTCAATGCGCGCGGCAGGGACAACCGTCGCATCTACGAGGAACTGGACGATTTCCAGTCTCGCAAACCCATTGATATCATTGCTTCGAGCCGGCCGATCCTGATCCTGGACGAGCCGCAGAAGATGGAGGGCGTCGCCACGCGCCACGCGCTGCCCTGGTTCAAACCGCTATTCATCCTGCGCTACTCTGCCACTCACCGCACCCGGCACCTGTGCATTCACCGGCTGGATGCGCTGGATGCCTTCAACCGGAAGCTGGTGAAGAAGATCGCGGTGTGCGGCATTCGCATGCGCGGTCTGGCCGGTACCAATGCCTGGCTTTACCTTGAAGGCATTGACATCTCTGCAAAGAAGCCCCCGGTGGCGCGAATAGAGATGGAGGTGAGATTGGGGTCGGGCGAAATCAGGCGGCAGCGGAGAAAGCTGAAATATCGCGACAACCTGTTCATAAAGTCGCGTGAACTGGAGCAGTACCGCGGGTTTACGATCAGCGAGATTGACGCAGTCCGCGACACGGTCGAATTCACGAACGGTATGATGCTGAAATCTGGCGATGTTCATGGAAATGTCCATGATAGCGACATTCGCCGCATCCAGATCCGCGAGACGATCAAGGCGCACCTGGACAAGGAAAAGCAGTTGTTCGCGCAGGGCGTCAAGGTCTTGTCTCTGTTCTTCATAGACGAGGTGGTGAAATATCGCGATTATGCCCAAGCCGATGAAAAGGGCGAGTATGCGCGGATTTTCGAAGAAGAGTACAAGCTGTTGCAGGACGAATGTCTGTCGTCTCTTGCAAGCGGCAACGAGACGTACCGGAGATATCTGGACGGGATTGAACCGGACAGGACCCATAACGGCTATTTCTCGATCGACAAGAAAAGCAACCGCCTCAAGGACCCGGCTGTCGGCGCCCGGTCGGTCGATTCCGATGATGTCGACGCTTACGACCTGATCCTGAAAGACAAGGAGCGTTTGCTGTCTTTCACGGAACCGACACGGTTCATTTTTTCTCACTCGGCGCTCCGCGAGGGATGGGACAACCCGAATATTTTCGTCATGTGCATGCTGAAGCACAGCGACAGCGCCATCTCCCGCCGCCAGGAAGTGGGGCGTGGCTTGCGGCTCAGTGTCGACCAGCGCGGGGAGCGTATGGACAATCCGGCCGCGGTGCATGACATCAACGTGCTGACGGTCGTGGCGAACGAAAGTTACGGGAATTTCGTCGAGGGCTTGCAGAGTGAGATCGCAGAGGTCCTGTCGTCTCGTCCGCGACAGGCAACACAGGATTATTTCAAGGGCAAGACAATCGCCACCGAACAGGGTTCGTTCGAGGTGGATGCCGCGATGGCCAGGCAGATATATCGTTACCTCGTCAGGAACGACTATACCGATGATGCCGAACAAATCGCAGACGCTTACCACGAAGCGAGAGCCGCCGCCGCGCTTGCCGAATTGCCCGAAGATTTGCAGCCTTACGCCGCGCAGGTATTCGCTCTTGTCGACAGCGTCTTCAGCGATGCGCAGTTGCCCGGGGTGGATGACTGCCGCAAGTTCAGTCTCAACCGGTTCAATAAGGAAAATTTCTGCAAGAAGGAATTTCAGGAGCTTTGGACACGCATCAATCGCAAGGCGGTATATCGGGTCGAGTTCGATTCGGAGGAGTTAATCGAAAAGTGCGTCCGTGCGCTGAATGACCGGCTTCGGATTACCCAGCTGCAATATGCGGTTCAGAGCGGGTTGCAGAAAAACAGCCTGACCGACAACGAAATTCGTGACGGTGATGGATTCGTGGTTACGAGCACGACGACCGAGTATGGAGACGCGCCTCACTCGCTGGTGAAGTATGACCTGGTGAAGTATGACCTTGTCGGAAAGGTTGCAGAACACTCACAACTGACGCGAAAGACTGTCGCAACCATCCTTGCAAGGATCAATGCCGACAAATTCGGGCAATTCAGCAAGAATCCCGAGCATTTCGTCGCCGAGGCGTCACGCATCATTGCCGAACAGAAGGCTGCCATGATTGTGGAGCGCCTGATCTACAACGAAATCAATGAGCGATACGAAGTCGATATCTTCACGGCTAACCAGACCGGCCAGAATTTCTCTCGCGCTACCGGGAAACTCATGAATCATGTTTATGACTATGCGATCACAGACTCGAAGGTGGAACAAGACTTCGTGAACGAGTTGGACAAGAGTAGCGAGGTTGTTGTCTATGCCAAGCTGCCGCGCGGCTTCCTGATCCCGACCCCGGTCGGCGATTACAATCCTGACTGGGCAATCTCTTTCAGAACCGGCAGCGTCAGGCATATCTATTTCGTGGCTGAAACAAAGGGTACGATGTCGTCGATGGAACTGCGCAAGGTCGAGGAAATCAAAATCGGATGCGCCCGCAAATTTTTTGACGAGATTGGGCGCAAAGTCACCAAAAATCGTGTGAAATATGATGTTGTCGCCGATTATCAAGCGCTGATGAATATCGTTCATCCCGTGTAAAGACGCGCTCAGTCTTCCAGTAGCCGGAAAATTTTCCTGACCGCGGCGGGTATGCCGGGTTCGGGGTCTGTGGCCGGGGTGTACCACAGGGTGTGCGCGTCATCCGCAATGACATCGGATTGCGACATGAGCGTGCATATCAGCGGGGTGATATTCAATTCAAAGTGGGTGAATACGTGGGTGAACGGCTCCAGTTTTGATCCGGTATCCACTTCCAGCCCCAGTTCTCGCCGGCACCACTGCCGGTGATCAATCCCGGGTTCGGTGATTTGCGGCAATGACCATAGCCCGCCCCAGATTCCGCTCGGTGGACGTTTGATCAACAAATAAGCGGATTGCGGGTTACGGATCAACAGCATGCGCACGCTTCGCAGCGGGCGTGTCTTGCCCGGCGCCGGCTCGGGGAGTTTGTCCTGGAGATTCTGTTTGCATGCGATACAGCGGCTTTGCAGCGGGCAAATCCGGCAGTGCGGGCGGGAACGGATGCAGACGGTTGCGCCCATATCCATCATGGCCTGGGTGTAGTCCGCGACTCTTGAAGACGGAGTCAGCCGCTCGGCAATTTCCCACAACCGGTTACGGGTGGAGGCCTTGCCCGGATTGCCGAATACGCCGAAACAGCGACTCACAACCCGTTTGACATTGCCGTCCAGGACCGCATGGCGCTGACCGTCGGCGAGAGCCAGTATGGCGCCTGCGGTGGAGCGTCCGATACCCGGCAAGGCGGCCGCGTCATCAAACGACAGGGGGAAAAGGCCGTCATGCCGGTCCCGCACCTGTTGCGCGGCGCGGTGCAGATTACGCGCCCTGGCATAATAGCCGAGTCCGGCCCAGCATGCCATGACCTCTTCCGGGTCGGCATTTGCGAGTGTATTGATGTCGGCAAAGCGGGCCATGAATTTTTGATAATACGGGATCACGGTTTCCACCCGGGTCTGCTGTAACATGATTTCCGAAATCCAGATGCGGTAGGCATTCCGGTCGTGCTGCCAGGGCAGGGAATGGCGGCCATGGCGGTCGAACCAGGCAAGCACAAGACGGGAAAACTCGTTGTCGGGATCCGGCCTGGCGGCTTCGTGCATGTTGCGGGTTTATGCTGGCGGCAAGGAGATTGATAACCTGAACTGCGAATAAAACAGGCGCTCCAATACGATTCGGTATGCAAGTGGTTGATGGCATAATCAAGATTATCATAAACCCGATTACCGTTATCCCATATCCCCGAAAAACATGACCAGAAAAAGCAAACCTGAAACCCGTACAGCCGCGGCCGGCAGTTCGTTCCACCTGATAATTGCAATGTGGCTGTTGGCGGTTGCGCCGGCGGCGTCCATACCGGCGCAGGCGGAAGACGGCGTGGCGCGAAAGACAGCGATCGCGGAATTTGGCGAGCCGTTATACGCCGCCGGCATCGAACACCTGCCCTATGTCAACCCCGATGCGCCCAGGGGAGGCAAGACGACGCTCGGCGATTTCGGCAGTTTCGATACCCTCAATACGTATGTGCAAAAGGGTGAATGGCCGTCCAGTATCGGTCTCGTATCCGATCAATTGATGACCGGTTCCGATGATGAAATCGACGGGCTGTACGGCCTCATTGCCGAGTCTGTCGAGTATCCGGCCGACAAGAGCTGGGCCATATTCAATTTGCGTGAAGAGGCGGTGTATCACGATGGCATGCCGATTGTTGCAGAAGATTTCGTGTTTACATTCGATACGATAAAAAACCATGGCAGGCCGTTTTACCGGTCTTTCTTCGAGGAGGTAACCGGAGCCGAGGCATTGTCTTCCCGGCGGCTGAAGTTCACTTTTTCAGGTACGGACAGTATGAAACCGATCATGACCGTCGCCGCCTTGTCGCCGTTGCCGGTGCATTACTGGAAAGACCGGGATATAACCGCTGCTACCCTGGAGCCGCCGTTGAGCAGCGGCCCCTATCGCATAAAAGAACTGGATGCGGGGCGTTCCATCACCTACGAGCGTGTCGAGAATTACTGGGCAAAAGACCTGCCGATCAAGCGGGGGCTGCATAACATTGGTGAGATTCGTTATGATTACTACAGGGATCTGACGGTCGAATTCGAGGCCTTCAAGGCGGGCAAGATTGATTTTCGACAGGAAGCGAGCGCCAAGCGCTGGGTAACGGAGTATGACCTCGACGAGGTGGCAAGCGGCGACATGATCCGGCTTGAGATACCGAATAAAACCCCGCGCGGTGTGGCCGGTTATTTTTTCAACATGAACCGGCAGAAATTCAAGGATGTGCGTGTGCGTGAAGCCCTGATGACTCTTTACGATTTCGAGACGATACAGCGCACCCTGTTGTATGGCAAGTACAAGCGTGTCAGCAGTTACTTTCCGAATTCTGACTATGGATCCAGTGGCCCGCCGACACCTGCTGTAAAGGCTATTCTGTCCGGGTTTGCCGGGGAGATTCCACAGCGCGCCTTGAGTGACGCTTTTGTCCCGCCGAAAACGGACGGCAGCGGACGCGACCGTATCAATCGGAGAAAGGCGCTGGGCCTGTTCAGGCAGGCTGGCTGGGAGCTTAAGGACGGCAAACTCGTTTCCACCGAATCCGGGGAGCCGTTTCAACTGGAGCTGATGACCGCCTGGCCGGAATCGCAACGACTGGCGTTGCCGTACGTAGAGAACCTGAAAAAGTCGGGAATTGACGCCTCCATACGCCTCGTGGACACGTCGCAATGGAGAACCCGGATTTACGATTACGATTTTGATCTGTGGGTGGGAGGACTGAACTTTTTTCCGCCTCCCGGCACCGAGCTGCGCAGTTTCTTCGGATCGGCGTCTGCCGACATTCGCGGCGGCAATTCGGGAGGAATCCGCAATCCTGTGGTTGATGCGTTGATCGAGCGGGCGATTGCGGCCAGGGATCTTGAAACGCTGCAGAACAGTACGCGCGCGCTGGATCGGGTATTGCTGTGGAACCACTATGTGATTCCGACCTTTTACAAGGATGAAATCTGGGCGGCGCACTGGAACAAGTTCGGTTTTCCCGCGCGCAAGCCGGTCTATGGTATCGGTTTTGCCAGCTGGTGGATAGACGCGGACAAGGAACGCGCGTTGAACCGCTGATCATTCATCTGCTTGCGCGATCATGCTGGCATATATCATCCGCCGACTGTTGCTGGTTATTCCCACACTGCTCGGCATCCTGGTCATCAATTTCGCGATCATCCAGTTTGCGCCCGGCGGTCCGGTAGAGCAGACCATCGCGAAATGGCAGGGGCAGGCGGTGGAAGCCACCAGCCGCTTCTCAGGTACCGGCGCCGACCTTCAGGGCGACAGCAGCGCCGGCGCTGTTGGCGGCAGTACCGGCAAGTATCGCGGCGCACAAGGGTTGAGGCCGGAAATCATCGCCGCGATCGAGAAGCAGTTCGGATTCGACAAACCGGCGCATCAGCGCTTTTTGAAAATGCTGCGGGACTACATCCGCTTCGACTTCGGAGAGAGCTATTACAGCAACAAGCGCGTCACCGAATTGCTGATCGAGAAAATGCCGGTCTCGATTTCTCTCGGACTGTGGACCACCCTGATCGTCTATCTGGTATCCATTCCGCTCGGTATTCGCAAGGCGGTGCGCGATGAGTCGGCCTTTGATGTCTGGACGAGCGGACTGATTGTTATTGGATACGCAATCCCCGGTTTCCTGTTTGCCATTTTGCTCGTTGTATTGTTCTCGGGGGGGAAATATTTCGATCTTTTTCCATTGCGCGGGCTGACATCCGACGGCTGGAGCGAATTCCCGTGGTGGAGACAGGTACTGGATTATTTCTGGCACATCACGTTGCCCGTCCTGTCCATGGTGATCGGGGGATTTGCCACCCTTACCATGTTGACGAAGAATTCCTTTCTGGATCAGATCAAGCTGCAATACGTATTGACGGCAAGGGCCAAGGGGTTGTCCGAACGCCAGATTCTGTACGGACATGTGTTCCGCAATGCGATGCTTATCGTGATTGCCGGTTTCCCGGCGCTGTTCATTGGCATTCTGTTTACCGGGGCGCTGCTGATCGAGGTGATTTTTTCTCTGGATGGTCTGGGACTGCTGGGTTATGAGGCGGCTCTTGACCGGGATTATCCGGTGATGTTTGCGATTTTGTATATTTTTACGCTGATTGGATTACTGCTACAGATTCTGCGTGATGTGATGTATACCGTTATTGATCCCAGGATCGATTTTGAGTCCAGGCAAGCCTGAACATGTCGCCGTTAAGCGCTCGCCGATGGGAGAATTTCAAGGCAAACCGGCGGGGATACTGTTCGCTGTGGATTTTTCTGGTATTGTTCGTGATCACCCTGATGTCGGAGTGGATTGCCAATGACAAGCCGATCCTGATTCGCTACGACAAGACCTTTTACACGCCGATTCTGCACCACTACCCGGAAACCGAATTCGGAGGGGAGTTCGAGCTGGAAGCCGAGTATCGGGACCCGTATGTACGGTCGCTGATCCTGGAAAAAGGCTGGATGATCTGGCCCCCGATACCCTGGGCCTACGACACTATTGACTATGAACTCGAAGTACCGGCGCCTTCCCCGCCGTCCGCGCGTCATTGGCTGGGCACCGATGATCAGGCGAGAGATGTCCTGGCCCGGGTAGTGTACGGGTTTCGTATCTCGGCGCTGTTCGGTTTGTTGTTGACCCTGCTGAGTTCTGTCATCGGCATCGCGGCCGGGGCCGTGCAGGGATATTTCGGGGGGTTGACCGACCTGATCATGCAACGTTTCATCGAGGTATGGGAAGGGCTGCCGATCCTGTACCTGCTGATCATCATGGCCGCGGTTATCGAACCCGGTTTTTTCAGCCTGCTTGCCCTGATGCTGTTGTTTTCGTGGACCGGGCTGGTCGCTGTCGTACGCGCCGAGTTTCTGCGTGTCCGCAACTTCGAATATATCCGCGCCGCGAAAGCCCTGGGCGTCAGTGACAGCCGCATCATGATCCGGCACATACTGCCCAACGCCATGGTCGCGACCTTTACGTTCATGCCATTTATTCTGAGTGGTTCGGTTACCACGCTGACCAGCCTGGATTTTCTCGGGTTCGGATTACCGGTCGGTTCCCCCTCTCTGGGAGAGTTGCTGAACCAGGGCAAGAACAACCTGCAAGCGCCGTGGCTCGGGATTACCGGATTTGCCGTGATTGGCCTGATGCTGTCGTTGCTGGTCTTTATCGGCGAAGCGGTGCGCGACGGTTTCGACCCCAGGAAAACCTTCTCATGAGCGCCGATCCGATACTGGAGGTGCGTGACCTGTCGGTAAGTTTCCGCCGCAGAACCCGGAACCGGGAAATCGTTTCCCATATCGTGAAGGGGGTCGGGTTTGACCTGCACGCCGGTGAGACAGTCGCGCTGGTCGGGGAGTCGGGAACGGGGAAATCCCTCGTTGCGCTGTCCGTCATGCAGTTGTTGCCTTATCCCCACGCTTTTCATCCGCACGGCTCGATCCTGATTCAGGGAGAACAACTGATCGGAGCCGATCAGGATGCGCTGCGGCGCATACGAGGGAATCGGGTTTCGATCATTTTCCAGGAGCCAATGACCGCATTGAACCCGCTCCATACTATTGAGAAACAGATTGGCGAATCGCTGGCATTGCATCAGGGAATCCAGGGTGGCATGGCCAGAAACCGGATCGTGGCGCTACTGGAGCGTGTCGGCATCCATAATCCCGAATCCCGTCTGGCCGACTACCCCCATCAGCTATCGGGAGGTCAGCGCCAGCGGGTGATCATTGCCATGGCGCTGGCCAATCGCCCCGGAATTTTGCTGGCCGATGAGCCGACCACCGCGCTCGACGTAACGGTACAGGCCAGAATCCTCGAATTGCTCGGGGAGTTGCAGGATACGGACAATTTGGGAATCTTGTTGATCACCCATGATCTCAACATGGTACGCAAGACAGCCGACCGGGTACTGGTCATGAAAGCCGGCAGGCTGGTAGAAAGCGGTCCTGTGGTACAGATATTCACGTCTCCTGTACACGACTATACCCGTTTGCTGCTGTCCGCAGAGCCTGCGCTGCGGCAAAAGCCGGATGACCGGGGCCAACAAATTCTCGCGGTCAACGATCTCAGGGTCTGGTTCCCGATCCGGCGCGGATTGCTCAGGCGAACTGTGGGTCATGTCAAGGCAGTCAATGGCGTATCCCTGAAGCTGTATCCGGGTCGTACGCTGGGACTGGTTGGGGAGTCGGGATCCGGCAAGACCACGCTGGCGCTGGCATTGTTGCAGCTGGTGCGGTGCAAAGGCGAAATATGCCTGGACGGTATGCCGGTTGGTGAGCCGGGCGGTCTGGTTCTGTCACAGGCGCGAAGCGCCATGCAGATTGTCTTTCAGGACCCTTACGGCTCCCTTTCGCCGCGCTTGCCGGTTGGCGAGATCGTCAGTGAGGGGTTGCAGGCGCGTGGGCTGGTTCCCGATCCGAAAGCCCGTGACCGCAAAGTCGTGCAAATCCTGGAAGAGGTGGAAATCGATCCCGCTGTCCGTTTCCGTTATCCGCATGAATTTTCGGGCGGGCAAAGGCAGCGCATCGCGATCGCTCGAGCGCTGATTCTTGAGCCGAGAATACTGTTTCTGGATGAACCGACCTCTGCGCTGGACCGCACCGTCCAGGTGCAGGTACTGGAACTGCTGAACCGGATCCAGCGTCAGCATCAGCTGGCCTATGTTTTTATTTCCCATGATTTGAGTGTGGTGCGCGCTATTGCCGATGACCTGATCGTGATGCGCTCCGGCGATGTAGTGGAGCAGGGTGAAGCAGATTCCATTTTCATGAGTCCGCAGCGCTCATATACCCGGCAACTGCTGGCTGCGGCATTCCCCGTCCCACGGTCACCGGGTGATCCGTATACAAGCGCAACCCCGGGTGAGCCGCCTTTACGATGACCGGCTGTCGGCCGGTCAATCCGGCGTCTTCTCGAAAAAATCCACTTTACCGGAAGCGAGATCATATTCGGCGCCTGCCACCATGAGCTTGCGCTCCCTGAGCGACTGTTCGAGCATTTCCGAACCGTGGATGAGCTTGCTCATGGAGGCAAGGATATTTGCCCGTACCACAAGAGGAACAAGGGTATCATGATCGGTGTCGGGCAGTTTGTTCGTAATCGGGGAGACTAGCGGACGGATACTGTCGATGATGGCGCGAAGATTCGGTGACAGGTTCTTGGACGGCTGACGGATTTCTTCCAGTGCGGCTTCAACCGCGCCGCATCGGGAGTGGCCAAGAACGACTACCAGGGCGCAACCCAGATTACTGACAGCAAATTCCACGCTGCCTGTCTGGGGCGGAGCAACGACATTTCCCGCAACGCGAACGACGAACAGATCCCCCGGGCCCTGATCGAATACCAGTTCCACCGGCACCCGTGAATCCGAGCATCCCAGAATAGCGGCAAACGGCGTCTGGCCATTGACCAGTTCTTCCCGTCGATGCGAATCGACCGGCCCGCCTGCTCGCAAACCGGACACGAAACGCAGGTTGCCCTGTTTCAACCGTTCCAGAGCTTGCGGTGCAGTAGTCACGCTGGTCAGTCGGAATATGTGTTCAGGGCCGAAGTACTGCACCCGGCTTTCGCGGTCTTTGTCATGAATTCCTCAAGCGCCGTGCGTTGTTCCTTGCCCGGTTGTTTACCGCCGTCTGCCATGTCTTCAAGTGTACTCCGGCTCGGCCGTCTTGCACAATGTCAGGCTGCCCATTGGCGCCATTCTTTCAGCAGGGGGAAATACAGGGCAAGCATAATGCGGTTTTTTTCCAGATTGCGTATGATCTGCGCGTAGCGCGCCATCTGCCCGGAATAGCGTTGTTGCTCCTGCTCAAGGAAGCGGGCCATGTCCTTGCCTTCGTGTCGACTGGACTTGAAGTCAATGATCCATCGTGTCCCGGAGCGGTCGATGAACGCGCGGTCAATCACAATCCGGGTGAGCGCGTTATCGACTATGCCGGTCAACGGCCATTCGGTGCGAATATGGCTGTGGTCGCTGGAAAATATCCAGGCGGCCGTTGGGTCGGATTTGATGTTTTCCATAGCGGTTCGCAGGTTATCATATGCCGATTCGAGTTGTTTGCCGCCAAGGCCGTGTTCCATCAGAATTAGGCGGCCGCGCTTGACGATTTCGCCTGTTTCCCGCGATTTCCACTTTTGCCAGTTGTGGTCATTGATTTCCTGGAGCAGGTGATGGATGGCGATGCCGGTTATACGCAGGGTTTCTCCGGCCCAGGAAAATTCGATTTCGTTTTCGGGCGCGGCATCGCGGGCGGCCTCGGCGGTTTTGATATACGGGCTTTCGGGAAGTTGCGGCATGCGCCAGGCTGTCGGCAGTCGTCTGAATCGGGTCAGTGAAAGCGCGGTTTCAGCCGATTCGTCCTGCTGAGCGGGTGTCGTCCTGTTTTCTGCTGCGGGATGATGCTCCAGGGAAGGCCACAGCAGGTGCAGCAGCGAACCGCCTGATGGCGGCCTGGCATGCCCGACTTTATCGAACGTGAGGCAGACATACAGATGCAGTTGCCGGCGGGCCCGGGTGCATGCCACGTACAGCAATCGGCGATTGTCGTTTTCCCTCTGCTCTTTTTCGAGGTCGCCGAGATATTCGTACAACGGGTCTGATTCTTGCGCGTCCGGCAGTCCGGCCAGCAGAAGTTCGTGAGAATATCGTATGGAGCGCACCAGTTCCTTTTCTTGCCGGCGGGGTTGTCGATGCAGTTGCGGCAGGATCACCACATCAAACTCCAGCCCCTTGGATTTATGTATGGTCATCAGTTGAACTCCGCAATCGGAATCGGTACTGGACCAGAGTTTTTCTGTGGCCGTGACAAGGGTCTCGGGGGTAATCAGTGTATGCTCGCTCTCCAGGGTATCCAGCAGGTCGAGCCAGATTTCACAGTCAGCGAGGTCGGCCGGTTCGATACATGCCGGCCCGCCCAGCCTGATCCAGGCGGCTTCTACGCTATCCCGTAACGAAATCCGGCCATGACGGGTGATCATCGGTTGTATGGCAGTGGCAAAGCGCCGGATTCTGCGTTGCCCGTCTGCGCTCATCGCGGCAACTGTCTGTTGCGCCAGACAGGCGTCAAGAATAACGGGAAATGATTTTGCCATTGCAATCACCGACAGATCCTTGAGGTCAAGCCCGCACCAGGGGGCGCGCAACACGGCCAGCCATGCAATGCGGTCGCCGAGCTGGTTCAACGCCCGGGTCAGGGCCATCAGATCCTGGATCGCCGTACGTTCGTGCAGGCTCTCCAGTTCGACCGCCTGATAGGAAATGCCGCGCCGGCGCAGGGTCTGCGCGACCTCGACCAGATGATTGCGGTTGCGCCCGAGAATGCCGACAGTGGGGCTTGCGTTACTCTTCCAATCTTCCCCTCTTTCCAGGACTTTTTCCAACAGATCGGCGATCCCGTCCGCTTCGTGTTGCCCGGAGTTTCCGGCTTCAGTCTTGCCGTTGTCCATGTAGTAGTGGACCTTGACCACGCTGCCGGGCTCTTCGCGGCGCCCCGCGCTCGCCGGCGCGTACTCGACTCCCCCGCTCGGGACGTCGCAAGCTGTTGAAAATACCTTGTCGAACGTCCGGTTGAACCAGGCGACCAGTTTCGGGGAAGAGCGGAAATTGCTTCCCAGTATCAGCAATTCAGGGTGCACTCCGCCGATGCCGTCCTCTTTTATCTTCTCGAAATTGGCTACATCCGCCTCCCGAAAGCGATAGATCGACTGCATCGGGTCACCGACAAAAAACAGCGTTCTGCCGTCTCCATCCTGCCAGCCTGCGGTCAGCTTTCTGATCAGATCGATCTGTGTCCTGGACGTGTCCTGTACTTCGTCCATGAGCAGATGTGACAGCTGGTGGTCCATGACCAGTGCAAGGTCGGTCGGGTTGTCCTCTTCACCGAGAGCGGACTCTGCCCGGTGCGCGATTTCGATGAAGTCGGCCTTGTTGCGCTCCCTGAACAACAGGCGCAGCTGGGCCGCGGCGACAGGCAGGATGCTGAGCAGGGAGTTCAGCGTTTGCCAGTGTTTGTCCGTCATGCCGGAAGCCGGCAGCGATCGCACTTGGGCCAGGGCTTCGGCAATGCACGATCCTTTATCCAGTTCTGCGATATCCCCAAGGAGATCGTGCATGCACTGTTTTGTGGAGCGGTGGAAGGGATTTCTTGCAATCCGGGGCAGGACCGGGGGCGGGGGGAATCCCGACCTTGCGTCTACCCGCCTGCGCAGCGTTCCTTCGCTGGTCAACAAGAGGCTGGCGATGCCGATCCATTGACCAACCGCTTCGGGTTGCGTGTCCGGGAACGATTTGATTCCCCGGCAGGCGCACAGTGGGTGTTCGGGATTCCGCCTGGAGAGATAGTTGGCGGCGAATCGGACAAGGGGAATCAGTTGCCTCTTGATACTGTCCGGGATGACGCCGGATATCTGTTCGAGGCGCCGGACGATGACCTGCCGCCACATTTGTTCGGCTTGCTCGCGGTTGCCCAGCTTTAGCCCACCCAGCCAGTGGATTCGTTTGGACAGCATGATCGACAACAGGGAACATGCCCGATTGAGGTCGGCCCGGGTCAGTGCGAGCAGATCGGCGCAATAGCGGGAAAATGGTTCCTCCTCGATCAGATCCACGGTTTTCTGCGCCGCCTCCAGATACAAAAGGTCGGTATGGGCGCTGTCCAGCAATTCCGGCGCCGCGCCAAAACGCGCCGACCAGGGCATATACCTGACCAGTTCATAGCATAATGCGTCGATCGTCATGATTCTTAGTCTGCCGGGGTTGGTGGACAGGTTCCAGCCGCGTTCCCGGTCGCGTTTTATGGCTTGCCGGGTCAACTCCAGCATATCCGCGTCTATGTGCCGCGCCGTGTTTCCGTCACTGCCCGCCGCCAGCGCGCGGATAATTCGCTGCTGCATCTCCGCCGTGGCTTTGCGGGTGAACGTGATCGCCAGAATCTGCTCGGGGTGTTCGACTGATGCCAGCAGTCTGAGGAAGCGGCGAACGAGCAGCCCGGTTTTTCCGGAACCCGCCGGCGCCTGGACGATGAATGAGCGTGACGGGTCCAGCGCCTCTGCTCGCTGTTTGTGATCGGAAAGTTCCGGGGTCATGCTGTCGGATCCGTTTCGCGGCGCGTATTTTCGTTGAATTCATGGCGCCGGCACAGGCTGGTCAGGTTACAGTTTCTGCATGCCATGCTATCTCTGGGATTGACGTGCGCCAGTCCTTCGGAAAATGAGCGCGCGATCTGTTCGAGTTGCCTGTTCCAGTGGTCAAGCAGGTCAGGCCAGGAATGAAGCGACGGGACTTTTTTCAGGGCTTGCGGCAGTGGCGGCACCTGCGACTTGCCGGTTTTCTTTTTTGCCTTGTCTTCGAACTCATGCCCGCTGATCGCAACCCCCTGGTACTTGCAGTCGGCGTGACGCACCTGGCCATAGGCCATGCACCCGATTATGTTGTCGCTTCCTCTGTTTTGGGTAAGGGCCAGCGCATAAAGTGGAAGCTGGGGATATCGGGGGCGCTCGCCAACCCATTTGGGAAGACTGCTGGCCGTACCCGTCTTGTAATCAATAAGGACGCAGGAGCCGTCCTCCAGGCGGTCGATCCGGTCTACCTTGACGGACAGTTCCAGTCCGCCGATCTGCAAGGAATATTTTTTCTCTGTTTGCATGACCCGGAAGTCCTGCACGCGCGCCAGTTCCGTTTCGAGCCATTGATGTATCAGGGTTTTCAGCCAGCGGCTTTGCGCCTCATGGAATCCTCTGCCGAGGCCGCCCTGACGGGAAGCGGAGCGGCTGCAATCGTCAATTATTTGCCCGATCAAGCGGTCAAGTTCACCTTCCGATTGTGTCAGCTCCCGCAGATTTTTCAGGGTTTTGATCTGTTGCCAGATCTTCTCGAGAATGCGGTGTACGAGGGAGCCGCGATCGATCGCATCCAGGCCCGGTTGACGGTACTCGTTCTCCCGGGCGTCAAGCCGGTGGATCGCGTAACTGCGAAAAGGGCATGTCGAGTGATCATCAATGATAGCTGTGCCGCCGCGCATATGCGGGGTTGTGACCGGTACGCCGATGCGGTCTTCGAATACTTGCAGTTCCGGCTTGTGCTGTTGATAGTAATCGAACAGCGACGGTTCGGGAGGGGTGTTTTCGGACAGGGTATCCGACCAGTCGACGAGCGGGCTTGGTGATTGTTCGACTTCCTCTTCAATGCGCGGGCGGCTGAATACAATCTGTCGGCACTGACCGATCAGTTGCCGTTGCCGGGCGGCGGCTTGCGCCTGATTGAGGTCAAAATCGGCTCTGAAGTACCCGGCCTGCGATTGCCGGGCGGCGGGGATAAACGGGTTCTTGTTGAGCCGCGGAGGCCATTCTCTTTCGTTCAGGTTGCCGAACCAGACAGCGTCGAATTGTATTCCGGCGGATTCCAGTATCCCCATGATTTCGATGTTGACTTCTGCTGATTCGGGCTCGAAAGGCTGTATGCCCAGGCGTTCGTTCAGTGTGGAGAGCGCTTCGCCCCGGGTTATGCGAGACTCGACCAGATCGAGCGCAGCGAGGTTGCGGATCTCCTTCCTGAATGCCTGGACGGCCTGATATTCGGCGCTGTCCGGCGGTTTATCGCCGGGCCAGCCGAATCCTTGCAGCCACCGGGTGAAAATGTCCGCCCATTCACTGCACGGGTTTTTTTGTCCGGGCTTGTCAACAATGCGCTGAAGAAGAGGCGCCAGTTGATTCAGGGCGCGTACCAGTTCGGGCGCCGCTTCCGCGTAATCGCCGCCGCCGGCCTCTCTGGAGATCCGGTTGCTGGCATCGGACACTGTTATCTCGTGGGCAAATTGTTGCCGGCAGCGGTATTCAAGCTGGTGCCTTTGGGCCATTTCCTGTCCCGCGCCACGGGTATAGGGGTCAATCAACAGGCGGGCAATAGCTGTGAATGGCACCGGTTTTTCTGTAAACAGGTCCAGCAGGTTGATTGCCGAGCGTACTACCGGCCAGGCGGCGAGCGGCTTGCCGAGCGCGATATGGAAGGGGCGGTCGTAATACTTTGCGGGATCGATGAGGCTGGCCGGGCAAAGCGCCCGCGTGAACTCCAGTTCAATATCCCGCCGTGACCGCGCCAGATCGGGCGCGACAATGGCAATGCGTTGTTGCGGATTGTCTGCCAGTATGCGTTTGGCCCATTGCGCGGCGGCCCGCCATTGCTCACGCGCACATTCGAACTTCCGCAATTGCCGTTGCGGCGCCGGTTGGCTGTCCGCTGTTAACCGGCTTACCCTGATTCCGGCTGTGTTCAGACACTCAAGCAGGCGCTCCTGATCCGGGTTGAGATTATCGAACCCCGCCAGGATCAGGCGCCGCAAGCGCGGCTGCATGCCCTTTTCCATGCGGGTAACGAGGCGTTCGGGGAGTTGATGCGGGTCGATCCACCGGCGCCGGCGGCAGTACGATCGGTATCCTCCGGCCCATCGGGAGAAACTGCGATGGTCGGTCAGGCACGGGTCGCTGAAGCCATCGGGGTCGATTTGCCATTGCTGGCAGATACGCCAGGCTTCCATCGCCGAGCGTACGGTAGCGTTGATATTCCACAGGGGTTCGCTATCCCCGCTGTTGGAGCGGATGTCCCGGGCGATGATCTTTTTCCAGATTCGGCGGCTTTGCGAGGAGTTCAGGACCACATCCAGCGCGGCTTGCCGGTTCCCGTATTGCATGCGCAGTTCCTTCCACGTACGTTCGATCCAGGACGGCCAGGGCAGGATATCCGGGGTATCCCAGCAGGTCAGCCCATTGTGCAGTTGTCTGCGGTTATAGGCCTGTACGACCTCCCGCGACAGGCGGGGGGTTGCGGTAATCAGGGTTGCGCCATGACGCAATGAATCGAATACGGCTTCCGTCAGGACGCTGCTTCTCGGGTCAGGGTCGTGCAAGAACGTTCAAGGCTGAATCTGTTCAATTTTGCTGGCGAGATCGAAGTCGAGCCGGGTAATGCCGCCGCTGCTGTGGGTAACGAGATCGATGTCGACCCGATTGTAAACGTTGCGCCACTGCGGGTGGTGGTTCATCTTTTCTGCCAGTATGGCGGCCTGGGTCATGAACCCCATCGCCTGAATGAAATTATCGAATTTGAATGATTTGAATAACTTCCCGTCTACCGGCTGCCAGGGCCGGGCGAGGTCGTGGTTGAGTTTTTGCAGGCAGGCGGATAATTCGTCGCCTGCGATAACGGCGTGTTTCATTCTAACCGAATGTATCGACATAGCCGAACAACGCGGCGCTGCCGCCGGTATGCAGGAACACGACATTCTGCCCGCGGGTAAAGAAGCCGTTGCGGATATGATCGATCAGTCCTGCCAGCCCCTTGCCGGAATAGACCGGATCCATCAGAATGGCTTCTTCCCGGGCCATCAGGTTCACGGCCTCAACCATGCTTTCGGTCGGAATGCCGTAGCCCTCACCGACATAGTCGGACCTGGCGATCACTTTTTCTCGTGAGACGCAGCCGGCAATTCCCATGTGTTGCGCGGTTTTGCATGCCAGATCGTAGACATTTTCTTCCTGCTGTTCGCGCGGCGCGCGTACGCTGATGCCGAGCAGTGGAATTTCGCAACGGGTGGCTTCCAGTCCGACCACCAACCCGGCCTGGGTGCCCGTACTGCCCGTGGCAGTTACCATGTGGTCGATACGCAGCCCCCTGTCATTGGCCTGGGTCAGGGTTTCAATGGCGCAATTCACATAGCCCAGGGCGCCGGTCGCATTGGAGCCTCCTCCGGGAATGATATAGGGCGTTTTACCCTGCGAGCGAATTTCTTCGGCTTTTTCCTGCATGGCCGCGTTCATGTCCGTGTCTTTTGCAAAGCGGGTTATATTTGCCCCGAAGATCCGGTCCAGCAAAACATTCCCGGAATCGGTGTAATCGCGGCTAGCGTATCCGGTGCGGTTTTCCAGCAGGATTTCACAGGCCATCTTCAACTTTGCCGCCGCCGCCGCCGTCTGGCGCGCGTGGTTGGATTGCACTGCGCCCTGGGTGATCACGACATCGGCTTTGCAGGCCAGCGCTTCCGCCATCAGAAACTCCAGTTTGCGCGTTTTGTTGCCGCCTGTGCCGAGACCCGTGCAGTCATCGCGCTTGATCCAGATATCCGGCCCCCCCAGCTTTTTCGACAGGTTGGGTAAAAACTCCAGGGGCGTGGGCAGGTGAGCGAGATTTACCCGCGGGAAACGTGCAAGGTGCATAGGGTTATTTCCGTGTGGATCAGGGGTTGTTCAGGTTTGCAATTTCCTGTTCGATTATACGGGCGATTATATCGCATTGAGCGCGGGTCAGAGACAGCGGAATGCGCATGTCGCAAGTGGTCTCCAGGATCCTCGAGGTGTCGGGCAATGCTTGCGGTTGCAGGTATTGCCAGTGATGGTATTGGCTGGTATAGCCGGTCGGTTCCGCGCGGCCGAACCATTTGACCGCCACCCCTCTCTGTGTACATTTGTCCGCGAGGGTTTGCAGCGCAGCCTTGTCCAGCCCGTTGACATGGAACTGGATAGAACTGGCAACGAAGGCTTCCGCCTGCGGGCGCCCGGGAACCTCAATCCCGTCAATACGGTTCAGGGCCTGTTCCAGCCAGCCATAGATGCGGTTCCATTGTTCTCCCCTGGCGCTCATTTCCCGCAACTGGGGACGCAGTATACAGGCCGCCAGGTTGGACATACGCATACTGAAGTTCGGAATCCGCTTTTTCCATTTATCGAACACGCGGGCGGGCGGGGCCGACTGGTGCTGCCCGTAGAGCATATAGCTGCCCGAATACAGTATGGCTTTTGCGGCCATGTCCTGATCGTCGGTGACGATAATGCCGCCTTCCCCGGAATTGATGTGTTTGAAAGTCTGGGTACTGAAACAGCCAACAGCGCCGAATCGCCCGGTGAACCGGCCATTCCATTTTGCGCCCATGGTATGCGCGCAGTCCTCGATCAGGGTCAAGCCGTAGCGGTTGCACAATTTCACGATCTTTTCCATATCGGCGATATGGCCGCGCATGTGAGTCAATAACAGGACGCGGGCATGGCCCTGTTGCGCCTTGCGTTCCAGGTCATCCAGGCTGAGGCGGTGGTCATGATCGGTTTCAACCAGTAACGCTTTCCCGCCCGCATGTTTGATTGCGCCCGGCACCGGGGCAAGATTGAAAGCGTTGACGAGTACCGGGTCACCCGCTTCGACGCCTGCTATCTTCAGTCCCAGGAAAAGCGCGCAACCGCCGGAGTTGACGGCAATGGCGTAACGTGAGCCGACATATTCGGCAAACTCTTTCTCGAACAGCGCCGCGTGCGGCTCGGTTTCGCCGTATTCTCCATAGCGGTGCAGGCGGCCGGACTTCATCAATGCTACGGCTTGTTCGATGGCCTCGTCGGGCAGCGCTCCGGGGTCGCTGAGGTCGATAGCAAGAACGGCTTGCTGTGCGCTGTCGGCGGCCGCGCTTGCCATGAGTTTTTCGGCCGGACGGGTCATGATCACGGTTTCACAACTCGATATCGACCCATACAGGCAGATGGTCCGAGCCGGTGGCGCCTTCATCCACGCGGCATCCTGTTATGCTGTGGCGGATAGCGCTGCTGACAAAGGCGTAGTCCAGTCGGCATGGAGCGCCGTGTACATCGCTGGTCGGACCCTGGAATTTGTCATGTCCGCATTGGCGCCACGCATCGACAAATCCGCAAGGGCTGGTGATATGTCCGCCGTAATCGCTGAGTGGCCCCACTATCCTGGAGTATTCCCGCGAATCCGGTTGAAAGTTGAAGTCGCCGAACAGGATGGCGTGTTCGGCTACCGACTGGTTCGATACCCCGGATTCCCAATCCATGCCGGCCAGGGTTCCCGCGACCGCATGGCCTTCATGCACAGCCTGGCGATGAATTTCCAGAATACGTTCCACCTGGGGCAGTCGCGTTGCCGCGGACAGGTGGGTCAGATGTATCGAATAAACCCGCAACGGCCGTTCGTTTATTATAATGGTGGCTTCAATCGCGGAGCGCTGCAAACTGAGCGGGCCAATGCTGCCGTGCTTGGGCAGAAGATGATGGCGGCTTGATTCGAGCGGATAGCGGCTCAGGATCAGGTTGCCGAATTGCCGGCGCTGACGGCTCCCGGGTCTTGATCCGGAGATATGCAGGTCGACGCCGGCTCCATATACACTGTAGTAGTCGCTGAACCGATCCTGGAAGTATTGCACCTGGTCGACTTGTCCGGTGCGCGGCCAGAAACGGTCGACTTCCTGTAGCGCAATCAGGTCCGCCCCGCTGATTTCATGCGCGATTCTGGACAGGTCAATCCGGTTGTCGCGGCCTTTGCCGTACTGGATGTTGTAGGTTACGCATTTCATCGGTCAATTGTTCGATTCCCGTGGCTGGATTATACTCAAAAAATACGACACCGCAGATTAGGGAGGCGAATACAAAATGAAGATCAGGAACAATCTCAGGTCTCTCTCACAGGATATCCGCAACCGGCGGGTGACTGCTGAACAGTTGGCAGCCGCGACGCTGGAAAAGGCGAAAGCGAGTGAATATGTCCTGGTTTCCATCAATGACGATATGCCCGAACAGGCGCGTTCGATTGATCGCTCCATTCATGCCGCGTCCCGCATTCCTGCGTTGGCCGGAATTCCGGTCACGTTGAAGGACCTGTTCGATATCAGGGGAGAGGTCACTCTGGCGGGGTCGATTGCCCTGCGGCATTCGGCCGTTCCGGCTGTCGGGGACTGTGATGTGGCAAAGCGATTGCGGGATGCCGGTCTGCTGTTCGCCGGAAGGGCCAATATGAGTGAATTCGCTTTCAGCGGCTTAGGCATAAACCCGCATTATGGCACCCCGAAGTGTATCTGGGAGCGCCAGGTCGGACGAGTGCCGGGCGGTTCTTCTTCGGGCAGCGCGGTCAGCGTGGCGGAAGGCATCGTGCCCGCTTCGGTCGGGTCGGATACCGCCGGGTCCTGCCGTGTGCCGGCCGCCTTCAATGGCATCGTCGGGGTCAAGCCGAGTTACGGGCGATTGTCGCTGGCCGGAGTTTACCCGTTATCGCCCACGTCGGACGCTCCCGGTCCGATGGCCGTGGATGTCGATAGCTGTTTTTTGCTGGATCAATTGATGTCGGGGAGCTGGGACGGACAGGGGGCGTTGCCATCGGTCGAGCGCATGGATTGCGCCTCGCTGAAGTTGATCGTTCCGCTAAGTACGGTGATGGATGATCCGGATGATGAAGTGGCTGATGATTTTGAGCGTGCTGTCGATGCGCTTCGCGAGGCGGGCGCTAACGTGGAGTTTGTCGAGATGCCGCTTATCAGTGAGTGCGTGGAGATGTTCCTCACCCGTGCAGTGGTGGGTTATGAGGCTTTGCAGCATCACGCTGAATTATTGGAGAAATACGGACATGAATATGACCCTTTTGTGTATAACCGCATGACCGCCTTCAAGGGGGTTAGCGAGGAAGAACAGCAATGCCGCTATCGCGACAAGGCCCGCATGAAGGCCTCTTTGGAGCAGACCATGAAGGGGCTGGGCGCTGATGCGCTGATCTGCCCGACCGCCCCCTGTATTGCACCGACCCTGGCTGCAACGGAGGTTGTGGAAAACAGGGCGAAAATCAATTTGCGCAACCTCAGGAATACCGCTGCGGTGAACTACTTTGACGGATGTGCGATCAGTCTGCCGTGCCAGATAGACGGCAAGGCGCCGACCGGCTTCATGGTGTCCGCCGTGCATGGCGACGATGACCGGCTGTATGCGATTGCACAAGCCGTCGAGCGGGTGATTGACGCCTCGCGGCATTGACGCGCTCATGGACCGTCCATATTCGGCGCTTTTGACCTCGCCGCTGCGATTCCGGGAGCGCTCATCTCAATGGACAGACTGGAACTGCCGATAGGGAACGCATCTTTTCGCGGCATTCGCGAGTGGGGTTTTTACTATGTGGATAAAACCCCGCATATCCGGAGTATGGCGCGAATACCCGGATATTACTTTCTGTCGCGTCCGTGGCGCTTCGGCAAGAGTCTGCTGGCAGATACCCTGCATGAACTGTTCGCCGGCAGCGAAGAACTGTTCCGCGGGCTTTATATCCACGAGCGCTGGGACTGGAACACCCGATACCCTGTGTTACGTTTGAGCTTTGGCGGGAATTACAGTGAGCCGGACGAACTGAAAAAGGACCTCCGAC
Organism: Candidatus Poriferihabitaceae bacterium; assembly: GCA_965204925.1. GTDB lineage: Bacteria > Pseudomonadota > Gammaproteobacteria > Arenicellales > Poriferihabitantaceae. The sequence continues at coordinate 547,563 of OZ242021.1, read as the reverse complement.
CGCCAGAAAATCCGGCATTGGTACAACGGCTACGGCTTTGAACACAATTTCGGTCACGGCCGGCAACATCTGGCGACGGTGTTCGCTCACCTGATGATGTTGGCGTTCCTCATGGATCAGGTGCAGCAACGGCGCTGCTCGCTGTTCCGCGCCGCGCGCGCCAAGGCGGGCAGTTTGAGGTCCCTGTGGGAGCGGCTGCGCGGGCTGTTCTCGGGATTCCACGTTACGGACTGGGAGGCGCTGTACCGGGGTATCGCGTTCGGGCGCCACAAGCCCGATCCGGTTCCCTTCGACACATCCTGACCCGGTGCCGTGACCGAGTGTGTGAAAGGCCGGTTCTTCAGGAAAACCCATGGCCAACCTCCGATCCGGCAACTCGCCGGAGGGGTGGCCTTGTCCGCATACCCCTAACACATGCGTTTGCATCCGAAAATCCCGCCGAATCCACGGGGGAATGTACTTGGCGGGAATTGCCGCTACAGGTTTGAATGACTGCGCTACGCCCTATGGGTGGTATATAATTCGGTCATGTTCAGGTCCCTGCTAATTTGTCTGCTGTTATTTACATGTTCCGTACATGCCGCAGATGATTTGGAGGCTTTGAAAAGGGCGGCTGAACAGGGGGATGCTTCGGCGCAGTTCAATCTCGGGGTGATGTATGACAACGGCGAAGGGGTTCCCGAGGATGATGCTAAGGCTGTGTACTGGTTCCGCAAGGCCGCCGAGCAGGGAAATGCTTCGGCGCAGTACAATCTCGGGTGGATGTACGCCAACGGCGAAGGGGTTCCCGAAGATGATGCTAAGGCTGTGTACTGGTATCGCCAGGCTGCTGAACACGGAGATGCTTTGGCGCAGTCCAATCTCGGGGTGAAGTATGCCAACGGCGAAGGGGTTCCCGAAGATGATGCTAAGGCTGTGTACTGGTATCGCAAGGCTGCTGAACAGGGAAATGCTTTGGCGCAGTACAATCTCGGGGTGAAGTATGCCAACGGCGAAGGGGTTCCCGAAGATGATGCTAAGGCTGTGTACTGGTATCGCAAGGCTGCTGAACAGGGAAATGCTTTGGCGCAGTCCAATCTCGGGGTGAAGTATGCCAACGGCGAAGGGGTTCCCGAAGATGATGCTAAGGCTGTGTACTGGTATCGCAAGGCTGCCGAACAGGGAAATGCTTCGGCGCAGTTCAATCTCGGGGTGAGGTATGGGAAGGGCGAAGGAGTTCCCGAAGATTACGTGCAAGCCTATGCCTGGTGGAGCATTGCGGCTGCACAAGGCCATGATGGTGCACAAAATAATAAGGAAATTCTTGCCACACTTATGACACCGGCACAGATTGCCGAAGCGCAGAAATTGTCACGCGAGTACTGGGAGGCTTATGTCACCAACGCCGGGGAATAACGGCAGTGAATGTTGATTGCGGGAACGGGGGTTTCGTGTCGAGTTCAAGTACGTTTGCCGGATACTGAACCTGTTCCCGGTCATGTTGGAAGAACGTTGAATACCAGACAAGCGGAATACCGCACCGATATTGCGCGACTGGCAGAACGGATGGCGCGGCGAGATGCCAAGCTGGCGGAACGGGACGCCAGACTGACGGAGCGGAACACCGCTAACGCCCGATGGATTATCGCTGTGATTGTTGCCATGTCATTGCTGGTGGCTGCCTGGAAAGCCAAGCGTCACAGCATCGGGATGAACATCAACTAATAGTTATTTTTAAGGAGTAGCATGTCCGACCGCGCCCCGGGAAATCGAACGATGACATGTACTGCGGAGGAACTTGCTGAGCATTCCGGGGTGCTTTTGCGACCGGAAAATGCGGTTGGCCATGAAGATATCGATTGTCAACTCATTCCCCCGGCAACGCAAGGGTTCTTCTATTGTTGAAGGGCAGGAGGGTCGTTATCAGGAATCACTGTTCAAATGAAGTCGGGCTTCTATTATCAGGGGCATCACGAGCAAGTCGCGACTGCGATAAAGGAATACATTAATTCCCTGGACGGTTTTCTTTCTCCTCAAACCGCCTGCAGTCCAAGAGCGGTCGGAGATGCGCTGAATGATTGGGGCTGTTTCCCGTGAACAGGATGCTCAATCATGAAAGAATACGCACACGCCGCGCCCGTATCGGCAATCTCTCCAATCGTCTGCGACAATACCAACCCGAAATAGTTATCACGGTGATGAAAGCAATCAGGCCTGATGTCAAGGAGGCTATCTGGCAAGCCTGTCTCTCCCCATCCCACTACACGCTTCCGTTCCCTCGCCCGGAGCATCGATCGAATTTCATACGCGGCCTCCGGCAACTGGAGTTGTGGAAAACATAGTGTGTTGGTTCATAATCCACTCTTCACGAGGCTTCCAAAAGGCGGTACATGTTTTACATAGGCATTGACCTCGCCTGGGCAGAAAAGAACGAGACAGGTATTGTCATGCTTGATGCCCATGGCCGGATTGTCACGCGAGTATTGGAAGGCTTATATCACCAACGCCGGGGAATAACGGCGGTGAAGTTGATGGCGTGAGCGAGTTTCTACCTCGAAAGACCTCGAATCGGGGAATGTCCTTGGCGGGAATTGCTGAGGCCGGGATATAAATCTTGCTTGTTATAAAGATATGGAGTACTGTTACCTGTATATTTCTGGCAGCAATCCGGCTTGGCTGTATCGCCGGTTCGAATACACGTTGTTTATACTGATAGAGGATAAAATTAATGAAAGAGCAGAATTCTCGAAGAAAGTTTTTGAAAGGTTCGGCTGTTGCCGCAACGGCGACGGCTGCGGGCGCTCTTGCAGCGCCGGCAATCGTACGGGCCGCTCCGGTAACGCTGAAAATGCAGGCCGCATGGGGAGGCGGTATTTTCCTGGAAAATGCAAAGTCCTATGTTGATCGGGTCAATGCGATGGCGGGAGACGCGCTGCAAATTGAATTGCTGCCGGTCAATTCGGTGGTCAAGACCAGCCAGATGCAGGATGCGGTCCATCGCGGGGTGCTGGACGCGGCGCATTATGTGCCGGCTTATTGGTACTCGAAATCCACCGTAGCTTCATTGTTCGGCACCGGGCCCTGTTTTGGCTGGTCCAGCCAGGAAGTGCTCGGCTGGGTTTATTATGGCGGCGGACAGGAATTGTTCGATAAACTGATGGACAAACTCGGCCTCAACCTGGTCAGCTTTTTCAATAGCCCGATGCCGGCGCAACCGCTTGGCTGGTTCAAGGAGGAGATCAAGGATTCGAGCCAAATGAAGGGGCTTAAATATCGTACCGTGGGACTGGCTGCCGATGTACTGCTTGAAATGGGCATGTCCGTGGTGCAATTGCCGGGCGGCGAAATTCAGCCAGCCATGAAATCGGGTCTGATTGATGCCGCGGAATTCAACAATCCCACCTCTGACCGTGATTTTGGTATGCAGGACGTTTCCAAACACTATCACCTGGCCAGTTTCCATCAATCCCAGGAGTTCTTTGAGGTGACTTTCAACAAGGACAAGTATGATAGTTTGCCGGATGAGTTGAAGGCGATTCTGAAGTATGCGTCAGAAGCCGAAAACTCGAATTTCTATTGGCACAATACGCGGCGCTATGCCGACGATCTGGTCAAACTGTCCACTGAACAGGGTGTCAATGTCTACCGGACTCCGGATTCCGTCATGTCCGACCAGCTGAAAGCCTGGGATATCGTTGTCGATCGCCTGTCTGCCGAGGACGAATTCTTCGCGGAAGTGATCGCGTCCCAGAAAGCGTATGCCAAAACGGTCATGAACTACCTGAATTTGAACCAGCCTGACTATAAACTGGCTTACAACCATCATTTTTCCTGATTTTCAGGGTTGGGGTGACGACATTGTTGCATTTCCGGGGGTCTGAACGATCCCCGGAATTTTTCGTGCAGCGTTTCATGACGCATCTTGTCACGCGGCCGGGCGGGCTATCCGTATGACCGGAGTGATCTATGCCATAGAGAGCCTGAGCACTTGGATCGGGCGTATGTTTGGCTGGTGCATCCTGATTCTGACGTTCTCGGTTTCCTACGAAGTCTTTGTACGTTATGCGTTGAACGCCCCGACAGTCTGGGCATTCGATATGATGGTACAGATGTATGGCGCTCTGTTCCTGATGGCGGGGCCGTATGCGCTGGCCCATGATGCCCATGTCCGCGGAGATGTGCTCTACCGGTTGTTTCCGGTTCGTGTGCAGGCGACTATTGATTTCGTCCTTTATCTGCTTTTCTTTTTCCCGGGCATGATGGCGCTGTTCTGGTTCGGGGCGGAAATCGCTTCCGATTCGTGGCGCTACAGGGAAGTCAGCTGGAACAGCCCGGCAAGAATCCAGATTTATTTTTTCAAGACACTGATCCCGCTGGCGGGCGGGTTGTTGTTCATTCAGGGTATTGCCGAAATTCTTCGTTGCTGGCGGGCCATGCGCTCCGGCAAGTGGATGGAGAGACTGGAAGATGTCCATGGAACAGAGGAGGCGCTGATTTCCGGGGGTTCCGGATTGCCGGATCGATAACGGCCCGCCGACTTGCGGTTTTCAAACCGTATGCCTGCAACGGGAACAACAATATTCCAATGACAAATCCTGAAGTAGCCATTTTGATGCTGGGACTGTTCATCGTCCTCGTTCTTCTGGGATTCCCTATCGCATTCACGCTGATCGCGATGGGCGTCGGTTTCGGTTATTTCGCCTATCACCAGGCGGGATCGATCGAGGTCATTGCGGATGCCTTCAACAACCGGATTTTTTATCTGCTCAACCAGAACACCTACTCGGTAATGGAGAATGATACTCTGGTAGCCATTCCGTTATTTCTGTTTATGGGGTATGTCGTTGAGCGCGCGAACATCGTCGACCGCCTGTTTTCATCGCTGCAACTGGCGGCTCGCAACCTGCCGGGTTCGATGGCGATTGCCGCGTTGATCACCTGCGCGGTTTTCTCCACGGCCAGTGGTATCGTGGGCGCTGTCGTCACCCTGATGGGGTTGCTCGCGTTCCCGGCCATGGCGAACGCCAGTTATCGCAAGGATTTCAGCGCCGGCGTGATCTGCGCGGGGGGGACTCTGGGGATTCTTATCCCGCCTTCCATCATGCTCATCGTTTATGCCGCAATCGCGGAACTGTCGCCGCTGAGGCTGTATGCGGCTGCCGTATTTCCGGGATTGCTGCTGGCCGGGTTGTATGTTGTCTATGTGATCATCCGTGTGTTCATCAATCCATCGATCGCGCCGCGTCCTGCCGTTGACCATTCAATCAGCCGCACACGGGTTTATCTGCAACTGCTTACGTCGTTTGTCCCCCTTACCGCCCTGATCATGCTGGTGCTGGGATCGATTCTGGGAGGTCTGGCTACTCCGGCTGAAGCAGCGGCAATGGGCGCGCTGGGTGGATTGATCCTGGCTTTGTTGTACCGCTCCCTGGACTGGACAAAAATCAAGGAATCCGTTTTCCTGACCGCCAGAACGACCGCCATGGTATGCTGGATGTTTGTCGGTTCCTGGACGTTTGCTTCTGTTTTTTCTTATCTGGGCGGTCACGATGTGATCGAACACTGGGTCCTGGCGCTGAACCTTCAGCCGTGGCAGTTTCTGGTTATGGTGCAGTTGATTATCTTTTTGCTGGGGTGGCCGCTGGAATGGTCCGAGATCCTGATTATCTTTGTACCCATTTTCCTGCCGATGCTGGATACTTTCGGTGTCAATCCCTATTTCTTCGCCATGCTGGTGGCCCTGAATTTGCAGACGTCATTCCTGACTCCGCCGATGGCGATGTCCGCCTATTACCTTAAAGGGGTATTGAAGAGCCGTATTGAACTGATGGAAATTTTCAGGGGAATCATGCCCTATCTGTCGATTGTCATTTTTTGCATGGTGATTATGTATCTTTTTCCCGAGATCGCGCTGTGGCTGCCCGACGCCCTGTTCGGGCCGTATATTCCCTGAATAAAGCTGTGCCGTATGGGACAGGTTGCAGACAATCAGGGTCGAACGGTCGAGGAGCGGGTGCGGTTGATCCGGGAGGGTCTCCTGACGTCGGAAAAATGGGTAGAAAGCTGTCTTGACAAGATTTCTGCGACCGACCGGGAAATCGGCGCCTGGGCCTGGCTTGACCCGGATCTGGCGCTTGAACAGGCCAGAGAGATGGACCGGATTCGGCGGGCCGGCAAACCGACCGGATTGCTGCACGGCGCTCCGGTCGGAATCAAGGATATTTTCGATACCGACGATCAGCCGACCGAGCGCGGCAGCGCCATTTATGCGGGCCGCCGGCCCGCTGCAAATTGTGCAGTGGTCGAGAAACTGAAGGAAGCCGGGGCGGTTATCCTCGGCAAGACGGTGACTACGGAACTGGCATGGATGCACCCTGCGAATACCCGTAATCCGCACGATCGATCGCGTACTCCCGGCGGCTCTTCGAGCGGGTCGGCGGCCGCCGTGGCTGCCGGACATGTCCCCCTGTCAGTCGGCAGTCAGACCCATGGCTCGACCATTCGTCCGGCCTCTTATTGCGGGGTTTACGGATACAAGCCGACCCGCGGCATTATTTCCCGTCGAGGTTCGTTGCAGACTTCGCCCACGCTGGATCAAGTTGGCCTGTTCGGACAGCATCCCGCTGACGTGGCGTTGCTGTGTGATGCAGTCGGCGGTTATGATGCCAGTGACAAAATGAGCTATCTGGCGCCGCGCCCCGCAGTACTGAAAGGCTATTACTCGAAAGTCCCCATTGAGCCGGCGCTGGTATGGATCGACTTGCCCTATGCGGACCGATATTGCGCGGCAACGGCGCAAGGGTGCGAGGAGATCCTTGATGTATTGGGAAACCGCATTGAGCGAATACCGGCGCCGAAAACCTTTTCCGTATTGATTGAGGCCTTGCGCCGCATCTATGGATTCGAGATCCATGAATGTCTGGAGCATGAGTGGGTCGAATATTACGCGTTGTTGAGTGATACGACTGTCTCTGGATTGTCTCTGGCAAGCCGGATAAGCCGTAGCGAATATGAAGAGGCCCGGGAAATCATGCAGGGCGCAGTGGACTGGTTTCAGCGGTTTTTCTACGATTATGACGCGATCCTGACGCCGGCGGCGCTGGGCGAGGCTCCCGCATTTGAGCATGGCACCGGAGACCCTGTTTGTTGTACGATATGGACATTATGCGGACTTCCCTGCCTGTCCTTGCCGTTGCTGGTCGGAGAAAATCAACTCCCGGTCGGCATTCAGCTGGTGGCGGGGGAAAACGAAGATGATCGAATGTTTCGGACTACCCGATGGCTACTGGATTACCTGGAAGCGCAGTGAGCGGTAAATCGGGGACGGACAGCAGGGCGGTATTATGACATCACGACTTGTAAAATTCATTACCGGAGCGGTGGGCGCTGTCCTCATGTCTGCGTTCGTGATCGGATTATCGCACAGTATCTCGAGCGGTTTTGCCGGATTCCTCGGAGGCCTGCCTTTCGCGATCATTGTGCTTATGGTGCTGGCCATGCTTGTTTACGATTTCTGGGATGAGTGTATACGCAAGGGCGGGAAGTAATCAGGCGCCCTTGAAGTGATATTCCGATTCATGTTCCATTGCATTTTTCCGGGCAAGTTCCTCGGCGCGCCGTTTTTCCGCCCTGGCTCTGCGGCGGCGTCCATACAGCGCTAGCAGAATTCCGCCGATTATTATCGCGCCGCCCAACCATATCCCGTCACCCGGATCCTCACCGACGAGCAGGACGGCAATCGTGATCGCAGCGACCGGAGTAAAGGACGTGGCCAGCGACATATCGCTGGAGCGCGCTTTTTTAAGGGCCATATTCCAGGCGAACTGTCCGCCGATTATCACGATTACCGCATAGACGAGTGTCCATTTCAGTACGGGAGGGGCAAAAACATCCTGGAAATGGTCCGGGCCAAACAGGTAAATTGCCCAGAAAAAATAGATGATCGTTCCAAGTACAGTGCGATAGATTGAAAAGACGCCAAATGACACCTCGTTCAGTTTCTTCTTTGAGAGCAGGTTTGACGCCATAAACGAGAAAATTCCGCCAAGCGCCGCATATTCTCCCTTGCCGAAATTGAGCCCGACCCCTTCTTCGCTGCGCAGGACAATGATGATAACGGCGCCCGCCAGCGCGATCAGGGCGCCGGCGAAGGCCCATCTGTCAAATGTGGACCTGAGCACGAGACAGGACAGGATCAGCATCATCGGCGGTTCGATGCGGCCGATCAGGACTACATTGGTGACGGTCGAGAATTCCAGCGCAAAGAAAAACAGGGAGGGAGTCAGGGCCGAGGACAATATCGCCGAGATCGTCATCGCGATCCAGTTGGGGCGTGTTATTTTGCCGAGGTTCTCCCGGGTCCATTCCTTGTGGAAAAAGAAAATCATCGGCGCCAGGGAAAACAGACTCCCGAGAAACAGCAGATTGCAGAATGTAATCGAGTTGCGTCCGTCTATCAGATTGTTTGAGCCGATTTCGGTGAGGATGAGAATAATCGAATTGGCGGATGCGTAGATGATGACGGCTACCCAGGAAAGAATCATACCCTGTATGACCGTTGATTGCAGGGCGCGGTTTTTGGAAATATCCATGGCGGAAAATGAATTGTACGGATCGGACGTGATGGTTAAAATTGTATAGTAAAACGTTTGCGAACAGGCAAATAATGATATGACAGACAAGAGCAATACTCCGTTGGTGACCCGCTTTGACGATGTTTATAATCTGCCTGACTGCCGGGCCTATTATTACGCGATGAATGCGGTGCAATACAGAAATGCCCATTTTGCGATGCAGGGATTTGCGCCGGCGCTGAATGAGCTGAAACGTATTCGCGGCATAGAGGTGCCGTGCGTTATGGATTTTGCTTCCGGGTACGGCATTGGCGCGCTTTTGATGCGGCACCACATTACGCTGGATCAGGTGCTCGATCGATATCAGGAGCCGAAATTTGTCGATGCTACGGTGGAAGAGGTGGTCAAGTGGGACAGCCAGTGGATTGACCAGAACAAGTATGTGGATGTGCCATGCCGGATTTTTGGTATAGATATAGCCGGGCAAGCGCTGACATATGGCAAATCCGTCGGTATTTATGACGAGGCCTTCGCTATCGACCTGAAAGCCGAGTCGCCCGGCGAAGAGTTGCAACAGATGATCAGGCAGTGTGACATGGTCATCGAGGTGGGGTCCATGATGCACCTGTTGCAAGGGACATTGCAGACGATACTCGATCTGGCCGGGGATTCGCTGCCCTGGATCGTCTGTTCTCCTGTGCGGGGAAATGAGTCGAAACAGTGCTGGGATATTATGCAGGAGGCCGGACTCTTTGTGGAAGCGATGCCGATACCCCCGTTCCCCCACCGGATTTTCGCCGATGATGAGGAGAAGGAAAGGGCGATTCGACGGGTGCGGGAAAGAGGGCGTGAGATCCAGGGTTTCGAGACGACCGGCTCCTATCACGCACAGTTGTATATCGCCCGCCCCGAGCACGAATGCACCCAGATGTCCGATTGGCTGGCCTGACCGGCCCCAAGACGGGTTGCGGGTATTTTCGGGATCGCGGGAGGCGTTCAGGGCGCAGCGCGGCGGTCAGCGCAGCTCCTTCGGTATCCGGCAAACGGGAACGGGATTCATTTTATGCTGGTTGGCCTTGTGCAGGCGGGTATAAATTTCCAATACCCTGAGCTGGCGGTCACTTGCAGATGCGGGCGCCTCTTCCTGTCCAAAGTCTTCCGAACCTTTTCCGGTACAGGCCATGGCCCATTCCAGCTCGTCATAGCTCGCGCCCAACTGGTCTTCGTCGGAACGGTTATCCGCCCACAGCCCGTCGGTCGGTCTGGCCGTCATGATCTCTTCGATTACTCCCAGGGTTTCCCCGAGCCGGTAAACCCCGGATTTGTCGAGGTCCGCAATGGGACTCACATCCACGCCTCCATCCCCGTATTTTGTGAAAAACCCGACGCCGAAATCCTCGACCCGATTGCCCGTACCGACTACCAGGCGTTTGTGCAGCGTGGAGAAATAATACAGCGTGGTCATGCGTAATCGCGCGCGGGAATTGGCCAGTGCCAGAAGTCGGCCTTTTTCAGGTTGCACAGCCGGCATGGCCTGCGTGAATTGCTCGAATACCGGCGTGAGGTCTGTTCTCACCGAAGACACATCGGGGAAGTCGTTTTCCAGTTGATCGATATGTTTCCTCGCCCTCGACACCTGTGCGGATGCCTGGTGGATCGGCATTTCCAGGCATAGCACGGGGCTGCCTGTCCTGGCCGCCAGCGCTGAAGTTACCGCCGAGTCAACTCCCCCGGAAACGCCAACCACGAATCCTCCGGTCTTCGCCTTTTCATTATAGTCTGCGAGCCAGGCAACGATATGATCTATGACCGCTTCGGTTTTCATGATACGGGTATGATACCCGACAAGCTATCGGAATTCAGAAACAAGCGAGACTTTTTGACAGGAAAATCGGGCATCCTGTTCAGCCTGTCCTGATCATCGCCAGATTGCGCGTCTTGCGATTGAATATCACCGCAAGCAGATGGATTCGCTTATCCTGTACGCAGTACTTGCCCGCATAGTCCTTGTTCCGTATCTGTGTCAGCGCCTGGCTGGCTTTTACGTCGACATCCGTTCCGTCCGCCACTTTGAATTCCAGTACGAACACCTGATCCCGCCGGATCAACACCATGTCCGCGCGACCCCGGCTGGTTGAATCCTCTACCCGCATGTCAAGACCCAGAGCCCGGAAACAGGAATATAGCACGGTCGCATAATGACCCTCGGAACGCTCCATATTGTTGTGATCATGCCACTGATAAGGAATGCCGGCGAAGAACGCCCGTAACTCCCGCTCAAAACCCTCGAAGTCGTTGGTATCCAAAAGATCGACCAGTGTTTCGCCCCTCTCCGAGGCTTCAGTCAAATCTCCGGTGACTGCCCTGAGCAGCTCCTCGTTCAGGCTCAGACGCACTTCGAAATTGGGATAGCCCAGGGTATAGAAGATTCTGAATCTGCGGATTTCTTCTTTTACGATGGTCAGGTAGCCACACTGGAACAGCAGGGCATTGATGTTGATATCCTCCAGTTCAAAACCGGACAGTTCGCTGTCAAATATTCCCAGGTTTTCCAGGTCCAGGGTGTTAATTGTCCCGTTTGCCATCCTGTGGTACAGGAAAGAGGGTGTTCCGGTTCGGTACCAATGCGCCCTGAATTCCCGGCTTTTGAAAAACAGCAGGATGTCGAACGGGTTATAGACTTTCTCTTCCCCGCGCCAGTGATAGCCGTTGTACCAGCGCCGGATTTGCTCGCGCTCCGATTTCGTCACATCCGCTAACTCCGCGGTGAACACGTTGTCGAGGTCGTCATCGGTATAGCCGCACAGGGCGGCATATTCGGGGGCCAGGCTGATATCATCCAGATTATTCAGCGCCGAGAACAGGCTGACTTTCGAGTACATGCTGATACCGGTGATGAAAACGAAACGGATAGAGTCCGCGCAATCCTTGATCATGCCGTAGAAGCCGCGCAGATAGTCGCGGTTGGCTTGTGCCTGTTCCCGTTTTTCCAGCATATCCAGGATGGGCTTGTCGTATTCGTCTACCAGAATCACCGCCTGATGGCCGGTTTTGTGATCCAGATGTTGTATGATGCTGCGCAGACGTCGCGAGGGGGTATCGGACCGCGCCGCAGGTTCAAGTCCGTATTGGCGTTCAACGCTCTCCAGTTGCTCAAGAATATCCTTTTCAAGCTCTCCCGGCTCGCTGTAGTTCCCGCCGAAACTCAGACGTATTACCGGATACCTGATATTCCAGTCCCAGCGGTTGTGGATATAAAGGCCACGGAACAACTTTTCATTACCCTCGAACAGTTCCTTCAGTGTGGAGATCAACAAGCTCTTGCCAAAGCGTCGCGGGCGGGACAGAAAGTAGTATTCGCCCTCATCAATCAGGCGTTCGATATGCGGGGTCTTGTCCACATAGTAGCAGTCCTTGCTGCGAAGGTTGCGAAAGGCTTGCATCCCGATGGGTAGTCTGCGCTTGTCCATGATCATGCCCTGTTTGAAAAGGTCCGCTGATCATAGCACAAGGGGGATCGGCATTTTCCCGGCCGAAAAGTTTGTACGTGGACGGGATGGCGCGGGTGTGCCGGTTGAGAGACAAGTGGGGCTGCAAGCGAGAGGAGACGGCCGCAGGTCGTTTGTTTTGCGGAATGTTCATATGGCGCGCATGGCGCTCGTCAGATAACTCCAGACATATTCGGTATGGCTCCAGCGTACCTGGATATGGAATGCGGGGGTGTCGGCGGTCTTGTGCAGGAGGATGCTGGCGTGACCGAAACGGGTTTGTGCGCAGTCGCCGACCGGGAATTTGCCCGCCCGCAAATCCAGTGGACAGGCTCTCGCGAGTAGTACAGCTGCGTCAGGTCCGGCAAGGTGCAGAACGGTGTAGTAATCGGTAACTGCTGTCGCAGCAAAATGTGTGTCCCGGAGTTTCGCTTGCAGCGCTTCGACGAGCGCTGCGGTTGCATCCAGCGGGCAATGCAGTAACCATTCATCAGGGCCGATCCCGTAGCAGGTGCGCTCTGCTGAGGTATGCTGTGTGTTGGGTTGCAGGGGAAGCTGCATATTGAGTGCGGATTCCATCTTTTCCAGGAATTCCGTGTTTTCGGGGTCGCCGCGCAGATTGATCTTGCCGCGCCAGGGCTGTTCTCTGAGACTGTTTATGCCTGCAACGGGGGTCAGGTTGCAGGCCGGCGAGGTGGTCTGCATCGCGGTCGCTGCGGGTTTTTCCGGTGATTGGGTGGATGCCGAACAGTCCGTCGGGACATCGTCAGCAGGCGGCGCGGACGCAGTCAGAAATACCGGTTCGGTTACAGTGACCTTGTGGGCGCCGCCATCCAGCAATGGCACGTCAAGAACCTGTCCCTTGCGGGCAAGGCCGTCCCTGATCAGCGCCAGGGCAATCGAGCGGCCCACATTCGGACTCATATAGCTGGAGCTGATGTGGCCGAGCATGTCCATCGGCGGGGCGCTCTTCAGTTTTTCGACTGCATGAGCGCCTTCCGGAAGTACTTGCCGGGGATCTTCGGTCAACAGGCCGACCAGTTGTTTGCGCCCCGGTCGGGCGGTATCGGAACGGGCAAGCGAGCGTTTGCCGAGGAAGTCCGGTTTGGTTTTGGATACGAGCCGGTGCATGCCGAGGTCGGCGGGAGTAACGGTGCCGTCGGTGTCCTGCCCTACGATAATAAATCCCTTTTCGGCGCGAAGAACATGCATGGTTTCGGTGCCGTAAGGGCAGATTCCGTGTTGCTCTCCGGCTTCCATGAGCGCGCCCCACAGGGCCGCGCCGTATCTGGCCGGTACGTTGATCTCGTATGACAACTCTCCGGTGAAACTGATGCGAAATATGCGGGCGGGAATACCGGCAACTGCGGCTTCCCTGACCGACATGAACGGGAAGGATTGATCGTCCAGCGGCAGGTCAACCAGTTCACCGAGCGTTCTGGCGGCAGCCGGGCCGCTCAACGCAACGACCGCCCATTGTTCGGTCACGCTGGTGGCATAGACTTCCCAATCCGGCCATTCGGTTTGCAACCATTCCTCGATCCAGTTCATGACCCGCGCCGCGCCGCCTGTCGTGGTGGTTATGTGATAGTGGTGGTCATCCAGACGGCTTGTTACGCCGTCATCGAATACCATGCCATGCTCATCCAGCATCAGGCCGTAACGGCAACGGCCGCGAGCCAGCTTGCTCCAGTCGTTGGTATAGAGCATGTTCAGCAGTTTGATGCAGTCGCGGCCTGTCAAATCGATCTTGCCAAGCGTCGAGGCGTCCAGTATTCCGCAGTGTTTGCGCACGGCGACACATTCACGTTGAACGGCGTCGTGCATCGTTTCCCCTGCCTGCGGGAAGTAGCGGGGACGTTTCCAGTCTCCGACATCTTCAAAAACGGCGCCATGCCGGTCGTGCCAGTCATGTATCGGGGTTTTTCTCACCGGCAGGAACAGCTGCCGGCAATCGTGTCCTGCGATGCTGCCAAAAGTCAGCGGGGTAAATGGTGGACGGAATGTAGTCGTACCGATTTCGGGAACCGGGACGCCGCGGATTTCGGACATTACGGTCAGGGCATTCAGGTTCGAGGTCTTGCCCTGATCGGTTCCCATACCGGTTGTGGTATAGCGCTTTACGTGCTCGATCGACCGGTATCCTTCGCGGGCGGCCAGGTGGATGTCGGCTACGGTGGCATCATTGTGCAGTTCATGGAAATGCTTTTTCCGGCCCCGCCCGATTGGGTGATCGCACGGCAGTATCCACAATGGCCGCAATCCCCCGGACGATACGGACAGATCTGCTTGCGGGGCGTTGACCACAAGCGCCGGGGGCTGTGCCGACCCGGTTGCGAATCCCGCGTCTGCGGCCGCCTTGCATCCTGCCGTGAAGCCCTGGCCGAGGCAGTCATCAAGGCGATACCCGGCGTTGCAGGCGCCGGCCATGATGACCGGGTTGGTGGGCGGCATGTGGTCGGCGACGAAGCAGTGCAGGTCGTCCAGGTATTTGAGCTTGCCCTTGGCCTGACTGTATAAATGTACAGTCGGCGTCCACCCTCCCGCAACCCCGATCAAATCACAGGGCAGGCGTTGCAGGGAACCGGTCACGGATGTTCCATTCTCGCTGAGCGTCATCATTTCGACTCCCCTGATTTTGCCGCGGGTGTAGTCGACCCCCGTGATCGTCTGGCCGGTACAGACCGTGATGCCCCGCTTTTTTGCCTGCTCCGACGCTTCGCATGGGGTGTTTCCCCGGATGTCGATCACGCATACGCTGGCGCCCGCGTCCTGTGCATCCAGCGCGGTCTGCCAGATGCCGTCATTGTTGGTCAGCAATACGATATTTCTTCCCGGAAGCACGGCAAATCGGTTGATATAGCTGCGGATGGCGCCTGACAACATGACTCCGGGGCGGTCGTTATCGGCGAATACCAGGGGGCGTTCTATGGCGCCGGCAGCGATTACGACCTGGTGGGCGCGGATTTTCCACAGCCTTTCTTTCGGGACGCGGCCCGCGCTGGTCGGGCCGGCGTGTTCGCCCGATTTTTGATTGGCTACGAGGAAGTTGCAGTCGTAGTAACCATGCAGCGTTGTGCGCGAAAGCAGGGTTACGTTGTCCAGCGCCGCAAGTCGGGCTACGCTGTCGCTGACCCATTCGATTGCCGGAATGCCGCCGATTGTCGATGAGCGGTCGCTTAGCAGGGAGCCGCCGAATTCACTTTTCTCGTCGAGCAGAATAACCTGCGCTCCCGACTGTGCCGCTGCCAGGGCGGCCTGCAGGCCGGCCGGCCCGCCTCCGATTACGAGTACGTCACAATGGGCGTACGTCTTGTCATAAAAATCAGGATCGGGGGCAAGCGGAGAACGGCCTGACCCGGCAGCCTTGCGAATGTATTTTTCATAGGTCATCCACATGGATGCCGGCCACATGAAGGTTTTGTAATAAAAGCCGGCGGGAAGCAGGCGGGACAGCCGCGAGCTGATCGCTCCGAAATCGAATTTTACGGACGGCCAGCAATTTTGCGAGGCGGCGCGAAGACCGTCATACAGTTCTACATCGGTGGCGCGCATGTTGGGGACCGTATGCGCCCCCGATTCGAGTTGCACCAGCGCATTCGGTTCTTCGCAACCGGCGCTGTAAATTCCTCGCGGCCGATGGTATTTGAAACTGCGCGCTACCAGGTGAATGCCGTTGGCCAGCAGGGCCGATGCCAGGGTATCGCCGGGATGCCCCGCATAGCGTTTGCCGTCATAATGGAATTCGATTATCCTGTCGCGGTCAATGCGGCCGCCGTGAGCCAGCCGGTTTTTGCCGGCGGGGGTGGTCACTTCTGCACCTCGGGGGGGGATTCCCGGGGCTTGCAGGCGGCATGTATGCGGTCGGTGGCGGTATCCCTGACGACAACAAGCCAGCGTCTGCAACCATGGCTGTGCACCCACCTTTCGTAATGGACGCCTTTGGGATTTTTACGGAAAAAGACATAGTCTCCCCATTCTTCATCGGACATTTGATCAGGTTGCGCGGGGCGCGCAATATATGCTTCTCCGTGAGCGCTGAATTCGCTCTGGTCGCGCTTGCCGCACCAGGGGCAGTCGATCGTGAACATCAGTGCGCCACCGCTGCCGCGGCGCCTTCGTCAATCAGCGCTCCGCTATGGAAGCGGCTTATCGAGAACGGCGCCGCGATCGGGTGCATTTCGCCGCGGGCAATCGAGTGGGCAAACACATGCCCGGACCCGGGTGTCGCCTTGAACCCGCCTGTCCCCCAGCCGCAGTTGAAAAACAGGTTTTTGATCGGGGTTTTGGAGATCAGCGGCGAGCGGTCAACGGTCACGTCGACGATACCTCCCCACTGGCGCAGCATCTTCATTCTCGAAAAAATGGGGTACAGCTCAAGTATCGCGGCAAGCGTCTCTTCAATGATGTCGAATCCGCCGCGTTGGGAATAAGAGTTGTAGGCGTCCGAACCGGCGCCGATTACCAGTTCACCCTTGTCGGACTGGCTGATGTAGGCGTGAACAGCGCCGGACATGACTACGCAATCAAGAACCGGCTTGACCGGTTCCGATACCAGCGCCTGGAGCGGGAAGGACTCGATCGGCAGGCGGAAGCCGGCCATTTCGGCCAGCGCGCTGCAATGCCCTGCCACTACGCAACCGACTTTCCCGGCGGCGATGAAGCCACGGTTCGTTTCCACCCCCCGGATGACGTTGCCCTGTTGCCGGAATCCCGTGACTTCACAGTTCTGGATAATATCGACACCGGCTGCATCCGCTGCTCTGGCATAGCCCCACGCCACCGCGTCATGGCGGGCGGTTCCCCCGCGTTTTTGCAGCAGGGCGCCCATCACCGGGTAGCGGCAGTCGAGGTTGATGAACGGCACGATCTGTTTTACTTGTGCAGGATCGAGGAATTGCGAGTCGATTCCGTTCAGATAAATGGCGTGGCCGCGGCGCCCGATTTCCTGCATGTCGTGGACATTATGCGCCAGATGAAGCAACCCGCGTTGGGAGAACATCACATTGTAATTGAGGGTACGGCTTAAATTCTCCCACAATTTCATGGCATGTTCGTATATTGCCGCCGATGGGTCGCAAAGATAGTTGGAGCGTACGATAGTCGTATTGCGGCCGGTATTGCCGCCGCCGAGCCATCCTTTTTCGAGCACGGCAATATTGCTGATTGCACATTCCGTGGCCAGATAATACGCCGTTGCCAGACCATGACCGCCACCGCCGACGATCACTACATCGTATTTCTTTTTGGGATCGGGGCTGCGCCATGAGCGTTGCCAGTCCTCATGATAGCGAACGGCATTGCGGATCAGGCTGAATATGGAGTAGCGGTTCATGGCCTGAAGCTCGACATTGACCTAAAATTCGACGCCCTGGGCGGCCAGAATGCCGCGGTCGAAGGCGTGTTTGATTTTTCTCATCTCGGTCACCGTATCCGCCGCCTTGATTACTTGCGGCGCGGCATCTCTGCCGGTAAGTACAAGGTAGAGCCAGCGCGGCTTGCAGTTGATGATAAATTCAGCAATTTCTTCACCGTCAATCCAGCCAAAGCCGCAACAATAATTAATTTCATCCAGTACGACAAGATCAAATTCCCCGCTGAGGATTTTTTCCTTGCCAAATTCCCAGATTTTCCGGCTGGTCCTGATGTCCTGTTCCGGGTTGTTGGTATCCCAGGTGAACCCGTCTCCCATCACATGCCATTCGATGTTGTCGAATTTTTCTGCGGCGCGCTGCTCGCCGGTTTTCCATTTGCCCTTGATAAACTGGATCACGCAGACCTTGAGCCCCCAGCCGGCGGCGCGGAAGACGACGCCGAAGGCGCTGGAGGATTTCCCTTTGCCACTGCCGGTATGTACCAGCGTAATGCCTTGTCGGCGCTCTCTTGACTTCATGATCGTACTACTGATGATAGGGCCGCCTCGCGCCCTGGAGCGGATGCGGAACGGCCATCAGCGCGACTCCAGCCGAGTGCAGGCTATCTTGATATAGTCCGGGTTGACGTCGATCCCGATGCTTCGCCGCCCCGTCCGCCGCGCGGCAAGGCAGGTCGTTCCGGAGCCGACGAAGGGGTCCAGCACGGTTTGCCCTTCGGCGGAGAACAGTCGGATAAGGTGTTCGCACAGCTTGACCGGCTTCGGCGTCAGATGGCCGTTGCAGCGTCCCTTCGCTTCTTTCTCGACCGTCATGACGGTTTCCGGGACGCGGGCCGTCAGGCTATGGCGCGGGTCGATAAGCCCGGTCCGGTGCGCTAGCCAGTTATCGACAAAGGTTCCCTCGCGCGGCTTCTGGGCGCACAGGATCGCCTCAAACTGCGGGCGAAGCTGCGGGGTCCGGCGGCCGTCCAGCGTCTTGAGCGCCTCTGCCTTTTCCTCCGGCGTCATGTCTCCCCGGCGCTTGACGAAATGCTCCATCGTGAACGCCTTGAACTGCGCCTTCTTCGTGAAGCGCCATGCGAAGGCGTCCCGAACCTCAAACCCGGCGTCTTCGACCGCGACGGCGGCGCGGTGGTAGAGGCGCGGCGCCGCGAACAGCAGGAGGAAGCCGCCCGGTTTCAGGATGCGGAGCATCTCGACCGCGACCGGCTCCAGAAACGCTTGCAGCTTCCTCGCCTGCTCCCGATCGAATTTCATCCCGACAGGCAGGCCGCCTATGACGCCGGCGCTTTGACGCGACCGCTCAATCCCGTCCGGGCGCCAGCCGTCATCCAGCCGGTCGAGGAAATAGGGCGGGTCGGTCAGGACAAGGTGAACGCTTTCATCCGCCAAGTCCGCCAGGACCTCGCGGCAGTCGCCCGGATACAGGGTTACGCAGGCGCTGGCGGTTCTGCGAAAGACTGCCTGCGCCAATTCCTCCGGCGTCCTGGCGGTCGCCGGGAGCGTGACAACGGAGTTCACGAAGTCAGCCGTGCACAGGCGAGCCGCCGCCCGACCATGCGGGCGGCAATCTCGCCCGGATCAATGAGGCTGATTGCCTTCCGGCAGGATTTTCCGGGTGAATTCGTCATGTCCGTCTCCAACGCCTTACTGCCATAATGTCCCATGGACGGCGGAGAAGTCAACACTTTTTGGCCAGCTATCCCTGTAATCCCCAAAACTATATTATCCACCGCGGATGATACCCCGGTTACTCAGCGAAACAAATTCCCCGTCTCCAACAATAATGTGATCGAGCAGCCGGACATTGATCAGTTGCAGCGCCTTTTGAATCTTGATGGTGATGTCGGCGTCGCTCTGGCTGGGTTCGGCGACGCCGGACGGGTGGTTGTGGGCAATGATGATAGCCGCTGCATTGTGGTGCAGAACCTTTTTGACGATCTCTCGCGGGTGCACGGGAGCGCTGTCCAATGTACCCTTGAACATTTCTTCGTATTCGATCACCTGATGCCGGTTGTCGAGAAACAGAACCGCAAATACCTCCCGGCTACGGTCGCGCAGATTGAGACTGAGGAAATCGTTAACCGAGTCCGGGTCGGTCATTACGTCCCGGCGCCGAATCTTCAGGGCAAGGAAGCGTTTCCCCAATTCCAGGGCCGCCTGCATGTGCAAAAATTTTACCGGCCCCAGTCCCGGTATACGGCAAAACACATCCTGGTTTGCGGTCAGCACTCCCCGCAAATCACCGAACTCGCTGATCAGGTCGCGGCTGACATCCACTGCCGATTTACCGCGCACACCGGTACGCAGAAATATGGCAAGTAATTCAGCATCGCTGAGCGATCCTGCGCCGCGGCGCAAAAGTTTCTCCCTCGGCCTTTCCGACTCTGGCCACTCCTTTATTGTCATGATTAATTTCCATACAAATACGTTAAACTCCAGACTGGCGCGATAACAAGCGCCGTACAAAATCAGAAAGCGTAGACTCTACATGATGAACCCGGCTTCGACAATACGCAAAAACAAAAGAATTGTGGTCGGTGTGACGGGCGGGATCGCGGCGTATAAATCGCCGGACCTGGTCAGGAGGCTGATCGAGCGCGGCGCGGATGTGCGGGTCGTGATGACCGCGGCGGCGCAGGCGTTTATTACTCCTCTCACTTTGCAGGCGGTCAGCGGACATCCGGTTTCCCGGCATTTGCTGGATACGGAGGCCGAGTCGGGCATGGGGCATATCGAGCTGGCGCGCTGGGCTGAAATCATTGTTGTTGCCCCGGCGAGCGCAAACTTCATCGCCAGAGTAGTGCATGGAGAAGCCGGTGATCTGTTGTCTGCGCTGATTCTGGCTTCTGAAGCGGACCTGGTCATCGCTCCGGCCATGAACCGGCAAATGTGGCAGAGCCGGGCGACCCGGGAAAACATGGAAGTACTGGAAGCGCGTGGGATTCGCAGGATTGGCCCGGCGCGGGGCAATCAGGCTTGCGGGGAAAACGGTCCGGGCAGGATGGCTGAGCCGGAACAAATTGTCCGCTGCATACTGGGCGATGGCGTGCCGCGGTTGCTGGCCGGGAAATCGGTTCTGGTGACGGCAGGTCCGACCTTCGAAGCGATTGACCCGGTACGGGGAATTACCAATCGAAGTTCCGGCAAAATGGGATTCTCTGTCGCCCATGCAGCTATCGATTTCGGCGCTGATGTGACCCTGGTTTGTGGGCCGGTCAGTCTGGAGACGCCACCCACCGCCCGGCGGGTCGATGTGATTTCAGCGCGGCAGATGCGTGATGAAGTGATGCAGCATGTGGAACAGGCAGACATTTTCATTGCTGTGGCGGCGGTGGCGGATTACCGCCCGTTGCAAACGGCAGCGCAGAAAATCAAAAAGAACGGCGAGTGCGCTACGCTTGCCCTGACCCGCAATCCGGATATACTGGCGGAAGTGGCTGCATCGAAAAACAGGCCTTTTACGGTTGGATTCGCCGCTGAAACCGGGAATCTGCTGCCTAATGCCATGATAAAACTGAAGACGAAGAATGTCGATATGATCGTTGCCAATGATGTTGCCGGGAGTCCTGTGTTCGGCAGCGAGGACAATGCGGTTACGTTGCTGTATTTCCGGGACGAGGATGACAGGCGCAGGGGGAAAGTGGAAACGTTGTCCTTGGCCCGCGTCGACAAGTATCGGCTGGCGGTGCGGATTCTCGAACAGATCACGGGGTTGTCGGGGTGCAACGCGGAAGTAAAGCCATGACGACCCAATCAACGCGCTCACCTCTGCAGGTCGGGCTGTTGCTGTGTGACGACACAGATGAAGCCGACCGCGATCAATATGGTACTTATAGCGGGATGTTCCGGAATGCTCTTGACCCGGGTTCGGCTGAAATCCGTCTGACTGCGATTCGCTGTTTTCAAGGGGAAGCGTTGCCGCAGCCCGAGGAATTTGACGGCTATATGATTTCCGGGTCGCGCTACAGCGTATATGACGACCTGCCATGGATAAAATCCCTGCAACGGTTTGTTGTCGATTGCCGGGAAAAAAATGTGCGTGTAGTGGGGATTTGTTTTGGTCATCAACTGATCGCCCACGCCCTCGGCGGCAGAACGGAAAAAGCCGCATGCGGGTGGGGATTCGGCATCCAGGCGGCTAACATTACGGACAGGAAATCATGGATGAACGGCTCCGGCCGGCGTCCGCAACCGTTGGACGGCGACCGCTACAACCTGATTGTCATTCACCAGGATCAGGTGGTGGAGGTTCCGCCGGGATTTGAGACCATTGCGGAAAATGATTTTTGTCCGAACAGCATGATTGTCGCCGGCAACAAAATGCTGGGTATCCAGGGACATCCGGAATTCAGCAAGGAATTCTGCGCTTTCCGGGCAGAATACAGAAAGGAGTTGATCGGGCCGGAAGTTTATCGGCAGGCGCTGCGTTCCCTTGCGCAACACGATACCGATTCGGCCGCAGTCATGCAATGGATCAGCAATTTTCTGCGCCTGGAACGACCGGCCGGCAATGACAAAATGACCGAACAATGACAACCTGAGTAATAAAAATGATTATCAAGCAAATCTGGACCGGCAACGCTTACCGGAATTTCAATTATCTGGTAGCCTGCCCGCAAACGGGTGAAGCGCTGGCCATTGACCCGCTGGACCACAAGAAGTGCCTGGGGTATGCTCAAGAGCAGGGCTGGGATATTACCACTATCGTCAACACGCACGAGCATGGAGACCACACCGGAGGGAACCGGAAAATGGTGGCTGCCACCGGGGCGCAGGTTCTGGCCCATCATGGCGCCCGAACGGCGATTCCTGAAATGTCGCGGGGGCTCGCGGCCGGAGATGTCATCCGTGTCGGGAAAACTGTGGAACTGGAAGCGCTGGATACCCCCGGACATACGATGAGCCATGTTTGCCTGCTCGGTCATGGCGAAACTCCGGTACTGTTCAGCGGCGATACGCTGTTCAATGCCGGCGCCGGAAACTGCCATAACGGCGGTCACCCGAAAGAGCTTTATGAAACCTTCGCGCAGCAGTTGACGAAATTATCCGATCACACACGCATCTATCCGGGGCATGATTATCTGCATAACAACCTTGAGTTTACCCTTGACCGTGAACCGGACAACGAGGCTGCGCGTGCGCTGCTTGAGGCAACGGCAGATCAGAACCCTGAAAAGGCGCTGGTCACCAGCCTTGCCCGGGAAAAGGAAATCAATGTATTCTTCAGATTGCAGAATCCCCGGGTGATTGAGCGCTTGCAACTGCAATTCCCTGAAATTGGTGACGCGCCCGACCCGCAGACGGTATTTCTCAAGCTGCGTGAATTGCGGAATAATTGGTGAAGAGCTTTTATGAACCGCATATATGGAGGATACGGGGTTTCTTTATGTATTGATCGGCAGGCTTCGGTTGAATAAAAAATGACAGTGGACAGACTGGAACTGCCGATTGGCGACGCCTCCTTCCGTAATATTCGGGAGCGCAACTTCTACTATGTGGACAAGACTCCCCATATCCGGAGTTTGACGCAAAGAGCCGGATACTACTTCCTGTCGCGCCCGCGAAGGTTCGGCAAGAGCCTGCTGATAGATACCCTGCATGAACTGTTTGCCGGCAGCGAAGAGTTATTCCGCGGGCTTTATATTCATGAGCGCTGGGACTGGAACAACAAACATCCGGTGGTGCGTCTGAGCTTTGACGCGAACTACAGCGAATCAGGGAACCTGAAGAGCAATATCTTCAGCCAACTGGCAACGCATGAAAAACGGGCAGGAATCAAACCGCCGCCAGAGGCTCGTACGGCTCCGGACCGCCTGCAAAACCTGATTATCAGTCTCTATGATGACACCGGACAACAGGTGGTGGTACTGATAGACGAATACGACAAGCCGATACTGGATGCGCTGGAGAACAAGGAACTGGCGCGTGAGAACCGCGATTATCTGCGCGGCTTCTACGGCATGATCAAGGGCTGCGCCCGCTACATTCGTTTCGTATTCATCACCGGCATCAGCATGTACTCGAAGGTCAGCCTGTTCTCGGTGCTGAACAACCTCTACGACCTCAGCCTGGACCCTGAATACGCCACCCTGTGCGGTTATACCGATGACGACCTCGAAACCGTGTTCGCTCCCGAACTGGCAAATGTGACGGACGATGACCGCGAGAATATTCGCCACTGGTACAACGGCTATCACTGGCGCGGGAAGGAGAAGGTCTACAACCCGTTCGACATCCTGCTTTATTTCCAGCGCCGGGAGTTTCTGCCCTGGTGGTATGAAACCGGCACGCCATCCTTTTTGTACGAGCGCATGGCAAGCGGAGCGGTCAATACACTTGATTTGGAAAACCTGAGTATGTCCCGCAGGAATTTGTCCACGTTCGAGGTAGGGCGAGTCAATCTGAACGCCCTGTTATTCCAGTGCGGGTATCTGACTATTGTCGAGGAAGAAGTTCGTCCGGAAGGAATCTTATTCACGCTGGACTATCCCAATCACGAGGTGCGCCTGAGTCTGAACCAGGAATTGCTGGACGCGGCTACCGGAGATTTGGAGAAAGCCTCGGAGGATGGCAGGGCGCTGATTGCCTTGCTGGACGCCAACGACTTTGCGGGATTCGAGCGGGAGTTGCAGGCCTTCTTTGCCGGTATTCCGTATCAGAATTATGACCATGGCAACCTTGCGCATTTTGAAGGATATTATGCTTCCTTGCTGTATGCGTGTTTTGTCACATTGGGCACGGAGACGCATGCCGAGGCCTCGACCAGTCGTGGTCGAGCCGACATGGTATTGGTACTGGAGGATCAGGTATTTGTACTGGAGTTCAAGGTAGCGAAAGAAGTGGAGGCTGAAACGAAGGCGGATGAGGCGCTCGCACAGATGAAAGAGAAGGATTATGCCGGCAAATACCGCGCGGGGGGCAGGAAGATTCATCGACTTGCGCTGGTATTCGACCAGCAGAAACGCAATCTGGCCAAGCTCCGGGCAGGGTGATACGTATCTCATCCACGGGAGCGCGAGCGCTGACCCGATACAGTTGACGCGGCGTCCCGTGGCTACAGCAGTTTGATCAGGGCAACGACCAGACCGCCCTGTGCAATCAGACCACCGAACATCCATTTCATCAGATCGAATTTCGCCTGCTCAATACCGGCCCTGGTTTCCTGTCTCAGCGCTTCGATGCCGGCCCTGGTTTCCTGTCTCAGCGCTTCGATGCCGGCCCTGGTTTCCTGTCTCAGGGTTTCGGTATCGGCCTTGAGCGCTTCAATGTTGGCCCTGGTTTCCTGTCTCAGGGTTTCGGTATCGGCCCGGATATTTTCAATGTCTGTCCGCGTGGCCAGATTGGTATTGAGCAGAGTCACCTGCTCATCGGCAAGGGTCTCGGCCTGCAATTCGGTGAAACCGCAAGCGGTCAGACGCTTGATGAAGCGGTGGGTATCGAATGCAATGGCTTCGTTCATCAGGCAATCATAAAGTATCAGGCAATGAATAACAAGTGTGTGGCCAAGTCAGGTCAGCAATTCCCGCCAAGCCTTTTGGATCAGCAAATCCGTTGTTTTCAGGGGGCTGTCAAACAATCTTTTCGCGGACTTTTCATGGAAAAACGTTATGATGAAGGTTCGTTTCTTCATAGTCGGATGATTAACCATGCCCAAGACCCTGGTTTCGCAAGACCCTCAGTATGGCGGGTCTCCTTCGGCTGGCGCGTGACGGTTTCGAGCGCATCAAAAACCCCGTGGCAAGCTCGGCGAGCTGTATCACAGGGGTAACGTACGCTCATGTGTTGATTTATTATCGTTTATAGAATATAAACAACAATCGTCCAATCAGTATCGTAATATCCGCCTGCTTATCTGATCCCGGGAACCGCAAAACGCCCCTGACGGCCCTGAATATAAAAATAAAGAAAAATGATAACAATGCCCCCCCCCCCCCCCCCCCAATTCCCCGGGGCAACACTTCTGAACTCCTTGTAATCCGTGCGCTAAAGCGCCGCGGCGCAAAAGCCACGCAAGGCACAAGCGTCCTGTTCAACAGGGCGCTCCTTAACTTTCCCGGACACTTAACCGACCCGCACACTCCCTCGCCGGGCCAGCGGCTCCACCTTCAAGCCGGGTACTTTTACTTCACATTCTTTCAACCATGAGGAAAAATCACCATGCAATACACTTGATAAACTGTTCCGGGGATCGAGGTCCCGAATCATGATACTTCATTATTTTTCTCTCCGCGCGCTGTCCGCAGCCTGCCTGATTGTTGCCGCTTCTTTTACTATGTATGGCTGCGGAGGAGGGGCGGGGGCGGGGGCGGCGGCACCCCTGCCGTGACGCAGGACGGGTACGAATCACGCGCCCAAAGACTGACAGGCGCACAGCCTCCACGCGAAACCGGGGCCAGCATCCTGGAAAGAGAACCTGGAATTATCAGACGTGTTGATAGCATGATTCTCTCCAACCTTTACGGAGATTCAAATGTCCAGAATTACACACAGGTACGTGTGAGACCAGACTGCAGGGGTATCAGTTGTACATTTTCGGCTGCCGGAACCTCTCTTTCATTTGATTTGTCCTACCTGCACAAAGATCCTAATGAGAAGATAACAGCCATTTTGACCAAGCACGGTGTCACGGTGTTTGAGCAAAAAGGCCGGACAGACACTCAAGCCTACCGCTATTTTGGCGGATGGCTAAATCATAGTGGATTCTTGACTACGACCGATACATTCAATTGGTCAATCGATAATAGAAACTTGATGCTACATACAAGAACTGGAGGTGTTGCTGGTGACCTGACCGGTACTCGCCCCGGCGCTACGGCGACATGGCGGGGGGTCATGACCGGTACGCCACAATCTGGCCCAAACAGGAATAATTTCCTCATGGGTGATGCCAGTCTGACCTTCGACATGGCAAGCGGCACACTGGATGCAGCATTCACCAACATCAAGGATCTGGACCGTAATGCAGCGCATTCTGTCGCTGGCTTCAGATTCGCTGACGTGCCGGTCTCTGCCAACGGGACCTGGTCGGCCGGAATCCCGGGGAATCTTGTCAAGGGCGGTTTTTACGGGCCCGCCCACGCAGAAACAGCAGGTGTTGTTGAGCAACAGGGCATTGTCGGTGCGTTCGGCGCCCTGAAACAATAACCATACAGATTGCACAGATTCAGAAACAAGTGAGACTGACAGTACAGCGCTGCAACGGCTGGTCATCATCACAGGGACAGGTACCCGTGCCCGCCCGCAACCATTATCTACCCCAATCCCTGTCACTCCCCATTGTAGGGGGAGTGACAGAAGCCGAGCCAGCCGGCGCAGGCTGATGCGCTTGGGGGACGACTGAACCTGGATAACGGCTTGTTTAATAATGTTGAAGACAGTAAGATTACCGGCTATAGAACTGTGTTCCGTGTGGTGAAAAATGCTGAAAGGTAGTCTGGTGGCGTTGATTACGCCGATGCTGGAGGATGGCGCCATTGATTATTCCGGTCTGCGCAAGCTCGTGGACTTTCATGTCCAAAATGGTACCGACGGAATTGTTTCCGTGGGCACGACAGGGGAGTCGGCGACCCTGAGCATTGATGAGCAGCTTGATGTGATCGCCCGCACGGTCGAATTTGCCGATAGCCGCCTGCCGGTCATCGCGGGCACTGGCGGGAACTCGACCTCGGAGGCCGTGGAGTTGACCGGCGGGGCCGCTGCGCTCGGTGTGCATGCCTGTCTGCTCGTGGCGCCTTACTACAACAAACCGACCCAACATGGTTTGTATCGGCATTTCAGGCATATTGCCGAGGCGGTTGATATTCCCCAAATCCTGTACAATGTGCCGTCCCGAACCTCGCTCGACATGTTGAACGATACGGTTGTCGGGTTGGCTGCCATTCCCAATATCATCGGTATCAAGGACGCCACATCGGACATTTCCCGGGTAGCGGACTTCAGGCGGCGCTGCGGTGCGGACTTCGCAATCTATTCGGGTAATGATGATACGGCGCTGGAGTTGGTGCGCGCAGGCGGCCATGGTTGTATTTCGGTGACGGCCAATGTTGCTCCCGGGCAGATGCACGAAATGCTGATGGCGGCGTTGCAGGGTGATTTCGACGCTGCCGGGGAGATTGACGGGCGGCTCGCGCCGTTGCATGAGGCGCTTTTCTTGGAATCCAACCCGATTCCGGTCAAGTGGGCTGTGCATGAAATGGGCTATGTGGAACAGGGGATTCGCTTGCCGTTGACTGTTTTTTCCGAACAGTATCATGACCGCCTGCGCGAGGCGATGGCTTCTGCCGGTGTTGGTGGGTCGTTGTCGGACAGTTGAGCGCTGAAGCCTGATGTCCGCCAGGCCGGACTGCGGGGACTTCTCTTTCTACAGGGTCTGTTTGTGTGCTGATTGTTGCCGGGGCTGACGCGCTATGCGGGTTTCGCAAGCAAAAGGTTCTCGCTCGGGTGCGGCAATTCGCGCCTTCCTGCGCGCGCGTCGAGGCGGTCCATTATTATTTTATCGATCATGGTGAAACGCTGCTTCCCGGGCAGAAGACCGTTGCCGCGCAGTTGCTTGATGTCGAGGCCGATGCTGTTGATGACAGCGCCACGGGTCGCCCGGCCGCAGCCCGCTCGCCGGACAATGGGCTGCTGACGCGCTACGTCGTCCCGCGCCTGGGGACGATTTCTCCGTGGTCGAGCAAGGCGACCGATATATTTCATCTGTGCGGGCTGGATTCGGTGCGGCGGGTCGAGCGCGGCATTCGATGGCAGTTTGCCGGGATCGACGATCTGCCCCGGGAATCGGCGGGTGCAGTGATTTATGATCCGATGACCGAGTCTCTCCTTGATAGTGAGCGCGATATTTGTTCACTGTTCGCCAGTTCGCGCCCTGTTCCCCTGGCGATCGTTGATCTGCTGGCCGGGGGGGCGCCGGCCCTCGAAGCCGCCAACCGGCAATACGGTTTCGCATTGAGCGGGGAAGAACAGGCTTATCTGCTGCAACGGTTTGCTGATCTCGGCAGAAACCCGACCGATGTTGAACTGATGATGTTTGCCCAGGTCAATTCCGAACATTGTCGACACAAGATTTTCAATGCCCACTGGAATATCGACGGTATCGACGAGGCTCGCACCCTGTTTTCGATGATCCGTAGCACCCATCAGAAAAACAGTAGCGGAACGTTATCGGCCTATCGGGATAACGCGGCCGTGCTGGAGGGCTGTGCGGCGGAGCGCTTTGCCGCGCATCCCGAATCCCGCCTCTACTCGTTCGTACAGGAGCCGGTACACTTCATGGCAAAAGTGGAAACGCACAATCACCCTACCGCAATCTCACCGTTTGCCGGCGCTGCCACCGGCGCCGGAGGCGAGATCCGGGACGAGGGCGCCACCGGCCGCGGAGGAAAACCGAAAGCAGGGCTGGTCGGTTATTCGGTGTCGCATCTGCGCTTGCCCGATCTCGGGCAGCCCTGGGAACTGCCGCAACAAAAACCACGGCGCATCGCTGCGCCCCTGCAAATCATGCTGGAAGCTCCGCTCGGAGCGGCGGCGTTCAATAATGAGTTTGGCCGCCCCAATATATGCGGTTATTTTCGTACTTTCGAGCAGGCTGCCGACCAGCCGGGGCAGCGTTACGGTTACCACAAGCCGATCATGCTGGCGGGCGGACTGGGCAATATACGTCCCGCGCATGTCGCCAAAAAACCGATACCTGACAACACGCCCATTGTCGTGCTCGGCGGGCCGGCCATGCTGATTGGCCTCGGCGGCGGAGCCGCCTCCAGTATCGCTTCCGGAGACAGTTCCGAAGCGCTTGATTTCGCTTCTGTGCAACGCGCCAACGCGGAAATGCAGCGGCGTTGTCAGGAGGTGATCGACAGCTGCTGTTCCCTGGGCCAGCGTAACCCGATTATTTCGATCCATGATGTCGGGGCGGGCGGTTTGTGCAATGCGCTGCCCGAACTGGTGCATGATTGCGAATCCGGCGGACGCTTTGAACTGCGCGATGTGTTGAATGCGGAGCCGGGCATGTCGCCGATGCAGATCTGGTGCAATGAATCGCAGGAGCGTTATGTCCTTGCCATCAAGCGGGAGCGCTATCGCGAGTTCCAGCAAATTTGTCGCCGTGAGCGATGCCTGTACGCCAGGGTGGGGGTGGCCGTGAGCGAATCTGTGCTCACGGTAACCGATTCGTACTTCAATGGGCAGGGTGCGCAGGATATGGATGTTTGCGGGGGCGCGGCCTCTCCGGTTGATCTGCCGATCGATGTGTTGTTCGGGTTGCCTCCGAAAATGTTTCGCAGCGCGGTCACCGAATCGCGGCCATCATCGGACGAACCCGACCTCTCCGGCCTTTCCATTGGCGACGCTGTGGAGCGGGTGTTGGCATTTCCCGCGGTGGCAGACAAGACTTTTCTCGTAACGATCGGCGATCGTAGTGTAACCGGCCTCATTGCCCGCGACCAGATGGCAGGCCGTTGGCAGGCGCCGGTGTCGGACGTTGCCGTGACTTGCGCCGGTTATCGGGGCGTTGCCGGTGAAGCCTTCGCCGTCGGTGAACGGGCGCCGCTCGCGGTCATTGACGGTCCGGCCAGCGGGCGTATGGCGATTGGTGAATCCATTACCAATCTGGCTGCCGCCTGTATCGACGATATCGGGCAAATCCGCTTGTCGGCGAACTGGATGGCGGCGGCCGGTGAACAAGGTCAGGACGCCCGGCTCTATGAGACCGTTCGGGCCGTGGCCATGGAATTATGCCCGCAGTTGGGGATCTCGATTCCGGTGGGCAAGGATTCGATGTCCATGAAAACGGTGTGGCGGGATGAACACGGCTGCGAGCAAAAGGTAATATCTCCGTTATCCCTGATCGTCAGCGCATTTGCGCCGGTCGCCGATGTCGGCAAAACATTGACTCCGGTTCTTGAGACGGGTGGACAACCGACCGATTTGTGGTTCATCGACCTGGGTCACGGGAAACACCGGCTGGGAGGGAGTGTACTCGCCCAGACCCTGAACCGGATCGGGTGCGATGTGCCGGATGTGGACCATGCCCGCAGCCTGAAGTGTTTCTTTGCCCTGATCCGGCGGCTCGACAGGGATTCCTGTTTGCTCGCGTATCATGACCGCTCCGATGGCGGGCTGATCGCAACGTTGTGCGAAATGGCGTTTGCTTCACGTTGCGGCCTGTCGATCGATCTCTCTTCGATAACGGGAGACCCCCTTGCCATCCTGTTCAGCGAAGAACTGGGGGCGGTGGTACAGACTCGCAGGGAACGGCGCGACGAAATTCTGCGCTGCGTCCGCTCCTCGGGAATGCAGGATTGTCTGCACCGGATCGGGCAGCCTGCCGCCGATCACCGCATACGCATCGAAAGAAGGGGTGAACTGTTGTTTTGCCGCAGCCGGGTCGAGTGCCACCGCATCTGGTCGCAGACGTCCTGGCAGATGCAGCGTATGCGGGATAATCCGCAATGCGCCGACGAGGAATACGAACGTCTGGCTGATGAGTCCGATCCCGGCCTGTTTTGTGATTTGAGCTTCCGCCATCCGGACAGCGCTCGTCCGCGCATTCCTGTTAGCGCCGGGTCGGCGCCGAATCTTGCCTTGACGCGGCCAAAAGTGGCAATCCTGCGCGAGCAGGGGGTCAATGGGCAACTGGAAATGGCGGCGGCTTTTCACAGCGCGGGGTTTGACGCGCTCGACGTGACTACCACGGACCTGATCGACGGGGTGACGCTTGATGACTGCAAGGGGCTGGCCGCCTGCGGCGGATTTTCATTCGGCGATGTGCTGGGCGCCGGTCAGGGGTGGGCAAAATCAATCCTGTTCAATCCGTGCCTGAAAGAGCGTTTCGAGCGCTTTTTCGAGCGGCCGGATATTTTTGCCCTGGGCGTGTGCAACGGCTGTCAAATGATGGCGGCCATCCGCAGCATTATTCCCGGAGCTTCTGATTGGCCCGGGTTTTTCCGTAACCATTCCGAGCAGTTCGAAGCCCGTTTTGTCATGGTGGAAATATGTTCGGAAAAATCCATTCTGCTGCGCGGCATGGGCGGCTCGAAAATCCCTGTTTCGTCCGCTCATGGAGAGGGGCGGGCAGTATTTTCAGACCGGTCCCGTATGCACAGGATTGGAGAGCATGATCAGGCGTGTGTACGCTATATCGACAATCGCGGCCACCCGACCACCGTCTATCCATACAATCCGAACGGTTCCGCGAACGGATGGACCGGATTCACCAACGCCGACGGCCGCGTTACCATCATGATGCCTCATCCCGAGCGGGTCTTGCGGGCTGTTTGCAATTCGTGGCATCCCGGTGACTGGGGTGAATACAGCCCGTGGATCAAAATGTTCCGCAATGCCCGCGACTGGGTGGCGTAATCCGCGCTACATGGCCGTATAGTTGGGACCGCCTGATCCTTCGGGTGTGACCCAGTTGATGTTTGCGGTCGGGTCCTTGATATCGCAGGTCTTGCAGTGCACGCAATTCTGGGCGTTGATCCGTAGTTCGGGCCGCGATTCCGTGTTAATGAATTCATACACGCCGGCCGGGCAAAAGCGTTGTTCCGGGCCGGCGTAAATGCGGTAATTGGTCTCGACAGCCAGTTCGGGGTTGTCCAGTCGCAAATGTCCCGGCTGGTCTTCCTCGTGGTTGGTATTGGACAGATAAACCGATGAGGTCTTGTCGAAACTCAATACGCCGTCCGCCTTCGGATATTCGATCGGTGTGCAGTCGGCGGCCGCTTTCAGGGACTCGTGGTCGGCAATCGGATCGGTGATCCTGAATGGCAGTTTGCCGGAAAAGAGGCTCTGGTCGATAAAATTATAAGCCCCGCCGAACCAGACGCCCAGCCTGTGTAACGCCGCCCCGAAGTTCCTCGACCGGTACAGCTCCTGATAAAGCCAGGAATCCCTGAAACGGGGCGCGTATTCTTCCAGGCTCTTGCCGCCGTACAGGTGGTCGCAGACCGCCTCGGCCGCGAGCATGCCGGATTTCATGGCGGTGTGCGAGCCCTTGATCCTGGAGAAGTTCAACGTGCCGGCGTCGCAACCAATCAGCAAGGCGCCGGGCATATCCATTCTGGGCAGTGCATGCAAGCCCCCCTTTGTAATCGCTCTGGCGCCATAGGCGATGCGTTTGCCGCCTTCAAGGTACTCCCTGATCCGCGGATGGAGTTTGAAACGCTGGAATTCATCGAACGGACTGAGCCAGGGGTTTTTATAAGACAGATCGGTAATCAGCCCAATCGAAACCCGGTTATCTCCGAGATGGTAAAGAAAGGAGCCTCCCGATGCTCCGTGTTCGGACAATGGCCAGCCCGCTCCGTGCACGGCCAGCCCCGGCTCGTGTTTTTGCGGGTCGATCTGCCACAGTTCCTTGATGCCGATAGCGTAGCGCTGGGTCTGTGTGTCCGCCGCCAGGTTAAAGCGCTCGATCAGTTGTTTGCCCAGGTGCCCCCGGCAGCCTTCCGCAAACAGGGTGACCCGCGCATGCAGTTCCATGCCGGGTTCGTAGGAAGCCTTGATTTCGCCGCTTGCGCTGCGCCCCATTTCTCCAGTCGCCACCCCCTTGACACTGCCATCTTCATGAAACAGGATTTCCGCCGCGGGGAAGCCCGGAAAGATCTCGACTCCCAGTTCCTCGGCCCGCTCTGCCAGCCAGCGGCACAATTGCCCGAGGCTGATAATGTAGTTTCCGTCATTGTGCATGGGGGCGGGCACCATCCACAGTGGCAGATTCCATGCTTTTGCGCTGTTTCTGAACATCAGCATGCGGTCTTTTTTCACTTCAGTGTCAAGCGGCGCCCCGCGCTCCTTCCAGTCCGGGAACAATTCATCAAGGGCGCGCGGCTCGAACAGCGCTCCAGACAGGATGTGGGCGCCGACTTCGGAGCCTTTTTCAAGAACAACGACCGACAGTTCCTGTTCCTGCTGCGCGGCCAGTTGCATCAATCTGCACGCGGCCGACAGTCCGGCAGGGCCGGCGCCGACAATAACAACATCTGTGTCCATTGATTCACGTTCAGGTATCTGTTCAGTCATGCCTGTATTCCTGGCTGGTCAGGAGTTAAAAATAATCCGGCATTTTCGTTACCGGCGGGGTTAGAATGCCACTCTCCACGCAGGGTATGTAAAGAAATAACCGGACAATCAGGAGATATCATGGCTACGATACAACCAAAAACCGAAGCTGTAAATGATGCGTCCACCGGGATTTCAGCTGTTCGAGAGGCTTTCGATGCGGTTATGACGCCGAACTATGCGCCCATGGAACTCCTTCCGGCCTATGGCAAGGGTTCCCGCCTGTGGGACAGTGAAGGCAATGAATATATCGACTTTGCCGCCGGTATTGCCGTTTCTGCGCTTGGTCATGCACATCCTGAACTGATCGATACCCTCATGGAACAGGCTCGCAAATTCTGGCATGTCAGTAACCTGTTGACCAATCAGCCTGCCCTGGATCTTGCCAACGCGCTTTGTGCGGCGACGTTCGCCGAGCGTGTTTTTCTGGCAAATTCCGGAGCGGAGGTGAATGAGGCCGCTCTGAAACTGGCGCGGCGTTATGCGGTCGACCATTTTACGCCGGAAAAGTACCACATTCTGGCTTTCGATCATGCTTTTCACGGGCGTACGCTGTTTACCGTGTGCGCCGGTGGCCAGCCGCGATACAGCAGTGGTTTCGGTCCGAAGCCGGCCGGTATTTCGCATTGCCCATTCAATGATAGCGCGGCCGTGCGGGAATATTTCGCAGAAAACGGGGGGCTTGTTTGCGCCGTTATTGTCGAGCCGTGCCAGGGCGAAGGAGGGGTAAAGCCTGCCACCGTGGAGTTTCTTGAGACACTGAGGTCCTGCTGTGACCGCGATAACGCGCTTTTGATTTTTGATGAGATACAGTGCGGTATGGGCCGTAGCGGAAGCCTGTATGCCTACCAGAAACTGGGAGTAACGCCTGACATACTGACTACGGCCAAGGGGTTGGGGGGCGGTTTCCCCATTAGCGCCATGCTGACGACAGCCGGAATTGCAAAGAGTCTGGTCGTGGGTACCCACGGCAGCACTTTTGGCGGAAACCCGCTGGCCTGTGCCGTGGCCTGTAAAGTTCTTGAACGGGTCAACACGCCGGAAATGTTACAAAACGTAGTTATGACCAGCCAGCAGTTAACGGCCGTTCTTGCGAAAATCAACCGGGAGTTCAATGTTTTTCGGGAAATCCGGGGTCTCGGACTCCTGCTCGGCTGTGAACTGGAGCAGCGCTATGCAGGTCGGGCGCGGGATGTGGTGACGGCCTGTAAGGACGCGGGATTGCTGCTACTGAATGCCGGGGCGGACGTCATACGGATTGCGCCCGCCCTCAATATAGACGAGTCGGATATAGTCCAGGGTCTGCAAATCATGCGTGAAGTCATTGCCGGGATTATTGCAGACGGTGGGCAAGGATAATCGCGCGACTCCGATCATTACAATTTCTTTATAATTTCCATGCAATAAGCTGTATAAATCATGGCGAATTTCTGCCATTTACTCCCATGGTTCCCTGTGTGCGTGCGTGTACAACGGCAGGAAGCAGGGATTTGACCGTCTTTTTGTGCTGTCAGATGGTTTTGCAGGTGGTGTGCTTGTCCGGCGTCCTTAAAGCGTCTGCCGGAAGCTGTGATTTTTGTGTATAATGGGCAGGTCAGGTTTTTGCATCCGGCTTTCCCATGGCGCGGGACCATGTCCGGTACGATGTAATCGGCGTGCCGGCATGCAAGCCATAACATAATGATAAACCAATGAGGATTAAAACATGAAAGAAACGATAAACACCCGAAAGTATCCCGGGAGAGCTTCGCTATTGCGACCTTTCAGCCTACGACAAGGGGTTGGTCGACAAAGCGGTAAAAAGCCGCTGGTCCCGGCGCGATGTACTGAAGCTCATGGCAGTAACGGGCGTTTCCATGGCTACGGCACAGAATCTGCTCCATTCCGGGGGGGAAGCCATGGCTGCAACCCCGAAAAAAGGCGGCAGCGTCCGATTTGCTTCCAACCTGCACGGTCCCGATGATCAACTGGACCCCCCCCTGTTTACCTCAACGATCGACTATACCCGCGGGCGCGCAACCTATAACAGCCTGATCCAGCATTCCAATGATCTCGTTCCACAACCTGAACTGGCTGAAACATTCGAGCCGAACAGTAACGCGACCGAGTGGAACTTCAAAATCCGCAAAGGGGTCGAATTTCATGATGGCACGCCGCTGACCGCAGATGACGTCGTTTACAGTATGAACCGTCATTTGGGAGACGACTCCACATCGGTGATCAAATCTGTTCTTGCTTCGGTGGGGGAATGGAAAAAAATGGGACCGTATGAAGTTCGGGCAGTCATGAATTCACCGAACTCCGATTTGCCCACGCTGCTCGGTATATTCCAGGCAAAGATTGTCAAGAACGGTACTACGGGTGAGGGCATCGGCACGGGTCCGTTTACGCTGGAATCCTTTGAACCCGGCGTCAAGTCGGTGCACAAGCGCAACGAAAACTACTGGCGTGAAGGCGCGAATCTGGATGCTTGTGAAATCACCGCCATTACCGACCCGGTGGCCCGTGTCAACGCATTGCTTTCCGGCGATATGCAGATGATTTCAACGGTTGAACCCAAGGCGTTTCGCCAGCTGGAGGAAGCCGACGGAGTTACCTTGCTGTCTACACCCGCCGCGCTTCAGGTGAGCATCTGTATCCTGAAAAATACCGCGCCGGGCGAAAATGATGATTTCGTCAAGGGCATGCAATATATCATGGACCGTGAACGCATCGTGAAAAAGATCCTCAAGGGCAAGGGTTCGCTCGGAAACGATACGCCGATCATGTTTGCGCATGGCCCGGATTTTTGCCACGAGCTGCCACAGCGCGAGTTCGACCCGGAGCGGGCCAAGGATTACTTCAAAAAATCCGGAGTCAGCGGCGCCGAGTTGTATGTGGCTCCGGTGGCGCCCGGCATAGAGGAAACCTGTCTGCTGGCCCAGGCCAACTGCGCCAAGATCGGTTTCGACCTGCAGATCAAGAAAGTGCCTACTGACGGATACTGGGGTTCCGTATGGATGGTCGAACCCCTGAATGTGGTCACGTGGAACATGCGTCCGACTGCCAATTCACAAATGGCGATCCAGTTCGCGCCCGGCGCGGCGTGGAATGACACGTACTGGAATAACGAACGCATGGGTGAGTTGCTTACGCTCTCACTGGCGGAAACGGATCCGGTCAAACGCCATGCGATGTATTGCGAAATGCAAACCCTGATTCACGAGGGCAGCGGCATGGTCATTCCCGCTTTCTCCAACATCAACGATGGGGTTGCGGATAACATCATGGGAATACCGACTGTCCCGTTGGGTCAACTGGGCGCATGTGAATGGCCCGAGTTCTGCTGGTTGACCTGAACCGGAGGACAGGCTTTGAGATACAGATTTTATTGTTAGTGAATCTTGCGCCCGCATAAGGCAAGCCTTATGCGGGCTTTTTCAGTCTGTCTGTCGGACTATCGATAATGGAGGGATATAGCTTATGATGACGCAAATGGTTTTGCGCCGAATTGTAATCGGTTTTGGCACCTTGCTGGTGGTGTCCGTGATCGTTTTCCTTGCAACCAGTATACTGCCCGGTGATGTTGCGCAGATTTTGCTGGGGCAGAGCGCAACCCCTGAAACCCTGGCAGCCATGCGCAAGGAACTGGGCCTCGATCAGCCGGGGTATGTGCGCTATTTCTCCTGGCTGGGAGACATGGCAACCGGCGACTTGGGGGTATCCAAGGCGGGAGGAGCGACGATTGAGAGTCTGATCGGTGGTCGCTTGGGCAATACCCTGATTATGTCGGGTCTCGTTGCGGCGATTTCAATACCGCTGTCGATCGCGCTCGGGTTGTGGGCTGCGATGCATCCGGGCACCTGGCTGGATCGTCTGGTCACTTTTGGAACGTTAAGCACGATTTCCGTACCGGAATTTTTCATCGCCACTATTCTGGTTTTGATTCTGGCGGTCGAGTTGCAGTGGCTGCCTTCAACGGCCTACATGACCGGTGATGAAACCTTCCTTGAATTGCTGGGGGCGTTGGCGATGCCGCTGATTACCCTGGTCATCGTGGTTTCGGCGCAGATGATCCGGATGACGCGGGCGGGTATCCTGAATGTCATGAGTTCTCCCTACATTGAAATGGCGATATTGAAAGGGGTGCCGAGAAGGCGGATCATACTGCGCCACGCCTTTTATAATGCGATTGGCCCGATTGTCAATGTGATTGCCCTGAACTTGGCCTATCTGGTCAGCGGCGTGGTCATTGTCGAGACGATATTCGCTTATCCGGGACTTGCCAAACTGATGGTGGACGGGGTGCAGACTCGTGACCTGCCACTGGTGCAGGCGTGTGCGATGATATTTTGCGCGACCTATGTGGCGTTGATACTGGTTGCGGACGTGGCCTCCATTCTGTCCAATCCCCGCCTCAGAAATCCGAAATAGAGGGAGAAACGATGACTGACAATGTTGATATGAAAACAAAAGAAGAAGAGGTTATCGCCAAACTGGACACTTTCGACGAGTTGCCCGATGCCCCGCCGAAAAGACGCATCAAGCTGTCCTGGGTGGGTAAAATCTCGGTTGCCGTGGTCGCTTTCTGGCTGGTAATCTGCATCATCGGTCCTTCTATCGCGCCCTGGCATGAAATGGACATGGAAGGTGATGACAGTTTCCTTGACGCTTACGATAATTTCTACCTGGGTACGGACTACCTGGGGAGGGATACCCTGTCCAGGATCATTTTTGGCGCCAGAAATACGATTGGTATTTCACTTGCCTCCACATTGCTTGCCTATCTCATGGGGATCACGCTCGGCATACTGGCTGCGGTCAAGGGAGGATGGGTCGACATGGTTATTAGCCGGGTCAACGACGCGATATTATCGTTGCCGACGATCATGCTCGGTCTTATCGTGATCGCCGCGCTGGGCTCCTCGATTCCGATACTGATCGGAACAGCGGCGGTCATATACGCGACCAGTGTATTTCGCATAGCGCGGGCCCTGGGCCAGGATATTATGGTGCAGGATTTCGTGGAAGCGGCGAAAGCGAGAGGAGAGGGCATCTGGTGGATCATAAAAGCGGAAGTGCTGCCCAATGCGGCCATGCCGTTGGCGACCGATTTCGGTTTGCGGCTGGTGTTTGTCGTGTTGTTTATCTCCAGCCTGAGTTTTCTCGGGCTGGGTGTCCAGCCTCCGGCATCCGATTGGGGGAGCATGGTGCGTGAAAACCTCGGTGGTCTGCCCTACGGTTCCTGGGCAGCTGTATGGCCGGCCTTCGCAATCGCGACGTTCACTATCGCTATCAATTTGATCGTCGATGATGTTTCCGCCAAATCCGGCGGCAGCCTCGCAAAGAAAATGGTGTAGAACGATGGAGAAAGAAAAACTGCTTGAAGTCAAGGGCTTGAGGATCAGCGCAACCAATGATGACGGGGTGGAAATACCGATCGTCAAGGGGGTTGATTTCGATATTCATAAAGGCGAAGTGGTAGCCCTGATCGGCGAATCGGGTTCGGGGAAAACCACGATATCCCTGGCTTCCCTGGCCTACACGAAGCCCGGTTTGCATTTTGCCGGCGGTGAAGTCCTGTTGAATGGCGAGGATGTGCTGACCATGGAGCCGCTGCGTACCCGCGAAATTCGCGGCGCCAACGTGGCGTACCTTGCACAAAGCGCGGCGGCCACATTCAATCCGGCCATTACCATCGGTGAACAGGTTACCGAGTCCGCTGTCCTGCACGGCATATTTACCCAGGAGGAAGCAACCCGGCGCGCAGTCGAGTTGTACCGTGCGCTGGAATTGCCGGATGCGGACCGTATTGGCTTCAGGTATCCTCACCAGGTTTCCGGCGGCCAGTTGCAGCGTCTCATGGCCGCCATGGCGTTGTGCGGAAAACCGGACCTGATGGTCCTTGATGAACCGACCACCGCGCTGGACGTGACCACCCAGATTGAGGTTCTCAAGGCGTTCAAGAAAGTTATCAGGGAAGAAAATTCTGCGGCAATTTATGTCACTCACGATCTTGCAGTCGTTGCACAGGTAGCCGATCATATCGTCGTGCTTTATGGCGGCGAAGTGATGGAGCAGGGTTCGGCCGACCAGATTATCAATAACTCGCAGCACGCCTATACCAAACGCCTGATGGCGGCCGTGCGTCCGACCCCGACAGCGGGGCTGGGGGTTACAGTCGGCAGTGAGCATGATCGCGAGCATGCGTCCATAGAAGTGGAAGATATGACCGCCGGGTACGGCGGAATCGTCAATGGTGAACCCAGTGTGCCGGTCCTTAAGGATGTGAACGTGGAAGTCAGGAACGGGCATGTGGTCGGGGTTATCGGCGAGTCGGGTTGCGGCAAGTCAACGCTGGCGCGGGTCATGGCCGGATTGTTGCCGCCGGCAAAGGGTAAAATCATACTGGACGGCAAGGAACTGGAAGGCGCTTTGCTGGACCGCAAACGCGAGGAGTTGCAAAAAGTCCAGTTCGTGTTCCAGATGGCCGATACCGCATTGAATCCGAAGCAGGTGATTGGCGACATCATCGGTCGACCACTGGAGTTTTATCATGGCCTCAAGGGCAAGGAAAAGCATGCCAAAGTGGCAGAAATTCTGGGGATGGTTGAATTGCCGGCGGAGTTTGCCAGCCGCTACCCGATGGAATTGTCAGGCGGCCAGAAACAGCGGGTCAACATGGCGCGCTCGCTGGCGGCCAATCCCGAAGTCATGTTATGCGATGAGGTCACGTCTGCGCTGGATTCCATAGTCGGCGCCAACGTCATCAAATTGCTTACGGCGCTGCGCGACAGGACCGGTGTTTCATTCGTATTTATCAGCCATGACCTGTCCACTGTCGCCTCGTTCGCCGATGAAATTGTCGTGCTCTATGCCGGCAGGGTGGTTGAGCAGGGGCCGACTGATGAAGTGTTGACTCCGCCTTTCCATCCTTATACCCGGTTGTTGATCAGTTCGGTGCCGGAAATGAGGCTGGGTTGGCTCGAAGATACGATGAAGAAACGCGAAATGGCGGTAGGTATTGCCAAGGGGGTTGAAATCACCGCTACAGGCTGCCCGTTTTATAATCGTTGTCCGTGCGGTATCGAGGGCACCTGTGACAGGAAGAATCCTCCGGAGCTTGAACTGGAAGACGGACACCGGATATCCTGTCATCTAAGCGTGGAACGGTTGCGCGCCGAGGAGGCGGAGGTACAGAAAATTCTGAAAGGCTTCGAGAAGCTGGGCCAGGGAAAACCCGCCGAGCCTTCCGCAGCCAGAGTGTAGCTATTCGCGCAGGGCGCTTGGCTGAATCAAGAGGAGAAAACATCATGAACAGATATCCCGCCCTTGAAGCGATGGGCATTCGCAACCCGGAGCAAATCGAACGGTTTGCGACTTTCATGTCCGATAAAACCGATATTCTGCGTATCACCTACAATCGCAAGAAGGGGTCGATTCTGCCGGTGAGCCGGAAATACCGGTTTCCGCAGTTGAAGAAATCAACGATGGTTGACAGTGGAACTCGCAAAACGGAAGTTATTTTCTGAAGCTCGGCGGAATTTCGCAATGCGGTCGCGGAACTGGAGCAGTTGATGGATTCCCATAAAAGTGTGGAAGAAATTCGCAAGCTGATTCTGGCGGAGATGGCCATGCTGGAAGAGGATATTGCGGAGCATATCGGTTATATCCGGTCACTGATCGACAAGATCTGAGCACCCGGTTGCCGCTACAGATGCGTGCCTTGCCGAATTTGATTTTTATCTGTACCGACCAGCAACGCTCCGACAGCCTGGGCTGCTATGGTAACGCGATAGCCAATACGCCGAATATTGATGCGATTGCCGCGGCGGGGATGCGTTTTGACCGGCATATAACGCCGATGCAGATATGCTCGCCGAGTCGGGCTACCATGATTACCGGATTGTATCCGCGGCGCCACAAACTGGCCGTCAACGGCATGGCCCTGCCTGACGATGTGCCGGCGCTGACCGATTGGCTGGCAAATGCCGGGTATACGACCCATAGTGTCGGCAAGCAGCATCTGCAACCGTTGCTCGCCCCTGCCGACAGAGACATGCCGGACTCAAGGGCATTTTGGAAAAAGCCGGAGTCTGCCGGTTGGCGCGGCCCGTATTATGGTTATCAGACGGTGGACCTGCTTCTGGGTGAATCGGACACCGCCCACTTGGCCGGGCATTATGCCAACTGGTTGTATGAAAACCACCCGCAGGCGGCAAAATGGCTGCTGCCGGAAAGCGCTGATGAGCCGCCACCGGCGGATCTTGATGAGATATGGGTGAGCAAAATTCCCGCCGAACTGCATTACAATACCTGGGTTGCCGATTGCGCCGTTCGCTTCCTGAATCAATCCCGCCCCGGGGATGCGCCGTTTTTCCTGTATGTTTCCTGGCCGGACCCTCATCACCCGTTTGACCCGGTGCAACCTTATGCGGACAGATATGATCCGGATGATATGCCGTTGCCGCGGGTCGAGGGTGATGAGCTGTCAAGGATGCCGCCTTATTATGGCAAACTTTACCCCGAGGGGCAGGGGTTCCGTGGACTGTACTGGGCGGCGCACGACGACGTGGAAGCCGGTTCCATGATCACAACCCGGGGTATCAGCGAGCAATCCATGCGCAAGACGATCGCATACACTCACGCCATGACCGAAATGATCGATGACGGAGTCGGCGCTATCCTGGCCGCGCTTGCAAGCAGTGGGCGGGCCGGTAATACATTTGTCGTGTTTACGTCCGATCATGGCGAGCTTCTCGGCGATCATGGCCTGCTGCACAAGGGGCCGCCGCCCTATCGCCAGTTGACCGAGGTATCGTTGATCATGAGCGGGCCGGGTATCCGGCCGGGACAGGCCACCCGCGCCCTGACCAACCATATTGATCTGACGCCGACGCTACTGGATATTTGCGGCGTGCCGTTTGACAGCAATCAATTCGATGGCAAAAGTCTGGTTCCGTTGTTTTCCGATGCCGGGCATTCTTTCCGTAAGTACAATTTCGGTGAATATCATCCGACGGTGAAGCCTGAACTGTACAACCAGACCGTCTCTACCGATCAATGGAGGCTGACCGTCTATCCGCATCGCCCGCAATGGGGAGAGTTGTTCAACCTCGACCTGGATCCGGGAGAACACTTCAACCTGTTCAACGAGGCGGGCTGTAAATCTGTTCAATCCGAGTTGTCCGCGGTTCTCGCCAGCCGCTTCCCCCCGCAACCGACAGTGGATAACGCGGCGCTCTGCAAGTGGTAACGATTGTGTCTGTACAACTCATTAATTTGCTCACTCAGCGATTCCTGCTAACGTCTGAAGGAAAATATTTTCGCCAGTAAAGTTTGAAAAGCAGTATTGACGGTTATGACTGACAATGTATCGTCCGATGCTCGCAGCCGCATAATGGCGCAGATCAAATCAAAGGGTATGAAGCCGGAGATACAGGTAAGACGCCTGTTACATGGTCTCGGTTATCGTTATCGCTTGCACCGAGCCGACCTACCCGGCAAACCTGACCTGGTTTTCCCGTCACTTTACAAAGTCGTGTTTGTAAACGGTTGTTTCTGGCACTACCATACCGACTGTGATCAGGTTCGAATTCCTGCTACCAATCGGGATTATTGGTTGACCAAACTTCAACAAAATCAAGCCCGCGATGTTCGCAATATTGCACTGCTGGAAAAAAATGGATGGGCAGTAATTACAGTATGGGAATGTGAATTGCGAGATATATCAAGAGTCATCAGGCGCCTCCAGACCTTCCTTGGAAAACCTGCGCCAACCCGAATACGATGATACCGCAACACGCGAACGGCAACCGGAGCCGAACCTGTGAGGCTCCGTTTGAGTATCTGAACATAAATTCCCGAAACCAACATTAAAATCATGGTCAAGGCCCCAACGCCTCAGTAGTAATACCATCTTAATTGTTCTGACATAGGCGGATTGCCAGAAAAATTCGACATGCTATAATTTCAACTATGAATACCAAGTATACAGGGGAGAAAAAAATCATCCGGTTTATTGATTTATTTGCGGGTATTGGCGGGTTTCGTTATGCTATGCAAAATGCTGGCGCCGACCTCGGTATGGGTGTTGAGTGTGTCTTCAGTAGCGAGATAGACCAGGAATGTCAGAGAGCCTATGCAGAGAACTTTGGCGAAACCCCACACGGTGATATTACGGAAATAGCCGCGCAAGCCATTCCCGACCACGACATTCTACTGGCTGGTTTCCCATGTCAGCCGTTCAGTATCATTGGCCACATGCGCGGTTTTCACGATACCAGAGGGACACTATTTTTTGATATCGCCCGCATATTGGCGGAGAAAAAACCCACGGCGTTTGTGCTGGAAAATGTGAAGCTCCTCGTTGGACACAGCAAAGGGCAAACCTTGAATCGGATTTTGGGAACTTTGGATGAGTTAGGATACGACACAACCTATAAAGTGTTGAACGCTCTTGATTTTGGTCTGCCGCAGAAAAGGGAACGTGTCTTTATTGTTGGCTTTCATTCCCCAAGCTATTTCAATTGGCCTTCTGGGAATATTCCAATGCGCCCATTGAGTGAAATCCTGGAAGAAGATGTTCCCGAAGAATATTTTGCATCGACCCGCATCAGGCGGAAGAGGCTAAGCAAGCAGAAGCCAACGAAAGAGCCAACCGTTTGGCATGAGAACAAGGCTGGACATATAAGCGTTTATCCGTTTTCGTGCGCATTGCGCGCGGGCGCTTCTTACAATTATCTTCTGGTGAACGGTGAAAGGAGACTGACTTTACGGGAAATGCTGCGACTTCAGGGGTTTCCCGAAAAAGCCAGGATTGTTTGCAACTATTCGCAAACCAGGAAGCAGGCCGGTAATAGCCTTCCTGTGCCTGTGGCGCAGGCAGTCATCAAGAATCTGATACAAGCCACCGATTGGGCGCCGACTTTTTCTCAAAAGGAAATCGACAAGCTGGTGGTTGATGGTCAGCT
Organism: Candidatus Poriferihabitaceae bacterium; assembly: GCA_965204925.1. Classification (GTDB taxonomy): domain Bacteria; phylum Pseudomonadota; class Gammaproteobacteria; order Arenicellales; family Poriferihabitantaceae. Next base: position 503,135 of record OZ242021.1, on the reverse strand, counting down.
GCGATTATTTGAAAATACATCAGCGTATGGTCAAATCTCCGAGACTGCGGACAGTCCAAAAATACAAGCCGCCGTATCCACGCAATAACTTCCCCGACAACTTTGCGCTTGATTTGGCGCGGGAGGTTATTTATTTGATCGCCTCCAGAGGGAAACAGGCGCGACTGGAAGGTTCAGACTGGGAAGAAATTTTTGCCCGTTTGGTTGGCGCGCAATGGAAGCCATCAAATGTTGGGCTTGACGATATCGTCTTGCAGCAAACGGCATGGGGAGCCAAAACTGTAAAAGCCCCCCGACCTTCCACTGTTTCCAAAATTCGTCTCATTTCCGGGCGCAATTCCCCCGTTTATTCTTTTGGCGACAGTGAAATAAGCAAAGTTGACCCCGACCAGTTGGGAGAAAAGGTTCTCGCGATCTGGAATGAGCGCGTCACCGGAATAAGAAAACTGTACCGTCATGTGCGAACAGTTGTTCTGATCAAGGCCAATAGCCTGCTCGAGTTGGCCGTCTTTGAGTTTGGTACCACCATATACCCGGCTGATCAATTTTCGTGGCGGTGGAATAAAAACAAAAACCTTGAGGGTTTCAGTAAAACAACCGATCAGCATACATTCACGTGGCAACCGCATGGCTCTCAATTCACCATTATTGAAAGTGTGCCAAAAGAACGCCTGGCAATTAAAATCAAGGAACCGCCGCAACTGGATAGAGACATAATCCTGGAATCAATCAGATTTGATGAATCTTGGGTTCAGATTCTGGAGTAATCATTCTCCTGTCTTCAGTTCAATATAAAGACGCTTTGTCAGGATATCTCTACCGCAAAGCAACCAAGGATGCCTGCGGTCTCTCCATCTTGAGTCATGAGCATGGAGACTCAGGGTCACAACGTCGCTATGTTGGCAGGTTAGTTATTTTTCCCATGGAGTCGTTTATATGAATACTCAATTTTCAGTTCGGAACAAATTGCTTGTTCAACTGATGCATCACTGAGGTGTGTGTTCATATAACGCTGTGTTCTGATCGATAAAACTCTTTTAATGAAGAAATCATCGTGCTCTTTATTCAAATCTTTTAATTTCTCTTTTACTGCCATTGTGAGTCTCTGTGAACTGTCCAGCTGGCTGAAATAGCCAATCAGATCATATGCCGGAGATGAGTTTCGACTCACAACATTGTTGATTTCGTCCCGAATCTCAGGAAAATTTATTGCATTGACAATGCTTTCAATATTAATCATCGTCCAAATAAAGGACACGGATTGAACGAATAATCTGATTTTATTGATGTCATCTTCGGGGTATTTTTTGTGGATGTAGCGTACTAAATCCGCTATTTCGTCTTCATCCGCCAGGACAGAATTGACCAGCCGCAGTCCGCCGTCAGCGATAGTTTCGATAATTTCCTCAATTCGCGGTTTTTTCAGGTTACCGTATTTATTCCGAAGAACTTGCCCCAAAATTGCATTATTCTTCAATATCCGATACCACTCGTTAGCGGGGTTCTCCTCTTCAGTTTGTTCTTCCGATTCTTTTTCTGGGTCAGGTTGATGGTCAACAACGTCACGCACATTCCTTTCTTTTGCTCTTTCCATTTCCACGGGGGCGTTGGACAGTACCCTGTTCGGGAGGGATTTAATAATGTCATTGAATCGTTGTGTCTCGTCTTGTGTCAGTCGCGCGGGTTTAATATTGTCCAATGCACACATGGCGCCAAGCAAAATGTCGTCCACAATCTGGTTGTCGTTTGTGTGATGAATAGTAAATAACAGAGTCAGATAATTTTCCCTTACATGAGTGTTCCCACACATGTCTGCAATTATATTTTTCGAATCACTATTTTTTGAAAGAAACCTGCCCAGGAAAAAATGATACATATAAGGTATCCGAAATTGACCATTTTCAGAAATTATGCCGTATTGATCATTTTTTAGTCTGTTCAAGTTTGCTTTCGTAATAAGAAAATCTTTTTTGTAATTTTCGACAAATTCGTCGTAAGTTATAGTGCCGTTCTCATGGAGCTTGAATGCCAGTTGTTCCGCGAAATTAAAGCAACTATTAATGTCGCTGTCGCTGCGGGAAATACCCGATTTGATGAGTTGCGCAAGAATTAATGCGTTATAGCAGTGTCCATATGATGTTATAAACAGATTTTCGGGCATATACGCCTCGTGTGTTTGCAGGATGGACAGAACAAAAAAGGGGTACCTGGGGACAATTTTGTTGGAAATGATTATAGAGTTGATCCGGTTTTCAATCTGGTCAACAATCCCATCTGTGACAGGTTCGTTCGTATCGCGCAAACTTAATCGCTTTCTGATCAGTTGTTCTTGCTGTCCATGTGACAGAGATTCAATCTTGAGTTGCTGAAAATCGACCAGACGTTCTTCATCCTGGAAGAATGAAAGAAAAACATCGGAAGCCAGGGTGATAATGATTTTTTCAAAGAAGTCTCTGGCATAGACGATAAAGTCCACGTTGGATTTCCCGGACAGGTTGTCCAGTATGAGTGTTTTATTGTTTTGCTGTTTCCATAAAGAATAATCGCCGTTAAACTGCTTGTGGTATGCGGTTTCGAATATCTTTTCTTCGACTTTTCGCGGAATTGTCTGCATGTCAATATGCAAAACAGGAGTAGAAGGTTCATGAGCCAATGAAAGAAACAGATGCCGGCCAAGAGCCGTTTTCCCGCTCATGTCATCTCCATGAACAAGGGCATACTTCTTTTCTAAAAGCTGTTCCTGGCTTTCAACTTGTTCTCTTTGAACCAACCCATCTCTTTTCTCCGGGTGGTAGTGCGATAATGTCAAGAAAACAAAGATGTCTTGAAGTTTGATATGGTGTTGCGATAAAAATTCAGTCTTTGCAATTTCACTCAGAAACTCGGCCTTCGGACTAAAGTCGTTTCTCAATTTATTAATGACAGTCTTGATGCCTTCGTACACTTGTTGCCATGCCTGATCCTGACGCCCGAAAACAGTGACCGCTTTCCCGTCTTTCGGTAGCGCCTTTACATTGTCATTGGCAAGTACATCTTGCCACGCGCAATCTCTCAGGATGATTGGAATACGAATAATCGGCTTCCCCTGCTCCGTCAGTTGCTTTGCGTATTCCCATTCTTCCATACATGCGTCGGAGTCGATGAAATCTGAACTGAACAGAAACACGATAATGTCTGCCTTGTTCATTTTTTCTTTTATTTCCGAGGAGATGTTTTGTCCTGGCAGGATATTCCGGTCCGACCAATCAACCAGTAATTCTTGTCGCTTAAGTAAAGAAAGCGACCTTTCCATGTTTTCTCTATACTCAGCGTCTGCATGGCAGTAGCTGTAGAACAGGTTCGTAGGGAAATTGTATTTTTTATTTTTCATCAGAATTTTCTTTTTTGTATTTGGAGGCAAATCTTTTATTATTTCGTTTTCGTCTTTGAGGCTCACTATTAAGGTTTTTTATTTTAGTGTTTTATTTAGTGGTTTATACGGTCAAAAGGCACAAAGCTATAAACTGAATTTCCTGAAGTGATTGACTTGCACCGTTACCCGCTTGACCGGACAGATAGCGGGCCCGGACTCGAATTTGCCAGGCAATGCCGCGGGCAATATCGGAAAACCGGCCTTTGCGCACTGCCGGACTTCATATTGCCGGACGCCCTCGACCATCTGGTCAGGGAAGCCGGGGAGTATCTTGGTGGCGCCTGGTTCTGTGACAGTACCCATAACGTATATTTAACGGAGGAGCAGGGTGGGACGGGCCGCAACCCTGTAATCAATCGACAGGAACGAACCTATGTCGGTTCGGTGGCTTATGATCTCATACCGCGGGATTCGTTGCTCAATCGTCTGTATCAATGGGACCCGCTGAAGGATTTTGTTGGATACGTGTTGGATAAAAACCCGTTTTACCGCTTTGCGGACCCGTTCGGAGCCTGCTCGGTAAATGTTTTTGTCGAAGGGGGAAAACATGGCTGGCATTTTGACGAATCCGCGTTTACAGTTACGCTGATGTTGCAGGCGCCGGAATCCGGGGGCGAATTCGAGTATGTCCCGTTGATCAGAGGGTCAGGAAATGAAACGGGGATCGTGCGTGATGTACTTGACGGAGACCGCCGGCAGGTCGAGACACTGCCATTCACTGCGGGCACATTGCTGATTTTCGGTGGGCGGCAGACACTTCATCGTGTCACGCAAGTTGGCGGCAAGCGGCCAAGACTGGTCCCTGTCATCTGTTATTCCGAATCTCCCGGCATGCAGAACAGCGAGGCGGTTCGCAAGCTGTTCTGGGGGCGCGCCAATCCGGGCGACCCTCCGGCCGGCTGCCTGAAACTCGTCCCTGAAATCAATCCAATGTTCATCGTGTCCATTTCACAACGCCAGATCGAAACATTCCAGTGCGATGGAGCTATCTGCCTGCGCAGGGCGTTTCCCCGAAAATGGCTGGAATCACTGGCCGCAGGGGTGGAGAAAAATTTTGAGAATCCCGGTCCGTACAGTACGCGATATACCCCGGAAGGAATGCCCGGAGGCTTCTACGATGATTACTGCAACTGGCAGGTAATTGAGGAATACCGGGATTTTGTGCTGAATTCACCAGCGGCCGAGATTGCGGCGCGGATGACCGGTTCGGACTCTGTTCGCATCTATCACGAGCATGTGCTTGTCAAGGAACCCGGTACCGGAGAGGTGACGCCCTGGCATCATGACTTGCCGTATTGGGGGTCGAGGGAAACCAGTTGTGTTCGATCTGGCTGCCGCTCGACCCGATTCCGGCAGCAGCCTGCCCGGAGTTTATTGCGCAATCCCATCATGGCGCGGTGATGTACTACCCAAGACTTTTCATCAACCATGAAAACTATGCGAGCGGGCATGACGGGTTCGAAACGATGCCCGATATCGACGCCAATCGCAGCCAGTACAATATCCTGTCATGGGACCTTGAGCCGGGCGACTGTATCGTGTTTCACGTAAGAACGATCCATGGCGCCCCGGCCACGACCGGTCTGAAAACCCGCCGGCGGGGGTTTTCGACGCGCTGGCTGGGCGATGATGCGGTCTATGCCGTCCGTCCATGGACCACATCTCCGCCTTTTGAGGAGGTCGCGCTGACTGTAGGCGGGCCCATGGCGCATCCTGCTTTTCCGGTGGTCTGGACGAGTTTAGAGGCTTCTTTGCCGCACTCCTGGAAATAGGGGCCCGGACTTGCAAATTGCGTTGACCCTGATTATCAGATTGGTATAGTTCGATCTTTGTTTTTTCGCTCCGGGGGGCAGGATTTACATGATGGGCAAACGGGTCAATATTCAGGGACTAGCCGTAGACGAGGGACTTTACAATCTGGTGGAAGGCGAGATTCTGCCCGGAACAGGGGTGAAGTCGGAGCGGTTCTGGGGTGGACTGGCGAAAATCGTTGAGGAGCTCGGCGGCAAGAACAGGGCGCTTCTCGACAAGCGCGACGATCTGCAACGCCAGATCGATGAATATTACCGAAACGGCAAGACCTTGCCCGATGCCACCGCGCATAAAGCCTTTTTGCAGGATATCGGCTATCTCGTTTTGCAAGGGGAACCCTTTACCGTCACCACGGAAAATGTCGATGAGGAGATCAGTGAAATTGCCGGTCCGCAACTCGTCGTGCCGGTGGATAATGCACGTTATGCCCTGAATGCCGCCAATGCGCGCTGGAACAGCCTGTATGACGCCTTGTATGGCAGTGACATTATTCTCGAAGTGGATGGCTGTAAAAAAACGGCAAAATACAATCCGGTGCGGGGCGCCCGGGTCATTCGTTATGTACGGGAGTTTCTCGACGATGTCGTGCCCCTGGCGGCGGGCAGCCATGCCTATGCGGTCAGGTACAGGGTTGAATCGGGAAAACTCATTGTCGTCATGGGCGATGGCAGCGAGACCGGTCTGGGCTGGCGGGAGTGCTTTGCCGGCTACCGCGGCGCTCCCGAAGCGCCTGACAATATCCTGTTCAGGCACAATAATCTGTATATTGATGTCTGCATCGGCGAGGGTTATTTTATCGGCAAAGGGGATCTGGCGAATATCTATGATGTCAGGATTGAATCGGCCCTGACGACAATCATTGACTGTGAGGATTCTGTCGCCGCGGTTGACGCTGAAGATAAAATCCGCGTTTATCGTAACTGGGCCGGTCTGATGAAAGGAACTCTTACGGCCAATATCCGCAAGGGAGGCAGGCGGGTGGAAAGGGCGCTCGATCCCGATCCCGGGTATATTGCCGCGGATGGCAGCCCGTTTCATGTACACGGCCGCAGCATGATGCTGGTGCGTAATGTGGGGACGCACATGTATACCGACGCGGTCACGTACCGGGGAGAGGAAATACCGGAGACATTCCTGGATGCGATGGTTACCGCGCTGGGCGCCATGCACGACTTGATCGGAACCGGTGAACTGAAAAACAGCCGCAAGGGCAGCGTCTATATCGTCAAACCCAAGATGCACGGTCCTGAGGAAGTGGCCGCGGCAGTCGAGTTGTTCGAATATGTGGAACAGGCGCTTGGTCTTGCGGCCAATACCCTGAAAATCGGTATCATGGACGAAGAGCGTCGTACTACCGTTAATCTGAAGGAATGTATCCGGGCAGCCCGGGAGCGGGTGATTTTCATCAATACCGGCTTTCTGGATCGAACCGGTGATGAAATCCATACCTGTATGGAAGCCGGGGCGGTGATCCCCAAGAACGACATGAAATCGTCCGCCTGGTTATTGGCCTACGAAGACTGGAATGTCGATGTCGGGCTTGAGTGCGGCATGTCCGGCCATGGCCAGATCGGCAAGGGGATGTGGGCCGCGCCGGACAATATGAGGGAAATGATGGAGCAGAAAATTGCGCATCCGAGAGCAGGCGCCAATACGGCCTGGGTGCCGTCGCCGACCGCAGCTACCCTGCATGCGCTCCATTATCATTATGTCAATGTCAGCGCCCGGCAACAACAGTTGCAAACCTGTTTGCGCGCGAATCCGGATGATATCCTGAGCATTCCCGTTCTCGGCAGCCGGACTGTCAATGATAGTGAAATAGTCAGGGAGCTGGAAAACAATGCCCAGGGTATATTGGGATACGTGGTACGCTGGATCGACCAGGGTATCGGCTGCTCCAAGGTTCCCGATATCCATGACACCGCGTTGATGGAGGATCGGGCGACATTGAGGATTTCCAGCCAGCACATCGCCAACTGGTTGCACTGCGGCGTAACCACTGAAAAACAGGTGCGTCAGGTATTCGGGAAAATGGCCGGAGTGGTGGATCGGCAAAATTCGCATGATCCGGCTTATACTGCGATGTCGGATGACCTTGACAGCAGTATTGCATTCCAGGCGGCTCTGGATCTGGTGTTCAAAGGCCGGGAAACACCCAATGGGTATACCGAACCGGCGCTGCATTTTCGTCGCAGGCAGATGAAATCCGCGTTGAGCGCGCGTCAGGACTGAGTTGTCCGAAAACATCAAAGCAATCCTGTGCCTGGCGGGCGGGCTTGTTTTTCTGACGATCAGTGATTCCATCATCAAATGGTTGAGTCCCCATTATGCGCTCCATCAAATCATGTTGTTCCGCGCGTTTTTTGCGCTTCTCGTCGTGCTGGTTTTCATCTTCCTTGGCGGCGGCGTCGAGGCGCTGAAGACCCGTCGCCCGGCGTTGCATGTCCTGCGTGGAATGTTTCTCGTATTTGCCAACATGTTTTTTTTCCTGGGACTGGCGGCCATGCCGATCGCGGAGGCGGTGGCGCTGTTTTTTGTCGCGCCGCTGTTTATCTGTCTGTTGGCGCAGCCGATTCTCGGAGAAAAGGTCAGGGCGAGCAGTTGGACTGCAATCGTGATCGGGTTGATTGGGGTATTGATCATGGTGAGGCCGGGCACGGACATATTCCGCATGACGTCGCTGTTACCGATTCTGGCGGCATTAATGTATGCTGGAATGCAGATGATCACGAGAAAGCTGGGCTTGCAGGACCGCGCCAGTACGATGACGTTCTATATCCAGATCTGTTTCATCTTTGCAAGTGTCGTGATCGGACTGCTCGTTGGTGATGGGCGTTTCGGCAATAGCGACAACCCGACCGTCCGGTTTTTGTTGAGAGCCTGGAGAATGCCCGATTTTGCCGATTTGCAGTTACTGGCGCTGTGCGGATTCATCATAGCGTTCGGCGCCTATTTTATGTCACAGGCCTACCGTATCGGGCAGGCTTCCGTGATCGCGCCTTTCGAATATACGTCATTGCCGTTCGCCCTGATTTCGGGTTATTTGGTGTGGAGGGATTGGCCGGATGTCATCTCATTCATCGGATGCGCGTTTATCATTGGCGGAGGGTTGATCGTCGCGTTTTTCGATAAACGGCTGGCGCCGCGCAGGGCAGCGCCTGCAAAAGATCCGGATTGATGCGCCCGGCAGTAGCTCAAAGCAGCCGGCTTGCGAGTTTTTCCGCTCCGAAACGAACGGTATCGGTGACCGGCAGGCCTGTTTGATCCTCAAGGGCGGCTATTTGCGACAGGGCTTCACGTTCACTGACCATGGAGGTATTGAGCGCGACACCGATTGTTACAGCCCGGGTCAGGGAACCGCAAACGGATGTCAATTCCTCGTTCAGCCGGATAAATTCTCCCAGCGGCGGTATTTTCACCGATTGGGGGTTGCGCAGGCGGGTCATATGGGAGCGATGGCACATGACCAGATGGGTGGCGCAACTGCCTCTCATCAATGGCAACGTGGCAGCGCTGCCGGGATGGAGAATCGATCCCTGACCCTCGATCAGGATGATGTCGGCATCTTCTGCTTGCAGCGTCATGGCTTCAACTGCCCCGCAGGCATAATCCACCTTGCAGGCGTCCAGTGGAATCCCCTTTCCGGTAATGGTGATGCCGATCTGTCCGGTAGCCAGAAATTCGGTTTTGCGGCCGGGGTGGTGGTCGCGGAGCCATTTGTATATTTCCAGGCCGGCCGTCATTTTACCGACGGCCATGTCCGTACCTACCATCAGGACTCGCTTGTTGTCGAGCGTCGCACAGCGCGCGCTGGCAATATCGGGGACGGCCGCAGGCGGTTGTCTTACATCCCATATCCATTGCCCCGGCAGGAGACGGCTGCCATAGCGCTCATTGAGGCTGTCATGCAATCCATTGACAATACAGAGGCCCCGTTCTATCGCTTCGGAAATGGGACAGTCCCATTCCCGCGGTACCCGTCCACCTGAGGGAGCCGTCCCCAGAACGAGCGCTTCGGCGCCCATACCGACCGCCTCGGCAATCGACCCGGCCACCGGATAGTCGAAGGGCATTGCAGAAACCTCGCTGACCTTTTTGCCCTTGTGCCTCGAGTCGATTGCACAGACGACCGGATTGGGGCTGTAGCGCATGACGCCAAATCCCATTTTCCCATAATCCGTGTCCAGATTATCTTCCATGTAGATTGCCAGTTTCCGGTCTTTATCAAGCATGGTATTGTGGATTGATCCTGGCACCATGACCCGGCAGGTCGTTCGGCATGATCACACCGTCCACCCAGGCCGCTCCGCTACAGGGATCCGGCGCGAGATTCAAATGTGAATCAAGGTCAACCTGATCCAGCAGTCCGCAGATGGCGGCGCCCGCTGAAATCGACATGGATGATTCGCTCATGCAGCCAATCATCGTTTTCAGGCCATATGCTCTGGCGACCGCGATGATTCGAAGCGCTTCGGTAATGCCGCCGCATTTCATCAGTTTCAGGTTTATGCCGTCAACGTATTGCCACCATGACTTTATATCGCTGGAAACCCGGCAAGATTCGTCGACATAAACGGGCAGCGGCCGGTTCCTGAAAAGTCCGGGCAGGTCCTCTTCCTGTCCTTCCGGTAATGGCTGTTCTATATAATCGGTATTGCGCTCTGCCAGCCATTTCATCATGAACAGGGCGTCATTCGTGTTCCATCCTCCGTTGGCATCCACCCGCAAGCCGATGCGAACGTTCCTGGTACTGTCGAGAACCTGGGCAAACGCTGCCTGGTCCGCTTCGATACCCTCGGGCGAGCCAAGTTTGATCTTCAAAAACCGGATCGTCGGGTCTTCAAGAAGTAATTGAATCCGCTCTCTGACTATTTCCGGCGGGTTGATACCGATGGTTAGCGAAGTCGGCGTTCGCGGCCTGCCCAGGCCCAGTAACTGATAAAGGGGAAGTCCGGCCTTTTTCCCCAGCCAGTCCCAAAGAGCGATATCCAGTCCCGCCAACACGCAACGGGGCAGGCCGTGCCGGACGCCGCACTGATGAATCTGCTGCACGGATAGCGGTCGCGAGACAGACGGATCCAGGTCATTCGAGAGAAAATTTTCCAGTCTGTCTTGCGCGGACTGCGCGCTGTCTTCACCTTCACTTTTACCCGGACAAATTTCGCCCCAGCCAGTAATATTCTGGCAGGTAACGGAAACAAAAAGATTGTCCGAACCGGTGTGAATGCCGCGGCTGATGGCCAGCGCGAAGCGTTTCTCAAGATGAATCGTCCGGAAACCGAATTTCATCGTGCGCGCTGGCGACCGATTCTAACGATTCATGCGGGCGCTGGCCTGCACGGAAGTTACACAAACCAGTTGTACGATATCATCCACGCTGCACCCTCTCGACAAATCATTTACCGGGCGAGCGAGACCTTGCAGGACTGGCCCGACTGCCCGCACCCCGCCGATGCGTTGCGCGATCTTGTAACCGATATTTGCCGATTGCAGATCAGGAAAAATAAAGACATTGGCTGGCGCCCGTATCTGGCTGCCGGGCGCTTTGCGTTCAAGGATTTCAGGTATTACCGCCGCGTCGAACTGTACTTCACTGATGAGCGCGATGTCCGGCCGTGTTTGCCGGACGATCTGCCCCGCCCGGATAACCTTGTCCACGTGCGGGTGGCTGGCGCTGCCGCAGGTCGAGAATGAGAGCAGGCAGACTTTTGGTTCCAGTCCAAGCAGGGAAACAGCGCTGTCTGCCGAGGCGATTGCAATCCCGGCGAGCCGGGGCGGGTCGGGATCAATGACCAGGGCGCAATCCGCATACAGGGCCGTACCCTGGAAAGCCTGATGAGGCAGGTCGTGCTGCATGATGAAAAAGCTGGAAACCAGACCGGCGTCCGCGCCGGTACCGATGATTTGCAGGGCGTTGCGGACTACATCCGAGGTACGATTGACGGCTCCTGCCACGCATCCATCGGCATCGCCACAGGCAACCATCAACATAGCGAACACCAGCGGATCCCGGATTCGACTTTCGGCTTCTGTGCGCAGCATTCCGCGGCGCTGATTCAGTTCCAGAAGCTTCTCTGTATAGTCGTTTTTACGCGCCGAGGTCTCCGGATCAACGACCTCGACCTGTTTGGTATGCGCGCGCAGCGCGGGCTTCCCGAGCAGAATTATTGTGGCGAGCCGCTGCCGGGAAATTTCGCCCGTTGCTGCCACGATACGGGGGTCGTCCGCTTCCGGGAGGACGATTCGCCTGCGGTATGTCGCGGCTTGGGCAAACAGCTTTTCAAACGTTTTCATGGCCGGAACTCCGACACCCCGCCAGCCGGAAGCGCCGTTGCGGGTATATGACCGGGTGGTGGTTTTGATACGGGGCGGGCCGAGGCTATACGAAATCCCGGTATTTGGCCAGATGCCTGACCGGTTTTGACAGGGCGTCGCGGCGAAACGGGTCGCCGAGCTCGCGTGTACACATGATTTCAATGACCGTCGATTTGCCGTCATTCATCTGCATGTCCACCGCTCGATCCAGGGCCGGGCCGACATCTTCCAGTTTGTCGACGACGATGCCCTCGGCGCCCATGGCCTTGCCTATTTCCGCGAAGCTTTTGTTTTCCAACTCTCCGGCCACAAAACGGCGGTTGTAGAAATCGACCTGGTTTTTCTTCTCGGCGCCCCATTGCCGGTTATGGAACACGACCCCGGTGACCGGAATATCGTGACGGACCGAAGTCATGATTTCAGACATGCTCATCGCCCAGGCGCCATCCCCCGAGTAAGCGATAGCCGGCCGCTCCCGAGCCGCGCACTTGGCGCCGATCATGGTGGGCAGCGCATAGCCGCAGTTACCCCAGCTCATCGGCGCGAAAAAACTGCGTGGACGCTCAAAACGCAGATAGCTGTTGGCGATGGCATTGATGTTGCCGATGTCGGTCGATACCATCGCGTCTTGCGGCATGGCCCGTTCGAGTTCGCGGAGGACTTGCCTCGGGTGCAGCCAGCTCCCCGCTTCCTCGCCCTGTTCCCTGATCATGTCCAGGCTATAGTCATCTTTTTCATGAATCCATTGGTCGAGCTCTGTTTCCCATGCCGCTTTTTCGGCAGCGATAATATCGGTGCGTTCCCGGCGGGCCGCATCGCATGCCAGTGTCTGATTTTCGAGACGTCCGGATAATGCTTTTGCGGCTGCTTTGGCATCGCCACAGATGCCAACGGAGATTTTCTTGACCAGCCCCAGCATTTTATGGTCTGCGTCTATCTGGATGATTTTCGCGTCCTTCGGCCAATAATCAATACCATATTGCGGCAATGTGCCGAAGGGTCCGAGCCGGGTTCCCAGCGCAATCACGACATCTGCCTTGTTGATCAGCGACATTGCCGCTTTTGAACCGTGGTAACCCAGCGGCCCGCACCACAACGGATGGCTGGCGGGAAACGAATCGTTATGCAGGTAGCTGTTTACTACAGCCGCGCCGAGGCGCTCCGCCAATACCCTGCATTCATCCACTGCGTCTGCCATGACTACGCCGCCGCCTGCAACAATGACCGGGAATCTGGCGCTTTTCAGCATTTCCGCTGCTTCGTTCAGGGTTCTTTCTCCGCCCGGCCCGCGGTCCAGCCGCATCGGTACCGGGATATCAATATCGACCTCGCCATAGAAATAATCCCGCGGAATATTCAGTTGGGTGGGGCCGATTTCGGACATGGCGCGATCAAAACAGCGCGCTGTATATTCGGCCATGCGCGCGGGATTGTTGACATGACCCTGATATTTGACGAATTCCTGGAACATCGGTAGCTGGTTGGCCTCCTGGAAACCGCCCAGCCCCTGGCCCATCGTGCCGGTTTCGGGGGTGATCATGACAACCGGGGAATGTGCCCAGTAAGCGGCGGCAATCGCTGTAACGCAGTTACTGATGCCCGGACCGTTCTGGCCAATGACGACGCCATGCCGACCGCTTGCGCGGGCGTAACCATCGGCCATGTGTCCTGCTCCCTGTTCATGAACCACCGGCACCAGGCGAATACCCGCGGGTGCAAAAATATCCATCGCGTCCATAAAAGCCGATCCCATGATGCCGAAAATATCGGTCACGCCATTGGCCGCCATGGTTTCCACAAAGGCTTCCGATGTTGTCATTCTTGTCATTTAAGTGATTCCTCTGCTGAACCGGTCAAATTTTTGAGTCATGAAGGGACGGGCAATCAGCCGCCAAGCGCGCGCGCCGGATCGACATATTCATATCCCAGGTCCTCAGCCACTCCGCGGCAGGTAATTTTGCCAGCATGCACATTCAAGCCATTGCGCAGGTGCGGATCATCCAGCAATGCCTGTTTCACTCCCTTGTTCGCCAGGCTGATTGCAAATGGCAGAGTGACATTGTTCAGTGCGTAGGTCGAGGTGCGCGGTACGCCCCCGGGCATATTGGCAACGCAGTAATGTACAACCTCATCGACTACAAAGACAGGTTCCGCGTGGGTGGTCGCTTTTGATGTTTCACAACAGCCGCCCTGGTCAATGGCAACATCGACGATGACTGCCCCCGGCTTCATGTCCCTGACCATTTCTCTTGTTACCAGTTTCGGCGCTCCGGCGCCGGGCACCAATACTCCGCCGATGACGAGGTCCGCTTCCGTTACGTGTTTCTCGAGGGCGTCGGATGTCGAGAAAACGGAGTTGGTTGAGCGACCGAAGTGCTGCCAGTGTCTTTCTATCGAAACCGGATTGTTGTCCAGTACCCAGACATCGGCGCCCATACCGACGGCAATATGGCAGGCATGGGTGCCTACGACGCCGGCTCCAAGAACAACTACCTTGCACGGGTCGACTCCGGGGACGCCTCCGAGTAGCATACCGAGCCCGCCATGGGGCCGTTCGAGGCAGTAGGCGCCCGCCTGAATGGACATGCGCCCGGCCACTTTTGACATCGGCGCCAGCAGGGGCAGTCCGCCAAATGGAGAAGTCACGGTTTCGTAGGCAATGCAGGTGGCTCCACCGGCTATCAGGTCGCTGGTCTGTTGCGGGTCGGGAGCGAGGTGCAGATAAGTATAAAGAATCTGTCCCTCTCTGAGCATGGCGCGTTCCACCGCTTGAGGTTCCTTGACCTTGATCACCATTTCAGCGCGGGAAAAAATTTCTTCGGCGCTGTCCACGATTGCGGCGCCTGCGTTTCGATATTCCTGATCCGAGGCGCTGATGCCGGTTCCTGCGCGGGTTTCCACTATGACCCGGTGCCCGTTTCTGACTATTTCCCGGACACTGGTCGGTGTCAGGCCGACACGATATTCATGATTTTTGATTTCCTTCGGAACCCCTATAATCACAAGATCACCTCATCAGGACGGCTGACGTTCGATTTAATCCGGGCGATAGCGCCCGGGCGCAAGATAGTTATTCCGGTATGCCTGTTGTAGTACCAGAAGAATACATTGCAATGCGCCAGATTGATTTTATAATGCCAGAAATTGTCTGGCAGCAGTGTATTGTAACAGATTATCGATGAAAGCCTTTGTCTCCGACTCCTCTGCCGAGCCGGTTTGTATCGTTGATGCAAAGGACCGTATGTCAGGGATAGCGGGGCGCGATGAAATGCGAAAAAACGGACTGCTGCACAGGGTCACTTTTGTCTTGGTGTTCAACGCGCAGGGCGAAATCCTGGTACAGACACGAACGATGGGCAAGGACTGGTATCCGGGGCGCATGGACTTCGCCGCTGGTGGTGTGATGACCCCGGGAGAGAGCTATGAAGAATCTGCGGGCCGCGAATTACATGAAGAGCTCGGTATCCGGCCGGCCCTTGATTTTGAGTTCAGGATTTATTTCGAGGACAATCATTGCAAGCCATCGGCAAGGAGCTGGGGTTCGGTCTATTCCTGTCTGTCCGAGGGGCCTTTTGTGTTACAGCCGCAAGAAGTGCATCGGATTTGTTTCATGCCTGTCGGCGAGGCGTTGAAAATTCCTGCCGTCAAAGTCACCCCCGATACCCGGCTGGCGCTGTTTGCGTACACCGTCGGGCGTCGCCGGAAGACTGCCGAAGAGCAGTATGGTCGCGGCCAGTCTTGTGCCTGAAGGAGGCCGGATACCGGAAATTACAGATTCTTCCAGCGATACCGTTTGCTTCAGGGTAGCGCCGTAACACCGCCGTCTACGACCAGGGTGGTGGCTGTTATGTACGAGGCGTTGTCGGACAACAGAAACAGGCAGGCGTCGGCCATGTCCGCAGGCCGGCCGAGACGACCAAGCGGGATTTTTTCAGCGATTTTTTGTTGTAATTCCGGTTTGCCTTGCCATCTTTGCTGCATCGGCGTCAAGGTCGGGCCGGGGAGGATCACATTTGAGCGAATCTGTTCACCCGCATACTGTATTGCGAGGGATTTGGAGAGGCGGATCAATGCCGCTTTCGACGCGCCATAGGCGTCCTGGGGATTCGGGTCTCCGCTTAACGCATCAATCGAAGAAAAATGAACCATGGCGCCTCCTCCCGATTTTCGCATGAAAGGGACTACGCTTTTGACCAGCAGTACAGTGGCGCGCAAATTGATATTCATGACCCGGTCCCAGATTGCAAGGTCTATTTCTTCTGCTGATTGATCCTTGCCGAACCAGAGTGCGCCAACGCTGTTGACCAGATAGTTGATCGTTGAAAAACGCTCGTAAAGCTGTTGTACCGCAGCGCGCAGGGCTTGCTGGTCGGTCAAATCCAGGGTCCGGTAAAAAGACTCCCCGGGGCCGGGCTCGATCGACTCCGGTTCGGGTTTTATGTCGATCATGCCGACATCAATGCCCCGTCCGATAAGCTGGTTCGCTATTTCCAGCCCCATCCCGCCTCCCGCTCCTGCAATGAGCGCTGTTTTTCCTGAAAATTTCATTCGGGCGTCCTGTCAAAAGCTGTTGTGCCGAAAGGCGGCTTATATATCATTCACGGTGTTTTGTCCAATCACTCACTTTACCGATGTTCAATAGTATAATGATCGCGGGGTCAGGCGATCGAAACACATACAAACCCGGGTGAAGAATATGAAAGGCAGTATTGGCGACATTATGAAACAGGCGCAGGCCATGCAGGAAAAAATGCAAGAGGCCCAGCGCGAACTGGCCGACATCGAGATAAGAGGGCAATCCGGCGCCGGTCTGGTGGAAGTTGTCATGAGTTGTCGATACGATGTCAAAAGGATCATCATTGATCCCGAACTGATGGATGATGACAAGGAGGTGCTGGAAGACCTGCTCGCCGCCGGCTTCAATGACGCGGTTCGCAAGGTTGAGAAAGCGGTCGAAGCGAAAATGTCCGGCCTTGCGCCGGGGCTCAATATCCCCGGACTCAAACTGCCGTTTTAATGACGGACCCGCGTTCAGTCAGGGGGTTGAAGCAGGCCTTGCAGCGTTTGCCGGGCGTCGGTCCCAGATCAGCCCAGAGGATCGCGTTTCACCTGCTGGAAAGAGACCGGGAGGGGGCGCGGCAGATCAGCGGAGCGATCGATCGGGCGTTGTCAACGGTCAATCACTGCAAGCGGTGCAACAATTTCAGCGATTCGGATATTTGCCCAATCTGTGCATCGGGCAAACGCGACCCGAAAATAATCTGCGTGGTTGAGACCCCGGCCGACCTCGGAGCCATTGAGCAGGCCGGAGTCTATAAGGGTGTGTACTTTGTCCTCATGGGGCATTTGTCGCCGCTGGATGATGTCGGCCCGGAGCAACTGGGCATTGATCGGCTTTGCGCGCTGGTTGACCGGGAGATGGTTGACGAGGTGATCCTCGCTACCAACCTGACTCTTGAAGGCCAGGCCACCGCCGGGTTTTTGCTGGATTTGTTGCAGCCGCGATCGATCCGCGTTACGCGGCTTGCGCGCGGGATACCGATAGGGGGCGAACTCGAGTACATGGATCCGGGTACGCTGGTACAGGCATTTTCAGATCGGGGTCCGGCCTAGACCGCTTCTTGCACACCGTGGACGGACGGGTACGAATCGCGGCCTGCCTGGAATATTGCGGCGCCGGCTATCGCGGCTGGCAGCGGCAAGGCCATGCGCCTTCGGTGCAACAGGCAGTCGAGTCCGCGCTCGGCAAGGTCGCCAACCACAGCATTGACGTGGTAGCCTCGGGCCGAACCGATAGCGGGGTTCATGCTGTCGGCCAGATTGTTCACTTCGACACGTCGAGTCAGCGCATTGAAGAGCAATGGGTGAGAGGGGCGAATACCTGGCTGCCGGACGACATATCGATGATCTGGACCCGTCCGGTCAGTCCTCATTTCCATGCCCGTTTCGGCGCCCGCCAGCGTTCATACCGGTATATTCTGTTGAACAGGCCGGTCAGTCCCAGCTATCTTCACGGCAGGGTAACCTGGCATCGCGCTCCGCTTGATCTGGAACCGATGCAGGAAGCGGCGCGGCAACTCGTTGGTTGCCATGATTTCAGCGCATTTCGCGCAGCCGGGTGTCAGAACCGGAATCCGGTCAAGCGGGTCAGTCTGATCTCGCTCGACCGGAGCGGTCCGTGGATATGGCTTGATATTACTGCGGACGGTTTTTTACATCACATGGTGCGCAATATCATGGGGGTGTTGACTCGCATCGGAGAGGGGCTGAAACCGGCGCGGTGGGCCGGGGAGGTGCTGGCCAGCCGGGACCGCAGGGCCGGGGGAGTGACGGCGCCTGCGGACGGATTGTATTTTGTTTCGGTCAGGTACGATCAAAAATACAATTTGCCCGTCGCGCCGGACGCCTGCCGATTCTGGTAGAATGCGGCATGATTCTGACGGACGCTCAGCCCTCAACGGTAAAAATCAAAATTTGCGGTGTAACTTCATCGGCAACGGCAGTTCATGCAATGAATGCCGGCGCCGATGCCGTCGGCTTCATGTTCTACTCACCCAGCAAAAGGAATCTGACCATTGAACAAGCCGTTTCCATCGAGCGGGCAATCAAGCCTCCGATATCCCGGGTAGGCGTTGTGGTCAATCCTGAAAAGGCGTTTCTGGACGCTATACTGCATTCCGTCGATCTCGACTACATCCAGTTTCACGGCGATGAGCCGGCCGCATTCTGCCGCAGCTTTGGCCTGCCCTATATCAAGGCTGTGCGGGTCGGTCGAACGCTCGATTTACCTCTGATCGAGGAGCAGTACCCCGATGCGCGGGCCATTCTGCTCGATAGCCGGATAGATAGCGTTTATGGCGGCAGCGGGCAGTCGTTCGACTGGGGAGCCGTAAGATACGAGGGCCACAAGCCACTTGTTCTGGCGGGAGGCTTGCATCCCGGCAATGTGGAACAGGCGATTTCAATTGTTCGCCCCCATGTTGTCGATGTCAGCAGCGGGGTGGAGACCGACGGGCGCAAGGATCTGCAAAAGATTACCCGCTTTTGCGAGCATGTTCGAACCGCCGTCCGCAACAGCTTCTGAAACCGGAACAACCGGATGAACTGGTTCGACAAGATACTTCCGCCGAAAATCAAAACGGTTGGCAGAATTCACAGGAAGGGGGTTCCCGAGGGCTTGTGGAACAAATGCAGCGGGTGTCAGGCGGTGGTCTATGCGGTGGAATTGCAACTGGGCCTGCAGGTCTGTCCGAAATGTAATTGCCACATGTATATTGACGCCAAGGCCCGGCTCGAATCCTTTCTTGACGAGGGTTCGATCCGGTGGATCGGCGAGGAGGTGCATCCGGTCGATGTCCTGAAATTCCGGGATAGCAAGAGGTACCGCGACCGTCTGGTCGATTCGGCAAAATCAAGTCAATCGTCGGAAGCGCTGCTCTGCGCTGCCGGTCAACTGAACGGGAGAAATATTACTGCTGCGGCTTTCGAGTTCAGGTTCATGGGTGGGTCGATGGGTTCGGTAGTCGGTGAGCGCTTTGTGCAGGCGGTCCATGCCAGTATGGATCAGCGTCAGCCACTGGTCTGTTTTTCCGCTTCGGGAGGAGCCAGGATGCAGGAGGCCCTGTTTTCACTGATGCAGATGGCAAAAACCACAGCGGCCATTGCAAAGTTGAAAGAACAGGGTATTCCTTACCTGTCGGTACTGACAAACCCGACCATGGGAGGGGTTTCCGCCAGTCTGGCGATGCTGGGAGACATTATCATTGCGGAGCCCAATGCGCTGGTAGGATTTGCCGGTCCCCGGGTTATTGAGCAAACGGTTCGTGAGACCCTGCCGGATGGTTTCCAGCGGTCGGAGTTTCTGCTTGATCATGGCGCCATCGACATGATCGTCGATCGCCGCAACATGGCCGATCGCGTTTCGTCCCTGCTCGACAAGCTGGGATTCGGCAGCGTTGACCGCGCCGCTCCGCTGCCGGAGGACGCGGCGGATTCCTGACAACGAGCGCACAAGCGGGTTGAATGAGGTGGGATTCAGGTCCTATACACTGAAGGACTGGCTGGCGCATATCCAAAGACAGCATTTGCGCGCCATTGACCTCTCGCTTGACCGCATTACCCGGGTCTGGAGCCGGCTCGGAGGGGAGCGCCGAGGGTACACGATTGTCGTGGCCGGCACCAATGGCAAAGGGTCGTCAATCAGTATGCTGGAGGCTGTTTTTCGACAAGGCGGCCAGCGCACCGGAGCTTATACTTCGCCGCATCTTGTGCGCTATAACGAACGTATCAGAATTTGCGGGCAGGCTGTTTCCGACCATGAAATCTGTGATGCGTTTTGTCGCATTGAGTCATTTCGCAATGACATTCCGCTGACCTGGTTCGAATACAGTACGTTGTGCGCACTCATTATTTTTCACAGGTACCGGGTCGAGGTTGCGTTGCTTGAGGTGGGTATGGGGGGACGGCTCGATGCGGTCAATATGGTGCATAATGATGTGGTCCTGATTACTTCGATCGGGCTCGATCACGAGCGCTGGCTGGGTTCCGATCGGGAGAAAATCGCCGCGGAAAAAGCGGGTGTCATCAAGCAAAACGGGATCGCTGTCTATGCCGGCAGCGATGTTCCGGCCAGCCTGATTGATATTGCCGGACAGAAGCGGGCCACTTTCATTGTGGCGCACCGGGATTATCATTTTTGCGGCGCGCGCCAGGGAGCGATCGACTGGAGCAGTGATCACGCTGCCGTTCCTGCCTCCTGGCAACGGCTCGAACAGTTATTTACGCCCTTGCAGGGCGATTGCCAGAAAGCCAATCTCGCCGGCGTGGCAGCTGTACTGGCTGTCAGCAGCAGGCATACGCGCCTGGATGTCGCCGACTTGCAAGCAGGACTCGACAAATGCCGGCTGGCGGCGCGTTGTCAGGTCATCCGGCAATCCCCGGAGGTCATCGTGGATGTCGCCCACAATGAAGATTCGGCCCGGCAACTGGCCGCGTGGCTGCAACAACGGCCCTGTGCGGGGCGAACGATCGCAGTGCTGGGTATACTGCGAGACAAGGCGGCGGAAAGGATCATTGCTGCAATGGCCGCGGTCATTGATCAGTGGATCCTGGCTACTCTGGGCGGGCAGCGGGGGCAGTCTTCGCAGACGCTTTGCGGAAAAATAACGGCAGTCCTGCCAGATGCAGCGCCGGTGTGCCATGACTGTCCTGCACACGCCTGGCGCGATGCGATTTGTCGCGCGAAAGCAAGGGACCGGGTGGTAGTGTTTGGCTCATTTTATCTGGTCGGTGATATACTTGCAGGTCTGGAAGGCGATAAATGGCTATAAAACAAACAAAACCGCAGCCCGGATATGCACTCCGGTATCGGCTGACAGGTGCAGTTGTTATTGTTACATTTATCGTGGTGGTCACTCCGTTGCTGTTGCCTTCGCCTGAAAAGGGCGCCCCGATCGGTGATCACGGGAATGCGGCAAGTGGGCAGGATGGCCTGGCGGAAAGCCCGCCAGCCGAACCTGCGACTGCGATTGATACTGGCAAAACCCGCCCACAGTCGGGACAACAAGCCACTTTCGCTGTCAGCCGGGAGGACCGCGAGAGCGGGCAGGGCAATGAACGGCCGCGGCCGGGCGGCGACCGTACAGGGCAGCAGGCAGCCGTGGCTCCGGCCGCCGGTTCCACTGCGCCCGGCGGACAAGCCTGGTTTGTTCGCGTGGGTACTTATGTCAATATCAGGAATGTCGATTCGATATCGAAATTGCTTGCAGATCATGGACTTGATGTGCGTCATACTGAAGTACAGACATCCAGCGCCACGGGGGTTCGTGTATGGCTCGGACCCTACTACGACCGGGAAAAAGCCGAACAAGCCAGGCTCCAGGCAAAAAACCTGACTCATGAGAAGGTGTACGTCACCGAGCAGGCGCCCTGATTAATCCGCCCGGATAACGAAATGATCGACATTGCCATTCTTGCGATTATTCTGATTTCATTGTCGATAGGGCTGGCGCGAGGGTTCATCCGGGAAATTCTGTCGCTGTTTTCATGGTTGGGCGCATTATGGATTGCCTATACCCATGCAGTCACCGGAGCAGGTTACCTGGAAAACTACATCACTCAACTGCCGTTTCGCGTAGTCATCGCCTTTTCCGGTATTTTTATTGCTTCCCTGATTTTATTTTCCCTCGTCAGCCACTTGTTGTATCGTCTGTTGGCGGTGACCGGGATCTCCGGAGTTGATCGCTCCCTGGGCTTGTTATTCGGTTTCTTGAGGGGAGTCGTGATTGTAGCCCTGCTGATCGTTGTGGCCGCCTTCATGGGTTTTACTGTGAAGCCTTGGTGGCAGGAATCACTACTGACAGATTATTTCAATCCGGTTATTGAGTGGATACTTCTCCTGTTACCGGCTGAACTCGCCGATTATATGGCAACCATTGCAAACTGATTGCGGTTATGTGCGGACTCATTGGCATACAGGGCAACACATCTGTCAACCAGGCGTTGTACGACGGCTTGACTGTGGTACAGCATCGCGGCCAGGACTCCGCGGGGATCATAACCAGTGACGGAAACCGGGTTTATCTGCGCAAGGATAACGGACTGGTGCGCGATGTTTTTCATACCCGCCATATGGTTCAGCTGTGCGGCGCCACGGGTATCGGTCATGTCCGCTACCCGACTGCGGGTAGTGATTCGCGGGCTGAATCACAACCTTTTTATGTCAACTCGCCATTCGGTATCGCACTTGCCCATAACGGAAATCTGACCAATGCCGATGCGCTTCGGGATGAATTGTTCAAACAGGACCTGCGCCAACTCAATACTTCTTCCGACTCCGAGGTGCTACTGAATATCCTGGCCCACGAACTGAAAGAAGCGATCGGAGGATCCAGTTTGCGCGCTGCGCCCCGGGATGTGTTTCGTGCGGTCGGGGGCGTGTTTCGCCGTTGCCGGGGGGCCTATGCCGTTACCGCAATGATCGTCGGAGTCGGTATTGTGGCATTTCGGGATCCCTGTGGAATCCGTCCCCTGGTATACGGAGTCCGCCAGGACAAGGAGGATACCTCTCATATTTTCGCTTCAGAGAGTGTGGCCCTGGATGTGCTTGGTTACAGGCTGGTGCGGGATATTGCCCCCGGGGAGGCCGTGCTGGTCGATTTGCAGGGCCGGGTTCATTCTTCCATATGTGTTGACAACCCGAGACATACGCCCTGTATTTTCGAATACGTATATCTGGCAAGACCTGACTCGATTCTGGATGGTGTTTCGGTCTATCGGTCCAGAATCAATATGGGACAGTATCTTGGCCGGAAGCTGAAACGGGACTGGCCTCAACATGATATTGAGGTGATTATTCCGGTTCCCGATACCAGCCGCACTGCAGCCCTGGAAGTAGCGAAGGTGATGGGAATCCCGTACCGCGAAGGATTCATCAAAAATCGTTACATTGGCCGTACCTTCATCATGTCGGGTCAGACCCGGCGGCGGAAATCCGTCAGACAAAAGCTCAACACCATAACTTCGGAATTCGACGGCAAGAATGTGTTGCTGGTTGATGATTCGATTGTTCGCGGCACCACCTCCCGGCAGATTATTGAACTGGCCCGGGAAGCAGGCGCGAACAAGGTTTATTTTGCGTCCGCGGCTCCTCCCGTCCGTTATGCCAATGTTTATGGAATTGACATGCCTTCCCGCTCCGAGCTGGTAGCGAGCAACCGAACCGATTCGCAGGTATGTGATGAAATTGGCGCAGACAATCTGATTTACCAAGACCTTGACGACCTGGTTGAGGCCGTCCGGCAATGCAACCCGGCAATCCGGGAATTCGATACCTCCTGCTTCGACGGCAACTATGTTACGGGCGATGTATCCGTCGAATACCTGAATCTCGTGGACCGGATGCGTAGTGATGGCGCGCGATCAAACAGTAAAAACGAACTGGACCTGTCGGATGTTACGGATGTTGATGAAGGGGACGGTTCAGGCCCGCATTCCGGTTCGCCTGACTGTCAGCCAAGCGTTATCTGATCGCCGAAATTTTCCTTGTAACGCGCTTCAAGATCACTTTTTGTCGGCTTGTGGTTCTGTGTGCCGGGCTGTTCGATTTTGACTCCACCCATCAGTGAGGCGAGCCGCCCCGTTGATAACCAGTCCCATTGCCTGGAGACGCCAAACAGCAGCCCCGCGCGGAACGCGTCGCCGCAACCGGTAGGATCCCTGACCTGCGAGACCGCGATCGGGTCGATGTGAAACTGTTGTCCGTCCGTATAGATATCGGAGCCGTTGCTGCCCCGTGTGACAATCAACGCCTTGACCTTGTGCGCTATCTGTTGCAGCGATCTGCCTGTTTTCCCGATCAACATTTCGGATTCGTAATCGTTGACACACACATAAGCCGCCTGATCAATGAATGTGTCGAGCTCTTCGCCACTGAACATCGGCAGACCCTGACCGGGATCGAAGAAGAAAGGAATGCCGCCCTCGGCAAATTGTGCGGCATGTTCGATCATCGCCTCTTTCCCGTCCGGAGAAACAATGCCGAGGCCGACCTCACCGGCATCCGCAACCCGGTTATGATGGGCATAGCTCATTGCGCCGGGATGAAACGCGATGATCTGATTGTTGTCAATGTCTGTTGTCAGGAAGGCTTGCGCTGTGTAGGTATCGGGAATATCGGTTACAAACTCGTCATTCAATCTGGTTTCGGTCAGGTGTTTGCGATAGGGGGCGAAGTCCTCCCCTCCGGTAGCGCCCATGGGAACCGCGTCCCCTCCCAGCAAATGCAGGTTCCAGGAGATGTTGCCCGCACAGCCGCCAAATTCCCGACGCATTTCGGAGACAAAGAAACTGACATTGAGAATATGCACCTGTTCGGGCAGAATATGATTTTTGAACCGGTCCTTGAAAATCATGATCGTGTCGTAGGCAAATGAGCCGGTAACGAGCATTCTCATTGCGAGTCCTTTCAGCGCGGATTACGGGTTTTCCTTACAGTTTTTACAGGCGCCGAAAAGCGTAAGTGAGTGATCCTGGATCGTGAAGCCATGATCGCAGGCCACCTTTTCCTGCTGGTCTTCTATTCTTCTGTCGAAAAATTCAGTCACACTGCCGCACTTGACGCATACCATGTGGTCATGATGGTCCACGTCGTTCAACTCGAATACCGAGCGTCCGCCTTCAAAATTGTGACGAATCACGAGGCCGGCGTCTTCGAACTGGGTTAATACCCGATATACGGTAGCCAGACCAATGTTACCGTCATCCTGTAGAAGGATTTTGTAGATTTCGTCTGCCGAAAGGTGGCGGATTTCACTGTTCTCAAGAACGGACAGCACCCGCAACCGTGGCAACGTGGTTTTAAGGCCTGCCTGTCTCAGGTCGGAACTGTCCACTTGTGGATTCCGGGGTTTTTTATTATTGTCACATTAAACTTATGGGAACGGGCCGATCATAGCACATAAAGATTGCGGGGGGAGGGGTATGAGGCTAGCATCCACGGATGAGTGAGCCGACAATACATGAATTGGCACAGAGGTTGTCGGCGCTGGAGGAACGCATGAACACGAGGCAAGCAGAATACAAAACCGATATCGCGCGACTGGCAGAGCAGATGGCGCAGCGGGACGCCAAGCTGGCTGAACGGGACGCCAGGCTGGCGGAGCGGGATGCAAAACTGTCGGAACGGTATGCCAGGTTGGTGGAGCGGGATATCGCCAACACTCGCTGGATTATCGGCGCCATTGTTGCCATGTCATTACTGGTAATCGCCGCGATCAAGATTTAATCGAACTTGCGCGCGCGATTTGGCGGGTGAACCGCTCGTACAGGCGCTCCCGACAAGGCATGCCGGGGAGGCCCCCTGTCAGCGGCGATTTGTCCGGGGTCCGCCTGGTCCCATGCGGCGGCTGCCGTTATTTACAGATTTCGGGGAGGTCTCCGCACAGCCCCATGGCAAATCCGGCAAGCCGGTTTTTAAGCGGGGGGATATGATCAACGAGGCCCAGTCCGGTCTGGCGCGCAATCCTGAAAATTTTTTGTTCTTTGGAAAACAGGGTCTTCAGTCCTTTCATCGTTTCAAGCGCCAGCGCGTTTTCTCCCTTTCTCCAGCGCTCGTAACGGCGCAGGACGGAATGATTGCCTATGTCGACGTTGCGGTCCCTGGCAGCGCTCGCTACTTGTGCGATAGCGGCGGCATCCATGAAACCGATGTTTGCGCCCAGTCCGGCAAGCGGGTGGGTGGTATGCGCGGCATCCCCGCATAATGCGGTGCGTTTTGCAATGTAGGTGCGGGCATGCTGTTGCATAAGTGGAAATTCACGGCGGCTTTCGCAGCTTGTCACCGCCCCGACATGACGGGCGAAGCATGAACCAAGGGCGTCGCAGAATTGCCGATCACTCATTGTCATTACGTGGTTTGCGAATGTGTTGTCGCAAGACCAGACGACAGAGCTCGTGCCGTCTCGCAAAGGCAGTAATGCGACTGGTCCGGTGGGCAGGAAAATCTGCCATGCGGTGGCCGCATGGGTCTTTTCCGTCACGACCCGGGTGACAATGGCATTTTGCTCATAGTCGAAAACAGGGGAATCGATTTCACTCATTTCCCGGACCCTGGATTGCGCGCCGTCTGCGCCCAGCAATAATCTGCATTGCAGGATCTGGTTGGTATCGGTCAACAATGTCAAACTGTCCGCCTCGATATGACGTTCATGAAGCCGGGTGTTTTCAAACAGCCTGACGTTGTAATTCTGCCGCAGTTTTTCGATCAGGGATGAAATGATGACACGGTTTTCAATGATGAATCCCAGTTGTTGCTGTCCCATTGCCAGCGCCTCGAATGATATTTCCGTTTGGCTGTTATCCTCCCGTACCCGCATGCAGCGATAGGGGCTAACCCGTTTGTCTGTCATACGGCTCCATACATCAAGCGCCATGAACAGTTTTGTGCAGGCGATATTGACGGCGCTGACCCTGCCGTAGCGGGCCGGGTGCGGGCATTGATCGGTACGGATTGCCTTTTCATCCAGCAGAGCGACATTCAGTCCGTGTCTGGCGAACAGGCAGGCGGCAGCGGCGCCTACCATGCCGGCGCCCGAAATGACAACATCGAAAATATGTCCGGAGCCGCTCATGGCAGTTGGCCGTCAAGCGGCAGTCCGAGTGTGAGCGGGCCTCGCCTCCCCGCCATGCCCATCGTTCTTTTCAGCAAAAACCGTTTGGCCGGGGGCAGGTTGCCGACCACGGCCAGTCCCAGATTACGGACCAGACGAACACTGGCGGAACGGGCGGTGAATAATGTAATGAGGCCATGGGTGAAGTGTTCCACCATTCGTATATCACAAGCTCTTGATGCGGCATATTTGTCAAGCATGGCGCGGCTGCCCAGTTCATGACGCGGGCAGTGATATATGGTTTCCGCGAGAACGGCGGCGTCTCTCAAACCGAGGTTGAATCCCTGTCCTGCGACGGGATGAACGGTATGCGCCGCATTGCCGATAATGAGGGCGCGCCCTGTTGACGGCTGGCGCAGCCGCAGCCGTTTCAGTTTGCAGACGTTCCTTGCGGCGGGATTGCTGAAGCGGCCGGCGCGGTCGCCGAGTGTTTTTTGCAGTTGCCCGACAAAATCCATATCGTCGAGGTTCAATCTGGACGCTACGCTTGCTTTTCGGGTAGTCCACACGACCGCGTACCTGTGCCGTTCGCTGCCCTGGACTCCGCGGGTGGAGTAGGGCAGCAGCGCAAGGGGGCCCTCGCCGGTAAAACGCTCATAAGCGCGTCCGTGATGAGGCCGATCCACATCAACAATACTGAGAATCGCGGACTGGGGATATTCTCGCAGTTGCGGTTTGCATCCCAGCTGACCGGCGATACCGGACTGGCCGCCATCTGCAACGACCACCAGCCTTGCAGCGGTCTGTCGGGTGGTTTCAGGCAGGGCCAGGGTTACCGTACACCAGGCTGGATGCGGGCCCGGATTGATCCCGGATACACGCCCCGGACAACACAGCGTCAGCGCGGAGATGGAGCGTAGTTCCCGCCAGAGCGTTCGGTCAAGTACATTGGCAGGTACGACATAGCCCAGCGCCTCTGTCCCCGCATGGCGGTGGGAAAGCAGGACTTGTCCCGGGCGCCCGCGGTCGGAGACATGGATGTCCTGTATGGGTTCGGCCTTGCGGGATGCGATACTCTCCCATACACCCATTGCGCTGAAAACGAGTTTCGACCCATAGGTCAGGGCAATAGTACGCTGGTCGGAGCCAGTCCGTTCATTGTGGCCTGCGCTACCGGCTTCAACCAGCAATATGCTTTTCCCGGAGGATTTCAGCGCCACGGCCAGACTGGCCCCGACCAGCCCTCCGCCAATGATCACGACATCAAACGGCTCCATTGTGCCGGCCGCCGTCATTGACCTGCCATCACCGCTTCAATTTCATCCGCTTCCCTGGGCGCATCCCCGGTCAGGATCTCGCATTCGCGGCTGGTCACATGAACATCATCCTCGATGCGGATGCCGATATTATGCCATCCCGAATCCACATCTTCGGCGGGAGCAATATAAAGGCCGGGCTCGACAGTCAATACCATACCGGGTTCCAGTAACCGCCACTGACCATCAATCTTGTAGTTGCCGACATCATGTACATCCATACCCAGCCAGTGTCCGGTGCGGTGCATGTAAAACCTGTGGTAGGCTCCGGTCTCGATCAACTCACCGGTTTCGCCTCTCAGCAATCCGATATCCACCATACCTTCGGTCAATACCCGCACCGCAGCCTGATGATAATCGTCCACACTGCATTGGGCGCGCACCTGTTCCAGGGCTGCTTTCCAGGAGGCGAGCACAATTTCATAGAGCGCTTTTTGCTTGCCGGAGAACTTGCCATTGACAGGAAATGTGCGGGTAATGTCCGAGGCATAACAGTCCAGTTCGGCGCCAGCGTCAATGAGGAGCAGGTCGCCGTCACGCAGTGTACAGTTATTGTCGATGTAGTGGAGGATACAGGCGTTCTTTCCTCCCGCCACGATTGACGGGTAGGCCGGGTATTCACTGCCCCCGAGGCGAAATTCACATTCCAGTTCAGCCTGTACCTGAAACTCTTTTTTGCCGGCCGCGGCATACCTCATGGCGCGAATGTGTCCCGCTGCCGCGAGTTTCGCGGCGGTGCGCATCTGTTTTATCTCTTCACCGTTTTTGATCAACCGCATTTCATGCAGAATATTGCGCAGGTCGATGTATCCGGCGGGCGGATGGACATCAGAGTGGCGCCGGTTCCTGACGGCCTGTGTAGCGCTTAGCAGCTTGTGATCGAGATCGGGATAGCGGCCGATCATGCCATAGATCTTTTCCCGATTATCAAGCAGTACGGGAAGCTGATCGTTGAACTGGTCAATCGGGAAGGCCTGATCAGCGCCATATTGTTCGACCGCTCCGCGCAAGCCGGCCCGTAACCCGTCCCATTGTTCCTTGTCGGCGTCGCGTTCGCGACAAAAAAGCAGAAACTCCCCGTTTCTGCGCCCGGGCGCGAACACAGCGATCGCTTGTGGCTCGCGGAAACCGGTAAGATAATAAAAATCGCTATCCGGCCTGAACGGGAACAGTACATCGTTATTGCGGGGTTGGTGGCGCGCCGTCGGCAGGATGGCAATGCCGTCTCCAATCATGGCGATCAGGTCCTTTCGCCGGTCAGCGAATATTTTCGGGTTCATGCCTGTGTCTATTCGTGTCTGTGTACCATCAATTAATGTATGCCGGCGCTGTCTGCGGCCTCATTGCCCCCTGTGATTTCATCATATATCAGTTGCACGCCAATGCGCAGATATTCTTCGATTTCGGTAATTGACTTTTCAGCCTCTTCGCGATCGGCTTGTTGCAGATGCAGTCCGCCCATATCCATGATGTCCCGCAGCATTTCGTCAATGCTCTCACCGCTCCCGGGAAACGCGCCGCCATCGTGGAAAAAACCCTGTGTGTAGCCAGCGCACCAGTTGGCGATTTCATCGACCCTCATTACCGGGTTGGCATGATCATCGGGCAATAAAAGACGGTAGGGCAGTGTTGATGATTGCAAACCCTCGAGTATCCATTCGAATAGTCCCTGCAACAGCATGAAATCCTGATCACTGTCGAGTCGAAACAGATACAGTTTGTCGCGGAGTTCCTGTACAGTTACCCCCCTGCAGGCCAGGCCGGTGAGCAACCCATGCGCTTCCGGGGCGCCGCCGTTGAAAGGGGTCGTCCTCAGCTTGTGGTCCAGTTGCGGATAGATTTTCTGTTGAAATGACATTTCAGTCATTGGATAATACCAAGAGTAGTCGATCAACGTATACAACAAAATTCGGGGAACCTGCTGGTGGAAGATTCTATTCAGAAACTGGAGCGGCGTATCACCGACATACTTGAATTGTGCGAAAGTATGAGCCGCGAAAATGAGATATTGAGAATGGATCAGCAAATGATGCGCAACGAATTTGCCGCATTACAGGAAAAAAGCAAAATAGCGCGGGACCGTCTGGAACATATTATCGTCCGTCTGAAATCGATCCAGTCATGATTCCCGATGAGAATCCGCGTGTCAGGATCAGCATTATGCAGCGTGAATTTACGGTGATATGCACGGACCAGTCGGAAGTCGAAGGGTTGCTTGAGGCCGCCGCCTATCTGGACAAGCAGATTCGCGCCATTGCCGGGAAAGGCCGGGTCATGGGTCAGGACCGCTGCGCTGTCATGGCGGGGTTGAATATCAGCCACGAATTGCTGCAACTGCAAAAAACGATCGATGCCCGGTATACGGATAATACGTATCTGGACTCCCTGTGCGAGCGTGTCGAACGGGTGGTCAGCAAATTCGGGGAAAACAACCGTTGACGGCACGGACGAGACCCCGCGCATGGCGCTGGTTGGTTGCACCCGGGTTGCGTTTTTTCAATTCTCTGTTAAACTTGGCGCCGGCATTGCCTGCGGTGTTTGATGAGTTCTCCGAATCCTTTGGAACCTAATGTAATACCCCGGGTGCAAATATGAGCGATGGGCGAGTATGACCACAGCCAACGCTGGCGCGATTCCCGAAGTTGTTCTTCGTACCCACTTGAATCTTCCGGTTCAAGGCAAAGTGAACGACGGCACACGCGGGTAATGCTCATTGAAACCCGGTTGCTTTGCCAGGTACAACGGTTGTCCTGTTGGAGTTCCTGATGTTCGGTTATGAGGGCCGGGCGCGGGCAATGGCGCCCCCGCCCCCGGCGCAGGCGAAGTCACGCCTGAGAAAGGAAATGCGAAATAAACGCAGGACTGTCGGGGCGGCTCGGCAAAGCGTTGCGTCTGCGGGGTTGCTCGATCGGTTACTGTCGCTCGTTTCATTCCATTCTGCCCGTATCATTGCCATGTATATGGCCAATGACGGTGAAATTGATCCCGCCAGAGCGATGCAATGGTGCCGGGAAAATGCGAAAATACCGACCGTGCCGATCGTTCGGGGAGACAGTGGTACGCTGGTTTTCGCAGAAATCACCGAACATGCCCGGTTCAGGGAAAACAGGTTCGGGATCAGGGAGCCGGTAATTACGGAATCCCGGATCTTTACGGCGCGCCAACTCGATCTGGTTTTGTTGCCGCTGGTCGCGTTTGACCGAAGCGGGAATCGTCTGGGCATGGGAGGAGGTTTTTATGACAGAACGTTCGGGTTTCTCGCAAATGCCGATGCCGCCAGGCCCGAACTTGTCGGAGTGGCCCACGAGATGCAGAAAGTAAACCGAATCGATGCCGAATCCTGGGATATTCCGTTGGCAACTGTAGTTACCGATAAACAGGTCTATTCCTTTTGAGGATTCTGCGAGACACGAAAAACATGAAATACTGGTTAATGAAAAATGAACCTGAAGCGTTCTCGATTGACGACCTTGAGCGGGTGCAGGTCGAGCCGTGGGATGGAATCAGGAACTACCAGGCACGGAATTTTATCCGTGATGAAATGGCGATCGGAGATCGGGCGTTTTTCTACCATTCCAGTTGCAAGGTCCCGGGCATTGTCGGTACGATGGAAATTGTCAGTGAAGCCTATCCCGACTGCACGGCCTTCGACCCGGAAGAACACTATTATGACCCGAAAAGTGATCGGGAAAATCCGGTATGGCTGATGGTTGATGTGAAATTCATATCAAAACTGAAAGAGCCGATAACGTTGCGACAGCTTCGCCAGCACGCGGAATTGTCCGACATGCGAATTTTGCAAAGGGGTAACCGGCTGTCGATTACGCCGATCGACAAAAGGCACTGGGACTTCATTCACCACCTGATTGGGGACCATTGATCATGCAGACCGTTCACAGCCGTCACCGATTCACGTTGCCGCGATTCAGCAAGCCTTGCCTCAAGGCCGCAGTGTGCCTGATCGTACTGGTATTCATGGCAGGTTTGACCGGCCCGCCGTCTTATTCATCCGGGTTCGGGGACAAGACCATGGTAAAAATGACTACAAATATGGGAGAAATTGAAATTGAGCTTTATCCCGATGAGGCGCCTGTTACAGTCGGGAATTTCATCGAGTATGTACAAAGCGGTTTCTTTGACGGCACGATCTTTCACCGGATCATCCCCGGGTTTGTTTTGCAGGGCGGTGGTTTCACCCCGGATATGAAGCAGAAGAAGACCCGCTCGCCGATTGTCAACGAGGCGGACAATGGTTTGAAAAACACGGCAGGCGCCCTGTCCATGGCAAGAACGCCAGACCCCGATTCTGCCACCTCGCAGTTTTTCATCAACCTGGTCGATAATTCCTTCCTGGATTTCACGGCAAAGACCCGGCAGGGATGGGGTTATGCTGTTTTCGCGAGGGTGGTGAGCGGTATGGATGTCGTGCGAAGTATGGGCGGGGTATCGACGGGCAAGATGCGGGGGCATAGCGATGTCCCGCTTGACCCCGTGATCATTGAAAAGGTTGAAATGATGTCCACATCTTCGCCGGACTGATCCTCATTGCGCCTGGTAACGAACTGATTTCCACTGACCGATTGGGCAAAAAACTCTTTATCCGCACTTTTGGCTGCCAGATGAATGAATATGATTCATCGCGCATGGCAGACCTGCTTGCTTCCAGCCATCACTATGAGCGGGTGCATGATCCGGAGCGTGCCGACATGCTGTTGCTGAATACCTGTTCGGTGCGCGAGAAGGCGCAGGAGAAAGTATTTTCGTTGCTGGGCCGGTGGAAGCGGATGAAGGAAGCGAACAGGGACCTCGTGATCGGCGTCGGCGGCTGCGTCGCCAGTCAGGAAGGGGACATGATTCGTCAAAGAGCGCCTTATGTGGACCTCGTGTTTGGTCCACAAACCCTGCACCGGCTTCCCCTGATGCTGGATCGGGTGATCGCCGGACGTCATCCCGCCGTCGATATTTCCTTCCCCGAAATAGAAAAATTCGACTGTCTGCCGCCGCCGAGGGTCGACGGGGTCAAGGCTTATGTGTCTATTATGGAGGGATGCAGCAAGTATTGTTCGTTTTGTGTCGTGCCTTATACCCGCGGCGCCGAGTTCAGCCGCCCCTTTGATGATGTTATTACCGAGGTGGTCGGACTGGCCGGGCAAGGGGTGCGTGAAGTTTGTCTGCTCGGTCAGAATGTCAATGGGTATCGCGGCCTCACTCACGACGGTGAAATTATGGAATTCGCGGAATTGTTGCACTATGTCGCGGCGGTGGACGGTATCGACCGGATTCGTTATACCACCTCTCATCCGATCGAGTTTACCGATGAGCTGGTTGAGGCGCACCGTTGCATTGCGGAACTGGTCAATCATGTTCATTTGCCCGTACAGAGCGGCTCGGACCGGATTCTGGAACGGATGAAGCGGGGGTATAGCGCAGGACAGTACATTGAATGGGTCGGGAAGCTGAAGTCCGCGTGTCCGGGAATATCGC
The DNA here is from genome assembly GCA_965204925.1 of Candidatus Poriferihabitaceae bacterium. Taxonomy (GTDB): domain Bacteria; phylum Pseudomonadota; class Gammaproteobacteria; order Arenicellales; family Poriferihabitantaceae. Next base: position 469,689 of record OZ242021.1, on the reverse strand, counting down.
TTTCTTCCGATTTCATTGTCGGATTTCCGGGTGAATCGGATCAGGACTTCGAACAGACGATGGAACTCATCGAGCGGGTACGATTCGACCACAGTTTCAGCTTTATCTATAGCCCGAGGCCGGGCACTCCGGCTGCCGAACTGGCCGATGACATCGGTAGCGAGACTAAAAAAACGAGGCTTGCCGCCTTACAGAAAAAAATCAGCGAGTATGCCGCCGGTTTCAGTCAGGCGATGGTCGGTTCCGAACAGGTTGTTCTTGTCGAACGGCCATCGAAAAAAGATCCTGAAAAATTGTCCGGGCGTACAGAAAATAACCGGGTGGTCAATTTCCCCGGCGACCGCTCATTATGCGGCAGTTTTGCACGGGTAAAGATCACCGAAGCGTTGCCCAATTCGCTGCGCGGGGTCTTGTCGTCCTCGCATGAACAGTCATCATCTCCGCTTGAGCCACTTGACGACTGAATCGATCCATTTCCAACTCCTGCCTGCGGAAAATGATCGCTTGTCGGCGGTTTGTGGTCAACTCAACTGCCACCTGCGGCAGATCGAAAACCATCTTGATGTCAGAATCATCAACCGCAGCAACAACTTCAGTGTCGAAGGGGTGCGTTCCGATTCCCGGCGCGCCATGTCCGTGCTCAGGAAACTGTTCGCCATGACTGAGTGCAAGGAAGAATCCATTTCGGCCATTGATGTGCATCTGGCGCTGGTCGATAGCCATCCTCGTGAAACCGGTACCGCCAACCCCGATCTGCCTGTGACCGACAAGAACCGCAACTTGCCCGACGAGATCTCTTTGGATCATGCGGATGAAGTGATCATTCGACTCAGAAAGAATTTGATCCGGGGCCGCAATCCCAGGCAAAAGGCTTATCTGTGCAGCATTCGTGATAACGATATCAGTTTCGGGATCGGGCCGGCCGGAACGGGCAAGACGTATCTGGCGGTGGCCTGTGCCGTGCATGCGCTTGCGGAAAATGAGATCGAAAGGGTACTGCTCGTGCGCCCGGCCGTAGAAGCGGGTGAGAAACTCGGCTTCCTGCCCGGAGATATCGGGCAGAAAATCGACCCCTACCTGCGCCCGCTGTTCGATGCGCTCTATGAAATGCTGGGTTTTGACCGCGTTGGCAAGCTCATTGCCCGCGGTACCATTGAACTGGCTCCTCTTGCCTATATGCGTGGCAGAACACTGAATGATTCGTTCGTCATCCTGGATGAGGCGCAAAATTCGACTGCGGAGCAAATGAAAATGTTTCTGACCCGCATCGGGTTCGGTTCCAAGGCTATCATCACCGGTGACATCACACAGGTTGATCTGCCCAGGGGGCAGCTCTCTGGACTGAAACATGCACAGAATGTGCTGGGCGGCATCCGTGGAATCCGTTTCACTCTTTTCAAACCCCGGGACGTCGTTCGTCATCCACTGGTGCAGCGCATCGTGGAGGCTTACGAGGAAAAACAGTAATCCGGTGTGACCGGAGACTTCAGTGCTATAATAGCCGCAGGCAAATTTTTGTCTGGTGGTATTTCCAGGACCTTTTCCTTTAATTCCAATTCAGTTACGAGGTTAACCATGACGACGCAATCCATACCATTTCCTACCCTGGCGGACACATTATGGGAGAAACAGGGTCTCATGCGTCCGTTGATCCTGGCCATTGCCGGCGCCGCCTTGTTGACGTTGTCAGCCAGGTTGAAAATTCCGTTTTATCCGGTGCCGATGACGATGCAGACTTTTGTTGTGCTGGGACTTGGCATGATCTATGGCTGGAAACTCGGCGCTTCTACCGTTATTCTTTATCTGGCGCTGGGCGCGTTTGGTCTGCCCGTGTTTGCGGGGACCCCGGAAAAAGGTCTGGGACTTGCCTACATGGCAGGGCCGACAGGAGGATATCTGCTTGGTTTTGCGCTGGCTGTCATTGCCACCGGCTACCTTGCCGAAAAGGGTTGGGACCGAAAAATATCCGGCACGTTCCTGGCCATGCTGGTTGGTAACGTCATAATCTATATTCCCGGGTTGACCTGGCTGGGGCAGGTTGTTGGCTGGGACAAGCCGATTCTGGCGTGGGGAATGACGCCTTTCCTGTTCGGCGATTTGGCGAAGATCGTACTTGCCATGATCATTTTGCCGATGGCATGGAAACGACTCGGCGGCATGAAGAAGCGGCAGGATTCGACCCGCTTCACGGGCTGATTCGCCGCGATTTGTCTTGAAGCCGGTTAGCTACTCTGCCCCTGACCTGGGGTTCGATCGGTCCAGTGTCAGCGCCAATGCGCTGTGCGTTATTGGCAGGCTTCAGGACGCCGGGTTTGACGGCTACCTGGTCGGCGGCTGTGTGCGGGATTTGTTGCTGAATCGTTGCCCCAAGGATTTCGATGTCACGACCAATGCAAGCCCGGAACAGGCGAAGAAGCTGTTTGATCGCGCCCGGATCATCGGTCGGCGCTTCAAACTGATACATGTTTCCTGTGGCCGCGGCTGGCGTAATCGGGAAGTGATCGAAGTGGCCACTTACCGCGCCTTGCCGCAAGGCGTCAATGAAGTTGCCGGGTCCCGACATCGGGCCGTCCGTAGCGGCAGGATTCTTGACGACAACGTCTACGGTTCGATAGATGCCGACGCAACGCGCAGGGATTTCACAATCAACGCGCTTTATTATGATCCGTGCGCCGAAATCGTGCTTGATTTTGTGCGTGGAATTGAAGATATCCGGACGCGGACACTGAGCGTGATCGGCGATATCCGTACCCGATTTGCCGAAGACCCGGTGCGTATGCTCAGGGTGGTGCGGTTTCAGGCAAAACTGGATTTGGCCGTAGGCACGCAGGTGACAGGAGCGATAGAAAAATATGCCTCCCTCATCGAAGATGTGCCCGGCGCCCGCTTGTTCGAGGAAATACTGAAGTTGTTTCATTACCAAAGCGCCTGGAAAACCTGGCAGTTTTTTCGTCGAACTCCCTTGGCGCGGGTACTTTTTCCACAGACGTTCGATGCCATTGGCAGCAAGGGAGGGCAGCGTCTGGAGGCATTTATCGTTGTCGCATTGAAAAATACCGATGCCCGTGTTTCCGATGGTCAGCCTGTCATTGCCGGGTTTATTTTCGCCGTTTTGTTGTGGGGCCCATTCCGGCAGGAGATGCAGAGGCAGCGCCGCTCCGGATTGGGCCGTGAGCAGGCATGCCACGCTGCGGGTGAAGAGGTCTTCAGAGTTCAGGGCAGAACGGTTGCGGTACCCTGGAGAGCGAGAGACGCGGCTATCAGCATCTGGGAATTGCAGTCCGAGCTTGAGCTCAAAACCCCGAAGGCCGTTCGGCATATATTACAACAACGATGGTTTCGGGCGGCGTATGATTTTCTGCTGTTGCGCAGCCAGGTCGGGGAGACAGCTCCCGAAATTGCCGACTGGTGGACCCGCAAGCAGGAAGACGGTGAGTTCACCCGGCCGGTTCATGCCGACCTGCATTCCCGCACTCCCTGCAGACGGCATCGACCGGCCAACAAGGCGCCGGGCGCCCGCTCCGGTATGAGGAGCAAAACCTGGTCGCGAAGACGCAGGACAGGTGATAACAGCTTGCGGCACAACTGACCCGGATGAGGAACCGGTAAAAGATGGCACAGTATTTTCGCATTCATCCGGTCAACCCCCAGGGCCGGTTGATTCATCGCGCTGCGGAGATTATCAGACAGGGCGGCGTGATCGCTTATCCGACCGACTCGAGCTATGCCTTGGGATGCGCCATGGGCAGCAAGAGTGCGATGGAGAGAATAGCGAAAATCAGGAAGGTAAGCAGTGAGCATAATTTCTCTCTGGTCTGTCAGGATTTGTCTGAATTGAGTTTGTATGCCACGGTCGACAACGACATTTACCGGTTGTTGAAACGCTTTACTCCGGGGCCCTATACCTTTATTCTCAACGCCACCCGCGAAGTGCCGAGGCGTCTGCAAAACCCGAAACGCCGGTCAATCGGTTTGCGGGCGCCCGATTTTCCCATTGTGAAACTGTTGCTGGACACATTGCAAGAGCCAATTATCAGTTCAACATTGATATTGCCGGGTGAGATGTTGCCACTGAATGACGCCCGGGAAATTCGCGATATACTGGAGCATCAAATTGACCTCGTCATTGATGGCGGGCCTTGCGACAACAAACCCACGTCCGTTATCAATCTGGTCGAAGGCATCCCGCAAGTGCTCAGGGCAGGCAAGGGTGAAACCGGCCTCTTCACTCCATGAACGGACTCCAGCAGAGAACATGACTGCCGACGAACGGCTGGATACTGGCCGCAAGAGTAAAAACAATCGCGTACTGTCCGGTATGCGCCCGACCGGCCGGCTGCATCTGGGGCATCTTCATGGCGTTCTCAAGAACTGGGTGAAGATACAGCGTGATTATGAATGCTACTATTTCGTTGCGGACTGGCATGCCCTGACCACCCATTATGATACCCCGCAGATCATGAATGAGCATGTTTGGGATATGGTGATTGACTGGCTGGCGGCGGGAGTGGACCCCGAACAGGCCACTTTGTTTATTCAAAGCGGTGTGCCCGAACATGCGGAACTGCATTTGCTGTTGTCGATGGTCACGCCGCTGGGCTGGCTGGAACGAGTGCCGAGCTTCAAGGACCAGCAAAAGAAAATCAAAGGCCGGGATCTGGCGACCTACGGCTTTTTGGGTTATCCGCTGTTGCAGTCGGCAGATATTCTCATTTATCGGGCCTCGCGGGTTCCGGTGGGAGAGGATCAGGTTCCCCATGTTGAACTGACCCGCGAGGTTGCTCGTCGATTCAATTATTTTTTCGGGCGCAGCGCGACATTCAGGGACAGTATTGATCGGGCGATCGGGCAAATGGGCAAAAAGTCCGCGAAGGCTTTTTTTCGTTTGCAACGGGCCTGGCTGGAGCAGGGCGATAAACAGGCGCACAGGCAAGGAAAAGACCTGATTGACGGACAAGCCAATATCAGCCGGCAGCAGAAAGACCAACTGACCGGTTTTTTCGAGCGGAAAAGTCGCGCTATTTTACCGGAGCCTGAAGTGTTACTGACCGGATCGGCCAGAATGCCCGGGCTTGACGGTCAGAAAATGTCAAAATCCTACGGGAATACGATCGCTCTCAGAGATGACCCGAAACGAGTCGGAAAACTGCTCAAAGTGATGCCGACAGATCCGGCCAGGGTTCGGTTGACGGACCCCGGAGACCCGGAAAAGTGTCCGGTATGGCAATTGCATCGGGTGTACAGTGATGCGGAAATTCGGGAATGGGTGTATGCCGGTTGCCGCGCGGCATCCTTCGGTTGTCTTTCCTGCAAGCAGCCATTGATCCGGAAAATCCTCGAAGAACAGGAAGAAATTCAGGAGCGCGCCCGGCCCTATGAGTCGAATCCGCAGCAGGTGAAGGAAATCATTCATCACGGCAACCGGAAGGCTCGAAAGACCGCTCTTGAAACCATGCAGATTGTCAGGGATGCGGTCGGAACCGCATACAGATAGGCGATGCCGGGTCCCAGTGACAGCAGACTGCCGGCGCCAGTATTAATCCATGGCGAAGCGCTGGAAACCTGGCCTCGGGATCTGTTTGTTCCTCCCGATGCCCTGGAAGTATTTCTGGAAACCTTTCAGGGCCCCCTGGATTTGCTACTCTACCTGATCCGCAAACAGAATTTCGACATACTGGACATTCCGGTTGCGCTGATAGTCCGGCAGTATATGGAATATGTCGAGTTGATGCGGAAATTTCGTCTGGATCTGGCGGCTGAATATCTGGTGATGGCGGCCATGCTGGCCGAAATCAAATCCCGCATGCTGCTGCCTCGGGTACAACCGGAAGAAGTTGAGGAAGATGACCCCAGGGCAGCACTGGTTCGCCGCTTGCAGGAATATGAGAGATTCAGACAGGCCGCGCAGGATATCGACAGCCGGCCTCGTCTGGAGAGAGAGCTTTATTTGGCCGATGTCGCCTTTCAGGATGCGGGATCGGTCAGGATTGAACCCACGGCATCACTGAATGACCTGGTGGTCGCATTCAGGAATGTCATTGAGCGCTCCAGGGTGAACCGGAATTTTTCAATCGACCGGGAAGGTCTGACGATGCGCGAGCAAATGGCATTCATTCTGCGCAAAATCCGCAATACTTCACGTTTTGTACGGTTCGAAGAGTTTTTTAATCTGAGACAGGGACGGGTCGGGCTGGTTGTCAGTTTCATGGCAATACTTGAACTGGTGCGCGATGATATGGTGGTCATCCTGCAGAACGAACCGTTCGGGGCGATTCATGTGAAAAGAAATGAGCAGTGAAGCAAGCGCGCCCGAACTGAAAAACATAATCGAATCCCTGCTTATTGTGTCCGCGGCGCCATTGAGTCTGGCGGCGATTCAGTCTGTTTTCGACAAGGACGCCGCGCCTCAACCGGATCAGGTGAAATCGGCGATCAGGGAACTACAGCGCGATTATGAATCTCGCAGCATTGAGGTCAAAAAAACAGGGAACGGTTATCGTCTGCAAACCCGGGTCCGATATGCCCGCTGGATCAGAAAGCTGCTTGCCGGGCGGCCGCCGAAACTGTCCCGCGCGCAACTGGAGACACTGGCGATTATCGCCTACCGCCAGCCTGTGACACGAGGTGATATTGAGGAGATCAGGGGGGTAGCAGTGAGCCCGGAGATTATACAGCGATTGCTGGAGCGGGAGTGGATCAGGCAGACCGGGGTCAGGGATGTCCCGGGCCGTCCTGAACTTTTCGTGACAACGCCGCAATTTCTGGCTTATTTCAACCTTGAATCGCTGGGCGACCTGCCCCCCTTGATGGAGCGGCGTGAATTTTCCGAAGTTGCAGAGAGCCTGGCAAACGAAATGCCAAATGCAGCAGCCGATCGTAAACGCCTGCCCGCCGCTGATGATGCGCTCCCCGGTTGAACGGCCACGTCTGCAGAAATATCTTGCGGCGCTTGGGGCAGGTTCCAGAAGAAAGATCGAACAATGGATTGTTCAGGGGAAAATATCAATGGACGGGAAAATTGCCCGTCCGGGTGACCGGGTGACAGCGGGTTGCCGCATCCGTATTGATGGCAAACCCTTGCGCGTGCACGGCGACAGGAATCGGCAAGCCCGATCGCAATTGCTGCTTTACAACAAGCCTGAGGGTGAAATATGCACACGCTCGGACCCGCAAGACAGACCGACTGTTTTCAGAAACCTGCCAGCGATAAAAGGACAAAGATGGGTGGCGGTAGGGCGGCTGGACATCAACACTCGCGGCATCCTGCTGTTCACCAATGACGGCGGGCTTGCCAATCATCTGATGCACCCCAGGCTTGGACTGGAACGTGAATATCTGTGCCGCATATTTGGGGAGGTGACCGGCAGCGGTATCGAAAAATTGAAATCGGGAATAAAAATTGATGGCGTCCTGACTTGCTTCGAGCGGGTTCACGCATTGGGCAGGCAGGCGGGGGAATCGTCCAACAAATGGTATTCGGTAACGATAACCGACGGCAAGTATCGAACCGTGCGCAGAATGTGGGAAGCTGTCGGGTGCAGGGTGAACAGACTGACCAGAATCAGGTACGGCGCCGTAGCGCTGCCACGCGAGCTAAAGCCGGGGCGCTGGATCAAACTGCCGCCGGAGATCATTGACCTGGTTTCCGGCAACCGGGATAAAAGCAGAATCGTCACGCCAAAGGTTTCGAAAAGGCGAAAACCCCGATCTGTTACTGCCCGCCTCCATTTCCATTGATGAGGTTGTCGGGAGTCTGTACCAAGAACCGCAAGAGCGCAGCGGCGAAGCAAGACGCCTCGCCCTGCGGGACCGACTGAAACCCCGCCTCCGCGGCTGACGGGATCTGGTGCAGTGAAGCCCGGCCATGAAGGCTGTCCCTTAAGGCGGAGACATATGCGATGCAGGACGTCCATGCCGTATTCGGCAGCCTGAGGTCGCGAACGATCTGTTCGCGCACTGCTCCCTCGGGCAGCAGATTGGCGAACCAGCGCCAGGCGGCGCCTTGTTCAGGAGCAAATTTCCGGACTGTTATAGGCAAGGAACGGGAGATGGCGAAGCCGCTAATAGTCCATTCGGGATCATAGAGAAATCCGATGGCTGCGGTCGTATTGCGCCAGAGTTTGCCGACCGGGCGTTGTTCGTGCCGGACGTTGAGAATATCGGTATTCACGGGGTTTTCTCATGGGTCTCGCCGGCACGGTAATCCGGTGTCGCCCGTCCGCGCGGCCGGATCGTGACTTCCAGGCCCAACGTACGCAGCGCCTTCAGGACTTTGCCGATTTCGGCCGTTTCCTTGCCCCGTTCAAACTCCGACAGGAAGCGCGTGCTCAGGTTGCCCAGCCCGGAGACCGTTTCCAGCGTCAGGCGCCTGTGTCTGCGATGGGCGCGCGCCAGGCTGCCGAGTTCACCGGCGGTCCGGACTGTGTCGTATATGTTGTTTTCCTCTGTCATGGCCGCGCCCCCAAAAAGATACCGTACGGTAGAAAATACCATCACGAGTGGTCGGCGGCAAGAAAAAGTTACTGTACGTGATAAATACAGACATGCAGACAGGCTGTATTGTGAAAATATCACGTACGATATAAAACAACAGGTATCCCTCTATCCGGAATATTGCACGGAGAAGCTATAGGGTTCTCCGTAATCTGGTATCATTGGCGGTAAGGACGGAACGGGACGCTTGACGGATATTGCGTGTACGTTTGCAGCGCTTTTGTCCGGCGGGTTAGCCTTTGCCGCTTGCGGGCATGAACTTCCGGGTATTTCGCAAGTGATATCGAAGTGCGGCCATCATGCCGGTGTCCCGGCGGCGGTTTCCCGCATGAGACCCCACAGGGCCTCAATATGGCGCCGTTCGGTAGCCTCGACGCCGACGGACACGCGCGCGATCCAGCGTCCGTCGATCTTCGCCGGGGACAGGAACGCCGCCCCGGAGCGGTTGATGGCGTCCACCCAGGCCAGAGTGTGCGCATCCAGCGCTTCGCCGTCGAGCCCCGGGGGGCGGTGCAGCGCGCAGACGGTCTGCAGGGAGACCGGCGCTTCCAGCGTCCAGCGGGGCTCGGCCTCGACCTGCTCCGCCAGCCACCGGGCATTGTCGAGATCGTCCCTGAGCCTCCGGCGGATTTCCCCGATGCCGTCCAGCCGCAGGTGGAACCAGAGTTTCAGCGCGCGGAACCGGCGTCCCAGCGGAATACCCCAGTCCCGATACTGGGTCACCTCGCCGTCCGCGTCGGAGCGGAGATAGCTCGGATTGGTGGACATCACGCGCACCAGGTGCCGCGGGTCGCGCACGTAGAACAGGGAGCAGTCGAGGATCGTCCCCATCCACTTGTGGGGATTCCAGGAGATCGAGTCCGCGCCCTCTACGCCCTGCCAGAGATGCCGACATTCGGGCAGCAGCATGGCGGAGCCGGCCATGGCGGCATCGACGTGAAGCCAGATGTCGTACCGCCGCGCGTAATCGGCCATGGCCTCCAGCGGGTCTGTCGCGGTGATGCCCGTAGAGCCGACCGAAGCGACGGCCATGGCGGGGACGGTCCCGGCGGCCAGGTCCTGCTCGATCAGGGCCAGGAGCGCTTGCGGCGCCATGGCGCGGGTGTGCGCATCCATCGGGACATTACGGATGTTGTCCGCGCCGAACCCTGCGAGCAGGGCGGCCTTTCTCACCGAGGAATGGGCTTCCTCGGTGGTGTAGACCGCGAGCGGGCTTTCGGCCTGCTGGAGTCCGCCGCGGCTTTCGCCATAGTCGGTGGCTTTTTCGCGGGCCAGGATCATGGCGGTGAGGCAGGCGGTAGAGGCGGTGTCATGGATCGTGCCTTTCCAGGAATCCGACAGCCCAACCAGCTGACGCATCCAGTCACATACCACTTCCTCCATCTCCGTGAGAGCGGGGCAGCTTTCCCAGGAAATGCCGAGGGTTCCCAGGCCGGAACTGGCGAAATCGCCCAGTACCGAGGCAAGCGATGCATTGGACGGGAACCAGCCGAAGTGCATGGGATGCTGGACCTGGGTGATGCCCGGCACCACGATGGACTCGAGGTCACGCATCACCTCGGCAAACGGTTCCGGCTGCCCGGGCGGTATGGCCGGCAACGCCCCGCGGATGTTGCCCGGTTCCACCCGGGCCCTCACCGGCATGTCCCCGATGCGCCGGCGGTAGTCGCAGATCCAGTCGATGAGTTCGTGGGCCTCCTTGCGGAATGCTTCAGGGTTCATGCGTGTATTCCATAAATTGGTCCATTATACCCCGATCCTCATGCTCCGGGATGTGGCAGTGGTACATGCAGGGAAATCGCCCGCGGTCCGCAGGATGATCATGCCGACCAGGCGCTGTTCGCGCCGGATGTTGAAGATGATGTCCTGTTCGGTGACAGATGACAGGGTAATCGGTTACCCGCGCAGGGGCGGTACGGATAATTGGCTGCCGGTAATGGGTCGGGAGTGGTCCGATAGAAGATACAGGTAGCGGCGGGTGATTTCGGGGTCGTTGGCGTCGCGTAAGCGGGCACTGTCCTCGCCCGGGTAGAATTGCTTTCGCAGAGCGGTTTTTACTTTTCCACAATCCAGTGTGTTGACACGGATATTGCGGTTTTCCCATTCGCGGGACAAGGTCTGGGACAGGTTCTCAATGCCTGCGAAGGCGGCGCCGGTCGCTCCCCAGTAAGCTGAGCCGCTGCGCCCGCTTGCCAGTGTTGAAAATACGACCGAGGCCGGCTTCCTGTGTTTCAACAGTGGGTACAGGGAGCGGGTCAGATACATCGGGCGTATCAACTGCTGGTCGAGGACTTTCTGCCAGACAGGCATATCACTGTGCGCGATCGGAGTCAGTGGTGAAACCCGCATCGCACAATGCACGAGGCCGTGGATTTCGGCGCAGGCGCGGCCGAGGGAATCCGCCAGCGCCGTGAAGCTCTCGGGAAGCGCCCGCAGAACATCCATTTCAACAATCAGCGGCTGCGGACATCCCGACTCGCAGATGTGGTCGTAAAGCGGGATCAGGTCCCTTTGTTTGTGTTCAAGCAGAATGACTGTCGCGCCCGAGCGCGCCGCGGCGAGGCTCAGGGAGCGGCCGACTTCCGATGCCGCGCCGGTAATGACCACATTCTTGCCCGACAGGGAATGCGGGCCTGCATGGAAGTTTCCAGCGATGTCAGTCGAATCCGGCATGGACGCGGACGTGTGTTTCGCGCGGGTCGTCTTTCAGCAGTGATTTGAACGCATGGTAGGAAGGCATCTTGCGCAAGCTGCCCTGGCGGTGGTCGACCAGTCCGTAGCCGGGATTGATCAGTTGCCACCAGTAAACACGCTCGACCCAGCCCGTGTCGAGAGAGATACTGAAATACTGTTTCAGGTAGTTGGCCTGGGTGGTTTCATCCACTGTCGTTGCCGGATGCCCGGAGTTGGGAGTCCAGGGCCAGGTATCCAGAAGCGGCCAGTTCGTTTCTGTGATCCATAGCTCGTCCCGCGTAGTGTTGGACAGTTTGAGCATCGCTTTGTTGAGTCGAATTTTGCGTTCCAGGTTGAAGTAGCGATATTGCTTGCCGTGAGCGGAGCCGCGGCGGTTCACGTAGAGCAGCGCAGCGCAGCCGTCCATGTTGTAGCGCCAGAGATTGAACAGGGTTCGTTGCATGGGCAGTGGCTCGAAATCGATGATCGATGAACCGAGCAGACGGATATGCGGATAGTCAGCGCGCACATCATCGGCGATTTTGAACAGCCGAAGCGCGTCGCCGGTATTCCGGCAACCCCACTTTGAACGATTTACGGCATTGCCGATCTTGAATATGTTGCAGCGTCCGGAAAAAGCGTCAAAGATTTGGTGCAGCCGGCTTTGCCACAAGTCGGGGTCAAGTACACTTTGCCGGTCTTGCAGGATATTGATCACGAACCGGTTGGTTTCGAATCTCTCGAGAAATCTGAGGTCATGCTCAAACTGGTCGGGTCGCCATACCGGGATTCGTAACAACAGGTGCTTGACCCCCAGTTCTTCGACCATTTCCGTGTGCGCATTCTGCCATTGCGGTTCCGAGTGGATACCGAGTCCGGCGAAATCGGCCATATCCTTGTTGCGGCGTTTTCTGAGTCGGTTGTATTGCCAGGCGACGCCGCCCGACAATGCGATTGCGGTAAGGAGAACCCTGGCGTATTCGCGCACATTGGCTGCGGAAATTCTGCGTTTGTCCGCTTTTGGAACGATGCAGGGCTGGCAAGACCAGGGGTCCCACCAATCGGGATGCTCTTTCATTAATTCTCGTTAATTTCCATAAAATTCCGTCAATCTCGCCGATCTGGACTCTAAAACAGATTTTTGTGATAATCCGGCCCTGTTGTCAACGGCCGTTTGCCATGATTAGAATTCTCGTATTGCATGGACCTAATCTCAATTTACTCGGGACCAGGGAGCCCGGGCATTACGGGTTGGTCAGTCTGGCCGCGATCAATGAGCGGCTGGCGCAACTGGCCGGCGCCGACGGGACTGCCCTTGAGTGTCGGCAGAGCAACGCTGAACATGAACTCGTCAACTGGATTCAGCAGGCGCCTGACGAGCAGGTAGATTTTATCATCATCAATCCCGCCGCGTTCACTCATACCAGCATTGCGATGCGAGATGCGCTGAGCGCCGTTGCCATACCTTTCCTGGAAGTGCATTTGTCCAATATCCATGCAAGGGAACCTTTCCGCGAGACCTCGTATTTTTCCGATATTGCGAAGGGAGTGGTCACCGGTCTCGGGGCGGCCGGTTATGAGTCCGCATACCACTTTGCCGTGTCAATGCTACGGACGCCCGCTTGAGGATTACAAGCAATAACCGGTTGATGCGGGGAAAACGATGGATTTGAGAAAGATAAGAAAACTGATTGAATTGCTGGAAGATTCCATGTTGCTGGAAATGGAAATTACTGAAGGCGACAGTACGGTCCGGCTGAGTCGGGCCGGCGCGGGCAACGACGCTGCCGTTGGCGTCCGGCAGACTGGCGCGGCGCCTGCGCCTGATTCCCCGATGGTCGGGGAAACGCCGGCGCCTGTTACTCAAACGGGGTCTATGGAGGCGGACGAAGCGACCGGGAGCGTGGTTAATTCCCCGATGGTCGGGACGTTTTATAATGCGTCATCCCCCGATTCCGGCCCGTATGTCTCTGTCGGAACGGAGGTCGGGCCGGGAGATGTGCTGTGTATTATCGAGGCCATGAAAACCTACAACCAGCTGGAGGCGGAAGTGGCAGGGACGGTCAAGGCGATTTACAAGAAGAACAGCGACCCGGTCGAGTTCGGCGAACCCCTGTTTCTGATTGCCTGAGCCGTTATCGATTTCCATGATGAACCAAATCAAAAAACTGGTTATCGCCAATCGCGGCGAGATCGCGCTGCGCATTCTTCGCGCTTGCCGGCAACTGGATATATTGACGGTGGCATTGCATTCCGAGGCGGATCGGGATGCCAAGTATGTGCGTCTGGCGGATGAGTCCGTGTGCATCGGGCCGGCCCCGGCTGCTGACAGCTACCTCAATGTCGCTTCGGTCATTGCGGCGGCGGAAGTGACCGCGGCGAATGCCATACATCCGGGTTACGGATTCCTTTCCGAAAACCCGAATTTTGCCGAACAGGTCGAGCGCAGCGGATTTGTATTTGTCGGGCCGACTGCTGATACGATCCGGACAATGGGAGACAAGATTTCCGCCATTGCTGCGATGCGCGCGGCCAACGTGCCTTGCGTGCCGGGATCGGATGGGCCCTTACCGGCAGGTATCGATAAGGCGGAAGCGCTGGCAGAGCGAATAGGATACCCGTTGATGATCAAGGCTGCCGGCGGCGGCGGCGGCAGGGGTATGCGGGTTGTCAATGATCGCTCCGCGCTGGCCGACTCGATCGATACCACCAGACAGGAGGCGTTGGCGGCATTCGGTAATGATGTCCTGTATATGGAGCGGTTTCTCAAGAGCCCCAGACACATCGAAATCCAGGTGCTGGCAGATGCTTACGGCAATGTCGTTCATCTTGGTGACCGCGATTGTTCCATGCAGAGAAAACATCAAAAAGTGATTGAGGAGGCGCCCGCTCCCGATATCTGTGATGAAAAAAAGTCTGAAATCGGCAGGATCTGTGTCAATGCCTGCACGCAGATTGGATATCGCAGTGTCGGTACATTCGAATTTCTCTATGAAGACGGGGAATTTTACTTTATCGAGATGAATACGCGGATTCAGGTCGAGCACCCGGTAACGGAAATGATTACAGGCATCGACTTGCTCAAGGAGCAGATTCGGGTTGCGGATGGACAGCGCCTGAGGTTCACGCAGGACCAGATCCGGCTGAATGGACATGCGTTCGAATGCCGCATCAATGCTGAAGACCCACAGACATTCATGCCTTCTCCGGGGCAGATTACACAGTACCATATGGCTGGAGGTCCGGGGGTGCGGGTCGATTCCCATGTTTACAGTTACTATGTGGTGCCGCCGTACTATGACTCCATGATTGGGAAAGTGATTACCCATGGCATGCACCGCACCGAAGCGCTGGCAAGAATGAGCGGCGCGTTGCAGGAGATGGTCGTTGAAGGGATAAAAACCAATATCCCGTTGCACAGGAAACTGGTCCAGGACCCCGGGTTTGTCAAGGGGGGGTGCGATATTCATTATCTGGAGAAGAACATTCCTGCCGCCTGAGTTTTCCGGATGCTGTTCAATGCGGCGCATACGGCGCCCTTCAAGTCGAGGCGCAGTCAGTCATGTTGAGTGAAAACCGTTTCTGTTATTGTCCGCACTGCCATACTGTTTTTCGTTTGCCCGCGGAAAATCCGGATCGTTCGTCCTCTCTCTTTCGTTGCTGCGTCTGCCGCGAAATGTTCGATTCCAGCGACAATACGATCCTGGAGACCGACCCGGGATTTGTCCACGGGTTCGCTCAGGCGGGCGGCCCCGAGGCGGAGAAGATCCCGGAAAAGTCGCTGGTACAGCCCGTACTGGAAGAGAAACCGTTGGCCTGGGTGAGCGAAAACACGGCGCACCAGTACATGAATGACCGACGTAAGCCATTGATTAAACTGGCATGGTGCATTGTTTCTGTCGTTCTTTTCCTGCTCTTGTCATTGCAGGTAAAGTATTTCCATGTAGATAAATTCGCCCAGGATCAGTCTTTGCGCAAGTATCTGGCCGGATTTTGCAAGATCGCACGTTGTGAACTGCCGCCGCTGAAATCCCCGGACCTGTTTACTGTTGCCAATACGAAAATCGATCTGCATCCCAGACAGCCGGACGCGCTTCGTGTTACCGTCAAACTGATCAACCGGGCCGAATACTCCCAACCTTTCCCGGATTTACAGATTACGTTGACAGACGAGGCAGGGCGGGTAATCGGACGCAGGTCTTTCCCTCCGCAATCCTATCTGGCGACGGGTAGTGAGAGCATGGTCGGTCACGGTGAACTGGTATCCCTTTCGTTCGACCTTGCCAGGCCCCACGAAAAAGCGGTCGGGTTCTCCGTTCATGTCGTTACCGATTGAAACCGGCGACCTTCGGCGAGAGTCCATACCGCAGGGTATGAGCAGCGCCGCGAAGCAGGTACAATGGCAATTGAAATGAATAAAACCATCCGCAGAGCGCTGATCAGCGTTTCCGATAAAGAGAATCTCGTTGAACTGGCCAGGGCCCTGTGCGGGCATGGCATAGAGATCCTGTCGACCGGCGGTACTGCCCGCCTGCTCGCCACAGAACGCATCCCTGTCGCCGAAGTCAGTGAATATACCGGGTTCCCGGAAATCATGGATGGTCGGGTGAAGACCTTGCATCCGGTCATACATGGAGGAATTCTGGGTCGGCGCGGGATAGATGATACGGTTATGGCAGTGAACAATATCCGGCCGATTGATTTGGTAGTGGTCAATCTGTACCCGTTTCAGCAAACCATTTCCAGCCCCGATTGCAATCTGCTGCGGGCAATTGAAAATATTGATATTGGCGGTCCTGCGCTGTTGCGCGCCGCAGCCAAGAATCACGCCGATGTCACCGTGGTCGTGGATGTCGATGATTATACCCGGGTTGTGCGGGAACTTGACGACCATGGCGGCGCTGTTACGGATGAGTTGCGTTTTGATCTGGCTGTGAAAGCATTTGAACACACCGCAAATTATGACGATGCGGTTACCAATTACCTGGGGACTCTGTCGAAGCGCGGTTCCAGCCGCTTTCCGCGCACACTCAATCATCAATATATCAAGAAGCAGGAGATGCGTTACGGCGAAAACCCTCATCAATACGGCGCGTTTTACACCGATCGGGAACCCGTTCCGGCGAGTGTTTCGGCGGCCGTGCAGATTCAGGGCAAGGGGTTGTCCTATAACAATATTGCAGATAGCGATGCCGCGTTCGAGTGCGTCAGGCAGTTTTCACATGGAGATGGCCACGCTTGTGCCATCGTGAAACACGCGAACCCGTGCGGTGTCGCGGTCAGGGATTCGCAGGAGTCGGCTTACCGGCACGCTTGGCGCACTGACCCCGAGTCCTCATTTGGTGGTATAGTGGCCTTTAATACCGATCTGGAGGCTGAAACGGCCCGTGCCATTGTGGAACAGCAGTTTGTGGAAGTCATCATGGCTCCGCAAATAACGGAGGGGGCCAGGCAGGCGCTCAGGGACAAGAGGGATGTTCGGGTACTGGCGTGTGCAAAGGGCGACAGCGAACGGTCCGAAGCGGTTGTCCAATCCCTGGATTTCAGGAAAGTCAATGGCGGGTTGCTGGTGCAGCAGGGTGATGCCGCCCTTTATCAAAATCTGGATGTGGTCACGAAACGCCGCCCGCACGAAGACGAAATGCGGGATTTGCTGTTTTCCTGGAAGGTATGCAAGTATGTCAAATCGAACGCTATTGTCTATGCTGCGGGCAATGCGACCATAGGGATTGGCGCGGGGCAGATGAGTCGGGTCAATTCGGCGAGGATTGCCGTCATCAAGGCGCAACAGGCGGGATTGAGCGTCGCGGGGGGCGTCATGGCTTCTGATGCGTTTCTCCCGTTTCGCGATGGTCTGGATAACGCCGCCCGCGCCGGTATCCGGGCGGTGATTCAGCCGGGTGGTTCGAGGCGTGATGCCGAGGTGGTCGAGGCGGCGGATGAGCATGATATTGCAATGATATTTACGGGGATGCGTCATTTCAGGCATTAGCCCCGTTTTCCTGTGAACAATGTGGACAACATGACTGAAACGGAAGAGCCCAGATACAGGGTCGTTTTAATTGGCGGGATACTCCACGAACGCAGTCGGGACGAAGTGCTTGAGGGGTTGGCCGGCTTGTTCAAATCGACCACGACTGCGATGGAACGGGTCTTGCAGGGGCGCCCGACCCCGCTTAAAAAAGAATACAGCAAAAGCCAGGCGAGCAAGCTCTGCCGGAAAATTCAGGGGCTCGGCGCACAATGCAAAATTGAAGAGATCCGGGTTGAAAAGGCGGTTGCGGGGGCAGTCTCGGAGGCAACCTGCGAATCATCCGGCCACGATCGTGAAACGGTTGTTGATGACCGCCCCGATAGCTCTTCCGATGGCATTGGACCGGAAAAAATACGGGACCTTGTGACGAGATTCGTCTGTGTAAATACAGATTACTATCTCCGCCAGTTCGCCCGTTTCGGGGACCCCCGACATCCGTCATTCAGATTGTCCTGGCATTGGCCGGCTTTTTTCTTCTTTTTCCTGTGGGCGCTGTACCGCAAGATGTGGGGAATGGCTGCGCTTTACATCATTGTCGGCAGCGCCATAACGAACCTGACGGGGAATAGTCCGGGTGCAATTTTCTCCCTGATCTGGCTGATTTTCTGGCCCTGTGTGGCAAACTGGCTTTACTATAGAAAAGTTATTGCCGGAATCCACCGGGTTCTGGAAAATCCTGGGCTGGAAGACGACTGCTTGCGCAGTGCAGGGGTCAGCAAGGGCATGGTCTGGATGGGCGTGGTTATCATGATCGTGTTGTCGTTATGGGCAGGGAATCATCTGGCGCGCCAGTTTGCAGAAGAATACAAAGAGGAGCTGGCAGGGGTATTGCCGGGTTCCGGGACACAGGTCACCCGGGACGGAGATATTGTCAATGTGAATCCACAGAGCGGTTCCGGACTGGTCGAATCCTCGTTGACCCTGAGCTATCTGGCGACCACCCTGAAACTGCTGATGGTTGCGAAAGGAGACATGGACAATAATGCGTCGGTGACTGAATTTATCGAAAAACTGGGTCGGGGGGAGTATACCGATGGCTGGGGAAATGAAATTCTGGTGACGCAGGAAGTCGACCGTTATGTTCTGTCGTCGGCGGGTCCCGACCAGACCCACGGTACCGGTGATGATATTCTTCAGGCGGTCAATTTGAGGTGATAACCGAATGAACGTACTGATAGCGGGAGGAGGAGGAAGAGAGCATGCGCTGGCATGGAAGGTGGCGCGGTCGCCTCTGGTGACCAACGTATATGTTGCGCCGGGCAATGCGGGGACAGCCATGGAAGATCGCATGCATAATGTGGATCTGGCCGCTACGGATATCGATCGCTTGATCCGGTTTGCCGCGGACCACGCAATCGGGCTGACGATTATCGGCCCGGAGGCCCCTCTGACGCTCGGTATCGTTGATGCGTTCGAAGAAGCCGGATTAAAATGCTTCGGTCCCCGTGCCGCGGCATCCCGGCTGGAAGGGTCGAAAACCTTTTGCAAGCGGTTTTTCGCCCGCCATTCGATTCCCACTGCCGCCTTCGAGAGTTTTGTCGAGGCGCCCTCGGCGCTGGACTACCTGCGCACAAGGCGCTGTCCGCTGGTAATCAAGGCGGACGGGCTGGCTGCGGGCAAGGGGGTGATTGTCGCCGAAAACCGGCAACAGGCCGAACAGGCGGTCAGGGATATGCTGACCGGAAACCGGTTTGGAGAGGCCGGGCATCGGGTTGTGATCGAACAATTCCTCAAGGGAGAGGAAGCCAGCTTCATCTGTATGGCGGACGGGGAAAACATCTTGCCGATGGCTTCCAGTCAGGATTACAAGAAAGCCTGTAACGGGGATGTCGGTCCGAATACCGGAGGAATGGGAGCCTGTTCCCCGGCGCCCGGGCTAACCGCTGAAATCCATGAGCGTGTGATGCGCCGCATTATGCGCCCGGCGATAGATGGTCTGCGAGCCGAAGGCATGCCCTATACCGGATTTCTGTATGCCGGTCTCATGATCGGGAATGATTCGGTTCCCAGGGTTCTCGAGTTCAATTGCCGGTTCGGAGACCCTGAAACCCAACCCGTCATGATGCGTATGCAATCCGATATCGTGGCGCATTGCCTCGCGGCGCTCGACCGGAAACTGGACCGGGAGGCGGCGGTATGGGACCATCGCTCCGCGCTGGGGGTGGTCATGGCAGCTGAAGGTTATCCCGGAGAATATCGAAAAGGCGAGGTGATCCGGGGGCTGGACGGGCGGGATTCGGATGACCTCAGGGTTTTTCATGCAGGCACCCGTTTGCGGGAGAATCGGGTGTTGACCGATGGCGGTCGGGTCTTGTGTGTAACTGCTCTCGGTGAAAATATGAAGGAATGCCGCCGTCGGGCATATGAGGCAACGGAGCGGATCACTTGGCCGGGAAGCTGGTTTCGCCGCGATATTGGTCACCGCGCGACCGATAGTCATGTGCGATCGATTTTTCCAAAAAGCGCCGGATAATCGTTAAAATATCCCGCTATGAGGGCTGCGTCCAGGCTGGACCGGCTAACGATATGAACACTCGAACTTCCTGATACATGATGAACAAACCGTTTGTTGCAGTTTTAATGGGGTCGGACTCGGACCTGCCGGTAATGCGCTCTACTCTTGATGTGCTGGACAACCTCGGCGTGCCCTGGGAGGCGCAGATTACTTCCGCGCACCGTACTCCCGACGCCACCCATACGTATGTAAGGGAAGCCGAATCCCGCGGCTGTGCGGTGTTCATCGCGGCAGCGGGTCTGGCCGCGCATCTCGCTGGCGTGGTAGCGAGCCTGACTGTCAAACCGGTGATCGGAGTGCCGATGGACGGGGGGCCGCTGAATGGTCAGGACGCGCTGTTGTCGACTGTACAGATGCCGGGCGGCATCCCTGTCGCCAGTGTTGCGATCGGCAGGGCGGGAGCGAAAAATGCCGGTTATCTGGCTGCCCAGATATTGGGAGTTTCCCATGCCGATATCGAAACGAGGGTCAGGAATGAACGGGAGCGCAACGCACAGGGCATCCTGGAGAAGAACCGCAATCTTCAGCGCTCTCTGGGCAAATAGCGCTGGATTTTGACAAGCCCTGAAAGCAAATTGAATCCGGCATCAGTACACGATGCGGCATTGATAATCAGACAGGGGGGCGTCATCGCCTATCCAACAGAATCCTGTTATGGACTCGGCTGTGACCCGAACAATTCGCGGGCCGTTCGCCGAATCCTTCATATGAAGCGAAGAAAGAAAGAACAGGGATTGATACTGGTTTCCGACCATCTTTCCAGGCTCATGAGATATGTCGAGTTCTTCCCGGCCGCGACCCGCCGGGAAATGCTGGCCAGCTGGCCCGGCCCTTATACCTGGCTTTTGCCGGCAAGAAAAAGCGTTTCCCGCCAGATCACGGGAAGCCATGCCTGCGTTGCAATCCGGGTCTCCCGACACGGTGGGGTACGCGCGCTTTGCAGAAATTCGGGCATGGCCATTATTTCCACCAGCGCAAACCGCGCTCATCGCAAGGCGCTGAGGAGCGCCGCACAGGTCCACCTCGAATTCGGTGGTGAGCTGGACTGTATAATGGAGGGGTCGATTGGCGCCGATACCCGCCCATCTGTCATTCGCGACGCGGTCAACGGCGCCACAATCAGGGGCTAACGGCATCCACTCGTGAACAGAGGTCTCGTCAACAGCGCAGCCGGATTCCCTGACATGGATGCCGTTGCCGTTTATTTTGAAAACCTGCAAAACAATCTTTGTTGTGCAATTGGCAACCTTGAGCCGGACCATTCATTCTGTGAGGACAAGTGGCGGCACGAGAGCGGCGGAGGCGGTATTACCCGCATCATAGAACAGGGTCATGTATTCGAAAAAGGCGGCGTCAATTTTTCCCGTGTGTCGGGGGCGCAACTTCCCGCGGCATCGACCTTGTCAAGAAAAGAGATTGCCGGCAAGCCGTTCGAGGCAGCCGGCGTGTCGGTGGTTATGCATCCGGCAAACCCCTATGTCCCCTCAGGCCATATGAATGTGCGGTTTTTTGTCGCCGACCCGCAGTCGGATTCCCCGATCTGGTGGTTTGGCGGAGGGTATGATCTGACACCCTGTTATGGTTTTACCGAGGATTGTGTGCACTGGCATGAAACAGCCCGTAAGGCTTGCCGAAGGTTCGGTGAGAATTTCTATCCGTCTTTCAAGCGACGTTGCGATCAGTATTTTTTTATCCGGCATCGTAATGAGCCAAGAGGTATCGGAGGGTTATTTTTTGATGATTTCAATGAACTCGGCTTTGAGCAATCCTTTGATTTCGTGCAAGGCATCGGCAACAGTTTCGCGGACGCCTACCTGCCTATTGTAGAGAAACGCAAGGATTACCCGTTCACTCGTAAACAGCGGGAGTTCCAGTGGTATCGCAGGGGGCGCTATGTGGAATTCAATCTTGTCTATGACCGTGGCACGTTGTTCGGTTTGCAGTCCGCGGGTCGAACAGAGTCGATATTGATGTCCTTGCCGCCGAGGGTGGAGTGGAAATACGGCTTCCGGGCCGAGCCGGGCAGCGAAGAGGCAAGACTGATCGATTATTTCCTGGTTCCCAGGGACTGGGTCAATCCATAACCCCATGCTGACACTTTACCGGATTGTCCTGTATGCCGCGTTTCCTGTGGTGTTGGCGCGTTTGCTCATGCGGATTTCCCGGAGTCGCCAGTACAGCGATCGATGGTCACAGCGATTCGGGCTCGGATTGCAAGCCGGAGGCTCCCCCGCTTGCGGCAGGCGGATATGGGTTCACGCGGTTTCCGTAGGCGAGGTGAACGCGGCGATTCCGCTGGTTCGGGCGCTGCAAACGGATGATTCCGAGCGGCAGATTGTGATCACGACCATGACGCCAACCGGGTCGGACCGGGTGGCAAGGACTTTCCATGATACCGTTGATCACTTCTATCTCCCCTACGATTATCCGGGCGCGGTAAAACGTTTTCTCAATCGGTTGAATCCGTGTATGGCGATCATGATGGAGACGGAAATCTGGCCGAACTATATCGTCGAGTGCCATGACAGGAATATTCCGGTGATTTATGCCAACACAAGGCTTTCAAGGAAATCCTGCCGCGGGTACCGGATGTTCAAAAAGCTGGTTTCACCGATATTGGAGAAGGTTGATTATTTTGCCGTTCAAACCCGCGCCGATTCGCAAAGGCTGATAAGCCTCGGCGCCAACCCCGATCGGGTCCAGGTAACGGGCAGCCTGAAGTTCGAGCTGGATATTCCGGCAAGCGCCCTGGAGTCCGCCCAATCGGTGCGCCGGAATCTGGGTCCCGACCGTCCTGTACTGGTGGCGGGGAGTACCCGTGAAGGTGAGGAAGCGCATGTACTCAGGGCTTTTTCCGAGGTTAAACGCCGGATCCCGGATTTGCTGCTGGTGTTGGTACCCAGACACCCGGAACGTTTCCGCAAAGTGTACAGGCTGTGCTTGCGATCAAAATACAAAACGGCGCTAAGGACCCGATCAAGCGGGGCTGTCGGCAGTGATGTCGATATTTATGTCGGTGATACGATGGGAGAACTCGGGTTGCTGATCGCGGCGAGCGATATCGCGTACATCGGCGGCAGTCTCGTTCCTGCCGGAGGGCATAACCTGCTTGAAGCCTGCGCGGCGAGCGTGGCGGTCATTTTTGGTCCCCACATGTTCAACTTCCAGGAAATCTCCGATATGGTGCTGGAGAAAGGAGCGGGAGTCCAGGTTGTCAATACACGGGAACTGACCGATGTCATTATCCGCTTTGTCAATGAGCCCGCGCTCAGGAATCAGTATGGCTCCCGGGGCAAGGGACTTGTCGATGAAAACAAGGGCGCCTTGTTCGCAACGCTGAAAATTATTGAGCGCCTGAGCGCGACTGCCGGAACAGCGACCTGATGTTTGCCGGCCTGGTCTGGCTGTTTACCGGTTCCCTGTTGGCATCGACCCTTGTTCCGGGAGGAGTGGAGGTATTGCTCTATTCCCTGTATCAATCGCGCCAATACGATGTCATTTCCCTGTTGCTGGTCGCAACGGGGGGCAATACCGTTGGTGGAATCATTACCTGGTGGGTCGGAGCGATCTTGCAACGTGGATTGTCGCGCACCCGGTGGCATAAGAGGATCGGTTCCGTTTTCCGGATCAGGGAGACATCGCTGGAGCGGGTCAGGAAGTGGGGGGCGCCGGCCTTGCTGTTTAGCTGGATGCCGGTTGTCGGTGATCCATTATGCCTGGCGGCCGGTTATTTGCGGCTCCCTTTCTGGCCCTGTGCGATCATGATTCTTGTCGGCAAACTGGCTCGCTATGCGGCGCTGCTGTGGGTGTTTGCACAATCCTGATGTCCCTGACTATGTGGTGAGCGCCCCGCCGCAACTGCTTCCGGAGCCGGCAGTACAACCATAACAATGACTGCCAACGGCAATCAACCGATTCTCCAGCTGACGCATATCAATGTCCCACAGAAACTTGCTGCCGGTCGCCAATAGCGGCAGTCCGAGCATCTGGTTGAAATCGCAATCATAGACGCAGCCCCGCCAGTCCACACTGACGAGGTTGCGGCACATCAGTGACGGGACCGTGGCCGGGTTGAAATTATCTGCCAGAAGCTGTTCATAACTTTCCAGCTGGCCGGTCCTTTCCAGGAAATGCCTGAAGCGGTTGATCGGCAGATTGGTAATGGTCAGCAGATTATTGAATTCGATGCCGAAATCCTGTTTCAGGCGGGTTTTGTAATCCAGTTGCAGGGCTCCCTGGGCGGGCGGCAACTGCGCCCCAACCGGGTTATATACGAGGTCGATCACAAGCTCCGGGTTGCGCCCGTAGCCGAGCTCGTTGAATACCTGCAAGCCGGCAATGCTTTTTCCGAAAACCCCCTTGCCTCTTTGCTGGTCGACATTTTTCGGGGTGTAGCAGGGAAGGGAGCAGACCAGGCGAATCTTGCGTTCGGCATACCATTTTGCCAGGTCTTCCTGACCGGGCTCGAACTGCACAGTTATATTGCATCGTGAAGTGACGCGGACCCCGTTTTCGATAAACCCGTCACACAGCTCCCTGAAGCCGGGAATCATTTCCGGCGCTCCACCGGTAATGTCGACAGAACGAACGGGGTTGCGTTTTACCCAGTCCAGCACCTTCTCCATCGTTTCCCGGGTCATCATTTCGGTGCGTTTCGGCCCCGCCTGAACATGGCAATGCTCACACGCCTGATTACACAGGTAACCGATATTCAGTTGTAATTCGGACAGCGCCGCGCGCCTCATGGGGAAGCGGCCGCTGGCTTTCAGGGCGTCGTTGAAATCATGTTGTACTGCCATATCCATGGAATTATTCGGGGGATGATGTTGTTGTCGGGAATTGCGCCGGACGCAAGTTTCAGTAATGCAGACAGTTTACCCGATATTGATGTGGTTGTGTTGTCTTCAGGTTCTCCGGAACTGAAAGGCGGAATCGCACAGATCATGAATCAGGCACTGGCCGCATTTCGGTTTGCGCGCCGTACAGGTATAGCGACCATGCAGGATCAGCCAGTGATGAGCGTTCGGTATGAATCGCTTCGGCACTCTTTCCAGCAATGCTTTTTCTACTGCAAGCGTATTTTTGCCCGGCGCAATGCCGGTACGGTTGGACACCCTGAATATATGGGTATCGACGGCAATGGCGGGCTGCCCGAAAGCCGTATTCAATATTACACTGGCCGTCTTTCTGCCTACTCCCGGCAACGCTTCAAGTTCTTCCCGGGTGCGGGGTACCCGGCCGCCGTGCCGTTCCATGAGTTGTTTGCAAGTCTTGATGATATTTTGCGCCTTGACGTTGAACAGGCCGATTGTCTTGATATATTCTTTCAGTTTCGTTACACCGAGTTCATGAATGGCGGCCGGGGTATTGGCCGCCTTGTAGAGCTTGCCGGTAGCCCGGTTGACCGATATATCGGTGGCCTGGGCGGACAGCATGACCGAGATCAATAGCTCGAACTCACTCTGCCAGTCCAATTCCGTAGTCGGCGCCGGGTTGTGTTTTCTCAGCCGCGTGAATGCGGTCGTTATTTGTCGTGGATTCATGGCAAAGAGCAGGATGTCCGGCGCTGCATTGATTTTCTTTTCACGGCAGCCAGAATTTCCCGTCGCATTTGCGCGCGCGCCGGAACCTGTTTGCGGCGCTTTCGGGCATCATCGAATTTTTTTATCCTGGCCAGTTTTTGGGCGGTCAGGAGCCTGGCCTGATCGACCTGCCGGACAGAAAAACCGGGCCACGGAGCGGGCAGGTCATTGTCATTGTTCGCAAGCGGGGGGCGAACGAGGTCTATGCAGTCGGTCGGACAGACCGGGACACAGAGTTTACAACCCGTGCACTGATCGGCGATCACGGTATGCATCCGTTTTTTCGCGCCGACAATACAGTCCAGCGGACAGGCCTTCATACACAATTTGCAGCCGATACATTCCTGCTCCCTGATCCGCGCGATCACCCTCGGTTCGTGTTTGCCATGGTCGGGATTCAGTTCGACAACCGGTCTGTCAAGCAGTTTTGCAAGAGCGGTGATCGTGATTTTTCCTCCGGGCGGGCATTGATTGATTCCCGCTTCATTGCGCTCCACGGCCCTGGCATACTCGCGGCAGCGCGGATAGCCGCACAGTGTACATTGTGTTTGTGGCAGACACTGGTCGATCTGGTCAGCCAGTGACCGCTCCGATGTGGAAGTCATTACAGATTGTAGCGGGTTCCCGTTTGCATCCGGCTTGCGGTAACGTGTATTGTATCGTTAAATTGACCGAAGTAAACGGGTCCCGCCTTGCGGTTGCAGCGAGTACATAATCTGTCCGCGATGATTGGGAAAGTATCGCGACGATCGATTATAATAATGATTTTCCCGATACAAAGGCTGTTTTCATGACGGGTATTGATCCCCATTGCCGGTCCCATTCGCTGGATGACGAAACCGCCGGGCGTTTGATCAGCCGGCTGGAAAGTCGTGCGCAGGATGTCGTGTTCACGCGGCTCTTTGACCGCTATGCCGATACCCTGAAATTTTCTGATCATTCACTGACGCTGGAGGTGGGGTGCGGAACGGGGGCCATGATTCGCTCGCTGGTGAGCAAGCCGAATTTTCGCGGCCGCCTTGTCGGGGTCGATCAGAGTCCGGCTTTCATCAAGGCGGCGGCCGGCTTCGCCGATCAGGCAGGTATCTCGGACCGGGTCGAGTTTTGCGTCGGCGATGCGCATGCTCTTGATAGCGAAGATGGGGAATTCGATTTGGTCATTGCCCATACTGTGATCAGCCATGTTGTCGACCCGCAAGCTGTCGTCAACGAGTGTGCGCGGGTCTTGCGTCCGGGAGGAACATTCGTTGTTTTCGATGGCGACTACTCGTCCCTGACTTATGGATTTCCTGACGACCCGGAACTGGGGCGGCGCATGGACCGTGCGCTTGCCGAAACCACGTTCCAGAATCCGCTCATCATGCGGGACCTTATAAGGCTGTTACCCGAAAGTCGTTTTGACATTGAAGAAACTCTTGCCGAGGTGGTTTCGGAAATCGGCGAGGCCAGCTATTTCAAGTCCTTTGCCGATACCTATGCACCCATGGTGGCGAGCGGCGGTCGCATGGGCGCCGGTGAGGTGGAGCGGTGGGTCAATGGGCAGACCCAACTGATTTCCAGCCGCCGGTTTTTTGCCTCATGCAACTATTATACTTACCGGTCGCAACGGATTCCGGGTGACGAATAACGGCTAACGATCGAAGTAAATCAGGTGGTTGATGTCCAGCCTGATTCCCAGACATTCTCCGACATCGTGGTCGTGGTGGGATGGAACAAGAGTGAGCACCCGGGCACCGCCTGGCAACGCCAGCGTGTACAGATAACTTTCTCCCCGAAACGCTTTCTTTATAATCCGGGCTGTCGTGGGGCTGTCATCGTCGTGAATGATGTCATCGGGACGGATCAGTACCTGGACTTTCTTGCCTGATCCGGGTTTGACTTGTTGCAGATCCTTTTGAATTCTGTCATCGGATATATCACCGGTCAGATCCTGTTCGCCGTACTGTGACAATTCGCATTGAATTTTACCGTCGGATACCAGGGTGCCATCCAGAAACACCCCGTCGCCAACAAAGTTGGCGACAAACCGGGTTTCAGGCTCATGATAGATATCATAGGGGGTCCCCCACTGTTCTATCCGTCCCTTGTTCATGACTCCAACCATGTCGCCAAACGTGAATGCGTCCTGCTGGTCATGGGTGACGAGGATGCAGGTTGCACCGATTTCCTTCAATAAATCCCGGACTTCCTGCCCCAGGCTCTCACGCAGTTCCAAATCCAGATTGGAAAAAGGTTCGTCCATCAGCAACAGGCCCGGTTTTGGCGCCAGAGCCCGCGCCAGCGCAACCCGCTGTTGCTGGCCTCCCGACAGCTCATGGGGATAACGCTTGCTGTAGCCTGAGAGATGGACATATTCCAGTATTTGTTCGACGGCGGCTTTCCTTGATGCCCGTTCCTTGCGGTACAGTCCCGCCTCGACGTTCTGCTGTACGGTGAGATGTGGAAAAAGGGCGTAGTCCTGGAACACCATGCTGATGTTTCTGTTTTCGGGGGGGATGTTTGTGCGGGCGCTGGCAATACAGGTTCCGTTGAGCGTGATTGAGCCGCCGGCCAGTTTCTGGAAACCTGAAATCGCCCTTAATACGGTGGTTTTCCCGCAACCGCTCGGACCGAGAAGGCAGGCCAGCGCGCCCTCTTCCAGGTCGAAAGAGGTCTCGTTGACCGCGCTTTCACTTTCGTACCGGCAGCTGATGTTATCCACTTTCAGGATAGGGGGCATGGGGCCTCAAGCGCGGTGTGCGGTTGGCAGGGCTGGAATCAGTCGACTCTTTGTTTCAGTAGCTGAGAATACGAAATTGTTTTGCTCAGGACAACAACGGGAATCAATCCTGTCAGGACGATCATCAACGCCGACAGAGCGCTGTATTCTATCATTTCGTCCGAAGCGAACAGATACACATGGGTGGCAAGCGTTTCAAAATTGAAAGGCCGCAGCAGCAGGGTTGCCGGCAGTTCTTTCATGCAATCGACAAATACGATCAGCATGGCGGTAAGAACGCCGCTTTTGATCAGCGGGATATGGAACAGGCGAAGGGTCCTGAACGGGGGATGGCCGAGGGTGCGGGCGGCCATGTCGATAGACCCCGGCACCCTGGAGAAACTGGACTCGATGCTGCCTGTGGAAATCGCGAGGAAACGAATAACGCAGGTGAGTACCAATGCAAGGATCGTGCCGGTCAGGATCAGCCCGGTCGAGAATCCGAGATGCAGTCTGGCAAAGCCGTCGATCCAGTTCTCGAATGTGGTCAGGGAAATGACGATTCCCACTGCCAGAACCGAGCCGGGGACTGCATATCCAAGCGATGAGACCTTCGACAATGAAGTGAACCAGGGAGCGGTGATGAGCCTGCGGGAATAGACAATCAAAATGGAAATGGCGGCGCAACTGACCGCAGTGATCATGGAAACAGTCAGGCTGTTCAATACATACTCACGAAATTCCCCACTCCAGGACTGCTCGAAATATCGTGCCCCATAAACGGCCAGCATGGCGAAAGGAATCAGGAATCCGGCGAGGACCGGAAGAAGACACAAGGCAAAGGCGCCCCATTTCAAGGCGCCGTGTAACCGGAGTTTTTCGCGGCGGGTGAATCGGCCGGTATTCTGGTAAAAACGGATTTTTCTGCGTCCGGTATACTCAAGGGCCAGCAGGATGAGCACGAAAGCAAGCATGACCAGGGCAATCTGGGCAGCTCCGCCCGTATTGTTCATGTTCAGCCAGACATCGAACAAGCCCGCAGTGAGCGTATGTACGGCAAAATAATCTACGGCGCCGAAGTCGTTGAGTGTTTCCATGAGCGCCAGGGCAGTGCCGATGGCGATGCCCGGTCTGGCGACCGGCAGGGAAACAAACAGAAACGTATTGAAACGGGAGCGTCCCATGAGACGGCAGGCGTCGAGCAGATGAGGAGACTGTTCGAGAAATGCGGAGCGCGCCATCAGGTAAACGTAAGGGTATAGCACGAGTCCCATGAGCATGATGGCGCCGCCCATGCTGCGCACGTTCGGGAACCAGTAGTCACTGGCGAGTTCCCAGCCGAACACCGCTCTCAGCATGCCTTGAACCGGTCCGGCAAATTCAAGCAGTTCGGTATAAAGATACGCGATCACATAGGCAGGCACGGCCAATGGCAGCGCCAGCATCCATTCGAAAATCCTGTCACCGGGAAATGAACAGGAGCTGATCAGCCAGGCAGTAGAGACTCCCGTCAACAAAACCGATAACCCGACCCCTGCCATCAATACAATGGTATTCAACAGGTAGTGGGGCAGGGAGGTGCTGATCAGATGGGGCCATATATTCTCTGTCGGTGAGAACGCCATCCAGGCGATAGCCATAAGCGGCAACAGGGTGACAAGCGCCGCACAAACGGACCCTGCGCCCCAGAAGCTGCCCCCGGACCCTGAATGATCAGGCTTTGGGGCGGCCGTGCCGGTGATACGTTCAGTTGTCGTAGCCGACACGGTCTGCGAGTTTCGAGGCCTCGGCACGATTGGCCGCCACCGCCGTCAGGCTTATGCTGTCCTGCCTGAACGTACCCCATGTCCTGACCGCATCTGCCAGTCTGGTCCCGGGTTTTACCGCATATTCTCCATTGAGTTGCGCGTACATCTCCTGCGCTGTGCCGCTTGCCAGGAATCTCATCAGTTTCAGCGCGTTTTCCCGGTTCGGCGCATGTGCGGTCATCGCCATTCCGCTTACGTTCATGTGCGTACCGCGGTCGCCCTGGTTTGGAAATACGACATTAACCGCGTCTGCCCATGCTTTTTGTTCGGGATTGGAAATCATTTTATACATATAATAATGGTTGATTACAGCGATATCGCATACGCCTTCCCTGATCGCCTTGACCTGTCCGCGGTCATTGCCCTGCGGTTTGCGCGCCAGGTTGGATTTTACATTGCGCAGCCACTCTTGCGCGCCTTCTGTTCCATGGTGCACGATCATCGAAGCGGTCAATGCGACCATATAGGGGTGTTTCCCGGAGCGGGTACAGATGCGCCCCCTGAATTCCGGTTTGGCGAGGTCTTCATAGGTCGAGACAGCGCCATCGGGGACCCGCTCTTTGGAGGTGACGATAATTCTCGCTCTGGAAGTGAGGCCATACCAGTGATTGTCCGCGTCTCTCAGGTTTTCCGGGACATTGTCCAACAGGGTTTGATCGGTCACGGACCGGGTCAGGTTCGCGTTCTTGATGTCGGACAGACGCCCGATGTCCACTGTAAACACGAGATCGGCCGGGCTGTTTTCTCCTTCACCTTTCAACTTCTCCAGCATCCCTTTTTTGGCGAAAACGACATTGACCACAATACCCGTATCCTCGGTAAAGCGGGTGAACATGGGCCGGATCAATTCCGGATTCCGGTAGGAGTATACATTGACCTCTTGCGAGGCATAAACCGCTTGCGCAAGGCTGACAAAGAGCATTGATGCGATAACAGGATATTTCGATTTCATGATCATGGCAAGTATGGAATGAATTGGAATGCAAATAATAGGCTAGATGCAAATAATTATCAACACTATTATTATTTATTTTTTATGCTTCCGTTTCCACTTCTGTTTGTCCGGGTCAAAAGGTACAATCGCACCTTAATCCCCGGGCTTTACTGATATTCTGCATTTATGAAAAACACGGTCATACGACTCCTTCGTCAGGCAGTCGGCGCATTGGAAATTCCGGCTATGGCGGACGGGCCGGTCAGTGGCTGGATCGAGGTTGAGCGTACCCGCGATCGCGGCCACGGGGATTTTGCCTGCAATCTCGCATTGAAGCTCGCCAAACCGCTTGCACGAAATCCCCGCGCTCTGGCGGAAGAAATCGTTGCAGCCATACCGATCTCACCGCCGGATTCGGAACTGATTGACAAAATCGAGGTTGCCGGACCCGGTTTTATCAATTTTTATTTCAGGCGAGAGGCTTATTACAGACTGATCAGCCATATACAGGTCCATGCCAACGACTATGGCAACAGTAATTCAGGCCATGGCCAACGTATCATGGTGGAGTTCGTTTCCACCAATCCCACCGGTCCGTTACACGTAGGTCATGGTCGCGGCGCTGCTTTCGGGGATGCGCTGGTTCGTGTTTTAAGGGCCGCGGGCTATGATACGCATAGCGAATACTATATAAACGACGCCGGCAGGCAGATGGACATTCTGGCGTTGAGTGTGTGGCTCCGCTACCTTGAATTGTGCGGTCGCGAAATCGTTTTCCCGGGCAATGCTTATCAGGGTGAATATGTAAAGGACATTGCCGCAACATTGAGACAAATGAAAGGCGATGCCTGCTGTGCAGATAGCGGGAAGCTTTTTTGCGGCCTGCCGCAAGACGTCGAGCAGTCCATCGACAGACTGATTGCGCGTTGCAGGCAGGCTCTCGGAGCAACGGACTACAAAACGGTGTTCGATCTTGCCTGCGATGCGATGGTGGAGGACATTCGCGAGGACCTGGAAGAGTTCGGAGTGGTATTCCAGGAGTGGTTTTCGGAGAGAAGTCTGCTGGACCAGGGCGACATCCGCGAGGCTCTCGGGACACTCCGGGAGAACGGTCATATTTTCGAGAAAGAAGGCGCCTTATGGTTCCGGGCAACCGATTTCGGGGACGAAAAAGACCGTGTCGTGATCAGGGCCAGCGGCGCTCATACCTATTTTGCTTCCGATATTGCTTACCATTACAACAAGGCGAAACGCGGCTTTGATCGTATTATCAATATCTTTGGTTCCGACCATCACGGCTACATAAAGAGGATCGAGGCGTCTTTCGAGGCGTTAGGCAATGATCTCGGGCGCCTGAAATTTCTGCTGGTGCAGTTTGCGGTGTTGTATCGCGGCAGCCAGAAAGTTTCCATGTCCACCCGTGACGGCAGGTTTGTCACATTACGGGAATTGAGGGAGGAAACGGGAAACGATGCGGCGCGGTTTTTTTATGTATTGCACAAGCCTGACCAGCACATGGAGTTTGATCTTGAACTCGCGAAATCCCGTTCATCGGATAATCCGGTTTATTATATCCAGTATGCGCATGCCAGGATTTGTAGCGTGTTTCGGCAACTTGACGAAAAAGGCGGACCGGGCCTTCATGATGCTGTTGCCGACTACAGTCTGTTGACCGAATTTCGGGAAATCGACCTTCTTGTTGCCTTGTCGCGTTTCCCGGAAGTGGTCGAGCTTGCCGCTGGTGGCTATGAACCTCATCAACTGGCTTATTATTTGCGTGACCTCGCTCATGCCTTTCATACCTATTACAATGCTCATCCGTTTCTCTCCAGCGCGGACCAATTGAGGCGCGCGCGCCTGGGGTTGATTGACGCTACCCGGATCGTCATTGCCAATGGCCTGGCCATGCTGGGCGTGTCAGCGCCGGACAGGATGTAGCCGGCAACCACCGGGATCCGATCATGCCGCAGGCAAAACGGACAACCCGCAAGCGTTCAGCGCCGCGCGGACGCCGCTTGTCCCATGGTTTCGGGATGCTGGCTGTCGGCATGATAACCGGTTCGCTGGCAACTCTTCTCTGGCAGGGGATGCGGATTGGTGAAAGCGGGACAGGAAGCGGTATTCGCAAGGTGGTCGAGCAGTCCTTGCGGCAATCCAGGGAAGAGGATCAGGGAATCTCCGGCGCAGAGATCGACAAAACGGATAAACCGGTAGCTCGGAAGACCAGTTTCGATTTCTTTACGGTGTTACCCGAGATTGAGATGGTGGTGCCTGATAATCAGCCGCCAATCCCTTCCCCGCCGCCCGCTGCGCCGCCGTCTTCGGGAGCCGCGGCTGAAAAATCCGATTCTTCCGCCGCCATTCAGTCAGCGCCGAAAAAAAGCGCATACATGTTGCAGGCCGGTTCTTACCGGAAAAAAACCGACGCCGATCAGCTGAAAGCCAGATTGGCGCTGTGGGGGCATGCGTCGAAGATACAAAAAGTGACAATCCAGGGCAGGGGCGATTTCTATCGTGTGCGGCTTGGCCCGTGGTCCAGTTATGACGAAATGGCGGACGCGGACAAGAGCCTGGCTTCTTTCGGGATCAAGACCCTGAGGCTCAGGATATCGGGAGGCGGGTGAAGAGTTGTAGCGGTGATGCCATGTCAGTTATTCGCATAGGGACGCGCACGAGCCAGCTTGCGCTTTGGCAGGCCAATCATGTTTGCAAGGCGCTGCGCTCCACTTGTCGGGGGCTTCGGGTCGAACTCGTTGAAATCGTCTCCGAGGGTGACAAAAACCTCGACGTGCCGTTGTCCCGGGTGGGGGGTAAAGGTTTGTTTCTGAAGGAGCTGGAAATTGCACTGCTTGAGCGCGAGATCGATCTGGCCGTTCATTCGATGAAGGATGTCACGGTCGAGCTTCCCGCAGGTCTGCATATTCCGGTTTATTGCCGCAGGGAAGACCCCCGGGACGCCCTCGTCTCGAACAAATTCGGTTGTCTGGATGAATTGCCGGAAGGCGCCGTTGTCGGAACCTGCAGTTTGAGAAGGCAGTGCCAGATCAAGGCGGGTTATCCCTGGCTGCAACTGAAAAACCTGAGAGGAAACGTCAATACCCGTTTGCAGAAACTGGATTACGGTCTGTACGATGCCATTATTCTCGCCGTGGCGGGTTTGAAGCGGCTGGGTATGGAAGACCGCATCGCCCAGGTTATTCCAGCCTCAGTCTGTCTGCCGGCGGTGGGTCAGGGCGTGGTCGGGATTGAATGCCGTGTCGATGACGCTGCCGTTCATCCGTTGATTCTGCCGTTGAATGACGCGCAGTCAGCAGTCGAAACACTGGCGGAGCGCACCGCAAATGAAAAAATCGGGGGAGGGTGCCACGTGCCTGTCGCTTTTCATTGTGAGCAGGCCGGTCAGCGGCTCGTTCTGCGCGGTCTGGCAGGTGAGCCGGACGGCTCCAGAGTGTTGCTATCGCAAAGACAGGGAGCTGCCTCCGATCCTGTGAAATTGGGCATTGCAGTGGCCGAGGATCTGATCGGTCAGGGGGCGGGAGGCATTCTCGGCCGCGTTTATCGTGATGCGTGAGTCTCTGGACGGGCTGCGAGTCCTGATTACGAGGCCCCGTCCCCTGGGCGGAGATACTGCCAGGGCCGTTGAAGAGCATGGCGGGATAGCGTTGCAGTTCCCGGTCATCGAGATTTCAGCGCCGCACAGCTTTGTTGCCCTTGATGCCCTGTTACACGGCATTCACGATTTCGACCTGCTGGTTTTTGCAAGCGCCGCCGCGATAGAGGGGTTCGCGGCGAGGATGGAGCGGTACAATATCCGCATCCCCGGGTTCCTGAAAATCGCCGCCATGGGGCCGAAAACCGCCAGACTGGGCCGGGACAAGGGACTGACTGTCGATTTCGTTCCTGAAGTGGATATCGACAGTGAGGGCTTGCTGGCTTCGTTAATGGACCGGAAGAGAGGCATGCGGCTGGAAAATGCCCGTGTTGCCATATTGCGGGGGCAGACTGGCCGTGGCTTGCTGAAAATCGAGTTGGAGAAACGTGGGGCCGATGTCGTTTTTGTTCCCTGTTATACGAGGAGAATCACGAGCAGGCCGATACAGCCGATTGTCGATATGTGGCGAGCCGGTAAAATTGATGTGGCGCTGATTACCAGTGTTTCGAT
Source organism: Candidatus Poriferihabitaceae bacterium (assembly GCA_965204925.1). Lineage (GTDB taxonomy): Bacteria > Pseudomonadota > Gammaproteobacteria > Arenicellales > Poriferihabitantaceae. The sequence goes on along the minus strand of OZ242021.1, from coordinate 434,790 downwards.
ACTGGACGGGCTGCTTGAATTGCTCGGCCCACAAAATGCGGCGCTGTTGCTCGCTTCACCCGTGGTCACGATCAGCGAACGTATCCGTGAGCAGTGTATGCGGCGCGGCATCACTTGCGTTCGGGTTGCAAGAGGCGTTTCCGATCATTGCCTGATCGATACCCTGTCCGCGGCGGCAAGGGTTTTTGATACAAAATGACAAGAGCGGCCGGTTGCGGTAGTATCAGGTGGTACAGTCTGGCAGGCAAACAGGAAAATGGCAGAAGATGAAACCGGTAAACGTTCGGAGATCCGGCCTCCGCCGAAGAAGAAAACGACAAGGATAGCAAAAAGCCCGGTTCGCGGGAGAAAGCCGCAAGGCGGAGGCGAACCGCGGGATGAATCCGGGGTAACCCCGGCCGCCCCGGGTGGACAATCCATTGTTGCGTGGGCTGCATTATTGCTCGGCGTTGTTGCGGCGGGGGCGGTGGGATATATGTGGTACCAGGGCGCGGCAGACTCAAAATTGAATGCCGGACAACAGGAAGCCAGACTGGATCTGATTGAGCAGCGTATCGACGGGGTTGAGCGAACGCAAGCCTCATTGAGAACCGGCATCAGCGCCGGGGTTGATGAACTGGGAGATTCACTGGACGCCAGGATTGACGGACTGGGCGATTCGCTTGCCCATTCCGATGCGGATATCCGTCAGCAGATACAGGGTATCCACAACGACATAACGAACCTCGATCATTCGATACGGGAACGGACGCAGAAAGAAATCGACAGGCTCTCCGGCCGCATTGCCGCATTGCGCTCGCAGCTCGACAGCAACCTGGACAGATGGGTCGTTGAGGAAACCGGGCAACTGATCCTGATTGCTTATCAACGCCTGCGGTTCACGGGTGAGATCGGCCTTGCAAAACAGGCTCTGCGGCTTGCCGATCAACGTTTGGGGCAACTTTCCGGTTCCGCAGTGGATGAGGTACGTCGACTGCTGTTGTCCGATATTGCCGCGCTCGAGCGTATCCCGCCGGTCGACGTGCCTGCCCTGCTGAACGAACTGTCCGTATTGTCTGCACAGGTCGACGGCTTGCCGCTCGCAGGCGATATCGTAATGGATGCGGATACCGATCGGGAAAAGGAGGATGAGCCGCAAGGGGTGGATTCGCGAGAGGGTTCGGATGAAACCACGGCGCTCAACCGTTATCTGAAGCCGGTCATTGATGCGGGAGCCGGGCTGCTGACGAATTTGGGAGACCTTATCCAGATCGAGAAAAACGGCAATTCGTTCAAACCGGTAATTTCTGCCCAAATACGTGAAATGACCTATGAGAGAGCCAGACTGATTCTGGAATCGGCCCAAGTCGCGCTGGTTCGGCAGAACCCCGCGTTGTATAGCCATAGAATCAATGCCGCCCGTGTGTGGGTCGAGCATAATTTCAATGTGGACGCTGCCTTGACGCGGGACTGGATCAGGCAACTCGACCAGGTCGGGTTGTCGTACCGGGATTCCGGCGCTCCCGATATTTCAGCCACATTATCCGCTATTCGCGCTCTCGGCGGGAGCGAGACCGCTTCCGGGCAATGATAACGGGCGTTTGGTCATGAAACTTCGGCTATGAGACTGTTCATCACGATAATTGTCGCATTGATTGTTTCAGTCGGTCTGGGCGTGCTTGCCGTTGACGATCCGGGATATGTTGTCCTGACCCGCGACCCTTATGTGGTACGGCTGCCCTTGTTGTTGTTTATCGGCATTCTTTTCCTGACGTTCGTATTGCTGTATCTGTTGTTCAACTTTATCGCAAGCTTGTTGCGGGCGCCGGAAAAATACCGCAAATGGAAAATCCGCAGCCAGGAAAAACGTGCGCAGCAGCGCACGATGCAGGGCTATGCGTACCTCATAGAAGGAAACTGGGCGAAGGCCGAAACCGCGTTACTGAACAAGCTCGAATTCAACAGAACGCCGTTGATGAATTATCTTGGCGCTGCCTATGCGGCGCAACAGCAGGGCTTCATGGAACGCAGGAATCATTATCTGGATGAAGCGCTTGCCAGACATCCCGCGTATGAACTTTCGATCAATCTTACCCGCGCCAGGCTTCTCTATCATGCCGGAGAAGCGCCCCAATCGAGAGACTGGCTTGAGAAATTGCGCACCGCTGCTCCCGGGAATGTGGCGGTGGCAAGACTGTTGGCGGATGTGTACAGGGAGCTGGAGGACTGGGCTTCGCTAACCGCACTCGTTGGCTCGTTGAAGAAACTGGAAGCATTTCCCGAAGAGGAGACGAAAATGCGGGAGCAGTACGCCTTTGAGCAATTGCTCTCATCTCCGGCGCTGTTGCAGGGAGAAGCGGAGCGGCCGGCGAAAATCTGGAAGTCGTTATCGGCGAAGAAGAGAAAAGATCCGGATATGGTTGTCAGTTACGTCAATCAGTTGATCAAGGCCGGCAAACTGAAAGAGGCGGAAAAAGAGCTGCGCACAGCGCTTAACCGCGGGCTCGATAAAAAACTGATCGATCTGTATGGCAAGGTGAGAAGCCCTTATATCCGTTACCAGATTGAATTGGTCGAATCGTTCATGAAACGGCGCGCTGACGACCCTGATTTGCTGCTTGCCCTGGCGCGACTGTACCGCTATGAGAATAATTATGCAAAAGCGAAGGATTTGTATAAAAAATCAATCAAGGCAGGGGCGCAGGATGAGGCCTGTATTGATTTGGCGTCGCTTCTTGAACAAATGGGGGAAACCGATGCGGCGCTGTTCTTTTTCAAGAGAGGGGCTGCCGGTCTGCTGGACAGTTCTGAAAGTCGGAGCGGGGCGGCGAAAGGTGAAATTGTACCGGCCTATGACCACTCCGGCAGGGTCATGGAGGTAATCGGCCATGAGCCGAAAACCGGCGCCATGCCGGTCGTGCGCTAGTTCGGAGGCCGCGGCAGGCCGCGCTTCCTGATCGAATCCGGTATGCGGGGCGTAATGCCCCCGTTCTTCGTCCGGAAAGGAACGTTGTATGATGCCGATTCCCGCTGCCAGAGCTGACCGCCGGAACGCTGGACACATGATATTGCCCCGTTTTGTTGAGGCGCCCGGACAAGTTTTTGACGGCAGGGCTGAAAAAGACTATAATCCGGCAGCTTCCATCATGCGGCAGTCCACGGCGTGTATATGCCCTGACTTTCAGATAATTTTATATTCCGGTAACGAGGACATTATGGCTGTACAAAAAAATCGTAAAACACGATCGAGGCGTGGTATGCACCGCTCACACAGCGCCCTGAAAAAGCCGACCGTATCCATTGACCCGCTCACCGGGGAAGGGCACAGGCGCCACCATATTACTGTCGATGGATATTATCGCGGGAAGAAAGTGGTCGAAACCAGAATTGGAAGTTGACCTTCCATTTCGTACGCAGCGCCTTTTCACAAGGGATGCTGTGCGCAGTTCTGGTGTTTGCCGCTTGCCCGGATGAGCACTCTCTCCATTGATGCCATGGGAGGCGATCATGGTCCAGCCGTCACTGTCCCCGCAGCGTTTGATGTCCTGAAAGCCCATCAGGATGTCGAATTGATTCTGGTCGGGAATCGGGAGCGGCTTGCCGCAGAGATAAACAATCATCGTGATCGTCGTAATTGCCTCGACGACCGCATTACCATTCAGCATGCCGCCGAAGTGGTGGCGATGGATGAACATCCGACCGCCGCCTTGCGCAAGAAGAAGGACTCTTCCATGCGGGTGGCAATCAATCTGGTCAAGGAAGGGATGTCGGACGGATGTATAAGCTCCGGCAATACCGGTGCGCTATTGGCTATCGCAAGGCTCGTGTTGAGAACCATTGACGGGATCAATCGTCCTGCAATCTGTACGGCGTTGCCCCGCCGCGATGGTCAGACCTATATGCTCGATCTGGGAGCGAATGTCGATACTCCGCCAGAAATCCTGTTGCAGTTCGGCATAATGGGGTCACAACTGGTGCGCTGTCTGAACGGAAATTCAAATCCAAGTGTGGGACTGCTGAATATCGGAGTGGAAGAGATGAAAGGGTCCGATATGATAAAGTCCACTGCGGAGTTATTCAAAAAAAGCTCGCTGAACTATGCGGGTTTTGTCGAGGCGGATGAGATCTACCTGGGCGAAACCGACCTGGTGGTCTGCGACGGCGTGCTCGGAAATATCGCGTTGAAGGCTTCCGAGGGAGTCGCGCAAATGATCATGAGTGTCATCAAGGAGGAGTTTACCCGTAATATCGTAATGAGAGGAGCGGGCCTGTTGGCTGCCCCGGGACTGAAAGCGGCTAAAACACGTCTCGATCATCGTCGCTTTAACGGCGCCAGTTTTCTGGGACTGCGCGGGACGGTGGTCAAGTCCCACGGCGGCGCTGACCGGTTCGGGTTTCGTCGTGCGATTGAAGTAGCTATCGAAGAAGTCGAAAATAATCTGGTGGAACAAATTCAGCTTGCGCTGGCGGAAACGTTGCATTGACGCAGTTTGCCGGCTATTAGCGACCACGGATATGAATTACTCCCGAATCATAGGTACAGGCAGCTATCTGCCGGAAAAGGTGTTGACTAACTCCGGGCTCGAGAAAATGGTCGAAACCAGTGACGCCTGGATTCAATCAAGGACCGGTATCCGGGAGCGGAGAATTGCCGGGGAAAATGAATTTACCTGTGATCTGGCCGAACGCGCGGCGTTGGCCGCGATCGCATCCGCAGGCATATCGAGCCGCGAAATCGACCTGATTGTGGTTGCTACGACTACCGCAGACCAGGTTTTTCCAAGCACGGCCTGTCTGTTGCAGCATCGGCTCGGAATCGAGGGGCCGCCCGCATTTGATGTACAGGCAGTATGCGCGGGTTTCATGTTTGCTATTGATGTCGCCGACAAGTTTATTCGCACGGGGAGCGCGAAAACCGCTCTGGTGACAGGGGCCGAGACGTTCTCCCGGATTATCGACTGGACGGACCGAAGAACCTGCGTATTGTTCGGGGACGGGGCAGGCGCTGTGGTATTGCGCCGCGATAACCGCCCCGGAATCTTGTCCACGCATCTGCATAGCGACGGCAAGTACAAGGACTTGTTGTGTGTTCCGGTGGGTGTGTCGCGGAATTACCGGACGGTCCGTTCCGGCAACGCATTCACAACCATGGAGGGGGGCGAGGTATTTCGCTGGGCGGTCAGGGCGATGAGCGATATTGTCGGGGAAACACTGGCCGCTAATAACATGGGAATCGAACAACTGGATTGGCTGGTTCCTCATCAGGCCAATATCAGAATCATCAATGCAGTCGGAAAACGCGCCCGCATTCCTTCCGCAAAAGTGGTCGTGACTATCGGGCGGCATGGCAATACTTCTGCCGCGTCCATTCCCCTGGCGCTGGATGAGGCGGTACAGGACGGGAGAATCCGGACAGGGCACCATGTTTTGATCGAGGGATTTGGCGGAGGATTTACCTGGGGGTCGGCCCTGATTAGAATCTAGCCGCCGGTCAAGGCGAATTGTGTGTGAACAAGCGTTAAAAGCAGCAAGCGGGTGCAATGCAAAATCTGTTGAAGGATAAGGTTTGTCTGGTGACAGGCGCCAGCCGGGGAATCGGCAAGGCGATTGCCTGTGCATTCCTTGAGCAGGGCGCTATCGTTTACGGGACTGCGACGACAGGGCAGGGCGCCGACCTCATTTCCCGATACCTCGACCGGCAGGGGGCTGGCGGCCGGGGTTGTAAACTGGATGTCAGGAATGATGAGCAGGTCAGGGAATTGCTGGCCATGGTTACACAGAAATCAGGCAGTCCCGAGATACTGGTCAACAATGCCGGTATCACTCGCGACAACCTGCTATTGAGAATGAAGGAATCGGAATGGGACGACATTATGGATGTCAACCTGAAATCGGTTTATACGTTGTGCAAGGCTTGTGTACGAGGCATGGTCAAGGCTCGCAGCGGAAGGATAATCAATATCACTTCCGTAGTCGGGCTGACCGGCAATGCGGGTCAATCGAACTATGCGGCGGCCAAGGCGGGGTTGATCGGCTTTTCAAAATCTCTTGCCCGCGAGGTCGCTTCCCGAAACATCACGGTAAATTGTCTTGCGCCCGGATTCATCGAAACGGGCATGACCGAAGCATTGACCGGCGAGCAACGCCATTCAATCACACAGAATATACCGTTAGCGAGGCTGGGAACGCCTGAGGATATTGCTTCTGCCGCGGTTTTCCTGGCTTCGGATATGGGGGGATATATAACGGGAGAAACGCTTAACGTGAATGGTGGAATGTATATGGGTTGACAAGCCAATAATTATTGGACTTGTTTCGGTCGATTGTTTACTATCCCACCCGCCGAAAGAGATCAAATCCCTGATTCTTTCACATATCGGATTCCTCAGGTTCAGGTCCGGCAGGTCTGTGATCAGTTTATAACCCATTACTCACTATATTTGGAGGCTGAAACTCGAATGAGCACAATTGAAGAACGTGTAAGGAAAGTCGTTATTGACCAGCTTGGCGTCAGTGAAGACCAGGTTACGATGGAGGCATCGTTTGTTGACGACCTTGGCGCCGATTCACTGGATACAGTCGAACTTGTAATGGCGCTGGAAGAAGAATTCGACGCTGAAATTCCGGATGACAAGGCGGAAAGCATTGTCCGGGTTAAGGATGTCATAGATTATATCAAGGCCACTACTTCCGAAACCTGATTGCGGGTGAATGAACAATAGACGCGTCGTTGTTACAGGTATGGGGGCAATCACTCCCGTTGGAACGGGGCTGAGGGCTTCCTGGCAGGCCATGCTGAATGGTGAGAACGGAATCTCGCCCATTACATCTTTCGACGCCTCATCCTGTCCATGCAGATTTGCCGGAGAGGTCAGGGAATTCGACCCCGAAGCGCTCGTTACGGGAAAGGACGCCAGGAAGATGGACCGGTTCATGCAGCTTGGCATAGCCTGCGGCCTGGAGGCATTCGCGGATTCCGGCATTGAGGTTTGTGAAGCCAATGCGGAACGTATCGGTGTTTATATCGGTTCGGGGATAGGCGGAATCAATACGATTGAAGCGACTACCGATCTTTATCGGGTCAAGGGTATTCGCCGGGTTTCGCCTTTTTATATCCCGATGACCATTACCAACATGATTTCCGGGAATCTGTCGATCCGGCTGGGCCTGAGAGGCCCAAATTTGTCCATGGTTACAGCATGCAGTACCGGAACTCATGCGATTGGCGAGGCGAGCCGCCTGATTGAATATGGTGACGCGGATGTAATGGTGGCTGGCGGAGCCGAAGCGCCGATTTCCCCGACTTCCCTCGCCGGCTTCTGTTCGGCCCGGGCCTTGAGCCGCAGAAATGACGAACCCGCGACCGCAAGCCGTCCCTGGGATTCAGGTCGCGACGGATTTGTAATGGGCGAAGGCGCGGGAGCGCTTGTGCTTGAAGAATACCACCATGCAAAACGGAGGGGCGCGCGGATTTACGCGGAGTTGTCCGGGTTTGGAATGAGTGGAGACGCCTACCACATAACCAGCCCGTCTCCCGGAGGGGAAGGCGCGGCGCGCTGTATGGCCAACGCCCTGAAAAACTCCGGCAAGAATCCGGACCAGGTACAGTATTTGAATGCTCATGGCACATCCACTCCCCAGGGCGATATTGCTGAAACGCTGGCTGTCAAGTCGATCTTTGGTGATCACGCCGGAAATTTGATGATCAGTTCCAACAAGTCGATGATTGGTCATTTGCTGGGCGCGGCTGGCGGGGTGGAAGCCGCAATGACCGTTATGTCGATTTACGAAGGCGCCGTCCCGCCCACCATCAACTTGCATCAGCGGGACCCGGAATGTGATCTTGATTATGTGCCGAATGAAGCCAGACAAGAGGGCCCGGAGGTCGCTCTTAGCAATTCTTTCGGATTCGGCGGAACCAACGGGACACTGGTTTTCAGCAGGATCTGATATTTCCGGCGGCCGCAAAAAACGCGATACAGGCTGTCCAGGGAAATGATCACACGATGACTGCACGGGGGGGAAGGCGGGTATGTCTGGCAGCCCTGGGTGCAATAGCGGCAGCGGGACTGGCGGCAGTATGGTTTTACTATTACTCCATCTCGAGGCCGCTGTATTTCGGCGACGGGATATACCTGATTGAACGGGGGGAATCGGTATCGCAAATCGCGCAGAACCTGATCGATAAAGGCATTCTCTCCGAACCCTGGTCCTTGAAACTGTATGTCCGGTTCAATAAGGTCGGACACCTGATGCGGGCGGGAGAATATCAGTTTCCTGACGGTATCGGCCTCTCTGAATTTGTCGACAGACTGGTTGCCGGACAAGGCCAGGTCGCGGTCCGCATCACTTTTATAGAAGGATGGACATTCAGACAAATGCGTAAAGCTGTCAACGAAGCGCCAAAGCTTGAAAAAATAACGACCGACTGGAGCGATCAGCAAATCATGAAAGAACTGGGTCATTCCGGGTTGCATCCTGAGGGGCAGTTTTATCCGGATACCTATGAATATCGGCGCGGCGACATGGATTTGTCGATATATAAAAGAGCCTTTCGGATGATGCGCGACAAACTTGACAAGGCCTGGCAGCGGCGTGGTCCTGATATTCAGGTCAGTAATCGTTACGAGGCCCTGATTCTTGCCTCGATTATTGAAAAAGAAAGCCAGATACCGGAGGAACAACCGCTGATTTCGGCTGTGTTCAGCAATCGTTTACGGTTGCGTATGCGTCTGCAGGCAGACCCCACTGTCATTTATGGAATGGGCAGCGAGTACAAGGGCAGGATCAGGAGAAAACACCTGAAAACCGATACGCCCTATAATACCTATACCCGGTTCGGGCTGACACCGACTCCGATCAGTTTACCCGGAGAGGGCGCCATTATGGCTGCGGTCAATCCCGCAAAGTCTAAATCACTGTACTTTGTGGCTTCCGAAGGGGGAAGGCACCACTTTTCGGAGACCCTGGAAGAACACAATGCGGCAGTAAGGAAATATATTCTGAAAAAATAGCATGTATGAAGGGTTATTCATTACGGTAGAAGGACTGGACGGCGCTGGCAAGACTACCCATATCCCTTTTCTGGAACAGCTTTTGAGCGAGGCCGGACTGGATACCATTGTCACACGGGAGCCCGGCGGAACCCGGCTTGGGGAGGCGTTGAGAGAGATTTTGCTGTATCGGCCGGATCATGCGGTTTGCGGTGATACCGAGATGTTGCTGATGTTCGCCGCCAGGATCGAGCACCTCGAACAAGTCATTCTTCCGGCGGTGCGATTGGGGAAATGCGTCTTGTGTGACCGCTTTACCGATGCCACCTATGCCTACCAGGGAGGTGGTCGCGGGGTTGACCGGAACCGCATAGCGATGCTTGAAGAGTGGGTGCAAAACGGCTATCAACCCAACCTGACGCTGGTTTTTGATGTGTCGGTGGAAACCGGTTTGAACAGGGCCCGGGATCGAAAAGAGCGTCCCGACCGCTTTGAGCAAGAGAGTCGCGCATTCAGACAGTCGGTTCGCCGGGCCTATGGTGAGCGGGCGCAACGGTACCCCGAGCGCATAAAACTGGTTGATTCCAGCCGCAGTATCAGGGAGACCCGGGAGATTTTGGCACAGCACGTCGAATCAATCCTGCAATCCCGCTCACGCGGGTCGTCCGCCGGACTGCGATCATGATTTATCCATGGCAGGCGGCGTCCTGGGCAAGCGTAGTCCGCAGTCTCGAACAATCCCATCACGCGATATTGCTGACTGGCCGATCCGGTATCGGCAAGCGCGAGTTCGCGTTGCAGTATTGCAAATACCTGCTTTGCCAACGGTCTTCTCCGGATGCAGGCGAACCGTGCGGCTACTGTCGTAATTGCCATCTTTTCACGGCCGGGACGCACCCCGATTTTCATGTCCTGACGACGCCGGGCGAAGCCATAAATGGCCGCTCGATGCTGATTTCCCGGTATAGTGATCGCTATCACGAGCGTCGGGACCGAAAAACGAAGCCCGGTCAGATGATTTCGGTCGATCAGATACGTCTTTTGATTGACCGTTTTTCCACCTGTCCGCATATTTCCACGCTTCGAACGGCACTGATTCTGCCTGCGGATGCGATGAATACAAGCGCTGCCAACGCGCTGTTGAAATTACTGGAAGAACCTCCCTCCGGCGTTGTGTTTATTCTCGCTACTGCCGAGCCGTACAGGCTGCTGGCAACCATACGCAGCCGTTGCATCAACCACATTCTGGCGGTACCCGAACAGCAAGCGGCGCTGGACTGGCTTGGGCGTGAACTGGACAGGGAATCGAGCCTGACTGCCCTGAAACTCGCATCAGGCGGTCCGCTGGACGCGAGAACTCTGGTCAATGAGGGTTTGCTTGAGATGCACAGCAATTATATCAAGGGTTTGACCGGTTTGTTGCGCGGACGTGTTCCTGTCCTGGAGTTGGCGAGTCAACTGTCAAAAATGGATCTCGACCGGATATTGGTCTGGCTGCAGCAGTTTGTCATTGATCTGGTCAGGGGGCGGCAAACCGGAGCGAACCCGGACCGGAGCAATGGGTTCGGAGAGCGCCTTGTGGATGCTTCTGTTGAGAGACTGTACAGGCTTTATGATAAAATCAGTCATTACCGCCGTATTTCGCGTGATCCGCTGAACCAGCAACTGGTAATCGAGGATTTGTTGCTGACCTTGCAAAAAACCGTAAACCGTACACCGTAAATCAGGGTTCCGATGAAATTCGTAGACTCCCACTGCCACATCAACTTTGAACCTCTTTGCCAGGACATTGAAGGTGTGATATCGCGGGCGAAGCGGAACCAGGTCGATTATATGTTGTGCGTATCGGTCAACCTGGAAGATTACCCGCAAATCAAGAAGCTGGCGGCGCAATACGCGCATGTTTTTTCATCGGTAGGCGTGCATCCGAACTACACGGATTGTCATGAACCGGAATGCGCTGAACTGGTTGATCTGGCGCGCAATCCCGATGTGGTAGCGATTGGAGAGACCGGCCTGGATTATTTCCGAAACCGGGGAGACGCGCCCTGGCAAAAAAGGCGCTTTGAAAATCACGTCCACGCTGCGACGGAATCCCGCAAACCGCTGATTATCCATACCCGTTCAGCCGCCAACGATACGATGGACATACTGGAAACCCTGCAAGCCCGGGATTGTGGGGGGGTCATGCACTGCTTTGCCGAAGACTGGGAGACGGCCAGGCGGGCGCTTGATATCGGCTTTTATATTTCATTTTCCGGTATCGTGACGTTCAGGAATGCGCAATCGCTGCGCGAAGTTGCCAGAAAAACGCCGATGGACCGAATGCTGATCGAGACCGACAGTCCGTATCTTGCGCCCGTGCCCCATCGCGGCAAGGTCAATGAGCCGGGCTTCGTTCGTCATACGGCCGAATACCTGTCCGACTTTTTGTCCGTGCCACTGCCGCAGCTGGCCGAGACAACGACAGACAATTTCTTCCGGCTTTTCCAGCATGCCGGTCGCTGACCTTTAAGTTTTTTATCGTTGTCATTTTGTACCGCAGGGGCGAGTTACTGCGCCCGCCCGCGTAGCGGGCACAGAGGTTAATCCCCCGGTTATCCGGTATTTCGTGTAATTGGCAAGCCTGCTCATCAGGCCGGGTTGAAGCCTGCCGGTCTTTGTCCGTATTTACCTTCATTGAACAGAAATCCGAGCATATGTTTTTCGATCAGGTCCTGATTTGCAAGATCGGAAGAGTTCAACTGGTATTCATTGATGATCATGACCGATCTTTCCAACCATCGTTGCCAGGCGTCGCGGGATATATTATGGTAAATCCGCTGCCCCAGTTCCCCCGGATAGGGTGGTTTGTCGAGGCCTTCGGCCTGCTTGTTGAAAAATACGCAGTGAACAGTACGAGTCATGGCAGTCGGCTGATGGCGCCTGTAAAATATCGTGCCCGAAGTCGCTCCGACAGATCAGGGTATTAAGATTTTTGTTGATAATCCCCGCTCGGGATTCAAGTATACTACATCTGCTTGTAGGCTGGCGGGATGGGGTGAAAAATATTTACAGGGGCCACTGCCCGCCCCTGTCCGCAACCGGAATCTGCACACCGTGAGAGTGGCGCTTGCCGTCTTTCCCGAACCTTCAGGCCTGTTGTGTCCTGAGCGTCCCGAGATTGCGGCTATCCCGACTGAATACTGCGGCTAGCAGATGGATTCTCTTGCCCTGTCGCCGGTACTTGTCCGCATACCCGCGTTCGCGCATCTGCGCCATAGCCTGTTGTGCCTTTGCCTCCACATCCGTGCCGTCCACTACCTTCAACTCAAATATGAATACCTGATCCTGATACATCACCACGAGGTCCGCCCGCCCGTGACGGGACGCATCCTCTACCCGAATAGCGAGGTTCAGGGCGCTGAAACTGGAAAACAGCACACTGGCATAATGCCCCTCATAGCGGGCTATCTCATTGCCGTCATACCACTGGTGCGGGATACAGGAAAAAAGAGACCTCAACTCCTCTTCAAGAGCCGTGAAGTCATTAGCAGCAAGCAGACGGGTCAGGGTCGCCCCCTGACAGGGTATCAATCAGCAAACTCTTGCCGAAGCGCCGCGGACGCGACAGGAAGTAGTATCCGGGCCTGCGCGCCAGACTCCGGATATACGGGGTTTTGTCCACATAATAGAAATCCCATTCCCGAATGCTGCGGAAAGACGCTTCTCCTATCGGCAGTTCCAGTTTGGCCATGGTGGTTGTTTGTTGAGGCAGGTTTGGTAATCATAGCATAATAGCCCGACTTGACCGACTGGTTCGTTGGTTAATAACCTGTTTTCTCAGGGTTGTCGGTTGCTTGATATTGTATACAATGCCACTATATGGATAATATGTCCTGAACAACAGAGGATTTTCAACATGAGTGAATATAGTCAGATTCTGACGGAGTCGGATCTGGTGGTTACGAATGCCGCAAAAGATAAAATCTCCGGGCTGATCCAGGATACGAACGGGGACGCCTCTGCAGTCAGGATTTATGTGTCCGGGAGCGGCTGCTCAGGCATGAACTATGGTATGACGTTTGCCGAAAACGCAGAATCCAGAGATAGCGTCATGAGCGACGGAAATGGTTTCAAACTGGTGGTCGATCCTTTCGCACTGAGCTTTCTTGGGGGCGCCGAAGTGGATTATGTGGATGACGGGATTAATGCGACATTTGTTTTCAATAACGTTTTTCAGGCCGTTGGCGGCAGTGGCGCCTGCGGGGGGTGCGGTGGCGGCGCTTTTTGAGCCAATCCCGCAAACAGCTTCGGGAGTTTTGATACAGCCCGGTCCGGTTCGGTCCGTGAATTCGAGCGGGGACGATGACCGTATATCCCCGGATCACCAGGACAATCAGGGGGCGTCCGGTACCGGGCTAGTTGTGGAAAAATCGGCGGTCAAGCCCAAAAAACCTCCGTTATACAAGGTTTTGTTGCTCAATGATGATTACACTCCGATGGAGTTTGTGGTCTACCTGTTGATGCGCTATTTTTCCATGAATCAGGAGCAGGCGGAGCGGGTCATGTTGCAAGTGCATACAAAAGGTATCGGGATCTGCGGTGTCTTTCCACGGGAGATCGCCGAAACCAAGGTGCGTCTGGTCATGAATTTCGCCAGTGAGAACCAGCACCCGTTACAGTGTACGCTGGAGCGGGCATGACCAGTCCGTTAATGAGAACATCCGATGCTTTCAGAACAACTTGAGATTGCACTGGGCCACGCGGTGTCCCTGGCCCGAAAGGAGCGCCATCAAATTATCACGGTTGAGCATCTCCTGCTTTCGCTGCTTGACGATCGGGAAACCCGGCATACTCTGATAGCCTGTGGAGGCAATATCGAGCAACTCCGCAAATCCTTGTCCGAATATCTGAAGACCGAGATTTCTGTTGTTTCCGGAGATTCCGAACCGCAACCGGGCACGGGATTCCAAAGGGTGCTTCAGCGCGCCATCATGCATGTGCAGAGTTCGGGCAACAAGGAGGTGAAGGGGAATAACGTCCTCGTTGCTGTCTTTGGCGAGAAAGAGTCCTTTGCCGTTTACTTCCTGAGTCAGCAGGAGATAACCCGCTATGATGTGGTCAATTTTATCTCTCACGGCATCACAAAAATTTCCGAGCCGGGGCGGCTTCCTTCTCCCGGGCAGGGGGATAGGTATCGCGCCGAAGAGTCGGAAGACGAGTCGGAAGACTCCCTGGATACCTATACGATCAATTTCAACCAGCTGGCCAGAGATGGAAAAATCGACCCGCTGATAGGCCGGCAAAAGGAACTTGAGCGCACGGTGCAGATTCTTTGCAGGCGCAGAAAAAACAACCCTTTGTTTGTCGGTGAGGCGGGCGTCGGCAAGACTGCTATCGCGGAGGGTCTGGCCAGAAAAATCGTATTGAATGAAGCGCCTTCGGTACTTGGTGAAAGCACAATATACAGTCTGGATATGGGCGCCTTGCTGGCTGGCGCGAAATATCGGGGTGATTTTGAACAAAGGCTGAAGGCGGTTCTGAAGGCGCTTGACAAGGAGCCTGGCGCCATTTTGTTTATTGATGAGATCCATACGATAATTGGCGCCGGAGCGGTCTCCGGCGGAGTCATGGACGCATCCAACCTGCTCAAGCCCGTGCTGGCGTCCGGCGAACTCAAATGTATTGGTTCGACAACATACAAGGAGTACAGGAGCATCTTTGAAAAAGATCGGGCATTATCCAGACGATTCCAGAAAATCGATATTGTCGAGCCTGACGTGGACGAAGCGTTCGATATATTACGGGGATTGAAATCACGTTTCGAGAAGCACCATGATGTCAAGTATACGAATCCGGCGCTACGCTCTGCTGTAGAGCTTTCAGCCCGGTATTTATCCGACCGTAAACTTCCCGATACTGCGATTGACGTGATCGACGAAGCGGGCGCCAAAACCCGTCTCGCCGAACGCAGGTCTCGCAGGAGAACGATAGGAGTCAGGGAAATCGAGAACATGATTTCCGAAATTGCGCGAATTCCTCCGAAACATGTGTCGAGTTCGGATCTCAAGTCGCTGAAGACGCTGGAGCGTGATTTGAAAATGATGGTTTTCGGGCAGGATGCCGCTATCACGGCGCTGGACTCTTCGGTCAAGATGGCGCGGGCCGGCATGGGTGATACGGACAAGCCGATCGCCTCCTTTCTGTTCTCCGGCCCGACCGGGGTCGGCAAGACCGAGGTTACCAAACAGCTTGCCAGCACATTGGGTATCGAATTTATCCGCTTCGACATGTCCGAGTATATGGAGAGGCATACCGTATCGCGGCTGATCGGGGCGCCGCCGGGTTATATCGGGTTCGATCAGGGTGGATTACTGACCGATGCGATCAACAAACACCCGCATTCGGTTCTGTTATTCGATGAAATTGAAAAAGCCCACCCGGATATTTTCAATATTCTGTTGCAGGTGATGGACTATGGCAGTCTGACCGACAACAATGGACGAAAATCCGATTTCAGAAATGTGATTATTGTCATGACCACCAACGCCGGTTCCGAGCAATCACTGCGCGAATCCATGGGTTTCGTGAAACAGGACAACAGCTCCGACGATATGACCGCTATCAGGAAAATCTTCACTCCGGAGTTCCGTAACCGGCTGGACAATATCATTCGATTCGACGCTCTGGACAGCAAGACGATTATCCATGTCGTGAAGAAATTCATACTGGAGCTGGAGCAGCGGTTGGCGGAAAAACAGGTCAGCCTGGAAGTCCGGGAATCGGCCATAAAATGGCTTGCCAAAAAGGGTTATGATACCAGTATGGGCGCCAGACCAATGGCGCGGGTCATCCAGCAGCAAATAAAACAACCGCTGGCCGAAGAGTTGCTGTTCGGGAAATTGAGGAAAGGAGGCCGGGTAACGGTTACCTGCAAGAACGACCGGCTCCAATTCGACATCGGCCAATCCTGATTACAAGTCTGGCGGTATCCGGTTCGTTGCAGACCGGAGTTGCAGCGGGTTGCGCGTTATCGTTTCCCGTTGCGGGGTAATCCGGACAAAAAACGGAAAAATTGATTTGTTGTTAGTCAGGGACTGCTATACAATGTTATTGGCGGTTGGTTGGTAAAATCGGTTCATACATTACAGATCAAATTTTTTCGGAGGAATTTCCATGCGCAAAATCAAATCATTCATGCTGGCGGCAGGAACATTTGCAGCAATGACCACGACAGCTTATGCCGATTGCAGCAAGGTGAGCTTCGCTGACGTTGGCTGGACAGGCGAGGCGGCGACAACCGCGATGACCGGCATAGTCCTGGAATCGCTGGGCTATGAGGTCGACATCAAGGTCTTGTCCGTTCCGGTAACCTATACCTCAATGTCGAATGGGGATATCGACGCGTTTCTGGGCAACTGGATGCCTACCATGGCGGCAGATATCAAACCCTACACAGACGACGGATCGGTTGAAGTGGTCAGGGCGATTGTAGAGGGCGCCAAGTATATCCTGGCAACCAATGCAGCAGGGGCAGCGCTGGGTATTGCAGATTTTGCGGATATCGCAAAACATCGCGACGCCCTTGATAATTCCATTATCGGAATCGAGCCGGGCAACGATGGAAATCGCCTGATTCTGGAAATGATCGAACAGGACAGGTTCGGTCTCGGTGGATTCGAACTGAAGGAAAGCTCGGAGCAGGGAATGCTTGCACAGGTTGCCCGTTCCGATGCAAAGGGAGAGCCGGTTGTGTTTCTCGGGTGGGCGCCGCACCCCATGAACAGGAATTTCGACATAACCTATCTTGCCGGAGGGGATGATGTATTCGGGCCGAATTTTGGCGAGGCCGTGGTGTATTCCAATGTACGGGCAGGCTATCTTGATGAATGTTCCAATGTTGGGCAATTCATGAGGAATCTGGCGTTTTCTGTCGATATGGAAAACGAACTGATGGCGGCGATTCTCGATCAGGGGGTAGATACTGAAGATGCTGCAAGAGACTGGTTGAAAAACAATACCGGCGTGCTCGATCAGTGGCTGGAAGGCGTTACCACTATGGATGGAGGAGACGCCAAAGCGGCGGCGCTGTCGGCGCTCAACTGATTGATGTAACCTTCTTCTCCATTTCAAAAACCGGGGCCCGGCGCCGTTCCGATCGGGACCCGGTTGCCTTGACCCATGTCTGTGCTGTTGAACAATCCGTGTTTGTCTCATGGAATGGTTGACTGAAAACAGGATTCCGGTCGGAAAGACATTCAAGGTAGCGTTCGAATGGCTGCGTGATAATGCCGGCGTGTTCTTCGACGGTCTTGAAAAAGGCGCCGATTCGGTAATCGAGTTCGTTTTAGCCGTCCTGCACTATCCTCATCCACTGATCGTTGTATTGGCGTTTGCGGCGTTTACCTGGTTTTTGCAAAGGAACTGGAAGCCGTGCCTCGTGGTGTTCCTTGGATTTCTCTTTGTTTTGAATCAGGGGTACTGGGAAGAAACGCTCGAAAGCCTGACCCTGGTGCTGGTGTCTTGTATTGTTTGCATGGGCATCGGGGTTCCAATCGGAATTGCCGCTGCCCACCGCCCCCGACTTTTTCGCACTATTCGTCCCATTCTGGATCTCATGCAGACATTGCCGACATTTGTTTATCTCATACCCATGATTGTGTTTTTCGGCATAGGGATGGTACCCGGACTCATTGCAACGGTCGTATTTGTTCTGCCTTCGCCGATCCGGTTGACTCATCTTGGTATCAGTTCGACGCCAACGGCATTGCTGGAAGCGGTAACCGCATTTGGCGCCACGCCGCGGCAGACGCTCTGGAAGGTGGAACTGCCCTGGGCGATGCCGCAAATCATGGCAGGGTTGAATCAGACTATTATGCTAAGCCTTTCCATGGTTGTTATCGCAGCGCTGGTCGGCGCCGATGGTTTGGGGGTTCCTGTTGTCAGGGCGCTCAACCAGGTGAATACGGCACTGGGATTTGAAAGCGGGTTAATCATTGTCGTTGTTGCCATCATGCTTGACCGAATGCTGCGAGTGGAAAACAGACGGTGACCAGCGCCGTCGAATTCGACGAGGTGTCGGTCGTGTTCGGCGACAAGCCCGAGACGGCGCTGCCTTTGATGGACCAAATGAAAGACCGTACTGAAGTCAAGGTCAAGACCGGGCAAGTACTGGGAGTTCACAACTGTTCGATCAATGTTGATTCCGGCGAAATTCTGGTTCTGATGGGGCTGTCCGGATCGGGCAAGTCGACACTTGTCCGTGCGGTCAACGGCTTGAATCCGGTTGTCAGGGGGTCTGTGCGTGTTAACAACAGGGAGGGCGAAATGGTGGATATGACCCACGCCGACCCAAAGCTGTTGAGGTTCATGCGTCAGAATCAAATCGCAATGGTTTTCCAGCAATTCGGCTTGTTGCCCTGGCGAACCGTTCATCAAAATGTCGGTCTTGGACTTGAGTTGGCCGGAGTCCCGAAAGCCGAACGAAAAAAACGGGTCGATCAGCAACTGGATCTCGTACATCTCGGAGAGTGGTCGGACCGGAAGGTGGGGGAATTGTCGGGCGGGATGCAACAGCGAGTTGGATTGGCGAGGGCATTTGCGACTCGGGCCCCCATATTACTGATGGACGAGCCTTTTTCTGCGCTTGACCCATTGATACGGACACATCTCCAGGACGAACTTCTGGAACTGCAACGTGAACTGAAACGCACCATTATTTTTGTGAGTCACGACCTTGATGAGGCGTTCAGGCTGGGCGACCGCATTGCCATTATGGACGGCGGGCGAATTGTTCAGTCGGGCGCGCCCCAGGATATTTATTCCGAGCCTGTCAATGACTATGTGTCCGATTTCGTTGCTCATATGAACCCGCTCGGTGTGCTTTGTGCGAGAAACCTTGTCGAGCCTGTTACCGGGGTTGCTCCGGCAATTACAGTAGATGCGGGCAGGAATATCCAGCATGTAATGTCCGAGATTGGCGATACGGACCAGCCTATCGGAGTAGTTGAGGACGGGCAGGTTATCGGGCAGATATCAAAGGACCGGATTCTGTCGAAAATTCTCAACCCCAGAAGCCGGTAGCGCTGAGCGGTAAAACCCGAATATGGCTCCGGGTATAGGGGCTGGTTGTGTCAATAGCGGGCTGTTTTGGTATGATAAGTCCGATATGTACAATGCAAGGGGGCGGATATGAGCAAAATTTCCGAGATTCTGGAGCAAAGAAGCAAGGAAATCTGGAGTGTGCGTTCTGATCAGCCGGTACTGGATGCGATTCGGCTCATGGCTGAAAAAGGAATCGGCGCATTACTGGTCATGGATGACAATCGCTTGGTCGGGATTCTGAGTGAGCGGGATTACGCGCGAAAGGTGATCCTGGAAGATCGTTCATCGAAAAATACCCCGGTCCATGAAATCATGACCCGTGACGTATTTACTGTCTCACCGGAAAGCAACGTTTCCGAATGTATGTCGATGATGACCGATAATGATTTTCGACATCTGCCTGTCGTTCGGGAACATGAGGTGGTCGGCATGATATCGATCGGAGATCTGGTCAAGGTGGTGATCCGGGAACAGCAGTTCACCATTGATCAGCTGGAACACTACATCGCGGGTTGACCCGCCTGGTCCGGTCACGGACGGGTAAATCCGCTACGGAATGTGTTGCGCCAATCCTGTGAGCGGACCTCTGCCCGGACTTTCGGAAACCGACCAGGCCCGTACCGGTCGAAGCCGTGTGGGCCTGGCCGGTCAGGAGACTGGTGGAGGTGGCGGGAATTGAACCCGCGTCCGCAGACCCTGCACTCACCGGCGGCTACATGTTTAGTCTGCGCTTCGATTTTGGCTGATCTGCCAGAAGGCAGACGTACTTGCAGATCAGCGAGTCCGCCTGGTTTTGACCGGCAGCTAACGGACCGAACTGCCTGGCGAGCCTCCATGATTTGACCTTTCCAACCTCAGCCTGAAGGCGGACCCGAGTGAAAGGGCTAGCCGACTCAGGCGGCTAGCGCGTAGTTGTCGTCGTTGGCAACTATTGTTGTGTAGCTGGATTTACGAGGAACTCTACACCTCGACATGCTCCGATGGCTTCGTGACCGACGTCGAAACCAGTCACCCCCATAACTCACAGCATTATATCACAGATACAGATACGCAACAGAATTATTTGTTTCACGGCGCCCTGTATAATACCGAATCGCTGATTCAATACGAAAAGGGGGAACGATAATGTCATGGTGGGGAACTCTTGCCGGCGGCGCTTTCGGTTTTATGATGGCCGGTCCGCTTGGCGCCGTATTGGGTGCGGCAGTCGGCCGTAAATTTGACCAGGGATTAAAAAAGAACCTGCAGGCAGGCGGGCAGACGGACAGCCTCCCGCGGGGGCATCAGTTTCGTGTGCAGGCGGCCTTTTTCACGGCAACCTTTTCCGTGATAGGCCATATCAGTAAGGCGGATGGCAGAGTCACCGACCATGAAATCCGGCTGGCCAGACGTGTTATGGAGGACATGAATCTTTCGTCCGAACAGCGTGAGACGGCCAGAAGTCTGTTTACCCAAGGCAAGACGGATCATTTCGACCTGTCCGCAGTCCTCGCGCAGTTCCGGCAGGAGGTCGGTCGCCGCTCGACCCTGCAACGGATGTTCATTGAAATACTTTGTTTTGTCGTTTATGCCGATGGGGTTGTGCACCCCGGGGAGAGCCGGGTATTGCGGCAGGTCTGTGATGAAATCGGGTTCCCCCGGCATGAGATGGAATCGATTATGTCGTCAGTCTCTGCCGAACTGCATCATCGTGACCAGGCCGGAGACCGGATTTCACTGGATGACGCTTATTCGGTGCTGAATGTTGAGGCAAGCGCCAGCGATGCCGAGGTCAAAAAATCCTACCGGCGTCTGGTCGGCCAGCACCACCCGGACAAGCTGGTGGCGAAAGGCCTTCCCGAGGAAATGATGAAGATCGCCACCCGCAGAACCCGGGAAATCCGCCAGGCCTACGAGTGCATCAAAAAACACAGGGGTCTTTAGCTCATTTGCCCGGTTCCTTCACGGCATTCCTTATCGACCGATGTGCGAGACGGGCGCCAGAAAATACGGGCTGTCCGGACGCCGGTCGAAACCGGCTTAACCGGAAGTCTTGAAGAAACGCTGTTTCTGTCTGTCCCAATCGCGCTGCTTGATTGCCTGGCGTTTGTCGTATTGTTTTTTTCCTTTTGCCAGTGCAATTTTGAGTTTTACTTTTCCACGTACCCAGTAAAGACTCAAGGGCACAATGGTATAGCCTGCGCGTTCTGTGGCGCCAATCAGCTTGCTGATTTCCTTGTTGTGCAGCAGCAGTTTTCTGGGACGTACCGGATTTGCCCTGACATGAGTGGAGGCGCTGGCAAGCGGCGAAAAGTGTGCGCCTGTCAGAAAGACTTCCCCTTGATGGATGACTGCATAGCTTTCCTTGAGTTGGGCGCGCCCGTCCCTGAGACTTTTGACTTCCCATCCCTCCAGCACAATACCCGCTTCAAATTGCTCACCGATCGTGTAATCGTGCCAGGCTTTTCTGTTGATCGCGATCGTATTACCGGATTGCGTTTTCTTTTGGGACTTGGCCATTTACAAGAGCTGGAGGCATGTGAGACAGGGTGAGCCGGATTTCGTGCAGTATAATTGACCGTTCGGAATTTGTCTTGAATCGACACAAATCGGGATGTACACGGTAAAGAGATCAGCGCTTGTTACGCACAGCGCCCGGAAGATGTTTATACTGGTTAATGATGTCGATCGGTATCAGGAATTTTTGCCCTGGTGCGGCGGTTCGGAGGAGATCAGCCGTACTGACCGGGAGGTGATCGCTTCGATTAAAATTGCCTACCGGGGTGTCGAAAAATCATTTACTACCCGTAATAAACTCGAAGGAACACGGAAAATTATACTTGCACTGGTTGACGGACCATTCAGTGAACTCCGGGGGAGCTGGGAGTTCATCCGCCTGGAAGAGAATGCTTCAAGGGTCAACCTGGATCTGCAATTCGATTTTTCGAATCGCTTGCTGGAAGCTGTCGTGGGTCCCGTATTCAGAAGAATCGCGGACTCAATGGTGGATTCGTTCGTCAAGCGTGCCGATCAAATGTATGCGTCTGACAGGATATGAAAGAGATATCTGTTTCCGTAGTATACGCCTTGCCCGATCATCAGGAAAAAATCGATCTGTCCTGTCCTGAAGGCACGACGATCAGGCAAGCCATAGAGATGTCGGGCATCAGGCGAAAAATTACGGGGCTGGATTTTGACAAGGTCGAAACAGGCGTTTACGGGTCCAGGAGGGATTACGAATACCGCCTTGAAGACAACGACCGCGTTGAAATTTATCGCCCGCTCGTACTGACTCCAATCGCAGCCAGACGTTTGCGAGTGGCAGCCAGAACCAGAAAATCCCGCAAGGGCCGAACGGGCTGAGCAACCATGTGGGCTTTTTCCGATTATTCAGAGTAAAAGGTCACCATCAGGATTTTCCGAATATGTCTTCCTCAGGCTCTTTGAAAATATTTGGTGTATTTTCAGGGGTGTCTGCAAGGAATTGCTCTGCAAATTCCTCCCTCTGATTTTTTCATTACAATGTGTTGTTGTATTTGGTATAATGCCGCCCCCTGATTTTTCGGGATCAAGTCGTAAATGCTTTAATTTGTTTTAACCTGTTGATTTATATCAAAATTTAATTCGTGGCTGCGAGAAGGAAACCTGAATTACTGATTCACGGTATCAAACCCTATAAGCCGGGCAGATCCGAGAAATATATGGGCCCGCGGCAACTCGCGCATTTCGAGGCGATCCTGCGGGCATGGCGGGACGAATTGACCGATGAAACTTCCCGTACTGTGCATAATATTCGGGATGAAACCGCGAATCATCCCGACCCTGCGGACCGCGCCAGCCAAGAGGCCGACATGGCGCTCGAATTAAGAGGGCGGGACCGGGACAGGAAGCTGATCAAGAAGATTGAAAATTCGATTGCCTGTCTGGCCGGCGGGGATTTTGGATATTGTGAAAATTGCGGAGAAGAGATTGGCCTGAAAAGACTGGAAGCCCGCCCCACCGCCAGTTTGTGCATTGACTGCAAGACGCTGGACGAGATTCGCGAAAAACAGCTTTCGTAAGCAAAAACCGGGTGGGAAACGCGCCAGAAATGTTTCTTTCAGGCGGGTAGTCGTAACCCGGGTTGCACTGACAATGATGCCATTTTACGGTACGAATCTGACCGTAAAATTGTCGGGCCCCTCCAAAAGACCGGAATACGGGTTCACAGATCGATACAGCCGGATATTCATCTGCAAGGTCTGCTGTTTTCATTATTCAGGTACCGTGGAAATGTCAGTGTGTTGGGTGTGTTGGCGGTCGGGGTAGCGGTCCGGATAGCGGACACAAAATCGCTTTCTTTGATGGTATGGATATACGTCATGGCGCTTGTTCGCAATAATATCATTTTGGATGGCCCTCCACCAGGACGGGTCCAGGAGTTCAGGATGGTGGATCAAAAACTGTTCCTGTACTTTGGGGTGATTGGCTACAAAATGCTCGAATTGTTCGGGGAAGAAATCATTATCTGCTACATGAAACCAGGTTTCGGATGAAAACTCCTCTTCTTCGGAGCGGGCTTTGGGTACTGACCGTATGTTTATCTCTGTCATGTGGCAGATTTCATCGTAGTCATAGAATATGACCCGGTTGTGACGGGTAACACCGAAGTTCTTTAGCAGCATATCACCGGGGAATATATTGGCCGCGACCATTTCCTTGATCGCGTCCCCGTAGCCTTTGACCCCATTTTCTATTATCTCACGGTCTTCGGTATCCAGATAGATATTCAATGGCAGCATTCTTCTTTCAATGTACAGATGCCGTATAATGACGAAATCATTTTCCAGGCTCATGCTGTTCGGAATGGATGTTTTCAATTCTTTCAGAAGCTCACCGGAAAAGCGTTCGACCGGAAATGCAACGTGGGAAAACTCCAGTGTGTCTGCCATTCGGCCGACCCGGTCGTGCATTTTTACCAGTTGATATTTTTTTTTGACGGTAGAACGGTCAATGTTTTTGGGCGGCGCAAAATGATCCTTGATGACTTTGAACACGAATGGATAGGAGGGTAATGTAAAGACGCTCATCACCATGCCTTTTATTCCCGGAGCAATGACCAGCTGGTCGCTTGAGTGTTGCAGATGATGGAGAAACTGTCTGTAAAAAAGTGTTTTGCCCTGTTTCTGGAAGCCGATAGAAGTGTAGATGTCCGCTCGGCTCCGTGTTGGCAGAATCTTGTGCAGAAATCCGACCAGGGCAGCCGGCGCCGCGGTATTGACCATGAAGTAGGCGCGGGTGAAGCTGAATATCAGTGCAATATCATCCGGGTCGGTGATAATCGTATCGACATACAGCTTGAGGTCTGGCGACAGCAGCAGTGGTATTACGAATGGTTGGCGGTCATGTCCGACCAGCGCCCGACCCACAATATAGGCGGCCTTGTTTCGATAAAACAGGGAAGATATTACTTGCAGTTGCCGGTGGCGCAGGGGCTTGATTGCGGATTGCAGGCAAGGTTCAAAATTCTCGACCAGTAAATCCAGATCCCTTTGTATATCCTGCCAACTGTTTTCAAGATCGAAGCTGGTCAGAATCCGGTTGAATACCGGCTTAAGGCCCGATTCATCCGGGTAGTGGCTGGTATAGACCGGCTCATCCATATCAAGGAAATCAGTGGCGCTTCCGGGGCGTAAAAATATGTGTCGATTATTGAAATAACTGCGGTCGAAGAGGCGACAAAAGACCGAATTGTAGAAACTCTCGGCGAGTTCGGGTTGTTTGTGTTCGTACAGTAGCCACAAGTACCGGCGCTTGATATCCTGCCAGAGCGGCCTGTCCGGATGCTTCAGATCAAGGTCAAGGTTATGTTTGATGTAATCAACGGTTTCATCCACCCGTCTGTCATAGAACCGGATTCTGTCTTTGCGCGCCTGAACCTCGCCCTCCCAATCCGCCGTTTCAAAACGACGTTTCGCGGAGACGGTGATTTCCCCGAAGCGGGCGAAATGCCGGTTGAAACCATGTAAAATGGTCCCTGCAACCTGTCTGGCAAGGGCCGGTCTGCTCTGTTCAGGGCACATGATCAATCAGCGTCCGTACGCTGTACAGACGCTGATTATAATGATGGCAGGCGCTCAGAATTGATCTTCTTCGGTGGAACCGGTTAATGATGTCACCGAAGATGAGCCCCCCTGGATGGTGGTGGTCACGTCATCAAAGTAACCGGCCCCGACCTCCTGCTGGTGGGCGACAAAAGTGTACCCCCTGGACGCGGCAGAGAACTCCGGTTCCTGTACTTTTTCGACATAATGGCGCATGCCTTCCCCCCTGGCATATTCATAAGCCAGATCGTACATGTGGTACCACATGTTATGGATGCCCGCCAGCGTGATGAACTGGTATTTGTAACCCATCGCGGCAATTTCATCCTGGAACCCGGCTATATCGGGGTCATTCAGATTTTTCTTCCAGTTGAATGAGGGAGAACAATTGTAGGCCAAGAGCTGGCGCGGATATTTCTCGTGTATCGCATCGGCATATTCGCGCGCAAACCCCAGGTCGGGCGTGGCTGTCTCACACCAGATCAGGTCCGAGTAAGGGGCATAGGCAAGCCCCCTCGAAACAGCTTGCTCCAACCCGTTCCTTACGCGATAGAAGCCTTCGGACGTCCGTTCGCCGGTGAGAAAAGGATGGTCCCTGTCATCGAAATCCGAGGTGAGCAGGTTGGCCGCTTCCGCATCGGTGCGAGCAAGGATCAGGGTCGGAACGCCGAGTACATCTGCCGCGAGTCGCGCGGCGACCAGTTTCTGGACCGCCTCCCCGGTCGGGATCAGCACTTTTCCACCCATGTGCCCACATTTTTTGACTGCGGCGAGCTGATCTTCAAAATGCACTCCGGCTGCGCCATTGATAATCATGTTTTTGGTCAGTTCGAACGCATTGAGGACGCCGCCGAACCCGGCTTCCGCGTCCGCGACAATGGGCAGGAAATAATCAATATACTGATCGCTTGACTGATCCATACCACGTGACCACTGGATCTGGTCTGCGCGGGCAAAAGAGTTGTTGATCCTGCGTACCACGGCGGGCACCGAATCATAGGCATAAAGCGATTGATCGGGATACATCGTTTCGGAGCTGTTGTTATCTGCGGCCACCTGCCAGCCAGACAGATAAATGGCTTCAATCCCTGCTTTGGCCTGTTGTACGGCCTGTCCCGCTGTCAGCGCGCCCAGGCAATTCACATAGCCTTTGCTGGCGCCTCCATGAATCAGATCCCAGAGCCTTTTGGCGCCTCGTTGGGCATAGGTCAACTCAGGCTGAACGGATCCGCGCAGACGAACGACGTCTTGCGCCCTGTAGCCTCTCGTTACGTTTGCCCACCGCGGGTTGGTCGCCCAGTCATTTTCTACGGCTGTAATTTGTTCCGCTCTTGTCATGTTGTCCCCGGAAATAAATGCTGAAATCAGAAAAACGAGGGGCGATTATCGGGCAATCAGGATTCGTTTTCAATCGAAAACAGGGTGTTTCCAATTCAACCGCGGCTTGATCGCCTGACAAGCTGTTCATTTCCAGTCCGGCGCTTCGTCCAGAAATGCCATGACGGGCCTGATGAATCGCTCAGGCTGTTCCAGTAGCCCCAGGTGCCGCAATGCCGGTACGACAAGGGTCTGCGCTCCGCAGATTTCGGCGGAAATGCGGTGTGCCATTTCCGGGGTGCTGCCACTGTCGTTTTCACAGGTGATCGTTAGCGTTGGCGCCCGCACAGGAGGGTGCGGACGGATCAGTTGTTTGACCCCGTTGGCCAGCACGGCCCGACTGTCGGTGAATGCGCCCGGGTCGGTAGCAAGCGCCCACTGCCGTACCTGTTCCACAGTCTCCGTTTGTGTAGCCAGGAATTGAGCGGTGAACCATCGTTCCAGTGAGCTTTCAATCGTTGCCGCCGCCCCGCCTTCGGCGGTACGGGCTAACAGGTCTTCCACCATTTTCTGCGCTTCAGGGGAGCGTTCGTGAGGGGAGTTCAAAACGATGAGGGCGCCAACCCGCTCCCGATAGCGCATGGCAAAGTGGCGGTTGATCATCCCGCCCATCGAAAATCCGACTATCGCACACCGCTCGACAGCCAGTTCGTCAAGCAGCTCGCACAGTTGTGTGGTGAGCGACGATAACGATACCTGCGTCACCGGACGGGCGCTGTCCCCATGTCCCGGCAAATCATAACTGAGTACGCGGTAGCGTTTGCATAAAGCCGCTTCATATTGACGCCAAAGGCGCTTGTTCAACCCGATACCATGAATCAGCGTAACGACTGCTGCCTGCTGCGGGCCGCAAAGGCGGTAGTCTGTGCCGTCGGAGGATTTCAATGGCCGGGTCTTGGTTGTCGAGCGGGGTCAAGTGAACGCCGGTATAACCTCATCGCAGAACAGTTGCAGTGATTTTTTCTGCTCTGTGTGACTTTGCCCCATACTCGCGTAATAGACGAATTCATCCACTCCCAGTTTTTCCAGAAGTTTCAGCTTTTCGATTACCTGGTCCGGGGAGCCGAACATCAGATTCTCTTCCAGTTTATCGGGGTAATACTGTTCGCGCTCAACCAGATCTTCCAGGGGAATTTGCCGGGGGAATCCATTTACGACATCACCGAGGTTCCGGTACAGGTTTTCAAACAGCCCCATATTGGTTTGCAGTGACTGAATCGCGCGGTTCCGTTCCGTATTGTTCTCGTACAATGCGGCGTGGCGCATCATGGCAAAAACAGGACGTTTGCATCCCGGATTTCTGGTCATCGATTCTTCCAGCCGGGTTTTATAAAGCCGTGCTTCGTCGAAAGATCGAGCCATCGGCCAACTCAGAATATTACAGTCGTTTTTTACAGCATAGTCGAACGTGATCGGTGAGCGGGCGGCGACCCAGATGGGCGGATACGGTTTTTGCAAGGGTTTGGGTACTGAAGTAGTGGTCGGAAATGACCAGAATTCTCCATCGTGAGCATAATCGCCCTGCCACAGCGCTTTCACTGCGGGAAGTATTTCCTGCATGTGACGCCAGGCGTCTTCCTGTTTCAGGCCGGGGTGCATGCGGTCAAATTCACGTTGATAGGCGCCGGAGCCGATTCCGAACTCGAGACGGCCGCCGCTGAGCACATCCAGAAAAGCGGCCTCGCCCGCCAGTCTGATTGGGTTCCAGTATGCCGCTACCGCCACAGCGGTACCGAGGCGGATGTTATTGGTATGGCTGGCCCACCAGGTCAGTATCTGAAACGGGTTGGGCGCCATGTTCATTTCAATCGCGTGGTGTTCCGCTGCCCAGACAATGTGAAAACCGCCGTGGTCCGCCATTTGTATGATTTCCAGCGTATGCCGCATCACCTGCCTGACCGACATCGTGTCGTTGTTGCGTTCCAGATTATAGGCAAGCTGAAATTTCATGGGCTGGATCAGCTTCAGCTTTGGGGGTTTTGGATATGGTCGATTATCAGACGTTGCATGCCGGTCGATTTACCGATATGGGGAAGCAGCCGGATTGTAATATCGGGATACCGGCTCTGCATACTGGAGATTTGATCCGGCACATCCCGGATAACATGATTGCCTCTGGCCAGAAAGTAGGGGAGTACTGTGATTTTCCTTGAGCCCTTTTCGACAAGCCCGGACAGTCCGGTGGGAATATCGGGTTTCGCCATTTCAAGAAAGGCGCATTCAACGCAATCGAAATCAGCAGCCGCATTTTGCAATCTGCTGGTTAAATCCTGGATTTCACGGATCGATTCGGCATTTCTGCTACCGTGGGCGATGATTAACAATGAGTTCATTGACTATGATTCTTTATCAGGTGAGCAAGCATTTCAATATGTTGTGGTTCGTCATTCAGGCACGGGATGTAATTATAAGCGCTGCCTCCTGATTTGAGAAACAGTTGTCTGTTACTGATCGCGATTTCTTCCAGTGTTTCCAGACAATCCACGCTGAATCCGGGGCAAACGACATCAACAGACTCTATACCCTGTCTGGCCAGTTCCTGCAAGGTATGATCGGTATAGGGTCGCAGCCATTTTGAAAGGCCCAGTCTGGATTGAAAGGAAAGACGCCACTGCTCCGGTTCGATGCCCAGTTTTTCCGCCAGCAGTTTTGCCGTTAATTCGCATTGTTCCCGGTATGGGTCTCCCTGTCGTGAGTACTGTTCCGGTATGCCATGAAAAGAAATCAGCAACCTGCTCGACTGCCCGTTCTTTTGCCAGTGTTGTTCGATAGACGAACTCAGGGCCTCGATGTATTGCGGCTCATCAAAATAGTGACAGACAAAGTGGAACTCAGGAGTGGACTGCCAGGACCCGAACACTCTCAGCACTTCGTCTTTCGTCGAAGCGGTGGTCGTTGTCGAATATTGTGGATACATCGGAATGATCAGGTAGCGTGTCGCGCCTGCCTGCCGCAGCCTGTCCAGCCCTTGTTCAATAGATGGTATGCCATAACGCATTCCGAGTTCGACCCTGACATTCGGCAAACCGGATTGTGCCCGGGCCTGAAGCCGCTCGACCTGTTTTCGGCTGATCACAAGCAGCGGCGAGCCCTGGTCGGTCCATATTTCCCGCCACGCTTCGGCGGATCGTTTCGGGCGGGTATTCAATATGATGACATTCAGTATGAACCACCATAATGGTCGGGACATTCGCACTACCCGGGGGTCGCTCAGGAATTGTTTCAGAAACACCCGTACATCGCGCACCCGGGGGGAAGCTGGCGTACCGAGATTATTTATCAAAACGCCGGTTATCGGATGGTTATCGGACATTGGTTGTAAAAATCAGCAAAACCTGAATGGATTGTCACAAAATTGCGGCTGGTGGATTTTAACGCACATTCAACAGCAAAATAAAAAGGACGGCGAGAACCGGGTGAAATACAGCAATTCTTATGTGCTATGATCAATGAACATCCTCCCGATAAATCTGGCCAGCCGGATAAACGATGACAACGGACAGACTTGAACTGCCGATAGGAGAGTCCTCCTTCCCCAACATCCGCACATCCGGTTGTTACTATGTGGACAAAACCCCTCACTTGTGGAGTTTGACCAAGGGGGGAAGCCGATACCGATACTACTTCCTGTCGCGTCCGCGGCGTTTCGGCAAGAGTTTGCTGATAGATACCCTGCATGAACTGTTTGCCGGCAGCGAAGAGTTATTCCGCGGGCTTTATATTCATGAGCGTTGGGACTGGAACAACAAACATCCGGTGGTGCGTCTGAGCTTTGACGCGAACTACAGCGAGTCGGGGAACCTGAAGAGCAATATCTTCAACCAACTGGCAACGCATGAAAAACGGGCAGGAATCAAACCGCCGCCAGAGGCTCGTACGGCTCCGGGTCGCCTGCAAAACCTGATTGTCAGTCTCTATGATGAAACCGGACAACAGGTGGTGATTCTGATAGACGAATACGACAAGCCGATACTGGACGTACTGGAGAACAAGGAACTGGCGCGCGAGAACCGCGATTATCTGCGCGGCTTCTACGGCATGATCAAGGGCTGCGCCGACTACATTCGTTTCGTATTCATCACCGGCATCAGCATGTACTCGAAGGTCAGCCTGTTCTCGGTACTCAATAACCTCTACGACCTCAGCCTGAACCCTGAATACGCCACAATCTGCGGTTATACCGAGGATGACCTTGAAACGGTGTTCGCTCCCGAACTGGCGGATGTGACGGACGATGACCGCGAGAATATTCGCCACTGGTACAACGGCTATCACTGGCGCGGGAAGGAAAAGGTTTACAACCCGTTTGACATCCTGCTGTATTTCAGGAACCGGGAGTTTCTGCCCTGGTGGTATGAGACCGGCACGCCGTCCTTTCTGTACGAGCGCATGGCAAGCGGGGCGGTCAATACGCTGGATTTGGAGAACCTGCATATGTATCGCAGCGACCTGTCCACATTCGAGGTTGAGCGAATCAATCTGAACGCCCTGTTATTCCAGTGCGGGTATCTGACCCTTGTTGATGAGGAAGCGCGTCCTGCGGGTATCTTCTATACACTGGACTATCCCAATCATGAAGTGAGATTGAGTCTGAACCGGCAATTGCTGGAGGCCGTCACCGGAGATTTGGTGGTTGCCGCGGAGCGTGGCGAGACGCTGGTCGGATTGCTGGACGCCAACGACTTTGCGGGATTCGAGCGGGAATTACAGGCCTTCTTTGCCGGTATTCCGTATCAGTGGCATACGCACAACGACGGGGGTCGTAGCGAGGGTCATTATGCGACCGTGCTGTACGCCTGTTTCCGTGCGCTGGGTCTGGATATGCGGGTGGAAGAGTCCACCGGTCGGGGTCGTTCGGACATGGTATTGATGCGTGAGGGTCAGGTATTTGTGCTGGAGTTCAAGGTAGCGGATGATGAGTCGCAGGCTGCGGTGAAGGCGGATGAGGCGCTTGCGCAGATAGCAAGTAAGGATTATGCGGGCAGGTACTGTACGGGAAATCAGCGAATCCATGTGCTGGCGGTGATTTTCAATCGCAAGACGCGCAATCTGGCGATGCTGCGGGCGGGATGATCGGATAACTGACGGAAATCTTTTATGTCAGACCCCAATTCTTCCGTACAATCCCCGGACTGCATGATTTCCGCAAGAACCGCATTTGGGCTGGATACCGACCTTGAAGCGCCGGCTTTCAGTCAGCGCGATGAGCATGTGCCTGAAATCGATCCGGCTTATTGTTTCAATCATGATGTTACGCTGGCGCTGTTGGCCGGATTTGCAAAAAATCGTCGAGTGTTGGTGCAAGGCTACCACGGAACGGGCAAGTCAACCCACATAGAACAGGTTGCCGCGCGGCTGAACTGGCCCTGCGTGCGGGTTAATCTGGATGGACATATCAGCCGGTTGGACCTGGTCGGTCGGGATACGATTGTTATCAGACAGGGCAAACAGATTACCGAGTTTCAGGAAGGAATTGTTCCCTGGTCCCTGCAACGTCCGGTGGCCCTGGTTTTCGATGAGTTTGACGCCGGCCGTCCGGACGTGATGTTTGTGATTCATCGTATCCTGGAGCGTGAGGGGAAATTTACGTTGCTGGATCAGAACAGGGTGATCAGTCCACATCCGGGGTTCAGATTATTCGCCACTTCCAATACGGTCGGGCTCGGTAATCTGAACGGGTTATATCACGGCGCCCAGGTATTGAATCAGGCACAGATAGACCGATGGAATATCGTGACTACGCTGAATTATCTTTCCGTGGAGGAGGAAGTGGATATCGTATTGGCCCAAGTGCCGGCGTTTTCTGATCGTATGGAAACGGTGAGGGCCATGGTCGGATTGGCGGGCCTGACTCGTAGCGGCTTTTCTGCCGGAGATATTTCTACTGTAATGTCTCCGCGAACTGTCATTACGTGGGCGGAAAACACCGAAATATTTGACGATATCGGCAAGGCGTTTCTTTTGTCCTTTCTGAACAAGTGTGATCAGGCCGAGTATTCGATTATCGCAGAATACTATCAGCGCGCTTTTGGTGAGGACCTGAAATACGCGATCACGCAATCGCAGTGGTCAAAGTAGCGCCCGGCCTGTAGCGCTATCATGACAGAAGAAGCGAGGCGCCGGTTGATTGAACGCCATTGCGCTGCTGTCATCCGGGCATTATCGGCAAACCCCGGGGCGGAATATAAAAGACAGACTCTTTTCCTGGAAGGCCGTAGTCTGTCGTTCCATGCACCCCATCTGCTGGTCGATACACTTGCCGATTCCTTCTCCCGCAATCGTGGAGTAGCCGATTGCATTGCGCTTCGACTGATTCACAGCAACCTTTCGTTGCACCGGTCATTGGTACCCCGGGAGCCTGTGGCGAGGCTTGCATTCGATATTCTTGAGCAACTGAGATGTGAAGCGCGCGCCCCGCAAATCCTGATCGGCATCGGGCGTAATGTGCATGAGGCGTTCGACCAGTGGCGCCGCCAAAGCCACGGAAACGGGCTTGTCGAAAACGAACTGGGGCTGTTGATTTACAGCCTGACCTGGATCGCCCGCTGCCGACTGACCGGCCGCTCCGGGCACGGGGAAGTCGAAGAGCTGATCGAGTCGGTACGATTCAGACTCGCGCCGGTCATCGGCGATGATCTGGTGATGTTGAAAAAATGGATCAATAACCAGCGGCAATATGCGCGCCATGCCTTGAATATCGCACAGGCTGTGCATGAAATCGCATTATCTGTTTCCGGCAATCTGGCTGGCAGGCATCTGGCGGCACTCAGGGACAGGGCCTTGCTCCCTCCTGTCGATGAGGTCGATGACCACTATGTCGAATCCGCAAGCAATGCGGGTTGGCGGACGGGAAAAGGCGCAGACTGCGAGGTTCAGTATTCTGTTTTTTGCACGGATTTTGACAGACTGGTGGCGGCCAGCGACCTCTATCGCATGGAACAGAGAAGAAAACTGAGGGCGGAACTGGACCGGATGGTCATGGCGCAGACAGTCAATATACCGAGGTTGGCCCTGCGCTTGCGGCGTTTGTTTGCAGTACCGCGCCGGTCGGGATGGGATGACGGGGAAGAAGAGGGCTACACGGATGGCCGCAGGCTCAGTCAGCTGGTGTCCAGGCCCGGTTATTACCGGGTTTTCAGGAGAGAAAAACAGGCGCCGCATTGCGATACCGTGGTCAGTTTTCTGATTGACAATTCCGGGTCGATGAAACGACAGAGGTTTCAGGCAGTTGCCGTTATGGTGGATATCTACTGCCGGGCGCTGGAGCTTGCCGGAGTGTCCACGGAAATACTGGGGTTCACTACCGCAGGCTGGGCTGGAGGCGAGTCGATTCGGAAATGGCGCAAATCAGGTTCTCCCGAATATCCCGGTCGCCTGAATGATCGTTTGCATATTGTTTACAAGGATGCTGAAACCAGTTGGCGGCGCTCCCGGCATTCAATCTCTTCTCTGATGAATCCGGTTCATTTCAAGGAGGGGCTGGACGGTGAAGCGCTGCAATGGGCAGAGCGCCGTCTGCTGGGCCGGGTTGAAGACAGAAAATGTCTGGTCATGATCTCTGACGGCGCCCCCATGGAAAGCGCAACCAGTAATCATAATGATCCACTCTACCTCGAACGCCACCTGAAGCAGGTCGCGCGCCGGGTTGAACGCACCGGCCGGATCGAGTTGAAAGCGATCAGCGCCGCTCTTGGCATGGATGAGTTTTTCAGCGAATCCATTTCACTTGATCTGTCCGGGACACTGGACAACCGGATTTTCAGTTCGCTCGAACGGTTGTTTTCGAACTGCCCGAGAAAACTGATACCATCCACACCGATTTCCAGCGCTTTCTGATAGCCTACTTCGATCATGAGATTGCATTCACTGCTCTCTCATTGTGGATGCTCTTCAATCCACATAGTGTTAACAGCCCCCTGGTTTGCCCGCACCGAGTCAGCCGATTACAGATTACTGGCGTGCCGCCGCAGCCAGGGTTCAAGAAACCGGGTATCGAAAGCAGCGTTTCGTACGGCGCTGTCATTTGCCAGTGAGGCGTGTAGTGGCACAGTAGTTTTTATACCGTTTATGATTAACTTGTTGAGTGTCCGGCGCAGTTTATTCAATGCGCTTTCGCGATTTTTGGCGTGTACTACAAGTTTTCCGATCAGCGAGTCGTAAAACGGTGGAATGGTATAACCGGGGTACAACAACGTATCGAAACGCACACCCGTGTCATCGGGCACCGCGAGCTCGGATATTGTGCCGGGAAACGGCAGAAAATTATTTGTCGGATCTTCGGCGTTGATGCGGCACTCAATGGCGTGTCCTTTGATCGCAAGGTCTTTTTGTTGTATCAAGAGCGGCTCTCCGCCAGCGATGTTGATCATCTCCTGCACCAGATCCACACCCGTAATCATTTCAGTGATCGGGTGTTCAACCTGAATGCGTGTGTTGACTTCCAGAAAATAAAATTCGCGAGCACTCTCATCATACAAATACTCAACAGTACCCGCGCCTCTGTAGTTAACAGATTCGGCCAGATCGACAGCCGAGTTACACAGCTTTTCGCGCACTTTTTCAGACAATGTGATTGCCGGCGCTTCCTCCCACACTTTTTGACGCCGGCGTTGTAACGAACACTCTCTCTCGTAACAGTGCACAATATTTTTGCCATCACCGAGTATTTGTACTTCGACGTGGCGCGCGCGTTCAATTACTTTCTCAAGGTACAGGGAGTCATTGCCAAACGCGGATCTGGCCTCAAGCCTGGCTTGTGGAAAAAACCGTTCAAACTCCTCCATGCTTCCGGCAATACGAATGCCACGTCCTCCTCCACCCGCGGATGCCTTGATCATCACCGGAAAACCGGTTTTTTTGATAATACTGCGAGCGGAATCCATATCACTGACTGGTTCA
This sequence comes from Candidatus Poriferihabitaceae bacterium, assembly GCA_965204925.1. Lineage (GTDB taxonomy): Bacteria > Pseudomonadota > Gammaproteobacteria > Arenicellales > Poriferihabitantaceae. Next base: position 399,395 of record OZ242021.1, on the reverse strand, counting down.
TCGCTGCCCGGTATCGTGGGCACGCCAGCCGCCTTCGCTACTTTGCGCGCTGTGACCTTATCGCCGAGCATACGTATCACACGACTGGATGGTCCTACCCAGCGCATACCAGCCCGCACGACTGCGTCAGCAAAATCGGCGTTCTCGGCCAGGAAACCATAGCCGGGATGTACGGCATCAGCATTGCACTGCTTCGAAGCCGACAAGATTGCATCCATATTCAGATGCGATTTTGCGGCAGCCGGTGGCCCTATTTCGATGGATTCGTCCGCCAGTTTGACTGCCAGTGAATCAGCGTCTGCAAGGCTGTATACTTGCACAGCACGAATTCCCAGAGCCTGTGACGCCCTGATAACACGCACTGCGATTTCGCCGCGGTTAGCAACCAGGAGTGTTTTAATCACATTTTGCCCGGTCATGATCTCAAGTCTTTATTTCAGCCACAGTCTGGCCGGACATAACGGGTTCTTCATGATCAGCAAGAAACTTGATGATGACGCCAGCGACGCCTGCCTTTATTTCGTAAAAGGACTTCATTACTTCGACCAGACCGATCACATCCTCAGCCGTGACGGTGTCACCTTCCGATTTGAATGGTGGACCGTCTGGCGATGGTTTACGGTAAAACGTCCCGGGCAACGGAGATATAACTTCACTGACAGGCATAAATTTTCCTCTCACTCGTCTTTTGCCATTTCCACATACAGCGTGCCATACGATTTGACGTGTTGCAGCGCCACTTCAGGAGTTGATCAAATTCGCGCAATGCCATTGATTTGGTAAATCATGTCGTTAATCAATCAATACCAGACTGGATGTAGTGCAAAGATGGTCCTGCTCCCGACGTAGTTTCTGAGCTTGCGGGACACTGACTTCCACAAATCGGTAAAGTTGGTTGGGTTGTGATTGAGCCAGTTTCCAGAATGCTGCGGAAGGGACCGTATACGGGTTGATGAATCCACCTGCGGAGGGGCCATCATTCGCGAGAATAATCGGCGTCTGACCTGCGAGATTGACCGCGCCGAACGGGTAGCCATGGTCAAGTATGTTCGACGGGTCCTCTCCATGTTCTGGCGGTTTGTCAGATGCTTTCCGACTGAACGTTAGTGGCGGCCCCTCCAGGCGTAGCCCGGTTCGGTTACTTTTCGCCGAGAGCTTCCACTTTTTACCGAAAAAAACAGAGTGGCCCGCGTCATCAATCCAGCCATCATTCGGTCCTCTGACAATTTCAATTTCCCATAGAGGATTGGAGTGAACAGGGGGGATACAGGCATCAAGAACTCTGTTGCGTACTGGTCTATGCGCAGGCCCCACAGGAATACATTGTCCCGCTTTCAGCGCGCCGCCTTCTACCCCTCCAAGCCCGGCCATATGGAAAGTCGATCTCGATCCCTGAATCACTTGTGTGTCTATACCCCCCGCGATAGCAAGATAGGATCGTGCGCCCACCCGCGCGGCGCCCAATGCCAGCGTTTGGCCTGCAGTGACATAGTACGTCTGGTAGTTGGGAATCGCTTCGCCATCAAGCGCAGGCGACATATCCGCGCCAGTGATTGCTATCGTTGCGTCTTGCTTGAAATACAGTTCCGGGCCCAGAAACTGGCACTCCAGACCTGCCGCCTCTGCCGGATTGCCGACCAGCAGATTAGCCAGGCGAAATGACCACATATCCATTGGCCCCGATGGCGGAAAGCCTTGCTCCAGGTAGCCGATTCGACCCGGCAAATCCTGAACTGATGTTTCCAGACCGGGTTGCAAAACCTCAATCATGGAGCGGCTCCTGAGCGGACTCGGGCGCAATATCCCTTAGCCAGGCATGGTAGTTTGCAATGGAGAACCGCTGATAATCGACATAGGGATGTTCATACGTACCGGCCTGCACTTTTGCTTCTGTAAAATCGTATTCTTCTCGATCAATTGGCACGAAGCGCACTCGATCACCAGCCTTAATCAGTGCAAGATTGTCTCGAAATGCCGGAAGGCGTTGCTCTCGATCCCATGTGGGCATCGGTGTACGCGCGAAAATCTGGTAACCCCCCGGTGTTTTGTCGGGGTAAATGCAGGTTACCGCTCCACCAAGCCCTATTGCGCCTTTCGGTGTCCACATGCGTGGCGGGTTGTACTTTGGCGCAACCAGACGACATCGAGGGTCAAGAGGTATCAATGAACATAAGCCGGGCCAAAAACCCAGCGCCGCTACCCAGTAATCCGTTCCCGAGTGGACGCGGCGCAGATGCGCCCGGTCCCCGAGCGCATTAAGACGTACTACATAATCAGGATCATCTTCGTCTTTTTTCCCTACATTGGCCCGGTAGTCGTTAATACATCCTTCAGTCCACGGATCGAAATAAAGTGCAGGCACATAATAAATCCGGCTATTCAGTTCAAGGTTTTCGATATCCCCGATTGACTCGTAAATACCGAGCAGTTCCCCAAGCATGTCTTCGTAACTGATCAGATCGGGATTATAGACTACCTGGAGTGACGCCAATTCTGTCACCAATTCGACAAATCCCCGGATGTCCGCTGCACGAATCGCCGCGGAGAAACTGTGAGCAATGAAATTCAAATCAAAACTCATTTCATTACCCAGTTCGACCTCTATCATACGGTCACCCGCAGGATAAAACCTCAATTTTTGATAGATCAACGAAAGTCTCCCCGGACAAGGTGATCCGACAGACGGTCAGCCAGGACACCGTGAATGGCTCTGGCAATATCCAATGCGCCGGGTGTGTCGCTGTGGACACAAATCGAATCGGCGACGACATCCACCTCTCTGCCTGACACGGATAGCGTTTTTCCAGTGTTCAGCGCTTTGAGTACTTTGTCTACTGCCTCCTCCACTGATACTTGATGATGATGTCGCGTAATGATTTGGCGGCCGTTGTCGTCATAGTCCAAATCAGCGTAAAACTCACAGACAAATGGCACGCCGCGCGCAGTAAAAATATCTGCCATAACACAGTTGGAAAACCCTATTACCGGGACACCAATAGCAAGCGCGGCATCAGCAATGCCGTTGGCGATTTTCTCGTCTTTCTGCGCCATGCCGAATAACGCGCCGTGAGGTTTGATATGGCTCAGCGTTTGGCCTTCGGCAGACAGAAACGCCTGAAGCGCCCCTGTTTGATACAAAACTGCGGCGGCGACCTCCATACGGGTCATCGCCATTTCGCGCCGACCGAATCCTTCGCGGTCAGCGATACCGGGATGTGAACCTACGTTGACGCCCGCTTTTATCGCTTTTTTTACAGTCTCCCACATGATTGAGGGATCCGATGCGTGAAATCCGCAGGCGATATTTGCATGGGAAACAAAAGGCATGCAGGCGGCGTCATCTCCCATCGTATAAAGCCCAAAACCCTCACCCATATCGCAATTAATTGTTACGGACATTAACGAGCCTCCAGTTAATAGAAAACCTTGTCTTGTGTGCTGGCGATAGATCCTATATGATATATCATATACTGCATAATTCAACACCTGCTTTAATTGATATTGCTGATCGAGCGGATGATGCAGAAATTTGATCTTCCAGGTTCACGCTGTATGATAATGTGATTCAATCAAGTCAGGTGTAACTGCCATATGGACGCCAAAATTGAGCATACAACCCTTGCCGAAAAGGCCTACGCCCAACTTAGATCGGGCCTGATTTCCGCCAGGTTTTGCCCCGGTGAGTCCATCAAGGTTCGGGAATTAGCCAGCCTGTACGGGATTTCGACGACGCCAATACGAGAAGCGGTACAAAGACTGGTTGCGGAAAACGCATTGGAAATGCAGCCCAACAAGTCGTTCCGAGTGCCTACATTGACGGTAGAAAGGTTCCATGAAATTCGCCGTATCCGAGTAGCGCTTGAGCCGCTTGCCGCGGAATTATCTTTTGAAAAACTGACTCGACGTGATTTGCGAGGAATGGAAGATTTGGTTGAAGATATGGATGAGGCAACAAACCGGCGCAACATCCTGGATTACACAGCCTGCAACGAACAGTTCCATTTTCTTATTTACGAGAAATCGGATGCACCGCTATTGATCGGCGTCATTCGCGATATGTGGGTATTGGCGGCTCCTTATTTTTCACAATTATTCGAAGGATCGGGCTATATAAACAGAAGCAATGACTGGCATGAGAAGATTCTTGAAGCATACCGCGATCAAAACATGGCCGCATTCAGCGAAGGGATCCGACAAGATATATTGTTGGCCAGTAAAACTCTGCTGGATACTCTGCAACCGGACAATGAGACCCCGGATTGAGAGCTCTGGTTTCATAAATTGACCATTGCTTATTCGACAATGAATTATGTTTGCTCAAGTCGGACGAAAAGCACCCAGAAAAATCCACCAAGCAGAGGCAATGTGATCAACAAAACAATGGTCGCCAGCGAAAAAATGACAGGTACCTGACTCTGCTGGGATGCCGCCATAGTCCAGTTCCAGACAGGCATGGTCGCTTCTGTTCCCCGCAGAAATGTCGACCGCAGAACCTCATTGAAAGACAGCAGGAAACCAAATAAACCTGCCCCTACTATCCCTGGACGCAAAACAGGAAACTCAATATCCCGAAAGCGGCGCCATGAGCTGGCGCCCAGATCTTCGGCCGCTTCCAGGAGCCTGTAGTCAAACCGCACCGCAATCACCAAAACCATTAACAGCGAGAACGGTAATGCCCAGACGATATGGCCAAGAAAAATTGCCCAGTAACCCAACTTCAGATCCAGGAATGTTCGCAGGAAAATAAATAATGCAGCGCCCATAGACATACCCGGGACGAACAACGGGATAATCGCAAATAAAACAAGCGCCCCGGGTTTCCTTGAATTGGGGATAGCGCGGCCTACAGCTGTGGCAATTATCATACAAACCAGCGCAACCAGAGCGCCTATGGTCAGGCTTGCCATAAAAGGGTCCACCCAGCCCGGTTGGGCTGCCAGCGCATGATAGTGCTCGAATGACAGGGGAAATGCCAGAAGACCGGACAACGGCTTCTTGCTCACCGACATCAGCGCTAACCATACAAGCGGAGCATAGGTAAGAAAAAGCGCAGAAAAGCCAAGCCACCCGGATAGCGTTTTCCAGCCAGGAGAGAATCCGATTTTGTTGGCAGTCGGCCGTGGCGGCACGGCCAGAACCCGCTTCGCGTAAAGAGGCTCAACAGAACTCATTGGCGCATTTGCCGGAATACCCGGTCGGCGTTGGCGGCTCGCCTCGTGATAACAACCACGATGATTAAAAGCCCGGCAAGCAACATGACAATAAATGCCGACAATGCCGCCACAATTGGATACCGTAACGCGGTATAAGCGCTTTCAATCGAATGACTCAGTAAGTTCACGAATCCACCACCAAGCATGCCGGGCTCGACCCATGCCGCCAGCGCCGGTCCCAGTGTGAAAACGATTCCTGCGAGAATACCGGGCATGGACAGCGGAATAATGACGTGCGTCAGTGTTTGAAACGGACTGGCGCCCAAGTCTCCGCTGGCTTTAATCAAATCATCATCAATCAGCGTAATTGCCAGATAGATGGGCAGCGCCATGGTCGGAAAATAAGGCGCAATCATTCCGAAGTGGACCGAGAATTCGGAATAAAGCAACCATTTTACTGGCTCCGAAACAAGGTTTGTGTTGAGCAGTATTGTATTGATCAAGCCGTTTTGTCCGAGTATCGCGCGCCATACAATGGTTCGTGAGGATATGTCGAGGAAGAAGGGAATCGTCAGCAAGGCGAGGAGCGCTGCTTTAGTGGCTTTTGAGCGACAGACCTTGGCCAGCCACAACGCGAAAGGAAATGCAATCACCAACTCAATTGCGGTAACAGTCAGTGCAATCCGAAGTGTTCTGATCGCTACCTCAAACCTTCCCGAGTCGAATATGGATATCCATGTATTGAAAGTTGGCGTATAAACAGTAACAAAGCTCTTTGTTTCAAAGAAACTGTACACCAGCAACATGGAAAGCGGGAGCAACACAATCAACGCCCATGCGATCACGAATATCCGCAATACCCAAGTATTGAAAGGGGTGGATAAAAGCCGCTTGCGTATCACATCCGCAACCATAGCAAAAATATACTGCCAAAAACATAGTAATTGCACCCATTACCCAATGGGTAATGGGTGCAATGGCTACAATGCTTTATGCGTTAAGGAAACGTTGCCATTCATCCTCCATGACACTCGAATTTTCGGGTGTAGTAGTACTGACAAAAGGCTTGGCAAACTTGCGCTCAATTTTTACCTGATTAGCAGTCAAGCTATCAATATCAGCCTGTGACCAGCCGTTTTCCCTGGCGTAGGCAACGCCAAGGTCAAGGTTGGGACCGGCGTATCCCCGATCACGCGCCTGATGCGCCCGATATTCACCATCCAGAAAATAATTCAGCACTTTGTAGATGTTATCCATATTGTTCCGGTCAGCAGCCTGGGATGCGATATATGCACCATGTCCCCACTTGAAATAACCCTCTTCCGTGTAGGCATAAAACACTGTGTTTGGTCCCAGTACATTATTTGCTTCCCTGGTAGCTGGCTCCCAGCAGTTAATAATATCGACTTCTTGATTACTCAGAAGCTGGATCTGTTCCTCAAATGCCGAGTGGAGCGTGCGAAACTGTCCTGCCTTTTTACGCTCTACGAGGTAATCTACTACCTGCCGTACTTCTTCTTTTTTCATATCAACAACATTGTCGATCCTGACACGCCCATGATGCTTCAGGAAGAGCGCTGCGACCGGCAACGAGTATGTCCATGTTTGATCATAAGCCACACGACCACGAGTAACTTCACTTTCGAAGAACATTTCCCATGAAATATCATCCTGACCATCAGCGCTCACGCCCAGTTTTTCGGGGAAATAGCCAAAGCTGTCCGCGTTACCGATTACCGGTATCCCGTATTGTCCACCATCTTTACTGGTCACAACCGCAGAGCGCTTCCAATCGTCAGATGTGCGGTCCCACAACTTGAGTTCCGGGTGTTTCTCGTCAATTTTCAGGTAGATCCCCTGTGGACCCAAAATGTCCTCGGTGCCTGATTCGAAAATAAACAGATCAACTTTGTCTCCCAGCCTGGAAGCGACAACATCTCGTAGAAATACACCAACCGAGTTGTCAGTTCCAATGAACTCCATCTTTATACCCAGACTCTTCTCCATCAAGCCCCAATCTTTCAATTGAGCCGTTGTAACGCCATAGGCCCTCACAGGCTCACCGGCAGCTTGCGCCGACGACGCTCCCGGGCCACCCGCTACGCTAACCGCAACCATTGCGCCCATGAACTTGAGCATGTCACGGCGTGAAAGGTCGATCTGGCAATTAATACCTGAATAGTCTTTCATGTCTTTTCCTCCGGGGTAGTGGTTATTAACCGTTAAGGTTGCTCTACGCCTGATCAGGTTTTACTGACTGAAGCAGGCATCGGAAAGTATATCATATATCATATTTCGTATTTTTAATATCCTTAATATCAATATGGGGGCGGATCAGGCATAACGACACAGTCTTCCGGATGCCAGACAATATGGTTAAAATCTGAAGCTTGCCGGGAACGGTCCCAGATTCGGATACGAATACTGCCGATTCCGGTCTCGACCACCTGATCGACATATTTGCCCCGATAAAGGCGTTCTCTCGGAGTACACGGCAATATATTCATTTGCGTTGCGGTGTAGTCGGAAGAGAGGCCGGTCCTGACTCGCTCGGAACGAAAAGCTACTGATACTGAAGCGCCAATACGGGGAAGTCCCTTGTTCGTCCAGATGCCGGACAAGAGCGCACCGCCCAGATGAACTTTCACTACAGGTTCTTCAATGTTCCGCACCGTGCCAGCAAAAATGTTTTCGAACCCCATAAAATCTGCACAAAATCTGGAATTTGGCCGGTCAAACAGGTCTTCAGGCGAGCCGCGCTGGATAATTTTCCCCTGACTCATTAGCGCGATACGGTCACTCATGGTGAGCGCTTCTTCCTGACTGTGTGTAATATAAATAAACGTCATGCCGAGTTGCCGATGAAGCGCCACCAGTTCTTCCTGCATCTGTTGACGAAGTTTCTCGTCGAGGGCTCCAAGCGGCTCATCAAGAAGAAGAATTGACGGGTGGGTGACCAGTGCCCGGGCCAGCGCAACACGCTGACGTTCTCCACCACTGAGTTGACTGATTCCTCGCTCCGATTTGTCTTCGAGCTGTACAAGGCCAAGCGCTTCCAAAGCCCGCCTTTTGCGATCAGCCGGTTTAATTCCCCGCACTAACAGTCCGTATTCGACATTCTTCTGAACTGACATATGGGGGAAAAGCGCGTAATTCTGGAACACCGTTGTACAGTTTCGTTGCGCCGCCGGCAAGTCGGTAACATTCTTTCCATCGATCTCGATGCGGTCGACCGAAACAGGCTTTTCCAGTCCGGAGATAATCCGAAGCATGGTGGTTTTACCCGATCCGCTTTCCCCCAGGATGGTGAGGAATTCACCTTTTTCGGCCGTAAGCGTAACCCCGCGCAACGCTTCTACATTGCCATAACTATGATGTGCATTTTCGATGTTCAGCATCAGCGACGCTTGCTCCGCAGAGGATTCCACAGTCGGTAACATAGCGCCTGGTTGCCTGTCGTCGCTGCTGTTGCCTTCAGTTTCGGAGTGACTTTGCAAAGCCATCATCACATCAGGGGTCGCAATGGACAGGGAATTTCCTTCTATTGGAAGTTTTGCCTGCACAGTCTCATGCGACATTCCGTGCGGTTCTTTCAATACTCCCTGAAGAAATCAGGCTATCGCAAACAGAATCCAAGGATAGAAGCAGCTTGTCCAGGATTTCGTCGACGTCCTCGAAAGTAATAATCAGTGGAGGAGACAAGGCCAGAATTTCAGAATCTTGCAACGCCCGCGAAATCAACCCATTGGAGAGCGCTGTCGCGTAAACTTGTCTGGCTACCCCGAGCGCCGGATCAAAAGGCGCGTAGCTGTCTTTGCTCGCTGACAACTCCACCGCGCCGATTAAACCTTTGCTGCGCACATCGCCAACCAATGGATGAGGAGCAATTCGTTTTGTCAGCTGTTGTTGCAGGTAGGCCCCGACTTTCGCTGAATTGGCAACAAGTCCTTCTTGCTCGATCAAATCCAGATTAGCTAACGCTACGGCTGCCGGAATCGGGTGAGAGCTGTACGTGTACCCATGCCCAAAAAATCCTATTTCATCCGATCCTTTCTCAAGCGCCTCATAAACATCCTGACTTACCATACAACCCGATAATGGTTGGTAACCACTAGTGATACCTTTTGCAATCGTCATTATGTCGGGGTCAAGCCCAAAGGTAAAGGAACCGAACCAGGCGCCTAATCGACCGAATCCACAGATTACTTCATCCGCTATGAAAAGGATATCGTGATCTTTGAGAATTTTCTGGATGCGGTTGAAATAGCCTGTCGGAGGAATAAAGACGCCTCCGGCTCCCATTACAGGTTCAGCGATGAAAGCGGCGATTGTTTCAGCTCCTTCCCGTTCGATGACCGCTTCCAGTTCGCTCGCAAGCTGTCCGGAAAACTCGTCTTCACTGATCCCGCTTGCGGCCACCCGGTAATAGTGGGGCGTTTGTAAACGAAGTACATCGAACACCGGTAAATCAAATGCACGATGTACTCCGTCCAGCCCCGTTAAACTCGCCGAAGCCACTGATACGCCGTGATACGCCCGATTGCGCGCTATAATTTTCTTTTTCCGCGGTCGCCCCAGCGCATTATTCAAGTACCAAACAATCTTGATAGCCGTGTCATTGGCGTCCGAACCCGAGTTCCCGAAGAAGACCCGCCTCATCCGGTCAGGCGCAAGATGGATTATGCGTTCAGCCAATTGCGCGGGAGCGCTTGATGTCATTGATGCAAAAGCATGGTAATAGGGTAATGTTCGAGCTTGTTGACTCATCGCTTGCGCCAGTTCTTCGCGGCCGTATCCAACATTCACACACCACAGTCCGGCGAGCGCATCAATGTATTCCTTGCCGCTACTGTCCCAGAGCCTGGCCCCTTTACCCTTCATCATTACGACAGGGTCGCTTTGTGTGTGAGCACGTAAGTTCGTGAACGGATGCAGATGATATTTCCGGTCAAAAGCGGCCAGATCGCTTGAATTGGATGCAAGGGTTTGCATAAAGGGCTCCTGATAAAATGTTATACAATACATGATATATCATATTGTAAATCTACGTCAAATAGCTGGCCTGCTAGCGTCTGATACTTGCTTGTGTACGAATCAGGGTGGCCGCTACGGATGCGGATTGCCGGATGACGGCAATGATTAGTCCAGCCGGATCAAGCAAGCCGTGTTGCCAGACGTCCACAAGTTGTCCTGAGAGCACATCCAGCGTCCTGAGCCCACGACTCCCTGGTCGAGTTACACAAGACTCCAATGCAGTAAGCCCGGAATTGGCGCTCTTCGCAAGGGCAAACTCTGGCGCCATGAGTGACTGGGCGAGCAATCTGTTCGCTGTTACCCGGGTCCCGGTTCCGGTTGCGTTGTCAATCAGGCTGCAGGCTGCCAGCCGATAAGTGACGCCACCGCCAGGAACAACGCCTGAATGCCGAGCCGACTTCAAGCTGTTCACCGCTTTTTTCATCAATATCAATTGACGTTTCCGGTCAGCGCTACTTCGAGATGCAATGTGAATCTCGCCGATACCTCCGCCAAGTCTGGCAAGACGCAGTTCCAATCGCTCTTTGTCGAGGCTCAAGTTGACGTTTCTCGCAATGTCAGCCTGAATAGCCGCCCGTCGAATATGGAGTTTTTCTGTGTTCGGGTATGTACCGAACAGGAGAGCGCTATTTTCATACACTTCCAGTCGGTCAAGCTGACCGAGCATCTCGGGGCGAAGACTATCCAGACCGATTCCGGTTTGTTGGCTGACAATATCGCCGCCAGTGAGTATCGAAATATCTCCTAGCACATCAAAGACCCGGAAGCTCACCTCAGGAATCGCGATAGCCGTTAATTTAAGATTATTTTCTCTGGTATTGACTATGATCGTACTGAGCGCTGCGCCAGAAATATTTCTTGCGAGGATGACCAGCGATTTATCTGATCGGGCGAATCCCTCAAGGATGGGTACAAGTTTTCCCAAAGATTCCAAATGCTGGTCAACCAGCAACACATAGGGGTTAGTGTACACATCAACTCGACCGCTCCCGGAACAGCGTAGCAATGGCGACACAGCCCCGGCGTCTATCGACATGCCGGGCAGAATGCGTGTCGTCGTTTCAATTCCTGACCCTTCCCGAACAACAATTTGCATGATGTCACCAAGGCTGTCAGCCACTTGCGTCAGGATATCTGTCAGAATGCGCTCACCCATCATGGCAGTGAGAGCCAGTCCACGGGTGTGTTCGCGCGTGCTGAAGGCCCGTATGTTATCCGTTACCACCGATACCGCCAACTCTGCGCTTCGTACAAGAGCATTGGCAAGCTCGCCGGGGTCATGCCCCGCCGCCACAGCTTTGATGGCTCTGCGTAGAATTTCGTCAATCACAAGAGCGAGAGTGGAAGCGCCATCGCCCTGTTGACGATCAAGGTTGTAAAGCGCTTCTCCAAGAATCGTGGTCCCGGTTCGCGTTGCCGAACCGGTATCTATAAATTTTCGCGTAATAGATAAGCCGTCAAACAGAACTTCGGGGGCTGCAGGCGGGCGATGAAAAAGTGTACACCGACCCAACGGTCCATAGGATGACCGAATAGCTCTTACAGGGTTTTCAATCCCCCGCAAGAGATTGTTGCGTGCTTCTTCGGCGAACAAAATACATCTTGACGTCAAATTTATTTCCAGCGCGAGCCCGATTCACAACGACCCATTTTACATTGAACCGCATCTGAAAACAGGTTGCGCCCGTACCGGGCACGCCGTTCAGCAAGTACAGGGGGGGGGGGGTTCCGTCGTACCCCGCAATCCGGCAGACTCCGGTCTTATCCTGACGGGGGTGGTGGAGTGATTGATTCGAGGAACCGGTGCATGCCTGCCCGGGCTACGATTTCATCTTGGTCCGGAGTGCCTGAACTACATCCGACTCCGCCCACAATATCGCCTCCCACGAAAATCGGCAGTCCTCCCGCGACGATCATGAAGCGACCCTGATGGCTGGTATTGATTCCGAAAACGGGCTGTCCCGGGGCGCTGACCTTGCCGTAATCCCGGGTAGATTTTCGGGCCGCCGCTGCGGTGAATGATTTATTGATCGAGATTTCGATACTGGTTACCCTGGCATTGTCCATGCGCTGAAACGCAATGAGATGACCGCCGTCGTCGGTGACCGCTATATCCATGTCTACACCGATTTCCAGCGCTTTCTGACGACATGCCTCAATAATGAGATTAGCGTCTTCGAGGGTCAGTTTATGGGTCGTTTTCATCGAAATCAGGCTTTGTCAGGGAGTCTTCGGGATGGAGGAAGTATATCTTTCCCGAAAGTCTGGCAGTCAGCGCATGGCAGCCGCAAGTGATGTCCGGGCGCAGAAGCCGGCGCGGTGTCGGTATGACAATCCCGGATGCCCGGATCAGGCGATTGTTTTCTGCGGTCGCACAGAATTTCCCGGAGCGTGTTTCTCATACGTTCCATTTCAGTTCTGATGTCGAAGTTTTCCTGTGTGCATGCCCCGTAAAACACACCGTCAATGTGCGTGGATATGAACGAAGCCACGCTGTCCGGGTCTACTTGCCTGAACTGTTTTTGCTTGACGCCGCGGGCTATATTCCTGGACAGGATACTGTGCTCTTCATCATAAAAATGTCGTATGGCGTCTCTGGCGAACGGAGTAGCATTTTGTGCGATGGAGCGGTCGAACATGATGCGGACAAGCTTCATTAAAACGGCCGAGTGATCAATGTTGTACCGGATCCACTTTTCGATCAGTTCGACCGGGTCCGAATGCTGCTGGAGGCTCGCCCGGTACTGTCGAATCTGCTTGTCTATCAGATTATTCACCGCCTTGTTGAACAGTTCCTCCTTGTTTTTGAAATGGTAATAGACAAGCGAGTGTGCAACACCCGCTCTTTCCGTGATATCCTGTATCGTTACCGCGCTGTACCCTCTTTCAGAAAACAGGTCGATAGCCACCTCCATCAGGTGGTCTGCCCGCTTCTGTCCCTTCGGCCCCGGCTTTTTGATCGATTTTCCAGTCATGGACTTGTGGGTCAACGTATGCTAGCGGACCAGCAAAATCACATCATCACGTTTCGCATGGATATAAATCGTGTCATACACCTCCACTTTCTCGTCAAGGCGAAGACGAAGCAACATGCACACTTCTTTTTCGCCTTGACATACGACCCGGCATAATCGGTGCGTACCTTGGAAAATCACCTCTTCAACCCTGGCTTCACCGAGATTGATCAGGTTGCTCCGGTTGCCGTCGCCCAGCCTGATTTGCTCCGGCCTCAGGGACAGGTGCACCTTCTCTCCGATACGGGTCGAACTGTGCATAGAGACACAGCCGGGTAAAGTACATTTGCCAATTTCGGAATTGACGGAAATTCCGGAATCATCCATCGCGGTAACGAATCCCTCGAATGTATTGTTCTCTCCCATGAATTTGGCTGTAAACAAAGTCGCAGGGCGCAGATAGACCCGTTCCGGGGGGCCGTAGTCCTCAATCTTCCCGCCATTGACGAGGGCGATATTGTCCGCAACGCTCATCGCTTCTTCCTGGTCGTGGGTGACATGGACAAAAGTTGCTCCGAGGCGTTTTTGCAATCGCACGAGCTCCTGCTGCATTTGTTGTCTGATTTTCAGGTCCAGCGCCCCAAGCGGCTCGTCCAGCAAAAGAACAGACGGCTCCACTGCAATTGCCCGGGCCAACGCGACCCGTTGACGCTGCCCCCCCGAGAGCTGGTCCACGCCGCGGTCACTGAAATCGCCGAGACCGACCAGTTCAAGTGATTCTGCGGCTTTTTTACGTCTCTTCCGCCTGTCGAGTTTGCGCATTTTTAGTCCAAACGCGACATTTTCAATAACACGCATATGCGGGAACAGCGCATAATCCTGAAACACAGTGACTGTGGGGCGGCCAGCCGGTGGTACATTCGTCATGTCCTCTCCATGAATACGAATCATTCCGCTGGTCGGCACAGTAAATCCGCCGATCATGGACAGTATTGTCGTTTTCCCGCTGCCGGAAGGGCCGAGCAGAACCAGGAATTCACCGGGATCAATATTCAGGCTAACCTTGTCCACGGCAGTGAGCCTGCCGAATTTCTTCGTGATGTTATCCAGTTCCAGGAGCGGACCGCTCATTATCATGTATTCCTGGTGTTGAAGAACATGACAATTGCGGAGATGGCAACCAGCGCCATCGAGATTGCAAACACCATGGTCCCGGCCGCATTCACCTCAGGGGTTAAGCCGGCCCGCAACATTTCAAAGATGATGACCGGCAGCGTAACATCGAACCGGCTCAACAAAAACGCGATGATGAATTCATCCCAGGACAGCGTTGCCGATAAACAAAACGATGCCAAAAGCGCCGGTTTCATAATCGGCGCAATAACCAGGGTGATCGTGGACAGGTCACTGGCGCCCAGGTCCCGCGCTGCACAATCGATATTTTTCAGATGATCCCCAAACTGGGAATACATAATCGCAAAGCAGAGCGGCAAATTGATCACCACATGCCCAAGTCCCACAGCCAGCAGGGATTTGGATATGCCAAAAATATTCAACGTGATCAACAACCCGATCCCGATAATCAGGTATGAGACCATGAGCGGCGCCATTAACAGGAAGCGGATGCCGGCTGCGAAGCGGTAGTGATGGCGGGCCAGTCCGTAGGCAGCCAGAAATCCCGTAATTGTGGTTACCAGCGAAGACAGGACCGCGACCAGCGCCGAGTTGTACAGAGACTCTGTCAGCCGTTCGTTAGCCAGCATTTTTTCATACCACTGGAAACTGGGCCCATTAAAGGGGAATACCGGCAACAGCCCGTCCTGGAATGAAAACATCACCAGCACGAATACGGGGAGATATATAAACAGCAGTGCGAGCAGCAAGTAAAAGACTGACGGGGCACGCCTGATCCGGTTCAGCACCTGCTTTCTCCTATATCCGGTCCATTTTCAGACGTTTGTGGACTATCCAATAAACAATGGTGACCACCACCATCAGAGTCAGGCTCATCACTGCCGCCATCGGAAAGTTCGCTGCGCGGGATACCTGTAGCATGATGGCTTGCGGCACCAGCATCTCGGTGCCGCCTCCCAGAATCTGGGGGGTTATGTAATCCCCGATTGCAATTACAAAAGTAATGAATGCGCCTACTGCAACGCCCGGGATACTCAGGGGCAGGGTGACATATACGAACACCTGGAAACGGTTTGCCCCGAGGTCTGCGGCCGCCTTTTGATACGATGATTTGATTTGAACAAGATTCGCATAAATGGTCAGGGTCATCAGCATAGTGAAAAAGTGAACAAAACCGAGAATCGTCGCGCCGCGGCGATAAGCAAGCTCCAGCGGCTCCTGGATGATACCGAGCGACAGCAGGGTTACATTGATGATGCCTTTTTCCGAGATCACGAGCAGCCAACTGTATGAGCGCACGACATAAGCCGTCCAGAAGGGCAACACGATCAGGATCAATAGTATCTTCTGCCATTTCGGTGGAATCCGGTACGCCAGAATCCAGGCCAGAGGGTAAGCCAGCAAGACACTTGCAAGCGTGGTGGCCAGCGTCACTTCCAGTGAGTTCTGCAGTGAATCAAGCAGGTAATCCGTGCCAAGAAACTTGACGTAATTTGTGACGGACCAGTCCGCCTGCAACTTTCCGTAAATTCTCTGCCAGAAACTCACTACCACCATGATTAAAAGCGGCAGACAGAAAAAGACAAGCGTAAAGATCACCGCAGGCTGAATGGCCCATTTTGTCAATTCCCGTTTCACGCTCATACGTTGAACTGCCATCACCTGTTTGCACCCGTCGACATGACCGGCAGCCGGGCCCGGTCAGGCGTCGGCCCGGATTATCCGGAGAGATAATCCACAGCTGGGCAAAATCGGGCCGGTTCGCAAATCCGTCAGTGAATCGGGTTTTAGTATGCGGTGTTCAGCTTTGCAAAAATTCTGTCCAGATATCCAGCATTGCGGAGTCGATATCAGGCCGGCTGATCGTGGAGGGCACAGATTTGCCCAGAAAATCGGGCTGTTCGTCCCAGCGTAATATCTTTCTCTGGTCATCATCCAGTACGGCGTTTCTGTTCGACGGCATTGCCCAGAAACATTCGGAAGTCGCCAGACGACCTTGGCCGTCAGGACTTAATATGTAGCGGATGAATTCTTGTGCCAGCGCCTTGTTGGAGGAACTTTCAAACATACCGATACCCTGTATCCACATCAGGCCCCCTTCATCAAAAATGGTCCAGTCCAGTGCGGGTATGGTCGGCATCAAGCCGGAAACCACGAATTCGGCGCCGTTCAATATCAGGTCGACATCACCGCTTACCAGCGCATTTTGTACGCCTACTATATCACCGATAATCTTGACATTCGGTTTCATCGCAAGCAGTTTATCGCGAATTGCCGGGAGGTCATCCAGACCGATCCTGTCCGGTTTGATTCCCATCGAGATGGCGATTAACTGCATGGTCGGAAAATAATAATCGTACACGGCAACCCTGCCCCTGTAATCGTCATTCCACATAACCTGGGCGGAGCGCATGTCCGCAGGGTTTACCTTTTCCCTGTTGTATGCCACACCGTAATAGCCAAATTTTTCCGGTACGGCGTAGCGTACTCCGTCGACGTAATTGAAGTCAGCTGAAGTCAGGGGAGAGAACAGGTCGCCCAACGGGAAGTCTCCGTCATCAAGAGGCGCCAGGATTCCCTGGCGGGCGACAACCGGAACATCGGGTGCATCTACGACCAGAACGTCCCAGTCTCCGGGTGAAGATTGCCCGATAATGGATAAAGCCGTGCCGGTGCCTTCATAGGTTTTTACGTTTACTTTGACATTGTGCGCAGCCTCAAAGGGCTTGATCAGCTTGTCGTCCGCATGGTCGCACCATACCAGTATGTTCAGTTCATCCGCCGCGGCCGCTGTTTGCGCCCCCAGCAGGGTCGCAGCCGCGGCGCTGGCCGTGTAACCGAGGAACGCTCTTCTGGTAACGGATCCGGGAAATTGGTCCCTGTGGAAGTTCTTCGTCATGTTTGCCATTTGTATTTACCTCGTTCTGTCTGTTTTGGATCAGGTGTACGAATTGAACGGGCGGATTGCCTCAGTTCCCGTATTTCCAGCCGGGTCGACGTAGTGACGGATCAAGAGTGTGTCCATGCTTATACGCAATCCCGGCCATGATACGCAAAACCACACACACTGCCATTCTGGATGTAGAGCCACTGACATCGAACATCGGGCATAATTCCGTTACGTCAATCACGCTGACTCCGCCGCGCGCGCTGATCTGTGACGCGACCCGCATGATCTCCCTGGATTCGAGGCCGCCCGGTTCTGTAGCGGTCACTCCCGGAGCTGCGGATGAGTCCATTACGTTGAAGTTAAAGCTCAGATATTGGCCGTCGGTTCCGCCCCATACCCGTTCAACCGCTTCTTCGGTCACTTTATCGACACCCTTGTCGAGAATTTCGAACATTGGGTAAAACCGCAGTCCCCGGGCTTTGGCAAGATCAATTTGATCTTTCGGATTGAAGGAATTTCTCGCGCCCATATGCGCGACATGATCCATCTCCAGGTTTTCAAGTTCCGTAATGCGAGCCATGGTACAGGCGCTGACATGACTCTCGCCTGCCCAGGAATCGGACATGTCCAGGTGTGCGCCCAGATGCATGTATCCCATTTTTTTGTCTTTTCCGAGATAATCCGACAACGCTTTGGCGGCGGCAATGGAAACAGAGCGGTCTCCGCCGCAAACGACAGGAGTTTTGCCCGCATGCAAAACCCGGAGTACCGTATCGTAGATTCTGCCGCGCGCCACCTCCGGGCTTACACGCGGCATGGAGACGTCTCCGGTGTCGATTGCAGAGCCATGCAGGTCGACGTTGAACTCGAACCAGTACGGAAAGTAATCCAGTGACGCGACCCGAAATTCCCTGGGACCATCTTCGGACCCGGGCTTCCCTACATTTCCTTCGTCAAACGGTACGCCGACAAAGGCATACTGCGCTTGTGAATTTTTCAATTCCTCGCTGTCGACCGGCACAAATGACGAGCGCAGAAATGAAATTTGGCCGGGCGAACGGTAGTTGCCGGATTCGTCCCCGCCAAGCGGGGAAAAAAGGTGTGCGAATGCTTTTGCCGGGTTCATCGGTATTCCTGTTGCAATTTCAATTATTTATAAGCTGCCAGTATAGCGGCGCCGGTCATCGGGGATTCCCGTTTTCCGAGCGCAGGGTTGCCGCCCTGCTGCCAAGATAATGATAGAGCAGCATGCAGGCGAGCTTCGCGCTCATCTGGCTGACGTCAAAGATCGGGGACAGCTCCGCCAGCTCGATTACATCAACGCCGTACTCGCCGGCAATTCTGGCGAACTGGATCGCTTCACGCGCCTTGATCCCGTAACACTCTGGACAACTCGTACCCGGCATGGCGCTGCAGTCTATGGAGTCCGTGTCCCATGACAGATAAACGGCATCTGTTCCGTTCCAGGCCCGGTCGAGGATAAGCCGTCCACATTTGTCAATGCCCTCCTCGATTACCCGGGACATGGGTATGATCGGCATATCGTTGTCAATCCAGAAATCCATCCAGTCCTTTGGATTGAGTCCGTTCCTTGAACCCATATGAGCCATGTTCCTGCTGTCCACATTCGGCAGTTTGAATGTCTCCGTCGGTCCCGAGGCATTGGTAATTTCAATTCCTGCCCAATCCACGGCGGCATCCAGATGACAATCGACATGGAGGTATCCCATTTTCCCTTGCGGGCGATGCCTGGACAAATATCGGGACAGCGCTCTTGCTCCGGGAATGGGAACGGAGTGGTCGCCTCCCACCAGCAGTACCTTGGCGCCGCCTTCCAGGCATTCCGTCACATAATCTTCCATATATTGTTGCGACAGCGCATTGTTGCCCGGGACAATCGGGATGTCTCCGCAATCCACGACATTGAAAAATGTCATCAGGTCAACGTCATACTCGAACATATAAGGGAAATACTGGGATGAGGCCTCGCGTATTCCGCGGGGGCCGCTTGATGTGCCGGTCCTGACTATCGTACCCTGATCCCAGGGCGCTCCCAGGAAACAGATCCCGGCGCCCGCTTCACGAATCCTGTCCCGCTCGGGAGGGCAATAGGGCGCACCCATGAATGTCAGGATTCCCTCTGCCTTGAATGCGCCGTTGTGCCTGTTCGGGGACATCGTGTGCGTACCGGTCTGTTCCCGGTGCGGTCCCTGGTGCTGAAACGGAATAAACCGGGGGCGGTCGTTGTTTTCGGTCATATTCAAACGCCTTGAAACAGGATATGGGTTGACTGGGCCTGCTGACGGGCCGGCAAGCCGGGCTCCAGCCTCCTGTCTTCTGCTCTTGGGGATAATTCAATGGAAACCAGTTCCATTTCCTTGCCAGTCACAATTTTCGGAGTCGGCATCCCGCAATCCGCGCAGCGAAAGCTGTACCGCCCGGTTGGTGATTTGTTTTCGTTGCAGTTCCGGCACCAGACAGTCAGGGGGATTTCTTCGATTTGCAGGGTGGCGCCTTCACACAATGTGCCGCGGGAAGCAGTGCCAAAACAGAAATGCAATGCTCTCGACATTGCGGACAATTCCCCCAGTCGTATGGAAACCGTCCTGACATGATGCGGGCCATTTTCATTCGCATACTGTTGCACGATCTCTATCATATTCCTGGCGAGCGCAAGTTCGTGCATCTTTCTAACGGCGGGATGTGCACTGTGCGGGTTGTGTCTGTGTGCACCGATGTATGATCCAGTCGGTCCAGGAAGCCATACCGGCGCCCTGTTTCGCTGAAACCTCAATCGTTTCCACATCCGGGTTGACCCGCCTTGCGTATTCGACCGCCTGTGCGACGCTGAAATCGACATAGGGCAGCAGGTCGGTCTTTGCAATCAGCAGCAGGTCCGCAGTCGCAAACATGTCCGGATATTTGATCGGTTTGTCTTCGCCCTCCGTTACCGACAGAATGACGACCCTGGCGTGTTCTCCGAGGTCAAACATCGCCGGACAGACCAGGTTGCCGATATTCTCGACAAACACGACCCCTCCCGGCGCCACATCCAGGTCCGCCAGCGCATGCCCGATCATGTGGGCGTCCAGATGGCAGCCCTTGCCGGTATTGATCTGGATGGCGCTGGCGCCGGATTGCGAAATACGGTCGGCGTCGTTCGATGTTTCCTGATCTCCCTCAATGACTGCGACCGGCAGTCTGCCTGAAAGCCTGCCAATGGTCTCGACCAGCAGCGTTGTTTTCCCGGCGCCGGGACTGGAAAGAAGATTCAGCGCCGTCAAGCCATGCGCGGCAAGCCACTCCCTGTTTGACGCGGCATATCCATCATTTTTGGACAGGATACTTTTCTCGATCTGTACCAGCCTTTGCTGGGAGAATCCGGCAACCGTTACGCCGGACTCTGTCTGGCCGTAATGATGGGAATGGTCGTGGGAGTGGGAGTGACGCCCAAAAGGCCGCTTGTTTTCAGTATCCTCGCATCCACATACAGTACACATAATTACTCTCCGATTAACAGTGACGCCGACACCGCGCCATCTGGCCGCGAGAGCGGCTTAAGGCAGACATGCTATAAAACTGACTGATTAATCAGTTAATAAGAATGATATAGCATCCGGCCCCTCTGATGTCAAGATAAAATCGGGGTAATGTTAGTCCAATTCAGTAATGTCCTCTTTGTACATCAACCAACGGGTGGCCAGGCTGCTGGAGAAGCTCCACATCGAGCAGACCCGGAGCCGTCCCGGCAAGAGCAAAGACAACGCCCTGGTGGAGGGCAAGAACGGTTCTGTCATCCGCAAGCAACTGGGCTACGAACAATCTCCCAGCGCTTCGCGGGGGCGGTCAACGCGTTCCTGCTCGGGGGCTCACACCCTGCCTGTTCGCCGAAGAGCGGGTCGACAACAAGGGCAAGCGCAAAAGGAACTACCCCTGCGAACTCGTCATGCCCTCCCACGAAAAGCTCCGCTCCCTCCCGGACGCAGCGCACTACCTCAAGCCGGGTATTACCCTCAAGCGGCTGGATGCAATCTCAAGGGAGGTCAGCGATAATGAAGCGGCTCTTCGGGTGTAAAATTTTCCGGGAAAATCAGGTAGCCAGTTTTCGATAGATGTTCGCCACCCTGAGGGGGAGTTTGCGGACTTCATCGATCACCGTAAAACTGGCGTGGCCATACATGTGGGGCAGGTAATCGCCGGCTTCGGTGTCAATGGTAATGCAAAAGGGATGGATGCCGCCATGGCGCGCTTCAAGCAGCGCCTGACGGGTGTCCTCGATTCCATAATCACCCCGATACCCATCGTAATCATCCGGCTTGCCGTCCGATAATGTGATCAGAATCCGGGTGCGCGCTTCTACGTTATTGAGAATGCGAGTCAGATGGCGGATCACGACTCCCATGCGGGTGTAGTCCTGGGGCCTCAAGCCGCTGATACGGGCACGAACTTCCCTGTCATAGCTCTGCCCGAAGGTCTTGATTACATAGACTTCACAGCGATTGCGGGTCATCCCGGAAAATCCGTAAATCGCGTACTGATCTCCCAGGGTCTCGAGCGCCTGACAAAGCAGAATGAGACTTTCCCTTTCCGCATCGTTGATCCACCCTTTGGTCGACCCACTGATATCGACCATGAATATGGCGGCCACATCCCGTTCCTGTTTCTTCATGCGCGCATATACCCGGTCTGTCATTTCAACACCGGTGATCCTGTCTGCGTGTGCGGTGACGAGGGCTTCCAGGTCGATATCGTCCCCGTCAGGTTGCGCTTTCAGCATCCGGTTTTCTCCGCGCAGGGCCTCAAAGTGTTTCCTGATGCCTGCCACCAGATGGGTATAGCGCTCCAGTGTTCTTTCCGTAAAATCATCGTAGTGGGCATGGGGAGTCGCTTCACGCAGTGCGCACCAGTTCTTGCGGTAGGTCTGACGGCGAAAATCCCATTCGTCGTACAGGAATGTTTCCTCTTTATGTCGGGCGCCTTTGCGGGTATCTTCGGTTGCGTTATCCGGTTTGTCGCCGTCATCATAGCCGCCGTGTCCGGCCGCAACCAGCCAGTCGTCCGGCACGTCATCGAAATCCTGGAACATGGAGGTCAATAAATTCTCAAGGTCCGGCGGTGCGCCAAGTGGTTCGCCGTCGAGAGTGACCTGAGGTTTGCCCTGCTCATCGACGGCAATGTCGAACTGCGGGTTTTCGGCTGGCAGCGCATCCGAATCGGGGGATTGCTCATTGAGAATGGATTCCAGAAGCTCATTCAGGCTCAGTTGCAATTCGCCCCTTTCCGTTTCCATGCGTTGTTCGATTGTCATTTCTGCGGCATCGGGGTTCAGCTCGCCCTGGTATACGAACGGTTCCGGCCAGGGCAGTTGCAGACCATACAGCATGGAGGTCGCTTCCAGGGTTTGGTATACGGTTGCATCGAGTTGTGACAGTCCGGATAGTACTTTTTTCCATGTGGCATCCTCCGGAACGGCTACCGGGTGCAGTTGAGCCATTTCTCTGGCGAGCCCCGGCAGTTCCCGCTCTATATATGCGTTGAGTCGCCAGCATTCGAGTATGTTGAACAGTTTCAGGGCGCGCCCGCTGTCTGGAAACTGACTCAATATCCTGCCGAGATGGGGCGAGTCGGGGGCAGGGCGCCTGAACGTGCCGAACCATGTTTGCGCCCACAGGTGGACGGCCATGATTTTGTACAATCGGTAATTTTCTTCCCGCCGGTTGAAGCGGTTGATTGCTTGCGGAAGATAGAGCGTCTCGGTGTCGGTAAAGACGCTGCTGCCCGGTTCCAGTTTGAGCGCTCGCCCGGACAGGCCGCATACAATGGTTTCAAGAATGTTCCGTACCTGTTCCAGGGTGACAGTAACATGGCTCAGTCGAAATTCGCGGGCGAAAGATTCCACTTTTTCAAATGCGGCGCTTCCGGGGTACAAACCTTCCTTGTCGTAGATATCCATGGCATGCAGCAGCCATTGGCGTGTTCCCTCGGTATCCATCAATTTCAGAGCCAGTGGAACCCGACTGATGAACTGCCACGCCATTTCTGCGTTCGACCTGCGGATCACATCTGTCCAGTGCAGTACGAAATCCTGGTGACGCCGGGAAAGCGGGAGCAGCCTGCGTACCGGTTCTTCAGAGGTTCGGCGGGATGAAAGTATCGGGTCAAGATACTCATCCAGCAGGGCTTCCAGTTCCTCGTAACCCAGTTGACTCATACGTTAAAACGAAAGTGCAGGATGTCTCCATCGCGAACGACATAGTTTTTCCCCTCAAGTCTGAGCTTGCCCGCTTCTCTCGCCCCCTGTATGCCACCGTACCGGATATAGTCATCCTGGGAGATCGTTTCGGCGCAAATGAAACCCCGCTCGAAGTCGCTGTGTATGATCCCTGCCGACCGTACGGCTGTGGCGCCTGTCCCAATCGTCCATGCCCGCACTTCTTCGGGGCCGGCCGTGAAGAAAGTCTGTAAACCGAGCAAGGCGTAAGCGGAGCGAATGACACGATTCAGCCCCGGTTCCCGTAGCCCCATTTCTTCGAGAAACGGAGCGGCGTCTTCTGTGCCCAGTTCGGTCAGTTCCTGTTCAAGCGAAGCGGATACCGCTACCATTTGTGCCGATTCGCTTTCTGCTATCTGCCGGATGGCAGGCAGGTGGGGATTGCGGTCGTAATCGGCATCTCCGACATTGGCTATGTACAGAACAGGCTTGCCAGTCAGGAAACAATAGGGTTTCAGGGTCTGGCGCGCCGAAGGCGGCAGATTCATTGAACCGATCCTGGAGCCGTTGTCCAGATGAGCCCTGACTGTGTCCAGCAGCCCGGCAAGCGCTATTTGTTCCCTGTCACCCGATTTCCCGGCTTTTTCGGCACGTCCGATGGCTTTTTCGACAGTCTGAAGGTCGGCAAGTATCAGTTCGGTATTGATCGTTTCGATATCGGATTTCGGATCGATCCGGTTCGACACATGGGTGATATTATTGTCTTCAAAGGCGCGTACAACGTGAATGATTGCGTCTACTTCCCGAATATGGGCCAGAAAGCGATTTCCCAGCCCTTCTCCCTGCGAAGCGCCTGCCACCAGTCCGGCAATATCGACGAATTCGACGGTGGTCGGAACGACCCTGACGGGTTGAACGATTTCTGCCAGTTTATCAAGCCTGCTATCGGGGACTTCAACGATGCCGGTATTGGGGTCGATCGTGCAAAAGGCATAATTTCCAGTGCGCGCCTGACTGGAACCGATCAGTGCATTGAATAATGTGGATTTGCCTGCATTTGGCAATCCTGCAATGCCGCATTGAATGCCCATCAGCGTTTGGAGGCCGTAGAATTGCGGTGCAGCGTATTCATCGCCTGCTGGTAATTCCCGCAGAGAATGTCCGGCATGACTGCGACTGCCCTGTCGATAGCCTGTTCAATCTTGCGGGTTTCATGCGGCGGAGGGCTGGACAGTACAAAACCTGACACATCCCCGTGGATGCCCGGATGCCCGATGCCGATACGAATTCTCGGGAAGTTTTCGCAGCCGAGCCTCGCTATGATATTGCGAAGACCGTTGTGGCCGCCATGCCCCCCCCCTGCCTTGAAGCGCGCCACGCCCGGTTCGAGATCGACTTCATCGTGGACGACCAGGATCTGTTGCGGCGCGATTCGATAAAACGATGCCACAAGCGCTATCGACTCACCACTCAGATTCATGAATGTGCAGGGTATGACCGTACGGATCACTCCGTTTCGATGTCTGAACCGCCCCGTTTCCGCCTTGAATTTTTTTTCCGTAGAAAAGGTTATGCCATATTCGGGTTGCAGACGTTGCATAAACCACACCCCGGCATTATGTCGGGTTGCAAAGTACCGGCATCCCGGATTCCCCAGTCCGGCTACGAGGGCTATCGGGGCAGGTTCCACATTTACCCGCAGCCGCACAGGGTAACAGAACTGCCGGTTTCAGGTTCCGGACGTATTTCCTGCGTCATCTGTCGTGGTATCAGCAGCCATGTCTTCTGCGCCGGGGTCTCCCCCAACCCGTCTCGCTGTCACGGAAACTACAGCATGATCATGTTCGTGGCTTTCGTCGTGCATCAGGGTCGTGATACGGACCCCTTGCGGCAGCTTGATATCGGAAAGGTGCAGCGATTCGTTCAGACCCAGGCGGCTCAGGTCGAGTTCAATGCTTGCGGGTAAATCCTTTGGCAGACACGAGACTTCAACATCATTGATCAGGTGGCTGATTACGCCTCCGGTTTTGACGCCTTCACACTCTTCTTCACCGATAAAGTGAATGGGCAGCGACATGGTCAGTACCCGGTTTTCATCGACACGCTGGAAATCCGCATGCAGGACACTGGTCTTGTGAGGGTGGCGTTGCACATCACGAAGAATCGCCTGCTCCTTCTTGCCGTCCGTATTGATAATGATCACAGCCGAGTAGAACTCTTCCTTTTCCAGGCTGTGGTACAGCACATCGTGATTGACCGCGATACTGATATTGGGTTTCCCGCCGCCATAAAGTACTGCCGGAACATCCCCCTCGCGGCGCAGCCGCCGTACCAGTTTTGTGCCGGAGCGTGCGCGAAGTCTTGCAACAAGCTCGAATTGTTCTGCCATTTTTCTACTCTTTAATCCAGTTGGTTAATCTATAAACAGGTTGCTGATCGAGTCACCGGTAGCAATGCGACGAATCGACTCGGCCAGCAGTTCAGCTACGCTCAGTTGAGTGATTTTTGCGCATTCCCACGCCTGTTTGCAGAGCGGTATCGAATTGGTCACCAACAGTTCGTTGATTTCCGAATCCACAATTCGATCAATCGCCCCGCCTGACAACACCGCATGGGTACAGCTCGCGAGCACCCGTAGCGCGCCATGTTCTTTCAATGCGCGGGCCGCTTCACAAAGAGTGTTCGCGGTATCGACCATATCGTCTATCAGAATACAGGAGCGACCCGCTACATCTCCGATAATATGCATGACCTTGGCTTCGTTGGCTCTGGGCCGCCGTTTGTCAATAATGGCGAGTCCGGTCTCAAGCTGCTTGGCCATTGCCCTGGCGCGCACAACACCCCCGACATCCGGAGAAACAATAACCGGATTGGGCAGTTGTTTGCGCCACAGTTCACTCATCAAGACCGGTGAACCGTAAATATTATCTGTGGGAATATCGAAATATCCCTGGATTTGGTCAGCATGCAGATCCATCGTAAGCACCCGGTCCGCCCCGGCAATGCCGATCATTTCAGCCACCAGCTTGGCGGAAATGGCGACCCGGGCAGTACGCGGCCTGCGGTCTTGCCGGGCATAACCGAAATAGGGAATGACTGCGGTAATTCTGCCCGCGGAAGAGCGCTTAATCGCATCGATCATGACGAGCAGTTCCATCAGGTTGTCATTACCTGGCGCACAAGTCGGTTGCACGATAAACACATCACGGCCGCGTACATTCTCCATGATCTCGACATTGATTTCTCCATCGCTAAATCGTCCGACCGCGGCTTTGCCGAGGGACACGCCGAGGGTTCCGGCGATCTCGGTCGCCAGATCGGGATTGGCGTTGCCGGCGAATAGCGCCAGATTCTCGGGGGATGCCATGTCTGTTTTTTTGATTTTTACTGTTCTGGCTGGGGTGGGAGGATTCGAACCTCCGAATGCCAGGATCAAAACCTGGTGCCTTGGGCCACTTGGCTACACCCCAATTTCGGTTAACCGTTGAGCATTCAGATTCGGCGAACGGATTTCCGGCAGGTGCGATTATAACCGGCTTCTTCCCGAAAAAGCGCCATATTCTGATCGCAAGATCGGTGGGTGTCAATCGAAATCCGGGAATAAACGTGAAAAATCAAAAAACGAACATATGTCGGTTAATGGTGATACCGATCTTTTCAGGTGAGAAACGATGATCGTCGCAACCCCCATTTTTTCGGTTTGCACAGTCAGGTACCCGGTCTCCCCGCAACCCAGAGTAAAGCGTATCTGATGTCGCAGACGGCGGATCAGGCTGAGGATATGCCGTTGGGCGCCACCAGTATCGCCCCGGGTGACAAGGATAAAAACATACGGTTGCAAATGCGTGGCGCCGTCAGTCTGTCAGGCTTGCGGGTCGTCAAAAATCAATATCAGATGTTGCAGGAAGTCAGTTACACGATTCGGGTCCGAGGATAATTCAACCCATTCGAACTCGCTGATTCTTTTCCGGCTTGTTTTCTCGGCTTGCTTTCTGGCGCTGGATCGGTGGGCGACATGCAGAAATGATCGGTTCGCGGAAATCCTCTCGAACCTGACCCGGTATTTGTCCAGCCTCGTATTGCTTCTGGTCAGTGAGGTGAACAGGTCCTTCGATATCCTGGCGATATAGGAGGCATCCGGGTCCTCTGCCTGCGGTTGTTCGATCCACTCGGTTTCCATCACGCCGGCTTCCGGATTGTACTCAACCAGATTGACGTTGCTCAAGGCCCAGAATTGGGTCACTGTTTCCCAGGCAGACTCCACACTGGTATCGACTTCCAGTCCGTGTATGTCTTCTTTTTTGACGATTCTCGCGCCGACTATTTGCGGGAGTACCCGGGTTTTGTTCTGTTTGTTTTCCTCCAGATTGCCAAGCACAGTCTCATCAGTAGCGCTGATCAGATCAGGAGGAATCTCAAGTGATACGGTCGTTGCCGGCTTGTAAAGTTTCGCCTGGGCCTTTCCGGTTTTTGACCGCCGCGGTCTGTGTGTTGCATCGGGGTCCAGCTTCTTGAGTTCCGGAGGGCCGCTCGGGGTTTTTTCGTTTTTCGACTCGAACAGGGATGTCCCGCAACCGGAGATGCCCAGGAGCAGGGTGAACGCTGCGACGATTGTAATTGACCGGGTAACAGAAAAGTACACTTTAGCTAACCAGAAAATGAAGTGAAAGCGAAGGCGCAAGGCTAACACACAATGCGGGAAAAGTGTTACAGGAAGAATTGTCCTTGTCAAAACATGGGTGCGTGGCGGCTTTCC
Source organism: Candidatus Poriferihabitaceae bacterium (assembly GCA_965204925.1). Classification (GTDB taxonomy): domain Bacteria; phylum Pseudomonadota; class Gammaproteobacteria; order Arenicellales; family Poriferihabitantaceae. Next base: position 371,263 of record OZ242021.1, on the reverse strand, counting down.
CGATCATCGTTCCGCAGGTTTGCCCGCTTCCAGCTTCCCGGTTAGCGGCATGAGCGCTGGCCGCGCAGTTGTTCATGATTGTCTCCTGTAGTTTCCCGATTCCGATGTGCCACGTCAAAAATCGGCGAAAACTATAATTTTTTCAAGAGGTAAAACAATGAAAAAAACACTTATTGCATCAGCTGTGTCTGCTGCACTCATGGCGCCCGTTGCGGCGCAGGCGGAAGATATGGCCGGGCCGGAAGTCAGCGTATATGGGCGCATCCATCAAGGGATCAAGATCGAAAACCCGGATACGGGAGACCGCACCACTGACTTCGTCGGCATCGGCTCGCGTTTCGGCATCAAGGCCAGCTCCGACCTCGGCAACGGCATGACCGCTTCTGCCCAATATGAATTCGCTACCAATTCGGATAAGGGTGACGACGGCGTTACAGCCACCCGTGTTGCCAAGGTCGGTGTTTCCGGGGCTTTTGGCAGCGTCGATCTCGGTAACCAGTGGGGCGCTTACTATAATCTGGTCGGTGTACATATGGACCCTACTTTCTGGGTAGGAGGAAGTACGTACTACCTAGGGGCGGATCCGGGAATTTATGGGCCCATGCGCACGGCCAACACCATCCAGTACTCCAATTCATTCGGGCCGGTTTCTATCGCAGTGGATGTGCGTACCGACGACACGAAAAGCGCCAACAAGGTAACCCCGGTTGAAGGCGGTGACGGGTACGCCGCAGCCGCCAGTTTCGCGGTGAATGACAACATCACGTTCGCAGCCGGGGTTGACAATGACGATATGCGCGACATAGTCGGCGGGGGTGTCAAGGTCTCTTTAGGTAACTACTGGGCTTCCATTGCCACCCATAGAGCGGATATAGAAGCGGTTACCGCAGTCAACGCTGTTCCTAATACACCCGGCGTGCTGGGTATGGCGGCTGTTCCCGCCAAAGCCGCCTACAAGCCCTCGGCAACCCAGTTCTGGGCGGGCGGCAGCTTCGGCAATACCTCGGTCATGGTCGGTGCGGGGAAAGCTGATATGGATATGGCGAATAGCAGCGCCCCCGGCAACAAGCCCAGCGATATCACCTGGGCTGTCTACCACGATATGGGCGGCGGTCTCGGGCTGCTGTACGAAGGCATCAGCATGGATTCCGATAATACGGGCAATGACAAAACCGTCCACCTGTTCGGTGTTCGTCTGGACTTCTGATTCCTCCAATCCACTGTTCCATCAAGCCGGGCTGTGCTTGCGCACAGCCCGGTTTTTTATGGCTTGGGCTTGATCGCTGCGCATTCCATTCCCGAGGCGCTCCATTTTTTCGGTACAGTTCATATTTTCATCAACTACCAACAACATTGAGGTGCGAATATGAACCGGGCAAACGATACCAGTGCCGTGCAGACAAGGCCGCTGGAATCACTGGATATTGCCGGGGTTACCCCCGAAGAGTGCAATGATCTGGCTGGGAGCGTCAGCAGGTCAACATCAATAACTTATGTCAGACTAAACCGGCGTATTGCCAGATGGCTAAAAGCCGAGGGACTGAAACAGCTTGACGACACGGCAATGGCCGCGTTTGTCCGGGGGATGGAGGCGGACGGAAAAGCTCCGGCTACGATTGAGCAGTATATCGCTGCCGCCGTGTTTCGGGCAAAGACCAATAACTGGCAGTCCCCGCGCGGGTGCAAGACCGAAGCCGCGATCAAAAGGATACGGCGAGAGCATTGCGACCGCGGGCGCGGCCAGTCCGACCCGCTTACTGTCGAGGATGTGGCGATGATGATGGCGCGCGCTTGTGACCCGCGTCCGACCGGACGAGGCGGCAGGTATCGGGAGAATACGGAAAAAGCCGCCGCAAGGGGGCGAGTCGATCAAGCCATAATCGCGCTGTTGTTTCAGGCCGGTTTACGGGTATCGGAACTGCTCGCCCTGCGTTGGCAAGACATATGGGAATCAAGGGATATACCGGGCGCCTTGCTGATTCGTATACGGACAAGCAAGACCAATCAGAATGGTGAAGATGCGGATATACGCCTGATCAAGAACGGGTGCGCCGAGGCGGTGAAGGCCATCCGGGCGCCGGGTATAAAACCGGATACTCCTGTATTCGGCGGCATGAGCAAGGCAACCGTCAACTATCGTGTAAAGCTCATGGCAAGGCACGCAAGGGTGGAAGGCCGTATTACCACCCATTCAGGGCGTATCGGCCTGGCATCCGAGTTGACCCGGCGCGGCGCATCCATGCAGGAGGTCATGCTCGCCGGGAATTGGCGTTCGTCGCAGATGGTGGCGCACTACTCTGCCGGGGCTACGGCAGAGCGCGGCGCGGTGGCGAAGTATCTTTGATCGGATTCATGCCGGCTTACAGGTTGAGGCAATGCGGCAAAGTACGGGCAAATCACTTCCCATAAAAAACCGGGCTGTGCTCGCGCACAACCCGGCTTGATGAAGCAGGTTCGTATCTGCAACTAGAAGTCGAATTTCACTCCCAACCAGTGATCGGTCTGGTCTTGACTCATAACATCATTATCCAGTTTACCGCCTTCGTACATCAGTGACAGACCACCTCCCAGATCGTGATATACGCCCCAGGTAATACCACTCGGTTTGTTACCAGGGGCCGTACTATTCGCCATATCCATATCAAGGCGGCCATAGCCGACCATGGCCGAGGTATTGCCGAAGCTGCCACCCGCCCAAAACTGGGTCAGGGTGGGGTCGGGTCCCTTACCTTTGGGGTCCTGTTGATGCCAAACGAGGGCCGCATGATAGTCGCCCAGGGAAACCTTGCCTTGCAGAGCGGTCAGTTTTTCCTTATCACCATTGTCGTCGATTGCGCCCGAGAGACTGAACATATCATTCACATTGAAAGTGGCGCCAAAAGCGTAACCATCCCGGTATTCATTATTGGCATCCGTATCCACCGGACGTACATCCAATTCAAGGGAAACCGGTCCGAACGAATTGGCATACTTGATGGTTTTGGCAGTTCTGTAAACTGATCCAATATCCGCCCTCTTCTGATAGTACATCACCCCGATACTTTCGAAGGTAGGGTCCACATATGATACGTTGTTATAGAAAGCGCCCCACTGGTTACCGAGAGTGACGTTGCCGAAAGAACCGGAAACACCAACCGTACCAATACGGGTGCTGGTAACGCCAAGATTGGCGGCTTTATCCTTGTCGTCATTGTGGTAAACGGATTCGGCAGCGAATCCGGAACTATCCGGATGGGTAGTGAACTCATACTGGGCAGAAGCGGTCAGACCGTTGCCGAGGTCGGAACTGGCCTTGATGCCGAACCGGCTCCCCCCGTTGGAAAAGTCGGTCGTACCTTTCCCCACTTCCGGGTCATAAATCCAGATCCCTTGATGGATGCGCCCATATACGCTGACTTCCGGCCCGGCCATATCTTCCGCCTGCGCCGCAACGGGCGCCATGAGTGAAGCGGACACAGCTGATGCAATAAGTGTTTTCTTCATTTTTTACCTCTTGAAAAAATTATAGTTTTCGCCGACTTTTGGCCAGTTATGTCAGAATCGGGAAACCACAAGAGATGATATGAATCGCCGTGCGTCTGGCAGTGTATAGCGCCATCCTGATTGTCACGCTACAGACCACTTTCGATGCGGATATTTTTCCCATCGCAGCGTAGCTGTGCAACAGTCATCGGGGGCAGGCGCGAAGTACCTCGCTATACCGTGAATGACAGATCCGAAAAATTGCAGAAAGTAATACGCGATGTGGTATAAACCGGCGCTGAAGTGAGATAACACCGGGGGATGCCCAAATGAACGCCTGGTTATATTTGACTGTGGCAATTATTCTTGAAGTCGTTGGCACGTTTCTTCTCAAATTGTCACATGGTTTCTCCAAATGGCAGTGGGGGGCGCTTTCCATACTCTGTTACTCCCTGTGTTTCTGGGCGTTGGCGCCCGCGTTGCGCGACCTTCCGGTTGGCGTTGTTTACGCAATCTGGGCCGGACTCGGTATTATCGGGACAAGCGCCCTGGGGATTCTCGTTTTCGGAGACCGACTTGAACTGTATCACTATGGGTTCATCGCATTGATTCTGGTGGGGGCTGTTGGTCTGCGGGTGACCACAAACACGTAATGCAAGCCCGAATCGCCAGCTATATATTATGAGTGCCTTGAGGCTCATTTCCCGTTGGAGACACCACTCACCGTTCAGGCGGATGTTCCATCGGACAACTCTGATATATAAAGTTGATCCGTTGTACAGTTTTCGGCTTCCACAGAAACGAGCCCGAAATTTTTTTTGAAAAATTGTTAATTTTTTGTAATAATCATGTATAATATGTGGTAAAGTCGCGTTGTGACTGAGTGCAAAGCGTTTCAAAACTGGTCGAAGTCGCTTGGGTACCCGGAATATAGGGGCAGTTGGAGATTAAACTGGCGAAATCTTGCAGGATATTGCAACAGACATACAGATTTTTTTATTTTGTATCAACTATAATTTTTTCAAGAGGTAAAAAATGAAGAAAACACTTATTGCATCAGCTGTGTCTGCTGCACTCGTGACGCCCGTTGCCGTTCAGGCAGCGGATGTAAGCGTATACGGCCGTGTCCATCAGGGGATTCAATTGGTCGACCCGGATGCGGATTCTAAAAAAAGCACCACTGACTTCGTCGGCATCGGCTCGCGTTTCGGCATCAAGGCCAGTTCCGACCTCGGCAACGGCATGACCGCTTCTGCCCAATATGAATTCGCTACCAGTTCGGACAGTCCCGGAACCGGCGTCGCAAATACCCGTATTGCCAAGGTCGGTATTTCCGGGTCTTTCGGTAGCGTTGATCTCGGTAACCAGTGGAGCGCCTGGTACAATCATGTCGGTGTGCATGTGGATCCTACTTTCTCCGTAGGGGGCAGCCACCATATCGGACCATTCCGTACAGCCAATACGATCAAATACTCGAATTCATTCGGGCCGGTATCTCTCGAAGTAGATGCGCGTGTGGATGATAGCGCGATCGACCCTGCAACCATGAAACCAGAGGAAGGGGGTGACGGATTCGCCGCGGCTGGCAGTTTGGCGCTGGGTGATAATGTCACCCTCGCGTTGGGAATAGACGATTCCAAAGGAGCCCCGGGCCAGAAAAATGGCGAGACCCTGGTAGGTGGAGGGGTTAAGGTCTCCTTTGGCAACTACTGGGCTTCCGTCGCACATCAGTCAAAAGATCCTGAAGGGGACGGCCCCAAACCCAACACAACCCAGCTCTGGGTGGGTGGCAGCTTCGGCAATACCTCGGTCATGATTGGCACGGGCATGCACGATATGGATGGTAATGACAATGATCCCGGCAACGACCCCAGTGACATCACTTGGGCTGTCTACCACGATCTGGGCGGCGGTTTCCACCTGCTCTATGAAGGCATCAGCAAGGATTTTGACAATAAAATGGATGCTAACGGCATGAGTATGGACGAAATCAAACACCTGTTCGGTGTCCGTCTGGACTTCTGATTCCCTGAATCCGCCGGATTCATCAAGCCGGGTTGCGCGCGAGCGCAATCCGGTTTTTTTATGGCCGGAAACTCCACTTCGGCATCAACTCCTGCGAAAGTTGGGAGCGGTGCGCCGAATTTTCCGATCGTTCGCAACTTCAGGGCTTTTCCAGGTCTATCTGCAAGCGCGCGATCAGGACAAGAAAGCCGAAATCGTGTACTTTGGTAGGGAGTATGTAGTTCATAAAGGGGGCAGACGAGCGGGAGAAATGCGCTGTCCTCATTTGTGCTATGATCGGCACATCCCTTCAACAGACGATGCACATGAACAAGCGCAGATTGCCGATCGGTATGCAGGCCTTTCGCAACCTTCGCAACAAGGAGTGCTACTATGTGGACAAGACCTCCCATATAGAACGATTGGTCGATGAAGGCGAATACTACTTCCTGTCGCGTCCGCGGCGTTTCGGCAAGAGCCTGCTGATAGATACCCTGCATGAACTGTTTGCCGGCAGCGAAGAGTTATTCCGCGGGCTTTATATTCATGAGCGCTGGGACTGGAACAACAAACATCCGGTGGTGCGTCTGAGCTTTGACGCGAACTACAGCGAATCAGGGAACCTGAAGAGCAATATCTTCAGCCAACTGGCAACGCATGAAAAACGGGCAGGAATCAAACCGCCGCCAGAGGCTCGTACGGCTCCGGACCGCCTGCAAAACCTGATTATCAGTCTCTATGATGACACCGGACAACAGGTGGTGGTACTGATAGACGAATACGACAAGCCGATACTGGACGTACTGGAGAACAAGGAACTGGCGCGTGAGAACCGCGATTATCTGCGCGGATTCTACGGCATGATCAAGGGCTGCGCCGACTACATTCGTTTCGTATTCATCACCGGCATCAGCATGTACTCGAAGGTCAGCCTGTTCTCGGTACTGAATAACCTCTACGACCTCAGCCTGAATCCCGACTATGCCACCCTGTGCGGTTATACCGAGAAAGACCTTGAGACGGTGTTCGCTCCCGAACTGGCGAGTGTGACGAAATCGGAGCGCAAACAAATCCGGCGCTGGTACAACGGCTATCACTGGCTGGGCAACGAGAAGGTCTACAACCCGTTCGACATCCTGCTGTATTTCAGGAACCGGGAGTTTCTGCCCTGGTGGTATGAGACCGGCACGCCTTCCTTTTTGTACGAGCGCATGGCAAGCGGGGCGGTCAATACGCTGGATTTGGAGAACCTGCATATGTACGACAGCGACCTGTCCACATTCGAGGTTGAGCGAATCAATCTGAACGCCCTGTTATTCCAGTGCGGGTATCTGACCCTTGTTGATGAGGAAGCGCGTCCTGCGGGTATTTTCTATACACTGGACTATCCCAATCATGAAGTGAGATTGAGTCTGAACCGGCAATTGCTGGAGGCCGTCACCGGAGATTTGGTGGTTGCCGCGGAGCGTGGCGAGACGCTGGTCGGATTGCTGGATGCCAACGACTTTGCGGGATTTGAACGGGAGTTACAGGCTTTCTTTGCCGGTATTCCGTATCAGTGGCATACGCACAACGACGGGGGTCGTAGCGAGGGTCATTATGCGACCGTGCTGTACGCCTGTTTTCGTGCGCTGGGTCTGGATATGCGGGTGGAAGAGTCCACCGGTCGGGGTCGTTCGGACATGGTATTGTGCGTGCGGGTCAGGTATTTGTGCTGGAGTTCAAGGTAGCGGATGATGAGTCGCAGGCCGCGGTGAAGGCGGATGAGGCGCTTGTGCAGATAGTAAGTAAGGATTATGCGGGCAGGTACTGTACGGGAAATCAGCGAATCCATGTGCTGGCGGTGATTTTCAATCGCAAGACGCGCAATCTGGCGATGATCCGGCATGAAGATTATTACTGATGCCATGCACAACCCTCTCACCCTCCTGTATCACCGATAGTAAGATATATTCCTGTATAAGATGTGTTTCCGGTTTTTTCATAATCCGCGTATGGTTAGTACAAGTCCTTGCCGGCGAATTTTGCAGGGTTGCTCCACGAACGGGCTGAGAATAAAATTTTCGCCGTTTGGGTACCATTTGCGAAATTCCTGAATGCTGGTCAGGTTCAATTTATCAGGATTGATCTTGCATTCGAACAGGTCTACCCGGTCGTTCCCTTTGCGTACTACAAAGTCTATCTCTCGACGGGATTTGTCCTGCCAATAGAAAATATCATCATCCGCATGGTAAAAGCGCAAGCTGTCCAGCGCCAAATGCTCCCACAGTATTCCCCGGTCATCGTCCCGAATGTGATCCCAGCCTTTTTCAAAGGCGATAAAACCGGTATCAAAGGCATAACATTTCGGACGGCTCACGATTTCCCGTCTGCCACCGCCATGGAAAGGTGGCAGCAGGTGCGCTATATGGGTGATTTGCATGGCGGCAACATGAGAGATTACAGTAGGGCGTGTGATGGATTCGATGCTGTTTGCCATTTGGGTGTAGTCCAGCAGTCCGCCGCTTTGCCGTAGCAATAATCGAAACAAGGACAAAAACCCTGCCCGATTACGAAAACCGAAAAGCTCCTGAATCTCACGCGCGTAAAAACTGTCAATCCACTCATTAAAAAAACCGGGGATTGTCTGATTGGACAAAAGTGACTCGGGCAAGCCACCGTGTAACAAACGATGGTCCAGGCCGGGTTTGCCAAAGGTTTTGGCGCATTCTTGCCACAACACCGGGCACAAGAACAGGGTTTGTTTACGACCTGTCAGAGAATCCCGAAATTTACGGGTTGCCGCCAGCGTTGAAGAACCGGTCGCCAGTATTTTCAACTGTGGAAATTCATCGGCAGCAATTTTTAACAGCAGGCTCGGGTCAGGCAGACGATGAACTTCATCGAAAATCAATATCGGTTTGCCGGAATGCTGATGCAGAAATAATTCAGGGTCTTCCAAGGATCTGATCACGGAAGGGAGGTCACAATTCATATAAGTGGCGTCGGGCAACATTCGGGTCAGTGTGGTTTTGCCAACCCGGCGTACACCTGACAGCCAGACAACAGAGCGCATTTGCCATGCCAGATGCAGCTTTTCCAGCCACAAATCACGTTTTATCATAAATGTATTTTACATATAGACGGCTAAACGTAAAATACATTTTCCGGACCATGCGAAATCAGGAGGAAACGTACAATCCGCGAAATATTTGCCTTCAAGTGAGCCGATGAGGAATCCCCGGATTCATACTCTTGCCAGGCATATGCAGGCCGAGTTACTGGATGCGTTGCAAATGTCGCGTATCGTCAATCTGGTTGGACCCAGGCAGGTCGGGAAGACGACGCTTGTGCGCGACCTCTATGGCGGAGGTGAGTTTCTGACGCTGGATAACGAAAGCGACCCTGGGTGCAGTCGAAGCGGATGCGATCGGTCTTTCGATGTTTCGGCTAACCCCTTGGCGTTGGGCTGATTGACAACCCGTGTTTCTCCCGGGATTGCAGGCAGGTTCAGGCGTCACTCCTTTCGGGTTGATGTTATCCAGCGTGTTGTCCGCTCGTCTTTGCGGGGCTGCGCCGGGCTTGTTTACTGGTTCGTGCAATCATGGATTTCAGCGTCGGCAGGTCGCGTCCGATGTCGATTGACGATTCTTTCATGTTCATGAGGTCGCCGACAAAAGCGGGCAATGATACGGTTTTGCCGGTCACTTCGCGGATGGCGTCCGGAAACTTTGCCGGATGGGCGGTGCCGATCACGACTGTGGGGTTTGCTGAATCACCCTCCAGGAGGGCGGCGGAAATGCCGACGATCGAATGCGGATCGATAATTTCTCCGGTCGCGCGCCAGGTTTGCCTGATTTGCCGGCGAATCTGTTCGTCGCTGATACTGTATGAGCTGAAACATTGTCTGGCGCGCTCCAGCAGCGCACGGTCAATGCGGAACTGTCCGGTTTCGCTGAAAGACTGCATATAGCCGTTCAAGCGGTCGCTGTCATGGTCGAGCAGTTCAAACAGATAGCGCTCGAAATTGCTTGATATCTGGATGTCCATGCTTGGAGTCAGTGTCGGAGTGACGGCTCTGGTCTGCATGATTCCGGTGCGGAAAAAACGGGTCAGGATGTCATTGCGGTTGGAGCCTGCAATGAGCTTTCCGATCGGCAGACCCATTTCCCGGGCGACATATCCGGCCAGGATATTGCCGAAATTTCCCGTTGGTACCGAAAAGTTGACCTGCCGGTGCGGGGCGCCGAGCGCCAGGGCGGCCCGGAAAAAATAGACAACCTGGGCAGCGATTCTCGCCCAGTTAATCGAGTTGACAGCGGATAGCGAATGCTTTTGCCTGAATTCGAGATCGTTGAACAGCGCCTTGACGAGGTTCTGGCAATCATCGAATGTTCCGTCTACGGCGAGGTTATGAACGTTGCCGTCCAGCACGGTGGTCATTTGTCTGCGCTGTACATCGGATACCCGGTCTTTGGGGTGCAGCATGAAAATCCGTACTGCATCAAGACCCCGGATCCCGGCGATCGCGGCCGAACCGGTATCGCCCGAGGTGGCGCCGACCAGGGTACAGGAGGCGCCGTTCCTGTGCAGGAAATGCTGGAACAACCGGCCCAGTAATTGCAGCGCAAAATCCTTGAATGCCAGTGTCGGACCGTGAAACAGTTCCATAAGGAACAACTGGTTATCCAGTTGCTTGATCGGTGCAATGGCTTGATGATGAAAGTTTTGGCAGGCGCTTGCCGCCAGCCGCTGCAGATCTGCTGGTGAGATCGAGTTACCGACAAACCGGCCGAGGATGGCGCTGGTCAACGCCGGATAGTCCTTGCCGCGCAGGCTGCGAATTTGATCGGCGCCGAGGCGCGGCCATTTCGAGGGCAGGTACAGCCCCCCGTCGCTGGCCAGGCCGGTCAGCGTGGTTTGTTCAAAATCCAGGACAGGAGCCCGTCCGCGGGTGCTGATATATTGCAAACAGGGTTTCCCGTTATTTTACAAGACGCCGGATTCTATCATTGGCGGGTACAGATTCAAAATTTCGCCCCCCGCCAACCCCCACCGGATCAGCTTTCGCTTGCGGTTCGGCTTCTTCGATTCCCCTTAAGGGGGAGTGTGGGGGTTTTGGATAATCTGTTGCTGGATATTTGACGGGTTTGGGAATACAATCGCGCTTTTATCGGCAATAATAACCGGGTATGGCTATTCGCGAAATACTGGTTTATCCGGATGCGCGCCTGAGGCAGGTGGGCGCAGCGGTTACTGATTTCGGGACGGAACTTGTGGCCCTTGTCAGCGATATGAAGGATACGATGTATGCGGCGTCGGGTATCGGTCTGGCGGCTGTGCAGATCAATGTGCCGAAGCGGGTGGTGGTCATGGACCTGTCCGAAGAACGCGACCGGCTTCAGGTGTTCGTCAATCCTGAAATTACCGTTCTGGATACGGTTCTTGCGGACAGCGAGGAGGGTTGTCTGTCCGTTCCCGGATTCCGGTCGAACGTAAAAAGAGCGAAAAAAGTGCGGATCGACGCATGCGATGTCGGGGGAAAGCCGTTTCGGGTCGAGGCCGAGGGCTTGTTGTCCGTCTGTATCCAGCATGAGGTCGACCATTTGAACGGGCGGGTTTTCGTCGATTATCTGTCCCGACTGAGGCAGAGCCGCATTCGGGAGAAACTGAAAAAGGAAGCCCGGCAATTCGCGGCCATGGCGCGTTAAGTCTCTCGAGTCTTGAGTCCGGTCATGCGAGTGGGGTTTGCGGGCACCCCGGAATTTTCGGTACCCAGCCTGAAGGTTCTCATTGACTCTCCACTTTGTGATGTGGTCGCCGTGTATTGCCGACCTGACCGTCCTGCTGGCCGCGGCCGGAAAATGTCATGCGGCGCGGTCGGACAATACGCGCTTGATCATGGTCTGCCCGTATTCCAGCCGCAATCGTTCAGGCAGCCGGATGCGGTTGGGCAAATGGCGGCGCTTGGCATGGATTTGTTCGTGGTGGTTGCCTACAGCCTGCTGCTACCGGCCGCGGTACTGAGCCTGCCTGTTCTCGGATGCGTCAATCTGCATGCTTCCCTGTTGCCCCGGTGGCGAGGGGCCGCGCCGATTCAGCGGGCTATTGAGGCGGGAGACAGCCATTCGGGCATCACTCTCGTGCAAATGTCGTCCGTCCTTGATGCCGGGGATATCCTGTCCGCCCGGCAGGTCGAAATTCCACCCGATGCCACCGCCGGCTGGCTGCATGGTCGGCTGTCGGCGCTGGCAGCCGGTGTCCTGGGCGAAAATCTGCGGGAATTGCAAGAGCGGACGCTGGAGCCGGCGGCCCAGAAACACAGCCTTGCCACTTATGCCGACAAGGTGTCGAAGTCGGAAGGACACATAAACTGGACACAGTCGGCCGTGACGCTGGAACGAAAAATCCGTGCTTTCAACCCTTGGCCAATGGCCCATACCCGGTTGGGCGACATTGATTTGAGAATACTGCAAGCGAGTATCCACAACCACACACGGACCGGCAAAGCCGGAGAAATCATCGGGGTGTCCGGCGCCGGCATTGTGGTGCAAACCGGCGCCGGCGCATTGAAACTGGAGAAGGTTCAGAAATCGGGCGGAAAGCCGGTCGCGGCGCGGGACTTCATCAATGGAACCCGGATTGAGACGGGTATGACGCTGGTCTGAGCGCACACTTCCGATCCTGGTTATCATGTCGCTTTCCATGTCAGGCGCCCTCGTTCTCAAGCGGGTGGTCGACGGCGGCCAGTCGCTGGAGCGGGCGCTGGAATCGGAAATCCAGTCATTCCGGGGCAATATTCCCGCGTTGAAAGAGCTGGCATTCGGCGGCTGCCGTCATTATATCTTCTTGGACGCTATTTTATCGAAACTGTTGTCAACCCCGATCCGGCGCAAGCAGCGGCTACTCCATTTCCTGCTGATCGCAGCGCTCTACCAAAAGGAATTCATGCGGATTCCCGATTATGCCGTGGTCAATGAGACAGTTTCCTGTCTGGATGGCGCGCGGCTGGCATGGGGCAGGAAACTGGTCAATGGGGTACTTAGAAACTTTATCCGAAACCGCGAAAGCATGATACGGTCGGTTCCCCGCGGCCATATCGCCGCAGGGTTTCCGGAGCATCTGTACGACTTGATCGGGAGTGACTGGCCGGATTATCTGGACCCTGTTGTCGCCGGCTCGAATCGCAAACCGCCATTGACCTTGCGCGTGAATCGTCGTATCTGCTCCCGTGCCAGCTATCAGCTGTGTCTGGCGCGGCGCGGCATCGGGTTTGTGCCGGCCACGGACAGCCTGATCGGCCTGACCCTGGACAAACCATTGCCGGTCAATGAGATTCCCGGGTTTGCTGAAGGCCGGGTATCGGTACAGGACGAATCCGCGCAACTGGTTGCGTCGGCGCTGGCGTTATCGGACGGCCAGCGCGTGCTTGATGGCTGCGCAGCTCCCGGAGGAAAGACAGGCCTGATCCTGGAGACGGTTCCCGGTTGCGTGGATGTGGTGGCGGTGGACCTGCCACATCGTATCCCGTCTATCCGGCAGAATCTGAAGAGGCTGAAACTGGATGCCCGTGTGGTCGGCGCAGACCTGACCCGTACCGAATCGTGGTGGGACGGCGAACCTTTTGATCGAATCCTGCTTGATGTTCCCTGTTCGGGCAGCGGAGTGATACGCCGGCGCCCGGATATCAAACATCACAGGAGATTGTCGGATATCGAACAGTCTGCCCGGTTGCAATTTGCAATACTGGACTCGGTATGGCCGTTACTGGCGCCGGGAGGGCGGTTACTCTATGTTACCTGTTCAATCTTTCGCGCTGAAAACGATCGGGTCATCGAAAAATTCATCAATGGCAAGGCTGATTATGAATTACAATGTTTGGGCGAGGAGTTTGGAATTGCTACACAGTTCGGTCGACAAAGATTACCCGGAGTGCATGGCGGTGACGGATTTTACTATGCGAGTATCGGCAAACATCGAAAGCGCCGAAAAGTGTGAGCGGGTCGGAGATTTGGTATGAAGATCGTTATTCTGGGCGGCGGGCAGGTCGGCTCTTCCGTTGCTGAGGCGCTGTCGAGGGAAATCAATGATGTTACCGTAGTGGATCATGATCCCGGCATTCTCGAGACGATGCAGGACAGACTGGATATCCGTACTGTGCCGGGGGTGGCTTCTTCTCCCGAGGTGTTGAGGCAGGCCGGGGTCGCCGATGCCGATCTGGTGCTTGCGGTCACCAACTCGGACGAGGTCAACATGGTAGCCTGCCAAGTTGCCCATACACTGTTTCGCACCCCGACCCTGATTGCGCGGGTGCGTTCTGCCGATTTCCTCAATCACCGTGAAATCTTTTGCCGGGAAGCGATCCCGATTGACGTCATTATCAGCCCCGAGCAGATCCTCAACGACCAGATCCAGCACTTGATCGAGTACCCCGGCGCCTTGCAGGTAATTGATTTTGCCAAAGGCAGGATTCGTCTGGTCGGGCTTAAGGCCTATTATGGCGGAGCGCTGGTCGGGCATGAACTAAGGGATCTGAAGGGTCATTTGCCGTCGGTGAAAACTCGTGTCGCGGCGATCTACCGGCAGGAGAGGGCTATTATCCCTACCGGAGAAACGATTATCGAAGCGGACGATGAGGTCTTTTTTCTTGCCACCCGGCAAGACATCAAACAAGTGATGCAGGAGTTGCGCAGCATCGAAGAAGTCGGCAGGCGGGTATTCATCGCCGGCGCCGGCAATATCGGGTTCCGCCTGGCGCATTCTCTGGAAAACCGCGGATACCAGGTGAAGTTGATCGAGAACAATCCCGGGCGTGCCCGCAGGGTATCGGAGGAACTTGAGAATACTGTTGTGTTACAGGGTGACGCGGCAGATGAGGAACTGTTACGTCAGGAGAATATCGGTAGCGCGGAGGTGTTCTGTTCCCTGACCAATGATGATGAAGCCAATATCCTGTCTGCCATGCTGGCCAAGAGGCTGGGCGCGCGGCGGGCCATGGCTATTGTCAATCGCACCGCTTATATTGATCTGGTTGAGAGTAGCGTGCTTGATATCGCCATCTCACCGAGGTTGTCCACGGTCAGCGCCCTGTTGTCGCATGTCAGGCGAGGGGATGTGGTCGCTGCTCATTCATTGCGCCGCGGCGTCGCGGAAGCGATCGAGGCGGTAGCGCACGGCGATCGCAAGACATCCCGTATTGTTGGCCGCAAGCTGGACGGCATCAAGCTGCCGGAAGGCGCCACTATCGGCGCCGTCATGCGTAACGACGAACTGATCCGGCTGCACCGTGACGCGGTCATTGAAGAGGGTGATCACGTTATCATTTTTGTCATCGACAAACGCCGTATCCCCGATGTCGAGAAGCTGTTCCAGGTTTCTGCGACTTTTTTCTGATTGTTCCAAAAGCCGTTTCCAGCCATGCAACTCCCCGGCGCTATCAGGATTCTGGGCATATTGATCGCACTGTTCAGCAGCACGCTGATTCCTCCGATCGCGGTCTCCATACTGTACGCGGATCAGGCGCACACCGCCTTCATCGCGGCGCTGGTGATCCTGCTCACAACCGGGTTTTTGTGCTGGTGGCCGGTGCGCGGCTGCAAGCGGGAATTACAATTACGGGAAGGTTTCGTTGTTGTGGTGCTAATCTGGGTAACGCTCTCCGTCCTCGCGGCCGTGCCCTTGCTGTTGGTGGACAACCCCGGGATGGGGGTAGTCGATGCCCTGTTCGAGGCGACCTCGGGATTGACGACCACGGGCGCAACTGTCCTGTTGTCGCTTGATACCCTGCCGCATTCGGTGTTGTATTATCGCCAGCAATTGCAATGGCTGGGTGGCATGGGCATCATCGTTCTGGCCGTAGCGATCCTGCCGGCGCTGGGGGTCGGCGGCATGCAGTTGTACCGTGCGGAAACCCCGGGGCCGCTCAGGGACGCCAGATTGACGCCCCGTATCACGGAAACGGCCAAAGCGATCGGGTATATCTATCTGGGACTGACGATCGTGTGCGCTGCGGCTTATTATCTGGCCGGCATGAGTGCGTTCGATGCCATTTGCCATGCTTTTTCTACGGTCGCCATTGGTGGTTTTTCCACCCATGACGCCAGTCTCGGATATTTTCAGAACAACGCAATCTATCTGCTGGCCTGTATGTTCATGATTCTGGCAGGGTTGAATTTTGCGTTGCATTTCACCGCGCTTCGCAGCCTGCGGGTTTCTGTCTACCTGAAGGACAGCGAAGCGAAAGTCTATTTCGGCGTGATCCTGGCGGCCGTTGCCGTGACCCTGTTCATGTTGGTAAGCCATAGCGTTTACGACACACTGGAGCAGAATCTGATCGAGGGAACAGTCCAGGTCATATCGATCGTCACCACGACCGGCTTTACCGCTACGGAGTTTTCTCTATGGCCAACTTTTGTGCCGTTGCTGTTGATCCTGCTCAGCGCGGCTGGCGGTTGCGCGGGGTCTACCGCCGGAGGTATGAAAATCGTCAGGATAATGTTGTTGTTCAAGCAGGGATTGCGGGAAATTTCCCGGCTCGTTCATCCGAGCGCCCTGATCCCGATCAAACTCGGCGGTAAAGCGGTTGCCGATCCTGTAGTCAATGCGGTGTGGGGATTCCTGTCGCTTTACATATTCAGCTTTACCGTATTGTTGATCCTGATGCTGGCTACCGGTTGCGACTTGTTGACCGCATGGACTGCGGTGGCGGCAACGCTGAACAATCTGGGGCCGGGGCTGGGCGATGTTGCACACAATTACAGGAGCATTTCCGATAGCGGAAAGATTATTCTCACCTTTGCGATGTTACTCGGGCGCCTGGAACTGTTTACCCTGCTCGTGCTCCTTTCTCCGGTATTCTGGAAAGGCTGAACCGGTGGGAGTTCCTGTATCTCTTGTCCTCTCTTCAGGAGGAAGGTGATGCTTGCAGCCAGTCGTTTACTCGCCTGATATCTTCTTCATTCAGATCACCTACAGCTTGCTCCAGCTCCAGTACCGAGAGGATGTAGTCGTAGCGCGCGCGCAAGTAATCCGTCCTCGATCGTGACAGGTCGCGCTGGGCATCCAGCACGTCCAGATTTGTGGTCAGCCCGGCATTAAATCCTTCTGTCTTGGCTTCCAGCGCGCTTTCCCCCGCGGTAATCGCCTCGAACAGCGCTTCAACCTGACTGACGCGGCTGGCCATGGTCAAAAACGCGGTCGTTGCCTGTGTGGAGACAGTGCGGCGCGCCTGTTCCAGCCGGCTCTCGGCCTGGTTGTATATCAGTCCGGCCTGCCGGGTTCTCAGGTTGATCAGACCCCTGCTATACAGCGGGAGTTTTACGTTGATGAGCATACGGGTGATACCGGAACTGGCGAAGCCGCCACGGGCATCGGTGTGACGGTGCCCCGCATTCAGACTGACCACGGGGAGCCGGGCGCTCTTCTGCCGTTCGATTTCCGTGTCCCTGATTTTCAAATCGAGTGCATAAGTGGCCAGTATCGTATTATTCTCAAGCGCCCGCCCTACCCAGGTATCCATGTCATTCGGGCGCGGCAATTCCAATGGGGCGGATTCGCCCAGTGGTGACAGCGCTTGCGGGGGCGTACCGATAATCTGTTGCAGCAGCGCGATGCTATTGTTTATGTTGTTGCGGGCGCTGATTTCATTGGCTTCCGCCTGCTTGAACCGGGCTTTTGCATCGAACAGGTCGGTGCGGGTTACCAGACCCACTTCAAGTCGTTCACTGGCCAGATCCATTTGCCGCTGGATAGCGATTTTCTCCAGTCTGGCGACTTCTCCGGCATCGTACGCCGCAAGCAAATTGAAGTAACGATCGGCAACGCGCAGAATCAGATTCTGCTTTGCCTGACGCAACTCCAGCTCTGAAATTCCCACACGATCCCTGCTCTGCCCGATATTGATGCGGTTTGCCTTGTTATACAAGGGCAGATTGGCGTTGAGACTGATCTCGTAATCTTCGCTTCTTCGCAGAAGCGCGCCACTGTTGTGATCCTCTGCCACACTCGCTTCGGCGCTGATCGAGGGACGAAACGCGGTGCGCGCGATTGGTAATTGCAGGGTACTGGCTTTATGATTCAGTATCTCGGCCTGATAAAGCGGATCGTTGGTCAGCGCCAGAGAGTAGACATCCCAGAGGTCTGCAGCCAGGCTATTGCCGGGCAAACTGCCGCACAGCATCGTCGTCACGGCAATCCTTATGAGGTAACGGGGACGGCCTTTGGCCGCGAGCCATAAAGCGGGCTTAAAAATCGAATAGGGTTTGTTCATGGATATTTTCCAGTCTGGGGGCGATGGTTTCGAACAGGGAGGTTTTTTGTCCGTTCCCCTGAATTATCACGACCTGCATGGCGGGGTCGTTGCCTTCAATTGCGACGATTTTTCCATGGGCATCGATCCTGTTCAGGAAATCGGCGCCAACGAGAGGCACGGAGCCGGTAACAAGTACGCGGTCGAACGGTTCCCGGGCGTTTTGGGTTTCACAAAAATTGAAGAAATCGGCACAGTGCAGAGCGACATTGTCAATAGCGGCCATGGCCAGATTCCGTTTCGCCTGTTCGCATAATTGCGGCCGGATCTCGAGGCTCGTTACTTGTGCGCCCAGTGAGGCCATAAGCGCGGCGGTATAGCCGGAACCGGCGCCAACTTCAAGTACACGGTGATCGGGTTCCACTTCCAGAGCCTCAATCATACGGGCGCTGACTTTGGGTTCAAGCATTACCTGGTTGTCTCCCAGCGGGATGCGGGTATCAACGAAGGACAGATGACGGTAGCCGGCAGGCACAAAGTCCTCGCGCCGGACTTCACCCAGGGCGTTCAGCGTGCGTATCGCCAACACATTCCAGGGGCGTATCTGTTGCTCAATCATATTGACGCGGGCTGTTTCGTAATCCATGGAGGTAAAGTCAATGACCGGATACGCCGCAATCATATCAAAAATCAAAAGGCCATGTGTGCCGCTTCACAACAGTATGAGCCTGCGTGGATCCGGTTATCCTGTATCTTCTCGAAATTACCCGTAACTGTCAGACCGCAGAATAGCCGCCGTCCACCGTGTAAACCCCTCCGGTACAGTAGGTTGCCACATCCGAGGTCAAGAATACCAGCAAGTCCCGCAATCTCGTCGATCTCTCCGGTCCTGCCGAGGGGGATGCGGTCGACAAAGTACTGCAGAATCGCGTCATCGCGCCAGAGCGCCTCGCTGAATCCGGTCTTTATCAGTCCCGGGCATATCGCATTTACCCGGATATTGTCTTTTCCCCAGTCTTGGGCCATGCCTCGGGTCAAACTGTTGGGCGCGGCCTTGCTGACGCTGTAAATGCCGGTAAAGCGTTCCGGGGTGAGATCGCCGATTGAACTGATATTGATGATTGATCCGCCTCCGCGTTTTCTCATGACCGGCCGGGCTTGTTTGCAAAGCTCGAAAGGCCCTTTGAGATTGACATCGAAAATTTTGTCGAATGCGCGTTCATCCGTTTCATGGAGCGGGACGAACACCGGATTGGCGGCGGCATTGTTGACCACAATATCGATCCCTCCACAGCTTTCCACGATCGCCTCTAGCAGCCGGCTTATGTCCCCGGGATTACCGATATTGGCGGCGGTAGCGATGGCTTCCAGTCCATCGCCCCGAAAATCGGCCGCGACCCGGTCCACGGCCGTCTGTTTGCGGCTGTTGAGCACGACTCTGGCGCCAAATTCAGCCAGCCCGCGGGCTATGGCTTCACCGATACCCTTGCTGGCGCCGGTAACCAGCGCGATTTTTCCGTCCAGTCCGAAGCGGGGCTTGATGCGACGCCGTGACGGCATGGTCAATGATCCGTCGTTCCCCATCATCCGGCCGCCCCCGGTTACTGCATCGTTAATGCCTGTAATACCTTGTCCGGGTGAGCCGCCGCTTGCGGTACCTTGCGCCAGTGTTTTTTCACCCTGCCGTCGCGGCCGACCCAGACGGTGGAGCGGATAACACCGGTCACCTTTTTCCCATACATCATTTTTTCGCCGTAAGCCTGATACTCGGTCATCATGGATTTGTCAGGGTCGCTGAGCAAGGTCATCGGAAGCTCGTATCCGGTGATGAATTTCGTATGCGACTCCGCATCGTCCAGAGATACGCCAATGACCCCGCTCCGGTCTTTTCGATTTGCGACCAGATATCGCGGAACCCGCACGCTTCCTTCGTGCATCCCGGGGTATCGTCTTTCGGATAAAAGTAAACGATGACATCCCGGCCCCTGAAGTCTTGCAGGGAGACCGGCCGGTTATCTTGGTCAGTGAGTGTAAAAGCCGGGGCGGGCATGCCTTCTGCAATTGCCATATCTGCCTCTTTTAAGGTTATGTTCGGGTGTTCGTTGCCGGGCCGGGCGTCTGGCGGACCACCGAGCTTGCGCGAAGATGGCGGTCTGTTACTGCCTGCGGCCGCCGAAGGCGCCGCGGAACTCCTTCACGGTATACAGGTCGCCGGTCTGGCTCACCGTCAGATTGCCCTTGGGTTGGGTGACCAGGGAGACCTTGGTACCGGAGAAGTCGTTGCCGTTAATCGTACCCGACAGCTGGGCGAGGCGGTGTGTGGTGGCCGCCGGAGCCGTATCCCCGCCGCGGAACAGGTCCACCGTAATGCTGCCCTTGCGGAAATCCGCCATCGCCGTCATGCCGGCCTCCTCGGGGATGATCGCGCCGTTACCCGCATTATCGGCGGCGCGCAGGGTCCCGACCCAGTGGCCCTTCCAGGAGGCACTGCCGAAATTCGGCATGTCGGACGTCATCCCTCCGCCGGAAGCCAGCGCCACGACGAACGCGGTGCCGAGACCCGAAGCGGTGTTCATGCCGTTCGCATCGGCCTTCTTCCCGAGCGGCTCCCACATGCCGTAGTTAATGTGTTCGTAGGGCATCGCGGTCGGGAAGTTCTTGACGTTCTCGACCACCTCAATGGGCTTGTAGAAGTAGGTTGTGGCGCCGCCCGCACTGGTTCTCTCTCGCACCCGCCGCAGCCATTTTTTGCCGTTGCTCATATAATAATAGATGTGTGGCTCGGCCTTCACGCTCCCCCCGATGCTGGCGCCGCTGATCTTGGCATTGGTGTCGAATGCCCCGAGCTGGCTGGCGGTGGCGCCGTCGCCGGTCCTGTAGAAGTCGCCCTCGGCCTTGAGTATCCGAGCCGACCCCACTACTCCGTAAGGGTTTTCGGTGGTCACGGGTTGGCCGCTGAACAGATCACCGGTGCTGGCAGTCCGGTCGCGCCAGACATGTACGGTGCGGTTGCCGATGTATTTATCAGCGAGACTGAGACGCCATGCGTCGTCGCTTGATTCGCTTCTAGTGCCGAACACGAGTTCCTGGTACTCGTTGGCCGGGCGAGCCCTGACCACCGGCGGGCCGGCCGCATAGTCGACCTTGGCGCGTTGGGTATGCGCCGCCGACTTGACGTCACCGACCTTGCCGGTCACCATCGTGATGCCGTTCTTCGTGACCGTCCTCTGTGGCGAACCCGTCATGATGGAAACGTCGCCGACGCTGAAGGTCTTGCCGTCGGAGGAGACCTTGACCGCCATTATGGCAGTTGCCTTTGCTTTCATCGCCTCGTCGGCAGCCATCTTCGCTTGGGCATCGGCCATCTTTTTCGCCGCCTCGGCTGCGATTCGGGCTGTCACTGCCGCCGCCACTTCGGCCGCGGCCGCGGCCTTGCCGGATTCCATGCGGGCTGTATTGTAGGCAGCCAGCGCCGCGTCAGCCGCCGTGCGCGCCGCCGCGGCGTGCATCTTCGCCATGCCGCCCGACTGGATATCGGCGATACCCATGACCGTTTCTTCCGCGTCTTTCGCCGACTTTTCGGCTTCATCGGATTTCATCTTGGCCATGCCGGACGCCTCCATGGCAGTCTTTCGGGCTTCCTCCAACTCGATCGGCTTCTTATTCATCATTGATGTGGAGTTGCCCCCCCCCCCCCCCCGCATCCGGCAAGAAACAGGGTCAGGGAAGCCACCAAGACCAAAAGCAGTCTGTCAATATGTTTCATAAATTACGCTCTCAAATAATATGCAGTTTGAAGAATTGGGTAATGATTCAGCTCAGTTTCCGGTTGCGGCAACTGTATCAAATGTATCAAAAGGTCAAGGAATATACTTATAGCGCCCGGCAGTGGACCCGCTAAAGATTCTATCCGCCAGTTTGGAAAAGTCAATAAAATTGGGGGGGGGGGGGGGGGGGGTAATTCTTATTGTTTGGGGCAAGACCATCAGAAAGCCGAAGCAAGTATTCAATGCAAGTTCTCCGTCACTCTTGGGACACGGGTTAATCAGTTGTAGCGCGACAATCGTCTTTGTATCATATGCTACGGTGGCCAGTCAACACATTTTTCTTGACCGTTTCCATGCGTGGTCCGGTTTCCGGCCGGTCTGCCGGGTTATAATTCGGGGAGGTTTCCGATTCGCCATGCGCGTGCGGCGCAGTGAAACATGCCAGACATCGATATCCATGAAAAAGTCGAGGCCGGGGGTATATACAACATTCCCGGCGGCGGATTTGTCGTTGAACTCCGTTTTGCAAATTCAAGCCACCTGTTCGATAAACAGGGGTTGCAGTACCGCATTATCGAGAAGAGAAAAAAAGGTATCGACGCTGCCGTGGAAGAGGCGGCTTTAGCGCAGATCAATAATTTCGGTCCGATATTCGAGCCGTGACCGGTGGCTGCAATGCAGTGGCCGAGCGGGCCTTCGAGTGGCGCAGCGCAGAGCGGGCGCCCGCGCTTGGGCCGGACCAGATTCATCTGTGGATGGCAATGCCTGAAGCGATGCGGATGATGTTCGAGACCCCCCGCTGCCGCCTGATGTTGAGCGGCCGCGAGCGCCGCCGGGCCGCGCGGATTGCCGACCCTGTGAAGCAGCGTCTGTATGTGGCCGGACGCGCCGGATGCAGAGTACTGCTGGAACACTATACCGGGGTGGACAATGCCGAACTTGAGTTTGTTTGCGGCCCGCGGGGGAAACCCGAACTGCGCCATTCTGCCCGCTACGACGGCCTGAAATTCAATTATACGGTGTCGGCGGGCCATGTCCTTTATGGATTTGCTCGCAACCGGAATCTCGGTGTCGATATGGAGGTATTCCCAAGACCGGTGGCGGCCGGGAGGTTTGCCGGACGCATCCTGACTACCCGGGAAGCCTGGAGTTGGGCAGGTGTTCCGGCGGATCAGGCCAACCATGCGATGCTTTGTTGCTGGACCAGAAAAGAGGCTTACGGAAAGTTGCTGGGGGTCGGGATTCGATATGCAATGAATCGGGTTACCCTGTTCAGCGATTTGCACCGGGATCACTGGCATACCGGAACTGCCGGATCGTTCGAAGGCGGGAATCCGGTCCCGGACGGCAGGTTGTGCGGTATCCAGGTCGGGTTGCCGGTCGCCGGCACCGCCGCCCTGATGTTTGAGCGCGGCGCGGCGCAGCCTGAATTCAGGACCCTGACGCCATCGCGGTTGTTTTGGGGGAGGCCGGGCGGGTAACCGGTTACGGCGAGCGGCGGGGCGCCTTTTTCGCGGCGCTTTTTCGCGGCGCGGGCTTTTTTGCGCCGGATTTCTTTTTTTCGGATGGCGGCTTCGCGTTTTTCAGCAACTCCATGCAATCTGCCAGACTCAATGTATGCGGTTCGACCGTTTTTGGTACCCGCGCATTTTTACTGCCGTCCGTTACATACGGCCCGTAACGGCCATTCAGTACCTGTATACCCTTTTTTTCAAAATTCAGTATCAGACGTTTGGAGTCGGCCTCCTTTTTCTCTGCGATCAGTCTGAGGGCGATATCCCGGGTTACTGTCCGCGGATCGTGGTTGTGGAGAGAGACGAACTTGTCGCCGTATTTGATATATGGCCCGAACCGGCCAATAGCGGCCGTCAGTTTTTCGCCTTCGGGTGATTCACCCAGCGATCTGGGCAGATCGAACAGCGCTATCGCCTCCTCGAACGTGATTGAATCCAGCTTCTGGCCAGCGCTCAGGCTGGCGAATACCGGCTTTTCTTCGTCATCCCGCGTGCCAATCTGGGCATAGGCGCCATATTTGCCCATGCGCACCGACAGCCGCCTGCCGGATCCGGGGTCGATGCCGAGTGTTCGGGATTGAATGACTTGATCACGGTTGACCGTTTTTTCCTTCTCCCTGACCTGTTCGGAAAAATCGTCCCAGAATCTTCTCATCAGAGGGATGCGCTGTTTCTCGCCGCGCGATATTGCATCCAGCTCATCTTCCATTTTTGCGGTGAATTCGTAATCGACATAGCGGGAAAAATGATTCGAAAGGAATTGATTGACGATCTTGCCGATTTCGGTCGGTTCGAATCGGCGGTTTTCGAGCGTGGCGTATTGCCGGCTTTGCAGTGTGCTGATGATCGAAGCATAGGTAGAGGGGCGGCCAATACCCCACGCTTCCAGGGCTTTTACCAGAGACGCCTCGTTGTAACGGGGCGGGGGTTCGGTAAAGTGCTGTTGCGGACGCAATTTTCTCAGGTCGACGTCCATACCTTCCTCAAGATCGGGCAAAAACGTTTCCCCTTCGTCCTTGTCGGCGCGATCGTCATGACCCTCAAGATAAACGGACATGAACCCGGCAATCCGTATGGTCGAGCCTGAAGAGCGGAAAACGCCGGCATCGCCCGCTGTCAGGTCTACGGAAACGGTGTCGATCGTGGCGTGAATCATCTGGCATGCGACCGTGCGCTTCCAGATCAGTTCATATAACCGGAATTGATCGGGGGACAGCCGGGAGCGCAGCCGGGCGGGTATTTGTGTGACCGAAACAGGTCGTATTGCCTCGTGCGCCTCCTGGGCATTTTTCGACTTGTTTTTGAACACTCCGGGGCTTTTCGGGACTGCGGAAATCCCGTATTCTCCGGCGATAAAATCCCTGATTTCGGTCACAGCCTGACTGGCCAGGGCAACGGAATCGGTTCGCATATAGGTGATCAGCCCGTCCATACCCTTTGCGGACCCAATGCCTTCATAGAGTTGTTGCGCAACCCGCATCGTGCGTTGTGTACCGAAGCCAAGTTTCCTGGAGGCTTCCTGTTGCAACGTTGACGTCGTGAAAGGTGGAGCCGGATTGCGCCTCCGCTGCCGTTTGGTAATCGTTGAAACCCGTAATTTGCCGTTGGCGGCGCGCCTGAGCGTGTCAGCGGCCTCGTTTGCCGATTGCTGATCGGTAATGGAGAACTGTGTCAGCTTGCGGTTTCGGTAATGTGTCAGCTTGCCGGAAAATTTCTGCCCCCCGGTATCCATATCGGCCTCGATCGTCCAGTATTCCTGGCGTACGAATTTCCCGATTTCCATTTCCCGCTCACAGATCATCCGCAGGGCGGGGCTTTGTACGCGCCCCGCGGACAATCCTGTGCGCACTTTTTTCCATAACAGGGGTGAGAGGTTGAAGCCAACGAGGTAGTCAAGCGCCCGCCGGGCCTGCTGCGCCTCAATCAGGCTCGGGGATATTTCCCTCGGATTGGCAACCGCTTTCTGAATGGCCGCTCTCGTGATCTCGTGAAATTCAACCCGGTAGACGGGTTTGTCGCCAATGGCACTTTTTTGCTTGAGCAGTTCATACAGGTGCCATGATATGGCTTCGCCTTCACGGTCGGGGTCGGTCGCCAGATATAGCGAATCGGCTTTTTTCATTTCCCTGACAATCAGATTGACCTGCGGTTTGTTGCGCTCGACGATTTCGTAATGCATCTCAAAATCATTGTCCGGGTCAACCGCGCCTTCCCGCGGCAGGAGGTCGCGGACATGACCGTATGAAGCCATAGCCTTGAAGTCGTTACCCAGATACCTGGACATTGAGCGCGCCTTGGCCGGAGATTCAACGATGATCAGGGGTTTGCCCATATCAACTATTGAGTGTTCCCGTTATGCGGGTGGTTCCGTTGAGTAATGTTTTCTTTCATTTTGCAACCGTCCTGCCGGATTTTGCCCGTTGTTGTCAGGAAGGCAGGCGCTGATAACTGCCGTTGGTTTCGACAATCAGTCCTTGCAACTCCAAATCGGTCAGAATGGATACAACCTGCTGTGCATCCAGTCCGCTCTGCTCGATTATTTGCTCTGTCGAAATCGGAGCGTAGTCTATCAGGTTATACAACGGATTTTTATCTCCCGTTATTTTTGCGGACGCCTTCGCACTGTTTCCAGCGCCGGACGGCAGGTTGGTGAAGTGCTGAAGTTCTTCCATGATATCGCCAGTCGACTCGACCAGTTTGGCGCCCTGCCTGATCAGGAAATGGCAACCGCGGCTGGTCACGACATGGATGGAGCCCGGGATGGCGAATACTTCACGACCTTGCTCTGCCGCCAGCCTGGCCGTGATCAGGCTGCCACTGCGGATGCTCGCCTCGACTACGAGGACGCCCAGTGACAAGCCGCTGATAATGCGGTTCCTCAGTGGGAAGTTGTGCGGCAGGGGAGGGGCGCCGGGAGGAAATTCAGTCGCTATGACTCCCCTGTCGGCAACCTCGTGGTACAAACTCCGGTTTGACTTCGGGTATATGCGGTCGATACCGGTTCCGGTGACTGCAACGGTATGCCCGTTCCTGGAGAGGCAACCCTGGTGGGCATGACTGTCGATGCCTGAGGCCAGGCCGCTGGTAATGGTCAATCCCATGCCCGCCAGTTCCGCCGCGAAGGAAAAGGCCGTTCTTTTCCCGGAAGGGCTGGCGCTGCGGCTGCCGACTATGGCGATTTGTGGATTTTGCAACAGTTCACTCCGCCCCTTGATGAACAGGCCGAGGGGCGGATTGGGGATTTCATTGAGCAGCGCGGGAAAGCGCGGTTCATTGAACCCGATATAACTGCATTGCAGAGCTTCCAGCGCTTCCAGGCCCCTGTCGATGAGTGCGGCGCTGTCTGCAGCCTGATCGAGGATAGCGGCTGTTTCGTTGCCGGAATTGACCCCGGCCTGACGCAGAACCTGCTCGCTGGCGTTAAACAGGGCCGCCGGCGCGCCGAATCGTTCGACCAACTCCCGCTTGCGGGCAAGAGAAACGGATTTCAGACAGATCAGAGCCAGCCAATCCCTTAACATGTCGGGTTCCTTGCAAGGTATGTTTTTGATACTGGTTGCCAGATTAGCACAGCGCGGGGAATATTCAACCCCCGCACATCAAAAACAGATGGCAAATGCGGGAGCATGCACATATACTATGCACTGTATTATTTCCCTTGCCCCGTATTGCAACATGACCGACAGGACTGCCCGAGTCACCCGTACGACCAAAGAAACGCAGGTTACTGTCAGCCTCAATCTTGATGGCGCCGGGGAGGGAAAATTCGACACCGGGGTGCCGTTCCTTGAGCATATGCTCGATCAGGTCGCACGGCATGGTGTGATTGATCTTGAAATCACGGCGCGCGGTGACTTGCACATTGATGACCATCATACGGTAGAGGATATCGGTATCACGCTGGGACAGGCGGTGGCGCAGGCGCTTGGCGACAAAAAGGGAATCTCGCGTTATGGTCATTCTTTCGTGCCCCTGGACGAGGCCTTGAGCCGGGTCGTTATCGATTTTTCCGGGAGGCCGTTGCTGATCAGTTGCGTTGATTATCCGGATCGCAATATAGGCGGATTCTCGACCGCCCTGATCCATGAGTTCTTTCAGGGCTTCTGCAACCACGCGCTGACCACCCTGCATATCGACAATCTGCGCGGCGGGAACTCGCATCATATCGCGGAAACGGTGTACAAGGCCTTTGGGCGCGCACTGCGCGGCGCTGTTGCCGCAGATTCTCGTGTGGCCGATGTGCCTTCGACCAAGGGAGTGCTTTAGGCGGCTGCGGATTCCCCGTCATGTCAATGAACAAGATAGTCATTGTCGATCTCGGCGCCGGCAATCTGAGATCGGTCAGCCGGGCGGCTGCCTGCGTTGCTCCCGGTCATGACGTCAGGATAACGGCGAATCCTGAGGAGATTGCGTCTGCCGATTATCTGATATTACCCGGACAGGGGGCAATCGGCGCCTGGATCCGGCAAATCAACAGCGACCCGGTACTGGAGCGCACGGTCAGGAAACGCCTCGGCGAGGGTCCGGCGCTGGGCATTTGCCTGGGGTTGCAGGCGCTCTACAGCGTCAGTGAAGAAAATCAGGGGACCCGTGGTCTTGATATCCTCAAGGGACGGGTTCGGCATTTTTCGAGCCACGCTCAGCATCGCGAGGCCGTGCGCGCACAGCGGTTGAAAATTCCGCACATGGGCTGGAACACGGTGTCGATTGTCAACGACCATCCACTCTGGCATGGCATCGAGGATGGCGAGCGGTTTTATTTCGTGCACAGTTACTACGTGGAAAGCGATGACCGCGGACAGATTGCCGGTGAGTGCGGGTACGGTAACCGTTTCACGGCAGCGGCCGCTAACGAAAATCTGTTCGCGACCCAGTTTCATCCTGAAAAGAGCCAGCGCGCCGGATTGAAACTCCTGAAAAATTTCCTGCACTGGAACGGGGTTGTTTAGGTATGTTGCTGATCCCGGCTATTGATATCAAGGACGGCAAATGTGTAAGGCTGCGCCAGGGGGACATGAATCAGTCGACCCTGTTTTCCCATGACCCGGTATCCATGGCAGCCCGCTGGGTTGATGAGGGAGCGAGGCGTCTGCATATCGTCGATCTCGACGGGGCTATGGCCGGAGAGCCTGTGAATGCGGACATCATTCACCGGATTGTGGAAAATCATCCGCAGGTTCCGGTTCAGGTCGGGGGAGGCATTCGTAATGAAGACACGGTTGAGGTGTATATTCAGGCCGGGGTGCGTTATGTCATCATCGGAACCCGGGCGATCCGGCAACCCCATCTGATTAGTGACTTGTGCGCTGCTTTCCCGACTCATGTTATTGTGGGTCTTGATGCGCGGGACGGGAAACTTGCCATTGAGGGTTGGTCCAGGCTGTCCGGACATGATGCGGTGGATATGGCCCGGCGTTTTGACTCCGATGGCGTGGAGGCGATCATCCATACCGATATTGCCAGAGACGGCATGATGCAGGGAGTCAATATCGAAGCTACGGTGGAGTTGGCGCGGGCGGTGAATATCCCGGTCATTGCTTCCGGGGGAATCCATAATATAGAGAACGTTAAAAAACTGGCCGAAGCCTCCGGATCAGGTATTGTCGGGGCCATTACCGGGCGGGCGATTTACGAGGGCGCGCTTGATTTTGCCGAGGGACAGAGAGTGGCGGATCAGTGGTCCGTTGAACGCAGTTATGGTCTGTAGCGGGGGCAGATCAATGGCTTTGGCCAAACGTATCATTCCTTGTCTTGATATTGATAACGGACGGGTGGTGAAAGGTGTCCGCTTCGTCGATATCCGCGATGCCGGGGATCCGGTAGAAGCGGCGCGCCGGTATGATCAGCAGGGCGCCGATGAAATCGCCTTTCTTGATATTACGGCAAGTTCCGATGGCCGTGAAACCATTTTACATGTGGTCGAACAGGTGGCCGGCCAGGTCTTTATTCCGCTCACGGTGGGCGGCGGCATTCGTACACTGGAGGATATACGCCGGATATTGAACGCTGGCGCCGATAAAGTCTCGATCAATACCACCGCAGTCAGAAATCCGGATTTCATCCGCCGGGCCAGTGATCATTTTGGCAACCAGTGCATTGTTGTGGCGATCGATGCAAAACAGATTCCAGGCATGCGTAAATGGGAGGTTTATACTCATGGCGGCCGCAACCCCACCGGGCTTGACACAGTTGCCTGGTCTGAAAAAATGGTTGGTTGCGGCGCCGGGGAGTTGCTCGTTACCAGTATGGACCGGGATGGCACAGGACACGGGTTCGATCTTGCCTTGATCCGGGAAATTACGGACACTGTTTCCGTTCCTGTCATTGCTTCCGGGGGTGTGGGAAACCTCGATCATCTGGCTGACGGAGTGCTGGAAGGCGGCGCTGACGCGGTACTTGCCGCGAGCATCTTTCATTATGGTGAATATACGGTCCGACAAGCCAAGAAATGCCTGTCGGACAGGGGGATTGAGGTTAGATGGATGAGATAACAGAAGGATTTTCGATCGATGTGGCGCTGGATCGAATCAAGTGGAACGAAGCCGGACTGGCGCCGGCGATCGCCCAGGAGCGGGATAGCGGCCGGATATTGATGGTAGCCTGGATGAATCGCCAGGCGTTGCGAGCGACGCTGGAACAGGGAAGGGCGGTCTACTTCTCCAGATCCAGACAAAAACTGTGGAGAAAGGGGGAAGAATCCGGCCATGTCCAGCAAGTAGAGGAAGTCCGCATTGATTGTGATGCGGACGCAGTGTTGATGCAGGTCAGGCAAATTGGTGGAATTGCCTGTCATACCGGACGCCACAGCTGTTTCTACTTGCGCTACCGGGACGGGAAATGGGTTGCGGTCGATCCGGTATTGAAGGAACCGTCCGTCATTTATCGCTCTGTCGACGACCGTTCCCGCTGAAAACTTTCCCATATTGGGTTTCCGGGTGGAATCGGTGTATATTATCGGGAATGGCAAGTCTTGAGTTGAACCGGATTTGTCCGCTGAATATGGTTTGGATAGTCCCATATTCACAGCTTTTGTCTTGCGTGAATACGTCACAGAAATTAATTAACCTGCGTGGAGAGTTGTTATGGGTGTTGGTGGAATCAGTGTGTGGCAGTTGATCATCATTCTGGTGATCGTTCTATTGATTTTCGGTACTAAAAAGTTAAGGAATCTGGGTGGTGATCTTGGCGGTGCCATCAGGGGTTTCAAAAAGGCGGTAAAGGAAGAAGACTCCGCCCCGGAATCTTCTCTGGAATCGGATCGCATCGAAGAGGTTGCCGCTGAGGCCGAGGCTGTGGCTGTGGAGGATGAACCCGGCGCCGGCAAACAGAAAGCCGGGACAGGGAAATCCTGACTTTAATGCGGACGCCTGTATCCGATGTTCGATATTGGATTCTGGGAGATGGCGATCATCGGCGCCGTTGCCCTCATTGTGATCGGACCGGAAAGACTGCCCGGGGTTGCCCGTACCACCGGCCGTTGGGTGGGCAAGGGCCGGCGTATGCTGAATGAAGTCAAGGCCGACATCAAAAAAGAGGTCAGGGAACAGGAACTGCACGAGCTTAAAGAACTGAAACAGGAATTGGGTTCGATTTCCAGTGATATAAAAGAAGCGGCTGATAATCCGGATATTCTTGGGCTCAGGGAGACAGGAGAGCAGATACGGGAATCTGTCGCCGATGTTTCATCCGAACTGAACGAGGTGAGCGCTGAAGTCAAGTCAGCGGAAAAAGCGCCGAAAAGGGCGGCTGCGAAGAAGACGGCCGCGCGCAAGACGACTGCCAGCAAGACAGTTGCGAAAACACCCTCGCGGAAGGCGGCGGCAAAGAATGCATCCACGAGAAAAACAACGATGAAAAAAACCGCGACAGCAAAGAAGCCGGCGCCCCCGGAACCAAAGACCGGGAAAACCGCGGCGCCCGCAGAATCCGTACCGTCTGCCGGTGAATAAAGACAGGTAATGGCGGACACACCCAATCAGGCTGTTGACGAGTCACCGGAGACGCTGGTTTCCCATTTGCTTGAGTTGCGTGACCGCTTGTTGCGGAGCATTTTATCCGTACTGGTCTTTTTTATCCTGCTCGCGCCATTCGCCAATACGCTCTATGAGGCGCTTGCGCGTCCACTGATGAGCGCCCTGCCCGAGGGCAACAGCATGATTTCAACCGAACCCCACGGGCCGTTCTTCGTACCGTTCAAATTCGCCTTTGCCTGCGCCTGTGCGTTGGCCGTACCGTATTTGCTCTATCAGTTGTGGGCGTTTGTCGCGCCTGGCCTGTACCGGAACGAAAAGAGACTGGTGGCGCCGTTGTTGCTGTCCAGCAGCATTTTGTTCTATCTCGGTATCCTGTTTTCCTATTTCGTGGTTTTTCCGATCATATTCCAGTTCTTTGCCAACACGGCCCCGGAAGGGGTTGCTGTCATGACCGATATCAACGCTTACCTCAGTTTTGTCATCAAACTGTTCTTCGCCTTCGGTCTGGCGTTCGAGGTCCCTGTCGCCACCGTGCTGGTCGTCTACATGGGAATAACAGACGAAAAGAGCCTTGCCAAAAAGCGGCCCTACATTATTGTTGTGGCATTTGTTGTCGGTATGTTGCTCACCCCTCCGGACATTTTCTCGCAAACGTTGCTCGCGCTTCCGGTATGGGCCTTGTTCGAACTGGGATTGTACTGTTGCCGGTTCATGAAAAGGCGGACACAGACGCCGACACTGAAATGGGACAAACAGTGAACGTCTGACGGACATTCAATTGCCGAACCGGTGCGCTCTGCATGCTCTTTCTGCTAGCGGCGCTCGAACTGTTGTGGCCGGGGGTCTCGTGCGGACAGGCCGGTGAAGTTGATTTTCCGGAGAATTTCCTGCCGGGACCCTTCCGGTTGCTGATGTTCGAGAGTGATACGGCTGGCTCTTGCCCATTCTGCAACGGGTCGCAGCGATGGCTGGCACAGTTTGGCGGCGAGCAGTCCGATGACACGCGGAAGGTGGTGCAGGTAGACCGGTTTGTCGTCGCGCAACCATAAGCGCATGAAGACCCCGGCCACCTTGCAATGACGCTGCGCTCCCCATACATCATAATGGTGTTTGAAAATTTGCGCATCCGGCGCCTGCCAGCCGGCCAGGTAGCGTTTGAGGCTGCGGGTCACCAGAGCGGGGCTTATGTTTCTGCGGGCATCTTCGAGCAGGGATACGACATCATAGGCGGGAGAACCGATCAGGGCATCCTGGTAGTCCAGAACAGCGCAGTGGTTGTTGACCAGCATCAGGTTGTCGACGTGGTAGTCGCGCAGGGTCAGCGTCGGCTTCAGCGTCGGCAGATCGTCAAAGACCGTTCGCCAGGCCTCGGCATAAGCGCATTTCATGGAATCGCCGATACGGGCATTGAACAGGGCGGGCAGATACCAGTCGGTAAACAGTTGCGCTTCCCTGAAAAAGGCGTTCCAGTCATATTTTCCGGTATCAAGGTCGGTTGCGTGCGGGTGATGGTAAAGAGCCGTCAGCAAGTCGATCGCCCGGTCATACAATCCGGTTTCATCTACCCCCGCGGCGACGAGCCGGGTAAACGTATTGTTGCCCAGGTCTTCCAGTAAAACGAAACCGTTTCCGTAATCGGTCCGGTACAGGGTCGGTGTCCTGATTCCGAGGCGTTGCAAGTGTTCCGTTATCCTTGCAAACGCGGCCGTGTTTTCCTGTTCGGGCGGCGCGTCCATGAGCATCACGGAGCAACCGCGCTTGTCAAGCCGGAAATATCGGCGAAATGAGGCATCGGGCGGGAGCGCATGAATTTTTGCGTCTGCCCAGCCGCTATCGCCGAGAAACCGCTTTCTCAACATTTCCCGTGTCATTTGCGCAGGCCGCCCACCTGTCTACCCCAGGTATTCTTGCAGGCGGCTTTGCAGGCACGAGCGCCGTTCGCGGGACTCCACGGGGTTGCCGTCCCGATCGGTGATAAAAAAGGTGTCTTCCGCTTTCTCTCCAACTGTCGAAACCTTTGCCGAGATGAGGCGCACCTTGCACTCGAGCAGGGCGACGGAAACATGGTAGAGTAACCCCGGACGGTCCTGGCAAACGATCTCCATGATTGTATAGCGCGGAGAGACATTGTCGCTGAACGTGATCGAAATCGGCACGTTGAACTGGCGCACGGCGCGGGGTACGGTGCGTCGTACCGGTACGTAATCTTCTGTGGATAAAAGCAGTCGGCGAATTTCGCCAATCTGGTCGATTCTTGCATGAGAGCCCCGGATTTTCTCGTCCGGCGTATCGGTAACGAAAGTCAGTATGCCAAGGCCGGATCGAGTGCAGTGAATTCTGGCATCCAGAATACTCAGCCCCAGTCTGTCGATTGCGGCCGTGCTACGGGACAGCAGACCATCTGCATCGGGGGTTACGACGAGGATTTGCCGGGCCCTGATTTCAGGGCGCTGGCGGATTGCAACCAACGGCAGTTCGAGCAGGTTGGCGTTGCAAATCTGGCGAGCATGCCAGGCACAGGTTTCGGGTCCGTTGCGCAGGAAATACTCCTGATCCAGTTGTTCCCAGAGCTCGAACAGCCTGCTTTCGGGGATCGATTCGGCTACCAGTTTCCGGATCGCCTGTTTGCGGTCATCGACCCGCTTTGTGATCGCTTGCGGGCCACTGATACCGGAGCGAAGCCGGCGCGATGTCGCGCTGTACAGATTGCTTAATAACCGTCCTTTCCATTCACTCCACACAACCGGGCCGGTGGCGCGAATATCCGCTACGGTGAGCAGATATAAATTGTCCAAATGTTCCTGGTCGCCGATTCGTTCGGCAAAACGATCAATGACATGCTGGTCCGAGGTATCTTCCTTTTGTGCGGTCCAGGACATGATTAAATGATTCCTGACCAGCCAGGCGACAAAGCGGCTGTCATATTCCGACAGTTGCAACCGGCGGCACAGTTTCAGGGCGATCTCCTCACCGGCTATCGAGTGGTCGCGGCCGCTGCCTTTGCCGATGTCATGGCATAGCGCGGCCAGATACAGCCGCTCACGCCGGTTCATCTTGCCGATAACAGCGCGCAGAACCGGAAACTCGCGCCGGTATTTGTCGAGCATCAGTTTGCGCAGGTTGCCGACCGTAAAAAGTGAATGGGCATCTACCGTAAACACATGGAACAGGTCATGTTGCATTTGTCCGACAACATTGTCGAATTCGGGGAAGAATTTGCCCAGCACGCCGTAAGCGTTCATGCGCCTGAGGGCATGGGTGAGACCTTGCTGAAACCTGAATATGTCGAGGAACGTGGAGCGGTTTTCGGGGTCTTTCCTGAAGCGGCTGTCGATCCTGTGGAGATTGCCGCGTACCTGTCTGATTGTGCTTGCGCGAACGCCGACGAGATCAGGGAGTTTCTGCATCAGGTGGAACATTTCCAGCAACGCTCCGGGCCGGGTCTCGAACAAATCCGGACGCGCCGCCTCCAGATAACCGCCGACTGCGTTGAAACGGTCATTGATTCTGTGTAATCCGGGTTTCTTCGGGCTTAAAATTGCCTCCTCGAAATGTTGCAGGGAAATCTCATTGAGCAGCTGTACTTCCTTGGCGGTACGGTAGTAGCGTTTCATCATGTTCTCGACGGCAAGGTGGCCGCCCTGTTGCCTGAACCCCAGTTGTTTTGCCAGTTCCCTCTGGTAGTCGAACAGAAAACGGTCTTCGCATCTGGCGGTCAGCAGGTGCAGGCCATTGCGTACTTTCCACAGGAAATCGCGGCACCGGATCAGGGCGCGGTATTCCTGTCTTGTCAGAAATTCATGCTCGACCAGTTCGGCAAAGTCACCGGTCCCGAAATACCGGTTTGCGACCCAACTGATCATGTGCAGATCCCTCAACCCCCCCGGACTTTCCTTGATATTGGGTTCCAGGTTATAGGCGGTGCCGCCGAAGTGGACATGACGGGCCTGCTGCTCTTCCAGTTTTGCCTTGACATATTTTCTTGTCGGCCAGATATTTGCCCGTCTCAGCCTGTTTTGCAGGGCGGCGAAACAGGCCGGGTTGCCACAGATCAGCCGGGCTTCCATCATGTTGGTCATAACGGTCAGGTTCTGCGCGGCCATGTGCATCGAATCTTGCAGGGTGCGTGCGCTATGTCCGACCTTGAGTCCCATGTCCCAGCAAAAGCGGATAAAGGCTTCGGTGGTCTCCAACTGTGACTTGTCCGCGCGCCCGGGAAGCAGGATCAGCAGGTCGATATCCGATGCGGGATTGAGCTGCGCGCGGCCATAGCCCCCGGTTGCGATCAGGGAGGGGGAATTTCCGGGAGCCGGGAAGAAGCGCCGCCATGCCTGTATCAGCAACTGGTCGGTCAACCAGCTGGACCGCTTTACCAGAGTGGCGGCATGTCCCGTTTCGAGGTGATATTCAGCGAGGGCATTCCTGCCGTGCTCCAGCGCTTGCTGAAAAATCCGCAGGACATCGGCCGCATCAAGGCAGGCATCGCGAAAGGGTTTCGCGTCGAACAGCTCGGCGCCGGCCAGCCGGGTCATGACCGGGTCAGGATTTCATGGCCGCTTTCAGTCACGAGGATCGTGTGCTCCCATTGTGCAGACAGGCTGCGGTCCCGGGTTTCTACCGTCCACCGGTCCTTCAGCAGCCGGGTTTCCTTCCTGCCGGCATTGATCATCGGTTCTATGGTAAACGTCATGCCGGGGCGAACCTCCATTCCCGTTCCCGGCGTGCCGTAGTGCAGAATCTGAGGGTCTTCGTGAAAGCGGCGCCCGATGCCATGACCGCAGTATTCCCGGACTACAGAAAATCCATTGCGTTCGGCGTGTTCCTGAATGACATGTCCTATGTCACCGAGGCGCACGCCGGGTTTGACCCGTCCGATCCCCCTGGACATGCACTGCCAGGCAATATCACATATCCGCCGGGCGCGGATTGAAGGTTCGCCGACACAATACATGCGGCTGGTATCACCGTGAAAACCATCCTTGATCACGGTAACGTCGATATTGATAATGTCGCCGTTTTTCAGCTTCTTGCCGGAAGGGATGCCATGACAGACAACGTGGTTTACCGAAGTACAGATTGATTTCGGGAAGCCTCGATAATTGAGCGGGGCAGGAACCGCATCCAGATCATTGACAATATACTCATGACACAGCGTATTCAACTGGTCGGTGGTGACGCCGGCTTTCACTTCCGGTCCGATCATGTCGAGAACGCGGGAAGCCAGTCTGCCGGCAATCCTCATTTTTTCAATTTCTTGCGCAGTTTTTATGGTAACGGCCATGATTGCACATGATGGTGAATTTGGATATTTCGTGTGGCTATGCGCCCGAATTACACTGCATTGTACTTCATTGTTCAACCGTTATTCGTTTATAATACCGGCCCTTGATAAACGGCGCCGGCAAGCGCCGGTAAAATTCGCACACGGCGATTATGTTCCTTTGGGTGCCGGTAAACCATTCATCATGTCTTGCCGGTCGGGGAACAGTACCCGTGGAGGCTGAACCCATTACATTGTTGACTTCT
Source organism: Candidatus Poriferihabitaceae bacterium (assembly GCA_965204925.1). Taxonomy (GTDB): domain Bacteria; phylum Pseudomonadota; class Gammaproteobacteria; order Arenicellales; family Poriferihabitantaceae. Next base: position 334,791 of record OZ242021.1, on the reverse strand, counting down.
TATGACTGACATTACCATGCGCCAGCTTCTTGAGGCGGGCGCGCACTTCGGACACCAGACCCGCTACTGGTCGCCGGCCATGGCGCCTTACCTTTTCGGTGAGCGCAAAAAAATCCATATCATCAACCTGGAAAAGACACTGCCCATGCTCAGGGAGGCAATGAACTATCTGGGCGCCATGACTGCCCGCAACAACAAGGTTCTGTTCGTGGGCACCAAGCCCCAGGCCTCGAAATGGGTTCGGGAACACGCTATACGCTGCGGCTCGCCCTATGTCGATCACCGCTGGCTCGGCGGCATGCTGACCAATTACAAAACGGTCAGGAATTCGATCGCGCGGCTGAAGGAACTGGAAGAACGCATCCGTTCCGGAGAGATTGCCAGACTGGGTAAAAAAGAGGCGTTGGCGCTGACCCGGGAATGCGCAAAACTGGACAGGACGTTATCCGGTATCAAGGATATGGACGGTCTGCCGGATGTCCTGTTCGTCATTGACGTAGAGCATGAATATATCGCGGTTTCGGAAGCGAACAAGCTGGGTATCCCGGTGGTTGCGGTGGTTGATTCGAATTGTTCACCGGGCGGCGTCGATTATGTTATTCCCAGCAACGATGATTCTTCACGGGCAATCCGGCTTTATCTGTCTGCTGCGGCGGATGCCATCGGGGAAGCCCGCATGAGCAGGGCTGCAATTGTCCCCGGTGACGACGAGTATGTCGAAGTCAATGAGGAGGGTGAGATTATTTATCCGGAGGACACTGGCCTGCGCGTGAGTCCTGCTGCGGCGGAGCGCTCTTCCAGTGAGCAACTCGTACAGGAAAAGCAGGCAGAAAAGACGCCGGAACAGGATCAAAAGATGGTGAAGAAGAAAGTATTCAGGCGTGCGCCGTTAGTGGAGGAAAAATAAATGGCAGTTACCGCGGCGACCATAAAAGAACTGCGCGCCAGAACCGGCGCGGGCATGATGGATTGCAAAAAAGCATTGGTGCAATCGGACGGGGATCTTGATCTTGCGATCGAGTCACTGCGCAAGCAGGGGGCGGCTACGGCAGAGAAGAAGGCTGGCCGGATTGCGGCGGAAGGGATCATTGTTTCCGCTCACAACGAACAGGCAAGCGTACTGGTCGAGGTTAATTGTGAAACCGATTTCGTGTCCAGGGATGTTTCTTTCAGAATTTTCTGCGATGCGGTAGCTGACGCCGTTTTGCAGGATGCGCCAGCCGATGTCGGGTCGCTTGCTGCTGTGCAATTGCATGGCGGTGAGTCTGTCGAGCGCGCGCGTCAGGAATTGATCACCCGGATCGGCGAGAATGTCAGTGTGCGGCAGTTTGTGCGGTTCGAAGCGCAAGGCGGTTTGATCAGTTGCTATCTTCATGGCAGTCGCATTGGTGTACTGGTCAAAACGAGCGGAGGAGATGACAGGTTGGGTCGGGATATCGCCATGCACATTGCCGCTAGCCGGCCGCTGTGCATCTCGCAGGAAGAAATGGACAGCGCCGTACTTGAAAAGGAAAAGGAAATATTTTCCGCCCAGGCTGCGGCAAGCGGGAAACCGGCCGCTATCATCGGGAAAATGGTAGCTGGCCGTATGCGCAAGTTCCTGATGGAAAACACGCTTCTGGGGCAGCCATTTGTCAGGAACACGGAACAGACGGTGGGCCAGCTGTTGGCTGCAAACAGCGCCACGGTGGTGCAAATGACACGCCTTGAGGTGGGAGAAGGACTGGAAAAACGAAACGGGGATTTCGCCGCCGAGGTCATGGCCCAAGCCTCTTGCTGATTGTCGCTGACTGATCGTCAGGATCGGGCGCCGACCGTTTCAGGTTTTGTAACCGGGTTGCCGACACGATGACCGAAGGAATACTTTTGACGAAACCCGCAAGGTGGAGGTGCGCATGATTGAGGAAATACAACAGGATGCCGGTTCGCGCATGCGCAAGACGGTTGATTCGACCCGTAGTGACATGGCTAAAATCAGGACAGGCCGGGCAACCCCTTCATTGCTTGACCACTTGACGGTCGAGTACTACGGCGCCTTAACGCCGGTCAGCCAGGTGGCTACGATATCCGTTGCCGATGCGCGTACGCTTGCGGTGCAGCCATGGGAGAAAAGCATGATCTCCGTCATAGAAAAATCGATCCTTGAATCCGGCCTGGGGTTGAATCCGGTAACGGCGGGGGAGATGATCAGAATTCCTCTGCCGCCGATGACCGAAGAGCGCCGCGCCGGGCTCGGCAAGGTCGTCAGGCAGGTCGGTGAGAATGGCAAAATCGCCATACGCAATATCCGCCGCGATGCGCTCCGCATGGCGCGCGACTTGCTGAAGGAAAAGGAAATCACCCGGGATGAGGAGAAAGCGGCAGAATCCGCAATGCAGGACCTGACCGACAAATATATCCGCATTGTCGAGCAAGTGGTTGCCGAAAAGGAAAAAGAGGTCATGGAAGTCTAGTATCGCAGCGTCATTCCGTTTCTAATGAATTTTCCGCATGATCCCGGCAACGTTCCCCGGCATATTGCCGTGATCATGGATGGTAACGGGCGCTGGGCCGGAAGCCGCGGGCTGTCAAGGGCGGCAGGCCACAGAAAGGGAGTGGAGGCCGTACGGAAAATGATTCCGATTTGCGGTCAGCGGGGCGTTCCTTATCTGACGTTGTTTGCGTTCAGTAGTGAAAACTGGAAGAGACCGGGCGTTGAGGTCGATTTCCTGATCGAGCTGCTGACCTGCTCCCTTGAAGACCAGGTTTGCCTCCTGCATGACCATCAGGTCAGGTTGCGTGTTATCGGCGATATCAGCCGCTTCCCCGTCCGGTTACAAAGAGCCGCCGCCGCCGCGGACGAACTGACCCGTAATAACAAGGCCCTGAACCTGACTGTCGCCATCAACTACGGTGGGCAATGGGATCTGCAACAGGCTTGTCAATCCATTGCCGGACTGGTTGAGAGAGGGGAATTGTCTGCGGCGTCGATTACTCCGGAATTGATTGAATCCTGCCTGTGTACGGATGGCCTGCCGCAACCCGATCTGTTTATCCGAACCGGCGGAGAGAGGCGGGTCAGCAATTTTCTGTTGTGGCAGTTGGCTTATACCGAGCTTTACTTTACGGACACTTTCTGGCCGGATTTTGATGAGCAATGCTTCGACCGGGCGCTGCAATGGTTCGCTTCGAGACAGCGCAGGTTCGGCCGCATCGGAACGCAAATCGAAGCCGGGTTGGTCGGTGAGGCATAAATGAGGTGATGATCATCCGTATCGTCACCGGTTTGTTACTCGCGCTGGTTGCTGTACCGGTTACGCTGTATCTCTCCACCCCCTGGTTTGCAGCCGCGCTCATGCTGGTCATGTTACTGGCGCTGCATGAGTGGAGCCATCTCGTCGCCCGCTCCCGACCCTGGTTTGCCGGCGCCGCTGTCGGCATGGTTGCCGCTGGTTGGCAATCCCTGTTTTCACCCGGCGTTCTGATCGTTGTATGCGCCGGGCTGTGCATTTTCTGGGTTTGCCGGATCCATCGTCTCAGGTATGGTGATCGATCGCAGCCGGCGTTGGGGGCAGCGAGTATCTGCGGCGGCGCCCTTATCCTGTTTGGCGGCTGGAGCGCCCTCGTTTTCACCCACCAGCAACCCGAAAGCGGGGCGCGGGTGACACTCGGCATCCTGGTCATTGTGTGGGTTGCGGACAGCTTTGCCTATTTCTTCGGGAGAATGCTCGGCCAGCGAAAACTGGCTCCCGCTATCAGTCCGAACAAAACTGTGGAGGGATTGCTTGCGGGCGTGCTGGGCTCCTCTCTGGCCGCTCTGGCCTATGCCGCCTTCATGCTTGATCTGTCCTGGTCCGACCGGAATTTATGGCTGTGGATGCTGGCCGCGTTGTGCGCTTGTCTGATTAGCGTGGTTGGAGACCTGCACCAGAGCCGGCTGAAGAGAATGGCGGGAGTCAAGGATAGCGGCTCGCTGCTCCCCGGTCATGGCGGCGTGCTCGATCGGTTTGATGGACTTGTGGCCGCTGCCCCCGTGTTTGCCGGTATATGGTGGTTTGCGCTATGACGACTACGGTCACTGTACTGGGTTCGACCGGTTCAATCGGCATCAGTACGCTTGATGTAATATCACGGCACCCGCTTGACTTTCGGGTCTGCGGGTTGTCCGCTCATCGCAGCGTGGAGAAAATGTTTGCACAGTGCCGCAAGTTCCGCCCGCAGCGGGCCGTGATGGCGGATGCGGATGCGGCCCGGGAACTGAGCGTCCGGCTGAGACAGGCCGGGATCGGTACCGAGGTCGGCAGTGAGCCGGCAGATATTTGCGCCCTGGCTGGAGAATCCGGTGATTTTGTCGTTTGCGGTATTGTCGGCGCTGCCGGACTCGAGTCTGTCATCGCCGCCGTCAAGGCCGGGAAAAAGGTTCTGATTGCCAACAAGGAGCCTCTGGTCATGTTGGGCAGCTATATCGTGCAACTGGCGCAACAGCATAATGCCTGTTTGTTACCGCTCGACAGTGAGCACAATGCTATTTTCCAGTGCTTGCCCCAGCACAGGCTGGTCAGCCAGAACGGTCGCTCCTGCGATAACGGATGCCACGGCCTCGAAAAGATGTGGTTGACCGGATCCGGCGGGCCGTTCAGGACGCTTCCCCGCAACAGGCTGCCGGCTGTGACCCCGCGCCAGGCCTGCGCTCACCCCAACTGGAACATGGGGCCGAAAATCTCGGTCGATTCTGCCACCATGATGAACAAGGGGTTGGAACTTGTCGAGGCTTGCGTGTTGTTCCGCGTCCCGCATAGCAGGGTACGGATCGTCATTCATCCACAGAGCATCGTCCATTCCATGGTGCAATACATTGATGGTTCTGTTATTGCACAGATGGGCAGTCCGGATATACGGATAGCGATCGCCAGCGCCCTGGCGTGGCCCGATCGGATTTCATCCGGGGCGAAATTCCTGGACTTCACCGACATCGCGCGACTTGACTTCGAACCACCGGACTGTGAACGTTTCCCCGCTCTTCGGTTGGCCCGCTCAGCTGTTGTGACCGGGGGGACGATGCCTGCAATCATGAGTGCAGCCAATGAGGTTGCGGTCGATGGATTCCTGTCAGGACAGATTTCCTTTGATAAAATCACGCAAATTGTTGAAAGCGTCATGCACCAGGCTACGGTCAGCATGGACACGCATCCCGGGTCCGTGTTCGAAGCGGATTTGCAGGCGCGCAGCGTCAGTCGTAAACTGATTGCAAATTGAGGGCATGGATGAGGACATCGCGTGTTAATATGTACGGGTTTGAGGGTACAGACCGGGCGCAGGCCCGGGCGGTCACATAAAGATACAGGATATGGGTGCGTTTGCTTACAGTGTGTTCGGTTTTCTCGTTGCCGTTGCGATACTGGTTGCAATCCATGAGTACGGGCATTTCTGGGTTGCGCGAAAACTCGGGGTCAAGGTACTTCAGTTCTCGATCGGATTCGGCAGACCCCTTTTCAGGTGGCGTTGGAAAGATGACCCTACGCAATACACGATCGGCATGATCCCCCTGGGCGGGTTCGTCAAAATGCTCGACGAAAGGGAGGGAAAGGTACGCTCCGATGAAGTCGACCAGGCTTTCAACAGGAAGTCCCTGGCGGCGCGCAGCGCCATAGTAGCAGCCGGCCCGGCATTCAATTTTCTTTTTGCGATTGTTGCGATATGGCTGGTTTTTGTCGCCGGTTCAGATGATATGGACCCGCGCATAGGACGGGTGGCCGAAGGGTCCCTGGCTGATATCGCCGGATTCGAGGCAGGCGATACCCTGGTCGGAGTCGATGGCAAGGAGGTGAAGACCTGGGGGCAACATCAGTTTTATCTGCTCGATCAGGCGATGAAGGGGAATCGTGTTTCCATACGGGTTACGAATCCGGTTCTCGGAGAGCGTGATCTCGCTGTCGATTTCAGCGCTCTTGACCAGAGCCGTGTCGCCAGCCGCCCGATCACCTCACAAATGGGTATCTGGCCTATCCTGCCCGCGGCCGTCGTCAATGAGGTTGTGGCGGATTCCCCCGCCGAGCGGTCGGGCTTGGTTCGGGGCGACCGGATACTCGCCATTGACGGAGTCGGGGTCGCCAACTGGCTGGAGATGGCAACACGGATATCGGAGAACCCCGGACAGCCGCTGCGCCTGTCGGTTTTGCGCGAGGGAGAAACACTGGAATTGACAGTAATACCGGATGCGGTCTTCATTGAAGGCCGCAGCTATGGCCGTATCGGGTTGTATCAGCCAGCGCTGGAAAACACGATTTTGCGGCACGGGCCGCTGGACGCCGTCTGGCAGGCGGTCGACTACAACTGGCGCATGACCGTTATCACCCTGCGTTCTCTGGGACGCATGCTCACGGTGCGGATGTCTCCGGAAAATCTGTCCGGTCCCGTTAGCATCGCCAGAATGGCCGGTTATACCATCAAGTCGGGTTATGATGATTTCCTGAAATTTCTGGCCATTGTCAGTATCAGCCTCGGACTGATCAACCTGTTACCGATTCCCGTACTGGATGGGGGGCACCTGATGTATTTTTTGTTTGAGGCCGTTGCGGGCAGGGTTCCTTCGGAGAAGGCAATGATCCGCGGGCAGGTCGTTGGCCTGGCGCTGATCATAATGCTGATGGGTTTCGCCTTTTATAATGATATTGCGCGCTTGCTATGAGCAAGTGCATTGTTCACGCATGGTTATGACGAAAAAATCCTCATTGTCGTTTCTCTGCCTCGCGCTGTTTCTTTTGGCGTCGCTGCGCACTGTATTTGCGATTGAGCCGTTCACGATCACCGATATCCGGGTTGAAGGGCTGGAAAAGCTGGAGGAAGGGACGGTATTCAACTATCTGCCCCTGAAGGTCGGTGATGATGCCGACGACGAAGAGATACGATTAAGTATCCGGGAGCTGTTCGCAACGGGATTTTTCAGGCAGATCGAACTTGAGCGGGAGGAGACCACCCTCGTTGTCAAGGTAGTGGAAAGGCCGTCAATCGCCAGCGTTACCATTACCGGAAACAGCAAACTGAAAACCGAAGATATCACGGCCGGGCTGGATCAGATGGGGGTTGTCGAGGGCAGAATCCTGAATAGCGCGGTTTTGGCAAACGTTGAAAATGAAATCAGCGATGCGTATCTGTCGATGGGTCGTTATTCGACGATCATTGACGTCGTCAGTGAGGAACTCGATCAGAACCGGGTTGCCATTAAAATCACGATCAGCGAAGGGCGTGTTGCCCGTATCCGAAAAATAAACATAATTGGCGCCGGGCAGGAGTCGGTCAAGGCGATCAAGAAGGAAATGAAGCTCAAGGACAAGCGTGGATACCGCCTGTTTTCACGCCAGGACCAGTATTCGAAACAGGCGCTGGAGGCGGACCTCGAGAGAATCAGAAGCTATTACCAGAATCGTGGATACCATGAGTTCGAGATCGTTTCGTCAAATGTGGATATTTCGCCCAATAAACAGAATATCTTTATCGGCATCACATTAAGCGAGGGCGATCTGTATACGTTTGGCGCGTTAACCATTGAAGGGGCGCCGGAGAGCCGCATCGGGGACTTGCAAAAGTTGATGGATATCAAACCAAAAGACCGCTTTTCACGAGGAGAGGTGAACCGGGTGCGGGCTGAAATGATCGACTATTTCGCCGATCAGGGTTTTGCATTCGTTGAGTTGACTCCGGTATTCGATGAGGATAAATCCACGAAAACGGTCAACGTCACATTCCCGGTCATCACGAATCAGCGGGTTTATGTCCGCAGGATCGATATTTCCGGAAACCGCTATACCCGTGATGAAGTTGTTCGCAGAGAGCTGAGGCAGTACGAGGGTTCCCTGTATTCAAAATCGGCGGTGCAGCGCTCGAAGGACAGATTACAGCGTCTGGGTATTTTTGAAAGCGTCCATATCGAGACCCCGAAAGTGGCCGGAACTACCGATCAGGTCGACTTGCAGATAATCGTAGCGGAGCGGGATACGGGCTCAATTTTGTTTTCTGCCGGTTATTCGGACGAAGAGGGGGCTCTGTTTGGCGTCGAATTCAAACAAAAGAATTTGCTGGGAACGGGTAAGGAGCTGGAGTTCAAGTTCAATAATTCCGACACGGCCAATATTGCGAGCATTTCCTATACCAATCCCTACCATACCATTGATGGAGTCAGCCGGAGTATCAATCTGTCTGTCGGGGAATTCGACTCCAGTGAAGTCGATACTGCGGAATATGTTATGGACAGCGCTACAGCGGGGGTGAGTTATCGTGTTCCTGTCACGGAGACCAACTCGATCAATTACGGGGTTTCGCTGGAACGCCTCGAACTTGAAAAGACCGCGGAAACCCCTCCCGAGTTCGCAGCTGTCATAGCAAAGACCCCGAAAGCCGGAAACGGCTTGTTTACGATCGGGTTTTCCAGGGATACACGGGATCAGTTTTTCTTCCCGACCCGCGGCGCCGTCGGTTCAATTTCCCTGGAGTCGACGTTCCCGGGCAGCGATTTCGAGTATTACAACCTCAATCTCGAAGGGGCCTGGTACTTTCCCGTTTCCCCGGCCTTGACCCTGAAGGGATTTGCCGGAATTGGCTATGGCGATGGTTTCGGTGATTCAAAAGAGTCGGGGCTGCCGTTTTTCAAACATTATTACGCCGGAGGAGCGCGATCCGTACGCGGTTTCCAGAGACGCTCCCTGGGTCCCCGGGACAGTGGTCCGACTCCGGAGCCGGTGGGCGGCGATACACGTATACTGTTGAACCTTGAGACCCTGTTTCCGGCTTTTGGATCGGACGGGAAGGACAAGCGGTTCGGGCTTTTTGTCGATGGCGGGATGGTATTTGCCGACGCGGATTCGGTCGATTTCGGGGATCTCCGATATTCTGCGGGACTGTTCTTTAGCTGGTTTTCGGCGATAGGGCCATTTACTTTCAGCTACGGAGTGCCGCTTGATGAGGAGGCGGGTGATGAAAAGGAAGCGTTGCAGATTTCCATTGGCACCGTGTTCAGGTAAGGTTTGGGTTGCCCGTGCCAGGCAAGTGTCTGGTGAGGAACTTCAGCTCTCGGAATTTCTGTACGGATTTGTGTCTTTGTGTCTTTATTGTATTAGGGTTATGAAAATGAACAGCAGGTATTTGTTGGGTGTTTTATGCCTGATTGGGGTTGCATGTATGCCGGTCAAGGCGTCTGCGCTCAGGATAGCCTATGTCGATGCGCGGGTATTGATTGATGAAGCTCCCCAGGGGAAGTATGAAATACGTATACTGGAACAGGAATTCGGTGAGCGCAACCGGGATTTGAAAGCCAGGATCGAGCTGTTCAATGCGAAGGAAGCCGAGTTGCAAAAGAATGCGGTTTTGCTTTCCAGCGAGGAGCTCGAGGAACGAACGGTCGAGTTGCGCGACCTGCAAATAACCCTGCAAAGAGATCAGAAAATCTACAACGAAGACTATGCCCGCAGCCGCAACCGGGGGCTGGCCCGGCTGGAGAAACTGATTTCGGAGGTTATCGTGGAAATAGCCCGGCGGGAAGAGATCGACCTCGTTGTCCAGCAGGCTGTTTATGCGAGCCGGGAGATCGATCTTACCGGGAAAATCCTGGAGCAACTCAACAAGGACTTCGCAGAGTAAAGGTACTCGCGCTATAGTGGCCATATCAAGTGACTCCGAGCGCTGGCGTCGATTGCACCTGCCTTGAGGACCCCGGGAACGTGATCGAATTGGGCAGAATTGCGCAGGCTGCGGACGGGGTCGTGCTCGGAGATCCACAATACAGGGTTGATTCGATCAGGAGTCCGGAACAGGCGACAGCCACATCAATCACCTTTTTTTCCGACCCGAAACTGAAGCGCCATTTGTCCGCTTGCGCAGCGGGGGCCGTGTTGATCTCTCCACAAGATGTGCACCTGTTTCCCGGCAACCGCGTGGTGGTGGCTGACCCTTATCTGGCCTATGCGCGGATTTCCGGGTTGTTCAGACCGGCTTGCAGTCGCAACAGACAAAGGGTGGATCCGTCCTCGCGAGTTGCCGATACGGTTTCTTTCGATGGCAGCGTGACAATCGGCCCGTTCAGTACGATTGATGATGGGGTGAAACTGGCAAAGGGTGTGGTAATCGGAAACTCCGTCCATATCGGAGCCGGGGTTGTTATAGGGCAGGATTCACAGATTGAGGACCAGGTTGTCATTCATGCCGGCTGTCTCATCGGGAAGAGATGTCATATCTCTCCGGGGGCGGTGATCGGCGCCAGCGGGTTCGGCTATGCCCCGTCGGCGGGAAGCTGGCAAAAAATCGAACAGCTTGGAGCTGTCCGTATCGGCGATGATGTCGATGTCGGCGCAAATACAACGATCGACCGTGGGGCGCTCGACCATACCGTCATTGAAAATGGCGTAAAACTGGATAACCAGATACAGATTGCCCATAATGTATATATCGGGGAAAACACCATAATGGCAGGTTGTTCTGCCGTCGCCGGAAGCGCTCGCATCGGCAAGCGTTGTAAAATCGGAGGGCGCGTATCCATCCTCGGCCACCTTGAGATTGTTGATGACGTGACGATAATGGCGAACAGCACGGTTGCGAAAAGTATCGGTGACTCTGGAGAGTACGCGTCGATGATCACGGTACAGCCGGTCAGGCAATGGAGAAAGAATCTGGCAATGATCCGGCAACTTGATAAACTGATGCGCAGGAGGAAACAGGGTGAAAAGCCGGGCTGTGACCAATAGACGATGAGCGCTGGCCGAACACGGGTGCGCTTCCCGCACATACGATCCGATCGGGGCATGTTGCCGTGATGACAGAAAAAAAGCAGATCGATATACACCGAATCCGGGAAATCCTTCCTCACAGGTACCCGTTCCTGCTGGTTGACCGGGTACTTGATTACACGCTTGGGGGGAGTCTGACCGCGATCAAGAACGTCACGTTCAATGAGCCGTTTTTTCAGGGGCATTTCCCGGAAAGGCCGGTTTTCCCCGGCGTTCTGATCCTGGAAGCATTGGCGCAGGCCTCTGCGCTTCTGGCCAGTCACAGTGAGGAGGCGGAGACCGAGGAGCGGATCATCCTGCTTTTCGCAGGAATAGACAGCGCCAGATTCAAGCGCCCTGTCGAACCGGGAGATCAACTGATACTAAACGTCAGGCAGACCAATTACCGAAGGAAAATCTGGAAATATTCTACCGAAGCCACCGTTGAAGAACGTCTGGTGGCATCGGCCGATGTCATGTTTACTTACCGGGTACTGTAGACTCGATGGCAGACATTCATCCGACGGCGATTGTCGCTGAACGCGCGAATATCGGCAGGAATGTGACGATCGGCGCGTTTTCGATTATCGGGGAGAATGTGACGATCGGGGACGGTACCCGGGTCGGTCCCCATGTCGTCATCCGCAATTTCACAACAATCGGCAAGCACAACCACATATTTCAATTTTCCTCGATAGGGGAGGACCCGCAGCATCAGGGTTACCGCGGCGAGCCTACCCGTCTGGAAATCGGCGACCGTAATACCATAAGGGAATATTGCACAATCAATCGGGGCACTGCGGGTGGTCTGGGGGTGACGAGGATAGGCGATGATAACTTCATCATGGCTTACGCGCACATTGCCCATGACTGCGTTTTGGGCAACTGCATTATCTTTGCCAATGGCGCCAGTCTGGCCGGCCATGTCCATATTGGCGACCATGCCATTCTCGGCGGCTTCAGCCTCGTGCATCAATTTTGCCGGATCGGTCAGCATTGTATTACAGGAATCGGGTGTGTCTGTCTCCAGGATGTTCCCCCATATATCGTGGCGGCGGGTAATCCGGCGACTCCGTTCGGCATCAATAAAAAAGGGTTGCGAAGACGGCATTTTACAGAAGAGACGATCGAATTGCTGGCTACCGCTTACCGGGCCGTTTACCGCCGCAATCTCAATCTTCAGTCGGCCATTGATGAACTCTGTGCATTGGATAGTGATAATGCGGACGTGGCGACATTCAGGAAGTTTATTTGCCAATCCGAGCGCGGTATTATCCGATAGGTGGGCAGCCGTCAAATCCGTATCGGGATCGTGGCGGGCGAGCCTTCCGGTGATGCTCTCGGCGCCGGATTGATTGAAAGCCTGAAATGCAGTATCGGCGATGTCGGGTTCTTCGGTATTGGTGGGCCCAAAATGGCCGCTGCCGGGTGCGATACAATTTATGATATGGAGCGGATCGGAGTAATGGGGCTGGATGGGCTTCCCGGCAAGCTGTTCGACATTCTCGGGATCCGCTCGAATCTGTATCGGATCATGGTGTCGGACCCCCCCGATTTGTTTATCGGTATTGATGTGCCCGATTTCAATCTGGCGCTCGAATCCCGGCTCAGGAAGAAGAACATCGCTATAGTCCATTACGTAAGCCCTACGGTATGGGCGTGGCGCGGATATCGTATCCACAAGATTCGACGAGCCGTCGACCATATTCTGACATTGTTTCCCTTTGAGGCCGAGTTTTACCGCAAGAACGGTATTCCGGTCACCTGTGTCGGGCATCCGATGGCCGATGAAATCAAGCCGCCGAACCGGATTGCCGCCAGACAGAAACTCGGACTTGAGATCCCGCATGGCGGGAAACTGGTCGCCCTGCTTCCGGGTAGCCGCCGTTCGGAGATTTCGAGGCTGGCGCCGATTTTTCTGGAGGCGGCCAGGATTATCCATCAGTCCGACCCCAATGTACAATTTGTGCTGCCGCTTGCCAACAAAACGGTCTCCTGCGCATTCAACAGACTGACCGGCCTGATCGGAGATTTACCGATTATGCGGTTACAGGAGCAGTCACGGCTTGCCATGGAGGCCGCCGATGCAGTTGTGCTTGCGTCGGGGACGGCAGCGCTGGAAGCGGCGTTGTTGCGACGTCCTCATGTGGTCGTCTACAAGGTGGGTCCTCTGACCTGGCAGCTTGTGCAGAGACTGAAGTCCGTGAATCATTATTCGATGCCCAATCAGCTGCTCAGGGATCCTGTGGTGCCGGAGTTCATTCAGGACGAGGCCAGACCGGCCAGCATTGCCCGTGTGTTAAGGCGATATCTTGAAGATGAGCGGGAAGTGAACAGGCTTTCCGGCATGTTTGCCGAAATGCACCGCCAGTTGAAACTTGATGCCAATCTGCGGGCCAGCAGGGCGGTAACGGGACTGCTGGAACGATTGACCTGAGCCGTTGAAGTCGAACAGAATCATTGCCGGAGTCGATGAGGCGGGGCGGGGCCCGCTGGCCGGGGCGGTATTCGCCGCTGCGGTCATACTGGATGACGACAAGCCGATAGCCGGACTGGATGATTCGAAAAAACTCGGCGCGCGGCGTCGGGCGGAGCTTGAGAGACACATCCGGGAAACCGCATTATCCTGGTCCGTAGCCCGCGCTGGCGTGCGCGAGATAGACCGTATCAATATACTGCAGGCAACACTGCTCGCCATGAAACGCGCAGTGGGAAAATTGCATATTCAGCCTCATACAGCGCTGGTCGATGGTAACAGAACTCCCGCTCTGGACTGCGCGTGCATCGCCGTGATTGGGGGAGACGCGGTCCACCCATCCATTTCGGCTGCGTCAATACTGGCGAAAGAAGCGTGTGACCGGGAGATGGTCAGGTTGTCACTGGTTTATCCCCGCTACGGTTTTGAAAAGCACAAGGGTTATCCGACAAGAATGCACCTGGAGGAGCTGCGGCTTTATGGACCAACCGGCGAGCATCGGGCCAGTTTCGCTCCGGTCCGCAAAATACTCGACAATGACTGACGCGTTCGTTCATTTGCACCTGCACTCGGAGTTCTCGCTGGCGGATGGCATCGTCAGGCTGAAGGCGCTCGCCGCCGGTTGCTCCGGATTTGGACAACCCGCCGTAGCGCTTACCGATCTCTCCAATCTTTACGGAATGGTCAAATTTTATCGGGCTTGTCTGGAGCAGGGAGTCAAACCGGTTATAGGGTGTGATGTGTGGGTTGGAGACGCCGGCCCGGGTAAATCGGCAGAGCGCGCCACTTTGTTGTGTGGAGACAATACCGGCTACCGCAACCTGAGCCGGCTGCTGACCGGCGCCTGGTTGCGCGACAGTGTAAACAACAAGGTTGTAATTGTCTGGACGGAACTGGCCAGGCAAAATCAGGGACTGTTGTGTCTCATTGATGAGCGTCAGGGTTTTGCCGTGAACCTGATTTCACAGGGGCGGGAGTCGGAGTTGCCCGATTGCATAACCCGCTATCGCCATGTTTTTGGTGACCGGGTCTATTTTTCGGTCAGCCGCATCGGGGCGCCGGGTGAGCGGAACTATATCAGTCGGGTGGTGCGGCTGGCGACCCGCTACGACATTGGAGTGGTCGCGACAAACAGAGTGGTATTCATCAAGCCCGAAGAGTTTGAAGCGCACGAAATCCGGGTATGTATCAATAATGGCAGGACGCTGGACGACAGCCGCCGTCCCAGGGAATATACCGATCAGCAGTATCTGAAATCGACGCGGGAGATGATCGAACTGTTTTCGGATATGCCGGCCGCTATTTCCAATTCGATCGAGATCGCAAGGCGCTGCAACGTGTTTCTCGATTTTGATCGGGATCACCTGCCGCAATATCCGGATGCGGGAAACCGGTCGGAAGCCTCGTTATTGCGGGAGCGTGCGCAAGACGGGCTGGCAAAGCGGTTCAATCTGCCAGCGTTGTATGCGCCGGACGGCTCCTGTACGGTCGGGCAAGAGTATATCGATCGCATGAACATGGAACTCGGGGTGATCGAGAATATGAATTATTCGGGATATTTCCTGATCGTTGCCGATTTTGTCGAGTGGGCCCGCAACAATGGAATACCGGTCGGTCCGGGACGCGGCTCCGGCGCCGGCTCACTGGTTGCCTGGTCCACCGGCATCACCGACCTCGACCCGTTGTCCTATGGCTTGTTGTTCGAGCGGTTCCTTAATCCTGAGCGGGTTTCACTGCCGGATTTTGATATTGATTTTTGTGTGGATGGCCGGGACCGTGTCATTGAATATGTGGCCGGGCGCTACGGCCATGATCAGGTTGCCCAGATTATCACCTTTGGCACGATGGCGGCGAAAGCGGTGGTGCGGGATGTCGGCCGGGTCATGGGTTTGCCTTATGGCTTTGTTGACCAGATTGCGAAGCTGATCCCTTTTGAGGTCGGCATGACCCTGCAGAAAGCGCTTAGCCAGGAACAGTCACTGAAAGAGAGGTATAACGACCAGGAAGACGTCCGGGAGCTGATCGACATGGCCCTGCAACTGGAAGGAATCGCAAGGAATGTGGGCAAGCATGCAGGGGGAGTGGTGATTGCGCCAAAACCCTTGACCGAATATACCCCGCTGTACGCGGATTCCCATTTGAACCAGGCCATCACGCAGCTGGACAAGGACGATCTGGAGTCGATCGGCCTGATCAAATTCGATTTTCTCGGAGTGCGGACACTCACTATTCTCAATGCCGCGATAAAAATGGTGAATCAGCGGGAGTCTGCCGATCGTGAAATTCCGCTTGACCTGGGTCAGGTGCCGCTGGACGATGCCACGACATTCGAATTCTTGAGAGGCGGACGGACTATCGCGGTATTCCAGATCGAATCGAGAGGAGCCAGAGAACTGCTCGTTCGGGCCCGTCCGGAGGTTTTCGAGGACCTCGTGGCGCTCGTTGCCCTGTACCGTCCGGGCCCCTTGCAATCGGGCATGGTCGATGACTTTATCAACCGCAAGATGGGGCGTGAGGAGATCGTGTACTCCCATCCGGCGCTGGAACCGATACTCAAGCCAACCTACGGCGTGATCATCTATCAGGAACAGGTTATGGAGATTGCGCGCTCTCTGGCCGGCTATACTCTCGGCGAAGCCGACCTGTTACGCAAGGCAATGGGTAAAAAGCTGCCGGAAGAGATGGCGAGGCAGCGCGCGACCTTTGTCAGCGGAGCGGTGGAAAGGGGCATAGGCAAGGGACTCGCCGACCGTATCTTCACGTTGATGGACAAGTTCGCCGGATACGGGTTCAACCGCTCGCATTCGGTTGCCTATGCTTTGATCTCCTATCATTCAGCGTGGATGAAGGTCCATTACCCGGCCGCGTTCATGGCAGCGGCCCTGTCTGCCGAGATGGACAAGACCGACCGGGTGGTTACGTTACTGGCGGACGCCAAATCTTTGGGCCTGACCATATTGCCGCCCGATATCAACTCCAGCTCCTACACGTTCCGGGCGGTCGGCGACAACAGGATCAGTTATGGTCTGGGCGCCTTGAAGGGAATCGGGAAAGGGGTCGTTGAAAATATCGTAGCGCAGCGGGACAGGGATGCCGGATACCGGTCCTTGCAAGAATTTTGTCGTCGGGTCGATGTGCGTAAGGTGAACAAGCGTGTCCTGGAAATTCTGATCAAGAGCGGGGCAATGGATACTCTGGGCGGTAACCGGGCGGCATTGATCGGTGCAATGGATAATGCCGTCAAGGCTGCGGACCAGCATCAGCAAGACCGTCAGGCAGGGCAGTTCGACATGTTCGGCATCCAGGAATCACCATCGAAAAACACGGCATTGATGCAAATCCCGGACTGGACAGATGAGCAGCGTCTCGCTGCGGAGAAAGAAACGCTTGGCCTGTATCTGACCGGACACCCGTATCAGCGATATGCCGGAGAGCTCGCCCTGATCAGTGACCGGGATGCGCCGTCCCGGGACTTCAGGTCACCGGGAAACGGGGTGTTTGCAGGAATCATGGTATCCATGCGAGTATCAAGGACAAGGCGGGGGAAAATGGCGTTTGTAGTCCTCGACAATGAGATGCGCCGGGTCGAAGTCATCCTGTTCCCGGAAAAATTCAGCGAATGCTCCGCCATCTTGCAAAAGGAGAGTTTGTTGATCGCCGTTGGCCAGTTCAGCGCCGATGAGGTCACCGGAGGGTGTCAGATGCGTGTCGATAAAATTTGCGACCTCGATCAGTTCCGCAGACAATGTCTGGCCAGGCTTGATTTGAATCTGTCCCAGGAGGCGTTGACAACGGAAAGGATCGACAGGCTGCAATCCATTCTGGGCCGGTATCGCGACACTGATGGCAGCGACCCCGTTGCCGTGCAGATCCGCTATACCCGGCGCTCCGGTGAGACCGGGTGTCTCAACCTCGGTAATGACTGGAAAGTGAATCCGCGTCGGCAACTATTCATGGAACTGGAGAATCAGCTGGGAACGGACAATATCCTCTGCCACTATGACCCGCATTTGCAGGATCGGTTCCTTGCCGGCAACACGGGCAATACGGATACGGACACCGGGCAAAGCGCGAATGTCCGCTCCATTTAACGAAAACAACTGTGTCGTTGCACAACAGCCCGGCGCGAACAGATGGCTCCTGTTCCGCGACCCGGTGCACGTGTTCTGTTCTTCGGATGCTGGACGGGTCAACGGTATCCTGGAGCGAACCGGACATCAGGTGGAACGATACCGGCAATTCGCGGCCGGCTTTGTCAGCTATGAGGCTGCTCCCGCTTTTGACCGGCATTTCCCGCGCCGCGCCACCTGTCGGTTCCCGAAAATCTGGTTTGGGATATATGACCGCTATGAAGTGATCGACTTTCCTGAAAATGCGGCTTGCGGAGATAACGGCCGTGCGCTGGACTGGCAGCTCTCGCTCACGGAAGAGGACTATCGAAGATCACTGACCCGAATAAAAGACTATATCCGCGAAGGAGATACCTATCAGGTCAATTATTCCTTCCGCTTTCGGGCAAATTGCGCCGTTGACAGCTGGGCGCTGTTCGTGCGCATGGTGCATTCCCACAATCTCGCCAGGCAGCCGGGATACTGTGTTTATGTAAATACTGATGACTGGGCGGTTTGCTCCGCTTCTCCGGAATTGTTCATAAGCCTTGATCAGCGGGTTCTTGAATCAAGACCGATGAAGGGCACCGCGGCGCGGGGTTATGGTTATGAAGATGATGTTGAAATCGGCCGGCAGTTGCGCCAGTCCGGCAAGAATTGCGCTGAAAATATCATGATTACGGACATGGTCAGAAACGACATGGGCAAGATTGCCGATACCGGCACGGTCGAAACGAGCGACATTTTCTCGCTGGAGAAATACCCCACATTCTGGGCCATGTCGACCACGGTCAAATGTCTGACCGATGCCGGCCTGGCTGAAATATTTCAGGCCCTGTTCCCCGCAGCCTCGATCACCGGCGCTCCGAAGCTGCGTGCGATGGAAATCATCAATGAACTGGAGAATGTTCCCAGAAACATCTATACCGGGGCTGCAGGGCTTGTTTTTCCGGGCAGGCGCGTGCAGTTCAATGTGGCAATACGCACGGCGCTGATTGACAAGGGCAAGGGCAGTGCGGAGTTTGGCGCCGGTGGCGGCATCGTCCAGGATTCGGATGCCGGCGATGAATTTCAGGAGTGCCATACCAAGGCTGCGGTGCTGACCTGCGCACAACCCGCATTCGATCTGCTGGAAACCCTGAAGTGGGCTCGGCGCGGCGGCTTTTTGAATCTTGATGCCCACCTTTCGAGACTGGGCGCCTCGGCTTCCTATTTTTCCCGAGAACTGGACCTTGATGAGGTTGCAGAACGGTTGCGGTCGGCGGCGCTTGATTTTCCGCCAGCGGATCAGCGGGTGCGACTGTGTGTCTCCGGAGACGGTCGGGTGCGTATCCAGCATACCGATTACCAGCCGTTGCCCGACCCCTACCGGATCAGGTTGTCGGCAATACCGGTACATTCAAAAAATCGCTTCCTCTACCACAAGACCACGTATCGCGAGGCCTACGACCGGGCGCTGGCGGTGAACCGGAATTGTCATGATGCGCTGTTATACAATGAACGGGGGGAGATTACCGAGTCCTGCCGCGCCAATGTCATTATTGAACTGGATGGGGAGTTTCTGACACCGCCCATTTCATGCGGGTTATTGAGCGGTGTCGGGCGCTCCCTGTTGTTGGCCGCGCAAAAAGTGACGGAGAAGGTGATTCTGCGTGAACAGATCGCCGATGCGGATTCACTTTGGCTGGTCAATTCACTACGCGGCTGCTGGCGGGTGTACTTGCAGGATTGATTCCCTTGGCCTTTTCAATGCCGGGATTGAGTGATGAGTGAGATCGAGTGGCTGTTTGCCGGGCTGATTTTTATCTGGTCCGGGTTTGTCCGCAGTGGTCTCGGTTTTGGCGGCGCGGCGCTTGCGTTGCCGCTGATGCTTCTGGTTGTGAATGCTCCGCTTTTCTGGCTGCCGATGGTGGCCATCCATCTGTTGATCTTTTCGCTATTGACCGTCTATGATCGACTCGGGGATGTAGACTGGCCTTACCTGAAGAAATCGCTGGTGGTCCTGATCATACCCAAGCTGATCGGCGTGTTCGGGTTGATCAATTTGCCGAACGAAATACTGGTTGCGATCATCTACAGCGTCACTTTTTTATATGGCCTGGCTTATCTGTGCAACTATGTTTTCAGCAGCAGGAGCACATTCTTCGACAATCTGTTGCTGGTGATGGGCGGCTATGCAAGCGGGGTATCGCTGATGGGGGCGCCGTTGATATCGGCAGTCTACGCCAGAAATGTGGCGCTGCGCGAATTGCGCGTCACATTATTTGTCCTGTGGACTATTCTGGTGATGATCAAGATGTCTACGCTTGTCTATTTTGACGTAGATCTGCAAGTTCGTTACGCCCTGTATTTCCTGCCGCTGGTAGCGATCGGACACTGGTTCGGACTTAAGGCGCACACCCGTCTGGTACAAGGCGGCGGCAGTCATTACAAACGCGCCATGGGGGTTGCCCTGGTCGTGATCAGCGCATACGGTTTGCTTGCTGCCCCCACATGAGCCTTAAGGGATGAGTCGGACAAAATCATCAGCAGGGGATGGTCTGGTTGTTTCCCCGGGGGCGTGGCAGTTTGATAACGCGGTCCCCGCGGTGTTCGATACCCATATATCGAAATCAATTCCCGGATATGCCGAGGGGCATGAGCTGATCGTAAGCCTGATCCGCACAAAAATGCAAAACAGCGGACGATGTTATGAACTCGGTTGTTCGACCGGTACGCTGACGGCGAAAATGGCCGCTTGCTCCGATGCCAGGCGCATGGTTATTGTCGGTATTGACCGGGTTGCCGGGATGATTGCGCGGGCTGAAATCCGGTGCAGCGCGTTTGCCAATGTTTCATTCGAGATTGCCGACATCGTCAAACACGATCTGCTGCCCTCGTCGGTGATCGTGAGCTACTACACTCTGCACTTTACGCCGGTTTCGACACGTATGGACACTGTCCGGCGAATATTCAGGGCATTGCAGCCCGGCGGCCTGTTTTTGTTGTTTGAGAAAATCCGCTTTTCCGATCCCCGACTGGATTGGGAAATGACGGAGAAATATCATCAGTTCAAGAAATCCCGTGGATTTTCCAGTGAGGAAATCCGTAGCAAGGCGCAGGCGCTCAAAGGGGTGCTGGCGCCGTATACCGAAAATGAAAATCTGACGATGCTCAACCACGCCGGATTCGGCCATGTATCCATTGTTTTCAACGAATTGTGCTGGCAGGGCTATCTGGCAGTCCGGTAGCCCGCGCGTCAGACGGGTCGAGGCGCTTCATGCCAGCTGGTTGACATCGCGCACCGCTCCTTTTGCAGCGCTGGTAGTCAGGGCGGCATAAGCCTTCAGGGCGCTGCTGACCACACGCTCGCGGCGCGGTTTCCAGGCATCGGCGCCTCTGGCTTCCATCGCCTTCCGTCTTTGTTCAAGAACGGCGTCATCCACTGCCAGGTGAATCGACCGTTCAGGGATATTGATCTCGATGCGGTCGTTTTCTTCGACCAGTCCGATGAGTCCGCCTTCTGCCGCTTCGGGCGATACATGGCCGATCGACAGGCCGGATGTCGCCCCGGAAAATCGCCCATCGGTTACCAGCGCGCACTCCTTGCCCAGGTTTTTGGATTTCAGCCAGGTGGTCGGGTAGAGCATTTCCTGCATCCCGGGTCCGCCCCGGGGGCCTTCGTAGCGTATGACCACAATATCGCCCGCATGGATGTGATTACCAAGAATGCTGTCGACTGCGGATTCCTGGCTTTCGAAAATCCTGGCTTTGCCGGAAAATTTCAGGATGCTTTCATCGACTCCGGCTGTTTTTACGATGCAGCCGTCCACAGCGAGATTGCCGTACAGCACCGCCAGGCCGCCATCCTGACTGAAAGCGTGTTTCACTTCACGGATACAGCCCTTCTCCCGGTCGAGGTCAAGGGATTTATAACGTTTGTCCTGACTGAAAGCGACCTGGGTGGGAACCCCTCCCGGAGCGGCGCGGAAAAAATCCTTGCGTTTCCGGTCTTCGGTCAGGCGCACATCCCATAGCGCGATGGCTTCTTCCATGCTGGCAGCGTGGATGGTTTTGGCGCTTCGATTGATCAGGCCGGCGCGGTCCAGTTCGCCCAGTATCGCGAAGACGCCGCCCGCGCGATGTACATCCTCGACATGGACATCGGGTTTGGCCGGAGCCACCTTGCAAAGATTGGGTACTTTCCTGCTCAGGCGATCAATATCCCTCATCGTGAAATTCACTCCGCCTTCCCGGGCCGCGGCGAGCAGATGCAGGACCGTATTGGTTGAACCGCCCATCGCGATATCCAGCGACATCGCATTTTCAAACGCCTCGAAATTCGCGATGCTTCTCGGCAGAACATCATGGTCACCCTGCTCATAATACCGTCTGGCTGTGGCCACAATGAGACGACCCGCTTCCAGGAACAACCGTTTGCGTTGGCTGTGGGTTGCCACGATCGTTCCATTTCCCGGCAAGGAAAGTCCGAGAGCTTCCGTCAGGCAATTCATCGAATTCGCCGTGAACATGCCCGAGCAGGAGCCGCAGGTCGGGCAGGCCGAGCGTTCCATCAAGTCCGCTTCGTCAGCGGTGACATCATCGTCGGCTGCCACTGCCATTGCGTCCACCAGATCAACCGCTTTTTCATGGTCGCGCCAGGTTACCTTGCCCGCTTCCATCGGCCCGCCCGACACAAAAATTGCCGGAATGTTCAGGCGCATCGCCGCCATCAACATACCGGGGGTAATCTTGTCGCAATTCGAGATACAGACCATGGCATCGGCGCAATGCGCGTTTACCATGTATTCGACCGAATCGGCAATGATCTCGCGGGACGGCAGTGAATACAACATACCGCCGTGTCCCATCGCGATGCCGTCATCCACCGCGATAGTGTTGAATTCTTTTGCGACCCCGCCCGCGGCTTCAATCTCGCGGGCGACCAATTGTCCCAGATCCTTCAGGTGAACATGTCCGGGAACGAACTGGGTAAACGAATTGGCAACCGCAATGATCGGCTTGTCGAAGTCATCGTCTTGCATTCCCGTAGCGCGCCAGAGCGCCCGCGCCCCGGCCATCGTTCTGCCACGGGTTGTAGTCCAGGATCTATAGTCGGGCATGGTATTTTGTGTCGGAAGAATTCGATTTGCCGGATTGTAACATCACTTGGCAGGTTGGGGGTTCAAGTTTTATCCCGGCAATTTCCACCGCCGCCGGTTCATTTTCCAGATCAGTGTCTAATCAGAGGCCTGTTCTGCGGTCACGCCCTTAAGAGAGGGAACCCCAGCCAAAATCGTCGCCCGGACTGCCCTGGTGCACTTTTGCGACCAACAGGAACAACGGGCTTGTCGGAGATCCCGGGAGAAGCGGCGTCAATCTCAAAATCGGACTACAGGATGGGGAAGATCCCTTTTGCTATTCTTCCCGGCAGTAATCGACAGGAAAATTCAATAAATCCGACTTGCTGATAACCTGGGCGCAAACACCGTGGGAATGCGCTGAAAACCAGTCCCGCGCACTGTCAGAATTGAATGATTGCCATACTTTATTGACCCAGCATTCGGGTATGCGGATACGATAAATACAATCCGTTATTGGCAGACTCCCTCTGTTTACGAGTACTGTTCTACCGATACACCGTTTCCCGACTCTGGCCGTTAATATATCCTGTGATTCCGCCATCCTGACTTCCCGGGGCCTGGATCTCGGGAAATTGACAGGTCTGGCGGCTACAGGCAGCCCAATGGTATGGAAATATTCAATCCCTGAACTTTCAAAAAATGCTCGGGGCCTTGTACCGCGATTAATATCTGCGCCAATTTCTGCCAATGTCAAGGCTTTCGCCTTTGAGGCGGCCAATCTCCAGCGCCAGTATGAGTAATCCATTCGCTGCTCCAGACCGGAAACGTCAACCTCCAACTCCTCCGTTATACTGCTGGCGCCCGAACGCATGATCTTCACCTTTTCCGTTGATGTCATATCTTTCCGCAAAATTAAAATATGCGTCCTGGCCTCAATGCCGGCGAACGAATTGTCGGGCAATTGAATAACGGCTTCAATCCGATGGTTGGACAGCAGACTTTGACGCAGTATCCGGAATTTCTCACCGGTAATCAGGCCGTCAGGCAATATAATGCCGAGAGCGCCGCCCTTTTTCAGCAGGCGTAAATTGTGCAGCAAGAATATGACGTCGGACGTAACGATAGACATCTTGCGACAGTCCTTCAAATTGGTCATGTGACAAAGGTCACGAAACAGTTTGTCGTTCCTATGGTTCAGGAAAGGTGGATTGCACACCGCAACGTCATGGGACTCGGATAAATCTGCCAGTATCCCTGATTTCAGCGACTTTTTACTCAGCAAGTCCAGATAACAGAACCGAACTGCAGGGAAGTGTTGTTTTATGGTGTCCAATAAAGGCCGGGAAATATCCACCCCCAAAAAGCTGGCTCCTTTCCATGTTCGGGTGGCTGAGTGGAGGAGCGCTCCCCTTCCCGCGCCGAGGTCAACTCCCTTTATATATTTTCCGTTGCCGGTGAACGGGAACATGGCACGGACCATTAAATCTGCATGACAGTTCATTGTAAAATGCTGTGCCAGATTCATAGTGTCTTGTGACCATGGCAATTGAACAGATAATGCCCACTGATACCTGTGCTGGCGTCAGCAGTCGGCTGTGGAAAATCATACAGGATGCGGATATTATTCCGCTCTGCTTCAGCCAAAGAAAAATAGAATTGGGTCATTCCCAGAAGCATCAGCTTCGGTCCCAGCGGTATTATGTCCAACCGGTTGCTGGATTGATAAAGCTCTTTCAGCTTTTCACGGAGCTTGTGCGGTTCGAGCCGGTCGATTGAAAAAATTTGCTCAGGCTTCAGTTCCTTAATCCATGAATTTGCTTTTCTGGCTATTTCGGCTCCGTCCGGCATGTACGAGGGGTCAATAATAATGGCATATTTCTCATGATCTCTCCACTCATCAAATAACTCCAGGAATCGCAAGGCCCTGCCTTTGTCAAATCCCAATATAAAAACATGGGGATAAGAGGAGGAGTCATCCATACGCAAAGAGATGTAACCGGGAGGTTGTGCAATTTCATTGATCCGTAATTTGTACTGGTCACGGCCTGTATACTGCATCGGGGATGAGTACAGCGCAGACAGGTTTTGTACACTACTGCGCGGTTGGTTGAATAAATTCTGAAGATGAAGGATTACATCCAGTTCCAGACTGGTGATGTCCATTAATATGTTAATTGCGTCCTCCCCGGAAAGAGCCCGCTCCGTGATTTTTTCAAAACCTTCGCGGAAATCCTGGGCAGACGCCTCCTCTGTTTTTCCCTTTTTGCCAAAAAGAAATTTGCCCTCCATTCCCCTGTCCGGTTGGCGGGTAATGCAGATATGCTGGCAATTTGCAGGCAAGTGACCGGAGATTTTCGTGACAGTTTCTCCACATCGGGGTTCAATCTGCGTTTCCTCACCTCCGGTCAGTAACAGGCTCCAGGGATGCAAGCCGGCTATTTTCGGGTAGGATTGCTCCACAGGTTCGTACTCTTCGAGCATTAAACTGTCAGGGTCATTTGGGAGTGGTCGCTGTGTCTTTCATTATGGTATTGCCGTTCGACCCGTGAGTGGGTCCTTTTCCAACCCTCATCTGTGCCCGAACAGAGCATGCGGACATCGTCGGGCGCAAGTGTGAGCTTCTTTTTCCTCCGCCATGAAATACCGAAATGTGGGGCAAAACACGGGTTAAGCTGAAAGGCGTCTGGCAGGTAATCGCTGGATGACTTTTGTTTGTTGCTGGGCAGCCATCTCAACAAATTCTCCCGCAGGCAAATTTTCAGATATTTCAGTGTACCGGCGTCCAGTTCCCCATTTGTCGAGAAATGATTGATTTCCGGTTCTCCCTGACTCGGGCTTTTATGTATCGCGGAAAAAAGATTGCCGAGGCGCTCTATCAGCCGGTTTAACCGGTGTTCCGTGGGCCGGAAGCGGTCGAGCTTCCTGAACCAGGTTTCCGACAGTTCATGGATGCAGCGGTTTTGCAGTTGATAGCTGAATGGCTGCTGCTTCCCTTTCTCTTCAGTCTCTTTAATCCACTCCGCAAAAATCGAATAAAATATATCCACGACTACACGGATATTCCCGCCTGCTATACCGGCAATATCATTAAAGCCGGAATATGTTTTTCCTTTTCTGTATAAGGTGCACAACCAGTACAAGGCTCCTCTCGAATAATTGTGGTACCAGTCCTGCGCGGTAGAAGTGTTGGCGTGCATGTTCCTTGCGACGGTATCGGCGCCTTTACCTTGATTGACTATTACCACAGCGACCGTCTGGCGCAACAGGCTGGGTTCCTTTTGCATCCATTGTATCAAGGCATGGTCCGCCTCCAGGGAATGTTGCTCGCCCAAGTGTTTGACCAACGGTTTGTTTCCACGGCTCCCACAGATTATTCGCGCCTCTTCCTGCGGTGTCAGATGTCCCAGAAAGTCTTGCGCCTTGCCGAGATGCCGAAACTGGACTGAATGGGAAACATAACGATTCACCAGGGTTTCCGCGCGTTTTCTGAATTCATCAAATCCGATCCCTTCATCCAGATAACAGGCGCGATAGTCGTGGGTCACCTCCAGTTCCTGATCGTCTGCATCTGTGAACGTGGTTTTCGTTCCGTCATTACGGGTAAGCAGTTTATAGGTGACGGAATCGCTTTCCTTGACATTTTTGACCCGGGTATTCAGCATTTGCTGCTGATGGCTTGCATAGTTTTCGACCTCATCGACAAACACCACGAAATGGAAATTCTCCCTTTCCTTTAGTTGCTCTGCCAATAACTTCATCAAGGTATTACTCTGGAACAGGTAAGGGATTTTGATGCAATTAGGGTTGTTGATATAGGCTCGAATCTCATACAAGCGGGTTTCCAGATGTTCCAGGAATCCCTCCATACCACAGTTTTCATTAACTTCCACGCCGATTTCGCGGCGCAAAATGCGGAATAATCTCGTAGTTGATTTGACCCAGCCAGCCAGTCCTCCGGTCTCTTCCATGGCCTGTAATGCCTTGCGCAACACAACCATATCAAAGAACAAGCCAAACAAGGCGCTGTAATTCTTCTGTTTATCTTCGTCAGATACATTGAATGCCTTGAGAAAATCACTGTCCTGACGAATCCACAAACCAAGATAACGGAGTTCCCGAGGGGTTGGTGTACGTTGGTATTTTTCCCTGAAAACGATTAGTTGGGCTTGATAGTCAAAATAGCGGGCCATGGTCGTCTTGCCCGTTCCCCGGGAACCATAAACAATAACCGGTTGAAAGGCTGTCAGTTGTTCTTCAATCTCCGGGTAAATAACAGAATAATGGCTGGCAACCTCCGGTGGACTCCAGTACTCGATACGAAGGTTGGGGAAAGGATTTTTCAGGGTTCTCTCTCCAAAGCGTTGACGCATCCGCTCTTGACTGATCAGGTAAGAATCGCGGGTCTCCAAAGCAGCCGCCAATTCCTGTAATGATTTGCCGAAATCCGAGCTTTCCCACCCATCTTCTGCTACCAGTATCTTTTCTTCCAGAGCCAGCGCATCGTCATACCGGAATTCAGTGACGAAACGGTTGTCAATTTCCGGCCACTCATTAGCAAGGATGGCTTTTATTCTGTTGTTGGCCTCAAAATTTCTGGTCGGAGGAATCAGGGTGGCTACGGGCAGTACGCGCTTTTCGCCATATTTGTGTATGGAGTCTTCAGTCATGATACGCTCCATGGCATAGCGGCATCCCTCAATACTTTGCCGACTCAGCGTACTGAAACAAACAACGGTATTACTCAGCCAGGAAGTGGTCATGTAATAGGGATCACTGAGTCCCGTCCTGGAGTCCAGAAACACCCAGTCGAACTCTTCAATCTTGCAAAACAGCTGCAAGGCGGCAAGTAACTGGTAGCCCTTGATTGACGGTGAAAAAAATTTGTGCCAATCGAGCCTGCCCAGTTTTTCGGCATAGCCTGTATCCGGCCTTCTGGCGGCAGGCATCAGGAATATTTCTCCCTTGTCAGCTCCGAACAACTGATCCGGAAAAGTACTGCGCAGCATGTAATCCCGCAAATCCCATTCATAGACCTGATCACCAGCTTTCTCATGGTGTTGTTGCCAAGCGGCACAGAGGTCAACAAATCCTCCTTTTATTACCGAATCGGCGATCGGATTATTCGAGAATAACCTACTGCTGTGCTGTCCCGGAACTTCCAGATCAAGGTCGATAATCAGAACTTTGCTACCTTGTACAGCTTGCCGGCAGGCAAGATTAGCCAGCACCGTGCTACGTCCCACCCCGCCTTTGTAGGAATAGAAAGACACGAATTGAGCGGGTTGATCAGACATTGTTTCAGGCGGCCGCTGGCAGTGCGCCAGCGTACTGATTACTCATGTATCCACTTCCGCTCAAGGGGGCAGTAACAGGCTTGCATATACTGATTTCCTTTTCAGAAGGCGGTTGGGCGAGTTTGTCCAGTTCCTGCTTCAGTAACGACCTTGTTCGCCTGGCAAGACATTGGAAACTTTTCAAATCGAACAGTTCGCTGGCTTCAAGCAAAGCCTTGCCGAGAGTCTTTTTTTGTTCCCTGGACAGAGCGTCGGACAGATATACACAGGCCTTCAGGGTATCATTAACCAGTTTGTTCTGGCAGTCTTTACGTTCATTTACATCTGTATTATTTGCTTGAGGACCACACAGGTATAAGCGGTTGAAAAAATACTCGTTGTAGAAAGTTTTCGGCAGATGATTCCGGCGCTCCAAGGCCCACTGAAACAATCGCCTGGTCTTGGTTGCATCCCAATCCAAATGTTGGGCGGTAATCAGCATGATCTCAAATCGGGTGTCGTTATTTACACTTTCTTTTTCCAAAATAAGTTCATACAGTTTTGACCATCTATTCTTTGGCCACAGGTTCCAGATATGCACCAGACTCAAATTCTGGGCATACACCATATTTCTCTCCGGCTTGCCATCCGTGCTCGCTGGCAGAAGTTCGGGATTCTTCAACTCTTCTTCCCAGCGTCTTTTTTCTTCCCGGAAAATATCTTCATGGCGGCGGTGGAATTGGCGAATCATATAGACCAACTCACTCAAGCCAGCCGCACTGTTTGCATCGGCTTCCCGGGGGGCGCGCCATTCCTTGAATAAACGGAAACAGGCATTCCAGAAAACAGTTTTGTCCACAAGGGTATCGGACAGTACCAGGTGTTGCAAAATATCGGTCGGAAATTCTTCAATAAAACGGTCACTGGTTGGCGGCGGGGCTTTGTCGAAATTACCCAGCAGACGGTTTCGAACATACGAAATCGCACCCTCCTCGTTTTGAAAGAATTGCCTGATTATTTGCTCCTTGTCCATACAGTTTTCTACCCCTTGTTGCCTTGTATCCTTTTCACGCAATTGCCGAAATAAGCACCCATATTAATTTTGATGTCTTTTCTGATAAAGCAGACGCCTACACATTTGATGGAAGCTTGATTTTTCTCCGGGCATAGCCATTCCTCCATATCCGGTCGGCCTGTTTTCAGATTTCTCGTTCGACCGGGAGCTTTTTCTGGTGTTTGATGGAAGTAGAATGCCAAATCCGCGTCCAGCGCGTTGGGTTTTACACAGTTGATTCCACTCAATTTCAGGCAAAAGACAGGGGTGTCCTGCGGTGTCCCTTGCCAGTGGTACATACCCAAACGACATATCAGGTCGCGAAAATCCTGTTCTGATCGGAGGGTTAAAGGGACTGTAGTAACCCATCTCTTGCTTTCCTGTTTGCTCCTGTTTTTGTCCTTTGCAAGCAACTCCCAGATTCTGGGGAAGTCTCCGGCGTCTAGCGGGTCAAATGGTAGAGAAGAGGCAGTTGGTCTATATCTGTGCAAGGTGTAAGCCAGGTCGATTCTTTGGGTATTTCTCTGCATTTGACATTCCCGGCCCAGTTGTGAAGTAGCTGGTACAGGTTTGTCCGAGTCAGCGTCCAGGTCGGGATAATCGTTGTGATCGCAAATTTTATTGGTAATACTTCCCGGGAGGTTTTTCCAATTCTCATATTGCAACGCCATTTTCACGACTTTTTGTGAGTTGACGCTATTTTGCTGGACCTGTTTATATCCCTTCCTGATTTCCTTGAGGTATGGCATGGCTGCAATCGCTTGTTCTCCTGATCTATTGGTATGCGGGTATTGGCCGTCAAAAGCAGACACGGACACGGCTGTATTCCTATCATAGTGAAAATCCGGTATAAATGGAAACCGGGTGATTTGCATCTGTTGCCGGGGCGGAACTGGCGCCCTGTTCATATGAATGATAATCAGACGAATATCAAGACCGGGCGGTTGTAACTACGGATTATTCGCTGACTGAAGAACAACGGTTGCTGGTTGAGGCGGTTCACGCATTCCGGACGGTAAGGCGAGTGATGAGGACTAACGTCCGCGCAGTGATCATTGCCGGATATTAGTCGATATGAGGCTGGATTCTGTTCAGCAGAGCCACCATCCGATCATCCCCCGAAGCGGTGGCGTAATCCCGCGCGGTTCGTCCGGCGCTGTCCCCGGATTTCACCGACCGCAGCGCGGCAGGCAGGCGGCTCTCTGCTTTTACCAGATGTTCAACCATTGCCGCCATGCCAAGCTCAACCGCCAGCATCAACGGCGTACGACCGCGTATGTCCGCGGCATGAAGCAGTTTCGCCCGCTCTTCGTCATCCCGGCATAAATCAAGCGCATGATCCATATCCGCAGCCTCGTCATCCAGTACCGCCTCATGCAACGGACTCGGCGGCAGTGTTGCCCTGGCCGCTATATAACTGGCCAGTGATGGAATCGGACAGGAGAATTTTCCCTTGCCGGTTTTCTGTACGATCCCGGAATGCAGCATCGCATCAAAAGCCTGTTCTGCGGTCATGCCATGAGGGAGGGGACTCCAGCCAGAATCCTCGCCCAAACTGTCCTGGTGCGCTTTTGCGACCAACTGGACAATCTGCCCGCGTTTCTTCGGGGCGCCCCGGCGCATCGCCTCCAGCGCCCTGGATACCAGAGCGAACCTTTCGTCCAGCGCCCCTTGCATACGCTGTGCATAATACATAAAGCGTAACTGTTGCGCGTACATGCGCACTGTGTCGAGATTGGCCTCATGCGGTTGCCAGTCCTTCTCGCGAATTTCCTTGCATAATGCAATGAGGAAGTTGCGGCAGTGCATCGGCCAGCCCTGACTGTCGCGGCGAAAGGCCTCGCTCCAACAGCCGATAACAGCTTGTGACGGCTTTGCCGAGGACAGATGCTTATCCACGAAGCGCATCATCAGTTCATTCATCTCGTCATCACGGAATCCCGGCAGCGTCAACTCCGACCCCATGGCAAGCCGCGTCAGACCTGCCATGCGCAACAGGTCGGCGCTGTTGGCAAGCCCTCCATAGACCGGGAATATCGGTACTCCGTGTTCGCCCGTGTGCAGTAACTCCAGATTATCCCTCAAACACTCCCGTGACTGCTCCAGGACACCATCCGCAAGTACACTCTGTATCTCATCGAACAGCAAAATAATCGGGGTGAGTGATTTCCCCCCTGGCTGCGAGGAATCCATATCCGCCGTAAAATTGGCGATGCCGGCCGGATTAACCGATATCGAACGGAAACTCGCCAGAGTTCGCCGGATAGCCGAATCGCTGTTCACTTGGCGCGAAATGATTGCGAGCAACTCCCCCATGGGCAATTTCAGCGCGCTTGCGGCAATTCGGATGGCTACCGGCTTTCCCTTTTCTCCCAATGGCCAATCTTCTTCAATTTTCTCGAGGAGCGCTGATTTACCGGCGCCCGGCGCCCCCTGAACAACTACTGTCAAATCTGCGCCGGGGCGGTGGCTGTGCCGTTTGTCAACAAGTTTGCTGATTCGCGATCCGATCAACTGCAATTCGGCTTCCCGCCCAACGAAAATATGGGTATACCCCCGGTCGCCATCTCTGGTGAACACATCCAGCGCTGTGCGTTGTTCCTCGTTCAGCTGTCCGCCATCTTTCCCCATCACGCAAGTTTACTCCAGCGAGAATCAGGTTCGCAATGTGTCCGGGTTGAGTGTAATATAGCGCCTGCCGGAAAACCCGATATTGATTTGGATACCAACTATCATTACAGCGCGCTGGAGATATATTGGCTACACAGGGACAATCGACGCTCTTTTCGGCCCGGCCGGTTTATGACGATGATACGCAGTCCATTGGCGATGCAATTGATGCCATCCGCCAGTCATCGCTGACCGAGCGCGACAAGGGTGAGCAGTTTGAAACCCTTGTGCGAACCGTTCTGCCAACGCTGCCTGAATACGAGATGCGCTCCGTGCTGCGCTTTGCCGACTGGTCGCAATCCCGATCGGGTGAAAGAAAGGATCTGGGCATTGATCTCGTCGGTGAACTGCAATCCGGTGGGCTTGTGGCGATTCAGTGCAAGCTGTGGCGGGAGGAGCGCAAGTTGTCGCTCAGGGATATACAGGGATTTCTCTCTGCCTCCGCAGGGCAGAGTGAAGGGCAACGAGTCTTCGAATATCCCATGCTTGTCGCGACCTGTGGCATCAATAACAATGCCCAGAGCCATCTTCGTTCGCACGAGGGGAAATACATCCCGTTTTACTACAAGCACCGCGAAGACCCCCTCAATTACACGGCCACACGCAAACCGCATAATCCTCTACCCCGTCAACAGGAAGCGATTGATGCCTGTGTCAATGGCTTCGCCCATCACGACCGCGGCAGGCTGGTCATGGCATGCGCGACCGGTAAGACTTTTACAGCGCTGAAGATTGCTGAAGCCATACAGGCGGAAAATATCCTGTTTGTCGCCCCCAGTATTGCCCTCGTCGGTCAGGCGCGCAAGGAATGGCTGCGCCAGTCGAGCCGGCACATGAACACGCTGATTGTTTGCTCGGACAGCACGGCCGGACAGTCCTCCGATGAGGAAGCGGGACTGCTGGAACTGAACTGCCGGGTTACCCGCAATCCCTCGGTGATTCAGAAGTTTCTCAAGCCGAGTGACCGGGTGAAGGTCATTTTTTGCACCCACCATTCCCTCAGGCGCATCACCGAATCCTGGCAGAACGAAAGAAGCCGTTCCTTTGACCTTGTCGTGGTCGATGAGGCCCACTGGACTACCGGCGCGGGCAAGCAGGATGCTACCGGCAAGTTTTCATTCCAGGATGTGCATTCCGATGAATATATCAAGGCTGCCAAACGCCTGTATATGACCGCCACCCCCAGAGTCTATACCGCGAGCAGCAAACAGCGCATGGTCGCCAGGGGCTATGAAGTGTCCGATATGGATGACACGGATACCTACGGCCCGGAGTTCTATCGCCTGAGCTTCAGAAAGGCCGTCGAATCACCGGGAATTGACGGGCGTCCCATGTTATGCGACTACCGGGTGGTTGTGCTGGCTATTCCGGATACGCCGGTGAGCGCTGAAATGAGACGGCGTTTGGAGGGCATTGAGGAATCATCCGCCAGGTCGGTGCGCAAGTCCGGTCTTGAGAATCATATCACCCGTGTATATGGAACCTCACTGGCGCTCAACGGATATATCCAGGGCCGTTCCGACGAACTTCCCGACCGACTGCGCCGGGTGATCTGTTATTGCAATACTATTGCCGCCTCCAAATGGTATGCACAGGCGTTGATGGACTCGAAGGTCAAGGAACGTACGACCCGGACAATGGGTGATCCGTCCACAACCGGGGCTGTTCATGCAGAGCATCTGGACGCCCGTCACAAGGCGTTTGATCGACTCCGCGCGCTGGACAGACTACGCGCGGTTTCCGGTGATGCCGCGGCCAGTGAAGTTTTATGCAATGTGCGTCTGTTTTCCGAGGGGGTTGATGTGCCTTCACTGGATGCGGTGGTGTTTCTCGAACCCCGCAAAAGCCAGGTGGATGTGGTGCAGGCCGTTGGCCGGGTCATGCGGCGCGGCGGCGCTGATAAAAAACTCGGCTATGTCGTCGTGCCGGTGGTGATCTCCGGAGGGCCCGCTACATTGGCAAATATCGAACAGGATGAAAGCGGGTATCGGGTAATCGGACAAGTTCTGCGGGCTATTCAGTCACATGACGGGAGACTCGCTGCTGAAATTGCCCAACGTGTCATAGTCGCTGTCCCGGATCCCTTGGCCGAGTTTTATACCGCCGATGCCGAAAGCGCGGAACGTCACGATCAGGTCAATGAAGACATCTTCGGTTATGACATCGCCAGCAACCTGATGACCCGTATAGTAGATGCGTCCGGTCTTGGTTCATTCGGACAACTCAACGCTAACGATATCATGGATGCAGTGCAGTGGGCAGGGGACAAGTTCCATATGGCAGGCGCGGCAGAGTCTCTGGCTCCCGTGGTCGGTAAATCCTTTACTGGCGATGGCAAGGAGGCTAAAAACACATGCCGGATTGCCGCGCTATTGGTAGCGAATGCCTGCCTGTTGCACAAGCGCCTGAGTGGAATTGAATCGCTGGGTCTCGCGGGACTGGAAGGATTCGGCTCGGTGGTCCAGCCGGTCTGGACACTGCGGGACGAGTGGGGAAAAATTCTCCGCAGGGATTATGCGCCGATATTCGAACCGGCTCTTGCGGCGCTTGAGGCGTTGCCGGATGAGGTGGAGTGTTTTTCGGGATTGCATCGTCTGGTCAGTTGCGCTAATGCCGTTGCGGATTCGTTGAGCGAACTGGGTTACGATCATGCCGGACCGCTGTATCATCGTATCCTCGACACGGCCGAGAGCGAGGGCGCGTTCTACACGAAAAACATGGCGGCGCTGCTGCTTGCGCGACTGGCGTTGTCGCCGGATTTTACCGACTGGACGCCGGCAAGAGCCGCCGATTTGCGCGTAATCGACCCGGCCTGCGGCACCGGCACGCTGCTCATGGCCTGCCTCAAGACCATCAAGGAACGGGTTGAGGAAGCAGCCCCGCAAGTGGATATTGTCGACCTGCACAAGCAGCTGGTCGAAAACACGATTTACGGGCTGGATATCAATCATCAGGCCATACAGCTGGCCGCGTCCAACATGACCCTGGGCGGGCTATCGGTGGATTTCGAGTGCATGAATGTTTATTCCATGCCGCATGGATTCGATACAAAAGGCAATATTCGTGGAGCCGGGTCGCTGGAGTTGTTGCTCGGCGAGGAAATTCCGATCACGGGGGGTGGCATACGATCCCTGAAGCAGGCGGGCAGCCGGCATGTGGCCGGTTCCGGTCAGGACTTCAACCCGCAACACGCCTTTGATGTGGTCATCATGAATCCACCCTTCACCAACAATACGAAGCGGGGCGGCCAGTGGACCAAGGCGCAGAAAACTGAAATGCAGGAATATGAAAAAATTGTCGCGGAAGAGATGGGAGTGCGTCAGGGGCAGGCCGCGCAAGCGGTGATAGATTACAATTCCATCAGCACTTTCTTCTTTCCTCTGGCGGATCATCTGCTCAAGGAGAAATGCGGCACGTTGGCTAATGTCATGTCTGTGACCGCCTGTACGTCAGTGTCGGCACGATAATACCCCCCCCTTTGAGAGAGATCGGCAGGCGAGTACAGGATTCGCCCGGACATCGTCTTTTCCTTCGAAACTAATGAAACCCATGGCCGAAATGCCAGATGAACCGATTACAACTCTGGTTTGGCAGACAATTTCTGAACCCGGCTCAGTTGCATGAGCCGCCGTTATTGAGATATATTTTGGTGGCAGATAGTATAACAAATCAATTATTGATTCATCAGGGGGGTAAAGATAATGGCGCAAGACATATTGGAAGGCGGTAAGGCTGACGACACGATTCAGGGTACGGGCGGCTCGGGCAGTTACTGCATCTACGGAGACGATGGCAATGACATCCTGATCGGCGGCGATGGTGTTGACTGTATCTAAGGCGGCCGGGGCAACGACAGGCTTACGGGCGGCAAGGGCAATGACAACCTTTACGGCGGCTTGGGCAACAACACGTTCGTGTTTGCGGCCGGCGATGGAAACTGGGATCAGGTCGCCGATTTCAAAAGAGGAGATATCATTGAATTCACCGGCGTACATGGTGGATTCGCGGGGCTGGAAATCAGGCAGAGAACCGAAAATGGGGAAGGGGCCGAGATTCACTATGGAGACGGCGATACGATCATACTGTGGGGTGTGGACGCCACGACGCTGACAGAGAATGATTTCAGGTTTGTCGTTGACGAAGATTGCGAAGAATGCTCGCAGGAGCCTTCCCCCCAGGAGCAGGTTGCCGGAAAGGCGCAGACAGGCACTCAGGGTAACGACACGCTCAAGGGCGGTAAGGGTAACGACACGCTGACCGGCGGGATGGGCGACGATGAGTTGCGCGGCGGCAAGGGTGATGACGTGCTGTATGGTGGGAGCGGCAACGCATCCGCCGACTATGAAACATACGAAATGACCCCCGACATCTCGGATAACGACAGGCTGTACGGCGGTCGGGGTAATGACATATTGGACGGTGGCAAGGGCGATGATCTGCTGAAAGGCGGCCGGGGCGACGACAAGCTGTATGGTGATAACGGCAACGACACCCTGTATGGCGGCAGCGGCGTCGACCATCTCGAAGGCGGTCAGGGCAACGATACGCTGGACGGTGGCAAGGGCGATGACTGCTTCTACGGTGGCATGGGCAACGATACCTTCATATTTGAGACCGGAGATGGAAGAGACCATATCGACCAGTTTGAGGACGGGGATACCATCAAGTTTCACGGTGTGGACGGCGGGTTCGAGGCGCTGGATATCAGGCAGGGAGTCCAGGGTTCGACCGAGGTCCGCTACGGAGACGGCAACGACGTGATCATAATCCAGGGTTTGGACCCCTCAACGCTGACCGAGGAAGATTTTATTTTTGCCTGATGGCGTTGCAAGAATAATATCCGCCGGGGCGGCCCGGAGGGGCGAGTATCTCGTTGACTCATCTTCCCACGCCCCACCGGCGCGCCTGCGGGCTGGCGCCCTTGCCTTGCTCTGTGGACCGCCATCTTGTGACGATATTATCTGGTAACAACACCATAGTTTTTGTTGTGTCCTGTATTGCCTGTCATGGTAAAACCCCGATCAACACGAGTGGTACTGCGGGTATGCCTCGACCCTGCCTCAGCACATTCAGCAAGTCGCGTTCGTAATAGGGCACATCACTTGACATCTCCCGCTCCAGTTCCTTCATCGGGAGTATTTCAATCCCTACGTCGATCATGTCCGAGACATAAAAACTCAAGTGTTTGACAAACAGATCATGCGCTACAAATGCGTACTTGCCAAACTGGGTTTCGACTGCCACACGCTCCTTTACGAAATCCGTCTGGTTGTGAGACATGATTGGTTCATGCCCCGCGTTTTGTATAGTTCTCTTCTGTTCTTCTGGCGGAAGCCCATATATGCCGCGTAGCAGTTTTTCATGCTCAGCGACCCAGAAAGTATTTCGGCGTTCACTCCAACCGATTGCGCCAAGACCCTTCTTGAACTCGGCATTCATGTCAGCAGGAGAATACAGAATCCGTCCGGACATCGTCCTTTCCTTCGACACCTTGGTCTTACACGCAGTTGCATCAACATTTGTAATCACATCCCGGACTTCCTGCCACAATGCTGGCTTGTGAACAAGCAAATATTCTTCACCGTTGAGATGGGAATATTTTGCGCCGATCCGCATTAGTGGCCGCCATTCGGCAAGTTGGGGTCATATATCGGCCTGCCCATGGGACGGGTGCGGAGCGCGCCGGCTTGCAGCGCGTCAAGACGGGCCCGGGCAATATCGACATATTCCCGAACCACATCGCAACCATAGCCATGGCGATTGTGCATGACTGCCGCAATCACTGCCGACCCTACGCCGACATAAGGATCAAATACGCAATCCCCTTCATCGGTCATGGAAAGCACCAGACGTTCTACCAATTCGACCGGAAACTGGCAGGGGTGGAGCGTCTTTTCCGGGTGATTGCTCTTGACGTTTGGAAATTCCCAGACATCGCTCGGATTCTTGCCTTTAGGATTACCCGACAATTTTCCCGCGTTCGGTCCCTTGAAATGCTTTTTGTGTGGGTATTTTGACGGGACCCTTACAGAGTCCAGGTTCCACGTGTAATCGTCCCCTTTCGTCCACCAGTTGATCGTTTCGTAGCGACCTGAGAGCCGATTCTTGCAGTGAAGCCCGTGGCCGAAATGCCAGATAATGCGGTTACGCAATTTGAGACCCTGATCTCGAAACAGCGGGTAGAGGAGCGTGTCAATAGGGATAATCTCGCCGTTTTCGACATAGTTGCCGACCTGCCAGCAAATCGAGCCTTGCTCATGCAGTAATCGCACGCATTCTCTTACGACATATTCCTGCGCGGCGAGATATTCATCAAGCCCGGATCTTTTCTCGTAGGATTTGCCGAGGTTGTAAGGTGGTGACGTGACGATCAGTTTGAACATTGAGTCGGGCAGACGACTCATAAACGCGATGTTATCTGAACAGACGACATTGCCTTGTATGTTCATGCGGTATGGCCGGGATTCTGTGGACACTCCCTCTTTGTCCCGCAGATCATCCGGGCCGTCAAGTGGTATGCTCGCCTGTTTATTCTCTGCCATGCGTCACTGCGCGAGTTAATTCCGGAGGTTCAGGCGGGAGGTACGGCATGGCTGTAATCGCTTGTCTCCTGATTGGTTGGTATGCGGGTTTTGGAGGCGGTCAAAAGTAATGGTTGTGGATACGACTGTATTCCTGTCATAGACTGGCCGGACCGAAAAGAGCTTCGATTGTTCCCGTGTACCCAATTACATCTCCGGCGCTCTGAATAATAATCGGTATCCAAATGGATATCGGACTTTCTGGCGGACGCTATATTACACTCGACCCGGACACATTGCGAAGTTGATCCAGCAATGCCGCAATGCGCTCATTACCCGATGCGACGGCATAATCCCGCGCGGTTCGTCCGGTGTTGTCTTTATGCTTCATTGTCCGCAGCGCCACAGGCAGCCGACTCTCTACTTGCACCATATACTCGACCATCGCCACCATGCTCAGCTCGACCGCCAGCATCAACGGCGTGCGTCCGCGCATGTCCGCGGCCTGAAGCAGTTTCGCCCGCTCTTCGTCATCCCCGCACAGGTCAAGCGCATGATCCATATCCGCAGCCTCATTATCCAGTACCGCTTCGTGCAACGGGCTCGGCGGCAGTGTTGCCCTGGCCGCGATATAACTGGCTAGCGATGGAACCGGACAGGTGAATTTTCCCTTGCCGGTTTTCTGTATGATCCCGGCATGCAGCATCGCATCAAAGGCTTGTTCAGCGGTCATGCCATGAGGGAGGGAGCCCCAGCCAAAGCCTTCGCCCGGGCTGTCCTGATGCGCTTTTGCAATCCACTCGACAATCTGCCCGCGTTTGTTCGGGGCGTTCCGGCGCATCTCCTCCAGTACTCTGGATACCAGCACGAACCTTTCGTCCAGATTGCCCTGCATCCGTTGTGCATAATACATAAAGCGCAACTGCTGTGCGCGCA
The DNA here is from genome assembly GCA_965204925.1 of Candidatus Poriferihabitaceae bacterium. Lineage (GTDB taxonomy): Bacteria > Pseudomonadota > Gammaproteobacteria > Arenicellales > Poriferihabitantaceae. Next base: position 295,956 of record OZ242021.1, on the reverse strand, counting down.
TGCGCACCGTGTCCAGGTCAACCGCGTCCGGTTGCCAGTCCTTCTTGCGGATTTCTTCACACAACGCAATCAGGAAATTGCGGCAATGCATCGGCCAGCCCTGACTGTCGCGGTGAAACACTTTGCCCCAATGGTCAATAATGGCCTGTGACGGCCCTGCCGATGACAGATGTTCATCTGCGAACCGTATCATCAGTTCGTCTATCTCCTGATCGCAAAACCGCGCCAGCGTCCACTCCGAGTCCAGGGCAAGCCGCGTCAGACCGGCAGAGCGCAACAGGTTGGCGCTGTCGGCAAGACCTCCATAAACCGGAAACATCGGAGCTCCGTGCTCGCCCGTGTGGAGCAGTCTCAGATTCTGGATCAGGTGTTCCCGTGACTGCGCCGAAGCGCTGAACGCAAGCTCGGTCTGTATTTCATCGAACAGTAAAATAACCGGCGCAACGGGCTTTCCGGAAAACTGTGCAGACGCAGCGCCGATCTCAAGGTTGATTACGCCAGACATGCTGACCGATATGGAGCGGATGTACTTGCCCAGAATCCGGCCAAAGCCCGGCGCCTGCTCCGCCCGGGACACGACCGCTTTCAGGAAATCCGGCATGGGCAGCTTGAGCGCCCCCGGGTCCAGAGATACGGCAACTGCCGGCCCGTCCCCGCCTGGCGGCCATTCTTCCTTGATTCTTGCCAGAAGGGCTGACTTGCCTGCGCCGGGTGCGCCCTGAATGACGGTAGTCAGGTCAATACCGGGAGCGCTTTCCCCCTTGCCCTGCCTTCTCAGGAGTCGGTTGACACAAGCCTGCACGTGAACCAGTTCGGCTTTTCGACCCACAAAGATGGCAGCCTTTCCACGGTCCTTGTCTTCAGTGAATTCGACAAGCGCCGCGCGTTGTTCCTCATTCAGTTGCCTGTTATCGTTTTCCATGGTTTAGCGAGGAGCGTGTCAATAGGGATAATCTCGCCTTTTTCGGCATAGTTGCCGACCTGCCAGCAAATTGAGCCTTGCTGCAGTAATCGCACACATTCTCTTATGACATATTCCTGCGCGGCGAGATATTCATCAAGCCCGCATTTTTTCTCGTAGGATTTGTCGAGGTTGTAAGGTGGTGACGTGACGATCAGTTTGAACATTGAGTCGGGTAGACGACTCATAAACGCGATGTTATCTGAACAGACGACATTGCCTTGTATGTTCATGCGGGATGGCCGGGATTCTGTGGACACCTCCTCTTTGTCCCGCAGATCATCCGGGCCGTCAAGCGGTATGCTCGCCTGTTTTTCTCTGTCATGCGTCACTGCGCGAGTTAATTCCGGAGGTTCAGGCGGGAGGTACGGCATGGCTGTAATCACTTGTCTCCTGATTTGTTGGTATGCGGGTTTTGGAGGCGGTCAAAAGTAATGGTTATGGACACGACTGTATTCCTATCATAGTGAAAATCCGGTATAAATGGAAACTGGGCGTTTTCAAGTCTGTCCCCGAAGTCAGGCTGGCGCGTTGCCATATGAATTAACCCGAAGAACATGAGACGGCCGGCTGTGTCCGTTGGCGCCAGAGTTGCAGATGCCCTGTCCGGGCGAGGAGGTGAGTTATGAGAACGAGCGCCCGCGTAGTGATTATTGGCGGCGGCATTGCGGGTTGCTCGACGCTGTATCACCTGACCCGGGAGGGTTGGTCGGACGTCATCCTGGTAGAGCGCGATGAGTTGACTTCCGGGTCGACCTGGCATGCGGCCGCCCAGGTTACCCAGTTTGGCTCCAACCAGACCATGTTCGCGCTGAAAAGGCACAGTATCAATCTGTATCGGCAACTCGCGGCAGACCCGGATTTCCCGATTAATTATCATATTACCGGAGGTATGCGGCTGGCTCATACACCGGATCAGATCGATATTTATCGGCATTATGTTTCGGTCGCGCGCGCAGTAGGGGTGGAAATGGAGTTTATTGATGCCAGCGAGGCGGGCAGGAGACATCCATTGCTGCGGACACATGGACTGCTTGGAGCCTGGTGGGACCCGCTCGACGGTGATATCGACCCGGCGCAACTGTGTGCCGCGCTCACCCGGCGGGCACGCAAGGCAGGCGCCGAAGTCCAGCGCTTCAATGCGGTCGAGCGGATCACCCGCAAAACGGGCGGCGAGTTCATCGTACATACCCGCAAAGGCGACATCACTTGCGAGATGATCGTAAATGCGGCCGGATACCGGGTGAATGAAGTCGGGAGTATGCTTGGCGCAAGCCATCCGGTGACCTCGATGGAACACATGTATTTCCTGACCGAACCGATCCGGGAACTTGAGCAACTGGATTTTCGCATCCCCATCATTCGCGACCCCGGTGATGATTTTTATTCGCGTCAGGAAAAGACCGGATTACTGGTGGGTGTTTATGAACAGGGTTGCAAAACTTTCGGTATGGAAGGCATCGATCCCGATTTCACCATGTCGCTGTGCCCGTCCGACCTGGATCGTTGCCTGGACAATATGGACGGTATTTTCGCCCGCCTGCCCTGTCTGAGACAAAGCGGCATACATACTGTGGTCAACGGCCCGATTACCTATACGATTGACGGGGCGCCGCTGGTCGGACCGATTCCCGGTATCCCGAATGCCTTTGCCTGTCTCGGGTTGCGGGCCGGGATTGGAGAAGGTGGAGGGCATGGCAAAATTCTCGCGGAGTTGATGGTGCATGGTGAGTGTGAATGGGACGCCTGGTATCTGGATCCTCGCAGGTTCACCCGTTACGCCAATACCGAACATACCTGTCTGAAGGCGGTCGAGGATTACAGAAATGAGTTTCACTACCATCTTCCGCATGAACATCGCCCGGCGGCGCGGTTGGCGCGTACGACTGCGTTGTATCCGGTTCTTGACGCGAAGCGCTGCCAGTGGGGGGTGGTTGCAGGCTGGGAGCGCGCCCTGTTTTTCAAGCCTGATGACGACTTTGTGGATCGGCACAGTTATCGTTTTACGCCCACTATGGAGGTTGTCGCAAAGGAGGTGGCCGGCATTGTCGCAGGCGTCGGTATGATGGAGGTGTCCGGCTTCAATCGCTATGAAATCCGGGGACGGGGCGCCAGTGAGTTTCTGGATAGCATGATTTGCGGAGTTATGCCGGAGGCTGTCGGTCAGGTCAGACTCTGTTACCTGCTGACCGGCAAGGGCAATGTATTGAGTGAAGCGACCCTGGCCAGACTGGGTGAGGAGCATTACTGGTATGGTTCTGCGGCCGCTTCGGAATGGCACGACCGGGACTGGTTGAACCGGCACAAGCCTGATTGCGTCAGCATCCGTGAATTGGCGGGCAGCTATACGACCCTGGTCATTGCCGGCCCCGGGTCGCGCGAGTTGCTGCAATCGGTCTCACCGCGGTGTGACTGGTCGGCGCAGGCCTTCCCGTGGATGCAGGCTCGGCAAATGTTCATCGGCCATGCGCAAGCGCTGGCAATGCGTGTCAGTTTTTCCGGGGAATTGTCTTACGAACTGCATGTTCCCAATGAGCAGCTTTATCTGGTCTGGAAAATACTGGATCAGGCGGGCAAGGATTTCAATCTGGTTTACTTTGGTCTGTATGCTACTGAATCAATGAGGCTGGAAAAAGGCTATCTCCACTGGAAGGCGGATCTGATCTGTGAACATAATCCGATGGAAACCGGATTGGGCCGGTTTGTGAGGCTGGACAAAGAGTTTTTTGTCGGCAAGCAAGCCTTGCTTGAGCAAATTGATCGTGGCCCCCGTAAACGGATGATCTCGATGGTGGTGGACTGTAATTTTGCCTGCGCCCATAACGGCGCCCCGATTTTTGTACAGGGGCAACAGGTTGGGTCGGTGACTTCAGCGGGATTTGGTCACCGTACAAACCGGAATATAGCTTATGCTTTTGTCGACCCGGACAAGGCGGAAACAGGGATGCAACTGGAAATCGGAATTCTTGGCGAACATTACCCGGCAAGGGTGGTCAATCCGGTGCAGTACGATCCCGGCAATTTGCGGGTGCGGGGCTGATTGTGGCCGAAAGACGCTCAAGAGCCAAAAGGGGAGGGATGCGCAGCCGCGAAGCGATGCGTGCGCTGCGCAGCGAGCCGCCGCAGTTCGACCCTTGCCCGCCCGGTCAGCCCGGCGGGCAGTATCGTCCGTTGTCGGAAACGGATATGCAGGCCATTCTGGGCACGGCTCTGAAGATCCTTGAGGAAATCGGCATGGGGCAGTCTCCGGACGCCCTGACCGATCAGGCATTGCGATGCGGCGCTTTTGTCAATGGTTCGGGGCGCCTGTGTTTCCCGGAGGCGATGGTCACGGATATTATTGACGGCGCCGCCAAATCTTTCGTCTTTTACGGCAGGGACCCGAAGCATGACTTCGAGGTCGGGGGAAACCGGGTCTACTTTGGCACCGGCGGCGCGGCGGTACAGACCCTGGATATGGAATCAGGACTGTACCGACCCTCGACCCTGCGTGACCTGTACGACTTCGCGCGTCTGGCCGATTGCCTGAAAAATGTGGCATGGTTTACCCGTTGCTGTGTGGCAACCGATGTGCCGGACACCTTCGATCTGGATATCAATACGGCCTATGCGCTCCTGCGCGGAACTGTGAAACCGTTGGGTACCAGCTTCTTCGCGGCCGCCCATGTCGGTCCGGTTGTGGATATGTTCGATCAGGCTCTCGGAGGCCCCGGCAAATTCCGGAAACGGCCCTTTTGCAAGGTCCATATCAGCCCCGTTGTTTCGCCATTGCGTTATGGCGCCGATGCCTTCGAGGTGGCCCTGGCTGCAATGGAGCAGGGAATGCTGTTGAACAACATCATTGCCGCGCAATCGGGAGCGACCTCCCCTGCGACCCTTGCCGGTATGCTGGCGTCCACGCTGGCGGAGACGCTGGCCGCGTTGGTCATGGTCAACATTTTCAAGCCCGGTTATCCGATGATTTTCTCCAACTGGCCTTTTGTCATTGATTTGCGCACCGGTTCATTTGCCGGCGGCGGCGGAGAAATTACATTACTCAATGCCGCGTCCGCGCAGATGTCGAACTGGCTGGGGCTGCCATCCGGGGTGGCTGCCTGTATGGCGGACGCCAAGGCGGTGGATGCGCAAATGGGAATCGAAAAGGCCATCTCCTCGCTGGCCACCGGACTTGCCGGCGCCAATATGGTGTATGAGTCTTCCGGTATGATGGCCAGCTTGCTGGGGGCTTCCCATGCCGCGTTTGTGGTCGATGACGAAATGCTTTCCCATGTCTGCCGGATTATTCGCGGAGTGGAGGTCAATGAAGAAACGCTGGGGTTCGAGGCGATCCGCGAAGCGGTTGCCGGCGAGGGACATTTTCTGGGCGGCAGCCACACGCTTGACGCCATGCAAAAAGAGCACTTTTACCCGCAGCTTGCGAACCGGGACGATCCCCGCACCTGGCAGGAAAGCGGAGCGAGGGATATGTGGCAGCAGGCGCATGACAAGGCCGGTCGCATTCTTGCCGGCCATGATCCCGGATATATTGACCGGGCGACGGATAAGCGCATACGCAGCCGCTTCAATATCCTGCTTGACCGGCCGGCATCAATAAAATACAAAATGACCGGCGTCCAGACGGATTTGATTGTATGATCGGGTTCTTCCATTTGAATATCCTGATGTCATAAGGAGCCGCGAAATGAGTGATTTGATGCAAGACATACTGCGTGGTTGCCGGTCTCTGCCTGTGGTCGATATCGAAGCGAATGAAACCATACTGGCAGAGGGTGAACGCAGCGGCCTTATCTATATTCTGATAGAGGGCGAGGTGCGGGTATGCAAACGCGAACTGGAAATCATCCGCTTGACTGAACCCGGGTCGATACTCGGTGAGATGTCCGCGTTGCTGGATTTGCCGCATACGGCAACGGTGACGACCCTCGTTCCGTCCCGCTTTTACCGGGTCGCGAATCAACCCGACTTTCTCAAGCACAATACCGATATTTGCTATCCTCTGGCGGTGTTGCTGGCGCGCCGTGTCAACGGCGTGACCAATTATCTGGTCGATATCAAGGAACAGTTCAGTGATCAGTCCAGCCACCTTTCGATGATGGATGAGATACTCGAGACGATTGTAAACCAGCAGGGTGAAGACCCGCAACCCGGTTCCGACCGCGACCCGGCCTGACAAACTCCGTATGCGGAGGGTTGTCCGTCCGCGTCCGCCCGGCGGATCAGCGGGCGGGCTGACCGGTTCCCTGTAATGAGGAGGGAGTTATGGCGGTACCGTGCGGGGGGCGTTGCAAAGGCTGGTCCAGCGCCACCCATTCGGCGGCGGCAAGCGAATGCCAGTGTGCCGTTTTTTGCCGGACATCCAGCACGACATGAGGCGGGAAGTCGCCTCTTGCCCGGCCGGAATTGAATATCCAGGTGGAGCCGATGCGGTCAACCCAGGAACCATTATCGACAAAGGGCGCTTCGTGGATATGCCCGGTCAGGACGATATCCGGCTGGTGCTGTTCGATCCATGTTACCAGATCAGAATCGCCGTAATGCCGTTTGCCGGTCCAGCTGGTCGGGGAGTTGTCCGGCGGGCCGTGGTAAACCCAGATCCAGCTTTGTTTCGGTTTGCCGGCATCCGCGGCCAGCTGCCGCGAGACGGCTTCTTTCGTTTTCGGCCCGTCCCACCAGGGGCATATGGTAAACAGGGCGCCATCGATCGTTGCGCTATCTCCATCGGTGGCAATTCCCGATTCACGGACCGGTTCCAGCCATCGGGCAATGCGCTCTCCATGCTCTCCGCGAACATCAAGGTCGTGATTGCCGGAGCTGACCAGAAGCCGGGTATTGGCTTGCAGCCGTTGCAGATACTTGAGAATTACGGGAATCTGGATGCGCATGTACACATGTGAGCGGGCGTCGATTTGATCGCCGGCCATGACCACGACATCAAACTGGCCGGATATACCCAAAACCCAGTCGAAATGCTTCAGCGCATAATGCAAATCGGAAACCAGCAGACATCTCATGGCAGGATACGGGAGTACTGAAAAACCGGGGAGTAGTCTACAACATTTCCTGTATCGTGCGGGATGATTGGGACATCGAACAACAGGAATAAGCGGATGCCGTTGCCTCGCACCGTCCATCGGCGCCGGCGCCGATTGCATACGGGGAAATTCGGGTGACCACGGAGGGTTGCCGGTACAAATGGAAGCGGGCGTTGCTATCCGTTGATCAGGGACTTCAGTTCGATGTCGAGGCGGTCCAGTATTTCGTTGTATTTGAAGGCGCCGACCTTTTCTCCGCGTTTTTTCAGGTTAACGTAACGAGGGCCGCACCATAGTCCCAGGTCGGCATCGTCGGTTTCCCCGGGGCCGTTGACCCGGCAGCCCATGACTGCTATCGTGATCGCATGATCCTGTGCATGGCGGGTTCTGGTCTTTACCTGACGCGCGAGGTCGATAAATTTTTCATTTTCAACCCTGGAACAACCGGGGCAGCTGATCAGATTGAGCTTGTCCTTGTCGAAATAGACAACGGTTCTGACCCGTCCGTTGGCGATATCGTTCAGTATCTGGCGTCCTGCGACAATTTCCTCGTGTTTGTCTTTATGCGCCAGAGTCAGGGAAACGCGAATGGTGTCGCCGATACCCTTGCCGATCAGCTGTTCAAATGCGATGCGGGTTTTTTCGATTCCCTGCGGCGGCATTCCGGCTTCGGTCACGCCCAGGTGCAACGGGATTTCCGGCCGTATCTGCGCGAACTTGCGGTAAGCCGCAATGGTTTTTTGCGGATCGGAATCCTTCAATGATACGCAATAGCGGGAAAATCCGATACGATCCAGCCACTCGGCGTGGTCCAGAGCGCTGTCCACCATCGGTGATACGGAATCCCCGTTGGTATACTTTGCCCGTTTGTCCGGGTCCACCGAACCGGCATTGACGCCGACCCGCATGGCGCAGTCGTTTTTGTCCGCAATATCGACCAGGTATTGCACCTTGTCCTGCCAGGGCTTTCCTCTCTCATGGTGATACAGGTGCCCCGGGTTGTAGCGTATCTTGTCGACGTGGGGGGCAAGGATTTCTGCCAGACGATAGTTTTCCTGCAGGTCGACACTCAGTACCGCGTCGCAGCCTTGCCGCAGTTCGATCAACGCGAGGGCGTCCTTTTTGTTGTCAACCGCGATTCGAATGACATCGGCGCCGGCCGCTTCAAGTGAGTGCAGTTGCCGGGCCGTGGCTGCAAGGTCCGTGGTTGGGGTCGCGCACATGCTTTGTACCGCGATCGGATTACCATTTCCGATTTTTATGCGCCCGATTCGTACTTCGCGGGTCGGGTTTCGTTGTATCATGCTACACCCCGGTTAAAATAATACATCCTATCCGTTTGTTCGAGTCCGGTCAAAAGAATTGCAATGTATGATATAGACGGCATACGCGATGCTCTTTCCGGTATTGGCCGTTTTTCGGGCGGGAAAATCCATTATTTTGATGAGGTCGCGTCAACCAGCAGCTGGTTACTGGAGCGGGACGTTGTGGATGGTTGTATCTGTCTGGCCGAGGAGCAGAGCGCGGGGCGGGGGTGTCGGGGAAGATCATGGCAAGGTTCCCGTTGCGGGTCCATCCTGCTTTCATTGGGTTGGCGTGCGGGCAGATGCGATATTCGCGGCATGTCTCTCGTTTCGGGTATTGCCGTGATGGAGAGTTTGCGCGGATTGGGTGTCCCGCAGGTTGCCTTGAAATGGCCGAACGATATTCTGCTCGGCGGTAAGAAGGTGGGCGGTATTCTCGTTGAAATTTCTGCCCCGAATTGTGTCATAGGTATTGGCGTGAACTACAGGTTGTCCGATGTAGCGGCGGCAGGAATTGACCAGCCGTGGACCGATCTGGTATCCGCGGGGGCTCGCATCGACCGTGATCGGCTGGTGGTGGAACTGATAAAAAACCATGACCGGATATTGACCGGGTTTGACGAAAGGGGGTTTGCCGGATTCAGGGAGCAATGGAATCTGGCAGACGCCTGGCGCGGTCAACCGGTTAAGGTCGTTTCAGGGTCGCAGGTGATCTGCGGGATCGCGTCCGGTGTAGATGAGAACGGGGCATTGTTGATTGCCGGTGATGGGGTGTTCGATCGTGTCATTTCCGGGGAGGTTTCGTTGCGCACCGGTGGTCGGAAAAAATGCAAGTGACCGGCGCTCATGAAATTGCTCATTGACGCCGGTAATCAAAGAATCAAGTGGGCAACATCCTCGCAGTTGTGTTCACGTCCGCGCCTGTTTACCCGACAGGAGCTGAAAAACGAACCGATCGAAAGTGGAGCGGCAGATTTGGGCAAAGCCCTGAAGAGTGCATTCGGCGGTATGGCTTCCCCTGAAGGTATCTGGATTTGCAGTGTGGCCGAAGCGCGGGTGAATCGGATTCTGGGCGCCGCCTGCCATTCGTTCTGGGGGCATTCGCCGTCTTTTGTGGAGTCCGGCAGGCGGGGGAGATGCTTGCTCAATCGTTATGACAAACCGCAAGAGTTGGGAGTCGATCGCTGGCTGGCCATGATCGGCGCAAAAGAGCTGTACAACAAGCGGCCGGTCGTGGTCATTGATGCCGGAACGGCTGTGACCATTGACTATGTCGACGCACGGGGCGTGTTCGACGGCGGGATTATTTTACCGGGGATAGCGTCCATGATATATTCCCTCAATTCCTGCACCGGACGGATCCGGTCAACGACCGCAAGCGCTATGAATGAGCGTCTGTCCTGGCAGAACCGGACGACTCGGGAGGCGGTGGAAAATGGAGTGATGCTGGCTGTCGTTTCAGCCATGGACGGCGCTATCAGACATTACAAAAACCTGGCAGGGCCGGATTTGAAACTCATTCTGACAGGAGGGGACGCGCAACAGCTGGCTGCCGCAACCCCCCATGAAACCCTTGTTGCCCCCGATCTGGTACTCATCGGGTTGCTGGCCCTGGTCGAGGAAGGTCGGAAATGAAGTGGCTGGCGGTCGCGCTGATCGTTATCAATCTGGCGGCTTACCTGTTGGGCAGTCGGCAGACTCCGCTTGATACGGTGAGGTCTGATTCCCGGTCCGATGTGAATAAAACGGGGATGTTGCTACTCGCCGAGGTTGATGCTTCACAGTCGGCCGCCACTGTATTCAGCCGACAACCGGATGCAAGCGGAGCGGCGTCTGCGCAGATGCCGGATGAGGCTGCGACAGCCGTTGCGAATCCGATTAACGACCGTATCGGGCAGCCTGTCGCCGCGGGCTGTTATCGGCTGGGTCCATTCAGGCAGGAAGACAGTTGGCAGGCCGCGAAACGATGGATGGATGGCAGCGGATTCAAGTTCAGGGCTGTCACCAGCGGCAGTCGGCAGTTGCTTGCTTTCCGTGTCTACCTGGGTCCGTTCGCGTCGGAATCGTCCGTTGATGCGATACTGAAAGAACTGGAATCGCGGGGGCTGGAGCATTTTCGGTACCGGACGGATAACGGCCTGACCCGAATCTCGATGGGGGTGTTCAGCCAGGAAGAGCTGGCGCAAAAATATCTTGATTACCTGAAAAATAACCGCTATGAAGCCAGGTTTCAGCCGGAATACCGCCGCCTCGGACCACTGAACTGGATAGAAATCTCCTCGACCGATATGCAGAAGGAGCAGTTGTCCGGACATGACTGGCATGAACCCGGGGTGGCGCTGACCAAAGTGAATTGCCGGACTTGAGCGTTGCCTGTGTGCAGTTTCCGCCTGCCTCCCCGGTTTTTACGGGGGTTGTCCGGTTTTTTGCAATATCTGCAATTTTGTCGTTGCATTCATTGCCCGGTTTTGCGTAGAATCGCGCTCCATTTTCGAGTCGTACAGCATCATAATTGTGCTCCGGTATGGGAAAAGGCAAATGCCCGCATAGCTCAGTTGGCCAGAGCAGCTGATTTGTAAAATTGCACCTTCACAGGGAAACCTGTGAAGTGGAGGTGGCTAAAACGGGGAAACCCCGGTTTGGGTCCCGGACTGATTGGCCGATGGCCGATTCTGTCGCAAGGGCTCAAATGGCAATCCCGTGCTACATCCCGGAACAGAGGGTTTCGGGACTGGAGTGTAGAGACTTTACACCACCCGCCTAAGTATTCCGGTTGCCCGGAAATAAGGTGAAGAGAAAGTCCAGACCCCAAACGCGGGTTGTGTCGCTCATATCGACAAGGCGCACAACTGGCGGCCCTGAAAACGGTAGCGGGTAAGAATCAGCAGGTCGTGGGTTCGAATCCCTCTGCGGGCTCCATTCCGGGTCGTCGAATGGTGTGAATCCATAGGGGCTGGCTGAAAAATTCAGTTGACACGAATCAAAAAAACCATGATAATTGACCGTTTGTGCAGAATTTTTACAGGAGGGGTTCCCGAGCGGTCAAAGGGGGCAGACTGTAAATCTGTTGGCTCAGCCTTCGGAGGTTCGAATCCTCCCCCCTCCACCATGTTGCCCGGATGTTGAGGTGACCGAGAGGTTGAAGTGGTTGATTTGATTGTAATTTCCGGTGCGGGTGTAGTTCAATGGCCAGAACCTCAGCCTTCCAAGCTGATGATGTGGGTTCGATTCCCATCACCCGCTCCAGTCGGCGCCGTGGAACTGGTGGCAGTCAGGGGTTTGCGGAAGCGATGTTCGGGTTGCCCACATAGCTCAGTCGGCAGAGCGCTTCCTTGGTAAGGAAGAGGTCACCGGTTCAAGTCCGGTTGTGGGCTCCACTGCCGGGAGTGTTACGGGTTATCGGGAGGGGTTGTATAGTGAACAGTTTGTTAGCGAGGTTGGTTTATTCAACAAGTCGGCTCGAAGGCCAGTAGCTCAATTGGCAGAGCAGCGGTCTCCAAAACCGCAGGTTGGGGGTTCGATTCCCTCCTGGCCTGCCATCGTTCTTGCTCGTAATTTTTGACCGATTATCGGAAACCCAATGCAGTGATTGACAAAATTAAAATTGTTGCAGCGATTCTGATCGTTCTCGCCGCTGTCGTTGCCTGGTATCAGTTCAGCGATGTCATGCAGCTGGGCCGTATCGGCATGGTCGTTGCCGGAATGGTATTGGCTGCCGCCCTGGTATTGACCACAGCGATCGGGCAGGACGCTTGGGCCTTTGTCAAGGGAGCAAATATCGAGTGCCAGAAAGTGGTATGGCCGACCCGACCGGAAGCCCTGCAGGTGACGTTGATGGTGATTATTCTCGTGATTATTCTGGGGTTGATCATGTGGGCGTTTGATGCGCTTTCGTTCTATGGCATCTACGACATGATCCTGAGGGTTAAAGGCGCATAGCCGGCAGATCGGGCATCAGGTAGACAGGCATGAATAATGATACAAAAGCCGGGCCGGAACATAACCCCAATATGAAGTGGTATGTTGTTCAGGCATTTTCAGGATCTGAAAAACAGGTGCAGAAAGCGCTGCATGATCGCATCGCCCGTATGGGCATGGGAGCGTATTTCGGCAGAATACTGGTGCCCACCGAAGAGGTGGTTGAAATGAGGGGCGGCCAGAAACGCACCAGTGAACGGAAGTTTTTTCCCGGCTATGTACTGGTGCAAATGGAATTGACCGAAAAAACCTGGTATCTGGTGAAAGGCGTACCGCGTGTGGCAGCCTTTGTCGGCGGTACGGACAGCCGGCAAAGTGATCAAAAATGGAAGGTCCCGCCGATCACGGATGAGGAGGCCGAGGAAATTATCCAGCAGATTTCCGACAGCCAGGACAAGCCAAAAATGAAATTCACCTTTGCGCCCGGAGAGATCGTCAGGATTGTCGATGGGCCGTTCCAGGATTTCAGCGCCACGGTCGAAGACGCGAACTTCGAGAAAGCGAAACTGAAGGTTTCTGTCACAATTTTTGGACGTTCTACCCCGGTCGAACTTGATTTTTCCCAAGTCGAAAAAGGCTAGGGAAACGATTGCCCTTTTACCCTCGGTATATTATTTGGAGTTAGCGGATGGCCAGAAAAATAGAAGCTTACATCAAACTTCAGGTTCCTGCAGGCGATGCCAGGCCGAGCCCGCCGGTCGGTCCGGCGTTGGGTCAGCATGGTGTCAATATCATGAATTTCTGCAAGATGTTCAATGCAGAAACCCAGGATATGGAGAAAGGTTTGCCGGTTCCGGTTGTGATCAGTGTTTATTCGGACAAGAGTTTTACGTTCGTCAGGAAAACCCCGCCTGCTTCCGTTCTTTTGAAGAAGGCCGCAGGCGTCGACAAGGGCAGCAGTGTGCCCAATCGTGAAAAGGTCGGTAAGGTGACCCGTGCCCAACTGGAAGAAATCGCAAAAACCAAGCAATCCGACCTGAGCGCCCGGGACCTTTCACAAGCGGTCAGAATCATTGCCGGTAGCGCGCGCAGTATGGGTATAGAAACGGAGGGGGTATAGGTATGCCGAACCAGGGTAAGAGAAGCCGCGCCGCAAACAGCCGTGTCGACCGGGACAGAGTGTATCCGCTCAATGACGCGATTGCGCTGGTCAGGGATTTGTCACAGGCCGGATTCGATGAAACGGTCGATGCGGCCGTCGTTCTCGGGGTCAATTCGAGGAAGTCGGAGCAGAACGTAAGAGGGGCTACGGTGTTGCCGAAGGGCACAGGGAAAACGGTGCGGGTGGCTGTTTTTGCCACGGGAGAAAATGCCGGGACAGCCAGGGCAGCGGGAGCCGATCTGGTCGGACTGGATGACCTGGCAGATCAGATCAGAAAAGGTGTAATCGAATTTGATCTGTGTATTGCGACTCCCGATACCATGCGTGTGGTCGGACAGCTCGGACAGATTCTGGGGCCAAGGGGATTGATGCCGAACCCCAGGGTGGGCACGGTCACGACCGATGTGGGCAAGGCTGTTGAGGATGCAAAATCCGGGCGCGTTCAATTCCGTATCGACAAGGCGGGAATTGTTCATTGTCCGATTGGCAAGGTATCTTTTGATCGGGAGGGGCTGGAAGAAAATTTGAACGCCCTGATATCTGCCCTGATCAAAGCCAGGCCAGCATCAACCAAAGGGCAGTATATTCGCAGGGTTTCATTGTCAAGCACAATGGGGCCGGGCGTGAAGGTCGACCGCGCAAGTATTGCGGCGATCAGATAGTTTTGGGGCGTTGCATGATTTCTCCTGTCCTTGAGGGTTGCGAGTCGATGCAGAGCTGTCAAAGACCGCAGGTGAGTGAATGGGATTCCATTCCTGAATGCGTCGTTTCATCGGGTATTTCCCGGTCAACGCGCCTGCGCAGACGGTGAGCCGAAATCGGGAATTTTCCTGATGCAGGGCACCATTATTTTTTGGAGTGTGATTCTATGAGCTTAAGTCTCGATCAGAAAAAGGCCGTAGTCAGCGAGACAGCCGAAGCCATTTCTTCGGCGTGCGCGGGGATATTGGCCGAGTATCGTGGATTCAATGTTCAGCAGTTAACCTCGTTGCGCAACGAGGCGCGCAATGCCGGAGTCTGGATAAAGGTTGTCAAAAACAATCTGGCCAGGATCGCGGTGCGGGATTCGGATTTTGAATGTCTGGCAGAGCATTTTACCGGTCCGGTCATTTTCTCGGCGTCCGAAGACCCGGTCGCCGTTGCCAGAGTCATGGCTGCGTTCGCCAAAGACCATGAAAATTTCCGTATTACCGCGGGTGTCATGAATGGCGCGCTCATGGACGCGGAAATGATCGAGCGTCTTTCGTCATTACCGGGTCGGGATGAGTTGATTGCGAAACTGATGGGCGCTTTGCAGGCGCCTGTGCAGAAGTTCGTTACGACTCTGAACGAGGTTCCCGCCAGGGCGGTACGCACCCTGGCTGCTGTAGTGGAGGCAGAGGCGCGGCCGCATTGTTGAATCGTTGATCGATCATTTGAATATTTAATATTGTCCAGTTACCAGGAGTAATTACCATGGCTTTAACGAAAGAAGAAATTCTTGATGCAATCTCTGCGATGTCGGTTCTTGACCTGTCCGAATTGATCCGCGATATGGAAGAAAAATTCGGCGTCTCCGCGGCCGCCCCGGTCGCCGTAGCGGCGGCCACGGTGGGGGACGGCGAAGCGGTTGTCGAGGAGGAAGAGAAGGACGAATTCGATATCGTGCTGAGCAGTTTCGGCGACAAGAAGGTAGGTGTCATCAAGGCGGTTCGCGCCATTACCAGCCTTGGCCTCAAGGAGGCAAAGGACCTTGTGGAGAAAGCTCCCGCCGCGGTGCGGGAAGGCGTTGGCAAGGAAGAAGCCGAAGACATCAAAAAGCAGCTTGAGGCGGCAGGCGCAACGGTCGAACTCAGGTGACCCCGCTCTGCGGTGGAGTGGAACCATTGGCAGACGTGCTTGCGTTTTTTGCAGCGCATTGATGTTTTTTATGTTGCGGCGGACAGGGCAGCGCCCATAAGGGCTGTCCGTTCTTGCGCAGCGCCGGATGATCGGTTATCAGAGAATAAATATGGGTTATTCATATAACGAAAAGAAGCGTATTCGCAAGAACTTCAGTAAACGTTCCGATGATTATCAGGTTCCTTACCTGCTGGAGACACAAAAGGAATCATACCGTAAATACCTGCAGGCGGACACGCCGCCGGAACAGCGCATCGATCAGGGTATTCAGGCGGCGTTCAAGTCGGTATTCCCGATAGAAAGCTATAATGGCAGTGTTCAATTGCAATTTATCCGCTACCGCCTGGGGAAGCCCCCATTTGATGTGCTCGAATGCCAGCAGCGCAGTTTGCTCTATTCCTGCCCGCTGCACGCCGTCATGAGCCTCGTCATTTTCAATAAAAGCGGCGCTAACAAGAAGCTGAAAGAGAAGATCGAACAGGAAGTTTATCTCGGCGATATGCCGCTTATTACCGATAACGGCACCTTTGTTGTCAACGGAACGGAACGCGTAGTGGTATCCCAGCTGCACCGTTCGCCGGGCGTTGTTTTCGACCATGACGGGGGCAAGACGCATCCTTCCAGGAAGTTATTGTTTACTGCCCGTATCATTCCGTATCGCGGGTCCTGGCTGGATCTGGAGTTCGACCCCAAGGATCATCTTTATATCCGTATTGACCGGCGCCGCAAGTTGCCGGCCACGGTCATGCTGCGGGCGCTCGGCTACAACACGAAAGAAATGCTGGCCATGTTCTTTGAAAATGATGTCATTACGCTGAGCGGCAGCGGGGCGACGCTGAAACTCGTTCCTGAGCGGCTGCGTGGACAGCGCCTAGATTTCGACTTGCCGGGCGCTGACGGCAAGGTACTGGTAGAGGCGGGAAAAAGAATCGCGACCCGCCATATCCGGCAGCTGGAGGATGCCGGCATCACGGAAATAGAGGTGCCCGATGAATTTGTTGCAGGACGCACTCTGGCGCATGATGTAATCAATATGGAAACGGGAGAGTTGCTGGCGGACGCCAACACAGAAATCACGCCGAAATTGCTGGACAGTTTCCGGGATAACGGAATCACTCACCTGGAGACGATTTATACCAATGATATTGATTGCGGGCCGTTTATTTCAGAGACCTTGCGTATTGATACAGCCCGCACGGAGGAAGAGGCGCAAGCGCAAATCTACCAGGTCATGCGTCCCGGTGAGCCGCCTATCAAGGAGGCCGCGGCGGCCTTGTTCGTAAATCTGTTCTTCAACCAGGAAAGATATGACCTCTCCGCTGTGGGGCGCATGAAGCTGAATCGGCGTCTGGGCCGGGAATCCGATGAAGGTCCCGGCACATTGAGCAAGCAGGATATCGTCGATGTGATGCATAAAATCATCCATTTGAAGAATGGCAAGGGGGAAATCGACGATATCGACAGCCTCGGAAATCGCCGGGTGCGTTCAGTCGGTGAGCTGGTTGAGAACCAGTTTCGTATTGGCCTCGTGCGGGTCGAGCGCGCGGTCAAGGAACGCCTGAACCAGGCTGAAAGTGAAAACCTGACTCCCCGGGACCTGATTAACGCCAAACCGGTTGCTGCCGTTGTGCGGGAATTTTTCGGTTCCAGCCAGCTATCCCAATTCATGGACCAAACCAATCCCCTTTCGGAAGTCACTCACAAACGGCGGGTTTCGGCGCTGGGTCCGGGCGGACTGACACGCGACCGCGCCGGATTTGAAGTTCGCGACGTACATCCGACCCACTATGGACGTGTCTGTCCAATCGAGACTCCCGAGGGGGGCAATATCGGCCTGATCAATTCACTGGCCTGTTTTGCCAAAACCAATGAATACGGTTTCCTGGAGACTCCGTACCGCAAGGTGAAAAATGGCAAGGTCACCGCCCGGGTGGATTACCTGTCCGCGATCGAGGAGCACAAGTTCATCATCGCCCAGGCCAATTCCAGACTGGATTCCAGCGGCCGGTTCGTCAGTGAACTGGTTTCCTGCCGTCACAAAAATGAATCTTCCCTGTCGTCTCCTGACCAGATCGACTACATTGATGTGGCGCCCCAGCAGATTGTTTCGGTGGCGGCCTCACTCGTTCCGTTCCTTGAGCATGATGATGCCAATCGCGCCCTCATGGGCTCCAACATGCAGCGTCAGGCGGTGCCCGTGGTACGCAGCGAAAAACCGCTGGTTGGTACCGGTATGGAGCGTACGGTCGCGATCGATTCCGGCGTGACTGTCATTGCGCGCCGCGGCGGCATGGTCGATTTCGTGGACGCTTCCAGAATTGTCGTGCGCGCCAATGATCATGAGGCGATCGACGGTGAGCCGGGCGTCGATATATACAACCTGACCAAATATCGGCGCTCAAACCAGAATACCACGATCAACCAGCGTCCCCTTGTGGAAGTGGGAGACGTCGTGGAGCGCGGCGATGTTGTAGCCGACGGGCCGTCCACGGACATGGGCGAACTGGCTCTCGGCAGGAACGCGCTGGTCGCGTTCATGCCTTGGAACGGCTACAATTTTGAAGACTCGATCCTGATTTCCGAGCGGTTGGTAAAGGATGACGTCTATACCTCGATCCATATCGAGGAACTGACCTGTACCGCACGTGATGTCAAGCTCGGTTCCGAGGAGATCAGCCGCGATATTCCCAATGTCAATGAGAACGCCCTGTCCAAACTGGACGAATCCGGCATTGTCTATATTGGCGCCGAAGTGCATCCCGGCGATATCCTGGTCGGCAAGGTTACGCCCAAGGCCGAGACCCAGCTGACGCCTGAAGAAAAGCTCCTGCGCGCTATCTTTGGAGAAAAAGCATCGGATGTGAAGGACACGTCGCTGCGCGTGCCTTCCGTAATGAAGGGCACCGTTATCGACGTTCAGGTGTTTACCCGCGATGGTCTTGAAAAAGATGCCCGCGCTGCCGCCAATGATGAAGACGAGCTGAACACCGTCCGCAAAAACCTGAATGACCAGTTGCGTATTGTCGAGGATGATGCCTTTGCCCGTATCGGGCGGCTGTTGCTCGGCCAGGTCGCCGAAGGCGGTCCTGGCAACCTGGCGGCGGGAGAAGCCGTAACCGATCATTATCTTTCCTCGTTGACTCGCAAGGAATGGTTTGAAATTCGTCTTCGGGACGAACAGGCCAACCGGGCGATCGAGAAAATCCGCGACCAGATTCAGGTTCAGCGTGAGGAGTTTGACCGCCGTTTCGAGGAAAAGCAAGGGAAAATCAAAATGGGCGACGATCTGGCTCCGGGGGTCCAGAAAATCGTCAAGGTTTTTGTCGCCGTGAAGCGCAGGTTGCAGCCCGGCGACAAGATAGCGGGGCGCCACGGCAACAAGGGAGTTATTTCCAGAATCGTTCCGGTTGAGGATATGCCTTATATGGAGGACGGCGCCACGGTCGATATTTGTCTCAATCCTCTGGGCGTGCCTTCACGCATGAATGTGGGGCAGGTTCTGGAAACCCACCTGGGATGGGCGGCGAAAAAAATCGGCGAGAAAATCGATGAAATGCTGCGCAAGAACAAGCGTATCGACCAGATTCGCAGATACCTCGAAAAGGTATATAACTCCAGTGGCAAAAAAGAGTCATTGGATAGTCTGTCCGATAGTGAGTTGCTTGAGCTGGCAAGAAATCTGGGTGAGGGAGTGCCTATGGCAACGCCGGTGTTTGACGGCGCTCACGAACTTGAAATCAAGGCGATGCTGAAACTCGCCGGCATTCCGGAGAGTGGACAGACGATATTGTACGATGGCCGTACCGGCGAGCGGTTCGACCGCCCGGTTACCTGCGGCTATATGTATATGGTCAAGCTGAACCACCTCGTTGATGACAAGATGCACGCCCGATCAACCGGGCCGTACAGTCTGATCACCCAGCAGCCGCTGGGGGGCAAGGCGCAATTCGGCGGTCAAAGGTTCGGTGAGATGGAAGTGTGGGCGCTGGAAGCCTATGGCGCCGCCTACACGTTGCAGGAAATGCTTACAGTCAAGTCCGATGACGTCGGCGGCCGTTCCAGGATTTACGAGAATATTATTCGCGGCGAGCATGGTATGGATACCGGTATGCCGGAATCGTTCAATGTTCTGGTCAAGGAGATTCGTGCGCTGGGACTCAACCTGGAGTTGAAGCATGAACATCGTCCTCAGCCGGCAAGTCACAGACACTCGGGTTCACCGCCTGCGGGCGTTCCACATGCTCGTCTGCCGCATCTTTGAACGGCAAGCCACAGACCGGTGAACTCGTTACTAACTGACAGAGGCAGTCTCATGAAAGATATTTTTAACCTTTTCAGGCAGGATGGCGCCATTGACGATTTCGACTCGATTCGGGTCAGCATAGCGTCTCCGGAGAAGATCCGATCATGGTCCTTCGGTGAAGTCAAAAAGCCGGAAACGATCAATTACCGCACGTTCAGGCCGGAGCGGGACGGGCTGTTCTGCGCCAAACTTTTCGGCCCGGTGAGTGATTATGAATGCTTGTGCGGTAAATACAAGCGGCTGAAACACCGCGGCGTGGTTTGCGAAAAATGCGGGGTTGAGGTTACCCTCGCCAAAGTACGCAGGGAGCGCATGGCCAGCATCGAACTGGCGGCGCCCTGTGCCCATATCTGGTTTTTGAAGTCGCTGCCCTCGCGACTCGGCCTGTTGCTCGACATGACCGTGCGTGAACTGGAACGTGTGCTCTATTTCGAAGCGTATGTCGTTATAGATCCCGGTATTACGGAGTTCAGGGAACGCCAACTGCTCTCGGAAGAGCAATACCATGAGGCCATAGAGACCTGGGGCGACGAGTTTGAAGTCGGTATGGGGGCGGAAGCGATTCGCACGCTGTTGAAGGATATTGACCTGTCCGCCGAGGCCGAGAGGCTGCGCGAAGAGCTGGACAAAACGAAATCGGACACGAAAAAGAAAAAACTGACTGGTCGCCTCAAGGTTATCCAGGCATTTATCCATTCCGGCAATAACCCGGCCTGGATGATCATGGATGTGTTGCCCGTGCTGCCGCCGGATTTGAGACCGCTCGTTCCCCTGGAGGGCGGCCGCTTTGCCACGTCCGACCTGAACGACCTGTATCGGCGTGTGATCAATCGTAACAACCGTTTGAAAAGGTTGCTCGATCTGAGCGCCCCCGATCTGATTGTCCGCAACGAAAAACGCATGCTCCAGGAAGCGGTTGACGCGATGCTGGACAATGGTCGCAGAGGCAAGGCGATAACAGGCGCCAATAAACGTCAGCTGAAATCGATCTCCGACATGATCAAGGGCAAGCAGGGGCGTTTCCGCCAGAACCTGCTGGGCAAACGCGTGGATTATTCCGGGCGTTCGGTGATCGTGGTCGGACCCACGCTGAAACTGCATCAGTGCGGCCTGCCCAAGAAGATGGCGCTGGAATTGTTCAAGCCATTCATATTCAGCAAGCTGGAACTCAGAGGGATGGCGGCCAACATCAAGCAGGCCAAGAAAATGGTTGAGGCCGAAAGCCCGGAAGTGTGGGACATTCTGGAAGAGGTGATCCGTGAGCATCCGGTCATGCTGAATCGGGCGCCAACGCTGCACAGGCTGGGTATTCAGGCGTTCGAGCCCGTTTTGATAGAGGGCAAGGCGATCCAGTTGCATCCGCTGGTTTGTACCCCGTACAACGCCGACTTTGATGGCGACCAGATGGCCGTTCATGTACCGTTATCGATCGAAGCGCAACTGGAATCGCGGGCGCTCATGATGTCGACGAACAATATTCTTTCTCCGGCAAATGGCGACCCGATCATCGTGCCGTCCCAGGATATTGTGCTTGGACTTTACTATATGACGCGGGAAAGCGCCGACGCCAAAGGGATGGATTCCTTTTTTTGCGATATCAACGAAGTTCGGCGAGCCTGGGAAACGCGGCAGGTTCATCTGCATGCCCGGGTAAGGGTCAGGATGCCGGTATATGACGAAGAAGGCAATGCAACGGGTAACAGCAAAACAGTGGATAGCACGGTCGGCCGTGTGTTGTTGTCGGAAATTCTTCCCCGCAGACTGGATTTCAGTCTGATCGACCGTCCCATGAAAAAAAAGACGATTTCCGATTTGATCAATGTTTCCTATCGTGAAGCCGGTCTCAAGGATACCGTTATATTCGCTGACCAGCTCATGTATACCGGATTCAACATGGCGACCCTGTCGGGTTTGTCGATTGGCGTCGATGATATGGTGGTTTCTGACGACAAGAAGAAACTCCTGGACCAGGCGCAGGAGCAAGTAGTCGAAATCAAAAAGCAATATGATGCCGGGTTGCTCACAGAGGGTGAGCGCTACAACAAGGTGGTGGACATCTGGACGAAAACCGGTGAGCAGGTTTCGGACTCCATGATGAAGGAGCTGGGCGTGGATACGGTGATCAACAAACAGGGTGAAAAGGTTAAGCAGGATTCGTTCAATTCGATCTACATGATGGCTGATTCGGGCGCCCGCGGGTCACACGCCCAGATCCGGCAGCTGGCCGGTATGCGCGGACTCATGGCGAAGCCGGACGGTTCCATTATCGAAACCCCGATTACGGCAAACTTCCGTGAGGGTCTGAATGTATTGCAGTACTTCAATTCGACCCACGGCGCTCGCAAGGGATTGACCGACACCGCGTTGAAAACGGCGAACTCGGGTTACCTGACACGGCGTCTCGTCGATGTATGCCAGGACCTCGTGGTCACCGAAATTGATTGCGGCACTGAAAACGGGCTGCTGCGCGAGGCCCGGATACAGGGGGGCGAGGTCATTGTTCCATTGGGTGACCGGGTTCTTGGGCGCTATGTCAGTGAGGAAGTCATCTCCCCGCAGGGTGAAGTCATCGTCTCCAGGCAACAGATGATCGACGAGAAACTGGTGCGGATCATTGAACACAGTAACATCCATGAGATCCGCGTGCGTTCTGCGGTGACCTGTGAAACCCGTTACGGGGTATGCTCGAAATGCTATGGACGTGATCTTGGGCGCGGGCATACGATCAACATCGGTGAGGCGGTTGGCGTCATTGCGGCGCAATCCATTGGCGAGCCGGGTACACAATTGACCATGCGTACGTTCCATATCGGCGGCGCCGTATCCAGTTCTTCCGTGGTGAGTCATATCGAATTGAAGAATTCGGGGAAGATTCGCCTGAAGTCTGCCAAACTGATTGGAAACACGGAAGGCAAGCAAATGGTTGACACACGCCACTCTGAACTGGTTGTTCAGGATGAGCGCGGACGCGACCGCGAGCGGCATAAACTGGAACAGGGCGCGGAGTTGAATGTCGCTGAGGGTTCGCAGGTTCATCCCGGTGACATTGTCGCCACCTGGGATCCCCATACCCGGCCGATCGTGACCGAAGTGACGGGTAGAATCGAATTTTCCGAATTTGAAGAGGGGGTGACCGTAAAAAGCAACACCGATGATGTGACCGGGAAAATCATCTATGAGGTGCTGGATCCCGAAATCCGTCCTGCCATCGCTCATGATCGCAAGCCGGCGATCAGGATCATGGACCAGTCCGCAATCTCTGTACCGGATATGGAGCCCATGAAGGAATATACACTCCCGCCCGAATCGCGCGTCAAGCTGGAAGACGGACAGAATGTAGACAGGGGGGATGTGATCGCCAGGGTTCCGAGGGAATCGTCCAAAAGCCGGGATATTACGGGAGGTTTGCCGCGTGTTGCGGAATTGTTCGAGGCGCGCAAGCCCAAGGAGCCGGCCATTCTGGCGGAAGCATCGGGAATTGTTTCATTTGGCAAGGAAACAACGACCAAACGCCGTCTCAGGATACTTGGTGAAGATGGTGAGCCGATCAGGGGCAAGGACGGCAAGGATTACGAACTGATTCCAAAGGCCCGCCACATCAATGTTTATGAAGGGGAGACGGTAGAGCGTGGAGAGGAGATCGTGGATGGTCCTCCATTGGCGAGCGATATCCTCGAATATCGTGGCGTCGAGGCGCTGGTCGAATACCTCGTTAACGAGGTACAGGATGTGTATCAGTTGCAGGGCGTGAAAATCAACGACAAGCACATCGAGGTCATCATCCGCCAGATGCTGAGAAAGGTAAGGGTAGACGAAGCGGGCGGCAGTCATTATCTGGCCGGAGAGCAGGTCGAGAAATCCACATTGTTGAAGAACAATGACAAGCTGATCGCAGAGGGCAGGGAGCCGGCGAAATTCACTCCTGTTTTACTGGGTATAACGAAAGCCTCATTGACTACGGAGTCTTTCATTTCCGCGGCTTCTTTCCAGGAGACTACCCGCGTGCTGACTGACGCATCGGTGAATGGCAAGGTTGATGAACTGCGTGGTTTGAAGGAAAACGTGATCGTCGGGCGCTTGATACCGGCCGGAACCGGACTGTCTTTCCACAAGGACCAGAAACGTAACAGGCGTGAGGGCGCCCTGCAAGACAGGGAGGCCGAAGAGTTGCTGAACGCCGTCCCAAACGACACGCGTACGCTGCCGAATCTCATAGTGGACGATACGCAAGCCCGGGTCACGGCGTAATGGAACGGGCGTCTCTGTCGTATCCCCGGATTAAAATGCAAAATGGCAATTACTGATATTGCGGTTTTGTCGGGTTATTCCCTTGACAGGGAATTTGCCCCGACCTATAATCCGGCGCCTTTTGGGGTACGGGGCTATTCACTGCTGGCAGAATTTCGGTTCTTGCGGGAACGGTTGGTGGTATTTTGGGAGCAGGCAGAACTAGTTTGAGAATGATTTTGAAAGAGTCCAGCGCATGCCGACACTGAATCAACTGGTCCGGAATCCGCGAAAAAAGCAGGTCAGGAAGTCCAATGTTCCCGCTTTGCAGGCTTGCCCGCAGAAGCGCGGTGTTTGTACGCGCGTGTATACGACGACGCCGAAGAAGCCGAATTCAGCGCTGCGCAAGGTGGCCAGGGTGCGGCTTACCAATGGGCAGGAGGTAACCACTTATATCGGTGGTGAAGGTCATAATTTGCAAGAGCACTCGGTGGTGCTGATAAGAGGCGGGCGCGTGAAGGATTTGCCGGGCGTCCGCTATCATACCGTGCGTGGAGCGCTGGATACGTCCGGGGTGTCGGACAGGCGCCAGGGCCGTTCGAAATACGGCGTAAAACGTCCCAAATCCTGAAGCGCGGGAATTGGTTTACAAATACTGAGGCCTGGACAAGCCCGTGGCGGCAGGTTGCAGCAATCACATATATTGCTGAACGGTGTTGCCGAACCTCAACCCGGAGCGACCGGAACGAAACTTTAGAGATGTCAAGACGAAGAGAAGTCCCCAGGAGGAAGATTTTGCCCGATCCCAAGTACAAGGATCAGACGGTTGCAAAATTTATCAATGTCATCATGCTGGACGGCAAGAAGTCGATTGCCGAGAGAATCATGTATGGCGCTCTTGATATCATAAAGGAGCGCGGCAAGGAAGATGTGGTCGGGGTTTTTAATACGGCCCTTGAAAATGTCAGCCCCGGCGTCGAAGTGAAAAGCCGGCGGGTCGGCGGCGCCACCTACCAGGTGCCCGTTGAAGTGCGCCCGAACCGTCAAATGGCGCTGGCCATGCGGTGGCTCGTGGCGGCCGCGCGCAAGCGCTCCGAAAAATCCATGACGGCGAGGCTGGCCGGGGAGTTGCTTGATGCCTCGAACGAGCGGGGCAGCGCCTTCAAAAGACGGGAGGATACGCACAAGATGGCGGAAGCCAACAAGGCGTTTTCTCATTACAGGTTCTAGTGCAGGGATATTTTTGAGAAGTGCCCGAGGGCTGGTCAGTGTCACGCAAAACTCCACTCGAACGTTATCGTAACATCGGCATCATGGCTCACATTGACGCCGGCAAGACGACAACGACCGAGCGCATACTGTTTTATACCGGTCTTTCCCACAAGCTCGGCGAGGTGCATGACGGCAACGCAATCATGGACTGGATGGAACAGGAGCAGGAGAGGGGGATTACCATTACCTCCGCAGCCACCACGTGTTTCTGGAACGGTATGGACAAGAGCCTGGAACAACATCGAATCAATATCATTGATACTCCCGGACACGTTGATTTTACCATTGAGGTGGAGCGCTCCCTGCGCGTGCTGGATGGTGCAGTCGCCGTGTTTTGCGCGGTAGGAGGAGTGGAGCCGCAGTCGGAAACGGTGTGGCGCCAGGCCGACAAATACAATGTGCCAAGAATGGCATTTATCAACAAAATGGACCGCACAGGGGCCGATTTGAAGCGTGTGAGCGGGCAAATCGCGAGTCGACTGGGCGCCAGTCCGGTCATGATGCAGCTGAACATCGGAGCCGAAGAAAATTTCAGGGGAGTTGTCGATCTGGTCAGGATGAAAGCCGTCTCGTGGAAAGAAGAAAACATGGGCGTCGAGTTCGAATACAGCGATATCCCGCAAGAGCTGGCCGGGGAAGCCGATCAACTCAGAACGCGGCTCGTGGAAGCGGCTGCCGAAGCGGATGAACGGTTGATGGAGCGTTATTTTGAAAATGGCGATCTTTGCGAGCGGGAAATCAGGAGGGGGATCCGTATCCGCGCCCTGAACGGTGAGATTGTCCCGGTATTTTGCGGCTCTGCCTTCCGGAACAAGGGCGTCCAGACGCTGCTTGACGGCATCGTTGATTTCATGCCCGCTCCACTCGATGTGCCGGCGATCGGCGGCGTGGGTGAAGACGGGAAGACGCGGATTGTGCGCAAGTCCGATGACAGGGAGCCGTTTTCTGCGCTGGCATTCAAGATTATGTCGGATTCGTTTTTCGGACAACTGGTTTTCTTTCGTGTGTATTCGGGAA
The DNA here is from genome assembly GCA_965204925.1 of Candidatus Poriferihabitaceae bacterium. Classification (GTDB taxonomy): domain Bacteria; phylum Pseudomonadota; class Gammaproteobacteria; order Arenicellales; family Poriferihabitantaceae. The sequence continues at coordinate 269,879 of OZ242021.1, read as the reverse complement.
CGATCAGGACGGGCGATACCGTGATCAATCCAGGGAAGGGGAAAAAGGAGCGGATTGGACGCATATTGCAGATGCACTCCAATAACCGGGAGGATGTCAGGCAAGTATATGCCGGCGATATAGCGGCGGCGGTGGGATTGAAAAGTGTTACGACCGGCGATACCCTGTGTGCAACCGGTTCCGTCGTGATGCTGGAGAAAATGGAATTCCCGAACCCCGTTATCGCCCGGGCGGTTGAACCGAAAACGAGGGCCGATCAGGAGAAGCTGGGCATTGCCCTCGGCAAACTGGCCCAGGAAGATCCTTCTTTGCGGGTTCGTTCCGATGAAGAATCGGGGCAGACGATCATCTCCGGTATGGGCGAGCTGCACCTTGAAATCATTGTCGATCGCCTGAAGAGGGAGTTCAGTGTCGACGCCAACATCGGCAAGCCCCGGGTTGCCTACCGGGAAACGATTACCGAACCGGTTGAAATGGAGCACAAGTACGCCAAACAGACCGGTGGGCGTGGTCAATATGGCCATGTTTTCGTCCGCCTTGAGCCGCTGGAACAGGGGGCGGGGTATGAATTTGTCGATGAAATCAAGGGCGGCGTGATACCCAGGGAATATATCCCCGCAGTGGACAGGGGCATCCAGTCCGCGATGCAGTCGGGCGTCGTTGCCGGCTATCCGGTGATCGATGTCAGGGCAACACTGTTCTATGGTTCCTGCCACGATGTCGATTCGTCCGATCATGCGTTCAGGACGGCCGGTTCCATGGCCTTTCGGGAAGGCGCCAGAATTGCCGGACCGCAGTTACTGGAGCCGATGATGGCGGTGGAAGTGGTAACACCGGAAGAATATATGGGAAACGTGAACGGGGATTTGAGTTCGCGGCGCGGTCTGATCCACGAAATGGGGGATGCGCCGGGCGGCAAGTTCATAAAGGCGGAAGTGCCCCTGTCGGAGATGTTCGGTTATGCGACCGCACTGCGTTCCGCAACGCAGGGACGGGCAAATTATACGATGGAGTTCAGGAAATACGCTCCCGTTCCGGAAAATATTGTGGCTTCGGTGAAGGTTGCCGCCTGATCCGCTCATGCCGCGCACAAAAAAATCACTGATAAATCAAGGTAACAAATTAAAGATTATCGAGGAGACTGATTCATGGCGAAAGAGAAATTTGAAAGAACGAAACCGCATGTAAATGTTGGTACGATTGGTCATGTCGACCACGGCAAGACGACGCTGACAGCGGCCATGACGAAGGTATTGTCAGCCCGACACGGTGGTACTGAATCGAAGGCGTTTGACGAGATAGACAATGCGCCGGAGGAAAAGTCCCGCGGCATCACAATCGCTACTGCACATGTTGAATACCAGACTGAAAATCGGCACTATGCGCATGTTGACTGTCCGGGACACGCCGACTATATCAAAAACATGATCACAGGCGCCGCGCAGATGGACGGGGCGATTCTGGTATGCAGCGCCGCAGACGGCCCGATGCCGCAAACGCGGGAGCATATTCTGTTGGCCCGCCAGGTTGGCGTACCCTATATCGTTGTCTATCTGAACAAGGCCGACATGGTGGACGACGAGGAGTTGATGGAGCTGGTCGAGATGGAAATACGGGAATTGCTGGATGCTTATGAATTTCCCGGGGATGACACGCCGATCGTGATTGGCAGCGCCCTGAAAGCGCTGGAAGGAGAGGACTCGGACCTTGGAGAGGGTTCCATTATCAGGTTGGCAGAAGCGCTGGACAGTTATATACCGGAGCCTGAACGCAAGGTCGACGGTGATTTCCTGATGCCGGTGGAAGATGTGTTTTCGATATCGGGCAGAGGCACGGTGGTGACCGGGCGAATTGAACGGGGCGCGATCAAGGTCGGGGAAGAGATTGCCATTGTCGGTATCAAGGATACGGCGGTGACCGTTTGTACCGGTGTCGAGATGTTCCGCAAGTTGCTGGACCAGGGTCAGGCGGGAGATAACGTAGGGATTCTGCTGCGCGGAGTCAAGCGTGAGGAAGTGGAGCGCGGACAGGTGCTGGCCAAGCCCAAAAGCATTACGCCGCATACCCGCTTCGAGTCGGAAGTGTATATTCTGTCGAAGGAAGAGGGCGGGCGTCATACGCCGTTTTTCAACGGATACCGTCCCCAGTTTTACTTCCGTACGACCGATGTGACCGGGTCATGCGACCTGCCGTCGGATGTCGAGATGGTCATGCCGGGTGATAATGTGTCGATGTCGGTATCGTTGATTGCGCCGGTTGCCATGGAAGAGGGATTGCGGTTCGCAATCCGTGAAGGAGGGCGTACCGTGGGAGCGGGTGTCGTTACCAGAATCATTGAATGATATGAAAGCAGTTCCCGGGAGAGCTTCTGAACAATGGTAGAAAACCAGAAAATCCGTATCAGTCTGAAGGCATTCGATCACAAGATGATCGATCGTTCAGCGCTGGAGATCGTGGATACGGCGCGGCGCACGGGTGCATTGGTAAAGGGTCCCATCCCGCTGCCTGTCCGCATCGAAAAATACACGCTTTTGCGATCCCCCCATGTCAACAAGAAAGCCCGGGACCAGTTTGAAATCAGAACCCACAAGAGGATTCTCGACATCGTACAACCGACCGATAAAACGGTGGATGCCCTCATGAAGCTTGATCTCGCTGCCGGGGTTGATGTAGAAATCAAATTGAGCTGAATATCCGGATGGATCGAAACGAACACAGGCAGGTTACAGGATGTCATTAGGACTGGTAGGGAAAAAAATTGGCATGACCCGTATGTTCACGGAGGAAGGGGTGTCGCGGCCCGTTACCGTCATTGAAGTTTTGCCGAACCGGATCACCCGGATCAGGACCCGGGATAACGATGGCTATGACGGATTGCAGGTAACGACAGGAGAACGGCGGGCCAGCCGGGTCAACAAAGCCATGAAAGGTCATTTTGCCAGGGCCGGAGTGCGTCCCGGCAGAGGGGTCTGGGAGTTTCGTCTTGATAACGCGATCGGAGTCGAGCCGGGGGGCGAGTTGACGGTCGGCCTGTTTTCCGAGGGTCAGAAGGTGGATGTGTGCGGGCGAACGACCGGCAAGGGATTTGCGGGAGTGGTGAAACGCCACGGCTATGGGGGGGGGCGCGCTACCCACGGCAACTCGAAAGCGCACAGGCTCGGGGGCTCGATCGGAAATGCACAGGATCCGGGACGGGTCTTCAAGGGCAAGAAAATGGCGGGGCATATGGGAGGCGTGAGAGCCGTTCAGCAGAACCTTGATGTGCTCAGGGTGGATGAGGTGAGGAACATTATTCTCATTGCAGGTTCGATCCCCGGTTCCAGAGGCGCCGATGTGATCATTCGTCCGGCGGTCAAGTCTGGCGTGTCGCTGGATGTGACGGCGGGACAGGCGCCTGGAGGAAGGCAATGACTATGAAGCTGGAAGTGAGGTCCGTGGTCGGGAACGGCTCCGCAGAGGCGCCGGGCTCCGCGGTCGAACTGTCCGAGGCTAATTTCGGGGCGGGTTTCAACGAATCGCTCGTTCATCAGGTTGTCGTTGCTTATCGGGCCGGCGGGCGCAGCGGCACGCGCGCCCAAAAGAACCGGGCCGCGGTCCGTGGAGGCAGCGGCAAGCCCTGGAGGCAAAAAGGCACAGGCCGCGCGCGGGCAGGAACGATTCGAAGCCCGATTTTTGCTGGCGGCGGGCGGGCGTTTCCGCTCTCGACGCGGGATTTCTCCCATAAGGTTAACCGCAAGATGTACCGTGCGGCCATGCGTTCGATCCTGTCGGAACTGAATCGCCAGGAAAGGCTCATTGTTGTCGATTCGATCGGGATGGATGCCCCCAAAACCGCTTCTCTGGCGCGGGTGTTGAAAGGACTGGATGCCGAGCGCGCGCTGGTCGTGCTCGCGGACAGCGACCGCAATGTCGAGCTGTCTGCCCGTAATCTGCATTCGGTGAGTGTATGTACCAGCCGCAGTATCGACCCGGTCAGCCTGATCAACCATCGCAAGGTGGTCATTACGGCAGACGCGGCTCGCTGTATTGACGCGGCTCTGTCCGGGAAACAGAACGGGGCGCAGAAGCAGGAAAAATGAATATCCGAACAATCAGGCCCGCGGACAAGGTCGGCGAAGAGCGTTTGTACCGTATCATCCTGAAACCGGTGATCTCGGAAAAGACGACATCGGCAGCGGACCGATATCGGCAGATTGTGTTTCAGGTCAGGAAGGATGCGCACAAGAATGAAATCCGTCTGGCTGTTGAAAAACTGTTCGAGGTAAAGGTCAAAAGCGTACAGGTCGTGAATGTCCGGGGAAAGGTAAAGCGTCACGGGCGTGTCACGGGCGTCAGAAACAACTGGAAGAAGGCCTATGTCTGTCTGGAAAAAGGGCAGGACATTGATTTCATGGATATGGTGGGAGCCTGACCAGCGGAGCGGGTACAGGCAAGACAGAGAAGGCGATAACTTATGGCATTGGCAAAACAAAAACCGACGACTCCCGGGCGCAGAAACATGGTCCGGGTGGTGTCCCCCGAACTGCATAAGGGGAAGCCCTGGCAACCGTTGCTTGAGACGAAAACGGCTATTGACGGGCGTAACAACAGCGGACGCATTACTGTCAGGCATCGTGGTGGAGGCCACAAGCGCCGTTACCGTCTGATTGATTTCAGACGTGACAAGGACGGTGTTGCGGCAACGGTCAAGCGTATCGAGTATGATCCCAACCGCAGCGCCCATATTGCATTACTGGTCTACCGGGACGGCGAACATCGCTATATGATCGCGCCCAGGGGTATTTCGGTTGGAGATACTGTGATGTCGGGGGCTGGCAGCGGTTATAATGTGGGCAACAGTATGCCGCTGAAAAACATGCCGGTTGGCACGACCGTGCATTGCCTCGAACTGAAACCCGGGAAAGGGGCTCAGATTGCCAGATCGGCAGGCGCCGCCGTTCAGTTTGTCGGTAAGGAGGGCGGGTATGCCCAGCTTCGCTTGCGTTCCGGCGAGATGCGCAGGGTTCACCTTGATTGCCGCGCGACGATCGGCCAGGTGGGAAATCCCGAGAACAGTTTGCTCAAGCTCGGCAAGGCGGGCGCCAGACGCTGGAGAGGGTTCCGGCCTACCGTACGCGGGGTGGCCATGAATCCCGTTGATCATCCGCATGGCGGTGGAGAAGGGCGCACCTCGGGCGGCCGTGCGCCCTGTACTCCCTGGGGGGTTCCGACCAAGGGTTACAGGACACGCTCCAACAAACGTACTTCATCAATGATTATTCGCAGACGGAAGAAATAGCGATGCCTCGTTCAATCAGAAAAGGCCCTTTTATTGACCACCATCTGTGGGCGAAAATTGAAAGAGCCAGAGCAGAGAATTCACGCAGACCGATCAAGACATGGTCGCGGCGCTCCATGATCATGCCGGAATTTGTGGGCCTGACCATTGCTGTACACAATGGCCGGCAGCATGTGCCGATTCTGGTCAATGAAAATATGGTGGGTCACAGGCTCGGCGAGTTTTCGCCGACACGCACTTATCGCGGGCATGCGGCCAACCGCAAATCGTAGTCGAAAACGTATAGAATGATGCAGGCCAGATCAGTAGCGAAATATGTCAGGTTGTCGGCGCAGAAATGTCGTCTGGTGGCAGACCAGGTGCGCGCGCTATCTGTTGAACAGGCATTCGAGGCGCTTTCTTTCAGTAACAGGAAGGCGGCGCTTCCATTGAAAAAAGCGCTCAATTCAGCGGTTGCCAATGCAGAGCACAATCAGGGCGCGGATATTGACGAACTGTGGGTCAGTCAGGTGACCGTGGATGAAGCGCCCGTTATCAAGCGGTTCCGGGCTCGGGCGAAAGGCCGGGGTACCCGAATCCTGAAGAGGAATTGCCATATTATCGTGAGCGTCAGTGATGAACGGCGGAAATCGAAAAGCTGATCCCGATCCCGCAAAACAGAAACCGGTGAAAAAGTATCAATAATGGGTCAAAAAGTACAACCAAACGGTATTCGCCTCGGTATTGTCAAGGACTGGAGCGCGAAATGGTATGCAAACAATACCAACTACGCGAAAATACTGGCAAGCGATCTGAAAATCAGGGCTTATCTGACTGAAAAATTGTCAAATGCGGCGCTCAGTAAAATTGCCATTGACCGTCCTGCCCAGAACCTCAATGTGACCATTTTTACGGCGCGTCCGGGAATTGTTATCGGCAAGAAGGGCGAGGATATCGAGAAACTGCGATTTGCGCTGGGCCGATTGAACGGCAGCCCCGTCCAGGTTGCGGTCGAGGAGATTCGCAAACCCGAGCTGGACGCCAAGCTGGTCGCTGAAAGTATATGCCAGCAACTGGAGAAAAGAATCATGTTTCGCCGGGCCATGAAGCGCGCGGTGCAGAATTCCATGCGACTGGGGGCCCGGGGCGTCAAGGTCATGGTTTCAGGCCGTCTTAACGGGGCTGAAATAGCGCGCACCGAGTGGTATCGGGAAGGCCGGGTGCCGTTGCATACGTTACGGGCCGATATTGATTATGGGGTCCACGAAGCGCTCACCACTTATGGGATCATTGGTGTGAAAGTATGGATATTCAAGGGTGAGATTCTCAGGGAGGAAAAGGTTGAAACCTCCGTCCCGAAAGGGGTTTTCGAACCCAAAACAGAAGTTGTATAGACATGCTCCAGCCAAAAAGAACAAAATTCCGTAAACAGCACAAGGGCCGGAACCGTGGTCTTGCCACCCGCGGCAACCGCATCAGCTTCGGCGAGTTCGGTCTCCAGTCGGCTACTCGCGGGCGCCTGACCGCACGCCAGATCGAGGCGGGACGTCGCGCTGTTACCCGTCATGTCAGGCGGGGCGGAAGGATCTGGATACGCATTTTCCCGGACAAACCGGTCTCGAAAAAACCGCTTGAGGTGCGCATGGGCAAGGGTAAGGGCAATCCGGAATTCTGGGTGGCGTTGATTCAACCGGGTACGATGTTATATGAAATCGAAGGCGTACCTGAAAAGCTGGCGCAGGAGGCATTTCGCCTTGCCGGCGCCAAGTTGCCGTTGCAGACCCATTTCGCACGACGTCAGGTGGGTTGATGAAAGCGTCCGAAGCAAGAAACAAGTCGCGCCAGGAGCTCATGCAGGAGCTGCTTGCGTTGCGCAAGGAGCAGTTCAGCCTGCGCATGCAGCGCGGCGCCGGGCAGCTGGCTAACCCGGCCCGCTTTCGTTTGGTACAGAAGGATATCGCGCGCATCAAAACGATTCTCAATGAGAAAGATCGGGCAGCAGCCACAAATGTGATAAGCCAATGAACACAGGAACAGGTCGGAAAAAAACCGGGCGGCAAATTGAAGGCAGTGTTGTCTCTGCCGCCAATGACAAGAGCATCACCGTGCTCGTGGAGAGAAAGGTAAAGCATCCGCTGTACAAGAAATATGTCCGCAGGTCTACCCGTTTGCATGTTCATGACGAAAATAACGAGTGCAAAACAGGGGATACGGTACGGGTCGAAGCCTGCCGCCCGGTCTCGAAGACCAAGTGCTGGCGGCTGGTCGAGGTGGTTGCCAGGGCAGCCTGATCGGGATATTGCAAGGCGCAGGGGAAAGACGATGATTCAGATGCAGTCAATGATGTCGGTAGCCGACAACAGCGGCGCCAAACGGGTAATGTGCATCAAGGTGCTGGGCGGCTCGAAGCGCAGGTATGCCGGTATTGGTGACATTGTGAAAATTACCATAAAGGAGGCGTTGCCCAACAGCAGGGTGAAAAAGGGGGATGTTTACGACGCCGTTATCGTCAGGATCCGAAGCGGTGTGCGCCGCCCCGATGGCTCACTGATCCGCTTCGACAGGAATTCGGCTGTGTTGTTGAACGCTTCCCATCAGCCTGTCGGCACCCGTATATTCGGTCCCGTAACGCGGGAACTGAGGTCAGAGAAATTCATGCGAATTATTTCGCTGGCGCCGGAAGTCCTGTAACAAGGCTTTAGGAACTGAACGATGCAAAGAATAAAAAAAGGGGATGACGTCATTGTTATCTGCGGACGTGACAAGGGTAAACGCGGAAACGTCCTGAAGGTGCTGGGTAATGGCCGCGCCCTCGTTGACAATGTCAATCTCGTTAAACGTCATACCAAAAGCAACCCGAATACCGGGGAGACCGGAGGTATTCTGGAAAAAGAGGCTGCCATCCAGTTGTCCAATATTGCCTTGTATAACCCGGTGACGAAAAAGGGTGAAAGAGTCGGATTCAAGACCCTGGAAGACGGCAGGAAAGTCCGTTACTTCAAGTCGAACAATGAGGTCGTGGACCTCATATAATGGTGTGACTGATCGGAAATTCAGGAAAATGGCGAGACTGCTTGAAAAATACAAGAGCGAAATAGTACCGAAACTGCAACAGGAATTTTCGTTCAGGAGTGTAATGGAGGTGCCTCGTATCACCAAAATCACGTTGAATATGGGGCTCGGGGAGGCGGTTGCCAACAAGAATGTGTTGCAAAGCGCAGCGGCCGACCTGGAAAAGATCAGCGGCCAGAAACCGGTGATCACGCGGGCGAAAAAGTCCGAGGCGGCATTCAAGATACGTACGGGCTGGGCAGTTGGCGCCAAGGTGACGTTACGGCGCGCGCGTATGTATGAGTTTCTCGACCGGTTGATTTCTGTCGCGATTCCGCGCATCCGGGATTTTCGCGGGCTGCCCGGCAAATCCTTTGACGGGCGAGGGAACTACGCCTTTGGCATGAAAGAACAGATTGTATTCCCTGAAGTCGATTACGACCATATAGATGCCTTGCGCGGCCTTGATATCTGCATTACGACTTCCGCGAAAACAGACCGGCAGGCAGCGGCGCTGTTGCGTGAGTTCAAATTTCCAATCAAGAGTTGAGATATGGCAAAGAAGTCAATGGTAGCTCGCGAGGCGAGGCGCAGGAAACTCGTTGATACATATGGCGCAAGACGCAAGCAGCTGGCAAGCAGGGTCGGGGACCGGGAAACCGGCGCCGAGGAGCAGTTCCGGGCCATGCTGGATTTGCAGAAGTTGCCCAGGGATTCGACCCCGGCGCGCAAGCGTAATCGTTGCGCGCTGACCGGACGGTCCAGAGGGTATTTCAGGAAGTTCGGGCTATGCCGCAACAAATTACGGGAAGTCATTATGCGGGGTGAGGCTCCTGGCGTGGTCAAGTCGAGTTGGTAACCCGGTACAGGCCAAAGTTATATAGCAGAGAAATTGAAATGAGTATGTCAGACCCTATAGCCGATATGTTGACGCGCATACGCAACGGCTCGCGGGCGCAGAAAACCCGTGTTCGCATGCCCGCGTCAAGAAGCAGGATCGCTATTGCGGAAGTACTTGAGGATGAAGGCTATATTTCCGGTTTTTCCGTGGACGGAGAGGGCGTTTCTCGCATGCTTGATGTGGAGTTGAAGTATTTTCAGGGTGAACCGGTGATCGAGGAGATCAGGCGAATCAGTCGGCCAAGCTGCCGGATTTATGCCAGCAAGAACGATTTGCCATCAATAAGGAACGGATTGGGTATTGCCCTTGTATCGACTTCAAAAGGCCTGATGACTGATAAATCCGCCCGTCAGGCCGGGGTGGGCGGTGAAATAATCTGCACCGTTTTCTAGCGAACACGGGGCGCCGGACAAGTCTGTAAATTCCCCGGATACTGAATATGTCACGAATTGCGAAAACTCCCGTGCATGTGCCGCCCGATGTCAATGTCAGCATTGATAATGGCCGGGTGACCGTAAAAGGTCCGCGGGGGGAGTTGGCTTTCCGGCTCTCGCCGGGAATCAATGTCATTCAAAATGAAGGGAAGTTGAGTGTGCGGGTACAGGAAACGGAAGCGAGAGCCAGCAAACAGGTCCTGGCAATGTCCGGTACGACCCGGGCGATGTTGTACAATCTGGTTCTGGGGGCGACGACCGGCTTTGAGAAGAGGCTGGTTATCCGGGGGGTCGGTTATCGCGCCCAGGTCCAGGGGCGCAAGCTGAATCTGAATCTCGGGTTTTCACACCCTGTCGTTTATGAATTGCCGGAAGGGATCAGCGCTGCCGCGCCGACTCAAACCGAAATCGTGTTGAGTGGTACGGACAAGCAGGCTGTGGGCCAGGCGGCCGCTGATATACGGGCTTTCCGTCCTCCGGAACCCTACAAGGGGAAAGGCATCCGCTATGTGGACGAATATGTGGCAAGAAAACAGGCCAGGAAAAAGTAATCCGGCGACAACACAAGACTCACGCTCATGATCAACAAAAACAGGGCCAGACTGAGAAGGGCAAGAAAATCCAGGGGCAGGATAGCGCGGCTGGAAGCGGTTCGACTGTCCGTATACCGGACTCCACGGCATTTCTATGCACAGGTTTTCGACCGCAGCGGGCAACGGGTGCTGGCGGCCGCGTCAACACTGGATGCCGGACTGCGCGCATCCCTGTCAACGGGCGGCAACTGCGAGGCGGCTGTCGCCGTCGGTAAATTACTGGCGGAAAACGCCAGGGGAGCGGGTGTCGAGGCGGTTGCGTTCGACCGTTCCGGATACAGATACCATGGCAGGGTCAAGGCGTTTGTCGACTCTGCCCGGCTCCATGGGCTGAAATTTTAACAATGAACAAGATATGGCTAAAGCAAGAGAGCGCGACAACGTTCGCAAGGACAACTATCAGGAACAGCTGATTAATGTCAGACGTGTTTCGAAGGTCGTCAAGGGCGGCCGGATATTCGGTTTTTCTGCGTTGACCGTAGTCGGTGACGGAGAAGGGCGAGTGGGCATGGGGCGCGGCAAGGCCAGGGAAGTCCCCGTTGCGGTGCAAAAGGCCATGGAAGACGCCCGCCGCAATATGTTCCGGGTGCACGTGAATGACGGCACCCTGCAATATCCGATGGTGGGCCATCACGGAGCCGTGCGGGTTGTATTGAGGCCGGCGGCAGAGGGTACCGGGATTATTTCGGGAGGTACGATGCGCGCCGTTTTCGAGGTGGCGGGAATCCGCAATGTACTGACCAAGGTGATCGGCACTACCAATCCGGTGAATGTGACCCGTGCCACCATTTCTGCGCTGAAGGGAATGAAAAGCGCGGCCTATATCGCGGCAAAGCGCGGCAAGAGCCCGGATTGGGATACGCCGAACCAGGCGCCTGGCAAAGTACCTGGAATAACTGGAAAATGAGTCAGAAAAGAACGTTGAAAGTCACCCAGACCCGCAGCATTCATGGCCGTCCGAAGAAACATCAGGCCTGTGTGCGCGGGTTGGGGTTGCGCAGGATACATCACACGGTCGAGGTGCCTGATACGCCGGAGAACCGGGGCATGATCAATAAAGTGAGCCACATGGTTCGTTGTGAGGAAATCTGACCCGGCTCGTGGAGAAAACGGTATTGTTCGGACTTTATGAAAAATGACAGTGTTGACATTGGACAATATAAAACCGGCGGCAGGTTCCGCAACGAGAGCAAAGAGAGTGGGGCGGGGCCCCGGCTCAGGCTTCGGCAAGACCGCCGGACGCGGCCATAAAGGCCAGAAGTCGCGCGCCGGCGGTTACCACAAAGTGGGATTCGAGGGGGGGCAGATGCCCTTGCAACGCCGTCTGCCCAAACGCGGATTTCGCTCAACAGTGAATATTCGCACCGCTGAAATCAGGCTGTCCGACCTGGGAAAAATCAAGGGGGATACTGTGGATATCCCCGCCCTCAGGAGCGCCGGAGTGGTCGGGCGCAATATCGAACGGGCAAAAGTGATCCTCTGCGGGCAGATCGGACGCGCCGTGACACTGAAGGGTATTGGCGTGACCCGCGGCGCCAGAGCGGCGATTGAAGAGGCGGGCGGAAAGGTAGAGGCATAACCGGGTTATGGCGACAATGAAGAGATTGCCCGCCCCGGGCATGTTCGGGAGTCTGTCCGAGCTGAAACAGCGCATCCTGTTTGCGCTGGGCGCCTTGCTGGTATTCCGTTTCGGCACCCATGTGCCGGTTCCGGGAGTGGACCCGGCAGCCATTGCGGAGTTGTTCGAGCAGACCCGGGGTTCTATTGTCGATGTCTTCAATATGTTCTCGGGCGGGGCATTGAGCCGCCTTTCCATTTTCGCTCTGGGTGTAATGCCTTACATTTCAGCGTCAATCATCATGCAAATGATGACGGCGGTGGTGCCGACCCTTGAACAGTTGAAAAAGGAAGGAGAGTCGGGCAGACGAAAAATCACGCAATATACGCGTTATTTCACGGTCGTGCTGGCGCTGTTTCAGGGGGTTGGAATTTCAGTCGCTATTGAAAGCCAGCAGGTTGCAGGCAGCCCTGTCATATTGATTCCGGGTCTCGGCTTCAAGATAGTGACTGCCGCTACGCTCTGTGCGGGCACGATGTTCCTGGTCTGGCTCGGGGAGCAGGTTACCGAAAGAGGAATCGGCAATGGTATTTCCCTCATTATTTTTGCATCCATTGTTTCCGGGTTACCCTCGGCTGTTGCCGGCACACTGGAGTTGGCCCGTACCGGAGCGTTATCGGGAGGTATTGTACTCATTTTGTTTATCGGAGCGATTGCGGTGACGTGGTTTGTCGTATTCGTGGAGCGTGGTCAGCGCAGAATTACGGTGAATTATGCGAAACGCCAGCAAGGGCGAAAAATGATGGCGGGGCAGAGCAGCCATCTTCCGTTCAAGTTGAATATGGCCGGGGTTATTCCTCCTATATTCGCATCCAGCCTGATCCTGTTTCCCGCCAGTCTGGGAAGCTGGTTCGGACAGGCCGACGGTATGCGCTGGATGACCGATATCGCGACCAGGCTGCAACCCGGTGAACCGGTTTATACGCTGTTTTATGGCGGGATGATCATCTTTTTCTGCTTTTTCTACACGGCGCTCGTATTCAACCCCAATGAAATTGCCGACAATCTCAAAAGATCGGGCGCGTTTATTCCCGGCATTCGTCCGGGAGTGCAAAGCGCCAGATATATTGATGGCGTTGTTTCAAAGTTGACCATGATCGGCGCCATATACATCACGTTCGTCTGCCTGATCCCGGAGTTCCTGATCGTCAAATGGAGTGTTCCGTTTTACTTTGGAGGGACTTCCCTGCTCATTATTGTGGTCGTGACCATGGATTTGATTTCCCAGGTTCAATCACATCTGATGTCCCGTCAATATGAAAGCATCATGAAAAAATCGCCTTTTTCAAGGCCCCGTGGCGTTCGCCAGACAAGGTGATGCCGAACTGTTCGGAGAATGAGAAAAATGAAAGTAAGGGCATCTGTCAAGAAAATTTGCAGGAATTGCAAGATAATCCGCAGGAATCGCATTGTCCGTGTGATTTGCAGTAACCATCGGCACAAGCAGCGTCAGGGCTAGCGCAGGCTGTCAGGAACCGGCCTTGCGAAATTGACGGAAGCCGCAAAATTTGATAGAATACCCGCCCCTGAAACTGTTGCCAACCGGATATAGAGAATAAGATGGCGCGTATTGCTGGAATCAATTTACCCAACCATAAGCATATCGAGATTGGGTTGACCTCAATTTACGGTATTGGCCGTCGCACGGCACAGAAAATTTGTGATGACGCCCGCATTGACCGTGCCTGCAAGGCCAATAACCTGACTGACGCGCAGGCCGAGCGCCTGCGTACAGAGGTCGCCAAATATGAGGTGGAGGGGGATCTCAGGCGTGAGGTTTCGATGAATATCAAGCGATTGATGGACCTGGGCTGCTATCGTGGTCTGCGCCACAGGAGAGGGCTTCCCGTTCATGGTCAAAGAACGAAAACCAATGCCCGGACGAGAAAGGGACCGCCCCGCGCGGTCAAGAAATAACGGCCATTTATCCGGGCAATTACTAAAGGCAAATTACCTATGGTCAAAGCGAGCGCAGCGAGCCGCAAAGGAAAAATGAAAATCAGAAAGAATGTCACTGAGGGGGTCGCGCATATCCATGCGACTTTCAATAATACGATCGTTACGATCTCCGACCGGCACGGTGATACCTTGTGTTGGGCCTCGGCCGGTAATTCCGGGTTCAGGGGGTCGCGCAAAAGTACTCCGTTTGCGGCACAGACTGCCGCCGAAAGCTGTGGCAGGCGGGCCCAGGAAATGGGTGTGAAACAGTTGGAAGTGAAAATCAAGGGTCCGGGGCCGGGCCGCGAGTCCGCCATTCGCGCGCTGAATGCGCTTGGGTTCGAGATTCATTCCATTTCCGATATAACTCCGATTCCACACAATGGTTGCCGCCCTCCCAAGCGGCGCCGTGTTTAGTAACCCCGTAATCCGGATTGAATATCCAGGTAAGTTGAATGGCAAGGTATACTGGTCCAACGTGCAAACTGGCGCGTCGTGAAGGGACGGATCTGTTCCTGAAAAGTCCGGTCAGAACGATCGACTCGAAGTGCAAGTTCGATAGTGTCCCCAGAGCAAAAGCCGGACGCCGCCCGAGAAGCACCGTGTATGGCGCCCAGTTGAGAGAGAAACAGAAGCTGCGCCGCATGTATGGGGTACTGGAAAAGCAATTCAGAAACTACTACAGGACGGCAGCGCGGATTCCGGGCTCTACCGGCCTGAATTTGTTGCAACTGCTCGAAAGCAGACTGGATAACGTGGTCTATCGGTTGGGATTCGGGGTGACTCGCGCCGAGGCGCGTCAACTGGTCAGCCACAAGTGCATCATGGTTAACAAGGTAAAGGTCAATGTGCCTTCCTGCCAGGTAAAACCGGGTGATGAAATCGAGGTAGTGGAGAAGAGCAAGAAGCAACTGCGGATCATCGCGGCGCTGGAGATAGCAGAGCAAATCGGAGTGGCGTCCTGGGTCGACTCCGATCCTGTTGCAGTGAAGGGAGTATATAAAATGCTTCCCGAAAGATCCGACTTGTCGCCGGACATTAATGAAGCTCTCGTTGTAGCGCTTTATTCCAAATAAGCCATCCCACAATTTTTTCATGAAACTTCGTTTCAATCACGAGGAAAACTGATGCCGGATCCTACTATAGAGTTTCTCAGCCCCCGTCTGGTGGAAGCCAGGACCATTGATACCCGGCATTCGAGAATTACCATTGAGCCTCTTGAACGCGGATTCGGTCACACTCTTGGTAATGCGCTCCGAAGAATCATGCTGTCGTCAATGCCGGGCTGTGCCGTTACCGAGGTCCGGATTGAGGGTGTGCTGCATGAGTATTCCACCCTCGAAGGGGTGCAGGAAGACGTGATAGACATCCTCATGAACCTGAAATCCCTGCCTGTGATCATGCACACTCGCAACAAGGCTGTTGTCCCGCTACGGAAAAAAGGCCCCGGTGTGGCGACAGCGGTTGATATTCGGCTGGATGATGATATTGAGCTGGTTGATCCGGATCATGTTATCGCTACGTTGTCAAAGGACGCCGAACTCGACATGGATATCACGATTTGCCGGGGGCGTGGCTACCAGACTGCCGAGAGCCGGCTTAGGGATTCGGATGTATCGCGCGGAGTGGGAGCGCTCCATCTGGATGCTTCATTCAGCCCGATCACACGAATTGCCTATGCCGTGGAAGACGCCAGGGTCGAGCAACTGACCGACCTCGATCGGTTGGTGCTGGAAATTGAATCGAACGGTTCTATCGATCCGGAAGTCGCGGTAAAGAGGGCGGCTACCATATTGCATGACCAGATAGCTGTTTTTGTGAACCTGGAAGAGTCAATGGTGCAGAGCATGGAAGAGGAAAAACCGCAAATCGATGCGGTACTCATGAGAACAGTGGATGATCTTGAGTTGACCGTACGTTCCGCCAATTGCCTGAAAGCGGAAAACATCTACTATATCGGCGATCTGGTCAGCCGCACGGAAACAGAACTGTTGAAAACTCCCAATCTTGGCAAGAAGTCCCTTACCGAGATCAGGGAGGTGCTCGCACAACGGGGGCTTGTGCTGGGCTCGAAAATCGAAAACTGGCCGCCGGCGTCTCTGTTCAAGGAAAACCAACGGGATGAACAAGGCGAAGAAGATAAAGGCACCATAATGGGAGTGGAATAGAAATGCGCCACAGAAAAGCGGGGCGAAGCCTGGGGCGAACCTCATCGCACCGTAAAGCCATGTTCAGCAACATGGCTAACTCGTTGTTTCTGCATGAGCAGATCAGGACCACTGTACCGAAGGCGAAAGAACTGCGAAGATTTGCCGAACCCCTCATTACGCTGGCTAAAACCTCCACTGTAGCCAACCGTCGTTTGGCTTTTGCACGATTGCGCAACCGTAAAATGGTGGTCAAATTGTTCGATGATATCGGACCTCATTTCAAACAGCGTCCGGGTGGATACCTGAGAATCCTGAAATGCGGATTCAGATTGGGTGATAATGCGCCAATGGCTTATGTGCAATTGGTTGACCGCGACCACGTGAACGGAAAAGACGAAACGTAAGGCGGCTGATTCCACTGCGTAATCCGCATTTTCCGAAGTACAGGGAGGGCTCGCGGACGCCGCGCGGCGGACGCCGGAAATCCGGCGACTGGGCAATGCGGCAGAATCGCGATGTCTTTGTCAGACGGGCCCGAGACCAGGGTTTGCGGGCGCGTTCCGCCTTCAAACTGGAGCAGATCGACGGTAAATACGATCTGATCAAACCTGATACCCGCATTGTCGATCTCGGCTGTGCGCCGGGAAGCTGGTCGCAATATGCCGCGAGCCGTGTATCATGCGACAACCGGATCGTCGGGGTCGACCTCCTGCCCATGCAAGAGCTGGACAAGGTACAATTCATCCAGGGTGATTTTACCGAACCGGCTATTCGGCAGAAAATCGGCCAATGTTTCCCCCATTGTCGAATTGACCTTGTATTATCCGATATGGCCCCCAATATTACGGGTATACGCATCACGGATCAGGCCAACGCCGAACGACTGCATTGCTCGACCCTGGATTTTTGCAAGAGTACCCTGAATCGGCAGGGAAATCTGGTAAGCAAGATGTTTGAAGGTGAGATGTCGAATTCGATCAGGAAACAGTACGAAGCCTGTTTTGACAGTGTACGGATCGTGAAACCCGCGGCTTCGCGCTCACAATCCAGAGAGATTTACCTGGTAGCCCGTGGATTCCGGGCACGAACGATTGCTGATTGATTCTGTAATGTTTTTTACGGTCTATACCGTATAATGAGAATAATATCGACAAAGAGTGGATTTTATCTGGAGAGTATGAGTTGCCCAATATGACGAAAAATATACTGTTGTGGTTGATGATTGCCATGGTATTGATGTCGGTTTTCAATAACTTCACCAATACAGGGGGTAGCTCAAGTAACGAGATTGTCTACTCGACATTCCTTGATCAGGTCAGGCAGGGGAATGTGTCGGCAGTAGAGATCGACAATGAGACGATGACCATTCGCGGTACAACCCATCGTGGTGAAACGTTTGTCACCTATGCGCCCGATGATCCCAAGCTCGTTGATGATCTGGTCTCCAACAAAGTTGACATCAAGGCGAAGAAAAAAGAAGAAACCTCAATACTGATGCACCTGTTGATCAGTTCGTTTCCGATCCTTCTTTTGATCGGGGTATGGATATTCTTCATGAGGCAAATGCAGGGCGGTGGACGCGGCGGCGCCTTGAGTTTCGGCAAGAGCAAGGCCAGGATGCTGACCGAGGATAAGAACCAGATCACGTTTGAGGATGTGGCCGGCGTTGATGAGGC
Source organism: Candidatus Poriferihabitaceae bacterium (assembly GCA_965204925.1). Classification (GTDB taxonomy): domain Bacteria; phylum Pseudomonadota; class Gammaproteobacteria; order Arenicellales; family Poriferihabitantaceae. Next base: position 252,261 of record OZ242021.1, on the reverse strand, counting down.
CAAAGAGGAGGTTGAGGAACTGGTTGAGTTTTTGAAAGACCCGTCCCGCTTCAGGAAGCTCGGTGGACGCATACCCCGCGGTGTTTTGATGACCGGGAGTCCGGGTACGGGCAAGACATTGCTGGCCAAAGCGATCGCCGGAGAAGCGAAGGTTCCGTTCTTTACGATATCCGGCTCGGATTTCGTGGAAATGTTTGTCGGTGTCGGCGCCTCAAGAGTGCGGGACATGTTTGAACAGGCCAAGAAGCATGCTCCCTGCATCATTTTTATTGATGAGATCGACGCGGTCGGTCGACAGAGGGGAGCTGGTCTGGGCGGCGGCCATGACGAGCGTGAACAGACCCTGAACCAGCTGCTGGTGGAAATGGATGGCTTTGACGCCGGTGAAGGGGTTATCGTCATTGCCGCGACCAACCGCCCGGATGTGCTTGACCCGGCCTTGTTGCGCCCGGGGCGGTTCGACCGCCAGGTGACTGTGCCACTTCCCGATATCAGGGGCAGGGAAGCGATTCTGAAAGTGCACATGAAGAAGGTGCCCCTGGCTAACGACATAGACCCTGCGATCATTGCCCGCGGCACACCCGGCTTCTCCGGGGCGGATCTGGCCAATCTCATCAACGAAGCCGCCTTGTTCGCCGCCCGCGAAAACAGGAAGGTGGTCAACATGGAGCAGTTTGAAAAGGCCAAGGATAAGGTCTTGATGGGGGTTGAGCGCCGCTCGATTGTCATGCCCGAAGAGGAACGCCGCAATACCGCCTATCATGAATCAGGACACACGGTTGTCGCGAAAGTGTTGTCCGAGTATACGGACCCGGTCCATAAAGTCACCATTATCCCGCGGGGGCGGGCGCTCGGAGTGACGATGCAGCTGCCGGCAGAGGACCGTTACAGCCATAATCGGGAATACCTGTTCGCCAGGATTGCCGTGTTGATGGGTGGGCGGATCGCCGAAGAAGTATTCATGAACCAGATGACGACCGGCGCTTCCAATGATTTCGAGCAGGCCACCCAACTGGCTCAGAACATGGTATCGCGCTGGGGTATGAGTGATACGCTTGGACCGCGGGTATACGGCGACAATCACAGTGAGGTTTTTCTGGGACGGGAGATGTCCACCCAGCGTAATGTCAGTCCGGAGACCGCAGAGAAGGTGGAACAGGAAGTTTCCCGAATCATCGTGGAACAATATGGTCGGGCGCGCTCCATCGTAGAAGACAACAGGAGCAAAATCGAAGTCATGGCGAAGTGCTTGCTGGAATGGGAAACTCTGGATTCCGGCCAGGTGGACGAGATTATGGCGGGCAAGGACCCGACGCCTCCCCAGGCTCGGCCGGAAAAGCCCCCGTCTTCGGGCTCCAGGCCCGATAACGATACCTTGCTGGATGAGTCCGACCTGGACCTGCCAAGTCCGGACAGCCTCAATTAAATCCGGTTGCCGGGGGACATGAGCGGTTCGCTTTTCGGCACGGACGGTGTCAGGGGGCGCGTTGGAGAAGAACCGGTTACTCCCGCTACTGTGATGAAGCTGGGCTGGGCGGCGGGGCGGGTCTTTATAAATACGGGCAAAGGCAATGAAGTATTGATCGGCAAGGATACCCGCGTTTCAGGTTATCTGCTGGAATCGGCCCTTGAAGCCGGGTTCTCATCGGCCGGAGTCGATGTTTCCCTGATCGGGCCCATGCCGACACCCGGCGTGGCATGGCTTACCCGTACCGCCAGAGCCTGTACCGGCGTCATGATCAGCGCCTCCCACAATCCATTTCACGATAACGGAATAAAATTTTTTTCACCGGACGGCGCCAAGCTGGATGATGGCCTGATCGCACAAATTGATGAAATGATGGGCCAACCACAGGTCTGTGTTCCTTCTGTGCAGTTGGGTAAGGCCAAAAGGTTTGCAGACGCCCAGGACGGATACATCGAACATTGCAAGAGTACATTCGGTCGTTCCAGGTCGTTGTCCGGCCTGCGAATTGTGATTGATTGCGCCAATGGCGCGGCATACAAGGCGGCGCCGCGGGTGTTCACAGAGTTGGGAGCGAATGTCATTGCCGTTGCCAATGATCCGGATGGTTTCAACATCAATCACCATTGCGGCTCCACTGATATGAATCTGGTAAAAACTACGGTCAGGGAAGCGGGCGCCGATATCGGGGTTGCCCTTGATGGGGATGCAGATCGGGTGTTATTGGCAGACAGCGACGGCAATACCGTTGACGGCGACCAGATTCTCTATATCCTTGCCAGGCATCGTAAATCCACACAACGGCTGGCGGGCGGTGTAGCGGGTACGTCGATGACCAATCTTGGACTCGAACATGCACTTCAGGCCATGTCCATTCCTTTCCTGCGCACCCGGGTGGGCGACCGCTATATCTGTGAGGCGCTGGTCCAGCGAAACTGGAACCTGGGCGGGGAGACCTCCGGGCATATCATCTGTCTGGACAAGTCCACGACCGGTGACGGTATTGTAGCGGCATTGGAAGTGCTTGAGGTAATGGTGGAAACCGGTCAATCCCTGCATCAGTTGGCAGGCGGCATGCACATCTATCCGCAGCGCATAATCAATGTTCCGATCGGCAATGCCGACCGGCATGCGTTGGCCTCTCACAAGCAAGTGTGTGAGGCGGTCACCGATGCACAAGCGCAGTTGAATCGAAGCGGCCGTGTTGTACTCAGGCCTTCCGGGACAGAATCCGTATTGCGGGTCATGGCGGAAGGGATGGATGCCCGGCAGGTACAACTGCTGGCCGGGCAGATAGCCGCAGCGGTAGCGGCCGCAGCGGCAGAATAACCGGTCGTTTTCCTGCGTCCCGAATCTCAGTAATCGCTAACGGGCAGGGGGTGCGCGGCGAACACAAACTCGTCCACCGACTGACCTCCGATCAGATGTTCCCGGATGATTCTCTCCAGCGTTTCCGGCGTACACGAGTGGTACCAGACCCCTTCCGGGTAAACCACGGCAACCGGCCCGTGCGCGCAGATCTGCAGGCAGTTCGCTTTCGTTCGATAAACCCCGCCCTCTTTTACCAGGCCCAGTTCGCGCAGCCGGCTTTTCAGAAAAACCCAGGATTCAAGGCTCTTGTCCCGTGGTGAACACTTGGGCTTGCTCTGGTCGCAGCATAAGAATATGTGGCGTTGAATCCGCCCTATCTGCAAGTCCTTGACCGCTTGTGCGAGATATTTGCGGCGATTCTGCGCCCGGCGTACATCTTTGTTCATTCCTTAACTCCTGAAACGGTACTGTTTTGATCACAGGCCCTGTTTGTAATTGTAACCTGATCTTCCGGATATGCCGCATACTGTTCGTCCACAATCATTTTCAAAGCCGGGGAGAGGAACCCGGGGTCCATTTTGATTGACACCGCCAGAGCCCAGGCGCTATTATTGACAGGGTAATACAACTCATCGAGACCAGCTGAGGGAAGGGCCCTTCGACGCTGGGGCAACCTTCGGAGCTAACCACTTCGAGACGGTGCCAACTCCCCGAGTACTGTCGGAGCGACATTAATCCAGAGATGAGTGTCTACGCAACATCAGATTGTTCAGATAGAATAACGGATGCAGGGCGTGACGCGATCTTGCAGCGGTGTTTCCCCGTGGTTTTCGATGAGATGACTAACCTGACCCAACCATCGGAAACCCATTATGCCGACCACCCTGAAAACCATGATTGCGCAACACGCCTTCCTGCTGGCGGACGGCGCGACCGGAACCAGCCTGTTTGAAATGGGGCTGGAGACCGGGGCTTGCCCGGAACTGTGGAATGCTGACCACCCGGAGCGCATCACGAAACTTCATCAGGATTTCGTGGATGCCGGATCCGACATCATTCTGACCAACAGTTTTGGCGGAAACTACTATCGATTGGAACTGCATGGCAGCGAGGAGCGGGTTCGGGAACTCAATCTCAAAGCTGCACAATTGGCAAGGTCTGTGGTTGATGCCGGGCAAAAGGATGTACTTGTAGCCGGTTCGGTTGGTCCAACGGGAGAGCTTTTTGAAAACCTGGGCTCGTTGACCATGGCTGCCGCCACTTCTGTATTCACGGAGCAGGCCCAGGCGCTTGCGCAGGGAGGCGTAGACCTGCTCTGGGTTGAAACCATGTCTTCCAGGGAAGAAGTGGTTGCAGCGCTGGCGGGAGCCAGTACAACCAATCTGCCTATAGTCTGTACTTTAAGTTTCGATACCAATGGCAGCACCATGATGGGGTTGTCTCCGGCAGACTTTGCCGGGATGTCCCGCAGCATGACGGTTCGCCCCCACGCCTTTGGAGCGAATTGCGGTTTGGGTCCCGCTGAAACCGTGTGCGGAATCCTGAACCTCGCGAGCGCCGCCCATGACAGCGATATTCTGGTCGCGAAGGGCAACTGCGGTATTCCGGAATATATTGATGGCATGATCAGTTATGGTGGAGAACCGGCGTTGATGGCGCGCTATGCGTGTCTGGCTTATGATGCCGGCGCTCGCATCATCGGAGGTTGTTGCGGGTCTACAGCCGCGCATGTACGCGCCATGCGCGATGCTCTTGACCGCCATGTCCACCGGGTGGAGCGGTCCGAAAATCCCAGGCCGGATGCCCGTCAGGTGGTGACGGAGCTCGGCGAGATCAGTAAAGGAGGCCGGGCGCTGCTTGAAGGCAGAATGAATGCAGATACGATTGCGGTGCAGAGGCGTCCGGGGCGCAGGCGCAGGAAGCGGGACTGAAGCAGAATTCGGCCTCTACTCTCCTTGGGCCGCGGCTTGGCTCCGGCCATACGATACGGGCTGATATTTCGCAGGGTTATCCGGCCCGCAAGCATGTCGGGATACATTTCATGACGAAATCCCGGTTCACACGCCATCGGGTCGAGTTTTCCGGTGTTCATGGGCGTGACGGAGGATGATTGTCAACAGAGATTGTGCGGCCATGCCGTCACATTAACAAGGGTTTGTCCATATCCCGGATTTCTGCCGGGTTTGCGTAGCTGCTGACCGACATCAGGTCGGCAAGTTTTTCCTGCAATGTTTTTTTCCTCGAATACTCGATCAGTACCAGTTCCCACTCTCCCCTGCGTTCCATGAGGTAGTCGTCACTGGTTTGCAGCTCGTCGACGAGGCCCAGTTCCTGCGCCTGCATACCCAGCCAGTACTCGCCGGTAGCCACCTTGTCGATATCAAGGCCGGGTCGTTGGCTTTTCACAAAATCCTTGAACAGTCGATGGGTCTCTTCAAGGTCCTGCTGTACCTTGCTACGCCCCTTGGGAGTGTTTTCTCCAAACAGGGTGAGGGTTCGCTTGTATTCCCCGGCATACAGTTGCTCGAAGTCAACGTCATGCTTCTTCAGGAAGCGGTGCAGATTCGGGATCTGGGCCAGCACGCCAATCGACCCGATAATGGAAAACGGCGCGGCAATGATCTTGTTGGCAACGCATGCCATCATATAGCCGCCGCTGGCTGCGATCCGGTCCACGGCAACGGTTAACGGGATTCCCCGTTCCCGGATACGCCGCAACTGTGAGGCGCCGAGTCCATATCCATGCACTGTGCCGCCGCCGCTTTCCAGTCTCACCAGAACCTCGTCACGGGTTGTCGCACAGGTTAGCGCCGCGCTGATTTCCTGGCGCATGTTTTCGACATGTCCGGCTTTGAGGTCGCCTTCGAAGTCGATCACGAAAACCCGTTTTTTTGTATCCGGCAAGCCTCCGCCTTTTGCGGAAGCCTTGTATGCTTTTTTCTCTGCCCTGGCTTTCTGTTTGCTCTTTTTCCTCTCCGATTTCCTTTTCTGCTTCACGGCGTCCGGTGAAAACGCAACGGCCGCAACTGCCTGTTCCATATCCTCAAGCTGCTCACCGATGTGAGTAACCTGCAATTGTTTGCCTGAGGATTTTTTCTGGCGCGCGGCCACCGCGGCGCAGCCTGCCACTGCAATGAGGATCGCTATGACAATAGTAATCACTTTGGAAAGAAACAAGCCGTATTCGATCAGGAATTCCATGGTCAGGGTTTTGTACCAGTCTGTCGCTGAAGTTTTGCCCAGGTATCGCGCAGGGTTACGATTCGATTGTAAACCGGCTGCGTTGCGCTATGTTCCTTGTCCGCATAGAAATATCCCAGCCTTTCGAACTGATAGCGCATATCGCCGTCTGCTTTGGCAAGGATCGGATCGAACTTGCAGTTGGTCAGAACCTGTAGCGAATCCGGGTTGATCGTTTCTGTAAAATCGCGGGATTTGTCAGCCAGGGGATCGGCTTTGGAAAACAACCGATCGTACAAGCGCACTTCACCATCTACACAATGGTGGGCGGACACCCAGTGGATGATGCCTTTCACTTTGCCGCTTGCGGGTTGTTTGCCATGACGGGTATGCGGGTCGTACTCGCATAGCAGCTGCGTTATTTCTCCGTTTCCATCCCGTATCACCTCCTTGCAGTAAATCACGAAGGCGTATCGAAGGCGTACTTTTCGCCGCGGCGCCAGTCGATAAAATCCTTTCGGAGGTTCTTCCATGAAATCATTTCGTTCGATGAATATTTCCCTCGACAGCCTGATTTTCCTTTTGCCCATAGCCTCATTGTGCGGGTGGCTGGGCGCCTCGATTTCCTCGGATTGCCCGCACGGATAATTTTCAATAATGACCCTGAGCGGCTCCAATACCGTCATTACCCGTGGCGCTATCGGATCAAGGTTTTCGCGGATGCTGTTCTCCAGAACTCCAATCCCGATCATGTTGTCGCGTTTGGTGATGCCGACCGAAGAAATGAAATTGCGGATCGCTTGCGGCGTATAACCCCGTCGGCGAAGTCCCGACAGGGTGGGCATGCGCGGGTCATCCCAGTCATCGACATGACCGTTCTCTACCAGTCGGGTCAGCATGCGCTTGCTCATGACCGTATAGTCCAGATTCAATCGTGAAAACTCGATTTGCCTGGGGTGTCCGGGGACGGACAGGTTGTCGAGAAACCAGTTATACAGGGCCCGGTGGTCTTCGAATTCCAGTGTGCACAGGGAGTGCGTGACCCCCTCGATCGCATCCCCCTGCCCGTGGGCGAAATCATAGAGTGGATAAATGCACCACTTGTCCCCGGTGCGTTGATGGGCGTGATGCAGAATCCGGTAAATGACCGGGTCGCGCAGGTTCATATTGGGTGCGGCCATATCGATTTTTGCGCGCAGCACATGTTCGCCTTGTGCAAATTCGCCGAGACGCATGCGCTCGAACAAATCCAGGTTTTCCTGCACCGGGCGCTCGCGAAACGGACTGTCTCTTCCCGGCTCACTGAGCGCCCCCCGGTACTGTTTGATCTGCTCCGCGCTGAGACTGTCCACATAAGCCAGTCCCTTGCCGATCAGTTCAATAGCGAACCGGTGAAGCTGGTCGAAGTAATCGGAAGTGTGGGTGATTTCGCTCCATTGAAATCCCAGCCAGCGCACATCCTCTTCGATCGCCTTGACAAACTCCCGCTCCTCTTTGGCCGGATTGGTGTCGTCGAATCGCAATGTGCAGCGGCCGTTGCAGTCTTCCGCAATTTTGAAGTTAAGCCAGATCGATTTCGCATGTCCGATGTGCAGATATCCATTCGGTTCCGGTGGAAAGCGTGTGACGACCTCATCATGCCTGCCGCTCTTCAGATCAGCTTCAATTGCCTGACGTATGAAATTGAGGGGTTCGGACATTGTTTCGAATCGGGTGGAGTCGGTGGCAGAGCGCCTTGCGGTCGTGGAGTATAGGGGAATCAAGCAAATCTTTCCATGCAAACATTCAAGTCAAGCCGCCAATATCCTCTCCAGAATATTTTCATAACACGCCGAGAGCAGATCGAGGTCCGCCACCGATACCTGCTCGTTTATTTGATGAATGGTCGCATTGAGCGGGCCGAATTCCACGACCTGGGCTCCTGTGGGTGCAATAAACCGTCCGTCCGAAGTACCTCCGGTGGCCGATAGTTGCGGAGTCTTGCCGGTAATCTCGAAAATGCCGGCCGTAACCGCCTCTACCAGCGTTCCCGGACTGGTTCGGTAAGGGAGGCCCGGGACGCCCCATTCAATGTCGAATTGAAGTCCGTGCGCCCGCATCATGCCGGTTGTTTCGCGTTTCAGTTGATCGGCGCCGGTCTCTGGAGAATAGCGAAAATTGAAATCAGCTTCAAGCTGGCCGGGGATCACATTGGCGGCTCCGGTTCCGGCCCGGATATTGGAAATCTGGAGACAGGTAGGCGGAAAAAGTTCATTGCCCTGATCCCACTGCCGCGTGGTCAGAGCCGATAATGCGGGCAACGCAATATGAATCGGATTGTTGGCAAGATGCGGGTAAGCGACATGCCCCTGGATGCCTTTGATTGTCAGTTTCCCGTTCAGTGAACCTCGCCGGCCTATTTTCACCGTATCGCCCAGATGCGAAGCGCTGGTCGGTTCCCCGACGATACACAGGTCTATGTTGACTCCACGACCGTTCAACTCCTTCACGACAGCCCGTGTGCCCCAAAGCGCCGGCCCTTCCTCGTCGCTGGTAATCAGCAGTCCGATGGCGCCCGCATGCCGCGGATACTTTTTCACGAACCTCTCGCAAGCTGTGATAAATGAGGCAATGCTGCCTTTCATGTCGGCGGCGCCGCGGCCATGCAGCATGCCGTCCCGGATCTCACCGGCGAAAGGAGGAACACGCCATTGTTCCAATGGTCCGGTCGGCACGACATCGGTATGACCGGCGAAAACCATTAGCGGTTTTTTACTGCCCCGAGTCGCCCATAAATTGGATACGCCGGAAAATTGTATCGATTCACATTTGAAATCTGCTGCATACAACCTCTCCGCCAGCAACTGCTGACAGCCTGCATCCGCCGGGGTGATCGAGGCTTTTGTGATTAAAGCGCGCGCGAGTTCGATAGTCTCCGAATATGACATGGTTGCAATCTGTACGATAAAGTTTTATGGTGAGCTATTGTAACGACAAATCAACGGGAACCTGTCCTCACCTGTGCAATGCTCAATCGGTATATTGGTATATTTTACGGTGCAGTCGGCGGCTGTGGTTGCGCTCGTTGAGCAGCGATGTCGGACTGGTTCAAATCCCCCCTGGGTCAATCGATCGTTCAATCCGGCGTTAAGCAATGTGAAAAATTGATTCCGGCGGGATATTATGCACAGGGTTTGCAGGTTGGTATGCCCTGGGTCAATTATCTTTTCGGCACGGAAGTGGCATCACAATATATCGCTGACACCTCAAATCCTCCTTTTGAAAAACCGACAGCGCCGGACCTGCTTCCCGGAAGCGATCGGGTGATTTATGATACGAAAGATTGCCATCGTGTTGTGTCCACCAGTACCGCATTGCCTTTTCCGGAGAAATCCCAGGACATCATCGTCCTGCCGCATACACTTGATTTTTGCGCCGATCCTCATGAAGCGCTCAGACAAGTCAACCAGCTGCTCATTGCCGAAGGGTGTATCGTGATTGTCGGATTCAATCTGATCAGCCTGTATGGAGTGATCAATGCGCTGACTGGCCAGAATGGCAATCAGCCGTGGGACGGCAGGTTCTATCGGGCAGGACGGGTTCAGGATTGGCTGGCGCTGTTGGGTTTCGACCTGATCGGGGCCGGCATGTCCAACTATCTGCCGCCCATTCAGTCGGAGAACTGGCGTGAGAAGCTGGCGTTCATCGAAAGGGCGGGGGATCGCTGGTGGCCGAATCTGGGCGGTATTTATGTGATTGTCGCAAGGAAGCGCGAGATGGGAGTAACTCCGTTGCGAAGCGCTTCCCGACCCTGGCGCAGGTTGATTCCGGGGGTGGTTCAACCGGCTTCGCGGGAAGCGGCGTAAGTGCGGTCGCAGAACGTGCCTTGAGTAACTGAACCGTTCTTGCTGATCGCTGCACATGGGTATAGTGACCATATATACGGATGGCGCTTGCCGGGGGAATCCCGGACCGGGAGGATGGGGCGCGCTCCTTATCTTCAGAGAAAACAAAAAGGAGATATTCGGAGGTGAAGTGGAAACGACCAATAATCGAATGGAATTGCGCGCCTGTATTGAGGCGCTTGAGCGGCTGTCGCAGCGTTGCCACGTGCGGGTCTTTACCGATTCGACATACGTCAGGAATGGCATACAATCATGGCTCGGCAACTGGAAAAGGAACAACTGGAAAACCGCTGCCAAAAAACCGGTGAAAAATCGTGATTTATGGGAACAACTTGACCAATTGTCGGCAAGACATGATATTGAGTGGAGATGGGTCAAGGGACATGCTGGTGACCCCGGCAACGAACGGGCTGACCGGCTCGCGAACAGAGGTATTGACGAGATAGCGAGGAGACCATCCTGTGCGGCAAATAATTCTGGATACTGAAACCACCGGCCTCGAAACAAGCCAGGGGCACAAGGTGATTGAAATTGGCGCCATTGAGATGATCAGTCGGCGCAAGACCGGCAATACACTGCACTTCTATCTCAACCCTGAGCGGGAGATTGACGAGGCGGCTGTCGAAGTACACGGAATCACGGCGGAACAGCTGGCAGATGAACCCTGTTTCAGAGAAAGGGCGAAGGAACTGCTTGATTTTCTGAAAGGGGCGGAATTGATTATCCATAATGCTCCGTTTGACGTTGGATTCCTGAACTTCGAGTTTGCAGAAGCCGGATATGAAGGCCGGGTGATTGAGGACCACTGTCAGGTGCTTGACACGCTGGTAGAGGCGAGACGCCTGCATCCGGGCCAGAAAAACAGCCTGGACGCATTATGCCGGCGATATGGGGTGGATAACTCGCAGCGACTCGTTCACGGCGCATTGCTGGACGCCGAAATTCTGGCCGATGTTTATCTGAAAATGACCAGTGGACAAACCACATTACCGAGTGAATCGGAACATTCGGGCATGCAATCCACACAGCAGCAGAACCGATCGGGCGCGCACATGGATCCGCGGCAGGCGGCCAGCCTCAGCGTGATTCCGGCCAGCGCGCAAGAGCTGGCCAATCACGAAAAGTGGCTGGAGTTATTGAGATCGAAAAATCCCGCAGGCGCGGTCTGGGACGGGATAAAGGCATGAAGCGCATTGCGCCGGCAAGATCGGATCAGCCTTGCCCGCCATGTGGTTCTGACCGGGACGGCTTAAATCAGGCCGAATGATCGCAGGAATACAGGGGCGCCCAGGGCGAGCACGATTGCCAGGATAACCCGGGTCTCGGTACGGAGGGATTTGTTCTGCTCCTGAAGTACGGCAATATCGCCCTTGAGTTCGGAGCGCAGTTCGGTCATTTCTGCTTTCAGTTCGGCAATATCGCCCTTGAGTTCTGAACGCAGTTCGGTCATTTCTGCCTTGAGTTCGGAGCGCAGTTCGCCCATATCTGCCTTGAGTTCGGAGCGTAGTTCGCCCATATCTGCCTTGAGCTCGATTCGAAGCCCGGAGATAGAAGCTGTAAGGCCGTCTTTGGTCGCCAGCCGGGAATCCCGGCCGGTGAACAGAGAGGTGATCGCTTCAGCCTGTTTCGCCTGGAAGCCGGCGGATTTCAGATCCTCAATGGCGCTGTGGGTATCAATGGCGTAGCTGTTCATGGTATCTCCTGACAGTTCCCTGATTCTGACCGATTATTCGGAATCAGGCAAGCGATTTGTCCATAAACAGGCGGGTGGTTTACACTTGTCTTTTATTTCAGGTGGTTATTCTTGTTGGAGTTGGGTGGCTATTTCGGTGAAATTCGATACAAAGGAAGAAAATATGCGCCCGGCACATGAATCAGGACGGAATTTTGACCGTCTCGGGGAACTGCTGAGGGAGATGTTTCAGCTTGATCGCGGTGATCTGGATTTCGGTCTCTACCGCGTCATGCGTATGAAGGCGGGCGAAGTCGAACGATTCCTCAACGAGGATTTGTTGCCCCAGGTAAAGACCGTGCTCGCCGGGGTCGCTGACGAACAGAGAGCCGCTCTTGAGGCAGAACTTGAACGAACCATTCGGTCGACACGGGAATTGGGCGTTGACCCCGAGAATGCGCCCGAGGTCACGAAGCTCAGGGAGCAAGTGGCGCAGGCAACGGCTGATGCCGAAGCCGAGGCGGACGTGTACGGTCATCTCGTCAATTTTTTCGCCCGCTATTACAGGGAAGGCGACTTCATCTCGTTGCGCCGCTATTCCTCTGGCGGTAATCCAACCTATCTGATCCCTTACGATGGCGAGGAAGTGAAGTTGCACTGGGCCAACGCGGACCAGTATTACGTGAAGACGACCGAGAATTACGCTTCCTACGCTTTCCTTGCTGGCGAGGGCGACGCCCGATTTCGTGTTTGCTTTGAGATCGAAGCAGCGGATAATGAGAAAGACAATATCAAGGAGGCGAACGGTCGGCAGCGCCGCTTCGTGCTCGCAGAAGACGCGATTGTGTCTGAAGAAGGCGGACTTGTCGTTCGTTTCGAGCACCGCCCGTTGACGGAGTATGAGAAGCGAAAATGGCCCGGTAATGGTTCACGGCAACAGGGTCGGATTAATGCGGACACGGCGACAAGCATTCTGGTCGCTGTGCAGAGGCTCGCCGCGGAGCGGTGGCAGGCGCTTGCCGTATTGGCTCCCACAGATTCCGACCCGGAACGTACATTGCTGGCCAGGCATGTCGGGCGCTATACGGCGAAGAACAGTTTTGATTATTTCATCCACAAGGATTTGGGCGGCTTTCTGCGCCGCGAGTTGGATCTGTACCTGAAAACCGATGTGCTGGATTTGCAGGATCTCGCCCTCGGCGATACCGGCCGGATGCGTCGTGCGCTGGGACGGATGCGCGCCGTGCGCGAAATTGGCGACAAGCTCATCACTTTTCTTGCGCAGTTGGAAGATTTCCAGAAGCGCCTCTGGCTGAAGAAGAAATTCGTTCTGGAAACCCAGTGGTGTGTCACACTGGACCGAGTGCCGGAGTCGTTCTACCCGGAGATTGCTGCCAATGAAGCGCAATGGCAGGAATGGCAGGCGTTGTTTGCGACAGGCTATATCGCTGATGGTCCGGAGCGAAGACGGGAGAAGGGTGATTTCCGACCTCGTCAAGCCAGTTTCGACCTTGTTGCCGATACTGGTCAAAGCCGGAGATTGCGGTCGCCCGAATTCCTGTGCGCCAATCCGAACCTGGCGCTGGATACGCGCCATTTTGAGCGTGACTTCAAGGATCGGTTGCTGGGCGCCTTGTCCGATGCCGGCAGTCTGGACGAGCAAACCAGTGGGCTGCTCGTTCACGGCGAGAATTTTCAGGCATTGAATCTTTTGCGGGCGCGATACGGCAAAAAAATTCAGTGCATTTACGTTGATCCTCCGTACAACACGGGCAGTGGAGACTTTGTCTATAAGGACAGATACCAACGTTCAAGTTGGCTATCAATGATGGAAGAACGAGCCAAGTTGGCTCGTGCACTACTGAATAATCAAGGCTCCTTTTATTGTCAGATAGATCATCTGGAAACTCACCGGCTCAGAGAAATTTTTGATCGACTTTTCACTTTTCAAAGAGAAATTATTTGGGACATACAGGTCCTTTCGGGATTCAAAACTATCGCTTCGAACTGGATCAGAGGACATGAAACAATTCTGTTTTACACTGTCAGCGATACATACCTTTTCAATAAACTCCGTCAATCACATTCAGAAAAATACGAGAAAATGTTCAATCGTACTGACAGCGGGAACCGGAAGTTTATGATCGCTCACGGGAAAAAAAGATATTGGGATGACATCAAGGACCGAGGGAAACCGATTGGTGATGTCTGGTCTGATATCATGTCTTTTCAACAACAGCCAACAGCCGCGGAGCGCATCGGGTTCAGCACCCAGAAGCCGGAAAAATTGCTGGAGCGAACCATCCGGTCTGCAACGAATCGCAATGATTGGGTGCTGGACTACTTTGGTGGTAGCGGCACAACTGCCGCGTGTGCCCAAAAGCTCAATAGAAAATATATTCTTTGCGAAGTGGGTGAGCATTTTCACAGCATCACTCTTACACGGATGAAGCAAACCTTGTTTGGGAAAAGCACATCGGTATCGCGGGATTCCGAATATCAAGGAGGCGGAGTATTTCAATACATCAACCTCGAATCCTACGAGGATACGCTGGACGGGCTGGTGATGACGCCGCCGGCGGACGGGCTGTTGGAGGAAAATCACCCCGGGCTGGTTGAGGATTATAAACTGCGTTATGCGCTTGACGAGGAAACCGCTGATAGTCCGTGCCTGCTGGGACGGTATTTTCGCGATCCGTTTGCCTATACGCTTTCCGTCGTTCGCGACGGCGCGCGCCGGGAGACGCCGGTCGATTTGCCGGAGACCTTCAATCTGCTGCTCGGCCTGCGCGTTGAATCCCGTTGTCGCCTGGACGGCGTGCTCGCTATCACTGGCAAGGATCCTGAAGGAAGAAATTGCCTCGTTCTCTGGCGCAATCTGGACGATACCGGCAGCGATGCGCTAAACGACTGGTTTCGGCGCAGTCGAATGAAGCTTCCCGACGCGCTCGACCTGATTTACGCCAATGGCGATCATACGCTGAACGCTGTTCGGCGTACAGACGAAACCTGGAGAGCCGCAGTCATTGAGCCACTGTTTCGCGGATTGATGTTTGAGGCGGTAGATTGCTGAACAGGAATATCGCCGATGTTGGCCCGGACGAAGCCATTTTCATGATTGTCCGCACATCCTTCGCCGCCTGCCTGACGCGAAAATATCGACAAGCTGGCAAAACATGACCCCGCTCGAAAACCGGCTCGTCCTGCACCGCTTTCTCTGCCGGCAATTCGGTTACCCGGATCTCATGCCCATGCTGGAACGTCTGCGCGATGTGCGCGCCGGGTCGGATGTCAATGGAGAGAGTTTTTATTTCCGCGCGCTCTACCCCGATCCGGGCAGAGCGTCGATTGCTTCAGACCGTCTCACCGCTTATGACGATGCCATCGCCGAGACCGGTCGGCAGCTGCGTATGGCCCCGCAACATGGCCGCGGCTGGAAGCCGCACCAGTGGCTCGCGCTGCTGTTTGCCGAACATTACCTGCGCCTTTATTTCGAGGATGCGGAGAAACTGAAGGCCGCTTTGAATTCGGCAAAGCGCTGTGATCGTATGACTGCCCTGATGCCGGATTATACGGAGGACGAGTTGCGCACCATCGCCGTGCAAAGCGCCACCGGTTCCGGCAAGACGCTCGTTATGCACGCCCATATCTTGCAATACCGGCGCATCTCCGGCGCGGCGGGGCGCCCGCCTCGCAATGTCATTCTGGTGACGCCGAACGAGCAACTGTCCCGGCAACACGAACGTGAATTGCTGGCCAGCAACCTGCCGGCGCGCATTTTCTCAAGTGATGCCGGCGCGGATCTGTTTGCGCCGGTCGAGATTATCGACGTGAACAAGCTCGCTGAAAAACAGGGCGTGAAGCGGGTCGCTGTCCGTGATTTCGGCGATAACAATCTCGTACTGGTCGACGAAGGACATCTCGGCTCTTCCGGCAAGGTCTGGCGCGAACGGCGCAAGGAACTGGCGGAGGGCGGGTTTACCTTCGAGTATTCCGCCACTTTCAACCAGATCGTCGGCAAGGACGATGCCCTGAGGGACGTCTACGGCAAAAGCCTGCTGTTCGACTATCCATACCATGCCTTTCATGCGGACGGCTACGGCAAGGACTATGAGATCGCCAATCTTCCGCAAGGGGGCGAAGACGAGAACAGCCGTATGTATCTGCTGGGCGCTTTGCTGAGTTTCTATCGGCAATGCCGTATCTGGCGCGAGGGACGCGCCGACTGGAGCGAATTCAATGTCGCCCGCCCGCTATGGGTATTTCTTGGCAAGACCGTGACGGGTAGCGCGAGAGCGGACAAGGAAACGCGGTCGGATGTCATAACGATTCTCGACTTTCTCGGCTGGGCGCTGGCGCGTGGCGGCGAGATTCGTCCGATGCTGACCCGCCTGCTGGCGGGTGAGTCGGGGCTGAACAGTGAGGACGGCGCGGACTGGTTCGCCGGCCGGTTCGGGGGGCTGGAAGACATCGGCGCGGAGGCGCTCTATGATGACATTTGTGAAACGCTGTTCCACGGAGCCGGGCGGCTGCATGTGCGTTACCTGACCCAGGGAGAAGGTGAACTTCATCTGCGCACGGCCGATAACGAACCCTTCGGAGTTATCAATATCGGTGATTCGGCGGCTCTCTACCGGCTGCTTGACGATAAAGGCAATCCCGATCTTGATGTCGAGAGGGAGCCCGGCTTTGCCCGGCGTCTGTTTGCCGATGTGGACAGGACGGATTCGAGCGTGAATATCGTCATCGGCGCAAGGCGTTTCATCGCCGGTTGGAACTCCTGGCGCGTCAGCACAATGGGGCTTATGCACGTCGGCGTCGGCGAGGGGCCGGAAATTATCCAGATGTTCGGGCGCGGCGTCCGGCTCAAGGGCTGGAACATGAGCCTGAAGCGCCACCGCCACACTGCTGTTGACCCGCCCGCCGATAGCGCCGGGCTGGCGGAACTGGAGACCCTGCGCATCTTCGGCCTCAAAGCCAATTACATGCAGACCTTCCGGGGTATGCTGGACAGGGACGGGATTTCAACAGAGCGGGAAGAAATCGAGCTGCCCGTCACCTGGAACTTCGCAAGGAAGAAACTGAAGATCGTCCGTATCAGGGAAGGACTTGAGTACGAACGCTCGGATGTTCGCGCTGTCCTGCCGAAACCCGGCGAATCCGATAGCCCAAAAGTGGAGATGGACTTCTATTCCCGGTTGCAGTCCCTCGACTCCCGGGGCGCCGGGAACGGAGCGGAGAAGGAAAGGTCATCCGTCAAGCTGGAGTCCCGTCATACCGCCTTTTTCAACCGCACCCGTATTTACGACCGGCTGCTGGAGCGCAAACAGCGGGAGGGTTGGCACAATCTGGTTATCGACCGCGCCACGGTCGATACATTGCTGGAGCGCAACGACTGGTATGAACTGCGCCTTCCGCCGGAGCGCCTGGAGCCGAAGAATTTTCTTGACTTGCGAAAACTGGAGGATGTTGCTGTCGAACTGCTCGTCGACTATGCCAGCAGATTCTGGCGCAGGCAGCGGCGCAGGTGGGAATACGAAAATCTGGAAGTGAAGGAGCTTGATCAGTCCGACCCCAACAACATTGGCAAGTACCGGCTGTCCGTAGATATCCACAAGCGGCATTTGATCGAGGACATTCACGCAATCTCGAACAATCTCCGGGAAGGCTCGGCGCCCGGTTTGGGGGTTGGACTTCTGATGTACAACGAGCACGCTTACAAGCCATTGCTCTATGCCGACGACAAGCGCGGCGTCACCGTCCGACCTGTACCTTTGGACAGTAATGAGAAGCAGGTTGTCGAGAGGCTGGTGGACTTGTCCAGAAATAACGCGCCCTGTCTAAGAGGGCGGGAACTGTGCCTGATCCGCAATTTGAGCCGCGGGCGGGGTGTATCTTTCTTTGACGACCATTCTTATTACCCGGATTTCATCGTCTGGCTGGCGGCGGGAGACGATCAGCACATTCTGTTTCTCGACCCGAAGGGGTTGATCCGGTTCGGCCCGAACGAGGGTAGAAAGGTGCGGCTACATAGCGAAATCAAGGATGTCGAAAAGCACATCCGGCGCGAAGACCCGAAACTGCGTCTTCACGCCTATGTCCTCTCCGTTCCGCCGCCGGAGCAGATCGGCGAAAAATTGAGAAGCCGCGAAGAATGGGAAGAGAGAGGAGTCTATTTCCTGCAAGACGACACTTGGGCCAGTCGTCTTCTGGAACACGCCCTGGGCTCTTTCGTGAAAGGATGATGTAATATGTAATCTCGCCTGCCGGACTAACATCGCCATTGCCAAGTTCGTTTCCGCCACACTGATCGCTTCCGTCGCATGGCTTCCCGGGCGCAGCTACGCGGTCGGTGTGGATGTGGATGTGTCGTCGTCTTTGGTAGCCTCAGCGGTCAACTGGCTGCTGAACTTCCTCAGGAATTCTTGTTGAGACGCTGATAGCTCGGGTATTCGTCCCTTCGCTATCTCCGCGAGCGCATGGAACTGCGGTGCCCGGTTCAGAAGATTCTCCACTTCTGACGACACTTCTCCGCCACTGCCGGGATACGATGTATCCGGGCCTCGGGGCGACTTTCTCTTTTCACTCGTCATTTTGTACCTCTTCGTAGTATCTATGAAAAAAGTGATCATTGAGTTCCCGGCGGAAATAGTGTTTGTGATCAATCCAGATAAACCCGTCACCTTTTGAGATCACGGCAACATCCACCGCCCCGCCGACTGTTTGCCGTTCCAGAGACATTTGTTGTTCGAAAGAGCCCAAGCCTACCAGTGTGGATGCTACATGAGCCAACTCTCCGAACGTCAACGTTTCGACAGCCTGTTCGATCTTAAGGTTTCGGTTAATTGTTCCCTGCAGTACCTTGCTCACAAATTCCTCGGCTTTCCTCCGACTTGCTTTGCGAATCGCATTGGCCGCGTCCTCCTTTTCCGTCTGCGACAGACCGAATATGGCGTCTAACGCCAACGGAGGTAGTTCCGCGATGAATGTTGCTGCATCCTCCACGTGAGATAGCATATTCGGAGAAACACCATCCAGAAAAGTGTCCACCATGTCCGTGTAAGCGAAGGGCATAACTGCCGATGGTCTTTCGGCCGAAACCTGGAACAACGAAGGAGGGTGAACCTTCAACCGATCATCATAAACCCCGCCGATTCTGACATTCATTACCGCCGGGAAGTGTTCGGCCTCACCGAATCCTGCTATGACAAGGCCGGAAAGCGCATATTGGGTAAAGTAGTCTTTACCAACGAAGTGCTTGGCGATTTCATTTAAATTTTGTTGACGACATCTTCATCCCCTACACTCCAATTCATGGCTTCTTCGTTGACGACCTTGCTGATTTCTCCCGAGAGCCGTTCAACAACATCCCCGGCGCTCACATCAAAATATTCTGCGTCCTTCTGTCGCCGCCAAAACTCCAGGCGCTCCGCGATAATTTCCTTGCCGTTGGATGCCAACAGATCCCGCACGACCCTTTCTCTTTTTATTTGTTCGCCGATATGCCGGTATTCTGCCCTCAGCGCATTCATAAAATATCTGATCTGTACGTCACTTGGAAACAACGCGGTATTGCCGTCAAGGAAACGGATCAACTCGTCGCCATACTCGCGAAGCGAAGCGAACCCTCTCCTCCCCAGATCACGCCGGAATAATTTGATGATCGTTTCCAATGGGACACCCAGAAGATGGGGGTTGTTGTAGATCATGACGCCGACCGGACGGTATTTCGAGAGCATGAACAACTTCAAGGCCGAGTCGCGCACCTTGCTGCTTTCGCCCAGATCAATGGTGACGGCACTGTCGGCCGCCAGCGCTACCCCACTGCGGTTCATCACTACCACTTCCGAGGTCATTGAATATCCCTTAACCCGTTTGTTGTATTATGGGGATAGCCCCTCATGAGTTTCATGCTGTCGTCCTAATCATCCTTGCGCTTGCCACCGTTGGAACTATCCGGCTGGCGCTGTGCCGTCTTACGCGCTGTCTTTTCAGGTATTTCCGGTGATTCTCCCGAGAATGCCATTCTGACTTCGGGTACTGCGCTTTCGCCTCGCGCGGTCCCGGCCCAACGACCAAGTCGCCGCATCATCTGCGCCGCCCCGCTCCCGGTTTCCGGAGCGCTATCGTCGGCGTCGTGCAGTGGTTTCGACCATCGCTCGGGGTCGCGCGTTCGCGCGTGGGTCATTGACTCTATACTGGCTCGCATCGCTCCGATGTCTTCGGCGCCAATACTTTCGTCTGCAAGTTGTGGTCCGATCTGATCTGATCGAAGGACTTCGTTCTCAAGTCCGGTAAGTAGCGCATCAAGTTGCGCTACCGGGGTTCTGCTGTTGTTCATGTTAATGTCTCCCGATTTGGAAATTCTTGAGCCAGTCTACGCCGAATCCGGCGTTGCGTGCTCGCATACCGTGTTTCGTTCATATTTGTCTCTCCCTGGATTTCCCGTGGCGTTTTCCCGATGACCATGCCAGCCATCACCTTTAGCGCGTCCTCGTCTCCCTTGAACGCTTCTTTGATACGGGCCAGTGTCTCGGCCGCCGAGACTTGACGCTCTGGCGAGGTTAGCGTGTCCGTGGCGATGTCTGATGTCCCTTCGCCCGTCTCTACTTGCCTTCCAAGATCTGCTTCGGGTATGACCAACGGTTCATTCAGGCGGCGCCAGTGGTCGCTTGCGATACTCCGCATCGTCTCGCGCAGAAACACGACCAAGGGCACATCTCGCGGCCACCGCCGGGAACCATCAAGCAATCTGGCGAACGCTTCGTGCAACAGATCGTCCCGAGCCACCGCATGCAGTCCAATGACGCGGAGCCGAGCCACTTGTTCCAGTTGGCGCAACTCACCATCGGAGAGTTGTCGCAAAGCTGTTGCACACTCTTCCCGGTTTGCTACGTCTTGACGCGCCAAGGCCATTTTAATTGCTTACCATTAACTATTTCCTTAATTAGATATACGCGCAACTGTTCAGTTTTCGGACATCCCGAAAAATATTCTTGCGCAGTTGCTCGCGTGTCCGAGAAACGCGCACTCGACAGCATAGTAGGAGTATACATCTTTAGATACCATCCACCGATTAGGGAGGAATTATCAACATGACTCACGCTAGCCAAGAATACAAGATCCAGATCGACAAGGATATCTTCGTGGCGTCCGTATCCCAGATGACAGGCCGCGAGTTACTTGATCTTGCTGGTAAGAAACCGGCTGAGGGCTATGCTATCTACCTCAAGGTGAAGGATGGGCAGCCTCAGCGTATCGGTCTGGACCAGAAGATCGACTTGAGAAAACCTGACGTCGAAAGGTTCGTCACGCTGCCCCTTGACCAGACAGAGGGCTCCGGCGGGCGTCGCGATTTCGTTCTCCCGCAAGAAGATTTGGATTGGCTCAATAGCGCTCAGAGCGAATTTGAACTGGTTTCTGAAGACGGTGTCCTGCGCGTGGTTTTGTACAATTTCCAAATACCGGTCGGTTACCGCCAGTATCAGGTTGATGTCAATATCCGCATTGAACCCGGCTACCCGGACACACAGATCGACATGGTTTATGTCTATCCGGCGCTTGAGCGCGCCGACGGACGACCGGTTCCGGCCACATGTATGGAGTCGTTCAACGGCAAGGAATGGCAGCGCTGGAGCCGACACCGCACGCCCGCTAATCCATGGCGTCCCGGCGTTGACAATCTCGCTACCCATTTCGGTCTGGTTGAGCACTGGTTCCTGCGCGAACTGAAAAACGGTTGATCGTGCAAGCCGCGACACTCTCGCTGACCCAGCGTCAGCATGCCGAATTGAGGACGCGCCTCTTTCCTGGTGACGGCTGTGAAGCCGTCGCTATTGCCTTGTGCGGCCGCTATCGAGGCGCCGAACTGCATCGCCTTCTCGTCCATCATGTGACTCCGGTTCCACACGAGATGTGCCTGGAGAGAAGACCCGACCTTGTTACCTGGTCAACCGACCTGCTTCCGCCACTGCTGGAGGAGGCTCGCCGGCGCGGGTTGGCGGTCCTGAAAATTCATGGCCACGGGCATCCATCTCCCTTCTCCGCCACTGATGACCGCTCCGACCGAGAACTTTTCCCGTCCGTCCACGCCTGGACGGAAGACGGTCCGCACGCCAGCGCCGTCATGTTCCGCGACGGACGCATAATTGGCAGGCTGGTCGACGAAAACGGTCAATTTCATCCACTGGCATCGGTCAATGTCGTCGGTGACGATCTTGAATTCTGGCAAGCGATACCCGCCACCGGCGCTATCCCCGAATTTGGGCGCCGCGTGGCGCAGACTTTTGGCGCTGGAACTTTTGAGCGCCTGCGTAGGTTGCGCATTGGTATCGTCGGCTGTTCGGGCACCGGCAGCCCTCTCATTGAACAGCTGGCCCGGAACTGCGTCGGCATACTGGTTCTTGTGGACCCGGACCGCGTCGAGGAGAAGAATCTCAACCGGATACTGAATGCCACGATGGATGACGTTCGGCGAAACCGCCTCAAAGTCGACGTGGCGGCTCGCGCTATCGCCGAAATGGGTCTCGGGACAGTTGTGGAAACCCATCCACGAAATCTGTTCAATTCAGGCACTGTCAGGGCGGTTGCCGCCTGCGATGTGGTGTTCGGGTGCATGGATTCGGTCGACGGCCGACATCTTCTCAACAAGCTGGCCACCTTCTACCTCATTCCCTATTTTGACCTCGGCGTGAAGCTTGAGGCTGATGGAAGGGGGGGCATCGATCAGGCTTGCGGTACCGTTCACTATCTCCAGCCGGGCGGTTCAAGCCTGCTTGGCCGACACGTCTACACGATGGAGCAGGTGCGCGCAGCTGGCCTCCTGCGTACCGACCCGTCGGCTTACTGCACCCAGGTCAAAGAGGGCTATATCCGTGGCGCGCAGGAAGATCGGCCCGCAGTGATTCAGATGAACTCCCTTATAGCGAGTCTTGCAGTCAACGAGTTTTTCGCACGGCTGCATTCCTACCGCGTTGACTCTAATGCGGACTATGCCGTCCATCGCCTGAGCGTGAGCCACGGGATCTACGAACACGAACAAGATGGCGAACCTTGTTCCATGCTCGCCCGACATGTTGGCAGGGGAGACGTTACTCCGCTGCTTGACTGGCCTGAACTTAGTCTCCATCAGGGCGCGGTATGAGGAAATTCGTACATCTCTGGTGGAGTTTGGTTGAGCGGTCGGGACTACGCACTGGTTACGTTACCGAATCCTGACTTTCTCACTTCAGCGGGTCGGTCACCTTACATCCATCCATCTGGGGCAAAACCGGATGCCGGAGCCATTTCTTTCTCCTTCGCGGGCGCATAGTGTGGGCTGCCTCATCCTGCCCTGGATCTGGTTACGATGATACCTGCGGTCGCCAAAACCGCGCTGCGCAAGCCGGGAGCGTCTGCAGGGGTCTCAGCCCGAAGTTGAACCTGGGTGGCTGCTACGAGTCCGACATTCCGCCTCAATACTTGTTTATGTCCGTGTCTTGCTTGCGCTGGAACAGGGTCTTGATCAGCCCTATGGAGACGACCGACAGGCATGCGAACCAGATCAGAACTGCGCGCCAGGACGGGAAAAGACCGGATTCGCCAAAAATCTGTCGGGAATCGCTGTACAGCAGGGCGCCGAGTAGCAGCGCGGCGACGCCAATGGGCAATACGATCATGCTGAAGCCAAGGAATATGTCCAGAACGACCAGGACAATGCCGAGAATGATCCAGGTCTCGACTTGAAACAGCCAGAAGGCCAGTGTCTGCCAGGCTTCCATTGCTATTTGCGGATGTTCTCGACAAATGTCTGTAACGCTCCGAGAACGCCGGTTACATCGGTAGGAAGAATAATCGTCTTGGCGTTGTCGGCGGAGGCTACTTCGGACAGCGCTGTCATCTGGCGCTTCATGATCTCGAATTCGATGGCAGGCTGGCCGTTATCGGCGATGGCGGCGGCGACAACCCGGGTCTGTTCGGCGTCGGCTGCAGCCTTGACGCGCACGGCATAGGCGTCAGCGTCCGCCTTGACCTTGACCGCATCGGCATCGCGCTGGGCTTCAAACAGCTTGGCCTCGGCGGCCAGCTCTATCGCCCGTTTTTCACCTTCTGCCCGCGCAATCACCGCGCGACGCTCGCGTTCGGCGTTCAGTTGCTGGCGTTGCGCGTCCTTGGTTTGCTCGTCAATGATAACGTCCGTGATCTCGGTGCGCGTGATGTCGATACCCCATACGCCGGCCGCCTCCTTGAGATTATGCGCAATCTCCTTGTTCATGGATTCTCTGCTTGATTGCAGTTCGTCCAGCTCGAGCTTGCCGGCGGCGGAGCGGATGATCGATTCGGAAGCGGTATGCAGTGCCAGATTGATATTCTGGATGCGGTAGACCGAAGATGCCGCGTCAGTGATGCGGTAGAAAACTGTCGACTCCAGCTGCACTTCCACGTTGTCCCGCGTGATTACCGAAATGGTGAATTCCGGCAACTGTCGTTCGAGAATGGATATCTTGTGCGCGATCCGGTCCAGGAACGGGACGATGAAATTCAGGCCGGCAGCAAGGGTTCTGGTAAATTTTCCGAATCGTTCGACGACGAATACATTGCTCTGCGGAACGACTTTTATGCCCTTGAATATTAATACAAGAGCAAATGCGAGAATCAAAAATGTGATGATGGATCGCATTTTGGAATCAATTAATGCCTGTATTGGATCTAATACCTGTATCGGGTCCACGATCCCCCTCCTGTTTTGTCAGGAACCTGCATTTGCATTGTGCAAGATTCGTCCCGGCCTGTCAACTCAAATATACGGGTCACGATCAGGGCAATACTTTCTTCCAGGGTTTGACTTCTGTTTTTATATAAACGCCTGCCGCTACAAAAGGGTCGTCGTTGGCCCAGTCCTCGGCGTCTTCCAGAGAATCGAATTCGGCGATAATCAAACTGCCGGTAAATCCTGCGCTGCCGGGGTCTTCGGTATCAATGGCAGGGTTGGGTCCGGCTGCCAGGAGACGCCCCTGGTCGACCAGCGTCTGCAGGCGTTGGATATGGGCCGGTCTGGCTTGTGTGCGATTTTCCAGGCTGTCGCTGGCGTCGGTCGCGTAGATCGTATAGTACATGGTCTTTATTTTTCCGTTGGATGAATGTGTTTACTCAGGAAGAACATTTGCGCTATGACAAATACCAGGGTAAGTCCGAACAGCCAGAACACCTTGAAATGGACCCAGGCCGCGGTGCGGGTTTCGGGGTCGGCGTCGATGTTATAATAAAAGGCGACATACAGATTCAATGCGCCCAGAGCGAGGAAAAAGATGGCCCAGGCCCAGTTCAGCTTGCGCCATACCGCTCCCGGCAGGTCGATCTGTTTACCCATTACGAATTCCAGCGCCGATTTCCTGGCAAATAACAGCATGCCGACAATGACCGCGGAAAACAGCCAGTTGACGATAGTCGGCTTCCATTTTATGAACATGTCGTCCTTGAGCAGAATGGTGAGCCCGCCCAGCAGGGTGATAATGACCAGGGTGATTATATGAATGGTTTCAACCCGGCGATGCTTCGTCCAGAATATACTCACCTGGATAAATGTGGCGATAATTGCTGCCGCAGTGGCGATGAAAATATCGTAAAATTTGAATGCGCCGAAAAAGATCAGCAGCGGAAACAGGTCGAATAACAGTTTCATGTTCGAGGGAAGGGGAGACCGGCGCACAAGTATACGGATTCACGCATGGCAGGGCAAACAGCGAGGCTGAAAAGCCCGGGAAATAAACAGGGGTCAAATTATCATTTCGATTCTCATGAGCAAGACACGACTGACAGAAAAACCGCCTTCCTTGCGCACCGTTGCCATGCCGGCCGACGCCAATCCGAGCGGGGACATATTCGGTGGATGGATCATGTCACAAATGGACATCGCCGGCGCCATTTATGCCAGTTATGTCGTGCATGGCCGTCTGGTGACCGTGGCGGTGGAAGGCATGACCTTTCATTTGCCGGTATTTGTCGGAGACCAGGTCAGTTGCTATTGCGAGGTAACCCGCTTCGGTAATACCTCGTTATCCGTTCATATCGAGGTCTGGGCGCGGAGAAGGCATGCTCGCCGGGAGCGCCTCAAGGTTACAGAAGCGATCTACACTTACGTTTCGGTCAATGAAGACCGGCAACCGGTACCGCTCGAAAGAATCGAATAATCCGCCCGCTTGCCTTGCCGATTATTCTGCGCCGCTTCCGGATTGATCACACCCCGGATCGCTCCAGCGCCTGCCCGATATCCCAGATAATGTCGTTGGCCGATTCCAGTCCCACGGAGAGCCGGATCATGTCCGGGCTGATGCCGGCCTCGATCTGCTCCTGTTCGTTCAGTTGCCGATGGGTTGTGGATGAGGGATGGATCACCAGTGTCCTGGCGTCTCCGATGTTGGCCAGATGGCTCAGGAACTGGACACTTTCTATGAATCTGGTGCCTGCCTGCTGGCCTCCCTCAATGCCGAAGGTCAGTACTGAACCGGCGCCTCTGGGCAGGTATTTCTGCGCCAGCGGATACCAGGGGCTATCGACATCTCCGGCATACTTTACCCACGTCACCTGCTTGCTTTGCTTCAGGAATTCGACCACCTTTCTGGTGTTTTCCACATGCCGGTCCATACGCACGGGCAGCGTTTCAAGACCTTGCAGCATCATGAATGAATTGAACGGACTCAACGTCGGGCCAAGCGTCCGCAGGGTTTCACAGCGAACCTTCATGGTATAGGCGAAGTCACCGAATGTCTCCCAGAACTTGACGCCGTGATACCCCTCGGACGGTTCGGTCATGTCCGGGAAATTTCCATTGCCCCAGTCGAATTTCCCCGATTCGACAACGACGCCGCCCATTGAGGTGCCATGTCCGCAAATGAATTTGGTAGCGGAGTGAACAACCAGATCCGCTCCATGCTCGAATGGGCGGCACAGATAAGGGGTGGCAAACGTGTTGTCTATGACCAGCGGTAGCCCGTGTTTGTGGGCAATGCCGGCAATCGCTTCGATATCGAGCACATTATTGTTCGGGTTGCCGACTGTTTCACCGTATAGCGCCCTGGTTTTACCGGTAATCGCCCGCTCAAAATTCTGTGGGTCGTCAGGGTCGACAAACGTGGTCTTTATTCCCATGCGTTTGAAGTTGATCGCGAACTGGGACACGGTGCCGCCATACAGCGTACTGGCGGAAACCAGCTCGTCGCCCTGTTTCAGGATCGTCAAAAGCGCGATCATCTGCGCGGCCATGCCGGTACTTGACGCAACGGCGGCGCGCCCTCCTTCCAGGGCGGCCATGCGTTCTTCGAACGTCGCTGTAGTCGGATTCGTCAGGCGCGTGTAGATATTGCCGAACGTTTGCAGGTTGAACAAGCTGGCTGCGTGATCGGTATGATCGAATACGTAAGCAACCGTCTGGTAGATCGGCGTGGCGCGCGATCCGGTAGCGGGGTCCGGCTGGGCGCCAGCGTGCAGGCAGAGGGTGTCGAAGTCGAATTCGTGGTCGCTCATTGGTTGTTCCGGTTGATAAATCCGGTCTGTCGGGATTGTTAGTTGGCGATATGCCTGAGGCGTCGGGAAGAGATGATTTTCGTGTTGACGCCCATGAAATTCAATCCGCCGAATATGCGGCCGTGTTCGATCTTGAGACATCTGTTCTCGACAAATTCGAGATCGGCGTCTTGTGCTATCCTGTGCGCCTCATCACTGGTCACGCCGAGCTGGAGCCACAGCGCCCCGGCTCCGATTGCGATTGCCTGTCTGGCATAATCAGGCGCCGTTTGCGGCCGTTGAAACAGGTCGACAATATCGATTGGACGCGGAATCGAGGCGAGGTCTGGATAACATTTCTGTCCGAGCACCTCAGTGTAGTTGGGGTTGACCGGAATCACATTGAAACCATGGTCCAGCAGGTATTTCGCGACAAAGTAGCTGGGGCGGTGCCACTTCGCGGAAAGGCCGACGATCGCCACCGTATTGTTGTCGAGCAATATACGCCGCAGGGTATTAGTGTCAGTCATCGTTGTTTATGATAGATTTCAGGCAGGGCTGAATATAAAACAGATCGGGTTTTTAAGCCAGTCCGGTAACATCCCGGCAGCAATTCCCGCCAAGGACATCCCCACATGGATTCGGCGGGATTTTCGGATGCAAACGCAGGCGTTAAGGGTATGCGGACAAGGCCACCCCTCCGGCGGATTGCCGGATCGGCGGTTGGCCATGGGTTTTCCTGAAGAACCGGCCTTTCACACACTCGGTCACGGCACCGGGTCAGGATGTGTCGAAGGGAACCAGATCAGGCTTGCGGTGCCCGAACGCGATACCCCGGTACAGCGTCTCCCAGTCCGCAACGTGGAATCCCGAGAACAGCCCGCGCAGCCGCTCCCACAGGGACCTCAAACTGCCCGCCTTGGCGCGCGCGGCGCGGAACAGCGAGCAGCGCCGTTGCTGCACCTGATCCATGAGGAACGCCAACATCATCAGGTGGGCGAACACCGTCGCCAGATGTTGCCGGCCGTGACCGAAATTGTGTTCAAAGCCGTAGCCTTGGTTCTTCAGGGTATTGAATGTTTCATTCTCGATGCGCCAGCGAGCACGTCCCGCCCGCATCAGTTCGTATGCGTTGGATTCCGTGACTTCCAGGTCCGTGACCCAGGAGAAATGCAGTATCCGACCGTCCGCGCGGGTCTCCTGGCATTCCAGGAAGTTCACCTCCAAATCGAAATTCGCGTCATTCAACGGCACGCCGTTCAGGAATCGGAAGCGGAAGCGGGCGCCGTCCTTCTCCATCTCCACGCTACGGGTCGCCGCCGTGACGCCCACCCAGTGGAACAGTTCCCCATGATCTCCCGGCTTCACCCCCAGCACATATCGCATATCCAGTTCCTCCAGCAGCCGGATGTGCGGGCCGTTCGAGGCCAGCGCATCTTCCACCACCAGCAACTTCAGGCGCCGATGCTCCCGTCGCGCGTCCCGCAACAGCCGCCTGGCGGCATTGCGTTCGCAATCGTTCTTGCGCGACCCGTCCGCCCGCAGGAGCGGCTCCGGGGCGAGCGGAAATACCTCCCGGTGTTGCGGGTGAACCAGCACCGCCCCCAGCATCTGGTGGTACCAGGTCGTGCTGCCATCGCGGTGATGCTTCTCGCAACAGCGCTCACAATGCACCTTCTTCGATGAGAAATACCCGGTGCCGTCTACCGACAGCAGATGGTGACCCAACCAGGTGAAACCCTCCAAACCCTTACCCCGCTGCAAAGCGGCGAACACGCTCTTGAAAACACGACGAACCGAGCGCGGGTCTACCAGATCCAGACGCTCACGCATGGCGGTATCCGATGGCGCGCGAACCACCCCGTACAGGTTTTTGAGGTTCGACCGGATACGGTCCTCGTCGCGCGCATCCTTTTCAAAGCTCAGCAGCGACGGGTACTTCAGGCTGAACATCGCCAAAGCCGACATCAGGCAGTCCGTCAGACCCAGGCCACGGCTTGCTACGGGGTCTTCGATGCGATCGAAATCCCCACGCACCAGCCGCAGGAGGCCCGGCGCGCTGAGGGTCTTGCGAAACAGGGTCCTGGGCATGGTATCCTCCGACTATGAAGAAACGGCCCTTATTCTACCGCTTTTCCATGAAAAATCTGCGAAAAGATTGTCTAATAACCCCCTGAAACCCCCGAATTTACTGGCTTCCCGGATTTAGCGGGAATTGCTGACATCCCGGAGAATGACTGACTGGAGATTTTGATGAACGACGACAACCCTTATCTGCAAGGGCTGGACAGGTGCGCCGCCAACTATCGCCCCTTGACCCCGCTGAATTTCCTGAAGCGGGCGGCATCGGTTTATCCGGACCGTGTCGCGGTGATTGACGGAGCGTGCGAGGCGTCCTGGCTGGAGATGTTCAGTAGCTGCAGGAAGCTCGCATCGGCGCTGCTCGGACAGGGGGTCGGCAAGAACCGGACAGTCGCCATTCTTGCGCCCAATTCTCGCGCCTGCCTGGAGGCGCATTTTGCGATTCCGATGGCCGGAGCCGTGCTGAACGCGATCAATACCCGACTGGATGCCGCTGCCATTGCCTTCATTCTCGAACATGGACAGGCCGATGTGTTCATGGTTGACGCCGAATATTCAGGATTGGCGAAACAGGCCATGCGACGAGTCACCCGGAATTTGCTTCTGGTTGAAATCGAGGCGCCTGATATTGCCTGTTCTCTGGATACGATTACCTGGTCCGCTTTGCTCGAACGCGGGGATGCCGATTTCCGGGGCCACTGGCCCGATGACGAATGGGATGCAATATCGCTGAACTATACTTCCGGCACCACCGGCAACCCCAAGGGAGTGGTCTATCATCACCGCGGCGCTTACCTGAATGCGCTCAGCAATGCGATAGGCTGGGAAATGCCGCACTTCCCGGTTTATCTGTGGACGTTGCCGATGTTCCATTGCAATGGCTGGTGCTTCCCGTGGACACTGGCGGCGGTAGCCGGCGCCAGTGTCTGTCTGCGGCAGGTCAATGCGCAATCCATCCTGGATGCGATCGTCGATTATCGGGTAACGCATTTTTGCGGAGCGCCGGTCATCATGAACATGCTGATCAATGCGCCGGAGCATGAACGCAGGGAGTTTGATCACTCGGTCAATATGATGACGGCGGCGGCTCCGCCACCGGCTTCGGTGCTTGCAGCGATGGCCTCCCGGGGTTTTCGGGTTACCCATGTATACGGGCTGACGGAAACCTATGGTCCGGCTGTTATCTGTGCCCGGCAAGAGGAGTGGGAAGCGCTCGACTCACAGGGCCGCGCCGACAAAACTGCCCGTCAGGGCGTATCCTGTCATGTACTTGATGGTCTCGACATCATGCGTCCCGAAACGATGATGCCGGTTGCCAGGGATGGCTCGGAGTTGGGAGAGGCCATGTTTCAGGGTAACATCGTTATGAAGGGTTACCTGTCCGACCCGGAAGCGACCCGGCAGGCCTTTGAGGGGGGCTGGTTCCATTCCGGCGACCTCGGCGTCATGCACGCGGACAACTATATCGAACTTAAAGATCGCTCAAAGGACATTATTATTTCCGGTGGCGAGAATATTTCCTCGATCGAAATAGAAAACTGCCTTTACGCCCATCCGGATATTATCGAGGCTGCGGTGGTTGCCAGGCCGGATCAGAAGTGGGGAGAAAGCCCCTGCGCCTTTGTCGGTCTGGCGCCGGGCAAGACGCTTACGGAGCGCCAGGTGATTGATTTCTGCTACCGCAATCTGGCGCATTACAAGGCGCCGAAACATGTCGTATTCTGCGAATTGCCGAAAACGTCAACCGGCAAAATCCAGAAATTCAGGCTGCGGGAACGGGCGCGGGAAATATAACCGGCGCTGCGGTATTTCAGATTTTCAGGGCAACGGCCAGGTCCATGACGTTGGTGCCGGTTATCCCGCTGTGAAAGAGCGCGCCTCGCTGTTTCAGGAATGTGCCCGAGTCGGCGTTGTTCAGCGCCTGTTGCGCCTCCTGCGACCAGGTCCCGCCATCGACAATCGCGCCGGCGTAAGGAGTCGGTCCATCGGTACCGTCGGTACCCGCTACAATAACGGCAATATTTTTCATGCCGCTGATTGCCCTCGCCAACAGCAGGGCCAGATGCTGGTTCCTGCCCCCGTATCCGGGACAGTCGGGCAAATCAATAACCGGCTCTCCACCCCAGATACAAATACCTTGACACGCCTCGTTGCGGAGCTGGTTCGATATAACCGTTGCCGCCTGCCCGATTTTCGGGCCTGGACGGTTTCGATTCAGGTCCTCATTGATCATTACCCGGTAGCCTTGTTGGGCTGCCTGCTCCGCTATCGCATTGCGCGCCAGAGCGTTGCAAGCGATTACTTGTCCCCGATAATGAAAACCGCTTGCCGCCGCCGGCCATTGCCGCGTTTCTTCAACCTTGTCGAATATTGGCCGGATCGATTCGGGGATCGGGAAGTCATCTCCGGGAACCGGCTGATTGTTGCCGATGCCTGATCCGATGATACGGATATCATCGTTTGGCACATCGGAAATAGCATAGGTAATGACGCGCCTGCCGCGGAAGTTGTGCAACAGTCTGCCCCCTTTTATCAGCGATAGCCGACAACGGAGCTGGTTGATGCGGTCAATACCGTATCCGTCTGCAATCAGTTTACGGGTGACTTTCCGCAATTCGTCCAGTCCCGTGTTTGCCGGCAGAAGCTCTGTCAGCGCGGACGCTCCCCCTGAAATGAGCATGACGAGGGAGCCTGACTCCGGTATCGACTCAACAAAGGCCAGGAGCCGCCTGCCCGCAAGCAGACTGTTTTCATCGGGGACGGGATGGGCGGACTCAATGACCTGTATGTTTTTCGGCAATCGGTCCGTCTTGTCGATATGGTTGTATTTGGTAACGAGCAACCCCCTCGCCCTGGTCGACAAAAACCTGTCCGCGCCCTGACACATGGCTTGCGCCGCCTTGCCCACCGCGACCAGATGATCGATATCCCGTATGCCGTCCTCTTGCAGGGCTTTCCTGACTACCTGTTCGCCATGCACAGCAGCCACGCCGGCGCGCCATAAAGATGCGACAATATCGTTCGGTCGAGACTCTTTGCTCATTCTGTAAACAGGCATCGGAAATAAAGTATACTGTTTGTTCAGCCCTCGAAACATCCTGTTCATGAATCGCATCATCAACTGGTTTAGGCAGCAGCTTTCCAATCCTCAGGTGGTATTTCTCACCCTGGCGATCATCGGGCTGTTACTGGTCATATCTTACGTCGGCAACACCTTGGCTCCGGTGATCGCCGCCGTGGTCATCGCTTATCTGCTCGAAGGTCTGGTCAGCAGAATGACAAGACTGAAGATACCACGATTTCTGTCGGTCTGGGTCGTGTTTTCCGGCTTCATGGTACTCTTGGCCGGTATCACGTTCGGCCTGCTGCCCGTCTTGTCCAAGCAGTTGACAGAGGTGGTCCAGCAAATCCCCAGTATGTTAACCCGCGGCCAGGCTGTTCTCATGACCCTGCCCGAACGTTATCCGGACCTGATTTCAACGGAGCAGGTCAGGGAACTGATCACCGGTTTGCGCACCCAGCTGACCGGGGCAGGGCAGGCCCTGATCACCAATTCGATTTCCGCGACCGCCAGTGTCATTACAATCATGATCTATATTGTACTGCTGCCCATCCTCGTTTTCTTTTTCCTCAAGGACAAGCAGACTATCCTGCGCTGGGCCGGAGAACTGCTGCCCAGGGACCATGAGCTGGCGATTCGTGTATGGGGAGATGTGGATTTGCAAATCGGTAATTATGTCCGCGGCAAATTCTGGGAAATCCTGGTCGTGTGGTTTGTGACATTGACGGCGTTCGTCTATCTTGGCCTGCAATATGCGATGCTGCTCTCGGTCGTGGTCGGGCTTTCCGTTCTCGTTCCCTATGTCGGCGCCATCGTGGTCACCATTCCGGTGACGATGATGGCGTGGTTCCAGTGGGGTTGGTCCAACGAGTTCATCACTCTGGTCGTTGTTTATCTCGTGATCCAGGGGCTCGACGGCAACCTCCTTGTGCCCGTCCTGTTCTCGGAAGTGGTCAATATCCACCCGGTCGCAATCATCATCGCGGTATTGTTCTTTGGCGGGTTGTGGGGATTGTGGGGAATCTTTTTCGCGATACCCCTCGCCACCCTCGTGCGCGCCATTATGATCGCGTGGCCGAAACCGGACGGGGAAGCGGACTGAACGGCCGATTTCTGCGGCGCCGGGAGTCTGTCGGGTCAAGAGGATGGCGAGCAAACGTCATTCAAGCAAGAGACGAGGCAACCCGAAGAAATCCCGGGCAGGATCAAAAGCAACGCGGGGCGGCAATTTCTGGCTGTTTATTTCCACCCGCCTGTTAGCGGGGTCGTTTTTTGTAGCGCTGGTCATACTGATTTATTTGGACCTTGAGATCAGGCATCGTTTCAGTGGCAACATTCAGGCCGAACCGGCCCATGTATACGGTCGTCCAGTGTCTCTGTCGAAGGGCCAGGCATATACTGCCGGGGACATCGCAGGCAGGCTTGGGGCCAACGGCTATCGCCGCGCCGACACGCTTGCAGAACCCGGGGACTTCGTTGTCGCCGCCCATGCCATGGATATCTTTATGCGACGCCTGGGTCACGGTGATCATTTGACCGAAGCGCGCGCTGTACGCATTACATTTGACGGCGGCGTCATCTCCGGCATTATGGACCACGCCAGCGGGGATCATATTGCGCAGGCAGACTTTGCTCTGCCACTGGTTGGCAGTCTGCAACTCGGGCCCCACAAAGACCGGATTGCGCTCAAGCCGCATGAGGCGCCGGCCGTGTTGCTGGAAGCGCTGTTCATTATGGAAGATCGAAATTTCCAGGCTCATTACGGGGTTGACCCGCGCGCCATCCTGCGCGCGGCCTGGTCCAACCTGCGGCATGGCAGAGCCGTCCAGGGCGCCAGCACGCTGACCCAGCAACTGATCAGGAATCTCTTCCTGAACCCGCAAAAAAACCTGGGCCGCAAAATAATCGAGGCCATGATGGCCGTCATGCTTGAGCTTCGTTTCA
Source organism: Candidatus Poriferihabitaceae bacterium (assembly GCA_965204925.1). Taxonomy (GTDB): domain Bacteria; phylum Pseudomonadota; class Gammaproteobacteria; order Arenicellales; family Poriferihabitantaceae. The sequence goes on along the minus strand of OZ242021.1, from coordinate 218,182 downwards.
GCAAGGCCGCCATTCTCGAAATGTATCTGAACGAGGTCTTCCTGGGGCAATCCGGCAACCGCGCCATTCACGGGTTTGCCCTGGCCAGCGAATACTGGTTCGCGCGTCCTGTGAACCAGCTCAACGTTGATGAAGTTGCCATGCTGGTCGGAATGATCGCGGCGCCTTCCTTTTATAATCCGCGCAAATATCCCGAGCGGGCCCTCAGGCGCCGCAATCTGGTACTGGATACTCTCGCCGCGCGTGGAGTAATCAGCGCGCAGAGCGCCGGGCTTCTGTCACAAAAGCCGCTCGGAATCGTCGAGCACAAGTCTTTGTCAACCAGCGACTTCCCGTCCTGGCTTGATTATCTGCATCGCCAGCTAAGACAGTATTATTCGGCAGAAGTGTTACGGGAAAACGGATTGAACCTGTATACCACGATAGACGTTGAAATCCAGAAAACCGCGCAACAGGCGCTCTCCGACACACTGGCCCGCCTTGAGCGGCAAAAGGCAGTGGCGCCCGGGGTTCTGCAGGGCGCGGTGATCGTAGTGGACCCCCGGAGTGGGGAAATTCTGGCATTGGTCGGTGACCGCTCCCGCGGTTATTCGGGATTCAACCGCGCGGTCGATGCGCGGCGCCCGGTCGGGTCGCTGGTCAAGCCGGTGGTGTATTTGACCGCGCTACAGTTTCCCGAAAAATATTCCCTGGCCACACTGCTTGACGACAGCCCGCTTACCCTGCGGTCGGAAGGCGGCGGACTCTGGTCTCCGCAGAACCATGACCGGACATTTCGTGGTCCGGCGCCGCTGTATCAAGGGCTGGTGCATTCCCGCAATGTACCCACTGTACGGCTTGGGTTGGAACTGGGCGTGCAGCGGGTTGTCGATACCATGCACAGGTTCGGTATCAAGCGCGACATAGCCGACTACCCCTCAACCCTGCTCGGCGCCAGCCAGCATTCCCCACTGGAAATAGCGCAGTTGTATCAGGTTATCGCCAATCGGGGCAGCCTGATCCCGTTACGTACAATACGCAGCATTCAAAACCGGCGGGGGCGCACGGTCGCCAGATTTCCGGTTTCCAAAAGCCGGGTAATCGACTCCGGCAGCGCTTTTCTGATTGATCATACACTGCGCATGGTCGTGCGGCAGGGGACCGCCGCCGGCCTGGGCCGGAGTTTTGACGCACGGCTGGACCTGGCCGGGAAAACAGGTACTACCGACGATTTCCGGGATAGCTGGTTTGCCGGTTACAGCGCCAATTTGTTGACTGTTGTGTGGGTCGGGAGGGACGGCAATCAACCGGTCAACCTGTCGGGGGCAAGCGGCGCCATGCGGGTCTGGGAGGAAATCATGTCACGCCTGAATCTGGAAAAACCGGGACCTGTGCAAAACAGCAACATTGTGACCGTCAGTATCGACCCCGCTAGCGGACTGGTTGCCAACCGGCGTTGCAAGGAGCGCTTGAACCTGCCATTCATAAAAGGATCGGAGCCACAGGGATTTGCCCCGTGTTCGGGTCTGTCAGGCAGTAGCAGAAGTTGGTTGAGGTAAGCGGCGATCACTGTAAATTGCCGCGCAACGGGTCGTTCGGCAATTTTTCGGCGTCCGTTATTGCAACGGTTTATATCTCTATAGAGATACTTCAGCCCGATCCGTTTGTCGTTATAGTATAACCGGGTTCTTACCGGGCGCGGCATCAAGATGAACTATTACAAGTCTATAGTGGAAACGATCGGAGATACGCCTCTGGTCAAGCTCAATTCCGTCAATCGCGGTATCCCGGGAACTGTGCTTGCGAAGGTTGAATACTTCAATCCGGGAAACTCGATGAAAGATCGCATGGCGATAAAAATGATCGAGGACGCCGAGGCGAGAGGGGATTTGAAACCGGGCGGTACCATCATTGAAGGAACCTCGGGAAATACCGGCATGGGATTGGCGCTGGCAGCCATTGCAAGAGGCTACAAATGTATTTTTACGCTGGCCGACAAGCAATCCCGGGAGAAAATAGACATATTGAGAGCGGTTGGCGCCGAAGTCCATGTCTGCCCGACTGCGGTGGCGCCCCAAGACCCGAGGTCGTACTACTCGGTGGCAAAGCGGCTGAATGAGGAAATCGAAAATTCGTACTACCCCAACCAGTATGACAATTTGTCCAACATGGACGCGCACTATGAAACGACCGGCCCGGAAATCTGGTGGGATACCGACGGCAGAATCACCCACTACGCGGCCGGGGTCGGCACGGGCGGATCGATGTGCGGCGTAGCCAAATATCTTAAGGAGCAAAACCCGCAAGTGGTGACCGTCGGTATAGATACCTACGGCTCGGTGTTCAAGAAATACAAGGAAACGGGAGTGTTCGATGAAACCGAGATCTATCCCTATCTGACCGAGGGCATCGGTGAAGACATTCTCCCTGCCAATGTCGATTTCTCATTAATCGATCACTTCATAAAAGTGACCGACAAGGACGGGGCAATCATGACTCGCAGGCTGTCCCGTGAAGAGGGTCTGTTTGTAGGCTGGTCTTGCGGCTCGGCGGTGTGCGGGGCCCTGGAGTGGGCGCGGGAGAATCTCATGGAAGACGATCTTATGGTGGTTATCCTGCCGGATCATGGCACGCGTTATCTGGGCAAGATTTATAATGATGACTGGATGGATGATCACGGTTTTATCGAAGAACGCGACTATGGCTCGGCGGCGAATATCATTGCCAGGCAAAGCGGCGAAAACGCGCTTACCACGATCAGCAAGGATGCCAGTGTGACCGAGGCGATTGCATTGCTGACTGCTGTTTCCGTTTCGCAGTTGCCGGTCATGGATGGGGACCAGTTTGTCGGCAGTCTGAGCGATACCCGCTTGCTCAGGCAACTGATTGAAGATCCTGCAATCCGGGAAAAGGCGGTACACGAAGTCATGGATGAACCATTCCAGTTTGTTCCGGCCGATACCACACTGGATGTCCTTTCTTCCATGATCAACCGTACGAATCCTGCGCTGATGGTCAGGGACTCGCGCGGATTCCCGCGCATCATTACCCGGCATGATCTGCTTGAGGCGATCGCGCAAGAATAGATCTTTGATTTAACGGGAGTTGCTGATGACGCATGCTATTCGCATTCACCGCACGGGCGACGCCAGCCAGCTTCAATGGGAAGCGGTTCATGTGGACGATCCGGGCGCCGGCGAGGTGCGCATTCGCCAAACCGCGGTCGGCCTCAATTTTATTGATGTGTATATGCGTACCGGGTTATATCCGGTAGCGCAAATGCCGGCGGTGCTGGGCATGGAGGCGGCGGGAGTGGTCGACGCGGTGGGTGAGCGGGTGAGCGGATTGTCGACCGGTGACCGGGTTGCCTATGGCACGTTGCCCGGGAGCTACAGCGAAGCCCGTCTGGCGCCAGCGGAAAAACTGTTGAAACTGCCCGATAGCATGGATGACCGGACTGCCGCTGCGATCATGCTGAAAGGCCTGACCGCTCACTACCTGTTGTATCGTTCGTATGCGGTCAAACCCGGCGATGTCATCCTGGTTACGGCTGCCGCAGGAGGCGTTGGCCTGATATTTTGCCAGTGGGCAAAACATCTGGGCGCCACCGTCATCGCTTGCGTCGGTTCCAGTGAAAAAGCGGCGCTGGCCGAGGCTAACGGGGCGGACCATACGATTCTCTACCGCCAGGAGGATATTGTCCGCAAGGTTCGGGAAATCACCGATGGAGAGGGGGTCGCCGTGTCTTACGATTCTGTCGGGCAGGCTACTTTCGAGGCTTCGCTGGACTCCTTGCGTCCTTTTGGCACACTGGTTACCTATGGCAACGCATCGGGGCCGGTTGAGCCGTTCAGACCGGCGATTCTTGCGTCCAGGGGTTCGCTCTATGTGACTCGCCCAACCCTGGCTACCCATACTGCGACCCGCGTGTTGCTTGAGGAAGGAGCGAACCGTTTGTTTGACGTCGTGGGCAGGGGGATTGTGAAGATTGCGGTCAACCAGACTTATGCGCTGTCACGGACGGCGGATGCCCACCGTGATCTGGAAGCCCGAAAAACGACCGGTTGTACCGTGCTGCTCCCCTGAACGGGACTTGCCGGGGAATCCGGGTATGAGTTGCCGGATCTGCTGATCCTTGCCTTGTATGGGCTGATATCCAACGGGTTCCCCGTTTCAGGATGGTATGCAGAATTTGAACAGAATCTTCAATCGACTTTCGCTCGATCGAAAAATACTGATCCTGATCGCAGTCGAGGTCGCCGGTTTCTGCATTGTCGGGCTGGTTGCGATTTCACAACTGCGCATTTTAGGTGATGAAGCTGGACGGGTGACCGCAACGACCCTGCCATTATATATCTCGATAGAAAATATTCGAACACAAATTCAAAGCCGGATACGGGAAACCCGAGAGATTATGATTGCGCCCAGGGCAAAAAATTCCGCGCTGCAATCAAACTGGTTTTCAGGCTATTTTGGGGACGGGAAGGATGTCCGGCAAAGCATCCAGGCTACCGAAGGGCTCATCCGGAGATCGGTAGTGAACCTGAATGAGAATGAAAACGCGCTGGCTCAGCACAGCGGGGAGCTGTTGCAAAACCTGTCTGCCCTGAGGCGAACAGCGCAGATATACCACGAGTTGGGCGCCAGGCTGCTTCGATCGATTGAAGCCCAGGCTCTTTCAGTCGATTCGGAAATCATGCAGGGCATTATTCACAATGAAGCCGTATTGATGGATCAACTCGAAACACTGATCAACAGGTTCTTGATAATCACACAGGAGTCAACGAGGCAAGCGGTCTACACTGAGCGCATTGCCATCGGTTTCGTCATTTTGACCTTGATTGTAGCGATGATTTTCTTCATTTTGATGCTGTTGTTGATAGTCAGACGCAACATTTCCAAACCCCTGCAACTGCTGACCGATACGATCAATGCGTTTACTACAATGCAGAGGATGGAGGAGTCCGAGCTTGAAAAAGTGATCATGGCAAGAGGTGACGAACTCGGCCGAATGAGCCGCAGCTTCAACCGCTTGAAACACGACTTGTGGAGCCAGGGTCAGGACCTTCAGGATGCGAAAGAGGAGGCGGAAAGGGCAAACCGGGCCAAATCGATGTTTCTGGCTGCGGCCAGCCACGATTTGCGGCAGCCACTGCAGGCGATGCAGATGTACATTGCCGCATTGCGACAGAAAATAAACAGCCCTGATGCGCTCGCAGTGATTGAAAACATTGATGCCGTATCCCTTTCCACAGCGCGGCAACTGAGCGCGCTACTGGATGTATCGCAGCTTGAGGCTGGAGCGATACAGCCCAATTTTGAGGATTTCCCGATTCAGGATGTATTGAGTCGGGTGTTCCGGGAGTTTGCGCCGGTTGCCCAGCAAAAGGATCTGGTTTTCCGACTGGTATCGTCAAGCATATACGTACGCAGCGATCCGATTTTACTGGAGCGAATACTGGGTAACTTCATGTCTAACGCGATTCGTTATACCCACCAGGGGCGGGTCCTGGCAGGGGTGCGCAGGAAAGGTAGTGCGGTTGCAATTGAAGTATGGGATACGGGGTGTGGTTTTGACAATGATCAGGCGCAGAAAATTTTCGAAGACTTCCATCAAATCAATAACGAGGAGAGAGACAGGAGCAAGGGCCTCGGCCTCGGACTGGCGATCGCCAAGCGTTTGGCGCTCTGTTTGTCCCATCGGATCGAGTGTGATTCTGTAGTCGGCAAAGGGTCGCGGTTTGCTGTCCTGTCTGCGCTCGGCCAAAAAAAGCTGCCTGAAAAATTATTGCCCGAACCCGAATTGTGCGGGCATCTCACGCATGGTTTGCAGGGCGTGCGCGTGTTACTGGTAGAAGATGATGCCGAGGTTTTGAAAGCGAGCCGACATCTGCTGGAATCCTGGGGTTGTGAAGTGATTACAGGTCGCAATATAGATGAAGTCATGGCGGTGGTCGCACACAACGGAGCCGCTTCTCCTGATGTCATTGTTGCCGATAACCGGTTACCGGGTGGGGCGGAAGGTGTCAGGATTGCCAGTCACGTTCAGAAAGTCATCGGTTGCGCGATCCCGACTGTGATTGTGACCGGAGACATACAGGAAGAACATTTACGGGATATTTCCGGGTATGGCTATCAGATTATGTTCAAGCCCGTACAGCCAGCCAGATTACGTTCATTGATCACGAATATGATCAATATGCGGGTTGGCGCCTGAAGTCCGGTGGCCCCGGCGACCCTGGAGTCATCCGTTGATTCTGGACCAGGTTGCTACCGTTTCGGTGCGGTTGGTCACATTCAGTTTCCTGAAGATTCCGGAAACGTGCATTTTTACAGTGCCGGTTGTCAATCCCAATTCGTCGGCAATCGCATTATTGGATTTGCCGGATTTGATCAACTCCAAAACCTGCAGCTGCCGATGTGTCAGGTTACCCTGGCTGGTCCGGTAGCTGGTAGTCAGCGGGGTCTCGTGGTGAAGGAGTGGAGGCTCTTCATTCAGACGCAGAATATGCGGAGGGACATAGATGCCTCCATCAAGTACCAGACGTATGGCGCTGATCGTAATATCGGGGGTGGAGGTTTTCGGGATATAGCCCATCGCTCCGGCCGCCAGCAACCGTCGAATGGTATCGGTATCCTCTTTCATCGAGACAATCACGATCGGAATATCGGGCCACGAATCCGCAATGCTCGTGATACCGGCTTCTCCCTGCATTCCCGGCATCAGCAGGTCCAGCAACAGCAGGCTGACTGGAGTTTTTTGTGCGAGAATGCCGTTAACCTGTTCCAGACTGCCGGCCTGTAACACTTCTGCCCCGGGCGCAGCCATGTCGACCAGCAAGGCCAGTCCGCCACGTACCAGTGCGTGATCATCGGCGATCAAAATTCGAAGATTCGGACCGTGGTTCATTTTTTGCAGCTGTTATGTCGGTCATATCGCTGGATTCGGGCGCTGTCATATAGTTTACAGATTTCTTGCGGCGGTCGGCAAATCCGGCAGATTGATTTCAGTGCGGGTTGTGTGCATTATTACACGGATGGCAATAATGATGTGAACAGGCTGCCCGACAACCCGACCCTGATTCTGCTGGCGAACATGATGACGTTCATGCTACTGCCGGCATTACCGGCGCTGGCTGAGGACAGGCCGTGGTGGCCGACCGCGGTTCAGGTTTACAACCCGGCATGCACAGACGGAGATATGGCCTGCTGGACCGACCCGAAAAACCGGATCGGAAAGCTGGAGCGGGTCGATTATGTGCCGTTGGCGCGCGGGCAGGTGACGGGGCAGCATCACATATGTGTGTCTTTCCCACACATGAAAGATTCCTATTTCGCGGGTGTCGCCTACGGTATTATTTCTGAAGGGAAGCGCCTCGGACAAAAAATAACACTGGTTGAGGCGGGTGGTTATACCAATCTGGAGAGGCAGCTGAATCAGGTCGAAAATTGTATTTCCAGTGGCGCCGAAGCACTCGTTATCGCTCCTATTTCCAGAGACGGCAACGCCAGGCAGATTGATATGATCCGGGCGATGGGTATTCCGGTCGTGGTTATTATCACCGGTTTGAATACGGCGGTCGATGCCAATTCGTTGCAAAGTTTCTACAATATGGGTTACTTTTCATGCAAGTGGGTTGCCGACCAGCCCTCTGGCGGCGAGGGCGCAGTCAGGATGGTATGGTTCCCCGGCCCACCGGGAGCCGGCTGGTCGGTTGATGGTGACCGCGGATGCCGCGCTGCGCTCAGGGATACGCATGTGCAGATACTGGCGACAAGATGGGGAGATACCGGCAAGGCAGTGCAACTGGAACTGGTCGAAAACATTCTGCAGACGATGACTTCAGGGGAGAATGTGGAACTCGACTATATCGTTGGCGCCGCAACCACCATTGAAGGGGCGGTTGGCGCAATCAGGGAACGCAATCTGGAAAAACAGATCAGGCTGGTAGCCTATTACTATACTCCGGGGATGGATATTTTTCTCAGGCGGGGCGCCGTCGCCATGGCGCCGTCGGATCAGATGATTATCCAGGCCCGGGTCGCGATCGATCAGGCGGTCCGGCTATTGGAAGGCAGGGACATGGCAACCGGAGGCCGTCCCGAATATAATGGCACTGGTCGAGTGATCGAGCATGTCCAGCCGCCGTTTATTATCGTTACGCCGGACACGGTTGCCGGGTTCGATACTTCTGCGACTTTGGCCCCGGGCGGGTGGATTCCGCAGTTTTCCGTAGATTGATGGTAACATGGACAAGCGGTATTCCAGCGCGCCTCCGGATTATCCCCGGGGCGTTCCATTGTTGCGCCTGGAAAATATTTCCAGGCGATTTCCCGGCACACTGGCTCTTGATCGGATCAACCTGGACGTCCACTCCGGTGAAGTTCATGCCCTGTTCGGCCAGAATGGCGCGGGCAAATCCACCATAATCCAGATTATCGCCGGCGTGATCCGGCCGACTTCAGGAAGGATATTCCTGAACGATGAAGAAGTCGAGATCGGTTCAGTCAAGCACGCTCGCGAGCTCGGTATCAGCGCAGTGTTCCAGGAGTTTTCGCTGATTCCCCAACTCACAGTCGAAGAAAATCTGTTTCTGGGATCCGAATCACTGAACGGCCCCTTTCTTGAGAAATCAGGCCTTCGGCAGCGGGCCTGCCGGGTTCTGGACAGTCTGGGATTTGAGCTTGAGCCGGACAAGCGGGTGATGCACCTTTCACGCGCCGAGCAGCAAATGGTCGAGATTGCCAAGGCTTTTCGCGCCAAACCTTCTATCATGATTCTGGACGAACCGACCGCGTCACTGACCGAGCATGAAGCGAATCGACTCTATTCCATGATCGAAGTTCTGAATCGTGATGGTGTCGGGGTGATTTATATAACCCACCGCACCCGGGAAATTTGCCGGATCAGCGACCGCATCACGATCTTGCGTGATGGCAGCCAGGTTTCGACTGTGCTGGCGTCCGATACCAGCGAAGACAGACTGGTGCAACTGACTATCGGCAGGCGTTTACAAAAAGTGTTCCCGAAAATCAATACTCGCTCCGGCAGGTTATTGATCAATGTGAGGAATCTGAACCTGAACGGTACGCAGGGCGGCGATGTGTCGGTCCGGGTCCATGCGGGAGAGGTTGTCGGCATAGCGGGGCTGGTGGGATCGGGAAAAGCGCAGATCGGTCGTGCGTGCTTCGGACTGGAAAAGATCAGGTCCGGCCATATTTCGTATCTGGATGACACGGTTTATGACAGCGCTGCACGGATCAACGACCTGAGTCCACGCGCCATGCTTGACCGTGGAATGCTGTATCTGCCCTCCGACCGGCGGGCGGAAGGTCTGGTCATGATTCAAAACGTCAGGGAAAATGTCTCGTTGCCTTCATTGGGATTGCCGAAGTTCGCGAGCGGCTTTTTACTGAACCGGCAAAGCGAGAAAAATATTATTGGACAGGTCGCGCGGCGATTGAGCCTGAATCCGCTCAGCGTCGAAAAGTCGCTTGAGCACCTTTCCGGCGGAAACCAGCAGAAGGTGCTGGTCGCAAAAAGTCTGGTGCGGGATGTCAAGCTGTTTATTCTGGATGAGCCTACGGTTGGAGTCGATGTCGGCGCTCGCGCAGCCATATATCGTTTGGTGCGGGATGTGTGTGAGGCGGGCGCCGGCGTCTTGCTGATTTCTTCTGATCTGTCGGAGATTATCAACCTGACACACCGCAGTTATGTAATGCACCGGGGGCGGATGTGTGCCGAGCTATGCCGGGATGAGCTTACAGAGCAGGCCTTGCTGGGTTATTTTTTTGAACGGTAGGTCAATCAATATGATACCGGAATCATCAAATACAGTGGACAGAATCAGACGAGCGGCATCAATCCTGTTCATAAAAGGCGGAGTCTTGCCCTGGTTTCTGGGTGTCGCTGTGATCGGATTCAGCATCCTCAACGAGAATTTTCTGACTGAAAGAAATTTATTCGGTATTTCCCGGCAGTCCACTTATCTGGTGCTCGTGGCAATGGCGCAGATGGTCGTGATGCTGACCGCAGGTCTGGACCTTTCGGTGGGTGTGATACTGGCGATGACTTCGGTGGTTTCGTCCATGACCATGGTTTCATTATGGTCCGGCTATGGCAGCGGCTGGGAGTCGGTGTTCATCGGTTGTCTGGCGGGCCTTGGCGCGAGTGTCATGGTTGGCGCGATCAACGGTATCGGTGTCGCATTTTTCAGGGTTTCCCCATTTGTCATGACATTGGCGATGTCGTCCATCGTATTTGGACTGGCGCTTACCATTACCGGAGGCACTCCGATTTACGGCGCCCCGGAGTCCTTTGCCAATATATTCGGTTATGGCGAGATGGCCGGTATCCCGGTTCCGGTCTGGATTACTGCGTTGTGTGTCGCGGTGATGTATGTATTCATCAACTGGACGCCAATGGGTCGCTACCTGTACGCGATCGGAGGCAACATCAGGGCAGCCAGCCTTTCCGGCATCAATACGCGATTTTACCTGTTGAGCGCCTATGTCATTTCATCGTTCATTACCGGGATTGCCGCTTTACTGCTGACTGCACGGCTTGAAAGCGGCGAGTCCAATATCGGCTCGAATTACCCGCTGCTCTCAATTGCGGCATGTGCGATCGGTGGTGTCAGTCTGTTTGGTGGCGTCGGACGTCTTTCGAATGTGGTTCTGGGAGCGGTCTTTATCATCCTGATTCAAAACGGGATGAATCTGATGCGCATAAATTCCTACCTGCAAATGGTCGTGATCGGTGTTCTCCTGATTGTCGCGGTCATCGCCGACAATTTCCGCCAGCGGCTGGTATTGGCCATGGTCAGGCCTGAACATGGCCGACAGCCCCGATAACACAGAATTATGGAATGACCCCGGTTTGGTAATATAGACTATTGACCGGGATATATAACTAATGGTAGTGTGTCTCCCGTATATCAATAGCCTCCGGTTCTATATATCTGATGAACGAAACGCTGTTACCCACTGACGTTGTCGGCGGCACATTCTGGCTGATGTCGATAGCCATGATCGGCGCAACGATTTTCTTCCTGCTGGAGAGAACCCGGGTCGCGAGCCGATGGCACACTACGATGACGCTGGTGGGTGTAGTGATGCTGGTCTCCGCGATTCATTACCATTATACCCGGCAAATGTGGGTAGATACAGGCGCCGCGCCGATTATCTTGCGATACGTGGACTGGGCGCTGACCCATCCGATGCAGATCGTTCTGTTTTATGTCGTGCTGGTTGCCGTCACGCAGGCTTCCACCGCCCTGTTCTGGCGCCTTCTGGTCGGCTCTCTGGTCATGGTGATCGGGGAATTCCTGGGCGCCGCGGGCTATATGAGCGTTACTCTCGGTTTCCTGATCGGGCTGATTGGCTGGTTGTACATTCTGGGTGAACTGTATATGGGTGAAGCGGGCCGGGTCAATGCGAAAAGCGGCAACGATGCCACCCACCTGGCATTCAATGGCCTGCGCCTGATTGTCACGGTCGGCTGGGCTATTTACCCGCTCGGATATTTTATCGAGCATCTGGGAGGCGGTGTCGATACCAACAGTCTGAATATCGTTTATAACCTTGCCGACTTTTTGAACAAGATTATCTTCGGTTTCGTAATCTATCGGGCCGTAATGAATGATTCGGGGTCGCATTCATGACGTTGTTTTCAGTACACGACTACTGCAGGCACAACAAGACAGGAGCTTGAAATTATGACTGGCGCAGATATTATCGCTGTAATCATCCTGATCGGACTTTCGATTGCAATCGCAGTTTATTTACTGCACTGGCTGTACCGCAGGTCTTCGAAGGAGGTTTCGTTTGTGCGTAGTGGTCTCGGCGGTGAAAAGGTGGTAATCAGCGGCGGGGCGTTTGTGTTGCCGATTATTCATAATGTAACCACGGTTGGCATGCGTACATTGCGCATTGAGGTGCGGCGTGGCGGGGACAAGTCATTGATTACCAAAAACCGGATGCGGGTTGAATTGGTGGCGGAGTTTTATGTACGTGTAAGGCCCGACCGGGAAGCGGTGTCTACCGCTGCGCGTTCTCTCGGCAAACGCACGCTGGAACCGGAGGGGCTGCGTGAACTGGTGGAAGGCCGGTTTGTCGATGCCCTCGGTATCGTGGCCGCGCAAATGAGCATGGACGAGATGCAAGAACACCGCGGCGACTATGTCAAGTCCGTGAAGAGGCTGGTGGAAGAATCGCTCGGCCAGACCGGTCTTGAGCTTGAGGCGGTTTCCCTGACCGGGCTGGACCAGGCGGAATTGGAAGCATTCAATCCATCCAACGCGTTTGACGCCGAAGGTCTGACACAGTTGACCGAACAGATCGAATCGCGCAAGAAAAAACGTAACGACATTGAGCAGGATACCCGGATTCAGATCCGCAACAAGAATCTGGAGGCCGAGATACGGGCGCTGGACATTGAGAAGAAAAGCGAGTTCTCGCGTCTCGCTCAGCAAAGGGAAATCGAAAAGCAACGCGCCAGTGAGCGTACGGATATAGCGGTGGAACGCGCCAACCGGGAGCGGGAAGCGGAAGAGGCGCGAATCAGGGCTGACGAGGAAATCGAGAAAGCGCGTATTTCCCATGAGCAGGCTATTGAGGTCGAACGTTCATTACGGGAACACCGGCTGACGGTAGAGGTTGAGGAACGGCGCAAGCTGCGCAATCAGGTTGAAAAGGACACCGAGATCGAAATCCGGCAGAAGAATCTGGAAGCTGAAATCAGCGCTCTGGAGATTGAGAAGGAGAATGAATATGTGCGCCTTAAGCAACAGGAAGAAATTGCGATACGCCGGGCCCGGCAGAAGGCCGATATCGTGAAGGAGGAAGCGCAGCGTTTCCAGGAGTCCGAGCAGGCGCAGATCAAGTCCCGGGAAGAAGTCAAAAAATTGCAAATCCACCAGCAGAGAAATCTGGATGCGGAACGTATCGCAAGCGAGGAAATAACCCGGACGCGGGATATAGAGAAAGCAGGGAGGCTGAAACTGGAAGAGCAGGAGCGTGACTTGGCGATTATCAGAAAATCACTGGAAGTGCTGAAAGCCAATGTCGAGGAAGAGAGGGTCCGCGCCGAAGTGGCCAACGCCGAAGAGAAGGTCGCTTCGATGCGTGAGCTTGAGATTGCAGAGCGCGGCAAGCAGGTTGAATTAATCAATGCCGCGCGGCAGGTAGAGCGCGAAGCCATTCAGTTGACTACCCTTGCCAGGGCTGAAAAAGAAGCTTCGGCAGACCGCGAGCAGGCGGAGAAATATGCTTCGCTGGCCGCCAGATTGCGTTATGAAGTGGATGCCGCCGGCAAGCAATTACTGAATGAAGCGGAAAATATGCGCAGCGATGCCAGCCGTCGCAGCGCCCTGCGCATGAAACTGGCGGGCAACCTGGAATCAATCATCCGCGAAGCGGTCAAGCCGATGCAGAACATCGACATGATCAGGATTATGGAAGTCAACGGATTGCCGGGATTCAGTGATGGACATCCGCGGGGGAATGCAAATGGCGGCGGCTCTGAGCCGCGGGAGGGTGACGGCACGGGCGCCCCCGGTGGCAGTCTTGCCGATAACGTGGTCAATTCGGCGTTGCGTTACCGGGCGCAAATGCCGTTTGTTGATAACCTGTTGCAGGAAATCGGTATGTCGCCCGGTGAGATCAGCAACATCAGCAATATTCTTGGCGGATATAACAAGGAAGTTATTGAAGCGGACAAGTCAGGCGGCGCCCCGACAACGTCCGCAGGCAAACCGTCCAGGCGGTGACGGTCCGCGCCAAAATGCCCCCCGGCCCGTGAAGCCGGTTTCCGGTAATCAAGCGGTTGATTTGCAATTTGAAGAGTACGGAAGATGAAGCAAGATATCAAGACCTGGGCAGACAAATATGCCAGCCTGACAAACAGCGATGAAACGATTGGCGCCATGGCCAAATACTATACCTGCTCGTTCATGTATGACATGACGGACTGCAAGGTGATCATTGAGATGCACGACGGCAAGGTGAAAAACATGAATATCAACCCGGGACCATTGGATCCTTACGATTTTGCCCTGCGCGCTTCAGCGCAGACCTGGCGGGAGTTTTCCCGACCCATGCCAAAACCGATGTACCACGGTATCTGGTCGGCCAGTTTCCGCGAGGACCTGAAGATTGAGGGCAACCACCTGGTGTTGATGAAGAATCTTCGTAATTTTACCGTGCAATTTGAACTGTTACGCAAAAGCGGCGTACCCGTCTGAGGCTCTGGCAGACGGTAAACTGAAACAACGTTTCCCGGGAACAATAAAATGGTAAAACACTCGCCGGTTACCGGTCGTTACGTAACCATAGATGTCGATGGCCAGGAGTACAAGGTTTTCTACTTGTATAATGGCAAGGGCCAACCGCTGATTTGCCAGCATACTGCGGGCTGCCATAATCACCAGTGGCGCGGTTTGCTGGAAGACGAGGAAATTACACGGCATTACAATGTGATTGCCTATGATTTGCCGCGACACGGAAAGTCCGACCCGCCCCACAATACCGAGTGGTGGAAACAGGAATATAAACTGACCGCCGAGCATTACTGTAATTTCATAGTCACCCTGTGTGACGCGCTGGAATTGAAAAAGCCGATTTTCATGGGTTCCTCGTTCGGCGGCAATGTCGCATTGCAGCTTGCCCTGCGGCGGCCCGACCGTTTCAAGGCGGTGATTCCGGTAGAGGCTGCCGACTATGCTCCCGGATTTTATCTGGACTGGTGGCGTCACCCGCACGCCAACGCGGCCCAGGTTTGCGGTAGCGGGGTCTGGGATCTGATGGCGCCACAGTCGCCGGAAATGGATCGCTGGCTGACCTGGCATTATTACACCCAGGGTTCGGAAGCATTCAAAGGGGATTTGTATTTTTACTCGGTGGATCACGACCTGCGTGAGGAGTTGGGTAACATCCAGGGACGTAAATGCCCGGTTATCATGATGACCGGAACCTACGATTATCTGACGCCTCCCGAAGCTACTGAAAATACCGCGCGCCAGATAAAGGGCGGGGTCTATATTGAAATGGAAGATATCGGTCATTTCCCGATGAGTGAAAACTATGATGTGTTTCGGGTATACCTCAAGGAGGCGTTGCGCATCATTCGTGAACGCACAGACAGATGACGTGTCGATAAAACTGTATGGCATGACGTGTGGCTGGTTGACCTGCGGACTGGATATGATGCTCGCAGGCAAGGCGGGCAGGATCCGCTTCCCGGTACCGGCTTATTTAATCGATCATCCAGCCGGTCAGGTGTTGTTCGATACCGGGTTGCATCCACAGTGTCAGCATGACGCAGCGGCCAGAATCGGACCCCTGGCGGATTTATTCAAGGTCGAATTTCGTCAGGGCGAGGATATAAAGTCCCGCCTTGAACAGTTGCATATTGATGCCGGCAGAATCGAATATCTGGTCAATTCACACCTGCACTTCGACCATACTGGCGGGAATGAGCTGGTTCCGAATGCCAGGATCATCATTCAGCAACGGGAATGGGAGGCTGGACATACTCCGGAATTTATCAAGGCTAACGGTTATTCTCCGGGCGATTACGACCATGGGCACCTGATCCGGACAGTCGATGGAGAGCATGATCTGTTCGGTGACGGACGGATTGTTACGATACCGACTTTCGGCCATACTCCGGGCCATCAATCGCTCAGGGTACGACTGGATTCCGGCACGATCGTATTGACCGCCGATGCCTGTTATCTGAAAGAAACCCTGACCAATCTGCATTTGCCGCATCTGGTGCACAATCGCAGTCAAATGCTTCAGTCGTTGCTGTTGTTACGCAAACTGCAAAGAGCGGGCGCCCGCATATTTTACGGGCATGATCCCGAGTTCTGGGCGCAGGTGCCTCAGGCTCCCGCGCAGATTGTCTGATGGTTCGCCGATTCGACGTTCAGCGCGGCAGCTTGCGCAAAAAATATGTAGTTTGTTTGCCGGGCAACTGTGATGACCGATAACCTGATCTGGGTGCTGGTATTTTTGATGATCTACTGGGCGTATTGTTTTTTCTGGGGCATCCGCGCGCTGCGCAGGGCGCATACCGCCAGTGATTTTTTCCTGGCCGGACGGCAACTGTCGCCATGGGTATTTTCCCTTTCGATTACTGCCGTCACCCTGGCGGCGTGGACCTTCACAGGCTATCCCCCTCTGCTATTTCGTGATGGATTCCAGTTTGCCAATACGGCCTTTTACGGCATCGCTGCGGCGTTTGCCGGTACGGTGTTGCTGAAACGCCAATGGATGCTGGGGCGCCGCTTTGGCTATATGACTTGCGGAGAGATGTTTGCGGATTATTTCGACAGCCATGCGCTCAGAATCGCCTCTGTCGGCATCGCATTGTTGTTCGGTGCGCCTTTTGCCGCGATCCTGTTCGGCGCGTCCGGCTTTCTGGTTAGTGAATTGACCGATGGTCTGATATCCCGTGATATTGCGATGTGGGTATTGTCTGGCTTTGTGTTGCTCTATTCGGTAACCGGAGGTATGCAGGCCGTCGCGAAAATAGCGGTGGTGCAGTTTGTCCTGTTTGCTTTTGGCATCATTGTGCTCGGCGCATTCGCGCTCAGGCTGGTCGGGGGATTCGATGCGCTGAATATCGGGCTGGCCAATATCGCGCAGAAAACTACGGGCCTCTGGGGCCATACCGGAGGCTCTGGCGGAGGGGATTATCCCGGATATTTCGTCATTCCCGGCGTCATTCAGTGGACTGCCGGATTGGGGATCGAGGCCCCTGCCGGAGGTCCCTGGACCGCGATCATGTGCCTGACCTTCATGATGGCGGTGATGGGGATTCATGCTTCCCCGGCAATTTCGATGTGGGGTTTTGCGAGCCGGTCGCCGCGCGGCTTCGCTATTCACCAGGTTTGGGGGGGCGCGTTTTGTGTCAGCTTCATCCTGATCTCGTTCGCCACCCTGATCGGTGTCAGCGCGCGCCTGCTCGGCGCCGACGCCGGGGCTAATCAGGCCGGTATCGCGAGTGCGCAACTACTGCCGGCTCTGTCCGACCGGGATGGCAGTACTCTGGTGCCCCATTTTATCCGGTTAATCGGCGACGGCTGGCCCTGGTTGATCGGGGTGTTCGCGGTTTGCGCCATCGCCGCGTTACAAGCCACGGCCGGCGCTTTCATGTCGGCTGCCGGAAGTATCCTGGCCCGGGATGTCTATCGTCGCTATATCCAGCCCGATGCTGATCACGGCAAACAGAAAAAAGCCGGGCGGTTGTGTACCGGCCTGGTATTTCTGGCTGCCATGCTGCTTGCAACCTTCTCAATGGATGCGACCCTGCTGTTGGGCGGTCTTGCGCTATCTTTTGGATTCCAGCTATGGCCGTCACTGCTTGCGGTTACCTGGTTACCGTGGATTACCCGTCAGGCGGCCACCCTGGGTTTGGTTGCCGGATTGATTGCCGTTATCATGACCGAGCCGCTCGGGCAGAAGCTGGCAGCCGATTCGCTGCCCTGGGGGCGCTGGCCTTGGACCATTCATTCCGCCGCATGGGGTATGTTTGTCAATATTGTGGTCTGTATTACCATTTCAGTGATCGAGCGTAACGATGCGGAGCGGCCGCGACGCGACCGGTTCCACCATTTCCTGCAACAATACAGTCCGCTGATGGTGCGTAAACGCTGGACAAAACCGGTCGCCGGGGTGATCGTACTGGTCTGGATGTTTTTTGCAATCGGTCCCGGCGCCGTGATCGGTAACCGTCTTTTTGGCGAGCCCGATGCCGGGTACGCGGCGTGGAATTTTGCGATGCCCTCAATCTGGGCATGGCAGATTATCTGGTGGGCCCTCGGCGTGGGCATGATCTGGTATCTGGTCTACAAGATGGAGATGTCCACCGTCCCGGAGAGAGAAATTGAACGAGCCTCATCTACGCATGAGCTGCACACAAACAGAGTCGATTTTTAGATTTTCAAGGTTGGGGAAAAGCCATGTTACGAATTACAGGGTATAGCGACAAGTATTCTGTGTGTCCCGGAGAGAACCTCAGGTTTTATGTGAATTCGGAGAACAACGAGTCCTACGACGCGCAGATTGTCCGCCTGATCCATGGCGACACCAATCCGCAGGGTCCGGGCTACAAGGAAGAAGAGATTGCCGCGCCTTGCAACAGAACCTGGCCGGGGCGCAACCAGCGCATTCACGGCGGTTCCTATGTGATTATTCCCCGCGATGAACGAATGAATCTGCACAGCTTTACCTTGCAGGCTTATATTTTCCCGACTACGCCCGACAAGGGAAGACAGGGTATCCTGACCAAATGGGTGGAGCCGACTCAATGCGGATATGGATTGTTCATTGATGAGCACGGCTGTTTGTCGGTAGAAATCGGGGACGGCAAGGGGCAGGTGATGCGCCTGTCGAGCGGCAAGAAACTGATTCTGAAGGTCTGGTATCTGGCGGCGGCGACCTTCGATGCAATAAGCGGCCGGGTTACGCTGTACCAGGAACCGGTCGTGACTCGCACCAACGGGGGGCTCGGCATGTCGCTGCTGCACCCTGCGGAGGAAACCACGGCAACGGTAGAGGCAATCAACAGTCTGATCGCCGGCGTCAATGATGCTCCGCTGTTGATGGCTGCATCGACACTACAGGAAAGAAGTGGGCGGACGATTTTCGGCGCGCATTACCGGGAAGCCCGGCAGCCGGTGGAATTGCCGGAGCAAACCCATATCTATAATGGCAAGATCGACCGCCCCAGGGTTTGCCATGGAGCGCTGTCGAAATCCGAAATCGAGGCGTTGGCATCGGGTTTCCAGGCCTGCTCCGGAGAACTGCGCACACGGGTCACAGGCGCCTGGGATTTTCATGCCAATATCACGACCCATATTGCGTCTACCTGGATTGTCGATACATCGGCGAATGCGCTGAATGGTCACGCGATCAATCTGCCTGCCCGGGGGATGACCGGATTCAACTGGTCTGGTGATGAGATCGTATATCACCACAAGCCGGCAGAATACGGCGCCATTCATTTCCACGACGATGATATAGACGATGCCCGCTGGGAGGTGGACTTTGATTTCATGATACCGGAAGGATTGGGCAGTGGTGTTTACGCTGCCCGTTTGCGTATCGGTGGAGATGATTCTCCCGATACGGAAGATTTTATTCCGTTCGTGGTACGCCCGCCCAGGGGTACTGCAACCGCGAAGACTGCGCTGATTTTGCCGACTAACAGCTATATGGCTTATTCTAACGACAATCTCGGCACCAATTCGGTCGTTGCGCAGCTGTTGGCGGGCAAGGTTCCGGTGATGTCGGCCTCGGATCTTTATCTGAACGAGCACCGGGAATACGGTTTGTCGACCTATTCGTTGCATTCCGACGGCAGCGGCGTGTGTTATTCGTCGCGTCTGCGGCCGATCCTGAATATGCGGCCAAAATACCGTCACTGGCTGTCGCCATCTCTGTGGCAGCTGAACGCCGATCTGCATCTGGTCGACTGGCTGGAAGAAAAGAATTTTGAATATGATGTGCATACCGACGAAGACCTGCATCGCGAGGGGGTCGGTTTGCTGAACCGCTACCGGGTCGTGTTGACCGGTAGTCACCCCGAATATACCTCAGAAAAAATGCACGAAGCCTATGATTCCTACCAGTTTCAGGGCGGGCGCTGGATTTATCTGGGCGCCGATGGATTTTACTGGATCAGTGAATATCACCCGGACAATGAAAATATCATTGAAGTACGCAAGGGTGAGGCGGGCACTCGCGCATGGACTGCCAATCCCGGAGAATACCACAATGCCTTTGATGGCAAGTTCGGTGGCATGTGGCGCGCGCGCGGACGCATACCCAGCAAGCTCTGTGGTCTTACGTTTACCGCTTATGGTTTCGATGTGTCTTCGTATTACCGGCGCGAGGAAGACAGCAAGCGGCCGGAATGCGCCTGGATTTTCGAAGGAGTCGGCGAAGATGAAATCATCGGTGACTTTGGTCTGGTGGGCGGCGGCGCCGCAGGTCTTGAGCTGGATCGCTATGATCTGGCATTCGGTACACCGCACAATGCCTGGCTGCTGGCCCGTTCCGAGGGCCATACCAACCTGATGTTGCAGGTCAATGAAGAGATCCATTTCACTGTTCGTGGCTATTATGGGGGCGGGACTGAAAATCCGCAGGTCAGGGCCGACATGATTTACTATAAAACCCCGAATGACGGAGCGTTGTTCGCGCCCGGCTCGCTGGCCTGGTGCGGTAGCCTGTCACATAACAACTACAACAATAATGTGTCGCGTATTCTGGAGAACGCGATCCGGGGGTTTCTGAAAGACGGCCCTCTGCCCTGAACGGGGGCCCTCTGGCCAGATCATGAAGATCAACAGAACACGGTGCAGATGATGAATACGAATACGCCGGAAAAATCCGGCATGCAGATGATGGAACCGCCTGCCGGCAAGGACGTCATGGGCGCCGCATTGACCCCGCTTAACGGCCTGGAGGCGGCCGCATTGGGCGATCTGGATGCGGACAAGCTCAATCAACTGGCGGAATGCCTGTTTGTGCTGAATAACCGGCGTTACGGTCCGATTGCAGGCGCCTATATGGTAGTTTGTACCAAAGCGGATGAACAATGGTGCGTGGGGCAGTTGAACGCGGATCGGCGCAAGCCGATCATCCTGTTCGAGGACAAGGTCTTTTCGTCACCCGAACAGGCGCGGCAAGAGGCGTTGCGTATCAAGGAAGCCCGCGGCGAGCGGGCGCCGTGCCGATGTACCTGATGACCCGACCCCGATTTTTGAGAGTAATGAGGTGAACCATGCCAGATAAACCAACCGGCGTACAAACCGATCAGGGCCGCGCCAGTACCGACGATTTCATTACCCGCACTTATGTACTGCCCCTGCTGACCGATGAGGCGACCCGTAACCGGTTGATCGCAGAGCACCGGGCCAATCCTGTTGCCGGACCGCCCCGAAACGGCCAGCCGCCGGTAGAACACAGCAGGGATTTGAGGACGGCGCTCGACAAATTCCGTCGACAGCCGATGCAGGGGAAATATCTGACCGTATGCAAACGCCCGCATGAAGACTACCGGATCGGAATCTGTTCCGGCGTTCGTGGACAGCCGGTAGAGATACTCGAACCGTCATTTTCTTCTGAAGAAGCCTGCGAACACGCGATATTTCTGAAGCGCATCGCAGACCTGCTGGCCCAATACCGGTAGATTGGTCGTTGATTCGCCGGCTACCGGCATGCAGGCCGTACTGATATGTGCCCGGCTGTGCCGTTCATATCTGTGTGCGAATATGCGGTGAACGCGCATACAGCGCGACCATCGGCAGTATCAGCAACCCGAATACAAACTGCTGGCTTTCATAGTCCAGTCCGATTCCAACCAGAAACGACGTCAATACCTGCAGAACCAGTACCCCGATTACGGTAAATCCATAGCCGCCCCAGCCGCCGAGCAGGGAAGTACCGCCAACCACTACCGCCGCAAGGGTCATGAACAGATATTGATCCCCTACGCCGATAAATCCACCGCCGCTCCAGCCGAGCAGCAGGGCCCCGGTAAATGCCGAGACACAGCCGCTGATGGTATACATTGCGACCCAGTAACCGCGTTCGGATATGGACATGCGTTTGGCTGAAGTACGGCTGCCGCCGAGCGCATACAGATTTCTTCCCCAGGTTGTATTGCGCAATCCGACGATCAGGATGATCGACGCGATAATCCAGATCACGACTACAGGCGGGAAGTTCAAGCCAAGGAAAACCCCGTTCATGGCAGCAATGTTGGACAGCCATTCGGGTACCACACCGAATACGTTGCCGCCGAACGCGGTACCGATACTGGTCAGAATCTGGGTTCCGCCGGAAACCGCAAAACCGACTCCCAGAGTCAGGATCAGCGCCTGACCCTGCAAGCGAAAGCTCAGCATCCCGTTAACAAAACCGATTCCGGCGCCGATCAGCAGGACCGCAATAAACGCGATCCATGGTGGCGTATTCAGAGTCAGCAGATACATCAGGCCGATATTGGAAGACCCGATCACGAACGGGATCGACAAATCCAGCCCTCCCAGAAGCGCGACCAGGGTTTGCCCGATACAGGCCAGCCCCAGAAATGAAGCGAATACCAGCATCGACTTGAAATTCAACGTAGACAGGAAGCCGTCGACCACCAGTGAGCCGATAATAAAAAGCCCGATCAGCACAACGATTCCGATAAACGCGCTTTTGTTGGTTTTGACCCGTCTGTTCAGGATAAAGGCGAGGATCAGGAAGGCGATAAAGATCAGCACGGACGTGATATTGCGCCACTGGAAAAAATCCTCGACGGCAAAAGCGCTGGCAATGAATGCGATAGCCAGCGCCAGCAAGCCCCATGCTCCGCCCTTGTTTCTTGCAACCAGGGAGCGCAGAAAACTCTGCTGGTGTTCATCCTCGTGCGCTTCGGAGGCGGACTGCGGACTATGGTCGCGGGTATTGCGGATAGCGATGCCGTCCGGTCGATATATCCAGCGTACCGAACAGTGATGCCATCCCCATAAAATCAGCGCAAAGACAGCCAGCGAGTAAAACAGGATATGCTGCATCGGCACATCGTCTATCCAGCCGAGTATCGCGCTGAACACGGCGACCAGCGCAGCGATCACAAAGCCGAGCCACTTGTAAAAGGAAAAAGCCGATTTTTTCATGAACCTGCCCACTGACTGATTGAACGGTCACGCTTCTGCCTGATTTTGTAGGTACTGATGATGTGCAGGACATTGGGCGCTGAAATGGCCGCGACCGCAATTACGGCAACGATTTGCCAGAACGGCACCCCGCTGGCGTAAAACAGTCCACCCCAGATCAATGCCGACAGTACGGGAATTTCCCACAGCCGCCAGAAACTGCGGAAGCTGTTTTCACCCATCGCGATATAAAGGAATATGTGCAGCAACACAATAATAGCCGCACAAAATGCCAGTTGTCCGTGAATTGCAATTCCCGGGGCTTCTGTGTTTACTCGCACCGGTTCGGGATACTCGGTTATTGCCGGTTGTTGCGGAACTGCCGGCGTCAGGAATATTGCGGGAGAGTGATCGCGCGCCCTGTTGTCGGTCGTGGCCGGGTCAACCGGGTCCGTGAAGAAATACACACAGACTACCGCAAGCGCGCCAAGCAATCCGATAAACACATTGGAGATATTGCTGAGCCGGTTGTGTACCAGGGGAGCGGTCAGGGTGAACAGCCCCACGCCGACCAGAATGATTGCATAGACTTCACCGGAAAAACTGCTCGCCAGATAACCTTCCTCGAAACTTTCAAAGAACAGCGCTCCGACTGCGATGACCGCGACGGCGGCGGCGAACAGCGTCAGGGCAGTGCGCTTGGCGCGGGCGGTCACATGGGGCAGCATGACCAGAATGATCAGGGAAGCCAGCAATACCGCGCCGATCAGGGTGAGAACCACATAGGCGCTATGTGAAACCAGATCGGCCACTTCGGCGGTGACGCGGGTTTCATCCATTTTTTCCATCGCCAGGAATTCCGGCATCCGGGAATCCAGTTCCTGAATGACTGTCTGCTCATTTGCCTGTTCGCTTGTTTCCATGGATTGCGTCTGCGGATCAGGATCGAAAATCAGCCCGAGGGCGACTACCGCTATCACTACCATGAAGGCAACCATCGGAGCCCCCGGGTATTTGAACAACATCCGGAAAGCGTAGACTGCCGCGACTGCGCTGATCACGATGAAAAGGACATAGGTGCCCGCAGAATACGATTCCCCGGTCGCTGTGCCGCTGACCTGGGCAACTCCGCCATCGGATAGGACGACAATGGCTGAAGACTGCAAACCGGCCAGTGGCTGTATCACCTGATCCATCGACGTGTGCATGATTACGCCAAGCGCAATGACCGCCAGTATGACGAAAAAGACCAGGGGTGACAGACTGCGCGCCCGCTTTTGGATTTGCGGCACGGCCAGACTGATCAGTAGTGAGACTACCAGCATGACACCGTATGCCAGGTCGGTCACGAAACTTTGCACCATGCCGAAGTTGAACGTAGACAATACATAGGTGATCAGATAGATATTCAGCGCCCCGAGTAACGAGCCGAAGGCGCTGCCGCGTCCGCCGGCGAGGTTGGCTCCACCGAGAACCAGGGCGGTTACGGCCATCAGGGTATAGGTTGTGCCCTGGGTCGGATCGCCTGAACTGATCAGGGCGGTGAACGTGATTGCCGCAAGCCCGGCATAGACGCCACTGATCACATGAGCGCCGAGGCGTACCAGATTGATATGTACGCCACTGGTATAGGCTGCGCGTTCATCCGAACCCATCAACCGCAAGTGCCCGAAAAAAGCCGTCCGCGCAATGATATACCAGGCAGCCGTGGCGAGTATCAGTATGACCAGGGTAGCCGAGAAGATCGTGGTGCCGCTACCCCAGGAGAACATCCAGTCCGGGGCGACGCCGCCCGGACGCGGCAGGATGATCAGGTTGAGACCGACCAGCGTAAGATACCCGCTCAGCGAGACGATGATCGGCTGCACCCGCACAAAAATGATGATCAAGCCCTGTAGTATCTGGTAGGCAATGCCAACCCCGATGGCATACAGGAAAAAGGCGATGGGCGACTCCATAAAGCCGACGGCATACAGTTGAATCATGCCGACATTGATGAAGCCGATCAATGGCCCAATCGAAAGATCTACCGCGGCGCGGCCAGCCATGACCACGATGGTCAGGGCATAGGTTGCCAGTATCAGTGGAGCTACCACGATGACCGCGCTGCCGATGCCGGTACTGGATATCAGGCTCGGTCCGCGGATGACGGCAAAAATCAGTAACGCGAAAAAAATGAACATCGGCACCATCAGGTACGTACTAGCGCCTGAACCGGGCGTTTTCGTTTCCACAGCGCTATCCGGCGTGGTGAGTTGCATACTGTGGTCCGCGTTCATATCAAAAATAACGGATCTTGATCTTTCCTTTACGGTTTGCGGGCGCCCCTGTTTGTGTGGTCGATTGTTCTTTGTCGAAATCGACAATACGGATGAAATCGACATCGGCGCCGGTCAGTGGAGGCAGCGGCCCGTTTTCGCGCAGGCCGCGCCGCGCCGCCTGTGCGCCGTTGCCGGCAGGCGCCGGGCTGGCGGCGGGGTTCCGCGGCAGGGTCACTGTGGCGACCGGCGCCGCGGGCGGTATGGCAGCCGGCTTCGTTGTCGGCAGTCGGGCGGGTTGCCGGCTCTGTTGCCGCGCCGGTCGATTGGCGCGCAGGCCGGCTGTCGCGCCCGAGTCGACTTCCAGTGTATTCGGATCATTGATTACCACGCCGTAATCCTCACGCGCTCCCGCAATGGAAACCAGTTCATTTTTCACATCCCGCGCGACCTTCTCGACGGGGCGCTCGAACGGGTCGCCGTAGCCGCCTCCACCAGGATTTTTGTTGGCTGCGGTTTCTCCCGGCTGGATCGTGGCGATCACGTTTTTACGGATAATCTCAACCTCATCGCCGCGGGTAATTTCAACCCGGCCAACCTTCGGCTCCACCATTCCTGAGCGCGCATTGGCGGCGCCCATTGCCGGCAAACGGCGGCCTTCCCCGAACATCACGAATGTCATCGGTTTGTCTATCGGTTCTACTTCCCAGCAGGTTCCCGATCCGCCGCGATATTTTCCCGCTCCACCGGAATCGGTCATCAGCGAGTAACGGTGGATGATGATCGGATAGGAATGTTCAAGCAACTCGACATCACCGGAAGTCAGCGCCCCAAAACACGATTGTGGGCCGCAGGCATGCCAGCCGTCCTGTTGCGGAGTGGCGCCGGCGCCGGAAATAAGCGTTGCCAGCACCATCGTGACATATTCTTCGTCGGTTCTGGTATCCCAGCCCGCGATATTGCAGCCGTTTGTGTGCCCCCAGGATGCACTGACCCGCTCAGGCGCCGCCTGTTCGAAAGCCAAACGTACGGCATCGGTCAGGGTTTCCATCGGTGTGGTTGTACAGTTGACGTGAGGCGCTGGCTCGGCGGCATTGCAAAGTGTTCCCTTTTCACCCATGTTAACGGTCACACAGCGATATAGTCCCTCATTATAGGGCGGCGGGAGTTGGGCAAACATCATCATGCCCAGATAGACCCCGGAATAGGAATTGCCCTCATAAGAGTTGATGAAATAGGGTACCTGGGGCGGGCTGGTGATATTGATATGGCAGGTGTCGCCGCTAATCTTCAGATCCGCGGTGATCTCGATATCGCCGAAGTTATGACCGGCGTCTTCCAGAATCGCAGTCCCGCTGTAGTTGCCGTCGGGGACCTCCCGGATCAATGAGCGCATGTGGCGGTCTGCCATCGACAGCAATTCGTCAATACACAGTTTAACCTGTTCGACACCGTATTTTTTCAGCATGTTGACCAGATTCCTCTCGCCAACCTGGCAGGCGCCGATCAGGGCGTTGAAATCCCCCTCCTGATCCCGGCGGGCGCGCATATTGGTCAGCAGCAGGTTCAGTATGTCTTCGCGGGACTTGCCCCGTTCCCATAACTTGATCGGAGGGACGCGCAGGCCTTCGGCGTAAATCTCCGTGGCATCGGGATTGTAACCGGCTGGAACCGGGCCGCCGATATCCGTCAAATGCCCCTTGCAAACCGTCCAGAAAATGTGTTCACCCTGATAAAATACCGGCTTGTACATGCACATGTCGATAATGTGGCTACCCATGTACTCTGGATCATTGTGCAGCAGCAGGTCGCCTTCGTGCAGATCATCGCCGAAATAATCCGAAACAGCCTTCATCGCAGGCATCAGCGAGCCGAGATGGATCGGAATATCCTGCCCCTGCATAATCATTTCGGGGGTGGCGTTGAACATCGCCGTCGAATAATCGTGGGCCAGGTTGAACACGCTCGATCGTCCGGTCTTTTCCAGGGACAGCGTCATTTCCCGCTGCGTGGTTTCCAGCACTCCGCGCACGACGGACAAGGTGATTGGATCGACTTCCGGCATCGTTAATGGGCTCTTGTAATCAGATAGGATGCGCTGTTGTGCAGTTCGACCTGCCAGCCGGGCTGAATGACATAGGTTGCGGTTTCCTCCTCAATCACAGCCGGGCCAGACACCCGGTTGCCTGCGTTGATTTTCCCGCCATCGTAAATCGGTACACGCACGGCTTTGCCGTCGCTTGAGAAAATCACATCCCGGCGCCCCTTCAGCGCCTGTTCAATACCTGTACCGCTGTCGAGCTGGCCGAGTTCCGGTCTCGTGACGCGACCGTACAGGGTGCTTTCGATATTGACCAGCTCGACCGGGCTCTTGCGCTCTGAATAGGTGAACAACTGTTCGTGCCGCCGATGAAAGGCATCTATGACCTGATGGATCGATTGCGTGTCAATCGTGAAGGTATCAATATCCACGGTACATTCATGAATCTGTCCGACATAGCGCATATCCATGCTGCGTCTGATGTCAATCTCACCGGGTGCGAAGCCATCAGATTTCAGATGCTCCATACCTTTGGCCTCAATCTCCCCGAACAAGGCATTGATACGCGCGCAGGTTTCACTGCCTTCCAGTCGTACCGGAATGGTTGCCATGTAATTATACTTCACATCCGAGATGATCTGTCCATAAGCGCACAGCCCGGAACTGAGCTTGGACGCGACTACAGTGTCGATACCCATTTCCGTGGCCAGCGCCGTAATATGCGCGCCGGTAGCGCCTCCGGCTGCGACCAGCACAAAATCCCTCGGATCATATCCCCGCTCTACCGAAACCCGGCGAATGCCATTGACCATGTTATTGTTAACGATGGTGAACATGCCGTGGGCCGCCTTTTCCACTGAAATGTTCAACGGGCGGGCAATTTTCTGCTCGATCACCTGACAGGATTTATCGTAGTCCAATGGCAGGCGGCCGCCTACCAGCCCGGCCGGGTTCAGGTATCCGAGGACCAGATTGGCATCGGATACGGTCGGTTCGTTGCCGCCGCGCCCGTAGCAGGCCGGGCCCGGATCGGAACCGGCGCTTTGCGGCCCCATTTGCAACAATCCCATTTCATCAATCCAGCCGATCGAACCGCCGCCTGCGCCGAGAGTTTCGACCTGAATCATCGGTACTCCGATACGATATCTCAGAAAGTCGATATTCTTGTTCAGATTGGTATTGCCATCGCGCGCCAGCGTGATATCAAAGGACGTTCCACCCATATCCACCGTGATTACATTCCGGTAACCGAAGGGTTCGCACACCGCCAGAGCCGCTTGCGGCGCCGAAGCCGGACCGGAATTGATTGCGTAAACCGAGCGGTCGGTCATGGCCTGACCAATCGCCAGCCCCCCGTTGGACTGGAAATAACGAACCGGATTGACCGCGCCCAGAACGCTGAAATACTCCTCGATAGACTGCACGTAAGAGCGGATGATGGGCGCAAGGTAAGCGTTGGTAACCGCAGTCGAGGTGCGCGTGTATTCGCGTATCTGCGGATAAAGTTCACTGCCCGTGGTTAAAATCACGTGCGGCAGCATTTGTCGAACGATTTCCGCCGCCCGCAGTTCATGCACGGGATTCAGAACAGACCAGATGAATGAAACGGCAACCGCTTCAACGCCTTCCCGCTGAAACAGTTGGCAGGCAGTGCGTACATCCTCTTCGTGCATCGGAGTCTTGATCTGGCCGTCGGAAATGATTCGTTCCCGCACCCCGCGGCGCAGATAGCGTGGCGTCAGCATCACCGCCGGCGGATATTCGGGGTCGTAGCGGTAGCCGTCTTCCTTGTGTCCCAGCCGTATTTCGATCGAATCTTCATGGCCTGCGGTGGTAATCAACCCGACTTTCGCGCCTTTGTGCTGGATCAGGGCATTGAGTCCAACGGTCGTACCGTTGATACACAGATCACATTGTGAGATGATTTCTTTCGGGGCGCTGCCGAGATCGTTCGAGATCAGTTGCAGGCCGTCGCGGATGGCTTCAGTCGGATTGTCCGGTGTGGACAGCGTCTTGTAGATATTGATTGTGCCGGCCGTCTGATCGGCAAGCACAAAGTCGGTAAAGGTGCCGCCGGCGTCAATGCCCAGTCGGTAAGGGGTGCGCATTATCAGTCGAAATAACGGATTTTCATGGTGGTATCAGCCTGTCCGGCACGCCTTTTATCCGCCTCTCTCTGCTTGTCGCAATCAATGATCCGGATCTGCCGGGTCGGCGTGTCCGTCTGGTTGAAGCGGGTTCCCGCCCCGCGCGGACTGTGATCATCACCATCGCTCACGCCAGCCGGTATCAGGGCAGCGAACGCCGCCATATCCTGCGCTGAATATCCGCATGATGCAACCGTCTCCCGTGTTCCGGCTGATTGGACTACATGCCTGCTCGCCTGAACGCCTTTTGGGTCGCTGAATGGAGCGAACGACATCAATCGGTCAAAATGCTGGCGGTCAGATGCGCTATAGCCGGTATTGCCGGCGCCATCGCGTTTCCCGGGACTGTGTCTGGTACGGGTACGGCGGGATAGTGCAGGACTGACGGCGCAGGCTGTCAGACTGGTAAACTCATTCAGGTCGTTATCGCTGTACGCAAACGGTTCCGCTACGGACATCCCGGACAGCGCCCCGCGCTGTGGGCAGACGTTTGCCACTTTCTCCAGTGAATCGATCAGCGCGGAAAAATGCGCGGCATCGGACACGGCATGGGCATCATCGCCCGCACAAGTTGATTTCCGTCCGGTTTTGGGCGCCATCTTTCGTGCTTTTCTCAGTGGTCAGTCAGGTCAGTCAAAATACGAGACCTTGATTTTTTTGTGAACCGATGCGGACGGGTCATCATCCGGTTCGTCCCGGTCGTCAAAATCGACTATCCGAATGCGCATGATATCGTCTCCGCGTAACGGCTGCGGCATTGCCGGGATTGACGACAATGAAGCGGCGCCGGACGGCGCCGCTCCTGATTCAGGGTTCGACCCGTGCGCTTGCGGGTTGACGGCCTTGCCGAACATTCCTTCCAGAATACCGACCGGCTCGACCCCGGCATCCGTAAATGTCTTGTAGATACTGCCGTTGCGAAATACCATTACCCGCGAGCAGAAGCCGATGAATTCTTCCAGTTCGCTGGACATGTAAACCACGGAATTCCCTTCACCGGCGAATTCGCGTAAATGTTTGTACAGATCCCGTTTGGTATCCACATCAATACCGCGGGCAGGGTCGTTCAGGATCAGTATTTTCGGATGTAATGCAAACGAGCGTCCGATAACTACTTTTTGCTGATTGCCGCCGCTCAGCGATGTGATCGGATTGGATCTGGGGCCGGTCTTGATAGACAGACGTTCGACCTCCCAGTCGAATATGGTTGAAAGACCCGTCCAGTCTATGAACCGGATGCCCGGCACACGTGAATTACTGCGGTACAGCGGGATCAGCAAATTCTCGAAAATGCTCATGTTGGGCAGAATGCCTTCACGCTTGCGGTCTCCGGATACGAACGAGATCCCTGAGCTTTTGGCTTCTTCGAGATTCCTGATTGCCCGGTAATGACGGCGGCCGCCGGCTTTCATCTCTGGATAGCCGGCGGCCGCCGTCGCAACTCCGGCCAGAATGCGTACGAAATCATCCTGGCCATGACCATCCAGCCCGGTTATGCCGACAATTTCCCCTTTCAGCAGGCTGAAGTCGACCGCTTCCGATTTTTCCCATACTTTCAGCCCCCGGGTTCGCAAAACGGTTTCACGGC
Organism: Candidatus Poriferihabitaceae bacterium; assembly: GCA_965204925.1. Lineage (GTDB taxonomy): Bacteria > Pseudomonadota > Gammaproteobacteria > Arenicellales > Poriferihabitantaceae. The sequence goes on along the minus strand of OZ242021.1, from coordinate 187,511 downwards.
TTGGTGTCCTGTGTGCCTGACTGGATGACTTTTCAGCGGCATCCGAACGTCCGGTCATCAGGCTCAACAGGTTTTGTTCGGAGATTCGGGACTTTTCCAGAACCCCTACATCACGGCCATCACGCATGACCGTTGCCCGGTCACTGATACGGATCAATTCCGCTATGCGATGGGTGACGATGATGATGGCTACTCCACTGTCGCGCAGGGCCCGCATCCTGGCAAACAGTCGTTCTGTGGAATCAAAATCAAGCGCCGCCGAAGATTCATCCAGTATCAGCACTTTCGGTTCGCACAGCAAGGCGCGGCCAATCGCGATCCATGCCTTGATGCTGAGCGGAAGATTGCCTGCCGGCATCAGCAGGTCAATCTCTTCTGCGGTCAATTCGTGCATCAGGGCGCGGGATTTTTCCAGTTTTTCCCGGGCCGGCATGGCCCTGGTCCAGAAGCTGTCGGTGCCGACAAACAGGTTGTCGACCACAGACGCCTCATCGGCAATCATGATTTCCTGAAAGACTGTTGCAATCCCCAGCTTGCGGGCTTCGGTCGGAGAAGCAGGGTGATGCCCCAGTACCGATACCTTTCCGGTATCCAGTGGCAGGACGCCGGAAAGCACTTTGGCGAGTGTGCTTTTGCCGCAGCCGTTGCCGCCGACAATGGCATGGATTTCCCCGAAATTGGCGCTGAACGAACAACCGTCCAATGCTCTGGTTACGTCAAAGGACTTGTGCGCGTCCTTGACGTAAAGTTCTCCCGGAAATGTAGAAAGCGCCTCCGGCTGTTCGCCGAAGGTGCTTTCATCGTGTGTGTCCGCTACCGTACCGGCGCTGCGGTTCATGGACTCCGGAGCTGTTGGTTGATTAACCTGATAGTCCGGGCGTTATCAGGGCTTGTACTCTTCCGGAGGGGCAGGATGAGCGAAGAACTGATCCAGATAATCCGTTCCTCCCCAGGCATCAATGCCGACATGCAGCCAATCGGTCGAGTTGCGGTCGCAGTTCTCGTCGAGCAGCGCCTTGATGTCCTCGAAAGTTGATTTGACCGTGGGAACGAGGATGGACTGGATTTTTGGACCCTGGCCCTGCATGGTGCGCATCATGATATTCCAGCCCAGCTCAATATCATCTCCGGGCGGCCATGTCTGGATGGCGGCGCTGATGTAATCCGGGTTGTTGCGCCAGTAGCACAGGGCGCCCAGCTCACCGCCTATGGAGATTGGCGGAATATCCCGGCCGGACTGCAACAGGGCCTGTAATACCCCGGTCTCTCCGGATGATTGCACCGCGATACCGTCCAGCTGTTGCGGGTGGGTCGCCAGCCATTTTTGTACTTCCGCCTGCCCCACCTGTGAGGTCCACATGTGGGCAATATTGCCGACCAGCCTGATATCCGGGGACTGCGCCAGCCCGTCCAGTACTCCTGCGTTCTGGGAATCGGACGCTGATGCTCCGGGTATGCCCTCAATAACCAGAACATTGCCTTTCTCTCCGATTTCTTCAGCCATCCAGCGCCCGATTTCATAACCGGCCTGATGATAGTTTACCGACGAATTGATCGCGTAAGGGGACGTGACATAACCGGTGAACGAGAAAGTAGGTACTCCCTTGTCCCAGGCGTACTTGATGGTCTGGTTCAGCGCGGTCGGATTCGAGCAGCAGATAATGATCGCGTCAACCCCCTGGTCAACCAGCTGCCGCATCTGTTGTATCTGCAAGGCGTCTTTCAGGTTGGACTGGGTTACGATGATGTCATCCACAAGGCCGAGCGCTTGCCATTTTGGCAGTACTTCCTTCAAGAGCCGGGCCATCGCGCCCTTGCGCCATGTGTTACCGGCATACGTGCTCGCGTAGCCAATCGTCCACGGCGGCTTGCGGTCGGATTTCCAGTTCCGATAGATACTGGGTCCAAGCGGTTGTGCCGGGTCCATCAATTCAGGGTTATAGACCATAGCCCTGGTTTCTTCCGGGATTTCATCAAGCCCTTCCGCAAAAGCGGCGACAGACAGCCCAAGCGTACATCCGGCAAGCAGTGTCAGGTGCAGTATTTTTCTCATTGCTTTGTTCTCCATATCGTTATCAGGGTAAGGATAGAGGATTTGTTTAGGGCGGCCAGTATGTCACAGGATACATACTTTAGTCAATAGTCCATGTCCATTTTTTGAAATAGTATAATAAGTTATACAGACTGCGCCCGATTGTCGCTGTCAGCCCCCGCATACAGTATACAGTACAACGTAAGGTTAGAGAGTGAATCAGGAATCCGTATATGATGCTGCCGAAGTCCTTATTCTGCGGTCACAAACCGGAGCGACTGGTACGCGGTTCGTCTGGCTTGCTTGCGCTTCAGGGGGGAGTTGAAAAAGCGGTTCAGGGCCGCGCCGAGGATGGCAGCCGGTTTCGCCGGCAATATCTTCGTTTCTTCACGGACGGCCAACGCGGTCTTGAGCAGATGTACGGAAACGATATACTCATCCTGGCCATGGTCGAACAAGCGATTGACGAGCGCGGCGACCCCTTGTTCGTTATTGTCGAAGCTCCAGCGGGACAAATCGTGTCCCGTTGTCGTGAAGGCTGAATTCCTGCCAACGAAACAAGCCATCTGTAACAGCCCCCGGGGCCAAAGTCCGGGGAAGCGGGTACATTGCTTGCGCACCGCGTTGGCGAATGTCAATCCATGGGTGAAGCTGAGCCAGCCCACATTGCTGGAGACGGTCACATGCGTCTTGTCCTGTTGCCTGATGTCGAAGTGCAGCATATTGATCGCATTCGCTTCAAGCAATGCCGGATAAATCAGTTCGGGAGGGGCGCCGCTGTAATTCACCGTGGTATCCAGGGCGCTTTTGATTCCGCGCCCCCTCCATTGGTCTGCCATCGGAACATGGTTCCCGGATTCGCCGTTACCCCACCTTTCCAGTGCGTCCCCATAGTGTCTGAATTCGGGAATTCTGTCCTCGCGCGAGGCATATACGATTTCCCGCGTCAGGGAGAGCAGCAGGGGTTCGGCTACGGCTTCACCGAGACGGCTGATCAGGTATCCGGCCTTCGTTACGTAGATCAGGGAATGACCAAAATCGTTATAGTGCGCGAGGGCGGCATGTGTCAGGGGCTTTTCAAGGTCAGCAAAGGTCAGGCCGTCTTTCAGTCCTCCGCGTATCATCGCGGCCGCGGTGTTTTCGTCCTCCCGTTCAATTGCCTCCACAAAACCGGATTCATTGAACGACAGGACATCCTGCGTGAATGGGTACTCGGATTCCCGCAAGACGTCAAACGAGGCGTGTCCCAGTGATTCCGTCAGGCAGACCAGCTCAAGCTCAGGGTCGCCGCCTGCTTCGTCATACAAGGCCAGCCAGTCTGCCATTCCCGCATAGGCATGGGTCCAGCCGAACTCCATTCGTTGCCAGGACCAGTCAATAGCGCGCCGCAACACCTCGAACGGGTCACTGCCGAGACGTATCAGTCGGGCGGTCTCCCGGCTGAGGCGGTCATAGGAGTGGTCGTCGAATGCGTCGCGCAAATTGTCCAGGATACGGGTATATTGATGATCGTAAGGCGGGTCGGCCAGATCGACCCATATTTCATTGCCGCGCAGTTCGACAGGATAGATGCGTAGCCGGTCACCGCCGAACAGGTTGTGGCCAGTGTCCAGATTGAATTTCCAGTTATGCCAGTTGCAGGTGAGGATACAGTCATCGGAGAGACTTCCCTGAGACAGGGGGTAGCCTTCGTGGGGGCAGAGATTGTTGCAGGCCCGGACTCCTTGCGGGGAATCGAACAGCGCGATCTGTTTGCCATCGATACGCACCATTGAAACCGAATTTTGCCGCAGTTCACGTATCGACTGTGCATAGCGCCAGTGGTTTTTTGTGCCGTAACCGGGTGTTGCTTTTGTATTCATGGCAGAAAATTCACCGATAAATGGACAGTATGTATTGCTGTTCCATTGTATCTGTTTTTAGCGGCGGGCGGTTGAACGGATTGCCATTCTCTCCCCGATACCTGGCCTCTTCGCACAGAAAGGCGCCCGAACTACCGGAGACCACAACCGGAATGAGAATGACCGGCGGGAATATACTGTTTGACAAGGGATTTTGATAACAGGATAATCCCGCTTTCTTCCGGCCATTTTGCGAATAACCCGAACGGGGCGTTAGCTCAGCTGGTAGAGCATCTGACTTTTAATCAGGTGGTCACAGGTTCGAATCCTGTACGCCCCACCACTTTATATCCTGGACTTGATTTATGGCAGGCAAAGATTCCGATTATCGCTCAGGCGTTCGTTATCAGCCTGATGAAAGCCCACCCGCGGGCCTTGCGCTGGGTCTCGGTTTCCAGCTTGCCGCTATCACCGTTGCCGGCCTGGTACTGACGCCGGCAATCGTAGTGCGGGCGGCAGGCGGGGGCGAGTCCCTCGTGTCGTGGGCGGTGTTTGCCGCGGTCCTCGTGGCGGGGGCGACCACTGTGTTGCAGGCAGTGCGGATTGGCCGCTTTGGCGCGGGTTATGTGCTTATGATGGGCACTTCGGGGGCCTTTATCGCAGTTTCTATCACAGCTATTGCCGAAGGCGGTCCGGCGATGCTCGCCACACTCGTGGTTATTTCTTCACTTTTCCAGTTTATGCTCGCTACACGATTGTCACTGTTGCGGCAAATTCTGACTCCGACAGTTGCCGGAACGGTACTCATGCTGATACCCGTTACGGTGATGCCGATCATCTTCGACATGCTGAACAGGGCGCCGCAAGACGCCGCCGAATTTGCCGCGCCCGTGACTGCCCTGGTTACCCTGGCTGTGATCGTCGGTCTGGCGCTGAAAGCGAGGGGGCAGACCAGACTCTGGGTACCGGTCATTGGCGTTGTTGTCGGCTCGGTGGTCGCCGGATTTTTCGGTACTTATAATTACGACCTTGTGGCCAACGCCTCATGGGTCGGTTTGCCGCATGGCAACTGGCCCGGCCTGGACTTTAGTTTCGGTCCGGTTTTCTGGAAGCTGCTTCCCGCATTCGTGTTCGTCACGCTGGTCGGCGCCGTAGAAACGATTGGCGATTCCATCGCCATCCAGCACGTCTCCTGGCGCAAGCCGCGGGCAGTGGACTTCCGCGCGGTACAAGGCGCGGTCGGGGCAGACGGAGTGGGTAACCTGTTGTCCGGTCTGGCCGGGACGGTGCCGAATACCACTTATTCGACCAGTATCGCCGTAGTCGAACTGACCGGGGTCGGAGCGCGCAGCGTTGGTATCGCCACTGGCGCGTTATTCGTCGTGCTGGCGTTTCTGCCCAAGGCGCTCGCCGTCATCCTCGCTGTTCCGGATCAGGTGGTTGCCGCCTATGTTACCGTGATTCTGGCGCTGATCTTCATACTCGGCATGAAAATGGTCATCCAGGACGGCATCAACTATCGTATTGGCCTGATCGCCGGAGTCTCTTTCTGGATAGGATCCGGCTTCGAAGCCCAGGTGATTTTCCCCGAATTTTCTCCGAATTCGCGGGGGGATTCCTGCAAAATGGAATTACGGCCGGCGGTTTGAGCGCGATCATTCTGACCCTGTTCCAGAGGCTGGGCGCATCCCGGGGTGACCGGATCGAGACGCAACTGAATACTGCGGCGTTGCCGAATATCCGGCGGTTTCTGGAAACATTCGCCTCCCGCAATGGCTGGAATCAGGCGATGAAGACCCGGCTCGACATAGCCAGTGAGGAAACGTTGCTGACGCTCCTGCAAAAAGACGAAGAGGCTGCAGGGCGTGAATCCCGCAAGCTGAGTCTGGTCGCGCGCAAGGAAGACGGCGGCGCAGCGCTCGAGTTCGTGGCTGCCAGCGGTGAAGGCAACCTCCAGGATCAAATCGCGCTGCTCAGTGAGCGGGCCGTTGACGCTCCCGTCGTGGAAAAGGAGATATCGCTCCGTCTGTTGCGCCATGTCGCGTCTTCCGTTCTGCATCAGCAGTACCATGATACGGATATCGTGACTGTCCGCGTGGACGCTCCGAAACCGGTCCGCGGCGAGTGAATCAGCTGTCGGGCAATGAATAATACACAGGTTCGCCCCGGGGATGCCGTGAGCCTGTCACAGGATAATGGACGAACAATATGAGTTGAACCGGATCCATCCGGAGCAAACCCGGAGTTATCACTATCTGGAGCGGTCGGATCAGTGTTATTGCCTGGGTTTTTATCATTCAGGGGCGGGCTTTGAGGGTTGCAGCCTGAACCGGATTGTTCTTGATCTGAAAAGGGAACCCGGTACCCGATACTCAAACCCGGATGCCTGGCAAGCCAAGAATGAAGCCATAGCCCGGATCGCGTCGATTCTGGCGTTTTCCGTCAGAAGGCTTTTCTCCGGCAAGAGGATCACTCTGGCGCCGATCCCTCCTTCAAAGAGAATCGGGGAGCCGGATCACGATGACCGGATGCTGCAAATTTGTAATCGAATGGCGGCAAGACTGGATTGTGTGGAGGTGTGCGAGTTGTTCGTGATAAAAAAGTCGGTTCCGGCTTCGCATTTGTCCCGGATCAGGCCAACCAAGGAGCAATTGAAAGAAAATATGAGAACAACAGTTCGCGACGATGATTACCGGCCGAGCCCCCTGGTGATTCTACTGGATGACGTGCTGACCTCGGGAGCGCATTATGCGGCATACAAGGAGCTTCTGGAGGGATTGTTTCCTGCTGTGACGGTGTCGGGAATCTTTGTCGCCAGGGTTGATCATGTTCAGGCGGGCTGGTGAAGCAGCCGGCTAATGAACAGTGTTCCGGCAGCATCAGAGAAGAAAAACAGCTTATTTCAATCGTTTGTACTTGATTCTTGCGGGCTTGATCGTGTCCCCGAAGCGACGTTTGTAGTCCTCTTCATAGTCACTATAATTGCCGTCGAATCAGGTAACCTGCGAGTTTCCCTCGAATGCCAGGATATGGGTGGCGATTCGGTCCAGAAACCAGCGGTCGTGCGAGATGACCGCCGCGCACCCCGGGAAATCCAGAATGGCCTGTTCCAGCGCCCGCAGGGTTTCCACATCCAGATCATTGGTCGGTTCGTCCAGTAGCAGCAAATTACCGCCGCTGGCCAGCAGTTTTGCAAGATGTACCCGGTTTCTTTCTCCGCCGGATAGCTGACCGACTTTTTTCTGTTGATCCGCTCCCTTGAAATTGAAGCGCCCCGCATAACGCCGTGCATGGACCTCGTGTCCATTGACCAGCATGATGTCCCGCTTCCCCGAAATTTCCTCGAATACGGTTTTATCGTTATCCAAAGAATCCCGTGACTGATCGATATAGCTGATTTTTACCGATTCCCCGATCCGGAAGTGCCCGGATGTGGGAGGCTCCTGCCCCGTCATCATGCGGAACAGTGTCGTTTTTCCAGCCCCGTTGGGACCGATAATGCCGACAATCCCGCCTTTGGGAAGGTTGAAGCTGACATTCTCATAGAGCAGATTGTTGCCGCAGGATTTCGAGATATTGTGCGCTTCGATGACCTGGTCGCCGAGGCGCGGCCCCGGCGGGATGCAGATTTCATTGGTCTCGGCCCGTTTCTGGTAATCAGTCGAGTTCAGTTCTTCAAACCGCTTGATCCTGGCCTTGCTTTTTGTGTGACGCCCCTTCGGGTTTGAACGAACCCACTCCAGTTCGTTGCGGATGCTTTTCAGGCGCGCGCTCTCGGATTTTTGCTCCTGTTGCAGACGCTTTTCCTTTTGCCTGAGCCAGGATGAGTAATTTCCCTGCCAGGGGATGCCCTGCCCGCGGTCCAGTTCCAGAATCCAGCCTGTCACATTGTCGAGAAAGTACCGATCATGGGTCACGGCAATAACGGTTCCTTCGAATTCATGGAGATAGCGTTCCAGCCATGCCACCGATTCCGCATCCAGATGGTTGGTCGGTTCGTCCAGAATCAGCATGTCGGGATTGGCAAGCAACAGCCTGCAAAGCGCCACACGACGACGTTCACCGCCGGACAGGGTACTGACCTTGGCCTTCCAGGGGGGCAGGCGCAGCGCTTCTGCCGAGATTTCAAATTTATGCTCCAGGTTATGGCCGTCTGCCGCCTGTACGATGTTTTCCAGTCGGGTCTGTTCTTTCGCCAGGGCATCAAAATCCGCATCCGGCTCGCCATAAGCGAGATAAACCGCATCCAGCTTCTCAAGAGCCTGTTTGATTCCCGACATGGCCTCTTCCACAACTCCGCGCACATCTTTTGATTCGTCGAGTTCCGGTTCCTGGGCCAGATACCCGATGTTCAGGCCGGGTTGGGGGCGGGCTTCTCCGATGATTTCGGTATCCAGGCCGGCCATGATTTTCAACAGGGTGGATTTGCCCGCGCCGTTGTATCCCAGAACGCCGATTTTCGCTCCGGGGAAGAAACTCAGGTGGATGTTCCCGAGTATCTGTTTGTTGGGTGGGACAACCTTGCCCACCCCGTTCATCGTAAAAACGTATTGCGCCACCGGCGTACCTCACAACTGTAAGAAATTGACGCGCTATTATAACCGGGCCAAGTGGACAGAAGCCGGTGTAAAGGAGTAAGATTGGCAAACAGACTTCCTGGAGGATGGCAGTATGAAGAAACGGGTCGGAATTACAGTTTTGATTTTGATGCTTGCTCCCGGTGGCATTATTATAGCCCACGGGGCTGACCGTGATCCTTTGCTGAAGGCGGTCGAGGCGCGGATTTCCGAAATGGAGCTGCGCAGCTTCAATGCCGGACCGCTGTTCGCTATGGCGAAGGGTGATATTGAATACGATGCGGAAATGGCGGCAACGCTGGCCCGCAATTTATTGATTATGACTACGGTGAATAATGGTCGTATGTGGCCTGCCGGTTCCGACAATGAGGCTTGGCCCGATGATACCCGGGCCTTGCCGGAAATCTGGACGACCTGGCCCGCTATCGCAGACAGGGGGAAGGCGTATGTGGATGCAGTCACCGCTCTCGACGAGGCTGCGGGAAACGGGCTGGGAGCGTTGCGCTCCGTAATCGGTGATGTCGGGCAGTCCTGCAAGGGGTGCCACGACGATTTTCGGGCCGAGAAGCATTACTGACGCCGGGCTTCCGGGCAGCGCTTTCGCCTGCGCCGGATATTCGAACCAGTTAGGCCCTTTGTCCATTTTGTGAGTCGCTATCAAACCGTACCGGTATGGGATGCGGTTACCCGCATCTGGCATTGGCTGTTGGCGCTGACCGTAATCGGTGGCTGGTTGCTGGGTGAATTCCGTACTTTCAGTCTGATGCAGTGGCATTTTTATGCAGGTTACTGTACCGGCGGATTGCTGTTGTTCCGAATTTTTTGGGGCATGACCGGGCCGCCGCCCATCCGCTTTGTTGCGCTGGTTCCGGGACCCCGGGCGCTGGCCGCCTACTTGCGGGCGCTGTTTCGGCGCGAGCCGAGCGGGGTTGCCGGACACTCTCCCCTGGGCGGGCTTTCTGTATTGGTCATGCTGGTTCTGCTGACTGTACAGGTTTGCACCGGATTGTTTGCAGAAGATGATGCACTTTTCCATGAAGGGCCGCTGGCGGATACCCTCTCATCGGCAATGGTCGGGAAGATGACTTACCTCCATCACCAGAATTCAAGGTTGTTACTGCTCATGTTCGGGCTGCATATTGGAGCGATGGTATTCTACCGTGTCTGGAAAAGGGAAAATCTGATCGCGGCAATGTTCAGTGGCCGCAAACTGGTGCGGATGAAACCGGAACGCCGCGACCCGAAAGACGCACAGCCGCGGGAGTGACCTTCCCGCGATTCCGTCCGCAGGCCCAACCGGTATCCGGCGCCGCGCGATCAGTTCAGAATGTCGGGCCAGTTCCTGTCGCCTTGCACGATAAACTTTTCCATGTCTGCGAGCCATTTCTTCTGTACATCGGCGTCATAATTCAGGTAAAGTTTGTCGTTGTGTACGGACCATTGCAAAGGATCTCCGGCGTACAGGTAGCCCTCGGCCACGGCCCACGCGCAATAACCGCCGTACTGCGGCAGATATTTGTCCGGGTTCTCCCTGAACCGCTCAAGATTCCCGGCAGTGGAAAAATACCATTTTGCGTTCTTGTATTCGGCGTTGAGCTTTTTATTCCCTTTCACCGGCTTTGAGTCGGTGAAGTAAGCCACGACATCGTAGCCGCCGGCGCCGGCCTTGCTTAGAAACGAAGTATAGATTTCGTCCTTGCCGGCGTGGGATGCGGCAGAAAACAGAACCAGGGATATGAAAGTCAGGATGCGTTTGTATAAGGTATTCATGGGTCGATAATGGGTGTGTGCGTAAATGAGCGAATATCCCGTATTTTATGCTGCAATGGACTCGTTCCGATCAGAAAAGTTCAAATAGAAGTCTCACTTGTTTGTGAACCTGGCAATTCCCGCCAGGGACATCCCCCTGTGGATTCGGCGGGATTTCCGGATGCAAGCGCATGCGTCAGGGGTATGCGGACAAGGCTGTCGCATCAGGAAGTGTCGAAGGGCGCCTGATTGCACAGGCGAGCAGGCGATATGATCGTTGGAATGGATAGTAGCGTGGAGCGCTCCGCGAGAGCCGCTATGATAATGAAAAATGCTATAATCGCAAGCCTTCCCTGACAAAAGACGAGAATGGACAGACTGGAACTGCCGATAGGAGAGGCGTCTTTCCGAAGTATTCGGGAGTGGGATTTCTACTATGTGGACAAAACCCGCTATACTTGGAACCTGGCGCGCAGACCCGGATACTACTTCCTGTCGCGTCCGCGGCGTTTCGGCAAGAGTTTGCTGATAGATACCCTGCATGAACTGTTTGCCGGCAGCGAGGAGTTATTCCGCGGGCTTTATATTCATGAGCGCTGGGACTGGAACAACAAACATCCGGTGGTGCGTCTGAGCTTCGACGCGAACTACAGCGAGTCGGGGAATCTCAGGAGCAACATTTTCAGTCAACTGGCTGTGCATGAGGAAGAAGCGGGCGTTCAGCCATCCGTGGAAGCCTGTACCGCTCCCGACCGCTTGCAGAACCTGATTATCCGTCTGTATCGCGCTACCGGTCAGCAGGTGGTGGTACTGATAGACGAATACGACAAACCCATCCTGGACGTACTGGAGAACAAGGAACTGGCGCGTGAGAACCGTGATTATCTGCGCGGCTTCTACGGCATGATCAAGGGTTGCGCCCGCTACATTCGTTTCGTGTTTATCACCGGCATCAGCATGTACTCGAAGGTCAGCCTGTTCTCGGTACTCAATAACCTCTACGACCTCAGCCTGAACCCTGAATACGCCACAATCTGCGGTTATACCGAGGATGACCTTGAAACGGTGTTTGCCGCGGAAATGGCGGGGGTGTCCGAATCCGACCGGCAGGAAATCCGGCGCTGGTACAACGGCTACCACTGGCTGGGGAACGAGAAGGTTTACAACCCGTTCGACATCCTGCTGTATTTCAGCAACCGCAAGTTCAAACCCTGGTGGTATGAGACCGGCACGCCTTCCTTTTTGTACGATCGCATGGCAAGCGGGGCGGTCAATACGCTGGATTTGGAGAACCTGCATATGTACGACAGCGACCTGTCCACATTTGAGGTTGAGCGGGTCAATCTGAACGCCCTGTTATTCCAGTGCGGTTATCTGACCCTTGTGGATGAGGAAGATCGTCCCGAGGGTATTTTCTACACACTGGACTATCCCAATCATGAAGTGAGATTGAGTCTGAACCGGCAATTGCTGGAGGCGGTTACCGGGGATGTAGTGCGGGTATCGGAGTACGGCAGGGCGTTGCTTGCCTTGCTGGACGGCAACGACTTTGCGGGATTTGAACGGGAATTGCAGGCGTTCTTCGCCGGTATTCCGTATCAATGGGGCGCTCGTGAAGCGGGAGAATATGGCGAGGGGTATTATGCGTCCCTGCTGTATTCGTGTTTTGTGATACTGGGTATGGACATTCGGGTTGAGGATTCCACGAGTCGGGGTCGTTCTGACATGGTCCTGGCGCGTGGTGGTCAGGTATTTGTGCTGGAATTGAAGGTAGCGCGGGAAGCGCAAGTACAGGCGAGGCTGGAGGAGGCGCTTGTGCAGATGCGGGATAAGGATTATGCGGGCAAGTACCGCACGGGCAACAGCAAGGTTCATCTGCTTGCCCTGGTATTCGACCGCGACAAGCGCAATCTGGCGATGATGCGGGCGGGGTGAACCCGGCACAACAATTCCCGACAAGCCTGCCGGATCAGTAAATCCGCCGGAGGGGTAGCCTTGTCCGCATACTCCCGACGCCTGTGTTTGCATCCGGAAATCCCGCCGAATCCACCGAGGGATGTCCTTGGCGGGAATTGCTGAACGCCTCCGTACAGCCTTGACAGCCGTTATTTTATTTTGGTAGAACTCCGTGCCAGTCAATTCAGACAAACCAACGGAGAAACCCCGAATAATGAAGCGCTCATTTAACATGATGGTTGCCGCCGCCGTGGCCTTGGCATTTTCTTTACCCGCATTGAGTGAAAGCACTATCGAGAGCGATTGCGAATCTGCCTATCGTACTAGCCAACAGTACTATGATGATAAGATGAGCCTATCGGCAGGCCAGTACCTCATTGCCAAGCGCGAGGCGATAGAAAAATGCGTCCGGGAAGTGACGGGGGACTTGGCCCAGGACACTCCCGGCGACTGCACCCCGGAACTGCCGCAGGATCGAGATGCTTACCGGAAATGGCTTATCAGCGAACTGGAACGACTGGCTGCCGAATAATGAAGCGTTATCCTGGAATGATGGTTGCCGCCGCCGTGGCCCTGGGCGGTACGGTGATTCTGGCAAATTTGGCGTGGGCGGACGAAACCCCGGTTGAGGAAGAAATAGTCCGGGCAATTGTTGATCCCTGTAATACCAAACTGGAGCTTTTCGTATTCGTATTCGGGGAAGAAAATTTCGCGTTTGGTTGCCCCGGGTGCACGGCATGGATGATCGATTCGGGAGACGACCCGGAGGATGAGCGTAGCAACCTGATAAAAGCCATGAAGCAAAGCAATGCTTCCTCTTACGATTGGCTGCGCTTCATGCAGCTTATGGAAGCCGCTATAAGCTCTGCCGCATTTTCTTCGGTCTTTAGCTTCGGCAAGGAAATCGGGGGCGTGTCGCTATCGGAAATAGCACGGAAAAAGGGCTTGTGCGATAGGCAAGATGCGGTGGGCCTGACGCGGGCGCAGCGGGTCGCCATTCAACACGGACTAGCCAAACTCGGGCACGATCCGGGGCCAGCGGATGGTCAATTCGGCAACAAAACCCGGGCGGCGATCCGGGCTTGGCAGAATGCGGGCGACAGAACGGCAACTGGCTACCTTTCGGAGGGAGAGATGGAGGAACTGGCGGAAGCGGGCGCCCGGAAGATGAAAGACCTGGCAACGGTCAATACGGACAAGCGCTCGGCCAAGTTGTCCGCCGGAGAAATAGAGAGCGCCGCCGCCAAGGGGCTTTCCTTGGCAGCAAGCCGGATAAGAGCCTCGGTCGAAGCCAACTGGAGAAGGCCGATAGGCAGCCTTCGCGGTATGAAATCCGTGCTTGAAGTCCGGGTAGGACGCAACGGAGAAGTTCAGAATGTCCGCACCGTCGAGAGCAGCGGATATGCCCGCTTCGACGAGTCCGCCGAACTGGCGGTATGGAAAGCATCGCTCCTACCGATCCCTAAAGCGCCGGAGTATTACGAACATATCAAGGAGTTTCGTATCAAGTTCAACCCGGATGAATAAAACCAGGAGCCCGGGAAAGGGCAACGTGCGTAAATAATAGTGAGTGCAGCTGCTTTCACGGGATGGCAATGCCCAGGCGATGGAGGGCCGGATCAATCGCCGGCCCCGGAAGGTGCCGGGGTATCGCACCCCTGTGCAGGTCTGGGGCACTGGTTCCTCCCTGAAGGCGGTCACCCATCGCCGATGGGATTCCCGTGGCCCATGGGAGTGGGTCCGCGGCGCGGGAGATTGAGGCGCAGGGGGATGCTCGGTTTGGGCAGGATTTTCGGGGTGATGGATTGCTGGCGGAGTTGCGGCGGCGCAAGCTCATAGGTGACCGACAAGATGGCAAATCATATCGACCAGGCATTTACCGCCGACTCGCTGAGTGGAGTCAATGCGGAGCCGACTTACTCTGGAGCCTTGAGCTTTGCCCGGCGCCGGTATTCGAAAGACCTGGGCGATGCGGAGCTTGCGATAACGGGGGTCCCGTTCGATACCGCTACAACCAATCGCCCCGGCGCACGATTTGGTCCGCGGGAGATTCGGGCGGCTTCTGCGGAACTTGCCTGGCAACGAAACTGGCCCTGGGAATTCGATGCGCTGGAATTACTGAAAGTTGTGGACTATGGGGATTGCCTGTTTGACCATGGCCGCCCGCAATCTGTTCCCGACCGGATTCAGGATCATATGGAATCGATCCTGAAGACCGGTGCGGCGGCGCTGACTCTGGGTGGGGATCATTTCATTACACTGCCGATATTGCGCGCTCATGCCAGGAAATATGGCCCGTTATCGTTATTGCATTTTGACGCCCATACGGATACCTGGGACGATGAAGAGGGGCGCATAGATCATGGCACGATGTTCTTTCACGCCGTAAAGGAAGGGCTGGTTATCCCGCAAGAGTCCGTGCAGGCCGGAATACGAACGACCAACGACGCGCCTCTCGGGTTCAATATCTTTGATGCCGGCTGGATTCATGCCAACGGTGTCGATGCCCTGGTCCGGCAGATCAGGAAAATCCTCAAAAACCGGAAAACCTACCTGACTTTCGATATAGATTGCGTCGACCCGGCTTTTGCTCCGGGCACGGGCACGCCGGTTTGCGGGGGCTTGAGTTCGGCCCAGGCATTGCAGATCGTTCGCAATCTGAGAGGTCTTGACCTGGTGGGGATGGACCTCGTGGAGGTTTCGCCGCCTTACGACCACGCCGGGGTCACTTCGTTGCTCGGCGCTTCTATCGCTTATGATTTCATCGCGTTGTATGCAGCCCGGCATAAACTGGGAGAAAAGCTCTGATCAGTCATTGCGGATGTCGTTGAGGCCGCGGGCCACTATGCAATGGAGGTGTCCGGGTAATCGGTCCCGGATTCGTTTTGCGGCCGCCCGCGATCGGCATTGCAGGAAAACTGACGCGCCGCTGCCATTCATTCTGACCTTGCCGTAATGGTTGAGTATGACAAACGCTTCCTCAATTTCGGGATACAGCCTTCTTGATACCGCTTCCAGATCATTGCAAACATTGTCCTGCTCAAAGTCCAGCCTTGAAACAGGCGGGTGGTTGCGGCAAAGCTCGGGGCGCTGGAAAACCTCCCGGGTGGAGGCAGCTGCTTGCGGAATACAAATACAGTACCAGTGTTGTTGCGGGTCGAATCGTTCAAATTCGTTACCGGTTCCTGTGGCCCAGCATGAATGTCCGTAAATGAAGACGGGAACATCGGCGCCCAGCCGTTTCGCTAACGACAGCAGTTCACGCCGTGTCAGGGACAATCCCCACAATTCGTTCAACGCAAGCAGTGTGGTTGCGGCGTTGGAACTGCCTCCGCCCATGCCGGAGCCGGGCGGTATGACCTTGTTCAGCGTTACCTTGATCCCGGCCGGTTTTTTCACTCCATGGGTTGAGATCAGCAGCTTGTATGAACGGACGATCAAATCGGATTGGGGCAGGGTGTAAGGGTGGTCGTCAATGCGCGCGATTCCCGGCTCACCGGTTAATTCAAATTTCAACAAATCGTGAAAATCCAGGAACTGGAAAACGGTTTCCAGATCATGATAACCGTCGGCGCGCTTTCCGGTAACATGCAGAAACAGGTTGATTTTCGCGGGTGACCGCAAGACCAGGGATTCAGAAAATTTTCCGGGCATGGCTATCGGGCGGGTTTGATATCACGCCAGCTTTGCAGAACCACCCGGATCCTCAATTCGTCACCCAGGTAATTCCCGTCCCGGTCAAAAAAATCAATTTTTCCCGGCAATGAGGTAATTGTAAATTTGCGCGGCAGTGAGAATTGCAGAACGGATTGATATTGCTCGTATTCGACATGCCAGATGCCCTCGTTGAAGCTCATGAGGCGTCCGGCCGCGTCGAATTTCAGATCTGTTGCATTCTCACCCGGCAGCCCACGGCACCATAGCGCCATTTCATCAAAAGGGACGCGCCAACCCAGCCGCACATACAGAACCTGTCCCGCGGATTCGCCATGGATCACCCGGTCACGGGTATCTCTCAATGTGGCAGAAGTCGAAGACGCTTCAATGAGAACCCGGCCTCCACCGAATGGGCCGTATAATTCGATGTCCTGTTCAGCGGGTGCATACGACCAGTTCAGGGTCGCAGAGCCTCCCCTGGAACCGGTTCTGACTCCTATTTTTCCCGTTAGCGCCCAGCTCGATATTCGGGCATGGGTCGACTGATGCTGGAGCCAGAGTTGCAAACGCCGGTCCTCGGGTAGCGGTTCGCGCCCCGGTATCGTGGCGCATCCGGACACAATAACAAGCAAAACAACTGCGAATATTGCGGGTGCGGTGATGTTACTGCGAGAGTCGTTCAATGGTTTGTTTCAGAATTCCGTTTTCGGGGTCCCATTCAATTCCTTTTGCCCAGATTTTACGAGCTTCCTCCCTGTTTCCGGCGACCCATAATACTTCACCGAGATGCGCGGCAATTTCTGCGTCCTGGCGTACGCCCAGGGCTAGCGCAAGATACTCGATGGCCTTGCTGTTGTTGCCCAATCGAAAGTGAACCCAGCCCATGCTGTCGAGAATGAACGGGTTGTCCGGAAGCAGGTCATTGGCTTTCCTGATCAGGGCCATCGCTTCCTCGAGCCGGTCGGTCTTGTCGGCAAGGACATAGCCGAAAGCGTTATAGGCGTGAGCATTGTCCGGCTCGATTTCAATCAGCTTGAGCATGTCCTGTTCATGCAGGTCGATGCGGTTCATCTGTGCGTTTACGAGACCGCGGTTGTAAAGCAGGTCCGGATGATTGGGGAACTGTTCCAAACCCTCATCCAGTACCTGTTTCGATTGGCTGTAGCGGTCATATTCCCTGAACAAGGCGTCCTTTTGCAATATGAGGCGGATTTTGTCTTCGTCAGAGACCACATCAATTTGTTGCAGGTGTCGGACCCCGGTATCCACTTCATATCGTTTCGCCAGAAGGGTCGCCAGCCTGAGCTGCGCATCCAGGTAATATTGCCTTGAGGCAACGCCATACAGGTAGTCCGACGCAGATACATAGTTCCCTTGCCTGTGCTCAATGTCGGAAAGGTAGATTCGGGCCTGATCGCCACCGGGGGCCAGTTGCAGGTAGCGGATAAAATAATCCCGTGAGTTGACGAGGTCGCCTTTTTCAAAATAGATGACCGCGGCCGCAAAAAGCGCCGATAGTGTATGCGGGTTCGTGTCAAGGGCGATATGCAACTGCCTGAGCGCCTGTTCCGTATCGCCATTCTCAATAAGATGACGAACAAGCTGCGAGCGAAAGCCGACATGTTCGGGGTAGGCTATCAGGTGTTCCATCGCAAATTGGACGGCGTCCCGGCTTGCCGGCGTATGATCTTCTGCGCCGGGGTCGTTGTTGTCATGATGGAGTTGTGCGAGGAGCAGGGTCGCGGGAAACTCCCAGTCAGGTTCAAGCTCCAGCGCCCGGTCCAGTTGCGCGACATATTGCCGCGGTTGATTCTGTCTTGCGGCGACGAAAGCGGCAGTCAGCTGTAATGCCGCATTGTCAGGACGGGATTCGAACCACTTGCCCAACCGCTCGGACAAACCGGAATTTTCCGTGGAGGTGAGTAATCTGGCGATAGCCTGAAAAATGTGACTATGATTGCGGTTACATTTTTCTGTCAGGCTGGCAAGCAGGGCAAGGCCCGCATCCATTTCACCGAGCCGGAAATGCGCCCTGGCGACAGAAAGGGCGACGGTATAATGATCCGGTTCGAACGTCTCCAGCAGTCGGGCAAGGTCGATCGCTTCGTGGAACTCCCCGTTATCCATGGCCATCCTGATCGATTCGGCGACAAGACGGCGGTCGCGGGATTGCCGGGCTGCCCCGGAGATGTATTCAAGCGCGGCTTCAGGTTGATTTCGCTGCGCCGCTATGAACGCCGCCATTACGCTGTGGAACAGTCCGGCGTCGAACTGTGACGCTCCCCGCGCATGGCGCTGGCGCGCCGACGGGACGGGCATGGACAAGTTGCGACTGTCAGGCTCTCCGCTGGCTGCGGTTTCGTCCTTGCGCCCCCCTTCCTGACTCGTTTGGCATCCCCAAAGCGCTATAAACAGTCCGGCAAGAATTACGTTTCTGAATGTTCCGGTTGAAAGGGGCGCTGGAGTACAGGGCGCCATTTCGACCGCAAGATCAGGGATCCGCCTGTCAGTAATTCGCATACAGGCCCACCGTTAGGGATATTGATCGAACCGCACTATAACTATGCGGCCGCGCCGGTTTGTTTGCAACAGCTTATGTCCTGATTGTCCCGCAATCTTATAAAATTTCACCGTTCAGTTCAATCTGGAAATGCGCTTGCCGGTATTGTACCTGAATCACAGCACAGCCCCCATTGAAATACGGGAGAGGGCGCAGGCTGTAAAATAATCCTGATAAGCCGACTGGTATGTTTGAATTTGTCGATCGAATCGGTTACAGTCGGATTTCCTGTACCGGGTGTAATGTGTACGGAGTATTACTGACGGATAAAACTCATGAGTGACAATAACGCGCTGGTCCGGTTTGAAAACATCCAGAAGAGCTATGACGGCGAAACACTCGTAGTCAAGGACCTCAATCTGGATGTGGCGGAAGGGGAGTTTCTTACCATGCTGGGGCCTTCCGGATCCGGTAAAACGACGTGCCTGATGATACTGGCCGGCTTTGAGCCCGCTACCCACGGTGAAATCTGGTTGAAGGGCCAGGGTATCAACAATGTGGCTCCGCACAAGCGTGGCATTGGCATGGTTTTCCAGAATTATGCCCTGTTTCCACACATGACAGTCGCGGAAAATCTGGCGTTCCCTCTCGAAGTCCGCAAAATGGGCAAAAGTGAGCGTGAACAGCGGGTGAAACGGGCGCTGGATATGGTGCAACTCGGCGGTTTTGGGGAACGGCGCCCCGCCCAGCTTTCCGGGGGACAGCAACAGCGCGTTGCCGTAGCCCGATCGCTGGTCTTCGATCCCGATCTGGTGCTGATGGATGAACCGCTCGGCGCCCTCGACAAGAATCTGCGTGAGCAAATGCAGTATGAAATCAAGCATATGCACGAGAATCTGGGCCTGACCGTGGTTTATGTTACTCATGATCAGAGTGAGGCTTTGACGATGTCGAACCGTATCGCCGTATTCGACGACGGCATTATCCAGCAGTGCGCTCCGCCGGCGGTGCTCTATGAGAAACCGGAAAATGCGTTCTGCGCCAACTTTATCGGTGAAAATAACCGTCTTCTGGGCGTCGTCCGCGAAGACCTCGGCGATAGCGTCAGGGTTGAGATTGACGGCGGCGGTACAGTTCATGCGAACCGCATCAACGTTGCCGGCGCCGGTAAGCGAACTACGTTGTCCCTGCGTCCGGAGCGGGTCGTCGTTTCACCGCCGCCCGGCAGTCTTCCGAACATTTTCACGGCCAGGGCGGAAGAGCTGATTTATCTGGGCGACCACATCCGCACGCGGTTCACCGTTTGTGGTCATGATGATTTTATTTGTAAAATTCCAAACTCCGCCGGGCTGACCAGCCTCCGCGAAGGAGACTCGGTTTCGATCGGCTGGAATGTGGAGGATTGTCGGGCGCTGGATGCGTCCGATTGACGAACGCGGGATGCCGGAAAACCATATTTTTCGTTTTATTTTTTTCATGACAAACTTTTTTTGAATCAGGAGGAGAATTCCTATAATGAACAAAACCCTTAAACAAACCCTGCTGGCGACGGCGGCATTTGGTCTGGTCGGCGCGGCGCATGCGGAAACCGAACTTGTTATCGTGTCATGGGGCGGCGCTTATAGCAAAAGCCAGCAAGACGCTTATCATGAGCCGTATATGGCAGCCAATCCCGATGTCAGGATCATCAATGACGATTCTGCTTCGGAAGCGGTTCCCAAACTCCGTGCCATGAATGAAGCGGGCGCCGTTACGTGGGCGCTGGTCGATATGGTGCCGTCCGATGCCATTTTGCTGTGTGATGAGGGCCTGCTGGAAGAAGTAAATCACGATGAAATTCTCGATCCGGCGCCGGATGGCACTCCCGCTTCCGAGGACTTCGGCGATATGATCGTATCTCCCTGCTTTATCCCGCAGATCGTTTATTCAACGACATTCGGTTATCGTACTGATATGGTCAGCGAGCCGCCGACTTCCATCCAGGATGTATTCGATCTGGAAAAAATCCCGGGCAAGCGGGCGCTTGAGAAAAAGCCGATCGGCAACCTCGAATGGGCGTTGATCGCGGATGGTGTGGACCCTGCCGAAATATATGACATGCTGGGTACAGAAGAGGGTGTGGAACGCGCTCTCGCCAAACTCGACACGATCAAGGACAGTGTGATCTGGTGGGATAAGGGATCGCAGACTCCGCAGTTGCTGGCTGACGGTGAAATCGTAATGGGGTCAACCTACAACGGGCGGCTGTTCTCCGTGATCGAGGAAGAAAAGCAGCCGATCGCCATGATGTGGGACTGGCAGGTATACGACCTTGACGGCTGGGTTATCCCGAAAGGCGCGCCGCACCGCGAGGAAGTGCTGGAATATGTCCGTTTCGCAACCGATACGCAGCGTTTGGCAGATCAGGCGAAATTCATCTCCTATGGTCCTGCCCGTGCTTCTTCTGCCGCAATGGTAGGTCAGCATGCGACCCTCGGTATTGATATGGCCCCGCACATGCCGACCGCCAAGGCGAACTCGGTTAATACCCTGTTGTTTAACTACGAGTTCTGGGCTGACAATCGCGATGACCTGACCGAACGGTTCAATTCCTGGCTGGCCCAGTAAGCCGGTCGGGTGACGGCTTGCAGGGCAATGGAGCATCGGACGCTTCTCTCCGATGCTCCTCACTTGTGAATACAGGCGGATAATGGGCGGCGTCCGGAGTGGCTGACACGGCGTCAACGGTGAATCAATCGTCAGCGGGAACGCTCGTTACCGCTGACGGAGTTCCCCTGAAGGTCAGTCTGGCGCGTGCCCAGCGTCGTGGGAAACTGAAAGCGGTCGGGCTTGTTGTTCCCCTCTTTCTCTTTATTCTGGTTGCTTTTTTCATTCCGATACTCGACATGTTGTTTCGTAGTGTCGAGAATCAACTGGTCGGAGCGGTCATGCATCGAACCGCTCCGTTGCTGCAACAGTGGGATGAGTATAGTGGAGAATTACCCGATGAAGCGGTGTTTGCCGCATTGGCCGAGGATTTCAGAGAAGCCCGTGAAGCCAGGTCGTCCGGCAAGGTAGGGCGGCGGCTGAATTACGAAAAACCCGGCTTCTCCGGTTTGTTCAGAAAAACCGCGCGGAAAATAAAAACGATCGAACCGCCCTATAAGCAGGCGTTTATTGATCTTGACAAAAAGTGGGGCGATATCGAGAACTGGAGGGTTTTCAAGAGGGAAAGCAAGGCATTTACGGTTTCCTATTACCTGGCTGCCCTGGATATGGGATATGACGAGAACGGCGATATTGTCCTCAACGATGACAAGAGGCGGATTTATCTGAAGCTGTTCTGGCGAACGATCTGGATGAGCCTGCTGATCACCGTGATCTGCCTGATTCTGGCTTATCCGATCTCTTACCTGCTATCGGTTTTGCCAACCCGCAAGAGCAACCTGCTAATCATCCTCGTGTTGTTGCCGTTCTGGACATCGTTGCTGGTGCGCACTACGGCATGGATTGCGCTACTGCAACAGGAAGGCGTGATCAATGATTTCCTGGTCTGGCTGGGATTCGTCGCTACCGATGATCGTTTGGCGATGATCCACAACCGCACCGGAACGATCGTGGCCATGGTGCATATTCTGCTGCCGTTCATGGTATTGCCCCTGTTCAGTGTCATGAAAACGATCCCGCCCAGCTATATGCGCGCCGCCAAATCGCTGGGCGCCACTCCGTTTACCGCGTTCGTCCGGGTTTATATGCCGAATACCGTTTCGGGGGTTGGCGCCGGCGCCATCCTCGTGTTCATTCTCGCCATTGGCTACTATATCACTCCGGCGCTCGTTGGCGGTCAGAGCGGTACGCTGATCAGCAACTTCATCGCCTTCCACATGTCCAGTTCATTGAATTGGGGGCTGGCGGCCGCACTGGGTTCGATTCTGCTGGTGGTCGTGCTGGCTCTGTACTTCCTGTACGACAAGCTGGTCGGTATCGACAACATGAAACTGGGATAGAACCATGTCCTTACCAGCCTATACAACTCCGTTGGAAAGACTCTGGCGCTACACTTATCTGGTTATTTGCGGGCTCATATTCTTTTTCCTGATCGCGCCGGTCGTGGTCGTGATCCCGCTGTCGTTCAACGCCGTGCCGTTTTTCACCTTTACTGAAAAAATGCTGACGTTCGATCCGGAAGGCTACTCGCTCAAATGGTACCGGGATTTTTTCACCAATCTGAATTGGCAGGGCGCCGTCGAGAACAGTTTTATCATTGCCGTATTTGCGACGCTGATCTCGACTGTCCTGGGGACGGTGGCCGCCCTTGGACTGAGCCGCGCAGACATGCCGCACAAATCGATCGTGATGGGTATCCTGATCTCCCCGATGATTGTACCGTTGATCATCTCTGCCGCCGGAATGTATTTTTTCTATACCAAAATCGGGTTGTCTTCTACTCATGTTGGTGTGATACTGGCGCATGCGGCGTTGGGCACGCCGTTTGTCGTGATAACAGTAACAGCGACACTCGTTGGTTTCGACCACAGTCTGGTACGGGCCGCCGCCACTCTCGGAGCGTCGCCGACGACCACTTTTTTCAAAATCATCGTGCCGCTCATTCTGCCGGGCGTTATTTCCGGCGCGTTGTTCGCATTCATCACTTCATTTGACGAAGTGGTCGTAGTTCTGTTCGTCGGAAGTTATGAGCAGCGTACCATTCCCTGGCAGATGTTTTCCGGTATTCGTGAGCAGATCAGTCCGACTATTCTGGCGGTGGCGACGTTGCTCGTTACCATGTCGATCCTGTTGTTGTCCACTATCGAGATGCTGCGTCGACGCAGTGAGAGATTGCGCGGCATCACCCCGCGTTGAACGGTAATGAGCCGCCGTCGGGCATCAATCGAACGAAAACCCGGACTGGTGGATAAAATTGCTCTTTAGCAGTTCTTCGTGTTGTGGCCACCACATTCCCTGCGGTGGATGGCTGAATATCTTCTGCAAGAACGACTCGGAAACTCCCTGCGCCCTGAACAGGACAATATCCTTGGCCTGTTCGTCTTTCGGGTCGAGTTTCGGATAAGAGGTGAACGCCTGGTACTGGTGGAATCCGAGTCGGGCGTTCGCGGCGAGGGCGCGTTTGACGCCTGCGGCAAATGCCGTGGTGCAGGCCGACATGCAGTGGTCGAGGCTGTAAGTGTCCAATGCGTTTTCCCGGATTACCCGGGCCAGCCCGCGGCCTTCTGAAATTTGTCCGCCGATGCTGTCCAGAATGACTCCGGTAATGTTCGGGCGCTGTTCGATAAATTCGGAAAATTGTCGCGTGATGCCGGACTGGAACGGGCCGTTCAGGTGCACGATCGTGTCCTCGTTGATGAGTTCGAACGTATATTCCGGTGGAATCTCGTAACCCTTGTGCGGTTTCAGACTCTGTCTGTATTCTGTCAGTGACTGGTAGCTGGAAAATGCCGATGCCAGAGTGCCTACGATACTCAATACGACAACTCCCTGGGCGGCGATGATCCAGATCCTGTCAATATCCCGTTGCAGGGATTTTTCACAGGCGCGCAGGACCCCTATGGCCTGCCAGGGGTAGATAATGAGGCGTACGAGAACGGAGAAGACCAGTACCGCCGCGCTAACGACCGTTTCGCCTTCAAGCCAGGGAGGGTAGATGAACCTCTCCAGAAAATTCAACGCAAAAAACAATAAAACCAGATTGATCAGACAGGCATGGGCCAGCGACAGTTCACCGCGCCAGTGGCGTTTGACGTAATCGATCAAGCCGGAACCCGTCCCCGCTTGCCGTCATTGTGTGGGCAGGCAGCCGGGTTCGCATCCGTAGCAATGCCGTAATTGTCCCGATAGCGTGATATCGCTTCAATATGGGTCTCAAGTTGCCGATTTTGCCGCATAAAGGCAATCAGGTCCTCGAGTTTGAACAAGGCATATACCGGTATCCGGCACTGCTGTTCAATCATCTGTACCGCCGAAAGATTCCCGTTACCCACTGTCTCTTGCCGGTCAAGGGCGATAATGAGGGCGCAAGGCGTGCCTCCGCAGACGCGGATCCGTTCAGTGGATTCGATAACCGAAGTTCCCGCTGTAATGACATCATCCAGGATCACTACATTTCCTTTCAGCCCGGCGCCCACGATATTCCCGCCCTCGCCATGGTCTTTTTCCTCTTTGCGGTTGAATGCGTAGCTGACGCTGGCGCCGTGGCGCTGCGCCAGTTGTACCGCGGTCGCGGCTACGAGCGGGATGCCCTTGTAGGCCGGCCCGTACAACATGTAGTCATGTGTTATCTTTTCCGATATCAACAGGGCGTAACATCTGGCTATGCGAGCGAGCAAGTCGCCGTTATTGAATAGTCCGGCATTGAAAAAATACGGGCTTTTTCTCCCTGATTTGAGTGTATACTCCCCAAACCTCAAAATATCGTTGTCAATGCAGGTTTGCAGAAGTTCTGTCTGGTATGACTTCATGTTTTGGGTCCGCCCCCCGAAATTCTCCCGCTTGTCCCGAGTCAAGTATATTATACAACTGCGACCGGCCGTCAGGGTTTTTGGGAACCCGATGTTTCCATATTCCGGTCATATCCGGTTTTGCAACTGCGGACATAATCCGTGACTGATACTGTCGATCATCCGGTTTCCGATATACGCTGGGGCGAGGCGTTACGCTCGTTTGCCCACCCGCGAGTCATTGCGATGTTGTTTTTCGGGTTCTCCGCGGGGTTGCCGCTGATGCTGATATTCTCCTCGCTGTCGCTGTGGCTCAGGGAGGCGGGGATTGAGCATTCCGTCGTCACCCTGTTCAGCTGGGCCGCGCTCGGCTATTCGTTCAAGTTCATCTGGGCGCCGCTGGTCGATTCCCTGCCGCTGCCCGCGCTTGACCGCAGGCTGGGCAGGCGCCGGAGCTGGATCCTGTTCGCGCAACTGAGCGTTGTTTTGTCGATATCCCTGATGGCGTTGCAGGACCCGTCATCAGGAGGCAACAGTTTGATGTGGATGGCAGCGGCCGCGACGTTGCTCGGGTTTTCTTCCGCTACCCAGGATATTGTCATTGATGCCTGGCGTATCGAGTCGGCGGAAATGAAACTTCAGGCATTGATGTCGTCGACGTACATCGCGGGATATCGGGTTGGTATGTTGATCGCTGGCGCCGGGGCGTTGTATCTGGCGACCTGGTTCGGTTCCACCTCCGGGCAATATCTCTATGCGGCATGGAAGTTCACTTATCTGGCCATGGCCGCCTTTATGCTGATCGGGATTGCGACTACGTTGCTGGTTCCCGAACCTGCCGGCCATTCGGGCCGGGCGCGCGACCGTGAGACCAGCGCCGCGACGCGCGAGGTGCACGAAAGACTTCATATCCTGGTCCTGTTTGTCTTATGTGTCAGCGCCTTCATTTTTACTTACCGGATTTCGGTGGATCTGGCGCCCCGAGCCAGCGCCCTGTTACAGGCGATTCTGCATAACCGGGCGCTTGCCGGTATCGCGATCGAATCTGCAAGGTTGCTGGCGGGAGCGCTCGCCGCTGCCGCTGTTGCAGTTTCGCTCGTCAAGCTGAATATTGTAAAGGGGGGCGGCATGAATATGCTTTATCTCAAGCCCGTACGGGACTTCTTTCAGCGATACGGGTTCTCCAGCGCCTTGTTGCTGCTTGCCCTGGTCGGGTTGTACCGCATTTCCGATATCGTTCTTGGGGTGATCTCTAATGTATTTTACCAGGATCTCGGATATTCAAAAATCGAGATCGCTAACGTTTCCAAGGCGTTCGGCCTGATCATGACACTGCTTGGCGGCTTCCTCGGCGGAGCGCTGGCGGTCCGCTTCGGCGTCATCCGCATCCTTCTGCTCGGCGCCATCCTGTCTGCCGCTACCAATCTGTTGTTCCTGCTGCTGGCGCGTGTCGGCTATGACATGAACTGGCTATATGTTGTCATTGGCGCGGACAACCTGAGCGCCGGAATTGCAACGGCTTCCTTCGTCGCTTTTTTGTCATCTCTGACCAATATCCGATTTACTGCCATGCAGTTTGCCATTTTCACCTCGGTCATGACCCTCATTCCCAAGATGCTGGGCGGTTATTCGGGGGCGATCGTCGATACACTCGGTTATTCGCAGTTTTTCATGATCACGGTCCTGCTCGGCCTTCCGGTCATTGCCCTGATTCTGTTCCTGCTGCGCGACTCCCGATTTTCCTGACCGGTCCGGCATTGCTCAGACCAGCATGCCGCGGCCGAGGTCGTTCAGTGGGTGAACGATCAGACGCTGTGCCAGGTTCAATACCAGTAACGCCAGAACAGGGGTAATATCGATCCCCGAAATTGCGGGAATCAATTGCCGGAACGGTCTCAGGAGCGGTTCACTCATGCTGGAGGCGAGCCGGGCTAGCGGATGTCTCGACATGGGCGCTACCCAGCTTAATACTGCACTGACGAGAATGACGATGATCAGTATCCAGATCAGGGTATTGATCGATTCGCCGAGCGCCAGCACAAATGCGCCGGCGGGAGCGGCCGGCAAGCCCGAGACCGACAGCAGCAGCATGATTTTGATAAAGGCGATCAGCAGTATGAGCGCGACCGCTGCCAGATCAATACCGAAAAGCCCGGGTATTAACCTGCGCAGGATTTGCAGTGGAAGGCGCGTAGCGACGATCACCAGTTGACAGAGTGGATTCCTGGAATCCGCCCGCAAAAGCTGGAACAGGAATCGCAGAATTACGACGATCAGGTAAAAACCGAGGATCGTTTCGATTGTAAGGCTGAGCGCGTTTTGTATATAGGGCATTCAGGTTTTTCCTGTCTGGTTAGCCAGTTCACCGGATTTTTCAATGGCTGCCTGGATACCGTCCGCCAGAATGCGGTCGATTCCGTTCCCCTCCATAAAGGACAGGGCGGCCTGGGTCGTTCCTCCGGGCGAAGTGACTTGCCGGCGAAGCTGGTCAGGTGGATATTCGCTGGCCAGAGCCAGTCTGGCAGTCCCGAAGGCGGTTTGCAGCACCAGGGTTCTGGCGATTTGTTCGTCCAGCCCGTTGTTTGTTGCCGACTCGATCATGATCTCCATGAGCTTGAAATAATACGCCGGGCCACTGCCGGATATACCCGTTACGACATCCATATCGCGCTCACTTTCCACACGTATTACCGGGCCGACCGATTGCATGATCGATTCTGCGGTTCTGTATTGACGTTCACCCGTTTCGGAGTTTGCCAGCATTGCGCTTATGCCGCTGCCAACGAGGGAAGGAGTGTTCGGCATTACCCGCACTACCGGCAATGGCGCGCCAGTCCAGCGGACGATGTCGGCAATGCGGATGCCGGCGGCAATCGACAGGACGAGAGGCCGGTTCGTTCTCAACAGGTGGTTTACGGAAAAAACGGCCTGTTGCATCATTTGGGGCTTGACCGCGAAAACGATCACTTCACCGTTCTGCGCGCAGGGGGCGTTATCCTCGTATACGTGTACGCCAAATTGCCGTTGCAGCCGGGTTCGCTGGTCGGCTGCCGGGTCCGACACGTGGATGTGGTCGGGCGCCCAGCCCGATGCAATCAGCCCGCCTGTTATACTGCGTGCCATGTTGCCGCCGCCGATAAAAGCAATCATGCGGTTTTCCGTTGTCTGATTCATGAGTTCGGGTACAGTGAGATTGTACTATAACGGCCTCGGCCCGAAGATGGCAGTACCGATCCTGAGTTGGGTGGCGCCTTCGGCGATGGCCGCCTCCATATCCGCAGTCATACCCATCGACAGTTGATCGAGGCTATGCCCTTTGTCGTTCAGGTATTGCAAATGTTGCCGGCACTGGCGAAACACGGCGCATTGCTTCCCGAAATCCGGTTCCGGCCTTGGAATGATCATTAAACCGCGCAGCCTGAGGCCGGGTAGCGTTTGAATATGGTCGGCGAGCCTTTCGGATTCACAAACACGGACGCCGGACTTCGATTCTTCCTGTTGCAGGTTCAGCTGGATCAGTACATTGAGCGGCCCCGATGCAGTTCTGTAGCGATCCAGTCGGTCGGCCACTTTTGCCGATTCGACCGTATGCGCCCAGTCGAATTTCTCGGCGATCATGCGGCTCTTTCTGCTTTGTATATGTCCGATGAAGTGCCAGCAGGGTGAGCGGGTAATCCCGTTTTCGGCGCAATACTCTGCCACCTGATCGATTTTACCGGATCCTTCCTGTACAAAATTCTCGGCAAATTCGCTGTGTCCGTTCTGAAGCAATACGATCATTTTCTCTACCGGATGACATTTGCCGACTGCGATCAGTGATATGGAATCGTGTGAACGCCGGTATTTTTCCGCATAAAGCTGTATTCGTTCGCGGGTTTTTCGGTAGCGTTGCAGGAGTGGATTTTCTTCGTTTGTCATCGCGGTCGGTCGCATTGCTGAAATAGCGGGCGCCGGCCTGTCCGACGCCGGTCGCTGATCGGTAATTGTACCAGACTGGATTGGGTCAGGGTGGACAGGGAAGCGCAAGGAGAAATGCGAACGTCTTCTTGTGCTATGATCGGCAAACATTCCCGGCGGACAAGATGACAATGAACAAGCTGGAACTGCCGATCGGTGACTCCTCCTTCCGTAATATGCGGGAGCGCAACTGCTACTATGTCGACAAGACTCTCCATCTGTGGAGTTTGACCAAAGGCGGAAGTCGATACTACTTCCTGTCGCGCCCGCGGCGTTTCGGCAAGAGTTTGCTGATAGATACCCTGCATGAACTGTTTGCCGGCAGCGAGGAGTTGTTCCGCGGGCTTTATATTCATGAGCGTTGGGACTGGAACAACAAACATCCGGTGGTGCGCCTGAGCTTTGACGCGAACTACAGCGAATCAGGGAACCTGAAGAGCAATATCTTCAATCAACTGGCAACGCATGAAAAACGGGCAGGAATCAAACCGCCGCCAGAGGCTCGTACGGCTCCGGATCGCCTGTACAACCTGATTGTCAGTCTCTATGATGACACCGGACAACAGGTGGTGATTCTGATAGACGAATACGACAAGCCGATACTGGATGTACTGGAGAACAAGGAACTGGCGCGTGAGAACCGCGATTATCTGCGCGGCTTCTACGGCATGATCAAGGGCTGCGCCCGCTACATTCGTTTCGTATTCATCACCGGCATCAGCATGTACTCGAAGGTCAGCCTGTTCTCGGTACTCAATAACCTCTACGACCTCAGCCTGAACCCTGAATACGCCACCCTGTGCGGTTATACCGAGAAAGACCTTGAAACGGTGTTCGCTCCCGAACTGGCGAGTGTGACGAAATCGGAGCGCAAACAAATCCGGCGCTGGTACAACGGCTATCACTGGCGCGGGAAGGAGAAGGTCTACAACCCGTTCGACATCCTGCTGTATTTCAGGAACCGGGAGTTCATTCCCTGGTGGTATGAGACCGGCACGCCGTCCTTTTTGTACGAGCGCATGGCAAGCGGGGCGGTCAATACGCTGGATTTGGAGAACCTGCATATGTATCGCAGCGACCTGTCCACATTTGAGGTTGAGCGAGTCAATCTGAACGCCCTGTTATTCCAGTGCGGGTATCTGACCCTTGTGGATGAAGAAAATCGTCCCGAGGGTATTTTCTACACACTGGACTATCCCAATCATGAAGTGAGATTGAGTCTGAACCGGCAATTGCTGGAGGCGATCACCGGAGATGTAGTGCGGGTATCGGAGTACGGCAGGGCGTTGATTGCCTTGCTGGACGGCAACGACTTTGCGGGATTTGAACGGGAATTGCAGGCGTTCTTCGCCGGTATTCCGTACCAGTGGGGCGCTCGTGAAGCGGGAGAATATGGCGAGGGGTATTATGCTTCCCTGTTGTATTCGTGTTTTGTGATACTGGGTATGGACATTCGGGTTGAGGATTCCACGAGTCGGGGTCGTTCTGACATGGTATTGATACGGGATAATCAGGTATTTGTGCTGGAATTGAAGATAGCGCGGGAAGCGCAAGTACAGGCGAGGCTGGAGGAGGCGCTTGTGCAGATGCGGGATAAGGATTATGCGGGCAAGTACCGCACGGGCAACAGCAAGGTTCATCTGCTTGCCCTGGTATTCGACCGCGACAAGCGTAATCTGGCGATGATGCGGGCGGAGTGATACCGGCACACGTTTGTTGAACAGATATTCTCCTGACTTTGCTGATACCGCAAGCCGCTTCATTGGCCGCGTAATCCGTCAGCTCGGCGACCAGTTTGTCGGGGGCGCTGACCCTCATCAGCCGGGTCACATTTTTCGTCTGCCGGGTCAGAAATTTGATGGAATTGCCGATGCCGCAGTTTTTGGCGTGCATTAGCTTGGCCTGTGATTACAGAGCGATTGTAAAGCATTTCACAGGTTCTTTTGTGTTATGATTCGCACGGACTGAGCTGGCGGATGATGACCATGGACAAGCGCAAACTACCGATCGGTATGCAAGCCTTCCGCAGCCTTCGGGAGTGGGATTTCTACTATGTCGATAAAACCCTCCATATCCTGAGTTTGGCGGAAAGGCCCGGATACTACTTCCTGTCGCGCCCGCGGCGTTTCGGCAAGAGCCTGTTGATTTCCACCCTGCACGAACTGTTTGCCGGCAACGAACCACTGTTTCGCGGGCTTCATATCCATGAGCGTTGGGACTGGAGCGTCAGGCATCCGGTGATGCGGTTGAGTTTTGGAGGCAAATACAATGAGCGAGGCGAACTGGAAAAGGACATTATCGAACAACTGGAAAGTATTGAGCGACAGTATGGACTTGAGCCTGCCATACAATCTGATAGCGGTCCGAGACGCCTGCGTAACATCATACAACGTCTTGAACGCAAGACCGGCGAGCAGGTGGCGGTACTGATAGACGAATACGACAAGCCGATACTGGACGTACTGGAGAACAAGGAACTGGCGCGCGAGAACCGCGATTATCTGCGCGGATTCTACGGCATGATCAAGGACTGCGCGGACTACATCCGTTTCGTGTTTATCACCGGCATCAGCATGTACTCGAAGGTCAGCCTGTTCTCGGTACTGAATAACCTCTACGACCTCAGCCTGGACCCTGAATACGCCACCCTGTGCGGTTATACCGAGAAAGACCTTGAAACGGTGTTTGCCGCGGAACTGGCGGGGGTGTCCGAATCCGACCGGCAGGAAATCCGGCGCTGGTACAACGGCTACCACTGGCTGGGCAACGAGAAGGTTTACAACCCGTTCGACATCCTGCTGTATTTCAGGAACCGCAAGTTCAAACCCTGGTGGTATGAGACCGGCACGCCTTCCTTTTTGTACGAGCGCATGGCAAGCGGGGCGGTCAATACGCTGGATTTGGAGAACCTGCATATGTACGACAGCGACCTGTCCACATTCGAGGTTGAGCGAATCAATCTGAACGCCCTGTTATTCCAGTGCGGGTATCTGACCCTTGTTGATGAGGAAGCGCGTCCTGCGGGTATCTTCTATACACTGGACTATCCCAATCATGAAGTGAGATTGAGTCTGAACCGGCAATTGCTGGAGGCCGTCACCGGAGATTTGGTGGTTGCCGCGGAGCGTGGCGAGACGCTGGTCGGATTGCTGGACGCCAACGACTTTGCGGGATTCGAGCGGGAGTTACAGGCCTTCTTTGCCGGTATTCCGTATCAGTGGCATACGCACAACGACGGGGGTCGTAGCGAGGGTCATTATGCGACCGTGCTGTACGCCTGTTTCCGTGCGCTGGGTCTGGATATGCGGGTGGAAGAGTCCACCGGTCGGGGTCGTTCGGACATGGTATTGATGCGTGCGGGTCAGGTATTTGTGCTGGAGTTCAAGGTAGCGGACGGGGCGCAAGTGGAGGAGAAGGCGGAGCAGGCGCTTGTGCAGATGCGGGATAAGGATTATGCGGGCAAGTACCGTACGGGCAACAGCAAGGTGCATCTGCTTGCCCTGGTATTCGACCGCGACAAGCGTAATCTGGCGATGATGCGGGCGGAGTGATACCGGCACACGTTTGTTGAACAGATATTCTCCTGACTTTGCTGATACCGCAAGCCGCTTCATTGGCCGCGTAATCCGTCAGCTCGGCGACCAGTTTGTCGGGGGCGCTGACCCTCATCAGCCGGGTCACATTTTTCGTCTGCCGGGTCAGAAATTTGATGGAATTGCCGATGCCGCAGTTTTTGGCGTGCATTAGCTTGGCCTGTGATTACAGAGCGATTGTAAAGCATTTCACAGGTTCTTTTGTGTTATGATTCGCACGGACTGAGCTGGCGGATGATGACCATGGACAAGCGCAAACTACCGATCGGTATGCAAGCCTTCCGCAGCCTTCGGGAGTGGGATTTCTACTATGTCGATAAAACCCTCCATATCCTGAGTTTGGCGGAAAGGCCCGGATACTACTTCCTGTCGCGCCCGCGGCGTTTCGGCAAGAGCCTGTTAATTTCTACCCTGAAGGAGTTGTTCGAGGGCAACGAGGAACTGTTCCGCGGGCTTTATATTCATGAACGCTGGGACTGGAACAACAAACATCCGGTGGTGCGCCTGAGCTTTGACGCGAACTACAGCGAGTCGGGGAACCTGAAGAGCAATATCTTCAACCAGCTAATCGCGCACGAGGAAGATGCGGGTATTGAACCGCCGCCATTGGACTATACCGCCCCGGACCGCCTGCAACGTCTGATTCGTTATCTCTACCGGGACACCGGACAACAGGTGGTGGTACTGATAGACGAATACGACAAGCCGATACTGGACGTACTGGAGAACAAGGAACTGGCGCGCGAGAACCGCGATTATCTGCGCGGATTCTACGGCATGATCAAGGGCTGCGCCGACTACATTCGTTTCGTATTCATCACCGGCATCAGCATGTACTCGAAGGTCAGCCTGTTCTCGGTGCTGAACAACCTCTACGACCTCAGCCTGGACCCTGAATACGCCACGCTGTGCGGTTATACCGATGACGACCTCGAAACCGTGTTCGCTCCCGAACTGGCAAGTGTGACGGACGATGACCGCGAGAATATTCGCCACTGGTACAACGGCTATCACTGGCTGGGCAACGAGAAGGTCTACAACCCGTTCGACATCCTGCTGTATTTCAGGAACCGGGAGTTTCTGCCCTGGTGGTATGAGACCGGCACGCCGTCCTTTCTGTACGAGCGCATGGCAAGCGGAGCGGTCAATACGCTGGATTTGGAGAACCTGCATATGTATCGCAGCGACCTGTCCACATTCGAGGTTGAGCGAATCAATCTGAACGCCCTGTTATTCCAGTGCGGGTATCTGACCCTTGTTGATGAGGAAGCGCGTCCTGCGGGTATCTTCTATACACTGGACTATCCCAATCATGAAGTGAGATTGAGTCTGAACCGGCAATTGCTGGAGGCCGTCACCGGAGATTTGGTGGTTGCCGCGGAGCGTGGCGAGACGCTGGTCGGATTGCTGGACGCCAACGACTTTGCGGGATTCGAGCGGGAATTACAGGCCTTCT
Source organism: Candidatus Poriferihabitaceae bacterium (assembly GCA_965204925.1). Lineage (GTDB taxonomy): Bacteria > Pseudomonadota > Gammaproteobacteria > Arenicellales > Poriferihabitantaceae. The sequence continues at coordinate 153,759 of OZ242021.1, read as the reverse complement.
TTGCCGGTATTCCGTATCAGTGGCATACACACAACGACGGGGGGCGTAGCGAGGGTCATTATGCGACCGTGCTGTACGCCTGTTTTCGTGCGCTGGGTCTGGATATGCGGGTGGAAGAGTCCACCGGTCGGGGTCGTTCGGACATGGTATTGTTGCGTGCGGGTCAGGTATTTGTGCTGGAGTTCAAGGTAGCGGACGGGGCGCAAGTGGAGGAGAAGGCGGAGCAGGCGCTTGTGCAGATGCGGGATAAGGATTATGCGGGCAAGTACCGTACGGGCAGCAAGACAGTTCATCTGCTGGCGGTGGTATTCGACCGGCAGAAGCGTAATCTGGCGATGATGCGGGCGGGGTGATACCGGCACACGTTTGTTGAACAGATATTCTCCATTTTGGTAGAATATTACCCCCGATAAACCGGATAAGACAAAAGGTTGGTTTGATGAATCAGAATGCCCCGACTGATCAATCCGTAGCCGGCATTCTGATCGAAGCCCTGCCGTATATCCGGCGCTACCAGGGTAAAACGATTGTTATCAAGTATGGCGGCAATGCCATGGTGGAGCGGGAGCTGAAATATGGCTTTGCGAGAGACATCGTGCTGATGAAACTGGTTGGCATGAATCCGGTCATTGTGCATGGAGGCGGTCCCCAGATCAGCGCGTTGCTCAGCAAGGTTGGCAAGGAATCCGCCTTTGTCGACGGCCTGCGGGTTACCGACAGCGAAACTATGGATATTGTCGAGATGGTATTGGGCGGGCTGGTCAACAAGGAAATCGTCAATCTGATCAATTCTCTCGGCGGCAAGGCGGTCGGCTTGACGGGCAAGGACGGCAACCTGATTCGCGCCCGTAAAATGGTGGTCGGCAAGGATGATCCGGCGCCGACAGGGTCCGCGATTATCGACTACGGCCATGTTGGAGAAGTCGAGCGTATCGAACCGCAAATCGTCCAGTTACTGGAATCCCGCGCCTTCATTCCGGTAGTCGCTCCGGTCGGGGTAGGCGAGGACGGTCGAACGTACAATATCAACTCGGATACCGTCGCCGGCAAGCTGGCAATTACCCTGAACGCGGAAAAATTGATGCTGCTGACCAATACGCCGGGAGTCACGGATGAAAATGGCAATCTGATACGCGAGTTAAGGCTTGACCGGATTCGGGAATTGCGCGATAATGGCATCATTACAGGAGGAATGATACCGAAACTCGAGTGCGCCGTAGAGGCAATACGAAATGGCGTGCCTTCATCGCTGGTTCTTGACGGGCGCGCGCCCCACGCGCTGCTGCTCGAATTGTTTACCGATTCGGGCATCGGCACACGGATTGCCGCCTGATGTCGCACAGCCTGATGCCGGTGACCGGTAACGCCGGGACGCCTGACAATGACCGTGCAGTATCCCGATATACAGGTATTATGGCAGATTCCTATTGTGAAACGGTGACCGGGGTCCACCACTGGTCGGACAAGCTGTTCACGATAAAAACCACCCGCCCCGCCGGTTTGCGTTTTCGCAATGGCGAGTTTGTGATGCTGGGCATGGAAGTCGATGGCAAGCCCCTGTTGCGCGCCTACAGTATGACCAGCTCGAACTACGAGGATTGTCTCGAGTTTTACAGTATCAAGGCGCCGAATGGCCCGCTGACTTCCCGATTGCAGCATGCGCAGGCGGGGGACAGGCTGCTGATCAGCAAAAAACCCACAGGCACCCTGCTATGGGACCGTTTGCGCCCGGGCAAGCGCCTGTATCTGCTGGGTACGGGCACCGGTATCGCCCCATACCTTTCGATCATCAAGGATCCGGACCTTTATGACCACTTTGAAACGGTCATTCTGGTTCACGGCTGCCGTTACATAAACGAATTGACCTATCAGCGGTTGATCCGTAGCGAACTCCCGGACAATGAATATTTTGGTGACCGCATCAGGCGGCAGCTGATATACTATCCCGCCGTTACCCGGGAACAGCACAAGAATTTCGGGCGTATCCCGACGCTGCTCGAGAGCGGAAAAATGCTTGAGGATATCAATATGCCGGCGCTGGATGTCGAGGACGACCGCTTCATGTTATGCGGCAGTCCGGGCATGCTGAAAAGTTTGTCCGTCATGCTCGGCAACCTGGGGTTCAGGGAAACCCGCAAGAGTGATTACAGGGAGTATGTCATAGAACGGGCTTTCGTGGAAAAATGAACCCCCCCCCCCCCCCCCCCCCCCCGCAATGCCTGTGGAGCCGCTCCGGCGCCGGTTTGCCGACCCGTGGCATCGGTTATATGCGGGGTCCGGCGCAGGCGGCGGTTGCTTCGCGCTCCCCGGACGAGTCGGCATTCGCCGTTCGCCCCGGCTTTTTCGACCCCTTCGGGGGGCTAGTATCGGGGAAGGGGTGATGGCTGCGGGACGAATCGACTTTCGTCTGCCGGCTCGCAGGATGTTTTTCCTGTTTGCGGCTCTGTTCGCGTTGAATCCGGCCGCTGCGCAGCAGTCTGCCAGCCCGTCGCCGGCGGTTATTTTGTCGGATCTTCCCCTCGGTACGTTTGCGAAGCAGGGGAGTGGCAGCGGGGGCAGTGTTTCCTACAAAATGGTTTTGGGCAGTCGTCCATCCGGCAACGTGACCGTGCGCGCCCACATTACTGTGCCCACCACAACCCAATCTTATAACGTAGTAGGGGCGCAGGTCTGGCGAGACGGGAGCGGCTCGCGGGATGTCTGGACATTCACTCCGGACAATTGGAATCAGCCGCAGACAGTCCATGTCGGTTCTTTTTTAGTCGATGATAGTTATCGACGGCCCAATGAACATCGGGTCGAGATCAGGCATAGTCCTTCGGGTGGAGGATATGACAGTGTCGAGCCGGCGGTCGCCAAGATCTGGTTTTCGGTTCCTGCATCTTTTCCCCCTCTGCTTTTTTCCACCCTCCCCGGTATGTCCAGCCTCCCCCTTAGCTCCGTTCGGGAAAGCGACAGTCGTACGTATCGTGTACGGTTGCCGCGACAACCGGATAGTCGGGTTACGGTGTCGATTACTGCGGCGCCCGGCAGCGACGGGGATTTGACGGTCTCGAAAAAAACCCTTGTATTCACGCCGGCCAACTGGAATGCGTGGCAGTCGGTGACGATCCGCGCGGCGGTGGATGCGGACGTGAATGACGGGCGGGCGATTTTTGTACATACGGTGCAGAGCGGGCCGGCTTCCCTGGTCGGCAAGCAGGCGTCGTATTGGGTATCGGAGACAGACATAACCGATTTTCGCCGGCTGATTCTTTCCGCGAAGGAATTGCGGGTTAGCGAGGGTCATCATGTCTCGTATGGCGTATCGCTGGGGCGACAACCGGATAGTCGGGTTACGGTGTCGATTACTGCGATGCCCGACAGCGACGGGGATTTGACGGTCTCGAAAAAAACCCTTGTATTCACGCCGGCCAACTGGAATACGCCACAGTCGGTGACGGTGCGCGCGGCGGTGGATGCGGACAAGCAGGCGGGCCGCGCGGTTTTCAGGCATAGGGTGCTCCGTGGTCCGGTGAGATTTCTCGGAAGTGTGCTTAGTGATGTTTTCTTGCCCGCGCTGGAGGTGGAGTTGACGCGCGAGCTGGTACTTTCCACTAGCTCCTTACAGGTACCTGAGGGTAGTAGCGTTTCGTACCGGGTCTCGTTATCGTCTCGTCCTGCGGGTGAGGTACGGGTATTACTGGCTCGCGCGCCGGGAGGGGACGGGGATTTGACGGTATATCCGCGTTCTCTGGTTTTTGCGCCGGGCGCCTGGAATGTGCCGCAGACGGTAGTGGTGAGCGGGGGTTTGGATGCAGACGATCGGGAGGGTACGGCGATTATAGCGCATACCACGCGCAGTACGGTGAGTGGCTGGGATGGTGTGACGGAATCCCTGTCCGTATCGGAGCTGGATCGTTCGCGCGCGCGGATGTTGCTGGATACGCAGTCCGTATCATTGATTGAAGGAGAATCCGCGGGTGATTCCTACACCGTGCGTTTATCCTCCCGTCCGTCCGCTGAAGTAGTGGTTCGGTTATCGAGTGACAACCCCGATATTGTGGTCAGTCCGTCGCGATTACTGTTTGATCGCGCCAACTGGGGGGTAGGTCAGCGGGTACTGTTGCGCGCGCTGGACGATACGGATCGTGAGGACGACAGCGCGCTGGTTCGTCATGTGGCGTCCGGCGGTGGTTATGACGGGGCGGAGGCAGTTTCGCTGTCGGTTCAGGTACAGGAAGACGATGCCTTGTTATCGGTTGCCGATGCGCGCGCCGCGGAGGATGGGCGTCTTGCCTTTACAGTGACATCGGACAATGTCGCCCCGGAGGGCGGCTTCGGTTTTCGCTACCGGGCGGATTCCGAGCCTGGAGACACGGCGGTGGCGGGTCAGGATTTTACTGCGGTAGCGGCGGCGGTGGGCGGTATTGCGGCGGGTCAGCGTGAGGCGGTGATTGAAGTAGCGTTGACTGACGACCGTGTGGACGAGTTGGCCGAAGAGACCCTGACCTTGCGCATTGTGTCGGTGCAAGAGGGTTTGGAGTTGGCGGACGGGGTAGCGGTGGGTACCATTGTGGACAACGAGGATACCCCGTCCTTATCGGTGACGCCGGCCGCCAAAGTGTATACGGAAGGGGTAGCGGCGCCTGGCGCGGAGCGCGAGTTCGGAGTTACCCTGGACGGAGTTTCCGCGCTGGACATGGACGTGACCTTTTCGGTAGAGGCGGTTTCCGAGGAGGCGCGTTCCGCGGATATTGTATTTGACGGGAGTCGCGTACTGAGCATTGCGGCCGGAGAGCGCGCGGCGTCTGGTCGGGCGCGCATTGTATTGCCTGACGATGACGAGCGTTCCGAGCCTGCGCGGGTATACCGTATCGTGGCCGTGGGTCGCAATGCGCTGGGCGTTGTTTCCGGCACGGGCGGCGAGGTTCGGATTCTGGAGGATGACGGTGGAGAAGTCGAGGTTACGCCGCCGTTTCTGGTAGTGGACGAGGGCAGCGCCGCGTCCTTTGCGCTGCGTTTATCGGAGCGTCCGGTTTCTGATGTGACGATACGCGCGCAGGGTATTCGTTCGGGTTTGATGGGTTCGGGGACGCGCGCCTTTCTGAGTACGGCGTCCGGCGCCGATGCGGACGTGGGTTTGGCGAGTGATCGCGCGATCGTATTTACGCCGCAGGACTGGTCGCGGGCGCGTTTGGTTGGAGTGATAGTGGATGAGGACGCCGATGGAGCGAACGGCGTGTCGCGTTTTGACTTTGCGCTGCAGAGCAAGGATGCGCGTTATGGAGGGGAGCGTTTTTCGGTTGAGGTTCACGAACGGGAGAATGATTTTCCGGGGCTGGTATTTGACCGGCAGTCGCTTGCGGTAGCCGAGACGACCCGGTACAGGAGCGGCAGCGGCAAATGGTCGGTAGCGCTGGTCACCGAGCCGTCGGCTCCGGTGAAGCTGAACATTGTGCGCGGCGGGGATACGGATTTATCGGTATCGCCGGGTACCTTGACATTTACCGCGTTCAACTGGGACACGCCGCAGCGGGTCACGGTGAGCGCCGCTACGGATTCCGATGAGACGGACGGCACGGCGCGCTTTACGCATACGGCGGCGGCGGATTCGGCGAAGGAGTATGCCGGGATTTCTGGGGTGGTCACGGTCAAGGAAGTGGACACAACGGGTCGCCGTCTGATTGTTGCGGACGAGATTCGCGTTGACGAGGGAGATGTGGAGAAGGTCGCAAGCCCGTTGTTCTTCAGTTTTTCGCAGCCCAGTCTTGCGCGAAACTCGTGCATTGAACTCGGGGTTACGGTAGACAATCCGGATGTCGTTCTGGACAGTTCCGAATTCCGCTACTGCTACCAGCGCGATTCTTCCGGGACGGTTCCCTTTACTGTTAAAGACGATGATGACGCGCTGGATGAGACGGCCACCGTGACTTTTACGTTGTCCGATGTAGAAGACAGCGGATATAGCGCGGGGGTAGCCGCGACTACGCGCCTGTACATCACGGACAATGACAAGGAGACGGTGCGCAATGCGACGCTTTCGGCGGTCGCGGCGCAGGCTGTGGAGAATGCCGGTCAATTTGTATTCGAGGTATCGTCCGACATTCCGGCGCCTGAGGGGGGGATTGCCTTTGACTGGGCGTTGTCGGCCATGCCTGACGGAGTGGTGGGGGCGCAGTATACGGCTACGGCGGGTGAGGACTTTCGGGCGGCTTCCGGGCGCGCGAGGATGCCTGCCGGGGCGTCCGTGATGCGTATTTCCACTGCGCTTGGCGCGACGGACGGCGCGGTTATTGACGATACGACAGATGAGCGCAACGAGATTGTCGCTTTCACGATTTCCAATGTCGCAACGCAGTCGGGCGCCCCGCCGGCGCGCATTGGCGCGGCCACGGTCCGGGGCGTGATTGTGGATAACGATGATTCGCCGACGGTATCCCTTTCCTTAAGTCGCGATGTTCTCAAGGAAGACAGAGGTTATTTTGAGGACGGGAGCGGTGGGGACGTGTCGAAGGTTTCGGCGTCGCTGTCGCATCCTTCGGCCTTTGCGACCGAGGTAGAAGTGACGGTAGTTCCCGTGCCGGGCGGGGGCGCGAAGGCGGGGGATATCGAATTTCGCGGGTCGCGCAAGTTAACGATTGCGGCGGGCAGTACGCGCAGCGCGGGCACGGTAGCGATCCTGCCGGTCGACAACGACGACGCGGTGGCGCGTGACCGCGCGTTATCGGTGGGCGCGAAGGCCGTCAATCAATTGGGGGTTGTGGCGCCGCAGCCGCGCGTGCTGACCATTCGCGATGATGACCGCAGTTTCAAGTTGTCCACCCACATAATGTACGTCCCCGAGGGGACTCGCAAGACCTGGCGGGTATCGCTCGACGCGCAGCCATCCGGCATGGTGGTGGTTTCGTTGTATGTCTATGACTCAGCTCGCGGTGAGTACACTCTGGGCAGTTCTGTAGAGGGCATCACGGTATCGCCGTCCCGTCTGGTATTCACGCCGGATGACTGGGCAGCCGGGCGCGCGGTCACGGTGACGGCCGCCGAGGATGACAATACAGTCGAGGAAAAAATGTCCGTGGAACACTTCATCAGCGGCGCCGGCTATGACCGGCGTACGATAAAAGAGCACTTTCGTCGGACAGCCGAGGTCTTTCATGATTACAGCGGAAGGCTCGAAACATTGCAGCTCAGAACCATTGATAACGATCTCGCTTCGCGCCGGTCGTGGCTGATCTTTGACCGCGACCGGCTTGACGTTGCGGAGGGTGGAGAGGGCATCTATTCGGTGGCTATGGAGAATGGGCCGTCCCATCCGGTGACGGTATCGATAACGGTCGGGGACGGTTTCACGGCGCGTCCGGCGACGCTTGCGTTTAACGCCGACAACTGGCGCACGGCGCAACCGGTTGTGGTGTCCTCTGCCGAAGATGTGGACGGGGTGGACGATACGGCGACGCTGCGTCATCGCCTGCGCAGCGCGGACGGGCACTATTCGGGTCAGATTGCGCATTTGCCCGTGCGCCAGCGCGACGGCAACCGCCCGCGTCTGGTATCGTCGGCGCAGTCGGTGGTGGTCGCGGAGGGCGGCGCGGCGGCCTGGAAGCTGTCGCTGTCGAGTCGTCCGCAGTCTGCGGTCGTGGTGCGGGTGAGCGGTACGGGGGATGCGGATTTATCGGTTTCGCCGGAGTCGGTTACGTTCCTGCCGCAGGACTGGAATCGCGCGCGCGTGTTCACGGTGAGCGCGGCGGCGGATGGCGATTCGGCGAACGGGCAGGCCACCTTTACGCATACGGCGTCGAGCGCGGATGCGACGTATGCGGGACTGACCGCCGCGGTGACGGTCACGGAAGTGGATCGCAGCCGTCCGGATGTGGTTCCGGACACGGCCGAACTGTCGGTGACCGAGGGCGGTTCGGCGACCTGGGCGGTGCGTTTGAGCGCGCCGTTCGCCGCTACGGTGACGCCGCGCAGCGCGCACCCCGATGTGTCATTTACGCCGGCCGCCCTGAGCTTTGACACGAGCAACTGGAATGTTGCGCAGTCGTTCACGGCGCGCGTGGCGGAGGATGCGGATTTTGAGGACGAGACGGCGCGTATCATTCATGACGTAAAGGCGGGCGCGGACGCGCCCGTTGCGGGCACGGGTCTTGCGCTGGCTATTCGTGACAACGACATCGGTTTGTCGGTCGCTGCTGTCGCGGCGCGCGAAGGGGACGTGTTGCAGGCGCCGGTGACGGCCACGCGCGCGGCGCCGGCCGGGGGGCTTGCGTTTACGTGGACGGCGCGCGCGCGGGACGGTGACACGGCCACGGCGGGCGCGGATTTTGTCGCGGCGCAGACGCCGGTCGCCGCGCGCATACTGGCAGGTTCGACCACGGCGTACATTCCCGTGGTGACCCGCGAGGATGCGCTGGATGAGGCGGACGAGCGTTTCAGTATCGCGATTGCCACGCAGGCGCCGCAGGCGCAGGTGAGCGGCGCGCCGGCAAAGGCGACCATCGAGGATAATGACGTCCCGCCGGCGGCGCGCCTGGTACTGGATACGCTGACCATAGACGAGGCGGGGGGGACGGCGCAGTTGGCGGCCGAGTTGTCGCACCCGTCGAGCCGCGACACGGTAGTGGATGTCGCGGTGACCCCGCAGGCATTGAGCGGCGCGGTGGCTGCGGATGTGCGCGTGAGCGGCGATCGCAAGCTGACCATCGCGGCCGGAGAGACCCGTTCTGCCGGTACTGTCACGCTGACCGCGGTGGACAATGATCGGGTGGAGTCGGGCAAGCTGTTTCGGATTTCCGCCATTGCCAGAAATGCGCAGGGGGTGGTTCCCGCGGCGGTTCGCCACCTGTCGATTCGTGACGATGACGCGCACGGCATGCGCATCGCGCCTTGTGGAGCTGGGCGTGCGCGAGGGGGACACGCAGGGAGCGGTCTATGAGGTGGTTCTGGACAGTGAGCCGCAGGACGATGTCGTGGTGCGCATCGCGGCGTCCTCTGCGGCCGTAGAGACGCTGCCGCGCAGTCTGGTCTTCAACGCGCAGAACTGGGCGACGGCGCAGACGGTGCGGGTGATCGGCGTTGCCGATGAAGATACCCGGCAGGAACGGGCGACGCTGAGGCACAGCGTATCCGGGGGCGCGTATGACGGTTTTGCGGCGGCGTCCGTGCGGGTCACGGTCGAGGACGATGATGTCGGGTTGTCGGCGCGCGACGCGCAGGTCACCGAGGGCGGCAATCTGGGATTTGTCGTGGTGTCGACGCGCCCGGCGGGGGTTGGCGGCGCGGGTTTTCGTTTCCGCGTGACGGCGGCTGCGGGAGATAGCGCAAGTCCCGGAGAGGACTTTACCGGTGTCCGTGAGGGGACGGCGCGTATCGCGTCCGGGCAGAGTCGGGTGACGATACCCGTGGGCACCGTGGATGACGGCGTGGACGAGGCGGACGAGACCCTGACGTTTACCCTGCTGGATGCGGACGCGCCGTGGAAACTGCTGGACGCCGTGGCGGTCGGCACGATCATCGACAACGAGGAGAGTCCGGAGGTGACGTTGTCGCTGTCGCCGGCGAGCGTTGACGAGGACGGCGCGGCGAGTCGGGTGACGGCGCGCCTGTCGCGTCCGTCGGCGGCGCCGACCACGGTATTCGTCTCGGCGGCGGCGTCCGGCGGCGCGGCGGCGTCCGATTTTGCGCTGTCGGCCAATCGCAATCTGGTGATTGCGCCCGGCGATCTGTCTTCGACGGGGACGGTCACGGTGAGCGCGCCGAACAATGCGTGGGCGCAGGGGGCGCGCGCGGTCACGCTATCGGCGCAGGTCAGAAATGAACTGGGCGCGGTACCGCCTTCGCCGGTCACGTTGTCGATTGTCGATGACGACACGCGCGCCATCGTGGCCATGCCGGCCGCGGTGACGATTGCCGAGGGCGGCCAGGCGAGCTACACGGTGAGTCTGTCGGCGCGCCCGCAATCTGCGGTGACGGTGGCCGTGGCGCCGCGTTCGGGCGCGGACGCCTCGCTCGTGACGCAGACCGGCAGCCTGACCTTCACGCCGGACAACTGGCGTGTGCCGCAGACGGTGTTGCTGCTGGCGCGTGAGGACGATGGCATAACCGACGGCGCGGCGACCCTGCGTCATACGGCGACAAGCGCCGATAATGTGTGGCAGGGCAAGACGGCCGATGTGCAGGTGACAGTGCGCGACAACGATACGGCGGGGCTGGTGTTCACGCCGCCGCAGGTATTCGTGCCCGAGGGCGGCACGGCCACCGTCGGCGTGCGTCTCGCCGCCCGCCCGGACTTCGCTTTATCCGCAAACGGGAGACCGGTCAAGCTCATTATGCGAAATGCAAGCGAGCAAGACGCGGCGCTGGATCCGACTGCCGATCCGGATATCACACTGCTCGGGGGGACAATAGGTACTCTCACCTTCGGGAACTTCGATGTCGACGACTGGGACAAGACATGGACGCGCACGGTAAAAGCGGCCGAAGATGACGACACGGTCAACGGCCAGCGCAAGATTCTGGTCCGCTATTTAGGCCCCTCGTCCGACCGGCAAGGCTACGGCAATGTTAGCGCCACCCTCGTGGTTACCGAGGTGGACAATGATGTGGCCGGGGTATTTGTGGACGGCCAGACCCTGCGCGTGGAAGAGGGTTCGTCGGCGAGTTATACGGCGCGGCTCAACGCGCCGCCGGATGAGGGGCATACGGTCACGGTCACGGCGCGCAGCGAGGCGGCGTCCGTGACGTTGTCAAACGGCTCGGCGAGCGGCTCGTCGCTCGCGTTGACCTTCACGGCGGCCAACTGGAAGGAGCCGCAGACGGTCACGGTGACGGCCGCGGAAGATACGGATGTCGAGGATTTGCAGACGCTCATCCGTCATACGGTGGCGGCGCCGGTGGGGTCGGACTATCGGGGGGTGACGGCGCCTGCGGTCACGCTGCGGGTAGTGGATGACGATATTGCCCTGTCGGTGGCGGACGCGCGCGCGCCGGAGGGCGAGCCGTTGCATTTTGTGGTGACCGCGACCCGCGCGGCGCCGGAGGGCGGGCTGCCGTTCACGTGGACGGCGACGGCGGCGCCGTCCGATACGGCGGCGAGCGATGATTTTATTGGCGCGGGGCGGCCGGTGACGGCGCGCATCGCGTCCGGGCAGACTTCGGTGGTGGCGCCGGTTTCGGTGGTCGACGACCGCGTGGACGAGGCGGACGAGACGTTTACGCTGAGCATTGCCGGCGGCGCCGGCGTCACGGTCGCGGATAGCGAGGCGACCGGCACGATCATCGATAACGACGAGGCGCCGTTCGTGACCCTTGCGCTGGCTGCGCCGACGGTGGGCGAGAATGGCGGTTCGACGGCGGTGACGGCGACGCTTTCGCATCTGTCGAGCGCCGCGACCACGATTACCGTGGCGGCGGCGCCGCTGGCGGCCACGGGCGCCTCGAGCGCGGATTATCGCCTGTCGGTCAATCGCACGCTGGTCGTGGCGGCCGGGCAACTGGCATCGACCGGCGCGGTCACGCTGACCGCGGTGGATAACGATGAGGGCGGGCCGTCGAGGTCGGTGGCGGTGACCGCGACGGCGGTCAACCGGGTTGGGGTGAGCGCCCCGGACGCGGTGACCCTGACCATTACCGATGATGACCAGGGCGTGGTCCTGTCGAGGGAGACGCTGGAAGTTGTCGAGGAGTCGGTCGACGGCGCGAGCTACCTGATGGCGCTCAATGCCCGTCCCGAGGCGGCGGTCACGGTCACGGTAGAAAGCGAGCATCCCGATATCGTGATTACTCCGGCGCGGCTGACGTTCAACGCCGTGAACTGGGCGCGCGAGCAGACCATTACGGTAACCGCCCGCGCGGATGAGGACTTTGCCGATGAGACGGCGAAGCTTGCGCATACGGTCACGGGCGGCGACTATGCGGGTCAGAAGGTCGCCGATGTCACGGTGTCGATTCGCGATGACGACATCGGTCTGTCGGTGGCGGACGCGGCGGCTGACGAGAGCGATGAGGCGATTTACTTTCCGGTCACCCTGACGCGGCCGGCGCCGGCGGGCGGCGTCACGGGTTTCTGGGGGGTTGATTTTCTCGGGATTCGGATCCTGGGTAATGGCAGGCGTATTTCAAATCCGTTCATCGGCAGCCGCAGCGGTGTCCCCCTCTCATTCACGATACCGGAGGGCAAGTCGTCCGCGTTGGCGCGGGTGCCGCTGGGCCATGCTCGTGCTTCCTTTGCCAACAACTTTGACGAGGACGACCGGACGTTCCCGTTCACTGTCGGCGTGGACAGGTCGCTCTTCCCCTTTGCTCGAATCAGTCGCGGGCAGGCCACGGGTACGGTGCGCGACGATGACGCGCCGCCGGGTTTTACCCTGGAAGTGTCTCCCGACACGGTCAGTGAAGGCGCAGAATTCCCAGTCCGATCAAGAGAACTTCAATCAAGAGTTCTACGCATCAAACTGACGCCGAGACTGTCGCATCCTTCCACCGCCGATACCACGGTGCGCTGGACGGCGGAGCCGGCCGAGGGCAACGGCGCCCGCCCGAATGAGTTCGCCTGGCAATCCCGGGGAGCCCAGCAGTCGACGATTGCGGCGGCGTACACCCCCCCGCCCGTAACCGAAGCGGTACATCAGTTGGGATTAAGCCAGCGGATGAACAACCGTATCGCCGAGCCGCCGCGCCGGATCAAGATCACCGCAACGGCGGAGAACTCCCGCGGGCTTGCCAATGACACGGCGAGCGCGTTTTTGACGATTACCGATGATGACCGCCGCGGCATCACGCTCACGCCGGCGGCGCTGGAGGTGGTCGAGGGGGAGGCGGGCGAATGGACGGTGGCGCTGACCAGCGAGCCGACCGAGCCGGTTACGGTCGAGGTTGAGAAGAAGGTTGCCGGGCGCGCCAGTCCCGGCGTCGCCATTGACAGCGGCGCCTCCCTGGAATTCAAGCAGGGCGACTGGAGCGTGCCGCAGACGGTGCGCGTGACGACGACCAAAGATGCCGATACGCGCAACGAGCGCGTGACCTTTGCGCACCGCGCCAGCGGCAGCGGCTATGCTGAGACGACGCTGCCGGAATTGCAGATGACGGTGCGCGATGTCGGCGAGCTGAGCCTGTCCCTGGCGGACGGGGCGGCGCTGACCGTGGATGAGGGTGGCGTCGCGCGCCTGCCGTTGATTGCCAACCGCGCGCCGGACAACGCCCTGGCGGTGTTGCTCACGGTGCGTGGCGGCGACGGGGCGCGGGACGCCGACCTCGACGGCTTTCGGCTCGGCCGCGAGCGCATGGTACCGGTCACATTCAGCGGTCGGCGAGGCACGCTCGAGATTGCCACGCGCGATGACGGACTGCCGGAAGCGCCGCTGGAATCGTTCAGCGTGACCCTGGGAGCGACCGGCGCCTATGCCCTCGGAGACGTTCGCAGCCGCGATTTCAGCATCCGCGACAATGACGGCATTCGCCTGCAGGCGGCGGCGAATGTTGCGCTGTTCGAGGGCGCCGCGCTGAGTATGACGGCAGAGGCGGTGGCGACAGACAACGACCCGGCGGAGACGTTCTCGTTGCGTCTGGCGAGCGTCGGCGGGTATCGGCTGCTGGATGCGGACAACGAGGTGTCCGGCGCGATCCGGGCGCCCTCTCTGGTGGTGGTCTCGAATGCGCGCGTGACCGAGGGCGACAGCGGGAATACGCCGGTGGAATTCACGGTTACCGCGATACCGGCGCCGGCCGTGGACGTGACCTTCAACTGGCGGACGCATGCCGGCGCCGAGGATACGGCGCGGGCGGGAGTCGATTTTGCCGATGAGAGCGGCGTCGGGCGTATCCGCGCCGGGCAGAAGACAACCACGATTTCAGTGCCGGTGTTCGGCGATGAACTGCCGGAAAGCAATGAGAGCTTCACCCTGACCCTGGCGCAGTTTTCCGCGGGCGGGCGAACGATCGGCGGGCGCGAAACGACGGCCACCGCAATCATCGCCAATGATGACGGCCTCGGTATCTTCGTCGAGGATGTCGAACAGGCGGAAGGGAATAGCGGGAGCGCGGACCTCGAGTTTGTGGTCACGGCGACCGCAGAACCTGCGGCCGATGTGACTTTCCGCTACGCCACCACAGGCGGCACGGCACAAGGCAAGGCAACCCCCGGAAGCGATTTTACCTCGCTGTCCGGTATCGGCGTCCTCAAGAAACAGACGCGCCGTCTGCCGATTCGGGTGTCGATTCACGGAGATACGGAGGCGGAACCCGACGAAACCTTCACGCTGACCCTGTCGGATCTGTCGGCGCCCGCGCGCTTTGCCAATGGCGCCACCGCTACCGCTACCGGCGTCATCCGCAATGACGACAACCTGCCGCAGATCGCCCTCGCCGGCGCAACCCTGGCAAAGGTTACCGAAGGACAGAATATCACCATCGGGCTGCGCGCCAACCGCGCCGTCGCCGGAAGCGTGCCGGTCGCGCTGACCCTGGCCGCCAGCGGCGGCAGCGACTTCAATGCAGCCGATGTCGAAGGCGACCTGACGGGCGCCTTCATGGCCGACTTCAATAATACCCAATCCGCAACCGTCACTATCGCTACGGTCGATGACCCGCTGGTGGAAAAAGCGCAGGAATCCTATACCGTAACACTCGCCGAAAGTACCCGCTATACCCGCGGCGCGCAATATACCGCCAACGGAATACTTGCGGAGAATGATTATCTTGCCGTTGTCATGCCCGTGCAATTTCCCGAAAAACTGCTTGAAGGGCAGCGTTTCGGGGTGCAGCTGGTGGCGCAAACTACGACCAACGGCGCCGACTATGCGCCGGCGACCGGCTTCAACGCGGTCGTTGCGCTTACGTGGAAAGCGCGTCTCGCAGATGATATTCAACGCTTGCTGAGTGTTCCGGCCAGCGTCGCCTTTGCGGCCGGGCGCGCCACAGCGACTGTGCGTATGAATGAGCATCACCAGGCGGAAGTGAGCGGGGAAGGGGTACGGGATTTCTGGATTGAGGCCGCCGACGGCTATGTACTGAACAACAAGCCCCGTATGATTACCAGGCTCATACAGAACCCGCGCGTCACAATCACGGACGCGCGGGTCGCCGAGGGCGACAGCGGCGATACCGGCATGACGTTCACGGTGAGCGCCGATGGCTCAACGGCAAACGGCGCGGTCTCCTTTAATGTCACGGTCGGCGCCGCCGGTGACACGGCGCTTGCGCGCACCGGCGCCAATCTCAATCTCGCCGCCAGCCGCGTCTTTGATGTCAGGGACAATGTGCCGCGGCAGACATTGCCCGCCATACGTTCGGCCAGTCCTTCGATGACGTTCAATGTACCGGTAATCGGCGACACCATCGCGGAAGACGATGAGACGTTCACGGTGACCCTGTCGAACCTGTCGTCCAACGCCCGCTTTGCCGGCGGGGTTGCCGCGGTGAGCGCGACCGGCACGATTGTGGACGATGAGCAGCCGCAAATCCGTATCGCCGACAGCGAGGTTGTCGAGGGTAATAACCCGTCGAACAATCTCAATCAAATGGTGTTCGAGGTTACGGCGCACCGTCCGTTATCCGCCGATGTCACATTCACATACAGCGCCACCCTTGAGTCCGGCGATACGGCTGGGACTGGCGATTTCGGACCGGTGTCCGGCCTCTCCGCGCGTCTCCCCAAAGGCGCGAACAGCATGCGTATTCGTGTACCGATCATCGGCGACCGTGTAGTGGAACACGACGAGACCTTCACGGTGACTTTGTCGAACCTGCAAGGCCCGGCGCGCTTTGCCGGGGGAGGCGAGACGCTTTCCGCGACCGGTGTCATCCTTGATGATGATACGGCAAACCACCGTTATACCCTGAAGTTGTCGCCGCAAGCGGTTGCCGAGGACGCCGACCCGAACGATAGCGCGCAGACGCAGGTGACGGTCACCGCCGAGCGGGCGGGCGGCGCGCGACTGCAACGCGATACCGCGCTGCGGCTGGCGGTGGCGGCGGGCGCCGCCAGCGAAGGCGTGGATTACCGGCCGGTCGTCCCCAGGAATCTGACTATCCGCGCCGGGGAGGCGCAGGGCAAGGCCTTCTTCGACCTGAAGCCGATCGATGATGAGGTTTCAGAAGGCGCGGAGACGGTGCAGGTTACGGCGACGCTGGCCGGTACGCGCATCGAGCCGGTTCTGCTGACCATTACCGATGACGAACCCGTGCCGGCGGTTTCCATCGCGGTGGCGCCGCAGGCGATTTACGAAGCCGGAGCCGTTTCCAACCCGCCGCCCGACACGCCGGGCAGCGCGCGGTTCACCGTATCCCTGTCGGGCGAGCGCTCGATGGCGGTGCAGGCGCCGCTGACGGTTTCGGGTACGGCCGACAGCGGCGATTATCGCCCGACCCTTCCGGCGCGATTGACCTTTGCCGCGGGGGAGACCGAGAAGACGCTGACTGTGACCGCGCGCGATGACGCGCTTGCCGAAGCGGAGCAGGAACTGGTTGTGACCCTCGGCACGCCGAGCGGAGCTATCCTCGGCGCTCCGTCTTCGGCGTCCTTGCGGATTATCGACAACGACGGCGTCCGGGTGTCGATTGCGGACCGTACGGTTGCGGAAGGGGAGAGCGCCGTGTTGTCGGTGACGGCTTCCCCTGCCCCTGCCGCAGATACGGTATTTTCCTATACGGTCACTGCCGCGCCGGAGGATAGCGCGAGCGCCGGCTCCGATTTCACGGCGGCGCCGGTGGCGCGGACGCTGACCCTGAATGGCGGCGCAACGCAAGCGTTTATCCGCGTGCCTACCCTGGAGGATAATCGGGTGGAGGGCGATGAGACCTTCACGGTATCCCTGCTGGACGCTCCGGGCGGGGTTGTCTTTGCGGACGCGGCCGCGACCGTTACGATCGAGGATGATGACCATGCGCCGCAGATGCCGGAACTTGCCGATGTCAGGCTGCAGCCCGGTGAGCAGGTGAGCCTGGATGCGACCGCGAGCGATGCCGATGACGGCGATACCATTACCTATGTCTGGCGGCGCAAGCCCGAGGAAACCACTCCCGCGCTGCCGCCGCGAACCGCGCTCAACCGCGCGCGGCTCGTGTTCACCCCCGCCGGCGCCGGATTCTATACCTTCACCGTCACCGCGACCGATAATCATGGCAATGCCACTACGCAGGACGTCAAGGTCACCGTGGGAACCTTCGTTACGATCAGCGCCGCTCCATCGGTGATCAAAGTAGGGGTTCCTGTGCAACTCAGGGCGCAAGCGCCGGGTATGAACGGTACTCTGACCTGGAAATGGAGCCGAAAGGACGGGGAGACCTCGCCGGCGTTGCCCGATATAACCGGTTCCGATAGCGCTACCCTGTCTTTCACGCCGACCGCGGCGGGCGTCTATACGATGACGGCCAGCGTTTCGGACGGCAGCGTCAGGCGCAGCAAGACGGTGGTTATCAACGTTCTGCCGGCGACCGTCGTGTCGGTCGAGGAAGCGGTCACTGTTGATGAGAGCGCGGGCTTTGCCGCCGTCAGGGTCAGCGCGTCCGCAGCGCTTGATCGGCGGATAGCATTCAATATCGCCTACAGCGACGACACCGCCGAAGGGGCCGCGGAAATCGCGAACGGCGATTACGACAATGACGCCCTGGAAACGGTGACCTTCATGCCCGGCGACGCCGAACAGACGATTCGCATCCCCGTGGCAAGTGACCTGATTGCCGAGGGTGACGAGGCGTTTGGCGTGACCCTGTCGCCTGCCGGAGCCTTGCCGCCGGGAACCCGGCTGGGAGCGGCTGCGTCCAGGGTGACGATCACCGACGACGATGAATTATCCACGGACTGGGTGGTTGTTGTGGATCCTGTATTGGTAGGTGAGGGTGATGGTGAGGTTGAGGTCAAGGCGACGGCGCGGCGTTCGGGTTTGGTAGTGAGTTCGCGGGTTACGCCGTTGAAGTTACTGTTATCGGGTGGTACGGCGGTATCGGGGACGGACTACCGGGTGGCGGATGAGGAGTTGGCGGTGACGGTACCGGCGGGTAGTCGCGAGGCGTCGGCGGTTTTCCGTTTGACCTTGCTTGACGATCGGATGGACGAGGAGGATGTGACGGTTGGTTTCACGGGTGAATTGGCGGGCGCCTCCTTCACGCCGGCGACGTTGACCATTGAGGACAGTGATCCGGCGCCGGTTGTGTATTTTACCCGAATATTGTACGAGGGCGGCAAACGCGCAAGGCTTTCGACGTTGTGGGGTGAGGGAGAGGACAGCAGCGTTGTTTTTAACGTGAGATTCAAATTCTCCGGTATCACCAGTGGCAAGGAGGTGACGATTCCGGTGAAGGTCAGTGGTTCGGCCACGTCCGGGGTGGACTATAGCGGTACGATTCCCGAGACGTTGCGCATTGCGCCCGGCGAGAAGGAGGCGTCGTTCACCCTGGCGGTCACCGACGATAGTCTGGTTGAGGAGACGGAAAACATTTTTGTAGAGTTGGGTTCCCCGGTCAATGCCCGTTTTGAGTCCGGATCACGGTCGAACAGGCAGCAGAGCGTCAGCATTTATGACAATGACGAGGTGGAACCGACGCTGACCCTGTCGGCTCCGGCGGTGGTGACCGAGGGGGAGAAGATTGCGCTGACGGTGACCTCGGACATGGACATTGCGAGTGTGGCGACGTTGCGCTTGCAGCTGGAGCCGCTATCCGGCAGTGGTTTTGCGGCGGCGGATATCCGTGGCGGACTGACGCGCGCGGTGAGCGGAGTATCGTTTGGCGGCGGCCGTTCGGCCACGATTTCGATACCCACGGTGGACGATGCCGCGCTGGAGGGCAGTGAGAGATACCGTGTCAAGCTGTTATCCGGCAAGGGTTATGCGGTGGGTAAGGCGAGCGCGGTCAACGGGCGCATTATGGACAATGACGGCATTCTGCTGACGTCTGCGAGTGGTCGCGCGTTATTTGAGGGCGAGACGTTGACGGTTGCCTTGCGCGCGGTGGCGACTACGGATGGCGGTCGTATTTTCCTGCCGAGCGCGGACTTTGCCGACACGGTAGCGGTGAGCTGGGACTATGTGGGGGTATCGGCTGCGGACTTTACCGCCCCGCCTGCGCAGGTTGTATTTTCCGGCGGTTCGGGCGTGGCGCGATTTGTCATAGCGGCGGATGGAGACGCGACCGAGAATCTGGCGATTTCGCTGGGTGGCGCGGTGGGGCAGGCGGTTCTGGCCGCCTCCGGGTCGGTAACCGGCAAGATTCATGAGCGCTCGTTGCTGACCCTTGCCGGGCAATCGGTTAGCGAGGGAGACAGCGGTTACAGTCGTCTGGTGATGACGGCGCGGGCGCAACCGGCGCCGCCGGTTGATGTCGTGTTTACGTGGACGGCGCTGGCGAAGGATGGAGATACGGCGACCGCGGGCGAGGATTTTATTGCGGTCACCCGTCCGGTCACGGCGCGCATACGGGCGAACACACAGAAGGCGGCATTCGCGGTTCGGGTAGTGGGGGATACCCGCATCGAGTCGGACGAGACGTTCAGCGTGGCGCTGGGCGGTGTCGGTCGTGGCGGCCGTTTTGCCGCGGACGCTGCCGGGGTGACGGCTGCGGCGACCATTGTTGACGATGATCGCATTGTCCTGTCGGCGGCGGATGTGAAAGCTGCGGAGGGTTCCCCGTTTGCCTTTACGGTGCGCGCCAGTGTGGCGCCTGTGGCGGACGTGACCTTCCGTTACGCGGTGACGGCAGAGAGCGGTGATACGGCGTTGGCGGGCGAGGATTTCACGGCGGTGTCGGGTACGGCGAAGATAGCGGCCAATACGACCGCGGTGGACATTCCGGTTAACGTAGTTAATGACGCGCTGGATGAAGCGGACGAGACCTTTACGCTGACATTATCGGATGCGCCTGCGGATATTGTGATTGGGGATGGGGTGGCGCGCGGAACCATTGCCGACAATGACGCTCCGCCGTCGGTATCGGTGACGGCGCCTGCGGCGGTTACGGAGGGTGACAACGGCACGACCGATATGGACTTCACGGTGTCCCTGTCGGCGCCTGGTGGTCGGGTGGTGACGGTGGACTATGCGCTGGATAATAGCGCTTCGACGGCTGCTTCCGGCAGTGACTTTAGCGCCTTGTCCGGCGCTACGCTGACCTTTGCGGCGGGGGAGACGAGCAAGACGGTTACGGTGAAGGTGACCGGCGATCAGTTGGATGAGGACAACGAGACGGTAGCGCTGAAGCTCTCGAATGCGGTCAACGCCACGCCGGGCACGGTCACGGCGAGCGGGAGCATTGTCGATGACGATTCCTCGCCGGTACTGTCGGAGTTGGCGCCGGTGACGGTGGCGCAGGGTCAGGTTGTGGTGGTGAAAGCTGTTGCGGTGGATGCGGACGGCGACCCGCTCACCTGGCGCTGGGCGCGCAAGGCCGGCGAGAAACCGGCGCTGCCGCGGGATACCGCGTTGAATGCCGCGCGCCTGACCTTTACGCCGTCCGCGGGTGGTTTGTACACGATGACGGTGACCGTTGCGGACGGTCACGGCAATACGGACAGTCGCGTGGTATCCATTGTGGTTGTCGGCGCCGGTCAGGTTGCGTTACCGGCGGTGATGACGGTAGGCGAAGGGGCGGGCAGTGTGGTGATTCCGGTGACCGCAGGGACGGCCTTTACGGAGCGCGCGGTTTTTGCGGTCGGTTACCGCGGGGGTACGGCGACAGCGGCTGATTACGGCAACGGCGCGTCTCAGGTCATCTTTGCGCCGGGAGAATCGAATGCGACGATTACGGTACCGATCCGCCAGGATCGTTTTGACGAGGAAGACGAGACCTTCACGGTGACGATTTCTGCCAAGGGGGCGTTGCCGGACGGTGTGACGCTTGGCAATGCGCAGACCACGGTGACCATTGTCGATGATGATCCGCCGCGGGAGTTACAGATCAGGTTCTTCCGCCCCTTGCCCGAAGGGGACAGCGGGGACACGACTCTGACTTTCCTGGTGGCAGACAATATCGGGCTGATCGGCAGGGCGATGACCGTGGACTATGCGCTGGACGCTTCTTCCACGGCTACGGAGGGGGTTGATTTTACCCTGCCTGCGGACAGGACGCTGACCTTCCCTGCGGGCGTGACACCGCACCGGTCGATCCCGGTTACGGTCAAGGGCGACACGCTGGACGAGGATGATGAGACGGTGGTTTTGCGCCTGGTCAATCCGTCCGGCGCCGTGCTTTCTTCGCGGCGCGCGGTGGCGGTTGGCAGGATTACCGATGATGACCCCCTGCCGCAGGTTTCGCTGTCGGTGTCTGCGGCGACCCTCGCGGAGGATGGTGGAGAGGCGACCTTCACGGTGGAACTGGATGCGGTCAGCGGTCGTCCGGTGACCGTTCCGTTGAGTGTGGGCGGCAGCGCCGCGCGGGATACGGACTGGAGCGGGGAGGTTGCGGCGCAGTTGGTATTTGCGCCCGGTACCCGGACGCAGACCTTTACGGTGACGGCTGTGGGGGATCATCTGCCCGAGGGAGACGAGAAGATTGTGGTGACCCTGGGTACGCTCGTGAACGCCGGTGGGACGGGGAGCGTCACGTTGACCATTACCGATGATGACACCGCGCCGGTAGTCGATGCGCTGGCGGATCGCGAGATACGGCTGGGCGAGACGGTGGATATTACGGCCACCGGTAATGACGCGGATCGTGATGCGTTGCGCTGGTCCTGGACGCGCAAGCGCGGTGAGCGGGTTCCCGAGTTGCCCGGCGATACGGACCTTGACAATGCGCGGCTGGTGTTCACGCCACCGGCGACCGGTATCTATACGATGACGGTGACCGCCGATGACGGCAACGGCAATAAAGACAGCGAGGAGGTGGTGATTACCGTGTTGCCGGCGGCCCAGGTGAAGGTTCCGCAGACGCTGGCGGTGACCGAAGGCACGGACAGTAATGCGGTGGTGACGATCAGCGTGGACGCGGCCTTTGGCAAGGAAGTTATGTTCGCTGTGAGCTATAGCGGTACGGCGAGTGGCGCCGGTGACCCGGCCAACGGCGACTATGACAATGACGCGGTGGAGTCGGTGACCTTCGGCGCCGCGGATACCACGAAGGACATTACCATCCCGATTACCGATGACAGCTTGGCCGAGGGGGATGAGACGATTGTCGTGACCCTTGCGCTGGCTGATGACAACACATTGCCGGCCGGTCATGTGGCGGGCAATCTGGTGACCACGGTGACCCTTGCCGATAATGATACGTTGTCCACGGAGTGGACGCTGTCGCTGGCGCCAAAGAGCGTGACCGAGGACAGCGGCGCCACGGTGATCACGGTGACGGCGCGGCGCGCGGGTACGGCGGTGGCGGTTTCTGACACGGATATTGCGGTATCGGTAGCGGGGGGTACGGCCACGGCGGGGTCGGACTTTACGGCGGTGCGGGATTTCACCATTGGCGTACCGGCGGGGGCGTCGAGCGCGACCGGCACATTCTCCCTGACAGTGACCGATGACGCGCTGGATGAGGCGAGCGAGACGATTGTGGTCAGCGGCACGCTGTCGGGCAATACGATTAGTGATGCGCAGCTTGCCATTAGCGACAATGACGGGCAATCGGAGGTCAGCGTCGCGGCGCCGGAGGCGGTGGTGGAAGGGGATGAGCGTTTTGTGCTTATGAAGTTCCCGGTCACTCTGGATGCGGTCAGTGGTCAGGCCGTGCAGGTGAATTATCGGGTGTCTGCTCAGTCCACCGCGAGTTTTATCTCGGACTATATTCTGTCCACTTCCAGCCCGTTGACCATTGCCGCCGGTCGGCGTTCTGCGGAGATTATTGTTGTGGTCAACGGCGATGAGTCGGATGAGGCGGATGAGACGGTGGTGATTGAACTGTCGAATGCGGTCAACGCCACACTCGGTACGGCTACGGCGACCGGTACCATTACCGATGATGATTCCTCGCCGGTACTTGCGGCTATTGACGATGTCACGGCGCGCCTCGGTCGGGCGGTGGAGATTACCGCGTCGGCTACGGACGCGGACGGCGATACGGTGAGCTATGCGTGGACGCGGGTCAGCGGGCCGGAGTTGCCGCAGGGTACGAAGCTCGGTCAGGCGGCGTTGAGCTTTACGCCGGAGGCGGTGGGCCGTTATGTCCTTGCGGTGACGGCCGATGACGACAACGGCAATAGGGACAGCGAAGAGGTGGTGATTACGGTGGCCGCGAAAGCGCAGGTGAAGGTTCCGCAGACGCTGGCGGTGACCGAAGGCACGGACGCCAATGCGGTGGTGACGATCAGCGTGGACGAGGCGTTTGGCGAGGAAGTGACCTTCAATGTGACCTACAGCGGTACGGCGACCGGCGCCCCTGATCCGGCGGACGGCGACTATGACAACGATGCGGTAACCGCGGTGACCTTCGGCGCCGGCGACACGACCAGGGATATTGAGATTCCGTTGACCGATGATGCGCTGAATGAGAACAGCGAGACGATTATCGTCGCCATCACCCCTGCGTCCCCCTTGCCGGCCGGCTTTGAACCGGGCAATGCGCAGACCGTGGTGACCATTACCGATAACGATCGGATACGACTGGATATTGCCGATGTGTCGGGCAGTGAGAGTGGCAATCTGCAATTTACAGTGAGCGCGAGTTCGGCGCCGGCGGCGGACGTGACCTTCCGTTACACGGTGACGGCGGAGAGTGGCGATACGGCGACAGAGGGCGCTGACTTCACTGCGGTGAAGACGGCGCGGACGGCGACGATTGCGGCGAAGGCGACCCGTACCACGATTACGGTGGCGGTGACCGATGACGCGATAGATGAGGAAGACGAAGAGACGTTCACGGTGACATTGTCGCAGCCATCGGTCGCGGCGGTGATTGGAGACGGGGTAGCGCGGGGAGTAATTGAGGATAATGACGAACAGCCGACGTTGCGGATTGTGGGTACATCGCAAACGGACGACACCGAAACCCTGGTTGACGAGGGGGATACGGGTGAGCGTACTGCGATGGAGTTCCGGGTTATTTTGAGTGAGACCAGTGGTCGCGCGGTATCGGTGGATTATCAGGTGAAGGATGGTACGGCGGAATCGGGTGAGGACTATACCCTGTCCGGCGGTACGCTGACCTTTGCCGCGGGCGTTAGTGGCAGCGCGTTGACGCAGACTATCCGGGGTACGGTAATCGGCGATGATCTGGATGAGGACAATGAGACGCTGACCGTCAGTCTGTCCGGGCTGGTCAATGCGCAGCCTTATGGCGGGGAGAGTGCAGGGAACTCCAAAAACCCGTTGGGCGGGTTTTCGGGTCAGCAGGGTCCGGGTAGCGAACCACCGGTCGTCGGTCCGGGTACTAATCCGCCAGGGTTCAAGGCTACCCTGAACCAGCAGGCGTTCGGGCGTATTATAGATGACGATTCCTCGCCGGTGCTGGATGCTATAGAAGATGTCACGGTGCAGGCCGGTCAGGCGGTGGATATTACCGCGTCGGCTACGGACGCCGATGGCGATACGATCACTTATGCGTGGACACGCAAGGATGGTGAGACCACCCCGGCGCTGCCGCCGGGCGCCAGTCTTGGACAGGCGCAACTTGCGTTCACGCCGCTCGCGACCGGTACGTACACGATGACCGTGACGGCCGATGACGGCAACAAGAATAGGGACAGCGAAGAGGTGGTGATTACGGTAACTCCCGCGCCGTCTGCCACGGTGAGTGTACCGAAGAAGCTGACGTTTGCCGAGAGCGCCGGTAATGTCACGTTCAAGGTCACGGCCAGCGAGTCCTTCGGCAAGGCGGTTACCTTCGAAGTGAGCTATAGCGGTACGGCGCGCGGCGCGGCCGATGTGGCCGACGGCGACTATGACAATGACGCGGTGACCGAGGTGGTCTTCAACGCCGGGGATACCGAGAAGGAGATCAGCGTCCCGATTAACGATGACACGCTTGCCGAGGGCGAAGAGACGATCATCGTGACCCTTGCCCTGGCTGAAGGCAACAGCCTGCCGGACGGTCACACAGCGGGCAATCTGGCGACCACGGTGAACATTACCGATAATGACACGCTGGACAAGACGTGGACGTTGTCGCTGGCGCCAAACGAGGTAACCGAAGGCGCCGGCGAGACCGAGGTGACCGTGACGGCGACCCGTTCGGGTACGGCCACGGCGGTTGCCGATACGGATATTGCGATATCGGTAGCGGGCGTTACGGCCACCGCGGGTGAGGACTTTGCGGCGGTTGGTAACTTCACGATCAGCGTGCCGGCGGGTGAATCGAGCGCTACGGGCACCTTCGATCTGACCCCGACCGATGACGCGCTGGATGAAGCGGATGAGACGCTGGTCGTGAGCGGGACGCTTGCGGACAACAGCGTTGCGCCGGCCACGCTGACCATTACCGACAATGACGATGCGCCCGCGCTGTCGATTGCCGCGCCCGCGGCGGTGGTCGAGGGCGACAGTGGCGAGAGCGACATGGACTTCACGGTGACGTTGTCGGCGGCCAGTGGTCGGCAGGTCACGGTTAAATACGCGCTGGGCGGTGGCACGGCGACTTCCGGTACGGATCACGCGGCGCTTGCCGGTGGCGCGCTGACCTTTGCCGCGGGGGATACCGAGAAGACGCTGACCGTGAAGGTTACCGGCGATGAACTTGATGAGCCGGATGAGACGGTAGTGATGGTTCTCTCGGAGCCGGTCAACGCCACCATCGCCAAGTCCACGGTGACCGCCACCATTACCGATGACGATTCCTCGCCGGTGGTGGCGCCGTTGCTCGCGCCGGCCGGCAAGAAGGTGGGTGAGACGGTAGAGATTACCGCGCAGGCTACCGATGATGACGGCGATACCGTGGGCTGGACGTGGACGCGGGTCAGTGGGCCGGCATTGCCGCAGGGCGCGGTAGTGAATCGGGCGAAGTTCAGTATGGTGCCCACCGAGGCCGGCGCTTATGCGCTGCGGGTCACGGCCGATGACGACAACGGCAATACGGACAGCGAGGACGTCACCGTTACGGTTGCCGCGTCTGCCACGGTGAGTGTACCGAAGACGCTGACGTTTGCCGAGAGCGCCGGTAATGTCACGTTCAAGGTCACGGCCAGCGAGTCCTTCGGCAAGGCGGTTACCTTCGAAGTGAGCTATAGCGGTACGGCGCGCGGCGCGGCCGATGTGGCCGACGGCGACTATGACAATGACGCGGTGACCGAGGTGGTCTTCAACGCCGGGGATACCGAGAAGGAGATCAGCGTCCCGATTAACGATGACACGCTTGCCGAGGGCGAAGAGACGATCATCGTGACCCTTGCCCTGGCTGAAGGCAACAGCCTGCCGGACGGTCACACAGCGGGCAATCTGGCGACCACGGTGAACATTACCGATAATGACACGCTGGACAAGACGTGGACGTTGTCGCTGGCGCCAAACGAGGTAACCGAAGGCGCCGGCGAGACCGAGGTGACCGTGACGGCGACCCGTTCGGGTACGGCCACGGCGGTTGCCGATACGGATATTGCGATATCGGTAGCGGGCGTTACGGCCACCGCGGGTGAGGATTTTGCGGCGGTTGGTAACTTCACGATCAGCGTGCCGGCGGGTGAATCGAGCGCTACGGGCACCTTCGATCTGACCCCGACCGATGACGCGCTGGATGAAGCGGATGAGACGCTGGTCGTGAGCGGGACGCTTGCGGACAACAGCGTTGCGCCGGCCACGCTGACCATTACCGACAATGACGATGCGCCCGCGCTGTCGATTGCCGCGCCCGCGGCGGTGGTCGAGGGCGACAGTGGCGAGAGCGACATGGACTTCACGGTGACGTTGTCGGCGGCCAGTGGTCGGCAGGTCACGGTTAAATACGCGCTGGGCGGTGGCACGGCGACTTCCGGTACGGATCACGCGGCGTTTGCCGGTGGCGCGCTGACCTTTGCCGCGGGGGATACCGAGAAGACGCTGACCGTGGGTGCAGGCCGGTCAGGCGGTGGATATTACCGCGTCGGCTACGGACGCCGATGGCGATACGATCACTTATGCGTGGACACGCAAGGATGGTGAGACCACCCCGGCGCTGCCGCCGGGCGCCAGTCTTGGACAGGCGCAACTTGCGTTCACGCCGCTCGCGACCGGTACGTACACGATGACCGTGACGGCCGATGACGGCAACAAGAATAGGGACAGCGAAGAGGTGGTGATTACGGTAACTCCCGCGCCGTCTGCCACGGTGAGTGTACCGAAGAAGCTGACGTTTGCCGAGAGCGCCGGTAATGTCACGTTCAAGGTCACGGCCAGCGAGTCCTTCGGCAAGGCGGTTACCTTCGAAGTGAGCTATAGCGGTACGGCGCGCGGCGCGGCCGATGTGGCCGACGGCGACTATGACAATGACGCGGTGACCGAGGTGGTCTTCAACGCCGGGGATACCGAGAAGGAGATCAGCGTCCCGATTAACGATGACACGCTTGCCGAGGGCGAAGAGACGATCATCGTGACCCTTGCCCTGGCTGAAGGCAACAGCCTGCCGGACGGTCACACAGCGGGCAATCTGGCGACCACGGTGAACATTACCGATAATGACACGCTGGACAAGACGTGGACGTTGTCGCTGGCGCCAAACGAGGTAACCGAAGGCGCCGGCGAGACCGAGGTGACCGTGACGGCGACCCGTTCGGGTACGGCCACGGCGGTTGCCGATACGGATATTGCGATATCGGTAGCGGGCGTTACGGCCACCGCGGGTGAGGACTTTGCGGCGGTTGGTAACTTCACGATCAGCGTGCCGGCGGGTGAATCGAGCGCTACGGGCACCTTCGATCTGACCCCGACCGATGACGCGCTGGATGAAGCGGATGAGACGCTGGTCGTGAGCGGGACGCTTGCGGACAACAGCGTTGCGCCGGCCACGCTGACCATTACCGACAATGACGATGCGCCCGCGCTGTCGATTGCCGCGCCCGCGGCGGTGGTCGAGGGCGACAGTGGCGAGAGCGACATGGACTTCACGGTGACGTTGTCGGCGGCCAGTGGTCGGCAGGTCACGGTTAAATACGCGCTGGGCGGTGGCACGGCGACTTCCGGTACGGATCACGCGGCGTTTGCCGGTGGCGCGCTGACCTTTGCCGCGGGGGATACCGAGAAGACGCTGACCGTGAAGGTTACCGGCGATGAGGTGGACGAGGAGGATGAGACGGTAGTGATGGTTCTCTCGGAGCCGGTCAACGCCACCATCGCCAAGTCCACGGTGACCGCCACCATTACCGATGACGATTCCTCGCCGGTGGTGGCGCCGTTGCTCGCGCCGGCCGGCAAGAAGGTGGGTGAGACGGTAGAGATTACCGCGCAGGCTACCGATGATGACGGCGATACCGTGGGCTGGACGTGGACGCGGGTCAGTGGGCCGGCATTGCCGCAGGGCGCGGTAGTGAATCGGGCGAAGTTCAGTATGGTGCCCACCGAGGCCGGCGCTTATGCGCTGCGGGTCACGGCCGATGACGACAACGGCAATACGGACAGCGAGGACGTCACCGTTACGGTGGGCGCGGCGGCGGCGATTGTGTTGACGATTGCGGATGTGACGGCTGTGGAAGGCGAGACTTTTTCCTTCACGGTGACCGCAACGCCGGCGCCTTCTTCGCCGATTAGCTTCGGGTACCGGGTGACGGCCGAGAGTACGGATAGTGCGACAGAGGGTGCCGACTTCACGGCGGTGAAGACGGCGCAGACGGCAACGATTGCGGCGAATGCGACCAGTACGACGATTACGGTGGAGGTGACGGATGATCGGGTTGATGAGGAGGACGAGACGTTCACGGTGACGTTATCGGATGCGTCATCGGGCGTGACGATCTCCGATGCCACGGCGATTGGTACGATTACTGACAATGACGCCTCGCCGGCGCTTGCGGAGATTGCCGATGTCACGCTGAGGCCTGGTCAGGCGGTGGATATTACCGCGGTGGCTACGGACGCCGATAACGACCCGATCACTTATGTGTGGACGCGCAAGGATGGTGAGACGGAGCCT
Source organism: Candidatus Poriferihabitaceae bacterium (assembly GCA_965204925.1). GTDB lineage: Bacteria > Pseudomonadota > Gammaproteobacteria > Arenicellales > Poriferihabitantaceae. The sequence continues at coordinate 124,824 of OZ242021.1, read as the reverse complement.
GCGCTGCCGCAGGGCACCAATCTTGGACAGGCTCAGCTTGCGTTCACGCCGCCCGCGGTCGGCGTCTACACGATGACCGTGACCGCCGATGACGGCAACGGCAATACGGACAGCGCAGAGGTCACCATTACGGTGAGCGAGACGGCTACGGTATCGGTTCCGGCGACGCTTGAGGTGACCGAGGGCACGGACAGCAACGCCACGGTGACGATCACCACGGAGGCGGCCTTTGGCGAGGAGGTTACCTTCAATGTGAGCTACGCTGACGTTTCGGCGACCGGCGCCAGTGATCCGGCCAACGGCGACTATGACAACGATGCGGTGACCGCGGTGACCTTCGGCGCCGCGGATACCGAGAAGAACATCGTGATCCCGCTTGGCGATGACGATAGCGATGAGTCGGATGAGACGTTCACGGTGACCATCGCGCCCGCGTCTACCTTGCCGGGTGGCTTTACGCTTGCCAATGCGGTGACCATGGTGACCATTAGCGATGACGACGCCTCGCTGGCGCTTGCGGAGATTGCCGATGTCACGCTGAGGCCTGGTCAGGCGGTGGATATTACCGCGGTGGCTACGGATGCCGATAACGACCCGATCACTTATGTGTGGACGCGCAAGGATGGTGAGACGGAGCCTGTGTTGCCGGATGATACCGCTCTCAATCAGGCGACGTTGAGCTTTGTGCCGACGCAGGCCGGCGTCTACACGATGACCGTGACCGCCAGTGACGGCAACGGCAATACGGACAGCGAGGAGGTGACCATTACGGTGAGCGCGGCGGCCACGGTATCGGTTCCGGCGGCGCTTGAGGTGACCGAGGGCACGGACAGCAATGTGATAGTGACGGTGACTGCGGGCGCGGCCTTTGGCGAGGAGGTTGTGTTCAATGTGAGCTATGGCGGTACGGCGAGCGGCGCCGGTGATGCGGCCAACGGCGACTATGGCAATGCGGTGACCGCGGTGGTTTTTGGCGCCGGTGATCTCACGAAGGACATTATCATCCCGCTTGGCGATGACGCGCTGGATGAAGAAGATGAGACGATTGTAGTGACCATCGCGCCGGCGGCTGCCTTGCCGGGTGGCTTTGCGCTTGCCAATGCGGTGACCACGGTGACCATTGTTGATGATGACATTCCGGCCGCCCCGCCCGGCGTGACCGTTTCCGTATCTGCGTTGAGCATAGAGGAAGGGTCGAGTGGTCGTTACACGGTTGTACTGGACAGTGAGCCGGACGGAGTGGTGGCAGTCACGGTAAGCGGGGCGTCTGGCGATATTACCGTTTCCCCGTCGAGTCTGACCTTTACGGCGCAGGACTGGGAGAGTGAGCAGGGTATAACGGTATCGGCTGCGCAGGATGCCGATGCGGTAGTGGATGAGGTTGTGATCCTGACCCACAGCGCTTCGGGCGCCGGGTATGACGGATTGGAGATTGCTTCGGTTTCGGTTTCGGTGATTGAAGACGACACGGCTGCGGTGCGTGTGACGCCGACTGCGCTTGCCCTGGATGAAGGTGAAGCGGGCAGTTATACGGTTGTACTGGAGAGTGAACCGGTTGACACGGTGACGGTGGCGGTGGTAGTGGATACGGACGCGGTTACGGTATTGCCTGCCTTGTTGAGTTTTACGGCGCAAAGCTGGAGTGATGAGCAGACGGTGGTGGTGACGGCGGTGCGTGATGCGGATACGCAAGATGCTTCGGCGCTCATTCGTCACCGCGTTTCCGGTGGAGATTATGACGGAGTTGTGGCGGATTCGGTGACGGTAGTGGTGACGGACACGACCCTGGTTGAGCAAGCCGAGCGCGCCAACCGGATCAACCGCATGATTTTGCCGCAGGTTGCCGGGATTGCCGTATCCGAGACCCTGGGAGTAGTTGCCGATCGTATTGGCGCGGTTTCTTCCGGTTCTCCGACCGGTTCCCTGCGTTTCGGGGTCAGTTCATCGGGTGAGCGTGAGCCGCTTTACTTTGCGAGTCGTACGGATGCGGACAGTGAGCCGAGTTTGTCGGAAGTACTGGACGGGACCTCCTTTACGCTGGTTCCGGGGGTGAGTGAGTTATCCGGCGGGGCTTCTCCGGCGTTATGGGGACGGGTTCGCCGTTCGTCTTTTTCCGGTTCCGAGGAGGGGATTTCGTGGGACGGGGAGGTTTGGTCGGGTCATTTGGGTACGGACATTCAGGTGCATTCCGAGGTATTGGCGGGTATTGCGTTATCGTATTCTGAAGGGGATGTGGATGCGGTCAGTGAAGACGAATGGGGTCGTATTGAGAGTGACTACCGCACCAAGTTACTTTCTGCGCACCCGTATTTGGCGTGGATTACGGAAGAAGCGAAAGTATGGGGCAGTCTGGGGTATGGAGAAGGGGAATTGCGTATTGAGGAAGAGCTTGGGTTGGCGCGTCGCGAGACGGACATGGACTATGTCAGTATTGCGCTGGGTGGAGAGAAAGTATTGTACCGGGCGCAGGACTGGATTGTTGGGGGTACGACGCGGATTTCCGTGAAAGGGGAAGGTTCGTGGTCTCGTGTAGAGACGGCTGGCGATGAACGGATGGCGCTTGAGAAGCTGGGTGTGGATGTGCAGCGGGCGCGTATTTTGCTGGAGGGTTCGCATGAGCGGGAGTCGGAGAGTGGTTGGCGGTTCACGCCTGCGCTGGAGATGGGTTTGCGCTATGATGGCGGGGATATTGTGTCGGGTTTGGGGGTGGAGTCGGGTTTGCGTTTGAACTATCGTCAGGCTGAGCGGGGGTTGACGGCCGAGGTACGGGCGCGCGGTCTGGTGGCGCATGAGAAGGATCGCAAGGAATGGGGGTTGGGCGCCCTGGTTCGCGTGGATGCGGGTTCTGACGGGCGCGGGGCTTTCCTGACCTTTGAGCCGTCGCGGGGCGTGACGGACAGTGGCATGGGTCAGTTATTTGCTCGCAATACCGGTTCGTCCGGCGCCACGAGTGCGGGGGATACGAAGTTGCGTCTGAAGGCGGAGGCAGGTTATGGGTTCGGGGTTGGACGGGATGGACCGATGGGAGTGTTGTCGCCGTATGCGGGAGTGACCCTGGAAGAAGCGGGAGAACGCAAGTGGCGAGTGGGTACGCGCTATGAGGTCAAGGAAGCGCTTTCCCTGTCCCTGGAGCTTGAACAGAAACAGGCTCTTGATACACACAAAAACAGCCTGCTGCTCAAGGGAACACTGCGCTGGTAAAGGGGATGGATCCCGCGGAAGAGTTGGGGATATTTATCCGGGCAAACTATAATATGCGACTGCGCTGATTTGCGCACAACCATTAATACGCCGATTTTCCTGAAATCCTGTAAAATCTCATTACCCGGTAATCCGAACCATGCGCCTGCTGGCATTGGGATTGAATCATAATACTGCTCCTGTTGAGGTGCGGGAGAGGGTTGCATTCGGTTCGGATGTGGTCCAGCCGGCGCTCACCGAGCTGACCGCAGAAGTGGGCGCCAGTGAAGCCGCTATATTGTCCACCTGCAATCGTACCGAAATCTACTGTCGGCAGGAACGGGATAATCAGGGGGCGATTCTCGCCTGGTTATCCGGCCACAGCGGGCTTGAGCGCGAGGTTCTTCGAGAGATCGTCTACCGGTTTCCTGATGAAGAAGCTGTCAGGCATGCCTTCCGGGTGGCATCCGGTCTTGATTCGATGGTGCCGGGTGAGCCGCAGATTCTGGGACAGATGAAAGATGCGTTCCGGACAGCGGTCAGGGCGGGCGCTACCGGCAAGGTCCTGAATCGACTGTTCCAGCATACTTTCAGTGTAGCCAAACTGGTCAGGACAGACACCGGAATCGGCGTGAATCCGGTTTCCGTGGCGTATGCGGGAGTCAGCCTCGCGAAGCGGATATTTACCCGGTTGCAAGATCAAACGGCGCTGCTGGTTGGCGCCGGAGAAATGATCGAGCTGGTCGCCCGTCATCTTAAACAGAATCGGGCGCGACATATTATTATTGCCAATCGTTCGATAAAAAAGGCGCAGATCCTGGCAGGGGAAGTGGGCAGTGAGGCGATCTCTCTGGGGCAAATTCCGGTTCGGCTGCCGGAAGCGGATATCGTGGTGACCTCCACGGGCAGCACGTTGCCCATTCTCGGAAAAGGCGCTATTGAAGCCGCGTTGAGAAAAAGGAAACACGCCCCGATGTTCATTCTTGACCTTGCCGTGCCGCGGGATGTCGAGGCGGAGGCCGCCCGCTTGCAGGATGTGTACCTGTATACTGTTGATGACTTGCGGTCGATTGTTGACGAGAACCGGACAATGCGTTTGCAGGCTTCGGAAAAAGCCGAGAATATGATCGATTTTCAGGTCGTCAAGTTCATGCGCTGGATACGTTCTTTGGATTCGGTTCCGACCGTTGTGTCTTTCCGGGAAGGGCTTCATGAACTGAAACAGGCGGAACTTGAGCGAGCGCTCAGGAGACTGGGAAGCGGCACGGACCCTGTGCGCGTGGTTGAGCAACTTGCGCATGACCTGATCAACAAGGTGGCTCATCATCCCGGTCAGGTTATCAAACAGGCTGATATGGAAGAGGATGCGACTGTCATCGCGGCCGTGAGAAAACTGTTCAATCTGTGATTTCTTCCAGTCGCAGTCTTGTCATGCACCCTTCAACCAGACAAAAGTTGCTTCAGGTTATGGAGCGCCATGAAGAGATCAATATGCTGTTGTCCGATCCCGATGTTATTTCCGACCCGGACCGCTTCCGCAGATTGTCGATTGAATTGTCGGAGATACTGCCTGTTGTCGAGACCTTCGGGACCTGGAGCAAGCTGGAACATGAAATCACCGAAACAAGGACAATGATGGAGGATTCGGACAACCTCATACGAGACATGGCGAGAGAGGAATTGTCGGGTCTGGAACAATCAATAGGAGCCTGTGAAAGCAATCTGCAGCAACTTCTGCTGGATCGGGATCCGAATGATTCAAGGAATATTTTTCTTGAGATCCGGGCGGGGACAGGCGGCGATGAAGCGGCCCTGTTCGCCGGTGATCTCTTCAGGATGTATTATTCTTATGCGGAAGATCGTCAGTGGAAAGCAGAGGTGGTGAGCAGCAGTGAGGGAGAACATGGAGGGTACAAGGAAATCATCGTCAGAATAGAGGGGGCGGGCGCATACTCAAGACTGAAATTTGAATCGGGCGCCCACCGGGTGCAGCGTGTGCCGGAAACCGAGTCGCAGGGTCGTATTCATACTTCCGCTTGCACGGTCGCAGTTCTGCCGGAAGCGGATGAGATGGATGAAATTGCGGTTGACCCGGCGGAGATTCGCGTCGATACATTCCGGGCGTCGGGAGCGGGAGGACAGCATGTCAATAAAACCGATTCGGCTGTACGTCTCACCCATCTGCCTACCGGGGTCGTGGTCGAGTGCCAGGATGAACGCTCCCAGCACAAGAACCGGGCGCGTGCAATGTCTGTATTGAAATCCCGCCTGCTGCAAGCGCAAATCGAACAGCGGCAACGTGAACAGGCCAGTACCCGCAAGTCACTGGTGGGCAGTGGTGACCGGTCTGAACGCATCCGCACCTACAATTTCCCGCAAGGGAGAATTACCGACCACCGCATTAATCTGACGTTGTACAAGCTGGATGACGTGCTCAAGGGGCGTATCGACCCGATTATCGTGTCGTTGATCTCTGCGCATCAGGCACAGCTTTTGGCTGATTTGAACCAGGCCTGAGAGCCTGCCTGCCATCATCCGTTGTGGCATAATGACGGTCAACGAGTTGTTGCGCTGGTCCGACAGGCAGCTGTCTCCGTTCGGGAGGGGTGACCGGGACGCCCGCATAATCCTGTGTCATCTGCTTGGAATGGACCAGGCGTCCCTTATTGCGAACGGCGATCGATTGCTGTTCACGAACGAGAAAAAGGAATTCGAATCACGGGTCCGCCTGCGCAAAAAAGGAGTTCCCGTAGCGTACATCACGCATTACCGGGAGTTCTGGTCGCTGGGACTTATGGTAGATGACAGGGTTTTGATCCCCAGACACGAAACGGAACTGCTTGTTGAAAGATCCTTGTTCGCCGTGGCCGGAGTCGACAAGCCGAAAATTCTGGAGTTGGGGACAGGGAGCGGCGCGGTGGCGCTGGCGCTGGCTTCGGAATTACCCGTGGCCGGGATTGTGGCAACCGATGTGAACCAGTCTTCCCTTGAAATCGCGAAAATCAACGAGGAGAATCTCGGGTTGAAAAATATTCGGTGGATACAAAGCGACTGGTTCGATAGTATCAGGCAGAGCCGGTTCGATCTGATCTGTTCCAATCCACCCTATATTGCGCCGGACGACATTCACCTGACCAGGGGCGATCTGCGTTTTGAGCCAACCGGGGCGCTGGTTGCAAGGGAGCGAGGGTTCGCCGCGTTAAACGAAATTATTGAGGTCGCCCCCGGTTTTCTTGGGCGTTTGGGTTGGTTGATACTGGAACATGGCTACCGGCAGGCCGCGCAAGTGAGAAAAAAAATGATCGACAGGGGATTTTACGGAGTGGCTACACACAAGGACGCGGGCGGTAATGAGCGGGTTACGGAGGGGCGTTGGCCAGAGGCTGTCGAAACTCGCCGGACGGTCGAAGCGTAGATGGTTATCCATGAATTTGCGTAATCTGATCGCGGCATGCGCTGCCATTTGTGTGTTCGGCCTGGCATTCGGCATGACTTACCCGCTGTTGTCGCTGATTCTGGAGTCAAGGGGGGTTTCCGCCCGAATGATTGGCATAAATTCAGCCATGATGCCGATCGGGATTCTGTTATTTTCACCCATGATTCCGATTTTGGCTCGCAAGTTCGGGTCACGAAATATTGCCATTATCGCAGCCCTGGCAACCAGTATCCTGCTGGTCAGCTACAAAATCTTCGACACACTCGAATCCTGGTTTATCCTGCGCACACTTCAGGGAATGTCTATTTCCACACTGTTCGTGTTGAGTGAAATGTGGATAGTCAAGTTTGCAGGCAGCGCTCACCGCGGCAAGGTTGTCGCAATTTACAGTAGCGTCCTGTCGGCCAGTTTTGGCGCTGGTCCTGCCATAATCAGCTGGATAGGTATACACGGCTGGATGCCGTTCCTGAGCGGCGGGTTTGTGGTTTTGCTCGGGGTGTTACCGCTTTGCCTGTTGCGGGAAGGGAAGTTCACCCTGGAAGAAAAATCCCGCAAGACAGGCATCATCGCTTTTGCGCCCATGGCTCCGATGTTACTGGCCTGCGTTTTTTCGTTTGCTATTTTCGATGCGGCAACGCTGTCATTATTGCCAGTATACGGGATTCAATCCGGGTTGACTGTGGCTGCTTCGGCTCTGGCGTTGACGGCGCTGGTCGTTGGTAATACCGTGCTCCAGTTCCCGATTGGCTGGCTGGCGGACAAATTCCCCCATCGACGGGTACTGGCGGGTTGCGCACTGGTTACGTCATTGATGCTGTTGATCCTGCCAATGGTGATGGCGACTCCATGGATGTGGCTTGTGCTGATCATTGCGGGGACGACCGGTTATGGCGTGTACACCGTATCGCTGACGTCTCTGGGAGACCGCTTTGACGGGGTGAATCTGATAAACGGTTCCGCTGCGTTCGCGCTGATGTGGGGAGTGGGCGCTCTTCTGGGCTCGGTATCCGGCGGGCTGGCCATGGAGGAACTGGGCCGCCACGGGCTACCCTTGCATCTGGTGGCGGTCTACCTGATCCTGGCTACAGGTCTGGTATGGCGGGGCATCTATCTGAACCGGAACCGGCGCCGCGACTGAAAGCTATGAGCGCTGTCGGAACAGATGTGTTCAGTGAGATCGGTAACGAACGGTATAGTGGCCGTTTTCGGTTTTCTCGAACAGCTCATCTACCTCGGGATGACCGACAGGCAGGCCGCTATCATCGTTTTGCAGGTTTTGCTCGGATACGTAGGCAATATATTGAGTGTCCCGGTTTTCAGCGAGCAGATGATAAAAAGGTTGTTCCTTATGGGGTCTTACGGCCTCCGGTATGGATTGATACCATTCTTCCGTATTATTATATTCCGAGTCCACATCAAATATGACACCGCGAAAATCATAAACCCGGTGGCGCACTACCTGTCCGATCTGAAATTTCGTGTTCTTGATCAACGTATTCGGGACTCCTGCCCATTAGTATATGACAGGGTTATAATCATACCTTCAGTTTGGAGAAATTGCTACAAGACCCGGCAAAACGGGATTCTCATAAGGCTTGACGCGGTCAGCAGGCGTATTGAAAAAAATCTCCGAGTAAACGCAGCCCCTGTATCCTGTCCGGTCTGTTAGAATGGGCGCCTTCCATACGAGATTACTGTCATGAATAACGAAGTATTTATAACCTGTGCGGTAACCGGCGCGGGCGATACCACAGGACGAAGCGACAAGGTGCCTGTGACCCCGAAGCAGATTGCCGACTCGGCAATTGAGGCTGCCCGGGCCGGCGCGGCGATTGCGCATATCCATGTGCGCGACCCGCAAACCGGTCGGGGGGCAAGAGATGCGGGCCTGTTCAGGGAAACGGTAGAGCGCGTCCGCGACAGTGACGTCGATGTCATTATCAATCTGACCGCAGGCATGGGTGGGGACTGGGTTCCGAGTGAGGAAGACCCGGCGATGCCGGGGGCGGGTACGGATATGGTCGGACCGCAGGAGCGGCTTGCCCATGTGGCTGAATGCCTTCCGGATATTTGCAGCTTGGACTGCGGTACCATGATTTTCGGAAACGAGAATGACTTGTATCTGAATACGCCCGCCTACTTGCGGAAGATGGCGGAAACAACCCAGCAACTGGGAGTCAAGCCTGAACTGGAGGTATTCGATCTCGGCCAGATCCGATTGGCGCGATCACTGGTTGATGCAGGATTGATCGACGCTCCCCCGATGTTCCAGATTTGCCTCGGTATTCCATGGGGCGCCGGAGCCGACACTGAAACGATGTCGGCCATGAAACAGGCGTTGCCGCATGATGCGGTATGGGCCGGATTCGGTATTTCCAGAATGCAAATGCCCATGGTGGCCCAAGCCATGCTGCTGGGCGGTCATGTGCGGGTCGGCCTTGAAGACAACCTTTACCTGGAGCGCGGCGTACTGGCGACCAACGGCCAGCTGGTACAAAGAGCGGTGGAGATCATCAACAGACTGGGTGGGCGCGTATTGTCGCCCGATGAAGCCAGGGCGAAACTTGGCATCAAAAAGAAATAAGACCGTTCGCCCCTGTTCTTGCTGACCCTGTCTGGTTCCTCAAAAGGGACTTGTCAGCCCAGTCGCTGATAACCTGTCCCGCGGCAGCGTTGATCACCCGCCCGCGGGCGTATCTCAATGTGGCCGACATTGAAGATGTCTCAATCGGAATCCGGCCTTCGCTTTGTGTTGCGGCGTCGTAATGCAACCGGACAGAATAACAATTGGGCCGGGGCGCCCTGCGTCAGATATGAAAAACCTGAAAACATTACTGGAAAGCCGCGACTTCGAGTTTTTTATTATTGTACTCATCGTGCTCAACGGCATTACTCTGGGGCTGGAAACCTATGCCGGTGTGATGAACCGGATAGGGCCGGTTCTGATCATTCTGGACAAGTGCATTCTGGGTATATTCACCCTCGAAGTTTTGGTGAAAATCCTTGTTTACCGATCCGGATTCTTCCGTGATCCGTGGAGGATTTTCGATTTCCTGGTGGTTTCCGTTTCACTGGTTCCAGTGAGTGAAAATCTTTCCATATTAAGGGCGCTGAGGATTTTGCGGATACTCCGACTGATAAGCGCTCTGCCGTCTCTGAAACGGGTTGTGGGAGGGCTGGTTGCGGCATTGCCGGGAATGGGGTCGATAACCGGTCTGCTGCTACTGGTTTTTTATGTGTTTTCCGTGATGGCAACGAAGTTGTATGGAGGTGATTTCCCGGACTGGTTTGGTTCGATTGGCTCCTCGGCTTACTCGTTGTTCCAGATCATGACCCTGGAGAGTTGGTCGATGGGCATTGTGCGGCCCGTGATGGAAGTATTTCCGATGGCGTGGTTCTTTTTTGTCGTATTTATACTGTGTACATCGTTTACCGTACTGAATCTGTTTATCGGCATTATTGTGTCTGCGATGCAAGCCGGGCACGAGGGGGCTCGCGATGCCGAATTGGCAGACCTGAAGATCCGGCAAAACGAAATTGCGATGAAACTGGATGCGATCAGCAAGCAGATCGAGAAAATTTCCAGATGACGCCGTTCCTGTAACTTGCGGGCCTGCCGGAGTATCTGCGCGATATTACGAGAGACGATTGCCATGGTTTATAATGGCTCTGTTCCCTCGTTCAGAATGGCGAGGTAGCGTTCATAGGCGAACAGGCGGTTACGTTTTTTCCCGGTCAGTTCGCGCACGATATCCGCGTTTTCCAGCGTTCGGATTGCCGCGCCCCCCGCCGGGAAGGAAATACCGGCGCGCCCGGCCAATTCCCGGAGCGATGCAAGCGGATGCTCCCGTAGCGCCTGGTGCATCCGCAGCGCCGAGTTTACCGCATGCCCTGCCAGCTGCTTTATTCGTGTCTGGTCTTCCTGGAACAGTGTCATCAATCGCTGGGCCGTATCGACTGCATTTTCGGCGGTTTCTGCGACGCCATCCAGGAAGAACGCCAACCATGCTTCCCAATCGCCGCTTTTTCGCACTTCGTTGAGGAGTCTGTAGTAATCATCCCGATGTTGCTTGAAGTAGAGACTCAAATACAGCAGCGGATTGTGCAGCGATCCGCCATGATGCAGCATCACGGCGATCAGGAGACGCCCAATACGACCATTACCGTCCAGGAAAGGGTGGATAGTCTCGAACTGGACATGGGCGAGCGCGGTACGCAGCAGCAGGGGCAGTCCATCATCGTCTGTGTGGATAAAACGCTCCAGATCGGATATACAATCGGCGACAGCAGGAGTCGGGGGCGGGACGAATCGCGCGATACCGGGGCGGTGTCCACCGATCCAGTTTTGCGAACGGCGAAATTCCCCGGGGGTCTGGTGATGACCCCTGCTCCCGCTCAGCAGTACTTCGTGCATTTCCCGGATGAGCCGGCTACACAGGGGGAAGCCCCCGTGCAGTCGTTTTAACCCATGCTGCAAGGCGGCCGCATAGTTGGAGACCTCGACGACATCGTTGACCGGAATACCGGGTATCCTGTCTGACTCAAACCGCAAGAGGTCTGACAAAGAGGATTGGGTACCTTCGATCTGCGATGACAGAACGGCTTCTTTTCGAATATAGGTATAGAGAAAGAGTTTAATGTCGGGCAGTAATCCGGAGAGGCCGTCCAGTCGCCCCAGGGCGATCTGTGCTTTTTCCATGCGCACTTGCAAAACCGCCAAATCAAGCGGCGGAACAGGGGGCAGGGGAGCGGGGATAAAAGCCCGCACCGCCTCGCCGCCTGCGACTGTTACCTCGTATCGGCCGGTAATACCACGATTCATGCAGGAGAGCGCTTATTAAGAGAAACGAAATAAAGAGTATCACTATTAAGACTTTCGGGCAAATCCTTAATTAGATCAGTTATCTCCTGACTTCTGCCAGCCCACCGGAGTCCGGATCTTCTTCCTCGCCCGCATGGTGCGCGGGCGCAGGCGATACGCCACCATAGGCAACGCCGATGCGATGACCGTCCCCGAGGCGCGGCGCGAGGCTCGCAGGCTCATCCCAGTCCTCGGCGAAGGCGGTGGTACGGGCGCACCTCGTTCCACGATAGGCGCACGGCCTACAACGCCTCCTGATCGAAGTAGTCTTCGTCGATCCGCTTGATCTCGTGACGGACGCGCGTTCGCACGCCGATCCCGTACCGGACCATCAGGCGTGCGAGTTCGGCGCCATCGATCAGGACGATCCGTTTCGGACTTCGCGCCGCATAGTCCCTGGCGGCGCGCGTGAACCCGCCGGTCGTGACGAACACGCCCCGGCGTCGATCGCGCCCGCGAAGTTGCGCAGCTCGCCTTCGCCCACGGCGTTGCCTTCCGCGTATCTCTTCGCCTGCACATAGATTTCGTCCAGACCGAGCGCGTCCTCCCGGATCGTGCCGTCGATTCCGCTATCGTCCGAACGTCTCGTCACGCCGCCCATCCTGGTATCGCCGCCGCCGTAGCCCATCGCGATGAGCAAATCGACGACCGCCCGTTCGAGAAACGCAGGCGCCGTGTCGCGAACCCGATGCAGCACATCGGCTTCCAGCGCGCTGTGCAATTGCTCGGCAGCGCGGTCCAGCGCCTCCTCCGGCGTATCCGGGATCTCTTCGTTCTGCCTGGATTCCGCGTCCTTGCCGGAAGGCGGAATGTTCGCCCGTTGCCTCCATTCGGCGAAATCCGGGTACTCTTTAAGCAGGTTCAGATCAATCCGAGAAGGTTTGCACGACAGCAGGCGTTCCCCCTCCTGCGTCAACCGGTACACGCCGCGACGGACACGTTCCAGAAGACCGGCGCCCGCCATGTAGGTCACCAACTCACGCGGTTCACGAAGACCGTTGCTCTAAATCGGCCAAATCCAGTGTGGACTTGTCTGCCCAGGACCGTGCCGCAGCATACATGCAGCTTGACATCTGGCGTTGGGGTGGAGAGAGCAAAAAGCCGTCGCTGATCTCGTTGAGCAACGCATATTGACGCACAGCGTTGGTCACATCAGTATAGAACTGCCATTCAGAGCTCTCTTTGTTCAAGTCAACGAAGTAACTAACTGCTTCTCGAACGACCTTCCATTCCTGAACCTCAACTTTTCGTGTGCGATTGACCGTGTGGACAAGCAAATTGATCCGTTCAATACGATTCGCTAACTCAATCCTGTTGGCGGTTTCGCTCAGGAATTCAATGCTGATTTCTTCGTTCAATAGTCCCTGAAGTTGGTAATTGTGCTCCATGATGGGGTGTTCACGGGCGGCTTCCAGTTGCTTCTGTATCTGTTCGCCCGTTGAATTGGTGTCAAGCGCCAGATTGCGTGCGCGAACCAGTGGTTCATTCGCCGCGAGGACTTCGGGGAACCGTTGATTCGTATAAAATGAGTCAGGGTCGACGAGTTGCAACAACTGGTAGAGGTCGCTGGAACGGTTGTTGATTGGTGTCGCCGACAACAAAACAATATGTTCGCTTACTTCCCGGAGCAATCGGCCGATGACGGCGCTTTGTGTTTCGGGGTTTCTGAGGTAATGGGCCTCGCTGTAGACAAGGTTGGCGAGTCGTCCACTCAGATGGATATAGGTCAGGTTGCGGCGCAGGTCATTGAGCCGCCCAAAACTCCCCTTCCCAAGCAATGAGAAGACATCGTTGTCAACTCCGCCTGAATGTTCAATCGCATAATCGGGTGTCCAGCCGGATGTGCCGTCATTCCACCGAATGAGGTAGACAGTACCGTCTGAGCGGTTCCGCGGGCCTTTGACGATCTGCCCCCGGCGGCCGGGGTCATCTTTTGAGATGACTTCATCTCCAATTTTCAGAGTCATTTGCGGTTACCTCGGTCGTGGGGTCAACATATCGCGATACCACAGCCTGGGTCGACGATGCTCTTTTGCTCAATGTCTGATGATTTCATGGTTTGTTCCGGATACGTACAATGTCAAATCTTTTTTTGTAGCGGGGCAATCAAGGTGGGAGTCGGGAAGAAAAGGGTTTGATTTATAAAGACTTTTTCAGGCAGAGAATGCTAAATTTTCGAAGTCAGGAGGAGTGAGGCGAGTTCAGCGGGGCTGATTGCCTCAATTCCCTTACCTTTAGAATACCGGTCGTTGCCCGGATACACGACGAAGCAGCGGTCGGGATTGATGTCTTTCTGTGCATGGTAGAATCCCCTGTCGAGCTTCGGCGCGAGAGTGCGCTTTATTTCGACTGCCCACAGCTTTTCGTTCGGCATCTCGAGTACCAGATCAATTTCAGCGCCGGCGGCTGTTCGGTAGAAATATGCTCTCGTCCGTTGAGGCGCGGCGCCAATCAGATTTTCCAGTATAAAACCCTCCCAGCTCCCTCCGACAGCCGGGTGACCCAGCGTTGCCTCCCGGTCATCCAGCCCGAGCAACGTGTGGACGATGCCGCTGTCACGAATATAAACCTTTGGCGATTTCACCAGTCGCTTGCCGGCATTGGCATACAGGGGAGGAAGGCGCCGCACCAGCAGGAGGTCGACCAGCAAATCAAGATAGCGGGCGACCGTTTTGCCATTGACGCCGAGCGAGCGCGCAAGCTGGGCCGCATTGAGTATGCCGCCCTGGATATGAGCGAGCATGGTCCAGAAACGGCGCAACGTCTCTGCCGGCACACGCGGGCCGAGTTGCGGGATGTCACGTTCCAGGTAGGTGCGGATGAAATTCTCCCGCCAGACTGCGCTGGCCTGATCGCTCTTTGCGAGAAAGCTGTCCGGGAATCCGCCCCTGATCCAGAGGTTCTCGCGCCTGCCGCCGCCGCCGACTTCAAGTACACTGAACGGTTCCAGTTCAACATAGGCAATGCGCCCGGCCAGAGATTCCCCGGACTGCCTGATCAGGTCGCCCGACGCCGAACCCAGCAGCAGGAATCGGCCTGTGCGCATGCCGCGGCGCCGTCCTTTGTCAATGAGGCCGCGAAGCGTCCGGAACAGCTGTGGCATGCGCTGCACCTCATCCAGGATCACCAGCTTGTTTTCATGGCCGGACAGGTACAGGGCGGCATCGGTCAGCTTCTCACGGTCTGCCGGGTACTCAAGGTCAAGATAGACACTCGGCCGTTCTTCGGAGATATGTCCGGCCAGTGTGGTCTTGCCCACCTGACGGGGGCCGAGCAACGCCACCGCCGGGAACTGATCCAGCCGGGTACGAACGATCTGTAATTTATGACGTAGTATCATCCGTGCAAATATGGCATTTTATTCCATAAATGCAAGGATAAAAATCTTCTGATAATCAAAATCACCGTCCTGGAACTCATTTTTCACTGGAAATACTTCTCACCCTTCAGGCTCATGTTCCATTGGACAATCCTGAAGCTCTGTGCCTGCCAACCATCACTGCCCTTGAATGCAGGAACTTATCCCCCCACCGAATCAGCCTTCGCCTCGGCTTCTTCGACTCCCCCTCAAGGGGGGAGTGATTGAAGTAACCGCCTTACAATGTGGCGCGTTGCCTGAGCGTCTCGGCGGTCGGGGCTTCGCCGCGCAGTCGCCGTTGTACCAGATTGTCGAGCCAGTCGGGGTCCATTTCCGGGACCGAGGACAGTAGTAATTCTGTATAGTCTTGCCAGGGGGGTTCGAGGATTTGTTTCTTGGGTCCCTGTTCCACAATGCTGCCCTGGTACATGACTACGATCTCGTCTGCGATCGCCTTGACCGTGGCGAGGTCGTGCGTAATGAACAGGTAGGAGACGCCGAGATCGTTTTGCAGATTTTGCAGCAGGTCCAGGATGCCTTCGGCAACCAGTTGGTCAAGAGCGGACGTTACTTCGTCGCAGATAATCAATTCAGGTTCCGCAGCCAGCGCGCGGGCAATGCAGATGCGCTGTTTTTCCCCACCGGAAAGCTGGGCCGGGTAGCGCTCCATGTAGCTGTCGGAAATTTCAATTTTTTTCAGTAATTCGATCGCTCTCGCTTCGTTGTCTGCGCCTGAAATGCCGTGATAGAACTCCAGCGGGCGGCCAATAATCTCGCGGATTCGGTGGCGTGGATTCATTGCCACATCGGCCATCTGGTAAATCATCTGAATGGAGCGGAGGTTTTCCCGAGTTCTCTCTTTCAGTCGTGCAGGCAGCGCTTCACCGCGCCAGATTATCGACCCCGCCGATGGCGGTAACAGACCGGTAATCACTCTGGCCAGTGTGCTTTTGCCGCTTCCCGATTCTCCAACGATGGCGACGGTCTTGCCTTTTTGCAGCTTGACGCTGATGTTCTCAAGGACATCTACCGTGGTCCCCGGGTAGCGCGCGGTTACGTTCTTTACTTCCAGCATGGTGTCTTCGGGTATGCCGGCCGCTCCCTGTTCACGCAAGGAGCGGACGGCCAGCAGCCGGCGTGTGTAATCCTGTTTCGGGTTCGCCAGCATTTCACGGGCATCGCCTTCCTCGATCAGGTCGCCGTAACGAAGTACCATGATGCGATCGGCCATTTGTGCGACGACGGCCAGATCGTGGGTGATGTAGATGGCGGCGACATGGCGCGCTTTCACGGCTTCCTTGATGGCGGACAACACTTCAATCTGGGTGGTGACATCAAGCGCTGTGGTGGGTTCGTCAAAGATGATAATGTCCGGGCTGCTGCCGAGCGCCATGGCAGTCATCGCTCTTTGTAACTGTCCCCCGGATACCTGGTGCGGGTATCTTTCACCGATCGTATCCGGTTCGGGCAAATCAAGTTGTCTGTAAAGCTCCCGTCCGCGAATGGCCGCTTCGGAGACTTTCATCTTGCCGTGTTGTACCGGCGCTTCGGAGAATTGATCAAGAAGTGTGTGGGCCGGGTTGAATGCGGCGGCCGCGCTTTGCGCGACATAGGCTACCTTGTTGCCGCGAATTTTCCTAAGGACAGATTCCGGTTGAGCGGTCAGTTCAACCCCATCCAGTCTGATTGATCCTGAAACGATGCGGCACCCGGGTTTGGTATAGCCCAGGGCACAGAGGCCGAGTGTGGATTTTCCGGCGCCGGATTCGCCAATCAGGCCCACGACTTCTCCACGTTCGAGGGTCATGGAGAGACGGTTTACGATCGGTATCCATTGCCCGTCGATCTCCGCTTCGATCAGAATGTCCCTGATTTCCAGTAGCCGGTCAGCCATAATTGGTCATATGAGCAGTCCTCTCAATGGTCATCACGCAGGCCGCTGGCCTTGTGTACGAGAGAGTCGACCAGCAGGTTGATGCCGATTGTCAGCAGGGCGATACACGAGGCAGGTATCAGGGGGTGCAGAAAACCCCAGGCAATCCCTTCGGAATTGGAGCGAACCATGGCGCCCCAGTCGGCAAGGGGAGGTTGTAATCCCAGCCCGAGGAAGCTCAACCCGCTGATCAGCAGGAATACGAAGCAGAATCGCAAGCCGAATTCGGCGGCCAGCGGGGTCATCGCATTGGGCAGGATTTCCCGTTTCATGATCCACCACAGACCTTCCCCGCGCAGCCTGGCGACTTCGACATAGTCCATCACCTCAATGTCCATCGCGACCGCCCGGGCAATACGGTATACGGGCATTGCATAGATAATGCCGATCACGGTAGCCAGAATGAAAAACGAGGTACCGACAGCGGATACTACAATCAATGCGCAGATCAGCGTTGGTATCGAGATGATGATATCGACGGTTCGGCTCAGAAACTGATCGACCACTCCGCCCTTTGTCGCGGCAACGAACCCCATTATGCTGCCGAGCGTGAACGAACATATTGTGGTCAGAAGGGCGAGCGCGATCGTGTTTCGCGCCCCGAAAATCAGCCGCGACAGCATATCCCTGCCGATGATATCCGTACCGAACACAAATTCTCCGCCAATCGGTTCCCACACGTCCCCTACTATCTGGCTCTCTCCGTAGGGCGCCAGCCAGGGTGCGAAGATGGCGCAGAATGCAAAAAACAGGATGATCAGCAAGCCGATGCGGGCGCTCCAGTTGAGATTCCTCAAATCGCGCAAAACTTTCAGAGCCGTCTTTTCCATGTTGATCGGCCTTATCTGCGGTGCCGCAATCTCGGATTGGAGATGATGGCGAGTATATCGGCGAGCAGATTCAACAGGATATAAGCTGTCGCGAAGATCATGGCTGTAGCGCGTACTACCGGCATGTTGCGAAGTTGCACGGAATCTACCATGAGCGCTCCCAGACCGGGATATACAAATACCACTTCTATGATCACAACGCCGACCACCATGAATGCGATATTGAGGACGACGACCTGGATAATCGGTGACCAGGCATTGGGCAGGGCATGTTTGACGATGATGCGGGCGGGCCTGATGCCTTTCAGTTTTGCCATTTCGATATATGGGCTGGCCAGCAGATTGACGATAGAAGCGCGCGTCATGCGCATCATGTGCGCGACAGAGATCAGGGTCAAAGTGAGCGCCGGCAGCCCGGATACATAGAATCGCTCCCGAAGCCCCATCTCCGCCGACACGTTTGAAATGGCCGGGAACAGGCTGAACTTGACGGCGAACAGGGCCATGAGGATATATGCCACGAAAAAATCGGGCACGGAGATCGTGCTCAGGGTTGTGACCGAGATGCCGCGGTCAAATCCGGTATTACGATACAGCGCTGCGATAACTCCCAGCAGGATGCCGAGGGGAATGGCTACCAGGGAGGATAGCGCGGCGAGATAAAGTGTGTTACCGATTCTGGCGCTGATCAATTCCCGCACCGTTCGTTCATTGGCCAGAGAGAGGCCCATGTCCCCTTGCAGGAAATTGACGAGCCATTCCACATAGCGCGCCAGCATGGGCCGATCCAGATTCAGTTTGGCATGACAGGCAGCGACCGTTTCCACGGTGGCCATCTGCCCCAGGACCGCCGTACAGACATCGCCGGAAAGCAATTCCATGCCGACCGTAATGAGGAATGAAATGGCCAGCAACGTGAACAGACCAAGGCCGAAGCGGTTGGCGATCATGCGAAACAAGGGGCTTTTTATACGCGGCAAGAGCGGGGTTTCGAAGACGAGTCAGAAAATAAAAAGGCGATCAGGGATTCCTGACCGCCTTTTCGTTTTACAATGTCAACTTGCCGAAGCGGACTGTAGCATCAGTGGACGTTATACGAACCACCAGCGCGCGGCGCTTCGCCCGCCATCCAGTTCCCAGTTTCCCGCGGTCCTGTCCGGCCTGCCGAGCGCGGTAGAAGCGGCATCCACATGGTTGGCGAAGCAGGGTACGACCACACCGCCTTCATTACTGACGATAGTCTGCATTTCAACATAGATATCCCTGCGCTTCGCCTCATCAAGTTCTGCGCGGCCCATGACCAGCAGTTCTTCGAAACGGGCATGATCCCAGAAAGTGTCGGTCCAGTTGCCGCCAGCCTTGTAGGCAATCGTGAACATCCAGTCGGCAGTCGGGCGTCCACTCCAGAAGCAGGCGGACCATGGCACGTTCATCCAGACATTATCCCAGTAGCCGTCCGGTGATGCGCGTTTGACAGTCAGGTTGATTCCGGCCGGACGCAGCGTTTCAGCGTATAACTCCGAGGCTTCCACGGCGCCGCCAAACGCGGCATCGGATGCGGACAGTTCCAGATCCAGTTTGTCATAGCCGGCCTGTTTCAGGTGCCATTTGGCCTTGTCGGTATCGTATTGACGCTGGGGCAGTTCGGACGCATGGTAGTTCTGGGTTGACGAGATGGGGTGATCGTTGCCCATCGACCCGTACCCCCGAAGTACGGTATTGACAAAACCCTGACGGTCCATGCCGTATTTCAGCGCCAGCCGCACGTGATTATTGTCAAACGGCGCAACCCGTACATCCATCGGGTAGGTATAGTGTCTGGTGCCGGAAACCTGGATCACATCGACATCGGGTTTTTTCTCAAGCAGGTCGGCGGTCTTCAGGTCGCAACGCGCAATTGCATCAACCTGGCCGGTTACCATGGCATTCATGCGAGCCGCATTATCATTGATTGCGGTAATACGCACTTCATCAAAATTGCCTTCGTTTTCCTTGAAGTAGTTGGGATTGCGTTTTGCTGTTGCCCGCACGCCGGGTTCGAACTCGACCAGACTGTAAGGACCGGTACCGTCTCCGGACGCCCAGTCGATACCCCCCATATCGTCCGCCGCGCCAATCAGAAGATGATAGTCGCTGAGCAGGTAGGGGAAGTCGGCATTACCGCTTTCCAGGGTAAATACCAGAGTGTCGCCATCCTTGGTGATAGCGCCCAGTGATTCGGCCACCGATTTGGCGGCGGATGTCGAATTTTCGCCGCGATGGTGTTCAATTGACGCGATGACATCATCCAGGTCCAGAGATTTCCCGCTATGAAATTCAATACCCTTTTTCATTTTGACCCGCCAAACGGCAGCGTCAGCAGAGGGTTCAAGCGATTCCGCAAGCTCCGGAATGGCTTGCCCGTCTGCATTGACTTCAACCAGAGCGTTGCGTACTGTGCCCTGGTTCAGGGTCATCATGAAAATGTCGCTGTTGTTGTCCGGATTCATGGAATCGCCAGTGTTGGCGCCGCCCAGTCCCATTCGATAAACTCCTCCTTTTTTCGGGGCGGCTTTAACCGCTTCACTATACAAGGACGGCGCTATCGCCCCCGCCCCGAGCGCCATCGCGGCCTGCATGAAGCGGCGGCGGCTTATCCGGTTTTCCGAGACCTGTCTTTGCAGTTTTTTGATTTCGTTTGCTGGATTCATCGTTATGTTCCTCCAATCCGGGGTTTATGGGAATGACAGATTACAAATATACTTGAAAGTATATAGTATTGTCCAACGGAACATGAGGGCGCGCGAATACTGCGCATCGTTTAACCGTGATCTGCGGGCGCCGGATGCGACCAATGATCCCGACCTTCGTATCAAGAGAAGAAATTGAATTGACGGACAGGAATGTGTAAACTTCCGCGCCTTCGGCAGGCGCGTAGCTCAGTTGGTCAGAGCACCACCTTGACATGGTGGGGGTCGGTGGTTCGAATCCACTCGTGCCTACCATATCAGCGCTTGCGCTGGATTATGGCTTCCTGTTAACAGGGCGATAACTGCGACACCATGCGCTCCCCACTGCGGGATGCCCGAATGAGTTAAGTACCGAACATGCCCCGAATTTCTCTGCCGGACGGGTCGGTCCGGGATTATCATGGCCCCTTGACCATATCTGAAGTGGCCAGGGATATCGGCCCCGGTTTGGCGAAAGCGGCCATTGCGGCTACTGTGAACGGCGAATTGACCGATATCCGTACAGTACTCGGGGAGGATTGCGAACTGGCTATCATCACTGCGCATGATGAAGCGGGGCTGGAAGTAATTCGGCATTCGACTGCACATTTACTGGCCCAGGCGGTCAAACAGTTGTTTCCGGAAGCGCAGGTGACCATTGGGCCGGTTATTGATGACGGGTTTTACTATGACTTTGCATACCCTGCGGGATTTTCCGAGAGCGATCTGGTCGCCATTGAACAGCGCATGTCGGAAATTGCCAGGGCGGACTGCCCCATTCACAAAACAGTGATGGAACGGGAGGCCGCGGTCGACTATTTCCGTGAGCAGGGGGAGTTGTACAAAGCGGAGATCATTGCCTCGATTGCGGATGGCGAGGAAATCTCCCTGTATAGCCAGAACGGTTTTACCGACCTGTGCCGTGGCCCTCACGTTGCGGGCACGGGGCATTTGAAGGCATTCAAATTGATGAAAGTGGCGGGGGCGTACTGGCGAGGGGATTCCGCTAATGAAGCGCTCCAGCGCATTTACGGGACAGCCTGGGCGGACAAAAAACAACTGGACGCCTATCTCAATCAGTTGCAGGAGGCCGCCAGGAGAGACCACCGCAAACTGGGCAGGCAGCTTGATTTGTTTCACATGCAGGAAGAGGCGCCGGGCATGGTGTTCTGGCATCCGCGGGGGTGGACGCTTTATCAAGTGTTGCAACAATACATCAGAGCCGAGCAGCGCAAACGTAATTATCAGGAAATCAATACCCCGCTTGTCGTTGATTACTCGTTATGGGAACGTTCGGGCCATGCCGACAAGTTCGGCGACGACATGTTCGCGGTGGAGTCGGAAGGGCGCAGCTTTGCGCTCAAGCCGATGAATTGTCCTTGCCATATTCAGGTGTTCAACCAGGGGTTGAAAAGCTATCGCGATTTGCCGCTCAGGTTTGCCGAGTTCGGTTCTTGCCACCGCAATGAGTTATCGGGCGCATTGCACGGACTCATGCGGGTGCGCGCCTTTGTGCAGGACGATGGGCATATTTTTTGCACTGAACAGCAAATGCAAGGCGAGGTGTCGGATTTTATCGACTTCCTGCACCATGTTTACCATATGTTCGGTTTTGCCGGGATTATCTATAAATTATCGACCCGCCCCGAAAACCGGGTGGGAAGCGACGAAGATTGGGACAGGGCCGAAGCGGCGTTGGCCCGGGCTCTGGATAGCAAGGGCCTGGCCTGGGAGTTGAATCCGGGGGAAGGCGCTTTCTACGGTCCGAAAATCGAGTTTTCCCTGAAAGACAGCATTGGGCGGGTCTGGCAATGCGGGACGATGCAAGTGGATTTTGCCATGCCGGTCCGCCTGGATGCCAGCTATGTCGCCGAGGACGGGTCGAGAAAGCCCCCGGTCATGTTGCACCGCGCCCTGATCGGCGCTTTTGAGCGATTTATCGGCATTCTCATTGAACATTGGGAAGGCAAGTTTCCGGTCTGGTTCGCTCCTGTCCAGGCTGTGCTCATGAATATTACTGACAAGCAGGCGGATTATGTCGAAGAAACACAAAAAACTTTGGAAAAACAAGGATTCAGGGTGGAATCCGACTTGAGAAACGAAAAGATCGGATTTAAAATCCGCGAGCATACGATGCAACGGGTTCCGTATCTGTTGATTGCCGGGAATCGTGAAGTTGAAACGCAGACGGTCACGGTTCGGACACAGGGTGGAGAAAACCTCGGAGCCATGCCCGTCGGGAAGTTTGTCGAGGACTGTCTTAATATACACGAGTGAGGAAAAAGACATAGCAAAAAAAAAGCAACCCAATGTGAATGATCAAATCACCAGCAGTCCGGTAAGGGTCATATTGCCGGACGGCAGGCAACTGGGCATCGTTTCGAGGGAAGATGCGCTGGTCAGTGCAGAAGAGGCGGGAATGGACCTCGTTGAGATTTCTCCCAATGCTGTTCCGCCTGTTTGCCGGCTCATGGATTACGGCAAATTTTTGTATAATGAGAGCAAGAAAAGGCAGGACGCAAAGAAGAAACAGAAACAGATCACGGTAAAAGAGATAAAATTTCGCCCGGGCACTGATGTCGGAGACTATGGCGTCAAGGTGAAAAAACTGGCGGAGTTTCTCAAGGTGGGGAATAAAACCAAGGTGACCATGCGGTTCAGGGGGCGGGAGATGGCCCATAAGGAACTGGGGCTGATCATGCTGGACCGGGTCAGGGAAGATTTGCAGGCAATCGCCGAAGTTGAGCAGGTGGCGCAGTTGGAAGGACGTCAGATGGTCATGATCCTGAGTCCGAAGAGAAATTTGAAAAAATCCGGATCAGGTCCGCGGTTGGCGAAACAGCTTTGATTGTATGGTGGGAAGTCGTTCATTTTGCAACGGCTCCGCTGATTTTTACCGATTGTAATAATGACGATGGCCGGAATCCGGTCAAAGTCGAGCATACTGGAGCCAGGTAATGCCAAAACTTAAAACCAACAGCGGCGCCGCCAAGCGCTTCAAACGCACGGCTTCGGGGAAATTCAAACGTTCCCAATCCCATTTGAATCATATTCTGACCAAGAAAACCACGAAACGGAAGCGGCGCCTGAGAACCACCCTGTTCGTCGATGCGGCAGACCGCGCTGCTGTCAAACAGATGCTTCCCTACGGCTGACCGACCAGGAAACAAGAACATGTCGAGAGTAAAAAGAGGGGTGGTTGCCAAGGCCCGCCATAAAAAGATCCTGAAGCAGGCCAAGGGTTACCGCGGCGCCCGCAGCCGACTTTACAAGGTCGCCAGGCAGGCGGTCGATAAAGCGGGGCAGTACGCATACCGCGACCGGCGCCAGAAAAAACGTCAATTTCGCTCCCTGTGGATAGCGCGTATCAATGCGGCGGCGCGGGAGAACGGGATCAGTTACAGTCGTTTCATTGCAGGATTGAACAAGGCGCGCATCGAGCTGGACCGCAAGGCGCTGTCCGACCTTGCCGTTCATGACAAGGCGGCATTCATGACGCTCGTGCAACAGGCAAGGCGGGCTCTCGATAGCCCCGCTTCCTGAATGCGGTTGTTGTGGGGCAGGAAAATCTGACAGGCATTCTGCGCGATGCCGTAAAAGCCATTTCGGGTTCGGATTCTCTGGCTGATCTGGACGCCATTCGTATCCGCTATCTCGGCAAAAAAGGGATTATTACCGGGCAGTTGAAACAAATTGGCAAAGTACCTCCCTCGCGGCGGAAAAGTTTCGGGCAGGAGGTCAACCGCATCAAGTTGCGAATTGCCGATCGGATACAGTCCAGAAAGCAGGCGCTGGAGATTGTGGAGACCGACAGGCGGCTGGAAGCAGAAAAAATCGACGTTACCCAGCCGGGAAGAAGGCAATCGACCGGTACGCTGCATCCGGTTTCGCGCACTTTGGAGAGAATGGAGAAGATTTTCGCCCGCCTGGGGTTCGATATCGCGACCGGCCCTGAAATCGAGGATGATTACCACAATTTCGAGGCGCTCAACATTCCCCGTAATCATCCTGCCCGCGCTATGCACGACACGTTCTATATTGACGAACATGTGGTGCTGAGAACGCATACCTCACCTGTGCAGATTCGTTATATGCACAATACCCGGCCGCCGATTCGCGTGATCGCTCCCGGACGGGTATATCGTTGTGATTCCGATGTAACCCATACCCCGATGTTTCATCAACTCGAAGGACTGTGTGTCGATCATGACATTACTTTTGCCGATCTGAAGGGTATCCTGATCTGGTTTGTCCGCGAATTCTTCGAAAAAGACGTTGCGATCAGATTCAGATCGTCGTATTTCCCCTTTACGGAACCGTCTGCGGAGATGGATATGGAGTGCATATTCTGTAACAGCGAGGGTTGCCGCATCTGCAAGCAAAGCGGATGGCTGGAAGCGTTGGGTTGCGGCATGGTGCATCCCGAAGTGCTCGCACACGGACGCGTGGACAATCGGGATTATTCCGGCTATGCGTTCGGGTTGGGAGTCGAACGCCTGACGATGCTGCGCTACGGAGTCAATGACCTGCGTTTGTTTTTCAGCAATGATTTGTCCTTCCTGCGGCAATTCCAGGGCCCGGTATAGTCCGGGGCGCGGCAATGCTGGTCAGTGAATCGTGGGTAAGGGAGTGGGTCAATCCGCAGATTCCGACCCGGGAACTGGCTGAAAAGCTGACTCTCGCCGGTCTGGAAGTGGAGTCGATAGCGGCTGCCGGGCCGCGCCTGCATCCAACCGCTGTCGTAGTGGGTGAAATTGCCGCGGTCACGCCTCATCCGCGGGCGCCGGGTTTGAGTCTGTGCGAGGTCGCTATCGGTAACGGGCAACGCTTGTCCATAGTTTGCGGCGCCGCGAATGTGCGTCACGGTTTGCGCACCGCGGTGGCCAGGGAAGGCGCGCAAGCGGGCGGCATAACGGTCTCCAAAAAGGAGATCGGGGGAGAAATATCGCAAGGGATGTTGTGTTCCGCCATGGAACTGGGTCTTGCCGATTCTTCTGACGGAATACTCGAACTGGATCAGGAGGCGCCGTTGGGAGCCGGTATTGCGGACTACCTTGACCTGAACGACCCGGTATTCGAATTGACTCTGACCCCCAATCGCGGAGATTGTCTTGGTATGGCCGGAGTGGCCCGTGAAATATCGGTGTTGACCGGCTGCAGGCTTGAAACTCCCGTAATCGGCGCCATAGTCCCGGCTACATCCCGCGCGCTCGAGGTCAGGCTGGAAGCCGTTGATGGTTGCCCGCGATACGCAGGCCGGGCGATCGAGGGGATCAATATGAGCGCGAAGACTCCTGACCGGATCGTTGAACGGCTGCGGCGTTCCGGCATGCGCAGTATCAACCCGATAGTCGATGTCACAAACTATGTGATGCATGAATTCGGTCAGCCCATGCACGCGTTCGATCTGGGCCGTATTGGCGGTGGTATTGTCGTTCGCAGAGCGCGTGAAGGGGAGGAACTCGAACTCCTTGATGGCAGTATGGTGAACATGTCGAAAGCCAGTCTCGTCATTGCCGATCATCACAAGGCTCTTGCGCTGGCAGGCATTATGGGAGGGAAAGATTCTGCCATAACGGCTGAAACTACCGATATTTATCTCGAATCCGCGTTCTTTCGGCCCGGCGATATTCTTGGAAAGGCCCGGCAACTTGGCCTGCATACGGATGCTTCCCACCGGTTTGAAAGGGGGGTGGACAGCGGACTTCAGCGGCAAGCCATGGAAAGGGCCAGCGCCCTGATTATCAAGATCGCGGGTGGACGCCCCGGGCCGATTACCGAGACAGTCGAAAGGTCGGCGCTTCCCAGGCCCCGGCGTATCCGGTTCGATTACCCGGAAATCGAGCGCATGCTCGGCATCCGTATTCCTGACAGCGATGTCTGCACAATCCTGCAGGGGCTTGGCATGTCATTGACCACAACCGCCTCAGGATGGGAAGTGATACCACCGGGTTGGAGGTTCGACATTGAGGGCGCTCGCGACCTTGTGGAAGAAGTAGGGCGCTGTTACGGCTTCGGGAAAATTGTACCTGCGATGCCGGTGGCGAATTATCGGACAGGCCGGCATCGTGAAGGTCTCATTACGCGGCATGATATTGGGCAAGTACTGGTTCAACGGGGTTATCATGAAGCCATGACCTACAGCTTTGTGGGGCGGACCGCCCAACAGAATTTACTGGGCCGGCAGGATGCGATCCCCCTGTTGAACCCCATCGCCGACAATATGTCAGTCATGCGCCAAAGTCTCTGGCCAGGGTTATTGGAGGCGTTGCGCAATAACCTGAACCGTCAGGAAAGCCGGGTACGGTTGTTCGAGATCGGACATGTTTTCAAGCGGGCTGATAATGAGAGAAAGAGTCAGGAAAAAAATCATCTGGCCGGCTTGCTAAGCGGGCTTTGTCAACCGGGTCAATGGGGTTGTGAGCCGAGAGAGGTGGATTTTTTCGATCTGAAAGGAGATGTGGAGGCGCTCTTCGAGCTGTCCGGGAATCCCGCCCGGTTTCAGTTCCGGCGTTTCCAGTGCAGCGCCCTGCATCCGGGGCAGTGCGCCCGCATCGAGTATGAAAACGAGGTTGTCGGTATTGCCGGTCGGCTTCACCCGGCACAGCAAAAAACTTATTCGGCAGGTCAGGCCGTGTACCTGTTTGAAATCGATCTGGCCTTTATAACCCATTCGGAATTGCCGGAATTTTCCGAAGTATCGAAGTTTCCCTCACTGCAAAGAGACCTCTCTATCCTCGTGGATGAGAAAGTCGAAATACAAACTGTATTGGAAACCATTCGTGCGGGTGGCGGCAAGCTGTTGAAAAATCTTGATTTGTTCGACATTTACCGCGATCGTAAACTGGACAAAAACAAAAGAAGTCTGACTGTCGCCTTGACATTTCAGTCAGAATCAAGCAGTCTTGCGTCTTTGGAGATAGACGTTGTAACGGATCGGATTATCGGGCTGCTGGAGCGTGAAACGGGCGCCCGGCTACGCGACCGGGTCTGAATTGCAAGCGAAACTGCGCACCGACAATATGGCAGTCACAAAAGCAGATTTAAGAGACACGCTTTTCGAGGAGATCGGGTTGAACAAGCGCGAGTCCGGTGAGTTTGTCGACTTGTTTTTCGGGAAGATCTGTTCACTGCTTGAGGAAGGCCATGCGGTCAAGTTATCCGGATTTGGCAGTTTTAACCTGCGTGACAAACCCGAGCGTCTGGGGCGTAATCCGAAAACTGGCGTTGAAGTACCGATCTTGCCCAGACGGGTAGTTACGTTCAAATCAGGCCAGAAGCTGAAAAAGGAGATCGGCAAAAACTTTTTCCATTTATATCGGCAACGTATGAAAAATCAGGCTCGTTAATGCTTGAACCTTTCGATTCCGAACTCTCTTTCGAGCTTCCTCCAATACCTCCCAAACGATATTTCGCTATCGGAGAAGTCAGCAAGCTGTGCGAGATCAAACCACACGTTTTACGTTACTGGGAGTCGGTATTCCCTCAGCTTAAACCCGTGAAACGCCGTGGCAGGCGCTATTACCAGAGGCATGAGGTGAAGCTGATACGGCAGATTTCCCGGATGTTGTACAAGGAAGGGTTTACGGTCAGTAGCGTCAGAAGAAAACTGGAAGAGTTTGCCAATCATGGTATTGAAACGAGGACCGCTACAGAGGATGCCGAAGGGTCTCGCAAGATGATCGCGCAGCTCATTGACGAGCTTTCGGAAGTTCAGAAAATTCTGAGCTGATTTCCGGGGGGTACAATCGGGAATTTGCGGAAAAGGAAAAGAGTATCTTCATTTCGATATTCGGGGTGTGGCGCAGCCTGGTAGCGCACCGCAATGGGGTTGCGGTGGTCGGAGGTTCAAATCCTCTCACCCCGACCAGTAACAGCAGGTATATACCGGTCACAATGAGTCACTTGCGTTCCCCGGAAATTTCTGACAGTCCCCTGGTTGACGCAACCGATATCCACTTTTCATTTGGTGACCGCAGTGTATTCAACGGTTTGAATCTGGTCGTTCCGCGGGGGAAAGTGACGGTCATCATGGGGCCGAGCGGTTGCGGTAAATCAACGTTTCTGAACATGCTCGGCGGGCGTGTCAAACCGCATCGGGGCAGCCTCGCTTTCGATGGCAGACAGGTATCTACCGCCCAGGGCGCCGAACTCTATGCGATGCGCCGCAAAATGGGAATGTTGTTCCAGAATAGCGCACTTTTGACTGATCTCGATGTTTATGACAATGTCGCGTTCCCGATTCGGGAGCAGACAGATTTGGCGGAAGAAATTATTCACCTGATGGTATTGATGAAACTGGAAATGGTCGGCCTTCGCGGCGCCAGGAACCTGGTCCCGTCGCAGTTGTCCGGTGGTATGGCCCGGCGCGTTGCGCTGGCGCGGGCCATTGCTCTTGACCCGCAACTGGTCATGTATGACGAACCTTTCGTCGGGCTTGATCCGATTTCAAAGGCGGTTATCATCCAGCTGATCCGGAAAACGAACGATGCCATGGGTATTGCTTCCGTGGTGGTTACCCACGATGTGCACGAGGGGTTGAGTATCGCTGATTATGTTTATTTGTTGAATAACGGGAAGGTTGCCGGGCAGGGTACCGCCGCAGACATGATGAACAGCAGCCAACCTGAAATCCGGCAGTTCATCAACGGGCTGCCGGATGGGCCGGCAAGGTACCATTATCCTGCCGGCAACTATCTCGACGACCTCGGAGTACGGGAGCGGTGAGTTTCGTTGCCAGTCTGGGAAATTGGGCGCTGGGGCTGGTCTACAGGCTGGGCGCGGCTTTTTTCTTCCTGTTACACGCGCTGCGGGGCGCCTGCCGGTGTCTGTCCAGGGGATCGCTGATCATTCAGCAGATTTATTCTGTCGGCGCATTGACCATGCTTATTATTCTCGTATCGGGACTGTTTGTGGGTATGGTTCTGGGGTTGCAGGGTTATTATCAATTAGTCAACTTCAGCGCCGAGTCCAGTCTCGGCGTGGTGGTTGCCCTGTTTCTTGTCAGGGAGCTCGGTCCGGTGCTGACGGCCTTGCTGTTCGCAGGCCGGGCAGGGTCTGCGCTGACCGCGGAAATTGGCTTGATGAAAACCACCGAACAGTTAGCTGCTATGGAAATGATGGCTGTCAATCCGATGGTGCGCGTGGTCGGGCCGCGTTTTATCGCCGGAATTATCGCCATGCCGTTGCTGGCGGCCATGATGAGCGCGGTCGGTATTGTGGGCGGGTACCTCGTGGCTCACGGGCAGTTCGGAGTGGACACGGGAGTCTACTGGGCTTCGGTCGAGAACGGTGTCGAATGGGTTGATGATGTGCTTAACGGTGTGGTAAAGAGTGTTGTGTTCGGCTTTGTCGTGGTCTGGATTGCCTTGTTTGAGGGATACGATGCCGAACCGACGCCCGAAGGGGTGAGCCGGGCTACAACGAGGACGGTAGTCGCATCCTCACTCGCCATACTGGGCGGAGACTATATTTTGACGGCTTTGATGTTTGGGGGCTCCTGAAAAGATAATGAGGAACAAGAATCCGGAGATGTGGGCCGGCATATTCATGCTCGCAGGCGTCGGCGCTCTGGGTATGCTTGCGTTCAATGTCAGCGAATCCGGGCCCGGCGCGGGCCAGACCTACACTGTTCAGGCGCGTTTCGGCAATGTGGGCGGTTTGAGCGTCAGGGCTCCGGTCATGATCGGAGGGGTGCGTGTTGGGCGCGTTGGTAATATATCGATCGACAAGCAGGAATATATCCCGGTAGTTGATCTTCATATTGATAGCCGCTACGATACGCTACCGGAAGACACGGGCGCATCCATTTTAACGGCGGGGTTGCTCGGGGCGCAGTACATCGGACTGTCTCCCGGTTCCTCCGAATTTTATCTGGAAGAGGGCGATGTGCTGGAGTTTACCCAGTCGGCCATCCAGCTCGAGTCCCTGATCAGCCGGTTCATGTTCAGTCAGGGCAGTAACGGAGGAGCGGCGGCGCAATGAAGCTGCGCTTGAAAATTCGCCTGGTGTCCCGGGTTCGTCGATTTGTGTGCCTCGGCCTGGTTGCCCTGGCGGCCGTTTCGGTTTCATCGGCGAGCGAACAACAGCCGGCGCCGATTATCCAAAGCGCTATCGATTCCATACTCGTCTCCCTTGCCGCCGACCGCAAGCAACTTGAAAGCGACCATAAAAAACTGTTCGACCTCGTCGATCGAATTGCCAGCCCATTGTTTGATTTCGACTATATCGCCAAACTGGTGCTGGGTGCGAACTGGAAGACGGCCACGGTACAGCAGCGCAGGGAGTTTGCGCATGAGATCAAGAGATTGCTTATTGCCACTTATGCCACAGCGTTATTCCGATATACAGGAAACGAAATCATTTCTTTCGATGAAACGAGCGTCAGGCAGAAGAAGTCGGTAAAATTTGCCACGGTGCAAGGTTCCTTGCGGACCGGGGACGGCAGCAAATTCGATCTGGTCTATTCTCTCATGCAGAAGCCCGCCGACAGCTGGAAAATCTATAATCTGAGCGTGGCTGATCTGAATGTGGTATTGAATTACCGCAATGTAATCCAGTCGTCGATCCGCAAGGATGGCATTGATGGCGTGATTGCCTTGATGAAAACGAATAACGACAAGAGTTACAATCAGTGAGCGAATCCCGAAATCAAATCCGTATAGAGGACGAGGTGGTCAGTCTGGCCGGGGCGCTGACCCATAATACGGTTGAGGCGGTCTACCGCATGACCCCGGCATTTGCCAAACCCGATTATGAGGTCGATTTGCAGAAAGTGGAGAAAGTGGACAGCGCGGCGCTGGCTCTGCTTGTAATCTGGCGTGACCGGGCTGCCCGCAATTCGTCGAACTTGCATTTCAGACATGTTCCTGCCAAGCTTGGGGAAATTGCACAGTTGGTTAATCTGGAGAGAATTCTGGACTGATCCGGATGCGCGTTTCGGTTATAATCGCTCATAACAATACAATACGGTATAATCGGACAACGTTCACGCAATGGTTACTCCCTTGGATATACAGGGCTGGATTTCTGAAGGTCTGGCCGGCAGTCGGGTCGAAGTCAATGGCGACGGTCATCATTTCGAGGCGCGGATCGTTTGTGCGGATTTTGCAGGCAAGTCGTTGATTCAGAGGCACCAGATGGTTTATGGCGTACTGGGAGACCGGATGAAGTCTGAAATTCACGCATTGTCGATGAAAACGATGACCGCTGACGAAATACAGGCAGATTAAGCTCTGCGCGTTATTCTATTCAATCAGGCCGATTAGGGAGGTTGCCATGTCAATCCAAAAACAGCTGAAAGAAGTAATAGACAACAATGAGATTATTCTTTTCATGAAGGGCTCTCCGGAATTTCCCCAATGCGGATTTTCCGGGCGTACGGCACAGATTTTGCAGGCGTGCGATGTCAAGTTTGCCTCGGTGGATGTGTTGGCCAATCATGAGGTGCGGGAGGGAATCAAAGAGTTCTCGAACTGGCCGACAGTTCCCCAGTTATATGTTCGGGGCGAGTTCATCGGCGGCTGTGACATTATGACCGAGCTCTATGAAAACGGCGAGTTGCAGAAGATACTGAAACCGGACGCATGACCGGTCAGGAACGGCGGACTGATTACCTCCATTGACACTCGCAAGCCGATCAGGACATTCGTTTTACGCGGGGGCAGAATTACGCGGGCCCAGCGTCATGCCATCGATCGGTTGCTTCCCGTATATGGGCTGAACGCGGCTGACCACATTCCGGACAACGTAGATATCCCCGCTGTATTCGGCCGACAGGCGCAGACCGTCCTTGAGATCGGTTTTGGCGACGGGGAAGCCCTGATTGAGGTTGCCAGACAGAATCCGGACAAAAACCATATCGGAATAGAAGTGCATCAGCCGGGGGTCGGCCATTTGCTGTTGCAGCTGAAAAAATATCGAATCGAAAATGTCCGTGTATGGCTGGGCGACGCCGTCGACAGTCTGGAAAATGTGTACCCGGATCAATCATTTGACCGCATAAACCTGTTTTTTCCCGACCCTTGGCCGAAAAGGAGACATCACAAGAGGCGGCTGGTACAAGCCGGTTTTGTCGACCAGGTGATCGCAAAATTGAAGCCCGGAGGGATCTTTCACTTTGCGACAGACTGGGAAGACTATGCAAGCGAAACCCTGCACAGACTGGAGCGCTGCCCGGCTCTGGTAAACCGGTCGGGTCCCGGCTGCTATATGTCGCCGCCTGCCGGTCGTCCCGAGACCAGATTTGAACGTCGTGGCAGACGACTGGGGCACGGCGTGTGGGATATTGTCATGGTTCGCTCAGAACAGGTTCTTGCGTAACTGTTCGAGGTCCGTAAGCGGTGGGCCGCACCGGTTCGCCCGGCAAATGTACGCGGATGTACAGGGCTGTGTTCTGTAGGCCGCAAGCAAGGGAGGCAATCCTCCAGCGCGGTCAGGGATAGCGAAGCATTGCAATTCGGGAGTGTAGTTGCCGTTGATGCAATCGGACCAGCGCTTCATATCGCCGCGTTTGCCGCGAATGATCACGGTAGCGCAGGTGTCCTTGAGTTTCTGCAGGGCCGCCGACATGGAGGCATTGACCGAAGGATGGCGGCGTAATTCACTGGAAAACCGGGTGAGCGCCTTTTCTGCCGTTTGCAGATAGCGGGTTTCCGCCAGCAAGGCGCCCAGCCCGAGTAACCCGGAAACAGCCAGACCATTGCCGGAAGGAATGGCGTCGTCGGCGCCACTCTTGGGTCGATACAGCAGACACTCGTGGTCGTGGGAGGTGAAGAAAAAGCCGCCCTGTCCAGAGTCTTCGAAGCGGTCGATCAGGGCGTCCGCTATGCGGACGGCAAACTCGAGGTCGGATTGCCGCCATTCGCTTTGCAGCAGTTGCAACAGCCCGCAGAGCATGAATGCGTAGTCATCAAGATAGCCGTTCAGCGAGGACTTGCCTCTGGCATGACTGGCGAGCAGGCGATTGTCCCGCCACAGATTGGCGCGGATGAAATCGACCGATTTTTGTGCAGACCGGATAAAGGCATGACAGTTGAAAACCCTTCCCGCGAGCGCCATTCCTGAAATCATCAACCCGTTCCAGCCAGTCAGTATTTTGTCGTCGAGGCCCGGGCGAACTCGCTGGCGGCGTATTTCGAGCAACCTGGATTTTGCGTCCTGCAGGGCCCGGCTTGCCTCGGGCGATTGCCCCGCCAATCCCTGTTCATTATCCGGCCGCTCGTTGTCCGCGCTGAGGTTCAGGTGCCAGCGGCCGTCAAAGTTCGCTTCTCCGAACAAGGCGAAGGCGTTTTCGATACAGGTATACTCGTTTGCGTCAAGCACGGCGCGCAGGTCGGTCTCGCTCCACACGTAGTATTTCCCTTCTTCTCCTTCGGAATCGGCGTCCAGAGTTGAGGCGTAACCTCCCCGCGGCTGTTGCATCTCGGAGATTACCCATTGCGCTGTGGATATCGCTGTGTCCCTGTACAGTGGTTTCCGGAAAACTTGCCAGGCATAGCTGTAGAGAGCCAGTAACTGGGCATTGTCATAGAGCATTTTCTCGAAATGCGGGATTTTCCATTCACGGTCCACCGAGTAGCGGAAGAATCCTCCTGCAAGGTGATCGTATAGCCCTCCCCGGGCCATTCGGGTCAGGGTTTTTTCGACCATTCCAGCCGCTTTCGGGAATTGTTTCGTCGATCCGGAGGCGGCAACGAGCAACAGTTCAAGCTGGGTGGGATGAGGAAATTTGGGGGCGTCGCCAAATCCGCCGAAGACGCTGTCGAACTGGCTCTGCAAAACCCCGGCGGCATGTTGCAGTGTCTCTGCCGGGTCGGCGATGGCAGGTTGCGGATCCGACGGGTTGAGTTTTTCGAGCGCTCTGTTGAACGACAAGTGATAATCGGCCAGCTTTTCCCGGTTTTCCCGATAATATTCGGCAATCCTGTGCAGCAATTCGCCGAAACCCGGCATGTTGAAGCGGCGCGTTGGCGGGAAGTAGGTGCCGGCGAAAAAAGGAGCGTGCCCGTTCGGGGTCAGGGCGACAGTCAGCGGCCAGCCTCCCGCTCTTTGAGTCAGCATTTGATGGGCCAGCTGGTAGATCTTGTCGAGGTCGGGTCGTTCTTCACGGTCCACTTTTATACATACGAACAACGTATTCATGATTCTGGCTATTTCCTCGTTCTCGAAACTTTCCCGCTCCATGACGTGGCACCAGTGGCAGGCTGCATAGCCAATGGAAAGGAGAATCGGTTTGTTTTCAATTCTGGCCAATTCCAGAGCGGGAGCGTTCCACGGGCGCCAGTCAACCGGGTTGTTGGCGTGTTGCAACAGATAGGGACTGCTTTCATCGATCAGTTTGTTCGGCATGGGGGTTTGTGCGGGTTATGGAACTCAATTAGTGGAATAAGATAGAATGCGGCCGTTTGGTCCCGTACGGTCTTTCAAAATGAGTGGACCGCGGGCTGCGCACAGCGCTATTGCCTTGATTATACATCCTGACATCGACCCGGTCGCCGTATCGATTGGTCCGCTTGCCATACATTGGTATGGAATCATGTATTTGCTGGGTTTTGCGGCCGGGTTCGTATTGGCGCGGTATCGTACACGCCGGCCGGATTCGGACTGGAAGCCGGCTGAAATTCCCGACCTGATCTTTTTTATCGCGCTGGGAGTGGTTATCGGTGGACGGCTCGGCTACGTGATTTTTTACAATCCGGCTCATTATGCCGGGAACGTTACCGAAATATTCGCTATATGGGACGGCGGGATGTCCTTTCACGGGGGATTGCTCGGTGTGCTGGGTGCGATTGGCTGTTATGCGAAAAAGACCCGGCGTGGCTATTTCCAGGTTGCAGATTTTCTGGCGCCGTTAATTCCACCCGGTTTGTTTTTCGGTCGTATCGGAAACTTCATCAACCAGGAATTGTGGGGCAGGGTGACCGACCTTCCCTGGGGGGTCGCGTTTCATAGCGCCCCCGGCCATGCCAGACATCCGTCCCAGATTTACGAAGCGCTGCTTGAAGGGCTGCTGTTATTCATAATCCTGTGGTGGTTTTCTTCCCGCGCCAGAAATCCGGGACAAGTCTCGGGACTGTTTTTGTGTGGATACGGGGTATTCAGAATGATCGGGGAGTTTTTCAGAGAGCCGGACAGTCATATCGGGACGGTCGCGTTGAACTGGGTCACCATGGGGCAATTGCTAAGCCTGCCGATGGTCATTGCGGGTGTCTTTCTGCTGGTCCGCGCCCGCGCCGGACATTCTTCCTGACTCTTTCGGTTCAGCGACTCCCATAAACAGGATTTATGCAATGAATGGCAATACTGATTAGTTATTTTTCCGCAAAGCGTTTACATTACCGGGTATTGTCAATAGCGCGCTGTCAGCTGGCGTTATTGTTTCTTACCCGAAACGGAGAAAAGTTATGCCTACTTATGTTCGTACCGACAAATGCGATGGTTGTAAAGGCCAGGACAAGACGGCCTGCATGTATATTTGCCCTCACGACCTTATGAAGCTCGACAAGGATGGATCGGAAACGGGTCATGCAATGAAAGCCTGGAACCAGGAACCCGAGCAGTGCTGGGAATGTTACTCGTGCGTCAAGGTTTGCCCGCAGCAGGCAATCGAGTGCCGCCATTATGCAGATGTTGTACCGTTGGGAGCGCAGGTGCAGCCACTCAGGGGGAGCGATTCGATCATGTGGACGATCAGATTCAGGAACGGCAACCTGAAACGGTTCAAATTCCCGATTCGTACGACTCCGGAAGGTTCTGCCGACCCTTATGGCGGAAAACCCGAGGCGGACAGCAATGATTTGACAAACCATAATCGTTTATTTACGGATGGAACCCATAGTTGTGACATGAGCCAGTTTCTGGCCAGCTAGATTCTGCCGGATCGCGTATTAACCTTTTCAATGTAAGCAGGAGACCCTGATGTCAGACTATTCGTTTTCAAACCCGGAAGTGGTTGAGGAGGAGTGCGACATTCTGATCATAGGCGGAGGGATGGCCGCTTGTGGCGCCGCATTCGAAATCATGAAATGGGCTGAGGGGAGCGGCCTCAATATCAAGCTGGTGGACAAGGCTGCCATGGACCGCTCCGGCGCCGTTGCCCAGGGCTTGTCTGCGATCAATACGTATATGGGTGAAAATGATCCGGCCGAATATGTCCGTTATGTGCGGGGTGATCTGATGGGAATTACCCGCGAGGATCTGGTTTATGATGTCGGCCGGCATGTCGATGACTCGGTACATAATTTTGAGGATTGGGGGCTGCCGATCTGGAAACAAAAAGGAGATGAAGGGAAAAAGCTGAGAGATGGAGGCAAGCCGGTACGCTCCGGTCGATGGCAGATCATGATTAACGGTGAATCCTACAAATGGATTGTCGCCGAGGCTGCCAAGAAAGCGCTGGGCGTGGAGAATATTCGTGAGCGTGTCTTTATCGTCCGCTTGATGACGGACAGGAACGACCCGACGAGAGTGGCCGGAGCTGCCGGCTTCTCGGTTCGTGAAAACAGGATTTACATCTATAAATTCAAGACCTGTCTGCTCGTTGCCGGCGGCGCTGTCAATGTATTCCGGCCGCGCTCCGTGGGTGAAGGAACCGGTCGGGCCTGGTATCCGGTCTGGAACGCCGGCTCCACATATGCGATGGCGGCGGAATGCGGGGCAGAAATGACGTTGATGGAAAACCGTTTCGTGCCTGCGCGCTTCAAGGATGGTTATGGTCCTGTCGGCGCATGGTTTTTGCTGTTCAAGGCGAAAGCGATGAATGCCTTCGGTGAGGATTACCAGGAGAAAAACTACGAGTCGCTCAAGGATAATGGCTATGACCGGTATGCCGTTGGCTTTGCCATGGGAACCTGCCTTAGAAATCATCTGATGATGATCGAAATGCGGGAAGGACGCGGTCCGATCATGATGGATACCCCGAGTGCCATGGCCAAGTTGGCGGAAAGTATGACCCCCAGGGAGATAAAGCATCTGGAGGCGGAAGCCTGGGAGGATTTTCTTGATATGACCATTGGCCAGTGTGGTGTATGGGCAGGTGAAAACATCGAGCCTGACAAGGAAATGTCGGAGTTGATGCCGACAGAACCCTATCTGCTCGGTTCCCACGCCGGCTGCGCGGGACTGTGGTGCTCCGGGCCGGAAGATTTACCGGGCGCTCCGGGCCACTATTCCTGGGGATACAACCGAATGACTACGGTAAACGGTTTGTTTACCGCCGGGGATGGGGTTGGCGCATCAGGGCATAAATTTTCATCCGGGTCGTTTACCGAGGGGCGGATCGCCGCCAAGAGCATGGTGCAGTATTGCCTCGATAATCCCGATATCGAACCCGAACCTTCTCGCACTACGGAAGAGTTGGTGGAAGAGATCTATCGGCCGGTACGAACTTTCCTGGAACACAAGGACTATACAACGGCGATTGATATCAACCCGCACTACATTACGCCAAAAATGTTGCAGTTCCGGCTGCAAAAGATTATGGATGAATATGTAGCCGGTGTCGCCACCTGGTACCAGACCAACGAGCAAATGCTGAAAATAGCCGAGAAGAAGATGACCATGCTCAAGGAAGATTCACTGAAAATGCGGGCCAAGGACCTGCATGAACTGCTCCGCGCCTGGGAAAACTATCATCGTATCATTGCGGCGGAAGCGCATATGCAGCACATAAAGTTCCGCAAGGAAACCCGCTATCCCGGTTATTATTACCGGGCGGATTACAGGGATATCAATGACGAGGAATGGAAGTGCTTTGTAAATTCCCGTTATGACCGCGATAGCGGACAGTGGGAGCTTAAGAAAGTCAAATGGCAGCCTTTGATCGCGGTTGGGGAGAAGGAACCTGAAGGCATGAAAAATATGGGGCCCAATATCTGATTACAGCTCTGCATTCCAGCAAACGGAACACGCATGGCACGCAGGGTTTGCTCAGGATTTTTCTTTTTTGCGGGAGATCGGGAATTTTTTTGACGGGGTGTCCGCCGGATTTGACATATTCCCGGCGGCAAGCCCCAGCGACGCGGCAAGCCCCAGCGACAGCCTTTTATTATCGATCAGCTTGGGTTTGGGGGTTCGATTCTCCGGGCTGGTATGTGCATGGGTTTCTGCCATATCCACGGAACCCTTGAATTGGCACCCCTGGTTCAGTACGACCTGCGAAGCGAGAATGTTGCCATTGACCCTGCCGCTTGGCTTGATGCTGACCAGTTCGCTGCCCCGCAAGTCGCCTTTCACCTCACCTTCAACATTAATTTCCCGGGCAATGATGTTGGCATGGGCGCGCCCGTGTTTGCCGACGGTAACGTTGGCATTGGAAAAATTCAGATTGCCCTCGATGTGGCCTTCGATCACAATATCTTCTTTTCCGGTGATTTCACCGATGATCGTGATCGATTCGCCAATGGTATGGGCAGTCTCCGTATTCCGGCTATTTTCAGTATCGGTCGGTTGCTTAGTCATGATAATGAGTATATGGTCTTTTTCGGCTTGTTTTTCCTGTCGTCCTTCGTGTTGTTCTCAATGTCGCGGCCTCTTCCGGTACGTCATATTCTACTATCGCTGAGCCGGATTTCCTATAAGCGATTGGTGCCGGGGGTCGGATTCGAACCGACACTGGGTCACCCCAACCAGATTTTGAGTCTGGCGCGTCTACCAGTTTCGCCACCCCGGCGCATAGCCGAAAGGTATCGGGTTTTCTTGCGGGAAGCAAGCCAATTCCATGTCAGCATTTTCCGTTTCAATCCGATCTTTTTTACGGGACGTCTCCTGTGTATTACAACCATGCCACCCCCGGCTCAATGGCAAGACGCATGAATCCCGCCTGGTTCGATTACCCGTTGCCCGAATCACTGATTGCCCAATCCCCGGCGCATCCCCGTTCAGCTTCGCGGCTCATGGCGCTCGGAGCGGAGCAGGGTGATTATATCCATACCCGATTTGACCGCATTATTGATTTCCTTGAGCCGGACGATCTGTTGGTGGTTAACGATACACGAGTGGTCCCGGCGCGAATTCGTGGCAGAAAACCCACCGGAGGCGCCGTGGAAGTGATGCTGGAACGAATAATTACCGAACATGCCGCACTGGTTCTGGTGAGTTCGGGCAAGCCGCCCGGAATCGGACAGATCATCCTGGTTGACGAACACGAGCTGGAAATCATCGGCAGGCAGGAGCCGTTTTACGTGGCCGCGATGCCTCGTGGATGGACGGTGAGCGGGTTATTCGGGACTTATGGAACGACACCGCTTCCTCCATATATCAAGCGCAAGGTTGAAGAGTGGGACGGTGAGCGCTATCAGACGGTCTGGTCGAGATATCCGGGCGCTGTGGCCGCGCCCACTGCCGGGTTGCATTTCGATCAACCTCTGATAAACCGGATCACGGACAAAGGCATCGAATGGGCATCGATCACCCTGCATGTGGGCGCGGCAACGTTCCAGCCTGTGCGGACTGATGATGCGCGTGACCACAAGATGCACGAGGAGAAAGTCGAGGTCTCGGAAAGCGTATGCGAATCGGTCACGCGGGCCCGCTCCCGTGGCGGCCGGGTCATTGCGGTCGGCACTACGGTGGTCAGGGCATTGGAAAGCGCCGCGCAGTCGGGGGCCTTGCTGCCGTTTTCATCCGATACCGGATTGTTCATCCTGCCCGGCTATGAATTCAACACAGTGGATGCCCTCATCACCAATTTTCATCTGCCCGGGTCGACTTTGCTGATGATGGTCAGCGCGTTCTGTGGTCACGAGAAAATCATGGCCGCTTATCGGGAAGCGGTCAACAACGGTTACCGGTTTTTCAGCTATGGGGACGCCATGTTTGTCCGCAAGGCGGGATGAAGTTCTCGCTGCTCGC
This sequence comes from Candidatus Poriferihabitaceae bacterium, assembly GCA_965204925.1. Lineage (GTDB taxonomy): Bacteria > Pseudomonadota > Gammaproteobacteria > Arenicellales > Poriferihabitantaceae. The sequence goes on along the minus strand of OZ242021.1, from coordinate 84,667 downwards.
AACCCGGTCATTGGCGAGACGAGGGCGAATCGAATTCCGCAGAGGCCATGTTGAGACCCCCGCGTTCATGCCCGTGGGGACCCGCGGCACAGTCAAGTCTCTGACTCCGGAGGAAGTGGCGTCCAGCGGAGCACAGATCGTTCTCGCAAATACATTCCATTTGTTGTTGCGCCCGGGGATTGATGTAATTCGGGCGCATGGCACATTGCATGACTTCATGAACTGGCGCGGACCGATTTTGACAGACTCGGGAGGTTTCCAGGTCTGGAGTTTGCAGGGATTGAGAAAGCTCGAGGAAAAAGGGGTCACTTTCCGCTCCCCGGTTGACGGCAGTAAAATATTCCTCGGTCCGGAAGAATCAATGTGTGTACAGACGACCTTGGGTTCGGATGTCGTCATGGCGTTCGACGAATGTACCCACTGGCCCTCAAGTCGGGAGGATACGGCGAAATCCATGCTGCTTTCTGACCGATGGGCAATCCGCTGCAAGGACAGTTATTCGGGGGGCGGGGCCTTGTTCGGCATTGTCCAGGGCGGTATGTTTGAAGATTTGCGGCTGGATTCCCTGTCCCGGCTGGTGGATACCGGGTTTGATGGTTATGCCATTGGCGGCCTGTCCGTCGGCGAGCCCAAACAGGAAATGTACCGTATCATCCGCTTTCTGGTCCACAGGATGCCAGCGGACAAGCCCCGCTATCTGATGGGCGTCGGTACGCCGGCGGACCTTGTGAACAGCGTCGCCATGGGCATCGATCTGTTCGATTGCGTATTGCCGACCCGCAACGCGAGAAATGGCTGGTTGTATACCCGCAATGGCGTCGTCAAAATCCGTAACAGCCGGTTCACAATGGATACACGCCCGGTCGACGAGTCTTGCGACTGTTATACCTGTCAACACTACTCAAGGTCCTATCTGCAACATTTGCAACGACAGAATGAAATTCTCGGGGCCAGGTTGTGTTCGTTGCATAATATCCATTACTATCAGAACCTGATGAATCGAATCCGGCTATCGGTCGAGGTGGATGAGTTCGACCGGTTCCATCAGTCGTTCACGGGCTGACTGATAAAATTTCGTGTAGATACCGACATACGTTGTATACAATTGGCTTCGTTGCAATTGCTGAAGCCGACCGGCAGAATTGCTGTTCTCGAAACTGTTATCCGGAATCAACCATGCTTGACAAGAGAGCCTCTATCGCCCAATACGATCCTGCGCTATGGAATGCGATTAAGCAGGAAGAAAAACGTCAGGAAGAGCATATCGAACTGATCGCTTCGGAGAATTTTGTCAGCCCCAGAGTGCTTCAGGCGCAAGGCAGCGTGTTGACCAATAAATACGCAGAAGGTTATCCCGGCAAACGTTATTACGGCGGTTGTGAACATGTGGATGCAGTCGAATCGCTGGCGATTGACCGCGCCAAACGACTTTTCGGCGCCGATTACGTCAATGTGCAGCCTCATTCGGGTTCGTCGGCCAATGCGGCCGTCTACATGGCCTTGTGTGAACCCGGCGAGACCATACTCGGCATGAGCCTGGCCCATGGCGGCCACCTGACCCATGGCGCAGCGGTCAACTTTTCGGGCAAACTCTACAATGCCGTTCAGTATGGCCTTGATACGGATACCGGGGAGGTTGATTATGATGAGGTGGAATCGCTGGCAAAGGAGCGCAAACCAAAAATGATCGTGTCCGGCTTCTCCGCTTATTCCCGCATAATGGATTGGCAACGGTTCCGGGATATAGCCGATGCAACGGGGGCGTATCTTTTTGTCGATATGGCCCATGTCGCGGGACTGGTCGCTGCCGGTCTTTATCCCAACCCGGTTGCTATCGCTGACGTTACGACAACGACAACGCATAAGACACTGCGTGGCGCCAGAGGCGGCATGATCCTGGCCCGCGGCAACGACAACATAACGAAAAAGCTCAATTCCCTCGTTTTCCCCGGTACCCAGGGCGGGCCGTTGCTGCATGCCATTGCGGGCAAGGCAATGGCGTTCCAGGAGGCTCTGGACCCGTCTTTCAGGGTCTATCAACAGCAGACACTCGACAATGCCAGGGCGATGGTCGAGATATTTATCGGGCGCGGATTCGATATCGTTTCCGGCGGCACCGACAACCACCTGTTTTTGCTCAACCTGGTCGCCAGGGGCATAACCGGAAAAGATGCCGATGCCGCTTTGGGGCGGGCCAATATCACCGTAAACAAGAACACGGTGCCGAACGATCCCCAGTCACCGTTCGTCACCAGTGGCCTTCGTCTCGGCACCCCCGCGATAACTACGCGCGGGTTCGGTGTCGGAGAGTGTGCGCAGGTCGCAGGATGGATTTGTGATGTGCTGGATAATTTGGGAGACGAGTCCGTTGAACGTGAAATCCGCAACCGGGTTGTCGCGCTTTGCGCCCGCTTTCCGCTGTATGCCGGAGGGTGATCATGATACAGCTTGACCTGACTATTTGTCCCAGCCCGATCGGCGAAGTTGCTGTATACAGCGCTGGCGAAAAGATTTATCGGGTCGATTTTAATGATAGTGATGATCGCACAGAGGCATGGCTGACCCGGAAATTTGCCGGTTGTTTCCGGATTGGACGCGCCAGTGGCCGGTCGTCGATACGGGAGATGTTCGAGCGCTACTGCAACAGAGACTGGAGCGCATTCGACGATGTTGACCTGGAGACGGGGGGTACCGCGTTCCAGCGAAGGGTATGGGAGCGGTTGCAGGCCATTCCTGTCGGAGAGACGCGCTCATATATCCAGGTGGCGCAGGAAATCGAGTTACCGAAAACATTCAGGGCAGTGGGTCAGGCCAACGCCAAAAACCCCATCCCCATCATCATCCCCTGTCATCGGGTGGTCGGCAAGAATGGCGGCCTGCGAGGTTATGCGGGAGGTCCGGACGGTCCCGTTCGGCAGAGGCGGCTGCTGGAGCACGAAAAAGCGGTCGGGTAGACGGCATTCCCCCGGAATCCGGGGTGTTTTCGATATCTCCGGTGCACAGATGGTGCCGAGGAAAGGACTTGAACCTTCACGGGCTAATGCCCACTAGCGCCTGAAGCTAGCGCGTCTACCAATTCCGCCACCTCGGCCAGGCAAGGGCGGACTGTACCCATTGTCGGCGTTCATGTCAAACCGCGTGTCCTGAACGCCATGACTGCAGCCATTTTGTAAATTGGCTCCCCGGGACAGACTCGAACTGCCGACAGGGTGGTTAACAGCCACCTGCTCTACCAACTGAGCTACCGGGGAGCGGAGCAGAGATACTAATTGCCGGTATCGAATTGGTCAAGTATCCATTTCATGAAATTTGTTATCGGCCCCGCTTCCATTGCGCCTTCAGGAGACAGCATGCGGACATTTCACATATAATCGGGGACAGGGTTTGACGAAACATCCTGATCGCTGACTGTCTGAAATCCAAAGTCCGCTTCCGAACCGGAAAGTATGCCTCTGATTTCCTGAACCACAATAATTTTATGCTTGTTCGGGCAAAATACGATCTGCAAAGCGCTTTTGCGCCTGCCGGTGACCAGCCGGACGCGGTGCGTCTGCTGACCGAGGGTATCGGGCATGGTGAGGCATTCCAGACATTGCTCGGGGTCACCGGATCCGGGAAAACATTTACTATGGCAAATGTCATTGCCAATACCGGCAGGCCGGCATTGATACTGGCTCACAACAAGACGCTGGCCGCGCAGCTGTATTCCGAAATGAGGGATTTTTTCCCGGAAAATGCAGTCGAGTATTTCGTTTCTTATTATGATTATTATCAGCCTGAAGCGTATGTGCCGAGTTCGGATACCTTTATCGAGAAAGATGCGTCGGTCAATGAACACATTGACCAGATGCGACTGTCCGCCACCAAGGCCCTGCTCGAAAGGCAGGATGTCATTATCGTAGCAACGGTTTCCGCCATTTATGGACTTGGCGACCCGGCCGCTTACCATGGAATGATCCTGCACCTCAAGCAGGGAGACCGGATCGGCCAGAGGGCGATTTTGAAGCGACTTGCCGAGTTGCAGTATATCCGCAATGACCTGGAATTGCGCAGGAGTACGTTCCGGGTGCGCGGTGATGTCATTGATGTCTACCCCGCTGAATCGGAAAGGCTGGCAATCCGCATACAATTGTTCGGAGATGAAGTGGAGCATCTTTCCAGGTTCGATCCATTGACCGGTGGAGTCGAGGAGCGTCTGAAGCGGGTGACCGTCTACCCGAAAAGCCATTATGTGACTGCAAGGGAAACGATCCTGAACGTGCTTGACGATATCAGGCAGGAGTTGCGGGAAAGGTTGTCCGAGTTGCGCAATGCCGACAAACTGGTAGAGGCTCAAAGACTGGAGCAAAGAACCCTGTATGACCTTGAAATGATGCGGGAACTGGGTTATTGCAACGGCATTGAGAACTATTCCAGATATTTGTCCGGCCGGGAAGCAGGGATGCCGCCGCCAACGCTGATCGATTACCTGCCCGATCATGCGCTGGTTTTCATTGATGAAAGTCACGCTACCATACCCCAGCTTGCTGCAATGTATCGCGGAGACCGCTCAAGAAAGGAAACTCTCGTCGAATACGGTTTCCGACTGCCGTCCGCGATCGACAACCGGCCGCTTCGTTTCGACGAGTTTGAGAGTCTGTTGCCGCCGGTTATTTTCGTGTCTGCGACGCCGGGCGATTATGAGGCGAAACGCGCTCCCGGGGTGGTGGAGCAGGTGGTTCGACCGACCGGCCTCATGGACCCGGAGGTTGAGGTCCGCCCGGTCAATAATCAGGTGGATGATCTGCTTTCTGAAATCAGGATACGCGTTGCGAGTCGACAACGTGTCCTGGTAACGACGCTGACCAAGCGTATGGCCGAGGATTTGACGGAATATTTGCATGAGCATGGAGTGCGGGTTCGCTATCTGCACTCGGATATCGATACGGTGGAGCGGGTCGAAATAATCAGGGATCTGCGAAAAGGAGTATTCGATGTACTGGTCGGGATCAATCTGTTGAGGGAAGGTCTGGACATTCCGGAGGTTTCCCTGGTGGCGATACTGGATGCGGACAAGGAGGGTTTTTTAAGGTCGACGCGATCGCTGATCCAGACTATCGGCCGCGCCGCGAGAAATGTGGACGGCAGGGTCATCCTTTATGCCGACCAGGAGACTCGTTCCATACGGCAGGCCATGGCCGAGACGAATCGGCGACGGTCGAAACAGCGGCAATACAACGAAGCGTATGGTATTACCCCAAAGTCGGTGATCAAGCCGGTCAAGGATATTATTGACGGTGTGACTGTCGACGATTCGCTGTGGAACGACTTGCCGGAACTGCAGGTTGCCGAGGAGGGCGCGGAAGAGTACATTCGCCAGTCGCCGAAGGAGCTGGGCAGATTACTGAAAGGACTGGAGAAGGAGATGTATGCTTATGCCAAAAATCTGGAATTTGAAGCTGCCGCCTCGGTTCGCGACCGTATCAACAGAATACGGCGCGGCCGGTTGCTGGAAAACATCCCGAAATCCATACGGACAAAGACCGCGGCTCCGGCCAGTACAGCCCAATCATGAGACGGCCTGCCCGGATGATGAAACGCGATCTACAGTTGGACCTGTCCAGGCATACCGTGTTTGATGTGGCAATCGTGGGCGGCGGTATAAATGGCGCATGTTTGTACGACAGGCTCTGCCGGGAAGGACTGAAGGTGGTTTTGCTCGAAAAAAACGACTTTGCTTCCGGTACCAGCCAGGCGTCCGGTATGATGATTTGGGGAGGGCTTTTGTATCTGAAAAAATTCCATGTCGGGACAGTCCGCGACCTGTCCGTGTCCAGAGAGCGGATCATACGGAGTAAACGTGATTGGATATCGCCCGGGGAATACCATTTTTTCCCCGCCGGGCCGGGGTTGCTGGGCAGAACTCCTGCGCTTGCCGGTTTGTACGTTTACTGGGCGCTTGGTTCCTTCAACCGTTCCAGACCGCGCAGAAAATCGCTGGGCAGTTTGCCCGGCTGTATTAACAGGGGCGGGCAGGTTCTCTCTTTTGAGGAAGGTGAGCTTCGTCCTTCCGACAGCCGTTTTGTACTGCATTGGGTCACCCGACACCACAATACGAAATCAATCGCGTTGAACCATGCCGAGCTCGTCTCGGGAGGATTCGGGAAGTCGGACGGGTTGTGGAAGCTGGATATAAAGGATATGCTCAAGGATAGAGAGGGCGTCGTTCAGGCAAAAATGGTTGTCAACTGCGCTGGCGTGTGGAGCGATGCCGTCAACCGGACATTTGGAATAAACTCTCCACTCAAGCATGTTTTCAGCAAGGGCGTATATCTGCTGTTCGATAAAATGGAAGAACGGGATGACCGATTGATCTTCATGATGGATGGATACGATGATGTGATCACGAGCCTCCCATGGGGGCCGGTCGAGATGTGGGGGCCGACAGAGGAAATGGTGGCCGATATTGAATGCGGCTTTCGGGTTACCCCCGGCGACCTCTCGTTTTTGCTGGCGCAAAGAGAAAAACATTTCGTCCCGAAGCAGACGGAGGCGGATATTGTCGGGTTGCGTTGCGGAGTACGCCCGTTGCCGGTTCCTGTTACATACAGCGGCGAAACCTACCCGCTAAACTTGTCCCGTTCATTGCGCATAACGATCAGTAGTGAGGTTCCCTGGATAACCGCTTATGGCGGGAAGTTGACGGGCTGTATCGACGCGGCGAATAAAATTGCCGGAGCCGTGCGCAACAGATTATCGGTTGAACGGGAGCGGTGTGATTGCGGGGAGGCAACGGAACAGGCGGCGAGGGAGCCGGAGTGGGCGCGATTCCCGGGCCTTGCCGACCCGGTTCCGGCCGTCGGGTGGTGTCGTGACAACGAGTATTGTTTTACCCTGGACAGTTATCTTCGAAGGCGAACCAATATTTCACAGTGGGTGCCCCGATGCGGATTAGGCAGAAATGGTGAAAATACAGAAACGCTCCGGCAAATCAGTCTTGAGCTTTTCAATGGCGACGAGAAGAAAGCGTCTCATGAAGTGGCAGGCTATATACAAAAAGTCCGCACACAATATGACGCTGTCCTGAACGGGAAGAACGGGGGCTCTCCCCTATGTTGATAGCGGCCCGATAGCGTGAACAACGGTATTCCTGCAATCCTGGGTGGTTTGCCAGCCGTGACGAGCAATCATGAAGAGGCTCTGCGCTGGCCGCAAATCGACGCCGATGACGAGGCCGCCGTTCTCAGGGTTCTGCGGCATGGCAACATTTCCAGCCATCCCGTTATCCGGGAGCTGGAAGAGCGCTATGCGGCGCTTGCCGGTATGCCGTTCGCATTGGCGCATGCGAATGGTACGGCGGCATTGCATGCCGCTTTTTTCGCATTGGACTTGCAGCCCGGAGATGAGGTTCTCGTTCCCTCCGCTACTTTCTGGGCTTCAGTACTGCCGATCGTCTGGGCAGGCGCTATTCCGGTTTTTTGTGAAAGCGAGCCGGAACGTCTGGGCATTGACCCGGTTGACATGGAAAAGAAAATAACGGCCCGCACGCGGGCCGTTGTCGTTGTTCATCTTTGGGGGTTTCCGGCGAAGATGACAGAGATTTATGCGGTCGCAAGGAAGCGCGGGCTGAAAATTGTTGAAGATGCGGCTCATGCGCATGGAGCAATCTGGCGCGGACGGCCCTGCGGCTCTCTCGGTGACCTCTGTGTCTTCAGTTTGCAGGGTGACAAGCTGGCGCCGGCCGGAGAAGGCGGGATTCTGCTGTGCCGCGACCAACAGTATTTCGAGCGCGCTGTTCTGTTTGGCGACATAACACGTATCATTGAGCTGGATTCCGCTGCCAGAAGATTTGCCGCGACCAGTTTCGGGGTAAAGACCCGTATCGCTCCGATGTCTGCGGCGCTCGGTTGCTCGCAACTTGACAAACTGCAACAACGAAATACGAGAAGAGGTGAAAATATCATCTGGCTGTCTAATCCACTGGAAGCTCTGGGCATACATACCTTTCTGCCTCCACCCCATATCAAGCGTACCTGGTTTGAATTTATTGTCCGCAACAATGCGGCGCGCACACGGTTGTCCACGCCATTACTGGTCGCGGCCTTGCAGTGCGAAGGGTGCCGGGTAGCCGTGCCGCGATACCCGCTCGTTCATCAGCAGCCGTTCTTTACCGAGCGGCATTTCCTGAAAATCGCAAGGCTTCCAGCCGATGTTCCCGTTCCTGTATACGACCCGCAAGACCTGCCCAAAACCCGGACAGGCAGCGCCGACCTTGTAAGGATGCCATCCTTTCCGCAGGCTGACCGACAGTTGCTCAATGAATATGCGATTGCGTTCGACAAGGTGATTTCCAGCGCAAGACAGATTGCAGCCAGCGAAAAAGGACGCTGCATTGCCCTGGAAAGCAACGACCTCTCACACTGATTGACGGTATGGCGGGCCCGGAGGGATTCGAACCCCCGACCGCCTGGTTCGAAGCCAGGTACTCTATCCAACTGAGCTACGGGCCCATACCGCAAAAGGCGAAGCGGTGTTTTTACCTTACTTTACGGGATTAGTCGAGTTTCTTTTTGAACCATTCATTGACTTGTTTCGGGTTTGCTTTTCCCCGGGTTTCCTTCATCACCTGCCCGACAAGAAACCCGAGAACCTTGTGGCTGCCATCCCGGTATTGTTTGACCTGCGGCGCGTTTTTATCGATCACCAAATCCACGACCGCTTCTATCTCGGCTGTGTCCGTGATTTGCCTGAGCCCTTTCCGTTCGATGATTCGATCGACCGTGCAGGCGCTGTCCCACAACAGCGTGAACACTTCCTTTGCGGTTTTTCCTGAAATCGTATGATCTGCAATGCGGTTCAGAAGGGCGGCGAAGCGAGCGCTGTCCAGCGGGCAATGTCTGATGTCCAGCCCGGATTTGTTGAGCGCCGCGCTGAAATCTCCCAGCATCCAGTTGGCGATCATCCTCGGTTCGGCATCACTTTGCCGGCAGACTTCTTCAAAATAATCGGCCATGTCCCGGTCTGCCGTTATCTGGGCGGCATCATTGCCCGATAGCAGAAGAATCGTTTCAAACCGCGCTTTCCTGTCGTCGGGCAGTTCCGGCAGCTCGCGCCGCACCGCTTCTATGAAGCTGTCTTCAATGATCATGGTCGGCAGGTCGGGGTCGGGAAAATAGCGATAGTCGTGGGCCTCTTCCTTGGACCGCATTGGACGGGTTTCATTTTTTTCGGAATCGTACAGACGGGTTTCCTGCCTGATCGCACTGCCTTGTTCAAGGATACGGGTCTGCCGCTCAATTTCATATTCGATCGCTTTTTCCACGAACCGGAACGAATTGATATTTTTCAGCTCGGCGCGGGCGCCGAGGCCGGGCCGCCCTTTGGGACGTATGGATACATTGGCGTCACAGCGAAATGATCCTTCCTGCATATTTCCGTCCGAAATGCGCAGATAGCGAACCAGGGCATGCAGTTTTTTGAGGTATGCTACGGCTTCCTGCGCAGAGCGCATGTCCGGTTCGGAAACAATTTCCAGAAGGGGTATTCCGGCGCGGTTCAGGTCTATTCCGGTCATGCCGTGAAAATTTTCGTGGAGTGACTTGCCGGCGTCCTCTTCGAGGTGCGCGCGGGTAATCCCTATGGTTTTGACACGATTACCGATTTCTATTTGAAGCTCGCCGCGGCCTATGATCGGTAACTCGAACTGGCTGATCTGGTAACCCTTGGGCAAGTCCGGGTAGAAGTAGTTTTTGCGGGCAAAAATCGATTTCCGATTGATGCGGGCATTGATCCCGAGCGCGAACATCACGGCCAGTCTGGCGGCTTTCCGGTTCATGACAGGCAGCGCCCCGGGCAGCGCGATACTGACATCGCAAGCCTGGGTATTGGGCGCGGCGTCATAAGCGGTGGAAGCCCCGCTGAAAATCTTGCTGCGGGTCATCAGCTGAACATGCACTTCCAACCCGATAACCGCTTCCCACTCCATACTACGAAATCTCCCGCTCCGTCATTGGTATTCCACCGGAATCCGTCGATGCCAGTCCGTCCACATCTGGAATTGGTGGGCGGCATTCAACAAGGTGGACTCGTCCAGATAGCGGCCAATGAGGTGAAGGCCTACAGGCAACCCCTGACGGTCGAACCCGGCCGGAAGGGACATCGCCGGCAAACCGGCCAGATTGACGGAATTGGTAAAAATATCGTTCAGGTACATGGCAACCGGATCCTCATTTTTTTCACCCGGAACGAATGCGGTAGACGGCGTTGTCGGCCCAACGATAAAATCGCATTTTTCGAATGCACGGTTGAAATCGTCTGCAATCAGCCGTCTCAGCTTTTGCGCCTTGATATAGTAGGCATCATAATAGCCGGAAGACAGGACATAGGCGCCGATCATGATGCGCCGTTGTACCTCATCGCCGAAACCTTCCGCCCGCGTCTTTTCATACATGTCGACGAGGTCGTCATATTGTCCGGTACGGTAACCGTAACGCATTCCGTCGAAGCGTGACAGGTTGGATGATGCTTCGGCAGGGGCGAGAACATAATAGCAGGGGATGCCGGCCTTGCTGTTCGGTAATTCGACCTCGACCGTCTTCGCTCCCATCGCCCGCAACTGTCTGACGCTCTCTTCGACAATGCGGGAGACTTCGCAATCAACGCCGTCATCAAAAAATTCCTTCGGCAGCCCGATAATTTTTCCCTCTATGGAAAGATCAAGGACACTGCAATAATCGGGTGTTTCCAGTTGCAGCGATGTCGAATCGCGCGGGTCGAACCCGCATATGGCCTGTAATACCACGGCGGCATCTTCTGCGCTCGTTGCCAGGACACCGCCCTGGTCCAGGGATGAGGCGAAGGCAACCATTCCATACCTCGACACTCTGCCATAACTGGGTTTGATCCCGGTCAGTCCGCAGAATGCGGCGGGTTGACGAATCGAGCCGCCGGTATCGGAGCCGGACGCAACCGGTACAAGGCGCGCTGCAACGGCCGATGCCGACCCTCCCGAACTGCCGCCCGGGACGCGCATCTTGTCCCATGGGTTCGCTGTTGCTCCGAAGTGACTGGTTTCACAGGAAGACCCCATGGCAAATTCATCCATGTTGGTTTTGCCAAGCATGACCATGCCTTCACGGTTGAGTTTGTCCACCACGGTCGCATTATAGGGAGATTTGAAGTTATGCAGTATTTTCGACCCGCAGGTGGTCAATACCCCTTGCGTGCAGAACAAATCCTTGTGAGCGACTGGAATACCGGTCAGCTGTCCGGCGGCGCCCGATGACAGCATGCGGTCCGATTCACTGGCCTGCTCCAGCGCCATTTCATCGGTAATGGTGATAAAGGCGTTCAGATCGGAGGCCCTGTGAATGCGGTCGAGGAAGTATTGCGTCAATTCGACACTGGAATATTCCCTTCTGCGCAGGGATTCGCCGTGTTCCCGCAGTGTGTGGGTATGCATGGAGACAGATTACTCGATGACTCTGGGGACGAGATAGAGTCCGTTGTGTGACGCGGGCGCGATTTCCAGCCAGTCCTCCCTGCGGTCGGCCGCCGTCACTTCGTCTTCCCGGAACCTCAGCACAGCATTTTGTGGATGGGACATGGGTTCGATGTCACGGGTATCAATCCGGTTCATTTGCTCGATCAGCTCAAGAATGCGGGAAAGCTGTAGCGCACGGGAACGAACCTGGTGATCGTCGAGCGCGAGCCTTGCAAGTTTTGCAATGTGCCTGATTTCGGTCGGTGTCAATGGCATGATGCCCGGATTCGTGGAGATTGCCAGCAAAATTGCATGAACTTGCCATAACAATGGGTGGTTGAATAATAGCTCCTGCATTGGTAAGCTATGCAAAGGATTCCATGTGGTACGGTTGCTTCAGGTTCCACTTCCCCCTTCATTTTTACCTGGAATTTTCGAGATATGTTCAAGCGCCTGATTGGCCTTTTTTCCAATGACCTTGCAATAGACCTTGGTACAGCAAATACCCTGATTTACGTCCGTAACAAGGGAATTATCCTGAACGAACCTTCTGTTGTCGCTATCAAGGAGTCATCCAGGCACAATGGCACGAAAAGCGTATTGGCCGTTGGCCAGGAAGCCAAGCGCATGCTCGGACGAACACCGGGGACCATTACGGCAATACGCCCGATGAAGGATGGGGTAATAGCTGATTTCAATGTCACGGAAGATATGCTCAAGTATTTTATCCGCAAAGCCCAGGAAAACAAGCTTTTTTCGAGCCCGAGGATTATTATCTGTGTACCTTGCGGGTCGACCCAGGTGGAGAGGCGGGCGATCAGCGAATCGGCTACCGGCGCCGGCGCCCGCGAGGTCTATCTCATAGAAGAGCCGATGGCCGTTGCCATTGGCGCCAACCTTCCTGTTGCCGAGCCGACCGGCTCGATGGTCGTCGATATCGGCGGCGGCACAACTGAAGTGGGCATCCTGTCTCTGGGAGGCATGGTTTATTCGAGTTCCCTGCGTATTGCCGGCGATGCGCTTGATGAGGCGATTATCAATCATATGCGGCAGTGCCACGGAGTTCTCATCGGTGAATCCACAGCCGAACACATCAAACATACGATAGGAACCGTGTGGTCGGAGTCGGAGCACAAGGAGATGGAAATCAGGGGGCGGGATATTACCGAGGGCCTGGCGCGCAGTTTGCTGATTACCAGTGAAGAGATATATGAAGCGATCAACCACTCGGTGCAGCAGATCATCCAGGCGATCAGGCAGGCGCTGGAAAAAGTGCCGCCGGAACTGAGCGCCGACATCAGTGAGAGGGGGATGGTGGTCGCCGGTGGAGGCGCCTTGCTGCAGGATGTGGATATGCGCCTGATGCAGGATATCGGGCTGCCTGTGGTTCTGGCCGAAGAACCATTGAGTTGTGTTGTCCGCGGTTGCGGCCGCGCCCTGGAGGAAATGGATGTGATCGGTGACATATTCGCAAGCGATGTCTGACCCGGCCTGATGCCTGTCCGGATTGGGTGCGGCTAGCCGCTTCGGGCGTCTTGCTCATTGGCCGTGCATCGGTATTGAGTTATTGGTTATGTGTCAGTAATCCGGATTTGTGATTTTGAATTACAATCGAAGCTTTCCGGTCAGCCGGTTCATCTTTTTTTTTCTGTTTTCGGTCGCATTGATGACGCTCGACCATCAGAGCAACCTGCTCGCTCCGGTGCGGGTAGCCGCTTCGCCGGTCAACATCGCATTCGAATCCATTGCCCGGCTTCCGTACAACGCCGCCGCCCTGATCGGGAAATATTATCCGGATGATACGTTGTACCGGAAATTTGGCGAGCTTCAACGCAGGCAGGCCGTCCTGGAGAGCAGGTTACAACGATATGAGGCGCTGGAGATGGAAAATCTGCGTCTCAGGAAACTCCTGGATTCCTCTGAAAGCTCCGCCGGGCAGGTTCTGCTGGCACAGATAATCGGAGTCAGTCATGAACCCTACAAACAGAACATTGTGCTTAATCGGGGCGCCGAGTCGGGAGTTTACCGGGGGCAGCCTGTGCTCGCGCCGGAGGGAGTGCTCGGGCAGGTTTCCACAGTCGGGCTGAAGAGAAGCGTGGTTACCCTGATCACCGATCCGAGCCACGGCTTGCCTGTCCAGATTCAGCGCAACCAGTTACGAACTATCGTCCAGGGCACCGGGCAGGCCGACCATGTCGACGTGCTTGGACTGGTCAGCCGTGCGGACATCCGGCGGGGCGATATCCTCGTTACTTCCGGCATGGGCGGACATTTTCCGATAGGGTACAAGGTTGCCGAAGTGACCGAGATCGTTGAGGACGCCAGTGAACCGTTCATGAATATTTCGGCATCGACTATCGCGAAAATCGGACTGGTCAGGGAAGCGTTGCTGTTGTGGAACCCTGTTCACAGCGAATCGACCGACCCCGGGCATTTCGGGTTGCATCAATGAACAGGCATCGGTTCGGGCGTTCCCCATACGGTTTTGTTGTGGTCACATTGGCCATCGGCTTTGTGCTGAGCCTGGCCACTTATTTCGAGTGGATGAAGTATGCAAAACCAGACTGGGTATTGCTAATCCTGTTTTACTGGTGCGTTGAAATTCCAGACAGAATCGGTGTCGTTTGCGGTTGGATTACAGGACTGGTCGCCGATATACTGAATTACTCATTGCTTGGGCAGCACGCTGTAGCCAAGACATTTATCGCTTTTTTCGCTGTGACCGCGAGCCGCCGGATACGGCGGTATGAACTGTGGAAACAGAGCGTTGTCGTGTTCATCATCGCCTCGATAGACATTGCGATTACCGTGTTCATAGCCAATCTCACGATCAGCGCCGAAATCAGGCTGGTTTACTGGCAATCGGCGCTGATGTCGGCGCTGGTCTGGCCTTTCGTATACATGTTCCTGCGTTTCCTGAGGCAACGGGCGCAGTCATGGTAATAATGTCGAAACGGAATTCTCTGGCGGAAAGCGGCATTGTCGGCAACCGGCTTGGTATTCTGTTCATGATCATTCTGTCGCTATTGTTGATCGTCGCGGCCAGACTGGTCTGGCTCCAGGTTTACGAACACCAGCGGTTCTCCATGCTTGCGCGGAATAATCGTATAGACATCTTTCCCCTGACCCCGATAAGAGGCCTCATTTATGACCGCAACGGGGAAATCCTGGCCGACAACATCAAGGTCTACAATCTTGAAATATTACCCGACCAGGTTGAGGATATGGACAGCTTGCTTGATGAACTGGGCAGGTTGATAGAGTTGGAAGACGCTCATTTGACGTCGTTTCGATTGCTGCTTGACGAGCGTCCTTCGTTTGTAAGGCAGACGTTGAAAGCAAACCTGAGTGAACGGGAAGTCGCAGTGATTGCTGTCAATCAACACCGCTATAACGGGGTGGAATTGAGGGCGCGCTTGCAAAGGCATTATCCGAAAAAAGAGCTGGCCGCCCATGTGATCGGCTATGTTGGAAGAATCAGTGAAAGTGATCTGAAGAGGATCGATAATCAGGCTTACCGGGGAATGGAATATATTGGAAAGAGCGGTATAGAAGCCTATTATGAATCCCGGTTGCTGGGGAAACTCGGCGTGGTTCAAGTGGAGACCAACGCCCACGGCCGTATCATTCGCAAGCTGGAAGAAGCCTCCTCCGATACCGGGCAATCGCTTCATTTGAGTATGGACATCAAGTTGCAGGAAAAGGGGATTGAAGCGTTGCAAGGGTACGAGGGAGCTGTTGTTGCCATTGAGCCGGCCAGCGGGGAGGTACTGGCGTTTGTCAGCGTTCCCGGTTATGACCCCAACCTGTTTGTCAATGGCATCAGCGAAATCGAATACGACGATCTCAGGACGTCCGGCCGTCGACCACTGTTGAACCGGGCGTTGTCGGGCCGCTATGCGCCCGGCTCCACGATAAAGGGTTTCATGTCGCTGATCGGTATGGAAAACGGAATCGGGCACAATACGACCAGTTACTGTCCCGGGTGGTACAGTTTGCCCAATCATACTCACCGCTACCGGTGTTGGAACAAGTATGGCCATGGCGAACTGGATGGCCATGACAGTCTCGTACAATCCTGTGATGTCTACTATTACCGGCTTGCGAGAAGTTTGGGAATAGACAGAATATACGCTGGGATAACACGCTTCGGATTCGGCAAGGTGACCGGCATCGACTTGCCCGGGGAGCCTTCGGGGCTGATTCCATCGCAGCAATGGAAACACCGGCGCTTCGGCCAGCCATGGTATCCGGGAGAGACTGTCATTACCGGGATCGGCCAAGGTTACATGCTCGTTACACCGCTGCAACTGGCCGCTGCGACAGCGACCCTGGCCAACAACGGAAAAATAATCCCTCCCCGGTTTCTGTCGATTGTCGAAGATCCTTCAAGTCAGGCCAGACAATACCCGCAGTCTGTAGAGCCTGCCGTCGTTGAACTGAGCGACGACAATTTTTATACACAAGTGATCCGCAGCATGGAGGATGTCGTTCATGGGGAAAAAGGCACAGCGAGAGGGATAAATCGCAATATCCGGTACCGCATGGCAGGCAAGACCGGTACGGCCCAGGTCAAAAGCATAGCCCAGGATGAGGAATACGATCATGAAACGGTCGAAAAGAAATTCCGCGACCATTCACTGTTTATCGGGTTTGCTCCTGTCGAAGATCCGAAGATCGCGATTTCGGTTATTGTCGAGCACGCTGGCAGCGGCAGCCGGGTAGCGGCTCCGATTGCCCGGAAACTGATTGATTATTATCTGCTCGAACGGTTGAAACTCTCTCCTGAGCCGCCGCAGAATCAGGTGTCCGCTCTCGCAAAAGTTGTGAAAATACGGTCGTGAACCAAAAAAGACTTTACTTTGATTATCAGTTGCTGACCGGTATCCTGATGCTGTGCGGTGTCGGCCTGATCGTATTGTTCAGCGCTGTCGGAGAGAATATGAACCTCGTTATAAATCACGGTATCCGCGTCAGTGTCGCCCTCGTATTGATGGTTGTCGTTTCTGCATTCCCGCCGCGGGTACTGGCGCGCTGGTCTCCGCACATTTATCTGTTCGGATTGGCGCTGTTGGTTGCAGTGCTTGCGGTGGGATTCACGGGCAAAGGGGCGCAGCGCTGGATCGATCTGGGTATATTCCGGTTTCAGCCAGCCGAGATCATGAAAATTGGCGTACCGATGATGGTTGCGTGGCTGTTTACGCGCATGTCGCTTTCACTCGGGTTTATGCCGTTGATCATTTCAGTTCTCGTTATCGTGGCCCCTGCCGTCCTTATTATTCTGCAACCTGATCTGGGTACCGGTCTGTTGATTGCGCTGGCCGGAATTACGGTCATCTTCCTGGCTGGCGTCAGTTTCAGGGTGGTCGCTTGCGTGATAGCGTTTGGCGGTCTGGCCGCTCCCCTCATGTGGTACTGGATGTTGCTTGATTATCAGCGTAACCGGATACTGACATTGCTCGATCCCTGGGCCGACCCGCTCGGCGCCGGATATCATACGATCCAGTCGATCATAGCAATCGGTTCCGGAGGTATCTGGGGCAAGGGATGGTTGTCCGGTACCCAATCGCAGCTTGAATTCATCCCGGAGCGCAATACGGATTTTGTTTTCTCCGTTTTTGCCGAAGAGTTCGGACTGGTCGGTGTCCTCGTTTTGATATCCTTGTATGGTTTTGTGGTTTTTCGTGGACTTTTTATTGCATACTATGCACAAGATACCTATTCCCGATTGCTGGCCGGCGGGTTGTCCGCGACGTTTTTTTTCTATGTATTTGTCAATATCGGGATGGTTTCCGGTATTCTGCCGGTTGTTGGCGTGCCGTTGCCGTTGATAAGCTATGGCGGAACTTCCATGGTCACCCTGATGATCGGGTTTGGTATCCTTATGAGTATTTCGCGAAACAGGGATCTGGCGCGTCGCTGATGGAGGGTCGGCTGTTGTCTGTTTTCAGAAAAACCATTCGGGGATGGCCGGCGCTGCTGGCGCTTGTGTCCGGCGTATGGGGTGACGCCCGGGCGCTGGATGTAGAGCAATACCCTGTGCTTAAGGAACTGGTTGAAGTCATGTCCGGTGAAGACGGTTATCCCCGGCATGAACTGCTTGAGGTTCTCGGCAGTGTGTCGATAGATGAAAAAGTCCTGTCACTAATGGACAGGCAGTATGAAGCCCTGCCATGGTTCAAATACCGGAGGTTGTTCATAAACCGTAACCGTATCGAGGATGGGGTGCGGTTCTGGGACAGCAATGAGGCGGTTCTGGACAGGGCGTTTCAGGAATACGGGGTGCCTCCCGCAGTACTTGCCGCCGTGATCGGAGTCGAGACTCATTACGGTACCCGTATGGGTAACCGGAGTGTACTTGAAAGCCTCGTTACGCTGTCGGCGGCCTATCCACGGCGAAGCCGGTTTTTTACCCGTGAATTGAGAACCTTCCTGAACACGACCCGAAAGGAGAAAATAGATCCGGCGACAGTGCAGGGTTCCTACGCCGGCGCCATCGGAATCCCCCAGTTCATGCCAACCAGTTATGAGGCCTGGTCGGTTGATTTCAACGGCAATGGGCGGCGTGATCTGGTCAATGAATTTGAAGACGCGATCGGTAGTGTAGCTCGCTATCTGCATGGGCATGGCTGGATGCGCGGTGAGAGTATCTATGCCGATGTGACGCCGCCATTACCCGAATCGGCCGCGCCCTTGGCCGGCCGCAAGGCCGTATTGGTTCACGACACATCTACCCTGGTTGACGCGGGGGTCGATTTCGATACCGCGGGCAGCAGCGGGAAAAGCGCCCTGCTTTACGTGGACGATAAAAAGGGGAGACGGTATATCGTCGGCTATCGTAATTTTTACGCGATCACCCGCTACAATCACAGCATCAATTATGCGCTGGCCGTCTCGGGATTGTCGGAGGCGATAGCCAGGCGCCGTCCATGATCCCCTGCCTGAAAAATCTGGCCGTCGTGGTCTTTATCGGGCTGGCGCTGACCGCGTGCGGCGGCAACAAGCGCAGTACTTCGTCCGGAGGCTATTATGGGGGTGATGGCCCGCCTCTGCGGGCCGTGGACCTTGACAAAATTCCCGATGCCGTCCCGAAGCGCGAGCCCCGCAGCCGCTACGGAAACAGTCCCTATAAAATCTGTATTGAAAACCATTGCAAACGTTATACCCCCATGAAATCAGCCAAGGGGTTCCAGCAAAAGGGGATTGCTTCATGGTACGGCAGAAAATTTCACGGACGCCGCACATCCAGCGGTGAGACTTATGATATGTTCAGGATGACAGCGGCGCACCCAACCTTGCCATTGCCGACCTGGGTTCGTGTTACCAATCTTGATACGAACAAGCGGGTCGTTGTCAAGGTCAACGACAGGGGGCCTTTCCTGCATGGGCGCATCATCGATCTTTCGTATGCGGCGGCACATAAGCTGGGGATTGCCAGGAAGGGCACGGGAAGGGTTGGGATCAAAGCCATTACTCCCTGAAACACGATCCGATGATTACTATCCATTCCAGGTTTCCCGCTATGCGTTTGACGGCGGCGCTGGTATTGTTGCTCTCGCTGCTCTGCCCGGGTTTGCCGAACTCGGCCCGCGGCGCCCTCATTGATGTTCCCGATCCCGTAAAGTCTCCGGTCCCGCCCCCGGCGGTCGCCGCCAGGAGCTGGGTTCTGGCAGATTTTGAAACCGGCTGGATACTGGCCAGCCACAATGCGGACCTGCGGATAGAGCCGGCCAGCCTGACCAAGCTGATGACCAGCTATCTGGTATTTGAAGCCCTCAAATCCGCAACGATCAAATATGAAGATCAGGTATACGTCAGCAAGAAAGCCTGGAAAACCGAGGGATCCAGAATGTTTATTCGGGTGGACACCCATGTCAGTGTCCTTGATTTGATCCAGGGGTTGATTGTCCAGTCCGGCAATGACGCTTCCGTGGCGCTGGCCGAGCATATTGCCGGGAGTGAAGAAGAGTTTTCCGTAAGAATGAACAGGAAAGCTGCGGAACTCGGTATGACGAATACCCGGTTTACCAATAGCAGCGGGCTGCCCGATGACGACCACTATACTACGGCCCGGGATATTACGTTACTGGCGATGTCCCTCGTCCGCCGCTTCCCTGACCTCATTCACTACTATTCCCAAAGGCAGTTCACCTACAATGATATTACCCAGCACAACAGAAATATCCTGCTCGACCGCGACCCTTCTGTGGACGGACTGAAGACGGGATATACGAAAAAGGCGGGATACTGCCTGATCGGTACGGCGAGACGCGACGGGGTACGTTTGTTTGCCACCGTAACGGGCGCTGAAAACAGGATTGTACGCGCCAATCAGGTGCAGGCGTTGTTGGGGTATGGGTACAATTCCTATGACAGCGCGATCGTCTATAGCCCCGGAGAGCCGGTCAGGACATTGCCCTTGTGGATGGGCAAGCAGAGCCAGGCCGAGGTCGGAGTTATGCACAA
This sequence comes from Candidatus Poriferihabitaceae bacterium, assembly GCA_965204925.1. GTDB lineage: Bacteria > Pseudomonadota > Gammaproteobacteria > Arenicellales > Poriferihabitantaceae. Next base: position 64,740 of record OZ242021.1, on the reverse strand, counting down.
CCTTGTTGTAAAGATACCGAGCGGTGAGGATGCAAGATTATCGGTTACACTGGAGCTTCCCGACAGTCTGGAGGCTCCCATTGCACGCGGGAGCGAGGTAGGCGAGGCGGAAGTTCTTTTCGACGGCAAGCCTGTACAGAAATCCTCCCTGCATGTGGTCAAGGCTTATGAGGAAGGCTCTTTTCTATCCCGGGTTCTGGACTGGTTCATGCGGCAGATTTTCTGAGAACCCGGACAAGCGGATTGTATTTTTCCCTGTATTTGCATAAATTCAACCAGGAATCCATTCTTCAAGGTGATCGATATGAAACACGAACCTGTCAAAATCCACAGCCTGCATCACTACATTGGCGGGCAGAAAATCGAGGGCCGGAGCGGGCGCTTCGGTGACGTTTATAATCCGGCTTTGGGAGTGGTCGCCAAACAGGCGCCGCTGGCCAGTGAGATAGAAGTGAAAGATGCGATCACGGCGGCGCAACAGGCATTTCCGCAATGGTCGGCGACTCCGGCCGGACAACGTACCCGCATCCTGTTTGCTTTTCGCGACCTCGTCAAATCGCACATGAATGAACTGGCAGAGCTGGTTTCCTGTGAACATGGAAAAACCCTGGAGGATGCCAGGGGGTCAATCACCCGCGGGCTTGAAGTCGTCGAGTTTTCCTGCGGCATCTCACAGTTGCTGAAAGGGGAGTATTCATCCGCTGTCGCCGGCGGGGTTGATTCATGGAGTATGCGCCAGCCGCTTGGAGTATGTGCCGGTATCACTCCGTTCAACTTTCCTGCAATGGTGCCGATGTGGATGTTTCCACTGGCCATCGCCTGCGGCAATACATTTGTTTTGAAACCTTCGGAACGCGACCCTTCGTGCCCGCTTCGCCTGGCGGAACTGATGCAGGAAGCGGGACTGCCGGACGGGGCGCTGAATGTGGTCAACGGGGACAAGGAAGCAGTCGATACATTGCTCACCGATGACCGTGTCCAGGCGGTCAGCTTTGTCGGTTCCACCGCGGTGGGAGAATATATCTACCGTACCGCGACTGCCCACAACAAACGGGTGCAGGCCCTGTGCGGCGCCAAGAATCACATGGTGGTCATGCCCGACGCGGACATGGAGCAGGTGACTGATGCCGTAATCGGCGCGGCTTACGGTTCTGCCGGGGAACGGTGCATGGCCGTATCCGTCGTTGTTTCAATAGGAGATGAGCCGGCAGACAGGCTGATCGGGAAACTGGTTCCAAGGCTGGACAGTCTCCGGGTCGGGCCCTATACCGATCCGTCCACGGAAATGGGCCCGGTTATCAATCCGGACGCAAAGGCAAGGATTGAGGGTTATATCGACAAGGGGCTTGAGGAAGGCGCAACTCTGGTCAGGGACGGCAGGAATGAGGTTGTCGAGGGTTCAAGGAACGGTTGTTTTGTCGGAGCGACGGTGTTCGACCACGTGAAGCCCGGTATGAGTATCTATACCGATGAGATTTTTGGTCCGGTATTGAGCATTGTCCGTGCCCAAAGCTATGAGGAGGCAGTGCAGATGGTCAGCGATCATGAATACGGCAATGGCGCCGCTATTTTCACCCGTGACGGGGATACGGCCCGGGATTTCAGCGAACGGGTACAGATCGGTATGGTAGGGGTCAATGTGCCGATCCCGGTACCGATGGCGTTTCATAGTTTTGGCGGTTGGAAACGCTCGCTTTTCGGGGATCATGCGATACACGGGCCGGAAGGAGTGCGCTTTTATACCCGACTGAAAACGGTTACTTCGAGGTGGCCGTCCGGCATCCGGCAGGGGGCGGTTTTCAATTTCAGGGCCGGCGGTGAGCACTGACGCATAGGCGAGTCCCGATAATTCCCGCACCCCCTTGATGGGGAGTCGGCAAGGCAAGGGCGCCGGCGCCTCAGTGGGAAGACGGGTCATCCCGAGGGTGACTGGGCGCTTCTTTGTTGCCGCGCCTTCCCGATCAGGAAATTAATAGCCTTGATCAATTTGGCATGGCTTCCTGCCAGAGAAACTGACGTTCTGTAACGTCCGTCCACAATAATGGCAGGTACGCCGTTGATGCCGTATCTGCGCGACATTACGCTGGAGAAGTTCAATTTGCTCTGCACAGCGAATGAAGTAAACGTGTCCGGGATTTTCGAGCCGTCCACTCCGTTGTCGGCCGCCCAGGCGGCCAGTTGTTCGGCAGTACGGATATTGAGCCTTTGTTCGTGAATAGCGGAAAAATACTTGCCGTGCAGTTCTTCGAGTAATCCCAGCGCTTCGAATGTATAGTAAACCCGGGCATCAAATTCCCATCGCTCGGTCAGCAATGCGGGTATCGGCACGTATTCAGCCCCATCGGGAATGTTTTTCTGCCATTCGACAATAAAAGGTTCCAGAAGGAAACAGTGCGGGCAGTGATACCAGAACAATTCTGCCACTTCTATGTTGTCTCCGGTCTGCACCGGCTGGATTTCATCCAGTAGCTGGTAATGCTTTCCTTCGACAAATGGTTCTTCCTGGGCCATGCCCGGGGATAGTGACAAGCCGCAAAGAACTGCGATAGTCATTGCGAGAATATTTCGCTTCCTGAGGTTGTTTTCTTTCATGTTCAGTATTCTGTGCGCCTCTGGCCAACAGCGGCCAGTGTGTTGTCCAAATGTTCCCGGATTGCATCCGGAATCCCGTCGAAACTTCCATTACTCATGCAAATAATAACGATTTTGCTGTTTTGGCACAAATTTATTGCTGCGAGCAGTTCGTCTTTGGTATTAAAATTTTTCAGGGGCGTTCGGGTCCTGAGCAACTGCGGCCGCCATTTCAGATGGCTTGCCCGATACAGCCACGTTTCGTCTGAATGGTTCAGGGAGCGCCCCAGCTGGTGTCCGTGGCGCCCGCTTTTCATCGTGTTTGAACGGAGTTCCAGCGCTGTAACAATACGATGCCGCGGATGTTTCAGACGTATCGCTTCGAGTGTCCGTTGTATGGCTGTCGGATGATGGGCGAAATCCGTATACAAATATATTCGCTTATGATTGAACAAAAGCTGAAGGCGCCGCTCGGCAGCGACAAAGTTTTTCAGCGCAACGAGGGATTCTTTCGCGTCTACCCCCGACAACTTGCAGGCGGCAACGGCGGCCAGCGCATTTTGCATGTTATGGGAGCCGATCAGATTCCAGTTGACCTCGCCGCAGCGTGCGCCGTGGTGAAAGACTTCGAAACTTGAGCAGTCCGCTTTCAGGGGCCGCGCAAACCACTGGCTGCCAGTATCCCGAATCGAGAACCTGACCAGATTGCTCCAGCACCCCATATCCAGCGTCTCTTGCAAATGTCGGTCATCGCTGTTTACGACAATGGAACCACGCGAGGGAACAATTCTGACGAGGTGATGAAACTGTCTCCTGATCTGGCCGAGATCGTCGAAAATATCGCCGTGGTCGAATTCGAGATTGTTCAGGATCGCGATAGTCGGCCGGTAATGCACAAACTTTGAGCGTTTGTCGAAAAATGCCGTATCGTATTCGTCCGCTTCGATCACGAACCAGTTGCCGTTGCCGGTCATGGCGGAACAGGGGAAGTTACCCGGCTTGCCGCCGATCAGGAAGCCCGGTGAGCGCCCTGTCGTATGCAATATCCAGGCAACGATAGATGATGTTGTGGATTTGCCGTGGGTGCCGGCCACGGCAATGACATCTTTCCCGGAAAGTACATTGTCGTGCAGCCACTGGGGGCCTGACTGGTAGTGTATCTTCCGGTTCAGAACCGCTTCAACAAGAGCATTACCGCGGGACAGGGCATTACCGATAATGACCCGGTCATACTGCCGCTCCAGGTGAGCCGGGTCGTACCCTTCGAATATCCCGATATTGCCGGCCTTGAGCAGCGTTGACATGGGAGGGTAGACCTGTTCGTCACAGCCATATACGTCATGACCGCCCAGGCGAGCCAGCTGCGCCACTCCGGCCATGAACGCGCCGCATATTCCGGCGATGAACAGTTTCAACTAATCTGTCCCCCCAGTATTTGCTGAAGGATCAGGACGGACAGTACCTCCAGTGTGAACGTGATCAGGAATGCCAACAGCAAACGGACTTCCAGGGTCTCCCGCAGGATGAATACGATAACAGCAAAGCTCCATATATTGATGGCCGCCAGAATCGGATTGACCGCCCCGGATACGAACGATTCTGTTATGATCCGCATCAGGATTGCAGCCAGCGTCAGTAACGCCGAACAGCCGAACACGGCAGTGGCGGACTGTAACCATCGTTCGTGCCGGGAAAACAGGGATAACAGTATTTTCAGACCGAGAGCGAGCAGTCCGATTTGCGCCAGACTGACCATGACCGCAGCGCCTCCCTCGCTGAACGGGGTGATCCGCATCACCGAAAAAACGAATGCCGCAAGAATAGTGAACGTCAGGGTCCTCCCGCAAGCTGGTAAATCCTGGGGTCGGGCCCGGAACAGGCAGATGTGTATCAATGTCCGGATTGTCCGGGTCATGTCTGGTATGGAATAGCCGATTTCGTCGATCATACCATTACTCGTATGCTGAAAATTAAACCTGTCGATACATTCGCTGAACTGAATGCCAGGGTGGAGCGGGCGACCGCCTGCCGATCGATAGGAATCGACACGGAATTTCTTCGCAACAAGACCTACTATCCGGCGCTGTGTCTCATTCAGTGCTGCACTGAAGCGGATGAGTTTTGTGTGGACGCTCTGGCGATTGATGACCTGTCGCCTTTACAGCGGTTGTTCGGTAACCCGGATATAGTCAAGATCCTGCATTCGGGCAGACAGGATGCAGAGGCTTTTGAACAGCGCCTGGATCATCCTCTGGTGAATGTTTTCGATACCCAGATTGCCGCCTCGTTTTGCGGTTCGGGCGACCAGACAAGCTACGCTTCTCTGGTCGAATCGATCTGTCAGGTTACTCTCAGCAAATCTCATACCCGTACTGACTGGTCCGTGCGCCCGTTGTCGCAGGGACAGTTGCGGTATGCGATCGATGATGTCCGCTACCTGCATCCGATCCGGATGTTTCTGCAAGACCGTCTGGCCGCGTCCGGCAAACTGAACTGGCATCAATCCGAATGCCTGCGTATATTTGACAAACGGGATTGGTTCATACCTCCCGAATCTGTCTGGAAAAGGTTGGGGCAAGGCGCAAAATTACCGAAAAAGCAGCAACATATTGCCCGGGACCTGGCAATATGGAGAGAAACCACGGCCCAGGCCAGAAATCTTCCCCGCCAATGGGTTTTGTCTACTCAGGCATTGCTGGATATCTGTTCGCAGAGACCGCGTAACCGTCATGCGTTGGCCGCTATCAGGTCTGTCAGTAAAAAGACAGTTGGACAATTCGGCCGCGATATTTTGCAGGCGCTGGAAAAGGCGTCCGTGGGCAAGCCGGATTCCCCGGTTTGGAACGGGCACAGTCCATTGCCAGTCAAGCAGCGTCGTCAAGTGAAGGAAATCATGGAAAAACTGCGCAGCAAAGCGCAGGCCGAGAATATAAGTCCGACGCTGTTGGCAAGCCGCAGGGACATTGAAGCGCTGATAACCGGAGACACGGATATTTTACTTATGAAAGGGTGGCGGTATGACCTGATCGGGCGCGAATTACAGGCTGACCTGCCCGATTCCACACCCCGGAAAGCTGAAACAACTCCAGCCTGAACATGGACAAACAGAGTGATACTACAGGAGAAAGCCGCTATAATATAACACTTTCAGATCAACGGAATTAACTATATGCCACATGTCCAAGTTCGCCAGAACGAACCATTTGACGTCATTTTGAGACGTTTCCGCCGCGCCTGCGAGCATGCAGGTATCTTTGTCGAATCCAGACGGCGCCAGTGTTACGAAAAACCCACCACTATTCGCAAGCGGGATAATGATGCGGCGGTGCGTCGGGAAATGAAGCGGGTGTCCCGACAAAGAGCGCGGCACAGGCGGCTGTACTAGAATTTCTTTTGATCGGTTTGCGGGATGAGTCTCAAGGATAACATTGTCGCCGATATGAAGGCGGCCATGCGCGCGAAAGAGAGTGTCCGGCTTGAAGCCATCCGCATGTTGCGAGCGGCCATCCAGAGGAAGGAAGTGGATGACCGTGTTGAGCTGGACGATCAGGGAGTTTTGCAGATTGTGCGGAAAATGGTCAAGCAATCTGCCGATGCCGCGCAGCAGTTCGCGAACGGTAATCGCCAGGATCTGGTCGACAAGGAAAACGAATATATTTCCATTCTTCGTCAGTACCTGCCCGAACCGCTGTCGGAGCAAGCCGTCGGAGAGATCATCGAACAGGCTGTGCAAGAGTGCGGCGCTGCCGCCGGTATCCGTGACATGGGCAAGGTGATGGGGCTGGTCAAGGCAAGAGTTCAGGGACGGGCAGACATGGGCGCAGTCAGCGCCAGGGTCCGCTCCCTGCTGTCCTGACGCCGGGCCTGTGGAATCAGAATACACTCATAAGATATATTTTGCGGCCGATAGCGCTCTACTGCTTGCGAGGCTCCCCGGGGAAGCGGATCAGGGAAGGGGAGTAATCTTCGGGAGCCTGATACCCCAGCAGATTGAATACGGTCGCTGCGACATTCGACAGGCCGCCTTCTACCTGAGGGTCCAGGTGGTAGCAGCCGTCATCCACGCTGTCGAGAATAACAAACGGAACCGGATTGAGTGAATGCGAGGTTCGTGGTATGCGTTCGCCTCCGATTTCAACAAACATTTCGTCGGCATTGCCGTGGTCCGCTGTAAAAATCAATACGCCTTTTTGTTTCTGTACACACCGGATCAGCTGCCCGAGACACTGATCAACGCATTCAAGGGCCTTGACCGTGGCGGGAATATTACCAGTATGGCCGACCATGTCTCCATTGGCAAAATTGATTCTTCCGAAGCGGAATTGACCGCTCTCAAGGAGATCAATGGTGGCGTCGGTGATTTCCGCGGCTTTCATTTCGGGCTTCTCGTGGAAATTACCCCGGTCGGACGGAATTTCAACATAAGTCTCGAGAGACTCATCTATATACCCGGATTTATTGCCATTCCAGAAGTACGTCACATGTCCGAATTTCTGGGTTTCGCTAACCGCGAATGTGGCAATCTTCTCTGCACACAGGTATTCGACCATGGTGCGGTCAATCACCGGTGGATTGACGAGGTAGTTTTTCGGAATATTCAGGTCTCCGTCATATTGCAACATTCCACAAAAATAAATATCCGGCAATGGGCCGCGATCAAAGTACCGGAATGTCTTGTCTTCCAGCGCCCGGGAAATCTCCATGGCGCGGTCTCCGCGGAAATTGAATAACACAACGCCGTCTCCGTCCTCGAATTTTCCGACCGGACCCCGGTTGTCAATAACGACAAACGGCGTCAGATACTGATCCGACAATGCGCTGTCGGCATGATATTGGCGGTTGATTTCGGCCATGACATCGGTAACCTGACGGCCGAATCCGGAGACATCCCCGGTTGCATGTGTCCTGTATCCCCGCTCCACCATTCCCCAATCCGCTTCATAGCGGTCCATCGTAATGCTCATGCGCCCTCCACCGCTGGCAATACGGTAATCGAAAACTCCGGCGTTGTTGATCGCATCAAGTTTGTCCTGCAATTTTTTGACATAGACTGGCGCGGAGCGGGGCTCTGCGTCGCGGCCGTCAAGCAGTATGTGTACGCGCACGGAAACAATGCCACAGCGCCGGCACCTGTCGAGAAGATGCAGCAGGTGATCGAGATGGGAGTGTACATTGCCATCCGAAAGCAGGCCGAGAAAGTGTACGGTATGTCCGCCTGTGCCCCGTTTTTCGATCTGTTGCCAGGCTTCACTTGTGAAAATTCTGCCGTTCGCGAATGCCGAGTTGATCAGCTTGGCGCCCTGCTCGAATATCCTGCCGCCACCCAGGGTATTGTGACCCACTTCGCTGTTTCCCATATCATGGTCCGAAGGCAGGCCGACATGGGCGCCGTGGGCATGCAGGCGGGTACTCAATGCCGAAGCCAGTAATCCATCAATCACCGGGACGCTGGCCAGCGATAAGGCATTTGCAGGGCCTGCCTCGGCCAATCCCACGCCGTCCGCCACGACCAGGAGCACAGGCCCCGGTCTGCCTGCAAAAGTGGTTAATTTGCTCAAGCGCATCATGATTTGGAATGTAGCGGCGGACTATGAACGGGGCATTACAATAATAGCGCAAGCAGCTTTTGCAATGCCCGGGCGCGGTGGCTGATTCTGTTCTTCGTATCCATATTCAGTTCGGCAGCCGTGCAATTCATTGCCGGGATATAAAACACCGGATCGTATCCGAATCCATTGTGACCCGCGGGGGATTGTGCTATCCGGCCCGACCAGATGCCCCGGAAAATAACCGGATGCGGGTCATCCGCATCCATGACCATTGCCAGGGTGCATTGAAACCGGGCAGTGCGCTCAGGCGCAGGCACTCCTTGCAACTCTGCAAGCAATTTGTCGATATTTTGTTGATCTGTGGCATTTTCTCCGGCATAGCGGGCAGAACAGATGCCGGGCGCCCCGCCCAGGAAGTCCACGCATAACCCGGAATCATCAGCAATGGCGGGCAGGGAGCAGTGTTTGCTGGCATGGCGCGCCTTGATTAGCGCATTGGCCCGGAAAGAATTTCCGTTTTCAATGGCGTCCTGAATGCCGAACTCGCCCTGACCGACGATTTCACTATTCGGGCGCTCAAGTACCTTGCGAATTTCCCTGACCTTCCCCGGATTACTGCTGGCAAGCACAAATTTCATGATTGATGATTCCAGTCGCAGAAGCCGGAGCGGATTATCCGGGCGTTCCTGCATTCGGAATTTCCTCTTCAGGATTTTCTATTCTCCGGGGGCGCTCCCCAGACTTTGTCGTTGCTTTTCAAACAGCAGATCACATGCCCGGCTTGCATGCTCCAGCATTCTGTCCAGCATCTCCCTGTTAAAAGAAGCGCCTTCCGCCGTTCCCTGAATTTCGACAAGACCGCCGCCGTCATCCATGACGATATTCATATCGGTGTCGGCGCGGCTATCTTCGGAATAGTCAAGGTCGGTAACGACCTCACCGCCGACTATTCCAACAGAAACCGACGCGATAGCGCGGCAAACCGGATTTTCCGCGAGCCTGTTTGCGTCAAGCAGGCCGTTGACCGCATCCACGAGCGCCACCCAGGCTCCGGTTACCGAGGCCGTACGGGTTCCGCCATCCGCCTGTAGTACGTCACAATCAATGGTAATCGTTCTCTCGCCGAGTTTCCCGGTGTCGATGGCGGCGCGCAGCGACCGACCGATCAGTCTCTGGATTTCCAGTGTCCGCCCTGATTGTTTCCCGCGAGCCGCTTCGCGCGCCGCGCGTTCATGGGTAGCGCGCGGCAACATGCTGTATTCCGCGGTGACCCAGCCGCGCCCGCAATTCCTGATGAAGTGCGGAACCCGGTTCTCCACCGAAGCATTGCACAATACTTTCGTATCACCAAGGCAGATTAATACAGAGCCTTCGGCATGCCGGGTGAAGTGACGAGTGATGGTGACGGGTCTGACCTCGTCCGCTCTGCGCTTGTCTGATCGTGTCATCATAAGGGGCATGCAATGGATGAGGCGGATTATACTCTGATTGAGTGTGCATGTCCCGGCCCAAGGTTGACTTCACCAGCGCAGCGCCCCGCGCAGCATCAGGCTCCGTTCGCCGGTTACGCCCGGGCGGTGCAGGCCCTCAACCCCGAGGTCCAGGTTGGCGCCCATGCGGTAGCGCACTCCGAGCCGCAGCGTGCGGGCGTCCGATTCCGCCAGACTGAGCCCGGCATACGGCGTCAGCACTGCCAGCGGTCCCGAACCGAATATCCCGAAGCCATGGCCGATCTCGGCCTCAAGCCGATTTTTCCGGTCGGCGGGCTCGGCAGCCACGCCGGCCATGGCCGGGTCATATTCGAACAGTTGCCCCAGAACGGTTCTGGCGCGGCCATGCGAAGGATGAAGATTCAGGAAGGTCCCCCGCCCGTCCGCTTTGGGATCAAGGCGCATCAGGGCGCTCACTCCCCACTCGTCGCGTTCCGCCTCATGCACAGCCAGCATCCGCGTGTGCAGTTCCATCGTCAGCCTGGCTGTCGGGTCGAGCCAGGTCAGGCGCGACCCGACTTCAATGCCTGCGCCCTCGGTGGCGTCGCCCCCGTCGTAGCGCACGCCCGCTTCCAGCGCCGGAGCCAGCGTCGCTCCGTTCTCCAACACACGCTCATGCGACCCCTCAAGCATCAGCCGCAGTCGGGCCACGTCCACTGTCAGCGCCACCAGATCGTCGTCGGCGTCCGCGCGCAGACGAGCAACCGCGCCCTCGCTCTTCACCGCGAGTCGCGTCACCCCGCCTTTAATCAGTTCCGCATCCTCAATCAGTATCCCGCGTCCGCCTGTGGCGGCGCTCCACCAGCTCAGGTCTGTTGTGCGCGCCGAACCGTTCTCCTCCACAATCTGCGCCTCGCCCCGCCCATAGCCGAGGCTCCCCCACAGGCTCAGGCTATCTGTCATCCGCCATGCTACATAGGGATTAATCGACGTCATCATGGTCTCGTAGGCGCTCGTCAACCGCCCGTCATCGTCATGCGTCCCGGCGTCAATGTCTCCTTCAGCATACGACACCGCAGTTCCGGCCAGCAGCGATGGGCGTATGCACAGGTCCGCCCCCAGCTGCGCTGTCCACAGCCCGCCGTCCCGGAAAACTTCCTTCTCCGAACCCGACAGCGACAGCCAATCGCTTCGGCCCCACACTGCCACGGATGACGGGCCGTCGCTCCCGGAAGCGCCGAGAGGCAGGGTGAAGGACGCCCCGTCAAGGATATCGCGCATGCTCGGAACAGCTGGCTCCGGTTTGTGCGGGAAAGTCCGGCCGTCCTCGACCGGCGCGGACGGCAGGGCGCCGAACCGCACCGCACCGGCCGCCGTCTCGCAGGACACCGCCGTCCCGATGCGTCCCTCTATTGCCCCCAGTGTCTGCGACACCGCTGCCGCCGTTACCCGCGGCAGCAGCGTGGCATGGAGCTTGTTTGCCCGCGCCACCGACCCTGACAGGCCGTCGCTCAGTGTGCCTTCGGCCTCCACATCGGCGCCGAGCGCATAGCCGGCCGCATCGTGCAGTGTGATGGTGTAGGTTTCCGTGCCTTCCGGAGCTGTGTCGGCGGTGGTCGGAATCATCACTGTCCCCGTGAGGCCGGAGGCGGCGCCGAAGTCCGCGTTGAAGGTTCGCGGGCCGAGCGTACCTGGAATGTCGTTCGCGTCAAAGCCGCTCGCCCCCCGGTCAGCCAGCGCCAGGCTGATCGCCAGCATGTCCGTCAGCGCCCGGTCGGAGGTCACCGTGAGACGGATTTCCGTCCCCTCGTTCACTGCATCCGGGTCGATCAGCAGCTGCAGCGCCGGTGTCGTATCCGTTACCGAAACCACTACCGAAGCAATCGTCACCGGGTCGTAGCCGCCGCCTGCGGCGCTGTGGGTGAGTGTCACGTCGGGGTCGGTGTCCGTGTCCTCGTCGCGTGCCGCCGAGACCGTCACCGTTTGCGGAGCGTGGTAGTTCGAGGCCGTGAAGATCAGGCGCTCCGGAGCTACCGTCACGTCGCCCGCGGCGCCGCCCACTGTTACCGTTACGGGACCTGACGGCGCCGTGTCAAGTTTCACCGTGTAGGCGCCGCTCGCGCCTTCGTCTACTGTCAGCGCGGCCTTCGACACCGTCACGCTTGCGCGTGTCGTGCCGGGAGATGTCGTTGGGCCGCCGCCCGCCGGCGTCAGGGCGGTTACGGTGATCGTGACCGCCGCGGCATCCGTGTTGGTGTTGCCGTCGGATGCTGTCACCGTCATCGTGTAGCGGCCGGGTCCGGTCGGGGTGAAGGCGAGCCGGGCCTGGTTCAGCGCCGTGCCCGGCGGCAGCGAGGGCGCTGTTTCTCCTTCCTTGCGCGTCCAGGCGTAGGTCACGGTGTCGCCGTCGTTGTCCGTCGCCGAAGCTATGATCTCCACTTCCTGGCCGACCGTGACCGTCTGATCCACGAGGTCCTCAAGCTCCGGTGAGCTATCGTCGTCGGTAATCGTCACCGTGGTCGTGACAGTACCCAGTGTCCAGCCCTTCGGGAGCAGGCTACCCTCGGACAGCGTGATGGTGACCGTGAAGCGTTCGCCGTCGCCCTCGTCCAGCCGGTCGCCGTGGATCGGAATCGCGATGTCCCGGGTAGTGTTCGCAGCCCCGAAGACCACCGAGGTGACCGCGTCGTTGTCATAGTCGCCGTCCGCCGGATCGGACGCTCCCGTTGCCTCCGTGCCGCCATAGGTTACCGTGAAAGTCATTTGTTGCCCCGGCGCTTCGGAGGCCGCGATCGTCACCGTCGCATTCGGGTTCGTGCCGGTGCCTTCGGTCACCGACACCATCGACGACTGTACCGCGATCGTGTTGGTGCTGTCGTTCAACGTGCCGTCGGCCGTCACATCGGCGCCGGGCGCATAGCCGGGCGCGTCGTGCAGCGTGATCCGGTAGGTCTCCGCTCCCTCCACGACAGAATCAAGGACGGTCGCGATCGTCACCGTCCCTGTGGCGCTTCCGGCGCTGCCGAAGTCTGCGTCGAATTGCCTCGGCCCCAGTTCGCCGGAGATATCGCCATCTTCGAATCCGCTGTTACCGCGATCAGAGAGCGTCAGGCGCACCTGCAACGTGCCGGTCAGTGTCCGGCTGGAAGTCACCGTGAGGCGGATCTCCGCCCCCTCGGCCACTGCATCCGGGTCGGTCGCAAGCTCCAGCACCGGCGTCGTGTCGGTGATCGACACCGTGACCGAGTTGATGCGAACCGATCCGTAGCCGCCGCCCGAGGCGCTGTGGGTCAGGATCACGTTCGCGTCCGTTTCCGTGTCCTCGTCATCGGCGGCCGAGACCGTCACCGTCTGCGGGACGGCGTAGTCGGAGGCCGTGAAGGTCAGGGTGGACGATTGCACCGTCACGTCCCCCGAGGCGCCGCCCACCGTCACCGTCACGTCGCCCGACGGCTCCGTGTCGAGCCTCACCGTGTAGGCGCGGCTACCGCCTTCCGCGATCGTCAGCGAGGTTTCCGAGAGCGTGACGCCGGCCGTGTCGTTGTCGACGATGGTTCCCCTCGCAGTGGTATCGGAAATCGTCACGCCGGCCGACGGCTCCGACAGTGTCACCGTGAAGGTCTCGTTTTCCTCGTCAATGTTGTCGTCGGCCACTGTGACGCTGATCGTTGTGCTGGTCTCACCCGCCGCGATAGTCGCTGTGGTCGCGGTCGTGACCGTCGTGAAGTCGGTGTCCGCCGTCGCGGTGTCGCCGCTCTGCGCCGTGACCGTGTACTTGAAGTCCGCATTGACCGAAGGGGACGGGGTTGCACGCACCGTGAAGGTGAACGTCGCACCCTCCGTCGCCGACACGTCGCTGATGCTCAACGAGACGGGCGCGAACGGTGTCGCTCTGAACACCGCTGATGCTCCGCCGGCGCCGGTGTCGTTCTTCGCGCGGATGCGGAAGCGATACTGGCTGCCGTTTTCCAGATTCGTCACCGGGTGAGATGTGGTCGCGGCGGTCGCGCCGTCGATGTTGGACCAGCTACTCCAGTTTTCGCCAACCTTGCTGTAGCGCAGCTCATAGCCGGTTATACTGGTATTGCCTGGATTATCCCACGACAGCGTCACTTTCTGGTCGCCCGGCGTACCGCCCAGTCCGGTGGGTGCGCCGGGTACCGAAGGAGGAATCACACCGAAAGGCCCGATTGTAAATCTGGGCGCATTGACCGTTGTCGGCTCGCAAATGACAATCGGATATTGGGAACCCTGGGGGGCGAGGTCGATCCTGAAATCCTCGGAGGCCTGGTCCGCGTCCGCCTTCGCCGTCACGGTGGCTTCCGCCAAACCGCTCTTGAAGGACACCTTCCCGGGAAAGTCGAAATCCTGAAGGCCAGCCGATTTCAGGTCGGTTCGCTGTCCGTCCCGAACCCGCCACTGGGGGTTGCCGGAGCCCATGCTGACATCGCGTGTAAAGGTCGTATCCCGGACAAATCCGTTACAAGTGTTGGGGTTGCTGCCGGCGTTCGAGGGCGGGACTCCGGCCTCCAGTGTCACCGTGAAGCTGCGGTCGGTCAGCGTGCCTCCGAGCGTGCCGATGTTCTTGTGCCGGAGCCGGATCGCCGCACCGACCTCCTTAATCGTGATGTCGCGCTTTCTCTCACTGGCCTTGATCGTATAGGCGCTGGGTTTCGCCTTGATCCGGATCGACAGGGTCTCGTCGCCTTCCAGCTTTGTGTCCCGGGCAATGTCCAGATAATGGCACTGGGTTACCTGCCCCGAGGGAAACGTTATCTCGGCGTTCAGCAGGGTGTTGCGGGTGGATGCGAGGTCGTTCGCTTTCGCCGCGGAGCCCGACAGGATCTCGAAGTCCACGGAGATGGTCGCGGAAGCTGTGGCCATCGACCGCGTGATCGCCAGCGCCAGCGTCTCTCCTTCGGATATCTTGTCAAGGGTCGTCGTCAACTCGCTGCGTGGGCAATCGTTCTGGGCCAGGGCCGCACTGCTGAGACTGCCGATATCCCGGGCTCCGGTGAAGCTCAACTGGGGCAGTGTCTGCGCCTGTGCAGCCTGTGGCGCCAGCAGACACCCGAGCACGCACCAGAGCCGCAGGACGGCGGCACATTGCACGCTCAAACGGCGGCCGGTTCTCCCGAAGGAGTCAAACGGATCAGGCCGGTGCCCGGAGTCTCGGGGGGGGGGGGGGGGGGGGGGGGGGGGTTGTAAAGAGCATGACAATCTCCACGTGGCATAGTACTCTCCCGCCAGAGTAATATATCGGCCATTATGCGATATATGCGATATGCGAGTCAAGCCCCGGAATTGTCCTGATGGAACGTGAGCCTGAAGCAATAAGTGTATCTCCAGCAGGGAGGGCTTCAGGGAGGTGATTTTTGGATCACGGGGCTACGAGCGTGAATTTTGATTGACGCCGGATTCTAATGGAGTCAGAACTTCTTTTGATAAATTCCGGCGTCATGAAATTTGCCGAATTTTTCCCCTGTTTCATCCAGCACTCCAATCAGGTGGAACCCGAATTTTTCGTGGAGTCTGACCGAGGGCAAGTTGGGCAGGGAAATTATTGCATAGGCACGATGAAAATGTCGCTGCCTGACCACCTCAAGCAAGTACCGGTAAAGCATCTCACCTATGCCTTTCGAGGTCATCCCGGGAGTGACATATACCGTGGTTTCAGTAGATTTATCATAGCCTGACTTGGGCTTGAAGCGTGTGTTACAGGCAAAGCCGGTGACTGCATCATCGTGCAGACTGACCAGCATGCGATGCGGTGAGCCGGCTCGGCAGAAGCGCTCAAGCCATGCAACCCGCTCTGTGACGGACCAAGGGGCGGTCTCGAAGTTGGCGACTGTGTTTTTTATGTACCAGTTGGCGATGTGATTGACTTGTTCGGCATCGCTGATCTTTGCGGGACGGATAGTTGTATCCATGACAAAGTATTTTTCTGCCCGATTACCGGTCTGCCTGTTGATGACTCACAATCAGGTTTACCATTTCAAACGCAATCGTAGCTGCCGCCAGCGCCGTGATTTCCGCATGATCATAGGCAGGCGCCACTTCGACAATATCCGCTGCAACGAGATTCAGTCCCTGGAGTCCGCGAATGATATTGAGCAGTTCCCGGCTGGATAATCCTGCGATTTCAGGCGTTCCTGTGCCTGGCGCATGAGCAGGGTCGAGCACGTCAATGTCTATCGACAGGTAAAGAGGGTTATCGCCGACGCGGTCGCGGATGCGTTTGACGATATGTTCGATACCCCGGGTCTGGAGTTCATCGCAGTGGATGACCCTGAATCCGAGCTCTTCGTCGTTTTTCAAATCATCCTTGCTGTACAGGGGGCCGCGAATGCCGACGTGCATGGAGGCGTCATCATTGAACAGGCCTTCTTCCGAAGCCCGGCGAAATGGCGTTCCATGCGTATACGGAGCGCCGAAATAGGTATCCCAGGTATCAAGATGCGCGTCGAAGTGAACCAGCGCCACCGGTCCTGTCTGCTTATTGACCGCTCGCAGCAACGGCACTGCAATCGTATGGTCTCCGCCCAGACTGACGATGGAGTCGGCCTGATCGAACAGGTTCGTTGCCGACTCCTCGATCTGCCGGATAGCCTCGTCTATGCTGAAGGGATTGCACCCGACATCTCCCGCATCGGCAACCTGGATCGATTTGAATGGCTCCGTGCCATAGGCCGGATGGAAATTGATGCGCAGATGCCTGGAGGCCTGACGGATAGCCTGTGGGCCGAAGCGAGCGCCGGGTCGATAGCTGGTTCCGGAATCGAAAGGAATGCCGAGTATGGCAACGTCACAATAGGGCACATCCCGTAATTCGGGCAGCCGGCAAAATGTGGATGGTCCCGCGTAGCGCGGTAGTACAGTTCCCTTGACGGGTTCTATCGGGGCGGATTTCTTCATGTTGGTGACCGGTAGTGAATTTGCCTGGTTTGCAAGAGCAAACATCGTCACACTGAAGTATATCCAATCGCGATTTGCTGGTATAGAATATATCGCATTGATCCGAATGCCGCACGATCGGGATATTGTACCAACCCGGTACCGGCTGGCATGATCGCCGACAACGATTCCGATGAACCAGCTAACCAGGAAGCGAAAATGAGAATAGAAACGAAAGCTCTGCATTCCGGATTCAAACATGATCCGGTCACCCACTCCGTTGCAGTGCCCATTTATCAAACGACAGCCTATGCGTTTGACAGTACCCGGCACGGGGCAAACTTGTTCAACCTCGCGGAGCTGGGCAATATTTACACCCGGATCATGAACCCGACCAACGATATACTGGAACAAAGGGTGGCCGATATGGAAGGAGGCGCGGCCGGCCTTGCTCTCTCCTCCGGACAAGCGGCGACGACTTACTCTTTGCTAACGATTGCCGAGGCCGGAGATAATTTCGTCAGCATGTCCACGTTGTACGGGGGCACTTACAACCTGTTCGCGCATACTTTCCCGCAACTGGGTATTGAGCCGCGATTTGCAGACCCGGGAAATCTCGACTCTCTGGCCAGCCTGTTTGACGACAAAACCAAAGCGGTGTACTGCGAGTCCATCGGAAACCCCGCGGGGAATGTGATCGATCTGCAAAAAGTTTCCGATATTGCCCATGCGCACGGTATTCCGGTAATCGTCGACAACACGGTAGCGACGCCTTACCTGTGCCGGCCATTCGAGTGGGGCTGTGATATCGTGGTGCATTCCCTGACCAAATATATCGGCGGCCACGGCACCATTGTCGCCGGTATGATTGTAGATTCCAACCAGTTCGACTGGGTCGCGAACAAGGAGCGCTTCCGGCGGCTGAACGAACCGGATGTTTCCTATCATGGCGTGGTATACACGGAAACCGGATTACCGCCCTATATCCTGCGGGCGCGGGTGGTGCCATTGAGAAATATCGGAGCGGCCCTGGCTCCGTTGAATTCGTTCCTGGCCCTGCAAGGCCTTGAAACTCTGTCTCTGAGAATGGACAGGATCTGTGAAAACACGCTGACTGTCGCCAAACACCTGCAAGGTCATGAACGTGTCGAATGGGTCCGTTATGCGGGCCTGGATGACAGCCCGCACAAAGCTCTGCTGGACAAGTACATGGGGGGTAAAGGCTCCAGCGTGATGAGCTTTGGTATCAAAGGCGGCGTTGAATCCGGAGCCCGGTTTATTGACGCCCTGCAACTGATACTGCGGCTGGTCAATATAGGGGACGCCAAATCTCTCGCCTGTCATCCGGCGTCGACTACCCATCGCCAGCTTTCCGATGAGGAACTGGCTTCATCGGGAGTAACCCCGGACCTGGTCAGACTGTCCATCGGCATCGAAAATGTGGAAGATGTAATTGAAGACATCGATCAGGCGCTGGCTGCATCTGCATCCTGACGATATTATCCTGGAATTTGCCTGTGCAGAGCGGCAATGCCCTGCATTCTTATCCGGTGCGATAGCGCGTGCGATTACGAATCCGGAATACCCGGACGGATCAGCTGACAGGAGTTAGTATTTTCGGGCTCCCGGCTCGGAAGCCGCGCGCGGCACCAGCGCCTTGATCAGTCTGGTCATTTCCAGAGTGCCGACCGCTCCATTATCAGCCGTTACCAGATAGGAGTGCGACGTGTCACCACCGGAGCGGGCGATCACGCTTTCCAGCGTGTCGTTGTAGCCAACCTCACCGTCAGTTGCGGGCGGTACGGCGCCATGCGCAAGCGGGATCATGATCGAGCGGACACGCAGTACGCGGGCGCGGTTGATGTCGCTGACGAAGTCCTCGATATAGGGATCGTTCGGGTTCAGCAGGATGTACTGGGGCTCACCTTGCTGTACAATGAAACCATCTTTCAGAATCACGAGATGATCGGCAATTTTCAGCGCTTCATCCAGATCATGGGTGATGAAGACGATGGTCTTGTGAAGTTCGGTCTGCAATTCCAGCAACAAGTCCTGCATGTCGGTGCGTATCAGCGGATCGAGCGCCGAAAATGCTTCGTCCATCAGCATAATCGGTGAGTTCGAGGTCAGCGCGCGGGCGATACCGACACGTTGCTGCATGCCGCCGGAGAGTTGGTGCGGGTAGCGATTGTCATATCCTGCCAGCCCCACGCGATGCAGCCACTTTTGCGCTTCTTTCAGGTAATCGCCCTTGCCGATGCCGCGCACCTTCAGTGAAGTGGCGGCATTTTCCACTACGGTGCGATGAGGCAACAGGGCGAACCTTTGAAAAACCATCGACATTACCGAACGCCGGAGATTGCGCAGGTCTTCTTCATCATAGCCCAGTACATCCTCACCATCAACCTTGACCTGCCCGGCCGTGGGTTCAATCAGACGATTGAAATGACGAATAAGTGTGGATTTGCCAGATCCGGAAAGCCCCATGATGACGGTAACCTTGCCGTCATACATATCGACGTTAATGTCCCGCAAGCCAATCACATGATGGTATTTTTCCAGAAGCTCCGTCTTGCCCATTCCCGCCATCACGTGCTCAAGGGCCGCCTGCGGTCGTGGCCCGAAAACCTTGTAAAGATTGCGTATTGATATTTTGACCGTGCTGTCGCCCAATGGGCCTCTCCCGTTCAGTGCTTTTGCGCGGCGTTGACGCGGTCAAGGGCTGCCTTGGTGACGCGGTCCAGGATGATAGCCAGAAGAACGATGCCGAGACCCGAGATCAGGCCGACGCCCAGTTCAAGATTGCGGATACCGCGGAGTACCAGAACACCCAGCCCCGGCGCCGAAACGAGTGAGGCAATCACGACCATGGCGAGGCTCATCATGATGGTCTGGTTGACCCCCGCCATAATATTCGGAAGCGCCAGCGGGATTTGCACACCGAACAGCTTCTGGCGGTCGGTCATACCGAAAGAGTTTGCAGCTTCAATTACATCCTTGTCGACCAACCGGATACCGAGATCGGTCAGACGGACCACCGGCACGATAGCATATAAAATTATAGCAATACCATAGAGCTTCGGCTCTGTTACCGAAAACAGAAAGATAAGCGGGATCAGATAGACAAATGGAGGCAGGGTTTGCAACATGTCCAGTATCGGTATAGTCATGCGTTGCAGCGTGTCATTGCGAGACATGGCAATGCCGATTGGCACACCGAAAAGGACGCACAAAAAAGCGCAGACAAAGATGATCGCCAGCGTCTGCATGGCAAACTGGTAGTGGTCGATTGCGGCCAGAAAAGCCAGGCAAGCGGTTACGAAAACGACAAGCCGGACAGACTTCGATGCCAGCCAGACGATTACCATCAGGATCGGAAACATGATCCACCAGGGGGTCCATTCGAAGGTTGCAAGCGCGAATTCGAGTATCCAGCTAAGAGGCTGGGTCAATGGATCCAGCGCAAAACGCAAGGCGTCCTTGATTGCCAGAAAACCCTGTTCGACTCCTTTTGTCAGATCCCTGGACTGGATGATTTTTTCGCAGGAGTCGTTCAGCGCGTCCAGCGAAGGAAAGGGGAGCTCCCACAACGAAGCACCCGCGGCGCTTCCTCCGCTCTGCGCGAGCAGGTCGGCCATCGACATGGGGGCGTCACCGGTCCCGCCCGAGTCGCACCAGTTTCGCAGTCCGAGACCGTCGAACACAAATTCATAGGTCGCCAATTTTGTTCACCTTGCCGGATTGCCGGATACCCGGAGGCGGGTAGCTCCGGGTATCCTGCCCGGGGTCATGATTGCACGACTCCGGGCTTCCATGCGCCGATAGCGCGCTTACTTGATCAGGGCTGACAGTTTTTCGCGGGCCGCGTCATTGACCCATTGCGACCAGACATCGGAATGTGTGGTAAGGAAATACACCGCCGCCTCTTCGGCCGATGCGCTGTTTTGCTCCTTCCAGGCGAGCAGGGCGCTCAGCAGATCGACATCAAAGCTTACATTGCTCATGAGTTCGGCGATCTCCGGCTTCTGCATGGTCAGGGCTTCTGTGGCAACAGTCAACACAGGCGCCGGCGGGAAGTCGGAAACGCCGGGAGACGGGTTATCCTTGTTCTGATTGGCTGAATGGACTTCGCTATTAATGTCGCCAATGGCCACCTTGGTCATTTTATACTGGCCGAGCACGGAGGTCGGCCCCCAGTAATAGCCGAACCACGGTTCCCCGTTTTCATAGGCCGCGGCAATGGATGTGGCCAGTGTCTCTCCCGAACCATGGTTGAAAATCTCAATCCCGGCGCCTTCCATATCAAGCGCCTTGATCAGATTGTCGTTGACAATGCGGCAGCCCCAGCCATCGGGGCAGTTATTGAAGCGCCCGCCGACCAGACCAGGATTGGCCATGATCCCTTGTATCGTGGTCAGTTCCGGATTGGTTTGCGCAAGATATTCGGGAATCCACCAGCCTTCCACACCGCCCGGCGCAAATACATCGGCGAGGCGTGATACCTTGCCTTCAGCTTCAAGTTTTGCGTAGACGTCTCCAGTCGAGTTCAGCCACAACTCGGTAACAATGTCCGGTTCGCCGTTCTCGGCCAGGGAGGCGACCGATGTGGTCGTTGCGGACGGCACTTTTTCAACGGCGCAACCATAGCCCTGCTCCATCAGAAATTTGGAGACTTCCGTGATGATCTGCGACGAAGCCCAGTTCATCTCGGTAATGGACACCTCACCGCAGTCAGCCCGGGAAGGACTCGCCGCAGTCAGCATGGCGCTCGCTGCGATGGCCGTGAGTCCCGTAATAGTCTTGTGAACAGTTTTTGAATACATTCGTTTCCCCCTTTTGTCTGGTATGTTTTCCGCCATCTTACAGGATATTCTTCAATTTGTAAAAGACCTGTTCTTCTTTGCGGCAAATGGATAGAAAGCGCCAGTCTTGCCGGTGGATAAAACATAGCCCTTATACAATAGCCTGTCTGCGGACCGGTAAGGTAACCACGGCGTTCCCCGCGGGATTTTTCGGCATTGGCGGAAATCGGCGGTTGTCGGAGCGTTGTTTTGATTCTGTTTTGTGATAGATTGGACGCTGGTAATCCTGTTGAAGGTTGGTTCCGGATGAATTATCCGGGTATTGCATTGATTGAAGACAGCAACCCGATGATCGAGTCGGGCAGGGCAGACATTGCTCGCCCGCTTCCGGTATTGAGCGATCAGGGACTGGGAGGTATTTATCAGGCGCCGGCGCGCAACCAGTACGGCGAAGAGCGGAAAATCAACATTGTCGGTGAAGTACCCCTTACCATAAAGGTTGACGGCCAGGAGCTGGTTACGCTGATGACACTCGGAACCCATCCGGAAAAGCTGGCGCTGGGATATTTGCGCAACCAGACCCTGTTTGAAAATCTCCCGGATATCCGATCCATACAGGTTGACTGGGAGCGTGAACTGGCTGAAGTGGTTACCACAGACGGACGCGGCGTACGCGGTTTCGACACGGCCAGAAGGACGGTCACCAGTGGCTGCGGCCAAGGGACGATACTGAGCTGCACGATGGACAAACTGTATCAGCGCAGATTGCCGGATGTCGAGATCAGGCAGTCGGATATTTACCGGGTATTACAACAGGTCGCCGGTTTCAACAAGGCTTATCGGGCAGCCGGTTCGGTGCACGGGTGCGGATTGTGCAAGGACGGGGAGGTCCTGATTTTTATTGAAGATGTCGGCCGCCACAATGCAATGGATACGATCTCCGGGGAAATGTGGATGAACGGAATATCCGGCAACGACAAGATATTCTATACGACGGGCAGGCTAACGTCGGAAATTGTGATGAAAGCGGCCCTGATGGGTATTCCGGCGCTGGTCTCCCGTAACGGAACAACCAATATGGGCTATGACCTTGCGGTGGATCTGGGGGTGACCCTGATCGCCAGGGCAAAAAGCCGGCATTTTACCGCGCTGAATGCCGATAATCTGATATTTGACGCCAAGCCGGAGAAAAACAGGTAATCCGGCATTGTCCGTTGCCGTCCGCCCGCGTTCTCTGTGCCAAATGCCGGACAGGTGGCGTTTTCTTGCGAAAAATCAGATCAAATAACGTTTTGGCATGGCCGCCCCTATCGTATATTTGGGATCGACAAAGTTGCCGAGGCGGACTTTCCCGCACTGACTGAGCATCATATAGGCGTCGTAACGATTGAAACCGTAGTCGCTTTCAAGCCAGTAGACCAGTTCCCGATAGGCGATACGCCCCGCATCCTCCAGCGGGCGGGCGCTCCCGATCGTCATGATGAAATCATCACTCTCCAGGCGCGGCCATTCAATCGGATGATCCTTGATCAAATCGACTATGATCGTGGTGAATGTCGGGTATTCAACGGCAACCCCGCAGACCTCTCCGTCTCCCTGGCAGGCGTGGGCATCGCCAATGAATAATCTGGCGCCTTCTGTTCGTACCGGAAGATAGGTCACAGTGCCCGGCCCCATGTCAGGAAGGTCCATGTTGCCGCCATGACTGTCGGGAGTCAGTGAATTGATCGAGTCAATTTCCGGTGAACAGCTGAGAGTACCGATATGGGGGCGGTACGGAAACCTGATTTTGTCGTTCCAGTGGACGCTTTCTTCGTCTACATGAATTTTGCGGACGATCTCCGGCAACGGCTCGTTCAGGGTCGCGGTAAGACTGGTGCCGGTGAGGGCGCCGAATTCCCTGATCAGGCAACAGGTGCCTCTGGGCTGATCACCGCGCGGGACCATTTTCTCTATATGAACGCAGAGAGTGTCTCCGGGTTGAGCTCCACGCACCATGATCGGCCCTGCCTGCGGGTTGAGAAACGGCATCCGCAGAAGTTCCGAAGGCTTGTCGCTTTCCGACTTGATCGCGCCTTCGAATGCGTCCTGCGTTTCAACGACAACAGTATCTCCGGGATCCACTTCAATAACCGGGTCGCTGTATGGACCGATTGTATAGACGTAAGTGCCCTGAAGCTTGGCGGACAAATGATGTACTTTGCCAGTTGCAGTTTTTGCAACCCCCTTTCGGGACATGATGGAATCCGGGACCCAGCCATTCGGATATGCACGCGTAATCATTTCCATCGTTTTTTTCCTCTTGGTGGAAAGTTATAAAGACCATACGACAGCGCCCGAACTCTTATAGCGCGCCTTGTCGGGCGAACAACCAATCACAAGTGTACCTTTAATGTGGCGGGTCGGACAAGCGGTAACGGCGCAAAAAATGTTGCGGGAGAGTGAATGACGGGCAAGCACACAGGTTACCGCAATCAAAGCAGGGACAGGACCTCGGTCAGGCGGCTTTCATCCTGCACTTCCTCTGCCGTCAATGCAGAGATGATTTGCCCTTTGTTCATGGCATATGCCTGATCCACACAGGCCGCTATCAATGCGGCATTCTGATCGATGAGGATGACCGATAGACCCATGTCCGCCTTCAGCCGCAGAATCACCTCACCGATTTGGTTGATTATATTGGGTTGAATGCCTTCGCTTGGTTCGTCAAGGATCAGTATCGAAGCGCCGCCGGAGACTGCTCTGCCGATCGCAAGCATTTCCTGTTCTCCTCCACTCAGTGAGCCTGCCAGTTGGTTGCCCCGCTCCCTTAATACCGGGAATGCAGCGTAGATGAGCTGCATGTATTTTTCTCTCGTCGGCGCGTCCGCAATCAGATATCCGCCCAGAGTCAGGTGCTCTCTCACGGTCATGCGCGGAAACACGCCGCGCCCCTGGGGCACATAACCGACCCCCATTTGGGCGATCAGGTGGGCTTGCGTACGAGTGACGTCGCGGTTACGGATGTGAACGGAGCCTTTCATCGCCGGAATCAGGCCGATAATGGTTTTGATCAGAGTCGTTTTCCCGACCCCGTTGCGGCCGATGATCCCCAGTATCTGGCCATGCTCCAGGCGAAACGAGACTCCCCGCACCACCTCGGCTGTTCCATAACCGCTACTGAGTCCGAGGGTCTCGATTTCGGCTGCGTTATCCATATTGTCAGCGGCCGAGGTAGATATTCCGGACATCCTCGTTGTCCAGCACCGCCTGCAGGGAGCCCTCGAAAAATACTCGGCCCTGCTGCATTACGGTCACAGTTTCGGCGATCTGTTTGATAAACTTGAGATCGTGCTCCACGACCAGAATGGTAAGGCCGTGTTGCTGGCAGATCTTGATCGTATTTGCAGTCATCCCGGTCTCCCTTTCGGCAAGACCCGCCGTCGGTTCATCAAGCAGTCCGACCGTTGCCCCGTTCCGGATCACCATCAGAATCTCCAGCCACTGCAGCTCATGGTGGGACAGTTCGGATGCGCTTGTCGAGCGGTTCATATCGAAGTCCAGTGTGTCCGCGATCTCTTCTACGAGTTCTTTCGTGCGGGCCAGCGAGTGTATGCGGGAGGCTATCTCGAGATTTTCCCTGACCGAAAGCCGGCTATACGCGCTGACTGTCTGGAATGCGAGACCGAGACCGCGCCGCGCCCGCTCGCTTGGCGAGACTCGTGTGATATCTTCACCATTCAGCTCGATCGTTCCGGAATCGGGCTTGACCAGACAGCAGAGAACCTTGAACAGGGTCGATTTCCCGGCTCCGTTCGGCCCTATCAGACAGCGGATCTCGTTCTGTTCAATGGACAGATTGACATCGACGAGCGCCGGGACTCCTCCGAAATTCTTGTTGAGGTTATGTGTTCGCAGAATCGTTCCCATGCTTCACTTCACCGAGGTCTGGCGACCGGCGCCAATGAGCGCTGAAATTCGCTTCCAGATTGAAACGATAACCCCGTCCCTGAACAGCATGATGGCGATTACTGTTGCGGCGCCGATAAACACGAGCGACAACTGGTTGCCTTGTGTGGAAAGTGTGAAAGCGAACCATGTCATCAGAATTGTGGCGATGAATACGGCGAGCAGGCTGGAGCGTCCGCCTATTGCCGCCCAGATAATTGGCTGCGCCGCCGCTACGAGGCCGAGCTGGGTGGGCGTGATATAGTTGCCCCACTGTACGTAGAGTACCCCGCTGAATGATGCCAGCGCCGCCGCCAGCAGGAATACTCCGAACTGCCACACTCTCACGTCATAGCCCAGTAACTCGGTCCTTTGCAGGTCTTCGCGCATGGCGACGATTACGAGACCGTATTTCGAGTTTATGAATAGTCTCAGCCCTATGAATAATACTGTAACGAACCCCAGCGCATAATAGTAGAAGCCGTATCCATAGAGCGGGTCTCCTGAAAAGAAGCGCATGGACGGTATTCCGGTCATTCCGTTGTAACCGCCGAGAAGGACAGCGCCGACCCGCCATTGGTAGCCGGCCGTTTGGGCAAGGAATGTTTCAAGGAGCAGCGTGAACACGAGTGTGATGACCGGGATAATCCAGTTCTCGACACGGGCGAAGAACAGAAAATAGGCAAGGACCGCGCTCACCAGGACACTCATTCCGACCGCGCTGAAGATGCCGATAATTTCCGACCCCGGAACTGCTGCGATGTTGCCGGCGACCATGCCGTAGAAGTAACCGGCCATGCCGAAGAAAGCAACTTGGCCGAAGCTGAGCACCCCGCAATACCCCCAGATCAGGGCAACGCTCAAACCCAGAGGGACGTTTGCCAGAAAATAGGCGAAATTCATCGCTTCGTAATCACTGATCAGTATTGGCAAGGCAAAAAGGAATAGCGCCAGGGCGGCGATTATCAGCCCCGACGCCCGGCTATGCCCCAGGTCCCGGGGGCCGAAGAACAGTGCAAGTCTATTCTTCATCTCGTTCGCAAGACCTTGATACTGGACAATCCGTTCGGACAAAGCCGGATCAGGATCAGGGCTGCGACGAACAATCCGACCGTTCCGGCAAACGCCCCCAGAAACATGCCGACGGGAGTCTTTACCACGGTCAGGGCGCTGGCGCTGTAGAGTGTGCCGGTAATGATATTATGAGCGCCGCCAACGACCACCGTTATGAAGGCGGGCGCCACGAACTGGGTTCCCATGAACGGGGCAATGGTTGTCGTTGGCGCAAGCACCCCGCCGGCAAATGCCGCCAGACCCGAACCAAAGGAAAAAGTCAGCGAATACATCAAATGCTGGTCGATTCCAATGGTACGGGCTACTTCCGGCTGCTGCATGGTCGCTCTCGTCTTGAGGCCAATCGGAGTTTTATGGAAGAGATAATGCAGTCCCGCCAGGGTTGTGAATGCGACCACGATGAGGAATATCTGGTAAACGGAAAAAGTGAAATCTCCATACTGGATGGACCCGAATGGAATTTTGATAGAGGGCATGAAAGGCCCGAATATCAACAGCGTGCCTTGGGCCAGTATCAGGCCCAGTCCCCAGGTTACGACCAGGGCGGACAAGAGTCGATCATACAGAAAGCGGATGAACAATTGCTCAATAAGATATCCGGCCAGGCAACCGACAATGAAACAGACCGGAAGGGTTGCAAAAAAAGGGACTCCGCTACTGACCAGGATTGTTGAAACATAAGCGCCAATCATCATGATCTCGCCATGCGCCAGATTGATGATATTCATCATTCCCAGGATGATCATCAGTCCGATCGAACAAAGGATCAGAAACGCGGCGGTTGCCAGCCCCTGATACAGCAGGCTGACCAGCAACGGTATTAAATCCATGGGCGCTCCATAATAATGCCTCCGGCGCCAGCTCGCGCGCCGGAGGCGGTTGCGGGTTATAACCCGGCCTTAATTACTGAACATGGTGAAATAAGGATCCTCATCCGGCACGTATTGCTTGTACTCTTTTTTGCCGACCAGGTTGACTCCCATTCGTTGTAACCACCACGGAGTGATCATCGGCCATTCCCTGAGGAAGCTGACATGATGATTCTCGTCGGCAACGGCCAAACGAATACAGTGCCCGGCATGGTGAGTAGCCGGCTCCATGAATACGGCTCCTTCGGGCGCTTCGATCGTCATTCCGGTCTCAAGAGCGCGTTTGACCGCTTCCTGCTCGGTGGTACCGGCCAGCCGAGCGGCTTTCGCATACAGATGTATGGAGAAATAGGTGTTTTGCGCCATTTGCCCGATATAGGGGTCGTCCGGGAACATTTCATACCAGCGTTTCACAAAATCACGGTTGCGCTTTGTGGGGATTTCTTCAATGTAGTTTACACAATTATGCATCCTGTTCAGTGATGGAGTCGAAAAGCGCCTGTGTTCGTAACCCTGGGCCATATTTACGGTGGACGCCATTGGATATTCCAGGCCGGCGGCGGCGGCTTGTGGATAATAGTTGGATTGGTTCGAACCTACCAGTAACGTGAATATCCAGTCCGGTTTGGCGGCCTGGATACGGGCGATAGACGTACTGAAGTTGGAAACCTCGAGGGGTACGAATTCCTCTTCGATAATTTCTCCCCCGACCAGCGGGGCGGTCGCTTTCGTCCAGGCGGCAGTGAGCTGCCCGAAATTGTAGTCCGCAGCGATCGTATAAATACGCGGCCCGAATTTCTTCACCATATAGTCAACGACAGGAATGACCTGTTGTTCGCAGATCGCTCCCGTGCAGAAGGTATTGGCATCCGCGACCCCGCCTTCGTACTGGTTGGTATATATGTACAACTGGTTGAACTGGTCCACGACCGGACGAATGGCCTCGCGTTCCGCGCTTGTGAAGCCTGCAACCAGGCAATCAACCTTGTCACCCTGAATCAGTTTGCGGGTAAGCTGCTGCCAGATGTTATTATTCGACTGGCCATCCAGATTAATCAGTTCGACAGGCCGACCCAGAATTCCGTCATCCCCTGATTCGACCAGAATGTCGTCATCCTCAACGTATGCAACTGTCTCGTTTGAGCGTTCGCCGCCATCATCCAGATAGTTCAGGTCGCCCGACCCGGCGCCCATCAACGGCGGGCGCGCAGCTGTGGAGGCGAATACGCCCACGCCGCCTGATCCGATCGGTCCGCCCTTCAATGTAAGCCCGGCATTGATTTCCGCAACAGCAAGCTGGGCGGCATGATCTTTCTGCAGGCCGTATACGGCCAGATTTCCGGAAAGATCTTCCAGATGGCCGATTTTGACCGGGCCGCTGCTCTGCGCATGGACAAAATCCGAAGCGATGATCGCGGGCATGGCCAGCGCCGCGCCCGCGACAGTGGATGCCTTGATGAAATCCCTGCGGGATTCATTGAAGGATTCTTCGGATTCAGTTTTTGAATCTGTATTTTGTTCCTCGATTCGAAGGTTTTTTTCTATTATAGTCATGATTTTGCTCTTCACGTTTGTTTAACCGTGCGCATCCTATAACATTCTGTCTTTGCCGTGTCAATTATTTTGTGCCGGCGCATTGTTGATTGGGCGTTAATGATATATTCTGCCGCGCCGCGCTATTGATAACACGCCCGTCGGCAATGCTGCGCGATGAGTGAGCCCATGCCCGCCAACGATATCCGAACAGTCGGTCCCGATGGACACGATCAGAGAGTGGACAATTACCTGATCCGGCATTTGAAAGGGGTGCCGAAAACCCGCATCTATAAAGCCGTGCGCAGCGGAGAGGTCCGCGTCAACAGTTGCCGGGTCAAAGTGTCGCGCAAGCTGACCTGCGGTGACAAGGTCAGAATTCCTCCATTGCGCATGGGGCGCAATAAAGATGGCGTCACAGTTCCCCCCGGACTGCTTCAGAGCATCCCGGTTATCTTCGAGGACGAGCACCTGATCGTGGTCGACAAGCCTGGCGGACTGGCTGTACACGGCGGTTCGGGCTTGTCTTTCGGACTGATCGAAGCGCTGCGCCGGCTCCGTCCCGCCCTGCCTTTTATCGAGCTGGTTCATCGACTGGACCGGGAGACGTCAGGTTGTCTCGTACTGGCAAAATCGAGAAAGGCCCTGCTGGCCATGCAATCCCGCTTCGGCGCCAGACACTCGGCCAGAAAAATCTATCTGGCCCTCGTGGCGGGTGACTGGGAGGCGACAGACCGGAGAATCGACCTCCCCCTGTCGAAGGCGACGGTCGGCGGCATGAAAAAAATCAGGATTGACGCGGGCGGGCGGCTTGCAGTCAGTGTGGTTTCCACCGTATCCCGTTATGCGGAAGGGACGCTGGTACGGCTTGAACTTGAAACCGGCAGGATGCACCAGGCGCGCGTACACTGCGCTGCGGCCGGACATCCTGTCGCCGGCGACCGCGTTTACGGCAGCCGTGATTTCAACCGGGAAATGAGAAGAATGGGCCTGGGCCGCCTGTTTCTCCATGCCCGCGCCCTTTCTTTCGCGCACCCGGATTCGGGCAGACCGTTGCGTTTCGAGGCGCCCTTGCCGGACCCGTTGAGCACGGTACTGGCAAGACTCCATGCCAGGGAACGCTCCTGATGATAAAATCCGTTGTCATCTTATGAGGCGATTGGCCGGTGAACAAAACTGAAAAGAAAACCCTGAAAACCCCGGGAGCCAGTCCGGGTCTTTCAAAAAATCTCCTGTCTCCGTTGCGCGAAGTCGGGATCATTGCTCTTGCAGCGCTGGCTGGATATTTGTTTGTTTCGCTGTTCACCTGGTCTCCCGATGACCCCGGGTTCTCTCATACAGGCAGCGCAAAGGAAATTGCCAATACCGGAGGCAAGGTGGGCGCCTGGATTTCCGACGGGTTGTTTACCGGATTCGGACGCATGTCCTGGCTGCTGCTGGCTCTCCTGTGTGTCACGATATGGCGCAAATGCCGGGAACGTTTTTTGGGCAGGGCAGCGAATTTCAGGTATTTCCTGACTGTTTCCGGATTTGTGGCGGCGATGGCGGGAGGCTGTGTCCTTGAGCATATCTATTTCCCGATCCATGATCCTGCAATCCATTTCGTCGCGGGCGGGATCATCGGTCAATACGGAGCCCGTGTGCTTCAGTTGAATTTTGGAACTGTTGGCGCTACGGTGATTCTGCTCGGCTTGCTGGTCACCGGCATTACGCTGGTCGGACAGGTTTCATGGTTCTACCTGATGGACCGCACCGGCTGGCAAGCCTTCGTCATTGCCGGCTGGGCCAGACGGAAAATAGCCGGTTTGGCGGACGGCGGGAAGAGTAAAAAGGCGGGCAAGGCGCAAAAGTCGGCCATTAAAAGATCGGCAGCGGCCTCGCCGGCGAAAAAACCGCCAAAGATAGAACCCCGGATTGAGGATGTCGGGCGGGACGAGCGCAAACAGTCGCAAAGCCGGGTAGATTTGGGGGGCTCGAAAAGCAACGGGAGCTTGTTACCCGAGCTGTCCTTGCTTGATCCTGTTGTGGCAGACAGCCGGGGGTATTCCACGCAAGCCCTGGAGACGATGTCGCGTTTGCTGGTACAGAAACTGAAAGACTTCAATATCGATATTTCGGTGGAAGAGGTTTGCCCCGGGCCGGTGATTACTCGCTTCGAGATAGAACCCGCGGCCGGTGTCAAGGCAAGCCAGATCGTGGGCCTGGCGCGCGACCTGGCGCGCTCTCTGTCCGTTGCCAGTGTCCGCGTGGTCGAGAATATTCCCGGCAAAACGACCGTGGGCATCGAAGTTCCCAATGAGCATCGGGAAATCGTGCGTCTGGTGGAAGGGCTGTCATCAATGGAATATGCGAGCAGCGCCTCGCCGCTGACATTGGTGCTGGGCAAGGATATCGCAGGCAACCCGGTGGTTTCCGATCTCGCCAGAATGCCGCATGTGTTGATTGCCGGGACAACCGGATCCGGGAAATCCGTCTGTGTCAACGCGCTGGTGCTGAGCCTGATTTACAAATCTGCTCCCGAACAGGTGCGCATGATCATGGTCGACCCGAAGTTTCTCGAACTGTCCGTTTACGATGGCATCCCCCATTTGCTGACGCCCGTGGTGACTGACATGAACAAGGCGGCGAATGCGTTGCGCTGGTGCATTGGCGAAATGGACCGGCGGTTTCGGATCATGGCAGAAATTTCCGTGAGGAATATCGCCGGATTCAATCGAAAAGTGGAGGCCGCGGACAATGCAGGCAAGCCATTGCCCAACTCCCTTTGCGATGGGTCGGGAAACGGCGCGGCGGAGACACTCGGGACGCTGCCCTATATTGTCGTCATCGTCGATGAACTGGCTGATCTGATGATGGTGGCGGGAAAAAAGATTGAGGAAATCATTATCCGCATAGCGCAGCGCGCCCGGGCCGCGGGAATACATCTGGTGCTTGCCACCCAGCGCCCTTCGGTGGATGTGGTAACCGGCCTGATCAAGGCTAATGTGCCGACCAGGATGGCATTCCAGGTCTCATCGCGCGTCGATTCGAGAACGGTGCTCGATCAAATGGGGGCCGAGCAACTTCTGGGACAGGGCGACATGTTGTTTCTGCCCCCCGGTACGGGTTTCACCCAGCGCGTGCATGGTTCTTTCGTTTCGGATGGAGAGGTCGCCAATATCGTGGCCGAGCTGAAAAGGCTGGGGCAACCCGTCTACGATGAAGAGGTAACGGAAGGCGCTCCGGACAACGGCGCCGCGGATTCGGCTACGGACGGAGAAGGGGAAGCGGATCCGCTTTATGACGAAGCGGTCCGTTTCGTCACCCGGAGCGGGAAAGCCTCCATTTCTTCCGTGCAGCGCGTCTTGCGAGTGGGTTATAATCGCGCCGCCAGAATGATCGAAACGATGGAACAGACCGGAGTAGTATCGCCTTCGGTCAACGGTAAACGGGAAGTGCTGGCTCCCGGACTGCCTGAAACTGATTGAATCGAAGAAACGTATGAAAAAATCAATACGAAATCTTCTGCCGGGCATCGTTTTATGCGCGGCGCTGGCAACGCAGGCGGCCGCCGCTTCCGGCAGCGAGGCGTTGAGCTATTTTTTCGGTGAAGTCCAGTCGTTCAAGGCCAGGTTCAGCCAGGTTGTCCTGGATGAGTCGCTAACCGAAATCAGTGACGCCCAGGGGACGGTATGGGCGCGCAGGCCGGGCCTGTTTCGATGGAACTACGAGTTTCCCGAAGTGCAGGAAATTGTCGGAGACGGTGAGAACGTGTGGGTGTATGACGTTGAACTGGAGCAGGTCACGGTGCACGATCAGGCCCGGGCATTGGGCAGATCTCCGGCTTTGTTACTGTCCGGGTCGGGAAATATTGAAAAAACCCATATCATTGAAGATATCGGTCCCCAGGGGCGGTTCGACTGGGTTAATCTTGTCTCGAAAGATGAGGAAAGTGAATTCCGGGAAGTGCGGATCGGATTTGAGGACGATCGGTTGCGGCTGATGGAATTGCTTGACAACCTGGGGCAGAGAACCCGCATCAGTTTTGTGGACCTTGAGGAAAATGAGCCGATCCCGGTGAGTGTTTTCACCTTTGTCCCTGCGGACGGTGTCGACGTTATCGACAACACCGAATAATTGATGAACTGGTTGCTAATCGCTGTTGGCGGAGCGCTCGGGTCCGTTCTGCGCTTCTGGCTGTCGTCTACTGTCCAGTATCGCCTGTATGCGGGATTCCCGATTGGTACGTTGTCCGTCAATATCGCGGGATCGCTGCTGGTTGGGGTTTGCTATGCCGTTATCCACCAGCGCTTTGCGGACAACGGTCTTCTGCGGGCATTCGTCATTTTCGGTATACTGGGCGGCTTCACCACCTTTTCGGCTTTTTCGCTGGAGACGGTCAACCTCGTTCATTCGGGCTTTTGGCTGAAGGCATTGTTGAATATAATCGCCAGTGTATCGACCTGCGTAGCAGCCGCTGCCGCAGGCTTGCAAATCGGGCGGTTTCTTGCTGTATCCTGAAACAGTTGTTTGCTTTTTGATTGGGACGAACCGTGCTGGACCCACAGTTACTGAAACGGAATATTGATCAACTGGCGGAAAAGCTGCGCGCCAGAGGATATATCCTGGATGTGGAGTATTACCGGAGTCTTGAGGGGCAGCGCAAATCATTGCAAGGTGAAATCGAAAGCCTGCAGGCCAAAAGAAACAGGATATCGAAACAAATCGGGTTGGCAAAAGCCGAAGGCCGCGAGGTTCAGCCGATTCTCGATTCTGTTAACGATCTTGGCGGACAGTTGAAAGAGCGGAAAACCGGACTCGCGGACATCCGGCAAAAACTGTCCGCGCTGCTCAGCGAAATCCCTAACGTGGCGCATGAGAGTGTACCGGTTGGTTGCGATGAAAAGGATAATCTCGAGCTGCGCCGGTGGGGAACGCCCAGGCAGTTCGATTTTCCGGCCAGAGACCATGTTGATCTCGGCGAAAACCTCACCCAGATGGATTATGAAACGGCGTCAAGGCTGGCCGGGTCAAGATTCGTTGTCATGAGCGGCGGTCTCGCCAGACTGCATCGCGCGCTGGCGCAATTCATGCTGGATTTTCATGTACGTGAACATGGTTATACCGAGGTCAACGTTCCGTTGCTGATCAATGAACAGACGTTGTTCGGGACGGGGCAGTTGCCCAAGTTCGAAGAGGACCAGTTCCGCACGTCCGATAGCCCGGCGTATTATCTGATACCGACTGCCGAAGTGCCGCTGACCAACCTTGTAGCCGACCGGATTCTGGATGCCGGCTCGCTGCCGCTCAGATTCGTCGCCCATACTCCCTGCTTCCGAAGAGAAGCCGGCTCCTACGGCAAGGATACCCGGGGCATGATTAGACAGCATCAGTTTGAAAAAGTCGAAATGGTGCATATTGTGCGGCCCGATCAATCCTGGTTGTCGCTGGAGCAGATGACCGGCCATGCCGAAGCGATCCTGCAGGCGCTGGGGCTGCCCTACCGGGTAATCACCTTGTGTACCGGAGATATGGGTTTTTCCGCCGCCAAAACCTTTGACCTGGAAGTATGGGTTCCGAGCCAGAACCAATACCGGGAAATATCATCATGCAGTAATGTCGAGGGTTTTCAGGCGCGCAGGATGAAAGCGCGCTGGCGCAATCCGGCTACCGGCAAACCCGAACCCGTGCATACCCTGAACGGGTCCGGCGTGGCCGTGGGGCGCGCCCTCGTAGCGGTAATGGAGAATTACCAGAATGCGGATGGCAGTATTTCCATTCCGGACGCGCTGGCGCCGTGGATGGGAGGCATTGACACGATCACGCAGTCTGCATGATGGGGAGGTATACAGCCAGATGCTGAAAATTGTCTTGGCCGGGGCAGCCGGTCGAATGGGAGCGGCGATTGCCCGCGAGCTGTATCCAGTGGATGGGGTGAGCGTTGTCGGGGCGCTTGAAAGGTCGGGCAGCGACGCGGTTGGCAGGCGCCTCGGGGAGGTGGCCGGGTTGCCTGAAGCGGATATCAGAATCACCGATCAGGTTGAAAGTCCCGAATTTGATGTAATGATTGATTTTTCGAGCCCGGTCGCGGTGGTTGACCACCTTGGCATCTGCCAATCACACAACGCGGCGATTTTAATCGGTACGACCGGACTTGACGCGATGCAAAATCAACAGGTTGCCGATGCCTCTCATGTCATTCCGACACTGTTGGCCGCCAATACCAGTGTCGGTGTCAACCTGTGTGCGGCGCTCGTGGAAATGGCCAGCAGGGTGGTCGGAGACGGCGCGGATATTGAAGTCGTCGAGGCCCATCATCGCTACAAGGCAGACGCCCCGTCGGGCACCGCGCTGTTGCTTGGCAAGGCGGCGGCGCGTACGCTGGGACGGGACTTCCCGGACTGCGCTACATTTGTCAGGCACGGCCAAACCGGCGAGCGCGAAGCCGGAACGATTGGTTTTTCCACTATTCGCGGCGGCGATATCGCAGGCGAACATACTGTCCTGTTTATCAGTGAAAGCGAGCGCATCGAAATCACCCACCGGGCAAGCGACCGGAAGATTTTCGCGCGTGGAGCCGTGCGCGCCGCAGTCTGGCTGGCGCAACAGGAAAAGGGTCTCTACGGCATGGAAGATGTGCTCAACCTTGCTCCGTGATTGATTGAAACTCGTTCAGCCGGTAGAATGCGGCGTTTGTTGATCCGCTGGAACAGGGGGAAGCCGCCCGGTTTCTCCCTTTTTTTGGCGTTTTCGCAGGTCCGCGATCGTTGGGGTTTGACCGGAGGCTTTATTGAATACATCCGCTTTGCTTGTTCTTGAAGACGGGAGTTTGTTCCATGGCAAATCCATCGGCGCCGATGGCCTGGGCGTCGGGGAACTGGTTTTCAATACTTCCATGACCGGTTATCAGGAAATTCTGACAGA
The DNA here is from genome assembly GCA_965204925.1 of Candidatus Poriferihabitaceae bacterium. Taxonomy (GTDB): domain Bacteria; phylum Pseudomonadota; class Gammaproteobacteria; order Arenicellales; family Poriferihabitantaceae. The sequence goes on along the minus strand of OZ242021.1, from coordinate 29,188 downwards.
CCCTTCCTATGCAGGGCAACTGGTCACATTGACTTACCCCCACATCGGTAATGTCGGCGTCAACTCGGAAGATGTGGAATCCTCTGAAGTTTTCTGCTCCGGGTTGATCGTGAAAGATGTGCCTTGCCGATATAGCAACTGGCGTTGTGAGCGATCTCTGCCCGATTATTTGCAGTGCCGGGGGGTGGTGGCGATCAGCGGAATCGATACCCGGAAATTGACCCGTATCCTGCGTAACAAAGGCGCTCAACGCGGCTGTATCAGCGCACAGGAGTCCCCGGACGAGGCAACCGCGCTGGCCGCCGCACGCTCTTTCTCCGGCCTTGCCGGTATGGACCTGGCATCGGTCGTGACGACAAAGCGGGTTTATAAATGGAATGGCGGGGTATGGGACCTGGAATCGGGTTATCAGGCGGCAGAACAATCCGTATATTCAGTGGTTGCTTTTGATTTCGGTATCAAGCACAACATCATGCGATTACTGGCCGGGCGGGGGTGTACGGTCACGGTAGTTCCGGCGACTGCCACAGCCGGCGAGGTTTTGGCAATGGAACCCGATGGCGTGTTTCTGTCCAATGGGCCCGGAGACCCGGAGCCCTGTGGTTATGCAATAAATGCGATCGGGCATATCCTGAAGTCCGGTGTTCCCGTCTTCGGAATCTGCCTGGGGCATCAGCTGCTGTGCCTGGCGAGCGGCGCGAAAACAGAAAAAATGAAATTCGGCCATCATGGCGCAAATCATCCGGTGCAGGACCTGCGCACCGGCCGCGTTCTGATTACCAGCCAGAATCACGGATTTACCGTGCAACCGGAATCGCTGGGAGATCACATTCGGGTAACCCACCGCTCCCTGTTCGACAACACGATACAGGGTATCGAGCGTCTGGATGTTCCTGCCTTCTCATTCCAGGGACATCCCGAAGCCAGCCCCGGACCGAACGATATCGGTTATTTGTTTGACCGCTTCATCGGTATGATGGAAACATACCGGCCCGGCAAGCCCAATGCCTAAAAGGGAAGACATTCAATCTGTTCTTATTATCGGAGCGGGCCCGATTATTATCGGCCAGGCCTGCGAATTCGATTATTCAGGGGTCCAGGCGTGCAAGGCGCTCAGGCAGGAAGGATACCGGGTCATACTGGTCAACTCGAACCCTGCCACCATTATGACCGATCCGGATTTTGCCGATGCGACCTATATAGAACCGATTCGGTGGGAAACCGTGGCAAAGATTATAGAGGAGGAAAGACCGGATGCAATCCTGCCCACCATGGGTGGGCAAACCGGGCTGAACTGCGCCCTGGACCTGAATCGGCACGGAGTCTTGAAACAGTTCAATGTTGAAATGATCGGCGCAACCAGCGAAGCGATAGACAAGGCGGAAGACCGCGAACAATTCCGCAAGGCCATGGCCGCGATCAACCTGGATACCGCAAACGGTGACTTGGCGCATTCCCTGGAGGATGCCCACAGGATTGTCGAGCAAATCGGTTTCCCGGTGATTGTCAGGCCTTCATTTACCCTGGGCGGGAGCGGTGGAGGGATTGCCTGGAACATGGATGAGTTTGATGCAATCTGCAACCGCGGGCTGGATGCTTCGCCAACCAGTGAACTGCTGATTGAGGAAAGCATTATCGGTTGGAAAGAATATGAAATGGAAGTGGTGCGCGACAGCAATGACAACTGTATTATTGTTTGCTCGATTGAGAATCTGGACCCGATGGGCGTGCATACCGGTGATTCCATAACGGTCGCTCCGGCGCAGACATTGACCGACAAGGAATACCAGATCATGCGTGATGCCAGTATTGCCGTGTTGCGGGAGATTGGAGTGGATACGGGCGGCTCGAATGTCCAGTTCGCAGTCAACCCCGATAATGGGCGCATGATTATCGTTGAAATGAATCCCAGGGTGTCGCGCTCTTCGGCGCTGGCATCCAAGGCCACCGGTTTCCCGATTGCCAAGGTTGCCGCCAGGCTTGCGGTCGGATTGACCCTTGATGAATTGAGGAACGAAATTACCGATGGAGCGACGCCGGCCTCGTTTGAGCCGAGTATTGATTATGTGGTGACCAAGATACCCCGATTCGATTTCGAGAAATTCCCGCAGGCCGACGCCACCCTGACCACACAAATGAAATCGGTGGGTGAAGTCATGGCCATGGGGCGAACCTTCCAGGAATCCTTCCAGAAGGCGTTGCGGGGGCTTGAGATCGGCAGCAGCGGACTGGATGAGCAGGCGATGCCTGATAACGGCAATACCCGCGATTACCTGATCTCGAAGCTGAAAATCCCCGGCGCCAGACGCCCCTGGTATATTGCCCAGGCTTTTCGCGCCGGTATCAGCATCGACACAATCCGGGAGACTTGCAGGATTGACCATTGGTTCCTGGCCCAGATCGAGGACCTCGTAGAAACCGAGAAAGAGATTGCCGGATCGCAATCGGGCGGTCTTTCCCCGGCCGTCATGAGAGGCTGGAAGGCAAAAGGGTTTTCGGATTACCGTATCGCGAAGTTGGCAAAAGTGGATGAACAGCAGATCAGGGACTACCGGTACCGTAATGCGATTCACCCGGTGTTCAAACGGGTGGATTCCTGCGCCGCCGAATTCGATACTGCTACGGCCTATCTGTATTCGACCTATGAAGAAGAATGTGAAGCCAACCCAACCGGTAAAAAGAAAATAATCGTGCTCGGAGGCGGGCCCAACCGGATAGGGCAGGGGATCGAATTCGACTATTGCTGTGTGCATGCCTCGATGGCATTGAGCGAGGATGGATTTGAGACGATCATGGTGAATTGTAATCCGGAAACGGTATCGACCGACTATGATACGTCCGATCGCTTGTACTTCGAATCGCTGACTCTTGAGGATGTGCTCGAGATCGTTCGCATAGAAAAGCCGTTTGGAGTTATTGTCCAGTTTGGTGGTCAAACCCCGCTGAAGCTGGCTCGCGATCTGGAAAAGGCGGGCGTTCCGATTATCGGCACGACGCCGACCTCGATCCATCATGCGGAGGACCGCGCATTTTTTCAGAAATTGCTGGCCGAACTGGGCCTGTTGCAACCACCGAACCGCACGGCTGGCAGTCGCAATGAGGCGCTTGTTCTGGCAGAGGAAATCGGTTATCCCCTCGTTGTCCGTCCGTCCTATGTGCTGGGTGGGCGCGGCATGGAGATCGTCTATAGCTCGCAGGACCTCGACACCTATCTGTACTCTATGGCCGATATCCCGTTTGATTCACCGATTTTGCTGGACCGCTTCCTCAATGATGCGGTCGAAGTGGATGTGGACGCGGTCAGCGACGGTGAATACGTCGTCATTGGCGGTATTATGGAACATATAGAGGAAGCAGGCGTCCATTCGGGTGATTCAGCCTGTTCGTTGCCGCCATACAGCCTGTCCTGTGCCTTGCAGGAGGAGTTGAAAGCGCAGACCCGGGCGCTGGCGCTGGCGCTCAACGTGGTCGGTTTGATGAATGTACAGTTTGCGGTTAAAGAGGATCGGATTTACGTTCTTGAAGTCAATCCCAGGGCATCGAGAACGGTGCCATTCATCTCCAAGGCCACGGCCAGGCCCCTGGCCAGGATCGCTTCGCGCTGCATGGTCGGCAAATCCCTGGCTGAGCAGGGTATCGTGGGTGAGCAGACGCCGAATTTTTATTCGGTCAAGGAAGCGGTATTCCCGTTCATCAAGTTTCCCGGAGTGGATACGGTGCTTGGTCCGGAAATGAAAAGCACCGGTGAGGTCATGGGTATCGGCGGCAGTTTTGGCGAAGCCTTCGAAAAATCCCAGAGCGCCGCGGGATACTCTATCCCCGTATCCGGCAGAATCATGTTCAGCCTGCGCAAGGAAGACCAGCGCGAAGCCATACCGATCGTCCGCTATTTCCATAATGTCGGGTTTGAAATTCTGGCGACCGAAGGAACGGGCAGAGTGATCCGGGAAGCCGGTATTCCGGTCAAGCTGGTCAATAAAGTGATCGAAGGCCGACCTCATATTGTCGATATGATCAAGAATCATGAATTCGATCTGATCGTCAATACCACATCCGGCAAGAAGAGCCTGAAAGATTCCTATACAATTCGCCGACAGGCATTACTGCACAAGGTGACGTATTACACAACCCTGGCGGCTGCCAGAGCCTCTTCCGAGGCCCATCAATATGCCGGTAAGGTCACCGTCAATCAGCTACAGGCGCTGCACGAGCGGCTTGTCCGGTCTCTTGAGGCGCCGCCCGGCAAGCCGGGCGCGACCGGAGACCGCCCGATATTGTGAGAAAGACAGTTATGAATGAAAGAGTAGTGTTGACCCGCGAGGGCGCCGATGCCTTGCGCGAGGAGTTGAAAAAACTGAAGAGTGTCGAGCGGCCGAGGGTCATAGCCGCCATTGCTGAAGCCCGTTCCCACGGCGACCTTTCCGAAAATGCGGAATATGATGCGGCAAAAGAGCAACAGGGTTTTATTGAAGGGCGCATTGCCGAACTGGAGTCCAGCCTCTCTGGCGCAGAGATCATCGATCCGGTGAAAATCGGCCGCGGCGACCGCGTGGTATTTGGCGCCTATGTCGAGTTGTACGATATTGATGGAGACCGGTCGGTTACCTACCAGTTGGTCGGAACTCTCGAAGCGGATCTGAGCAAAGGGAGAATTTCAATCGGTTCGCCGACCGGCAAATCGCTTCTTGGCAAGAATACCGGTGATGAAATCGAGGTTGCCGCGCCCGGTGGCAAAAGAACGTACGAAATTCTCGGGATCAGCTATAGATAGCTTATGGAAGCGGACCGCTTTGTCGCTCTCTGGAATCGCTGCGCGAGATTCGGGGCTCCTGAGGGCCCAGGGATTTTTCATGCGCTTGAAAGGAAATACGGCGAACCCCGCCGCGTCTACCATAACGGTGGCCACATCCGCCACTGTCTGGCGAAATTCGACTCGGTTCATACCGGTCTCGCACAAACCGGCGACGATATTATCGAGTTGTCGATCTGGTTCCACGACGCTGTTTATGAAATTCCGGGCGATCATAATGAAGCGGAAAGCGCCCGCTGGTTTGCCTCTCTGGCTTGCGACCGCCTGGATACGGATATTATCGATGCGGTGCAGCGTTGTATTTTATATACCACCCACGAGGACAGGCCGCCCGATCAATGTTCACGGTATGTGGTGGATATCGATTTGAGCGGTCTGGCCCAGGATTGGCAGGAATTTGCCGCTGACGGACAAAAAATAAGGGAGGAGAACAGTCATCTGGATCATGCGGCGTTCGTTAACGGGCAGGTTCAATTCCTGAGCCGGCTGCTCGACAGGGAACGCATTTTTTATACGGAATATTTCAATGCCCGTCTGGAGAGCAGGGCAAGGCAGAATATAATCCGCCAGTTGCAAATTTATCGGTAGGCGTCCTGTCCCTGCCCCTGTTCGCATCCGTCCGCAGACTCTGTTGGAAATCCTTTCGATCCTGTTCCCGGTTGTTTTCATCGTACTGCTCGGGTTCCTGTACGCTCACCGGTTCAAGCCCGATATGGGGGTGGCGAACGGACTGGTTCTGAGAGTATTTTTGCCGGCGTTGATATTTGATGTCGTGGCGAGCGGGGAGTTTGCGATCGTTACTTATCGCTGGTTGATCCTCGGCGGCATCCTCGTTATTGCCGGCTCGGGACTGATCGCCTGGCCAGTGGGGCGGATTCTGAAATATCCCAATCGCGCGTTCGTGCCGAGCATGATGTTCAATAACTGCGGGAATCTGGGGTTGCCGGTTGCTGTCCTGGCATTTGGCGAGCAGGCGTTGGGAGCCGCGATCATATTGTTCCTGGTCAGTAATCTGGGGCACTTCACGTTCGGGGTTTATCTGTTCGGGGGAGGCGTATCGTGGAAAAGCCTGCTCGGGAACGCGGTCAATATCGCGACCATACTGGCGCTTGTATTCAATTTTACCGGCACGGAACTTCCTGAAGTCGTGCAGTTGCCGATCACGATGCTCGGCCAGATCACGATTCCACTCATGCTTTTTTCCCTCGGCGTGCGTATGCGAAGGACACAGAGTGAACACTGGAAGATCGGAGTCGTATCCGGTCTTGTGTGTCCGTTGTCGGGGCTTTTGTTTGCAATGGCAGCGGTTTCGATACTGCCCTTGACGACGTTTCAGGCCGGGTTGCTGATCCTGTTTTCCGCCTTGCCGCCGGCGGTACTGAATTTCCTGTTTTCCGAACAATACAATCAGCATCCGGAGGTAGTCGCCTCGATCGTATTGATTTCAAACGCGATGTCCGTTGGTGTATTATCAATTGTACTGTGGTGGTTGCTGTAATCTGCCTGATGCAGGCAAAACCGGTTGTCACCCGCGTTTTCCCGTATGTGCGGTGTCGGAATGAGAATTGCCGGCGGAGATGTTATCATTCACTTCGGTTGCAGGACACACAACACGACTAAACCATAACTTGATGAGGTATTTTCCATGACCATAAAAATCGGGGATCGCATTCCCAATGTATCGCTTTTCACGATGACCGCTGACGGGCCGCAAGACATTACAACCGATCAGATATTTGCCGGTAAGAAAGTGGTTTTGTTCGCCGTTCCGGGCGCGTTTACGCCAACCTGTTCTGCAGCGCATTTGCCAGGGTATGTGGTCAACCACGATGCGATCAAGGCAAAAGGGGTCGACACGGTCGCCTGTCTGGCCGTGAATGACGCCTTTGTGATGGGCGCATGGGCTGAAGCGCAAAGCGTAGATGCAGAAGACCATATTCTGATGCTGGCGGATGGAAGCGCTTCGTTGACTGAAGCGCTGGGTCTTGAACTGGATCTGACCGCGCACGGCCTGGGTATTCGCTCAAAACGCTATGCGCTGATTGCTGAGGATGGAGTGGTCACTCATTTGAATGTCGAATCCGGGACAGAACTCAAAGTGAGCGGCGCCGAGGTCGTCATGGCGTTATTGCAGGACGCAATGCTGTAACGGCCGCCGGCAGGATCGTATGGAAGCGTTGCGTATGTCCTGATCAGCGTTTGCGCAAGTAGTTGTCCAGCATCCTGTCGGTCAGGGCGCGTTTCAGTACCGCCAGTATTTTTGTCGGTGTCGTTACCCGGTACCTGATTGCCGGGCGGGGGTTTTCCAGCGCCTTGACCGTGGCCTGCAATACCGCTTCGGGCGGTAGTGTGTAACGGGTCGGGCGGTCGCTTTGCAAGCGTTTTTCGAGTTCCCGATATTCCGTCTGGTGGACACTGCGGCTGCGGTCAATGTGTTTGACGAAATTCCGGTAGGAATTTAGCCGAAATGCGCTGGTGATCGGGCCGGGTTCGATCAGGCTCAGTTCAATTCCGGAGCCGGTCAGTTCCAGGCGCATGGTATCGGTTAATCCTTCCAGGGCATACTTGCTGGCGTTATAGGCGCCGCGGTATTTCAGCGCGACGAAGCCGAGAACCGAACTGATCTGTATGATTCTGCCTGTATTCTGTTGCCGCATGATCGGGATAACCCGGTTGGTCAGTTCCTGGGCGCCGAAAACATTGGTTTCGAACTGCGCCCTCAGGCTGGCGCGGGTCAGGTCTTCAACCGCGCCCGGCTGTCCATAAGCGCCATTGTTGATCAAGCCGAACAGCTTGCCGCCGGTCAGTTCGAGGGTTTTGGCAATACCCCTGTCGATGGAGTCGGACTGATCCAGATCGAGAGCAATGACGGACAGCCCGGATTCGGCCAGGGCGGGCAGGTCATCCGCATTGCGGCAGCTGGCGATGACACGGTAGCCGCGGGCGTGCAAGCCCAAAGCCAGACAATGGCCAATGCCGCTCGAACAGCCGGTGATCAGAAGCGCTTTATTTTCATTCATGAGTTTTTCTGTTTATATGCTTGATATATGAACTTCCGCCAGCTATCACTCCCTCCTTGAGGGGGCAGGACAAGGGCGGCAGACAAGCCGGCGCTGGCGGGGGGCTGGTGGATTAATTGCCGATTGTCCAATAGAATTTGCCGACCATGGGTTGGACGCCGCGCTATTTCTAACACATAGAACTGAACTGTCAAATTGAATAATAACAGGAAGATCAGGATCGCCGTTGTCGGGGCAGGGTATCTGGGCCGGATTCATGCCAGAATTTATCATGAAATGGATAATGTCGACCTGGTTGCGGTAGTGGATACCGATGCAGAAGTTGCACAGTCTGTCGCGCAGGATTGTAACTGTCAGGCATTGACTCGCGCGGAAGATGTTCTGGAGTGGATTGATGCGGTCAGCATTGTAGTCCCGAGTAGCGCGCATTTGTCTGTTGCGCGCCCGTTCCTCGAGGTCGGCATCCATACCCTGCTGGAGAAACCGGTGGCGCCTACTGTGGAAGAAAGCGCCATGATTGTGCAGCTTGCGCAAGCCAGCGGCGCCATATTGCAGATCGGACATCTGGAGCGCTTCAATGCAGGGGTCATGAAAATGGCAGAGCTGGTGCGAAAACCCCGTTTCATCGAAGTGCACAGGCTGGGAGAATTCAGCGAGCGAGCGAGCGACGTCGATGTGGTTACCGACCTCATGATCCATGATATTGATATTGTGTTATCGTTGATCCAGGCAAGAATCGGTTCCATTTCGGCCATGGGAACTCCGGTTGTGACCGATCATATCGATATTGCCAACGCGCGTCTGGAATTTGAAAACGGGGCAGTCGCCAACGTTACCTCCAGCCGGGTATCGACTCACCCGTTTCGCCGCATCAGAGTGTTTTCCCAGGATCGCTATCTGGGGTTGAATTTCCTGACCCAGCAATTGTCCGAGGTCAGGACAGGCAAGAAGAAACGAGGCAGTAACTTCTCACAACTGCAACGCCGGGATATCCGGGTCTCGCCGCAAAAACCCCTGGATGTCGAGCTGGCGCACTTCATCGACTGTATCCATCACGGCAGATGTCCCCTGGTCAGCGGCGCGGATGGTTTGGTTGCAGTCGAGGTCGCAGAAAGGGTAAGGGAGGCGATCTTGCGGTGCGGATACAGGCAGGATATAAATCAGTAAATCAAAGTATATGAGGTAATGAACATGACTCGGGAATTATTTCGCGAAGACGGGTACCTGAAATCCTGCAAGGCGCGAGTGACCGCTGTCCATATGGATGGCGAGCGGTGCGGCATATCGGTCGAGCAGACCGTATTTTATCCATTGGGCGGCGGGCAGCCCGGAGACACAGGCACAATAACCCGCGCCGGCGGCGTAGTCATTGATGTGATTGATTGTTACAAGGACAAAACGACCGGTCAGCATCTGCATATCGTCAGCCAGTGCGAGAACCTGCCGGAGGTGGGGGAAGAAGTTTTGCTTTCGCTGAACTGGGAGCGGCGCTATCGCTTGATGAGAATGCACAGTTGCATGCACATGCTGTGCGCGGCGGTTCCGGCTCCCGTCACCGGCGGCTCCATTCGCGATGGCAGCGGCCGGCTCGACTTCAATTTACCGGACCCGCCCGACAAGAACGACCTGGAGCGGCGATTGAATGACATAATCCGGCATGGTCACCCGATGGCCCTGCGCTGGATCACGGATGAAGAAATGGCAGAGCAGCCGGAACTGGTCCGCACTATGTCGGTCAAGCCGCCAATGGGCAGTGGCAGAGTCAGGCTGGTTCAGTTCGGTGAGGCAGATTTGCAACCCTGCGGCGGCACTCACGTTGCCAGCAGCGCCGAAATCGGAGCGGTGCGCGTCGAAAGCATCAAGAGCAAGGGCAAACAGAATCGAAGAATTACCATAGAGTTCGCCTGATCAGGATTTCATAAATTTTCTCGTTCTTCGATGTACATTAGCGCGTCCCTCAAACAATCTTTTCCGTTTTTGAACCTGCCGAGTCCCGTGTTGCAGCTATCGCAAATGAAATCGCGAATATCCCCCGTATGATGGTTGTGGTCGGCTACAACTTTGGCTGTGACCCCGACAATAGAGCGTCTCTGGCAAATTGGGCATTTGAATGGCGATCCTTTAACGGGCCTGTTCTTTTCAAAACGCTTGGCCTGTTGACTCTTCGGAGCTCGTTTGTCGATGTCGGTACGGCAACGCCTGCAACTCGGGCGTCTTACCATACCGCGCAGATTGTTTTGATTCGGCGCGAACTCCTCAACGGGCAGCAAGCAATGACAAATGTTGCAAATTTTATGGCTCCATTTGTCTCCTGTTTCAAGAACATTGATTCTTTTTATCTCTGCTTTCGGCACGCACCATGTCTGATTCGTACCGATCAGCCAGACATCGGCGAGCGGTTCAGGCGAGGACTGGTAAATCCCTACAGAATTGGCTTTGAAGTGTCTGATTCGTTTGCACACTTTGCCGCCCTCATGCAAATATCCGCGTCCCCGGGGATAATGTACCCATGTAGTCATGCCGGCAGGGCGATCTGACATTTGAGGCGCTTCCGGGCAATATCAATATATTCTGCGGATATATCAATCCCGGTCCATTGCCGGCTATTCACTTCTGCCATTTTGCAAGTTGTTCCACTTCCACACATCGGGTCAAGCACAATATCGCCAGGATTCGACCAGGACAGGATATGATCCTCTGCCAATTTTTCCGGGAATACCGCCGGGTGCTGAAAAGCAATCCGGTCACGAGTGCTTCCTCCCCAGCCTACAGCATATTGCCAGATATTCGTTCTGGTCTTTTCTTTCTTCAATTCCACTGGCCGCTTGCGATTCACGGCGTCCGGGCCTTTATTCGATACGGCTGTTTCCCAACCACTTCTTTTCGTCGCGGTTTTCAATGGGTTGAATGTGCAGGGTTTTCCTTTGGAAAACACCAGCATCAATTCATAACAATTCGTGTAGGCATTCGACCGCATGAACGGAGTGTTCTTTTTCTGATAAATCATGACATCGTGAACAATGAATCCGCAATCCCGGCCAATGAAGGCATGATCAAAGCTGGAAAGGCTGCGCCCTCCATCAATTTTATCGCCCACCACCCACACACAGACCCCGCCTGGTTTGGTAACCCGATAAACAGCATTCAACATGGCCCGAACATCGAATGAATATCCGTTGTAATTTCTCAAGTCTTCGTAGGGCGGGCTTGTAACGGTCAGCGATACTATGTTTTCTCCATACTCCCTGTTCAGAATTTCTATCGCGTCGCCTGCATGGAATCTGTTGGCTTTCATACTGCAAGTTTTAGTCAATGGCAAGACGTAGTTGTATTTTGCGCGCCGGTTCCTCCTTGAATTTTGGCCGAAACGGCGTGTAGCTGTTCGGGAGTGTTGACGTTCCCGAACATATCCGGCCGGTCGGAAAAATCGACCCTGCAAAAATCATGACGCTCATACCAACGGTCGATTTTCCTTTCCTGAGTATGCAGACAGGCAGCCAGGCTGTCAGTGAGAGAGCGGTGCAGCAACGCATATACGGGCTGGATTCTGTTTTGTAGCCGGGCCACTGCTATTTTACAGCGCTCCCTGGCCGCCGCCGTCATCATTCTGCTGCAATAGTCTGCCGCCAGAATCGGGCCGTCACACGGTACTGTAATCATCCAGTCGGTCGCGGCATGACTCAAGCCTGCATACATTCCCGCCAGCGGTCCCTGGAAATCCGTATGCTGGTCGGTAATCACAGGATATCCATACTGACGATATTCAGAAAGATTGCGGTTCGCATTGATCAGGATATTTTCACATTGAGACGCCAGTTGTCGCAGTATGGATGCGATCATTGTCTGCCCGTCCAGCATCAACAGGCCCTTGTCGCAGCCCTGCATTCTTGTGCCGCGGCCTCCGGCGAGAACGAGCGCTGTCAGATTGTCGGTCCGCTCAGCCTGAATTCGATTTGGCATTGTTGTCCCGGCGAACAGATGTTACGTTACCGCTGTATTCGAAGTGTTCCATGCCGCTCAGCTTGCCGCCCGATAAAATCAGGCGCCGGTCGACATGTTCGTTGAAGAACTGAAAATTGTGGCTGCTGATCACAATACCGGCGCCAGTTTCTTTCAGGCGCTGCAAAAGCTCGACCGTGCGCAATGCGGAGGAGATGTCGAGGTTGGCTACCGGCTCATCCAGCAACAGAAACGGGGATTGCCGAAGCCAGGCGCGGGCCAGCGCCACCCGTTGCTGCTGGCCGCCGGAAAGGGATTTTGCCGGCGCCGATTTGTGTTTCGACAGCCTGGCCCAGCGCAATGCGCTGTCGATATCCCGGGCGCGCTGTTGCGAGGTCCGGAAAGGCTTGAGGGCGATGCCCAGATTCCTTGATACGCTGCCCTCGAACATATAGGGGTTCTGGTGCATATACATCAGATAACGCAGTAATTCCTTGCGGCTTTTACGGATCGGTCTGCTGTCAAATCCGAAACTTACAGAGCCCTGATCCGGGGCCAGCAAACCGGAAAATATCTTCAGTAAAGTGGTTTTGCCCGCGCCGTTTTCACCGGACAGCAGGTACATTCGTCCGCCATGGATAGTGACCGCGACATCGGTCAGGACGCTCACGCGGGAAAATGACTTCGATATTTCCGTAAACTGTATTATCGGATTATCCATCATATCGACAGTTTACCCCGTCCCTGGAAATAATGCAGAAGCAAATTCAGTAAAAAAGCCAGTACAACGAGAACGATGCCAAGTGCGATGCCCTGGGAAAAATTGCCTTTCGTCGTTTCCAGCGCGATTGCGGTCGGAATATTACGGGTATGATGCAGGATGTTGCCGCCCACCATCATGGAGGCTCCCACTTCCGCTATGATTCGCCCAAACCCGGCAAGCATTGCGGCAAGTAGCCCGAATTTCGCTTCGTTCGATACAATAATAAATGCTATCAATGCTTTGCATCCCATAGTTCGAGCTGTTTCCCAAGCTCTGACATCGATCCCCTGAAAGGCTGAATGTCCCATTGAAATCAGTATCGGGAGACAGAGGATGATTTGCGCGAACACCATTGCCGTTTGTGTGAATAGCAACTTCCAGTCTCCGAGCGGCCCCTGCCTTGAAAGCAGAAGATACAGAACAAGACCAACCACAACAGCGGGGAAGGCGAGAAAGGTGTTGGATAACGATATGATCAGCCTGCGTCCGGGGAAATTGAAGTAGGCGAGGGCAAAGGCGATGAATAGCGCCGGCGGGCACGATATCATGATCGCGGTACCGGATACGCGAAACGAAATTCCGATAATTTCCCATAGCTCCCGGTCACCGCTCAACAGCAGCGAAAATGCTTCCAGTGTCGCAATAGCCAGTGATTCCACTTTCGATCGTTGCCCGGGATTTCAGGAGTCGTCCCTATGGCAGGTTCCTGAGACAGGATCAGATTAACGCGCAGAATGAGAATTGCCAGTATTTGATATTTTACCCGCAGTCTACGCTAAAATATCCGTTCCGGTTCAGCAACGGATAAAATATCAACACGACGCAGTGATGCCCGCACCGATTTCCTGTAACTACGACCCTGCCCGTATTCGAAACTTTTCGATTATCGCTCATGTCGACCACGGCAAGTCTACGCTGGCCGATCGTTTTATTCAGTTTTGCGGCGGACTGGAAAAACGGGAAATGAGGGAGCAGGTGCTGGATTCGATGGAACTCGAGCGGGAACGCGGCATTACGATAAAGGCGCAAAGTGTCAGCCTGGACTATGCGGCCCATGACGGCCATCGCTATCAGCTGAATTTGATCGACACTCCTGGTCATGTCGATTTCTCCTATGAAGTATCCCGCTCGCTGAGCGCTTGTGAGGGAGCGTTGCTGGTGGTGGACGCCGCCCAGGGCGTGGAGGCGCAAACGGTGGCAAACTGTTATGCGGCTGTTGACCTCGGACTGACTGTAATTCCCGTACTCAACAAGATCGATCTGCCGGCGGCGGACCCGGATCGGGTGATCGGAGAAATTGAAGAAGTGATCGGCATAGACAGCAGCGCCGCCTTGCAGGTCAGCGCGAAAACCGGTCAAGGGGTCGCGGAGATACTGGAATGCGTTGTACGTTCGTTGCCTCCTCCCGCAGGCTCTTTGGAGGCGCCGCTCAGCGCCCTCATTCTTGATTCCTGGTTCGACAATTATCTCGGAGTGGTGGTCTTGATACGAATCATGCAAGGGCAGATAACGACCGGGAAGAACAAAATCAGAATGATGTCGAGTGGACGAGAGTTCCAGGTTGAAAACATTGGAGTATTTACCCCGAAGCCCGTTCATGTCGACTCTCTGGGCGTGGGCAACGTCGGTTATCTGACGGCGGGTCTGAAGGATATCCGTTCAGCCCGGGTCGGTGATACGATCACGTTGGGCAACCGCCCGGCAGAGTTCCCGCTGCCGGGTTTCAAGGAGGTCCAGCCGACCGTATTTGCCGGTCTCTACCCGGTCAATGGCGCCGATTTCGAGGCTTTCAGGGTGGCATTGAACAAGCTCGGACTGAATGACGCCTCGCTGTTTTTCGAACCCGAATGTTCACAGGCGCTCGGATTCGGCTTCAGATGCGGTTTCCTCGGCATGTTGCACATGGAAATTGTTCAGGAACGTCTTGAGCGGGAGTATCGACTCGATCTGATTACGACCGCGCCTACTGTGGTTTACGAGGTATTGAAAAAAAACGGAGAATCCCTGCTCATTGACAATCCGGCAGATTTGCCGGAGCCGTCTTCCATTGCAACAGTCCGCGAGCCGTTCATTCTGGCCCGTATACTGGCGCCGCACGATTATGTCGGCGCAATCATTACGCTATGTGTGGAAAAACGGGGGACACAGAAAAACATTCAATACCACGGACGACAGGTGATGATCGAGTTCGAGATGCCTTTAAGCGAAATCGTCATGGATTTTTTCGACCGACTGAAATCGGTGAGCCGCGGTTACGGTTCACTGGACTATGAATTTATCGACAGTCGCCCCGCAGATATGGTGAAAGTGGATATCCTGATCAATTCGGAGAAGGTGGGTCCTCTGGCTGTTCTTGTGCACAGGGAACAGAGCCAGCATCGCGCCCGCGAACTTGTTAAACGCCTGCGTGAACTGGTTCCGAGACAAATGTTCGATGTGGCGATTCAGGGCGCAATCGGGGGGCGGATCGTTGCCCGTGAAACGGTGAAGGCGCTGAGAAAGAATGTCACCGCGAAATGCTATGGCGGCGACGTTACGCGCAAGAGAAAACTGCTGGAAAAACAAAAAGCGGGGAAAAAACGGATGAAGCAGATAGGTTCGGTTGAAATCCCGCAGGAAGCCTTTCTTTCCGTGTTGAAAGTCGGCCGCGACTGATATGGGTTAGAATCGGCGCTTTTACCTGTTTCCGTTTGAAGGGGTTGTATGGATTTTTCACTCATATTGTTCGTTGCCCTCGTGGTTAGCGGAGGCATTCTGTTGCTCGCAAGGTTGCTGGGCCGCAGGCGCGACCAGTCGATTATCGTCGAATACGCCAGAGCGTTGTTTCCCGTGATTCTGTTCGTTTTCGTGTTGCGCTCGTTTGTCATTGAGCCGTTTCGGATTCCTTCCGGTTCCATGTTGCCCGGCCTGCATATAGGAGACTTCATCCTCGTAAACAAATTCAAATATGGAATACGTCTGCCCGTGGTTAACAGGAAGGTCATTTCAATCGACAGTCCCGAGCGCGGGGACGTGATCGTGTTTCGATACCCCCGGAACCCCAGGCTGAATTTTATCAAGCGGGTGATTGGTCTGCCGGGCGACAAGCTTTCCTATGTAGACAAGAAACTCAGGATCAACGGAGAGGCGGTTGAAGTAAGGGATGACGGGCGATACGCCTATGCGCAGAACAAGCTGAAAGGGACATCTGCCAGTCAACGGGTGGAAACGATTGACGGCGACGAGCACCTGATCATGCTGGATGATCAGGGGTTTACGCGCAACCTTGAAGAAGTCGATGTTCCTGCCGGGCATTATTTTGTCATGGGAGATAACCGGGACCATAGCAATGACAGCCGATACTGGGGATTTGTGCCGGAGGGCAACGTGGTCGGCGAAGCCTTTTTTATCTGGTTCAGTTGGAAAAGCGTCAGTGGAGGCGGCGTCGAGTGGAGTCGTATCGGCAATACGATCCGTTGACCCGTTCGCTATCGGCAATCCGCGGTTGATTCCCCATACGCCTGATATTGATGCGATTGAGCGGGCGCTCGATTACCGGTTCAATGAACATGACCTGCTATGTCTGGCGCTGTCGCATCGCAGCAATATGGGGCTGGCGAATAATCAGCGCCTCGAATATCTTGGCGACAGTATTATCGGATTCTTCATATCGCAATCGCTGTACCGGCTTTTCCCGCAACAGAATGAAGGCAGCCTGACTGCGATGAGGGCGCGTCTCGTGCGTAATACCACGCTGGCGTCACTGGCGCGGGAACTGCGCCTCGACCGTTATTTGATCATGGCAAGCGGAGAATTGAAGAACAACGGGCGCAATCGCGTTTCCGCGCTCGCTGACTCTTTCGAAGCGCTCGTCGGCGCCATCTACCTGGATGGAGGCATTGAGCCGGCCGAGCAATTCCTTGCCGGAATGTACGCAACGTTGCTCAACAATATCCGCCCCGGCGACCTCAGGGACAGCAAGACCCGCTTGCAGGAGAGGCTGCAAAAAGACAACAGCCTGCTGCCGGCCTATCGTGTTTTAAGGCAGGATGGTGAGGCGCACGACCTGACGTTCGAGGTTTCCTGTTTTGTACCCGGAATGAAGCGCGCGTTTATTGCCCGGGGCAGAAGTCGTAAAGCCGCCGAACAGGCTGCCGCCGAACAGGTATTGACGGCCCTGGATAAGCAGGGTGGAGGCTGATGACAACGGGCAGTCACAAATTCGGTTTTGCCGCGCTGACTGGTCCGCCAAATGCCGGTAAATCGACTCTGTTAAACCGGCTGGTCGGGCAGAAAATATCAATTGTCTCGCGGCGTCCGCAAACGACATGGCACAGAATTGTCGGCATCGTAACGGCTCCGCATTACCAGATCGCTATTGTGGACACGCCCGGACTGCACGACAACGAGCGCAAGAACCTCAATAGGCAGCTCAACCGCGCCGCTACAAGCAGTTTGGCCGAGGTTGATATCATTCTTTTCATGATCGACCACCGCGGCTGGAACCGGCAATTGATGCGGGTTTTCGACTCCATAAAATCAACAGAGGTCCCGGCCATGCTGATCATCAACAAGATCGATCGGCTCAAGGATAAATCCCGCCTGTTGCCGATCATGCGGGAATCGGCGCAAATTCATGACTTCCGGGAAATAGTCCCCTTGTCAGCCCTTAGGCTGGACGACAGGGACGGTTTCCTGGCGCTCGTTGCCAGCTACTTGCCCGATGGGGCGCGTGGTTTCCCTCAAGAACAGGTCACGGACCGTTGTGATCGTTTCATCGCCACGGAACTGATCCGTGAGCAGATTTTCATCAAACTGAGAGAAGAGCTGCCCTATGAGATTGCAACCGATGTTGTCCGCTTCGGGATCAACGAGCGCGGCATCCTTTGTATCGAAGCCGTGATATGGGTCGCGAAAAACAGCCAGAAATCAATCATCATCGGCAAGAACGGCAGACAGCTGAAGCAAATAGGCGCCCATGCCAGATCCCGGATCGAGAAGAAATTCTCAAACAGGGTATTCCTGAATTTGTGGGTGCGGGTCAAAGAACAAGCTGGAGCCGGTAAACTGTGAGCCGAAGAAAGGTGGAGCAGCAGGCCGGCTTCGTTCTGCACCGGCGGCCATACAGCGAAAGCAGCCTGCTGGTTGAGGTGTTTACCCGCGAATTTGGACGCCTGGCGCTGCTTGCCAAAGGATGCAGAAGGAAAAAAACGCAGCCCCAGGGATTGTTCCTGCCTTTCAAGCCTCTGCTGTTCAGCTGGGCCG
The DNA here is from genome assembly GCA_965204925.1 of Candidatus Poriferihabitaceae bacterium. GTDB lineage: Bacteria > Pseudomonadota > Gammaproteobacteria > Arenicellales > Poriferihabitantaceae. The sequence continues at coordinate 11,412 of OZ242021.1, read as the reverse complement.
GCAAGGGCGATATGCCAATCCTGGCCGGCATCGAGCAACCCGGCTTTGCGGCGCCGTTATCGGGTATAAGGCTCGGCTGCGGATATTATATCAACGAGTTGATCCTGAAATTGCTGCACCGCCATGACGCCCATGAGGCGCTGTTCGAAAAATACCGGGAACAGATGCTGGCGCTGGCCGAGCGTCGGGACCCGTTCGTCGTATTGCGGGTTTTCGAGAAATATCTGCTCCGCGAGATTGGCTTCGGTCTCATCCTTGACCACGACGTCGAAAGCGGGGAATCGATCAGGCACGACAGCAATTACCGTTATGTTCCCGAAAGAGGGCCGGTGCTGGCAACCGCGCATGAGAGCGGCGTCATCCGTGGTTCCACATTGATCGCATTGGACAAGGAACAATTTCCGACTCGTGAAAACCGGCTGCAAGCCAACAGGCTGATTCGCTATCTGATAGACCGGCAGTTGAACGGCAAGCCCCTGCGCACCCGCCGGGTAATCCGTGAAATGAAACGTTTCCAGCTCAGTCAGCTAGGCTCGCTCACTTCCCCGACCTCCCCGGCAGATACAAGTCCGTAATCGTCCCCTCAAAGACCTCGGCGGCAAAACCGAGCGTTTCGGAAAGGGTGGGATGCGCATGGACCGAAAGTCCGATGTCGCGCGCGTCGGCATTCATCTCTATTGCCAGTACCGCTTCGGCGATCAGGTCACCGGCATGACTGCCGCTAATGCCGGCGCCGATTATACGCCCGCTGGTTCTGTCGAATAACAGTTTGGTCAAACCCTCGCTGCGTCCCAGACACAGGGAGCGGCCGCTGGCAGCCCAGGGGAAAACCCCCTTGCCGTATTCAAGTCCCTTGGCTTTTGCGTCCGCTTCAGTGATCCCCGCCCAGGCAATTTCGGGGTCGGTATAGGCGACATTGGGGATAACACGCGCCTCGAAACCACTTTTCATTCCTGCCGCCGCTTCAGCGGCGGCCTTGCCTTCATGAACCGCCTTGTGAGCCAGCATCGGTTGTCCAACGACATCGCCGACGGCAAAAATATGAGGCGCAGAGGTGCGCTGCTGCTCGTCGACCGGAATGAAACCCCGTTCGTCAACGAAAACCCCGCAGCGTTGCACATCGATTCGGTTACCGTTGGGGGCGCGCCCGGTTGCAACGAGCACACGATCGAATATTCCGTCTTGCGGGGCTTCCTTGCCTGCAAAATGAACCTTGATCCGGTTTCCGAGTGATTCCATACCGGTAACCCGGGTATTCAGCCAGATCTGCTCATACTGTTTCCTGATTCTTTGCGTGAGCGGCCTGAGCAGATCGGCATCGGCGCCCGCGATCAATCTGTCCGTGATCTCGGCGACACTGACTTTGCTGCCAAGCGCGTGGTAGACGGTTGCCATCTCAAGGCCGATGATGCCACCCCCGATGACCAGAAGTTTTTCAGGGATGTCCTCAAGCGTTAGCGCGCCGGTCGAATCCATGACCCGTTCGTGTCCGCTCAAAGTCCCCGGAATTCTGGTCGCCCGCGAGCCGACTGCAATAATCGCCTGATCGAATGACAGGGTTTCAGTCCTGTCTTGCGATTCGACTTCCATGCGGTTGGGTCCGGTAAATTTTCCGCTCCCTTGCACGATTGTGACGCCGCGCTTGCCGGCCAGTCCCGCCAATCCCCGTGTCAAGCGGTCAACGATCCCGTCTTTCCATCTCCGTGTCCGTTGCAGATCAATGTCAGGGGGCGCCCAGTCCAGCCCGAACTCGCTTGCCTGCGCGGCATCGGCGATGACTTTTGCGACATGCAGCAAGGCTTTGGAAGGGATACAGCCGACATTGAGACAGACTCCGCCCAGACACGTATAGCGCTCAACGAGGATAACCTGCAGGCCGAGGTCGGCCGCCCGAAACGCGGCGCTATAACCGCCCGGGCCCGAGCCGAGCACAACCAGTTGGGCGTGACGCTCTCCCTGTACGGTCATAGTCTATAATGACAAGCGCCGGATATCGGCAAGCGAACGGGTCAGGAAGCAGACAAAGCGCGCCGCCTCCGCTCCGTCCACCACACGGTGGTCATAAGACAGACTCAATGGCAACAGCAGTCTCGGAACAAATCTCCGCCCCTCCCGCACAGGCATCGTTCTGGCGCGGGAAATGCCCAGGATAGCGACTTCCGGGGCATTGACGACAGGAGTAAACGCGGTACCGCCAATACCTCCGAGACTGGAGATACTGATACATCCCCCTTTCAGATCCTCCGCTCCAAGCCGGTTGTTACGCGCGCGCGCGCTCAAATCCGCAAGCTCCTGCGCCAGCGTGAAGATACTTTTGCGGTGTACATCGCGGATCACCGGCACTACCAGCCCGCCGGGCGTATCGATCGCGATACCGATGTTGAAATAGCGTTTCAATATCAGGCGCTCCCCGTCAGGAGCCAGGGAGGCATTGAAGTTCGGGTATTCCTGCAATGCCGCAGCCAGTGTCTTGATCGCGAAGGGCAGCAGGGTGATACGGAAGCCTCTTTTCTCCGCTTCCGATTTCAGGGACTGTCTGAACTCTTCCAGATCGGTGATATCGGCTTCATCATGATGAGTAACATGGGGTATGTTGAGCCATGCCCGTTGCAAGTGCGGACCGGACAATTTCTTGATGCGCCCCAGATCGACGGTTTTGATGGCGCCGAATTCGGAAAAATCAATTTCAGGAATAGCGGGAATGCTTGTTCTCTCCTGTCGGGCAAGCGGGCGGCTCTCTGTCAGTTGCCGCTTGACCCAGGTTTTGACATCTTCTTTCAAAATCCTGCCTTTGGGTCCGCTGCCTCCGATCAACTCCAGGTCCGCGCCCAGTTCCCGGGCGAAGCGGCGGATACCCGGGCTCGCGTGAGGGGGGAGGCGACTCGTTTCCCCGGCCGCCCCGGCGGCGGGCTTCGGTTCCGGTTGTTCCTGTTGCGCCGCTACGCCTTCATTCGCGCCGGAGCGGGCGGGCGCTTCGTCCGTACTGCGTTCCCCGCTTTCGCCATTGCCGCGGCCGCCCCAACCGCTGTTCCCGTTGATTGTTTCTGATGTTTCGGCAGCGGATTCGCGCTCCTGCCTTTCCGCCCCCGTAATTTCCGCGACCAACGTTCCTTCGCCGACCCGGTCCCCGACCGCAACGGCGATACTCGTCACGGTCCCGTCAACAGGACTTGGAATCTCCATCGTTGCCTTGTCGCTTTCCAGCGTAATGAGCGGATCTTCGGCGGCGACCTCGTCACCGGCGCCAACAAGCACTTCTATGACCTCGACCTGATCGAAATCGCCAATATCGGGAACGGTAATCTGCGCCATGTCCGTCACATCATGGCCGGGTTTGGCTGATCGCAGCGGATACCGAGATTGCGCCCCGCCTCTTGCAGATCTTCAAGCGAGAATGATTCCATATCGGACAACGCCTTCAGCGCCGTATGCGCGATATGGTAACGGTCCACCTCGAAGAATTTGCGCAACTTGCTCCTCGTGTCGCTGCGACCATAGCCATCCGTCCCCAATACATAATAATGGCCGGGGACGAACGCCCTGATCTGCTCGGCATACATGCGGATGTAGTCGGTGGCCGCGATGACCGGTCCCGGCGCGTTGCCCAGGCACATCTCCACGTAACTCTGCTTAGGCGTATCGCTCGGCCGCAAGCGGTTTTCCCGTTGTACGTTATGCCCGTCTCGCGCCAATTCGTTGAAACTGGTGACACTCCAGATATCGGCGCTGATCCCGTAGTCCTTGTCCAGCAATGTGGCGGCCGCCTCAACCTCCCGCACTATAGCCCCGCTACCCAGTAATTGCACCTTGTGAACGTTCTCCCCGCGCCCGATTCTCTTCAACAGGTACATCCCTTTCAGGATGCCTTCTTCGGCGTTTTCGGGCATCGCGGGGTGAGTGTAATTCTCGTTCATGACCGTGATGTAGTAATAGATACTTTCCTGTTTGTGGTACATGCGGCGCAATCCGTCATAAATGATCACAGCCAGTTCATAGCAGTAAGCAGGGTCGTAGGCAACACAGTTCGGAACCGTGGATGCCAGAACCAGACTGTGCCCATCCTGATGTTGCAACCCCTCGCCGGCCAGCGTCGTTCTGCCGGCCGTCCCGCCCATGATGAACCCGCGCGCGCGGCTGTCGCCAGCCGCCCAGCACAGATCGCCGATGCGCTGGAATCCGAACATCGAGTAGAGAATATAAAACGGGATGGTGAACAGGTTGTGATTGCTGTAAGAGGTTCCGGCGGCGATCCATGACGACATGGCGCCGGCTTCATTGATACCTTCCTGGAGCACCTGACCCGTTTTATCCTCACGATAGAACATCAGCTGGCCGGAATCGACCGGTTCATACAACTGTCCGTCCGGGGAGTAGATGCCGAGCTGCCTGAACATGCCTTCCATACCGAATGTGCGGGACTCATCGGGAATGATCGGTACGATGTAGTCCTTCAACTCCCTGTTCCGGATCAAGGCGGACAGAATCCTGACAAAAGCCATCGTCGTCGAAATTTTGCGCGCTCCCGTACCCTCAAGCTGGGACTTGAAAATATCCGCTTGCGGCAAACCGAAGCCGGGCACGCAGACACTCCTGCGGGAGGGCAGGAAACCACCCAGTCGCTCCCTTCGTTCCAGGATATAGCGCGCCTCCGGAGAATCCCTTTCCGGACGGTAAAAAGGCGCCCGTGTGACTTCCTCGTCGGTCAACGGGATATTGAAGCGGTCGCGAAACGCCAGCAGCGCTTCCTCTCCCATTTTTTTCTGCTGGTGGGTAGTATTCTGGCCCTCTCCGGTCTCCCCCATGCCGTAGCCCTTGACTGTTTTTGCCAGTATTACCGTAGGTTGTCCGCTATGGTGAGAGGCCGCATGATAAGCCGCATAGATCTTGTGCGGGTCATGGCCGCCGCGATTCAACCTCCAGATATCTTCGTCGGTCATATTGGCAACCATGGCTTTCAACTCGGGGTCCTTGCCGAAGAATTTTTCCCGGACATAGGCGCCGTCATTGGCCTTGAATGCCTGATATTCACCATCCACGGCTTCCTCCATGCGCTGTTTCAACAGCCCTTTGTCATCACGTATCAACAGCTTGTCCCAGTATCCGCCCCAGATCAGCTTGATGACGTTCCAGCCCGAACCGCGAAAATCGCTCTCCAGTTCCTGGATTATCTTGCCGTTCCCGCGCACCGGCCCGTCCAGTCTTTGCAGGTTGCAATTCACGACAAAGATCAGGTTATCGAGCTTCTCGCGGCCTGCGATAGCGAGAGCTCCCATGGATTCGGGCTCATCCATTTCCCCGTCCCCCAAAAATGCCCAGATTTTGCGGTCGCCGGCATCAATCAGCCCGCGATTGTGCAGGTATTTCATGAACCGCGCCTGGTAAATCGCCATGATCGGCCCCAACCCCATGGAAACGGTGGGAAACTGCCAGAAATCGGGCATCAGCCACGGATGGGGATAAGAGGACAAACCGCCGCCCTCCACTTCTTGGCGAAACAGCCTCAGGTCCTCTTTATGAAGCCGCCCCTCAAGATAGGCTCTTGCATAGATTCCGGGGGCGGAGTGCCCCTGAATGAAAATCATGTCGCCCAGATGATTGGGGGAGCTGGCGCGCCAGAAGTGGTTGAAGCCGACATCGTACAACGTAGCGGCGGACGCGAAGCTGGCAATATGCCCGCCGAGTTCGCTGGAAATTCGGTTGGCGCGAACCACCATCGCCATTGCGTTCCAGCGAACCAGCGCCCGGATTCGTCTCTCCAGCGCATGGTCTCCCGGGCTCGGCTGTTCCATATGGGCAGGGATCGTGTTGAGATAGGCGGTATTGGCCCGGTAGGGGATATGAATGCCTGTCCTTCTGGCGTGATCTATGAGCGATTCAATAAGGAAATGCGCGCGCTCATGGCCGTCCGCCTGAATAACGGACGTCAAGGCATCCAGCCATTCCTTCGTCTCGGCGACGTCAATATCTGTGTTATTGCGCAAATCGGGCATACCGCTCATGCTGGCTATTTTATCATGATGTGAAACAGGAATGTCACTTGGAACCCGGACAGCAATTCCCGACAAGGACATCCCTCGGTGGATTCGGCGGGATTTCCGGATGCAAACACAGGCGTCGGGAGTATGCGGACAAGGCTAGCCCTGCGGCGGATTTACTGATCCGGCAGGCTTGTCGGGAATTGTTGTGCCGGGTTCACCCCGCCCGCATCATCGCCAGATTGCGCTTGTCGCGGTCGAATACCAGGGCAAGCAGATGAACTGTCTTGCTGCCCGTGCGGTACTTGCCGGCATAGTCCCTGTGCCTCATCTGAACAAGCGCCTCCTCCAGCCTCGCCTGTACTTGCGCTTCCCGCGCTACCTTCAATTCCAGCACAAATACCTGACCACCACGCGCCAGGACCATGTCAGAACGACCCCGACTCGTGGAATCCTCAACCCGAATATCCATACCCAGTATCACAAAACACGAATACAGCAGGGACGCATAATACCCCTCGCCATATTCTCCCGCTTCACGAGCGACCCATTGATACGGAATACCGGCGAAGAACGCCTGCAATTCCCGTTCAAATCCCGCAAAGTCGTTGCCGTCCAGCAAGGCAAGCAACGCCCTGCCGTACTCCGATACCCGCACTACATCCCCGGTAACCGCCTCCAGCAATTGCCGGTTCAGACTCAATCTCACTTCATGATTGGGATAGTCCAGTGTGTAGAAAATACCCTCGGGACGATCTTCCTCATCCACAAGGGTCAGATAACCGCACTGGAATAACAGGGCGTTCAGATTGACCCGCTCAACCTCAAATGTGGACAGGTCGCTGTCGTACATATGCAGGTTCTCCAAATCCAGCGTATTGACCGCCCCGCTTGCCATGCGCTCGTACAAAAAGGAAGGCGTGCCGGTCTCATACCACCAGGGTTTGAACTTGCGGTTGCTGAAATACAGCAGGATGTCGAACGGGTTGTAAACCTTCTCGTTCCCCAGCCAGTGGTAGCCGTTGTACCAGTAACGGATATTCTTGCGGTCATCGTCCGTCACACTCGCCAGTTCGGGAGCGAACACCGTAGCGAGGTCATCCTCGGTATAACCGCAGATTGTGGCGTATTCGGGGTTCAGGCTGATGTCATTGAGGTTATTGAGTACCGAGAACAGACTGACCTTCGAGTACATGCTGATGCCGGTGATGAAGACAAAACGAAGATAACGGGCGCAACCCTTGATCATGCCGTAGAAACCACGCAGATAATCACGGTTCTCCTGCGCCAGTTCCTTGTTCTCCAGTACATCCAGTATCGGCTTGTCGTATTCGTCTATCAGTACCACAACCTGCTGACCGGTCTTGTAATAAAGACGCTCTATGACATTACGAAGACGTCTTGGACCACTGTCGGACCTCACCGCCGCGTCCAGCCCGTACTGACGCTCCGTACTCTCCAGTTGTTCGATCGTGTCCTTCTCAAGTTCCCCAGACTCACTGTAATTGCCGTCAAAACTCAGGCGTATCACCGGATGCCGGGTATCCCAGTCCCAACGCTCATGAATATCAAGCCCGTGGAACAGTTGTTCGCTGCCCGCAAACAGTTCATGCAGGGTATCTATCAGCAGACTCTTGCCGAAGCGCCGCGGACGCGACAGGAAGTAGTATCCGGCTCCTTGCGTCAAACTCCGGATATGGGGAGTCTTGTCCACATAGTAGAAGTTACGCTCCCGAATATTGCGGAAGGAGGCGTCACCGATCGGAAGTTCCAGTCTGTCCATTGTCGTCTTTTGTCAGGGAAGGCTTGCCGATTATAGCATTTTCGTTTCATAGCGGCTCTCGCGAAGCGCTCCACGCTACTATCCATTCCAACGATCATATCGCCTGTGCAACCTGGCGCCCTTCGACACTTCCTGATGCGACAGCCTTGTCCGTATACTCCCGACGCCTGCGTTTGCGTCCGAAAATCCCGCCGAATCCACGGGGGAATGTCCTTAGCGGGAATTGCTAGCCGCAGGTTGTCCTGGTGTTAAACCAAAGTAGAAATGTCCCCTTTTTTGATCGGGAGGGGCAGTTATGTTGGGCACGGGGGTGTTGTTGAGCATGCGGGAGTCGGATCGTATTGGAGTGATTGAGGAAGTGGTGGAGAAGCGGTTGAAGCAGCGTGAGGCGGCGTTGCGACTTTGGTTGAGCGTGCGTCAGGTGAAGCGTTTGGTGGCGCGTTACCGGGCGCAGGGTTTGTCGGGTTTGGTGTCGAATCGCTGGGGCAAGCGGTCGAACCATGCCATAGCTGCGCCGGTTCGCCGGGAGGTCTTGGCCCTGGTTCGGGCGCGCTATGCGGATTTTGGTCCGAGTTTTGCGTGCGAGAAGTTGGTTGAAGTACATGGTCACCGTTTATCGGCGGAGACACTACGCCGCTGGATGATTGAAGACGGGCTGTGGCGCCCGCAGGTACGGAACGAGGTACGAACGCATCCTCTGCGTCAGCGCCGGGAGCGCTTGGGCGAGTGGGTACAGATTGATGGTTCTTCGCACGACTGGTTCGAGGGACGCGGGTCGCGGTGTACCCTGATCGTGTATGTGGATGACGCGACCTCACGGCTGCTGGCGGCGGGATTCTGGTCGGCGGAGACGACCGAAGCCTGCATGGAGACGACGCGGGTTCATCTTTCGGTCTACGGGCGCCCGGTAGCCTACTACTCGGATCGGTATGGGGTGTTCCGGGTAAACCGGCTCGAGCGGGAGGGCGAGGTCACGCGGTTCGTACGGGCGCTGCGCACGCTGGACATTGAGTCGATTCACGCCAACAGCCCCCAGGCGAAGGGACGGGTAGAGCGCGCCAACCGCACGCTGCAAGACCGCTTGGTGAAAGAGATGCGACTGCGTGGCATCGGTAGCCTGGAAGCGGGCAATGCCTGCCTGCCCGCGTTTATGGCGGATTACAACCGGCGTTTTGCTGTGGCGCCACGCAACCCTACGGATGCGCGCCGGGCGGTGTGGCACAACGACCGGGAATTGGATTTGATTCTGTGCGAACAGCACATCCGCAAGGTGACCCGACACCTGGCGGTCCACTTCAACGGGAACACGTACCAGATCATGGGTCAAGGAAAGGGCTACCGGTTACGCGGTACAACGGTGACCGTGTGCAAGGACTATGATGGCCGGGTGACCATGTTACAGGGCGGTCGCGAGTTGTCGGTCCGGCTGCTTGTCGAGGGGGAGGCTCCCCTTGCGGTCGAGGAGGGCAAGAGCGTCCGGTTCAGGGTGGATCAGGCGAAAGCGCGACAGCAGTCTCGGCCAGTTTGGAAGCCGCCACCGGACCACCCTTGGCGGCGTGCATTCAAGACCGGTGGACATGCAGTCGTCCGATAACGGGGGTCTTGCAACGTTTATTGAATACACTTTATACTCTTGGAAATTGCCGCCCCTTAAAATATAATTCCCGAAACCTTACTGTTATGCCAAACATGCGCGCGACCTTCGTACCCCCCCCCCCCCCCCAAAGAATTCAGCATGCGGGCGCGGGGCTGATCCGGTGGGTGCTCCCGGGAGACCCGCCCGCCGCCTGAACGCGGTACTTGCCGCCTTTCTGCTGCTGACACTCGCCGCCGCCCTCGCGCCACAGGCCGCGCAAGCGCAGGCCCCCGTGTTACCGGTTTTGAGCGCCACGGCAGGCGATGGGCAGGTCACGCTCACTTGGACGCCCGACAGTAACAATAATTTTCCGCCTACCGTAGGCACCACTTTTGAGAGATGGCATTATCAGCAGAAGGCAGGCGCCGGTAACTTCGGCAGCTGGTTGGGCATAAGCACCAACAGGGCAACCCGAACCCACACGGTAACCGGGCTGACAAACGGCACCGCCTACACATTCAAGGTGCGGGCTTCCTATACAGGGCCGGGCGGCGGCGCTGTCTCGGGTACTTCCAACGAAGAAACCGCCACCCCGATGGCGGCGACCCCCGCCGGAGTGACGGTCTCAAAGACCGACCTGACGGTGGCGGAGGGGAGCACCGGCACCTACACGGTGAAACTGAACACCGAGCCGTCCGGGACCGTGACCGTGACCCCCTCCAGCGACGACACGGGCGCGGCGACGGTCTCTCCGGCTAGCCTGACCTTCAACTCCGGCAACTACAACGTGGCTCAGACCGTCACGGTGACCGGCGAGAGCGACAGCGATGCGCGCATCGAGAACGTGACCGTCAGCCATGCGGTGGCGGGAGCCGACTACGCCAGCGTGACCGCCGCGTCGGTGACCGTGACCGTGACCGATGACGACAACCCGGCGGCCCCGGTGCTGACCAGCGCCACCTCGACGACCAACCGGGTGATCAACCTCACCTGGACCCATGCCGGGACGGGTGCGGGCGATCTCGTCAAAGGCGCCGCGACATTCTCGAACTGGCGACTGGAATACAGACGTAAGGGCGGCGGCTGGGGGGCAAGCGGGTCGCTCGGCAACAGCGTCGCTACCCGCAACGCAGCGAGTCCCCGGCTCAGCTATCCCGACGGTACGGTGGTGGAGGTCAGGGTTCGGGCGACGGGGTATGTCGGCGGCCGCCCGACGCACGGCCCGCTTTCGAATGTCAGGGAGGTCACCTTCAAGAATGATGACAAGGCCGCCCTGACCATCGCCGGCGCCCCCGTCGAGGTGGCGGCGGGCGCCACGGCCACCTACACGGTGGCGCTGACCGATTCCTATGCGGGCACACTCCGCATCACCAGTGGCGCCACCAACAAGGCCACGGTGGACCCCGCGACCCTGACCTTCACCACGGGCAACTACAACACCGCGCAGACGGTGACGGTGACCGGCGTCGAGGCGGGACAGGCGACCATCGCTCACGCCTTCCGGCTGAGCGGAGCCACTGCGGACATGATACCCGATGCAGGTACGGTGAGTGTGACCGTCACTGCCGGACCGCCCGCCAAGCCGGCCAACTTCGCGGCGACCCCGGGCAACGGCCAGGTGACGCTGAACTGGAGCGATCCGGACGACGCCACCATCACCGGCTACCAGTACCAGCAGAAGACCACCGGCAATTTCGGTACCAGCTGGACCGCCATGTCGGGTTCCGGCGCGGCCACTACCAGCCACACGGTCGGGAGCCTGAACAACGGCACGCAATACACCTTCCGCATACGCGCGCTGAGCGCGGCCGGCAACGGCGCGGTGTCGGACGAGAAGAGCGCCACGCCGGTGGCGACAGTCCCCGCCGGAGTGACGCTCTCCACGCCCACGCTGACGGTCGATGAAGGCGGTAGCGCAACCTACACGATGCGCCTCAACACGCAACCGTCGGACACGGTGACGGTGACGGTGACGGTGGGCGGCGCTTCGGGAGACGTCACGGTAGATCCGGCCAGCCTGACCTTCACGACCACCAACTACGCCGACCCGCAGACGGTGACGGTCGGCGCGGCGCGTG